>NZ_JBPCDC010000001.1:0-1146188 GCF_050972075.1 Saccharopolyspora hattusasensis
GGCCATAAACATCTTGAAGCTGGTGATCCCCTCGGCGACCAGCACGTCCATCTCCTTCAGCGCCTCGTCGCCGACGTCGGAGAGGATCATGTGGAAGCCGTAGTCGATCGCGCACTGCCCATCAGCCTTGGCGTGCCAAGCGTCCAGGCCCTCGCGCAGGGAGCCGCCGACCGGCTGGATCGCGAAGTCGACGATCGTGGTGGTACCGCCCCACGCAGCGGCCCGGGTCCCGGTCTCGAACGTGTCCGAGGCGAATGTCCCACCGAAGGGCATCTGCATGTGCGTGTGCCCGTCCACGCCGCCCGGGATGACGTAGTGCCCGGACGCGTCGATCACGCTGTCCGCAGTGGACACCCATTGTTCGGCGACGGCGGGCGCGGCGATCGCGGCGACCTGTTCGCCGTCGACGAGCACGTCCGCTCGGGTCTCCTCGGTCGCGGTGATCACCAGGCCACCGCGGATAATCGTCCGGCTCATTGCCGCCCCGCCTCCTCCAGCGCCGCCAGCAGGATCCGGCCGCCCTCGCGCGCCTCGGCCTCGGTGAGGCTCAGCGGCGGGGCGATGCGCAGCACGTTGCCGTCCAGCCCGCCCTTGCCGATGAGCAAGCCACGCCGCCGGGCCGATTCGAGCACCTCGGTGGCGATCTCCGGCGCGGGCGTTCCGTCGGCGTGCGCCAGTTCGACGCCGATCATCAGGCCTTTGCCCCGCACGTCGACGACCGCCGGGACCCGGCCGAGCGCTGCGTCTAGCTCCTCGCGCAGGACCGCACCAACGCGCGCGGCGTTGCTCTGCAGGTCGTTGGCGAGGAGGTGCTCGAGGTTGGCTAGCGCCCCGGCGGCGGTGATCGGGCTTCCGCCGAAGGTGGAGATCGAGTTCGTGCGGACGCTGTTCATGATCTCGGCGCGGGCGATGACGCCACCGACCGAAAGGCCGTTGCCGATGCCCTTGGCGAAGGTGACGATGTCCGGTGCCCCGTTGGCGTCGTGTGCCTGCCAGCCCCAGAAATGCTCGCCGGTCCTCCCCCAGCCGGTCTGCACTTCGTCGCTGATCCACAGGATGCCGTGCCGGTCGAGGACCTCCTTGAACCGCGCGAACAATCCGTCCGGTGGGCTGGCGAACCCGCCGACGCCCTGGATGGGTTCGGCGATCAGGCAGGCGACGTTGCCGTGCAACTGCCCGAGCACGTCCTCCAGATCGGACACGCACGCGGCGGTGAACTCCTCGTCCGGCAGACCGGCGAGCGGGGTGCCGCGTCGACGGCTGCCGTGCACGTACGCCGTCTGCACCGGGGACAGGCTTGTCGGCGACCAGCCGCGGTTGCCGGTCACCGCCAGCGCCGAAAACGACCTGCCGTGGTAGCTGTTGCGCAGCGCCAGCACCTGGTTCGAGGCGCGGTAGCCGGTGGCCAGCAGCAGCGCGGTGTCGTTGGCCTCGGTGCCGCTGGTCGTGAAGAACACCCGCGGGTCTTCAATGCCGGACAGCTCCGCGACCCGCTCCGCGAGCTCGATCATCGGGCGGTTGAGGTACAGCGTCGAGCTGTGCAGGATCCGGCCGGCCTGCGCGCTGACCGCCGCGGTCACCTCGGGCAGCGCGTGCGCCGTCATCGTGGTGAGGATGCCGCCGAAGAAGTCCAGGTACCGGTTGCCTTCGGCGTCCCAGACGTGCCGACCCTCCCCGCGCTCGATGTCGATCGGTTCGTCGTAGTACAGCGCGAGCCAGTCCGGCAGCACCGCGCGGTGCCGCTTGGTCAACTCGGAGTGCGTGCTCGTCATCGTCGCTCCCTCACGGCTCGGTCAGCAGGCGGTAGGCGTCGGGGCGCCGGTCGCGGTAGAACGCCCACTTCTGGCGGACCTCGTCGATCAGGTCGAAGTCGAGGTCGCGCACCACGAGTTCCTCGTCGGTGTCGCTGGCGGGCTCGCCGACGAACTGCCCGTACGGGTCGACGAAGTAGCTGGTGCCGTAGAAGTCGTTGTCGCCGTACTCCTCGACGCCGACCCGGTTGATCGCCGCGATGAAGTACTCGTTGGCGACCGCCGCGGCGGGCTGTTCGAGCTTCCACAGGTAAGAGGAGAGGCCGCGGCTGGTCGCCGACGGGTTGTAGACAAGCTGCGCGCCGGCCAGCCCGAGCGCCCGCCAGCCCTCCGGGAAGTGCCGGTCGTAGCAGATGCAGACGCCGACCCGGCCGACCGCGGTGTTGAAGATCGGCCAGCCGAGGTTGCCGGGACGGAAGTAGTACTTCTCCCAGAACCCGGGCAGGTGCGGCAGGTGGTGCTTGCGGTACTTGCCAAGGTAGCTGCCGTCGGCGTCGATCACGGCGGCGGTGTTGTAGTAGAAGCCGGGGCCGTCGATCTCGTAGACCGGCACGACGACGACCATGCCGAGTTCCCGCGCCAGCGCGCACATCCGCTGCGTGGTCGGGCCGTCCGGAACCGGCTCCGCCCAGCGGTAATGCTCCGCCTCCTGCACCTGGCAGAAGTACGGGGCGTTGAAGACCTCCTGGAAGCCGATGATCCGGGCGCCCTGGCCGGCGGCAGCGCGGGCGTGCTTCTCGTGCTGGTCGACCATCGAGGCGGTGTCGCCGGTCCACTTCGCCTGGACCAGCGCCGCACGAACGATGTTGGGCATGGTTGCGCTGCACCCCTTCGGTCCGTGATGCCCTCTAAGACGACGTTCGGAGGGCGACCATGACGAGCCGGTCGGCCCGCTCACTGAAGGTATGACCAGCGGCCACCACGCGCAATGATCAAGCGGTTACCCAGAGTTCCCGTTCGGCGCGACGCGATCGGGACACGCGGTGCGGCGAGCGAAGATGCCAGAAAGACACCGGCACCCCGCCACCCGAATTCCTTCGAACAGGCGAAGCGCCGGTGTGTCGTGCTCGCCGCGGCTCGTCCGGTGAGCGCGACACCGCTGTCACGATTGCTTGGCGAGCGCGTCCAGGTTGTCCAGGACTTCGGAGTAGATGCGCTTGAGGCCGCCCGGGGCGAACGTTCGCTCGAAGAATCCGCCGATTCCCTTCGCGCCTTCCCACGTGGTCTCGATCCGCACGAGGCAGCCGTCGTTCTCCTCGCGCACCGTCCACGTGGTCACCATGCTGGAGTTCGCGTCGGTCTCGACGAGCTTGCCGGATTCGGGCTCGCTCATGACGGCCTTGACGTCGCGCACGCGCTTGGAGGTCGCCTGGAGTTTCCAGGTCGCGATCGTTCCCGCACCCGTGCCGCCTTCGACGACCGCGTAGTCCCGGTAGTGCTCGGTCAGGATCTTCGGCCTGCTTTGCGCGTAGTCGGCGATGATCGTCCGCACCTGCTCCGCGGATGCGCCGGTCCGGCGCTCCGCGCTGGCCGTGACCTTGCCCATGTCATTCCTCCAAGTAGCCGACGGCAGACTGCACCACCTATCTCACCAGCACGACGCACCACGTGCGTCACCAGCGTCCGCGCCGGGCGCGGCCGGGCGCCAGCGTCGGCCGCCTGTTCGTGCTGCGCAGATCCATGGCCCGCCTTCAGCGCAGCGACTCGACGAACCGAGACCACCGATCGGCCGGGAAGGCCAAGACGGCACCGTCGGTGTCCTTTGAGTCCCGCACCCCGACGCCGGGCCCGGCAAACGCGACCTCGACACAGTTGGCGTTCGCCCCACTCCGGCTGCTCTTGCGCCAGTCGGCATTGGTCAACTCTAGCGCAGACATCCACGCTCCTCGTGTGGTCAGTGCTCAGCGGCGATATTTCTAATCAGATCGCCCGTTGCGCCCGATGCAAGGGCTGCATGAAGGATATTCCTCAACGCTAGGCGGTAGGAAGCCAAGTCCTGATCTTCCTCCAGAAACAGCTCGGTGTAGTGATTGCCCACGTAGACAATGTCGGGCTCCTCATCGAACTCAAGCACCAAGAAGGCACCGTGCAGACCGACATAGGCACCTGCCGACACAGGGACCACGAGGAGGTTGACATTGCTCGCACCTGCAACGTTCAACAGGTGCTGCAACTGCCGCTTCATGACACCAGACCCACCGATAGGCCTACGCAGAACGGTTTCGTCCATCACAGCAAGGAATTGCGGCGCTCGGCTCCTGCTGAGAACGATCTGGCGCGCCATCCGCGCCGCGACGAGCTGGTCGAGCTCTTCCTCGGTCAAAGTGGCGTCGATGCCTTGGATGATCGCCCTGCAATACTCGGGCGTCTGCAGCAGTCCTGGGACGAACGTCGTCTCGAAGTTCTGGATGCGGCTTGCCTTGGCTTCGAACTCCATGAGGTTCTTCCAGTTATGCGGCAAGCCTGTTTGCCGTTCCCACCAGCCCTTCTGATCGGCACTCTTGGCCAACTCGACCAACGTGTGCCGTTCCACAGCCGGGACGTGGTAGAGCCCGAGCAGTGCCGCCACGTCCTCGATCTGCAGGCCGCTGACGCCGGTCTCGATGCGGCTGATCTTGCTACCGGACACCCCCAGCTTGGCACCTGCTTCAGTGCAGCTGAGCCCCGCTTTCTCCCGATATCGCCGCAATTCGTTTGCTATCTGGCGAGAACGTACTGACGTATGGCGGTTCCCCGGCATGGCAACCTCCTGCGAAGCGTTGTTTTGATCAGGATCTCGAAGCCAGCGGACCGTCCACAATGACCTGATCGGATGATTGCTTGCAAGCATTGCATCGTGCGAGCTTCACTGCGTCAACCCTGCGACCAGGGCAAACATGAGATCAATTCGGGAGAGGGTATGAGCGGCGAGCTCGCACGGAAGCGGACCGAACTAGAACTGCGGATCATGTCCGAAACCGCCACGGAAAAGTCCTGGCACATTCCGGCGCAGGCCGGCAAGGGGCCGGTCACCGTCGCACTGCGGATTCCCGAAGTGCGCGTCACCGATTCGGCCGGGCGGCACATCCTGATCGGCCCAGAACAGGCCGACGTGCTCGGTTCGAAGCTGAGCAGCATCAGCGACTGGCTACAAGAAGGCGACCGAGACTGGATCGACCCCGACGCCTAGCGACCTAGGCGAACGGCCCGTTGACTCCGGCAGACGAGACAAACGGGCCGTTCGCTCAGCTGCCGAGGCCGATGCCGATGCCGGGACTGTCGAGGAGGGTTACGCCGCCCGCCACCAAGAGGTCCGCCCGGTCATCGCCGGGCAGCGGTCCCGGCGACGTCGGCCGGTCGGCGCGATCCGTCCAGTACACGGCTATTTCGGTGTCGGCCAACGCCGGGTCGCACTGGTGGTGGAGTCGCCCTTGGCAGCGTTGAGCTGGTTCATCCGCCGCTATCCGCTATTCCCACCACGGCTGGTAGCCGACGCCGTGCCTCGCCGCCCGGTTCACGTCCCGGCGCAGCTCCCGGGTCTCGCGTGCGACACCCGGCGCGAAACCGTGTTTGATGGCGCGGTGTTCGGCCGTCTCGCCCAGGTAGCAGACCGAGTAGAACAGCCCGACCAGCAAGCCCAGCAGGATCGAGACCAGCCTGATCCACAGCGGACCGGGCAGCAGCACCAGGAGGCAGAACGGCGCCAGCTGGGTGAGGGCGCGGGCGAGGTGCCGCAGCACCCAAGTCGGGCAGGTGACGTCGTGCAACACCCACTCGGCGCACCGGTCCGGAAGCCTGCCACCGAAGGCGTACCAGACCCATTGCGCTGGATTGGGCCGGTTCTTCGCCATTTCTCCAGGCTAGTCTCAGGCTAGTCTTCGCGGGTTTTGGCCGGAGCCACCCGTTCGGCCGGTCCTGGACAACGGCGCAATCCTATGGGCGGCACGCCTCGGCGCCCGCACCCGTCCGCTCCGCCGCGTGCGTCCCGCGACACATCCGCCGGATAGCCAGTAACGAACGGCGGCCTTGATCGATAGTTCTGGGCAGAAGGGGTGAGTAACATGTTCGTCGTCGTTGTGGCCTTGCTGTTCGTGCTGATCTTGGGTGTTGTCATGTTCACCGATGTGCTGGACGGCAAGGAGTCGTCGGGCCACGGCCTGAAGGATGCGGTGGCGCAGTTGCGGCGCGAGATCCGCCTGATCGGCCACCGCTGATCATCCAGAATGGACTCCGGCCTCGCCTGCGGCGGGGCCGTTCTGGTCCGCCGGGCGGCCGCACCACCGCCCCACCGGTGATGATCTTGTAATCCCCGTCGGACCGGGGGGCTGGCGACCCGGACCCGCAGTGTCGTAGGGTTCGACCGGCCGCCCTCACTCGTTCGAGTGAACGGCGGCGTCGCGAGCAGACCATACGGCCGACAGGTGGGGTGACAGCAATGGGTAGGTCGTCGTTGCCGCGAGCCCGCACTCGGGGCCGCCACCGGCGGGTGGAACCCAAGACGTGGCAACACGCCACTCCCCCGCGGGTGATCGGCTACGCGGTCGCGGTGTCCCTAACCGTGATCGCGGTCAGCAGCGCCTACCACCGCACCGACGCGCCGCAGGCAGCGCCGGAGCCGGCTCCGCAGGTGGCCGCCGCCCAGTCCGGGGCGAAGTTCCTCGTGCCGCAGGTCACTCCCACCGTCCCGGACTTGACCGCCCCGACGCCGGAGCCGCGGCTGGTCGCCAGCGAGACCCCCGAGCCTGGACCGGCCACCACCGGCACCGCGCCGACGACCACCAAGCGGCCCGCGCAGACTGCGGCCCCGGAAACCACGAAGGCGCCGAAGTCGACTTCCCGGACCTCGACCCCCGCGGAGTCCTCGCAGCCGGAGCCGACCCAGTCCTCCGAGCCGTCCCAGACCACGCAGCCGTCGGAGCAGCCGAGCGAGCCGGCCCCGCCTTCGCATTCCGAGCCGGAGCCGACCCCGCCGAGCAGCTCCAAGCCGACGCACCCGGGCCTGCTGCCGGATCTCGGTGGCGTCATCGACGGCATCACGGGTCTGAACCCCTAGCCTTCGCGACCCTGGCACCGCGGTGAGACAGTTGATCCAGGGGGTGCCGACATGGACACAATCGCGATCACCGGCGGAACCGGACACCTCGGGCGGGAACTGGTGCGCCTGCTCAAGCCCACGCACCGGGTGCGGGTCCTGACTCGCCGCCCCGGCACCGACCCCGAAATGGAGTGGGTGCGGGGCGACCTCACCACCGGAGAAGGTGTCGCGGAGGCGGTGGCCGCCGCGCACACCGTGGTGCACGCGGCGACGTATTCCCCGGTCGCGCAGCGGGGTTTCATGCACCCGGTCGACTTCTGGCGCAGCCCGCCCGACGTGGACGTCGACGGCACCAGCCGGTTACTCGAAGCTGCCACCGCGGCCCGGGTCCGGCACTTCCTGTACGTCTCGATCGTCGGCGTGGACCGGCCGGCGATGCCGTACCTGCGACTGAAGCACACCGCAGAAGAGCTGGTCAGCGTTGCCGACGTGCCTTGGTCGATCGTACGCGCGACCCAGTTCCACTGGCTGCTGGACCGGATGTTCAACCGGGCGTCCCGGCTGCCGGTGCTGCCGCTTCCGGGCGCGCTGCCCACGCAGCCCGTTGACGTCGGCGACTTCGCCGATTACCTGGTCGAATGCATTCGCGACGGTGCCGGGCAGCGGCGCGAGGACTTCGGCGGCCCTGAAGTGCTCACCCTCCGCGATGCGCTGCGGACCTGGCAGCGCGCCCGCGGCAGCGACCGCCGGGTGGTGGGGTTCCCGGCGCCGCAGCGGCTGCGCCGCATCGCCACCGACATGACCTGCCCGGGCGGTCGCCGGGGCAAGATCACCTGGGCTGAGTGGCTGCAGTCGCATCCCGCCGAGTGACCGCCGTCCACCCCGCGGCGGGCGCCGACCGCTCTCCTACGATCTGGTCGTACGGAGTACGGAGGCGGGTGCGATGGCGACCGAGTACAGCGGCGGCGGTGATCCGGCGCGCAGCCTGGCGCTGCTGTGGCGGACCCACGACGGGCCGGGCAGCGGCCGAAAGGGGCGTTCCGACCTCGGCGTGGACCGCATCGTGCGGGCCGGGATCGAGATCGCCGACGCCGACGGGCTCGCCGCGCTTTCCATGCGCCGGGTCGCCGACCACCTCGGCGTCGGCACCATGTCGCTGTACACGTACGTGCCGGGCAAGGCAGAGCTGATCGACGTCATGCTCGACACGGTTTACGGCGAGACCGCCCGCCCCGAAACCGAATCGGACTGGCGCGCCAGGGTGACGCAGGTCGCCCGGGAGAACTGGGCGCTTTACCGCCGCCATCCGTGGATGCTGCAGGTCGCGGCCGGGCGCGCGGTGGTGGGGCCGAACGCGATCGCCAAGTACGACTACGAGCTGGGCGCGGTCGCGGAGCTGGGGCTCGCCGAGGTCGAGATGGACTCCGTGCTGAGCCTGGTGCTGGGGCACACCGAGGCCGCCGCCCGCCGCTCGGTGGAGATGGCGCAGGTCGAGCGACGCAGCGGGATGACCGACGAGCAATGGTGGCGTGCGCACGCCCCGCTGCTCGGCCGGCTCCTCGACCCGCAGCGCTACCCGACCGCCGCCCGCGTCGGTGCCGCCGCGGGCGAGGCCCACGGCTCGGCGCACAACCCGGAGCACGCCTTCGAGTTCGGCCTGCAGCGGATCCTCGACGGCATCGAGACCTTCGTCGCGAGCCGCCGGTAGTAGGATGCGGTCGGGACCGACACTACAGAAAATGTCAGTCGATGCCAATTGTCGCGACATGACTTATGTCGCGGCCTGGCACAATGAGTGGCATGACCGTCCCGACCGACCATGGTGGCCTGCGCGCCCGCAAGAAGCAGCGCACGCGGGCCGCCCTGATCGACGCGGGCCTGGACCTGTTCCTGGCGAAGGGCTACGACGCGACCACCATCGACGAGATCGCCGCCGAGGTGGAAATTTCGTCACGCACGTTCTTCCGCTACTTCGCAGGCAAGGAGGACGTGGCCCTGGCCAAGGGCGCCGAGTTCGACGACCTCGTGCTCGACGCCCTCGCCGCCCGGCCCGCCGACGATCCGCCGCTGACCGCCCTACGGCACGCAGTACTGGGCATGATCCGCGAATCGGCCTCCGACGACGTCCGCCGGTTCCTCCACGTCCAGCACCTGATCAACAAGACTCCGCCGCTGCTGGCGGGCAACCTCCGCCGAGCGGCCGGCAGCGAGGAGCGGCTGACCGCGGAGATCGCCGCGCGGCAAGGCGTGGACCCGGCCCGGGACATGCGGCCGCGGGTGCTGGTCGGGATGGTCTGGGGCGCGCTGCGCATCGGCTTGGAGGCGATGTGCGCCGACCCGCGCCGAGACCTGGAGCGGCTGGTCGAGCTCGTGGAGGAAGCCATCGACCTGGCCACCGCCGGAATCCCCGAGCGCTGGGGCGACGACCCGCACACCTGGTGATCACAACCTCGGCCAGGGGCGCTGCGCGGGGCGGAGCTGCTCGAAGGCCCGGGCCAGGCGAAGCACCCCCAGGTCGTCGAAGCGCTTGCCCGCGATCTGCAGTCCGATCGGCAGGCCCTCCGGGGTCCAGCCGCAGTTGACCGACACGGCCGGCTGGCCGGACATGTTGTAGGGCAGCGTGAACGCGATGTGCTCCATCGCGCGCATCGGGTCGCCGGTCGGGTAGGCCTGCTCAGCGGGGAACGCCGGGATCGGCGCCACCGGGGACAGCACGAAGTCGAAGTCGCGGACCACCCGGTTGGCGGCCACCGAGATCGCATCCATCTGGCTGAAGCCGTGGAAGACGCCGGCGGCCGAGACGTCCTTGGCGCTGGTCGCCCACTGGGCGATGCCCGGCAGGATCTTGGCGCGGCGCTCCGCGGGCAGGGCCGAGATGTCGGTCCAGGACCGGAACCGCCAGAACCGGTCCATGCCGTCGAGCATCTCGCGGGACAGGAACGGGTCGATCGGTTCCACCACGGCCCCGGCCGACTCGAAGAGCTGCGCCGCGGCGGTCACGGCGGCGGTGACTGCCGGTTCGACGGGCAGCCCCACGCGCTGGTCGAGAAGGAGGGCGATGCGCAGGCCGGAGACGTCGCAGTCCAGCTGCGTCCAGTCGACACCGGCCGGGGGAAGCGCCGTGTGGTCTCGCGCGTCCGGCGCCGAAAGCACCGCCGTCAGCAGCGCGGTGTCCGCGACCGTGCGGGTCAGCGGGCCGACGACCCGGCCCGGGTACGGCGGGGCGACCGGGATCCGGCCGAAGCTGGGCTTGAGCCCGACCACGCCGCACCACCCGGCGGGCAGCCGCACCGAGCCGCCGATGTCGGTGCCCACGTGCAGCGGCCCGTATCCGGCGGCGGCCGCCGCACCCGCCCCGGCACTGGAACCGCCGGGGGTGCGGCCCAGGTCCCAAGGGTTGCGGGAGAGGTGGTGGAAGCTCGACGCTCCCGAGGAGAGCATGCCGTAATCGGGCATGGTCGTCTTGGCGAAGATCACCGCGCCGCTCTCCCGCAGACGCGCCGCGGCGGGGGCGTCTGCGCCAGCCGGGGACAACTCGGTGGCCGCGGTGCCCTGCGGCACGGGCGTTCCCCTCGTCGCGATGTTCTCCTTGACCGTCACCGGAACCCCGTCGATCGGCCCCGCCGGGGTACCGGCACGCCAACGCTGTTCCGACGCCTGCGCTGCAGCGCGCGCACCTTCGGGGTCCGGCGCGTAGAGGGCGCACAGTTTGGGCTCGTAGGAATCGATGCGCTCCAGCACGGCATCCATGACTTCGACCGGCGAGATCTCGCCCGCCTGGTACGCCGCCGCCAGATCCACGGCCGTGAGGTCAGCCAGCTCCGTCATGCCAAGTTCTCCTCGCTCGCACTCGAAGCTCCGAGTCTCGACCAGACCACACCGCGGGTAAAGGCGGAAGCGCGCGCCGACTTCGATCGTCCTTTGTGGTCTGTCCAGATGCTGAGCCGGCCGACCGGGCGGGACTAGGCTGGGAGCAGGACCGAAAGCCAACCACATTGATCGGAGCGCACGTGTCGCAACCGTCCCTGCCCCGTCGTCGATTGGGTCGCAGTGGCCCACTGGTGAGCGCCATCGGCTACGGCGCGATGGGCCTGTCCGGGGTGTACGGCGCCGCCGACGACGCGGAGTCGGCCCGCCTGCTGAACCAGCTGCTCGACCTCGGGGTCGACTTCCTGGACACCGCCGACGCCTACGGAGACGGGCACAACGAGGAGCTGATCAGCGGCCTGCTCGCGAAGCGCCGCGACGAGGTCGTGCTGGCCACCAAGTTCGGCGCCAACAAAGACATCGGCGGCGGCCGCCCCGAGTACGTGCGCCAGGCGGTCGAGGCCAGCCTCGCCCGGCTCGGCACGGACCACATCGACCTCTACTACCTGCACCGGCTCGACCCGGCCACGCCGATCGAGGAAACGGTCGGGGCGATGGCCGAGCTGGTGCAGGCCGGCAAGGTACGGCACCTCGGCCTGTCCGAGATCAGCGCCGAAACCTTGCGCCGCGCCCATTCGGTGCACCCGATCGCGGCGGTGCAGCAGGAGTACTCGCTGTTCACCCGCGACTCGGAGGCCGAACTGCTGCCCGCGCTGCGGGAGCTCGGCGTCGCGCTCATCGCGTACTCGCCGCTGGGCCGCGGCGTGCTGACCGGTGCCTTCAGCAGCGCCTCGGACGTGGAGAACCTCGAAGTGCGCAAGCAGCGGTACCCGCGCTTCGAGGAGGAGAGCCTGCGCCGCAACATCGAGCTGACCCGGCCGCTGCGGGAGCGGGCCGAAGCGCTGGGACTCACCCCGGCGCAACTCTCGCTGGCCTGGCTGCTGGCCCAGGGGGAGGACGTCGTGCCGATCCCGGGCAGCCGCCGCATCGAGCGGGTGCAGGCCAACATCCACGCCGCCACGACCGAGCTGGACCCGGCGGTCGTGGCCGAGCTGTCCGAGCTGTTCCCGCCCGGTGCCGCCGCCGGCGAGCGCTACACGCCCGCCGGGATGGCCCGGCTGGACCGGTGATCGCTCACCCGACGGTCGCGCCGAAGATCAACCCGAGCAGGTAGGTCACTGCCGCTGCTCCCGCGCCGATGGCGAGCTGCCGCGAGGCGCGGCGCAGCGGCGCGGCGCCGGAGAGCACGCCGACGGCGGCGCCGGTGAGCATCAGCGCTAGGCCCACGAGCACGACGGCGATGAGGACGGCGAGGCCGCCGGTGAGACCGAACGCGAACGGCAGCACGGGGACCAGCGCGCCGGAGGCGAAGAAGGCGAAGCTGGACAGCGCCGCCTTCGTGCCGGTGCCGACGATCTCGTGGTGGTCGGCGGGCTTTTCGGGCGGCACCGGCGGTTTGGGGTCGCGCAACAGGGCCTCCGCGCGGCGCTGGGCTTCGTCGGCGGACATCCCCCGGGCCCGGTAGACCAGCGCGAGTTCGTTCGCATCGACGTCGAGGTAGGGCACCACCGCGCGGGCGTCGGGATTCGGGGCGGCCGCGGCCAGCAGTTCCCGCTGGGAGCGCACCGAGATGTACTCGCCGGCCCCCATCGACAGGGCGCCGGCCAGCAGCCCCGCCAAGCCGGTCAGCAGCACGGTCGAGGTCGGTACGTTCGCGCCGATGACGCCCAGCACCAGCGCCAAGTTGCTGACCAGGCCGTCGTTGGCGCCGAACACCGCCGCGCGGAAAGTTCCCGAAACGCGGGCCCGCCCGCGCGCGGCGAGGGCCCGTACCACCTCTTCGTGGATCCGCTCGTCGGCGGCCATCGCCGGGGGCGCGTCGCTGTCGGAGCGGTACGGTGTGCGGCTTTCTGCACGCTGCGCCAAGGCGAGCACGAAGACCGAACCGAACCGGCGGGCGAGGAACACCAGAAGCCGCATCCGGAACTGGCCGCGCCGCTTCGGACCGACCTCGTCGCCGAGCAGTTCTTCCCAGTAGGCGGCGTGCCGTTCCTCGGCCTCGGCGAGCCCCAGCAGAATCTCCCGCTCCTCGCCGGAGCGCCGGGCGGCCAGTTCCCGGTAGACCTTGGCCTCCTCGTGCTCGCCGGCGAGCCGGCGCCGCCAGCGGCGCACCGATTTCGCGTCTGCTGGGCCTGCTCGAAACCCGTTGTCCTGCACGCGCCAAGCCTCCTGAACGGGCGTCCCCGGTGACCATTGGAAGTCCACAGTAGAGTTCTACTGTGCACGATCAACGGCGCGGCGGCAGCAGTTCCATCGAGTCCGCCAGCACCCGGCGCGGCATCATCGGCAGCGGCTCGTCCGAAGCCGGCCAGCCCAGGCGCAGCACCAACTGGGGATGCCCCGCACCGCCGAGGACCGCCGCCCGGACCCGTTCCCGCTCCTCGGCTACCTCGCCCAACTGGTTCAGCGGGCAAGTGACCAGTCCCTCCCGCGCCGCCGCCAGCAGGACCGCACTGAGCGCCTCCCCCACCGCCAGCCAGCTGTCGACGCGGTCGCCGCGGGTGGCCAGCACCGCGAGCACCGCTTCGTCGGTCAGCACCGGAACCGCCGGTTCGGGATCGTCCAGATCGGCGATCGCCTTCTGGTATTCGGGGGTTTCCCGGTATTGCCCGGCTCTCCGCAGGGCGTCGACCAGGAGCGAGCGGTGCTCAGCGGCCCGCACCAGGACGCCGTGCTCCGTCTCGGCCGCGGCCCGCAGGGCCGTCAACAACTCCGGCGGAACCGGCTCCGCGCGGAATGAACACCGCGCGGTGCGCCGCTGACCCGCGACACCGGCGAGCGCGACCATCTCCGGGGAGACGTGATCGCGCGGGCTGAACTGGATCGACGCCAGGTGTCCGGGCTGGGCCGGGTTCGGCAGGCGGTGTACCAACGCCCGCCACCCGAGCGCGGCGAACGCGACCCGTACGTAGTTCAGTGCGGCGCCACAGCTGATCACCTGCGCGCGCCCCGCCGGATCGAGCTCCTCCGGCAGTCGCGAAAGGTCCAGGAAGAGCTGCAGTGATCGCTCGGCGAGCAGCCACCTCCATGGTTGGCAGTTGTGCACCGAGGGCGCTCGACACGTCAGGGACAGCGCCGAACACACGCTGTCATAAGATGGCGCAGAGACGTGTGCCATCCACTACCACATCCTCACGAACTCCGGGTCAAGCACCATCGTTCGCAGCGCCAACTGGTCGGTCCAGGGCAGAAAGTCATGGTGCCTGCGCGGACCGCGATCTCGGTGCTCAGTCGCCGAAGGCCGGGGCGCGCTTCTCCAGGAACGACTGCATCCGTTCGCGCGCGTCCGGGGTTTGCGAGGTCGCGGCCATCACCTCGGTGGCAATCGCGTAGGCGTCGGCCTCCGGCCGGTCCAGCTGCGCGTAGATCGTCTGCTTGCCCACCGCCTTGGCCTGCCTGCTGCCGCGCGTCGCTCGCTCCAGCAGCGCCGCGACGGCCTCGTCCAGTCCCGCGTCGGGCACCACCTGGTTGACCAGGCCCCAGCGCTCGGCGGTCGCGGCGTCGATCGGATCGCCGGTGAGCGCCATCTCCATCAGCCGCTTGCGGCCGATGGAGCGGGCCACCGGCACCGCCGGCGTGTGGCAGAACCAGCCGCCTGTGCCGCCGGGCAGCGCGAAACCGGCCGACTCGGCGGCCACCGCCAGGTCGCAGGTGGCCACCAGCTGGCAACCGGCCGCCACCGCCAGCCCGTGCACCCGCGCGATCACCACCTGCGGAACCGCATGGATGGTGCGCATCACCGACTCGCACAACCGCAGCAGCTCGCGCATCCCGGCCAGGTCGCGCTCGGCCATGTCACCGAAGTCGTGCCCGGAGCTGAACACCGGACCCGCGCCGGCCAGCACGATCCCGGTCGCCTTCGTCTCGGCCGCCGCCTCGAACGCCTGCCGCAGCTCGGCGAGGTGCGCCGCGGACAACGAGTTGCGGCTCTTGGGGCGGTTCATGGTGATCCGGACGGTCGGACCATCCTGTTCGGTCCGCAGGTGCTGATACTCCGGGCTGCTCATCGGCGCTCCAGGGAACTCGACTTCGCCGTCGTTCTCCGAGCCTCGCACACCGAACGCCGCGGCGGCACCCACCTGGAAGAGCTCCCCTACCGGACCGGTTCCCGCGTCAGCCTCCGGCTGACCAGGCCCATCTCCCGGCGCGACCGGCGCGGCCGGTTGTGATCGGCGGCCGGATGTGATCGGCTTTCCCCACGCGGGTGGTGAGCTGCCGGTGGCCGCCGGGTAGGGTCTCGTCGGCGTCGAGGGTGGTAGGACAGGGGGCTGAGCTCATGGACCGCAAGGCCGTGATCGTGGTCGTGGCGCTCGTGGTCGTCGTACTTGGCTCGCTGCTGGTCCGCGACCCGGTCGGGTCGGCGGACGCCGTCCGGTCCGGGTTCGACCTGCTGGTGTCGGCGATCAGCGCAATGGCCAATTCGCTGACGACGTTCTTCCAGCACCTATTCGCCGGCTGACCGGCCAGGACTGCGCACGTCCGACGGGCATCATCGCCGACAATTTATTAACCAACTGCGCTGTCCGATACTTTCCAACCCAATGGATCCAGGTTCGCCGAAAACATGCCCATGATTGATTTCCCGCATGTGAAAGCGCGGCCAGCGACCTAAAAAGGATCGTGCTCAATACCCACTCCCTCAACACCGAAACAAAGCACGGGAAAAAGCTCGGGACTAAATACCCGGATCCCTCGCGAACGGCGCCTATGCGGTCTGCAAAGGCGAAAAAATCCGCCGAAACAACACGAAAGCCAGCTTGTCCTCCCCGGGTGGACCGCTTAAGGTGGGAACCGGTCACATCGAGGAAAGAGCCGGCCGAGGTCAGTGCCAAATGACATCGGCTACTGGGGAAGACCGACTCACCAGCGAAGTGGCCCGGCGCAGGAGAAAAGATTTCCGGCCGGTCCGCAGTTCGCAAAGCTCCCACCGGGCACACGTTCGATCCAGGGCCCAGATCGTTCCGCTCGGGTGGTCTGCGGGGGACTGGAATCTCCATGCGCTGCATGCAAGCGCGCGCCGGATCTCAGGGTTATCCGGCACGTGACGTGCATCGACCGAAAATGGTGATGGGAATGCAGATCAAGGACTCGTTCAGGTTCGACCGGTTCCGCGGCTGGGGCGGTTGGGGCTCCGGCTGGGGCTGGGGCGGTTGGGGCTCCGGCTGGGGCTCTGGCTGGGGCTCCGGCTGGGGCGGCTGGGGTGGCTGGGGCGGTTGGGGCTGCTGGTGATGAGCCCTAACGTCCACAGGACCGTCCTAGACGTCCACAGGACCGTGTAGACGCGTAGCTCCCACTCCTCCCGGGGTGGGAGCTACGCCTGTAAGTGGGGGTGATGATTTGCCGGGATTGGTGAACTGGCTGTTCCGGCCGGCCGAACGGGACACCGAGGGGCTGGTCGAGCGCGCGCCGACGGTGCGGGTGCGCGAGGTTTTCCGCCGCTTCTGGCCGGATGCGCGGCAATACCGCGGCTGGCTGCTGGTCAGCCTGGTGCTGGTGCTGGTATCGCCGCTGCTGGACGCGGCCGCGATCTGGTTGTTCAAGGTGCTCATCGACGACGTGCTGACCCCACGCAACTTCTCGCTCTTTCCCGCGATCGCGGTGGCGTACGCGTTGATAACACTGGCGTCGGGCGTGCTGGACTTCTGCGGGCAATACCTCGCGACGTGGATCGGCGAGAACTTCCTGAACAAGTTGCGCACCAAGGTCTTCGCCCACCTGCACACCCTGTCGATCGGGTTCTTCGACCGCAGGCGCATCGGCGACACGCTGTCCCGGCTCACCGGGGACGTGGCCGCCATCGAGAGCCTGGTGCTGTCCGGGGTCGCGCAGACCTTCGCCTCGGTCGTGAAGGTCCTGCTGTTCGCCGGGGTGCTGTTCTACCTCGACTGGCTGCTGGCCCTGGTGTCACTGGTCGGGGCCCCGCTGTTCTGGGTCGTCGCCAAGTTCTTCGCGCGGCGGATCAGGGAGGCATCCCGCGAGGTCCGCGGGCGCAGCGGCTCGATCTCCACCGTCGCCGAGGAAAGCCTCGGCAACGCGCCGCTGATCCAGGCCTACGGGCGGGAACAGGCCGAGGTGGACCGCTTCACCCGGCAAAGCCGCGGCAACGTCGCCGCCGCGATGGCCTCGGTGCGAGTCGGCGCGCTGTTCTCCCCGCTGGTCGACCTGCTGGAAGTGTTCGGCGTGATGGCCATCCTCGGCGTCGGCATCTACGAGCTGTCGGCGGACCGGATCAGCCTCGGCGGGCTGCTGGTGTTCCTGGTCTACCTGTCCCAGCTCTACACGCCGGTGCGCAGCCTCGGCCAGCTGTCCAACACCGTCTTCGCCGCGTCCGCCAGTGCGGAGCGCATCATCGACCTGCTCGACCAGCGCCCACTGGTTCAGAACCCGGCGCATCCGATCCCGCTGCCGCGGCGGATCACCGGCCGTCTGGAGGTCGACCGGGTCGGCTTCCGCTACCCCGACACCACCGCCGACGTGCTGCGCGGGGTGAGCTTCTGCGCCTTGCCGGGGCAAACCACCGCAGTGGTCGGAACCAGCGGCGCGGGCAAGTCCACGCTGACCAAGCTGCTGCTGCGCTTCTACGACCCCACCCACGGCCGGATCCTGCTGGACGGCATCGATCTGCGGGCCGTGGACCTGGACGCGCTGCGCGCCAACATCGCGATCGTGCTGCAGGAAACCCTGCTGCTGGACGGCACCATCGCGGACAACATCCTGGCCGGGCGCTCGGACGCCACCCGCGATCAGCTGGTCGAGGCGGCCGAGGCCGCCGACGCGCACCAGTTCATCCAGCAGCTACCGGAGGGCTACGACACCCGGGTCGGGCAGCGCGGCCGCCTGCTCTCCGGAGGGCAGCGGCAGCGCATCGCGATCGCCCGCGCGATGATCCGCGACGCCCCGATCCTGCTACTGGACGAGCCGACGACGAGCCTGGACGCCGAAGCCGCGCAGCGGATCCTGGCGCCACTGCGCCGGTTGATGGCCGGGCGCACCACCATCGTGATCTCGCACAACCTGCTCACGGTCCGCGACGCGCAGCAGATCATCTACCTGGACCGCGGGACGATCACGGAAGCCGGCACCCACGACGAGCTGCTGGCCAACAACAACGGCTACGCCCACCTCTACCGGCTGCACCACCCGGAGCGTCCGGTCGGACCGCCGGAAACTCGGGCCCGACCGGACGGGCACATGGACGGGCACATGGACGGGCACATGCCCGGCTAGGACGCCGCATTAGCGCCAGGATTCGCCGCGCCGACGCGCGCGGAACCACCGCTGGCCGGTACCAGCAAGCAACTTTCCCTTGCGCACCAAGAAGTTCTGGTTCACGAGGTGCTGCTGGTACCGCCACGGCGGATGCGGGCCGTACCGACTGGCGATTGCGAAGGTGAAGTCCACGGCGTTGCTGTTGGCGTAGCGGTCGACGTTCTCGAACCAGGCCATGCTGGTGCGCGCGGCGGCTTGCGCCAGGCGCAGCTGCGCGTGGCCTTGCTCGTCGAACTCCTTCAACGCTGCGTTCGAGTCGCCGTGGTCGAACAGGTTCTGCGCGAGCGCTACCGCATCCAGCAGCGCCAACTTGGTTCCGGAACCGATGGTGAAGTGCGTTGTGTGCGCGGCGTCGCCGATCAGGATCATGTTGTCGTGCAGCCACGACTCGTTGTAGACGTGGGTGAAGCGCTGCCACGAAGCGGCTTTCCCGCGGGACTGGCTGACCAGCGAACAGCCCCGCAGCGGGCGGGCGAAGATCCGCTCCAGCACCCGCGTGCCCTCCTCGTGGCCTAGCCGATCCAGGCCCAGGTACCGCCAGGCCAGCTCCTGGCATTCGACGACGACGGTGCTGCCCCCGGCGCTGCTCGGGTAGGCGTGGAACCAGATCCAGCCCTCCGGGGTCTCCTCGAAGTCGTAGGTGAACATGTCGAACCGCCGGTCCGTGCCCAGCCAGATGTAGGGGTTGCGCCCCTGGTCCACCCGGGTGCCGAACTCGTCGGCGTACTGCCCCCGGATCCGGCTGTTCGCGCCGTCGGCCACCACGATCAGGTCGGCGTCGGAGAACTCGGAAAGGTCGTCGACGGCGCGCTCGTACTCGATGTGCGCCCCGACGTCCGTCGCCCGCTCGGCGAGGATCTCCAGCATCGTGGCGCGGTTGATGCTGTAGCCGTACCCCCCG
The DNA here is from genome assembly GCF_050972075.1 of Saccharopolyspora hattusasensis. Classification (NCBI taxonomy): domain Bacteria; kingdom Bacillati; phylum Actinomycetota; class Actinomycetes; order Pseudonocardiales; family Pseudonocardiaceae; genus Saccharopolyspora; species Saccharopolyspora hattusasensis. Next base: position 18,923 of record NZ_JBPCDC010000001.1, read on the forward strand.
AGATACGCCTTGTCCTGGCTGCACATCTCGATGACCTGTCCCTGCCACAACGTCGACGCCGCGCGGATCCGCTCAGCGCTTCCCCGGTCGTTGCGGTACAGCATGTCCAGCAGATCATCCCCGAACACGACGCCCCAACCATAAGTGGCGCCGCGCGGATCGCGTTCGATTACTGTCACGTCGTGCCCGGCGTCCCGCAGTTTCGTCGAAATGGCGAAGTACAGCCCAGCGGGGCCGGCTCCGATGCACACAATTTTCACGGCACAGCACCTCCTGGAAACAGGCGGGCAGCTGCGCAGGCGCACCGGGCGGCACGTCTTGTCCGCGTGACGCCCTCGTTGTACACCGCTCCCCGACTCGTCGCACCCGCAATCCAGCGGTCCACATGTCGGACCACATCGACACCACCGCGTGCAGGTGCGGCAGGCACCGGAGATCGCCGAACTAGTAGGCGCGGCCGACATCGTCCTGCTAGACGGCCACCACCCGCTGCTCGCCGACGCCGCCCTCAAGTGCGAGAGCCCAGGTCCCCGTGGGTGGCTGCAACGACTCCCCGAACTGGCGTGGCACCGTCGGCTACGTCGGGAAGAGTAGAGGCATGTTCGCTCCTCGGCCGACCCCTGCGCCGCCCGCATCGCGGAGACTGCGAACATGCGCGCGATGAAATCGCTGATCGGGGACGCCGTGCTCGCCGTCCTCATCACGTTGACCGGCATCGTCGGCACGTTGGGTGCCGACCACTGGACTGCGACCGCGCACCGGCCGATCGACGGCGTCGGCCTGGTACTGGTGGCGGCCACCGGGCTGGTCCTGGTGCTGCGGCGTCGCCAACCGGTGGTGACGCTGCTCGTCGCCGCCGCCCTCACCTCGACGTACCTGGTTCTGGGCTTTACCTACGGCCCGGTCCTGCTGGCGTTGATGATCGCGGTCTACACGTTGGCCAGGCACCGCCCGCCGGCCACCTCGGTGCCGACGGCGTTCGCCGCCCTCGTCGTGCTGCTGGTCCACATCTTCACCAGCGCAACCGCGGTGCCCGGCCTGCTCGGGGTGATCCCGGGTTCGGCGTGGGTGGTGGTGCCGTTCGCGGTGGGCAGTGTCGTCCGGTTGCAGCGTGAGGCAGCGTCCCGGGCCAGGGCCGAGGTGCTGCGCCAGCGCGTGGACGACGAGCGGTTGCGAATCGCGCAGGAGGTGCACGACGTCGTGGGGCATGGGCTGGCCGCCATCAAGATGCAGGCGGACGTGGCGCTGCACGTGCTGCCGAAGAAGCCGGAGCAGGCGGAGGTCTCGCTGGCGGCGATCAGCCGCACGAGCAGCGATGCGCTGGAAGAGCTGCGCGCGACACTGGCCGTGGTGCGCCGGACCGCCTCGCCAGGCCCGACCCCGGGCGTGGCCAGGCTCGACGACCTGCGGAAGCGGATGATCGAAGCCGGTGTTCAGGTCCAGCTGGTCACGACGGGTCGGCCGCGGGAGCTGCCCGCCGCGGTCGACCTGACCGGCTACCGGATCCTGCAGGAGTCGTTGACCAACGTGCTGCGCCACAGCGGCGACAAGCGCGCCGAGGTCACCGTCGACTACGCGACCGACGCCCTGGTAATCACGGTCACCAACCCGCTCACCGGCTCGCCGGACGACAGCGGCGGGCTCGGCATCCCCGGAATGCGGCGGCGGGTCGCGTCGCTGGGTGGCGAGTTCACCGCAGGTCCCACCGGGGACGGCCGGTTCGAAGTGCAAGCCCGCCTGCCCATCGAAGGACATCCATGATCACCGTGCTGATCGTCGACGACCAGGACCTGGTGCGCATCGGCCTGCGCACCCTCATCGACAGCGAGGACGACCTGACCTGCGTCGGCGAGGCCGCCGACGGGCTGACGGCGGTGGTCGCGGCGCGCGAGCACCGCCCGGACGTGGTCCTGATGGACGTGCGGATGGCCGGCGTCGACGGTCTGGAGGCGACCCGCCGGATCACTGCGGACCCAGATCTGCCGGACACCAAGGTGATCGTGCTGACCACCTTCGAGATCGACGAATACGTCTTCGCCGCGCTGCGCGGCGGAGCCAGCGGATTCCTGCTGAAGGACACCAAGCCGGTCGAGCTGCTCCGGGCGATCCGGCTGGTCGCCGGCGGTGAGGCGCTGCTGGCGCCGTCGGCGACCAGGCAGCTGGTCCGGGAGTTCGTGTCGATGGCGCCGCGGTCGCGCCGACCGCACCCGCAGCTGCACACGCTCACCGAACGCGAGCGCGAGGTGCTGGGCCTGGTCGCGGAGGGCTTGAACAACGAGGAGATCGCCGAACGCCTGGTGGTCAGCCCGGCGACGGCGCGCACCCACGTCAGCCGGGCGATGATCAAGCTGGGCGCGCGGGACCGCGCCCAACTCGTCGTCTTCGCCTACCAGTCGGGGCTGGCCGACTAACGCAACGCCGGTCATCCCAGAAACCGGTCGCACCGTTCACGAACGTGTAAAAACGTTCCGCGAGCCGACCCTTACGGTGCCGACGTTGGCCAGCGCCCGTACGGCGCTGGTCTTCCCGTGGCGATACCCGCCGCAACCGATACCTGGCGCACCGCAAGGCGTACGTCCGCTCTGCCCTGGCCCCGCTCGCCGAGTCCGTGCGGCTGGCGCCGTTCCAGGTGTTGGCCACCGAGGGACGGACCTACCACGGCGTGGAGCACGGCTGGCACCTGGCGTTGGCGGACCGGCTCGTCGGCACCGACCCGGAGTTGTTCGCCACCACCCGCCGGGTCGCGGTGGACACCACCGACCCGGCCTCGACCGCGGCGGGCATCGAGTGGTGGGAGGAGCTGACCGGGGGCGGCGGCGAGGGCATGGTGGTCAAGCCGATGGCGAACCTCACCAGGGGGCAGCGCGGCTTGGCCCAGCCGGGTGTGAAGGTGCGCGGCCGGGAGTACCTGCGGATCACCTACGGACCCGACTACACCGAGGCGGCGAACATGGAGCGCCTCCGCCAGCGGACCCTCGGCCGCAAACGCGGCCTGGCGACCCGCGAGTACGCGCTCGGTCTCGAAGGCCTGGAGCGGGTCGCGCGGGGCGAGCCGCTGTGGCGGGTGCATGAGTGCGTTTTCGCCGTGCTGGCACTGGAATCCGAGCACGTCGATCCCCGGCTGTGATCCGCCGCGGCGATCCGGGAGTTCAGCTCCACCCGCATCGCCGCGGCCCGGCTACGGCCCATCACCTGAACGCGCGGCGCAGGGTCACTGGCCGATCGGGACGAAATTGGACCAGGCGGTCTCGCTGAGCTTGCTCTTGCCGTCCCAGAGCTCGATCTTGATGCGGACCATGCCCTTCTCGCTCAGGTCCAGGTTGCAGTCCACCGGCGGACCGTCGCTGTTCAGGTCCTTGCACTCGTCCGTGCGACCGTAGTCGGTTTCCGACACGGTCTTGATCCACATGCCGTCTTTGTTGGTGTCGTGCGCGAAGAGGTGGTCGCCGACCGCCTCGAAGCAGCCGGTGCCGCGCTCCTCGCCCTTGAAACTGATCGACTGGCACCACTTGGTCTGCATCGGCTTCGACGGCGGTGTCTCGGGATCCGCCGACGGCTCCTGGGTCTCGGGAGCTTGCGTTTCCGTTTTCTGCTCGGGCGGCTGGACCGGCGGGGAGGACGGCGGCGGGGACGGGGGCGCGCTGGAAGGCAACGGGGTGGGGATCGGCGGCGCCATCGTCTCCCCTACCGGCTGCGAGGTTTCGTCCGCCGGAATCGCCTGGCCCGGCTCGGTGTGCATCATGGCCGCGACTGCCACCGCACCGGCCACGACCGCGACGACCCCGACCCCGCCCAGCACGTACCCCCAGCGCGCGATGCCGCCCTTGTGCATCGGTTCCGCTGGCGGCGCCGCGAACTGCGCCGGGATCGCCGTGACGCTGGTCAGTGCCTGGCGCGCCGCGCGGGCCAGCTCACCGGCGCTGGAGAAGCGCTCGGCGGGGTCCTTCGCCATGCCGCGCGCGACGATCTGGTCGAATTCGCGCGGGATGTCGCCGCGAACGCCGGTCGGCACCGGCGGCGGCTGGTTGAGGTGCGCGTTGATCAGCGACGCCGCGGTGTCCCCGCCGAACGGCTTCGTACCGGTCAGGCATTGGTAGAGCACGCAGGCCAACGAGTAGACGTCTGCCCGGTGGTCGACGGGGCCGTCGTCGAACCGCTCCGGCGCCATGTAGGCGAGCGTGCCGACGGTGTAGCCGGTGGAGGTCAGCGAGGCGGTGGGGCGCAGCGACGCGGCGATACCGAAGTCGACGAGGTAGGCGAAACCGCTGTGGCTGACCAGGATGTTCGACGGCTTTACGTCGCGGTGCACCAGGCCTTCCTGGTGCGCGGCGTCCAACGCCTCCGCGATCTGTTCCAGCACCGCCACCGCATCTGTCGGGCGCATCGCGCCGTTGGCGGCGAGCAGGGACCCGACGTCGCTGCCCTCGACCAGCCGCATGTCCAGGTACAGCCGGCCGTCGATCTCGCCGTAGGCGTGGATCGGGATGACGTGCGGCTCACGGAGCCGTCCGGCCGCGTGCGCCTCCCGCTTGAAGCGCTCGCGGAACTCCTCGTCGACCGCGAGGTGCTGGGCCAGCAGCTTGAGGGCGACGATGCGATCGTGGCGCGTGTCGTACGCGCGGAGGATCTCACCCATCCCACCCCGCGCGATCAATCCTTCCACCCGGTAAGGACCGAACTGCCACTTCACCGTGCGCAACTCCTCAAGACCGACCTCGCGCCATCCTATTAGGCGACTCACACGGTCCCCGCACGCCCCGCATGCCCCGAGCGCCACCTCGTCGACCACGCCTGGTGGTGACCGAAGGAGATCGGCTGAACACCGGCTGTCGCTGGTGAAGTTTCCGCTACGAACCGATGCAGATCGATGCGTCGCACGTTCCCGGCTGATAGAAGAAGTGGATCATGCTCGACCACCCGGCTGTGGAAAGGACCGGTCCGCCGATGTCGACCGACGGGACGAACGCACGCAAGATCGACCGGGGCGAACCCGAGACCGGCTGCCCGGTCAGCCGCGGCTCCGACGGCGTCTGGACGATCCGCAGCTATGCCGCCGCGCGCACCGCGTTGCGCAGCACCGACACCGTCCAGGCCGGGCTCGGGGTGGAGTCGCTCGAGAAGATGCCCGGCAAGATCCGGCGCCCCGTGCTGTACCGGGACGGACCGGAGCACCGGGAGCACCGGCGCCAGACGGCGAAGTACTTCACGCCGCGCCGGGTGGATGAGAGCTACCGCGCGCTAATGGAGCGGATCTCGGACGCCCAGCTCGAGAAGCTCCGCGGGGCCGGGCAGGCGCAGCTCTCGGAGCTGAGCTTCAACCTCGCCATCGACGTGGCCTGCGCGGTGATCGGGTTGACCGAGAGCCGCCCCGGCCTCAAGCAACGGCTGGAGCGGTTCTTCCCCGAGGAGTTCGGCAAACCGGGCTTCACCAGCCTCCACGGGCTCTACTGGGTGTGGCGGCAGGCCACCAACTGGTCCGGGATCTATTTCGGCGACGTTCGGCCCGCGGTGCGAGCGCGGCGCAAGCAACGCCGCGACGACCTGATCTCACACCTGCTGGACGAGGGCTGCTCGTCGGCCGAAATCCTCGGCGAGTGCATCACCTTCGCCGCCGCGGGCATGGTCACCACCCGCGAGTTCGTGAGCGTCGCCGCGTGGCACCTGTTCACCGACGAGGCGCTGCTCGACCGCTACCGCGCCGCCGAGGAGCCCGAACGCCTCGCGATCCTGCACGAGTTGCTGCGGCTGGAACCGGTCGTCGGCCACCTCAAGCGGCGCACCACCGCCCCTGTCGAGCTGCCGACCGACGACGAGGAGACGGTCACCGTCCCGGCCGGCGAGGTGATCGACATCCAGGTCAGCGCCACGAACACCGACCCGCAAGCGGTGGGCGACCAGCCGCTGGCGGTGTGCCCCGCCCGTTCCCTCAACGACGCCTCGGCCCCCGGGCTGTCCTTCGGGGACGGCGCGCACAAGTGCCCGGGCGCGAACATCGCGATCCTGGAAACCGACGTCTTCCTGAAGAAGCTGCTCGCGCTCCCGGGCGTCGAGATGTCGAAGCCGCCGCGCGTCTCGTTCAACGACGCGATCGGCGGCTACGAACTGCGCGGCATGGTCGTCTCCGTGCCGAAGCCCTGACAGACCGTTCCGCGTGAAGGGCACCCCCGCCAATCAACTTCGCAGGAGGTGCCCTTCACACATCATCTGGACCCGTGTATGTCCACATCGGACTTCTACTCAGGACTCCGGCCCCTCGTCCGCGGCGGGGGCTGCGATGGGTCGCAGCCGCGCCCAGACGGCGAAGGCAGCGGAGAAGACGAGCATCCCGATGCCGGAGTAGAGGTTGATGTCGATGCCGCCGGACTTCGCGACGTCGTCAGCGCCGGCCGTCGCACCGACGACGATGAGCACCACCGCGTAGATGCCGAACAGCAGCGCGATTATCGTCCGAATGTCGAAGGCACCAGCGGTGTGCCCCGAACCCCGGCTCGCCATGGGAAGACCTCCTTGTCTGCTTCGGTCAGCGTCAGCCGAAGACGATGTTGAGGGCGATGATCAGGACCAGGGCGATCCCGGCCAGCAGACCCGGCCGCCGGTACCAGCCCGCGTCCTCCCCACTGGTCGCGGCCTGCCGGCTGGCCCGCGGCGTCAACGAGTACACCAACCCCGCCAACTCCGTCTCCGGCTTCGGACGCGTCGCCAACGACACCACCACGCTCACCACGATGTCCACCACGAACGCCACACCCGCACCCACGAAACTCGCGCCCTGCCCCGGCAGGTCCAGCACCCCCGACTCCGACAGCCCGAACACCACCACCGCCGACACCGTGCCCAGCACCAGACCCGCCCACCCCGCATGCGGGGTCATCCGCTTCCAGAACATCCCCAGGATGAACGTCGCGAACAACGGCGCGTTGAAGAACGAGAACAACTGCTGCAGGTAATCCATCAAGTTCGAATAACCCGCCGCGATGAACGCCGTGCCCACCGCCGCCAGCGTCGCCGCCACCGTCACCCAGCGACCCATCCGCAGGTAATAACCATCCGCCCGGTCCCGCACCACGTACGACTGCCAGATGTCATAGGTGAACACCGTGTTGAACGACGACAAGTTCGCCGCCATCCCCGCCATGAACGACGCCAGCAACCCGGCCAGGGCGATCCCCAGAATCCCGTTCGGCAGCAAATCCCGCATCAACAACAAGATCGCATCGTTGTAATCCACACCCCCGCCACCGGTGCCACCGGCCTGCTTGTACGCCGCCAGCTCCGGGATCAGCACCGCCGCGATCATCCCCGGAATGACCACGATGAACGGGATGAACATCTTCGGGAACGACCCGATGATCGGCGTCCGCTGCGCCGCCGACATGCTCTTGGACGCCATCGCCCGCTGCACCTCGACGAAGTTCGTCGTCCAGTACCCGAAGCTGAGCACGAACCCCAACCCGAACACCAGACCCACCGCGCTCAGCACGCTGTTGTCGAACCCCGTCAACTGAGTGCCCGGCCACGCCGACAGCTGCGCCGCACCCCCCGGACCCGCCGACACCTTCGCCACCAGACCTTGCACACCGCCGACCTTCACCAACCCCACGATCGTCAACGGCAACAACGCCGCCACGATCACGAAGAACTGCAACACCTCGTTGTAGATCGCCGCCGACAACCCGCCCAACGCCGTGTACGACAACACGATCGCCGCCGCCAGCAACACCGACAACCACAACGGCCAACCCAGCAACGCATTCACGATGCTGGCCAGCAAATACAGGTTCACACCCGCGATCAAAATCTGCGCCACCGCGAAACTGATCCCGTTGACCAGATGCGCCGCCTTCCCGAACCGCCGCAACATGAACTCCGGAACACTGCGCACCTTCGAGCCGTAGTAGAACGGCATCATCACCACGCCCAAGAACAGCATGGCCGGCACCGCACCGATCCAGAAATAATGCATCGTCGGCATCCCGTACTCGGCACCATTCGCCGACATACCGATGATCTCGATCGCACCCAGATTCGCCGAGATGAACGCCAAACCCGTCACCCACGCCGGCAACGCCCGCCCCGACAAGAAAAAGTCCAGACTGGTGGAAACCGCACGCCGCGCCAAATACCCAATACCCAGCACAAAAGCGAAGTACAACGCCAACAACGCAAAATCCACCGCGTTGGCGTCAAGCAGCTGACCCTGAGCCAGCACCTGGGTACTGTCCCATCTCCCAGTGAACAAAGTGGTCCCTCTTTTCGCAGGAACGCCGGAGTGGACGTGCCGAGAACGCAGGACGCGAAGAAGATGTGCTCGACCGGGTCGGGTTCGACTCCGGTCCAGTATGTTGCCCGCAGGAACATATCACCGGAAGGCGCCGCGAAGAAGATTGCTTGATTGATCAAGCAGATTCGGCGTAACCGCATCGAAACGTGCGCTTTCCCCGCCGGGGCAACGGTTTCGGCCGTTCGGCTCAGCCGCTGGCCAAGACCTGCTCGAAGGCGAGCTCGGCGGCGCCGAGCAACTTGCCGTCGCCGCCGAGCGAGGACGTGACGAGCTTGGTGCCGCCCATCGCACGGCTGACCAGGCTGCGCTCGGAGAGCAGCTTGTCAACGTGGTCGATCAACGTGCGCGGCAGCGCGGTGAACAGATCACCGAGCACCACCAGTTGCGGGCACAGCAGGTTGACCACGTTGCACAGCCCGATGGCCAGCCACTCGCCGAACTCCCCGAGCCGCTGCAACACCTCGTCGGGCTGTTGCGCCAGCGCGTGCAGCTCGGCGACGACGACGCCGCGGGGCGAATCCTCCGGCAGGTCCAGCGCCCTGCTCAGGGCCCGCTCTCCCACCTCGGTCTCCCAGCATCCCCTGCTGCCGCAATAGCATTCGTGCCCGTCCGGCCGCACCACCAGGTGGCCGAGCTCCCCGACATAACCGCCGCTGCCCCGCAACGGCATGCCGCCGGAGATCACCCCGCCACCGACACCGACATCGGCTCCGACGAAAACCGCATCGGTCACTCCCCGCGCCGCCCCGCGCAGGTGCTCGGCGAGCACGCTGAGTTCCGCGTCGTTGCCGACTTCCACCCGCCGGCCGCCCAGCGCCTTGGAAAGCCAGTCGCCGAGCGGCACTTCGGTCCAGTGCAGGTTCGGTGCCTCGCGCACCATCCCGTCCGCGCGGCGCACCACGCCGGGCGCCGACGCCGCGACCGCCACGACGTCGACGCCAGCCTCCTCGATGAGCACCGCGCTGTTGTCGACGATCTTGGTGAAGACCTCGCGCGGATTCCGGGTGGCCGGGCGGAGGCTCCAGCTGCACCGGTTGAGGATCTCGCCACCGAGCCCGATCAGGGCCATCGCGACCTGCTCGACCCGGATGTCGACCGCCAGCGTCACCGCCGCGTGCGGCTGCGGCAGCACCAGCAGCGACGGCCGGCCGGCACCGCTGCGCTGGGCGGGCACGCGCTCCACGACGAGCCCGTCCTTGACCAGCTCGTCGATCAGGACCTTGATGGTGCTGCGGTTGAGGCCCATCTCAGTGGCCAGCGCAGTCCTGGTGCAGGGCCCGCCGATGTGCAGCCGACGCAGCAGTACCGCCCGGTTGTGCCGGCGCACCTCATCGGGCCGCGCTCCCGCGTGTGGTGTCGTGGTCAACTCGGCCGCATCCTCCGCCTGCTCCGGGCTTCGCCTTTGGGAAAAGCATTAGCACAGCGACCGCTTGCGCTGCGCAACGTCCTCCCCCGCTCAGCCTTCATGCTGCGCCGTCGAACGCCGCCGGGACAGCGCGTCCACGCCCGGGGCGGCCACCAGGACCAGGCCGGTGATGATGTTCACCGGGGCCGCCTGGAATCCGAGCAGGTCCAGTCCGTTCTGGACCGTGGCCAGTACCGCGCCGCCGAGGACAGCATCCTGCATGCGGCCCTTCCCGCCGAACAGCGAGGCGCCGCCGATGACCGCGGCACCGACCGCGAACAGCACGAGGTTTCCGTTGCCCGCGCTGCCGTCGACCGATCCGACCTTCGAGGTGTAGACGATGGCGCCCAGCGCCGCGACCGAGGAGCAGACGATGAACGCGCTCATCCTGATCTTGGCGACGTTCACCCCGGCTCGGTGCGCGGCATCCCGGTTGTTGCCAACCGCGTGCAGGTGCCGGCCGTAGCGGGTGCGGTCCAGCACGTGCGTGCCGACGACCAGCAGGAACAAGATGATCGGCACCACGTAGGGCACGCCGCGGATCGATGCCAGCTCGGGTTGCGGCGAGCGGTTCAGGGTCAGCAGGTACGTCGCGAGGCCGCCGCACCCGAGAATGGCGGCCACCTTCGCCACGACCAGCACCGTCGGTTGCGCGACGAGCCCGTGCCGGAGCTTGGCCAGGTGCCGGTAGCCCACCACGACGGCGTATCCCGCTCCGGCCAACAGGAATAGCAGCCAGCTGCCCGTCACGCCGAGGCTGCCGTTGGCGACGGCGAGCAGTTCCCGGCTCTGCCGGATCGATATCGTGCCGCCCGGTCCGACCAGCTGGAGCACCACGCCGGACCAAGTGATGAAGAGACCCAGCGTGACTACGAACGACGGGATGCGGACCTTTGAAACCGCGAACCCCGTCACGCACCCGATCGCCGCGCCGACCCACACCGCCAGCAGCATCTCCAGCCACGGGTTCGCGCCCACCCCGGCCAGAAGTTCATGGACCTACTGCGCGCCGACGAGGCCGATCGGGTGCCGATGTCGCGCATCGACGACGCCAATCGCCGCATCCTGACGAAGAAGTTCGAGCTCGGCCTGTTCGAGCGGCCCTTCACCGACCGCAGCTTCACCAGAACCGTCGGCAGCCCGGAGCACCGCGACCTCGCCCGCGAGGCGGTCCGCGCGTCGCAGGTCCTGCTGAAGAACGACGGCAACGTGCTGCCACTGGCCAACGACGGCGGCAAAACCCATCAACGATGGAGACCGCCAACGGCCCCGCTTCCCCTACGACTTCGGCATGAGGTACTGATCGGTCGTGAGTACGTAACCGGGCTCCAGCTCGGCTGCGCACTCACGACTGCGCACACCGCCGCAGAACGTAGGGCACGAGTTCTTCGTGGCAGAACAGCATTCCGATCGGACGCCCGAGCCGGCGCATCCCGGTCCACCGCCGCGCGGACCACCAATGCCCGACGCTGCGGCCACGCTGCGAACGGTGCACGACCACCCCACCCAGCCCGACCGCAATCACACGCTTCCCCCCGGCGCGGACCGTGATCGGCAGCCAGCCCGCACGGGCGACCAGTCGACCGCCGCGGCGAACGTGGCCTGGCTGCTGCTCCGGCGGGTCGTGAGTGCGTAACCGGGTTCCAGGTCGGCTGCGCACTCACGACTTCTCCACAGGTGGGCGAGTAGTCCACAGATACCCGGAATGCGCTGGTGGAGCTCTGCGTCGACGTGGATCTTGGAACTATGTCGAACAACCTGAAGTGCTCCCGTTACGTATCGCTCTCCGCCGAGGACCGGGAGCGCTGGGCAAAGCTGGTGGACAGCCAGCACGGTGTGGTTTCCGGCGCGCAGATCCGTGAATTCGGCCTACCGAGGGAGTTTCCCCAGGCGCAGATCGAGGCGCAGCGGTGGCAGCGAGTGGTCCCCGATGTCTACGCGGTCTTCACCGGGCCGCTGCCGAGGTCGTCGTTGATCAGTGCCGCACTTCGGTACGGGGGACCGTGGACAGTGCTGAGCCACCGCACTGCGGCCGAAGAGTGGGGGATGCTGCCGGTGGCCGAGGATGCGCCAGTGCACATCACGGTGCCCTACAAGCATTCCGCGGTTTCGCAACTGCCCTTTGTCCACGTGCACCGCTCGCGCGCATTCCAGCACATCATCGCGCCGTCTGACCCGCCGAGAACGAGCAGGGAGGACACCGTCATCGATCTGGCCGCGGCCGAACCGACGGCAGACCAGGCCCGTGATCTCGTGGTTCAGTTGATCGGTGCGAATCAGATCGCGCTGTGGCGGGTGCACGAACAAGTTGAGAACCGGCCACCGTACCGCCACCGCAAAGCAGTGAAGCAGGCGCTTGAACTGCTGGCCGGGGGCGCCGTTTCCGTTCTGGAGGCGGAATACCTGCGGAGTGTGGAACAGGCGCACGGACTTCCGACCGCCCGGCGGCAGTCGCCGTTCGTCGTGGACGACATCGTCCTATGGGAGGACGTCGTCTACGACGCCTCGGGCGTGCCGCTGACCGTTCGACTGGATGGCCGGGAGTTCCACGCGACCAAGCGCATAGCGTTCCGGGATCGACGCCGCGACAACGCGGCCGAACTCGCCGGCAGGGCTCGGCTGGTGTACGGCTGGCACGATGTCCGCAAAAACCCGTGCGCGGTGGCCCAAGAGGTTTTGGCAGTGCTGCGTCGAGAAGGTTGGGCAGGTGCACACCACGCCTGCCCGCACTGCCCGGCACAAAGCTCGTGAGTACGTAACACGGCTCCAGCCCGGTTACGCACTCACGAGCTTGTCGGCTCGGGTACCCGTACAACCTATTTCAACGGGCGGGGCGGATCCGACCGGAAACTTCGCCGAATCCGAGGCGGGTGCCGTCGGGCCCCGGGGCCGTGGCCGTGATCGTCACTTCGTCGCCGTCCTGGAGGAACGTGCGCTGCTCGCCGCCGACCTGGACGGGTTCCTTCCCTCCCCAAGTGAGCTCGATGAACGCTCCGCGCTGGTCCTTCTCCGGGCCCGAGATCGTGCCGGACGCGTAGAGGTCCCCAGTTCGACTGGTGGCTCCGTTGACCGTCATGTGCGCCAGCATCTGGGCCGGGGACCAGTACATCTCCCGGTACGGCGGGCGGGCGACCTCGTGGCCGTTCCAGGACACCGCCAGGTCGATGTCCAGGCCCCACGGTTCGGCTTCCTGCAGGTACGGCAGGGGTTTCGGGTCCTGGGCCGGGATCGGGACGCGCGCGGCTCCCAGTGCGAGCAGCGGCACCACCCATGCCGAGATCGACGTGGCGAAGCTCTTGCCCAGGAACGGGCCCAGCGGCACGTACTCCCACGCCTGGATGTCGCGCGCCGACCAGTCGTTGACGAGCACCGCGCCGAATACCCGGGTGGCGAAGTCCTCGGCAGAAACGACGGTGCCCAGCTCGGAGCCGGTGCCGACGACGAAACCGAGCTCGGCCTCGATGTCCAGGCGGCGGCACGGGCCGAACGTCGGCACGTCCTCATCCGGCGCCTTGCGCTGGCCGCTGGGGCGGACGACGTCGGTGCCCGACACCACAACCGTTCCACTACGCCCGTGGTAGCCGACCGGAAGGTGCTTCCAGTTCGGCATCAGCGGTTCGGCGTTCGGCCGGAACAGCCGGCCCAGGTTCGACGCGTGGTGCTCGGAGGCGTAGAAGTCGACGAAGTCGGCGACCTCGATGGGCAGGTGCATGGTCACCCCGGCGACGGGGCGCACCGCCGCATCCGGCACATCGCCCGACACTAGTTCGGTGATCTGCTGCCGCACCTGCACCCACCTGGCGTGCCCCTGCGCCATGAACGCGTTCAGCGTCGGTTGCGCGAAGACCGCGTCGCCCAGCGCCACCGCCAAGTCCACAACGGACTCGCCGACACGGACGCCGACGCGCGGCTCGGTGCCGGCCGTGGAGAACACGCCGTAGGGCAGGTTGTCGAGCCCGAACAACGAACCGCCCGGGATGTCGATCATGGTCAAGAATCGGCTCCTTCTCCGCTAAGGACCTGGGCCGGCACCAGGCCCAGGTCGATCAACTCGGTCAGCGGCTCGATGATGCTGCACGTGCCGAAGGACAGGAACAACTCGCGGGCGGCCGCGACCCGCGCGGTGTCCAGGTTCGCGACGCGTTCTGCGATCTTGCGCTCGTCCCGTTCGGCGAGGACGGCGGCGATCTCGGTTTCGTCGGCGAAGTCCACGGCCGCATCGGTGGCCAGCAGCAGGTTCAGGTAGCCGTGCTGCTCGAAGCCGGTGTTCGGGTCGGTGTTGCGGATCGCGTGGTGCAGTCCGGCGGTCGCCTTGAACGGCACCCGGGCGTCGACGACCGCCCGGATCGCGGCGGCCAGTTCGGCCTCGTCCGGGTAAAGCTCGGCCTTCACCCCGCCGGTGCGGAACTTTGCCTGGTAGCGGGTCGACGCGCAGGTGGCGATGACCTCCGGGCGCCGCTCGTCCCGGGGTACCTCGACGAATACGGTCACGTCGTCGGCCGCCGGGCAGGCCCCGTCGAGCTCTGCGAAGAACTCCACGGGAGCCTGCCCGGGGGGCACCGCGACCTCCAGCGCCCGCAGGCACACCGGCAGCGATTCGGCCGCCGCGAACACGGCCGGGAGCTGCCGCGGCCCGTTCGGCGCGGTGACCGAGAGGCGGAGCGTCCCGCCGGTTTCGAGCAGTCCGCCGAGCTCCGCGAGCGCCGGTGCCGCGAGGACCAGCGGCCCGACCAGCTCCGCGTAGGGGGTAGCCGCGTACCTGGCGTGCGCGGCTACGGCTTCGGGCAGCGGCGAAAGGCCGGGCGGGAACACCGCGGCGTCATCGCACAACGAGTTCGCGAAATCGGGCACGCTCACTGCTTCGGCCCCCGTCCCGCCCAGGTCCAGGCGTAGCCGGGATCTTCGGCCGCCCGACCGCCCTCGCCGAGCTCCAGCGGGCGGAACGTGTCGATCATGACCGCCAGCTCGTCGAAGAACTCCACCCCGATGCTGCGCTCGTACGCCCCGGGCTGCGGCCCGTGCGAGTGCCCACCCGGGTGCAGGGAGATCGAGCCCTGGCCGATTCCGGAGCCCTTGCGCGCCTCGTAGTCGCCGCCGCAGTAGAACATCACCTCGTCGGAGTCCACGTTGGAGTGGTAGTACGGCACCGGGATGGACAGCGGGTGGTAGTCGACCTTGCGCGGCACGAAGTTGCACACCACGAAGTTGTCGCCCTCGAAGACCTGGTGCACGGGCGGCGGCTGGTGCACGCGGCCGGTGATGGGCTCGAAGTCGGATACGTTGAAGGTGTACGGGTACAGGCAACCGTCCCAGCCGACCACGTCGAACGGGTGCTCCGGGTACACGAACCGGGTGCCGACGATGCCGCTGCTGCCGCGGTGCTTGACCAGCACCGCCACGTCGGTGCCGTCGGCCAGGACCGGCTCGGTGGGGCCGTGGAGGTCGCGCTCGCAGTACGGCGAGTGTTCCAGCAGCTGGCCGAACTTCGACAGGTACCGGCGCGGCGGCGTGATGTGCGAGTTGGCCTCGATGCAGTACGCCCGCACCGGCTCGTCGCCCTGCGGCAGCCAGCGGTGCGTGGTCGCCCTGGGCAGGATCACGTAGTCGCCCTGCCGGAACGGCAGCGCGCCGAACACCGTCTCCACGACGCCGTCGCCGGATTCGACGTACACGCACTCGTCGCCGATCCCGTTGCGGTACAGCGGGGAAACCTCGCCCGCGACCACGTAGGAAATCCGCACGTCGGCGTTGCCCAGGACCAGCCGGCGGCCGGTGACGACGTCGTGGCGCTTCCACTCCTGGCCGCCGAAGAGGTCGTGCAGCTTCAGGTGCCGCGGCCGCAGCGGGTGGTTCGGCTCGGTCTCCAGGCCGGGCAGCTCCCAGACCGACGAGTCCACCAGCGCCGACGGGAGGTTGCGGTGGTACAGCAGCGACGAGTCGCTAGAGAAGCCCTCCTCCCCCATCAGCTCCTCGTAGTACAGGCCGCCGTCCGGCCTGCGGTGCTGGGTGTGCCGCTTCGGCGGCACCTCGCCGACCTGCCGGTAGTACGCCATCGACCCCGCCTCCTCGCAACGGTCCAGGGCATCGTCGCCCCGACGTCCATTTAGTTAATGTATTTACCACTTGCCCAGTCGCGCAACAGCCGGACAGATCAGTTCCGGCCGCGGATGTCGAACTGGTCTCGGTTGGTGATCAGCTTGTCCAGCAGCATGATCAGGATGCGCTGCTCGGTCTCCGTGAGCACGCTGGTCCACTCGTGCTCCCGCTCGTTCTGCGCACGGAACACCTCGACCATCTCCTGCTGCCCGGCTTCGGTCAGCGACAGCAGCACCGAACGGCCGTCGCGCTCGCCCGGCGCCCGGTCCAGCAGCCCGTCGGCGACCAGCGTCTTGGTCAGGTTCGACACCGCGGCCCGGCTCATCCCGGTCAGCTCGGCCGCCTTCTTTGCCTCCAGCGGGCCGGCCAGCCAGGTGACGAACAGCAGCCGGAAGCCCGACCAGGACCGGCCGCGGGGCCGGTGCACCGCCGCCTCCAGGTCGTAGGTGACGATGTTGGACGCCCGGTTGAGCGTCAGTAGCACCTCGGTGGCCAACTGGTGCCGGAAGCCGTACTCCGTCGCCAACCTATGGTTCGCCAGTTCGACGAAGGACCAGAAGTCCAGCTCGTTCGCGGCCATCGCACCCCCATTCCGAACTGATCAATACATGAACTATCTCAGGTCCGCTCGCGAAGCACCAGCCTGAGCCGGTTCTCAGCCTGCGGGCCGCTCTCAGCGTTATCTCAGCTGCCTTCAGACACCCTTGGTCACAGGACCCGACAGGAGGATCTGATGAAACGCAAGCACGTTGCTTACGCGGCGACCGCCGGTGCCGCGGCGGGCGTCCTGGGCTTGACCATGCTGGCGCTGCCCGCCGGCGCGGGTGCCGCCCCGGCGCTGCCTGAGGTGGCACCGGAGCAGCTGGTGGAGTCGGTGATGCGGGCTCAGCCACCGGCGCTGACCGCCACCGTGGAGGTGGACAACGCGCTCGGATTACCCGCGATCCCCGGCGCGGGGCAGGCCTCCGAGATGCTCGCCAACGGAACCAGCAAGTTCCAGGTGTGGGCCGACGGCCAAGGCCGCCACCGCGTTTCGGTTCCCTCGCACAACGGTGAGCTGACCGTCGTCAACGACGGCTCGACGGTGTGGAAGTGGGACTCCGCCGAGCAGAAGGTCGTCCGCTCCCCCGAGCACGCGCCGGAAGCGGCAGAGCACGCGGCCCCGGCTGACCCTGCTGCGACGGCGCGCGAGATCATCGACAAGCTCCGCCAGACCAGCGACGTCAAGGTGGACGGCACGGCCAGCATCGCTGGCCGCGACGCCTACGAACTGGTCTTGACGCCGAAGCCGACCGAGCGCACGTTGCTGCGCGAGGTGCGGGTCGCGGTGGACGCGGAGAAGCGCGTTCCGCTGGAGCTCTCGGTGCTCACCAACGGCTCGAACGACCCGGCGCTGCAGGTCGGATTCAGCAGCGTCGACATGAGCACGCCGGACCCGTCCCTGTTCCAGTTCACCCCGCCCGCAGGCGCGAAGGTGGAGGACGGCAAGGCCGAGCACTCGCCCCAGCAGCGCCCGGCCCACCCGCAGGGCGAGCACAAGGTCGTCGGCGACGGCTGGGATTCGGTCCTGGTGGCTCAGCTGCCGCAGCAGGAGAAGCAGAACGGCCAGGACCCGCGCCAGATCGCCGAGCGGGTCGGCAAACCGATCAGCGGGCCGTGGGGCAACGGCTGGATCATCGGGACCGCGGCGGGCAACGCCCTGCTGACCTCCGACGGCCGGGTCGCGGCCGGCGCGGTGCCGGAGCAGGTGCTCACCGCCGCTCTCGGCGAGGCGTGATGACGAACGCAGTCGAAGCGGTGGGGGCGGCTGCGGCCGCCCCCACCGCGGGCGATCTCGCCGCGCGGACCGTGGGCCTGCGCAAGACGTACGGCAAGACCGTCGCAGTAGCGGGCGTCGACCTCGCGGTGCCGCGCGGCGGGGTGGTCGGCGTGCTCGGCCCCAACGGTTCGGGCAAGACGACCACGATCCGGATGCTGCTCGGCCTCACCGCCCCCACTTCGGGGGAGGTCGAGCTGCTGGGCCACCGGTTGCCGGAGCACAGCGGACGGGTGCTGCCGCGGGTCGGCGCGCTGGTCGAAGGGCCCGGCTTCCACCCGTTCCTGTCCGGTCGGGAGAACCTGCTCCGCAGCGCGGCGATGGAACCGGCGCTGCGCGGTCCGGAGATCCGCGGGGTGGTCGGACAAGCGCTGGAACGCGTCGGGTTGGACGCCGCCGCCGGACGGCGGTACCGGGGCTACTCGCTCGGCATGAAGCAGCGGTTGGGCCTGGCTGCAGCCCTGCTGGTGCCGCGCGAGCTGGTTGTGCTCGACGAGCCCACCAACGGCCTGGACCCGGCAGGCACCCGGGAGATCCGCCGGATCATCGCGGAACTACACGAGGCGGGTACGACCGTGCTGGTGTCCTCGCACCTGCTCGCCGAGATCGAGGCGACCTGCACGCACGCCGCGGTGCTGCACCGGGGTTCGCTGGTCGCGCAGGGCGAGCTGGCCGCCATGCTGGAGTCCGGCGCTCCGCACCTCGTGGTGTCCACACCGGACGTTTCCAGAGCCGTGGCGACACTACACGACAAGGGCGTGGCGGCGCGGGAGGAAAGCGGAGCAGTCCGCGTCGAATTGTCCGATGTAGACTCATCCGAGGTAGTAGCGATGCTCGTGCACGCCGGGGTGCCGGTGCAGGAAGCGCGCCGGGCCCGGACCGGGCTGGAGGACCTCTTCGCCCGGTTGACCGAGGAGGAACTTTGAACCCTCTCCGGTGTGAACGCGGAAGATTCCTGGCTCGGACTGCTTACTTGCCTAGGAGGCAAGTAAGTCTGACGTCCGCAACGCCAGCCGGGACGGAACCCGCCCGGCCCCCGACAAAGGAGGTCTTTGATGCTGGCTTGGTTCTCGCTCAGCACGTTGATCAGCATAGCCGGTCACTACACGACCGGACACGAGGGATCGGCTCCGCCGCGGCCTGAAGGCCGGGACATCTGCCGATTGGAGATCAGGTGACGGCGACAGCTGCAGTCACGACAATAACGCGGACATCGGCCCCGCTGGGCCGAGTCCTGCTCGCCGAGCTGCGATGGGTGCTGCGGCGGCCACGCAACCTGCTGGCGCTCCTGCTGCTCGCAGGCCTTCCGGTGCTGCTCGGCACCGCGATCGCCGTCACCGGCGGGCCCGGCAGCCGCGGCGGCGGTTCGATCCTCGCCGCCGTGGCCGGGAACGGGCTGGTGCTGCCGGTCGCGGCCCTCGTGCTCGCGCAGTCGTTGCTACTGCCGCTGGTGGTGGCGATGGTCGCGGCGGACGCGCTGGCCGGCGAGGCTTCGCACGGCACGCTGCGCGGCCTGCTGCTCGCTCCCGTGGGCAGGGTGCGGCTGGTCGGCATCAAGGCCTTCGGCGTGCTGGTGCTGGCGGTGCTCGCGGTGACCGTCGTCGCCGTCAGCGGTGTCCTGACCGGACTCGTCATCGTCGGCGGCGACGGCATGGTCACGCTCTCGGGGACCACGCTGCCGATCGGTTCGGCGCTGGGCCGGGTGGCGCTGGCGGCCGGGTGGTCCGCGGTGCAGATGGCCGCCGTGGGGGCGGCCGCGCTGGCGATCTCGTCGCTCACCGAGCACCCGCTGGTGGTCATGGCCGCCACCATGGGCGGCCTGATCGTGTTCGGTGTGCTCGGCACGATCCCGGCCCTGGACTGGTTGCAGCCGGTGTTGATCACCACGGACTGGTCGGCGGTGATGGACGTGCTGCGCGATCCGATGAGCGGCGACACGCTGGTCACCGGCCTGTTCCGCGCGGGGTGCTACCTGCTGATCGGCCTGTCCGCCACCATCGCGCGCGTGGTCACCAAGGACGCCTGACGGTGCGGGGGCGGCGACGCCTCCGCACCCGGCATCAGCGCTGGAGCACCGCGTGGAGCTCCAGCCAGGCGGCCTTCAGCAGCACGCGCGTCGTTCCGGCCCGCCCCAGGACCGGGGTCGTGCGGGCACGGCGAGGTGGTCGTTGCTGCCGTTTGTGGCGCACGTAGAACCCTTCGATCTTGCTGGGCCGGGCGCCACCGCGCCCGCCCGAAACCGACGCCTGGCAAGACCCCGTTGTCCCGCCAGGCCGCACGCCGTCCGGGGTCGTGCCCCGTCCGGAGCGTGCGACGGACACATTGCTCGTTACTCGCCGGTTGCGCAAGGAAAATTTCGGTGCTCGCCGCGATCGGCGCCTCCGCGACGCACGTCGCCCGCGCCGGACCGACCGGGTAAGTTCGGCTCCGTCCGTCCGCGTTCGAAGGGGAGTCATGGAATTCCGCCATCTCGGCCGCAGCGGCCTGGTCATCAGCGAACTCGCCTACGGAAACTGGATCACCCACGGATCCCAGGTCGAGGAGGACGCCGCGACCGCGTGCATCCGCGCGGCGCTAGACGCCGGGATCACCACGTTCGACACCGCCGACGTCTACGCCGCGGGCCGCGCCGAGGCCGTCCTAGGCCGCGCGCTGCGGGGCGAGCGCCGCGCAGGCCTGGAGATCTTCACCAAGGTCTACTTCCCCACCGGGCCGGGCCGCAACGACCGCGGCCTCAGCCGAAAGCACATCGTGGAGTCCATCGACGCCTCGCTGCGGCGACTGCAGACCGACTACGTCGACCTGTACCAGGCGCACCGCTACGACCCGGAAACGCCGCTGGAGGAGACCATGGAGGCCTTCGCCGACGTGGTCCGCAGCGGGAAGGCGTTCTACATCGGGGTGTCGGAGTGGACCGCCGAGCAGATCCGCGCCGGGCACGCGCTGGCCCGGGAGCTGCACGTGCCGCTGGTGTCCAGCCAGCCGCAGTACTCGGCGCTGTGGCGGGTGATCGAGGACGAGGTGGAGCCGACCTCGGCGGAGCTGGGCATCGGCCAGATCGTCTGGTCCCCCATCGCGCAGGGCGTGCTCACCGGCAAGTACCTGCCCGGGGCCGCCCCACCCGCGGGTTCCCGCGCCACGGACGAGAACGGCGGCGCGACGTTCGTGTCCCGCTTCCTCCGCGACGAGGTATTGGAACGGGTGCAGCTGCTCAAGCCGCTGGCCGACGAGGCGGGGCTGTCACTGGCGCAGCTGGCGGTGGCCTGGGTGCTGCAGAACCCGAACGTCTCGGCGGCCATCATCGGCGCCTCCCGGCCCGAGCAGATCACCGAGAACGTCGCGGCCTCCGGGGTGAAGCTGGAGGCCGAGCTGTTGCGGCGCATGGACGAGATCCTCGCCCCGGTCGCCGAACGCGACCCGGGCAAGACCGCCGAGAACGCCCCGAAAGCCCGGAAGTGACCGGCGCGGCTAGTGGCTGAGCCGCTCCCACACCGACGGCTGGCGCGGTGCCGGCACGAACGGCGTGGACTGCGCAGCCGAGTGACGTCGTCTCGCGCGCGACACAGCGCCCGCGATCAGCCCGACCACGGCGGCGAGCAGGAGGATTCAGAGCCCGACGACGGTCGACCGGTCGACGGTGAGGTCACCTCGCACGCCGATCGAGAAGGTGGCGAAGAAGGCCCAGCACACCGCCGCGGTCGCGGTGGCTGCGGGCACCGTCGTGAGGGCCGAGACGATGGCGACGAGGATCGCCAGCAGCACCACGACGGCTGAGGGGCGCGCCGTCTCGTCCACCGCGATGCACGCCGTGACGACCACGAATCCGCTGGCGAACCCGAGCGGATATCCGAAACCCCCTGGCAGAACCTGCGATTCCGAGCGCATCATCCGACTACTAGACGCCTCCGGAAGCCGCTGTCCGCGAAGTTTCCGCCGCCTTGACACCCACCAGCGCAATACTGACAAGACCATGACGGCAACTTACTCGGGACCCGGTTCGCGCAACGGGAATGGCAGTGGACCGAGCGCTACCGGTCGCAGCCGGAGACCCTGCGCTACGCCCGGCACGTGGCCGACCGGCGGCGTCGGGACCTACCGCGAGCACTGCCGCGAAATCGCCGCCGACGATTACCGGGGCTTCCGCCTCACCGCTAGACGCTGCCCGCCATCGGTGTTACCTGGATCAACATTCCTCGCGCCGCCCGCTCCCCCCGTTCGGCGAGTTGCCCGGTGCGGCGCTCGGTGCTGCACTTACCGCTCGGGAGACGTTGCCGGGGGGCGAGGACGATGACCGAGGCGACCGAACCAGTTTTCGACAACCTTCGCGCGCTGTTCATCAACTGCACGCTCAAGCGCTCGCCGGAGCGCAGCAACACCGAAGGCCTGCTCGAACTCAGCTCGGGAATCATGCGCAGCAGCGGCGTCAAGGTCGACAGCATCCGCGCCGTCGACCACGACATCGCCGTAGGTGTCTGGCCGGACATGACCGAACACGGCTGGGCCACCGATGAATGGCCGCAGCTGTACCAGCGGGTCCTGGCCGCGAACATCCTGGTGCTGGCCGGTCCGATCTGGCTCGGGGACAACAGTTCCGTGATGAAGCACGTCATCGAACGGCTCTACGGCTGCTCGTCGCTGCTCAACGACGCCGGCCAGTACTCCTACTACGGACGCGTCGGCGGCTGCCTGATCACCGGCAACGAAGACGGCGTCAAACACTGCGCGATGAACGTCCTCTACAGCCTCCAGCACCTCGGCTACACCATCCCGCCGCAGGCCGACGCCGGATGGATCGGCTCGATCGGCCCCGGTCCGTCCTATTTGGACCCCGATTCCGGTGGTCGGGAGAACGACTTCACCAACCGCAACACCACGTTCATGACCTACAACCTCATGCACGTGGCGGCGATGCTCGATCGGGCGGGCGGCATCCCTGCCTACGGCAACCAGCGCGCGGAGTGGGACGCGGGCTGCCGCCCCCACTTCGAGAACCCCGAGCACCGCTGAGCGGGCCCGGGAGTGGCCGACGACCACTCCCGCTCCCCGCTACCTCTCGGTCGGTTCGACGGTCAGGTCGGCATCGCGGGTCTCGCGCATGAACCAGACGCACACCGCGCAGATCACGGCGATCAGCGCCACGTAGGCCGAGATCGGCAGCGACGAGCCGGTCCAAGCGATCAACTGGGTGGCCAGGATCGGGCTCAGCCCGCCGCCGACGATGCTGCTGGCGTTGTAGGCCACCGACGAGCCCGTGTAGCGGTAGCGGGTCGCGAACAGCTCCGGCAGGAATGCGCCCATCGGCGCGAACAGGGCCGCGAACGCGATCATGCCCACCGACATGCCGATGGCGATCAGCACCGGCTGCTTCGTGTTGATCAGGGCGAACAGCGGGAACGCCCACGCGATCGCCAGGATCGCGGCACCCAGGCAGACCCGGCGCCGACCGACCCGGTCCGAGTACATCGCCAGGACCGGGGTGGCGATGCCCATCACCGCGACCGCGATCATCGCGCAGATCAGCAGCATGTTCTTGCTCAGGTGCAGCACCTCGGTACCGTAGGACAGCGAGAACGTGGTGATCGTGTAGAACAGCGTGTGCGCGAGGATGAACGAACAGGTCGCCAGCAGCAGGGTTTTGGGCTGGCGCCTGAAGACCTCGACGATCGGCGCCTTGGCCTTTTCCTGCTCCCGCATGGCCTTCTCGAACACCGGCGTCTCCGCGATCTTCATCCGGATGTAGTAGCCGACGATGATCAGCAGCGCGCTGGCCAGGAACGGCACCCGCCAGCCCCACGAGTCGAACGACGCCTCCGATATGGTTCCGCCGAGCACGAGGAAAGCGGAACCGGCGATGACGAAGCCGACCGCCGGACCGACCTGCGGGAAGCTCGACCACAGCCCGCGCTTGCCCTCCGGCGCGTACTCGGTAGCCAGCAGCACCGCGCCGCCCCACTCACCGCCTAGCCCGAAACCCTGCACGAACCGGCAGGTCACCAGCAAGATCGGCGCCGCGACGCCGATCGTCTCGAATGTCGGCAGGAGACCGATCGCCACGGTGCCGGTCCCCATCAGCAGCAGCGAGACGATCAGCATCGTCTTGCGACCGATGCGATCGCCGAAGTGGCCGAACACCACGGCCCCGACCGGCCTGGCGATGAACCCGACGCCGAAGGTGGCGAACGCCGCGAGCGTGCCCGCCAGCGGCGAGAACGTCGGGAAGAACAAGTGGCCGAACACCAGCGCCGCCGCGGTGCCATAGATGTAGAAGTCGTAGAACTCGATGGCGGTGCCGATGAAGCTCGCCGCGACGATGCGCCCCTTGGGCACCGCGGTGGGTGGCGAGCTGACAGCGGTAGACATGGGCACTCCTCGATGACCGGGTGGACAGCGCGAACGGCGCCGAAGCCGGTAAATCCTCTCCCCTGGAACGCGCGCTGTGAAGATCTCGAACCGGGAAATTTCGCCGGGGCGGTGCAGGCCCTGCGGCGTCCGGCCCGGACGACTGGCCACTGGTGGCGCCGTCACCCTAGGCTGGGTGGTGCCGACCAGCGGGAGGTGCGCATGACCGACCAGTCCGTGCCTGCGGTTTTCGAGCGGGTGCTGCCGTTGTTGACGCCCGCACCGGAGCATCCGGACACCAGTCGCGGATACCTGGACCTGCTCGGCGCGCAGGGCGAGGCGCCGTCCGGCCCGATCCAGTCGTTCTGGGAATCGAGCGCCGGTTCGGCCCTCTACGACCACGCGCAGTCACTCGCCCGGCGCGTGCTCCCGATGTGGTTCGGGCTGCCCACCCGGGCGCATCCGCCCGCCGGTGGGCGGGTGCTGGACATCGGCTGCGGGCCCGGCAACGTCACCGCCCGGATGGGGAGCGCCGTCGGCCCGACCGGGCTCGCGATCGGCATCGACGTCTCCGGGGCGATGCTCGCGCGGGCCGCCCGCACCGAGAGCACCGGCAACGTCGGGTTCATTCGCGCCGACGCGCGCGAGCTACCGTTCCCCGACGGCACCTTCGACCTCGTCACCAGCTTCGCCGCGCTGCAGCTGATCCCCGACCCGCACGAGGTGCTGGCCGGGATGGCACGGGTGCTCGCCCCCGCCGGCTGGATCGCGGTCATGGTGCCGACGCCGCGCGGCAGCCTGCTGCACCACGCGGCGAAGTTGGTCGGCGAGCGGTCCGGCCTGGAGTTCTTCGACGCCGCCGAGGTTGCCGAGTCGCTGCAGGACGCCGGAGTGGGAGCCGTGCACACTCACCGCAGCGGCCCGGTGCTGTGGATCACCGCTCGACGGACGGCGTAGTTTCCACAATGGACGTTTCGCGGCGGAGCCGCGGACGGGCCGCTCGACCGGCCCAAAGACTCACGGCTGGCTGGCCGCGGCGTAGTGCGCGATGAGCCGCTGCAAAAGCGAGCGGGCCGCAGCATCCGCCAACGACGCAGCCGACAGAGCGTCGAAAAGGCGGTGGAACCGCGCCAGTTCTCCGGCCTCGGTGACGGTCATCTCCGTGTTGACCGTCTCCACCAGCGCGAGGTCGTCGATGATGACGAAGCCGTGCAGCGGAACCGCCGTCAGCTGCGCGTCCAGCGGCAGGATCGCTAGTCGCATCGTCGACATGCCGGCGAGGGCCAGCAGCCGGTCCAGCTGGGCGACCATGACCTGGGGCGGGGCGATGGGATGCCGCAGCGCGGCCTCCGAACAAAGGATCTCGACCGCCGTCCGCGGGCTGAAAAGCACGCTCTGGCGGGACATTCGCCGTTCGACCGACTCGGTGACGTCCCTCGGGCTCTGGTGCAGGTCCGCAACCACCTCGAAGACGTGCCGGGCGTACTCGGCGGTCTGCACCAGACCGGGTACCAGCGCGATTTCGAACAGCCGGATGCGCTCGGCGCCGTGCTCGAGCTGCTGGCTGTACTCCTGTCGGGCGCGATTCCCGGTGCGCAGCTGGCGCTTCCAGCTCGCTGCCTCGATGCGGATCTCGCGCAGCTCCTGCCGCAGCTCGGCCACCACATCGTCGGCAGCATCGGTCAGCCGGCAGTAGGTGACCACGTCCGCGTCGGAGACGGACTGCTTCGCCGTCTCCACCCGCGAGACTTTGGACGACGTCCACCCGGCTTGCTGAGCGAGCTGTTTCCCGGACAGCCCGGCCGCGAGGCGCAGCCGACGCAGCGCGTCGCCGAACGCCAGGCGGCGAGTGTCGAAGTCGGTCACCGGCTCCTCTGGGTCAGGTCGTGCAGGTAAACCATCAGCGGAATCGCATGATCGCATGCGATGTCCCGCCAGGCCCGATACCGGTTCACCTCCCCCGGGCTGGCGATGATCTCGGTGCCAGCGAAGCGCTGGTTCTCGAAGTGCATCAACGCGACCTTGGTCTCGTCGAAGAGCCAGAAATCGCGGGCTGGCAGGCCCAGCGCGTCCGCCTCGGCCTGGGTGAGGACCCGCAGGTCCTCACCGGCGGCGATGTTGGCCGGGCTGACGTCGAGCTGCCAGCGCTGGTATTCGGTGGGTGGCTCCCGGAAGACCCGGACCCGGGAGAAGATCCGGCCCGCGCGGGTCGCGGCCGCGACCTCCTCGAGCCAGGGCCGCAGCCAGGTCAGGTCGTCCGGTTCGCCGGCCCGCCAGCGGCGCCAGGGTTCGGCTTCGGCGGGCTGGCGGTAGGTGCCCTGGCATTCCCACCGCCATGCCCGGTGCCGGAACGAGCGCAGGAGTTCCTCGAACTCCGCGCCGGGTAACACCCAGGTACTCACGGCGTCGCCTTCGGCACGAAGTCGAGCAGAGCAGCTGGAACCTCAACGGCGGTCTCGTGGTCGGGAAGACCGCGCTCCCTAAGTGCGGCAAGCGCTTCCGGATCGGTGACCTTGTAGCCCTGGACGACGTAGGTTCCCTGGTCGGTGCTGTACAGCGTGGGGCAGGTACCGGCGTGCGACGTCGTTCCCTGGAAGGTCAACTTCACTTGCTCCTCCTTGTTCGGAGACTCATGCATCGTCTGTGCAATACCTGCATTCGGTCAAGCGTCGGCCCGTCGCGCAACTCAAACAGCCGAACCGGGTGATGCAACTGTCGTGATCAACTGGGCCGTTCGGGTTGGAATTACCGGGTTGTTGCGCGGATTGCTTGAAATGCACGCGCCGGCGTCTCCATACTTCCAATCGCGACCGAGAACGGGGAGACCGAGAGGCGGCCGAGCGCGTGAGGATCACTCAGTTCCCGACAAACGCGTGCTCCGGCGCGCCGGCCCGCCGCCCCTGGTCCCGGTCCCCAAAAATCCCCGGCCCGGTGTTGAACCCCGACTCACACCGGGCCGGCCTGACCAATCCGTCCACAGTAGACTGACCAGGCGAGCCGCCGGAAAGGGCATCCGATGCATCGCGGCTCACCCCTCCTTACGTTCGGGATCGAAGAGGAGTTCCTGCTGCTGGATACCGAGACCGGCCGCCCGGCGCCAGGAGCCGCCGAGGTCTTGGGCGACATCCCGGCGCTCGAAGGCGACGCCACGAGCACCTTCAAGACCGAGTTCGCCCGTTTCCAGCTGGAATCCAACACCCCAGTCTGCCGCACCGCCGCCGAGGCCCGCGAACACCTACTCGCGGCCCGGCGCGCCCTCGTCGCCGCGGCCGATCGGCGCAAGCTGCGACTGGTCTCCACCGGGTACTCCCCGCTCGGCATCCCCGACCCCATCCCGATCACCGACACTCCCCGATACCGGCGCATCATCGACCACTTCGGGCAGCTGCTGGACTCGCACACCACCACCGGCTGCCACGTCCACGTCGGTATGCCCGACCTGGCCACCAGCCTCGAGGTGTCCAACCACCTGCGCCCGCACCTCCCGGCGCTGCTCGCGCTCACCGCGAACTCCCCGTTCTACGACGGCCGGGACACCGGCCACGCCAGCTGGCGCACGGTCGTCTGGTCCCGGCTGCCGTCTGCCGGACCGCCGCCGATGCACCGGAATCCGGCCTCCTACCAACGCGCCGTCAACGCGCTGCTGGCCAGCGGCGCCGCGCTGGACCACGCCATGGTCTACTGGTTCGCCCGCCCCGCACCGCATCTGTCCACATTGGAAGTCCGGGTGGCGGACGCCGTCGCCACAGCGGAAGAAGTACTCCTGCTAGCGCTCCTGGTGCGCGCACTGGCCGCAGCGGCACTGCACGACATCGCCGAGGACCGCCCCGCACCCGAACTCCCCGACGAGCACCTCCGCCTCGCCACATGGCGCGCCGCGCACGACGGACTGGAGGGGCAGGGCCTGGACGTGACCGGGGAGCTCAGGCCTGCGCGATCCCTCCTGGACGAGACAGTCAAGGCGGCGCTGCCCGCCCTGGACGCCAGCGGAGACACCCGACTGGTGACCGACCTCCTCGACCGCGTGGTGCGGGATGGCAGCGGGGCTCACCGCCAGCGCTTGGCGCACGCCCGCCACAACGACATCGCCGACGTCATCGCGCTGCTCGCCGAGCAGACCCGCGCCACCCCGCCGAGGTAGAATCTTGTCCACATAGGACGTCCGCTGGCGCTGTCGAGCAGATCTCGCCGAGTGGATCTACATTCCGTCCCGCCTCCTTGCTAGGGTCGATCAGCGAAGCGCGGCCCAACGAGGGAGGTCCAGCGATGGCGATCGGACCGGGAGCTCTGGCAGCTCCGCAGCGGATTGTCGACGCCGTTCTCTTCGACACCTTCGGCACCGTCGTCGACTGGAAGTCCGGCGTGACCGACGCCGTGGAGGCGATCGCCTACCGGTACGGATTCAAGGTCGACGCCGCCGAGTTCGCGCTGCGGTGGCGAGCGCGCTACCAGCGCTCGTTGGAGCCCATCCGCAGCGGCGCCCGGGGGTTCCGCACCCTGGACGAGCTGCACAGGGAGAACCTGATCGCCACGGCCGAGGAGATGGGCCTGCCCATCGAGCGGATCGAGGCGGCCGACGTGGAATGGCTCAACCGGGCTTGGCACCGGCTGGACGGCTGGCCGGACAGCGTGCCCGGGCTGACCGAGCTCAAGCGGCACTTCATCATCGGCCCGCTGTCCAACGGGCACCTCGCACTGCTGACCAACATGGCCAAGCACGCCGGGCTGCCCTGGGACGTCATCATCGGCTCGGACGTGACCCGGTCCTACAAGCCGGACCGGAACGCCTACCTCGCCGCGGCGCGGCTGCTCGACCTGCCGCCGCACCGGGTCATGCTGTGCGCGGCGCACAACTCGGACCTGGCCGCAGCCCGCAGCGCGGGTCTTCGGACGGCGTTCGTCGTGCGACCGCAGGAGTTCGGAACCACCCAGCGGTCCGACCTGCACGCCACCGACGCTTGGGACGTCATCGCCCGCGACATCCGCGACCTGGCGACCCAGCTGCGCGACCACGTCACCGCCTGACCACATCCGTGAGCGTTTTTGGGTGCCATAGCGCCCAAAAGTACTCACGGGAAACCGCGCAATCGCACGCCAAGGTCATCCGCGCTCGACCGGATTCCAATGTCCACACCGGACGGGCGCCGCGAATGGGATGTGCTTCGAACCGAACAGCTGATGCGGGACCACATGGCCTACACCCGCCGGGTGCTCGGCCCCCACCAGCCGACGAGCTGACCGACCGGCGCGTCAGTTGTAGCCGCGCACCAGGTGGCTCTCGTCCAGATCGAATTCCGCCTCGAACACAGATAGTTCGTTCGACGCGTCCTCCGCGCCCTCCAGGTCCTCCCGGTCCTCCACATTGGATTCTTGAATCGACACGCGTTTCCTTCCTCTCAACTCTCCATCGACGGAGCAGCGAATTCTCGTACATCGAGCCGGGATTCCGAATCAGTCCACTGTCGGCGGGCAATGCGGCGGGGAAGACCGCTCGGGGTGCCCGGCGTGTTCGTGCGGAACATCTTCGGCCTCCTCATCGACGTACATCGTCGGTCAACGAGCCGGGTTCGCCAGGCACGGGTTCTCCAAGCAAACTCGAGGTCAAGGTATTACACCTCGATCTGCCGGACGGTGGCGGGTCGGTGAAGCGATTAACCTCGGCGCGGCAGCAACCTGCCACCTCCGGACCGACCTCGCGTTTCCGCCTGCGCTCCAGGCATTTCCACTGCACCGATCGGCGAACGACACCGGCCGGGCGGGTGCCGGGCGACCGGACACGCCGTTCGGCGGATGCCAAAGCGGTCGGACCGGCCGCACCCTGTCACCTGTCACCGATGTGCCCGAACGAAGTGGAGCTTGATGACCAGTTCGCCGGGAGGTCCGCAGGCGGCGAGCCAGGAGGTGGTCATCGCCGCGCTCCAGCACATGGTGCGAAGCCGTGATCTCGCTGCGCACCCGGAGACAACCGAGGGCGTTGTCGCGCATCGCGCCGAATGCTGCAAGGTATGCGGTGTCACCCTCTTGTCCGAGAGTGTCAGATTTTTGTGGGCGGAGCGGTGATTGAGTTGCCCACTACAGATTTCGCGCGGTGTGTCCAGCGCGTATTCCTGGCCGACCAAGTCACGACGCCACCCGTCCGCAAACGCGGCCAGCCGCCCCTTCACGACGATCCGCCGTACCTATTGAGCTGTAGTTGATCATGCTGGACGGCAACCCAAAGATCATCCCAGACCCCAGACCACACCTCGCATCCAGGATACCAACCACAAGATCAACTAGACAGCTGAATAGCTACCCGGCAGCCGCTTGCGGTGTGGGACTCAACTGGCACCGCCGCGGGTTCTCAGGGGTCCTTCTCGCGAGGCCAGTCCCCGACGCGGTGAATTGGGCATTCATGATGTCGGGGATCCCGCAGTGAGAAGGCCTCTGAGGTTCCGCTACCCGCACCGCTACGCAAACCACTTTCGAAACAGGCCTTAGTCCCGTTCTGGTGCGAAGGCCTGCAGGATCGCCTGGCGCTTGTCGATGCGACCGCGTGGCGCTGCGCTCCCACGTCGCCGAAGTGTCCGCTCCGCTCACGCCCGCAGGGTAACCCGAGCTGAACTCACCGGTTCAATCGGATAGCCATGACCGATCCCATGTCATGGTGCAGAACGCTGGGACGCTACCTCCTGGGTTTTCGTTGCTGCTTCGACGAGTTCGACGGTGGCCTGGTGCTTCGGGTTGGCGAGAACCTCCGCGGTTCCACCGTGTTCGGCGATTCTTCCTCCGTACACGATCACGAGTCGGTTCGCCAGGCTCGTCGCCACCGCGAGGTCGTGGGTGATCATCACCAACGCGCTGCCTGCGTCCCGGTGCAACTGGTTCAGCGCTTCGAGTAGTTCGGCTTGGGTCACGGCGTCCAGACCCGAGGTGATCTCGTCGCAGATCAGCAGGTCCGGTTCGCTGAGCAACGCGCGCACCAGGGCCGCCCGCTGGAGTTCCCCGCCCGACAAGGAACGGGGCAGGCGCGCCGCGCTGGACTCCGGGACGCCGAAGCGGGCGAGGCCTTCGATCGCGCGGGTGCGGGCCGCCGGACTCGTTGCGCCGCACAGCCTTTCGGCGGTTCGGGCGATCTGGTCGAGCACCGGGACGAACTCGTTGAACGACGCCCTGGCGTCCTGGAACACGTACTGGATCCGGGCCAGCTGGTTCCTCGTGCGTCTGCGGAGCCGGGGTGACAGCGTCTCGCCACCCAGCCGGATCTCACCCGCGCGGTACGGGTGCAGGCCCGCGATGCAGCGCGCGAGCGTTGTCTTACCGCTGCCTGAACGCCCCACCACCGCGAGCTTGTCGCCGGCGTATATGTCCAGCGTGACCTCGTGCAACGTATCCACCCGGCCGTGGCCAGCGGTCACTTCCCGGACCGCCACCAGCGGTCGGCCCGTCTCAGCGGGGCTCCCTGCGGCGGCCAGATCGGGTTGCGCGGCGATCAGGCGCTTCGTGTACGGGTGCTGGGGTGAACCGAGCACCTCTTGGCGCGGCCCGGATTCCACGATGTTGCCGCTGCTCATGACCAGAACCTGGTGCGCCAGTGTCCGCACCAGGTCCAGGTCGTGGGTCAGCAGCAGGACTGCGATTCCTTGCGCCGCAACGGCTCTCAGCTCATCGACGAGCCGGCCGCGGGTGACCGCGTCCTGCCCGGTGGTCGGCTCGTCGGCGACGAGGACGCGCGGGCGGCCGATGAGCTCGTGGGCCAGCACGACGCGCTGCTGCTGCCCGCCGGAGAGCTGGTGCGGGTAGCGGCGCAGCAGCTTCTCACCATCCGGCAGCTGCGCTTGGCGCAGCGCTTCGAGCAACCGGGCGCGCGCCAGCCGCTTGCGGTCCGCGCGGGTATCGGCGTGGACGTGCAGGCGGGCGATCTCGTGCAGCACCGGTCCGATGCGACGGACCGGGTTCAACGCCGCCGACGGTTGTTGCGGGATGTATCCGACGAGACCGGGTTCCGGCGGGTGGTCGGCATCCACGTCGAAGCCGGCGACTTCGACGCGACCCGTGACGCGCGCTGTGGCCGGCCGTTCACCGAGCAGCGCCAGCGCTGTGGTCGTCTTCCCGCTGCCGGACTCACCGACGAGCGCGGTCACCTCACCCGCGGCCAGGGCGAACGACGCCCCGGACACGATCTCGCGGTCGTCGTCGACGACGACGGTGAGGTTGCGGACGTTCACGACGGTCAACGTGCCTCCAGGGCGGTCGATCGATCACGCAGCCACCGGTCGAAGGCCAGGTTCACGCCCACCGACAGCAGCACGATCAGCAGTGCGGGCAGCGCCACCGCCCACGGCTGGATGAACAGGCCGGTCCGGTTGCGGTCGACCATCGCCGCCCAGTCACTGGCCCCGGGCGAGATCCCGACGCCGAGGAAGCTCGCCGAAGCGACCAGATAGATCGCGCCGGTGAAGCGGGTGCCCAGGTCCGCGGCCAGCGTCCGGCACATCGCGCGGGCCACGTAACCCAGGCCGATGCGCAGCCTGCTCTCGCCCTGCAGGCGCATCGCCTCGACGGCGGGGCGGCTGGCCAGCGACAGCGCCGACGCGCGGCTGATCCGCACCACGTCCGGCAGGTTGATCAGCGTGACGATACCGATCAGCACCCACGTGGCGTCGGGTGCGATCGACGCGAGCAGCAACAGCATCAGCATCGACGGGATCGCCAGCACGAGGTCCAGCGGCCGCATCAGCACTTCGTCCAGGACACGGCTCTTCGTCATGCCCGCCGCCAGTCCAAGCGGAACCGCCAGCAGGTAGGTGCAGGCCGTAGCCGTCGCGGCGGTCAGCACCAGGGACCGCCCGCCCAGCAACACCTCGTTCCACACGTCCCGGCCGACGAAGTCGGTGCCGAACCAGTGCCCGCCGCCGAACGCGAAGGCCACGTCCTTGGCCGTGTCCCCGGAAGCGAACAACGGCCCGAACAGCGCCAGCAGGACCGGCACGCCCACGAGCACGGCGGGCAGCGCGTACCTGGTCACCGGCCCACCTCCGATGCCGGGGCCAGCGCGCGGGCCGCGATGTCCGCCGCCAGGTTGACCAGCACCGTGGTTCCGCCGAGCACCACCGCCAAGCCCTGGACGACCGGCAGATCCCGCGCCGAGACCGCCTCGACCAGGGTGGTTCCCAGACCGGGGACGACGAAGATCGCCTCGATCACGATCACGCCGCCGATCAACCAGTCCGTGGTCCGGGCCAGCTGCTGCACGGCCGGTGCGATGGCGTTGGGCAGCGCGTGCGCGAAGCGGACGCGGGCCGGCGCAAGTCCGAGCCTGCGGACGTGGCGCACGTACTCGGCTCGCTGCGCGTCGATCATGCCGGCCCGCACCAACCTGCTCAGCGAGCAGATCGGGCGCAGCAGCAGCACGAAGACCGGAAGGACCAGCACCGCGGGGTTGGCCAGCAACCCGGCGGATCCGACCGCGGTGGGCGGAAACCAGCCCAATTGCACGGCGAACACGGTCACCACCAGCACGCCCATCGCGAACTCCGGAGCCGAGTACAGGCCGAGGGTGCCGCTGGTGATGAGGCGGTCGATCCGCCCTCCTTCGCGGTGCGCACCGAGCATGCCCAACACCACCGACAGCGGTACCAGCAGCGCGAGGGTCAACCCGGCCAGCAGCATGGTCGGGCCCATCGCCGAGCCGATGATGTCGACCACAGCCCGGGGACCGACCAGCGAATGGCCGAAATCGCCGTGCAGCGCGCCGAGCAACCACCCGACGAGGCGCTGCCACGCCGGCTCGTCGAGACCGAGCTGTTCCCGCAGCAACTCGATGATCGCGGGGTCCGGGTTGTCACCGGCGATCGTCACGGCCGCATCGCCTGGCAGGGCCTCGGTCAGGAAGAACACCGCCGCCATCACCAGGAGGACCTGCGCCACGCCCAACAGCACCCGCCGGAGGACGTACCCGGTCACGCCAGCCAGACCTTGTCGTAGCGGGCCCAGTCCAGGGTGTTGGCCGGGGCCCGGTCGTCGATGCCGCCGACGTTCGGCGCCGACGCCACGATCCAGTCGGAGACGCCCCACCACAGGAAGCCACCCTCGCGGTGGAGCTGGTCCTGCATCTGGAAGTACAGCTGCTCCCGCCGGGCGTCGTCCGCTGTGGACTGCGCTTCCTGGTAGAGCGCGTCGAATTCCGGGCGCTGCCACTTGGTGTTGTTCGTTGTCGACGTCGTCAGCAACCGCTGCGAGATGTGCGACTCCAGCGGCATCGCGCCGGACCGGTAACTGGCCATCACCCCGTTCTTGGCGATGTCGGACCAGTAGGTGTCCTTGTTGCCCAGCCGCACGTTTAGGTTCAGCCCGGCCTGTCTGGCCTGGTCGCTGATGGCCAGCGCCGCCTCCTTCAGCCCGGTCGAGGTGTCGGAGGTGTCGAGGTCGATCGTCAGGCCCTCGGCGCCCGCCTGCTTGATCAGGGCACGGGCCCGGTCGAGGTCCTGGGTGCGCTGCGGCAGCGCGTCGGCGTAGTACCGGTAGCCCTTGCCATAAACGTCGTTGCAGAGCTGCCCGGAGCCCTGCAGCACGGACCTGACCAGCTCGTCCCGGTTCACCAGGTGGAACATCGCCTGGCGCAGCTCGGGTCGGTCGAACGGCGGCCGGTCGGTCTTCATGACCAGGCCGTGGAAGTTGCTCAGCGGCAGCCGGTGCACCCGCACCCGGCCGGTGTTCTCGTGCGTGCGGGCGCTGGTCGGGGTCAGGTCGTGGGCGTACTCGACCTGGCCTCCCAGCAGCGCGTTGACCCGGGCCGCCTCGTCGTTGGTCACGACGATCTCCAGCTCGTCCAGGTGCGGTGTTCCCTCCCAGTAGTCGGGGTTGCGGGCCGCCACGAAGTTGCGGCCCGGCGCGAAGGAGACGAACCGGAACGGGCCGGAGCCGACCGGCCGGTCGAAGTCAGTCGTGCCCTCCGGGATGATGTAGGCGCCCAGGGTGGCGAGCGCGTTGGGGAACTCCGCGTACGGCCGCTTGAGGCGGAACTCGACGGTGCGGTCGTCGATCGCGCGGCTGCCCGGCAGGTCGATCACCGCCAGACTGGCCTTCGCCCTGCGGCTGCTGCTCGGCTCCACAATCCGCGCGTAGCTGGCCAGCACGTCACTGGCGCGCACCGGTCGGCCATCGTGAAAAGTCGCCTGCCGTAACGTGATCCGCCAGGCGAGCAGGTCCTGGCTGGCCTCCCAGCGCTCCGCCAGCCGGGGCTGCGGGGACATGTCCGAGCCGTAGTCGGCGAGCTTCTCGTAGAGCGCCTTGGCGCGGGCGATCTCGATGTAGAGGTCGGTTTCGTGCGGGTCGAGCACCTCTGCCGCGCCACCGCCGGAGAACGCCGCACGCAACCGGCCACCGGGACGCGGTGGCCCGACCGCTGCGACTCCGGCTCGGCCGGCGCAGCCGGCGAGCACCGCTACGGAACCCGCCGCCGTCAGGCCCAGGAAGCCGCGTCGGCTCAAGCCGCGAGCAGGTCCGGATTCGTGCATGCTGCGTTTCTCCATTCGATGTCGGCCCACGCCGAGATTTTTTGCTAACGATATTGGTTTTCATTTAAGTCGCCAAGGGACTGCGCTGAGGCGCGCCTCACTCGTTGCGCCGCAGCACCACGTGCAGCCGATCGCCGCTGAGCCGGGTGGACAGCTCGGCGTCGCGCCGCCACGGGGTTTCGGCGCGCGGGCCGGGCTCGTCGAACATCGCGACCACCGCGAACCCGTGCCGAACCGC
This sequence comes from Saccharopolyspora hattusasensis, assembly GCF_050972075.1. Lineage (NCBI taxonomy): Bacteria > Bacillati > Actinomycetota > Actinomycetes > Pseudonocardiales > Pseudonocardiaceae > Saccharopolyspora > Saccharopolyspora hattusasensis. The sequence continues at coordinate 54,596 of NZ_JBPCDC010000001.1, forward strand.
GAAGTACCTTAGTTCTTGGGGGAACAGCAGCCGCCAGGCCGAATGCTGGGTCAACGGCTCGACGCGTCCCGGCCAGTCCCAGCGGCGTTCCCGCCGCAGGAGCTGGTCCTCGTGGTCGATCCACAGGCGCGTGCGCGACCGGTACTCCACCCCGTCCCAGACGACCACCTGTTCCCGGACCTCGTCGAGCAGTTCGGTGTTGCCCAGGAAGAACGCGCCGTTGCGCATCTCCGCGATCAGCAGCCCACCCGGCCGCAGGTGCTGGTGGCATCGCCGCAGGAAGGCATCGATGTCGTCGTTGGAGTGGCAGTACAGGAACGCGCTGTCCAAGCAGGTGATGACGTCGAACCGGGGCCGTGGATCCTTCGGGTTGCCATGACCGCCCAAAAGGCTCGCGGTCTCGAACGACCGCATGTCGGCCACCACGAAATCCGCCCCCGGGCAGTGCGCCTGCGCGTGCTCCACCATCTGCGGCGAGGAGTCCAGGCCCGTGACCCGGTAGCCGTGCGCGCTCCAGTAGCGGGCGTCGCGGCCGGTGCCGCAGCCCACGTCCAGCAGGTCTCGCCCGTTGCCGAAGCGGTGCACGAGGTCGTCGACGAACCGCGCCGCGAGGTGTCCGGGGTCCGGGAAGCGCTGCTCGTAGATGACTGGGTTGTCGGTCAGGAAGTTGGCGCTGACGATGTTGGGGTGCAAAGGGATTCTCCCGTTCTCCGGACTGGCCCGATACCACCGCGCCGATCCAGCGCCAGCACGGCCAGCGCCGAGCACAGTCCGATTAGGACGCACAGTGTCGAGGGCAACCACGTCCACTCGTCGCCGGAGAGGTCAGTCAGCCAGCCGATCAGCGCATTGCCCGCCGCGGCAGTCACCCCGGAAACCAGGTAGAAGACGCCGAAGTAGGTGCCGGACAGCTCCGGCCGCCCGAACGACGGGATCAGCTCGTAGACGAAGGGCTGCGCGAGCATCACGCCGAACGCCAGCAACAACGCCGTGACCAGCACCGGGGCAAGTCGGGCGGAGATCTCGCCGACGCCCGCCGCAGGCGTTGCGGGGACGACGGCTGCGGCCACCGCGGTGGCGACGAAACCCGCGCCCATCAGCCCCAAGCCGACGGCGATGGATGTGCCGCGTCCCCACCGGCGCTGGAACAGTTCGGTGATCCGCACCTGCAACGCCAGGGTCGCCGCCGTGGAGACCAGGAAGATCACCGCCACCGCACCGGACCAGCCGGTGATCCGCTCGGCCTGCATCGGCAACACCAGATAGAGCTGGTTCTGCAGGGCGAACATGCCGGTGAGCGCCCCGGTGAAGGCCAGGAACCGGCGATCGGTGAGGACGCCGCGCCAGTCGGTCAGCACCGAGGTCGTGGGGGGCTCGACGCGGCGAATCGGCAGCACCGCGACCTGCGCGACGGTCAGCAGCGCGAAGACCACCGCGGCGGCCACTGCCGACAGCCGGAACCCGGCCACCAGCAACGCGCTCCCCAACAACGGCCCCAACAAGGCCCCAGTGCTCGCGAAGATGTTGAACAGCGAAAACGCCTCGGCACGCCGGTCACCCGCCTCCTGCGTGAGATAGGCGCGAACGGCCGGGTTGAAAAGCGCCCCGGCCAACCCGCTCAGCACAGATGCCAGCAACAACACCGGCAACGACGTGCCGAACGCGAACACGCCGAAACCCACCGCGCGCAACGCGCACCCGGCGACTATGACGCCCCGCGCGCCCAACCGGTCCGCTGCCGAACCGCCGAGCAGGAACAGCCCCTGCTGGCTGAGGTTGCGCACGCCGAGCACCACCCCGACCAGCAACGCCGACATGCCCAGGTCGTGGCCCAGGTACCCGGCCAGGTACGGGATCAGCAGGTAGAAGCCGGTGTTGACGCCGAGTTGGTTGACCAGCAGCACCTGCACGGCCGGCGGGAAGCTCCGGATCAGCCGCCAGGTCCTCACGACAACTCCGCTGGACGCACTCCCAGCCCGAGATCGCCGGCGAGCCGCAGCACCCCGTCGGCACCGCCGATCCCGGTCCACGGGTCGTGCGCCAACAACAGGTGCCCGTCCAGGTCGACCCAGCGGGCGAACCCGGTTAGGTGCACCGCCGGAGCGATGCCGAGCGAACTCGCGACCAGGCACCCGAGCATGATGTCCACGCCGTTACCCCGGGCGAGGTCGATGATTTCCCGCGCGGCCCGGATTCCGCCGCACTTCGGCAGTTTCACGTTGACGCCGTGCACCCGCGGCCCCAGGACGCGCACATCTTCGACGGTGGCGGCGTCCTCGTCCGCGATGACCGGCACCGGCGACCGAGCGGCCACCTCCGCGAGCAGGTCCGGCGTGCCCGGCTTGATCGGTTGCTCGACCGCTTCGATCCCGAACTCCTCGACGGCCTTGAGCATTCGCACCGCCTGCTCGGGTTCCCACGCTCCGTTCGGGTCCAGCAGCAGGCGGGTGTCGGGGGCGGCCTCGCGGATCGCCGCCAGACGGGCGAGTTCCCGCCGCTGCTCCCCCGCGCCGAGCTTGACCTTGAGCACGGTGAAGCCCCGGGCGGTGAGCTCGCGCGCGGTCCGCGCGGCGGACTCCGTCGGCATGATGCCGATCGTGTAGGCCGTCGGCGTCGGTTGCCAGCGGGCCTCACCCAGCACTTCGAAGACCGGCACGCCGCGAAGCCTGGCGACGAGGTCGTGCAGCGCCGAGTCAAGCGCCGCCGACACGCCAGGTGCGCAGTCCAGCGGCTGGATCTGGCCTGGATCATCCACGCCTGCCAGCACTTCGCGGGCGGCGGCCAGCTCCGTCTCGATGCGTTCGACCGTCAGCCCGTAGTACTCGCTGGTGACGACCTCGCCGTGGCCGATGACGCCGTCGTGCTCGATCTCCACGGTGACCGCATCTCGCTCGGACATCACCGATCGGGAGATGCGGAACGGCTCACGCAGCGCGAGGCTGCGCACCACCCACCGCAGCTTCATGCGGGAACCTCCATCGCTAGCAACGGATCCGAGACGATCCGGCACCTCGTCCACCCCGTCGCCTCCACCGCGGGGTGCGCGATCTCCACCGGCCGGTTCGCCGTCGGCCGGTTCAGCAGGCCACGCGCGCGGCAGTAGTCGTCGTCGAAGATCGTGCTCAGGTAGCGGTGCGGACCGTCGGGGAACACCGTCACCACGTTCGCGCCCGGCTCGACCCGCGCCGCCCACGCCGAAACCAGCGCCACCGCCCCGGTGCTCCAGCCGCCGGTGATGAAGGCCTGCCTGGCGAGCGTGCGGCAGGCCTGCACCGCCTCGCCGGGGCCGACCCAGTGCACCTCGTCGAACTGTCCATATGCGACATTGCGCGGGTGGATGCTGCTGCCCAGTCCGCGCATCAAGCGCGGCCGGGCGGGCTGACCGAAGATCGTCGAACCGACGGTGTCCACCCCGATCAGCCGCACCCGCGGCCAGCGGCGCCGGATCGCGCGGACCGTGCCCGCGCTGTGCCCGCCGGTGCCGACGCTGCACACCAGCACGTCCACCTGGTCGATCTGCCGGGCGATCTCCTCGCCCATCGCCTCGTAACCCGCCGGGTTGTCCGGGTTGTTGTACTGGTCCGGCCAGAACGACTCCGGCAGCTCGCGGCGGATCTGCTGCACCCGATCCAGCCGGGCCTGCTGCCATCCGCCGACGGGGTGCGGCCTGTCGACCATTTCGAGGCGCGCGCCGTGCGCCTTGAGCAGGGCCCGCATGGCCGGCTCCAGCTCCTCGTCCACGACCAGCACCACCGGATGTCCCAGCGCCTGCCCGGCGAAGGCCAGGCCGACGCCGAGCGTCCCGCTGGTCGACTCCACCACGGCCGCGCCCGGCCGCAGCTCGCCGCGGCGGCAGGCCCCGGTGAGCATCGACACCGCCGCGCGGGCCTTCATCCCGCCCGCGCTCAGGCACTCGAGCTTCGCCCAGAAGCCCGGCTGCGGTTGCGGCAGCGCGGCGCTCACCCGCGCCAGCGGCGTGTCCCGGAGCAGGCCGAGCAGATCCGGATTACCCCACATCAGCACGCCTCCTGGCGGTAGCGATAGATCGTGCTGGGGCCGCCGTCGAGCCAGAAGAACGGATAGGGCTCCGCCGAGACGGCGGTGACCCCGTCGCCCAGGAAGCACGGCAAGATGCCGCTCGCGGACTGCGCGAACATGACCAGCGGCTTGCCCGTGGCCCTCGCGTGGTCGAGCAGCGGTTGGAAAGTGCCGTTGCCGACGACCATGCCCGAAGCCAGCACGGCGGCGCAGTCGCCGAGGGCCGCGACGGCATCGGTGGTGACCGGCTCGCCCCACTCGGTTTCGCCGCCCTTGTAGTCACACGCGACGTAGCTGTTCCCGCGCTCGCGGAGGTGCTGCAGCAGCGAGTTCACGACGCCGATGACCAGCACCCGCCGACCTGGCCCGACTGGCAGCAGGTCCACCACCGATTTGGCGCGGTGCAACGACTTCTGGAGCGAGTTCCCCCGGCCGATGACGACTTCCTCTGCATGGCTGCGATGCGGGCGCACCCACTGCAGGTAGGCGTCGAGCGCGGCGGTGCGCACCGGCAGTAACGGGCTCCGCAAGAGCTCCCGGATCGGCATCCCGACGTAGTCGACGACAGCTTCGTCGGATATCTCGCCCGGTTCCACCGCGCACGACCCCACTGCGTCCTCGACCCGCAGGCTCAGCACGTGGTTGCGGTACGAGCGTTCCCTCGCCGCGTGCCGCACGCCCTGTTGCGTCAGGAACCCGACGCTGACCTCTACCCCTGCGGTTCCGAATCGTCCGCTGAGGACCTCTTCGGTCAGTTCCTCTACCGAATGCGGCGTCACTCGCCGGCCTCCGCGGCGTAGCGCACGTCCAGACCGGCGACGAGCGAATCGGCGTGACGCCGCGCCTCGCCCCGGCTCCCGCTGGTGACCATCACATGCCCGAGGTAGTTGTTGTTGCTGATAGCTGCGCCCGTCCGGTGCCCGGCCTCCTTGACGACCCAGTCCACCACCGCGGGGTCGGCCGCCAGCGCGTCGAGCCCGCCGATCTCGGTGATGGTTCCTTCCCTGGGCGGGAGCAGGAACGAGATTGCCGCACTTCCCGCACCGGTGTCGACGCGGTGCAGATCGGGCTTCTCCCCCAACGCGAGCTGGGCGTAGACGGCCGCCAGGTCGATGCCGGTCACCCGCCGGATGAGCTCAGTGATCTGGTTTCCCGCCGGGCGCGGGTTCACCTCGACGACCCGGGGCCCCGCTGGGGTAATCTTGATCTCGGTGTGTCCGACGACGTTGTCCAGCCCGAGCGCTTCGATGGCCGCGACTGCCGTTTCCGCCACTGCTTTCTCGGTGTCGGCATCGAGCGCGGCCGGAAACATGTGCCCGGTCTCGACGAACCACGGCTCACCGGCGACGCTCTTGTCCGTCACACCGACGACCGTCGTTTCACCCCGGAACGTGACCGTCTCGACGCTCACCTCCGGACCGGTGAGCAGCTCCTCCAGCAGCACGACCGGATTCCGCTGTTGCCCGCGGGCGTTCACCGGGAAGCCCTGCAGGGCGGCGTGTGCCTCGCGCAGCTGCGCCGGTCCGTCCACTTTGCGCACGAACATGCCCGCGCACAGGTCGACCGGTTTGACCACGAGGGGGTATCCCAGCGCTTCGGCGGCTTCCTCGAGTCCGCGGGCGGTCTCGGCGAGGGCGAACGCGGGGCCCGGCACACCGGCCTCACGAAGGGCCTTGCGGGTGAGGTCCTTGGAGCATGCGCGCTCAATCGCTTCCGGCGGCGCCCCCGGCAGCCCCAGCCGTTGGGCGGCCCTTGCTGCTGCAGCCAGGTAGTAGTCGCAGGACGTCAGCACCCCGTCGAATCCGAGGACTGCTTGCAAGCTCTCGAGGTGGCGCAGTAAGTGCTGGACGTCGTTGGTCTCGACCGTGAACAGGTTGTCGGCGCTCAGCAACGGATGCGGGCCGGCCATGGGTTTTGCACGCAGGTAGTGCTGGAGGTCGCGGGTGACGAAGCTGAATCGGTGGCCGCCCTCTCTGATGCTCCGCGGCAGCAACGTGCTCATCGCACCTACCCAGCTTTCCACCAACAACAGGTGGCCCACGCCAACTCCCTCCGAGCGGTTATGATCAACGATCGGCGATGATAATCGTTTTCACTCTTGAGCGGCAACTCGCCCTCGGATGAATAACCCGCGCCCACCGACGAAACCGACCGTCACCAGGGAGGTTGGTCGGGTGGCCGAATCCCTCGTCCAAAACGTGATCGGACTGTGGCGTCGCGATTCCGGCGGAAGTGCCCCCCGGCATCGCGGTCGAGGCCGGAGACGGGATGGCCGGCGCGATGAACGCGGCGGGGCGGATGGCCGACCAGACGATCGCGCTCGCCCCGGCACGGGAGGCGTTCACCAGCGTTCACCAGCGGTCTCCATGCGGTTTCCATGCGGTTTCCATGCGGTTTCCATCGTCGGCGCCACCTTCGTTATCCTCTTCGCGGTCATCGGCATGGTGGTGCTGCGCAAGCGCTCCCGGCCCGAGCCAGAACCGGCGGCCTGCACCCGAGGTGACCGCCGCCTGAACGCCTTTAGATGCGGTGGTCGTCGGTCAGCTCGCCGGCCTTGGCCAGCAGGTCGTCGGCCAGCAACGTCGGGACCAGGCCGAATCGTTCGTCGTAGGCCGCGACGACCTCGGCTTCGAAGTCGTCGAGCGATACGCCGGGCGACTCCGCGGCCACCGAGCCCACCGAGTCGTCGTCGAAGGGCAGATCCAGGTGCCGGTAGACGTCGGTCAGCAGCGGGCGCAGCACCTCGGCGTCGTCGAAGATCGCCACCGCGCTGAACAGCCATGCGCCACGCACCATCCGCTGCGCCGTGCCGACCAGCTTCACCCGGCCCCTCGCGTTCACGCTGTGCGCGCCCGGGCAGTACTCCCCCGGCACCGCCCCGACCCGCGCGCCGACGCCGTGGTTGCGAAGCACCCCGGCCCACAGCTCGGCGTAGCCCTCGAACCGCTCGTCCATGCCCGCCAGGTAACCGGGGTCGGTTCCGACGTGATCGACCACCAGCGACCGCTCGGTGTAAGCCACCGCACGTCCGCCCGGGGCGCGCAGGACCGGCGTGAACCCGGCGTCCCGAACGGCGCGGACCGCGCCGGGAAAGCCGGGCAGCAGCGTGTCCCGCCGTCCGAAGGCGACGACCCGGGCGCCCGGCCGGTACACCCGCACCGCCGGCCCCGACTCGCCTCTGCTGACGCGGCGCAACATCGCATGCGCGACCGCGACCTCCAGCGCCTGATCCGCGCCAACCCCGAGCGCACCGCGAAAGAGCTCCACGGGCCGATTCTACTGGCCGGAAGATCGCCAGCTCACCGCCCGAAACCCGGGCGAGCCCTGGAGCCTTGAAACCGGCGGTCCACACCACGTTGTCGGCGCCGAGCTGTCCGCCGTCGGCCAGCACCAAGCCGGCCGCGCGCTGCGAAGTCGTCTTCCGCGGTGCCTGCTAGCCTTGCGCGGTGTCAGGCGCAAGACGTGATTCGGGGAAAATCCGCGGCAAGGGCAGTGCAGGCGCGCGTTCCGGCCAAAGTCTTCGCGTCAGCACCCACAACGCACTTTTCCAGCAGTGGCAAGCGCTGCTGTCGAACCGCACCAAGCGACAGCGTTCCGGCGAGTTCCTGATCCACGGTGTGCGACCGATTACGCTCGCGGTGGAGCGCGGTTGGCCACTGCGCAATCTCTTGTACCCGTCGGGCAGGAGGCTCTCCTCCTGGGCCAGCCGGCTGATCGATGAATGCGCCGTCAAGACCGTTGAAGTGCACCCGGATCTGCTCCGGGAACTCGGCGAGCGCGAATCCGAACCACCGGAACTCATCGCCGTCGCCGAGCTGCGGCGCGACGACCTCGACCGGGTGCCGGTGGAGCAGGACTTCCTGGGCGTGGTCTTCGACCGGCCCACCAGCCCGGGCAACATCGGAACCCTGGTGCGCTCCGCGGACGCCTTCGGCGCCGACGGCCTGATCGTGAGCGGTCATGCCGCAGACGTCTACGACCCGAAGTCGGTGCGCGCGAGCACTGGGTCGCTGTTCTCGGTGCCTGCGGTCCGGGTGCCGTCACCGCGCACCGTCCTCGACTGGGTCACCGAACACCGGCGGCGCGGGGTGGCGATCGCGGTCGTCGGCACCGACGAGAACGGCACCTCCGAGATCACCGAATGCGATCTCACCCGGCCCGTCCTGCTGGTTATCGGCAACGAGACAACCGGGATGAGCACCACCTGGCAGGAAATGTGCGACGAGGTCGTCCGGGTTCCCATCGGGGGCGCCGCGAGTTCGCTGAATGCGGCCTCAGCGGGAACCGTGCTGCTTTACGAGGCTGCCCGGCAGCGCGGTTTTCCCGTTACTTGAGCCGGGCGGCGAAATTCGCGGCTGATCGGCGGTACCGGTTGCGGCGGTCGTGTTTTTCGCGGTTCGGAATCTTGATTCCGGTGGTTCGGCACTAGTACGGTCCGATTCGCTTGTCCTTCTTGCGAAATGGAGGTCTTGTGATGGCCGCTCCTGCGGAATCGGTTCCCGCCCCCGCTCCGCCGAGCTGGACCCCACCGCTGGTCGAACAATACGAAACCCGTCCCGAGGTCACCGCTTACGCGCACGACGGCAGTCGGTGAGTCGGCCGCTGGGCGAGACCGAGTTCCGGGAATCCTTGCAGCGGTTGGCGAAGCGCTACTGGGCGCGCCACCCGTTCCACCGGCGCTTGCACGACGGCCGCTGCAGCCAGCCGGAGGTTCGGCTGTGGGTGGCCAACCGGTGGTACTACCAACGGCACCTGTCGCAGAAGAACGCCGCCATCGCGGCTAACTGCCCGCTTCCGGAGGTGCGGCGGATCTGGGTCGAGCGGATCGGCTTCCAGGACGGATCCAGCGACGCCGAAGGCGGCCTGCACGACTGGCTGGTGCTCGCCGAAGCGGTCGGCCTGCAGCGGTCCGAGGTCCTCGACGAGCGCCACGTGCTGCCCGGCGTTCGGTTCGCCGTTGACGCGTACCTGGACTTCTGCCGGCGCAAGCCATGGATCGAAAGTGTGGCCGCGGCGTTGACCGAGATGTTCTCGCCCGATCACATGTCCGACCGGATGGCGGCCTGGCGGCGCCACTACCACTGGATCGAACCCGCCGGGCTGGCCTACTTCGAGCGGCGGATCCCGGCCGCCCGCGCGGACAGCACCCGGACGCTGCAGGTCGTGCTCGACCACTGCGAGACGCGCGAGCAGCAGGACGCCGCGGTGCGGGCGTTGGCGTTCAAATGCGATGTGCTTTGGGCGATGCTGGACGCCATCGACTACAAGGGACAGTCATGGAAGTGACCGCCGACAGCCGCCCCGGGCTGCGGCGCGGTGTCCGGTTTGTGCATGACCGCGTCCGCGCGAGCCACGCCCTGCTGTACCCGGAAGGTGTGTTGCTGCTCAACGACACCGCAGCCGACATCGTGAGCAGGTGCGACACCAAGCGCACGGTCACCGACATCGTCAGCGAGCTCGTGGCCGCGTACCAGGGCGTGACCGCCGAATCCGTGCTCGAAATGCTCGCGGACCTGGCGCGTCGCCGAATGCTGGGGGCGGAACCGGCCGAGGTGGCGGAATCCGGTCCACAACAGGAGGATCCGCGATCCGGACTGCCCCTGGGCTTGCTTGCCGAGCTGACCTATCGGTGCCCGTTGCAGTGCACGTACTGCTCGAACCCCCTGAACCTCGCAGACTACCAGGACGAACTCGACACCGAGGACTGGTTGCGCGTCATCGAGCAGGCTCGGTCGATCGGCGTACTGCAACTGCACCTCTCCGGTGGCGAACCGGCACTGCGCCGGGACCTCGTTCCCCTCGTCGCGGCGGCCCGGGAACCTCGTCACCAGTGGGTTCTCCCTGCCGCCGAAGCGGTTGCACGAACTCGCCGAGGCCGGCCTGGACCACATCCAGCTGTCCGTGCAGGACTCGGCCGCGATGCCGGCCGACGCCATCGCCGGACGTCGCGCGCACGCCCGCAAGATGATCGTCGCGCGCAGCATCGCCGAAACCGGCTTGCCCATGACCGTCAACGCGGTCCTGCACCGCGGGAACATCGCGCGGCTGCTCGACATCGTCGAACTCGCAGCGGATTTCGGGGCGGAACGCGTCGAGCTGGCCAACACCCAGTTCTACGGCTGGGCCTTGCGCAACCGCGCCGCCCTGATGCCCCGCCGGGAACAGGTGCAGCGCGCGGACGCGGACGCGGCGCTGGCCCGCGAGCGCTACGGCGACCGGTTGGAGATCGTGTACGTGACCGCAGACTACTTCAGCCCGCGCCCCAAACCGTGCAACTACGGCTGGGGCAGCCGGCAACTGACGGTGGCCCCGAACGGCGACGTGCTCCCCTGCCTGGCCGCCGGGCAGCTGCCCGGCCTGGACGCTCCCTCGGTGCGCGACTCGACGCTGGAGGCGGTCTGGTTCGATTCGGCGGCGTTCAACCGCTTCCGGGGCACCGAGTGGATGCCCGACCCCTGCCGCAGCTGCGCGTTGAAGGACGTCGACTTCGGCGGCTGCCGATGCCAGGCCTACCAGCTCGTGGGCGACGCGGCCGTCACCGATCCGGCCTGCTCGTTGTCCGAACACCACGACCTGATCCGGACCGAGTTCCAACCGCAGCCCGCAGTTCCGAGGCGGATGTGATGCGGGTACGCGTCCTCGGCACCGCAGCCGGCGGCGGCCTTCCGCAGTGGAACTGCAGCTGTCAGAGCTGCTGCCGGGCCGCGGAACGCGGCGTGCAGCTAAGCCAGGACTGCCTGGCGATCAGCGGCGACGGAAACTCCTGGTACCTGGTGAACGCGTCGCCGGACCTGCGAACTCAGCTGCTGGCCACCCCCGAACTCCGTCCACCGCCGGGCACCCGGCGCACCCCCGTCGAAGGCGTGCTGCTCACCAGCGCCGAGCTGGACCACACCCTCGGCCTGCTCACCCTGCGGGAATCCTCCCGGCTGCCGATCTACGCGACCGCCGCCGTCCACCAGGCGCTTCAGCAGGCATTCCCGATCACCGAGGTCGTCGGCAGCTACACCACCGTGCAGCCGGAGATCGTCTCCGATCGCCAAGTGCTGGCGGGCGGGCTCGCCGCCGAGATCGCCGTCGTCGGCGACAAGCGCCCCCGCTACGCGGGAGATCTGCGCGGAACCGATTGGGTCGTGGCCTACCGGTTCACCGGCTCCGGCCGAAGCCTCGTGTACGCGCCGTGCCTGCCCGCCTGGAACGACGCGTTCGAGCAGGTCATCGACGGCGCCGACGTCGTGCTCCTGGATGGCACCTTCTTCACCGAGGACGAGCTGACGCATGCCTCCGGCAGTGACCGCCCCGCGAGCAGCATGGGCCACCTGCCGATCCGGGCGGCCCTTCCGGAGATCGCCCGCCACCCGAGGACGCGGTTCCTGTTCACCCACCTGAACAACACCAATCCGCTGGCCCACCCCGACGCGCCGGAGCTCGCCGAGGTGCGCGCGGCCGGTGCCGAGATCGCCGCCGAACGCCAGCTGCTGGTGCTGGAATGACGTCCCCGATTTTTGCTCGCGCCTGATATCGGGTATTTGGGAGACGTGAATGACGAGCGGCTGGCGAAGTACCGGGAGATGCGCGACTTCACCCGCACCGCCGAGCCCAGCGGCGACGGCGAGGTGCGCGCGACCGGCGACCGCTTCGTCGTGCAGCGGCACCGGGCCCGCCGCCGGCACTACGACCTGCGGCTGGAGTTCGACGGCGTCCTCCTGAGCTGGGCCGTGCCCAAGGGCCCGACGCTGGACCCGTCGGCGCGGCGCATGGCGGTTCAGGTCGAGGACCACCCCCTGGAGTACGCCGATTTCGAGGGCACCATCCCGGCCGGCGAGTACGGTGGCGGCGACGTCATCGTGTGGGACCGCGGCACCTGGGAAGCTGTGGAGGACGATCCGGCCGCCGCGATCGAGGCCGGGACACTGCACTTCGACCTGCACGGCGACAAGCTGGTGGGCCGGTTCGTGCTGGTGCGGCGCGGCGAGAAGCAGTGGCTGCTGCTGCACAAGAAGGACGAGCACGCCGAGCCAGGCTGGGATCCGGAGGATCATCCGCGGTCGGTGAAGAGCGGCCGCACCAACGAGGAGGTCGCCGCCGCGCCGGAAGCGATGTGGCGCAGCGATCTACCGCCGTCGGAAGCTGAAATTACCTTGGGTGCCAACAAGTCCCGCGCGAAGGCGCACTGGGATCCGCCCACCGGCGAGGAGCTGGCGGCGCTCGACGAGCTCGGCAGCAAGGGCCGATGGCGGCTGGCCGGGCGGAACCTCGCGCTGACCAACCTCGACAAGGTGCTGTTCCCGGCCCGCGACGACGAGGCACCGGTGACCAAGCGCGACCTGATCCGCTACCACGCGCTGATCGCCCCAGTGATGCTGCCCTACCTCGCCGACCGACCGCTGAACTCGCACCGCTTCCCGAACGGGGTGGACGAACCCGGTTTCTGGCACAAGGAAGTCCCGAGCCACGCCCCCGACTGGCTCCGCCGCTGGCGCTACGAGGACGCCGACCCGGACGACACCCAGTGGTACCTCATCCCGGACAGCGTCACCGCCCTCGCCTGGCTGGCCAACTACGCGGCGCTGGAACTGCACGCGTGGACCTCGCGCGCATCCGACGTCCACCACCCGACCTGGGCGCTGTTCGACATCGACCCGGGCAGCAGGACGACGTTCGAGGAAGTGCTCGTCCTCGCGCGCCTGCACCGGACCGCAATGGAGCACCTCGGCGTCGAGGCCCGCCCGAAGGTGACCGGGCAGCGCGGCATCCAGATCTGGGTGCCGGTCGAACCGCGCTACACCTACGCGGAAACCCGGGCCTGGGTCGAGAAGGTGTCCAAGGCCGTCGGCGGCACCGTCCCCGAGCTGGTCAGCTGGGCGTGGACGAAGACCGACCGCCGCGGCCTGGCGCGGCTGGACTACACCCAGAACGTCATCAACAAGACCCTGGTCGCCCCCTACAGCGCCCGCCCGCGGCCGGGCGCCCCGGTGTCCGTGCCGCTGGAGTGGGACGAGCTCGACGACCCGGACCTGGCCCCCGACCGGTGGACGATCCGCACCGTCCTGGACCGGATCGCAACGGTCGGGGACCCCTTCGCGGCCCTCCTCGACGTCGAGCAGCAGCTACCACCGGTCTGAGCCGTCGAACCGCCACGGCGGCTTTCAGGGCGCTCACTTTCTGCGATCCGGTTGCGACGTCCTGCTCACCAGGCAGAACCGACGGGCACGCGGCCGCCTCCTCGGAAGAGTGATCGAGCTGGCGCGGCCGACCGGGTACCGGTTGGCTGTTGATCATGCAAATCCGAACCCGATCGGCAATGCTCGCCGCTGCCGCCCTGCTGTTCCTCGCCCCGGCCGCGTTCCCGGCCGCTGCGCAGGAATCCGGCTCGTCCCGACTGCTGGGGACCTACGTGGTGCCGCACGACCTGCGGGTGGACGGCACCCCGGTCGGCGGTCTGTCCTCGGTGGACTACGATCGCCGAAGCGGCGACTTCGTCTTCGTCAGCGACGACTGGTCCGACTACGCACCGGCCCGCTACTACCGGGCTGACGTCTCGGTGACCGAGCGCGGCGTCGAGGACGTGACGTTCACCGGGGCGTCGTTGTTCCGCCGCCCGGACGGCACCACCTATCCGACGATCGACACCTGGCGCGAGGCGCAGCACGAGGTGCCGCGCGCGTTGCGGAACGTGCTGGGCACCGTGGACCCGGAGGAACTGCGGGTCGATCCGCTCACCGGTGACGTCGCCTGGACCAACGAAGGGCAGCGCAACGTTCCCGCCGATGCCTCCGAGCGGGGGACCGTGCTGCTCGACCCGGCGCTGCGGATCTCGCACCGCGACGGCCGGTACGTGCGGGACCTGCCGACCGCGCCGAACGAGAAGATGACGATGGGCGAAACGGGCCCGCGCGTCAACGAAACCTTCGAGGGCCTGACATACACCGCCGACGGCAGGCAGGTCGTCTCCGCTCTCGAGGGCCCGCTGGAGCAGGACGGGCCGTCGGCCAACGCCGACCACGGCGCCTTCAGCCGCATCACGGTGCACGACCGGGCGGGCCTGCCGATCGCCCAGTACGCCTACCCGGTGGAGCCGTTGTTCGCCCAGCCCCAGCCGCCGAACGACTGGAACGCCAACGGGATCTCGTCGTTGCTCGCCGACGAGCAGCCGGGCCGCTTCCTCGCCCTGGAGCGCGGCTACGCCAGCGGGATCGGCACGAAGGGCCGCATCTTCGAGTTCAGCACGGTCGGGGCCGACGACGTCATGGACCGGTATTCGCTGGCCGGCGGAGGTTTCCGCGCCGTGCAGAAGAAGCTGCTGGTCGACCTGGACGAGATCGGCGTGCCCTACACCGACAACGTCGAGGGCATCAGCTGGGGACCGCTCCTGCCCACCGGGGAACGGGTGCTCCTGGTGGTCAGCGACAACAACTTCTCGCCCAACCAGCAGACCCAGCTGATCGCCATCGCCGTCCGCTGACCGGCGGGCGTCGAGCCTGGAACCCGCGTCTTCGGTTCGTTTCGAGGACGTCGCTGTGACCGCCATGTTCGCGAAGATCCCGGATAGGCCCCTGCGCACCGCTTACCGGATGATGAACAGGTTCCCGGCGCTCGGCGCTGGCTCCGGACCTTCCGCGCCGAGTTCTGAGGCATCCGGTCACCGGTGATGCGCGTCGCACTCGATCGTCCGGCGGCGTGGCGCACCCGGTTGGCATGCTGATGTTGTCCCGTGATCGCTGACCGTTGCCGCACCGGCTCCGGTCGACCGGAGGAAAACATGAGCACCGAACCCGACCGTCCCAGCAACGAGGCCGAGACGGGCAGGCACAGCCACGCCGCACCGGAGGGTGCCGGGGTGCACCCGCTGATCGACCTGTCCCGCGACCCGCACCCGGGCGTGCCGGACCACGCCAAGCCGGACGAGGACTGACCACCACGAGGGGAGCAAGCGATCGCGGCTGATCCCGCGATCGCCGCCCTGGTCTCACCTGCCCCGGACGGTCCTTGACCAGGCGTCGAACAACCGGCCCGCCGAGCCGCCGATGGGCCCGACGGCATCGGCCAGCGTTTCCGGGTCCGGGAGTTCGGCGCTGGCCACCGCGGGCACCGCCTGGGCGGCGGCGTCGATGGTGCTGGAACAGGCCGAAATCAGGTGGTCCGGCACGGTCAGCGCCGGGTCGGTGCAGCCCACCAGCGGGCGTTCCGACCGCGGCGATCAGCGGGAACACCGTGCCGGGAATCCCGATCGCCGCTTCCGCCCGGGCCGACGCCTGCAACGACGGAACGTCGCTGATCTCGTAGCGGCTCCACAGCGACGGGTCTTCCCTCGGGTGCAGGCCGACCAGGATGCGCTTGCCCACAGCCTGGAGTTCCGCGGCCGCGTCCAGCAGCAGTTCGGTGCCGGGTGCCGCGCCGCCGGTGCCGTCGGCGTGCGTGACGCTGGTGAGCACCAGCACCAACCCCGGTTCGGGGGCGCGCTGCGGCAGCGCGTCGGTCTGCGGCGAGCCGATGACCCTGATCTTGCGGTGGATTCCCAGGTAGCTGCCGAACGCGCGGGATTCCGCGGGCGACGACGACGTCACCGCGCGCAGCCGGTGGTTCAGCTCCTTCGCCCGATCGGCCCTGGCCGGGCCCAGGTAGGCCAGCGAACTGGCGACCACGGGAAGCTCTCCGAAGCGCGCCGCGCAGTCCGCCGGCCAGTCCCCCGCCCCGGTGACCACCAGCAGGTCCGCGTGGGGTGCCGCGTCGGGCACCGCGGTCGGTACCGGGTCGTCCTGGGCGACTTTGGAGAGGTCCGGCACCAGCTGGGTCAGCTGCCAGCCGCCCGCGGAGTACGGGCGCATCCGCGCGTGGTCGGCTTCTTCGGCGCACCTGGCCGCCCGAACTGGAGCTGACCGAGCACCTGTGCGCGGCCTACACGCCCGCGCTCCGCGTGCTCGGAAGGTCCGCAGGTGGTGCACCGGATGCGGGCAGCCGGTCGTGCGGTGTCCACATCAGACGGTTGGGTGTGCGTGGTGCAGGACCGAGGACCGTGAGCGTTTTTCGGTGCTATGGCGCCCAAAATCACTCACGGCCAGGTGGCGACCTAACGACGAGCAGCGTGCCAACCGCCTCACGGTCGCGGATCGAGCGGAACGCGAGGGCACCGGCCCGGCGCTGGTGGTCGTCGGCGAGGAGGACACCCTGACGCCGCCGGGGAACGCGCGCGAACTCACGGGCGCGCTGTCAGGAAGCGAGCTCGTGACGCTGCCCGGTGCCGGGCACCTGCCGTCGATCGAGTCGCCGGACGCATTCGCCGAAGCCGTCCGCCCCTGCTTTCCCGGCTCGGCTGAGCGCTAGTTCTCGCCCGGCGGTCGGGCATCCCGCCCGATGCTGCGATCAGGCGACTTCTCGGCGTCCGCTTCGGATCGCTTGAACTGCTCGGCCGTTTCGCCGGGCCGCACGAAGTACGCGCCGGACGAGAAACCTACTGTTGGTAAGGTAACCGCTGAGCACGTCAACAGCAGATTCGACGCGCTCACCCCACAGCTAAAGCAAGGGGTCTGCGCGCGCTACGTTTGTCCGATCACGCGGGTGCCCACTCGCCGCTAACAGCCCTGTACCAGCGCCTCAACGACGGGTGCACCAGTGCCCGCTGCCTTGTCCGCATCGCCGGTCAGCTGGTGTAGGAGATGAATCCACCGACGAGGGCACCGTAGAGGACATGCCCCAGAAGACTGACGATCGGTGTCACCGCTCCGTAGTTGAGCAAGAGGAAACCCGGCGGTTCGAGAAGCGCGCTCTGTGGAGCGCTGGTCAGGTTGGTTCCCATCCGCGGGTGCACCACCGGCAGCAGGAGGTTCACCAGTGCGGTGCCGGCGAACATGCCGTGGACCAGACCGAACAGCGCCCCCAACCACCAACTGCTGGTTCTCTGGGCGACGAACAGCCCGTAGTAGCCCAAGGCGAACAGCTCCCCGAACACGAAGTGCGCCAGGTAGCCGAGGGCTTTCGCTCGGGAGCGGTTGACCGTTACGCAGGTGCCGAGCAGGAAAGGGATGTCGATGCGGGTCAGTTTGAGCTCATCCGCCGCACGCAATGCCGTGGTCAGCACCAAGGTGCCGATGAACCCGCCAGCGAGCGCTCCCTATCCGCACCGGCGCCGACCCGCGGTCCCCCTCCAATGCGAGCACCCGCTCGGGTGCGCCGACCCCTCCGTCGAGCCGGTACAGCGGGCGCAGGCGCGGCTCTCGTTGATCGTGATCGAACTGAGTGGCATGCTTGACGTCCTTCCCACGGCCGGGGGGGTTCCAACCAGCGCTAACGCCGGTTGAGGTTCCTGCTTCACGGACCGCCTAACGGCGAGGTCTCCACAGGCTGTCCCCGCCCGTCCGGCGGCGAGAATGTTCTTCGCCGCGTTCACGTCAGCGTGCGCGGTGTGGCCGCACTGGGTACACCGAAAAACCGCTTGGCTCTCACGGCTTTCCGGGTCCACAGCACGGCACACCGCGCACGTCTACGACGTGTACGCAGCAGGCACCTTCACGATCTCGCTGCCGCTATAGCGGGCAGCGTTACACAGGGCCAGTTCAAGCTTGTGCCAGCCTTTGCCGAGGATGACGCGGTTCAGGCCGGACTTGTGGGCGACGTTCCGGCCGGGTTCTTCAGCGGTTCCGCTCGCCGACCGGGTCATGTTCCGGGTACGGAGGTCTTCCAGCACGACCAGCGCGTTGCGGTCGGTAAGCTCGGCCGCGACCTGCGAGCAGAAGTCCGCTCGCCGGTCGCGTTCGCGCCGCTTCAACCGGCGCATCTTGCCGAGCGTCTTCTTACGGTCTGCGCTGCCCCGCTTCTGCCGGGAAAGCTTCTGCTGCAACCCGCGGTAACGCTCACCCTCGCCAGACGAGACGAAAACGCGGTCAATGAGCTTGCCGTCACTGGTAGCTACCGCTGCCGCGACTCCACGGTCGACACCGACACCGCTGTGGGGTGCGGCGTGCCGTTCTGGGGTGCTGGCGCCGTCGTCAACGAACAACGACACGAACCAGTCCCGGCCATCGCGGGACACTGTCACGGACCGCACGGCACCACCGAGCCGGCGGGTCATGCGGAACCGCACCCACCCCAGCTTCGAAAGCTTCGCCCGTCCCCACCGCTTGTTCAGCCGCTCGACCCCGATGAGCTTGCCCATCGGGAACCGCAACGACGGGTTCCAACGCTGCTTACCGCGCCACTTAACCCGGAACGTGCCGTGGTCGCGGCACGCCCGGTCCAGATCCTTCAACGCCTGCTGAAGGATGTGCGACGGCGCGGTCTGCAACCAGTCGTGCTCGGTTTTCGCGTCGGCGAGCTCTCCGGCTTGCTCGTTGTAGTTCATCCACACCCCGCGCCGCCGGTACTCGCGGCGTTGTTCCAGGGCGGTGTTCCACACTGCCCGGCAGATATTGCCGAACTCCTCACACTGGGCGGCCTGCGCGGTGGTGAGCTTCAAGCGGTAGCGACGTCCCGTCAGCATCGGCTCACCGGGCCTTCCGCTGTTCGACGTAGCGCTTGATGACCGAGCGCGGTGCGCCGCCGACCGTCGCGACGAAATAGCTGTTGGTCCACAGCGTCGGAAGCTTCGACCGCAACCACGGGAACTCTTCCCGCAACACGCGCGACGAACGCCCCTTAATCGCTTTGACCAGCTTGTGCACCCCGTACTGCGGGTCGACTTCGACGAGAAGGTGAACGTGGTCCGGCATCGTTTCCAGCTCCACCAGCCACGCCCCCTTCTCCTCGACAACTTCCCGGATGAGCTGCTTCAAGCGTTCTTCCATCCGGCCACCGATGACCCGGCGCCGGTATTTCGGGCACCACACGACGTGGAACGCGCACTGAAAGGTGATGTTCGCGTTCGATCGCAGCGTGACGACCATACCCAGCACTATACAGCACCGAGCCATCTAACGTTGGCAGGGTTACCGCTGGGCGCGTCAGGATCGGACTTGACGCGCTAACCCCACGGATAAATCCGGGGGTCTGCGCACTACATCTACCTGATCATCGAACCCTCCGAGCCGCTACCAGGAGATCCCCTCAGCCACACCACCGGCCGCCAAGATCGTTCAGGTGACTCAGCCCGAGCCGACCTTCAGATGACGAAGCTGGTCACGCCGTTGCACAGCACCCTTATTTCGCCAGACTGCCGCAGCACAGCAGAGCCGAACCAAGGCCTTTCTGCCCCAATCACGGAGCAGCAGGCTGCGCGTCAAGTCGGGTCACCCGGAGGCGACCTCGCCCAGTCCACTTTGGATGAGATCAAAACCCAGCGGCTGCATCAGGGATCGCCCTGTCGAACGCTGCCAGCAGCGCGACCCGGTACGCACCAGACTGCCCCGACTCGCTCGAGGCGTTCGTCGGGGCAGTCCCAATAGACACCGTGGTCACGGGAAAACGACCGTGCTGTGGCCGTTGAGCAGCACCCGGCGTTCGCAATGCCAGCGCACCGCGCGGGACAACGCGAGCGCCTCGGCGTCGCGCCCCACAGTTTGCAGTGCACGGGGGTCGTAGGTGTGGTCGATCCGGATGACTTCCTGCTCGATGATCGGCCCCTCGTCCAGGTCCGAGGTGACGTAATGCGCGGTGGCACCGACCAGTTTCACGCCGCGCTGGTACGCCTGGTGGTACGGCTTGGCGCCCTTGAACCCGGGCAGGAACGAGTGGTGGATGTTGATTGCGCGGCCGTACAGAGCCTTGCTGGTCTCGTCCGAGAGGATCTGCATGTACCGCGCCAGCACGACCAGCTCGGCGTCGTACTCATCCACGAGCTGCAACAGGCGCGCCTCGGCAGCCTCCTTCGTCGCCGGGGTGACCGGAATGTGCACGAACGGCAAGCCGGCGGCCTCGGCCATCGGGCGCAGGTCCTGGTGGTTGGACACCACTGCGACGATGTCACCCCCGAGGCTTCCGGCCCGCCACCGGTAGATCAGGTCGTTCAGGCAGTGGCCGAGCTTCGACGCCATCACCAGGATCCGGGCGTTCCGGTTGGCGTTGAAGTCGTAGGTCATCTCGAACTCAGCGGCCACCGTCGCGAATCCGCGCGACAGCTCCTCCAGATCGGTGCCGTCGGGTGCCGTGACCTGGGTGCGCATGAACAGCCGGTCACGTACGGCGTCGTCGAACTGCTGGTGCTCACCGATGTCGCATCCGCGTTCGAACAGGTATCCGCTCACCGCGCGCACGATGCCCGTCCGGTTGGGGCAGCTCAGGGTGAGGGTGAAGGTGTGACTCACGCAGATCTCCTCAGCACTCCACGATGTTGAGAGCCGGCCCGCCGCGGGCGGTCTCCTGGTACTTGTCCTTCATGCCCGCGCCGGTTTCGCGCATGGTCTTGATCGTCTTGGCGAGCATGATGTCGCTGATGCGAAGCACGGTCTCCCTCGTCAGCGCAAGCAGCTCGTCGCTCGGGCCGACCATGTGCGAACTCGAGGGTCCGATCCCGACCTTGAACAGGTCGAACACGGAGATGGTCATCAGCGTTCCCTGACCCTCCTTCAAATATTGAACTAATATATCAATCTTATGCAAGACGTGCTCCAAAGAAGTGCCGGTGCATGTTCCCCTGGATTTCAGGCCCTAAGATGATGCCCGTGACCACTGCCCGACAGGAACTCGAATCGCCGACCACCTCGCTGGCCGACCGCGCCTACGCCGCGATCCAGCACCAGCTGATCATGCTGGACATCCCGCCGATGGCGCCGATCGACGACTTGGCGCTGAGCGAGTCGCTCGGCATTGGACGCACCCCCGTCCGCGAGGCCCTCAAGCGTCTCGAGGTGGATCGTCTGGTGATCTCGTACCCGCGTCGCGGCACCTTCGCGACCGGCGTGGACATCACCGACCTCGCCTACATCTCCGAAATCCGCGTGCAGCTCGAACCGCTGGCCGCCCGCCGGGCCGCCGAGAACGCCGGGAAGGCCGTGCGCGAGAAGCTGGTCGAGCTCGCCGACACCATCCAGGACAACGATGTGCTGATCATGTCGCGACACGAGCTGATGCAGTGGGACTTGCGGGTGCACCGCTCGATCTACCGCGCAACAGGCAACCCTCACCTGGAAGACACGCTGGTTCGCTACAACAACCTCGCCACCCGGATCTTCTGCGTGTTCCTGGAACGCATCACGCATTTCGACCGGCACATCGAGGAACACGTGGGCCTGCTGCGAGCGGTCGCCGATGGCGAGAGCCGGAGGGCCGAGAAGATCGCCCGAGACCACGTCACCGGATTCGAGAAGGCAATACGGGCGATCATCTGACCGGTCCGCATCGCGAGTTCTTGCAGGAAGGTTTCGAGACTGTTCATGCGCATGGCATCGGTCTTTCGTCCTCGGGGGCTGGGCCCGCAGCGGGTGGGGTGCGCGGACACCGACCGTTTGCAGACCGCGCACCCTGCTCGGGGACCGCTCAGCGGCGAATTCGGGCCATTTCCGGGTCGACCAGCGGTTCGACGGCGACAGTGGCGCGCACCTTCCGCCCGAAGTACTGGATCTCCACCGAGGTGCCTGCCGTGGCCGACGCGGGTAGCCAGGCGTAGGCGATGGGCTTACCGATCGTGTGGCCGAACGCGGCCGAGCTCACATAACCCGCGGCTTCGCCATCGAGGAACACAGGTTCGTTGCCCAGCACCACGCTACGACCGTCGTCGATGGTCAGGCAGGCAAGACGGCGGGTGACCGCTTCGTCGCTCAGCCCGGCGATCGCGTCGTAGCCGACGTAGCCGGTCTTCTTCTTGTTCACGGCGAACCCGAGACCGGCCTCGTAGGGGTTGTGCTCGGTCGTCATGTCGCTGCCCCACGACCGGTAGCCCTTCTCCAGGCGGAGGCTGTTGAACGCGGCGCGCCCGGCTGCGATGACACCGAGCGGTTGCCCCGCTTCCCACAGCACATCCCACAGCCGCTGGCCGTATTCGGCGCTGGTGTAGATCTCCCAGCCGAGTTCGCCCACATAGGACAGTCGCATCGCGGTGACCGGGATGCCGGCGATGTGTGCGTGCTTCAGGCGGAAGTACTTCAGCGCCTCGTGGGAGAAGTCGTCGCCGCTCAACGGCTGCACCAGGTCACGCGCCAGCGGACCCCACACGCCGACGCAGCAGGTACCGCCGGTGATGTCGCGAATCTGGACGCTGTGGTCGTCCGGTGCCTCGCGCCGGAAGTAGTCCAGGTCGAGGTTGCCGTTGGCGCCGACCTGGAACAGGTGCTCGCCGAGCCGGGCGACGGTCAGGTCCGAACGGATACCACCGGCCTTGTCCAGGGCGAGGGTGTAGGTCACCGAGCCGACTGACTTGTCCATCTTGCCGGTGGTCAGCCGCTGCAGGAACTCGATCGCCCCCAGGCCGCTGACCTCGATGCGCTTGAGCGGGGTCATGTCGTACATGGCGACCGCAGTGCGGGTCTTCCACGCCTCCGCCGCGGCGATCGGCGAGTGGAACATCGCTGACCAAGCGTCGCGCGACGGCGGCTGCCAGTCGGTCGGCAGTTCCTTGACCAAGCGCGCGTTGGCCTCGTACCAGTGCGGCCGCTCCCAGGCGTGTGCCTCGAGGAAGAACGCGCCCAGTTCCTTCTGCCGCGCGTGGAACGGACTTATCCGCAGGTCGCGCGGCGACAGCTTCGGTTGCAGCGGGTGCCGCACGTCGTAGATCTCCACGAAGTTCTGCTGCGAGGTCTCGCTGACGTAAGCCTCAGTCGTCTCGATCTCGTCGAACCGGTTAACGTCGCAACCGTGGAGTTCGACGTCGCTGCGGCCGTCCACGAGCAGCTGCGCGACGGCGCGGGCGACACCCGCGGAGTGGGTCACCCACACCGCCTCGGCGATCCAGAACCCGGCCACCTGCTGGGACTCTCCGACCAGCGGTCCGCCGTCGGGGGTGAAGGAGAAGATGCCGTTGAACCCGGACTCGATCTTCGCCTCCCGCAGCGTCGGCAGCAGCACCTTGCTGTGCTCCCAGGACGGCGCGAAATCCTCCTCGGTGAACGGCAACATCGACGGCATCGCCGCCTCGGTGAGATCGTCATCGTCGACTTCGGGCAGCTCGGACAGCCGCGCCGGCATGGGGCGGTGGGCGTAGCTGCCGATGCCGAGGCAGTCGTTGTGCTCGCGGTAGTAGAGGTCGTGGTCCTGGTGGCGCAGGATCGGCAGCCGTGCCTCGATCCGCTCGTCCTTGCGGCCGAGGAGCTCGGCGATCTGCCCGGTGCGCACGTACTGGTGGGCCATCGGGAGCAGGGGCACCTTCATCCCGGCAAGCTCACCGACGGCCTGCCCCCAGAACCCGGCGCAGGACACCACGATGTCGGCGGGGATCTCCTCGCCGCCGTCGGTGCGCACACCGGTGACCCGACCGCCCTGCTGGAGGATCTCGATGACGCGGGTCGAGCCGCGGAACACCGCGCCGCGGGACTCGGCGCGGCGGGCCACTGCGACGACGGCGCGGGACGCTTTGGCCAAGCCGTCCGTCGGAGTATGGAACCCACCGAGCACCCGTTCACCGTCGAGCAGCGGGTGCAGTTCGGCGCACCGCTGCGGCCCGACGACCTCGCCGGGCACCCCCCAGGAGGTGGCCCACCCCTGCTTGCGGTGCAGGTCGGCGAGCCGCTCCGGGGTGGTGGCGACCTCGAGGCCGCCGACCTGGTTGAAGCACCAGGCCCCGTCCACGTCGAGGCTCTTGAACTTCTCCACCGTGTAGGTTGCCAGCTCGGTCATGACCTTCGAGGCGCTGGTCTGGTACACGAGACCGGGCGCGTGGGAGGTCGAGCCTCCAGTGAGGGGCAGCGGGCCCTGATCGACGACAGCGACCTCGGTCCAGCCGCGCTCGGTGAGCTCGTCGGCCAGGTTCGCACCGACGATCCCAGCTCCGATGATGACGACACGAGGGGTGGTGCTCATGACGGGTCTCTCCTAAATACGGTCCACTGCGACCGCTGCGAAGATGCCTGTGAAGGATGGGAAAGCCGGGCCGTGCCGACGATCGAGGACGCCCGGCCCTAGGACGTGTTTTATAAGCGGCGGCAGCCGCTTGCGGTGTGGGACTCAACTGGCACCGCCGCGGGTTCTCGGGGGCTGTGCCCGCCGAAGGGCTCTCGGCGAGGCCAGTCCCCGACGCGGTGAATTGGCATTCATGATGTCGGGGAACACGTGCGTGAGAAGGCCACAGCAACTCCCGCAGGGGGGCCGCTACCCGCACCGCTACGCAAACCACTTTCGAAACAGGCCCTACTGTTGGGCGGGGCGGAATTCCTGGGCCGTGTCGAGCAGCCAGTCCGCGAGGTACCCGGCGAACGACGGCCGGACGAAGAGCCGGAAGTCGTCGCCGCTGCCGAGGGCGAGGATCAGTGCACCGGTCTGCCCGATGCTGGTCTGCGCGCTCGATCCGTTGGGGAAGGCCGAGGATCGCAGGTCGATCGAGCACCCGAACGACAGCAGCTCTCGGGCCCGCCCACCGCTGAGCCGGATGGTGGTGCGCTGCGCGGACACGTCCGCGGCCGCGCCGCCGTGAGCGGATACGACCCGGCCGAGCGAGTCCTCCAGCTCGTGCGGGCGGGCGTTCTTGCTGGTCACCAGCCACTCATCGGGACCGAGCCAGATGATCTGGCCTTCCGTGGTGTGGGTCCAGGTGTTGGGTTCGACGGGTAACGCCGAACCCAACGCGCGTGCCACTGCCGCGGCGCCCGGTCCTGCAGCATCGACGCGCAGGTCCACCGCGGCCACTGGCTCCTCGGGCTTGACCATCAGCCCGTCAACCGCCCACGTCAGCTCGGCCAGAGCGGCTTTCCACGCTTGCAGGGGGTGCGCGGGGTAGAGGGTTTCAGCCATCGCGGCGTGCTCCTTCCGGGTCCACCAGCACGGTGTCGCCGATCTCGGCCTCGATGAGCTTGCCGCCCATCGGAACGTGCACCAGGTCACCGATTCGGGCGCGGCCGTTGTTCACCAGTGCGAGCGCGAACGGTCGCCCGAGCTCGGCGCTGTGGTAGCTGGAGGTGACGTGGCCGAGCATCGGGACCGGCGGCTCGGGTAGTGCCCCGTCCTCGCGGAACTCCACGATCTGCGAGCCCTCGCGCAGCTTGGTGAGTCCATCGGTCGGCAGCAGGGAAACGAATTGCTTGCGAAGCGGGTTGTGGTTCTCGGGCCGGGCGAACGAGCGCTTGCCGATGAAGTCTTCCTTCTTCTTCGACACCACCCAGTTCATGCCGAGGTCCTGAGGCGTGACCGTGCCATCGGTGTCCTGCCCGATGATCGGGTAGCCCTTCTCCGCGCGCAGCACGTGCATGGTCTCGGTGCCGTACGGGGTGATGTCGAAGCGCTTCCCGGCCGCCAGCAAGCGCTTCCACAGCGACAACCCGTACCAGGAGTTGACGTTGACCTCGTAGGCCAGCTCGCCGGAGAAGGAAATCCGCGCGACGCGGACCGGCACACCGTCGAGTGCGGTGTCCTTCCAGGCCATGAATGGGAACGCCTCGTTCGACACGTCGAGGTCGGGGAACACCGCGCCGACCACGTCCCTCGACCGCGGGCCGACGACCGGGAACACCGCCCAGTGCTCGGTGACCGAAGCCAAGTGCACGCGCAGCTCCGGCCACTCGGTCTGGAGCCACTCCTCCATCCACTCCAGAACGGCCGCAGCGCCGCCGGTCGTCGTGGTGACCAGGAAGCGGTTCTCCGCGATCCGCAGCACCGTGCCGTCGTCGATGACCATGCCGTCGTTGCCGCACATCACGCCGTAGCGCACCCGTCCGACCTTCAGCGTGCTCATCATGTTCGTGTAGATCCGGTCGAGCAGCACCCCGGCATCCGGGCCCTGAACGTCGATCTTGCCCAGGGTGGAGCCGTCGAGGATGCCAACGCTCGCTCGGGTGGCGGCGCACTCGCGCAGCACGGCGGTGTCCATGTCCTCGCCGGGCTTCGGGTAGTAACGCGCGCGCTTCCACTGCCCGACGTCCTCGAACACCGCCCCGGCCGCTACGTGCCAGGCGTGCAGCGAGGTGGTGCGCTCCGGGTCGAACAGCTTGCCGTGCTCACGCCCGGCTAGCGCGGCGAACGCCACGGGGGTGTACGGCGGACGGAAGGTGGTGGTGCCCAGTTCCTCGATCGGGCGGCCGAGGAGCTCGGCCGTGATGCCGGAGGCGATCACGCCGGAGGTCTTGCCCTGATCGTGCGCGGTGCCGATGGTGGTGTAGCGCTTGACGTGCTCCACCGACCGCAGCCCGGCGCCGACAGCCCGCTGGATGTCCGCGACGGTGGCGTCGCGCTGGATGTCGACGAACTGGCGGTCCGGGTCGCCTTCGGTCCGCCACAACACCTTCGTCGGTGTGCGGGCGGGTTCGGCGTCGACGGGCGGAGCTCCGTCACCGGCGCCTTCGCGCACCACCCCGGCCAGGTCGAAGGTGCCGTTCGCGGCTCCGATCACGGTGACGCCGGGCAGTGTTCCGGACGGGCGGAAGGCGCCGAGCGCGGCGTCGTAGACCAGCGCTCCCTTGATGTGGCTGAACAGGTGCACCACCGGGTTCCAGCCGCCGGAGACCAGCAACAGGTCAGCGGGCAGCCGCACCGCACCGCCGGCGTTGCGGGCGAGCACGCCGGAAACGCGCTCCTCGCCTTCGGTTCCGGTGACCACAGTGGACGGATGGACCGTGGTTCCACTTGCCACGGCACGGTTCTTCCATTCCTCGGGCGCGGTGTCCCGCGCGTCGAGGATGGTCACGCGCGCGCCCGCGTCGGCGAGGTCGATCGCCGCGGCATAGGCGGTGTCGTCGCTGGTGAACACGACGATCTCGCGTCCGGCGAGCACGCCGTAGCGGTGCAGGTAGTCCCGTGCTGCGGAGGCGAGCAGGATGCCGGGGCGGTCGTTGTCCTCGAACACGATCGGCCGCTCGTGCGCGCCGGCGGCGACGACGACCTTGAGCGCACGGATGCGGTGTACCCGCTGCCGGGAGCGGTTCGCGGGCGCGGCGGTGCCGAGGTGGTCGGTGCGCCGCTCCAGCGCAAGCACGAACCCGTCGTCGTACTGCCCGAACGCGGTGGTGCGCTGCAGGTGCAGCGCCTCCGGATTTTCCGCCAGTTCGGCGACGACCTCGTCGACGAACTCCCGGGCCGGACGACCGTCGATGCGCTCGGTACCGGTGAGGCTGCCGCCAGGGGTGACGCGGTCGTCGACGAGGACGACGCTCTCCCCCGCGCGCGCCGCGCTGCGGGCGGCGACCAGCCCGGCCGGTCCGGCGCCGATCACCAGCGTGTCGGTGTGGGTGTGCTTGCGGTCGTAGCGGGCGGGGTCGGGCACGTCGGCGAGACGTCCCTGCCCGTTGACGCCACGGGCGACGAGCCCATCGGTGAGCTCGACCGTGGTGGCCTGCAGCATCGGCTCCGGGAACGGCTTCTCGATCTGCACCAGGCCAGTGGGGTCTTCGGTCCAGGCGGCTCCGATCCCGTGCGGGCGGCCCAGTTTCACACTGGTGCCGACGTGGTGGACGCCGTTCGCCAGCAGGGCCGAGGCGAGCGTGTCACCCGGGTGGCCGGTGTAGGTCCGGCCGTCGAAGGTGAAGGTGAGCGTGCGGCTGCGGTCGATGCGGCCGTATCCGTCGACCCGGCTCATTGGTGCACCTCCTGTTCGGCCCGCGCCACGCCGGCGACCGGTTCACCGACGTCGTAGGTGGCGAGGAACTCGTAGGTGCGGGTGTCGCGGACGGCGTTGAACCAGCGGCGGCAGCCGAGGCTGTGGCTCCAGCGTTCCGCGAACGGCCCCTTGGGGTTGTCGCGGTAGAACACGAACTCCGCCCATTCCTGGTCCGACAGTTGGGCGGGCTCTTCTGGGTAGGCGATGTCGGCCTGGCCGCCGTAGTGGAACTCGACCTCCTCGCGGGGGCCGCACCACGGGCAGTGGATGAGTTGCATGGCAGTCCTCGGATTCAGTGGGCGACGGCCGCGGCGCCGTGCTCGTCGACGAGCGCGCCGGTGGTGAACCGGTCGAGGCCGAACGGGGCGACGTACGGGTGTGGCGCGCCGTGGGCGATGGTGTGTGCGTAGCACCAACCGATCCCCGGCGTGGCTTTGAAACCGCCGGTCCCCCACCCCGAGTTGACGTACAGGTTCTCGTACGGGGTGTGGCCAACGATCGGGCTCGCGTCCGGGGTGACGTCCACGATGCCCGCCCAGGAGCGCAGCAGGTGCGCCCGCGCGAACACCGGGAACAGCTCGACCGCAGCAGCCATCTGGCGCTCGATGATGTGGAAGGCACCACGCTGGCCGTAGCCGTTGTAGGAGTCCACACCCGCACCCATCACCAGTTCGCCCTTGTGCGCCTGGGAGACGTACACGTGCACGGCGTTGGACATCACGATCGTCGGGTGCACCGGCTCCAGCAGCTCGGAAACCAGCGCCTGCAGCGGGTGTGATTGCAGCGGGGTGCGCACACCGAGCATGTCCAGCAGCACCGACGTGTGCCCGGCCGCGCAGAGTGCCACGGTGCCGCAGGCGATGTCGCCGCGGGAGGTGTGCACCCCGGTCACCCGGTCACCGTCCACGGCGAACCCGGTCACCTCGCAGTTCTGGATCACGTCGATCCCGGCCTCGTCCGCGCGGCGCGCGAAGCCCCAGGCCACGTAATCGTGCTTGGCGATGCCCGCGCGCGGCTGATACGTCGCGCCCTGGACCGGGTAGCGGATATCGGCGGAGATGTTGACGATCGGGCAGATCTCCTTGACGTCCTCGGGTCCGATCCACTCCGCGTCGATCCCGTTGAGCTTGTTGGCCTCCACGCGGCGGACCGAATCGCGGACGTCCTGCTCGGTGTGCGCGAGGTTGAGCACACCGCGCTGCGAGAACAGGATCGGGTAGCCGAGGTCCTCCTCCAGGCCCTCCCACAGCTTCAGGGAGTGCTCGTACATCGCCGCGGATTCGTCCCACAGGTAGTTGGACCGGATCAGTGTGGTGTTGCGGGCCATGTTGCCGCCCGCGAGCCAGCCCTTCTCCAGAACAGCGACGTTGGTGATGCCGTGGTTCTTCGCCAGGTAGTGCGCGGTCGCCAGGCCGTGCCCACCG
The DNA here is from genome assembly GCF_050972075.1 of Saccharopolyspora hattusasensis. NCBI lineage: Bacteria > Bacillati > Actinomycetota > Actinomycetes > Pseudonocardiales > Pseudonocardiaceae > Saccharopolyspora > Saccharopolyspora hattusasensis. The sequence continues at coordinate 83,660 of NZ_JBPCDC010000001.1, forward strand.
CCACCGACGATGACCACGTCGTAGAACTTCTTCGGTTCCGGGTTGCGCCAGAGGAAGTCAGGATGTTCGGGCAGCTGCGCGCCAGGAGGCGTGGTGGTTGCACTCATGCCTGCAGCTCCGGGCGTTCGGCTCTCGGGACCGCTTGACGATCAACCGTTGTGGACATACGGGTCGACCTCCCGTGTATCTGTGTTCGATGGTTGATATATCAGTTACAGGTCAAGTTAACCTCGGTGCCGGGCTCGGTCAACAGCCCGGGGGGATCTCCCGGAATTCGGGAGATGTCCCCGCGCCATCCACACCTCCAGGTGCGGCGCCTCGGCACCGATGGTGGCCGAGTCACCATGCCCGGTATGCACGATGGTTTCGCCCGGCAGGGCAAGCAGAGTCCGGCTGATCGAGCCGGCGATCGTGTCGAAGCTGGAGTAGGACCGCCCGGTGGCGGTCGTGACAGCCCGATGGAAACCCAGGTAAAACCAGCACTGTGCTGGCGGCGGGTATCGCCACGGGAAGACCAGCGCCGGGCGGGCACTGGCCAACGTCGGCACCATAAGGTGTCGGCTCGCGGAACGTCATCAACTGGGGTTCCCGGCAGGCCGACGTCATCCGGAGATCGCGGCCGCCACCCAATCCCGGAACTCGCCGATGTGGTGCTCGCTGGGAACCAGCACACCACCCGAGGCGTATGCCCGCGAGGACATCGCCGGCTGGCAACGCTCGCATGCGTCGAAGTCCTGCTGGTTGACCCGGTGAAAGAGCTCTACCGAACGCGAGAGATCGGCCCCGCTGTCGATGACCTCCTGCGTGTAGAGCCAGTCGCACTCGACGATCGTCCGGTCCACCGCCACCGGGTACATGCGGTGGAAGATCACGTGGTCCGGGACGAGGTTGATGAACACCTGAGGGTTGATCGTGACCGCGTAGTAGCGCCGATCGTGGTCTTCGTCAACGCCGGAGAGGGTTTCGAAGCCGCTCTGCCCGTCCACCGTGAAGCCGGTGACCTCCTCGCCGAACTCCGCTCCGTGCCCCACGAAGTACTGCGCCGCGTAGCCATCGGCGAACTCGGGCAGCACTTCAGTCAGTTCAGGATGGATGGTCGCGCAGTGGTAGCACTCCATGAAGTTCTCGACGATGAGCTTCCAGTTCGCCTTCACGTCGTAAGTGATCCGGCGACCGACCACGAGGTCGTCGATCCCCCACCCGTCGATGACGTCGGAATCACCGAGCCGGGCTGCAACCGCTGCCTGCACCGTGTCGGCGAAGGACGGCGGCTCGTCGGCAAGGCAAACCCAGACAGTTCCGAGCCATTCCTGCAGGGCGACGCCGATAAGGCCGTATTCGTCGCGGTTCACGTCGTTCATGGAGTTCAGATTCGGTGCCGCGATGAGCGAGCCATCGAGGCCGTAGGTCCACGCGTGGTAAGGGCACTGCAAGGACCTGCGGACCGATCCGGACTCTTCGAGGCACAGGCGTGCGCCGCGGTGCCGGCACACGTTGAGGAAAGCTCGCAAAGCGCCGTCGCGGCCACGCACGATCAGCACGCTCTCCCCTCCGACATCGACGTTGCGGAAGCTGCCCGGTGTTGCCATGTCACTGCTGCGGGCCGCGGCGAACCAGTTGCGCTGGAAGATCCGGGACTGCTCGATCTCGAAGACCGCGGCATCGGTGTAGTGCGATCCGGGCAAGGTCGGAATCAGGCTGGAGGCGGATTCCGGCTGCTGGCTGTGGACTTCGACGGAGCTCACAACGATCCTTTCCCTCTATTTCAATGCGGCGATGAATAGTCGGCGCGGATCCTGGGCAGCAGAGAGCTCGAGGAAACACCCGGGCCGAGCCGGTGCCCGAGGATCACCGCGCCAGCACGGGGACGGAAATGGATGAGAAGGACCCAACGTTCGCCGGATCAGCGCTGCGCCGGCCGGAATCCCGCTAGCTGGCGACGCCATCTCCCGAACGAGCGGGCGCGGTCGACCGCGAGAACTGCTACCGGATTGCCGGCCTGATCGCGGTAGAGCGCGAGGAAGTCGAGCGATTCGAGGTCGCCCTCGAGCACTTCGATCGTCGAATCCGCGGTGCGGTGACCGGCGAATTGGATCTTGTGACCATATTGGTCCGACCAGAAGTACGGCACCTCGTGATGCGCTGGCGGCAGGTAGGTCCGACCGAGGAGAGCGGACACTGCCGCAACTGGCTGCTGCACGGCATTGGTCCAGTGCTCCATGCGCCGGGCCAAGCCGAGGTAGTTCCGGTGGGAGTTGGCGCAGTCGCCGACCGCGACAACGCCAGGGATGTTCGTGACGCCCTGCGCATCGGTCACCACACCATCGTCGAGGTCGACGCCCGACCCGCTCAGCCAATCCACGGACGGTGCCGCCCCGATCCCGACCACCACCACATCGGCGGGGAGTTCGCGGCCATCGGTCAGGCGGACGGCCTTCACCTGCGTGCTGCCGACCAGCTCGGCGAGCGAAACGCCGGTGTGCAGCCGGACTCCCCTGGTGGCGTGCAGCCCGGCACAGATCTCGCCCATCTCAGCGCCGAGCGGCTTCAGCAGCGGCACGGGCGCAGCCTCGACGACATCGACCTCGACCCCCAATCCCACCGCCGTCGACGCGATCTCGGAACCGATGAACCCCGCCCCGATCACAACCAGACGGGCTCCCGCGACCAACTCCTCGCGCAGCACCATGGCATCGTCGAGCGTGCGGATGGTGTGCACTCCCTTGGGCATCTCCCCGGGGAGGTTCCTGGCCCGGGCACCGGTCGCCAGCACCACGCCATCGGACACGATCCGTGCACCGTCGTCGAGCACCACCGCCCGCCCACCGGTGTCGAGGGCAGTCGCGGTGCATCCGAGGCGCCACTCCGCGAGCAGTGCGGCGTCCTCAGGCGTCGCCAGCTTCAGGTCGTCTTCCGAAACCGTTCCGCCCAAGAACTCCTTCGACAGCGGGGGGCGGTCGTAAGGCGCGTGAGCTTCGTCGCCGACCACGGCGATGCGCCCCTCGAAACCCTGATCACGCAGCGCGCGGGTCGCCGTGAGCCCGGCGAGAGAAGCCCCGACAACAGTGATCGTCCGCATCATCGGACCTCTTCCGTAAGCGCCCGTACGACTACCGCCTCGACTTTCACCGACTCGTGCACGTAGACCTGACCGTCGGAGATGACGACTTCGTGCGTGCGCACCGGTTTCCGCGCGGGCGGCCCGCTGGGCCGCCCGGTGCGGAGATCGAAGCAGGCGGCGTGCAGCGGACATTCGACCGCGCATCCTTCGAGCCAGCCGTCCGACAGCGAAGCATCCTGGTGGGTGCACGTGTCGTCGATCGCGTAGAGGATGCCGTCCGCGTTGAAGACCGCGATCGTCACGCTGCCCTGCACACGTACGGACTCCCCGACCGGGATGTCGGACACCGCGCCAACTAAGATCATCGTTGCTCCTGTTGCTTATTGCGGAACACGACGTGCTATTCGCAACAGAGCATCCGGCACTTATCGTTTCCCGTCAATTAACCGATCCCAGATCGACTCACCTCAGGTTCGGAGTTGCAACATGCACAACAACAAGATCGCGGCCAAGTCTGAGCCCCGGACGCAGACCCAGGCCGTCGACCGGGCGCTGTCGATGCTCGTCCTTCTGGCCCAGCGCGGACCGGCCGGCGTGACCGAGCTGGCCCGCGAACTGGGGGTCCACAAGTCCACGGCATCCCGCCTCATGACCGCCCTGGAGAAGCACCGGTTCGTCGAACAGGTAGGCCCGCGCGGAAGATACCGGCTCGGATTCGGCATCGTCCGGCTCGCCGGAGCGACGGCGGCACAACTGGACATCGCCGGCGAAAGCAGGCCGATCTGCGCTCGGCTGGCATCCGAACTGCGCGGAACGGTGAGCCTCAGCGTCTTCGAGGGCGGCGGCGCGACCGCCGTCGTGCAGGAGCCGAGCACTGAGCGCAACTGGATCGGCCTCCGAGTCCCGCTCCATGCGACTGCGAGCGGAAAAGTTCTGCTGGCGAGCTTCGGATTCGAGGAGCTCGACGACGCCCTGAAGCAACCGCTGCGGCGTTTCACCCCACACACCGTTACCTCGCGCGGCGCCTTGCTGGCGGACCTGAACCGGGTGCGCGACCGCGGCTGGGCAGCCGCCAGCGGCGAGTTCGAACCCGATCTCCACACCGTCGCCGTCCCGGTGCGCGGCCCGGGCGGGCGCATCGCCGGAGCGCTGAGCGTATCGGCGGACGAGGCCCATCTCCGCCCCGCGGACTTCCAGGGCATTTCACGCATTCTCGTCCAAGCCGCCGAGGAGATCCTCGATCGCTTGCAAAATCTCGCGGGCCCGTAGCCGGCGCAGCGACCCTTGACCACCACTAACACATCTAATAACTTGCATAGATATATCAGTCGCATGAAACACGGGTGATCATGAATCCACGCCACCGCACGTCTTCGTTGTGCATGGGACGTAATGGAGCGGCCGGGTGAGCGGGGCGACCGAAGATCCTCGGGCCGCGGTCGACCGGGTAGCCGTCGCGGATGCGCAGACCATTCGTCGCGCGACAATGGCTGCAACACTGGGAAACGTCGCCGAGTGGTACGACTTCGGCATCTATTCCTATCTCGCAGCAATCGCCCTGGATCGGGTTTTCTTCCCCGATGCCGGGGAGTGGGCGGCGGTGTTCACCCTGGGCACGTTCGCCGCCGCGTTCTTGGTTCGCCCGCTCGGCGGGCTCATCCTCGGCCCGCTGGGTGACCGCATCGGCCGGACCAGGGTCCTCTCCGCCACGGTTCTCCTGATGGCGATCGCCACTGCACTGCTCGGGCTCGTTCCCAGCTACGGCGCGATCGGTATCGCGGCCCCGTTGATCGTGTTGTTCATCCGGATGCTGCAGGGCTTTTCCGCGGGCGGCGAGTACACCGGAGCACTGACCCTCGTCGCGGAGTACGCCCCCGACCGGCGGCGCGGTTTCCTGGGCAGCTGGCTGGAGTTTGGCACGCTGGTCGGGTACACCCTCGGCGCGGGAATCTGCACGATCCTGGTCGCCGTGCTGCCGCCGGACGATCTGTTGACCTGGGGATGGCGGCTGCCCTTCATGCTCGCCATTCCGGTGGGCATCACCGGGATCTACCTACGGATGCGCCTGGAGGAGACGCCCGCGTTCCGGCAGCTGATGGAGCGTTCACCAGCGATGGCCACCATGTCGCTGCGCCGCGTCTTCCAGATCTTGGTGACCCATTACCGCTCGGCGGCGCTGATCGCTGGCGGACTGATCGTGGCCTGGAACGTCACCAACTACGTTCTGACGAACTACGTGCCGACCTACCTGACGGGCACCCTACCGGCCTACGGCAAGAGCGGGACCAGCGAGGCGCTCTCGACCACGCTTCAGGTGGCCGTCATGCTGGCGATGCTCTGCGTCATCGTGTTCGTCGGCAAACTCAGCGACAGGATCGGCAGGAAGCCGATCCTGATTACCGGCAGCGTCTCGCTCGTCCTGCTCGGTCTGCCTTCGGTCTGGCTGCTGAGAGCGGGGCTTACCGGCCAGGTCCTCGGCTTGCTGATCATGGGTTTCGCGCTGCTTTGCTTCGCGGCGGTGACCCCCTCGACACTGCCCGCGCTCTTTCCCACCTTCATCCGGTACGGCAGCCTCGCCATCATCTTCAACTTCTTCGTTTCCGCGTTCGCGGGCACCGCGCCCACGGTCATCGGTGTCGCGGTGACCACGACCGACAACCTCGACTGGCCTGGCTACTACCTCACCGGGGCAGGTGCGATCGGGCTCGTAAGCGCCTTGTTCCTCAAAGATCCGGCCGGACGGCCGCTGACAGGGGCGGCGCCGCTCACCTCCAGCGCGGACCTACCCGCACCGAAGCTCTCGAAAGACGGCGTGCCGTTGGAGAATCCGTCAGCGCGCCGACGGAGATGACGAACCGCGGCCGCGGACGCAGCAAGCCACGACGAGCTGTTGTTCATCATCCAGCACCAGGCTGCGGAGCTGTGGCTCAAGCTCGTACTGCACGAACTCCGGACCGCGCGCGAGCACCTGGCAGGCGACCGGCTGCAACAGGCGCTCAAGGGACTGGCCAGGGTCAAGCGCATCCAGCACATCCTCACCGAGCAGTGGTCGGTACTGGCAACCCTGACACCTTCGGAATTCGTGCGGTTCCGCGGATTCCTCGGCAGGTCATCAGGATTCCAGTCTTATCAGTACCGCGCAGTGGAGTTCATCCTCGGCAACAAGAACGACGAGATGCTGGAGGTGTTCCGGCACGATGAGCACGCCCACGCACTGCTGTCCGGGCTGCTCGGACAACCCAGCATCTACGACGAATTCCTCCGGTACCTCGCCCGGCGCGGATACCAGGTCCCCGCCCCGCTGCTGGAGCGCGACGTCAGCCACACACACCTACGTGCCGAGCTCGTGCCCGTCTTCCGGAAGATCTACGAGTCGGTCGCGGAGAACTGGGATGCCTACGAAGCCTGCGAGGAACTCCTGGACTTGGAGGACAACTTCCAGTTATGGCGCTTCCGGCACCTGAAGACCGTGGAGCGCACGATCGGTTCAAGCGGGGCACCGGTGGGTCCAGCGGCGTGCCTTTCCTCCGCGACGCGCTAGACCTGACCTTCTTCCCCGAGCTGTAAGCGGTGCGCACCGAGATCACCCGGTAGAACGGCCAGGAGGACCACGATGCCGAGCGACGAGGACGAATGGGTGATCGCCGATTCCGCCTGGTGGGGACGGTGGTTCGACCGGTGCGCGGTGCGCCTGCGCCGTGGCCGCGCCGTCGGTGCGGGGCCGCTGCCACCCTGGTCGGTGCCGCGAGGCCCTGCGCGCCGCCCGAGTCCTCGACCCACCCCCGTCGTCCTGACTCGACCACCAACGGAGGAAGAACGCATGTCCGACCGCACCAGCCTCCTGGAGAAAGCGCACGTGCTGGACGGCGCCGATCCGCTGCGCGGCTTCCAGGAACGGTTCTTGACGCCCGACGGCGCGGACGTCGTCGCCTACCTCGACGGCAACTCCCTGGGACGACCCTCTCGTGCGATCCCCGAGCGCATGGACCGGTTCATCCACCAGCAGTGGGGACAACGCCTGATCCGGGGGTGGACCGACGAATGGCTCGACTGGCCGGAAGCGATCGGCGACCGCGTCGGCCGGGCCGCGCTCGGCGCCGCACCCGGACAAGTCGTCGTGGCCGACTCCACCACCGTCATGCTCTACAAGCTCGCCCGCGCTGCGGTCGCCGCCCGGCCCGGCCGACGCGAAATCGTCCTCGACACCGACAACTTCCCCACCGACCGCTACGTCCTGGAAGGCATCGCCGCCGAACGTGGCCTGGTCCTCAAGTGGATCGAAACCGACCCGGCGGCGGGCATCACCGACGAACAGGTCGCCGGCGCAGTCGGCCCGAACACCGCGTTGGTCGTGTTCAGCCACGTCGCATACCGCTCCGGCTACCTGGCCGACGCCGAAGCCATCACGCGCACGGCACACCGAGCCGGTGCGTTGGTGCTGTGGGACCTCTGCCATTCGGTCGGTTCGGTACCCGTGCACCTCGACGCGTGGGACGCCGATTTCGCCGTCGGCTGCACCTACAAGTACCTCAATGGCGGGCCCGGATCTCCTGCCTTCGGCTACGTCAACCAGCGCCACCACGGGCTCGCGCAGCAGCCGATCTGGGGCTGGATGGGACATCGCGAACCGTTCCTGATGGGGCCCGGGTACCAACCCGCCGACGGCATCCGCGGGCTGCTCAGCGGAACGCCCCCGATCCTGGCGATGCTCCCGCTGCTCACCGGCCTGGACATGCTCGAGGAAGCGGGGATCGAAGCAGTCCGCGCGAAGTCGTCGCTGCTGACCCAATACGCCCTCGAACTGGCGGACGCGTGGCTGTTCGACCGGGGCGTGCAGCTGGCCTCACCACGCGAACCCGAGCGCCGCGGCGGCCACATCACAGTGCGCCGAGCCGACTTCCGGGAGGTCACCGAGCTGCTCTGGCAACGCGCTGTCATCCCGGACTTCCGCGCACCGGACGGAATCCGCATCGGCCTCGCCCCGCTGAGCACCAGTTTCGTCGAGGTCCACAAGGGTCTCTCCGCACTCCACCAACTCGTCGACGAACGCGGGAAGCCGTGACGATCCAGCCCGCTTCGCGAGTTCAGGCCCGGGCGAGCTCGCGGAGCACGAAGCGCCGGCCCGCGATGTTGTAGCCCACGGAGATGATCAGGGCGTCGGTCCAGCACGACGCGGTGGAAGTGCGTGGTGGCCTTCGGTTTTCCGGCGTGCCGGCGGCCACTGCTCGCGTGGCGGCAGGTTGTCCCGGCACAACGTGTCGACGTGCCCGGACACCGATATTTGCTGGTGTGCGGGGCGCGCGGAGGTTGTCGCCTGAGGCGCAGGTGTCGTGAGCGGTTTCGAGCGCTATAGCCCCGAAAACCGCGCACGGGCCACCTCGGAACGCAGCGATCAGCACCACCCACACCACCTAGGAGAATGGCCGACCGAGACGAATCCCGCACCCACCGCCGCGATCCCCGCCGAACCGATCAGCGCGCCGTGACGGCTTCGACGTGCTCGTGGGCCTGCTGCTCCAACAAGGACTTCAGCGTGAAGAACACCTCCGCGGCCACCGTCCCGTTCCAGTCCTTCGGCAGCAGCTCGGCGGGCAGCCCGGGGTCGAGGTAGGGCAATCGGCGCCAGTCGGTGAGCACCCGCACGTAGTCGGCGAAGGCCTCCGGTCCGCGCGGTGCCCGGCGACGCCGCCAACGCCGCAGCACCGGCTGGTGCACCCCGATGAACTCGCCGTAGAGCTGCTGCAGTTGCTCCAGGTCCCACCACTGCGCCACCTTGGTCCGCAGATCGCCGAAAGCGAGGTGCTCGGCGTGGAACAGATCGGCGTAGCCGGCCAGCTCGTAGCGCCGCAGGACGCTGCTCGCCGCGTCCCGCAGGTCGGCCGGGGCGATCCACACCCCCGGCGCGGCGGTGCCGAAACCCAGCCGCGTCAGCTGGGTGCGCAGCACGTGCCGCTTCTGCCGTTCCGATTCCGGGACCGAGAACACCGCCAGCACCCAACCCTCGGCGAGGGGGGCGCGCTCCGGTCGGAAGATCCACTCGTCGCCTTCCCGCAGGATCTCCAGCGCAGCACCGGACAGTTCGTAGCCCGCCGCCCCGCCGCGCCGCTCGGCCAGCAGAATCCCGCGCCGCTTCAGCCGCGAGATCGACGAGCGCACCGCGGGCTCGTCGACGCCGAGATCGGCGAGCAGCTGCACCAACGACGCCACAGACAGCCAGCCGCCGGCCTCCCGCGCGTACAAGCCGTAGACGGTGACGATCAGCTGTCTGGGCTGCATGCCGCGGCCGGTCAGTTCGCCCACCACGGCCTCGCCCACCGAGGCGCTGTCCGTCACCATGTCCGTCGTCACGCAAACACGATAACAGCGGTCGCGCAGGTCGACGCGATCCACAGTGTCACGTCCACCGCGGTCGCCGAATCCCACGAACGAGGTGGGTTTCGCCCGCGAGGTCACGGACCGCATGGTCCGTCATGGACGGTTGGGTCGTCGTCGAAGACGGCCCACCGCAGGAGGTGATAGGCAATCCGCAACACGCCCGGCCCCGCTCATTCCCCGGTCGAATTCTCCACCCGAATACCCGGGCGCAGCCCTCGACGCCACTGCGTAGCGTCGGCGGAGCGGGTTTGCACCGCAGCCATGACGTGCTGGGCAATCATGCGGGTAAAGGACCACGTCCTCCGCCCTGAAGGCACGAGGAAGCGGACGTGGTCCTGCCCGGTCACGCAGGCTGCATCGCTTGCGGCGTCACCTGACGGCACATGACGGCGCACTGCGTCATCAGATCCGCCAGCTCGGTCATCTCCTTGGCATCCATCTGCCTGCACATGTCGGCGGACATCTCGCACATGTCGGCACACATTCCGCACATCCGTACGCACATCTGCACCATGTCCGCGCCGGTCTTCGCCATGCTCGAACAGCGCATCATCATGTCCGCACACATGCGACACATTTCCGCGCAGGACATCAACATCATGCTCATCTGCATCGATTGTTCACTGCGCATCTCCATGCAGCGGGACAACATCTGCTCGCACTTGTCATGACATTTGTTGCACATGTCAATGCACTGCTGCATCTCGGTGCTCATCTGACGTGTCATTTCTGAACCCCCGTAGTTTCGGTTCGAATGGGGCAGTCGACGAATGTGGTCCATCAGCTGCCCCAAGAGATCTGCCTACTCCAGACCAATCGAGATCGCATGTCGTACACCCACGGGAGCTGCCGATATCCAGCCATCGAGCCCACGACCCGGGAGAAACGCAGCCACGTCTGTGGCGGGGATCGGCAGGGAAGACACCCTGAGATGCCCTCTGAGGCGCACCGGCCCCATCCACTGACCTGCGCAACCCTCTTTGTCAGGCTGAGGTGAGACACCCCGAGTGAGTACCCGGGGTCCACGACCGAGGGCGGGATCGGAGATCCTTGTGTACGTGTCCACCCCGTCTGATGACCAGCCCAGCTCCCCGGCGGCCGACCCCGCACCCCGGCCGACCCGGCGAGTGTTCAGCCCCGACTACAAGCTCGCCATCGTCGCCGAGTACGAGAACGCACCCAACGGCGAGAAAGGCGCCATCCTGCGTCGCGAGGGCCTGTACTCCTCCCACGTCATCGAATGGAGGAAGGCGGGCAGCGTGCCCACGTCGTACTGGTTGTCGGCGAGCGTGAGCACGGCCGCGGGGCTGTGCGACCTGATGAGGTCCGCAACCTCCGCCTGCCGGCACGCGGTCGGCGTGGTCCGGCTCGTCGCCGCACAGGCGATGCCGCCGGCAGCCATGATCGTCGGCGCGTCGGGGCCGGCCATAGGGCCCTCCCAGACCTGCCCGCGGTCGTAGGCGCCAGGGCGGATCACCGGCTGCGGGGTAATGAACTGTGCTGGTGCTCGTCGTCGTGTTACCGGTCGCATCGGTCACCGTCACCGCCAACACGTGCTTGCCCGCCGGGATGTTCTCGGCCGGGAACGAGTCCGGTACCGGGATCTTCGTACCGTCGAGCACCGCCGTGGTCGCCGCGACGTTCGAGACGGCGTCATGTGCCGCCACAGTCACTTCGACCCGTCCGCTCGAGACCATCGACCCATCGGCGGGACTGATCGAGGAGATCTGCGGCCCGGTGTTGTCCGTGGCGAAGCGGACTTTTTTGCGCCGATCTCCGTTGGCGGCCACGAGGGTGTGGGTCCGCGCACATCCTCAATGTTCGAGGAGCCGGCGCAGGACCGGCCGGGCTGCTTGGACCGGATCCGTGTCGGCGGGCATCCGCAATGCGCCGCTGAGCCACAGGTTGGCGAAGCCGTGCACGATCGACCAGGCCGCGAGGGTGGTGTGCTCCGGGCCGGACGGCGGGACGGTTACGGCCCGCGCACCTGCGCGCAGCACGTCACCGGCGCGCGCCTCGGCCTTCTGGACCGCCTCGTCGTCGTCCCGGTAGAGGCCGGGCTGGAACATCACGCCGAAGTGGGCCGGATAGGTCACGGCGAAGGAAACGTAGGCGAGGCCCATGTCGAGCAAGTCAGGTTCGGCCGCTTCGAGGGCGTCGGCGAGCAGCGTGAACCCTTCGACGGCGATGGCGGTCAGCACGCCGCTCTTGTCACCGAAGTGGTGTGCGGGCGCAGCGTGCGAGACGCCGGCACGCCGAGCAAGTTCCCGCAGGCTCCAGCCGTCGAGACCCGAATCTCCGATGGCCTCGACGGCGGCGGCGACGATCGTGCGGCGAAGGTCCCCATGGTGGTATCCCATCTTGCTCACAGCGGGCCTTTCACTCAGACGTGGACTGCACCCGGAGGCGACCTTGTCATTGACAAGATACCAGGCACTTCGGTAGCTTCGAGCAAAACTTGACAGTGACTAGATCGGAACCGTCATGACACTCCTCGTACTTCTCATCGCACTCCTGGGACTGCGCGGGCTCGGCGCCGTCGGCGTACGCCGGTTCGCCACCTGGCCCGCCGCCGCGGCGCACGCGCTGGCGATCATGCTCGTCATGACCGCCAGCGCGCACTTCGCCCCGGCCGGCGTCACCGTCATGCCGACGCACGACGACCTGGTCCGGATGGTGCCGCCCGCGGTGCCGTTCCCGTCGGCGATGGTCTACCTCACGGGTGTCCTGGAATTACTCGGTGCCCTGGGCCTGATCATCCCCTGGACCCGCCGCGCGACCGGCTACTGCCTGGCGCTGCTGTTCGTCGTGATGCTGCCAGCGAACATCTACGCCACCAGCGCGGAAGTCATGCTCGCCAGCGAACCCGTGTCCCCGCTGTGGCAGCGCATTCCGGAACAGGTCCTCTACATCGCCGTGGCGTTCTGGGCCGCCCGCGGTGCGAGCTCCCTCGCCCTGCGCGGGGCATTCCACGGCATCCCCACCACGGAGTCCCGGCGCTGAAACCCATCGACGTTATCGAGCCGGGCACTCCAACGAATAGCGTCCGGCTCCATCTCGTCACCAAGGAGCGGAGCCGCACTCCACCAGTCCGGGCAAGCCTGCTCAGGGAATCCGCCCCTTGCCGCCGGAACGATCCACAAGAGACTGGCTCGCGGAGATCGAGAACCCCAGGCTGCCTCTTCCCAACACAGGCCGAGCCGCGAACCACACCGATTGGCAGCCCCAGTGCGATTTCCCTGAGCAAGGGAGAGGTGCCCGATCGGTGGATCGAGGTATTGCATCGTCCCGGCAAGCATGCGCAGTTGACCGGAATACAGGAACGGGGGCCGTGCACGGAGTCCTACGACGTCGTTGTCGTCATCGGTGCCGGATTCGCCGGGCTGACCGCCGCTCGTGAGCTGTCGTTGCGCGGCCACTCGGTGGCGGTGCTCGGCCGAGGTCTCCGGGCTCACCCAGGCCATGCGGTGGTGCGCGGCGGCATCCGGCAACTGGCGGCTGTTGCACGAAGCCACCTCCGGCTACCGGCTGTTCGCGGGCGCCGCCTCGCTCGCTGCCGCGATGGCGGCCGACGGCAACGCCGACATCTGGCTCAACTCCGTCGTGACGACCATCGGCCAGAACGACGACGGCGCGACGACCTGCAGGCCGCGGCCAGGGAGCAGGTGACCGCGCCGCGGATCCGGACGATGCACACCATCTTCGAGCGGGCCGCCCATCGGGGCGAGATCCGCCACGGTGCGGTAAGCCCGTTCGTGGTCCAAGCTGGACCGGCCGTCGTCATCCACACCTGCCTGCTGCAGGGCCTGTCGATGTCCGCGCAGGACATCGCGGACATCGTCGACCAGGTGATCCTGCCCGCGGCCGGCCCGCGCCCTGCCCCTCAAAAATCCACTGTGGAGCACTCAGCCCCGGGGCAGCGGGATGTCCGCGCGCTCGCTGCGCCGCGGTCCGTGCTCGACGTAGTCGGCGGCGAACCGCATGCCCTCCTGGTACGCCTCGACCCGCGCGCGGCCGATCTCGGCCTCGATCTGCTCGGGGTGCAGTTCCTCGGCCAGCGAACGCACCTCGGTCAGCCGGTGGCGGGTCTCCTCATCCATGCCGGTTCCGCCTTTCCTCGTCGGTTCCCCAGATCCTCGCGGCTCCCGCCGAGTTCTGCACGATCAGGCGACCTCCGATGGCGACTGAACACGGAACGCCACTGCCACGGTCACGCGACGTGCGCACTATGGCCACCATCACGGCTCTCTCCCCTCCCCGCCATTTCGCGCAGTAACCGGCGCAGTAACCGGCGCGGTCACCGGTCGTTGACCCGGAAGTGCTGGCCTCACCAGCCTGCTCGTCGGCATCACCACCGCAATCGGGCACCCGTGAAGGAACCCGCCCGACACGGCGGGGCGGAGCTCCGCGGTGCCGCCGGCGGTGTCAGCCGACGTAGACGTCTTCGACGTAGCGACCGTCGGCCCACGAGTCCTGTTCGGACTCGCGGGCCGTCTTGTCCGGCCGCGGCCGGTCAGCCCGTCGTCGCCGGGTCGACCTTTTCCAGTAGTTCCAGCAGGGTTTGCCGCTGTTCGGCGGTGAGCGGGGAAAACAGCTGCGCCGCCGCGCGGGCGCGGATGTCGGCCAGCCGCTTGCACATCTTCCGGCCTTCCCCGGTCAGTTCCAGCAGGGTAGAGCGGCGATTTCCGGGATCGACCTCGCGCCGCAGCAGGCCCACGTCCTCGAGGGCGTCGACGATCGGCGTCACCGCTCGCGGCACCACGTGCAGCAGTTCCGCGAGCTCCGCCATGCGCGGCGGCGTCTCACACCTGCCGAGCACGGACAGCGCACGCGCCTGCGCCGGGGTCAGCCCGAGATCCCCGGCACCGCGCCGCTGCAGGACGTGCGCGGACTTGGCGAGCCGCAGGAATAGCCCGCCGAGACGTTCTTCTTCACCACCGGCATCCACCCAGCCAGTTTAACAGAGTGACAGTAATAGTGAGCTATGGTAAATATGAAGGCGTCTCCGCATCTGCCATCACTGGAGCCGCCTATGTCAGCGCCCGAGAAAACCACTCCCCCACCCGCGCAGCTCCGCCGCATCGGCGGTCTCTTCCGCCCACACCGGAGCATGCTCCTGGTCGTCGCGCTGCTGGTCGCCGCGTCGTCCCTGGTCTCCGTCGCGTCGCCGTTCCTGCTGCGCGAGGTCCTCGACGTCGCCATCCCGCGGCAACGGCTCGGCCTGCTGACCGCACTGGTGCTCGGCATGATCGGCGTGGCCGTCGCGACCAGCGTGTTCAACGTCGCGCAGACGTACCTGTCCACCAAGGTCGGGCAGAGCGTGATGCACGGCCTGCGTTCCACGGTCTACGCCCGGCTGCAACGCATGTCGCTGGCGTTCTTCACCCGCACCCGAACCGGCGAGATCCAATCCCGCATCGCCAACGACATCGGCGGCATGCAGGCCACCGTCACGTCCACCGCCACCTCGCTGGTCTCCAACCTCACCACCGTGGTGGCCACCGTGATCGCGATGGTCGCGTTGGACTGGCGGCTGACGATCGCGTCGGTGGCCCTACTGCCGGTGTTCGTGTGGGTCAGCCGCCGGATCGGCCGGGAACGCAAGAGGATCACCGCGAAGCGGCAGCGTCAACTCGCATCGATGTCCGCCGGCGTGCAGGAATCCCTTTCCGTCAACGGAATCCTGCTGGGTCGCACAATGGGCCGGGCGCAATCTCTCATCGATGCTTTCGCCGCCGAGTCGGCCGAGCTGGCCCGGCTCGAAGTCAGTTCCAGCATGGCGGGCCGGTGGCGGATGTCGAGCATCCAGATCGTGATGACCGCGCTGCCCGCGCTGATTTACTGGGCGGCCGGCGTCACCAGCACCTTCGGCGCCCCGCTGATCACCTTGGGCACACTGGTCGCCTTCGTAACCTTGCAGCAGGCCCTGTTCCGGCCGACGCTGTCGCTGCTGTCCACTGGTGTGGACGTGCAGAGCTCGCTGGCGCTGTTCGGCCGCATCTTCGAATACCTCGACCTGCCGATCGACATCGACGAACCGGAACGGCCGGAGCGGCTGTCGCCGATCGAGGGCGAAGTGCGGTTCGCGAACGTGTCGTTCGCCTACTCTCCCGAGAGCACCGACGGAACCCTCACCGGAATCGACGTGACCGTGCCGGCCGGCACCAGCCTCGCCGTGGTCGGCGAAACCGGGTCCGGAAAAACAACGCTCAGCTACCTGGTGCCGCGCCTCTACGACGTCACCGACGGGCAGGTGCGCATCGACGGTGTCGACGTGCGCGAGCTCGGCTTCGACACGCTCGCCGCCGCGGTCGGCGTCGTCTCCCAGGAGCCTTACCTGCTGCACGCCTCGGTGGCCGAGAACCTACGCTTCGCCAAGCCCGACGCCACCGACGAACAACTGGTCGCCGCGGCGAAGGCGGCGAAGATCCACGACCACATCGCAGAGCTGCCGGACGGCTACGACACCTTGGTCGGCGAGCGCGGATACAGGTTCTCCGGCGGGGAGAAGCAGCGGCTCGCGATCGCCCGCACGATCCTGCGCGACCCGCCGATCCTGATCCTCGACGAGGCCACCAGCGCCTTGGACACCCGGACCGAACGCGCGGTGCAGCAAGCTCTCGACGAGCTGTCCTCGGGCCGGACCACGATCACGATCGCGCACCGGTTGTCGACCGTGCGCCACGCGGACCAGATCGTGGTGCTCGACGGCGGCCAGATCGTGGAGCGCGGCACGCACGACGAATTGCTGGCCGCCGACGGCCGCTACGCGGCACTGGTCCGACGCGACGACCAACTCCCATCCGCCGCGTGAACACCTGACCGGAGTCCTGTTCGACGCACGCGCCGCCCGCGGGTCCGCCGTCAGCGCAGCTCGGCTATGGCCCCGACCATGTGTTTCAGCGCCGCCTCGACCTCGGCGTAGCCGCGGGTCTTCAGCCCGCAGTCGGGATTGACCCACAACCGCTCCGCCGGAACGGCCGCGAGCGCGGCCCGCAACAGATCCACGACCTCGGCGGTCTCGGGCACGCGCGGCGAGTGGATGTCGTAAACGCCGGGCCCGACGCCGCGACCGAAGCCGACCGCGTTGAGGTCTGCCAGCACCTCCATCCGCGAGCGGGCGGCCTCGATGCTGGTGACGTCGGCGTCCAGCGCCACGATCGCGTTGATCACATCGCCGAACTCCGAATAGCACAGGTGGGTGTGGATCTGGGTGGACTCGGCGACGCCGCAGGTCGCCAGCCGGAACGACGTCACCGCCCAGTCCAGGTAGTCCGCGTGCTGTGCCGAGCGCAGCGACAGCAGTTCACGCAAGGCGGGCTCGTCGACCTGGACGACCCGGATTCCGGCGGCTTCCAGGTCGTTCACCTCGTCCCGGATGGCCAGCGCGACTTGCTTCGCGGTGTCCGCCAGCGGCTGGTCGTCGCGGACGAACGACCACGCCAGGATCGTCACCGGGCCGGTGAGCATGCCCTTGACCGGTTTCTCGGTCAACCGCTGGGCGTAACTCGTCCACTCGACAGTGATCGGTTTCGGGCGGGCAACGTCGCCGAACAGGATCGGCGGCCGCACGCACCGCGATCCGTACGACTGCACCCAGCCGTTGTCGGTGCTGGCGAAGCCGTTCAGGTTCTCGGCGAAATACTGCACCATGTCGTTGCGCTCGGGTTCGCCGTGCACCAGGACGTCGAGCCCGATCTCCTCCTGCAGCCGGATGACGCGCTCGATCTCGTCCCGCATCCGCTGCCGGTAGGTCGCCTGGTCGATGCGGCCGGAGCGCAACGCGGCGCGCGCCTTGCGGACGTCCGTGGTCTGTGGGAACGAACCGATCGTCGTGGTCGGCAATGCGGGCAGGCGCAAGGACTTCTGCTGGGCGGCGCGCCTCGCCTCGTAGTCGCTGCGCTGCGAGTACTCCGGCCGCAGAGCCCGCAGCCGCGCCCGGACGCGGTGGTTGCGGACCCGCTCCGCGCTGGCGCGGTCGGCAATCGCGGCTCGTGCCTCGGCCAGCTCACCAGCCACCACGTCGCGGCCCTCGCCCAACGCACGGCCGAGGACGACCACCTCGCGAACCTTCTGCGCGGCGAACGCCAACCAGGACTTCACCTGCGGATCGATGTCGGCTTCCGCCGCGACGTCGTACGGCACGTGGAGCAACGAGCACGACGTGCTGACCGCTACCTCGTCCGCCGAGCCGAGCAGCGTGGCTGCGGTTGCAAGCGCCTTGTCCAGATCGGTGCGCCAGACGTTACGCCCGTCGACGAGCCCGGCGACCAGGGTTTTACCGCTCAGGCCCCGAACGGTCGACAGCGAATCCACTGTGGACTTCCCGGCGACGAGATCGACGGCGAGCGCCTCGACCGGGCTGGACGCCAGCGCGCCCAGAGCCTCGCCGAGATCACCGAAGTAGCCCGCGACCAGCAGGTTCGGGCGCTCCTCCAGTTCACCGAGCCGCTGGTACGCGGCGCGCAGCGCATCGAGCTCGTCCGGCGTGCGGTCCGCAGCGAACGCTGGCTCGTCCAGCTGCACCCACTCCACACCGGCCCGGCGCAGTTCGCCCAGCAGCTCCGCGTAAGCATCGAGCAGCCCGTCGAGCCGATCCAGCGGCCGGAACGACTCGGGGGCCCCGTCGGCGGCTTTGGCCAGCAGCAGGAAGGTGAGCGGGCCGACCAGCACCGGTCGGGTGGTCACGCCCTCCGCCGCGGCCTCCCGGTACTGCTCCACCGGCGTGCGGTCGGCCAGCGAGAACCGCATGTCCGGACCGATCTCGGGCACCAGGTAGTGGTAGTTGGTGTCGAACCACTTCGTCATCTCCAGCGGCGGCGCGGATTCCACCCCGCGCGCCATCGCGAAGTAGGTGTCCAGCGGACCCAACCCGAGCCCGGCGAAGCGCGGTGGGACCGCGCCGAAGGTGACCGCGGTGTCCAACACCTGGTCGTAGAACGAGAACGTGTTGCCCGGCACCGAATCCAGGCCCGCGTCCCGCAGCGCGCGCCACGCGTCGACGCGCAGTTCCCGCGCGACCGCACGCAGTTCCGCCTCGTCGATGCGGGACGACCAGTAGCGCTCCAGTGCGCGCTTGAGTTCCCGGTTGGGGCCGATCCTGGGATAGCCGAGTACGGTAGATCCGATCTTGCTGGTCAACGCCCTCTCCTCGCGAGCTCGACGACGGATGCCCCGAGGTCAGGGAAGGCGCAGGCGAACCGGCAACGCCGCGCGGCGCGAACCGGTCGTCCGCCAGGTCCTCCCGCGAGACCCCGGACCGCGCGCACCACCGGGTGCGCGCACCGGTGGCAGGTCTTCGGACTCGCGGGCACGTCCCGGCCGACGCCGGGGTTCCTACTGGCCGTCGCTTCCCAGGCACGCATGCCCAGTGCTGTGCCCGGTCTCGGACCGGGGACGGCGTTCGTTCCCACTCACCGCTGCGGGGCAGTCCCGGATTCGCACCGGATTCCCTCTTGCCTCGCCCGCCCGCGGCCACGACTTCCCGTCGCGATCCGGGGTGGACGAACCACCAGCACAACGGAGGCTACCGACTGGGCAGCCGTTGGCAAGGGCCTGGGGCGTGCGCGGACCGTGCCGGACGGCCACCGCGCATCCGGTGACTTCCGTGGTGAACACGCCCTTCCGGCTCGCCCTCGCGCCGTCGGTGAGAGGCTCGTCACGTGGGGTCGCGACGCCCGAGCCGCGGGCCGGCGCGGCGCGCGACCGGCGGGGCCCCCGGGCGGGTGACGATCGCGGCGTGGGCCGGATCCGCATCTCACGTTCCGACGGGCCGGGCCGTCTACGGGGAGTGAAAGTGAAACCGTTCGAGCAGATCGTTGACGAGTACGGCCCGATGGTGCTGCGAGTGTGCCGGGCCGTGCTCGGACCGGCCGACGCCGAGGACGCCTGGTCCGAGACGTTCCTGGCCGCGCTGCGCGCCTACCCGGAGCTCGCCGAAGACGCGAACGTGGAGGCCTGGCTGGTCACGATCGCCCACCGCAAGGCGGTCGACGTCACCCGGGCGACGGCACGCCGACCGGTGATGGTCGAGCGCGTGCCTGAGCGGCCCAGCACCACGGGCCGCCCGGAGGACTGGGACGGAGACCTGTGGGCGGCGCTGAGCGCGCTGCCGACCAAGCAGCGCATGGCGGTGGCCTACCACTACCTGGCCGACCTGCCCTACGCCGAGATCGCCGCGATCCTCGGCGGCAGCACCGATGCCGCCCGCCGGGCCGCGGCGGACGGCATAAAGACACTGCGCACGACGTACAGACATGCCACGAGCGTGGGAGGGGAAGCGCGATGATGACGATCCACGAAAACGACGACAGGCACCTGTTCGACGCGCTCCCGGCGATCGACTTCGACGCCAGCAAGCGGCTGCACATCGAGCTGGTGAACGCGGCCAAGCGGGAAGGGCTGCTCGACGTCGCCTACCGCACGATGGACACTCCGGTCGGCGAGCTGCTGCTGGCCGGTACCGAACGCGGCCTGGTGCGGGTCGCCTTCGCCCGCCAAGGGCACGACAAAGTTTTGGCGTCGCTGGCCGCGACGATCAGCCCGCGCATCCTGCGGGCACCGGACCGGTTGGACGAGGTCGCCCGGCAGATCGAGCAGTACTTCTCCGGGCGGCGGCGCACCTTCGACCTGCCGCTGGACTGGCGCCTCTCGCGCGGGTTCCGGCTCAACGTGCTGTCGCACCTGCCCGACATCGCCTACGGCCGAACCGCCAGCTACGCCGAGGTCGCCACGGTCGCAGGGAGCCCGCGGGCGGTGCGCGCGGTGGGTAGCGCGTGCGCAACGAACCCGCTGCCGGTCGTGGTGCCGTGCCACCGCGTAGTGCGCTCGGACGGCACTTCGGGCGGATACGTCGGCGGCGTGGAGGCCAAAGCAATCCTGCTGAACCTGGAGGCAGCATGAGCACGCTGGTGGAGCAGCGCCCTCGCGCCCAGTCCCGGGGCACCGCAACGCTGATCCCGCAGGGGCACGGCCTGGTGTTCACCACTCGCGACCGGCCGGTGCGCTCGGCGCGCGGCTGGTCCGCGTCTCCGGTGCGGCATGGGGTCTCGCCGGTGCGTTCCGGACGGCGCCACACGCTGGGGCTGGTCTTCCACAACGCGACCTGATGACCTACACGCTGCTCGGGGCCGACGGGCGACCGTACGTAAGCGCCGCGCCAGGTCGCCTCGGCGGATACCGGCGCGGCAGGATCTACGGGCGGCTCGACTGCCCGTCCGCGCTGCGCGCGATCGCCGACGGAGGCTACATGGCGCACCGGGTGTTCTTCGCGGACGAGGCCACCGCACGTGCGGCGGCTACCGGCCCTGCGCGGTGTGCCTGCCCGATCGGTACCGGGAGTGGAAGAACGGCCCGCACGATCGGCACCGCCTCCCTCGCCACCGAGGACCTGATCGCCCTCGGCGGAGTTGGAACCTTCGACGGGCTGCGCGGCGCAACCCGTGACGGCGGCACCTGAGAAGTGGTCCGCACCATGCTCCTGCACCGCACCGATTCGACCCCTTGAGCACTTTCTGCTGGTATAACCCAAAAGCACGTGCGGCCAGGTACCGGTCGCACACCACGAGAACCCGAGGAGAACGAGACCTTGAGTCCCGCAGCGGCAGACACCACGACCGACGCCGGGGTCGTGATCGGCGAGGACGGGTTGGCGCGTCCGC
Organism: Saccharopolyspora hattusasensis; assembly: GCF_050972075.1. Classification (NCBI taxonomy): domain Bacteria; kingdom Bacillati; phylum Actinomycetota; class Actinomycetes; order Pseudonocardiales; family Pseudonocardiaceae; genus Saccharopolyspora; species Saccharopolyspora hattusasensis. The sequence continues at coordinate 104,756 of NZ_JBPCDC010000001.1, forward strand.
CGTGGGCGGCCCGCGATCCCCTGCTGCGCGAGTACTACGACACCGAATGGGGCATGCCCGTGCGCGGCGAACAGGCCCTTTTCGAGCGGATCAGCCTGGAGGGCTTCCAGGCCGGGCTCTCCTGGGCGACGATCCTGCGCAAACGCCCCTCCTTCCGCGAAGCGTTTGACCACTTCGATCCGGACGCCGTCGCGGCCTACACCGAGGAAGATGTCGCGCGCCTGTTCGACAACCCAGGAATCGTGCGCAACAAAGCCAAGATCCGCGCAGCCATCACCAACGCCCGCGCGACCACCGAACTGCGCGCCGAGGACGGTCTGGAAGCATTCGTCTGGTCGTTCAAACCGGACACCACGCCACGCCCGCGGACGATCACAGAGATCCCCACCACGTCACCGGAATCCGTGGCGCTGTCAAAAGCACTGCGGCGCAAGGGATTCGCATTCGTCGGCCCGACGACCATGTTCGCGCTCATGGAGGCGATCGGCATGGTCGACACGCACCTCGTCGACAGCCACCGCCGCGGCACCTCCGGTATCTGGCCGCATCCGTTACCGGGCGGTGATGCCGCCGTAAGTGGCCTCGGATGCAGGCGCTGCAACCGTTGATCCGGCTGGCGCGCAGCCCGATCGACTCCGGTACCGCCGTGGCACACCACCGACGTCGGCGGCCTTTCGACAGACGGCTGCCCTCCATGGCATCCGGAGCACCACGGCCGGGTTCTTCACCCGCAGTTGCCTGATCGCTGCCCGCCAGGAAGCGTCGCCGGTGTAGGCGTGTCACATCGGCCGAGTCCGGCGGGTCACCGAAGAAACGTAGCGCGGATGCCCCGTCCTTTAGGGCGGGGAGGAAGCGCATCAATTCCGTGCTTAAGCCGACCACTCAGACAGCGGGGCGGGCTTGCCGTTCGATGTACTGGCGCATCACGGAAATCGGTGTGCCTCCTTCGTACTCCTTACGCAACAGCCGGGAGGATACCCCCTTTGAGGGAGTTGACCAGTTTCGACACCGCGACCTTGGGTGGGAAGCTGACCAGCAGATGCACGTGGTCAACTTCGCCGTTGAACTCTTCCAGTTCGGTTTCGAAGTCGCCGCATACCTCCCGCATGATTTTTTCCATGCGGGCCAGGTGTGCGTCGGTGAACACGGGGTGCCGGCACTTCGTGACGAAAACCAAGTGAGCATGCACGAGGAAAACTACGCGTCTTCCTGTACGGAACTCGCTGTCGATGGCCATAAACCCAATGCTACGGTGATCCATATGGCAGCAACAGTGAAGACCGAGGATGCCGGGCACGCCCGGTACACCTATCGGCTTCGTTTGTCGCTGACCTCCCGGCATGCGCTGCTGGCCGAGTGGGATCGGTGCCGGTGGGTATGGAACCAGTGCGTGGCCACCTCCCGTCAGGCGTACCGTGCGGGCGAGAAATGCGGTCCCGCGCACCTGTGCAAGCTGCTGACCGGATAGCGCAGTGAACACGACTGGCTGAGTGCCGGCGGTTCGGTTCCGCAGCAGATCATCCGTGACTTCGCCAAGTCCCGCGCCAAGGCGTTGAAGGACGTCAAGGCCCGGTTGCCGATGCGGCAGCGGGCGGGCATGCCGAAGTTCAAGAAAAAGGCGCTCGCGCGTCCGAGCTTGAACTACACGCTGCGCGGGTACCGGATCACCGACGGTCGCCTGCACCTGGCGGGTGGCATCGTGTGCACGGTGGTGTGGTCCCGCGAGCTTCCCTCCGCGCCGTCGTCGGTGCGTGTGTACCAGGACGCCCAAGGGCACTGGTATTGCTCGTTCGTGGTCGCGACCGAGGTACGGTCGTTGCCGGAAACCGGTCAGGTGATCGGCATCGACTGGGGTGTGACCGAGACCGCTACGACCACATCCGAAGCGCACGATCTTCCGCATGCCGAGCACGGCAAGCGTGCGGCGGTGAAGCTGGCCCGCTATCAGCGGATGATGGCCCGGCGTCGGGCCGCGAAAGCGCACGCGAAGGTCGCCCGCCAGCGTCAGGACACGGCCCGTAAATGGGCCTTGCGTGTGGCGAGGGACCACGATGCGATCGCGGTGGAGGACTTCCGCCCGAAATTTCTCGCGAAGACCACGATGGCCAGGAAAGCGGCTGATGCTGCGATCTCGGCCACGAAAACCGAACTGATCACGATGGGGCGCAAGCACGGCCGCCTGGTGATGCTTGTCGATCCGAAGCACACGACAATGGACTGTGGACAGTGCGGGGCGAGAACCAAGCACGCGCTGCCGCTGTCGGAACGAACCTATACCTGTACCGCGTGCGGGCACGTCTGTCCGAGAGACAAGAACTCCGCGCGTGTGATGCTGGTCCGGGCTGGGCTGTACCCGGCTGGTGTTGAGGGCGCAAGACCTCCCGAGGCGCTGCCCCGGGAGGCTGCCTGAGCCAGGAATCCCCACCACGCCTGGAGACGAGGGACGAAAAATCCCCCGCCTCCAGGCGGGGGAGCAGTCAATCCTTCGACACGACGCAACGAAGGGCTGCGACCGATGAACGAGAAGGATTTTCTGGCGGGCCGATTCGAGGCCCACCGCGACCACCTGCGGGCGGTGGCCTACCGGATGCTCGGCTCGCTGAGCGAGTCCGACGACGCGGTCCAGGAGGCCTGGCTCAGGCTCAGCCGCTCCGACACCGGCGAAATCGAGAACCTTGGCGGCTGGCTCACCACGGTCGTCGGCCGGGTGTGCCTGAACATGCTCCGCGCGCGAACCGCCCGCCGCGAGGAGCCGCTGGACACGCACGTTCCCGACCCGGTCATCAGCAGCCCGGACAACATCACCCCGGAGCACGAGGCGCTGATGGCCGACTCGACCGGCCTCGCACTGCTGGTGGTGCTCGAAACCCTCACGCCTGCCGAACGGCTCGCCTTCGTGCTGCACGACATGTTCGCGGTGCCTTTCGACGAGATCGCCCCCATCGTCGGGCGTACCTCGCCCGCGACCCGCCAACTCGCCAGCCGGGCCCGCCGGCGGGTGCAGGGCGCGGCTCCGGCCCCGGACGCAGATCTGGCCCAGCAGCGCGAAGTCGTAAATGCCTTCCTCACGGCCGCGCGCGCCGGGGATTTCGATGCTCTTCTCGCGGTCCTCGACCCAGACGTCGTGGTGCGCACCGACGGCGGCTCGCTGCGCCCGAGCACCACCCGGCGCGGTGCGAAGGCGGCGGCGGGGGGCGCGATCATCTTCTCGCAGATCGCCGATCTGACCCGACCCGCGATCGTCAACGGCGCCCCGGGGCGGTTGCGATCTCGGAAGGCCGACCAATCTCGCTCGCGGCGTTCACGGTCGCCCGCGGAAAGGTCGTGGCGCTCGACATCCTCGCCGACCCGGACCGCCTCCGCGACCTGACGTTCCTCGACGACTGAATGCAACGCGCACCAAGGCACCTGTTAGCCTGCTCCACTGTGGACCGACGGGCCGGGGTCAGCTCAGGCCGAAGCGGTCCGCCCAGGTAGTGACGTCCGCGGTCGTCGCATTTCCGCCGCAGACCACCAGGCCGAGCTTTGCCTCGGCCCCGACCTCCGCCAGCACGCGCCGGGCGGCCGGGAGGAGGCATCCTGCTGCGGGCTCGGCCCAGACCTTCGCGTGTTTGGCGAGATCGAGGGTCCCCTGCACCGCTTCGGCGTCGGACACCACCAGGACATCGGTGACCAATGTGGACACGTGGTCGTAGGTCAGCTGCGAGACCGCCGGGGCGCTGAGCGTGGACACCACCGACGACAGCTCGACCGGCACCGGACCGCCGGCTGCCAGCGCCTCGGACATGGCATGCGCACCGCGGGTTTCCACCCCCCAGATCCGCACATCGGGGCGTCGCACGCGCAGCGCCGCTGCGACTCCAGCGATCAGACCGCCGCCACCGATGCTCACCAGCACATCGGTGACGTCATCCGCGTCGTCGGCGAACTCGAGGCCGACCGTGCCCTGACCTGCGATGACAACGGGATCGTCGAACGGGTGCACGAGGGTGAGCCCGCTGGCCTGCAACTCCGTCATCAGCGCGAACGCCGTAGCCATGTCGTCGGTGACTCGAACGGAGGTACCGGCCGCCTCAGCGACCTCGACGGCGCGAGCCGGCGCCGAGCGCGGCATGACGACGGTCGCCTTGATCTCCAACGCACCGGCCATGACCGCGAGGGCGATCCCGTGGTTCCCGCCGCTCACCGCGACGACCCCAGCCGCGCGTTCGGCTTCGCTCAGCGCCTTTAGCTTCGCCGTCGCCCCGCGCACCTTGAAGGAGCCGGTCCGCTGCAGCAGTTCCAGCTTCGCGGTCACCGGCGCCCCGAGCAGCTCGGTGAGGCCCGGGCTGGGCACCGTCGGAGTCCGCACGACGTGTCCTGCGATGCTCTCCGCCGCTGACTCGATGTTCCCGATGCCGACCAACCCGCTTGCCTCAGTAGCAGTCACATCTGCACGTTAGACGACGGCTCCCATCGGCTGCCGAGGCTGCGCATTGCGAGGAAATCACTCGTTCCCCAGTAGGTGGGTGATTTACAGTCGATACCGCGTGCAGGTGCGCTTGCCAGATGGCTGTCCGCCGATGTCAGTCCGCAACGGCGGCGTCGCCGAGTTGCGTGCCGGACACGGCGGCGCACCCTGGAACTGGCCGGTACCCGCGAGTCGAGCCGGTGCCAGAAATCGCGCAGCAGATCCACATCGGGAAAGGTGATCGAACATGGCGAACGAACTGCGCGGCCGCCGGGTGGCCATCCTCGCCGCCGACGGTGTCGAGCAGGTCGAACTCGAACAGCCGCGCCAAGCCGTGGAGCAGGCCGGCGCCGAGGCCGAGCTGGTTTCGGTGCACGCAGGCCAGATCCAGGCGATGAACCACGACATCAACCCGGGCGACCGGTTCACCGTCGACCGGGAGATCTCCGAGGCCTCGGCCGACGACTACGACGCGTTGATCCTGCCCGGCGGCACGATCAACCCGGACAACCTCCGGCGCGACGCACGCGCGGTGGAGTTCGTCCGGAGCTTCGTGAACTCGGGCAAGCCGGTCGGCGCAATCTGCCACGGGCCCTGGACGCTCGTGGAGGCCGACGTGGTGCGGGACCGCAAGCTGACGTCGTTCCACAGCATCCGCACCGACATCCGCAACGCCGGCGGCGAGGTCGTCGACGAGGAGGTCGTGGTCGACCACGGGCTGGTGACCAGCCGCAGCCCGCGCGACCTGCCCGCGTTCAACAACAAGATCGTCGAAACCTTCGCCCAGGGCACCTGATCGCTGCCGTTCCGACGAACTGCGGCGCCCGCAGGTGCTTCTGGTGCGAAGCAGCCGCGGGCGCCGGCAGACGGATCAGTCGTGCACGATCACACCGCGGATGTTCTTGCCGTCGCGCAGGTCCTGGTAGCCCTCGTTGACCTGCTCCAGCGTGTAGCGCGTCGTGATCAGCTCGTCGAGCTTGAGCATCCCGGCGTCGTAGAGGCGCAGCAGCCGCACGATGTCGTACTGCGGGTTGGACGAGCCGAAGAGCGTGCCCTTGATGGTCTTCTCGTTCAACGTCAGGTCCGCGCCGGAGACGTGCACCGTGAGCTTCGCCGGATCGGCGAGGCCGGTGATGACGACGGTGCCGCCCTTCCCGATCGCCGCGGTCGCCTTCGACACCACGGTCTCGTCGACCGTCCCGACCAGGATCAGCGCCGCATCCGCGCCCTGACCCCAGGTCAGCTCGGTGACCTTCGCCTGGGCCTCGTCGGCATCCGCGAACGCGTGCGTGGCACCGAACTTCAACGCCGTTTCCCGCTTGAACCCCAGGGGATCGACGACGACCACGTACTTGGCCCCCGCCTGAACCGCGCCCTGCACGGCGTTGATGCCCAGCCCGCCGATGCCGTAGATGATCACGGTGTCACCGGCCCGGACGCTGCCGGCGTTGACCGCGGTGCCCCAACCGCTGGGCACCCCGCAGCCGACCACCACTGCGGTCTCCAGCGGCAGCCAATCGTCCACCTTGACCACCGAGTGCTGCGAGATCGTCGCCCGTTCGGAGAAGGTGCCCAGCATGCACATGGCACCGAAGTCCTGGCCTTCGCCGTGGAAGCGGAACGTCCCGTCGGGCATGGACCCGGCGAGAATCGTCGCGCCCATGTCGCACAGGTTCTGCCGACCGGTCGAGCAGTAGCGGCAGGTGCCGCAGTTGGGGATGAAGCTGCACACCACGTGGTCGCCGGGCTTGACCTTAGTGACACCGGGCCCCACTTCCTCGATGACCCCGGCGCCCTCGTGCCCGCCGACGATCGGATACCGGGGCTGCAGGTCGCCGTTCGTGAGGTGCAGGTCTGAGTGGCAGAGCCCGGCCGCGGTGTACTTGATCAGGACCTCGCCTGGCCCCGGGCCGTCCAGGTCCAGCTCGATGATCTCGAACGGCTTGCCCACTTCCCGCAGGACCGCTGCCTTGGTCTTCACGTCCGAATTCCTCCGATCACAGCGCCACGCTGACTGCTTTGGTCTGGGTGTAGAGGTCGATCGCGTCCGGCCCCAACTCTCGCCCCCAACCGGACTGCTTGAAACCTCCGAAGGGAAGCGCGGTGTCGAAACCGTTGTACTGGTTGATCCAAACAGAACCCGCCTTGAGCCGCATGGCGACCCGGTGCGCCTTTGAGGTGTCCCGGGTCGAAGGTGGGCCCCGAGGCCGCGCGATCACCCGGGCATCCGAGGACCAGTACCGGTTGTCCCTGCGGTGTCTGGGTGCTCCAGAAGACCAGTCTCACCATCCGCGCTATCGGATAACGTCTGGCCGCGCCATGGCGGGAAGCGGCGGGGGCGTGTTCGCGGCTATGCGGATCGCGACGAGCGTTTCGGCAAGCGAAGAACACCCGTGAGTGTTTGTGGGTGCTATAGCACGCAAAAACGCTCACGGGTGTTCTTCCGCCACGCGAAGGTGGCCATCGGCAGACGTGCCCACCAGCGTCGGTTGCGGCGTCGGCCAGGTGTGACCCGGACACGACCAGAGGATCATGAGCATCGCTTTTCGGGAGGCAAAGGTGGCGACCGAGCAGCTGTCCTACGACTCGGGTGTTTCCGAGGTGCCGTTGTTGGGGGAAACGATCGGCGCCAACCTCGATCGATCGGTGGCGAAGTTCGGGGACCGGGACGCGCTGGTGGAATGCGCCTCGGGGCGGCGGTGGACGTACCGGGAGTTCGGCGCGGCGGTGGACTCGCTGGCCGTGGGACTGCTGGATGCCGGGATCGGCAAGGGCGACCGGGTAGGGATCTGGTCGCCGAACCGGGCGGAGTGGACGCTGATCCAGTACGCCACGGCGAAGATCGGCGCGATCCTGGTCAACATCAACCCGGCGTACCGGGTGCACGAGCTGGAGTACGTGCTGAACCAGGCCGGGGTCCGGTTGCTGGTCTCCGCCCAGTCGTTCAAATCCTCCGACTACGCCGCGATGGTGGCGGAGGTCCGCCCCGCCGCGTCACTGGCGGCGATCGCGGTGGAGCGATGCACGTCGCTGTACGGGGTACCGACGATGTTCATCGCCGAGCTCGACCACCCGGACTTCGACTCCTTCGACCTATCATCGCTGCGCACCGGGATCATGGCCGGATCGCCCTGCCCGGTGGAGGTGATGAAGCAGGGCATCGACCGGATGGGCATGGCGGAGGTATCGATCTGCTACGGCATGACCGAAACATCGCCGGTGTCGATGCAGACCCGCGCCGACGACTCCCTGGAGCGCCGGGTTTCGACGGTCGGCCGGGTCGGGCCGCACCTGGAGGTCAAGATCACCGACCCGGCCACCGGACTGACCGTGCCGCGCGGCATGCCGGGCGAGTTCTGCACCCGCAGGTACTCGGTGATGCTCGGCTACTGGCAGCAAGACGACAAACCGGTCCGCGCGCCGGTCCGGTGCGCCACCGGAAGCGCGCGGGCCGAATTCCGTTACTTGGTCAGGAAAATCGGATTCGTCATCGCGACCATCCGACCGGCCCGGCGGACCTCGGCGCGCACCCAGCGCGTGTAGCGCGGGTAGGCCGTCCACCGCGTGGTGAGCGAACCTGTGGCGGACACCTCGGCGGTGTGCTCCGGCCCGACCTGGTCCAACAACCGAACGGTCGTGCCGGGCACGCCGCTGACGGTCAGCTCGAAGGTCACGGGGGTGCCGGTGTCCACCGCCAGCCGCTCACCGATGCCCGCAGTGCGGTGGCCTTCGGTTGCCGTGAAGTTCAGCTGCACGGCGGAGGATTCGGCCAACCACGAACGCCCCGCGCGCAGTCCGTCCAGCAGCGCCTCGCGCCGCAAGCTGTCCGCGAGCACCACGGTCTGGGGGCTGCCGACGGCGTGCTCTGGGTTGTGCGCATCGGAGTTGCCGATCAGCGGAATCCAGTGACCGGTGCGCAGCAGGCCGTCCCAGTGGTTGACCGCCGCTTCCTCCTCATAGGTCCAGTCCCGGTTCCACACCTCGACGAGATCCGCCAGCTCGTAGGCGAATTCGTAGGTGCAGCCGAAACAACTGGCGAACGGGTGCGCTGCGGTGACCAAGCCACCCGCCTGAACCTGGTGCGGCGGGCGGAGAAACTCCGGCGAATCGAGTGGTGAAGATACATCACTCCTCGCGGCTGAGCGCGCTCCAGCGCAACTTCTCCTGCTCGCGCTTCGGCAAGCCTGCGACGACGAGGTCGTAGGAATCCTCGATCATGTCCAGCACGAGCTGATCGGGCACGGAAGCGTCCACGACGACTGTGTTCCAGTGCCGCTTGTTGAGGTGGTAGCCGGGCGTGATGGCCGGGTGTTGCGCGCGCAGGTGCACCGCCAGCTCCGGTTCGCACTTGAGGCTCACCTTCAGCGGATCACCGCCCAGCCTGCTGATCGCGAAGATCTTCCCGGAGACCTTGAAAACGCTGTTCGTCTCGTCGAAGGGGAACTCTTCGCGCGTCCCGGCGAGCGCGAAGCATGCGTTCTTGAGCTCCTGCGGCGTCATCCGTGCAGCGTAGTGGGCGACCCTGAGACACCCTGCCTGGTGCGGGCCGACGAGCAATAATTTCGGTCAATACTGAATGGATAGTGACTATAAGCAATAATGGCGCGGCTTGAACGCGGAACCCGCCGCAGGCGCGGCGGCGCTGCGGCGGGTTCCGGGCAGTTCGATCAGTAGCGGTAGTGGTCGGGCTTGTAGGGGCCGTCGACGTCGACACCGATGTAGGCGGCCTGCTCCTTGGAGAGCTTGGTCAGCTTCACACCCAGAGCGTCCAGGTGCAGGCGGGCCACCTTCTCATCCAGGTGCTTGGGCAGCACATACACCTGCTTGTCGTACTCCCCCGGCTTGGTGAACAACTCGATCTGCGCGATCGTCTGGTTGGTGAAGGAGTTCGACATCACGAAGCTGGGGTGCCCGGTGGCGTTGCCCAGGTTCAGCAACCGGCCCTCCGACAACACAATGACCGAATGCCCGTCCTCGAACACGTACTCGTGGACCTGCGGCTTGATCTCCTGCTTACGGACACCAGGCGTTTTCTCCAACCCCGCCATGTCGATCTCGTTGTCGAAATGACCGATGTTGCCCACGATCGCCTGGTGCTTCATCCGCCCCATGTGCTCGGCGGTGATGATGTCGAAGTTCCCCGTCGTCGTGACGAAGATGTCAGCGATCTCCACGACATCTTCCAGCGTGGTCACCTGATAACCGTCCATCACCGCCTGCAACGCGCAGATCGGGTCGATCTCGGTCACGATCACCCGCGCACCCTGGCCCCGCAGCGACTCCGCCGAGCCCTTACCCACGTCGCCGTAACCGCACACCACCGCGACCTTGCCGCCGATGAGCACATCCGTGGCACGGTTGATGCCATCGATCAGCGAGTGCCGGCACCCGTACTTGTTGTCGAACTTCGACTTCGTCACCGAGTCATTGACATTGATCGCCGGGAACAACAGATCCCCGGTCTTGGCCAGCTCATACAGCCGGTGCACACCGGTCGTGGTCTCCTCGGTCACACCCTTGACCTCACCGGCGATCTTCGTGAACCGCTTGCCGTCCACGGCGACGCTGGCACGCAGCGTCTCCAGGATGACCTTGTACTCCTCCGGGTCATCATCTCCAGCCTGCGGCACCACCCCGGCAGCCTCGAACTCCACACCCTTGTGCACCAACAGCGTGGCGTCACCACCATCATCGAGGATCATGTTCGGACCCTCACCACCACCGAACTGGAACAACTGGTCGGTGCACCACCAGTACTCCTCCAGCGACTCACCCTTCCACGCGAACACCGACACACCCGCAGGCGCCTCCGGCGTCCCGTCCGGACCCACCACAACCGCAGCGGCGGCCTCGTCCTGGGTCGAGAAGATGTTGCACGACACCCACCGGACCTCGGCACCCAGCGCGACCAGCGTCTCGATCAACACCGCCGTCTGCACCGTCATGTGCAACGAACCCGCAATCCGCGCACCCCTCAACGGCTGCGAGCCCGCAAACTCCTCACGCGTCGCCATCAAACCCGGCATCTCATGCTCAGCCAACCGGATCTGATGCCGCCCGGCCTCAGCCAACCCCAGATCCCGGATAGCGAACTCCAGGCCGTTGACCTTCTGCAACTCGACGCTCATGACTACCTTTCCCTTGCAGAACTATTCATTCGGACACGACCATCCAAAGTGGAACGCCCGGACCGTCCGGCAACCCGTGTGCTCAGGCATGTGCGCGCCAACCGAGGTGCCCCACCAGACGGATTCGATGCGGCCCGGCTTCAATCGGACATTGAACGTGAAGGGCCGCTCCCGGGCCGGAATCTCAAGCCACTCATCAAAAAGGCACCTCCCGCAGGAGGCGCCCTTACCGTGGTCCTTGAGCCGCCTGCTGAGCGTGGCGGACGAAACGTCCGTTGCAGCGCCTCTCAGCCTGCGGTTGCGCCGTGCCGGCGCATCGTGTCGGTCAAACGCGGCGTGACGACATTCTGGAACCGCCCCGGGTGTTTGTCAACACGGCTCCAGCCCACCCCAGCACATGCGCGAAAACGCACGTCAGTCCGGGTTCGACCAAGAGCCACCGAACAGTACCAGGCCACACCGGCCGCACTGGCCACACCGCCCACGGTTACGCCCCCACCAACCCCACCACTCCCCTGCGCCACTCTCGACCAGAGCACCTGCGAGCAAGCCACGGCCAGTGGCCTGGCCTGCGCATGTCCGCTACAGATCTCAAGAGCGCGGTGGTGCCGTGCCGTCGGTCGAAAATCGCCCCGGGCGGCGACGTGGATTCAGCTTTCACGCCGATCTCCGCGCGATCCGTGCACGCCCAGGGCGATGCTTCCAATGCCTGCGAGGCATTGCGCCAGTCGTCGGAGCAAGGGCCGTCGCGCTAGTCCATCAGGGCTATGTGCAGGGCAAACTTGTCAACGGCGACGAGTTCGCGACCATACTGCCCGCGTGAGCGAACTAACAGCGGAGCAGATCGCCCAGCATGCTTACGATGCCGGTTTCCGCGGCAAGGCCCTGACCACGTCGGTGGCGGTTGCTCTCGCGGAGTCCAGCGGGAACGCCCGCTCCCACAACCCCACCCCGCCGGACGACTCCTACGGTCTGTGGCAGGTCAACATGCTCGGGGACATGGGCCCGGAGCGGCGCAAGCAGTTCGGGCTCGACTCGAACAAGGACCTGTTCGATCCGGACGAGAACGCCAAGGCCGCCTACGCGATCTCCAACCACGGCAAGTCGTTCGACCCCTGGTCGACCTACACCAACGGGGCCTACAAGAAGCACCTCGACGAAGCCGAGGCGGCGGCCAAGGCGGTCACCGGCAACGGCGGCAAGACCAAGGCGCCGGAGGGCTCCCCTGACGGTGGTGGGGGCAAGCCCGGCAGCGACGGATTCAAGGTGGCCCCGGACCATCTCCTCGCCTACACCAAGGAAGCCGACGACATCGCCGAGCAGCTGGCGAACACCGGCAAGAAGACCGTGCACTCCGTGACCGGCATTGCCAACGACAGCTTCGGCAAGGTCGGCCAGGAAACCGGCTTCTCCGCCGCCCTGGGCGATTTCAGCAAGAGCCTGGAAAAGCAGGTCAACGCGACCGGGGCGAACGCGCGCAAGCTGGGCGCGGCGACGACCGACGCCGCGAAGGCCTACCGGGACATCGACGAGGAATCCGCCAGAGAGCTCAAGAAATTCCTGACTTGATCCGAGGAGCCCGAAGTGGATGTTGATGGCATCGCATCGAGATTCGCCAGCGAATTGTTCACTCACCAGGGAAAGCTCGAAGGCAGGGCGGGCGAGGTGCAGCGCGCGCAGGCCGCCCTGGAGTCGGCGGCCAACGCCATCCAGCAACAGCGCGAGATGCATCAGAAGGCCGCCGGCAAGCTGCTGAGCAACTGGGAGAGCAAGGCCACGGATGGTTTCCAGAAGAAGGCGACTAAGTTCGACCAGGACCTCACCGTGACCGCAGAGGCCAGCGCCAAGGGCGCCAAGATCGTCGCGGAGGTCACCAAGGCGCTGGACGGCCGGCACAGCGCGGTCGGGTCGCTCGTCGAGGACTTCATCACCAAGGCAGGACAGGTCATCCAGGCCGGGATGGCCGTCGCCGGTGTCGCGGCACCGGCGGGACTGATGCGGGCGGTGGCCGAGGTCGCCGACCTCGCGGGCGGATACATCAAGCAGTCCGGCGGCGAGCTCAAGGACGCTCGCGACGAAATGGCGGAGGCGGCGCGGAAACTGCGCGCGCTGCTGGAGGAAGTGGACTCCGACGGCGTCGCCGATCCCGAGAAGCAGCCGCGCAAGCCGGGCGAAGACGGCGCCAAGGGCGGCGACGGCAGCCCCGGCAAGGGCAAGGGGTCCGGCAAAGCCGACGAGATCCTGGACAACGCCCGCAAGCACATCGGCTACCACGAGGGCCCGGACAACCAGAACAAGTGGGGCCCGACCGGGCAGCCCTGGTGCTCCTACTTCGCCACCTCGATGTGGCGGGAGGCCGGCGTGGACATCCCGAAGTACGGCTACACCGGGGACGTCTACAAATGGGGCGAACAGCAGGGCACCGCCTACGGCCAGAGCGACCTGCTCAAAAACGCCCAGCCCGGTGACGCGCTGCTGTTCGGCACCGGCCCCGGTCATGGCCAGAGCGAGCACATCGGGCTCATCGAGAAGGTCGAGGGTAACAAGATCACCACGATCGAGGGCAACTCCAGCGATCAGGTAGCCCGTCGCACCTACACGCTGCCCAAGGACGCCGACCGGTTCTACGGAGGGGTGCATCCGAAGTGATGATCATCGGACGTGCGCAGCGCAATGGGGTTTCGGTCGAGGTCGTCCCCGGTGGCGCGCTGCAGTCCCTGGAACTGGCCCCCGAGGCGCTGGAGCTCGGGGCCGCGCGACTCGCGGCCACGATCGAGGCGCTGGTCCGGGCTGCGGCGGCAAAGGCGAACCGGGCGGCCGGGGAAGCCATCCGCGAGGAGTCCGGCGAGCTGCACCCGGACGTCCTGGCCGCGTTAGGGCTCCCCCAGGACGACGCGGACGCCGACACCGACGACACAACCGCAGTAGAAGCCTGGAGGCGCTGATGGACGAACACAGCATCGACGAACTGATCGAGATCGCCGATGGGATGCCCCGGACGAACGGGCTCGCCGCGGGCTTGGACGCCGTTCGCGGAACCGCGCGCGGTGAAGGCGTTTCGCTGGCGGTGGACTTGCAGGGGATGCTGGTCGGACTCGAACTTGACGACCGGGCGCTCGCGCTGGGCCCCGCGGGGCTGGCCGCGGAGATTTCGCGGCTGAGCAACGAAGCGGGCACGGACTCCCTGCGGCAAGGCATGCTCGCGATCCAGGCCGGGTGCGGCGCGGAGGTCGCGGCCGTGGTCGGCGACTACTTGATCAGCATCGAGGGCGAAGCCGGGCAACCCGCGCCGGAACCGCCCTCGCGACCTGTCACCTGGGACGACGAGGACGTCCACTGGGGCAGCACAAAGACGGAAACCTGGTGACCGCTCACCCGGCGACCCGACCGCTAGCCGGTCGGGTCGCCGGGGACACGCCGCGGCGGGGAGCCCCGCGCGTTGCAGGCGAACGGGCAGGGGTAGTCCCAGGTGACGGCGAACGCAGTGGTCATTTCCGGGGCAACATCCTTGTCCTGCTTGGTTGTCCCGGGGGGAACGGGGTCAGGCTTGGCAGTACGAGTCCGAGGAGGCGTCGCCGCCCTGGAGGCGCACCTGGTGGACCCGCCGCCCGCGGAATTCGTCGCCGCGCGGAAAGAAGCGCTCGTCCACCGACAGGCCACCGCCGCCTTCCGGATCGGTGTCGATCTTGGCGAACCACGCGCCGACGCCGTCGGGGTAGAACTGGTCGTCCCACGATCCGTACAGCGAGTTCGTCAGGTAGATGCGCCGACCGTCGCGGCTGACCTCCACCATCTGCACCCCGCCCGTCAGCGGCTCGTCCGGCGCGGCCGGGTGTGGGACGCGCCCGGTGATCCCGCCGAGGCGGACCGACCCGGTCTCGCGGGGGTGCGCCGGATCGCTGACGTCGTACTGCTTCAGCTCGCCGGTGCCCCAGCAAGAGACGTAGAGGAACCGGTCGTCGACGGATAGGTTGATGTCGGTGACCAGCGGTGGCACCGCGCCGAAGGGCTTGAGCGCGGGCGGGAGCTCGTGGGCGGGAGCGGGCTCCGCGGGGATGCTGATCACCTTCTCCGCCTGCCAGTCGCCGCCTTCGCGGTGCCAGCGCCAGACCGACGCGGAAAGGTCCTCGGTGCTGATGACCACGCCGGCGAAGCCCCAGGTGGCGCCGGGATCGTGCGACGGGCGCAGCTCCAGCACCATCTGGTGCTGCGCGCCGAGGTCGACGCGCTGGAGGTGGCGCCCCGCGGCCAGGTCCCAGAAGTGCAGGGCGTGGCCGTACTCGTTGTTCAGCAGCAGTTCCGGAACGACCCCGTCCTCGATCATCGAGGGCGTGCCCCACTCGCTGGTGATCAAAGTGTTCTGGTTGAGGTGCCACCACGCGTCGTAGGCCAGGTGCTGCGGTCCCCGGTCGGTTTCCCACGCGCGCACGACGTCGAACGTGTCGTGGTCGAGCACCGCGATCCCGCCGGGCCCGTCGGCCCCGTCGGCGCCGCCGAGGCAGGACAGGTAGATCCCGTCCGGGCCGCAGTGCAGCGTGTGCGGCCGGGAGTAGCCGGCCTTGGCAGCGAGTTCGCCGGCCGCCACAGTCCGCACCAGCCTCGGCTGCCTCGGATCTGGGTGGGTGTCGTAGATGTGGATGTTCGACGATCGCAGTCCGGGTAGGAGCAGGTAGCGGCGCTGCAGGCCGTCGGTGTGGTGGCCGGCGTGGGCGAACGCGCTGCTGCACGCGTTCCAACCGAAGTGGTGAAGTTCGTCGCCTCGGGTCGGCAGGTCGGCCCAGCCGACCACCTGGCCGTAGGTCGCCGATTCCGGATCGGTGTCGACGACGGTGAGCGCGTCCGGTTGCTCACCGGCACGGTCGAACGCGACGACGTAGGCCAGTCGTTCGGCGGGCGCGGCGATGGCTTCGCCCGGGCTGCGGTAGAAGGTTGGATCGAGCTCGTGTTCGGCTGGAGAACTCATCTCGTCCCCTCGACAGAACGGTTTCGCCACTCAGCGTCTCGAACGCACAGCGGAGCGTCGAGACTTTTCCACATCGTAAGAACCGGCACGCGTGCGGCTCAAGCGGGCTGGTAGGTCAGGCAGTCCACGATGTCCTGCTCGTAGCCGACGGAGATGCCGGGTGCCTGGCATTCGAGGTGGTCGTTGTACCGGCAGTCGGACATCTTGCAGGCGCCCACGTGGCCGACCACGTCGGGCACGCCGCCTTCGACCGGAGCGGTGCAGAACGTGTCGCACTGCGCGCGGAGCGGATCGCCGATGGTGATGGCTAGGGCATGGCAGTTCTGGCCGTGGTT
Source organism: Saccharopolyspora hattusasensis (assembly GCF_050972075.1). NCBI lineage: Bacteria > Bacillati > Actinomycetota > Actinomycetes > Pseudonocardiales > Pseudonocardiaceae > Saccharopolyspora > Saccharopolyspora hattusasensis. Next base: position 120,632 of record NZ_JBPCDC010000001.1, read on the forward strand.
GAACGCGCAGTTATCGGCGGTGCACTTGTTCACCAGAGGCATTTCCATGATTCCCACCTGATTTCATCGGCAACAACCACCATGATGGGCCGGGCCCGGCGGCCCGGCATCAGATCCGGTGGGTGCCGAAGTCAGCCGACCGGTGGGTGCCGAAGTCAGCCGTCGGCCCGGCGCTGCCGGCGCAGCAGGAATCGCTGGATCTTGCCGCTCGGTGTTTTCGGGAGCTGTTCGACGAAGTGCACCGCGCGCGGCTAGGCCTGCGCGGCGAACTTGCGCTTCACCACTTGCTGGAGGTCCGCGACCAACGCCTCGTCGCCGGTGGCCCCGGCGCGGAGCACGACGTAGGCCTCCAGGACCTCGCCGCGGAGCGCGTCGGGCACGCCGATGACGGCCGCCTCCGCCACCGCGTCGTGGCGCACCAGGACGCTCTCGACGTCGAACGGGCCGATGCGGTACCCGGCCATGATGATCAAGTCATCGTCGCGGGAGGAGAAGAAGAACGCCCCGTCGGCGTCCCGCGTCCCGGCGTCGCCGGTGAGGTACCAGCGTCCGTCGGCGGAGAAGCGTTCGGCGGTCTTCTCCGGTGCGTCGGTGTAGGCGGAGAACCAGATGAGCGGGCTGTCCGCGACGCGGAGCGCGATGCGCCCGGCGGTGCCCGGGGGCGCCGGCTCGTCGCGGTCGTCGTGCAGCACGTCGGCGGACCATCCCGGCAGCACCGCGCCCATCGACCCCGGTTTGACCGGCTGGCGAACGCCGTCGGCCCAGCCGCTGACGATGACCATGCCGTGCTCGGTCTGGCCGTAGTGGTCGCGCACCGTCACGCCCAGTTGGTCTTCAGACCAGGACACGACCTCCGGGGTCAGCGGTTCCCCGGCCGAGGATGCACGGCGGAGCCGGATCCCGTCGGGAACCGCGGCCGCGCCGGTCCGCAGGCTGCGGTACACCGTGGGCGCGGCGGCGAAGTTCGTGACGCCGAATTCGCGCATAACCTGCCAGGTCAGCTCGGCCGAGAACCCAGCGTGCAGCAGGATGCTGCGCCCGCCTGCGGCCATGCGCTCCTTTGCCCCGGCATTGCCAGCGGTTACGCTCCGCGCCACACATCATGTCGCGATATCCCCGGAAGGGGTGAACGGATCGTGTACTTGCGCCCGGCTGATGGGGACGCCTTCCGGCAGTGCGCGGCGGCACGACGAGCCGGGTTCACCTCCGGGTGCGGCGGGTGGGGGTCGCGGTGGCGGGGTCTTCCGGCCACGGGTGCTTCGGGTAACGACCGCGAAGTTCCGCGCGCACCTGCTGGTACCCGCTGCGCCAGAACGAGCCGAGGTCGGCCGTGACCGCCGCCGGTCGCCCTGCCGGGGACAGCAGGTGCAGCACGACCGGGACCCGGCCGTCGGCGATGCGGGGCACGTGCTGCCAGCCGAAGACCTCCTGCAGCTTCACGGGCAGTGCGGGGCGGTCGTCCCGGTAGTCCACCTTGATGCGGGAGCCGGACGGGACCTCGATCCGATCCGGCGCGAGCTCGTCCAGCCGACCCGCGGCCGACCAGGGGATCAGCCGTCGCAACGCGACGCCCGCCGGAATCCGGAGATCGGCCCGCCGCCGGGCCGCCGAGAGCTCCGGCTCCAACCAATGGTCCACTGCGGACAGAAGCGCTCCGTCGTCGGTGGCGGGCCAGGGATCGCCGAGCGCGGCGTGCAGGAACCCGAGCCGCTGGCGCAGCCGCCGCGCATCTTCCTTCCAGGACAGCAGTTCCAGCCCCTCGGCACGCAGGCCCGCCAGCAGCGCCTTCCGGACTTCGGTGGGGTTTGGGTCGCGGATCGGCCGCTGGCTCAGGACGATCGCGCCGAGCCGCTCGATCCGGACCGCGCGCACATCGCCGTCGGCCCAGCCGATCTCGTCGCCGGTGGTCACCAGGGCGGGCGCCGCGCTCCGGGCCAGTTCCTCGTCTGCCGGCGCGGCCATGCGGACGGTGCCGTAAGCGCTGCCAGGGGCCCGGTCGGCGACAGCCACGACAAGCCATTCCGAGCCGCGCAACCCGGAGTTGCCGGGCAACTCCACCGCCGTGCCGGACGCCATCAGGTACACCGCCGAGTCCGCTCCCCGGCGCCGCGCGAGCCGCTCGGGCTGCGCAAGCGCGACGACCAGCGCCGCATCGTCGCGATCGGAGGTGCCGGGGTGCGGCTGCACCGACGCACGCAGCCTGCGGACCTCGCGGCGCCACCGATCGCTGCCCGGCGCGCCCCGCCGCAATCGGGAAAGTGCGGTTGTCACGTCGATTTCGTTGGTCAGGGCATCGTTGTCGAGGAGGGCGACGACCTCGGTGGCGATATCCACACCCGCCAGTTCGCGGCCGTCGAGCAAGGCCCGGGCCAGCCGCGGATGCAGGCCCAGTTCGGCCATCCGGCGGCCCCGGTCGGTCACCGCACCGGAGGGTTCCAACGCGCCGAGCCCGCGCAGCACCTCCCGGCCCGCCGCAAGCGCACCGGCGGGCGGCTTGTCCCACCACGTCAGCGCCGTCCCGTCAGGCGTTCCCCAGCACGCCAGTTCCAGGGCCAGCCGGGTCAGGTCCGCCGTCCGGATCTCCGGTTCCGGGTAGGCGGGCAGCGTGCTGTGCTCGTGCTCCGGCCAGCACCGGTACACCACCCCCGGCCCCTGCCGGCCGGCGCGGCCCGCCCGCTGCTCGGCCACCGCCGCCGACACCCGAACCGTGGCCAGCCCGGCCAGGCCGCGCCGGTTGTCCACCCTCGACACCCGGGAAAGGCCCGAATCCACGACGGCGCGCACCCCGGGCACGGTCAGGCTCGATTCCGCGACCGCCGTCGCCAGCACCACCCGGCGCCGCTCCCCCACCCGCAGCGCCGAATCCTGCTGCGCGTGGCTGAGCCGCCCGTGCAGCGGCAGAACGTCCACATCGGACCTATCGAGTTGGCCAGCGACGCGGCGGATTTCGGCGGCCCCGGGCAGGAACGCCAGCACATCGCCGTCTTGCTCGGCCAGCGCGGTGCGCACCGCCCGCGCCACGCAAGACTCGATCCGCTCGCCTCGCGCCGGCGGCAGGTACGCGGTTCGGACCGGGTGCGTCCGCGCGTGTGCCTCCAGCACCGGAGCGGCGCCGAGCAGTTCCGCCGCGCGGCCGGCCGCCACCGTGGCCGAGGTCGCCAGCACCTGGAGATCCGGCCGCAGACCGTCCCGTGCGTCCAGCAGCAACGACAGGAGGAGATCCGCGTCGAGATGCCGCTCGTGGCATTCGTCGAGCATCACCACGTCGACCCCGGACAATTCGGGGTCGGATTGCAGCCTCCGCACCAGCAGGCCGGAGGTCACCACCTCGACGACCGTTTCCGCACCACGACGGCGCTCGCCCCGAACCGAGTACCCCACGCGCTGCCCAATCTTCTCGCCGAGCAGACTCGCCATGCGCTCCGCCGCAGCCCGGGTAGCCAACCGCCGCGGCTCGGCGACCACGACGCGCAGGCCCTGCTCGGCAAGCGCCAACGGGACCAACGTCGTCTTCCCGGTGCCCGGCGGAGCCACCAGCACCGCCGTGCCGTGCTCGGAAAGAGCACGGGTGACGTCGTCGAGCACGGAACGCACGGGAAGATCCGGGAAGTCGAGCATAACGGCCCCATACTGCCATCCCGGCCAGCCGACGCCCGATGCCCGCTCGTCTAGGGCTACCAGCGCTTCGAGTAGGGCATCACCGCGATCGCGGTGCTGATCATCATGGTGCTGGTGCAGGCGGCCCAGTACCTGGGCAACTTGTTGTCCCGCAAGGCACTGCTCCGCTGACGCACTGGGCTCGTGATCAACCGCGTGGGCGTTCACCCCGGTTCCGTCCGGGGCGAACGCCCACCGGCGCTGGCGGGGCATCGCTATCCAGGCGGTCCGCGATGAGGCCCAGCAGCGATTCGACTTCCGCCTGGTCGTAGCCGGCGCCGGCTACGGGTTGCTCGCGGAAGACGACGGCCTGCACATCCTTCGAGGTCAACGTGTCGGTGCCGCGCAGGGTCGCGGCGACGCGGTCCAGGAAGTCGTCGACCTGGGCCTCGTCGTAGCCGGGCTTGTTCGCTGTCGAACCGCTCAGCACCACGCTGCCGATCGCCTCCGAGGTGAGCTGGGGCGTCTCCGGGCCCACCGGTCGCGGAAAGGCGCGGCCGATCGGGATGCGCCGCGTCGGAAGGTCCCCCTGGCGCGGTGTCATGTGCTTGATGATCGTGGAGACCATGACGAGGAAGGCGAAGACGCTGGCCTCCTGGTAACCCGGTTGGCCCGGCCCGGGAGGGTTGAACCGGACGCCCAGCACGTCCTGCGCGGTGAGCGTGTCAGCGCCACGGAGGGTGGCTTCGACGCGGTCCATGAACGCGTCGACCTCGGCCTTGTCCAGCGCGGACAGCGACGTCGCGTGGCCGTCGAAGACCTCGACACGTCCCGGTGGCACGCGCTCGGCGGCCCGCTGCGCCGGTTCGGGCCGCGGCGCCGCCACAGCCCGGTCGACGCGCCGGACCACAGTCTTCCGCTCGCTCGCCGTGCGGCTCCCCCGCTGCCCGCGGCGCTCGGACTCCCGCACCTCCAGCTTCATCAGGGTCAGCGCGATCTGGTCCAGGAACTCAGCTACTTGGGTCCTCTTGTAGGCCCGCCCAGGTTTGCCCGGGCTGAACCGGGCGGTAAGCACATCGCGTACGGTCACCAGCCGCTTCCCTCGCAGCGTCGCCTCGACGCGTTCGAGGAACTCGTCGACCTCTGCCTCGTCGAAGCCGCGGCTGCGCCGCCACGTCCTGGCGAACGCAACGTTGTGCACGTCGTCGGGGGTGAGCATTCCTCGTGCCTCCAGAGCATGCCGCGTCCACTTCTCGGACGCTTGCCCGGCGTGCCACGCCTGAGCCCCCGACCCGCCCGTTCTGCGCGAACAGCTTGCCCAAGGCCAGGCGCGAGATCAAGCCTTCCGACCACCCCGGAAATGGGGCGTTCGCCCCACGCTGCGCCGCGTGCCCGGCCGACTTCGGACAGTGCGCCGCCGTCCGGTTTCCGGACTCCTCTGCGGCACCGGACCTGGTGCGGCTCGAATGGGGCGCGATGGACGAGTGGTTCGAGGAGGACGAGCCCGTGTACGTCCACCCCCGCGACCCGTACAAGCGGGTCGACGTCCTGGCCAGCTCGCGGCACGTCACCGTGCGGATCTGCGGCGTCGTCGTGGCCGACTCGCATCGCCCGCACGTCCTGTTCGAGACCGGGCTGCCGCCGCGTTCTTACCTCCCGCTGACCGACGTCCGGATGGACTTGCTGCGTCCGTCGAACCGGCGAACCCAATGCCCGTACAAGGGAACCGCGACGTACTGGAACGCGATGATCGACGGCACCGAACACGCCGACATCGCCTGGACCTACCGCACGCCGCTCCCGGAGAGCCAGAAGATCGCCGGTCTCGCCTGCTTCTACGACGAGCGGGTGGAGATCACCATCGACGGCGAACGCCAGGAGCAGCCGCGCACCCCGTTCCCCTGATCATCCATCGTGGAGGCGCTGCGCACCCGGATCAGCGAAATGCATCCACTGTGGCCGTTGCTGGGCGGGTCGGGGCTTACATCACTTGAAGGTTCCGGACTCGTCGGCCAGCCGGACCAGCAGCGGCGCCGGTTCCCAGGCTTCGTCGTGGAACTTGCGCAGCGCGGCCAGCACGTTGGCCGTGCCCACGGCGTTCGCGTAGTGCATCGGGCCGCCGCGGTGGCGGGGGAATCCGTAGCCCGCCAGGTACACCACATCGATGTCCGAGCCGCGCAGCGCGATTCCCTCGTCGACGATCCGCGCGCCCTCGTCGACCAGTGCGAAGACCAGGCGCTGCACGATCTCCTCCGCCTCGAAGCTCCGACGCTTGATGCCGTGCTTCTCGTGGAACGAGGCCAGCAGCTCGTCGACGACCGGGCTCGGGATCGCCTCGCGGCTTCCGGACTGGTAGTCATACCAACCCGCCCCGGTCTTCTGGCCGAAACGCCCCAACTCGCACAGGGCATCGGAGATCTCGTCGCGCGGCGCGTCGGGGTCCTCCGCATAGCGGCGCTTGCGGATCGCCCAGCTGATGTCGTTGCCTGCCAGGTCGCCCATCCGGAACGGGCCCATCGCGAAGCCGAAGCCCTCGATCGCGGAGTCGACCTCGGCCGGCGACGCCCCGGCGCGCAGCAGCTCCATCGCCGCGTCCCGGTACTTGGCCAGCATCCGGTTGCCGATGAAGCCGTCGCACACCCCGGACACCACTGTGGTCTTGCCGACCCGCTGGCCCACCGTCATCGCCGTGACCAGCACGTCGTCGGCGGTCTCGGCGCCGCGCACGACCTCCAGCAGCTTCATCACGTTGGCGGGGCTGAAGAAGTGCATGCCGACGACGTCCCGGGGCCGCCCCGTTACCGCGGCGATCGCGTCGATGTCGAGGGTCGAGGTGTTCGACGCCAGGACCGCGCCGGGCTTGGCCGCCGCGTCGAGTTTGGTGAACACCTCGCGCTTGACGTCCATGTCCTCGAAAACCGCCTCGATGATGAGGTCGCTGTCGGACACGTCGGCGTAGTCGAGGCTCGGCATCAGCAGCGCCATCCGGCGTTCGAGCACGTCGGCGGCCAGCTTCCCCTTGTTCACCTGGGCCTGGTAGTTCCGGCGGATGATGCCCAGCCCCCGGTCCAGCGCCTCCTGGCCGGTTTCCACGATCACGACCGGGATACCTGCGTCGAGGAAGTTCATCGCGATCCCGCCGCCCATCGTGCCCGCGCCGATGACGGACACCTTCTCGACGGCGCGGGCCTGCGTGTCGCGCGGGACGTCGGGGATCTTGCGGGCGGTCCGCTCCGCAAAGAAGGCGTGCCGCAGCGCGGCGGACTGCGGACCACCCATCAGCTCCAGGACCGTCCGGCGTTCCTCGGCCATCGCCTCGTCGAACGGCGCGGTCCCGGACAGCTCCACCAGTGCGAGCGCGGCCAGCGGCGCCTCGAACCCGCGGCTGCGACGGCGCAGCGGCTCGCGCATCGCGCTCACCTCCTCGACGCCGCCGACGCTGAGGTCCCGGACCTTCGGCAGCGGCCGCGCCGCGGCGATCTCGCGGGCGAACTGCGTCGCGGCCGCCACCACGTCGCCGTCCACGACCCAGTCCAGCAACCGCTGCCCTTCGACTCCCGCGAGCGCCTTGGCGGTGCGCGGCTTGCCGCTGGTGATCATCTCGGCCGCTACCGCGGGCCCCACGACGCGCGGCAGCCGCTGGGTGCCGCCGGCGCCGGGAACGAGCCCGAGCGTCACTTCCGGCAGCCCGAGTTTGCTGGCGGCGGTGGCGACCCGGTAGTGCGCGCCCAGCGCGAGCTCCAGCCCGCCGCCGAAGCACGTGCCGTCGATGGCCGCGACGACCGGTTTGCCGGCGGTCTCCAGCGCGGCGATGACGTCGCCGAGCGTCGGCTCGGCCGCGGACTTGGGCGTCCCGAACTCGGTGATGTCGGCACCCGCCGAGAAGAAGCCCGGACGGCCGGTCAGCACGACGGCTTCCACGCCGGCGGAGTCCAGGGCCCGGCGCAGATCCCGCACGATGCCCTCGCGCACGGCGTGCCCGAGCCCGTTGACCGGTGGGTTCTCGATTCGGATGATCGCGACGGGACCATCGAGGGCGTACTCGGTGGACATGCAGCAGACCCGCTTTCTGGTTGTGCGTTGTTCTCGGCTCATCGGCCCTGGAAGACGGCCGCGCGCCGTTCCACGAAGGACTGGACGCCCTCCCGGAAATCCTCGGTGGCGAACACACCTTCTCACGGATTCGGGGGAGTTCGGCGATCTCAACGCCCGGCTGCAGCGACTGCGCACGCCTGCCGCTGGCCAGCACCTTCGCGTGGCGGAAGGACACCCGTGAGCGTTTGTGGGTGCCATAGCACCCAAAAACACTCACGGATGTTCCCGAGCCGCTTCAGGGTCTTACGCTGTCCGCATCACACAACGCTCCGCCCGCGGCGCGCCCGGCAAGCACTGCACGGCAGCGTGTGAACGTCGATCAAGACAGGAGTTGCAACTTGAGCGAGCCGACGTACTACGCCCCCGAGGGCGGCCTGCCGTCGCAGACCACGCTGCTGACCGACCGGGCCGTCGTGAAGGAGGCGTACACCGTCATCCCTCGTGGCGTGCTTCGCGACATCGTCACCAGCAACCTGCCCGGGTGGGACAACACCCGCGCGTGGATTCTCGCCAAGCCGATTGCCGGGTTCGCCACCACGTTCGCGCAGTACATCGTCGAGGTCTCGCCCGGCGGTGGGAGCACCGAGCCGGAGCCGGAGAGCGGCGTCGAGTCGGTGCTGTTCCTGCTCACCGGCACGCTGAACGTCGTCATCGAGGGCGAGAAGCACGTCCTCACCGCGGGCGGGTACGCGTACCTCCCGGCGGGCGACAGCTGGTCGGTGGCCAACGAGTCCGACGCCGCGGCGGCCTTCCAGTGGGTCCGCAAGGCCTACGAGCCGGTGGCGGGCTACCCGACGCCGAAGGCGATCGCCGTGCAGGAGCAGGACATCGAGCCGACACCGATGCCCGACACCAACGGTGTGTGGGCCACCACCCGGTTCGTCGACCCGAACGACCTCTCGCACGACATGCACGTCAACATCGTGACGTTCGAGCCCGGCGCGGTGATTCCGTTCGCCGAGACGCACGTGATGGAGCACGGCCTCTACGTCCTCGAGGGCAAGGCGGTGTACCGCCTCAACGACGACTGGGTCGAGGTCGAAGCCGGTGACTTCATGTGGCTGCGAGCCTTCTGCCCGCAGGCCTGCTACGCGGGTGGTCCGGGCAAGTTCCGCTACCTGCTCTACAAGGACGTCAACCGGCAGATCAAGCTGACCTGACGCCCGTCGCAGGCACGGCGTAGCGGTGGCCCGGCGGATTCCGGGCCACGCTCGTTCACACTGGTGCATCGCCGGGGCGCATAGTAGAACGAGGGTGTCGGACCCGGCGCCGAGCAGGCGCACGGGGAACACCGCACGGGAGGCGCCCGTGACTCCGAGCCAACAACCTCCGGGATTCCTGCCGATCGCCGACCACGGGTTGATCGGCGACTTGCGCAGCGTGGCGCTGGTGGGCACCAACGGCACGATCGACTGGTACTGCTGCGGCCGCTTCGATGGTCCGAGCGTCTTCGCCGCCATCCTCGACGCCGACCGGGGCGGCTCGTTCGAACTCGCGGCCGACGTGCCCGCGCGGACCAAGCAGTTCTACTTCCCGGACACCAACGTGCTGATCACCCGGTTCTTCGCCGAGGACGGCGTCGGCGAGATCCAGGACTTCATGCCGATCGTGAACGACTCGCGCGAGGCAGGCCGGCACCGGCTGATCCGCCGGGTGGTGTGCGTGCGGGGGTCGCTGCCGTTTCGCGCCCGGGTGGCGCCTCGGCTCGACTACGCCACGCGTCCGCACACCCTGCGCATCGAGGGCTGCCACGCGATCTTCGAGTCGGAGTCGCTGTCCCTGGCACTGACCGCAAGCGTGCCGGTCGAGCCCGATGGAACGGACGTTTGGTCGGCGTTCAAGCTGCACGAGGGCGAGGTCGCGGTCTTCGCCCTCGACCAGGTCGGCGGCGACGTGATGCCCCGGACGTGCCCGCTTGCCGAGGCCGAACGCGAGTTCGCCGCCACGGTGCGGTTCTGGCGGCAGTGGCTGTCCGCGTCCCGCTACCGCGGTCGGTGGCGAGAGATGGTTCACCGATCTGCGCTGACGCTGAAACTGCTCACCTACGCGCCGACCGGCGCGATCGTGGCCGCGCCGACGACGAGCCTCCCGGAGAGCATCGGCGGCGCGCGGAACTGGGACTACCGCTTCGTGTGGATCCGCGACGCCGCGTTCTGCGTTTACGCCCTGCTGCGGCTGGGGTTCACCGCGGAGGCCGAGGCGTTCATGGGGTTCCTGTCCAAGCACGTCGACCTCCGCCACTGCGACTCATCGGGACCGTTGCAGATCATGTACGGCATCGACGGGCGCAGCGAACTGCCCGAACGCGAAATCCCCCACCTCAGCGGCTACCAGGGCTCCGCCCCCGTGCGCGTCGGCAACGCCGCCGTCCACCAGTTCCAGCTGGACATCTACGGGGCGCTGATCGACTCGATCTACCTCTACGACAAGTGGGGTGCGCCGATCTCCAGCGAGCGCTGGGACGAAGTGATCGGCGTGGTGGACTGGGTCTGCGCCAACTGGGACCGCCCCGACGAGGGCGTCTGGGAAACCCGCGGCGGACGCAAGAACTTCCTGTACTCGCGGCTGATGTGCTGGGTGGCGATCGAACGCGCCATGCGGCTGGCCAACCACCGGGGTCTGCCCGCCGACATCCCGCGGTGGCGGCAGGCCCGCGACACGATCTACCGGCAGATCATGAAGCGCGGCTGGTCGGACAAGCGGCACGCGTTCGTCCAGCACGAGGACGACGACGTGCTCGACGCCGCGGTGCTCATGATGCCGTTGACCAAGTTCGTCTCCCCGACGGACCCGAAGTGGCTGTCCACGCTCGACGCGCTGGGCGAGCACCTGGTGTCGGACTCGCTGGTCTACCGCTACGACCCGCAGGCCAGCCCGGACGGGCTGCCGGGCACCGAGGGCACGTTCTCGATCTGCTCGTTCTGGTACGTCGAGGCGCTGACCCGCGCCGGACGCCTCGAAGAAGCCCGGCTCGCCTTCGAGAAGATGCTCACCTACGCAAACCACCTCGGCCTCTACGCCGAGGAGATCGGCCACACCGGCGAACAACTGGGCAACTTCCCCCAGGCCTTCACCCACCTCGCCCTGATCAGCGCCGCCTTCAACCTCGACCGAGCCCTCGGCTGACGACCGACGCGATGCCACCGGCGCAGGCCCCCCTGGGGGCGAACGATAATGTGCCCGCATGCAGCTCGTGTCCTTGCAGGGTGTCGATCTCGACACCCTGCGCGCCGTTGTCGATGATCGCTCCTACACACGTGGTGTGCAGTACGCCGAGCAGCACGCGGTCGTGCGGATGCACTGGGACGATCCGGAAAACGCCCTCGCCGGCACCGTGCACGGCCGGACCGGCGATTTCTACCAGACGGTGGCATACTTCCGCGAGCTCGGCGGCGCGTCTCTCGGGTTCGCGAAAGGCAAGTGCGACTGTCCGGTTTCGTTCAACTGCAAGCACGTGGTCGCTCTTGTGCTGACCGCGACGCAGGAAAGAAAGAAGCGCCCGGCCCCGCCGCGTCCGGCGCGGCAGGCCCAGAAGAAGAAACAACCGACCACGCGTCGAGCACAGGCAGACGACTGGGAACGGGTCCTGGGCGCACTACTCGAACCCCAGCCGAACCAACCGACGTATGACGCTGAAGCGTTGCCGGTGGCGATCGAACTTTCCGTGCAGAAGACCCCGGCATTCGGCCGGGCGCCGGCTCCCGAACCCAGGTTGATGGCTCGGCTTGTGCGGCCGGGCAGGTCCGGCTGGGTCGCCGGAAACCTGAACTGGTCGAAAGTGAGCTCGCCGCATTACTACTACGGCGAGTACCTGGACTCGCACCTGCGGGTGTTGCAGGAGTTGTACGCCTTTTACCAGGCGAGCTCGCGCCACTCGGGCTACTACGGCGAGGTCAAGACCATCGACCTGTCCGAATTCGGCTCTCGCCAGTTGTGGCCGTTGCTCGACGAAGCCAAGGCGGTCGGGCTGCGGTTGGTGCACGCGCGCAAGGCGCTCGGCGATGTCGCGCGCTATGCCGGCGAGCTCTGTCTGGACGCCAGGGAGCACGACGGCACGCTGGCGGTCGCCCCCACGTTGCACATCGACGGCGAAAACACCGATGCTGTGCCGATCCTGTTCATCGGCCGCGAGGGGCATGGCGCGGTATGCGTAGACCGCGCACGGCTTCGAGGCGACGTCGATCTCGGCCAGGTCCAGCTTCGCCTCATCAAGCTCGCCAGAGGCGTGCCGCAACAGCTCCAGCAAATGGTGCGCAGCGGCCAGCGACTGGAAATCCCAACCGCCGAAAGCGCCCGGTTCAGCCAGCAATACTTCCCTCGGCTGCGCCACCTGGCACCGATCATCTCCGCCGACGAGTCGTTCACCCCACCAGCGATCTCGGATCCCACGCTCGTGCTGCATGCCGACTACGGCGCTAAGCACAATCTCGAACTCAGCTGGGAGTGGGCCTACGACATCGGCGAGGAGCAGCGACGCGCACCGCTGGCCGCGGACCAGACAGGTGCCGCGGGCTATCGCGACCTGGTCGCCGAGCGCGAAGTGCTCGCCGGGCTCAATGCTCCGCTGGACCAATTCGGTCTGCGGGGCTACGATCTCGAGCTCAGCCGCAGCGGTCACGCCGCGCTCGACGACACCGCGCTCAACGACACCGCGCTCGACGCCATCGACACCATGCGGTTCACCACCGAGCTGTTACCGCTGCTCGATGACCAGCCGGGCGTTGCCGTCGAGGTCAGCGGGGAGCCGGCCGACTACCGCGAGGTAAGCGACTCGCTGCAGATCGGCGTGGCTACCCACGACGTTTCCGGCGAAACAGACTGGTTCGACCTTGGTGTGAGCATCAGGATCGAGGGAAGGGAAGTGCCGTTCGCCCGGGTTTTCTCGGCTCTGGCGACGGACCAGACGCACCTGCTGCTCGATGACGGAGCATACTTCTCGCTGCAGAAGCCCGAGTTGCAGACGCTGTACAGGCTGATCGAGGAAGCGCGCACGCTGCACGATTCACCAGGCGAAACGCTGCGGATCAGCCGCTTCCAGGCTGGGCTGTGGGACGAGCTCGCCGCACTCGGTGTCGTCGACGGCCAGGCGACCGCCTGGCGCAAGCAGGTGCAGGGCCTGTTGGCCCTGGAGTCGCTGGATTCGCCCGATGTTCCCGCAACGCTCGCGGCCCAGCTGCGCTCGTACCAGCGGGACGGCTTCGATTGGCTGGCGTTTCTGTGGCGGCACCGCCTCGGCGGCATCCTCGCGGATGACATGGGGCTCGGCAAGACCGTGCAGTCGTTGGCGTTGATCTGCCACGCCAAGGACACCGAACCGGACGGCGCACCGTTCCTCATCGTCGCGCCGACGAGCGTGGTGTCGAACTGGGCTTCCGAAGCGGACCGATTCGCCCCTGGCCTGACGACCGTGCCGATCACCGAAACCCGGCAGCGCCGGGGGCAGGACCTCGACGCGGCCATCGAAGGCGCCGATGTGGTGATCACGTCATACGCGTTGTTCCGCATCGATTTCGACGAATACCACGAGCTGCCGTGGTCCGGGCTGATCCTGGACGAAGCCCAGTTTGTCAAGAACCACCAGTCGAAGATCTACCAATGCGCCCGGCGGCTGCCCACCGAGTTCAAACTCGCGGTCACCGGAACGCCGATGGAGAACAATCTGATGGAGCTGTGGTCGCTGTTGTCGATCACCTCGCCCGGACTGTTCCCGAATCCGACGAAATTCCGGTACTACTACGCGACTCCCATCGAGAAGCAGGCCGACACGGAACTGCTCGCTCAACTTCGGCGACGAGTAAGACCACTGGTCAAGCGCCGCACCAAGGAACAGGTCGTCGCCGATCTTCCGGAAAAGCAGGAGCAGGTCCTGAACGTCGACCTGCATCCTCGGCACCGCAAGCTCTACCAGACCCACCTGCAACGAGAGCGGCAAAAGGTGCTCGGTCTGATCGACGACATGAACAAGCACAGGTTCACCATTCTCCGTTCGCTGACGTTGTTGCGTCAGCTCAGCCTGCACGCCGGGCTCGTTGGCGACGAGCACCGGGACATGCCGTCCGCCAAGCTCGACACGCTGATCGATCAACTCCGGGACGTGGCCGCCGGTGGACACCGTGCACTGGTGTTCAGCCAGTTCACCGGATTTTTGGATACGGTGCGCGCACGGCTGGCGACCGAAGGTCTGGACTACTGCTACCTCGACGGCAAGACCCGGGCCAGGGCATCAGTACTCAAGCGCTTCAAGGAAGGATCGGCCCCGGTTTTCGTCATCAGCCTGAAGGCCGGCGGGTTCGGGCTGAACCTGACCGAGGCTGACTACTGCTTCCTGCTCGACCCGTGGTGGAATCCCGCGACCGAGGCGCAGGCGGTGGACCGGACCCACCGCATCGGGCAGACACGGAACGTCATGGTGTACCGGCTGATCGCCAGGGACACCATCGAAGAGAAGGTGATGGCGCTCAAGGCCCGCAAGAGCGAACTTTTCGCCGGCGTTATGGACGAGGGCAATCTGTTCGGTGCTGGCCTGAACGCAGAAGACATCCGCGAACTGCTCACCTAGAGCCGAAGAGTCGCCCGGTAATCGACGCCCCACGCGCACCACGCCTCGATTACCGGGTGGTTTCCAGCTGGCCGCGGTCCCAGCCACCGCGTTCGGCGGCGGCTTCGTAGGTGGTCTGCAGGAACTCGAGCAGGGTTGCATCCGGGTCCGCCGCGGTTCGCACGGTTTCGTAGGGCAGCAGGAATTCGCCGAACTCGGGGTTGTAGGAGGCGTCGTCCGGGCGGACCGGGTGCTGGGCATACCCGGCGGGTTCGGGGTACGCGTAAGAGTAGAAGGTGCCCTCACCGGGTCCGCCCGGCCAGAAGCCGCAGCTGCTGAGCTCGTGGGAATAACCCTCGACCATCACCCAGTCCGCGCAGTTGGGGGCGCCGCCGGGATGTTCCGGTGCGGTGCGGCCGGAGAACCGGGTGACCGCCAGGTCCATCGCGCCCCAGAAGAAGTGGACCGGGCTGACCTTCCCCACGACCTGGGTCCACATGTGCAGCGTGTCGCGAGTATCGGCCCAATCCTGCACGCGCAGCGACGGCCAATCCCCGACCGAATCTCGAACACCCGTCATAGCCGCCCCCGGCACGCGTGACCTGACGGCCCCAGTGTGCATTCCCCACCCCCCGCCGCGCTGCGGAGCGCTCTTTCAAACGTGCATGCGTTTCCTCACGAAATCGCGCCCGACCAGTGTGAGAACGCCACGGCCTGGCAGGGCGCGACCCCACGACTAGCGCTGTGCAGCGAGCCACCCGAACCGATGGAGCGCGCGGGCAAACCGCTCCGTTTCGGCAGCCAGGAATCCAAGGCTTGCCGTATCGACATCACCGAGGGAGATCTGCTCCGCTTCGCAGGCGAGGTCGCCCTGGAGCAAGCGCATGGCGGACACCATTTGTCCAGGAGTGTCGATCCGCGCCGGGATGCCGTCCGCCGCCAAAGCGTCGGATTCTCCTTGCCCACCAGCGCTTCCGAATGCGGCGGACACGATGCAGTCCGTGCACTCCCGGACAGCTCGGGGCAGACCGAGCGTCAAACCAGCCGGCTGCGAACATTCCTCGACTTCGTCGAACTCGAGGACCTGTCGGCACCACGTGACGATGAGCGAATCCCTCGTGCGGCAAAGGATGTGGGTGAACCGACACCACTCCGGGACAACGCCCCGACGGTACTGGAAGTACCGGACCTCGCCCCTCTCCGATATCCCGCAGGCCCGTGACATGGCGCGTGACTCCTGCATTTGCCCCTCCTCGAGTGAAGTGGATCTAAACACTGACTACGTTGAAGAAACCTCACTAGATCTCAATATCATCGTGAGTACACTCAAGTTATCGCAAGAACACTCAGAGCGGCATCGATCGATCGGGTACCCGCTGACCGGTTGGGATACTGAGATCGACAATCTGTCGACCGCTCCGAGAACACAGGGAGAGCTACATCGATGGGACAAGCACCTGCGTCGAGCACCGTTCGGGCTCTTGAGCTGGGAATGCGCCTGCGCGAACGCCGCGAACAGCTTGGGCTCACGGCCGCAGCAGTGGGCAAGCAGACCGGCATCGGCGGCAACAACATGTCGTCGATCGAGATCGCGAAGCGCAAGCTCACCGCGACCAAGCTCGACGAACTCGCGCGCGTCTACGAGCTCTCCGCCGACGAGCACGCCGAACTCGAAGAGCTGCGCGCACAAGCCGGGCAGCGCGGCTGGTGGGACGACTACGCGCGCATGTACTCGGAAGACTTCCTGCGCTTCCTCGGTCTTGCGGCGGGTGCGGCAACAGCACGCGAGTACGCGGCCGAGACGATTCCAGGCCTCCTTCAGACCAGCGACTACGCCCGCGCCATGATCCGAGGCGGATCGCCCTACATCAAACCCGTCGATGTCGGGCCACGCGTCGAATCCCGGCTCGCCCGCCAGGTTCGCCTCGAAGAACCGGATCCGCTCGTGTTCACCGTCGTCATTGGACAAACTGCCCTGAGGCAAGAAGTCGGCAGCCGCGAAATCATGGCCAACCAGCTCGCACGACTGGCCAAGCTCAGCGAAGAACGCCGTGACCACCTGAAGATCCACGTTATGCCCTACACCGCTGGTGCACACCCGGTCATCGGAGGCGGACTTGTGATCTTGTCGTTCGATTCTCGCTGGTTGCCCGACATGGTCTGGCAGGAGTCGGTGACCACGGGATCTTTGATCGACAAGCCGCACGTGGTGCGCGAACTCAGCGCCAGCTTCGACGAAGCGGTGGACCGCTCCCTGGATCTCGATGCTTCGCTTGAGATGATCAATCAGGTCCGCAAGGAGATGGAGACGTCATGAACACCGTTGCCTCGTCCCAGAAGCCAACAACAAGCTGGTTCAAGAGTTCATTCAGCAACCCTTCGCAGAACTGCGTCGAGATCCGTTTCGCAGACGGCCTGGTGCACGTTCGGGATTCCAAGGACCGCGGCGAAGGTCCTGTCATCAGCGCGCCCGGCAACGCTTGGTCGACGCTGCTCGCCGAGGTCGCCGGGCGACTTCCCGTCGGCACCAGCGGCACCATCCGCATCGTGCACCGCACCGACGGCGGGGCCGATCTCCAGTCGCTCCCCGCGCGCTCGTTAACGCTGTCCTACACGGCCGCCGAGTGGGATGCCTTCGTAGCTGGGGTGCGCGCCGGCGAGTTCGACCTTCCGCACTCCGCGCAGCCAGCGGCCTGATCCGCACGGGGCTGTGAGTCTCGTGGCCACCCAAAGACTCACAACCCCGGTGCCGTGTCAAGGAGTCACCTGAAGGCCGCCGGCCGCACCCGCTTCGGGCCTTGGCTGGTCGTGCAATCATGTAGTGCTGTGGAGTCCACCCGTGTTGATCGCTGGCTTTGGGCCGTCCGGCTGACCAAGACCCGTCCGGACGCCGCCGCGGCCTGTCGCGGCGGGCACGTGCGCGTCAACGACCGCCCCGCCAAGCCCGCGACCACCGTGTGCCCCGGTGACGAAATCCGAGCGCGCGTCGGTGACCGGACCCGGATTGTCGAGGTGGTGCGGGTGATCCAGCGGCGCGTCGGCGCGGCCGATGCCTCCACCTGCTACATCGACCGGACGCCGGCCCCGCCGCCGGAGGTCTCGATGCCGGTGGCCCGCCGCGAGCGGGGCGCCGGACGGCCCACGAAGCGCGACCGCCGGATGATCGAAAAGTTCCGCGACGGGGGGATCTGACCGGCGGGCGCGCTCCTGATTCATCGCTGCCCGGTCCGGGAAGAAGCGGGTCACCCCTGCCGTTTCGATCAGGCCCACCATCATGTAACGGACGATCCATGGCGCCGTGAGGACCACGACCGAGGCCCGCAGCTCGTCGTAGCGGAAACCGCCGACCGCGCGCGGGATCGCTCACCCGGTGCCCTGGCCGGTGACCAGCCACTCCGCGATCAAGCTCCATCAAGGCACCAGCCACGCGCGGTTGGCGGCAGTGTCGTCGTCGGTGAACAGGTACTCCCATCACCGACGGTGGCTTGCCGACCATCGAGTTGATGTCGAAGACTCCTATCCGCAGCGACTGTATACATTCGCAGCGGTTCAATGCGAGAGGAAGGTTCCCGGATGTCCGGTGAGGTCGACGTCGCGATCATCGGCGGTGGATTGCTCGGGCTGGCAACGGCGAGGGCGGTGCTGCGCGCACACCCGGACGCCGCCGTGGCTGTCCTGGAGAAGGAATCGCGGTGGGGCGCGCACCAGTCCGGGCACAACAGCAACGTGATTCACAGTGGCCTCTACTACGCCCCGGGCAGCCTCAAAGCGCGGCTGGCCCGCGCCGGCGGGGAGGCGATCATCCGCTACTGCGACGAGCACGGCGTTCCGGTCAAGCGCACGGGCAAGATCGTGGTCGCCACGACCGAGGACCAACTGCCGCGGCTCGACGCGCTCGCAGTCCGAGGCCGGCAGAACGGGGTCACGGTGCAGCGGTTGAACCGCGCCGATATCGCCGAGCGGGAACCGCACGTCGCCGGGGTCGGCGCGTTGGCAGTCGCCGGCACCGCGATGACCGACTTCGGCCAGGTATGCCACGCCTTCGCCGCCGAGCTCGCCGCACTCGGCGCCGACCTGCGCACGAACTCGCCGGCGCGGTCGTTCACCGTCGGCCGCGACCGGACAGTCGTCCACACGCCCACCGGCGAGGTCCAGGCGCGGATCATCGTCAACTGCGCCGGCTTGCACAGCGACAAGATCGCCGAAGCCGCCGGACACCTGCCGCCGGTGCGGATCATGCCCTTCCGCGGCGAATACGCCGAGATCCGCCCGGCTCGCCGCGGGCTGATCAACAATCCTGTCTACCCGGTTCCCGACCCGGAGTTCCCCTTCCTCGGCGTGCACGTGACGCCGATGCTCGACGGCACCGTGCACGTGGGTCCCAACGCCGTGCCCGCCCTGGCGCGCCAGGGATACCGGTGGCGCGACGTCGACCCGCGCATGCTGGGCGAACTGCTGCGCGACCCCGCCCTGCGCGGGCTCGCGCGACGCTATTGGCGTTACGGTCTCGCGGAAATCAGCCGATCGCTGATCTGGCCGCTGTTCGTCCGCGAAGTCCGCCGGATGCTGCCGGAGATCAACGGCGAAGACCTGCGCCGGCACGGCAGCGGCGTGCGGGCGCAGGCCGTCAAGGCCACCGGCGAGCTGGTCGACGACTTCGTCATCAGCCATACCCCGCGCGCGATCCACGTGCTCAACGCCCCGTCGCCGGCGGCGACTTCCAGCCTGCTCATCGGCAGCCACATCGCCGCCGAGGCCTTCGACCAGCTCGGGCTCGCCGACATCGCCCGGAGTGTGCGCGAGTCCCGGACCGGCATCTGACCCGGAAACCCGTCGCGGCGCAACCACGTTCCGCGACGGTCGTTCCCGTCCACCATGCGCGTCAGCGGGTTGGTCGGAGAGCCAACTCCAACTGCAAACTCCGCTCGCGCCAGGACCGTTCGAGACCCCGCTGGCGAGCAGATCAAGTGCGATCAGGGCTGGTACGCCGCGGACGCGGACAAGACCGCGTTGAAGGGCTGGGCGAACGCCGACGAGATCCCCGGTGCCGTGGTGTACCTCGCCTCGGACGCCGCCTCGTACGTGACGGGCAGCCTCCAGCTGGTATCGGCGCCCGCCGACATCCGGAACGCGAGGTCTGCCTGGGTTCCCCACACCGCGGCCTGCACCACGGCTTGAAACGCCGCGCCTGAAGAGGGTTCTGGCTGTTCACGGCACATCGGTTGCGGAGGCTGTGGTGGCTCCGCCGGGGGTGGTGAAGCCGGCCAGGACCCTCGCCGGGGTGCCGTTGGCGGCCTTGATCGAGACGTTTCGTTCGCCTTGGTCGTTCACGTCGAGCTGCTGGTCCGCCAGGACTGCTCCGTTGGCGTCCAGCGCGAACAAGTGGACCCGGCCCGGGGCGTTCACGTCGAGGCGGGGGTGAACCTCACCATGCCCGGCTTGCGCACCGGTGAGCCGGGTTCCCGCGTCGCCCGCCGGCGGCGCGCCCCCCAGCGAGGTGTTCAGCCGTACCGCCTGGTCTATCGACCACGGAGAGTCCACAGAGGACAGAGCGTCCGGCGGGAGCACCGGGGCAGGTGGCGGGGCCGGCTGGTCGGCCGGCCGGCCCTGGAGGATCGCCCAGCCCCAGCGGTACGGGTCGCCTTGCACGCCTCCCCAGGTGGACCAGCCGATCCGGGACTGACCGGTGAGGTCCTGGGTGTCCGAGTCGTACACCAGGACGTTCAGGCCCAGCTTCCGGGGATCGACCGAACCAGGCAGCACCCGCAGCGGGATGGCCAGCTCGACCGCGTACCCGCCCTCGCGCAGCTTGGACGCGAGCTTGACGCCGGGCGCGGTCTCCTCGCCCGGGCCCTGGTGGTTGTCGGCGTCCCTGGCGTAGCAGGGTGCCCCGGATCCACTGGTGGTCGGCAGCACCGCCACCTTGAACGTGCTCGACGTGTTCTCCGAACCCGCCTTCGGGTCGATGGTGATCTCGACGGCGTCGGTGCGCCAATGCCGCTTGCAGTCCTCGGCCGTCAGGAGCGCGCCCTGCTGCTCGTCCACTACATCGACCAACGCGTACAACGTCTCACCGCGCCAGGAAAACTTCGCGGTAGCGGCACAATCCGGCGCCGCGCACTCCTCCCCTTCCCACAGCGCGGATACGTCGAGCGGTGTGCCCGGGTACTCCCCTGGTCCCGCTTCGCCGTCCACCACCGGCTCGGTGCCGGCTTGCGGAATCGTCGTGGCCGGTACCAGTTCCAGGGCTGCGGCGCTCTCGCCCGTCGCGCCGTCATCGGTGCGGGTGATCAGGGTGTAGGTGTGATCGCCGCCCTGCATTCCGGTGGGCATTTCCGGGTCCGTGCTGTGCACCCCGAAGGTGAGCATCGCGGTTTCCCCGGGAGCGATTGCCTGGAACGGCTGCTCGGCGTTCGGCACCTCGAACCCCTGAGGCGGCACGAACCGAACCGTGCCGGAACGGGGTTGCGCGCTGTAATTATGCACGACCACTCGCACATCGCGTTCGCCGAGGGCCGGGACCGTCTGGACCGGTGCGACCTCGTTCTGCAGCAGCGGAAGCTGCGCTTCGGTGGTCCACCGCTGAAACTCCGCGACGCCCGGCAGCGGCGCCTGCTCGGCCACGACCGGCGGGACGACGTCGAATCGCAGCTCGCTTTCCCCGCGGCCCTGCGGGGATTCGATGCGCACCGGCACCTGAACACGCTCGGATCGGTGCTGGCCAGCAACCGCCACCGCTAGGTCGACTCGTTCGGTCGCCCCCGGTTCCAGCGGCCCGAACGCGCCGTCGCCCTGGACTTCCCATCCTGGCGGCAGATCCAGCGCGACCCGACCCGCCTGCAACGCCGTGTTCGCCGGGGCGGTCACCTCGACGTGAACCGGCGTGCTCCCACCGGCGGTGATCCGCGAGCGCTCTGCGGTCGCGGTCAGCCCGGTTCCGGCCGGCAAGCCGCCGGGAATCGGCAGCAGTGCCCCGAGCAACGGCGCATTCGCGCCTTGCGCCGCTGGCACGTGCGGCGCGCGGTTGGCCATCTCGGTGAGGTGATCGCATCCGATCTGCGCGGGATCGCCCGGGATGTCCGGCCGGGTGGCCCACCCCTGGCTCTGGTACACGCGTTCGGCTACGCGTTCCCGCTGCTCCCAGTTGGTGTCCCCGCCGACCCCGTACACGTAGTACTCGGGTCCCGGCGAATCCGCCGGGGTGGTGCGCTTCTCGCAGTCCGGGCCGCGGACTTCCTCCTCCGCCCCGGCCGCGTTGGACAGCAGCCGGCGCACGGACCACGGCGAGAGTCCTTCGTCGCTGATCTGCTCCGGGAACGCCGCGGGATCGGCGGCCTGGCGGTAAGCCTCGAGCGCGAGCCGCGCCGCGTACTGGTGGTTGCCGTGGTTGCCCGGCGCGGGCGCGGGGTCCATGGTCACCACGACCTCGGGCCGGGTTTGCCGCACGACGCGGACGAGCTTCGCCAGCACCTCGTCGTGGTGCCAGGCCTGCTCGGTCAGCGGCGCGCTCACCGTGTAGTAGAGGTCGGGCTTGTCCAAGTTGTACACGTCCGAGATGCCGAGACCTCCGACAGCACGGCGTTCCTCGCCTTCGCGCAGCAGGCCCAACGCCGGTCCTTCCTCCGGCCCGGCCGCGTTGCCACCCCCTTCGCCGCGGGTGATGGTCACGACACCGGTTCGCACCTGGTGGTCGTGCTGCCAGCGACCGAAGGTCGACAGCAGCGAAGCCTCGTCGTCCGGGTGCGCCCCGACGAAGAGAACTTCCAGGTCTTGCGGCGAATCCGGCTGCGCGGAAGCCGTCGGGGCCAGAATCCCCGCACCCAGCGCCGCCGCCAGCGCGACAACCGAACCTGCACGAACCGATGGCACCGATCCACTCCTTGGAAGAGACGATCACGCGGCGCCGAGAATGGCACGGCCCCGATCTCCGCGCACCCACGAACAGCTACCGCAGACGACATCTCACACTTCAGGACGACCGCGGTGCGGGAGCAGTAGGAGCGAAGATCGATCAAACTCGCTTCGACGCGGCACGCGCGCTCGCGCGAATCAACCGCAGCACCGAGGTATCGCGGCGGGTCGGTCGCGCAACCAGGGAAAAGGCAACCCAAGCCACCGAACGGCTGGATCGCTGAGCGCAGGCTGGTCCAGGTCAGGCCTGTGCGGCGGCGCGCCGGAGCAGCACCCATGTCGACGCAAGCAGCGCTGCCGCCGCGACGGCTTGCGCAACCGCGAAGGTGCCCCAGGAACCCTGATATGCGCCGTCTGACCAGAATGCGTTGCCGAGGTAGGTGAATCGGGGGCCGAGGAGCAGAGAGCCGAGCAGGAGCAGCAGTTCCGGGCCGAGGTAGGCGGCGACGGTCGCGGCGACGAAGGCCCGCTGGGATTCGTCGCCGGGCTCCGTGAGCGCGGTGGCCGCGCACAGCCCGCCGATCGCGACCACCGGCAGCAATGCCGCCAGCGCTCCCACCCCGGCCAGCACGGTCATGCTGCCGTATTCGTGCGGGATCCCGGCGAACAGCAGGATGAACTGCGCGGCGGCTGCGCCCACCACGACGTAAGCGAGCGGGCGCTGGGTCGGCGGCACGATGCGGGCGCGCCGGGGCAGCACGTCGAACGGGGCCAGCCGCATGACCAGCATGACGGTGAGGGCGATCACAGCGAAGAACTCCAGCCAGACCCACACATCGGCCTCGGCGTGGATCGAGGCGAGCGCGTCCACGAGGCAGTAGACCGCGTTCGCGACGACCAGCCCGCTACCGACCGCGCCCCGTCCGCCGGGGCGCTCCATCAGCACCAACCCGGCGAACAACAGGGCGAACCGGGTCAAGAGGTAGCCGAGCCCCAGGAAGCTCGAAGCGGCGATCATCGGGGTGGAGACGAACAACGTGGTCGCCGCGACCGCCGCGGCTGCCGCGAAAAGCACCTTCGGGCTGCGGAGCCACACCGGAGTCCGCACGCGGCTGCGCCAGTCCCCATCGACCGGCGGTGGCGCCGTTCGCGCGCGGGCCCAGTCGAGCACCGCCGCCATCCTCGCCGACAGGTTGCCGACGCCCGGCGGGCTGACCGCGTTGCGCAACTCCGTTGCCAACGCGGAAAACGGCACGCTCGCCGCGCTGGCCGCCACGACACTCAGCGCTTGTGGCAGCCGCCCGCAAAGTTCGATCAGCTCGTCGGCGGCCTGCGGCTCGGCCGCCAGCCGGTCCTCCCCCAACCGGCGTACCAGGAGCTCGCGCGCCTCGCCCGCGCTGAGCACGTCCAGCATCAGTGAGCGGGCGCCCTCGGCGATCAGGCCGGTCAGCGGGTTTCGGCTGGTCAGCACGATGAAGGAGTTGGAACCACCGGGCAGCAGCGGGCGCACCTGCTCGGCGTCGCGGACGTCGTCCAGCACCACCAGAACCCGCTTGTCGGCCAGCAACGTGCGGTACCGGGCCGCCTGAGCAGCAACGTCCGACGGAATCCTGTCTTCTCCCAAGGCTTCCAGGAAACTCCGGAGCACATCGCCGGGTCGCGCCGGCCAGCCGGAAGGGTCAGAACCCCGCAGGTCCGCGTACAACTGCCCGCCGGGGAACCGGTCCGCCACCTGATTCGCCCAGTGCACTGCCAGGGCCGTCTTGCCGATGCCCGTGGTGCCCTCGACCGCCGAGATCACCACCGCCCGGGCGGAATCCGCCAGCACGGCGTGCAACGCGGCCAGTTCGTCCGCCTGCCCTGCGAACGGGGCAACGGCCTGCGGCAGCTGCCGCGGCACCACCGGCTCCTGGTGCTGGCCGCCGAAATGAACACCGCCGTAGACGGCACCCACCTGCGCAACCGGCCCGTTGACCGTGCCGCTCTGCTCGTTGTTCGTCTCGCCCTCATCGCCCACGAGCCACCCACCCCCATGCCATCTGGCCCAATGCGACGTTACCGGACGATCTTAGCGCCAGCGGTGAAAACCCATGCGGGGAAAGGACATGTGCGGGTCCGCCTCGTCAGGCCGGGGCGGGCCGCAGCCGCGCGACGAAGTCCGCGAACTCGGCCTGCTGCTGCGGGGTCATCACGCCCTTCGGGACCACCACGGCCTGCGCCTTGCCGAACATCACGTACCAGACCTCGGGAGTTTCCACCGCGCGCCCGAGACCGGCCCACCAGAGCCGCGACTCGCACAACGGGTAGGAGATCTGCATCCACTCGTCGTTGAGCACCAGGCGGAATCCCTGCTTGATGGCCGCGGCCTGCATCCGCATCACCACCGCCACCAGGATCGGCCCGATCGCGAACACCAGCACCAGTCCGCCGACCACCGCCGTGTACCCGAACGGGTCCGATGGGTCCAGCACGACCAGGAGGAGCCCCAGCAGCGCGAGCACCCCGCCCAGGATGCGGATGAGCATCAGCTGGTTGCGAACCAGGAACCGGATGGTGCGCCGCAACTGCTGCGCGTCGTAGGGGACCTCGAAGTACATCTGCACCGGTGCATATTAGGGCGCGCACCACCGTTTTCACGGCCCCGGGCAGGTATCGAGACTGCAACTTCCTCGGCGCGGTTGAGGGAGCGGCGATCGACGCGCCCTCGAGTCGCGAGGCGCGGGAACACCAGCCGCTCGAGGGCTTGGTCGAAGCACCGGCCACAGTCGTCGACAGCAGCCACACGGGCATCAAACCGTGCACTCACCGAACTGGTGGAGCGGATGGAGCAGGAGACCGACAACACCGCTTGGGTGGCGTTGGACTCGCTGTTCCACATCACCATCGCCCAGGCATCGGGCAACCCGGTCTTCGGGAAGGTGATCGAGGAGATCCGGGACGCGCTGGCCAGGCAGTCGACCCTGCTCAACCGGCTCACCGACCGGCGCACGGCGTCCAACGTCGAGCACCGGATACTCCTCGAAGCGATCGGTCGCGGCGACGAACTCGCCGCGACCGAGGCGATGACCCAGCACCTGACGCGTGTCGAAAGCACGCTCAGCAACATCGTCGGGCCCCAAGACCGCGACCGCGGCGCCCGCAGTGGATGAGAACGGGAAAATCTGAATCCAATGACCGACCAGACCCTGCAGCCGTCGCAACGTGGCGACGGGCCCGCCGACGCCGGTGACGCCGGTTACAGCAAGTCGCGGGCCTGTACTCCACCGGCCGCATCCTGCGGTCGATGTCGATGGCCGGTTCGGCGCCGAAGTTCACCGGCGTGATGAACAAGAACAGCGTGCCCTACGGCGGCATCCTGCTGACCTCCGCGGTCTGCGTGATCGGCGTCGGGCTGAACTACCTGGTGCCCGCCGAGGCGTTCGAGATCGTGCTGAGCTTCGCCTCCATCGGCATCCTCGCCACCTGGGGCATCATCGTCGTCTGCCACCTGCTGTTCGTCCGCAAGGCGCAGCGCGGCGAGGTGACCCGGCCGGGCTCGCCCTACACCGAGACCGTCACGCTCGCGTTCCTCGCATCGGTGGTGATCCTGATGGCCTTCGACGAAATCGGCCGGATCACCCTGATGGCCTTGCCGCTGATCATCATCGCGCTGGTCATCGGCTGGTTCCGGGTCCGCACGCAGATCGACACCTCGGTGCTCGAAAAGGCCGGCGCATGACCCGGACGCCCCCGGTCGGCGTTCCCGCGCACGTGCCGCTCGTGCACGTGCTGCGGGACGGCCTCGTCGAAAGCGTCCACCACGGCTCGGTCGTGGTGGTCGCTCCGGACGGCTTGATCCTGTTCCAGGCCGGCGACGCCGAGACGGCTTGCTACCCGCGCTCGGCGGCCAAGCCGATGCAGGCAGTCGCCATGGTCCGGCTCGGCTTGTCGCTGCCGCCGGACCTGCTCGCGCTCACCGCCTCCAGCCACTCCGGCGAGGAGGTCCACCTCGCCGGCGCGCGGCGCGTGCTGGAGCTTGGCGGATTCACCGAGGCCGAACTCGGCAACCCGGCCGGCCTCCCGTACGACCCGGTCGAGCGGGAGGCCTGGATCGCGGCGGGCCACCCGGCCCGCAAACTGGCGCACAACTGCTCTGGCAAGCACGCGTCGATGCTGCACACCGCCCGGAGGCACGGTTGGTCCACATCGGACTACCTGGATCCCGGGCACCCGTTGCAGTGCGAAATCGCCGCCACCGTCGAGGAGCTGACCGGTCAGCGGATCGCTAACGTAGCCATCGACGGCTGCGGCACGCCGCTGTTCGCCGTCTCGCTGCGCGGCCTGGCCACGGCTGCCGGGCGGATCGCCAGTGCACCGACGGGAAGCCCGGAAGGCGTGGTCGCGCAGGCCATCCGAGCCCATCCGGAGATGGTGGCCGGTTCCCGCCGGGACACCACCGCGCTCATGTCGGCGGTGCCGGGCCTGATCGCCAAGGACGGTTTCGAGGCGGTGCAGATCGCCGCGCTGCCCGACGGCACCGCGATCGCGCTCAAGATCGCCGACGGCTCCGACCGAGCCCGCCTCCCGACGACCATCGCGGCCCTGGAGCTGGCGGGCGTCGACGCGACGCTGCTCGCCCGGTTCACCAGCGACGACCTGAACGTCGCCGACGTCCTGAAGAGCTGACGAACGAGCAAGGGGTGTGAGTGCCGAAAGCTTCGGCGCTCACACCCCTTCGTCCGTCCACAGCGGATCCCCGGTCATCGGCGTTTGGCGTAGATGTGGCTGGCGTGTTCCACCAGGGCGATCAGGACTTCCTTGGCCGAGTCGCGGTCGCGGGCGTCGCACGGGACGACCGGGATGCCCGGGTCGAGGTCGAGCGCCGTGGCTACCTCCTCCGCGCCGAAGCGCCGCGAGCCCGCGAAGTGGTTGACCGCCACGATGAACGGGATCTCGCGGCTCTCGAAGTAGTCCACCGCCGCGAAGCAGTCCCGCAGGCGGCGGGTGTCCGCAAGCACGACCGCGCCGAGCGCGCCCTGCGCGATGTCGTCCCAGAAGAACCAGAAGCGGTCCTGGCCGGGTGTGCCGAACAGGTACAGCGCGAACTTGTCCTGCAGCGTGATGCGGCCGAAGTCCATCGCCACAGTTGTGGTGGTCTTCTGCTCCACACCGCTGGTGGAGTCCACGCCTCGCCCGGCCTCGGTGAGTTGCTCCTCGGTGTGCAGCGGCCGGATTTCGCTGACCGCGCCGACCATCGTCGTCTTGCCGACGCCGAACCCGCCGGCGATCAGGATCTTCAGCGCGGTGCGGGGTGAGCCGGTCCGTTCTTCAGAGCGCGCGAAGGCCATTGATCACTTCCTGCAGGAGGTCTTCACCGGGCAGTTCGCGCGGTGGTGTGGGGCGTTCTACGTGGACGTGTCCGGCGTCGAGGAGATCGGCGAGCAGCACCCGGACGACGCTCAACGGCAGGTCCGCGCGGGCGGCGATCTCCGCGACCGACAACTGTCGGCCCCGGCAGAGGTTGAGGATTCCGGCTTGTTCGGGGGTGAGCGTCAGGTCGTGTTCGGGGGCCGTGGTGGCCACGACGAGCGTGATGATGTCCAGGACGCCGCGGCGCGGCTGGGCACGTCCCCCGGTCATCGCGTACAGCCGCACCAGGGGGCCCGCATCGTCGTCGTACCAGTTCTGACCGGCCCCGCTCACGGCCGGCCGCCTTCTCCGGCTGCGGACGGCTTGCGGCCTCCCCCGCGCCGCGCCGGGTGCGTCATAGTGCACCTCCGGATTCGCCGCGTGAGCGTTCGGCGGCGTGCATGTGGTCGCCGACCTGGTTGATCAGGCGCGCCATCTCGTAGGCGACGAGGCCGATGTCGGCACCCGCCTCGGCGAAGACCGTGAGGCAGGTGCCGCCGCCGGCGGCCACGACGAACAGGTAACCGCCGTCCAGTTCGATCATTGTCTGGCGGACGGAACCGGCGTCGAAGTGCCGTCCGGTGCCCTTGGCGAGGCTATGCAGCGCCGACGCGACCGCGGCGAGGTGTTCGCCGTCCTCGTTGCTGACCCCCGAGGAAACCGCCATGGCCAGCCCGTCGTTGGACAGCAGCAGCGCGAGCCTGACTCGCGGCACGTTGTGGACCAGCTCGTCCAAGAGCCAGCTCAACTCCCCGGAATGTTCGGCCGTCCCAAACATCGGTTTGCTCCTCGATTTGCGGTGGAAGGGGTTCAGGCGTCGTCGGTCGGTGCGCCGCGCCCGCGGGCGAACCCCTGCTGGAGCGCGGACATCATGCTTCGCGCCTGCTCCGGCGACAGCGAGGCCGTCGGGGCCGACTCGGTCTTACTGTCCCGGGAATCAGTTGCTTGCAGGCCAGGGGCGAGGCTCGCCTGCCGGGTCCGGCGGGGCAGGACTTCGGTGTCCTGCTCGACTTCGACAGCAGCTTCCTCGACCGGGGTTTCCTCGGCCGGGGTTTCCTCGGCCGGGGTTTCCTCGGCCGGGGCCGCGCCGATCGCCGCCGGCTCCCGCCAGATCGACTGCCGTGTCGGCGCCGGGGGCTCGACCTTCGCGGGGACCCGGACCGGAAGCCGCGTCGGCGCCGGGGGCTCGACCTTCGCCGGGCCCCGGACCGGAAGCCGCGTCGCGACCGCCTTCTTCGGCAGCGCAGCGGGCTGATCGTCGGGCGCCGCGAACGACTCGGACGGCCATTCAGGCGGCTCCGAGGCCGGTTCCGAAGCAAGGATCGACATCGGAAGCAGCACCACCGCCGTAGTACCACCGTAGGGAGAGCGACGCAGCGACACGGTGCAGCCCTGCCGGTTTGCCAGGCGGCTCACCAGGAACAGGCCCAGCCGGTCGCCCTCGAACAGCTCCAGCTGGTGCGCTTCGGCGATCAAGCGGTTGGCCTCGTCCAGCCGCTCCGGGCTCATGCCCAGGCCGCGGTCCTCGATCTCCACGACGAACCCGGTGCCGACCGGCTCGCCGTGCACCAGCACGGTGCTGTCGGGCGGCGAGAACGTGGTGGCGTTCTCCACCAGTTCGGCGAACAGGTGCGTGATGTCGGAAACCGACGAGCCGAGCACGGACAGCTGGGGCATCCGGCGGATTTCGACGCGCGCGTAGGCCTCGACCTCGGAGACGGCCGAACGGACCAGGTTCATCAACGGCACCGGCTGGCGCCAGGCGCGGCCGGGAGTGGCACCGGACATGATGATCAGCCCCTCGGCGTGGCGGCGCATCCGCGTCGCCAGGTGGTCGACCCGGAACAGGTCTTCGAGCGCCGCCGGATCCTCCGTTCGGCGCTCCATCGCGTCCAAGATGCCGAGCTGCCGGTGCACCAGGGATTGGCTGCGCCGGGCCAGGTTGACGAACACGCCGGAGACGCCCGTGAGCAGTTCGGCGCGCTCGGCCGCGGCCTGCAGCGCCGCGCGCTGCACCGCGTTGAGCGCATCGCCGACCTGGCCGATCTCGCCCTCGCCGGGCGCGACCACCGGGACGTCGGCCTCGATGTCGATCTTCTCGCCGGTCCGGATCCGCCGCATCGCCTGCGGGAGCCGCCGATTCGCCAGCTCCAGCGCCGAGTCGCGCAGGCCGACCAGCTCGATCACCATGCCCCGACCGATCCGGACGGAGACCACCAACGCGAGCAGCACGGCGAGCAGACCGAGGATCACCGTCAGCGCCGCCTGGGTCGTCACCGACTGGCCAGCCGATTCCGCCTGCGCGGCGCCCACGGCACGTGCATTGGCCTGGCTGGCGTCCACCGCCTGCTCCAGGACTCGCACCGCGCCGCGCCATTGGTCGAGGGAGAACGTGCTGGTGGCCGTGTCGAGCATTTCGCTCTGCATCGCGCTGAGTGACCGGTAGGCGTCGCCGTCGACGAGTTGCTGGTATGCGGCCCGGTTCGCATCCGGGAGGTCGGGCAGCAAGCTGGCGGTAAACACCTGCTGGCCGCCGAGGGCGCCGGCGAACGCCCGGTGCTGCTCCGGTGTCATCCGCCCGGAAACGAGCGCCGAGGTCGCCACCGCGTCCTGGCGCGCGATCATCTCGGCCACGCGACTGTGCTGCAGGACGACCCGGGCGGTGGCCGCGGCCTGCCCGTCCTGCACCCTCGTCAACACCTCGTCCACCGCGAAGGCATCGTCGATCGCGGCGGTATACGCGTTGTAGGCGCTGTACCAGTCCGTTTGCTTCGCTACCAGGCGCGGGTGCTCATCCCGAACCTGGTCGAGGCCCCGCACGAGAACGTTGATGCGCTGGTTCACCTCGGGGGCGAGGCTCGCTATGTCGGCCTTGGCCACGGTCACGCCGTCGAGCAGCGCTGCCGCGGCCTCGGCCGTGCGCGCACGCTGCGCGGAGAGCGCCTGCTCCCCCGCGGCCTGCGGAGCGGCCAGGTACTGCACGGCCGCGGCGCGCTCGCCCTGCAGGCTGTCGAACAGGTTCCGCACTGGACCAGCCAGCTTCTCGTTGACCTCCTCGACCTGGTGCAGCGTCCAGGCGTTCTGCACCGCCGAGACCGTGGCCAGCGACCACAGCGCCATGAGCGAGACCACCGGAACGGCGAGCAGCGCCACGGTTTTCGCGCGCACCGACTTCGGCTGCGGCAGACTCGGGAATCTGGTTTTGGAATACCTGCGGGTTTCGGGCATGAACCATCCATCCCGGATTATCGAAGGAGAGCTTGTGGGAGGGTCGATCAATTCACACGATCTTCACGGAACGCGATCGATCGAATTCACCTTGCTACCGGCTCCACGGGCTTCTCAGGTGCTCCCCCGGCATCCGCCGAATCGGAATTCGCCGGCGCGCTGGGCGAAATCGCGACGAACGCCGACGTCAGGAACAAGTACGACCCCAGCAGGACCGTGAGCGGGAAGATGAACTGCATCGGGGACGCTCCGACCACGGCGGAATCCGTCCCGTGCAGGTGGACGCTCACGGCCGCCATGCCCGTGTAGTGCATCGCGCTGACGGCCACGCCCATCACCAGCGAGGCGCCGAACGCGGCCGCCGGGCCGCGGATGTTCAGCGTCGCCCACAGCGCGGCGGTCGCCGCGATCACGGCGATGACCACCGACAATGCGACGATCAGGGGGTCGTAGCTGACCATGCCGGAAAGCCGCATCGCGGCCATCCCCACGTAGTGCATGGCGGCCACCCCGACGCCGGCGACCAGGCCGCCGACCAGCACCGCCGACACCTTGGAACGGCTGTAGCCGACCGCGAAGACGCCGATGCCGACCACCACGATGGCGACCACCAGGCTCAGCACGGTCAACGGAACGTCGTAACGCACGTCGGTGCCCGTGACGTGGAAGCCGAGCATCGCGATGAAGTGCATGGTCCAGATGCCGGTGCCGATCGCGACAGCACCGTTGAGCAACCAGTTGCGCTTCGCACGGCCGGTCGTCGCCAGCGCGCGCACCATGCAGCGCAAGCCGAGCGCGGCACCGACGCAAGCCATCACGTACGACAGGACCGGCGTCAGCCAACCAAAACCGAATTCCGTCATCGAGCCTATCTGACCCATTGTTCCCTAAAGCGTGTAGGCGGCACCTGTCAAGAAGCGACCCTCGTTGCCCCGACCGGCCGGTCACGTCGAAACGACCTTACTCATATCACTCGCCGATCACAACCACGCTCCAAAGTGGATATGTTCAGTGACGATCCGTGCGCGGCGAGTTGTTCTCGCATCCATACGACACCCTTAATCTGCTCTTAATCCAGCGGTGTAACGCCATGAGCATCGCGAAACCCCGGAAAACTCTTCCGGAACAGCGAGCACAGATCATCGAGTCCGTACGGGATGATCGTCTCGAAGTCCTCGCCCTCGACGCGTGGTTGCGGGGCGTCGGGACCGAAGCAGATCTCGCCGAAATGCGCGGCACCATGAACGCCGGAGCCAATCAGGAGATCGCGCGCTGGCTGCGGCGGCACAACGGCACGAGCAGCCACGCGCTGCGCGTCGTCGGCGTCGCCCCCCGATGGCAGGGGCGACCTGCGCCCCGTTGGATTGGTCTCCGACTACCTGCGCGAGGTCGATCCCGAGAGCGCCGGGTGGATCGAGACCGCGCCGACCATCACCGGCCGGTTCGCCGGGGACTCGATCGCGATGGCCGCCCCGGGCTGGGCCCGGATCAGCAAGGCCGAGCAGGATGAGCTGACCGCGTCCCTGACTCGGCTGCGGCTTCGATTCCGCCCCCTGGAAACGCTTTTCGTCTCAATCTTGGGACTAAGGTCGGTTCCATGGTTGATCGGTTTCAGGTCGTTCCTTCCGTTTACATCGCGCTTCGCAGGTCGGACGCCCGGGAGGAGGTGCTGCTGCAGCTGCGCCGCAACACCGGATACATGGACGGGCATTGGGCCATGGCCGCGGCGGGCCACGTCGAATCCGGTGAATCCGTCATCGGCGCCGCGCGCCGGGAAGCCACCGAGGAACTCGGCATCGACATCTCCGCCGAAGACCTCGTACCGCTGTCGGTCATGCACCGAACGCAGGGCGACCACCGGGCGATCAACGAGCGGGTGGACTTCTTCTTCGAATGCCGCCGCTGGACCGGGCAGCCCAGGCGGGCCGAGCCCGAGAAGACCGCCGATCTGCAGTGGTTCCCGCTGGACGCACCGCCGAGTCCGACCGTGCCCCACGAGCAGTACATCCTCCAGCACCTGCGCGCCGGCTCCCTCCCCCAGGTCACCACCTTCGGCTTCTGACCGCCCGTCCTCGACGGGGATTTGACCTTCACCGAAGAAACGTAGTGCGGAGGCCCCCGGATTTATCCGTGGGGAGGAAGCACGTCAAGCCGTGATTAAACGCGTCCAGCGGTAACCATCCCACCAGATGATTACTGGTGTCGGCCTGCTGTGTAAAATGATCAGTGTGAGGACGGCGTACAAGGTTCGGGCCTATCCCGACCCCGAGCAAGCGGCCCTGCTGGGCCGCACGTTCGGGTGCGTACGCCTCGTGTGGAACAAGACCCTCGCCGAACGCCACCGCTCCTACCACGCAACCGGCAAAAAGACCTCCTACAAGGAGACTGACGCCGCGCTGACCGCGTGGAAGAAGACTGAAGAACTGGGGTTTCTGTCCGAGGTGTCGTCGGTGCCGTTGCAGCAGACGTTGCGGCACCAGCACACCGCCTACGCGAACTTCTTCGCTGGACGTGCTCGCTACCCGCGCTTCAAGTCGCGTAACGGACGTCAGTCGGCGCACTACACGCGCAGCGCGTTTAGCCTGCGCGATGGAAAGCTGAAGCTGGCCAAGCACAACGCGCCGCTTGAGTATGTGTGGTCCTGGGGTGCAGAGGTTCTTCAGTCTCTGAATCCGACTATGGTGATCGTTTCCCGCGAGCCTGACGGCCGCTGGTACGTGACCTTCGCCGTGGACACCGACGAGCCCGAACACGCCCCGGCCACCGGCCGCACGGTCGGCGTTGACCTGGGGGTGAAAGACTTCGCTGTCCTGTCCACCGGGGAGAAGATCCCCAACGCCGGTCACGTGGACCGTAAGGCCCGCAACCTTGCCCGCTATCAACGTCAGATGGCCCGCAAGCAGCGCGGTTCAGCGAACCGCCGCAAGGCTAAAGCCAAGGTTGCCCGGGCGCACCGCAAGGTGCGGCACGCGCGGCAGGACTTCCTGCACCGCACCTCAACGGACCTGGTTCGTAACAATGACCTGGTCGCGGTCGAAGACCTCGCGGTGAGAAACATGGTCCGCAACCGGAAACTGGCCAAGGCGATCTCCGATTGCGGGTGGAGCGAGTTCCGGCGCCAGCTCGAATACAAAGCCGAGCGAGCGGGAAAGATCGTCGTTGTCGTTGACCGCTGGTACCCGAGCTCGAAGACCTGCTCGAACTGCGGGCACCTGCTGAAGAACCTGAAACTGTCGGTGCGGTACTGGACGTGCCCCGACTGCGGCACTCGGCACGACCGGGACCACAACGCCGCGAAGAACATCCTTGCCGCTGGTCGAGCGGTAGCCGGGTGGAAATCCGGCGATGCCTGTGGAGCTGGTGTAAGCCGGGGCGAGCTTGCTCGCGCGCAGTCGGCTATGAAGCAGGAAACCCAACCTGTGAAGGTTGGACTCCCCCGCCTTTAGGCGTGGGGAGGAAGTCAACAGGCGCCAGTCCTCGTCGCCGAGGTCTTCCCTGGGGTGGTTGTGCACGATGCCCGCGTTGTTGACCGCGACGTCGAGCGATCCGGCAGTGGTGAGCACGTGCTCGAACGCTGCCTCCACGCTGGCGGAGTCGGTGACGTCGGTGGCCCATGCGCTGCTGGCACACCCTCATCACCCGCCTGTGATCACCCGAGGTCGGCGCAATTTCGCGAGAAATTGACCGTCACCCGGGTGAACGCCAATTTCTCGCGAACTCGACGCCGTGCCGCCCTGCGGTGGCTTCGCCGATGCCCTGCACCGCCGGTGACGATCGCGTTCTTGCCGTAGAGCGCGAAGAGATCAGTCATTTTTCCTTCCCGCGACGTAGTTGGCGGGCACGGGCGTGTACGCATTTCCTCCCCCACACAGGGAGCCTTGATCAACGTCGTCAGCACCGCCGAGGCCGCACCGGACTGGACGTTCGGCATCCGCGCGCTTATGACCAACCTCGCAGCCCGGGGTCTGCTCGCGGGCAACCCGCAGGCATGATCGCGAGCCGCGCCGCGAGGGGGACGAACCGGCCGAGGTCCTGCTCCAACGCCTGAGCTACAGCAGCCGAACCTGATTCCCGGGTGAGCCGGCCGACCGCGTGTGACCGGTAGGTCCGCCGCTTCCCCGCCAGCTGATCCGGCACCGGTTGCGCCGCGAGGCCGCATCCTTCCATCAGCAGGAGGAACGGGGAACAGTCCACGACTCGGAAGACGCCGCCTACCACGAACGCCGCCTGGAGATCGTCGGAGAACTCCGCCCGTGACCCGCAAGATCCGGAAACCCTTTTCCGGCAGCTGAACGCTCCCGGCAATGAGCGCGGTCGGGAACCCTGCGCCGGGTCGGCTGCTGTTCGAGAATTGTCGGGTCAACACACCCGCGCCGCGTCGACGACGCAACCCACAGGAGCTATCCGCATGAGCACTTCAGCGCAGATCGGCGTCACCGGGCTCGCCGTCATGGGGCGCAACCTCGCCCGCAACTTCGCGCGCAACGGCTACGCGGTCGCCGTGCACAACCGCACCGCGTCGAAGACCCGGGCGCTCATGGACGAATTCGGCCACGAAGGCGACTTCGTCGCGACCGAAGCCCCGGCCGATTTCGTCGCCGCTCTGGAACGCCCCCGACGCCTCGTGATCATGGTCAAGGCCGGTGATCCCACCGACGCCGTCATCCAGGAGTTCGCGCCCCTGCTGGAACCGGGCGACATGATCATCGACGGTGGCAACGCGCACTTCGCCGACACGCGACGCCGGGAGCGCGAACTGCGCGAGCACGACATCCACTTCGTCGGCACCGGCATCTCCGGCGGCGAAGAAGGCGCGCTGCACGGACCCAGCATCATGCCCGGCGGATCCGCGCAGTCCTACGACTCCCTCGGACCCATGCTGGAGAAGATCGCCGCGAAGGCCGCCGACGGCGCACCCTGCGTGACGCACATCGGCCCCGACGGCGCCGGCCATTTCGTGAAGATGGTGCACAACGGCATCGAATACGCGGACATGCAGCTGATCGGCGAGGCCTACCAGCTGCTGCGCGACGTCGCGGGCTTCTCCCCCGCCCAGATCGCCGACATCTTCCGCACCTGGAACACCGGCCGCCTCGACTCCTACCTGATCGAGATCACCGCCGAGGTCCTGTCCCATGTGGACGCCGCGACTGGCAAGCCGTTCGTGGACGTGGTCGCCGACCAGGCGGAGCAGAAGGGCACCGGACGCTGGACCGTGCAGCTCGCGCTCGAACTGGGCGTACCGGTGCCGGGCATCGCCGAAGCGGTCTTCGCCCGCTCGCTGTCCGGCCACACCGCGCTGCGCGAAGCCTCCCACGGGCTCGCGGGCCCCGCGGCGAGACCGCTGGGCAGCTCCGAGGCGGCCGCGTTCGCCGACCAGGTCGAGCAGGCGCTGTACGCGTCCAAGATCGTGTCCTACACGCAGGGCTTCCACGAGATCGCCGCAGGCAGCGCGGAATACGACTGGAACATCGACCTGGGTGCGATCGCCTCGATCTGGCGTGGCGGCTGCATAATCCGCGCCGCGTTCCTAGACCGCATCCGCGCCGCCTACGATTCGCGCCCCGACCTGCCGAGCCTGCTCTCCGACCGGACGTTCGCGCAGGAGATTACCGCCGCCCAGGACGACTGGCGGGCGGTACTGGTCGCCGCCACCACCCAGGGCGTGCCGACACCGGGATTCGCGGCGGCACTCGCCTACTACGACGCGCTGCGCGCGGACCGGCTCCCGGCCGCGCTCACCCAAGGCCAACGCGACTACTTCGGTGCCCACACCTACCGCCGGACCGACCGCGAAGGTTCGTTCCACACCCTCTGGGCGGCAGACCGCTCCGAAGTGCCGGCCTGACTCGCTTCCGCCCCGGCTACGCGGTTACGGCGCGGCCGTAGCGGTCTTCCAGGCGGACGACGTCCGCCTGCCACCCTGGATCCGCCGTGGAGGCTTCCAGCAGGACCACGTCGGACACCGCGGTGATCCGGTGCAGAACCCCGGACGGGATGCTCGCCGTCTGGCCGGGGCTGAGCTCCATCCGGAACAGCGACGTCCGGCTGGGCCCGATGTCGAGCAGCGCGAAGCCGGACTGGACAGCGACCGTTTCCTCCTTCTTCTCGTGGTACTGCAGCGAAAGCGCCTCACCCGCGCGGATGTGCAGCACCTTGCCGACGTATCGGCCTTGCACAACGGCGAAGATCTCCTCGTAGCCCCAGGGCTTTTCGATCCGGACCACCGTTGCGAGGCTGGACAGCGCGAACTCTGCGACGTCGGTCACGACGATCCATTCCTTTCCAGTAAAACGCCAACTCGAATGCGCGTTCGGGCGGGCCGCGAACGCGCGGACGGCGCGTTCGCGTGTGTCTCGACGACCTGGCGGCGCACAACGAACCAGCATTTGATTCCCCCAAGCGCGCGGCGCGAAGCACCGCGGACTTGGGCACCATAACGCCGGAAAAGCGAAGCCGCCCAGAGCTGGAGGCACCCGGGCCGATACCGCTACCGGATTGGACGACAGGCGGCGACGTGTGCTTCGGAAGTGACAACAGGGGCTGGTGGGGCCCGCGACCGGGCGCGTCAGGGAGCGGGGGTCGGGCCCCGCGGCCGGCACGTGGCGCGGCGCCCGCCAGGCGTTCAGCTCGCGCTCGGCGACCGCTGCCTGCGACAGCAGCTCGGCGTCCTGCCGGTAGCCCGCCTTGAGCAGCAACCCGACCGGCAGCTCGCCGACCGAGCCAGCGGGCACCGACACCGACGGGTAGCCCGCCACCACCGCCGGGGTCGAGGACGGGATGACGTCCTCGGCACCGCGCTCGCAGTCCGTGGTCAACGCCGGTGGGTTCGGGCCGAGTCCGGAGGACGACCCGTTCAACCTCGCGCTGGAGCTGCAGAACCTGCAAGCCCTGGCCGCCAACTACCGGCGGGCCGGTGCCCGGCACCTCGTCGTCGCGGGAGTGATCGAGGCGCGTTCGGCCATCAGCCGCTACCAAGCGGCCTTGGACTCGACCGGCATCCTGCTGGTCCGGCTCGTCGTCGACCCCTCCGTGGCCCGAGACCGCCTCCGGGACCGGCACGCTGACGACGAACCCAGCCTGCGCTGGCACCTGGACCGCGCGAACGAACTCGCCGAGATCCTCGACGCGGCCGGACTCGACGACCTCGTGCTGGACTCCTCCCACGAGCCGCCGACGAGCCTCGCCGCCGAGGTCCGCGCCGCGGCCGACTGGTAGTCCCGTGAGTCTTCTGGCTGCTACAGCAACCCAGAAGACTCACGGTTGGCGTTGCCAGCGCCCGTTTCAGGCTGGTGCGCCAGTTTCCACCAGGCTGCCGTCGGCGAGGCGAAGCCAGCGGTTCACGCCGATGTTCGCGAGGAACCGCTCGTCGTGACTCACCACCACGAACGCGCCTTCGTAGGCGTTGAGCGCACTTTCGAGCTGCCCGACGCTCACCAGGTCGAGGTTGTTGGTCGGTTCGTCGAGCAGCAGGAGTTGGGGGGCCGGTTCGGCGAACAGGACGCAGGCCAGGGTCGCGCGCAGCCGCTCGCCGCCGGAGAGCATCCCGACCGGAAGGTGCACGCGGGTGCCGCGGAACAGGAATCGGGCGAGCAAGTGCATCCGCTGCGACTCCGGCATTTCCGGCGCGAAGGCGACCAGGTTCTCCAGCACCGTGCGGTCGAGGTCCAGCAGGTCCAGCCGTTGCGAGAGGTAGGCGATACGGCCATCGGCGTGTTTCGTGCTGCCGCCCTCCAGATCGCCGTTGATCACGCGCAGCAGCGTGGACTTCCCGGCGCCGTTGGGCCCGGTCAGCGCGATCCGCTCGGGCCCCCGGATCGCCAGGGAGACGCCTTCGCCAGCGAAGAGGTCTCGCTCCCCGCGGCGAACCCGCATCCCTTCGCCGAGGAAGACCGTGCGCCCGGCCGGCACGTTGGTCCCGGGCAGTTGCAGCGAGATCCGCTGCTCATCGCGCAACGCACGTTCGGCCTCGTCGAGCCGCGCCTTGGCCTGGTTGAGCCGCGCGGCGTGCGTCTCGTCGGCCTTCCCCGCCGACTCCTGGGCGCGTCGCTTCCGCGCCCCGGCGAGGATCTTCGGCAGCCCAGCGCTCTCGATGTTGCGGGCGGCGTTGCTGGCCCGGCGCTGCGCCCGCTCGCGGGCCTGCTGCATCTCCCGCTTCTCGCGCTTGACTTCTTGCTCTGCGCTGCGGATGTTCTTCTCCGCGACCTCCCGCTCGGCGTGCACGGTCTCCTCGTACACCGTGAAGTTCCCGCCGTAGTAACGGATCTCGCCCTGGTCCAGTTCGGCGATGCGGTCCATGCGGTCGAGCAGCGTCCGGTCGTGGCTGACCAGCAGCAGGCAGCCCTGCCAGTCTTCGAGCACGCCGTAGAGCTTGCGGCGCGCGTCGACGTCGAGGTTGTTGGTCGGTTCGTCGAGCAGCAACACGTCGGGCCGCTTCAGCAGCTGTGCCGCCAGGCCGAGCGAGACGACCTGGCCGCCGCTGAGGGTGTGCAGACGCCGGGTCAAGGAGACGTCCCCGAGGCCCAGCCGTTCCAGCTGTGCGCGGGTGCGTTCCTCGATGTCCCAGTCGTTGCCGACCGCGGCGAAGTTCTCCTCGCTCGCATCCCCGGACTCGATGGCAGCAAGGGCCCGGAGCACCGGCGCGATGCCCAGGACCTCGGCCACGGTCGGATCGCCGTCCAGAGGCAAGCTCTGCGGGAGGTAGCCGAGCACCCCTTCGACGGACGCGGAACCTCCGGTCGGCCGGTACTCGCCGGCGATCAGCTTCAGCAGCGTGCTCTTGCCCGCGCCGTTCGGGGCCACGAGACCGGTGCGGCCGCCGCCGATGGTGAAGGAGAGGTCCTGGAAGACCGGCGTGTCGTCCGGCCAGGAAAAGGACAGGTTGAAGCAGGTGATGAACGCATCGGACATGTGTGAGAGCCCTCGTGGGTGATGCGGGCGCACCAAGGCGGCCCGGAGGAGAACGATGGAACGACGACATGGCCACGACGGCGGCGCGCACGAGCGCCTGCAGGTGGCAGATCACGTCCGGGTATCACCCGGAGATGTCGTCGTCACCAATCACGTCTGGTCTCCCTCACTCGCAATCCACTCCACCGTAGCAACAGGGCTCCGGGCGGTGCCACCGGGTTTTGCGGATCGCTGCCCGGCCGAGGACGCCCGGGCCGGTGCCGAAGTGGACGGCGAGCCGACTTTCAGCAGCCGTGCGACGGAAGCGGTGGGTTTCGTCGTGCTCGACAGGCCCGCGGAACCGGAAGAACCGCCTGGTGCGCGAAGACCCTCGCCCGGTTCGAGGTGCCCCTGGCGATCCACGTCATCGACCGGATGCCCACCGCATCTGGTACGAACGGGTTCGAAGATCCGCGCCGCGACCCTCCGCGAGTGGGCCCGGCCGCACCACGAGGCGAAGACGGCGCCTGGACCTGGGAGTGCGTGAATCCCCGAGGCGGGAAGGCATCGGTGGCGGTCGCGCTGCGTCCGCCGCCAACCGGGTGTTCCATTGTTGGTCGGGGTCCACCCACCGCTCGCGGAGCCGAACGCCGATCCAGGTACCGGTCGGTACCGCGAAAGGAGGCTCATGCTTCGAGAGGACTGGCCGACACCCGAGGAAGGCCTCGTCATCACTCATTTCCTCACCGTGCGCGACGTCGCCCGCTCACGGGAGTTCTACGCCGACATCTTCGGCGGACGGGTCGTGCTGGAGGAGAACCCGGCGATCGTCAAGGTAGCCAATTCGTGGATCATCATGAACCCGGGTGGCGGTCCCACTCCCGACAAGCCCGACGTCGTCCTGGAGCCCCCGGATCGGCCCACCACGGTGTCGGCCTTCATGAACGTGCGCGTGGCCGACATCGCCGCCTTCCACTCCGCGGCGAGCCGGAAGGGCGCCGAGTTCCTCACCGAACCCATCGACCGCAAGGCCGAGATCCGCTGCTACATGCGCGATCCCGACGGTTACCTGATCGAAGTCGGCCAGGCCACCGGGATGCTCGAAGGGATCTTCGCCGACCGGCCGGCGGATTCGGGACGCTGACCCGGCGGGATGCCGCTGCTGGACGATGCCTCGCCCGGCAGCGGCCGGCTGGGACGTTCCTGTCGCATCGCCTCGTGGAGTTTCATCCTCGAAGATCTGCCGGTTGAACTCGCTGCAGTCCAGGCCGTGCCGTGCTCGCTGGGGTTGACGCCGCCGTGCTCGGTGACGAGATCCGGGTTCTCCTCGGCCACGGCACGCATCTTCGCGACTCCGTCGGGTTCGAGCGGTGCCCGTAGAAGGCCGCCAGCTCATGCCGGTCGGCACTCGTCCAAACAGGACCGCCGCAGTCGCATGCCCCCAAGCGGAGTGGCCGATTTCGGAGCCGGCAAGCGATAGTCGGGGCTTACCGTGTTGACCAGCGCGGCTTCCCGCGCACCGGTCCCGGACGCTGGGCAGATCACGACCAGCCGGACACCTGACCCGTCTGGGCACGGTGCGACGCGCGCTCCGGACACTGTGGACGGATGACAGGATCCGCCCGGAAGGCGGGCGCGGAAGTCACCCGCTGGGTGCCGACCACGAGAGCACTCCACATCGGACAGCGCGTCATCGCGGACATCGGCACTTGGAAGCAGAGCCAGGTTGTCAGCCGTGCCGGGACAACCAGTCGACCGTGAATTCGTGCTCGGCCGCCAGGAGGCTGTGCACCTCACTCGCGAAGAGGTCTTCCAGTTTGCCGCCGAGCAGCGGGATGCCTACCTTCACATCGCCCGCTACGACGAACTCGCACCCCGCCGGCGGCAGGTCCCGCAGCCGCTGCGAAGCCGT
Organism: Saccharopolyspora hattusasensis; assembly: GCF_050972075.1. Lineage (NCBI taxonomy): Bacteria > Bacillati > Actinomycetota > Actinomycetes > Pseudonocardiales > Pseudonocardiaceae > Saccharopolyspora > Saccharopolyspora hattusasensis. The sequence goes on from NZ_JBPCDC010000001.1 coordinate 162,130, forward strand.
GATCGCCTGCGGCACGGCCAACGCACCCGCCGTCACTTCGCCCACGTAACCACCGTCGTCCTCACGACGCCAGACCTCGCTGCGGTCGATCGAGAGGTCCCCGCCGACGACTGCGCGCGCCACCGAGGGGATCGCCTCGGCGCGCACGCCCTGGCGGATCCGGAACCGCGCGCCGGTTGCGGTCGCCTCGTGCTCGGCCAATTCGTTGTCACCGCCGAGCACTCGCAGCCGCTCGCGGAGGCAGTCGGGGTCCGTCAGCGCTGCGAACACCCGAGCGGCGGGCCACTCGTAGGTGCTCCGGTACTCGATCCTGCGCGTCATGCAGAGAAGGTTACTGCCGATTTCACGACGCTGCGGTTATGAACCGGTGTCCGGGGGCGACCGGTTCGCGTCACCTCCGCGACCTCGGCCCCCCCACCGCCGCCAACTCGCTCGAGCTGCCCACCGGTGGATCATCTCCGGGGGCGGCCCCGCGTTGCCCGAGCTACGGCGAATCCAGCGCACAATTATCCTCATTGGACGATTTCGCGCGCTGTGGTGACGCGCAGCGGGTCGCAACCGTCCAACGTGGGCCTGCGCGGCCGAGTGCGTCGAGTTGAATTAATTCGGTGGCGTGGCGCGGGAAAACCGTAGATCATTGCTGCGTCAAAGTCTCCGAGAGGCAGGAAGAACGATGTACGCGGCAGTTGAAGGTGCACGGGTGCCGATCCGGATGTGGGCTGACCCTCAGTCGGTCGAAGACGCCGCCATGCGCCAATTGCACAACGTCGCCAACCTGCCATGGGTGCACGGACTCGCCGTGATGCCGGACGTGCACTACGGCAAGGGCGCCACCGTCGGCAGCGTGATCGCCATGCGCAACGCCGTGTCCCCGGCGGCGGTCGGCGTCGACATCGGGTGCGGGATGAGCGCCGTGCGAACGTCCCTGACCGCTGCCGATCTGCCGGACGACCTGCGTGTGCTGCGCGGCCGGATCGAATCGGCCGTGCCGGTCGGCTTCGCCATGCACCGCACCCCGGTGAACCCGTCGCGCGTACCCGGGCTGAGCGGCTGGCAGGAGTTCTGGTCCGTCTTCGGGGAGCTGCACCCGGGCGTGCAGAACCTCCAGGACCGGGCGCGGGCGCAGATCGGCAGCCTCGGCGGCGGCAACCACTTCATCGAGGTCTGCCTGGAGCAGGGCGGCCCGGACGTCGGCCGCGTGTGGCTGATGCTGCACTCCGGTTCCCGCGGGATCGGCAACGAGCTGGCGAAGCGGCACATCGACATCGCGCGGCGCCTCCCGCACAACGCGGACCTGCCGGACCCGGACCTCGCGGTGTTCGTGGCGGGCACGTCGGAGATGCAGGCCTACCGCCGGGACCTGTTCTGGGCGCAGGACTACGCGGCGCGCAACCGCGCCACGATGCTGGCCCTGGTGCAGCGGGCGCTAGCCGAAACGGTGCCGGGGACCAGGTTCGACACGCCGATCTCGTGCCACCACAACTACGTGGCCGAGGAGAGGTACGACGACGTCGAGGTGCTCGTCACCCGCAAGGGCGCGATCCGGGCGGGCGGGGGTGATCTCGGCATCATCCCGGGCAGCATGGGCACCGGGTCGTACATCGTGCGCGGCCTCGGCAACGAGCGGTCGTTCCAGTCCGCCTCGCACGGCGCCGGTCGGCGAATGTCACGGAACAAGGCCCGCAAGACCTTCACGGCCGCTGACCTGGAAGCGCAGACGGCCGGCGTGGAGTGCCGCAAGGATGCCGGCGTGGTCGACGAGATCCCGGCCGCTTACAAGGACATCGATTCGGTGATCGCCGCGCAAACCGACCTGGTCGAGGTGGTGACGCACCTGAAGCAGGTCGTCTGCGTCAAGGGGTGAACGCCGGGTGCCTCGTGGCCCGACCGCCGAGGCACCCGGGCCAACCGGCAAAACGAAGCACGGGTCTTTCCCCGGGCGTGCCGACGGCGAAGGCAGCTCCTTGAAACCCGGATCGCCGCCCGATCTGCCCGAATGACGGCAGTTAGACCACCCGAAGACCACCGCGAAGTTCGGCCGCAACGCGGCCTTTCGAGTGGCTCGGGTGGCGGCGGGCTGGTCTGATCGCAGGATGGATGTGGCTGCGAATCCGGTCGCTGCGGCTCGGTGGGACTGGCGTTCGGTGATCTGCTGGGCGCTTTGGGGCTGGGGATCATCGGCGTTTAACACCGTGATCCTCACCTTCGTGTTCACCGTGTACCTGACGGGCTCGGTGGCGAGCGACCCGCAGACCGGGTCCAAAGCGCTCGGTGTCACGCTCACCATCGCCGGAGCGTGCATCGCGCTGATCGCGCCGGTGACCGGGCAGCGCAGCGATGCCGGCGGACGGCGCAAGCGGTGGCTGGCGCTGCACACCGCCCTCGTAGTGGTCAGCACGGCCGGGCTGTACTTCGTCCAGGACGTTCCGTCCTTCCTGCTGCTGGGCCTGGTGCTGGTCGCCGTCGGCAGCGTGTTCGTGGAGTTCGCGGGCGTGAACTACAACGCGATGCTGCTCCAGGTCTCGACGCCGGCGTCGATCGGCCGAATCTCGGGATTCGGCTGGGCGATGGGCTACTTCGGGGGGCTCGTCGCGCTGGCGATCGTCCTGTTCGGGTTCGTGCAACCCGAAATCGGCCTGTTCGGCGTGACCTCCGAGGACGGACTCAACATCCGCGTCGTCGCGCTGTTCGCGGCCACGTGGTTCGCGCTCTTCGCGCTGCCACTGCTCATCTTCGTTCCCGAGGCCCCATCGCCTGCGGATCAAGTCCAGCGGTCCTTCCTGACCGGGTACCTCGTGCTGGGCAAACGGCTGGCGCGGATGTGGCGCACCGACCGGAGCACGTTGGGATACCTGGCGGCCAGCGCGATCTACCGGGATGGGCTGGCCGCGATCTTCACCTTCGGCGGTGTGATCGCGGCGGGCACCTTCGGTTTCAGCCCCGGCGAGGTGGTGGTCTTCGCGATCGCGGCGAACCTGATCGCCGGTGCCAGCGCTTACCTGGGCGGTCGAGCGGACGACCGGTTCGGCCCGAAGCCCATCATCGTCACGTCGCTGTTCGGCCTGGTCGTGGTGGGCAGTTCGATGGTGGCGCTACCCGGCAAGGCCGCTTTCTGGGTGTGCGGGCTGCTTCTGGCAGGTTTCCTGGGACCGACGGAATCGGCCAGCCGGACCTTCCTCGCACGCATCGCCCCGCCGGGGAGGGAAGGCGAAACGTTCGGCCTCTACGCCACTACCGGACGGGCCGTCAGCTTCCTCGGACCACTGGCCTTCAGCGGCTTCATCGCCCTGTTCGGCACCCAACGCGCAGGCATGGCCGGGATCGTCCTCATCCTGCTGATCGGCCTGCTCGCGATGATTCCCGTCCGAGCCCCCCAACGCACCGGCGCGGCGACCACCGGCACGTCCAGGAATGCCGCGGTCATCAGCGAATCGTCGAGCAACGCCTCGATCCCGAACCGGTAGACGGCGCTCAACCCGACCGGCGTCGACGCCGCGAGGACGCGTTGGCGGACCTGGTCGACCAGACGCCGCGTGCACCGGGCGAGCAGCGCGTCCATCAGCTCGTGCTTGCTCCCGAACTCGCGGTAGATCGCTCCCTTGCCGATCCCCGCACGGCGAGCGATCCGCTCGACGGTGACTCCGTCGAAACCATCGCGCAGCACCAAACCTCGGCGGCATCGAAGATCGCTCCCACCCGGTTGGGGATCAGCGGCCGCGGCACCTGATCTCACCTCCTCGTAGTGACCAGAACTTCGACTTTGGTCACCGAAGAAACGTAGCGCGGATGCCCCGTCTTTTAGGGCGGGGGGAAGCGCATCAATTCCGTGCTTAAGCCGACCACTCAGGCAGCGGGGCGGGTTTGCCGTTCGATGTACTGGCGCACCACGGAAATCGGTGCGCCTGCGACCGACCCGGCAAAGTAGGAGCCCGACCACAACCAGACACCTCTCCAGTAAGCGAACCGCAGGTCTTCGTGCTCCTTACGCAACAGCCGGGAGGATACCCCCTTTGAGGGAGTTGACCAGTTTCGACACCGCGACCTTGGGTGGGAAGCTGACCAGCAGATGCACATGGTCAACTTCGCCGTTGAACTCTTCCAGTTCGGTTTCGAAGTCGCCGCATACCTCCCGCATGATTTTTTCCATGCGGGTCAGGTGTGCGTCGGTGAACACGGGGTGCCGGCACTTCGCGACGAAAACCAAGTGAGCATGCACGAGGAAAACTACGTGTCTTCCTGTACGGAACTCGCTGTCGATGGCCATAAACCCAATGCTACGGTGATCCATATGGCAGCAACAGTGAAGACCGAGGATGCCGGGCACGCCCGGTACACCTATCGGCTTCGTTTGTCGCTGACCTCCCGGCATGCGCTGCTGGCCGAGTGGGATCGGTGCCGGTGGGTATGGAACCAGTGCGTGGCCACCTCCCGTCAGGCGTACCGTGCGGGCGAGAAATGCGGTCCCGCGCACCTGTGCAAGCTGCTGACCGGATAGCGCAGTGAACACGACTGGCTGAGTGCCGGCGGTTCGGTTCCGCAGCAGATCATCCGTGACTTCGCCAAGTCCCGCGCCAAGGCGTTGAAGGACGTCAAGGCCCGGTTGCCGATGCGGCAGCGGGCGGGCATGCCGAAGTTCAAGAAAAAGGCGCTCGCGCGTCCGAGCTTGAACTACACGCTGCGCGGGTACCGGATCACCGACGGTCGCCTGCACCTGACGGGTGGCATCGTGTGCACGGTGGTGTGGTCCCGCGAGCTTCCCTCCGCGCCGTCGTCGGTGCGTGTGTACCAGGACGCCCAAGGGCACTGGTATTGCTCGTTCGTGGTCGCGACCGAGGTACGGTCGTTGCCGCTGATGCTGCGATCTCGGCCACGAAAAACGAACTGATCACGATGGGGCGCAAGCACGGCCGCCTGGTGATGCTTGTCGATCCGAAGCACACGACAATGGACTGTGGACAGTGCGGGGCGAGAACCAAGCACGCGCTGCCGCTGTCGGAACGAACCTATACCTGTACCGCGTGCGGGCACGTCTGTCCGAGAGACAAGAACTCCGCGCGTGTGATGCTGGTCCGGGCTGGGCTGTACCCGGCTGGTGTTGAGGGCGCAAGACCTCCCGAGGCGCTGCCCCGGGAGGCTGCCTGAGCCAGGAATCCCCACTACGCCTGGAGACGAGGGACGAAAAATCCCCCGCCTTCAGGCGGGGGAGCAGTCAATATAGCGGGGTAATCGGCTTGCCCAGCGGGACTTGGACGGGAAAGAGTTGGCCTCGTGGCCATCCAGTTCCCGCTGACGAGTGCTCGCCTGCAGGTTCGCCCGTTCCGGACCGAGGACCGCACCGCGATCCACGCGGTCTACGGCGACCCCGAGGTGATGCGCTACGTCGCGTACGGGAACGCGGTCCCTGCCACGGAGAGCGCGGCGATGGTCGATGACTACATCCAGCACCAACGCATGCACGGCTACTCGTTCTGGGCAGTGATCGAGCGCTCGACGGGCCGTCTCATCGGCGACGCCGGGTTCGAGGCGCGCGACGTCGGCGCCGAGTTCGGCTATACGCTGGCACGCCAGTCGTGGGGTCAAGGCCTCGCCACCGAGGTCGGGCAGCTCTGCCTCGCCGCGGCATTCGACCAACTCCGCCTGCCGGAGCTGACGGCGGTCGTCGATCCCCGGAACCCCGCCTCGGCGCGCGTGCTCGACAAGCTCGGATTTCGGCCACACGGCGAATGTTTCGAATACGGCAGGCCGCACCGCAGATACCTGATCACCGCCGAAAACTGGCGGCGAGGCTGTCCTAGCGAGCCGATTGCAGGCACCTTTCCGACTTTCGCCCGCCACTCCCGAGGACGCCCCAGACGAATTGATCGAGAATTTCTTTGAACAATTCGATCACGGCGTCGATCATTTTTTCAAAGTCATTTTCCGGCGACCCTGAACTATTGATCTCCGAAGACGGCAGATCACAAATGCGATCGATCTAGCTATTTGGACGATCGCCACGCCTGGACACATCACGATGGTGACGATCTGTGACTGCACCCCCCGATCTCGCAGGCTCGATCAACGTACAGGGGACATCTTAGGCGCCGCGAACGTGTCGACCTCACCTTGAGTGAGGAGTGTTCCCAATTGGACATATCAACAGCACCACGATCGTAGGATCATGCATTTCTGCCGCTGCCGACCGGAAAGACCGTGTTTACCGTTACGAATAGTCGCCTTCCGGATCTCGCGAGGCGATTTGGGGAAAATGATCTCGAATGCGGGATTCTCGCGCATTGATCAAAAGGAGGCTCGAGTGTCCTCAACGCTTGTTCGCCTTGGCGGGATTGCCGCCTTCGTGTTGGGTACTTCGATCGGTCTTGCTCCACTGGGGAGCGCTGAAGTGAATTCGGCGACACCACCGCTGGTCCGCACGGCCGACGACAAGTGCGATAAACCTGGGGAGTGCCCAGCGCCGCCGCTGCTGCCGTGCAACTTCGAAGAGTGCCCGCCTCCGTGCGTGGAGAACTGCCCGCCGGAGGAGGTCGCGCCGCCGCCCGCACCACCGGCAGCGGTGCCGCCGGCGGTGCCACCGGCAGCTGTGCCTCCGGCCCAGCCTCCGGCAGCGGTGCCACCTGCGCAGTCGCCGGCACAGCGGCCGTCGGCTAGGCCGACATCGGCCAGGCCGCAGGTCGTCCCGACGGCCAAGCCCACCGTCCCGCCGACGCCGCAGGTCGTGCAGAAGCCGGTCGGCGCCGTTCCGGCGGGTGGCGGGGCCACGGCACAGGACGACTCCGGCGTCTCCGGCCCGCTGCTGGCAGCAGGCGGCGCGGCGGTCGTCGTCCTGGCGGCCGGTGGCGCTTACGCGCACCGACGTCGGCGTGCCGAGTCGCAGCGCTGATCCAGCCGGGATGGTGGTGTGCGCTCCGGAAGCGCACACCACCATCCCGCACGAATGCCCGCACACAGGCGGAACTCGCCGTCGCGGAAGCACGGAGGTGGAACGTGAGAGCTGGAGTTCTAGCCTTGTGGATCACCTTGCTGCTGTCCGCGGCGGGCGCGGCGGTCTTCGGCCCGGCGGGCGCGGATTCCGCACCGCCGCCGGCCGCGGCCCCCGCACCGGTGGTACCGGCGACGTCGGTGCCGGGCGATCCCCATCCCATCGGGATCGCCATGCCGTCCATCCGGGTGGCGTCGAGCCTCGTGCCGCTGGGGTTGAACGCGGACGGTTCCGTCCAAGTTCCCCCGATCGAGACGCCCAGGCAGGCGGGTTGGTACGACGGCGGGCCGGGAGCGGGCGAGGTCGGCCCGTTCGTCGTACTGGGCCACGTCGACTCCTACACCGAGGCCGGGGTGTTCTACCGGTTGCGCGATCTCCGCGCCGGTGACCGGATCCGGGTCGACCGCCGGGACGGTTCGCAGGTCACCTACCTGGTCGACCGCATCGAGCGGTTCCCGAAAGACAAGTTCCCCACCGACGCCGTGTACGGCGACGTGCCCCGCCCGGAGATCCGGCTGATCACGTGCGGCGGGGATTTCGACAAGTCGCGCCGCAGCTACGAGGACAACCTGATCGTGTTCGGCCACCTCGCCTGAGATCAGCGCGCTCGAGCTCATCAGGTCACGGGGGCGAGCGCGACCTCAGCCGGGCTCGCGGGAACCTGCGCCGGCAGCTCTACCAGCACGGATCGTCGCCCGAGCGGGACGTAATCCGCGCGCTCGGGGCGTCGCGCAGCGCGACCGCCTTGGCGACGCCCTCGAGGACAGCCGCTACGTCACCGCGATCATGACGATGCACGCCCAGGCTGATCCCTGCGGATCTGTTCGGCGATGTCTCCGTGGGGGACCTCGCGGGTGCACGACCACGGTCGGCGTACGGGTTCCCGAGCGGGCGCGACTCGCGGCTGAACCGGCACCGAGTGCCGATCGCCTCTGTTCCGCCACCTCGCATCTGAGCCACGCTTGGTGCGCGGGCTGGTGAGGGGGTGCTCGGCGTGCCGTTCGATAACCGGAGGGACGCTGGTCGTCGGCTGGCGCAACAGTTGCTGCACTTCCGCGGCGCGGACGCCGTAGTCCTCGGATTGCCGCGCGGTGGGGTACCGGTGGCGTTCGAAGTCGCGCGGGCGCTGCGCGCGCCGCTGGACGTGATCGTGGTTCGCAAGCTCGGCGTGCCCACCCATCCCGAGCTCGGCATGGGCGCCATCGGGGAAGGCGACGTTCGCATCATCAACAACGAGGTGCTGTGGAAGACCGGGGTCAGCGCGAGGGAACTGGACGGGGTGGAGCGGCGCGAACGGGTCGAACTCGACCGGCGCGCGCGGCTGTTCCGCGTCGATCGCCGACGCGTGGACGTGACCGGCAGAACTGCGATCGTCGTCGACGACGGGATCGCCACCGGCTCCACCGCGCACGTGGCCTGCCGAGTGGCCCGCGAGCAGGGCGCCGCCCGCGTGGTCCTGGCCGTGCCCGTGGCGCCGCCGAACGCGCTGGAACGACTTGAGGAAGTGACCGACGAGCAGGTCTGCCTGGAGACTCCGGGCTGGTTCATGGCGATCGGCCAGTGGTACCGGGACTTCACCCAGACCCCCGATGCCGAAGTCGTCGAGTTGCTCCACCACGCCGGCCAAGCCCGCGCGACGAGGACCGCAGATGACCGATGAGCACCGCGGATGCTCGCAACGGCAGTTCCTCGCCGACGCCGCCGTCGCGGTGCCGCTGGCCGCTTGCTCGAAACAGGCCGTCCCTTGAAAGCAAGCCCCGACGGGTGCGCCGCCGTGGATGTTGACCCCGGATCCGGCGGCCGACCCCGACTTCGTCCGCGACGCGAATTCATCGCCATCGGCGTGGACCGCGCGCTGCGGTCCACTCCCCTGGCTCCCGGCTACCCCCGGGCTGGTCACCTTTGTCCTATGTGGACTTCCTTACGGCGCGGGTCGCTCACGACTTCGACGGTGCTGCAAGGCACTCAGCCAGGAATCGTTCCAGCCCCGACCAGGAGCGTTCAGGGGAGCGTTCGTCGTACTGGGTCCGCAGCTCCCGGCTGTTCGCCTGCGCGCCATGAAGGCATGCGTGATGTTGCCGAGCGCCTGCAGCTGCCAGTCCGCGCGAGCACCTCGGCGCGCAGGTTCGCTCGCGGCTGAGACGAGGTCAGAATTCGTTGGCAATCCTGGACTTCCACGAGTTCCGACCGGTCATACGCGGCCCCCGCGAGCTCGGGGCGTGGTTCGGCGTGTTCCCGGCCGGGCAGCAGGACCGGCGTACCCAGGATGAGCACCCCGGCGATCGCGATGGCGACGCGGGTGCCTGTGACGCTGGCGAGCAGCCCCCAGTATATCCCGGACTCGCATTGCGCAAGTACCTCAACCACGGCACCTCGCGGCGCCGATGCCTGGGTACCTAGCTACAGCCGGGCCGACTTCCGGGAATCGAGCCCGAACATCCTCTTAGGACAGTGCAACTCTTTCAGTCATAACCGAGGGTGATCACGTCGTCATCGTCGTTGCCCTCGGTCGGTTCCGGAGCTGAGCAGCTGGCCGTCGGCGGTACATCCCCGGATTTCTCGACGTCGGTCCGCACCGCGCTCTCCTCCCGGATCATCTGGATCATCCCAATTGCTTTGTACCGTTTCCAATCCGCGCCGGTCGGCATCCGATTCCCCGACGCCCGACAGGAAACTCCTCGTCGCAGTGGTGCGCTTCCGGGCTACCCGCGCAGGCGCGGCCAGAAACCAGAAACGCGTTCGGACTGCCTTCCCGAGCACACCTTTGAGCCATGCGCGCGCGGGGAACACCTGGGTCGGATGTTGAACTCGTGGCTTGGGAGTGACTTCGTCATGGGAATTCTCAGCTGGATCTTGTTCGGCCTGATCGCCGGGGCGATCGCCAAGTTCATCCTGCCGGGCCGCGACCCCGGCGGAATCATCGTGACCATCGTGATCGGGATCGTCGGTGGACTGCTCGGGGGATGGATCTCAACCCGCCTTGCCGGTGGTGCGGGAGTTACCGGCTTCAACGTGATGAGCTTCGTGTGGGCGGTCATAGGCTCGCTGGTCCTCCTACTGCTCTACCGCCTGATCTTCCACCGCACGCACGCTTGACGCGGTCGCCGCGGACCGGACGACGCAGGGAGTTCCCCACTGCCTCCCGCGCGCCCGGTCAGGCTGCGAAGCGAGCAAGCCGGTCCTCCAGGTCATCGCCCGCGTTCGGCATGCGGAACGACGGCGGCTGGAGAATGCCCGGGTTGCGGCCGCTGATCGCCTCCCGCAGGAAGTGCCGCACCAAGCCGGGGTCGGGCAGGATGTCCTCGCCCATGAACTCGATGGCCGTGGTGTCCCCCCGGCCGTCGGTCTCGACCCGCAGCGCCCAGCCGCTGACCTCATCCCAGGTGAGCAGGAGCGGGAAGTCCACGAGGGTGGGCACCTTGGAGTGCACGAGGATGATCGCCGTGGCCAACCCGCTTTCCAGGTCGACGTCCACCTCATACACGTCGTCGCCCAGGTCGCCCGCCACCGTGCGCACGTAGTTGATCAAACCACCTGCTGCCGGACTCGTCATGTCCATTGGTTTCCCCCCGAACCAGAACAGCGCCTCCCGCTGTTCTCCTGGGGGTAACCGAGCCACCGGTCCCGCAGTCCGCCCGATGGCATGAATTCCGCCGGCGGTGATCTTCCCGTTTCTGGGCCGTTCGCCGGTTACCTCGCGGTACTCTCGCCGGCATGGCCGAGCCGGGAGCGAAGTCCGACCTGCACCTCTACCTGCGGACAGCGCGCGAGGCCCTGCTGTGGAAGCTGGACGGGCTGTCCGAGTACGACATCCGCCGACCGCTGACACCGACCGGCACCAACCTGCTGGGACTGATCAAGCACCTGACCGGCTGCGAGCTGGGGTACTTCGGCATCACCTTCGGGCGTCCGTTCGACGAGCCGCTGCCCTGGCTGACCGACGACGCCGAACCCAACGTGGACATGTGGGCGACCGCGGACGAATCGCGCGAGGAGATCGTCGGGCTATACCACCGGGTGTGCGCGCACTCGGACGCCACGATCGACGAGCTGGCGCTGGATGACGCCGGCACGGTGCCGCACTGGCCGGACGACCGGAAGCGGATCACGCTGCACCGGGTCCTGGTGCACATGATCGCCGAGACCCACCGGCACGCCGGCCATGCCGACATCATCCGGGAGCTAATCGACGGCGCCACCGGCCTGCGCCGGGAGAACGACAACATGCCACCGGGCGACCGAGCGTGGTGGCAGGCCTACCGGGACCGGCTAGAAAACGTGGCGCGGCAAGCCGACCGGGGTTGACGGCCGCCCCACCTGCCGGAACTCGGCATGCGGGTTCCAGCAAACTCCACACCCGCGCTCCGCTGTGCCCATGCGGGGCACGACTCCGTGAAGCCGATCAGCCAGGAGATCATCTTTTCCGGCGAGTGAAACTGGCGTAACCGGACAAGATCGGGAGCGGATTTGTTCGGTTCGGACAACCGGTACCGACGGACCGTCGGCCATCCTCGGTCTGGAACGGTTCGGCAGTTCCAATCACGGAGGTTGGTCATGGACGGCGAGAGCACCGGTCACAGCCGTGATCCGCAGGCCGTGACCGCGGTCCGGACGGATACGCCCGGTTGCGCTCGCACCGCAGCGCGGTGGCTCTGGACGTAATCACCGTCGTCCGGGTCGACGCGGTGGCCCGGAGCTCGTGGGACCACGCAGGCCGGTAGCCGCCAGCGACCCCACTGAGCGAGCCACGCATCCGCCGTTTAGCCGTGCTGCCGCACCGCATTCGGGTCTCGGGCAGTCGATCGTCGCCGTACCGGAGCCCGGACCGCGTTCTCCCGCTCGCAGCAATCGCGCCCGCCGCCCTGCCGCCACATGCCGAACGGTCCCGGCATCCGCCGATCCGGGACGCCACCGATGAACAGACACGAGGACACGCCATGGCCACGACGCAACGCCTCTGGTTGACCCAGCACGCCCACGACCGGCTCCGGGAAGAGCTCGCCGAGCTGCTCGACCACCGCCAGGGCGGCTCCGCCGAGGGCACCGCCGACGACCAGGACTTCGCCACGGACGCGGGTCGTCGCCGCGGACGCATCAGGGAGATCCAGGAACTGCTCCGGAACGCGGTGGTCGGCGAGGCACCACCGGACGACGGAATCGCCGAACCTGGCATGGTCCTCACCGTCCGCTTCGACGACGACGAGACGGAGACGTTTTTGCTCGGCGCCCGCGATGGCTCCGACCTCGACGGGCTCACCGTCTACTCGCCCGATTCACCGCTGGGCGCCGCGCTGTCCGGAGCCAAGCAGGGCGAGCAGCGGAGCTACTGCGTCCCCAACGGCGGCACTGTGCGGGTGATCTTGGTGCGCGCCGTGCCCTACGGGCGCCACGGCGCTGGCCAGCCTTAGCCTAGGGTGAGCTGGCGGAAGAACACCCGTGAGCGTTTGTGGGTGCCATAGCACCCAAAAACACTCACGGGTGTTCTCTCGTGTAGTAGGCGGCGCCGTGGTCCGGGGCGGTCACGCCAGGGGTGCGAGCACCACCACTGAGTTGTGGCCGCCCAGCCCGAGCGAGGACTTCAGCGTGAGCCCGTCGGCCGGTGCAGTCGGGCCGTCCAGCAGCCTCGGGTGGCCCGGGGCGACCTTAGGCGGGGCGGGGATCAGGCCGCGGTCGTACCCGAGTGCGGTCGCGGAGATCTCCACCGCCGAGGCCGCGCCCATGCAGTGGCCCACCAGCGGTTTTACCGAGTAGAGCTCGGCATCGGTCGGGAGTAGCTTTTCGAACACGGCCGCCTCGGCCCGGTCGCACTGCTGAGTGCCGGGCCCGTGGGCGTTGAGGTAGCGCACCTGAGACGGCTCCGCACCGGCGTTGGCCAGTGCCTCGGTGAAGCAGCGGACCAGCTCGGTCAGGTTCGGGTCGACCGAGGTCACGTGGTGGGCATCGTGCGACATCGCGCCGCCGAGAACGTGGGCGTACGGGTTCGGCGACCGCTTCGACAGCACCATCCCGACCGAGCCCTCGCCCATGATGAAGCCGCGGCTGCCCTCCTGGAACGGTCGGCAGGCCTGCAGCGGTTCGGCATCGGTGATCGCGACCCCGAGCCGGCTGAAGTGCAGCACGGTCTCGGGCGTGGACGACAGGTCGGTGGCCACGAAGACCACGTCGTCGACGATATCGGCATTCAGCCAGGCCTTCGCGGAGAGCAGGCCCGCGTTGCCGGAGGCGCAGGTCGCCGAAACGTTCATCGCCGGGCCGTGGAAGCCGAACTCCTGCATGAACGTCGACACCGGGGTCGACGGCATCAGCGACAGGTAGTCGCGCACCGACACGTCCGCGCCCCGGGTGGCGTAGAAGTTCCGCCACAGTTCCAGGTCCCCGAGCACGGCCGCGTGCAGCAGCCCCACCCGCCGCCCGGGCCGCCAGCCTCGGCCCTCGGCGTCGATGACCGCCTCGCGCGCGGCGGCTCGCATGGCCCTGGCGAAGCGGCTCGGGCCGTCCAGCTCGTCGCCGCCGTCCGGCACGTTCGCGACCCACGCCGTCTGGTCCCGGTCGGGGCCGTGCCCGCCGATCGGTCGCGCGGCCACCTCGCCGCCGACCAGTCCGTCCCATAAGGCCTCGCGGCCCCAGCCGTAGCCGGTCACCGCGCCGATGCCGTTGATTCCGCAGTGCTGCGCGCCCATTTGCTCGTCTTCCTCTGATCGCCACGATATGTGTTTCGGCTCTCCGGTTTTTCACACGGATGAATGAAGATCGAGATCGAAAGTGGCTGCACTTTTCGCCTAAATTCGTGTTGGCATTTGAGGTGGATGCTCGCTCGTGATCGGCCACGGCGCGTGCTGCTCGGCACCAGCGGTTGGTAAGCGGTTGGTGGCCAGCAGTTATGGGAACTGCTAAGTCGAATGGAAGACATGGCGCTGTGGCCACAACGGACGCGGCTCACGCTGTGAGCGGCTGGGCGAGGTCTCTAATTGGACGGATCATGGAGATCGATCCTGGGGGCGGGATTTCGAGCAGTTCGGGCCTCAACGACGAGTTCCTGGAGCTCGCGCTGTCCGCACAGGGCGCGATCGGGTGGACGTTCAGCTTCGCCGATCATCGGATCACCTGGACGCCCGGCTTGGACGCGCTCCTGGGCATGTCCGGTGCGGCAAACGAAGCCCTGCAGGCCCGTCTGGCCGAGCTGATCGAGCCGTGGACGGTGGCGGCGGAGACCACCACACAATGGCAGGATCTCGACCTGGAGCAACCAATCACCACCGCCGACGGCGGAACGCGGTTGCTGCACTTCCACGCCCGCCCGTTCGGCGACTGGCGAGCTTCCGGCCTCATCGGGCTAGTCCGGGAGGTGACCGATCAGCACCGGGACAGGCAGGCCCTGGCGGACCTCGCCAGCCGGTACCGGCTGCTCGTCGAGCTCAGCCCGGAGGCGATCTGCGTCCACCAGAACGGGATCATCAAGTACGCCAACGCGGCGATGAGCACGATCGTCGGCGCCGAGTCCAGCGAAGAGCTGCTGGGGCGGCCGGTCGCCGATTTCGTCGCCCCGAACTCGATCGCCGAGATGCACGAGCGGATCCGGTCGCTGACGACCGCCGGCACCGCGACGCCGCGAGCGCAGGCCGATCTGCGGCGAGTGGACGGCGCCCCGGTCCCGGTGGAGCTGGTCGCGGTGCACACCACCTGGGAGGGACACCCGGCCGTGCAGGTCATCGGGCGGGACGTCACCGCGCAAAAAGCGGGCGAAGCCGCGCTGCGCTACCAAGCGGCGCTGGTGCAGCACGTCAACAACGCGATCATCGCGACGAGCCGCGACGGGGTGGTCACCAGCTGGAACCCGGCCGCCGAAACCGTCTACGGGATGCCCGCCGACCAGGCGCTGGGGCGGCACGTCGCGACGCTCGTCGGCGCCCCGCTGCGGCCCGGAGCACTGATCGCCGGCGGCGGGGTCACCGAGGCCGTGCACCGGCACCAGGACGGATCCGCCCTGATCATCCGGATCTCGGCGGCGGAGATGGACTCCGGGTACGTGCTGGTGTGCGCCGACGAGACTGCGCGGCGGCAGGCCGAGCAGGACTTCGCGACCGTCGTCGCCGCCCTGGACGAAGGCGTCGTCGTGATGGGGCGGACAGGGGTCGTCGAGTCCGCCAACCCCGCCGCCGAGCGCATCACCGGCGTGTCCGCAGCGGAGATCGTCGGCACCTCACCGGCGTCCTGGCCGTTGGCCGACGAGTCCGGGGTGACGCTGCGACCGGAGGAACACCCGTCGGTGATGCCCCGGCAGACCGGGAAACCGGAGAACTCGCGAGTGGTCCGCGTGGACCGGCCGGACGGCCGCAAGACGTGGCTGCGGGTCACGTGCAGCCCACTGAACCCCCAGGACCGCCCGCCGCACAAGGTCGTCGCCTCGTTCACCGACATTACCGAGAGCCGGGCCGCCCGGGAACGCCTGGAGCACGAGGCCACCCACGACCCGCTGACCGGGCTTGCCAACCGCACGCTGGTCCTGCGGCACCTCGAAGGCTCGCGGCGACGAGCGCGCCCGACGGCAGTGCTGTTTATCGACCTGGACAACTTCAAGCGCATCAACGATTCCCTGGGCCACGGCACCGGCGACGAAGTGCTGCGGATAACCGGGGAGCGCCTGGTGCGCGCGACGCCCGGCGGAGCGCTGGTCGGTCGCCTCGGCGGGGACGAGTTCGTGGTCCTGGTCGACGGCGAGAGCGACCACGCCATGCTCCGCAGGCTCGTCCAACGGCTGCTCGCCGCGCTCACCGAACCGGTTCGGGTGCAGTGCAGGCAACTGCACGTCAACGGCAGCATCGGGGTGGTGCTGGTCGGCACTGGCGACACCCGGTCCGGGATGGACCTACTGCGCGACGCCGACGTCGCCATGTACCAGGCCAAGGCGCAGGGCGGCGGCCGCTGCGCGTTCTTCGACGTCGACCTGCGCGAACGCGTGCAGCGGCACATGGTGCTGGAGCAGGACCTGCGCCACGCCGTGCCGAATGACGAGCTCTGGGTGGCCTACCAACCCGTCGTCGATCTGCGCGGCGACCGCATGGTCGCCGTGGAGGGCTTGCTCCGGTGGTCGCACCCGCTGCACGGAACGGTCTCGCCGGGGGAATTCATCCCACTGGCAGAGGAGAGCGACCTGATCATCCCGATAGGCGCGCACATGCTGCGCCTTGCGACGCGCCAGATCGCCGCCGAACGCGAACGCCACGACCTCGACCTGCACCTCAACGCGAACCTCTCACCGCGCCAGCTCGAAGATCCCGATCTGCTGGACCACGTGCAGCACGCGCTCGCGGATTCGGGGCTGCCGGCCCACGCGCTGTGCCTGGAGATCACCGAGAACGCGATCATGCAGGACCCCACCGCCGCGACCCGCATCCTGACCGCCCTGCGTGAGCTGGGCATCTTCCTGGCGATCGACGATTTCGGAACCGGGTACTCCTCGCTGGCGCAGCTCCGGCGGCTGCCCGTGGACATCCTCAAGATCGACCAGACGTTCGTCACCGACCTCGGCACCTGCGACGAGGTCGAGGTCATCGTCGCCGGCATCGTCGCCATGTCCCACGCGGTCGGTCTCGACGTCGTGGCTGAGGGCATCGAGACTGCCACCCAGCTCGCCATCATCCGCGATCTCGGCTGCGACCAGGGGCAAGGCTACCACCTGGGAAAACCATATCCGATCGGCGAGCTGTTCCCAGCTCCCGCCGACCGGCGGTGACACCGCACCATCCACACTGGACTGCGAAGCCGCCCGGCGTCGTCGAACTCCTGCGCGGGGGCCACGTACCGGTCAACCATCCGGATGTTTTTCGACCGTTATCGGCGTGTCGGCTGTCGCGCGGTCCGGGTTCCGGTGGGGTTTCGACTGGCTGCGCCCGGTGTCTGCTGGTCTGATCGTGACGTGGCCATGTCTGCGAATCCTCCGCCCGCAGCTCAGCGGGACGTGCGCGGGGTGATCAGTTGGGCGCTGTGGGACTGGGGTTCCGCGGCATTCAACACCGTGATCTTGACCTTCGTGTTCACGGTGTACCTGACCGAGGGCGTGGCCGCCGATCCGAAGCGCGGGTCGGAGGCTCTGGGCCTCGCGCTCACGATCTCGGGCGTGTGCATCGCGCTGGTGGCGCCGGTGACCGGTCAGCGCAGCGACGCCGGCGGACGGCGCAAGAGGTGGCTGGCGGTTCACACCGCGCTGGTCGTGGCCAGCACGGCCGGACTGTTCTTCGTCCAGGACGCCCCGCGGTACCTGCTGCTGGGGCTGGTGCTGATCTCGGTGGGCAGCGTGTTCTCCGAGTTCGCGACGGTGAACTACAACGCGATGCTGCTCCAGGTCTCGACGCCGGCGACGATCGGCCGCATTTCGGGCTTCGGCTGGGGCATGGGCTACTTCGGGGGCCTCATCGCGTTGGTGATCGTGCTCATCGGCTTCGTGCAACCCGAAGTCGGGTTGTTCGGCGTGACCTCCCAGGACGGCCTGAACATCCGCGTCGTAGCGGTGTTCGCGGCCGCGTGGTTCGCGGTGTTCGCGCTGCCGCTGTTCTTCTTCGTCCCCGAAGCGGAATCGTCCGGCGAGCCGCTGCGCCACGCCATCCTCGGCAGCTACCTCGTGCTCGGCAAAAGGCTGGCGCGGATGTGGCGCACCGAGCGGCGCACCCTGGGGTTCCTGATCGCAAGTGCGCTCTACCGGGACGGCCTGGCCGCGATCTTCACCTTCGGCGGCGTGATCGCGGCGGGCACCTTCGGCTTCACCGCAAGCGAAGTGGTGGTCTTCGCGATCACTGCGAATCTCGTGGCCGGCCTGGGCGCGTTCCTGGGCGGGCGCGCAGACGACCGGTTCGGCCCGAAAACCGTCATCCTCGCCGCGCTGACCGGGCTGGTCGTGGTCGGTAGCTCACTGGTGGTGCTGCCCGGCAAACCGGCGTTCTGGGTGTGCGGGCTGCTGCTGGCGATCTTCCTCGGGCCGACGCAATCGGCCAGCCGGACCTTCCTCGCCCGCATCGCCACCCCCGGCCGGGAAGGCGAGGTGTTCGGCCTGTATGCCACCACCGGACGGGCCGTGAGCTTTCTCGGACCACTGGCCTTCAGCGGCTTCATCGCCCTGTTCGGCACCCAACGCGCCGGCATGGGCGGCATCGTCCTCATCCTGCTGATCGGGCTGCTCGCGATGATCCCGGTGGCGGCACCCGACCACTCCGGCAACACCGACGACGTCGCGACCAGCGGCGCCCACTGAACGCGCAGATCCCAAGATCGCCATCGCCTACTTCGTGCGGAAGGTGAATCGGAAGGTTCCGATCCAGACCTCGTCCCCGTCCGCCAGCCCGGCTCGGTCTACCGGGGTGTGGTTGACATAGGTGCCGTTCAGCGAGCCGGAGTCCGTGATCGTGTACTGCTCGCCGTCGTGGTGGATCTGGGCGTGGAAGTGGGAGACGGTCGGCGCGTCGAGCGTGATGTCGCAATCCCGGCTGCGACCAACCGTCAGCGGCGTTCCCGTGACCGGGATGGCCGTGCCCGCCTGCGGGCCGCGGGCGATCACGAGCTCCGCGCTGCTAACAGCCGGGGCCGCTGCGGCATGTGGTGCTGGTGTGTCGACGCCTGCTTGTGCGGGGATCGCAGCGGGCGGTACTTCGCCGAAAGCTTCCGTGGGCGGCGCCGTCGTGCCGAATCGACTCTGGTTCATGACGTCCTCCTGACGGATCCGGGTCGCCGCCGCGCGCACGCGATGGCTGCCGATTCCGGGTCGTCGGGGAACCCGCCAAGCCCGGCCTCACTCCGGCGCCGCGGCCCAGCCGACCACTCGTCACCCACCGGGCTTGCGCCTTCCACGCTACCGGCGACACCGCGCCCTCCCGCTGGAAAACGCTGAGAAGGCACTGGGAATTCACCTGCGACGAGCGATGGCGGTCAATTCGCCACCTCAGCTCCACAGTAGATCAAGCGCGTGGCGGGCGTCGGACCATCCACGAGCCGCGGAGCCGACCTGGCACAGTGTCGTTGCACACGTTTACTGGGCGTCACACCGCCCGAAGGCTGTCACCCGGTCCGGGCCATGGCTACCCTCGGCGGGGGCAACCTCATGACGCCGGGCGCATTCAGGAGGTGATCAACCTGCGGACGAGCGATGGGCTAACCCGTTCGGGGCATGCCGGTCCTCCTCACCTGCGGACGCAAGAGGTCGGGCTTGACCTGCTGGCGACCGCCATCAACGAGTACGCGATCTTCATGCTCGACCTGGACGGGCGCGTGGCCAGCTGGAACCCCGGCGCCGAGCGCTTGAAGGGCTACCGCAGCGACGAGATCGTCGGGCAGCACATCTCGCTGTTCTACCCTCCCGAACTGCTCGCCGAAACCCCCCCGGAGTGGGAGCTGGAGCACGCCGCGCGCACCGGCTACCACCAGGGCGAGGGGTGGCGCGTCCGGAAGGACGGCAGCCGGTTCTGGGCCCACGTGGTCACCGCCGCGTTGCGGTCCTCCGACGGAAGCCTGCGCGGCTACGCGAAGGTCGTAAGGGACGACACCGAACCCCGCGCCCGGCTGGAGCGCTCCAGTGAGCGATTCACCAACCTGATGGGTCTGACGCCGGTCGGCATCGCGCTGTTCGACGAATCGCAACGCCTGGCCCGGGCCAACGACGCGCTGTGCGACCTGCTCGGCGCCGGGATCTCCGAACTGCACGACACGCGGGCCGACGACCTGCTGCACCCGCAGGACGGGTTGGAGCCGATGATCCCGCGGGCGCCGATCCTAGATGCCCCCACCCATCGCGTGCTGAAGCGGACCGACAGCCGGCCGGTGCACTGCGACCTCCGCTGCACCGCGGCGGTGCAGGATGATGGCCGGTTGTTCTGGCTGGTGGCGTTCCAGGACATCACCGAACGGCACCAGCGGGCCGAAGAACTCCACTACCAGGCCACCCACGACTCGCTGACCGGCCTGTTCAACCGCCGCGCGGTCAAGGAGCTCCTGAACGAACTGGTGCGCGGCCCCCGCGCCGACCGGGTCGGCGTGCTGTTCTGCGACATCGACAACTTCAAGCGGATCAACGACTCCCTGGGGCACGACGCCGGCGACGAGTTGGTCGCGACCCTGGCCCGACGGCTGCAGGGCGGCGTACCCGCAGGGTGCACCCCGGCCCGGCTCTCCGGCGACGAGTTCGTGGTGGTCTGCCCAGACGTCGAGGCGGTGGGCGGGCTCGAAGCGCTGGCCGAGACCGTATCCGGCCTGCTGCGCACCGTGGTGCGGCTCCAAAGCCAGCAGGTCCAGGTGTCCGCAGCGGTCGGCGGCGCGGTGCTCGACGGCGCCGGGGCGTACGGCGAGGACCTGCTCCGCTTCGCGGATGCCGCCATGTACCGGGCGAAGCGGCGCGGACCGGGGCGCGTGGCGCTGGCCGATCCAGGCCTGGCCGAGTCCATCAACCGGCAGCTGCGGCTCGAGGGGGAGCTGCGCGACACCATCGACAACGACGGTCTCGTGCTGCACTACCAGCCCGTCGTGGACGCCGCGGGCGCCGTAGTGTCCGCCGAGGCGCTGGTCCGCTGGATGCATCCCGAATACGGTCTGCTCCCCCCGGACGTCTTCCTGCCCGTTGCCGAGCAGGGAGGGCTGATGCGCGACCTGGACCGGTGGGTGCTGCGCACGGCGCTGCGTCACGCCGCCGCCTGGCCCGATGTCGGCGGGCGCCCGGTGGGCATCGCCGTCAACCTCGCCGGGCTGCTGCCGGATGACCACGGCTTCACCGCCGAGGTGACCGACGCCATCGCCGAGTCCGGCATCGATCCGAACCGGGTCGTGCTCGAACTGGTCGAGACGGTGCTGGTCGACCTGCCGCCGCAACCCCGCCGCGCCATGCTCGACCTCGTCGAGCGCGGCGTCCGGTTCGCCGTCGACGACTTCGGCACCGGTTACTCGTCGCTGGCCCGGATCAAGGACCTGCCGGCGCAGATCATCAAGGCCGACCGCAGCTTCGTCGCCGATCTCGGTGTCGGCTCCCGGGATCTGGCGGTGGCCCAGGCGGTGGCGGACCTCGCCCGCGCGCTGGGCTGCCAGAGCGTCGCCGAGGGCATCGAAACCGCGGAGCAGTTCGACCTGCTCCGCGACGTCGGGATCGACGTCTACCAGGGTTTCCTGTTCGCCCGCCCGGTCCCCCAAGCCGAACTCACCACCCTCCTCGTGAACGGCCTCCCGCTCCCGTCCTGAGCGACAGTCGCTTCGGCGCACCTGATGCGGATGCTCATCGGCCGGTGGCATTTCCAGCTCCCGGTGTCAGCTCCGCAGCCATCGCGGCACAGACCGTCCACTTCGGAATCCGTGGCCGGCGTGGACCGTGACTCCGCGGCGTTCATAGGTGTTGTCGGCCGGGGTCCCGCTTGGTGTGGGCGAGGATGTCGTCCTGGAACGCGAGGTAGAGGTTCGCGACGACCTGCGCCGACGTGATCCGGCCTCCGACGAGCTTCTCGACGTTGCGGAGGCGGTAGCGCACCGTATTCGGGTGGATGAACAGCAACTCGGCGGTTCGCTTCACGTCCTGATCGCAAGCCAGGTAGAGCACCACCGTTTCGACCAGACCCGGCGCCTTGATCAAGTCGCCGAAGTGCCTTTCCAACCGGTCGGCCACCTGGGCGTCGTCGCGGCGCGTGAGCAGCCATGCGGCGAAATCGACCTCGTCAAGTCGAACGATCGTCTGGTTGCTGCCCCGATCATGGCGGCGGCCGGCCAGGTGCCGGGCGGTCTCGGCCTCGTGGGCGTACCGGCTCGCCACCGTGATGTCGCTGAAGGCACCGCTCACCCCGACCAGGTGGGTGCGCGCGAGCACCCCGAGCCAGGCAGCCGCGGCGTCTCGCTCCGCGATGACGGCCGTCAGCCCGGTCGCCGGATCTTCGGCGTCGCGGTCGTCGGACAGAACCAGCGGCACGCCCTCGGCCTCCGCAGCTTCCAGGAGGGCTTCGGCGGTGGTCGTCGACCCGCGTGCGGCGCGGTCGCCGATCGCGCTCGCGGCCACGACGCGGAGGTCGTCGCCGACCCGAAAACCGAACGCCCGCAACCGGTCCCAGGTCTGGCGCACCTGCGAGGTGGTCACGCCACCGCGCAGTGCCGACACGATTCGGGCGGCCTCCGCTCGTTCTTGGCTGATCACCAGTGACCGCGAGGCATTGGCCGCCGCGAGTACCCGTTCCGCCGTTTCCAGCAGTTCTGGGCTGATGTCGTCGAGCAGCGACCTGTTCCGCGACGCCACCGCCAACTGGAAGCCGGACCCCCGGAGGCGGAACGGCCGGGTTGCGACCATCCACTGCCCGACCACGAAGCGCTGCGGTCCCGGCTCGCGCGCGCTGATCTCCTCCCAAACCAACCGCAGGGGCCCGTGGCCAGTCGAGGCGACGATCCGCCCCGCGCCCTCGTAGAGGACCGCTGCCCCCTTGCACAGCGTGCCGAGCCGGACCACGAGGGCGCTCACCGGGTCTGCCGCCGACAACGCGTGCAGCAGGTCGTTCTGCAGCCAGACCGCCCGCTTCAGCAGGTAGGTCTCCGCGGACAGCGCGCCGCGGTTGATGAAGTCCTCGATGGCGGCGAACCGGCTCCCGCCTCTCACGCTCAGCAGTGGGAAGTTCCGCTCCCGCGCGGCGGCGCGGAGTGCTCGCGGAACCCGATCGAAGTGGACGCCCGTGCCGAACAGCAGGGCGGCCGCATCGGCCGAGACGAGGTCGGCGATCAGCTGCCTCTGTGGCGCGGGATCCTCCGGGGCGGCCGTGAACTGCAGGCCGGTGGTGAGCACGATCGAGCGCGGGCGCAGCCAGCTCGCGGCGTCGGCGATCTCGATCGAGTGCGCGGAGCCGACCACCGCCGAGAGGTCGCCGGGTTCCTCCACGGTCAGCTGCAGGCTCGGCTCGTCGACGAGGTTGCGCAAGGCCAGCTGCGGCCAGCCGCCGCGGCTATCGGTGCTCATCGACGTCCTCTCCGCGCCCCGGCGCTGGAACTGTGGGACAGGACAGATCAACTCCGCCGCATTTGTAATTTTCATAGTGACAGCGCCTACAGCGTGGGGCAACCTTCTCTTCCAACCGCAGCCGGCGGCGGATACCAGCCCGACCCGCACGACTTTCGAGGAGGCCTCCACATGGCAAAACAGCGTGTGGCCGTCGACGTCGGCGGCACGTTCACCGACGTGTGCGTGTTCGACGAGGACGACCGGAGCATCCGAGTCACCAAGGTTCCATCCACCCCGGACGACCCGATGCGCGCCGTGCTGAGCGGCGTCGAACGCGGCGGCATCGACCTCTCCGAGGTGTCGCTGTTCTCGCACGGGACGACGGTCGCCACCAATGCGCTGATCACCAGGAACTTCCAGCCCGCCGCGATGGTCACGACGACCGGTTTCCGGGACGTGATCGAAATCCGCGACGGGACCAAGGACGACCTGTGGGACGCGTACCACGACGTGTCCCCGCCGTACATCCGCCGCCGGGATCGCTTCGAGGTCACCGAACGCATCGACTACGCGGGCCACGTCGTGAAACCGCTCGACGAGTCCGAGGCACGAAACGTGGCGGCGTTGCTCCGCAAGCGCGGGGCGCGGACCGTGGCCGTCTGCTTCGTCAACTCCTACGCCAATCCTGCCCACGAGATCCGGATGCGGGAGATCCTCGAGGAGGAACTGCCGGGGGTCGCGATCTCCACCAGCGCGGAGATCCTCCCGGAGATTTTCGAGCACGACCGGTTCAACACCACCGTCGCCAACGCCGTCCTCGCGCCGCTCGTCAGCGGCTACGTCAACCGGCTCGCCGAAGAGCTGAGCGCGGGTGGCTATCGCGGAGACCTGTTGCTGCTGCATTCCGGCGGCGGGTCGATGACGCCGCGCATGGTGGAGCGGTATCCCGTCCGCCTGGCTGCATCCGGCATCGCCGCGGGCGCCATCGCCGCCCGGCACGTCGCCGCCCAGTGCGGTTACGCCAACGCCATCGGCTTGGACATGGGCGGCACCAGCACCGACATCGCCATGGTTCACGGCGGCGAGCTCCGGGTGACCAAGGAGTGGTCGGTCGAGTACGGGTACCCGATCATCTTCCCGTCGATCGAAGTGCTGACCATTGGCGCCGGCGGCGGCTCCATCGCCCACATCGACGAGGCCGGCTCCCTGCGCAACGGCCCCCAGTCGGCGGGCGCCTCGCCCGGCCCGGCGTGTTACGGCACGGGCGGCGCCGAACCCACCAACTCGGACGCGAACCTGGTGCTCAACCGCCTCGGCACCGCCCTGGCGGGCGGGGCGAAGGTGCTGTACCCGGAACTGGCCGAGAACGCCCTCCGCGACCAGGTGGCCCGGCCGCTCGGGCTCAGCATCGAGGAGGCATCGAGCGCCGTCCTCCGGGTCGCCAACGCCAACATGGCCGACGCGGTCCGCCTGATCTCGATCCGCCGCGGCTACGACCCCCGCGATTTCGCCCTGATCGCCTTCGGCGGTGCGGGCGGGTTGCACGGTGCCGAGGTGGCGCGCGAGCTCAACATCCCGACCGTCGTCGTCCCGCCGAACCCGGGTGTGACGTCGGCGCTCGGGTGCCTGCTGGTCGACATCCGCCACGACCTGTCGGCGATGTTCGACGCCGTTGGCGACGAGGCCGACGTCGAGGAGTTCGAGAACGCGTTCGCCGGTTTGGAGGCCGAGGCATCGGCCCGGCTGCGGCACGAGGGCGTCAGCGCCGAGGACGGCGTTCTGCAGCGCACCGTCTCGATGCGCTACCTGGGCCAATGGCGGTCCCTGACCGTGAAGTGCGGTAGCGGGCCCGATGCCCTCCGCGAAGCGATCGAGTTGTTCCACGAGCAGCACGAACGGGAGTACTCGTTCCGCAGGGACGAGACGCCCGTGCAGATCTACCAGCTCGGGCTGACCGCGATCGGCGTCACGCCCAAACCGGTGGTCGCTCCGCACGAGGTCACGACCGGTGCAGCGCCGACGGCGCAGCAGAACCGCAAGGTGTACTTCGAAGGCCCGGGATGGATCGACACACCCGTCCACGACCGAGCCGCGCTGCCCGCCGGGTGCCGGCTCACCGGGCCCGCGGTCATCGAGCAGTTGGACTCCACCACCGTCGTACCGCCGGATGCCCGGGTGGAGATCGACGAGTGGCTGAACATCCGCATCCACCTGACGGAGGCCTGAACCATGACGTCCGACCAGCGGCCGGCGCCATCCGGCGCGGTGACCCCCGCAGGCCTCGACCCGGTGACCTTCGAGGTGCTGAAGAACGCCTTCGTCACCGCGGTCGACCTGATGAGCGAGCAGATCATGCGCACCTGCTACTCCTTCGTGATCTACGCGCGCGACTTCTCCTCCGCGCTGTGCGACGCCGACGGCAACACCGTGATGCAAGGCAGCGCCGACATCGCAGTGCACGTGGGCACGCTGCACTTCCAGTGCAAGGCGGTCCTGGAGGAGTTCGGCGACGACATCAACCCCGGTGACGTCTTCGCGGTGAACGACCCCTACCGAGGCGGCACGCATTTCAACGACGTGAGCTTCATCCGGCCGATCTTCGTGGGAGCGGAGATCATCGGGTTCGCCCAGAACAAGGGCCACTGGGCCGACATCGGCGGCAACGTCCCCGGTTCCTTCGACGTCAACGCGAAGGAGCACTTCAGCGAAGGCCTCCGCATCACCCCGGTCCGGGTGTGGCACCGGGGACGCCAGCTCCGCGACGTGGCGCAGCTGCTGGTGTCCAACACGAGATCGCCGTACAGCTGCATGGGCGATCTGAACGCGCAGGCCGAAGCCACGGCGGTGTGCGAGCGCGAAATCCTCCGCCTGGTCGACCACTACGGCAGGGACACCGTCGTGGCAGCGATGGGCGGCGCCCAGGACTACGTCGAACGCATCGTCCGCCACAAGCTGGCCGAACTCCCCAAAGGCGAATGGGAAACGGTCGACTACCTCGACGCCGACCCCAGCAAGCCGGAAGGGTTGGTGCCGATCTCGGTCAAGATGCGCATCGACGACGACGGCATCCACTACGACCTGTCCGGCAGCGCCCCGGCGGTGTCCACGTTCCTCAATTCCGGTTACGGCACAACCCATTCGGCGCTGTACGCCGGAACCAAGACGTTCTTCCCCGACGTGCCGCTCAACTCCGGGCTGTACCGGGTGGTGCACGCCGAACTCGGCCCCGAGGGCACGGTCGTCAACGCCAGCTGGCCGACCGCGGTCACCGGATTCTGCTCCGGCCCCTACGAGAAGCTGATGAACGCGCTTTTCGAGATCTGGTCGCAGGTCATGCCCGAGCGGGCCATGGCTTGCGCGTTCAACCTCGAGTACCTGCTGGTCGGCGGCAAGGACGGCCGCACGGAGGACCGCCCCTACTTCATGTGGTACGACTGGATGGCCGGCGGCTGGGGCGGCCGAGCGACCAAGGACGGATCGGGAGCGACGGCGCCCGTCTTCGGGCCGGGCCTCGCAGTGCAGCCGGTCGAAGGCCAGGAACGGCTCTCCCCCGTGCTGACCACCGAGCACACCATCGTGACGGACTCCGGTGGACCGGGACGCCATCGCGGCGGCTGTGGGTTGGAGAAGGGCGGCGTGCTCACCGACTGCGAGAGCACCGTGATGTCGTACTGCTGCGACCGCGCACGGTCGATCACCTGGGGCATCGCCGGTGGCCTGCCCTCGCTGCCGCACGGCGTCTGGCTGAACAAGGGCACCGAAGACGAGCGGTTCCTCGGCGCGACGTTCTCGAACGTCGCGATCGAGCCCGGCGATACGTTCACCCGGCCGTCGGCCGGTGGCGGCGGTCACGGGGACCCGCTCACCCGGGATCCCGCTCTCGTGGTCGAAGACGTGATCGACGGATACGTCTCGATCGAGCGTGCGGCCAAGGATTACGGCGTCGTCGTCGAACCGTTCGACCCCGAGCTGGACCGGTACGAAGTGGACATCGCCGCCACCGAGGAGCTCCGGAGGTCCATCGCCGCCGAGCGGCGGGGCTGGTTGGTGGAGGACCCGCACGTGGTGGCCCACCGGTATCGCGCGGGCGAACTGGACATGCTCGATTCGATCAGGCGGTACGGCGTGATCGTCGATTGGGGAACGGGCGAGCTGCACGAGAACACCACGCGCCAGTACCGAGAACTGCTCCACAAGCGGGCCGCAGCCTACTGGGACTGACCCCGCCACCCGACGATGGGCCGACCGGTGCATACCGGTCGGCCCACCGGTCGTCAGCGCTGATCATGGAACAAACCGCCTTGGCATCCGCGTAGTGCTGGACGTGACGTGAGTCGAACCACGATGCGTAGTCGTCGACGCCGGATCCGCACTCAATAGAGCAGTCGCTATGCTCGCCCGCCCCAATCTGATCCGCGAGGCGACGCACCATGGCAGACGACGCACCATTGCAGACACCGCTCCGACCGAATGGACACGCCGCGCGACCCGGGTCTTGGAAGCCGAGCGGGCCACCGAGCGCCCCACTCCGCTGCGCCGCTTCACCCACGCCGGGCCTGGCCGACGCATACGGCGGCTTGAGCCCGAGCCTCGTCAAGACCGGGTTGGCGCCGGAACCGGCTTGCTCCGCCGCCGGTGGCGCACCGCAATCCAGGCGAGGACGGCGGCGACGACCAGACCGAAGACCAGCATCGCGACGCTGACCGGATCGTGGTGGCCGCGGACGATCTTGCCCGCGCCGTAGGAGGCAGGACCCACGGCGAGGACGAAAGCGGTCGTGGTGACCAGGTTCCACACGACGAACTGGGAGAACTTCATCTTCGCCGTGCCGGAGATCATCGCGGTGGTGACGAAGACGGCGAGGCGTCCCCAGGTGGCGTAGAGCTGTTCCCCGAGAGAGAGGAGTTTCCGCCGTTGTTCCTCGCGCCACCCGAGGTGCTCCATGAGACGGCGGCCCCACCGCAGGCCGATCTGGTAGCCGACGATCCCACCGGCCTCCCGCCGAGCACCGCGGCGATGAGGACGCCGGCGAGGGCGACGTGGTCCTGGCTGGCCAGCACCGCGCTGCCGCCGACCGCCAGGGTCCCGATGACCGGTACCCCGGCGGATGAGAGCAGCACGAGCACGAATACGGCGAGGTAGGCCCAGATGCCGTACTGCTCGCCGGCCGGCGAGCTGGGCTCGGGCATCTCGAAGAGAGCTGCTGGCATCATCGGCACCTCGGCATCCCCGATGCATCGGACCACCTTCCGGTACGACGATTCTGCGCCGCCCCCGATCTGAAAGCCGGGGCCTTTGGCCCCTGGAACCGGCCGTTCCAGCTCCCGCACGGTGAATTCCTGGCAGAGCGCGTGCCTGATCGGCCTGCCGATAGAACGGTCCGGGCAAGCGGAGGGGGCGGCGACATGACAACGCACAGAGCACGACGCACGCACACCGGATGGGTGGGATGGGTGTACTTCGCGGCCGTCGTCCTGCTGCTGGCCGGCATCGTCCAGGTGATCAACGGGGTGATCGCATTCGCCCGCTCCGGCACGACGTACGTGATGCCGGCCGGGGCGGTCCAGATCAGCTACGCCGGGGTCGGCTGGAGCTTCCTGATCACGGGTGCCGTGCTCGTCCTCACCGGAATCGGGCTGTTCGGCGGTCGCACCTGGGCACGTGCCGTGGCCATCGTCATCGCGGTGATCAGCGTGCTGGCCAACCTCGCCTTTTTCACGGCGTATCCGCTGTGGTCGGCGGTCGTGATCGTGCTCGACGTGATCGTGATCTACGCGTTGGCCGCTCACGGCCGAGAGGTCAGCAGCAGGTAGTCCGCGCATCCCGCAGCGCGGAGGCGAGCCGTGCACCAGCAAGTCCTGCCCCTGGCCATCACCATGGTGGCCGGACCGCAGATCATGTCGGCGATCGTGTTCGTGACCACGTCGCGCGCGGTGCGGGTCTCCATCGCGTTCCTCATGGGCGTGGTCCTGGCAACGGCCGCCGGCGTGCTGATCGCTCGCGTACTGGCTGCACTGCTCGGCAGCGCCGTGCCCGTCGGTGGAGAGTCGCCGGAGGCGAGCACGCTGGGCAAGGCCATCCAGATCGTGCTCATCGCCCTGCTGGTGCTGGTCGCGGTGCGGAACTACCTGGGGCGCAAGACAGCGGAACCACCGAAATGGCTCGGCACCCTGCTCTCGGCGACCCCGACCACCGCGTTCAAGACCGGCCTGCTGGTCATCCTGGCAATGCCGTCGGACGTCGTGGTCATGCTCACCGTCGGGATGAACCTGCAGCACCACGGCGCGGGGTACGGCGACGCCGTGCCCTTCATCGCGGCCACGACGTTCCTCGTCGCCCTGCCGCTGCTGTTCTACCTGATCTTCCACAAGCGAGCGATCATCGCCATGCCACGGGTCAGGGACTGGATGAACGCCCGCAGCTGGCTGGTCAACATTATCGTCTGCCTGATCTTCATCCTCCTCGTCGCCACCGGCGGTTGATCTCCTCGGTGCTGACCCGGTCCGAGACGAGGAACGCGTCGGCCCACGCCGCGCGCGGGTCGCTGTCCACCAGCAACGCCTTGACCAGCAACGTCAACGGGATGGCAAGCACCGCCCCCAGCGGCCCGACCACCCATGTCCAGAACACCAGCGACAACAAGGTCACGGTGACGGAAAGTCCGACGGCGTCGCCGACGAAGCGCGGCTGCACCAGGCTCTGCACGACGAAGTTGAGCACCGTGTAAACGACGCCCACGACGACGGCCAGCTGCCAACCTCCTTGGAGCATGGCAAGGAGGACCGGCGGCACCAGGCCGATGACGAAACCGACGTTCGGGATGTAGTTGGTGACGAACGCCAGGAGCCCCCACAACACCGGCAGCGGCACCCCGAGCAGCGCCAAGGCGATAGTGTCTAGTACCGCGACGATCAGTCCGAACACCGTGGAGACCCCCAGGTAGCTGCGGGTGCCACGGGTGAAACCGACCAGTGCCTCGGCCATCCGCGGATGCCGGTCGGACACGATTCCGAGCCTGCGGCCGGCCCCGCTGGTCTCGATGCCCAGGAACAACAGCAACGCCAGGAGGAACACCAGGTTGGAGCTCACGCTCGCCACCCCGGACAGCAAGTCGCCGACGAACCCGGCCAGCTCGGTGTAG
The DNA here is from genome assembly GCF_050972075.1 of Saccharopolyspora hattusasensis. Taxonomy (NCBI): domain Bacteria; kingdom Bacillati; phylum Actinomycetota; class Actinomycetes; order Pseudonocardiales; family Pseudonocardiaceae; genus Saccharopolyspora; species Saccharopolyspora hattusasensis. Next base: position 192,184 of record NZ_JBPCDC010000001.1, read on the forward strand.
TTCACCTTGCTCGCGGCGGTCTTGATCTGCTCTGGCCCGATGCCGAATTTCGCGAACCCCTGGACGATTTCGGCGCCGAGCGCGTCGGCGCGTTGCGCGTAGTGCGGGAGGACCTCCGCCAAGCGGGCCACCGAGACGAACACGACCAGGGCGAACGTGATGAGCACCGCGTACACCAACACGACCAGCACCGTGGTTGCCAGCCAGCGCGGCCAGCCCTTCCGGATCAGCCACGCCGGAACCGGGTTCGTCACGATCACGATGACCAGCGCGAGGAACGTCGGCGCGATCAGCCAAGCGGCGGCCCGAACCCCGGCGACGACCACCACTGCCGAGGCCATCCCCAGGAGCACGACCAAGCCCCGCGGTAGTCGACCAGCCCGTTCACCGTCGGGCGTGGCCAAGTCACCGCCGTGATCCGCCACCAGAAAAGCCTACGATCCCCGCCGCCGCTCCGCGCGTCGATCAACGATCCACAGTGGATCAATGACGAAAGGGCATCTGATGCGACGCAACTCCGCCAAGATCTCGGTTGCCGGGGAACCGGCAGTGCCGCTCGGCGCGAACTTCTGGTCGCGGACCGGCGGCCCGCTGATGTGGCGGAACTGCTCACCCCAGGTCGTGCGCGAGGGACTGCGGGTGCGCTTCGAGCATGGCCTGCGGCAGACCGTTCCTTCTTTTACTGGCCCGACTTCATGCCCCACGCCGGACAGCGTCGAGGCCAAGGTCGAGCACTTCGCCGACTTCCTGGACGTGCACCAGGAGATCGGCATGTCGTCGCTCCCGACCTTCATCGTGGGGCACATGTCCGGCACTTCGGGATCACCGACAACACCGGGAAGCCGAAACCGACGCTGCACGAACTGGCGGCGTTCGCCGACATCCTGTCCACTGCAGACTTCGACCGCTGCGAGCGCACCGACGCGCAGGCGGCCCTGGTGGTGACCGAGTTCCTGGGGCGCGGGGACTCGTTCAGCCACGGACGACGACCGACCGCTCATCTGCAGCTCGCTGCAGCAGGCATACGTGGCCGCGAGGTGCTGCAGCAGGAGGACGGGCGGCGGTTCGTCTGGCTCGTCGGCCAGCACGACCAGGAAGCCGCGGCAACTCCGCTCGCGAGCGGATATTCACTGCACGACCTCGAAACCGGTGAAGAACTTTCCAAGATCCCGCTGCCCGCCTATTGCGTGCGGGTCGTCGAGCTGCGCGCGGAGTGAGTCCCGGGCCGAATTCGGGGCTCCCGGAGTCCGGGCGGTGGCTGAGGTTCCGCTCCCCGCACCGCCACGCAGGACGAGCCTGGCACAGGCTCCTCCGCCCGAAAGGCCTACGGCCGCGGCGATTCGGGTCCAAAGCCCCTAGCCCTGCCACGTCCATGACGTGAAAGCGTCGGGGCTAGCGCGGTGCCAGGTGCGGCCAACTTCCGGCCGGGGTACAACGGGGGCGTACCCGACCTACGCTGATGCTGGTCCGCTCGTGCCTTCTCCCGAGCATTCGGCACGGGGCCACCGGGCCCGACCACTCGTCCGCCGCTCGTGGGGAGACGCTCATGAAGATCGTGTGCATCGGGGCCGGACCAGCCGGCCTCTACCTGGCCATCTCGGCGAAGCTGCGCGACGCCGGCAACGACATCACGGTGATCGAACGCGATCCACCGGGCGCCACCTACGGCTGGGGCGTCGTGTACTGGGACGACCTGCTGGACACGCTGTACCGCAATGACCGGGAGAGCGCGCAGCGGATCCGCGCCGCATCGACGCTCTGGCAGGAACAGATCGTCTCGCTGCACGGCACCGAACACGCCTACCTCAGCGGGTACGGCTACAGCGTGAACCGCGCGCCGCTGCTGGAGATACTCGCCGATCGGGCCGCGATGCTCGGGGTGGACATCCAGTACGAGCGGGCGGTGGAGGACCTGTCGGAATTCTCCGATGCGGATCTGATCGTGGTCACCGACGGCGCGAACAGCCGGACCCGGCAGCAGTACGCCGACGAGTTCGGCACCGAGGTGTCCCAGGGGCGCAACCGCTACATCTGGCTGGGCACGGACCGGGTCTTCGACAAGTTCACCTTCGACTTCGAGGAGACCCCGCAGGGCTGGATCTGGTTCCACGCCTACCCGTCCAGCGCCGGGGTCAGCACCTTCATCGTCGAATGCCAGGAGGAGACCTGGCACGGGCTCGGCCTGGACCAGCTCGGCGCCGACGAGAGCATGCGGCTGCTGGAGGACATCTTCGACAAGCCGCTTGCTGGGCATTCGCTGATCAGTTCCTCTCGGGGCAAACCCGCGTCGTGGCAGCGGTTCACGCAGGTCTACAACGAAACCTGGCGGCACGACAACATGATCCTGATCGGCGACGCCGCGCACACCACGCACTTCACGCTCGGCTCGGGCACCAGGCTGGCCATCATCGATGCGGTCATGCTCGCGCAGAAACTGCTGGAGCGCGGGCAAATGGCCATGGCGCTCAAGGAGTTCGACCTGGAAGGCCACGCCGCGCTGCGCATGGCGCAGTCCTCGGCGCGCACCAGCATGGCGTGGTTCGAGAACGCCGACCGCTACACGGATCGCAATGCCGTGGACTTCTGCTACGCGATGTCCACCCGGAACAGCTTGCAGCCGCCCTGGCGCTACCAGCAGCACGTTCTCACGCAGAACCCGGCCGTGCGCAAGGCCTCACGTCTGGCCAACAACGCCTTGCGCTGGGCTCAGGCGCGCAGGCGCGGCGAGTCGCGGCGGCGCTAAGCCAAGGCCCGTTCCGAAAGTGGTTTGCGTAGCATGACGGCCAGACACAGTAACTCGAGTGACTGAGCTTGGGTGGCCGACCTGGCAGCCGCGCTTGGTCACGTCATCCGAAGCCGGACTGATCCGGTGATCTCCCGAAGGGCTCGGACACCCGTGAGTGTTTTTGGGTGCCATAGCACCCAAAAACACTCACGGGTGTTCTCCGCTTCCCGCCATGGCGCGGCCAGGCACCGTCACCGGTGCTCGGGGCCGGGGCGGAAGGTGCGGCTGATGCCGCGCCGGACCTCACCGGGGCTGTGCGCCTCCCGGTCCGGGTGGCGGACGGTGCTGGAGTGCAGCTGCCAGGGGACGCTGGTGACCATCACACCCGGCACGAACAGCAACCGGCCCTTGAGGCGCAGTGCGCTCTGGTTGTGCAGCAGGTTCTCCCACCAGCGCCCGACCACGTACTCCGGGATGTAGACGCAGACGACATCACGCGGGCTGGTGCGCCGGATGTGCTTGACGTAGTCGACGATCGGCTTGGTGATCTCCCGGTACGGCGACTCGACCACCTTCAACGGCACACCGATGTCCCGCTCCTCCCACTGCTGCTGCAGTGCGCGGGTGTCCTCGTCGTCGACGTTGATCGTGATCGCCGTCAGCGTGTCCGGCCGGGCGGCGCGCGCGAAGTTCAGCGCCCGCACCGTCGGCTTGTGCAGCGTCGACACCAGCACGATCGCGTGCACCCGGCTGGGCAGCGTGGCGGGTTCGTCGTCCAGCCGCAGTTCCTCGCGGACCTGGCGGTAGTGCCGGGAGATCGACCGCATCAGCACGTATAGCACCGGGACCGCGATCACCACCAGGTAGGCGCCGTGGGTGAACTTCGTGACCAGCACCACCGCCAGCACCACCGCCGTCATGCCCGCGCCGAACCCGTTGATCAGCCGGGACCGGTGGATCTTCCGCCGCTGCGCGGGATCGGACGTGGTGGTCAGCTCGTGGTTCCAGTGCCGCACCATGCCGATCTGGCTGAGGGTGAACGAGGTGAACACACCCAGGATGTAGAGCTGGATCAGCCCGGTCACCGATCCCTCGTAGAGGTAGATCAGCGCACCGGCGATGACCGAGAGCAGCACGATGCCGTTGGAGAACGCCAGCCGGTCGCCCCGGGTGTGCAGCTGCCGCGGCAGGTAGCGGTCCTGGGCCAGGATCGACGCCAGCAGCGGAAACCCGTTGTACGCCGTGTTGGCGGCCAGGATCAGGATCAGCGCCGCACTGGCCTGCAGGTAGTAGAACAGGAAGGTGTTGTCGCCGCCGAAGACCGCGGCGGCGATCTGGGCGATCACGGTCCGCTGCGGATCGGTCTCACAGTTGCCTGCGAAGCCGACCAGGTCGCAGGTGCTCTCCGCGACGTGGACCTGGGAGATCATCGCCAGCACCGTCACGCCGCTGAACATGACGATCGCGATGGTGCCCATCGCCAGCATCGTCCGGCCGGCGTTGACGGCCTTCGGGCGGCGGAAGGCTGGCACGCCATTGGAGATCGCCTCGACCCCTGTCAGTGCGGTGCAACCCGACGAGAACGCGCGCAGCACCAGTAGCGCCAGCGCGAGCCCGGTCAGCCCGGCCTGCTCGGGCTGGATGCCGTACCCGGCGCTCTCGGCCACCGGGGGCGCGCCCACCGCGGTCCCCACCAGCCCGACGACGATCATCAGCATGACCCCGGCGACGAACAGGTAGGTCGGCACCGCGAAGGCCCGGCCAGACTCCCGCACGCCGCGGAGGTTGATCGCCATCAGCACGACGATGAACAGCAGGTTTATCCCCACCCGGTGCGGGTTCAGCTCCGGCACCGCGGAGATGATGTTGTCAACCCCGGCCGCGACCGACACCGCCACGGTCATCACGTAGTCCACCAGCAGGGCACTGGCCACCACCAGGCTCGCCGACGAACCCAGGTTCTCCGAGACGACTTCGTACGATCCGCCGCCACTGGGATAGGCGTGCACCACCTGCCGGTAGGACGCCACCACGATGGCCAGCAGCACCACCACCGCGAGCCCGACCCAGGGCGTCAGGTGCAGGAACACCAGCCCGCCCAGCGACAGCACCAGCAGGATTTCCTGGGTGGCGTAGGTGACCGAGGACAGCGGGTCGCTGGCGAAGATCGGCAGCGCCAGCCGCTTCGGCAACAGCGTCTCCCCCAGCCGGTCACTGCGCACCGGCCGGCCGACGAGCAACCGTTTCAGCACTTCAGACAGCCGCACGAGCTCAGCGTAGGCCCGGCCGCACCGATCCGGCCCCTCGATGACCCGGCAGGGTCAGGGCCCTGGCGGGAACGTCACCGGCGGTCTCGAGGCCGCCGGTGGTGCGGCCGGGCACGCCTGTCGACGTGCATGGCCGCACCACCTATCGCCGGGTTGTCCGGATCACTCGACGTGGGTGGCGTCGCGGACGGTGCCGACGTATTCCTCGACGAGGTCTTCGAGGGCGACGATGCCGATGGGTTGGCCGGTGGTGTCGGTTGCGGTGGCGAGGTGGCTGCCTGTGCGGCGTAGGGAGGTCATGGCGTGGTCGAGGCGGGCGTGGGCTGGGACGGTGGGTAGTCGTCGGATGCGGGCGGGGGCGATGGGGGTTGTGGGGTCGTGTCCGGCTTGGTCGAGAACGTCTTTGATGTGGAGGTAGCCGGTGAGTGTTCCGTCGTCGCGGCGGAGGGGGAACCGGGAGAATCCGGTGTGGGCGACGGCTTGTTCGACGTCGCCGAGGGTGGGGTGTTGCGGGAGTGTGGTGAGGTCGGTTAGGGGGACGAGGACGTCTGCGACGGTGTGTTCCACTGAGGACAGTGTTTGGGCGAGTCGGCGGTGTTCGGATTGGTCGAGGAGGCCTTCGCGGCGTGATTCGACGAGGAGTTCGGCGAGTTCGGCGGAGGTGTAGGCGGTGTCGAGTTCGTCTTTGGGTTCTACGCGTAGCAGGCGGAGCACGGTGTTGGCCATCATGTTGAACAGGGCGATGAGTGGCCGGGCGAGTTTGACGAAGCCGACCAGGGGTGGGACCAGCCAGAGGGCGAGTCGTTCGGGTTCGGCGATGGCGAGGTTTTTGGGGACCATTTCGCCGACGAGGACGTGGAGTATGACCACGATCGCTAGTGCGATGGTGAACGCCACGGCGTGGGTGATGGTGTCGGGGATGCCGAGAGCGGTGAAGGGTGTTCGGAGTTGGTGGGCGACGGCGGGTTCGCCGAGGCGGCCCAGGCCCAGGGAGCAGAGGGTGATGCCGAGTTGGGCGCTGGTGAGCATCAGCGAGCCTTCCTGGCTGGCTTTGATCACCACTCGGGCGCGGGTTTTGCCTTGGGCCAGCAGCGCTTCCAGCCGGTCCCGGCGGGAGGACAGCAGGGAGAACTCCGCGCCCACGAAGAACGCGTTGAGCAGCAGCAGGACAACACCCAGCACGATCGCGGAACCGTCGCTCATCGAACCTCCTCCACGGCCTCGGCGTGGGTCGGCTGGTGGGTGAGGCGCAGTTCTGCGATCCGGTGGCGGTCCATCCGGGTGACGGCCAGCCGCCATCCGTCCGGGATGAGGTGGTCGCCGACCTCGGGAATGCGTCCCAGTCGAGCCAGCACGAAGCCGGCAACGGTCTCGTATTCCCCGTCGGGCATGGCGAATCCGGTGGCCTCGGCCAGTTCGTCCGGGCGCAGTCGTCCGGAGATGATCCAGGTGTCGTCACCGAGGCGGCGCACCGCGGCGATTTCGCGGCGGTCGTGTTCGTCGCGGACGTCGCCGATGATCTCCTCGACGACGTCCTCCAGGGTCACGATGCCCGCGCTACCGCCGTACTCGTCGACCACCACGGCCAGCTGCAACCCCGATCCGCGCAGCCGGTTCAGCAGCGCGTCGCCGTCCAATGTCTCCGGCACGGTCGGCACCGGGCGGGCCAGCGACCTCACCGGGGTCGTTTCGCGGAGTCCGGCGGGGACGCCGAACGCTTGCTTGACGTGGACGACACCGTGGATCTCGTCCAAATCACCGCCGTGCACAGGGAAGCGGGAGAACCCGGTGCGGCGGGCGGTGTCGAGCAGATCCATCACGCTGTCGCCGACGGTCAGGGATTCCACGCGGACGCGCGGGGTCATCAATTCCTCGGCCGTGCGGTCGCCGAAGCGCAGCGACCGGTCCATCAGTTGCGCGGTCGAGGAGTCCAGCGTTCCGTGTTCGGCGCTGGAGCGCACGATCGAGCCGAGTTCTTCGGGGGAACGGGCGGATCGGAGTTCTTCTTGGGGTTCGATGCCGAAACGGCGCACGACCCAGTTGGCGCTATTGTTCATCGCATCGATCAGCCACCGGAAGACCTGCGAGAACCGGGCGTGGTAGCCCGACACGGCACGGGCGGTGGGCAGTGGGCGCGCGATGGCGAGGTTCTTGGGCACCATCTCCCCGAAGACCATCGACAGGGTCGTGGCCAGCAGGATCGCCAGCGTCAGCGACACCGCCCCGGCCGCCTCACCGGGCAACCCGAGCGCGGTCAGCCCCGGGCGGATCAGGTCACCGATCAACGGCTCCGCCACGTACCCGGTGACCAGCGTGGTCAACGTGATCGCGACCTGGGCGCCGGAAAGCTGGAACGACAACGTCCGGTGTGCCTTCTGCACCGCCCTCGCACGCCGGTCACCGACCTGACGCACATGCGCGTCCACCGTACTGCGTTCCAGAGACGTCAGCGAGAACTCCGCGGCAACCGCCAACCCGGTGCCCAACGTCAACACGCCAACGAAAACAAGGCCGAGAACGGCCAACAGGATGTCCATCACCGACCACCCCAGAACGGGGCATCGGCCACCAGTCGCGGAAAGCCGGGACTATGTCCCGGCCCGGTACTGCCCTCTGGGGATTGCGCTTCGCGCACTGAAGACGTCACTCCTAGACAAACAAAGGGGAGGAAAGGGACACAGTATATCCCGAATGGGCTGGCACCCGAGCGAGCAAACTAGATCGAGATCACACTCTTGGGCGACCGCAGTCCGTCGCGCCCAGCCGGTCAAGTCCGGACAGATACACGAACTCGCGCCGACTCAACCAAACGGGCGATGTTGTGTTGATCACGATCTTTGGGGTGTTTGTCCGGAACTCGCTGCTCTACTGTTCCGTTCCAATGGACATGGACGATGATCCAGGCAGTCCCAGCCGCGCTCCTGGCAGTTCGAGGAGCGCGGACCCCACAAGGACGCTGACGCCACCGCAAGTCGGCAGGCCGCGCGGAGCCGCGTCGCCACACGTCCGCGAGTCGACGCCACCCGCGGACCTGGACATCGTCCACTTCGGACCACTGGGAGTTCTGCGCGCTTCCGCGCCGTGCGGCCGAGAACCGGCGAGCGCTCCTCCCCCGGACGACCAACTCCCCCTTCCTGCGCCCCCGCATGCCCCCTCGGCCTTCCGGGACGTCGAACGCGGAAACGCCGAAGTGCATCGCGCAGGCTCACGGCCCCGCAGAACAACGCTGACCGGGCCGCGCCGAATCTCCGATCGACCGGGGAGCCGCACCACCCGCTACCCATTCGAGAACACGCACCGCAATCAACTGACAGCGAAGAGAGAAGGAAGGTCCAGCAGAATGGTCTTCAAGAAGCTCCTGGGCGCGCTCGGTGTCGGCGGCCCGTCGGTGGACACCGTGCTGCATCACCCGCACGTCCGCCCGGGCGAGAACCTCGTCGGCGAGGTCCGCATCACCGGCGGCAAGCAGGACGTCAACGTCGAGCACGTCGCGCTCGGCTTCGTCACCCGCACCGAGACCGAGCACGGCGGCCGCGACGGACACGCCGGGGTGGAGTTCCACCGCGCCGTGGTGGCCGGGAACTTCGCGCTGCGCGAGGGCGAGAACAAGACCATCCCGTTCGAGCTGCCCGTGCCGTGGGAAACGCCGATCACCAGCGTCTACGGCCAGCACCTGCACGGCATGACCTCGGCGTGCGCACCGAACTGGCCATCGCCAAGGTCGCGAACAAGGGCGACCTCGACCCGGTCATCGTGGAACCCTTGCCCGCGCAGGAGAAGGTGCTCGAAGCGTTCTCCCAGCTCGGTTTCCACTTCAAGAGCGCCGACCTGGAGCAAGGCCACCTGCACGGCGTTCGCCAGGAACTGCCATTCTTCCAGGAGATCGAGTTCTTCCCGCCGCCGCAGTTCTCTGGGCGCATCAATGAGGTCGAGCTGACCTTCGTCGCCGGCCCGCACGGGCTGGACGTGGTGCTGGAGGCGGACAAGCGCGGCGGGTTCTTCGCCCCGAGCCAGGACGCCTTCGGCCGCTTCCACGTTACCCACGAGGAAGCGCTCACCACCGACTGGGCGGGGCAGATCCACGGCTGGCTCGAGCAGGCCGCCGAACGACGCGGCGGCATGGGCCACCACATGGGCGGCTACGACCAGCACCAGGGCTACGGCCACCAACCGCACGGCTACCACGAAGAGCACCATCGGCGCGGTTCCGGGATGGGCGGCATGGTCGCCGGCGCCGCGCTCGGCGCCGGCGCCGGATTCCTCGGCGGAATGGTCGCGGGCGAGATCATGGAAGAGGTTTTCGAGGGCGACGAAGAAGAATTCTGATCACCCGAGGCAGGCGGGTGCCGGGAATCCGTTCCCGGCACCCGCCACGCGATGCTCCCGTCATCGGCCGCCGAGATCACCCGGTAGATTGATCAACATCTACGTACCGTGATGACCGAGGAACCGTTCAGGAAACGTGCAAGAACGTGTCCTGACTCTGCAACTTACGTCGCCGAGGTTGACCCGAGCTAGAGCAGTGATAGCTGTCGTGGCTCGGGTCTTCCCGTGGCAGTACCCTTTGCCCGCATAGTGCGGGTCTTAGGTGGGTTTCCATCGGGCTCGTTTATCGTCACGGCGCAACTCGCCGAAGACGCGCCGCGCTCATACTCCACGAGGGCAGCGAGGTTGCGTGCGGCGTTAAGGTCCCGGTCCAGGACCAGGCCGCAGTGTTCGCAGGTGCAGGTGCGTTCGGACAAGCGCAGTTTGGCTTTCGCTACGCCACAGCCTGAACACGTCTTTGAAGAGGGAAACCATCGGTCCGCGGCGTGCACGTGCACACCGGACCATGCGGCTTTGTACTCAATCTGACGTCGCAACTCGGCCATGCCGACTCCTGCGACCGCGCGCGCGAACCCTCTTCTGGATCTTCTTCATCGGCTACATCGCCATCACGACGTTCACGGTGCTGAACCTCTTCATCGCCGTCGCCGTGTCCGCGATGGAGTCCCAAGTGGGCCGCGAGCGCGAGAGCAGTGAAGACTCCGCCGAGGGTGAAGCGGTCCGACAACTCCTCGCGGAGATCCGCCCAACTCCGAGCCGAAGTCCGCGAACTCCGCACCACGACAACCGGATCCACGCCCAGGACCTGATCACCGAGGTGAGGGGCACCCTTGGGCGGCTACTCAAGGGTGTCCCTCGCCTCCCACGCTGGTTCCAACCACGGCTCTTGCGCGACGCAGCTGCGGCGCGGGCGCTCGGAATTGTGGATCCACCGGTCCTGGATCTCGCCGAGGGAAACCGGTTGACCGCCGCGTCAGCCGATGAACTGGTCGTAGAGGAGGTAGCAGTTCAGGCCGACGATCAGGGTGGTGATCAGGGTCATCACCGTCGTCAGCCAGCGCGGGTTGGCGAACTCCCCCATCACCGCGCGGTCCCGGGTCACCAGCAGCAGCGGGATCAGCGCGAAGGGGATGCCGAAGCTCAGCACGACCTGGCTGAAGTTGAGGACGTCGGTGGTGTTCATGCCGAGCGCGATGACCACGAGCGCGGGCACCATCGTGATCAACCGGCGGAGGAGCAACGGGATCCGGAAGTTGATGAACCCCGCCATGACGACCTGCCCGGCGAAGGTGCCGACGCCGGACGAGGAGATCCCGGACGCGAGCAGGGCGACCGCGAACACTAGGGCCGCGGCACCACCGGCGAGCGTGGCGAGGCCCGCGTGCGCGTCCTCGATGGTGCTGATGCCCGTGTTCCCGGTGGCGTGGAAGAGCTTCGCGGCGACCAGCAGCATCGACAGGTTGATCATTCCGGCGAGGCCGAGCGCGACGACTACGTCCCAGCGCTCGAAGCGCAGCACCCGGCGGCGGTCGTCGTCGTTCGAGCACGCCACCCGGCGGCTCGTCAGCGCCGAGTGCAGGTAGACGACGTGCGGCATCACGGTGGCGCCGACGATCCCCACCGCGAGGTAGGCGCTGCCGCTGGGCAGCGTCGGCACCAGCCCGGAGATGGCCTGAGCCGGCTCCACGCCGATCTGCAGCAGTTCGTAGGCGAAACCGGCGATGATCAGCAGCAGCAACCCGGCGATCGCCCGCTCGAAGGGCCGGTAGCCCAGCGCCTGCAGGCCCAGCAGCGCGAACGCGACTACCGCGGTGATCAGCGCAGCCGGCATCATCGGGATGCCGAAGAGCAGGTACAGGCCCAGAGCCGCGCCGACGAACTCGGCCAGGTCGGTGGACATGGCGACGATCTCCGCCTGCAACCAGAGCCCCCACCGCATCGGCCGGGAATACCGCTCCAGGCACACCTCGGGAAGGGTCTTGCCGGTGACGACGCCGATCTTGGCGGACAGAAACTGCACCGGCATCGCCATCAGGTTCGCCAGCACCACGACCCACACCAGCGCGTAACCGAATTCCGCGCCAGCGCCGATGTTCGTCGAGAAGTTGCCGGGGTCGACGTACGCGATCGCCGCGATGAATGCCGGGCCCAGCATCGCGAGCGCGCCGCGCATCCGGCCTCGTCCGAGCACCTGCCCGACGGCCGGTCGCGGGCCCTGTTGCGCATCGATCCTGGTCATGCCCATTGATCCACCCGTGCTGCCGCCCTGGCTTCCTGACCGTTGATGACTGCCTCCCGTCGTCCCGCACACCCGCGCGAGCCGTAGTTCGGCCCGGCGACCAAGAGATTACGGTATGCCGAAAATTCGTCTTCGAAAACCCCCAAGTGGACGCGCGGGCCCATCAGGTGCGGCCCTGCCCACGCCAGGGTGTTCGAGTGCGCCCCGTTGCGCACAGCACATTCGCGTGCGGCACGTTCAGGTCCCGGGTCCTACACTCGAAGTACCGATTCCGCCGCGGCGCTTCGGCCAGATGGGGGAAATCTACTCGGGTTTGGGGTCGCCGATGTCCGAGGAAAACCAACGCCGTCACGGCTACCGGGAAGGACTCGGCGGCGAGTTGCTGGCCGAGCTCCTGGGAACGTTCGTCCTGATCCTGTTCGGGTGCGCATCGGTCGCCGTCGCGGTCGCGGGCCTGCCCGGTTCAGGACGCCAGTCCGACGCCTTCGGGCCGGGGAACTGGCTCATCGTCGCGTTCGGTTGGGGATTCGCCGTGGTGTTCGGCGTCTACGTCGCCGGCGGCGTCAGCGGTGCGCACATCAACCCCGCGGTCACACTCGCCTTCGCGGTGCGGCGGGCCTTCCCGTGGCGAAAGGTCGTTCCGTACGTGGCGGCTCAGTTCGTGGGCGCGTTCCTGGCCGCAGCGGTGGTGTACTCCGTCTACAGCTGGGCGATCGATGCGTTCAACGCCAAGGCCGGCCTCGCCCGCAACCAGTCCCTGGACACGTTCGCGATCTTCGCGACGTTCCCCGCCAAGTACTTCGACGGATCGTGGTGGGGACCGTTCCTGGACCAGATCGTCGGCACCGCGATCCTGGTGCTGCTCATCTTCGCGCTCATCGACACTCGCAACGTCGCTCCGTCCGCCAACCTCGGGCCATTCATGATCGGCATGGTCGTCACCACGATCGGCATGACCTTCGGCCCGAACGCCGGTTACGCGATCAACCCGGCGCGCGACTTCGGGCCTCGGCTGTGGACGTTCGTAACAGGCTGGGGCGATATCGCGCTACCCGGGAGCTACCAGTGGTTCAGCAACTACTTCTGGATCCCGATCGTCGGGCCGCTCGTCGGGGGCGTCATCGGAGCCGTCGTCTACGACCTGTTCATCGGCCAGGTGGTGGCAGCCCGCGCCGCCCCGCCGGAACCGGGGCGGGCGACCGAGGGGGCACCCGAAAAGGAGCAGTAAGACAGTGTGAGCTGCCCAGCTGTATCTGGACAGGACTTACCGTCGTGGTGTGCCCGAAAGCAGCAGCGAAGGCGTTTCCGAGTCGGCGGTTCGCGCCGCCAGCGACGCATGGGTGGCGGTCAGCCGCCTGCGCCGCAGGCTGAAGGAGCTGACCGGCGAGGGAGACCTCACCCCGGCGCAGGCCTCGGTGCTGGCCCGGCTGGACAAGGACGGAGCGGCCTCGGCCAGCGAGCTGGCCGCCGCGGAGCGCGTGCGCCCCCAGTCCATGGCGACGATCGTCGCGGCGCTCGGACGAGCCGAGCTGGTGGACCGCCACCCCGACCCCGATGACGGACGGCGGCAGCTGGTCACCCTCACCGAACTGGGGCGAGAGAGGCGAGCCGGCTCTCGGCAGGCTCGTCAGGCATGGCTGGCGCGGACGTTGCAAGAGCGCTGCACCGAGGAGCAGCGGCTGGTGATCATCGACGCGATGGCGCTGCTGGACGACGTGGCCCAGTCTTGACGAGGCACGCAACGCCGCCCGCTACCAGCACGGCGCCACCACTGACGGCCTGCACCACCTCGCTTGGCTCCTGCTCGGCATCGCCGCCCTGCTCGCCAAGACCGACACCGACCAGAACCCGTTGCCGGGACTGAGGCTTTTCGCGTCCGGGGGTCAGTCCGCACCTGCTCCTGCCCGAACGAGCCGCCGGCCGATCCGGGCGATCTCGTCGATGATCGCGGCAGCGGCCGAGACATCGGCGGACAACGGGCGATCCCGGGCATCCGGATCGAGCGCGCCGCAAGCCCGTCGGTAAACCGCCCGGACTGGTTGCGCAGGGCCAGCCCCGCGCAACCGGAGCGCGCGGACCGCGGCCACCAGTTCGCAAGCCAGGACGAGCCGGTACGCCTCCGCCGCGCGGCGGGACTGCCTGGCCGCCTGCGAAGCGAAACACGCGTGTTCTTCGGTGCCCCTGGAAAGCACCACGTGGCCCAGCGTCGCGGGATAAGCGGCGTTGCGCAGCTCGGCCAAGGCGGAACCGACGCCGTACTCGAGCACCATGATTCCCGAGCTGCCCGGCGGGCCGGTGGCCAGGAACGGGCGCAGGCAGGTCATCTCGGGGTCGGTGAGCAGCGACAGCCTCCCTGCCGACAGTTGCGCGGTCGAGAGCATCGCCAGCCGCAGCCGGTCCAGCGCGAGGGCGAGCTGGGCGGCGTGGAACCCGCCGTGGTGGCGGACCTGATGGTCGGTGATCAGCGGATTCTCGCCTGCGGCGTTGAGTTCCACGGCCAAGACCGAGTCGATGTCGGCCAAGGCCTCCAACGCGGGGCCGTGGACCTGGGGGAAGCACCGCAGACCGAACGGGTCCTGGACCCTGCGTCCAGCAGTCACCGCCCCGCCGAGCAATGCCAGCATGTCGGCGGCGACCCGGGCCGCTCCGGCGTTCGGCCGCCCGGCGTGCACCTCAGGCGCGAACGGCTCGGTCGACCCATCGACGGCGAGCAAGGTCAGCGCGGCGATCGGAGCGGTCGCATCAAGAAGCCCGTGCACCTCCTCCGCCGCCAGCGCCGCCTGGGCGATGGTCAGGGCGTTGCTGCTGATCAACGCCAGGGCGTCGCCGTCGGTCATGATGACCGGATCCGGCGGCCGTCCCCCACCGGCCCAGTTCGCCTCTCCCGCGAGAGCGAGCCCGAGTTCGGCCAACGGGCCGAGGTCGCCGGTCCCGACGGCGCCGTGCTCGTGCACCTCCGGACAGGTACCGGCGTTGAGCGCGGTGATCATTGCTTCGGCGATAGCGGGTTGCAGCGCGGCACCGCGCAGGACCTGGTTCACCCGGACCGCCAGCATCGCCCGGACGTCTCGTTCGGGCAGCAGGTTCCCGATTCCGCTGGCATGGCTGCGAAGCAGCCGCATCCCGTGCGCCGCACTTCCGGGCACCACTTCGGCACGGTTGGCACCGACGCCGGTGGTGCGCCCGTACACCGGCCGCGGCACGGGCTTCCGCGCGTTCAGCCAACGCTTTCGGAGACGGTCCAACGCGGCCGGTGACGCGCCGACCCCAAGGCCGTCCGCGATCCGAACCACTTCCACAGCGGCCAGTTCTGGACCGCCGAGGAGCACGGGATTTCCGGCGCGCAACGCACCCCGAACGGCAGTCACGACTCCTCCCTCCACGCGCAGCGTCAGATGCGGGCTGTGTCGTCGATGGGACGCAGCTCCTCGGCGTACGACACGGAAACTCGCCGGATCACGCCGCCGGACACGGCGTACTGCCCCATCCGCCACAGCGGTGGGGAGTACGCGTGGATCGAGACGCTCCTGCGCTCTTTGCCCGTGAGCCGGTGGATGTGCTCGGGGCCGCAGCCGAACACGAAGCCGGCGCCGACCTCGGTCGCCAAGCTCGGCCCGGCCACCGCCAGGTTGTGCTCGACGAGCGCACCCCCGGCCACCGCGACCGCGAACGAGGAGATGTCGTGGTCGTGCCAGCCCGTGTCGTTCTCCGGCGTCCAGCACAGCACCCACACGTCGACGTGCGCGTCCCGGTGCAGCGATGCGTAATGCCGCTGGTAGTCGCTGAAAGCGACGTGGTGCCACCACAGCTCCGGTCGGCGCGCCAGGTCCGCGACCAGGCCGAGCAGCTCGCGCGGGTCCAGGCAGCGGCCGGGCAGGGTTTCGAGGGTGAAACCGGTTGGCACCTCGCCGATCGGGAGCGCTCGCCGGGCAGGCACCTCGACAGTCGCGTGAGATTCGCCGATCACCTGATCTCCAATCTGCGGATGCCCCGTCCTTCGGGGTGGGGAGGAGCAGATCCCGCGTGTCGGTCGCGTAGCGACCGCTGAGAGTCTTGATCTCGGTAAGTGAGACTTACCGCCCCCACGCAAGTGGGAACACCCGAGCAAGTACGTGGGTACCGCTGGTCGAGCGGGAACCCGGACCATCCCGGTCCGAACGCCTGAGTGAGTTCGTGTGAGACCGAACCGCCACCGTGGGGACGCTGCGGTCGTTGAAGCAGGAAACTCAGTCCGCGAGGACTGAATCTCCTTCCTTCAGGGAGGAGAGAAGTCAAGGTAGTCCTCCTTCGAGCAGGCGACGCGGGTTCGAACAGCGGATGGCCCGGGAGGCGGCTTCCCCAAGGCCGGGATCGGTCGGCTCGGCGTAGGGGCGGTCGCTGCCGAGGACGACCGGGTCGATCCCGAGCACCCGGACCAGCGCGTCCACCCCGCGCGGCCCGTACGACGACGTGTCGACGAAGACATCCGGGTCGATGCGGTCGAACGCCCCGCCCCTGGCCACCAGGCGCTCGTGGTGCACGGGTGCCAGCCCCGCTCCGGCGGCGAAGCAGATCCGCAACTCCGGCAGCAGCGCGCGGCCCGCGACGTGCCAGGACCACCACGCCGCCTGCATCTGCGCCACGTAGTCGACGACCGGCGGCCACCACCCGGGCACGCCAGGCGGGCAAGTCGCTGCGCCGGGGTGCACCATGACCGGTCGGTCGTGCTGCTCGCACACCGCGAGCAGCGGAGCGATCCGTTCCACGTCAGCGGGTTTCCGCATGGCGTCGGCCGGGATCTGCAGGCCGACGCATCCGCTGCCGAGCGCGTCCCGCACCAGATCGGCGTCGGGTTCCAGCACGTTGGCCGCGGCCCACACCCGGAACGGATCGGGCAGCTCCAACGCGCCACGATGCCATGCGTCCAGCAGCGGGCCCGCGTCCTCCGGCGGCAGCCATTCGATGGCCAGCGGGCTGGACAGCGAAATGACCGCAATCCCGTCTTCCCGGGCCGCGCGCTTCGCCGGTTCGTGGTCGGCCGGGTCCACCTCGAACGGCGGCTCGCCCGCCACGTGCAGGGTCCAGCCGCGCAGCAGCGGCGGGTTCGCCCGTGCGCGCAACGCGTCGATGAATTCCGCAGGCCACAGGTGCTGGTGCACGTCGATCATCAATCCGGGCACGGCAAAGCCTTGTGAAGCGTTTCAGTGAACGGCTTCAGTGAACCGCCTCAGCGGGCGTGCGGTCAAGGGCCGAACGCACCCATCGGCCGCGCGCTAGGCTTTCCAGGTGCAACGCCGCAAGCGCCCCACGATCAAGGACATCGCGGCGGAGACGGGGCTCTCCCCTGCCGCAGTGTCCTACGCGCTCCGCGGCCTGCAGGTCCCCCCGGAAACCCAGCAGCGCGTGCGGGAAGTCGCCGACCGCCTCGGTTACGAGGCCGATCCGGTCGCCCGCGCGCTGGCCAGCGGGCGCACCGGGATGGTCGGCGTGCTGTGCAGTTCGCTCGAAGATCTGTGGCAGCAGAACTTCGCCACCACGCTCGGCAGGCGCTTCCTCGCCGCGGACCGCAACACCCTGTTCATGGACTCCGCCGCCGATCCCGCGCGCGAGGCGCTGCTCGCCAAGAACCTCCTCGACCAGCGGGTCGACGCGCTCGTCACGATCCCGGTCGACCCGACTTCCCGGCACTGGCCGGAAGCCGCCGAGCGGACCATGCTCGTCGCGATCGGTGACCCGCTGCCCGGGGCGTCCACCGCCGCCGAGGTGGTCTTCGACAACAGCCTGGGCGTCACCGACGCGCTGAAGACCCTCAGCGCCGCCGGGCACGACGAGGTCCTGGTGCTGACTCCGGGACCGCGCCTGATGCGCCAACGCCCGGCCGAGAAAGTCGTCCACGAGGTCGCGCGCGAACTGCGGATGAGCTTGCGCGTCCTGGCCTGCCCCAACGACTTGACCGGCGCGGCCGAGGTGGCGCGGACCGCGCTCGCCGAGGAACCCCGGCCCACCGCGGCGTTCTGCCTCACCGACTCGATGGCCTACGGCGTCTACGAGGCAGCTCGCGATCTCGGCCTGGCCATCCCCGCGGACCTGTCCGTCCTCGGCTACGACGACCATCCGGTGTCCCGACTGCTGACACCCGCGCTGTCCACCTACCGCTGGGACGTGCGGACCGTCGTCGACGCGGTCGTCGAGCGCGTGCTCAAAGCGGTCGACAAGAACCGGCGCAGCCGGCGCAAGCTGATCGCACCGGAGCCGAAGCACCGCGACTCGGTGGGCAGACCACGCCGGTGACCGGCCCTCGGGCTACGGAGTCGGGTGCTCCTCGACGAGGGGCTCAGGGGCCGACAGCCGCCATGCCTCGTACACGAGCTCCTTGAGCTCATCGGCGTCGATCCCCCGCAGATGCACGACCACCCAGCCGAATCCGCCTGCCGTGAACTGCACCTCGAACACGTCCGGGCGCTCGGCGACCAGTGCGATCTGCTCGGACAGCGTCTGCTTCAGGCCGACCGTCTCCGTTCGCGGCCAGTAGTAACCGAACCGCTTGCCACGCACGCTGAACGACGTGTAGTCCCTCGCCTCCGCGCGCTCGACCTCGGCGAGGCGGTCCACCATCCGCATGAACTTACCGCTCGGCACACCCATGCCCAGCATTCTGGCGCACCCGGCCGACGTTCCGGACCGAGCAAACTCCCGTGGCTGCGGCTAGCCCAACTTCCGCATTCCGACCCGGCGCAAGATCCACCGATAGTAAGCTCCCGCCGGGAACGATGGTGGACCTATTCGGACGAGACGAGTCGTTGTGCCTGCTCGCCAACGCCGCGGCGCAAGCGCGGGCCGGACGCGGCGGGCTCATCATGCTGCGCGCAAATCCGGGTCTCGGCATGACCGCCCTGCTGGACGCCCACTCGGCCGCGGCGCGCGGCATCGGCATGCGGACGCACCGGATTGTCGTGCTACCGCCGAGCGGATGCACGGAGTTGTCGACCGGTGTGCCGGAGTGGACCGAGCCCGCCGTGGTCGTGATCGACGATCTGCACCGCGCGGACGACGCGACGCTGCTGGCGCTGCATGCGCTCGCCGAAGGACTCCGCGACCGCTCGCTACTGGTCGTCACCGGGCGGCATCGCGGTACTACTCCCGGCCGGTTCGAGCGGCTCGATCGAATGGCAGTCGTACATGACCTGCTCCCGCTGGAGGACGACGCCGTCAGCGCCGTCCTCGCCGAAGTATCCGGTGGGGAGCCGCCGGAATCACTGCTGCGGCTTGCGGACGAGGCCCGCGGCAACCCGTGGCTGTTGACCCGCCTCGCCGATGACGACCGCACTTCGGCGGTGACCGCCCGGGCGACCGACCTGGCGGGCGGCGACGCCGCCCTGCTGCGTTTCGCCGCGATCCTGAACGAACCCGCTTCGGTCGACGAATTGGCCGCCGTCGTCGAAAAGGCACCGGTGGACGTGCTGGCCGGGGTCGCGCGGCTGGCCGCGCAAGGGCTGGTCGAAGAGCAGGCCGGGCTGGTGCGGTTCCGGCATCCGGTGGTGCGCCGCGACGTGGCGGCGACTTCGGTGGGTTTGCGCGGTTCCGCGGCGCGGGCGCTCGCGGGCCGCGGCGCCGCGCCCGCCGCGGTCGCCGAACAGCTCGCGCACACACCGATGGACGCCTGGGCCCTGGCTTGGCTCGACGACCACGCCGACCGCCTCGCCACCCAGCCGACACCGGCGGTCGTGGAGCTGCTCGACCGCGCCGTTTCCTGGCTCCCGCCCGGAAATTCGCGCCTGCACCCATTGCGGGCCGCGCTGGCCGAGGCGCTGATGTGGTCGGGCCGGGTTGATGAGGCGCTGCGCGCCGCCAACACCAGTCTGGCCGCGCATCCGGACCCGCCGATCAGGCACCGGCTGCGCGCGGTGCTCGCCCTGAGCTGCATCCGGGAGATGGATCCCGAAGGCGCCGCCACGGCCCTCGATCCTGAACGGGTGCACGGGGAACTCCCCGGACGGCTCGCCGCGATAGACGCCACGGCTTGCCTGCTGGCAGGCGATCTGGAGGGCACGGAGCGCGCCGTCGAGGTCGCGGCACCCGAAGCCACGCACGACCCGCTCATCGAGGTGTACCTGCTGAACGTCCGCGCGACGGGTCTTTTCGTGTTCCGCAACCTCGCCGGGGCGCTGGAGGTGCTTGACCAGGCGGACGCATTGCTCGACATCGCGGTCTCCGACCGCGGCCAATGGCTGATGTCGCGCCTGCTGCGCGCGGTCGTCCAAGACCTGTGCCAGGACCGGACGGCGCTGCAGACGGTCGAGGAAGCGCGTCCGCTCGCGCGGGTGTTCGGCGCGGGCCTGCTGGCTTGGCTGCACACCATCGCGGCGCTGGCCTCGTTCAACAACGGGCTGTGGGATCAAGCCCTCGACGAGATCGACGCGGCCATGGCCCTACCCGACCTGTACGGCATGGGCGGGCCGCTGCACGGGGTGGCCTCGTCGATCCTGCTGAACCGCGGTGACCTGCCCGGTGCTCGCCTCCACGTCGAGCTCGCCGAGCAGTCCGTCAGCCGCGGGGTCGCCGTGTTCTACGAGCAGATCACCGTGCTGTCGCGCGCTGTCGTCGCCGACGCGGAAGGCGACGCGCAGCGGGCGCTGGAGCTCGTGCGCAGCCTCGCCGACGGCGCCGTCGGGGTCCACCACGGCCACGCGGTCTCGACCGTCGGCGCCCGGATCGTGCGCATCGCGATCGCGGGCGGCGACCACGACCTGGCTGCCCGGCTGCTCGCGCAGATCCGGGAGTTGAGCACCGGCGAATCAGCCGGCGAGCGCAATGCGCTGATGTACTGCCAGGGCTTGGTCGACAGCGACGTCGACCTGCTGCTGACCGCCGCCGAAGGATTCGCCCAGAACGGATCGCCGATCTCCGCCGCGAGCGCGGCGGAGGACGCGGCGCGGATCCTGGCCGCGTCCGGCAGACCCACCGATGCCCGGGCCGCCTACCAGACCGCGATCGACCGGTACGCCGCGCTGACGGCCACCGGCGCCATCCAGCGAGCCGACGCGGCGCTACGTGCGTACGGCGTCCGGCGCGGCGCGACGGGGCCCCGCCGCCGCCCGAAGCACGGCTGGGACAGCCTGACCGCCGCGGAGCTGCGCGTCGCGGAGCTCGTCGCGCAGGGCCTCACCAACCGGGAGGCCGCCGAACGACTGGTCGTTTCGGTCCGAACGGTCGATTCGCACATGTCGCGGATCCTCGCCAAGCTCGGCTACTCGTCGCGCGTCGAGATCGTGCTCGGATTCGAGCATCGTGGCTGAGCCCACCACCAGCCCCGAATGCCCGCCGCCGATGCCGGTGGCACCGAAAGTCCTCGCCCCGACGTCGAGCCGCGGTCGTCGCAGCAGCTCGCCCCTCCTGGGCGGCCATTTCGCGCAACCGGCCACGACGTGCGCGAATCGCGCGACGTCAACGCGGCATACCTACGGATACCGACAACATCAGCAATGTTGCTGATGATTCTGCGGGCCGGTTCTGATGATCTTTATTCGGTGTCTGCCGAGGGGAAGCAGGCCCGACATCAAAGGTGGAACACCGCATGAACCTCCTGCGCGGGTCCGTGCTGCGCGGCTGGGTCGCCGCGCTGGTCGGCGTCGTCGCTGCGTCGGGAACGGCCGCGTCCGGGGCGCCCGCGGCGAACGCGCCCCCGCGTTTCAAGGACGGCTTCCCCATCCGGGAGGGCAGGGCGATCTCCGGCCACTCGATGGGCGGCTTCCCCGCATTCCACTACGCCGAGCACCGGCCGGAGCCTTTCAGCTACGTGGGCAGCTTCTCGTGCGGTCTCGACCTGTTGAGCCAGGAAATGCGCGCCGCTGTCATCGGCACCGCGGAGATGCCTTCGCACGGCACGCCGACCGTCCCAGTCGAATCGGTCTTCGGCCCGCCGGTGTGGCCGCTCGACGGCGTCTGGAACGAGCAGAGCCCCGCCCAGCACGTGGAATCGCTGCGCCGCATGGGCATGGCGAGGAACACCGGCGACGGCGGCGACCTGGCGGTTGACCCCGTCCAGGCCGCAGTGGAGAACCCCAGGCAGACGGCCTTGGTCACGGCAGCCAACTTGACCGAGGCAGGCATCCCCTACGAATTCTCCGACTACCGCGATGGCAGCAACTGGGCGCCGGGCTGTACCGGCAAGCACAACCAGGACGCATGCCTGCGGGCCGGCATGAACCACTTCGTGCCTTTGGTCATGGCACGGCTGAAACACCCTTGACCACAGAAAATGTTCGTGATGGTGGCGCGCCGGCGAGCCGGGGCACCGATTGGAAGGCAGAAGACCGGGAATGATCGACGACTCCGGAACAGGGAATCTCGTTGACACGGCGTCCGCCGGTGTGCAGGAACTGGCGAGCGCCGCCACCTCCGTGCTGGACCAGGCCGGGCCGGCCGGCGCGCTGGCGCAGCCCGTCGTGAACGCGCTACGCAACGTGTGGGAGGGGTACTTCGGTTCGCCGATCCCGTCCGACGGCACGAACTGGAACGCCTACACCCACGAACAACTCCACCAGATGCTGTGGGACAACGCCGACGTCGGTGACGTCAGCACGGTCGCCGCCGAATGGGGGCGGCACAGCACCGAGCTGACCGACCAAGCGGACTCGATGCGCCAGCAGCGGGGCGTCATGCAGTCGCACTGGAGCAGCACGGCGGCGGACCTGGCAACGAACCGGCTCGGCGAGCTCGGGGACCGGACCTCCGACATCGGCACCCGCGCGAGCACCGTCCAGCAGGCCACCCAGGACGCCGGCGACGCGCTCTCCATCGCACGCAACACGATGCCGCCGCCGCCCGGCGACCCGACCGGGACGGCCCTGTCCAGCGCCGTAGCCGGCGCCGGTGCGGGTGCGGTCATCGGGGGCATGGTCGGTGCGGCTGCGGGCGGGATCGGCGCCGGCCCGGGCGCCGGGATGGGTGCCGCCATCGGCGCCGTGGCCGCCGGCGGTGGCAGCCTGTTCCTCGCCAGCCTCGATGCCGCCCAGAAGAAAGCTGAGGCGGTGCACGTGATGCAGCGCTACGAGGCGAGCCTCCACAACAGCAGCCGAGCGATCGCGCCGGCCGGGTCGACCGCGGCCGAGGCCTTCGACACTGCACCGGCGCAAACCTCCGCGGCCGGATTCAGTGGCGGAGGTTCGGCGGGCGGCGTGCCCTGGGGGAAGCTGGTCGGCGGCGCCGACCCGTTGGGTGCGGGACTGCGCGGCGGGGCACTCGGCGGGGCGCTCGGGGGTGCGCTGATGGCGCCAGCGGCCGCGACGTCGGGTCTCGCCGGACGCGGCGCGGGCAGCGGAAGCATGATGCCGCACGGCGCGCGGCGCGGCGCGGAGGAAGAAGAAGAGCAGGTGCACCAGAACCGCATGCCCACCATCGACCAGAAGTTGTTCGCCGACGACAGGCCGGCCAGCGCACCGGTCATCGGAATCTGAGCAGGACAGGAGCGAGAACCTTGACCTCCGAAGGAAACCCCGGGCGCGGCTACCAGGTCGCGCCGCAAGACCTCGCGTCGCAGGTCACGGCGCTGTCCGGGATCGGCGAGCGGACCAACGGCCTGGTGACGTCCGCCGGCGAGCTGGCCGGGCGGATGCCGATGCTCGGCACCGCACCGCCCGCGCTGCACCTGGCGAATCGGCTGCGCGAGGCAGCCGGCGACTACGGGCTCACCGGTGAGATCAGCGCCGCCGACACCGAGCTGAACAGCTTCCGCACCGCGCTGCAGGCGACCGTCACCGGATACCTCCAAACCGACGACGACAGCGCGCGGGCGCTGCGGAACACGGGCGGTGCCGCGCGATGACGGCCGTGACCACGCGCACCCCACGGCGCGGGGCCCCCGAAGGAATCCACTTCGGACAGATCGAGCTCGACCTGATCGCCACCCACGTCGGCGTGCCCTTCCCGTTCCCGCTCCGCGTGCCGTCGTTCGGGCGGATCGCCGGTGAGCGCGAGGTCCTGCTCGCTGCGGCTGGGCAGACCCTCCAGGCCCGCGGTCTCGCCGACGAGGACGGACCGACCGGCGCCGCGGCCGAGTTGGCCACGGCATTGCGCGAGCAGCGAGGCACCGTCGACCTCGTGCTGGTGGACGGCGACGGGGCGACCGCCATCGTGGCGATGGTCTACCGCTCCTGGGCGCTGATCTGCGAGCAACCGCTGGACAACGACCCGGCCAGCCCGGTTCGGATCCGCCGGGTGGTCGCGAACGCGCTGACCGACTCGCTGCTCGCGATGGTGCCCGACGTGCCGGCGGCCAGGTCGATGCCGATCTCGCTGCCCGAACGCGCGATCAGGACCGCGGCGGACCTGATCAGCGCCGCGGCGGACGACGCGGCGAAGGAAAGGCTGCTGCGCGAGCTCGTTCGCGACTGCGGCGGTGATCCGGACGTGCTCGACCACCTCGCCGGCCTGCTCCCGTCGCTGACCGGTCGAGGCCAGCTCGGCGCGACGCGCCGCGGCGGCGACGGCAGCGTTCGGGCCGGCACCGAACTGTCCTGGCTGGACGGTCCGCGCGGGCGGGTCCGGGTCAACCCCGCCCGCAACGGCTGGGTGAGCATCAACCCGTTGCGAGGGGACGACCTCCGGTTCGCGCTGGATGACCTGGCCGGAATCGCACGCAGGCCGCGGTAGCGCGAACTGTTCAGGACGAGTCGGAGGAAACACCGTGGATTCAGCAGCACAGTGGCTGGCGAGCTACGACCAGAAGCTCGCGCGGGCGGCGGCCAACGCCAAGGCCGCGAGCGAAACCCTGAGCCGGATGAGCGGCACCGCTACTTCCCCACGCGGCGAAGTTGCAGTCCAGGTCGGCCCCAGCGGAGCGCTGGAGGACATCCGGCTGACGCCGACGGCCCGCGCGATGGAGGTCGAGCAGCTCGCGAAGCTCATCCTGGCCACCGCGCAGGAAGCGCAGCGCTCGGTCGGCTCCCAGGTCGTCGAGATCATGACCGATTACGTCGGCGACGGCCCCGCGCTTGATTTCGTCAAGCAGAACATGCCGCCCGCCACCGGGGTCGACGCGACGTCGGGTGCGCGCGCGATCGACAACGACGAGGACTACTTCGCGAACCCGCAGGTAATCGTCTGATGAGCGCACCCAACAACTTCCAGGTCGATCCTGCCCAGATCCGGGAGCACGCCAACACGGTCTCCGGCATCGCCAGCGGGCTGTCCTCCGCCGGCGGAGGCCTGCCGGGCGAACCGGCCGAGAACGCGCTCGGCACGTTTGTCCAGTTCCTCACGGCCGGGTTGGGCACCGCCATGACCCAGGCCACGGACGCCATCGCGCTGGCAGCGTCGGCTATGGACGATGTGAGCGCGGCGCTCGTGCGGACCGCCGAGGACTACCAGCGCTCTGATGAGCACAACGCCGCTCTGCTGCTCGGGAAGGACTCGCGGTGACCACAGTTGCGACGAACCAGCCGGATCTGGGGCAGTCGAGCATGTCCCAGGTCGTCGACGACCTGAAGTCGACCACGCAGGCGGTGCAGGGCAAGGCCTGGCTGTCCGGTGACTTCGGCGGTGCGAGCCCGGGGCTGCAAATCATCGCCTCGGTGCCCGACCCGCTGTCGGCGCTGTCCGCGGCCGGTTTCGGCTTCATCACGGAAGCCGTGTCGTTCCTGGCGGAACCGCTGCAGCAGCTTGCCGGTGACCCGAGTTCGATCTCGTCGGGCTCCCAGGGCTTCCAGGCCGCCGGACACGTCGTTTCCTCGATCTCCGACTCGTATCGGGAATCGGCCGGCTCGCAGACCAGCCGATGGTCGGGTGCTGCGGCTTCGGAGTACCTGAAGACCGGCGCGGAGCTGGTGGACGGGATCAACGGGCTCGGCCAGGCGAGCGTCGCGTTGGCCGAAGCGGCAGCCGGCGCGGGCGAGGCGGTCGCGAAGACGCTCCAAGAGGTCACGACCCTGGTCAACGAGGCGACCGCGAAGATCATCATGATCATCAACCAGGCCCTCGCCGCGGCCCAGGCGACCTTCGGCGCGAGCATCGCGGCCGCGATCCCGCAAGCCGTGCAGGTCGCCGTCGAATACGGCGGGCGGATCCTCGGGCACATGCAGAACCTGTTGTCCAGCAGCCAGAACCTGATGACGCACGTCAACTCGACGGCGCAGGCCGTGGCGAAGGTGACCGACAAGATCGCGCAGATCAGCGAGCGCTGTCAGGCGAGCACCGAAACGTCCGGGAAGCCGACGCCCGCGGTCGGATCGGTCGGGAACCCGGGCCAGCCGTCGAGCGTGTCCGGCGTCGCGCAGACCCAGGCACTGCCCGACTCGGGAACGCCCCAGGCGTCCTTTAGCGCAGCCGCCCAAGCGTCGTACGCAGGGGGTGCGTCCCCGTTGCCGCACCTGCCGTCGTCGCAGGCCCATGCACCGTCGCAGGTGCCCCAGGCGGGATCGGCGGTACCCGGCTCGGCGTCGGCCCAGGCATCCTACGAGTCCCAGTCCCAAATGCCCTTCGGTGCGGCCCCGTTCCTGCCGCCCCGCACGGCACAGTCCCAGGAAAAGGACAGTTCCGACCGACCAGGCGCTCGCGAGCAGCGTGAGTTCGAGGCGGGGAGCTTTAACGAAAAGCGTTGACCTCGCAGGCCAGCACCGCCCGCCGGACTGCCTTGCCGGGACCGGCAGTGCGATGGCGATGATCCCGGTGCCGAGGATGATCGAACGTGAAGATGGAAAAACCATTAACACACTGGTCGAGGACTCACTCCCGCTCAAGCTCCAGGAACGGTTAAGCACCGTCCGCTGGGGTCGAGGGTCAGCTGGGGTCCGCAAGACGAAACTCCAGAAGGCAGCGCTGGTCAGTCAGGTCGGTCACGGTGTCGAGGACCAGTCCGTGGGCCGATGCGAGCGTGCGAAACTCGTCGACCCGGCGTTCGCGACCGCCGAAGATCACGAGCATGGCCAGATCGAACTCGGTTTCGGCGCGTCGTCCGCCGACCGGTTCGATGACCAGAACACGGCCAGTGGGGCGGACGGCCTCAACGCAACGGCCAAGGATCCGGTGCGCGTGTTCATCGCCCCAATCGTGCAGGATGTCGCACAACAAGTAGGCTTGCGCCCCTTCTGGAAGAGGGTCGAAGAAGCTACCCGCGGTCACTTGGGCTCGGTCCTCGACATGGTGCGCGCCGAAGGTGCGGCCGGCCTCGGTCGCGGTGGGTTCGAGGTCGACCAGGTGGCCGCGGACCCGAGGATGAGCGGCCAGAATCGCGGCGAGGAGGGTACCGTGACCGCCCCCGACGTCAACGATGGTGGAGAAGCGGCCCCAGTCGTAGCCGCCGACGATCTGCGGGATCTGTTCGCGGAATCGATGCGTCATTTGCTGGTCGAACGACTCGCGCAGGCGAGGATATCGGGCTAGGTCGGCCCAAAAATCCCGTCCGTAGCGGCGTGAGTAGCCCGCGTCGCCGGTGGTGACGCTGTACAGGAGTTCGACGAACGCCAGCTCGGCGCGGCCGCCGGCCATGTCCAGGTGCAGGAAGTTGGTCAAGCCGTTGCCGGCGTCGCTGCAGAGCGTCGCTCCGTAGTCGGTATTCCGGTAGCCCGTGGATGCACGCTCGATGATTCCGAGGGCCGCAAGATGACCTAAAAGGAGTTCGAGCGCCACCGGTGACACGTTGAGCTCGGTCGCGACTTGCTCGACGGCGGCGCCATCACCACGCAGCCGGTCCGGCAGGCCCAGTGTTACCGCGACACGCAGAGCCATCGGTGTGGCCAAGCCTGCCAGGTTTCGAATTGTGGCAACGTTGTGCTCGTTCACAAACGTCGAGGGTGGCATGCCTGTCAACCGAATATTGGCCCTTTTCCGGGACAGGACGCTGCACCGGCCCGTAAGCCGGATCGCTCCCGGTGTTGGTCAGTCGCTGGCAACGATCCGGCTGGCGTGACGAACAGGTTGTGCCGCCGAGGTCAGGTCCGCCGTGCCGCGCCGCCGGGATCTGGGACGAGCAGGCAGACGGCTGGCAACTGGTCCCCCGGCTCCTACACCGCCGAGACCGGACGTTCCGTCGGCGATCTGCGGCTGAGCACCGCGGTTCCGGTCGGGACCGACGAACCTCGCGGGGTCCGCGGGAACCCCCCGGGGGCCGGCGCTTCTCGTGCCCGTCAGGTGGGAACGCCCGCCGGATCCGGCCGAACCTCTCCGGCCTCGACCCCCGGCGGTGTCAGCAGGAAGACCTTGGGGGCCACCCGGTCGATGGTACCGCCCCGCCCGATGACCATGCCTGATGCGAAGTCGATGAGCCGCACCGCCTCCGCCTTCGACAAGCTCGTCAGGTCCATCACCACAGGCACGCCTTGGCGGAAGTAATCACCGACGTAGTAAACGTCGTTGTAGTTCTGCGGGTGCAGCGTCTTGACCACGCGTCCAGTCTCGTCCCCGGACGGGCAATGTCAACAGCAACGCCCCCTCCTCCGGGCATCCACCGGTTTCCAGCGCAAATCACTCCGACCGCTGCGGCTCCCAACTGCCCTTCGGCGATCATCAACGTCAGGACCGTGCCCGAACGGCCTGCTCCGGCCTCCTTCGTGCACGCGGACCCAAGCCTGGTGTCCGAGAACCGGCGGATCGTCCACGAGTTGACCGAGTCGCACCCGAACATCGACGGGCTGTCCTGTGCGCCAGCTTCTTCCAGGCGCACCGGCGGGTGACGCCGGAAGGGTTCGGAGACAACTTCGCGCTCTTCTGCCTGAGTCGCGTCCTCGCCGGTTACGGGCTGCTCACCGCCGTGCTACCGCAGTTCGTCGACCGCTATCAGGGGCACGTCGCGATCCAGATGCTGCTGCTCGGCCTGGTGTTCAACGTCATCGGGGGGGCTTCCGACAGCATTTGGGGGCTCGCCGCGGCCGCCGCGCGGAACTGGTTCGCCCGCTCACCGCAGCGACTGGCCCTCGTCGGCGCGACCGGCGGGCTGGCGATGATCGGCCTCGCCGTCACGGTCGCCGCAACGTGACGCAGGGATCAGGCCCGGGCCTGCGCGGGTTCGGCGTGACAGATCAGTCCGGTTGGGCGGCCTGGATCACCGCCTGGATCGAGCTGGAGGGTCACTACCATCCGTACGCGGCGAGCGGCCACCCCGGCGTCACCGTCACTTCGTTCCCGCCGACGGACTGGTCGGTGGAATTGTTGGTGCTCTTGTTCCGGTTGCTACTGCTACTGGTGCTGCTCTGGCTGGCTTTCCCGTCGCTGTTGGAGGTGTGGTTTCCGGTGTCGCCCGAGTGGCGCACCGCCACCAGACTCGCCGTGCCGCTCGCGGCGGCGGATCCGGCGTCGACAACTCCGAGTGCGAGGGGCAGTGCCAACGCGAGACCGGCCAATGCTCGTACCGCTGTCCGCATTTAGATGTCCTCCTGGCTTCGTGCGCGGAGATGTGCTCCCTAAGTCCCTGGTCCATTTCCGCGGATCGTGGACAGCCACCGGCTTCCCACTGGACCGAGTTTTCTCTAGTCGCACCCACATTGCGCCAGGGAAAGACCCGGGCCCCCTCCCTGGCGATTCCCCGGGCGCACCAACGAGGTTCGCGATTCAGCCCGGGGGCCCGGAAGCGCTCGGGAGGCGCAGGCGTTCCAGAGGAGTTGCGAATCGAGGGGGCAACGCCTCTACCATCGGGCATGGCTATTTCCGGCAGCCGTGCCGGGGCCGGGCTGCGCGGTCGAGACCGCGAGTGCGACGTGTTGGATCGCCTGTTGGCGCGAGTCCGGACTGGGCAGAGTTCCGCGTTGGTGCTTCGCGGCGAGCCCGGCACTGGCAAGACGGCGTTGCTGGACTACGTGCGCGAGCGTGCATCGGGCTGCCACCTCGCCCAAGTCGTGGGTGTGGAGTCGGAGATGGAGCTCGCGTTCGCCGGTCTGCACCAGCTGTGCGCGCCGATGCTCGACCGACTGGATCGGCTGCCCGAACCGCAGCGGGACGCGCTGCGCGTCGCCTTCGGCCTGCACGAAGGCGGCGCTCCCGATCGGTTCCTGGTGGGTTTGGCGGTCTTGACGTTGCTCTCGGAGACTGCCGCCGAGCGGCCACTCGTCTGCCTCGTCGACGATGCGCAGTGGCTGGACCGGGCCTCGGTCCAGGCCATGGCGTTCGCGGCGCGCCGCTTGCTGGCCGAACCCGTCGCAGTCGTTTTCGCGGTGTGCGAGCCCACCGACGACCACGAGCTGCGCGACCTGGCGGGACTCGCCATCACGGGGCTCGCCGATGCCGACGCGGCCCAGCTGCTGGCTTCGGTGATCCACGGGCGGCTGGACGAGCAGGTGCGGGACCGGATCATCGCCGAGACCCGGGGCAATCCGCTGGCCCTGCTGGAGTTGCCTCGGGCGTTCACCCCGGCCGAGCTGGCCGGCGGGTTCGGACTCCCCAGCCCCGGGCCCGTGGCCGGTTGCGTCGAGCGGTGCTTCACCCGCCGGCTCCAGTCCGTTCCGGCCGACACCCGGCGGCTGCTGCTGACCGCTGCCGCGGATCCCTCCGGCGACGCCGGTCTGCTGTGGCGGGCGGTCGCGCGGCTCGGGATCGCGGCCGATGCTGCGGCTCCCGCCGAGGCCGCCGGGCTGATCGAAATCGGCGCCCAGGTGCGGTTCCGGCATCCGCTGGTGCGTTCGGCCGCCTACCGGTCGGCACCACCGCAGGAGCGCCAGCAGGTGCACCGCGCTCTTTCGGAGGTGACCGATCCGGAGGTGGAGCCCGACCGGCGAGCGTGGCACCGCGCCCGCGCGGCCCAGGGGCCCGACGAGATGGTGGCCGGAGAGCTGGAACGCTCGGCCGACCGGGCGCAGAATCGCGGCGGCATCGCGGCGGCAGCCGCGTTCTTGGCGAAGGCGACCGAGCTGACGCCGCAGCCGGCTCGCAGAGGCACGCGTGCGTTGGCCGCCGCGCAGACGAAGCTGGACGCCGGTGCTCCCGACGCCTCGCTCGGGCTGCTGGCAATCGCGGAAGCGGCACCGCTCGATGAGCTCCAGCACGCGCGCGCCGACTTGCTGCGCGCCGAAATCGCGCTCGCGGTCAACCGGGGCCGCAACGCTCCGCCGCTGCTGCTGAGGGCTGCCGAGCGCCTTGAACCGCTCGACGTCGCGCTGGCGCGCGAAACCTACCTCGAAGCACTTGAGGCGGCGATCTTCACGGGCCGCATCGGGGACGGCGACGATGCACTGAGAGCTGCCGAGGCCGCTAGGCCCGCGCCACCCGCCCCGCAGCCGCCGCGACCGATAGACCTCATGCTGGACGGCCTGGCCGTGCGGTTCACCGAAGGTTTCGCCGCCGGAGCGCCGCAGTTGCAACGCGCGGTGCAGGCGTTCCGCCTGAGCGATCCGCCCAGCGCAGCAGACCTGCGCTGGGGCGGGCTGGTGTGCCGCGTCGCCACGGATCTGTGCGACGACGAGGCATGGCACGAGCTCGCCACGCGCGGACTCAGCCGCGCTCGCGACACCGGCGCGCTCACCGCGCTCGCTACCGCGCTCAGCTACTGCGCCGGCGCGCACGTGCATGCCGGCGAGCTCGACGTGGCGTCGGAGATGCTCGACGAGGCTGACGCGATCGCCCAGGCAGCCGGCAATGCGCCCCACCGCTACGCAGCGATGACGCTCACTGCGACCCGCGGCCGCGAAGGCCCGGCATTGGAGCTGATTGAGACCAGCGCGCGGGATGCGGACGCCAGGGGTGAAGGCCGGGCGATCACCATGGCCGACTACGCGACCGCGCTGCTCTACAACGGCCTCGGCGACTACCAGAGGGCGTTCGCCGCCGCCGACCGAGCGTGCCAGCGCGACCAGCTGAGCGTCTACTGGTGGGCCCTGGGTGAGCTGGTCGAAGCGGGCGTCCGGAGCGGGCACCGCGACGTCGCCGCCGACGGGCTCCGGCGGCTTCAAGAGCGAACTGGCGCGTGCGGCACGGATTGGGCTTTAGGGATCGAGGCTCGTTCACGGGCGTTGCTGAGCACGGGCGAGCAAGCCGGGGCGCTGTACCGGGAGGCCACGGAACGGCTCGCACACAGCCATGCCGCCGTGCAGCATGCCCGCGCCCATCTCCTGCACGGCGAATGGCTGCGTCGGGAGAACCGGCGGCTGGAAGCACGCGAACAACTCCGTTGCGCCCACGACATGTTCAGCCGCATCGGTGCCGAGGCGTTCGCCGAGCGCGCTCGCCGGGAACTCGTGGTCTCCGGCGAAACCGTGCATCGAGCCACGCCGCAGACGTTGGTGGTGCTGACCGCGCAGGAGGCGCAGATCGCCCGGTTGGCCCGCGACGGCCACACGAACCCGGAGATCGGCGCCCAATTGTTCCTCAGCCCCCGCACCGTCGAATGGCACCTGCGCAAGGTGTTCACCAAGGCTCGCCATCGGTTCGCGCCGGGAACTCCGCCGAGCTCTGCCCAATGCGGCACTGGTCAACTCACCTGGCTAGCAAATCCGATCCGGGCCCGCCCGACGTCGCCGGAGGAGCCCGAGTACGTCCAATTAGGACGAAATCGGATCAGCCGACGTAGACGTCGAGCTGCATCCCCATCTGCCGGTGGTTGCCGACTGGGCACCAGAAATCGTATACGCCGCGACGCAATGTCACGTTGAGATCCGCCGCTTGGCCCGCCTGGACGACGGGAGTACGCGCGTTCGTGACCCCTGGCCCGCTGATCTGCAGGGCGTGCGGGGCCCGCCCGTCGTTGACGGCCCGGAACGTGTATTGCCCCGGCGGCAGGAAAGCCGGCTGCAAGAGCCGGAATTCGACCATCTTGACGACCACGAGGTGCGGCCCGCCGCCGCCCGCGTGCGCCGTCGGCGCCGGGGATGCCGCAGCCGAAGCCCCGGTGCAGACGGCCGCGACCAACACGACCACGCCGAGCAGCACGCCCAGCAATGCTCGCCTCGTTCCGCTGGATTTCCTGCCGAGAGACCTGTTCTCGTTCACCTTGATCAGCATTGCCGACCCCCCACGAGAAATTCGGCACCGGTCTGGAAAAAGCGATAATTTCGAGAAAACCATTACCAGCCCGGGTGTTCTTACGCTGCAAGCGCACCTAGGGTAAATCCGCGGTTCGTCCGTTTGGTGTCGCATGTTCCAGGTGTGCCTGGAGGAGTCGCAGTTGCTGCTTTTGCGGCCGAATGTGGAGTCGGCCGAACGTCCCGGCGACGATCGCACGGCAAATCTAGGTATGGAAGTCGGTAGTTCTTACGCCGTTTTTCGCCGCGACTTCGCGCATGGTGGATCGATCGTCCCCGATTCCCCGATGCTCGAGGTCGACATGTCCCTGTTCAACGACCACCGACAACCCGACAACGCTGCCCGCCCGCGACACCTGGCATCTGGCGCGAGAACGAGGTCAGTCCTCGGAGACCCTCGCGTGCTCGATGATCCATGTCGCGACCTGGGCGCGGGAGGTGACGCCGCGTTTGGCGAATATGCGTTCGACATGACTTTCCGCCGTGCGCACTGCGATCATCAGCTCGGCTGCGATCTCTTCGGACAACGGGGGGACGTGCATGAGCGCCTCCGCCGCGATGTTCAGCCGCTGCCGGCTCGTCGCCAGGATGCGCAGCTTCGGTGCCTCCTTCAGCAGTGCGTTTGCCATCCCGGCGCACTCCTGGGACATGGATTCGCAGTTGTCCAGCACCAGCAGCGCACGCCTGTCCCGGAAATGCTCGGCGAGCAGGACGAGCGGATTGCGGCGCGAGGATTCGCGGATCTCCACGGCCTCGGCCACGGTCCGAGTCAGCAGCTGCGGGCCAGACATCTTGGTGAGGTCGACCAGCCACACCCCGTCCGGGAAGGCCCGGGGCAGGCTGGCGGCCACCCGCAGGGCCAGCCTCGTCT
Source organism: Saccharopolyspora hattusasensis (assembly GCF_050972075.1). Classification (NCBI taxonomy): domain Bacteria; kingdom Bacillati; phylum Actinomycetota; class Actinomycetes; order Pseudonocardiales; family Pseudonocardiaceae; genus Saccharopolyspora; species Saccharopolyspora hattusasensis. Next base: position 225,530 of record NZ_JBPCDC010000001.1, read on the forward strand.
TGCCGACACCACCTACGCCGATGAGCGTCACGAGCCGCGAGCGGGCCAGCATCGACTTCGCTTCGGACAGTTCACGACTCCGGCCGACGAAGCTGGTCGTGTCAACGGGAATGTTTCCAACCGCAGGTCGCGACACGTTCGCCCCCGATCGGCGAAGATCATTTCGAGCCGAGCAGCAAGCCCCCACGGGGTTGTGCATGCATTTCCGGCAGCGTATGCCACCGACTTCGCGGGCACCACCACGCGGCGAGCACCGGTTGGCAATTCCCGTGCCAGGGCCGGACGTCGGCAGAACCTTTCCACGGGAGCATGATGCGAACTTCCGAATGCGAGTTGACCAATTCGTCCTCACAGTGGCAGCTGCTGTTGGATCGTGCCGCGTCCCCGATGGCCTTGCTGGACCCGTGCGGTCACTTCGTGCACGCCAACGAGGCGCTCTGCGCGGTGCTCGGGTACGGGCGGGACAGCCTGCTCGACCGCCCGCTCGACGACTTCACCGTCGGAGAGGTTCGAGGCGACGGAGCGGTGGTCGATCGGCGCTTCAGACGGTCCGACGCGAGCACCTTGTGGATGCGCCAAAGCACCTCACCGATCCTCGATCCGGACGGCGAACCGGGTTTGCTGCTCTCGCAGTTCCACGAGATCGCAGACCATCCGGAGACCAACGTCCTCTGGTGCCGGGTGTTCGCCAACGCCCCCATCGGCATGGCGCTGCTGGACCTCGACGGCCGCTGGACCGATGTCAACGACGCATGGTGCGACCTGCTCGGGTACAGCAGGCACGAGATGCTGGGGATGCGCTACTCCGACGTCACCTACGCCCAGGACCAGAAACACGGTTCCGCGGCGCTGGCCGACCTGGTCGAAGGCAAGCTGCCCACCGTCAGCCTGAAGAAGCGCTACCGGCACAAGGATGGTCACCCGATCTGGGTGCTGGTCCGGACCAGCGTGGTCACCGGCGCCGATGACCGCCCGGCGTACCTGGTCAGCCAGTGCGAGGAGCTCAGCGAACGCTGCGTCACCGACGCCCACCTCGCCCACCTCGCGCTGCACGACCCGCTGACCGGGCTGGCCAACCGGGCCCTGCTCGCCGACCGCCTGGCGCACGTCCTCGCAGAACTCGAACGGGCCGGCGGCGTGGTCGCCGTGCTCGTCGCGGACCTCGACGAGCTGAAGCCGGTCAACGACACCTACGGGCACGCCGCAGGCGATCTGCTCCTCACCACTATCGCCGACGAGCTGCTGAACGCGGCTCGCCCAGGGGACACCGTGGCCCGGGTCGGCGGCGACGAATTCGCCGTCGTCAGCACGCATCCAGACGTCCGGGCAGCCGAGGAGTTCCGGGACCACGTCGCCCAGCGCCTGCGGACCGAACGAGAGACGCCCGACTACCGCCTGCGGATCCGGGCCAGCGTCGGGCTGGCCACAACCGCCGATCCGGCCACCCAGCCGGCGGCGCTCCTGCACGATGCGGACCAGGACATGTACCGGCGCAAGCAGGGGATGCGCGGCACCGCGGGGGAAACCCCCAGTTGCCCGAGCTGCCAATGCCGCGAGGAGGTGCACGGAACCGCCCGATGACGTACCGCAAGCCGCTCCGCGGCTTCGGTGATCAGTGCGCGAACGCCGTTCCCGGGGTTCGGACACGGTCGACCTCCGGCCGGTACAGCATCAGCACCGCGGCATCGCCGATCCAAACCGCGAACGCCACGCCGGTGACCATGGCGGCGACCATGACGAACGGGCCGGTCAGGAAGAAGGCCGTGACACCAGCGATCAACCCGATTAGCGCCACCACGAAGCCGAACCACCCGACCCACGGAGCGAGCAGCTCGCGGCGCACCATCGCGGCCCCGGTCGTCGAGGCGAACAACGCCACCAGCAGGCCGATAGGACCGAGCGACAGCCGGTGCAACTCGGAGAGCACGAACACCGACGACTGGCTCGCGGTCGTCACGTCCCGGCTCATCGAGGCCAGCGCGATCACCGGGAGCATGCTTAGCGCCGTCGTCGTCGACAGCACGACACCCGCGGCGAACACCACCGGCGAGAACGCCTCAGCGCCGCCCTCGGCGCGCTGCAACAGATGGCGCAGGTGCCCGACGAACCACAGGAACACCACCGCCGCGAGCGTCCCGAACAGAGCTGCCAGCGACACAGTCACCCAGTTCGCGGCCACGTAGAAAAAGGTCAGGACCGGTTCTTCACCGGTCGGTGCCGACGGGTTGAGGAACAAGCTGGCCAGCAGCAACACTGCCGCCGCCAAACCGCTCGTCGCTCCGACGCGCTCCCATGCACGTTCGTTCATCGCAGCCTCCTCGAGTCGGATACCGCAAGCCACCGGGTTACCCGCATGCCGAGGTGAAACCACCACCGAACGCACGTGCTCGCCGTCCGGGAAGAACCGGCGAGGCAGTTCGCTGCGATAGCGAGAAATCACCTCAGCGGTGCCAATGGGCCTCAGCGGTGCCAATGGGCTCTGCCGCCCGGCGGCGCGAGTCCGCGATGCTTGTTTTCAACGGAGTCCGACGGCTCCCGGACGAACGTGGAGAACCGGCGATGGTTGCGACGAAGCACTGGACCGTCGACGTCTACTTCGACGAGGACGTCGACCACACGCACGCCGAGGCGCGGCTGCAGGCGCCGGCCGCCGGGGACCTCCACGGCAAGGGATCGGCGCGGCGCAACCCCGAGGACCGGAGCGTCCCGGAGATCGGCGACGAGCTGGCCGCCGCCCGAGCCCTGTTCGACCTGGCCCGCCGGCTGCTCAAGACCGCCGAGCACGACGTCGAGCAGATGACGGGCCAGCCCGCCCACCTCCACACCTGATCGGGCCGATGGAGGTGCGCGAATTCCTCGAACGTCCGCTGCTTGGCAAGGGCAGCGGCCCCGCAGGGCCGCTGCCGGTGGTCAGGACGTGACGGCGCACTGACCGCGATCTTCGCGCACGGGTCCCGTCGCGTTCGGCCGGACGTCGAAGTCGAAGATCGCCGCCGGGACGTAGAGGGTGCAGCAGGCATTGGGGATGTCGACGATGCCGCTGATCCGTCCCTCGATGGGCGCCGATCCGAGCAGCAGGTACGCCTGCTCGCCGGTGTAGCCCCACTTCTTGAGGTATTCGATGCCGTTGAGGCAGGCGCGGCGGTAGGCCACGGTCGCGTCCATGTAGAGGTTCGTGTCCGTGTCGTGGTCCACCGAAATCCCGGAGAACGACAGGAACTCCGAGTACCGCGGCTCGACGTTGCCCGGCATGAACAACGGGTTGGTGCTGATGCCGAACTTGTTCATGCCGTCCTTGATCAGATCCACGTGCAGGTCGATGAAGCCGCCCATCTCGATCGCACCGCAGAAGGTGATCTCGCCGTCGCCCTGGCTGAAGTGCAGGTCGCCCATGGACAGCTTCGCACCCTCGACGAAGACCGGGAAGAAGATCCGCGACCCGCGGGTGAGGTTCTTGATGTCCTGGTTGCCTCCGTTCTCCCGGGCCGGAACCGTCCGGGCTCCTTCGCGGGCGATCCGCTGCGCCTCGCTGCCCTCGGCCTGGCCGGCCAGCGCGCCGGGCTCGGTCGGCGGCAGGGCGAGCGGGGGCACCCGGTTCGGGTCGGTGTCGATGAGCGCCTGCTCCCGCCGGTTCCACTTGGCCAGCAGATCGGCCGACGGAGCCGTACCGATCAGGCCGGGGTGGGTGATGCCGGTGTAGCGGATCCCCGGCAAGTGCCGGGAGGTGCACTGCTGCCCGTGGAAGTCCCAGATCGCCTTGTAGGCGTCCGGGAAGTAGTCGGTCAGGAATCCGCCGCCGTTGGCCTTCGCGAACACGCCGGTGTAACCCCAGCCCTGCCCCGGAGCCTCGCCGACCTCCTGCGGCACCGGACCCAACTCCAGGACGTCGACGACCAGGAGGTCACCGGGTTCGGCGCCTTCGACACCGAAGGGGCCGCTGAGCATGTGTGTGAGGTCCAGGTTGACGTCCCGGACGTCGTTGGCGGAATCGTCGTTGCCGAGTTGCGCGTCGGTCCACTCCCGGCATTCGACGCGGAACTCCTGGCCGGGACGGACCATCGCGGCCACCGGGACGTCCGGGTGCCACCGGTTGTGCCCGGGCACGGCCTGCTCCCGCATCGACTTCGACTGGTCGACGCTGAAAACCACTTCTGGCATGGGAATCCTCCTCACTGATGTGCCGTCCGGCGCGCTGCGGACATCGCCCGGGTGCCCGACCGCAGGCCCCGGACCGACCACACGCCGGTGGTGAACAACCACAGCGCGACGAATACGACGACGCCGAAGACCAGTAGCGCCAGCGCGATGGCGTTCGGGTTCTGCCAGTGGCCGGTAAGGATCAGGAACGACGGGATCGCGCCGGTGACCCAGCCTTCGATCGCCGCGACCCAGCCGGTAAAGCGGGTGAGCCGTTCGAACTTGAGGCCCAGCAACAGGAAGAACAGCAGCCACAGAAATGACCAGTACAACCAGATCACGCCGAACGGGCTGTCCCCGAGCAAGCGGAAATTCGCGTACGAGTAGCCGAGCGCCATGATCGCGACGAACAGCGAGAACCAGCCGACGCCGCTGCTGTCCAAGTCGCCGAGCAGCCCGATTCCGACGTAGAGGTAGGTGAAGCCGAACAGGTAGATGCCCGATGCGCTGAGGATGGTGACAGGATCCGCGAGGTGCGTGCCGATCAAAATCGTCGGCGTGATCACCTGGAGCCCGCCGACGAAGAGGTTGAACACGGCGATCGCCTTCGGATCCGCCTTGCCCAACAGCATGACGCCGTTGAGGAACAGCACGGCGCCGACGTAGAGCAATCCCACATATGCCACCGGTGACACCTCCACTGGTGCCCGGGATCAGTCAGGGACGTGGAAGCCGGGACAGCACCGGGTGCGGCGCAGGCCGCGGACGCCCCGGCGGCACCTCGGTGACCACCTCCGGTTCCGCGCCGCTTCGTTCCTCGCGCTCGAGCGCGGCAGCGAACTGCCTGGGCACGGTGGTGAGATGCGGCGCGGAGAGGACCCTCCGGGCGGGTCGACTGCATCCGGGACAGTCGTGCGAATCCGATGCGGTTCCGATCGGCTGATGCGTCTCGAAGCGACCGCACCGAGGGCAGTCGTACTCGTAAGTCGCCATGATTGGGCCGGTCCTTCCCCGTGGACCAACTCGTTCTCGCCCTTCGGCCGCCTACGGCGGCGATGGCACCGACTCGACTCGGCGCCCCAGAACCGAGGAGACGCCGGGTGCCGTCCGCTGTCAAGCGCGGGAACGGCGCACCGAACAAGCAGCTCCGCTCGCCGGGTGATCGGCTTCCGCGTGACACGGGGCACCATTGACTCTGAGTACGAACCTTGCCGATAATTTCCACCCATAAGTGTGAGCACCCCGTCGGAGCAGTCACAACGTGCAGGCGGCACCCGACACGATCAGAAATGGGTGGCTGCCGATGCGTCCCCAGCATGCCCCTCTCGGTCACGTAATCCTGACCGCCTGGATGTGCCCCGGCTGCGACGTCGCGGGGCGAACCTCGCCCGACAATGAACCGGAATGCTGGAATTGCGGCGGCCCGGTCGTGGTCACCGCCCGGCCCGCGGTGCCCGCAGCCGGCCGCGGTTCCGCCACCGGTTCGCCGGCCAGCGCGTGAGCCGCACTCCCGACCGCTTTCCGCGGCGGGGCACGGCATCCATCCCCCGCGCGCTCCGGCACCCGGACGATCGTTGACCGGGACAGTGCGCGAAATCGGTTTACCCGCAGTGGATATTCGACCGACTGCACAACGTGACCGGTAACTACAAAACGCACTCGGGGCGAAAGACCCGTTTTACACGCTGCCGTCGAGCCCTACCGTGGACGATGTTCCAAACAACACGGCAAACCCGACGACACGCCGACGCCTGGATCAGGGCGGAACCGATCGGGCTCTCCGCCCGAGCGTGCCACCTCGGCATTCCAGAAGTGCCCGGCCGTCCAGGGCTTCGCCACCGATCAACGGGGGACCACGATGAAGATCAGCGAAATCTTCAGCAACCGTCACGGCTGGGGCTGGGGCCACGGCTGGGGCTGGGGCTGGGGCTGGGGCTGGGGTCACGGCTGGGGCTGGGGCGGCTGGGGCCGCTGGGGCCGTCGCTGGTGATCAGGCCCTGACGTCCCGGGAGACCCTATTCCTTCCGAAAACCACATTCAACCCAACGCAGTCCTGCTGTTCGCGGTAGCTCTCGTCTTCACGGGCGGGAGCTACCGTTTTTCTGTGGACACCGCGGCTCCCCGACCGGGATGGTCCAAAGCTAAAGCTGGGAGATTCCAACCAGCGCTATTTGGGCGCTCCTTCAGACGAAGACCAGTGCAACCTGGGCGCGTAGTCGTCGAGGTGCCCAAGTTCCGAGGTGGGCCGTGCGTGTTTTTCGGTGCTATAGCGCCTGAAACCGCTCACAGAACTCATGCTGGCGGCTGGCGGCGTCGCCAATGTAAAGAGGCCGTTCGCTTCACAGCGGCTGGCGAGGCAGAGCCGGGCCACTCCCGCTGGGGAGGCGCCGATTTCGCGCGAAATCGGCGAGGGCCCTGGGGGGGAGGCGCCGATTTCGCGCGAAATCGACCGGTGGCGGAATCGTGCCCCGGCGCGGCCCACACCACCCGCCCGGTGTCATGATCCACCACGACCGTCAGCGAAACCGAACCCACCCGATAACCCCATAGCTAAAGCAAGGGGTCTGCGCACTACGTTTCCCCGATCAAGGCCGTTGCGGCGGCCGTGCTCTTCGTCCCGGCGTTCCAGTCCGGTCTCGCCCAGTGCGTGCACGCGATCTCGTCGTGGCCGACGGCCTTTGCAAAGGGAATCCCCGCGAAGAGCAGAAGCACGAATTCGTCCTAACTGGACATCACGCAGGATGAAAGTGCATGTCCTGCCTGACAGTACCCAATTCTTGTCTCGTTGTCATACCCGATCGGATATTGCCGGGGACCGGGTGGCTCGATACGTTGGAACGATCTGCGAGTAGACAACGTTGTCAACGGGAGGTCTCTTGCCACGCCCAAACGACGTCCCGATCAATCGTCGGCGCGCGCTCCTGGCAGGTGCAGGTGCTGCGATCGGAGCAGCCGCGATTCCGCCGCTTTCCGGTGAAGCCACCGCCTCTCGGGAAAACGCCGCGGCATTTCCGCTGGGGCCGTTCGAGAAGAGCCCGCACAATCCGATCCTGCGGCCGGATCCCGCCCACGAATGGGAATCCGCCTACCTCTACAATCCGTGTGCGATCCTCGTCGAGGACCAGGTCGCGCTGCTCTACCGGGCGCAGAACGCGGCGAAGACCTCTTGCATAGGTCTGGCGTTCAGCGACGACGGCGTGACCTTTCGCCGCCATCCCGAACCGGTGCTCACACCCACCGAGCCCTGGGAGATCCCGGGCGGCTGCGAGGATCCGCGAGTCGTGCGGATCAACGGCACGTACTACCTGACCTACACCGCCTACGACAGCCGGCGGGCGCTGCTCTGCATGGCCACCTCGACCGACCTGGTGCGCTGGGCGAAACATCCCCCGCTGTTCCCGAACCTGCCCGATCCCGGCCACGGGCCGGAACCCTGGAACAAGTCCGGTGCGATCGCACCGGTGCCGATCCAGGGCTGGTACCGGATGTACTTCGGCGAGTCGAACATCTTCTGGGCGCGGTCGAGGAATCTGCTCGACTGGGAGACGCCTGGCAACGACGATCCCGTTGCCACACCGGTGTTCCCGTGGGAGAAATCGCTCATCGAGCCCGGCCCGCCACCGGTGCTGACCGACGACGGCCGCCTGCTGCTGATCTACAACGGCCGGGCCGACGGCAGCGGCGGCTACCAGAAAGGGCAGTACTCCGGCGGGCAGCTGCTCATCGACCCGCAGAACCCGACCAAGGCCCTCGCCCGCCTCGAACGCCCCTTCATCTTCCCCACCGCCGACGACGAGCAGAACGGCCAGGTCAACCACGTCGTGTTCAGCGAGGGCCTGGTCCGGTTCCGGGACCGCTGGTTCCTGTACTACGGCATGGCCGACTCGGTGCTCGGCGTGGCCACGGCCCCGGCCTGATACCCCGATCCCTCCCGAAGAGGAGCATGATGAACGAATCGAGAAGGCGAATTCATCTGAGGCCGAGCAGAAAATCCCGGTTCACCGCGCTGCTCGCAATATCGGTTGTGGCGGCCGCCCTGCCGTCGGCTGCCGCAGCCGCGCCGGCCGGAACCGCGGCGATGGCCGGCGATCCGGCGCAGTACGTCAACCCGTTCGTCGGCACCAAGCCCGGCGGTCCGGACTTCGGCCACGGCGGCGGCGCGGGCAACACTTTTCCCGGTGCGGTGGCCCCGTTCGGCATGATGCAGTGGAGCCCGGACACGGAAACCTACCAGCACGGCGGATATTTCCGCGACGACAACCGGATCCGCGGCTTCAGCCTCACCCACATTTCCGGCGCGGGCTGCGGGGACTTCGGCAACATCCCGTTCATGCCCGTCCTCGGCGATCGCCCGGTGGACAACTACACCTTCTCCCACAGCAACGAATCCGCCGCACCCGGCACCTACGGGGTCACCTTCGACAACGGTCTGAAGGCGGAGCTGGCCGCCACCCAACGCTCCGGAATCGCCCGCTTCACCTATCCGCAGGGGCAGCAAGCCGCGCTGTCCATCGACGCGGCCAAGGCGTTCAACAACGCGACCGGTTCGCTGACCATCGGCACCAACACCATCAGCGGGTACAACGACAGCGGCGGGTTCTGCGGGGCGGACAACCGGTACAAGGTCTACTTCCACGCCAGCTTCGACCGCGATTTCTCGAGCACCGGAGTCGTCGAGTCTGGCGAGGTCGACCACAATCGCACCCAGATCTCCGGCGCATCAGCAGGAATCGCCGCGCAGCCGACCAAGTACGCCAGCCCGTCGTCCGCCCATTCCGGGGCCGGCGACGGGGCGCAGGCGTTCGTGAAGTTTGACACCAGCACCGATTCCCCGGTCGTCGCCCGGGTCGGAATCTCCTTCGTCAGCGCGGAGAACGCCAAGGCCAACGCGGAAGCCGAGCAGGGCACGAAGAGCTTCGACGAGATCCGCGACGGCACCCGCGCCGCGTGGAACGGGATGCTCGGCCGTATCGACGTCGGCGGTGGCACCGATGAGGACCGCCGACGCCTCTACACCGGCCTCTACCACTCGCTGCTGCACCCGAACGTCTTCAGCGACACCAACGGCCAGTACACCGGGTTCGACGGTCAGGTGCACGCGGCTACCGAAGGACATGCCCAGTACGCCAACTTCTCCGGCTGGGACGTCTACCGCTCGCAGATCCCGCTCGTCGCGCTGATCGCACCCGGCATCGCCTCCGACATCGCGCAGTCCGCGCTCAACCAGTCCGTTCAGGGCGGGTACTTCGACCGCTGGACGGTGGCCAACGGCGGCACCGGTGTCATGGTCGGAGACCCGCTGCCGATCATCATCGCCAGCTCCTACGCCTTCGGCGCCACCGACTTCGACGCAGCCGGGGCGCTCAAGAGGATGGTCGACGGCGCCGCGAACCCCAGCGAACGCGCGGGCCACAACCAGTACAACTCGCTCGGCTACGTGTCTCCGGGCGTGAACGGCGTGTGGGGATCGGCGTCCACCACTCTCGAGTACACCAGCGCGGACTTCGCCGTGGCGCAGCTGGCCGGCCGCATCGGAGCCGCGGACGTGCACGACGCGTTCATGACCCGCGCGCAGAACTGGAAAAACCTCTTCAACCCCGGCAACGAGTACCTCCAGCCGCGCAACGCCGACGGCTCCTGGCCATCGTTCGACCCCGTGCAGCACGACGAGTACGTCGAAGGCAACGGCGCGCAGTACACCTGGATGGTCCCCTACAACCACCGGGCGCTGTTCGACCTGATGGGCGGCGACGAGCGGGTCACCTCGCGGCTGGACGCCTTCTTCACCGAGCTCAACGGAGGTCCCGACGAGCCCACCGCCTACCTCGGCAACGAGCCCACGCTGAACACCCCGTGGGCGTACGCATATGCCGGGCAGCCGCACAAGACGCAGGACATCGTCCGCCGCGCGCTCGTGGAGTTGTTCAAGTCGACGCCGGACGGCGAGGTCGGCAACGACGACCTCGGCCAGATGTCGTCCTGGGCGGTCTGGGCCTCGATCGGCATGTACCCGCAGGCGCCGGGGCGGGCCGAGTTGGTGCTCGCCAGCCCGCTGTTCTCCTCGGTGGTCATCGACCGGGGCAACGGCACCAAGATCACGATCAACGCGCCAGGTGCCGCCGAGAACGCCAAGTACGTGCACGGCCTGAAAGCAAACGGAACCGAAAGCAGGAAACCGTGGCTCGGCGAGGATTTCGTCGCGGCGGGCGGGACGCTGGACTTCGCCTTGGGCGACGAGCCCGACATCACCTGGGGAAGCTCCCCGGCGGACGCGCCGCCGTCCTATGACGCGCCGCCCCCGGCGGGGCCGACGGGTGCGATCGTCGGCTTGTCCGGCAAGTGCGTGGACGTCGCCGACTCGGACACCAAGGACGGCACCCCGATCCGGCAGTGGACCTGCAACCAGACCGGAGCCCAGCGGTGGACCGACCACGGTGACGGCACCCTCCGCGCGCTCGGGAAGTGCATGGACGTCGGGAGCGGCGGCGCGGCGGCGCGACTTTGGGAGTGCAACGGCACCAAGGCTCGGCAGTGGGAACCCCAGCACCTCCCCGGCAAGTGAGGGACTTCCTAGCCGTTCACGACCGCATGATCGTGTTGAGACATTCGCATCGGCCCCGGACAGTGGTGTCCGATGTCGAGTCGGATGGCTGCGGGAATGGGGGCCGGAATGCGGGTCACAACAGCGGGGCTGGTCGTCGGAAGCGTGCTCGCCTGCGCGCTGACCTCGTGCTCGGAACCCAAGCCGTCCGTGGCGAGCGTGACGGCCTCGGTACCGGATCGGGCCGGCCAGATCGCCCCCAGCGAGCCTCTGGTCGTCTCCGCGCACGAGGGCACGCTCACCTCGGTCGCGATTACCACAGACGGGGGAACTGCGGTGCCCGGTTCGCTGAGCGACGGCGGCCGCAGGTGGCGCACGACGGTGCCGCTGGAGTTCGGCAAGACCTATCACGTGCGGGCCCAGGCCGAGGACGTGGACCGCAAGCCCTCAGTCCCGCTGAACTCGACGTTCCGCACCGCCACACCCGTGGACACCGTCACCGTGGAGAGGACCCGGCCCACCGACGGCGACACGGTCGGCATCGCGATGCCGGTGTCGATCTACTTCAGCAAGCCGGTGACCGACCGGGCCGCCGTCGAACGCCGCCTGTCGGTCGAGCCGTCGGTGCCGACCGAAGGCTCGTTCCACTGGATGAGCGACGAACAGATCAACTGGCGCCCCAAGGACTTCTGGCAACCCGGAACCAGCGTCCGGGTTCGCGCGCGGCTGTACGGCGTGGACACCGGCGGCGGCGTCATGGGAACCGCCGACCACGAGAGCAGCTTCCTCGTCGGACGGGACCAGCGTGCGGTCGGCAACGTCGAGGACCACACCTTCACCGTCTTCCAGGACGGCCAGCAGATCCGCCAGTTCCCGGCCTCCTACGGCAGGAGCGTCTACCCGACCCAGTCGGGCATCCACGTCGCCTTCGAGAAGCACACCTCGACGCGGATGCGCTCGGACACCTGGGGAGGCCCGCAGAAGGGCCAAGCCGGCTACTACGACGAGGTCCTGCCCAACGCGGTGCGAATCTCGAACAACGGCGAATTCGTGCACGTCAACGCCGCCACCGTCGGGCAACAAGGCGTCGCCAACGTCTCGCACGGATGCGTGAACCTGTCGCCGGCCAACGGAAAGTGGTACTTCGACTTCGTGCAGATCGGCGACCCGGTGGAGATCGTCGGTTCCGACCGCCCGCTGACCACGGCCGACGGGGACATCCCGGACTGGACGATCCCCTGGAACGATTACGTCAAGGGCAGCGCCCTCTACCAACCCCGCTGACCACAGCGCCAGGCTTGCCGTTTCCGCAGGTCCGGGGCCGTGCGTCTGTCGGGCTGCCATAGCTGCCCAAAACTCACGGTCCCGTGACCACCGCTGCGGTCAGCTGATCGCCGGCTTTCGGGGCGGGAAGGCCGCGATCGCGAAGGCGATGACGGCCGCTGCCGCGCCCATCGCCATGATCACCTGGAAGCCTTCCCGGGATGGCACCGTCAGTGCGCCGAACGCCGTCGTCAGCTGGGCCAGCACCGCACCCGCGACCGCGCTGGAGACCGACGTGCCGATGGCGCGCATCAGGGTGTTGAGGCTGTTGGCCGCTGCGGTCTCCCCCACCGGCACCGCCGCCATGATGAGCGCCGGCATCGCGCCGTAGGCGAGGCCGATGCCCGCCCCGATCACGCTGGAGACCAGCACGAGCTGCCAGACCCCGGACATCAGCACGATGCCCAGGCCGTAGCCGGTGGCGACCACGACGGCGCCCAGCACCAGGGTCACGTTGGGGCCCTTGGCCTTCGAAACGCGCGCGACAGCGGCGCCATCGCCATCATCACCAGTCCGGACGGCCCCATCACCAAGCCCACGACGACCATCGTCTGCCCCAGGCCGTAACCGGTGACCGCGGGCAACTGCAGGAGCTGCGGCAGGCCCAGGGACATCGCGAACATCGCGAACCCGACGAACCGGCCACCAGCAGCGCCAGGCTGGTCAGCAGCATGCGCCGTTTGCCGTACATGTCTCCCTGCCGCCCCACCACCGGGGTCGCAACGGCCCCGGCGAGCAGCGTCGTGGTGATGGCCCACGCGGAGTCGGCCGCCGACGCCCCCAGCAGCGCGGGCAGCACGGGCAGCACGGGGACCAGCGGGATCACCAGGGTCTGCATCACCGAGACCACGATCCCGCTGAAGGCCAGTACCACCACGACGCTGTTGGACCGCGGCGGGCTCGATACCGCGGTGTCGACGGGCTGGACTGGGGCGTTGGGCAGGTCGGGGGCCTCCGTAGGGCATGCGTGGGTGGTCACTCTGCGAGACCAGACATTAAATCAATTGCTTGACCTAAACCAGCGGAATCGGTTAACTGGTCGCCGACAGGCGACCGACCCGGAGGAGCATGCATGGCGGGCAACGTCGATAGCGAGCGAGCGCTGAGCTACCCGATCCCCGGCACGGCGGCGCTGGAGCCGCCGGCCGAGTGGGCGCAACTGCGGCAGGAATGCCCGGTAGCGCGGGTGACGCTGCCCAGCGGGGACGGGGCAGCGCTGCTCACCCGCTACGCGGACGTCAAACAGGTGCTGTCCGACCCGCGGTTCACCCGCCAGCTCAACGCCGACGGCGCGGCCCGGATCTCGGCCAACGAATCGGGCGGGGTGTTCAACAGCTCGATGGCCGACTTGCTGCCCCAGACCGGCGAGGGGCACCAGCGGTGGCGACGGATGGTCGCCAAATGGTTCACCGCGCGGCGGATGACCGCGCTGCGGCCCGAGATCGAGGCGATGGCCGATCGCCTCATCGACGACATGGTGGCGCGCGGCGCCCCGGCCGATCTCAAGGCGGGCCTGGGTTTCCCGCTGCCGGTGTGGGTCATCTGCAACATGCTCGGCGTCGCGGACAGCGACCGGGACAAGTTCGCGTACTGGTCCGACACGTTGCTCAACCTGACCCGGTACCGGCAGGAGGAGATCGACGCGGCGCAGGCCGAGTTTTTCGCTTACATGGCCGCCCACGTCGCCACCAAGCGGGCAGACCCCGGTGCGGACCTGCTCAGCGAGCTCATCACGGCCACAGACGCCGAAGGGCGTGGGCTGACCGACGGGCAGCTCGTGGCCACCGGCCAGGGCCTGCTGGTCGCCGGGCACGAGACCACCGCGAACATGATCAGCAAGATGGTGGCGATGCTGCTCTCCGACCGGCGGCGGTGGGAGCAGCTGCTCGCCGAACGGGCGCTGGTGCGCACGGCGGTGGAGGAAGCGCTGCGGTTCGACGCCAACCCCGGGTTCGGCATGCCGAGGTACATCAGCGAAGAGGCCGAGGTTTCCGGCACCAAACTGCCCGCCGGCACGACCGTGGTGTGCAGCATGGCCGCGGCCAACCGCGACGCCACGGCCTTCGACGGCGCCGATGAGATGGACCTCGGGCGCAGCCCGAACCCCCACCTGGCTTTCGGCGCCGGGGCGCACTCCTGCCTGGGGCAGGCGCTGGCCCGCACCGAACTGCAGGCCGTGCTCGACGTGCTGCTCCGGAGGCTTCCCACTCTGGAACTGGCCGTCGCGGTGGAGGACCTGAACCGGGTCGAGGGACTGGCCGTCGGCGTTCTGCGCGAACTCCCGGTGCGGTGGTGACGATGGCCGGGAGGACCGTTCGGGCGGACCGGGTGAACGCGACGCGGGAGCAGATCCTGACGGCGGCGGAACGGCTGTTCGCCGAGCACGGGGTGTTCGCGGTGTCCAACCGCCAGGTCAGCGAGGCCGCGGGGCAGGGCAACAACGCCGCTGTCGGCTACCACTTCGGCACCAAGACCGACCTGGTGCGGGCGATCGCGCGGAAGCACGCCGAGCAGATCGAACGGCTGCGGCTGGAGATGGCCGCCGAGGTCGAGGGCTCCACCGAGGTGCGGGACTGGGTCGCCTGCCTGGTGCGCCCCACCACCGAGCACCTGGCCGCTCTCGACAGCCCCACCTGGTTCGCCCGGTTCGGCGCCCAGGTGATGACCGACCCGGCGCTGCGCGAGATCATGATCGACGAGGCGCTCACCTCGCCGTCGCTGCTGCGGGTCCTCGACGGGCTCAACCGCTGCCTGCCCGACCTGCCGATCGACGTGCACCTGGAACGCGGCGACATGGCCCGCCAGCTGATGGTCCACATGTGCGCCGAACGCGAACGCGCCCTCGCCGATGGCACTGCCACGCCACGGCTGAGCTGGCACGACGCCGCGGCCGGGCTGATCGACGCGATCGTCGGGATGTGGCTGGCACCGGTCACATCACGCCCCTGATCGGCCCCCAAGCAGAGGAGAACTGCTCTTGAAGGTGACCGTTGACGAGGAAAAGTGCTGCGGGGCGGGGCAATGCGCGCTGCTCGCCCCCGAGGTGTTCGACCAGCGGGAGGCGGACGGCATCGTGATCCTGCTCGACGCCGAACCGGTCGAGTCGCTGCACACCTCCGTCCGCGAAGCCGCCAGCATGTGCCCGGCCGCCGCGATCGAGCTCGGCGAGAGCTCATGAGCGGTCCCGCCGGCGTGCTGGTGGTCGGAGCTTCCGCTGCCGGTCTTGCCACCGCAGAGGCGTTACGGCGCAAGGGATATCGGGGCGATCTGACCCTACTGGGGGCCGAGTCGCACCCGCCTTACGACCGGCCACCACTGTCCAAGCAGGTGCTATCCGGAACCTGGGATACCGAGCGGACCCGGCTCCGGCAGCCCGCGACGGTGTCCGGACTGGACGCCGAGATCATCCTCGGTGATCCGGCGGTAGGCCTGGACGTGGCGACACGCACCGTCCGCACCGCGTCCGGGCTCGCCCTGAGCGCCGAAGCGATCGTCGTGGCGACCGGGCTCCGGCCCCGCACGCTTCCCGGCCAAGGCGAACTGACCGGTGTCCACGTGCTGCGCACTCTCGACGATTCCCTGGCCTTGCGGCCTGCCTTGCTGGCCGCTTCGCGGGTCGTCATCGTCGGGGACGGCGTGCTCGGCACCGAAATCGCTGCCACCGCAAGGAAAATGGGCGCGGAAGTGACGCTGGCCGGCCCGCAGCAGGCGCCGCTGGAAAGCCAGTTCGGCTCGTTGGTCGGCAACCTGCTGGGCGAACTGCACGCCGAACACGGGGTCTGCCTGCGGTTGGGCACCGCAGTTACCGGACTGACCGGACGGCACGGCCGGGTCACCGGTGTGCGCCTGGACACCGGCGACGAGCTACCCGCCGACGTGGTCGTGGTGGCGTTCGGAGCCACCCCGGCAACGGAATGGCTGGCCGGCAGCGGACTTCGGGTGGACGACGGGCTCGTGTGCGATTCCCGCTGCCGGGCGGCGGAGGGGATCTACGGCGCCGGGGACGTGGCCCGCTGGCAGCACGACGCGCTCGGCGCCTCGCTGCGGCTGGAGAACCGGACCAACGCCACCCAGCAGGCCTACGCCGTGGCCGCCAACATCCTCGGCGAGGACCAGCCCTACGTCCCGGTCCCCCACTTCTGGACCGACCAGTTCGACACCAAGATCCAGGTGCACGGGTTTCCCGACGGGGACGCAGAAGTGACCATTGTGGACGGAAGCACGGCGGAGCGGCGATTCGTCGCGCGGTACCGGCACAACGGCAAGGTCCTCGGCGTGCTGGGCTGGAACATGCCCAAGCAATGCCGCCTGCGCCGCCAGGAAGTCGTCGATGCGCTCTCCGCGCCGGTCTCGTGATAACAGCTCAGGAAGGCAAGCGATGACCGATGTGCTGAATCCGGTTGGCGAGAACTCCGCGGACGTCCCAGAGTATCCGATGGCACGGGCGGCGGGCTGCCCGTTCGATCCGCCGCCGGAGCGGATGACGGACCGGCGATCTCCGACGAGCTACGGGCGCAGTCCCGGCAGGTGATCTAGATGATTGATTCCGTGAAGATCACGTGAACGGAGGAGTCGGTGAGCGGGTAGAAGAGGAGGGTGTTCAAGATCAATATGTAAATAAAGAACTAAACACCCTCCTGACTGCACCTACGTGCTCGTCGACGACCACGTTGTTCCCGCCCGCACAGGGCGAGGTCGTCAACCGCTACTCACGGACAGTGAGCTCATTGCCGACGGGTTCGGGCTCCACGCCGCCCGAGCCGTCGGCGGAAGCGGTCGCGACGTCTCGGGCAGCCGGTCGTGCGGTGTCCACATCGGACGGTTGGGTGTGCGCGGTGCAGGACCAAGGCCCGTGAGCGTTTTTCGGTGCTATGGCACCCAAAATCACTCACGGCCAGGTGGCGACCTTCGCCGCGGCGGCGCGTCGGGTCGGTAGCGGAAAGTCCGGCCGCGAGCGTCCGCGACGGCGCCCGGCCTGTGGACCAGCGGGGGGCTCGGCGAGAGCGCGCTGGACGGTTCGCCGGCGCGAGCCTGGAGGAGCCGGGGCAGAACCGCCGCACGGCCGAGCACCCAAGCCTCGACCTCGCGGCCGCCGACATCCTGAGGCCGTTACCCGCTCGCGTCAGTCGGCATGCGTGCCGGCCGCAGCGGCCTGCGGGATCGGCTCGCCGCGCGGCGGGATCGCGTCCGCATCGGCCGGGTCGATCGTCCCAAGCGAACCATCGGCCGCACTCCGCGCGATGGCCAACATGGACCGCAGAGCCGAATCGATCTGCGCCTGCTCATGCTGCGGGCCCATGTCGCTGAGTTCGATGAGCACGCTGCCGCTGCCGCGCAGGCCGTAGGCGTTGCGGGCGATGCCCCGGTAGTCGCCGCCGGGGTACTGCGAAACGTTCGCCCCGCCATCGGTCATCGACCGCTGCGCCACCACCGAGATCTGCTTGGCCAGCTCGAGGTTGCTCGGCGTAACGCCCGGGTTCGTCGGCCACATCAGCGATGCGGTGATCTCGCGTCCGCCACCGTCGGCGTAGCGACCCTGCATGTGGTAGTCGACCACGATCGGCGGCTGGAACTCCGCGTAGTGGCGCTGGATCAGGCCCGCTTCGGTAGCGGGATTGTTCTCGGGCGCGACCGCCGGGTCGTGGTAGCGGTTGATGTCGTAACCCTTGCCCGCCGCGCCGTAATCCGGAGCCGCGTCGGGGGCGTAGTTGTACCGCCAGTTCAGCTCGTGGCCGTCCGGGTTGGCCCGCACCACGATGTCAACGGTCACCTGCGACCGCAGCCAGCGCTGGTAGCGGCTCTGGCCGACCCCGACCTCGCGCAGGAACTCCAGCGCGGCCTGGGTGCCGAGCGGCTCGTCGCCGTGCTGCTGGGTGACGTAGAGGACGCGCAGCGGCCCGTCGCCAATCCTCGCGCTCCACACCGGCCGGCCCTGGTTGGACTTGCCGATCGCGGCGACCTCGATCGCGCCGTGGCTCCGCCTCTGGAGTTCGTCCAACTTCCGGGCCAACTCGGCGGTGCTGGGCCGGGGATCGATCCGGCCGGGCGGCGCCGCCTGGGACGGCGCGACGAACCCCAGCACGGAAAGGACTGCTACGACAACGGAAAGCAGCGCTATGCGCGTCGACTTCGCCATGACGCAGGAGTCTGCCCCGCCGAACGACCGAACCACAAGATCGGCAGCCCGATTGCGTTACGCATGCAACGAACCGACGGCGGTACGGCCAAGCGCCGCTCAACCGCACCACCGCGAAAAAGCAGCCTCCTAGCTGGCCTGCTTCTCGTAGCCGACGAGACGGACGCAGACGGTGAGCCCCTCGATCGCCCGCTCCAGCTCTTCCAGCCCCGGGTAGCTCGGCGCGATGCGGATGAAGGCGTCGCGCGGGTCGTTGCCGTACGGGTGCGTCGCGCCGGCCGGGGTCAGCGCGATGCCGGCCTCCTTGGCACGGCACACGACCTCCTTGGCGCACCCGTCCTGCACCTCCAGGGACACGAAGTACCCGCCCTTGGGCGAGGCCCAGGTGGCGAGCCCGGTCCCGCCGAGTTCCGCCTCCAGGATCCGCGCCACCGCCTCGAACTTGGGCTGCAGCAGGGCGCGCTGGCGCTCCATGTGGGCCCGCACCCCGTCCGCGTCCCGCAGGAAGATGGCGTGCCGCAGCTGGTTGATCTTGTCGGGGCCGATCGACCGCTTGGAGTTGTTGCCGAGCAGCCACTGCACGTTCGCGGGCGACGAGCCGAAGAAGGCGACGCCCGCGCCCGCCGCGGTGATCTTCGAAGTGGAACCGAACACGAAGACCCGGTCGGCGTTCCCGGCCTCGTCGCAGGCTGCGAGGAGGTCGGCGATCTCGACGGGCTCTTCAGTGAGGTGGTGGGCGGCGTAGGCGTTGTCCCAGAAGATCCGGAAGTCGGGCGCGGCAGTGCTCATCGATGCCAGCCGCGCCACGGTCTCGTCACCGTAGCTGACGCCGTCCGGGTTGCTGTACTTCGGAACGCACCAGATGCCCTTGATCGCCGGGTCCTCGGCGACGAGCCGCTCCACGACGTCCATGTCCGGGCCGTCAGCGGTCATCGGCACCTGGATCATGTCGATCCCGAACCGCTCGCAGAGCGCGAAGTGCCGGTCGTAACCGGGCACCGGGCACAGGAACGCAATCCGCTCCTGGTCCACCCAGCGCGATTCGGCGTCCGGCAGGACGCTAAGCAGGGCGTGCACCAGGCAGTCGTGCATGAGTTCAAGACTGGAGTTCCCGGCCGCGAGCAGCTGCGCGACCGGCACCTGCAGCACCCCGGCGAAGATCTCCCGGAGCTCGGGCAGCCCCTGCAGCCCGCCGTAGTTGCGAACGTCCGTGCCGTCGGCGGCGGTGTGCCGCCCGCCGGGCAGGCTCAGCAGGTCATCGGAGAGGTCGAGCTGCTCCGGCGAGGGCTTGCCCCGGGTGAGGTCGAGCGAGAGCAGGCGTTCCGCGAGGTCCTGGTAGTCCTGGCGAGCCCGCTCAAGGAGCCCGGTCAGGGCGTCGGCGCTCAGCTCGGTGGTCATGGTGCTTCCTCTCCCAGGTGCCACATCGACGGTGTTGCGCCCGCCGAGCTTACAAACCGGCCGCCGCCGGAGTCAGGAAAGATCCGGGCGTCGTCCACCGGTGCGTACGAGGCGAGCCGGGCGGCGAGGTCTTCGGCGGGCAGGTTGGTGTAGTCGCCTCCACCGCCGTTGGTGGCCCCGTCGAACAGCGCGCTTTCGAGCAGATGCCGGCGCTGTGCGCGGAGTTCCGCAAGCGAGTGCTTACGAGCCACGTACATGGTCACCAACAAGATCGGCCGGCTGTCGCCGATGATGCGGGACTGGGCGGCGTCGCGGGGCGCGATCCTGCGCGGCTTGATCCTGGGCTTCGTCATCGGCGTGCTGCCCGGCGGCGGTGGCGTGATGTCCTCGCTGGCCTCCTACGCCCTGGAGAAGCGCCGGTCGCTGTATCCCGAGAGGTTCGGCAAGGGAGCCGCCGAAGGCATCGCCGGTCCGGAGACGGCGAACAACGCCCCGTCGGCTTCCGCGTTCGCCCCGCTGCTGACGCTGGGCATACCGTCGGACAGGGCGTCGCCGGCGGGGGCGGTGCTGCGCGCCGCCCGATCGGCTGACGTGCGGGGCAACCACCCGGCCGTCGGGTTTTGCCGGTTACCGATCAGTAGTATCGTTGCGTGACCGACATCACCAACGTTCGAACCGTTGGGGGCATTGATGACCACAGTGGACAGAAATCGCGAAGTTCGGGTTGACGCCGCGCAGGCCCGGCAGGTGGCCGAGGAGGCCCGCGAATCCCGCTGGGACCGGCCGAGCTTCGGCAAGGAGCTGTTCCTCGGCAGGCTGCGGCTCGACCTGATCGACCCGATGCCCGACGGCCAGAGCTCACCCCAGGGGGAGGCGTTCCTCGAGCGGTTGCGCGAGTTCTGCGAGACGGAGGTCGACGGACGCCAGATCGAACGGGACGCCCGGATCCCGGACGCGGTCATCAACGGACTGAAGGACATCGGCGCCTTCGGCATCAAGATTCCCGCGGAGTACGGGGGCCTGGGGCTGCCGGCGGTCTACTACCACCGGGCGCTGATGCTCGTCGCCACGGCCAACCCGTCGATCGGCGCGCTGCTGTCCGCGCACCAGTCCATCGGCGTGCCCCAGCCGGTGAAGATGTTCGGCACCGCCGAGCAGAAGCGGCAGTTCCTGCCGCGCTGCGTCCGCGAGATCACCGCGTTCCTGCTCACCGAGCCCGACGTGGGCAGCGATCCGGCGCGGCTGGCCACCAGCGCGGTGCCGAGCGCGGACGGCCGGAGCTACACGCTCAACGGGGTCAAGCTCTGGACGACCAACGGCGTGCTCGCCGACCTGCTGGTGGTGGTGGCGCGGGTGCCGCGCTCTGAGAGGCATCGCGGCGGCGTCACGGCATTCGTCGTCGAAGGCGACGCCGACGGCATCACCGTGGAGAACCGCAATTCGTTCCTCGGGCTGCGCGGCATCGAGAACGGCGTGACCCGCTTGCACGACGTCGTGGTACCCGCGGAGAACCGGATCGGCCGCGAGGGCGAAGGCCTGAAGATCGCGCTGACCACGCTGAACACCGGGCGCCTGTCGCTGCCCGCGATGTGCGCCGCCGCCGCGAAGTGGTGCCTGCTGATCGCCCGCGAGTGGTCGGCGCAGCGGGTCCAGTGGGGTCGGCCGATCGGCGAGCACGAAGCGATCTCCGACAAGGTCTCCTTCATCGCAGCCACGGCTTTCGCCCTGGAGGCCGTGCTCGAACTCTCCGGCCGGCTGGCCGACGCCGACCGGCACGACATCCGCATCGAAGCGGCCCTGGCCAAGCTCTACGCCTCGGAGATGTCCTGGCTGGTCGCCGACGAACTGGTGCAGATCCGCGGCGGGCGCGGCTACGAGACGGCCGACTCGCTGGCCGCGCGGGGCGAGCGCGGGGTGCCCGCCGAGCAGCTCCTGCGCGACCTGCGGATCAACCGGATCTTCGAGGGCTCCAGCGAGATCATGAAGCTGCTGATCGCCCGCGAAGCGGTCGACGCGCACCTGTCGGTGGCGGGCGACATCATCGACCCGAAGGCGGACCTCTCCCGCAAGGCGCGCGCGGCCGCCCGCGCCGGTGGCTTCTACGCGCGTTGGCTGCCGACGCTGGTGGCCGGGAAGGGGCAGCTGCCGGGCGGCTTCGGCGAATACGGGCCGCTGGCCGAGCACCTGCGGTTCGTGGAGCGGGCCAGCCGGCGGATCGCGCGCCAGACCTTCTACGGGATGTCGCGCTGGCAGGGCAGGCTGGAGCACCGGCAGCTGTTCCTGGGCCGCATCGTCGACATCGGCGCGGAGCTCTACGCGATGAGCGCCAGCTGCGTGCACGCCCGCTCGGCAGGCCAGGACCCGTCGGCGGTGGAGCTGGCCGACGCGTTCTGCCGCCAGGCGCGCCGCCGCGTCGAGACGCTGTTCCGGCAGCTCTGGCACAACACCGACGCCGCCGACCGGGGCCTCGCGCAAAGGGTGCTGGACGGCCGCTATTCCTGGCTGGAGGAGGGCATCCTGGACGCCTCTTCGGACGGACCGTGGATCGCGGAATCAACACCGGGACCGTCACAGCACGATAACGTCCGCCGGACCGTGCCGCGCACATGACAATCCACTGTGGACTAATATCCGGGAACCGCACCGGCTGCCGCGCGACCACGCCTATTGACCAAGGCGAGTGACGCCAGTTACATTCCCGCCGCAAAAAGGACTTTTGCACCGGGATTCGCACGGTGACTCCCCGGACGGCGGCATGCGCTTGTCCGAACACCGCCGAACGGCACGGAAGGGCAAGCGCATGAGCCAGGCGACGCGGCCTGAGCACAACGACGAACCAGCCAAGGAAGGCACCGCGCAGACCGACGTCGGCGAGATCGTCGCCGCACACGACGAAGAACGCCCAGCCCGGCAACTGTCCCGCCGCCCGGACCTGCTCGTCTACCTCGTCGCCCTCGCGGTCGCCGCGCT
Organism: Saccharopolyspora hattusasensis; assembly: GCF_050972075.1. Taxonomy (NCBI): domain Bacteria; kingdom Bacillati; phylum Actinomycetota; class Actinomycetes; order Pseudonocardiales; family Pseudonocardiaceae; genus Saccharopolyspora; species Saccharopolyspora hattusasensis. The sequence goes on from NZ_JBPCDC010000001.1 coordinate 248,035, forward strand.
GGTGCTCAAGCAGGTCTTCTACCCGCTCACCAAGGGCAACCAGTACTACCTGGTCATCTTCCTCGGCTGCACGCTGCCGCTGGTGTTCCTCTGCTACCGGCCGGGCAGTCGCCGCCCGAAGGGCGACCGCGACGACCCGGCCTGGTACGACTGGGTGCTCTCGGCGATCGCCCTGCTCGTCGGGTTCTACCCGGTGCTGCCGGTCCCCTCCGGGGGCTTCGACGCGTTCCTCGACCGCCAGGGCAGCTTGTCCACCGTGGACATCGTGGCCGGGGCGCTGCTGCTCCTGCTCGTCCTCGAAGCGACCCGGCGCACCACCGGCTGGATCCTGCCGGTGATCTGCGCGGCGTTCATCGGCTACGCCTACTACGGCGGGTTCCTGCCGCAGAACTGGGGAATCGCGCACGCGGGCGTGGACTTCAGCCAGATCGTCAACGCACTCTACAACGACGCCAGCGGATTCTACGGCACGCCGCTGGACGTCGCCGCCAGCTACATCGTGCTGTTCACCATCTACGGAGCGGTGCTCAACGCATCCGGCGCCGGCCAGTTCTTCGTCGACTTCTCCTTCGCCGCGTTCAAGCGTTCCCGCACCGCGCCGGGCCGCACCACGGTGCTGTCCGGGTTCCTGCTCGGCACCGTGTCCGGATCGGGCACCGCGACGGCGGTCAGCCTCGGCGCGATCACCTGGCCGATCCTGCGGCGAGCCGGTTATCCGCGGGAGAACGCCGGCGGGCTGCTGGCGGCGTCGGGCATCGGCGCGATCCTGTCCCCGCCGACGCTGGGTGCGGCCGCATTCATCATCGCCGAATACCTCCAGACCTCCTACCTGACGGTGCTGATCTGGGCCACCTTCCCGACGGTGCTCTACTACCTCGGCATCGTGTTCGCGGTGGAGGCCGACGCTCGCCGCTTCGGCGCCAAGGCAGTCAACACCGAACACGGCAGCGCGTGGCGGCTGCTGCTGCGCGGCGGTTACCACTTCCTGTCGCTGGCGATCATCGTCGTGTTCCTCGCCCTGGGCATCCCGCCGTTCGCGGCCGTCGTCTACGCGACCGGGGTCGCCGCGCTGTTCACGCTGATCTCGGGGCTCGTCCGGGCCGAACACGGCCCGGGTCCGGCGGCGTTGAAGTGGTTGCGGGACATCGTGGACGCGCTGTCGGCCGGGGTTCGTGGCGCGCTGCCGGTGGTGGCGGTGTGCGCGGCGGCCGGGATCATCACCTCGACGATCACCAAGACCGGGCTGGGCCAGGAACTCGCCGACGCACTGGTCTCCGCCGCCCAGGCGATCACCAGCAACCCCACCGCCATCCTGGTGTTCACCGTGGTGTTCGCCGCGCTCGCGGTCGGCGTGCTGGGACTCGCGGTGCCGGTGACGGCGTCGTTCATCATCGCGTGGGTGGTGATCGGGCCCGCGCTCGGCGCCCTCGGCGTCGCCGATGCCGAGCGGGCCATGTTCATCTTCTACTACGCGGTGCTCTCCGAGGTGACGCCGCCGACCGCGCTAGCCGCGGTCGCCTCGGCCGCGATCACCGGCGGCCGGATCACCGCGACCATGATGCAGGCCTGGAAGTACACGCTGCCCGCGTTCCTGGTGCCGATCGCGTTCGTGCTGACGGACAACGGATCCGCGCTGCTGCTGCAAGCCGATCCGCTCACCATCGTATGGGTCGCCGCGGCGTCCATCGTGGCCGTCGCCGCGCTCAGCGTGGTGACCGGCGGCTGGCTAGCCGGCCCAGTACGCCGCCCGGTGCGCCTGCTGTTCGTGCCGGGCGCATTGTGCCTGCTGTACCTGGAACCGCCGGTGGTGGCGACCGGCCTCGGCTTCTGTGTGCTCGGTCTGGTCGCGCAGCTGGTCCTGCGCCGCAGGGAAACGATCAAGGAGGTCCGTGATGCGGATTAGGGGATTACTGGCGGCGACCGCGGCGGCGGTGCTCGTGCTGTCCGGCTGCGGCGGCAAGCAGGTGCAGGACAACCAGGCCGGCGGGGGCCAGTCCTGCGAGGCCGCCGACGGCCGGTTGACGATCGCCACCGGCAACACCGGCGGCGTGTACTACGTGCTCGGCGGCGGTCTCGCACAGCTGATCAGCAACAACACCAAACTCCGTGCCACCGCGGCGGAAACCGGCGCGTCGGTGCAGAACATCCAGCAGCTGGCGGCCGGCGACTACGACATCGCATTCACGCTCGCCGACACCGCCGCCGACGCGGTGCAGGGCAAGGAGAGCTTCGCGGGCAAGCCGCAGCAGATCCAGGCCCTGACCCGGCTGTACCCGAACTCGACGCAGGTCGTGGTGCGCGCCGACTCCGGCATCAACAGCGTGGCCGACATGCGCGGCAAGCGGATCTCCACGGGCTCGCCGAAGTCGGGCACCGAGGTCATCGCCAACCGGGTGCTGTCGGCGGCCGGGCTGAACCCGGGCACCGACATCCAGGCGCAGCGCCTGGCACTGGGCAAGGCGGTGGACGGCATGAAGTCCGGCACCGTCGACGGCCTGTTCTGGTCCGGTGGCCTGCCGACCCCGGAGATCACCGACCTGACGACCTCGCTGGGCGGCGCGGTGAAGTTCATCGACATCACCCCGCAACTACCCGCGATGCAACAGATCAGCCCGGTCTACGAGGCGAGCACCATCCCGGCCGCCACTTATAAGCTGCCGGCGGACGTCCCGACGATCGCGGTGCCGAACCTCCTGGTGGTCCGCGGGGACTTCCCGGCGGGCAACGCCTGCGCGATCACGAAGCTGATCTTCGACAAGCGAGCGGACCTCGAGCAAGTCCACCCCTCGGCCAAGGAGATCACGAAGGACAACGCCACCAAGACCGACCCGATCCCGCTGCACCAGGGCGCCAAGCAAGCCCTCGGCGGCTGATTCCCGTTACAGCAGGCCGCGTTTGGCGGCCTGCACGCCGGCGCCGTTCCGCCTGTACCCAAACCAGGTACAGGCGGAACGGCTCACGGCGTGGGATCAGCCGCAGGTCGCGAGCATTTCCTGCAGCGCCTTCTTCTCCGGCTCGGTGACGGTCAGGTCGTAGGAGCGCTTGACTGTGATCCAGCTCGTCGCGTAGCTGCACCAGTTGGCGCGCTCGGGCTTCCACTGGGACGGGTCCTGGTCGCCCTTGCTGCGGTTGGAGCTCGCGTCGACGGCCACCAGCTGCGGCAGCTGCATGTCGTTGGCGAACTGCTCGCGGCGCTGGTCGTCCCACTTGTTCGCGCCGCTGCGCCAGGCGTTGGCCAGCGGCACCATGTGGTCGATGTCGATCGCCGACGGGTCGGTCAGCTGCTGGCCGCTGTAGACGCTGGTCCACGTCCCAGAAGTAGGTTCGCAGGCGTTGTTGGAGCGGACGTTCTGACCGTCCCGCGCCAGCACCGCCTCGCGGGTGTTGCAGTTCTTCCCGGCTTCCGGCTTCGTGATCCAGTGCTTGAACCGCTCCCGCGAGTAGCCATCCATCGAAACCGACTGGGCGACGCGGAGTTCGGCGAGCTGCTCGGCGGCGGGGCCGGCGGCGGACCCGGCGGCACCGCCCTGCGGGTCGAAGAAGCCGGACTCGAAAACCACCCACATCAGGCCCAGCAGCGCGGCCGCCACGACCGACGCCCAGACGGACTTCTTGGCAGCCATGCGTCTCCCCTGCTCCGGCGGCGGTGTCGCCGTCCATTCGATCACCCCGCGGTGCGGCCGCACTCCGCCGGGTGAGTAATCTGACATCCTGCCCCGCCTGGCGGCGGATTCCAACTCTCAGAACGGCGAGAATTAAGGTCCGTGTTGCAGGTGAAACCGCAGGCAGACCAGACGAACTCGGCTTGGTTCGTGCGCGAGTTGTTGTCTATCCGCCCGCAGTCGCTACAGCTCAGACTGGTGTAGGGGCCGGTACGTCCTGCACTCGGCTTGGTGCTTTGTGTTCGGTGCGCTGCGCAGCAAATCCCATCCTTTGGGCGCGCACGGTTGACTCCGGAATTGGCGCACCTCTCCTCCGACCTGAAGGCCGGGAGCCCTACGGCCTCTCGGTGGCCCGGCACACCGACGTTCAGGCGCTCGCCCCGGTTCGCGGGATGTACCGGGGATGTAGCGCAACAGCAGGCCCGCCCCCAGCAGGCCGAGCACGCCCATGCCCGCTCCGGCGAAACCGACGCCGACCAGCGCGGTCAGCCCGGACACGGTGACCGGCCCGACCGCTTGCCCGAAGTCCGCGGTGAACCGCCAGGCGCCGAGGAACGGTGCCGGACCAGGCTGCGGCGCCAGGTCCGCGCCGAGCGTCGGTCTGGCGTGATCGCTGGTGTGCGGGATGCGCGGAGGTTATCGCCTGGGGTGCAGGAGGATCTGCGGCGCAGGGTGGTCGCGGCTGTGCATGGTGGATGAGGCAGGTCGAGGCGGCGCGGGTGTTCGCGGTAGCGCCGCAGTCGGTGTCCGGATGGGTGCAGGTGTGGCGGAAACAGGGTTCGAAGGGTCAAACACGACCCGCTCGCCAATTGTGGTGCCGATTCGCCCGGCAGCCGACCTGATCGACCTACTCGCCTCGTACGGCGTGAGTTGTCTCTACGAGGCGAAGCCGGGGCATTTCGAGCGCGTCCGGGTGGCCTGAAGGTGTCATGTCGTTCTTCCTGAAGCGCAGGGCGGTCGGTGACCGGGCGCGTGGGGGCATTCGCGCCCGGTCACCGGGGGAAGGTCTGGTGCGGCGGAGGCCGGGGGGAGGCGCCGCAGCGGCCCGGCTGGGAAGGTCAGGTCTCGTGAGTGATCCTTCCGGTAAGAACCGGAAGGATCACTCACGAGCGTTCAGGCACACAGGTGGTGCCGCCCGGTGGGCTCCTCCTGGGGCGCCGAGCTGGCCTGGGTCGGCTGTGGAGATCCCGGTGGTCTGTGGGGGTGTTCTTGTTCCGCCTGGTGTCTTCGTTGCGGGTTTCGGCTTCGATGTCGGCTATGAGGTGCCAGACCGTGTAGGCGGCTTCGCCGCCGCCTCCGGCGTGCTGGCCGGATCGAGAACGCGAGGGCTGTTGCGGGTAGCTGGGTGGTGAGTATGGCGAAGAGCAGGGTGAACAGGACGAACGTGCTGAGCTGGATTCAGGACATCGGTGGTTCTTCTTCGGTGGGGCGAAGGGGGTGCCAATTTCGCGAGAAATTGACGTTCACCCGGGTGACGGTCAATTTCTCGCGAAATTGCCACCACCTGCACGAACGCACTGCGGCGATCACGAAGCGCGACGATGCCCCGTCACCCGGGGTGGGCGCAATTTCTCGCGAAATTGCGCCGTCCTCGGGTGACCACAGGCGGGTGGTGAGGGTGTGCCGGCAGCGCATGCAGGTGCGGATGCAGTCCCTTTTCGGGCTGGTCGTGCAGCTCCGCTACGTTCGGCTGGGGTGGTGTGGACCCGCAAGGCGGTGGCCGAGTTGATCCGGGTGCGGCACGGCGTCGTGTTGAGTTTGCGCACCGTCGGCGACTATCTGCGCTGTTGGGGTGTGTCGCCGCAGAGACCGGTCCGCAGGCTTACGAGCGGGGCCCCGAGGCCGTGTGCCGATGGGGGGAGGACTATCCGGCCATCGTTGCTCGCGTTTGCCGCGAGGGCGCGGTGATCTTGTGGCTGGACCAGGCCGGGATCCGCTCTGATGCCGCAGTGGGCCGAACCTGGGCACCGGCCGGCCCGGACACCCGTGGTGGGCAAGACCGGGGAAACGGTTCAGCGTGAACGCCATGTGCGCGATCGGTAACAAGGGGCGAGCTGTACTTCACCGTCTACACCGGGTCGTTCAACGCCGGCGTGTTCGTGCCGTTTCTGGACCGTCTGACCCGTCACCTGGACCGTACGGTCCAGGTGATCGTCGACGGTCGTCCTGTCCACCGCCGCAAGACCGTCCGCAAGTGGGTGGACGATCACGCTGCGGCGATCGGGATGCACTTCCTGCCCGGATACAGCCCGGAGCTCAACCCCGACGAGATCCGGGGTGCCGACCTCAAAAGGACCATGTCCACCGGCACAGCACCGAAAACCCGCTACGAGTCGAAACAAGCGGTCCGCTCCTTCCTCCACCGACTCCACAAGTCGCCTGGCCCGAGTTCGCTCCTACTTCGGCAAACCCGAAGTCCGCTACGCCGCCTGACATCACACATTTGCCCTACGAATCAACAAGCGGCTCGGGGTTGGGCTGGGGTGTGGGTTGTGGTTACCGCACGTCCACGCACGTCCACGCACGTCCACGCACGTCCACGCACGTCCACGCACGTCCACGCACGTCCACGCACTCCACGCACTCCACGCACCTCCACACGGGTTACCGCCGACGGCGACCCGAGAAACCGGGAACTGGGATGTCCTTTTAGGACTTGGAAGTTCGACGCGCTGGTTCGTGCGCCAGTCACCGGCGACAGGGGGCTGGCCACGCGGCGCAGATCGACGTGCCGACGCCGGGTGAACGCGATCATCACCAGGCGATCGTCGAGCGGGCCGCACCCGGTGTCAACCGCCGCACCGGCCGTCCCACCACGCGGACTCGCGCACCGAAATCCGGCCCGGAGCTCGAAGGTTCCATGAACGGCGGGTGAAAAACGGCAAACGGCTTGGGAAAAATACACTCGAAACGGACATCTGGCACATCGTCGCAGACCAGCCGTCGATCCTGGCGGCGTGAACGGGGCGTCGAACCGGACGAATCTTGACCGCCGCAACAACCGAAACCTATGGTCCAGACCACGGCTGAGCGTGGGGTCCGCCCGGCTGACCGGTGGTCGCCGGAATGTTCTCTCTCCCCTTCCTCCGCCAAGTTCCACCCCAGCAACCGCCGGTCAGGCACCACCCACCTGACGAGGCGGTCTCACCAAAGGAGCTGAGATGAACAAGAACCCGAAGCTCTCCGCCGCCGTGGTCGGTGCGGCGCTCGCCCCCTTCCTGATCACGATCCCGGCCGGCAGCGCCAGCGCGCACGGCTACATCGACTCGCCGGCGAGCCGGCAGGCCCAGTGCGCCGCCGGAACCGTTCCGTGCGGCGCGATCAAGTACGAGCCGCAGAGCGTCGAGGGCCCGAGGGGCCTGACCAGCTGCAGCGGCGGCAACGACGGATTCGCGGAGCTTGACGACGACAGCAAGGGCTGGACCGCGACGCCGGTCGGCAACTCGGTGACGTTCAACTGGACGCTGACCACCGCGCACCGCACGACGACCTGGGAGTACTTCATCGGCGGCAACCGGGTCGCCGTGTTCGACCAGGGCGGCCAGCAGCCGCCGTCGCAGCTGTCGCACACCGTCGACCTCGGCGGCGTCAGCGGCAAGCAGAAGGTGCTGGCGGTCTGGAACGTCGCCGACACCGCGAACGCCTTCTACGCCTGCGTCGACCTCGACGTCGGCGGCAAATGACCGTCCGACCGGCGTTTCCCCGAAACCGGCGGGCCCGCGCTCCACACGGAGCCGGGCCCGCCGCGTCCTCACACCGGGGCGGGCCGGCCGAACCGGGCGTCCACTCTGGACGCGAACCGGACGACGGGTCGGGCCGGCGGGGCCAGGCCGAACTCGCCCAGCAGGCCGGCATCGGTGAACTCGAGCAGCTCGGCGGAATCCAGCGCCCAGGGCTCGTGCACCACCGGGACTTCGACGGGCCAGCGGTGCCACGTCGAGAACATCCGCCAGCGCGCGGTGAGGAACCGGTCCGCGCTGGTCGGCGCGACGCGCTCGCGGCGCCGGATGCGCATGCTCAGGCCGATGCCGGATCGCTCGACACGGTAGGCGGTTTCGGTTGCGGTCGTCGAGCATTCGACCGCCGCCGACCGGTACGGAAGATGACCGACCGCCCTGGCGAGGCGCACGAACGCCGGATGCGAGGCCGCCAAGGACAGGAACACCAATCCGCGGCGGCCGTGCTCGTCGACGGCGAAGGTCCGCACGTTGACCTCGGTGAACCGCATCCTCAGCGGACTGGTGACCACCATCCCGAGACCGACCACGCCGACCCACGCCGTGCCGTCGAACACATCCGGCCGGGTGCGCGGCGGCAGCACCGCCTCGATTTCCCGTGCCGCGCAAGGCCAATGCACGAACACGACGTCGCGCCAGACCTGACAGGTGAACGACCAGCGCACCTGGTGGGGCGCGGCCAGTGTGATCGGTTCGAGTCCCATGGCTCACATGATGACTTCCAGCAGCGCGGCGTAGAGCGTCAGTCCGGGACCGAACGCCAGGGCCGCGATGTGGCTCCCGGGCCGGAGTTCGCCGCCGGCCCGGAGTTCTTCGAGGACCATCAGCAGCGTCGCGGAGGAGCAGTTGCCGCGCTCCGCGAGAACATCCCGCGACGGCTGCAGGGCCGAGGGAGGCAGGCCGAGGGTGTCTTCGACGGTGTCGAGGATGCGCGGGCCACCCGGGTGCACCGCCCAGCCGCGGATGTCGCTGCGCCGCAGGCCGTTCCGGCCCAGCAGGTCGTCGAGCACCGCGCCGAGGTGCCGGGCCAGTACGTCCGGCACCTGCGGCGAAAGCCCCATCCGGAAACCGAGATCGGTGATGTCCCAGGTCATGTGGGTGCTCGCGCTGGCGTCGGTGAAGGCGGCGATGTCGACGACAGCCAGCCCCGCCGAGTGCGGCTGCAGGACCGCAGCCGCGGCCGCATCACCGAAGAGCGCATGGGAGACGACCTGCTGCGGGTCATCGGTCGGCGGCTGGATGTGCAGGGAGGTCAACTCGACGGACAGCAGCACCGCGGCTCGCCCGTGCGCCGCGACGAAGTCCGCGACGCCGCCGAGGGCCGGAAGGGCCGCGTAGCAACCCATGTGGCCGACGAACAGCCGCCGCAGGTCCGGGCGCAGCCCGAGCGAGGCGGCGAGCTTGATGTCCAGCCCTGGCGTTCCGTACCCGGTGCAGGAGACGACGGTGAGCAGGCCGACATCGTCGCCGTCGATGCCGGCGTCGTCCAACGCGGCGGCGACCGCCTGGTGTCCCAGACGCGGGGCTTCCTCGCTGAAGCGGCGCATCCGGGCCGCCGTGGACCAGCCGGACAGGTCCTCCTTGATCGGGTTGGCGACTGTGTGGCGGCGACGCACCCCGGCGCCCGCGAACACCCGCCGGGCGAGGCGGCTGGCGCGGAAATGCTCCTGGAAGAAGTCGTCCCACAGCACCTGCTGCTCGGTGGTGTCCGGCAGCGCCGAGCCGAAGCCGGCGATCAACGGCGTCACCAACGCGGCGACTCGGTCTCGTCGTCGGGGTCGCCGCCGAGCGCGGCCACCCCGAGCCAGTCGGCGCAGACGTCGGAGGTCGCCGGTTGCAACGCACCGCACCGCGCGTCGCGGTAGATCCGCTCCAGCGGGTGCCCGCGCCGCGTCGCCGACGCCCCGGCGGCCTCCAGCACCGACGAAGCCACCGATGCCGCGGTGTCACCGGCGACCAGCTTCGCCCGCCACACCCAGCGGTTCGTCTCCGGCTCCCCCGGCCGCTCCGACACCCGCCGGGCCGCCTCCCGCACCACGGCGTCGGCCGCGGCGACCGCCGCGTCCGCCCGCCCCATCCGGGATCGCACGGTCGGCAAGGTGTGCAGTCTGCGCTCATGCAGGTGCATGCCGCCCACGCGCAGCGCCGACCGCGCCACGCCTACGTACACGGCGGCATACGACGCGACAAGCCACTGCGGCATCGCCTGCGCCGTCAGCAGCGTGATGCCCTCGATCCCACCCAGCAGCGCATCCGCGCCGACCGACACCTCGAAGTGCACGTCGTGGCTTCCCGTGGCGCGCATGCCCATCGAATCCCAGGTCGGTTCCACCCGGATGCCGTCGCCGGTCGGGACCACGAAGTAGGACACCTTCGGCTCGGCGGCGTCGACGTCCCTGGCGGTGACCAGGTAGGCGTCGGCATGCCCGGCACCAGAGACGAAGGCCTTGCTGCCGTTGATCCGATATCCACCGTCGCAGCGGCGGAAGGTGGTGGCGGTGCGCGACAACCTCGAACCCGTGCCCCGTTCGCTCATAGCCACCGCGTAGAGCGCGCCGTCGGCCGCCGCGGCGAGCAGCCGATCCCGCGCGGCGAAGCAGCTTTCCGGCGCGCCGAGTTCCCGCAGCAGTTCTTCGGGCGTGTGCGCCAGCGCGCCGGTGACCGAGGCGTGCATGTTGAAGATCAGCGCCGTCGAACCGGCCCCACCGGCCAGTTCGGCCGCGAACGCGGCGTAATCGGCGAACGATGCGCCGAACCCGCCCAGTTCCGCGGGAACCATGAGCCCCAGCAGGCTGCGAGCACGCAGGTCGACGAAGTCCTCGCTGGGAAAAGCGCCGGAGGCGTCGTAGTGCTCTGCGCGCGCGGCGATCCGCGGAACCAGGTCGCGCGCCGCTTCCTGCGCGGCGGCCGGTGAAAACGGTTCTACGACCGGGAACAGCGACAACAGCCCTCACCCCTTCTTCCGGCCGATGCCCTGGAACAGCACCGCTGTCGACGAGAACGGGACCATCCGAACGCCTCTCCCTCGTCCTGCGGCCCAGGTCAGCAGGTCCACCAGCGACGGGCGCACCCCGCGCAGGGTCAGCGCGACGCCGTGCCGGGCCGCTTCGGTGATCAGCTCGCCGCGGTCGACCAGCAGCGCCGGATCGTGCACTCCGCGCACTGCCACGTGCGGAACGCGTTCGGCGATCCCGATCGCCACCAACCGGCACAAGGCCGTCGCCGCCAGCGTGTCGAGCACCAGCAGGCCCCCGGGCCGCAGCAACCGGCAGGCTTCCCTTACCGCGGCGGGCAAATCAACCACGTGTTCCAGAACCTCCCCTGCCACCACGCAATCCGCGCACCCGTCCGGCAGCGGGACCGCGAGGACATCCCCGGCGACCGGCTGCACCCCGTGCTCGGCGGCCTGCCGCAACGCGGTCCGCGACCGATCCACACCGACATGCCAGTACCCCTTTCCCGCCACGTGCGGGGCCAGCAGTCCCGCGCCGCAGCCGAGGTCCACCAGCACCGCTCCGGTTCGCGCCGCGGTGGGGACGAGCGCGCCGCGAGCGGCGGCGAGCCAGTGCAACATCGCGAAGACGCCACGCGGCTGCCACCACTGGTCGGCGAAGACCTCGTACAGCAGAGGATCGTTGCGCCGCACGGTCCGGCCGGAACGTGCCATGCGCTCCAGGCTGGCACACTCGGCCGGGTGCGGCATTTCGCAACTGCGTCCTCGCTGATCCGGGCCTCGCACCCGGTCCCGGCGCTGGCCGTCACGGCGATCACCACCGGGCTCGCGGTGACCGTCGGGCGCGATGCGGGCGGCTTGGCCCTGACGGCGGCGGCGGTGTTGGCCGGGCAGTTGTCCGTCGGGTGGCTCAACGATCTGGTGGACGCCGACCGGGACGCCCGGGTCGGGCGGCGGGGCAAGCCGGTGGCGGCGGGCGCGGTCTCCCGGCGGACGGCGCTGGTCGCCGTGCTGGTGTCGGCTCCGGCGGCCGTGGTGCTGTCGCTGCCGTTCGGCGCCGTCGCGACGATCGCGCACCTCATCGCGCTGGTGTCCGCGTGGGCCTACGACCTCGGTTTGAAGTCCGGTCCCTTTTCGGTGTTCCCGTACGCGCTGTCGTTCGGGCTGCTGCCCGCGTTCGTGATGTTCGGCGGCGGCGGGCCGCCGCCGTTCTGGCTCGTGCTCGCGGCAGCGTTGCTGGGTTCGGCCGCTCATTTCGTTAACGTGCTGCCGGACCTCGGTGATGATGCGGCCACCGGCGTCCACGGCCTGCCACACCGGCTGGGCGCGGCGCGGAGCACCGCGGTGGCCGCATGCCTGGTCCTGGCCGCGTCGGCGACGCTGGTGGACGTTTCATGGGTGATCCTGCCGCTGGCGGCGGCCGTGCTCGGCGCTGGTCTCGCGCTTGGCCGCCGCCCGGGTTCCCGCACCGCGTTCCACGCGGTCGTCCTCGTCGCACTGCTCGACGTCGCGATGCTCCTGAGCGCCGGAGCCCAACCCACCTGATCAAGCACAGTGGACTATCCCTTGTGGACAAATCCGGCGAGGACGGCGAACGCGATGATGTTGTCGCGGTAGCTGCGCTCGCGTGATCGAAGCGACATCGCGCACGAACTGCGCACCCCGCTGGTGAACGTCCGCGGCTGGCTGGAGGCCGCCCAGGACGGCCCTGACCCGCACCGCAAACGAGCCTGGAACAGTCAGGTCAGACCAGGAACGAGAACAGCGGGGAGCCCGGGGAGACCTGCTCGATCTGCAGTGGGGAGCCCTTCATCCGCGTCAGCAGACCGTCCAGCTCGTCGGCGCGGTCGAGCTCGATGCCGACCAGCGCCGGGCCGGTCTCCCTGTTGTTCTTCTTCACGTACTCGAACGCGACGATGTCCTGGCCGTCGTCGAGCACATTGTCCAGGAAGTGCCGCAGCGCTCCCGGTTCCTGCGGGAACGTGACCAGGAAGTAGTGCCGGAGCCCTTCGTGCACCAACGAGCGTTCGACGACCTCGCCATAGCGGCTGAGGTCGTTGTTGCCGCCGGAAACCACGCACACCACCGGCCCCCGGGGCGGGCGCACCAGCGGCAGCCGGGCCGCCGCGCTGGCCAGCGCCCCGGCGGGCTCGGCGATGATCCCCTCGGTCTGGTACAGCTCGATCATCTCGGTGCACACCGCGCCTTCGGGCACCGCCACCAGTTCGTCGACCAGTTCGCGCACCACGCGGAAGCCGGCTTCGCCGACGCGCCCGACCGCAGCGCCATCGACGAAGGTGTCCACCGACGGCAGGGCGATCGGCCTGCCATGGTCCAGAGCGGCGCGCATGCTGGCCGCCCCGGCCGGCTCGGCCCCGATCACCCGTACCTCGGGGAAATGCTCCTTGAGCCACAGCACCACGCCGGCCAGCAGCCCGCCGCCGCCGACCGGGACGATCACGGTGTCGATCGGGCCGTCGTGCTGCTCCGCGATCTCCAGTCCGACCGTGCCCTGCCCGGCGATGGTCCGCGGGTCGTCGAAGGGGTGCACGTAGACCGCACCGGTGCGGTCGCTGTCCTCTTTGGACGCCGCGCTGGCCTCGTCGAAGGAGCTGCCCGTGATCACCGGCTCGACCCATTCGCCACCGATCTCGGCGATCCGCCGGCGCTTCTGCCGAGGCGTGTTCGCCGGCAGGTACACCCGGCCCTTGATCTTCAGCTCGCGGCAGGCGAACGCCACGCCTTGCGCGTGGTTGCCGGCGCTCGCGCACACCACCCCGCGCTTGCGCTCGTCGGCATCGAGCGAGGAGATCAGGTTGTACGCGCCGCGCACCTTGTAGGAGCGGCAGACCTGCAGATCTTCCCGCTTGAACCGAACCAGGACGCCAAGTTCGCCGGTCAGGCGGCTGCTCGTTTCCAACGGAGTTCGTCGGACCACCTGCCGCAGGCGGGTACCGGCGCGGAAGATCGCTGCGGGAGTCAGCTCATCGGACACCAACCGATACTAAATGCGCTGGTCGGCAAGCCCCCGTTCGGGTGCGTCGGCGCGGGGCCCATCGGCCCTACTACCGCGCGCTGGCGGATGCGCATTGTGGTGCTGAGGAGGCGATTGGAGATGGCCAGGACGAAGCAGTCGGTCGTGGTGGGAGTCGACGGTTCGGAATCGTCCTCGCAGGCGGCGCTGTGGGCCACCGCCGAGGCGACGCGGTTGGCCGTTCCGGTGCACCTGGTCGTGGTCAACGACGATCCCGCGCGGGAAGGGTTCGCCAAGCAGGCGGTCCGCGACATCGCCGAGCGCTGCCACCGCGCGCGGCCCGAGCTGACGATCACCGATGAGGTCGCCGTCGGACACCCGGCCGAAGAACTGGTCCACCGCTCCGAAAGCGCCCAGCTGGTCGTCGTCGGATCTCGCGGGCACGGCGTGTTCCGGGACGTACTGCTCGGCGCGATCAGCACTTCGGTGGCCGCGCACGCCCGCTGTCCGGTCGTCGTGGTACGCGGTGCCGCAGCGGCGTCAGGCCCGGTCGTCGTCGGTGTCGACAACTCGCCGGGGAGCCACGTCGCGGTGCACTACGCCTTCGACGCCGCGAATCGGCGGCACACCGGCCTGATCGCGGTGCAGGCGCTGCCCGATGCTTTCTTCACCGTCGGCACCTATCCCCTGCCCGACCGGCAGGAGATCCAGAACCGGGCCGACCTGCACCTCGCCGAACAGCTCTCCGGCTGGTGCGCTGATTACCCCGACGTCACAGTGCGGCGCGAGGTGGCCAACCAGCACCCCGTCGCGACGCTGTGCGAGGCCGCCCGGCAGGCTCAGCTGCTCGTGGTCGGTCACCGCGGCCGTGGCGGCTTCGCGGGACTGCTTCTCGGCTCGGTCGCCAACGGCGTCCTGCACCACGCACCGTGCCCGGTGGCGGTGATCCGCACCTCGGCGGGTAGTTCGCGCTACGCCTCCGGCGGCTGGCGCCAGACGGCGCGGTAGCGCTCGGCGGCGTCGGCATCGCGCTGCCCCCGAACCGCCGAGCCGTGGCCGGGTGGATAGCCGTAGCGGACGAGCCGCGCGTCGACGCTGTCCACCGCGCTGGTCACCACGATTCGACCCACCACGAGAATGCCCAGCAGCAGCGCGCCCGCGGCGATCGGCCACGACCCGCCCAGCAGGCCGAGCCCGAGGAACAACGCGAGTCCCAGCGGCGCGATCTGGATCAGGCCCCGGACCAGCACCCGCAGCACCCACGTCTTGCAAGTGGCATCGCGCAGCACCCACTCCCGGTAGAGCTCGGGGAGCTTGCCGCCGTACTGGTAGTGCAACCACCGGGCGGGATTCGGGCGCTTCACTGGCATTCGCCCAGCCTACGACGGGCCCCTTCCGCACTCCCCAGGATGATCCCGATCGAGCAGCGGTTCGCCGTCGGCGCGGTCGAGGACCTCGAAGGCGCGATCCGCGACCAGGTTGCCGAGCACGACCCGCGAACCCGTCAGCGGCCGCGTACGTTAATTTCAATCAACACTGAAGCGATAGTTGTAATCAGCAAAATATCCGACGATGTGCGCGAACTAGAATCAGGAGTGCCTCCCCCAGCGTCGCCGAAGGCGGTGGCCGCCATGCCTCTCCTGACAACCGACCGCCTGATCGTGCGCGACTGGACTACCAGCGATAGCGACGTGCAGGCCGCGCTCGCGCTTTACGGCCGCCCGGAGGTGACCGAGTGGCTCACACCGGTCGTCGCCAACGTCGCCGATCTCGCCGCGATGCGCGCCGTCGTGCACGCCTGGATCGAGTCGCAGCCGAACCTGGTGCCGCCCACCGGGCGGTGGGCGATGCAGCGCCGGTCCGACGACATGGTGGTCGGCGGGCTGGTGCTGCGGATGCTCCCACCGTACGACCACGACCTGGAGCTGATCTGGCAGCTGCACCCGGAGGTCTGGGGCCACGGCTACGCCACCGAGGCCGCCACCGCGCTGCTGCGCTGGGCGTTCACCTTCGACATCGACGCGGTCTTCGGCCTGGCGCTGCCGGACAACACCCGCGCCATCGCCACCGCCGAACGCATCGGCATGGAGTGGGTCGGCGAAACCACGAAGTACTACGACACCTCGCTGCAGGTCTACCGCATCCGGCAGGGGGACCTGCCCAGCGGACCGACTCCCGGCCCACCCCAGGACTGACCGAAAATCCACTGTGGCCTTTTGCACCGTCCGCAGTGGACGAACGCATCTGTTACCGTGCGTCGTCAGATCATCCGCTATCGGATGATCTGCTGAATGCCCTGGTGAGTGGGATGCTGAAAGGGTCACCGAGGTCCGAGCAGCGCCTGGGGCGCACCCGCCGGAGGTACCAGTGCCACCGCACCGCAACGCCCGAGCGGCCGCCCGCAGGCCAGCAAGCCGCCGGCCCGCCGCACCTCGCCGGTCGGCGGACCGCGGCCGGTCGGCGGACCGCGCCCGCGCCAGCGCTCGCACCGCGGCGACCGTGCTGTCCGTGCTGGTCCTGGCGGTGACGGGATACGCGTGGTCCAACTACCGGCACCTGCTCGACGGCCTCGCGACCAGCGACGTCACCGACGGGGCCGGGGCCGACGGGGCGACCGACATCCTGCTGGTCGGCATGGACAGCCGAACCGACGCGCACGGCAAACCGCTGCCCGAGAACGTGCTCCGGGAGTTGCACGCCGGGGCCAACGACGCGGCGCTGACCGACACGATCATCCTGCTGCACATCCCCAACGACGGATCCAGCGCCGTCGGGTTCTCCTTCCCCCGCGACGCCTACGTGCAGATCCCGGGCTTCGGCCGCCACAAGATCAATTCTGCCTACGGCAGGGGCAAGGAAGACGCCATCGCGGTGCAGACCAAGCGCGGCACCGCCGACCCCGCGGAGCTGGCGCGGCTCGGCGGCGACGCCGGGCGGAAGCTGCTGGTGCGCACCGTCGAGCAGCTGACCGGCGTGTCGGTCGACCACTACGCCGAGGTCAACCTGCTCGGCTTCGCGCGGATCACGGAGGCCGTCGGCGGCGTCCCGGTGTGCTTGCTGGCGCCCGCCCGGGACTCCTACTCGGGCGCGAACTTTTCAGCCGGGCCGCAGACGATCTCCGGCCCGGACGCGCTCGCATTCGTGCGTCAGCGACACGGGCTGCCGCGCGGCGACCTGGACCGCGTCGTGCGCCAGCAGGCCTTCCTGGCCGGGCTCACGCAATCGGTGCTCTCCGGCGGTGTGCTGGCCAACCCTTCCCGGCTGCACGAACTGATCGGGTCGCTGCAGGAATCCGTGGTGCTGGACCGGGATTGGGACGTGCTGGCGTTCGCCGACCGGCTGCGCGGGCTGGCCGGCGGCGCGGTCCGGTTCACCACCATCCCCATCGAGAACGCCGACTACCAGACCCCGGAGGACGGCGACGCCATCCTGGTCGATCCCCGCAAGGTGAAGGCCGCGATCAGCAGCACGATCGACCCGTCGACGGCCGAAGCCGGGCAGCCCGGCGAGACGAAGTCCCAGTCCGCGGCCGCGAGGGTGGACGTGCTGAACGCGACGAAGACACCGGGGCTGGCCCAGCGCGTGCGGACCGAGCTCGCCAACCGGGGCGAACAGGTGGGTCAGGCCGGCAACGCGCCCGCGCGGACCAAGTCCGTGGTGCGCCACGGCCCGGGGGACGACGCCGACGCCAACCGGATCGCGACGCTGCTGGGAGGCCTGCCGATCGAGGCCGACGAGTCCATGCCCCGCGGCCGGGTCCAGGTGGTCATCGGCGGCGACTACCACGGGCCCGCCGCGCCGGGCTTCGCGCCACCGCGCGCCGTGCAGCTCGACGGACCAAACCGGCAGCAGAACACAGGTTCCAGCCCGGACTCGATCACCGCCAACGGCGTCCCGTGCGTCAATTGACCGGGCAGCGCCGGTGGTGAGGCGGCCCCCTCGCCCGTCTCACCACCGACCAAATCACCGCTGGCCAACGATACGCCGCAGCGGTGGTAGTTGCGAGATCAAAAACCGCTCACCGGTGGGTCGCGGTGCCCACCCACAGCGCCACGACCAGCATCGACAGGACGACCGCCAGACCGGTCAGGCCCCACCCCAGGGAGGCAGCGGCGGCGAGCACGCCGACCAGTAGCGGGCCGCCCGCGTCACCCAGTTCGCGCCCGACCTCCGCCGAACCCATCGTCTGGCCAAGCCGCTCCCGCGGCGTCGAGGCGGCCAGGTGCGCGAAACCCAACGGTGTCACGACCCCGGTGCCGAAACCGATCGCAACGGCGGCCACGAGGACCCCGAGCAGGCCGGGAACGACCGCGGCCACGAGCAACCCGACCACCGCGACCGCGAGGCCGCCGGCCATGCCGGGCACATCGGGCAGCCGCCCCGCGTCGCGCGCTCGGCCGGCCCACGGCTGCACCAACGCCGCGGTCGCCGCGAGCACCGACACCGCCGCGCCGGTTGCCAACGGGCCCAGCCCGCCGACCGCGCCCACCACCGGCAGGAACCCGACGCCCACCGCCAGCGCCGCCGTCGCGCCCGCCAGCGCCGCGGTCGGCCGCAGGAACCCGGGAGCGGCCAACCGGCGGGCCAGGTCGAACAGGGTTTGGCGGGTCCGCGGCAGCGGCGGCACCGCCGGCACTGCCAGCGCCGCCCACGCGAGCACCGCGAGCGCGAGCCCGGCGAGCGTGCCGAAGAGCAGGTCGAACCCGCCGAAGGTGATCAGGACGCCGCCGAGGACCGGGCCGAGGGCGTACCCGAGGGCCTTCCAGGCGCCGTAGCTGCCGAACGCGCGGCCGTGCTGGGAGTCCGGCGCCAGCCGGGCGACCAGCGTCCCCGCGGCCGGGGAGAACGCGGCGGCCGCCGCGCCCTGGCCGAAGCGCGCGAGGCCGACCGCAGCCGGGTCACCGGCGAAGACGAACGCCGCCGAGGCCGCCGCGAACGCGAGCAGCCCGCCGAACAGCACCGGCCGCGGGCCGATCCGGTCGGTGACCGCGCCGAAGACCGGCTTGAGGACTACCTCGGCTCCGTCGTAGACGGCCAGCAGCAGGCCCAGCGCCAGCAGGGACGCGAAACCGGTGTAGGCGCCCAGCCCGGCGGCGATGCTGTGCGCGCCGAAGGCGGTCACGAATCCGGCCGCGTACAGCGGGAGAACCTGCCCGGCGCGTTGACCGGTCACCGGCTCGGTGCCGGACATCCGGCCACCTCCTTGTCGTCCATTTCGGCGCGTTCGGTCACATCTGGTGCAGTGCTCGGAAGACCTGCTCGGTGTAGTCGGCCAACCGGTCGGCGCAGTGCCGCAGCTGCTGCTGAGCCTCGGCGGCCGCCGGGGCGCCGAACACGTCGCGCGCCTTTAGTTCGCGGTACCAACGGCGCAGCCGATCCAGGCTCTGCTCCTCCTCTTCCAGCTCGGCCATGGTCAGCTTGCCGTTGCGCAGTTCCTTGTCGATCTCGGCGTCGAACTTGCCGCAGTCGGCCAGGAACTCCGCCCACTCCTCCTGCCGCTCGGCCGTGAACATCTCCGTCAGCCGCGCCGAATCGGGTTCGTCACGTCCCGTGGCGGCCAGCACCACGACCTCACCGGAGCCCCGCTCGGCGAGCTCAATGGCCCGCGCCACGCCGGCGGCCACGCCAGGCACGTCCGGCAGCGTCCAGGTGCCCTGGCCCAGCGAGAGCGCCCCGACCCGGCGCAACTCCCGCCACACCGCTACGCGGTGCCGCGACGGCTGCGCGGGCAGCCGCACGACGAGAACCAGCCACCTCATCACCTGCACGTCCGTCACGAGGATGAATGTATCACGCGTTACATCGCACCTCCTACTACACCGCGCGGCCGGCGTGACGTCGCCCATATGGGGGCTCGAGCGGCATTGCTTCGAACCTGCGTGCGGTAGTTTTCCGGCATGCCGAATCCGCCGTCCTCGCCCACCGAAGCCTACGAAGTACTGCTGGAGGGCAACCGCCGGTTCGTCGACAACGCGCGCCTGCACCCGAACCAGGACGCCGACCACCGCGCCGCCCTGGCTCCGGCGCAGCGGCCATTCGCGGTCCTCTTCGGCTGCTCCGACTCCCGGCTGGCCGCCGAGATCATCTTCGACCAGGGGCTCGGCGACCTATTCGTGGTCCGCACGGCGGGGCACGTCATCGGCTCCGAGGTGCTCGGCAGCATCGAATACGGCGTCGGCGTGCTCGGCGCACCCCTGGTCGTGGTGCTCGGACACGACTCTTGCGGCGCGGTCACGGCCGCGCGGGAAGCGTGCATCGAAGGCACCGCGCCGCACGGCTACATCCGCGACGTCGTGGAGCGGGTGACGCCGAGCGTGCTGGCCGCCCGCGCCGGCGGCGTGACCGAGGTCGACGACATCGTGGACGTGCACATCCGGCGCACCGGTGACCTGATGCTGGAGCGCTCCGCGCTGCTGGCCAACGCGGTGGCCGAGGGTCGTTGCGCGATCGCCGGGCTCTCCTACCGCCTCACCGACGGCACCGTCCGGCTCGTCGGCAGCCACGGCCCGCTGCTGCCCGCGGACTGACCCCCGGGATCCACTGTGGCCGCCTGCTGGCGTCCACTTCGGACATCGCTGGGCCTGGCCGCTCGGCCAGCCGATCCTGGTCGATCACGTTAGCCTGCGAAGGCACGGATCGGGCGAAAGGATCCAGCCTGGTGACCGTCCAGCCGCGTCGAGTGCTACTGATCAGCGCCACCATCGGCGAGGGCCACAACGCGACCGCCCGCGCCGTCGAGGAGGCGGCCAGGCAGGTGTGGCCGGGGTGCGAGATCGCCTGGTTGGACGCCCTGCGCGCGATGGGCCGGTGGGTGCCCGCGGCGTTCAACTGGATCTACGTCACCAACGTCGAATCAACGCCGTGGCTCTACGACTTCTTCTACGAGTCGCTGTGGCGCTACCGCTGGTTCGCCAACGCCTCCCGCCGGTTCGTCGGCGCGTGGAGCGGGCGGCTGCTGCGCCGGTCCATCGCTGAGCACGCCCCGGAACTGATCGTCTCGACCTATCCGCTGGGCACCGCCGGGCTCGACTGGCTGCGCCGCCGGGGCGGCCTGGACGTGCCGGTGGCGGCGGTCGTGTCGGACTTCTCGCCGCACCCGTTCTGGGTCTACCCCGAGGTCGACCTGCACTACGTGATGAGCGAGGCGAGCCTGCGGGCGATGCGGCGGGCGGAACCGGACGCCGTCGGCGCGGTCTGCGTGCCGCCGGTCGTGTCGTCGTTCCGGCCCGCCGACCGGGCCGCGGCGCGGCGGTCGTTCGGGCTCCCGGAATCCGGTTTCACGGTACTGATCTCGTGCGGCTCGCTCGGGTTCGGTTCCGTCGAGCGCGCAGTGGATGCGGCGCTGCTGGCCGAGGGGGTCGAGCGGGTCGTCGTGGTCTGCGGTCGCAACGCCGCGCTGCGACGGCGCTTCGCCGACCGCGCGGACGATCGGATCGTCGCGCTGGGCTGGGTCGATGACATGCCCGGTCTGACGGCCACCGCGGACGTGGTGGTGACCAACGCGGGTGGGGCCACGGCGCTGGAGGCGCTGGCCTGCGGGCGTGCCGTGGTGATGTTCGAACCGATCGCCGGGCACGGTCGCGCGAACGCCGAGCTGATGGCCGACGCCGAGCTGGCCGAGCTGTGCCCGCGGGAGAGCGATCTGACCGGGACGTTGCGCCGCTGGGCCGCCGAGCCGGACGAGCTCGCGCAGCGGGAACACCGGGCGCTCAAGCACAGCCAGGCCGCCGACTTCGCCGACCAGGTGGCCGCGCTGGCGCACCTGCCCCGCCACCACGGCCGCCGCCCGCTGCGCCCGCAGGACGCGTTCTTCGTGTACGCCACTACCCCGGTCGTCTCCCAGCACACCGGCGCGATCCTGCGCATGGAAGGACCGAACCGGTCCACATCGGACCTTTGCGAAGAAGTCGGTCGGCGAATCTCCCAACGTGCGGCTGGATTACCGATGCTGAACCGACGGCTGATCGTTCGGCGCGGTCGTCGGCCACAGTGGATTCACAGCGACGCGGTCGACGTCGTTGATCACCTGCGGTGCCGCGAGCTGAACAGCGGGCAAAGCGCGGGCCCGATCATCGAGGAGTTCTTCGGCACCCCGGTGCGCACCGACCAGCCGCCCTGGGAACTGCTGCTGCTCAGCGACGTCGGCACCGGCCACGCCTCGTTGCTGGCGAAGATGCACCACGCGCTGGGCGACGGTGTCGCGGTGACCAGCACGCTGCTGCGGTTGCTCAGCGATGGCCCGCACGCGGCGACATCGCCGAGTCGCGCCGACCAGCCGTGGTACCGCCGGGCCGGGAAGGTCGCGCGCGGATTGGTGAGCCTAGCCGGGGCCGGACCCGCGCCGACCAGCCATCTGGCGGGGCGCAGCACGCCGAACCGGTCGTACGCGGGCGTCGAGCTCCCGGCCGCCGAGGCGCGCGCCTGCGCACGCGCGCACGGGGTGAGCAGCACGGCGTTCCTGCTCGGCATGGTGGCCGAGGCGCTGCACCGGACACTCGGCGACACCACACCGGGCCAACGGTTCCGGGTCATGGTGCCGCGCACCGCACGCACCGGGCGGGGCGGCGCGGGCACCGGCGCGCCCGGCAACCACACCGTTTCGCTATCGCTCGACCTGCCGGTCGGGCCGATGCCGCCGGCTCGCCGCCTCGCCGAGGTCACCGCCGGACTTGCCGAGCCGGACCGCACCGGCCAGCCCGCCGCTGCCAGCGCCGTGCTCGCGGCACTTGGCGTGCTGCCCGCGCCGCTGCACGCTTGGGTCGTGCGGCAGATCTACCAGCGTCGCTTCTTCAACGCCGTGGTGTCCGTGATGCCGGGACGGCGTCGTCCGACCCACCTCGGCCAGACGCTGATCGCGGGCGTCGTGCCGGTGCTGTCGCTGGCAGACGGCGTGGGCGTGGCGATCGGCGCTGTCAGCTGGGGCGAGCGGATCGGGTTCGGGATCACCACCGACACCGGGCTGGCGCCGGAGGCCACCGAGCTCGCCGGTCACCTCCGCGACGCCTTCGCCGAGCTGCGAGGAGACCGGCGGTGAGCGCGCAGGGCACCGTGCTCGTCGTGGCCGTTCCGGCGGCCGTCCTAGGTGCGGCCAGTTTCGGGCTGGCCAGCGCGATCCAGCACCGCGTCACCAAGCAGGTGCCGAAGGTGCGCACGCTGAGCCCCCGCTTGCTGTTCGACCTCGTCCGCAAGCCGATCTGGGTGCTCAGCATCGGCACCGTGATCATCGGGCTGTCGCTGCAGGTGGTGGCGCTGGCCTTCGGACCGCTGGTACTGGTGCAGCCGTTGCTGGTGACCTCGGTGCTCTTCGGCGCGGCGTTCGCGGCATGGCTGGCGCACCGCAAGATGGACCTGGTGCTGGCGCTGGGAGGGCTGGCCTGCGTCGGCGGGCTGTCCGCGTTCCTGGTGCTGGGGCGGCCGTCCGGGCAGGGCAACGAGTTCACCGGGGCGTCGATCCTGCCGTTGGCGCTGGCGCTCGGGCTGCTCGTAGTGGTCTCGCTGCTGGCCGCGCGGTGGCTGCCCGGCGAGGTCGGGGTGATCGGCATGGCAGTGGCCACCGGCGTGTTCTACGGCGTGACCGCCGGTTTGATCAAGGTCGTGGCCGGGCACGTCCGCAGCGGCGGGCTCGCCGAGCCGTTCCACCACTGGTCGCTGTACGCGGTGTGCGTGATCGGGCCGATGGGGTTCCTGCTGAGCCAGCAGACCTTCCAGCGGGGCCGGTTGATGTCGCCCGCACTGGCCGTGATCACCACGGTGGATCCGCTGGTGGCGGCCGCGATTGGGGTGAACTGGCTGGGCGAACGCATCGAGTCCTCCCCCGCGATCCTGGTCGGCGAGGTGATCTCCGTCGTGGTGATCATCGGCGGGATCGTGGTACTTACCCGCCGGGGCGAGCAGCTGCGCCGCGCGATGGAGGAACGCGAGCGCAACGACGGCACGACGGATTCGTCGTGGGGCTGACGGTGCGCGGGCGCACCGCGCTGGTGACGGGCGCGTCCTCGGGCATTGGCGCGGCGACCGCCGCCGAGCTGAGCTCCCGCGGGTGCCGGGTCCTGCTGGTCGGCCGCGACGAGCACCGGCTTGCCGAGGTCGCCGAGCGCACCGGTGGCGAACCGGTGCCCGCCGACCTGACCGATCCGGCCGGGCTCGACCGGGCCGCCGCGGCCGCCCGCGCGGTCGATCTGCTGGTGCACAGCGCGGGCGTCGGCTGGGCCGGAGACCTGAGCGCGATGCCGCCGGAGCGGATCGAGGCGCTGACGGCGTTGAACCTGACCGCGCCGATGCTGCTGACCCGCGCGGCGCTCCCCGACCTGCGACAGCGGTGCGGGCACGTCGTGTTCGTCGCCTCGATCGCCATGGTGGGCGTGCCCGGCGAGGCGGTCTACTCGGCGACCAAAGCGGGCTTGCGTGCCTTCGGCGCGAGCCTCCGCTACTGCGACGGGATCGGCGTGACCACGGTGTTCCCCGGCGCGGTCCACACGCCCTTCTTCGCCGGGCGCCGCTACGACCGCCGCTTCCCGCGGATCGTCGGCCCGCAGGAAGTGGCCGAGGCGCTGGTGCGCGGCGTGGAGCGGGACGCGGAAGAGGTGTTCGTCCCGAAGTGGCTCACCGCGCCCGCTCGGCTGCAGGGCTTGCTGCCCGGCACGTTCCACCGGCTCGCCCGCCGCTTCGGCTGAGTTCCGCCGCCCGCACCGCCACGCAAAACTGCGCACTTTCTTATCCAGTCACCCCCGCAACGCGCGGATCGACTCGCGTAGCGAGCCCATGGTCGCCAGCACGGCGGTCGGTTCGTAGCCACAGTGCGCCATGCAGTTGGCGCAGCGCGGATCACGGCCGCGCCCGTAGGCGGACCAGTCGGTGTCGGCCAGCAGCTCCTGGTAGCTCCCCGCGTAGCCGTCGTTCATCAGGTAGCACGGGCGCTGCCAGCCGTACAGCGAGTACGACGGGATGGCCCAGGCCGTGCACTTGAAGTCGACCTTGCCCTCCAGGAAGTCCAGGAACAGCGGCGAGTGGTTGAAGCGCCACTTCTTGCGTCGCCCGTCGGCAAAGACCTTCCGGAACAGCTCGCGGGTCTCCGTCACGCCCATGAAGTGCTCCTGGTCGGGTGCCTTGTCGTAGGCGTAGGCCGGCGAGAGCATCATCTGGTCGACCCGGAGGTCGTTGTTGAGGTACTCCAGCACCTCGATGACCGACTGCGGGGTGTCGGAGGTGAAGAACGTCGAGTTGGTGGTCACCCGGAACCCGCGCCGCTGGACCTCCTTGATGTTGTCCACCGCCTGCGCGAACACGCCCTGCTTGCACACCGACTCGTCGTGCCGCTCCGCCAGCCCGTCGATGTGCACGGCCCACGCGAAGTACGGCGACGGCCGGAACTTGTCGATCTTGCGGGGCAGCAACA
Organism: Saccharopolyspora hattusasensis; assembly: GCF_050972075.1. Lineage (NCBI taxonomy): Bacteria > Bacillati > Actinomycetota > Actinomycetes > Pseudonocardiales > Pseudonocardiaceae > Saccharopolyspora > Saccharopolyspora hattusasensis. Next base: position 272,756 of record NZ_JBPCDC010000001.1, read on the forward strand.
GCGCGTTGGTGCACAGGTAGACGAACTTCTTGCGCCTGACCAGCTCGTCGACGATGAGCTCGATCTCGGGGTGCATCAGCGGCTCGCCGCCGGCGATGGACACCACCGGCGCGCCGCACTCCTCCACCGCCGCGACGGCCTGCTCGACCGGCATCCGCTGCTTGAGCACGCTCGCCGGATGCTGGATCTTGCCGCAGCCCGCGCAGGCCAGATTGCACGCGAACAGCGGCTCCAGCTCCAAGGTCAAGGCGAACTTCTCGCGGCGCGCGAGCTTCTGCTTCACCAGGTAAGCGCCGACGCGGATCGCCTGGCGCATCGGAATGCCCATCAGGACACCTCCTCGGGTGCGGCGGATCGGATCTCCGGCAGGACGGTGCGCTCCCGCAGGACGGTGCGCTCCCGCAGGACGGCGCGGCCCCACCGCGGCAGGCACGAGCCGATGGCGTGCAGCCGGGCGAGCGCGGTCAGCGCGCGATCCGGCGTGCCCGGCCGGAGCAACGGTTGCCGTGCGGTGTCCACCACGACCCGCACGACGCCGAGCGGACGTCCCCCTGCCGCCTCGGCCAGCGCTGCCGACTCCATGTCGACGGCGAGCACCCCGGCACGGGCCAGCTCGGCGCGCTGGGCGCCGTGCACCACGCGACCGGCAGTGGCGATCGGCCCGCAACGCACCGGGAACCCGGCGCGGCGCAACTCCGCTGCCAACGCTGGTGCCGCTGGACAGCGCACGGTGCCGCGCTGACCGCGGAGCTCATCGGCCACGATCACATCGCCGGTGCAGACCTCGGCGCCGACCCCGCCGGCGAGCCCAGCGACGACCAATACGTCGAAGTCCGCCCCGGCGAGCGAGGCCGCGCTGCGGGCGCTGCGGCGCGGCCCGTAGCCCGTGCGGTGCACGGTTCCGGGGCCCAGGGCCGCCCGCAGGGCTCGGGCTTCGATACCCAGCGGGGCGCAGACCAGCAGCCGCATCGCAGTCATCTCAATCCCCAGCACGTTGGTACCGCCCGAGCGCCGTGAGCGGGAAGATCACCCGGTACAGGTGGTAGTTGATGTAGAAGTCGCCGGGGAACCCGGTGCCGGTGAACTGCGGTTCGTCCCAACCGCCGTCCACCCGCTGGGTGCGGGCCAGGTACTGCACGCCGCGGTGCACCGCGTCGGTGCCGTGCCGGCCCACCGCCAGCAGCGCCAGCAATGCCCAGCCGGTTTGCGACGCCGTGGAATCGCCCCGGCCGATCCACTCCGGGTCGCGGTAGGAACGCAGGTCCTCGCCCCAGCCACCGTCGGCGTTCTGGTGGCGTTCCAGCCACCGCACCGCCCGCCGCAGCGCCCGGTGATCGGGTTCGAGGCCCGCCCGGACCAGCGCCGGGACCACGGCTCCGGTGCCGTAGACGTGGTTCGCGCCCCAACGGCCGAACCAGGACCCGTCCTTCTCCTGGTTGTCCAGCAGCCACTTCACGCCCCGTCGCAGCACCCGGTCGTCGTGCCCCAGCGCGGCCAGCGCCTCCACCACGTGCGCCGTCACGTCGGCCGACGGCGGGTCGATCACCTCGCCGAAATCGCAGAACGGCAGCTTGCGCACCAGCGTCCGGGTGTTGTCGGCGTCGAAGGCACCCCAGCCGCCGTCGCGGGACTGCATGCCGCGCAACCAGCGGACACCGCGCTCGATGGCGCCGCGCACCGCCTCCGGGTCCGGGTGCTCGATCCGGTTCAGCGCGAGCAGCGCTTCGGCGGTGTCGTCGATGTCCGGGTAGCCGTCGTTGTCGAACTCGAACGCCCAGCCTCCTCCGGGCGGCAGGTCCGGGCGGCGCACCGACCAGTCGCCCTTGACCCGGATCTCCTCGGTCAGCAGGAAATCGGTCGCCCGGCGCAGCGACGGATGGTCGGCGGGCACCCCCGCATCGCGCAGCGCCTGCATGCCGAGCACGGTGTCCCACACCGGGGACTGGCAGGCCTCCAGCCGCCGCACCGGACCGGCCGGGGTCTGCTCGCGGATCAGGAAACCCTCCAGCCCGGCGAGCCCGTGCCGCAGCACCGGGTGGTCCAGCGGGTAGCCGAGCAAGTGCAGCGCCAGCAGCGAGTACACCCACGGCGGCTGGATCCCGCCCCAGGAGCCGTCGGCTTCCTGCCGCGCCACGATCCACTCCGCCGCGCGCAGCATCGCGTGCTTGCGCAGCGCCTTGAGCGGGCGTCGGTGGTAGCGGTGCAGAACCTGGCCCAGGGCGTGGAAACCGTACTTCCACGACCACTGTGGACGGACCCGTTCCGCCGCGCGTCCGGTGCGCAGTTCGCGCACGTCGATGCCGAGGTTCCGGCATGGCCGCAGCGTGCACACCACGGTCAGCGGGACGACGGTCTGCCGCGCCCAGCACCCCCAGTCCGCGACGTTCAGCGGGAACCACCTCGGCAGCAGCACGAGTTCCGGCGGCATCGCGGGCAGTTCGTCCCAGGACCATTCGCCGAACAGCGCCAACCAGATCCGGGTGAACACCCGGGTGGCCTCCAGCCCGCCACGCGCCAGGATCCAGTCGCGCGCCACCGCCATGTGCTCGGCGTCGACGGCGTCACCGGCGAGCTTGAGCGCCGTGTAGGCCTCCACCGTGGTGGACAGGTCGCCGGGTCCGCCGTAGAAGTTCGCCCAGGTGCCGTCAGGGCGCTGCTGTGCGCGGATCCAGCGGGCGGCCTGCTCGGTCTCGGCGGCGGTGCGGATGCCCAGGAACTGCCGCAGCAGCAGGTCCTCGACGTCCATCGTCACGTTGGTCTCCAGCTCGCCCTTCCACCAGCCGTCGGGGTGCTGGAGGGAAAGCAGGTAGTCGCGGCCGGCGGCCAGCGCGATCCGGGCATCGGCTCGCGCGGCGGAAGCCGAAACCATGCCGGTGCGGATAGGCTGCTGCAACTGATCGGTCAAAGCTTCCTCCGTACGATGAACTCGGCCAGCTCGGTCAACGACTCGGTCACGTCGCCATCGGGCAAGTACTCGTCGGCGGCGGCCAGCCGCCGCTCGCACTCCTGGCGGGTCCAGTCCGCCGAGCCGGCCCGCTGCACCATTTCGGCGGCCTCCTGCAGCTGGTCCTCGATGAGCGGTTCGGCCTGCGCGTACAGCCGGTGCAGCCGATCGCCGGCGGCGGTCCCGGAGCTCAGCGCGTGCACGACCGGCACCGACTTCTTGCGGGCCCGCAGGTCGGACAGCACGGGCTTGCCGGTGACGTCGGGGTCGCCCCACAGGCCGAGCAGGTCGTCGACGAGCTGGAAGGCCATCCCCAGTTCGGTGCCGTAGGCGTGCAGCCGGGCCACGGTTTCCCGCGGCGCGCCGACGTGGAGCGCGCCGATGGATGAGGCGCAGGCGAGCAGCGCGGCGGTCTTGTCGTGCGCCATCTGCAGGCATTCGTCGAGCCCGACCTCGGCGCGGCACTCGAAGCCCAGGTCGGCGGCCTGCCCGGCGATCAGGACGCGGGTCGCGATGGACAGCGACCGGGCCGCTGCCGCCGCATGGCGCGACGGCGATTCCAGCAGTATCTCGTTGGACAGCGCCAGCAACGCGTCCCCGGCCAGCAGCGCTGCCGGTTTTCCGAAGACGGTCCACGCGGTCGCCCGGTGGCGGCGGGAGGTATCGCCGTCCATCACGTCGTCGTGCAGCAGGGAGAAGTTGTGCACGAGTTCCACCGCGGCCGCCGCGACGATCGGATCCCCCGCGGTGGCAACGCTGCGCGCGGACAGCAGCACCATCGCCGGCCGCAGGGCCTTCCCGCCACCACCTCCCGGGGAGCCGTCGGCGTCGCTCCAGCCGAAGTGGTACTCGCACACCCGGCGGGTGTCCGGGTCGAGGCGGTTCACTGCGTTGCGCAGCACTGGATCCACCGCCTCCCTGGCGGTTTGCAGGGCTGGTGGCAGAACGGTCGTCATGCGGTCACCTCCACACCATGTTGCGAGCGCTGGTCCAGATCCACTACCTCGGCGGCGCGGGTACCGCTGAGCACCGCTCCCTCCGTCGTGTCGGGCCATCCGGTGGCGGTCCACGCCCCGGCGAGCACCAGGCCGGGCACCGCGGTGCGGGCCTGCGGCCGGAGCGCGGCGGTGCCGGGCGCCTGCCGGAAGGTCGCGCTGGGCTCGCGGGTGACGAAGAAGTCGAGGACCCGCGCGCTGCGGGCGTACGGGAAGACCTGCCGCAGCGCGGGGATGAACAGGTCGTGCAGGTAATCAGTGCGCGCCTGGACGTGCTCTTGCGCGGCGGAAAGCGAGACGGCCAGGTACTGCCCGCGGGGTGCGCCGGAGGTGGCTGTCCGGTCGAAGACCCATTGCACCGGGGAGTCCAGCACGGCGGCCATCTCAAGGCTGGTGACCGGCCGGTCGTAGAGCACGTGAACGTTGACGATCGGTGCCGCGGAGAGCTTCGCCCACGTCGCCACGCCCGGTATGGGGAGGTCCGCCACAAGCGTCGCCGCAGCGCGGTGCGGGACCGCGACGATGACCGAGTCCGCGGTGAGCACCGATTCCCCGGTGTTCTCGCGCACCGGGACCTGAAAACCCGCGCCGGACCGGCGGATCGCCCGGGCCTTGCAGCGGAGGCGGATGCCGACACCCGCTTCCAGCAACGCGCGGTGGGCGGCTTCGCCATGCAATTGTCCCAGCGGCACCCGGGGAATCCCGATGTCGGCGCTGTCGGATGTGTCCAGCACGCCCGTCCGGAACACCTTGGCCGCCAACGCCATCGACGCGTCCGCGGGCTCGGCGTTGAGCGCCGCCAACGCCAACAACCCCCACAGCGCATCGACGGCGCGCGGCGACTCGCCGCGCTGCCTCAGCCACTGCCCGAGGCTGATGTGGTCCAGCGCGGGGTCGGCCGGATCGAGCCGCCGAAGCGCCAGCGCGGTGCGCGCCACCCGCATCCGTTCCGCCGCGGTCAGCATCCGGTATCCCAGCAGCGTCGGGGTCAGGTGTGCCGGTGCCGGGAGGTCCCAGCGGCGCAGCACCGAAGCCTGGCCGCCGGGACTGAGCACCGGGACGTGGAACCGGGGTTGCACGCTGATCGAGTCGGCGACGCCGAGCCGCCGCAGCAGGCCGGTGTAGGCGGTGTAGCAGCGCAGGAAGACGTGCTGCCCGGTGTCCACGACGAGGTCGCCGCGTACGAAGGAGTAAGTCGCGCCGCCCAGCCTGGGGCGCGTCTCCAGCAGCTCGACCTCGAATCCCAGTTCGGCGCAGCGCAGCGCCGCCGTCACCCCGGCCAGCCCGCCGCCGACCACCACCACGCGCCCCCGGCTCACGGTGCCATCCCCGCCAGCGACCGCGCCGCGACGCCCGCTTTCCGCCAGCCGGACAGCGAGGTCCGCTGGTGCAGCGCGGCACGCGGGTCGGCGGCGATGCGGGCCAGCAGTTCGTGGTAGATGCCCGCCATCGACGCGCAGCACGCCCGGCTGCGCCGGTCGAGCATCGGCAGCAGCCGAAGCCCTTCGGCGTACCATTGCTCGGCGCGGGCGGCCTGGAAGCGGATCAGCCGGTCCCACCTCTCCGGGTCCTCGACCCGCCCGTTGCCCGGCTCCAGCCGAACGCCGAACCTCTCGAGGTCCTCGGCAGGCAGGTAGACCCGCCCGGCCAGCTGGTCCTCCTGGATGTCGCGCAGGATGTTGGTCAGCTGCAGCGCGACACCGAGCGCGTCCGCGCGTCGCTCGGCCGTGGGCGGGTCGATGGTGCCGAACACGCCCAGTGCCAGCCGTCCGATCGATCCGGCCACGCAGCGGCAGTAGTGCAGCAGCTCCTCGAAGGTGCCGTAGCGCACGCCGCGGACATCGGCCTCGCAGCCGTCGATGAGCTCGTCGAAGGCGGCCAGTGGCACCGGCAGGCGCGCCGCCGAGTCCGCCAGCGCCACCAGCACCGGGTCGGCGGCGCCGATGCTCGCCGCGTGGATCGCCTCGCGGGCCTGCTTCAGGCTGCGCAGCTTCTTCTCGCGCGGCAGGTCGCCGTCGCCGATGTCGTCCACGCGGCGGGCGAAGGCGTAGACCGCCGACAGCGCCCGCCGCTTCGGGCCGGGCAGCAGCCGGATCCCGTAGGAGAAGTTTCGCGCCTGTTCCCGGGTGATGCGCTCGCACTCCAGGTAGGCGTCCCGGATCCAGACCCAATCGGTCACCAAATGCCTCCCAACACGTACAACCGCCCCCATTCGGCGAAGGTCCGCCCCCGCCCCGGCCGCACGTCGAAGCCGAGCGGATCGTGCTTTGCCGCAGCGAACGCGGCCGCCGTGGCACGTCCGCCCGCGACATAACCGGCCACCGCTATCCGGGCCATCCCGGACAGCTCCCCGACCAGCGGCGCGCCGGCGTCGAGCATCCGGCGCGCGCGGTCCACTTCGTACTTCACGAGCCCGCATAGCATCGTCGAGGCGCGGTCGGCGACCAGTTCCGGTTCCTCGCAGCCGAAGCGCTGCATGTCGTCGGTCGGCAGATACACCCGATCCTGGCGGTAGTCCTCGGCGATGTCCTGGCAGTGCTCCAGGATCTGCAGCGCGCTGCAGATCCGGTCGGACAGCGTGATCAGCGCGGGTTCGGCCCGCCCGAAGACGTGCAGCACCGCTTCCCCGACCGGGTTCGCGGACAGGGCGCAGTAGTCGAGCAGGTCCGGGAAGCTGCGGTAGCGCCGGACCTGCTGGTCCTGCCGGTTGGCGTCGATCAACTTGACCAGCACCTCGTGCGGAATGGCACACTCGGCGACCGTCGGTGTCAGCGCACGCAGCATCGGAATCCGAGCCGTTCCCTGGTAGGCGCGCTTGAGATCGATTTCGAGGAAGTCGAGCAGCGCCCCGCGGTTGCCGGGAGCCTCGTCCCCGGCGTAATCGACCAGCCGGAAGAAGCCGTACAGGGCGTGCAGGTGCCGCCGCAGCCCGCGCGGCAGGATCCGGGCGGCGACCGGGAAGTTCTCCGACCGCATCCGGGCGAGCACCGCGGCACTCCGCGGAAAATCACCCGAACGCGGCAACCCGTCCGAGTTTTCGGAATCCCCGCCGGACATCGCGCTATCAGGCAGCGACAAAACCATCGAACCCTCCTCCTATCCCCGCCGACCAGGAGGCGCATTCGGCATCGTATGAGCACCTATGCCGCTCCGCAGGGCGAGCCACGATGCACCGAGGTTTCCCATGATTCGTAACGTTGTTCGACCAGAAGACCATCTTGGTCTACATAGGACGCGGGGACGGTCATCACGGTGGACCGGACGGGCCGCCGAGCCCGCTCCGACCGAACCTACACAACGTCAACAATCCGCCGGTCACAGCCGCTGCGGCACCGATTCCCTTGCACCGACAATCGGGTGGCGTACATTGACATCCGGGCAACAACCCAAGACCGTTGTCCGCACTCTCTCACGTCCCCCAGGCGGTCGCCCGGCGGCCGTCCGGCCAGGGCCGCAACTCGCGGGTGTCCACATCGGACATCGCCAGGACCGTGGGGTGGCCCGGCCGCTGACCAGCTCTAACCGGCGATCACGGGGACCAGGTGGGCGCGAGCGAAGGCTCGGGACCGCGCGTCGTCCTCCGCCGGGATGCAGCCATGCGGAGTGAGCAGCATGTCACGTGGGCACCGGGCAGGTTTGCTTCGCCCGGCTCTTGGCCTGGTAGCGGTGGAACGAGTCCGGCCCGAGGTCGGCGATCTCGTAACCGTCCGGATAGGACATCGGATCGGGCCCGACCGGGCGGGAATCCGGCCGGACCGGCCCCACGCGCACGAGCTCGGCGCGCACTTTCAGCGCAGCCTCGGCGGCCTTGCGGCCGGCGTTCCCGACCTGCGGGAAGCCGAAGGCGGTCAGCAGGTGCGGCTCCATCAGGAACCGCGCCGCCCGCGCCACGGCCGGGGATAGCAACCGCGGATACCAGGAGCCGAACAGGTCCAGCGTCGCGTCGGCGACCCGGCGGCCGCCCGCGTCGAACGCGAAGTGCTCGCGCTCGTAGTCGTCGAAGAGCCGTTCGAACTCCGCGTAAGTCTCCGGGATTCCGGAGAGCTTCATGCCCTCACCGAGCCGCCGCATGGTGTTGGTCAGCGCCCGCACCTCGCGCGGGTGCAGCTTCCGCCAGCCGAACTGCTCGATCCAGCGCACCGGCGTCACCACGAACGTCGACAGCGTGTAGGCGTAGTCGTCGTTGCTGATCCTGTACCGGCCGTGGATGGCGTTGAGCTGTTCCAGCGCCTGCCGCCCGCGGTCGCTGGTGGTGCCCCAGTGGAAGATCTCGTAGAGGACGAGCACGGTGTCGTCGTAGCGCTTCTGAGCGGACCGGGTGAATTCGCCGGTGTGGTCCAGCAGCCGGCCGATGCGGGGCACCGCGTAGGTTCGGAACAGCGCGAACTCCAGGGCCTTGGTGATGTCCCAGGGGAATTCGTACTCGGCGAGCAGTCGGTAGATCTCCTCGCAGTCGCGATCGGGATCGAGCGCGAGGATCCGCTCCAGCCGGTCGAAACGCCTCATTGCGCAGCACCTCGTCCCGGGCCGTGTTCGATTGCCGCGACCGTAGCCAGCGGTGAGACAGCTGGTCAACAACCGTCTCACCGTCTCGCCCGACCGGCCTAGCGGATCAGCTCCGCATCAGCCGTCCAGCTGATCGATGGTCGCGATCGAGGGGCGTTCGGTTCGCTGGAGATCGCGGGCCACGTGCTCCGCGTCGCGGAGCACGCGCACGGCGTTGTGCCAGGTGAGCTTGGCGAGGTCGGCCTCGGACCAGCCCCGGGTGATCAGCTCCGCGACCAGGTTCGGGTACCCGGCGACGTCGTCCAGGCCCTGCGGGGTGAAGGCGGTGCCGTCGTAGTCGCCGCCGATGCCGATGTGGTCGATGCCCGCGACATCGCGCATGTGGTCGAGGTGGTCGGCCACGGTTCCGGCGGTGGCCACCGGCCGCGGATTTGCGGCCTCGTACACCCGCAGCGCCTCCAGTGCCTCGGGCGTCGTGTCCAGCGGATCGAAGCCCTGCTCCCTCAGCACGTCCTGGGCCCGCTTGCTCCATTCGATCGCCTCAGGAAGCACGAACTGCGGCACGAAGGTCGCCATCGCAACGCCACCGTTGGCGGGCAGCGCGGCCAGCACGTCGTCAGGGATGTTGCGCGGATGGTTGCAGACTGCCCGTGCCGAGGAGTGCGAGAAGATCACCGGGGCCCGGGTGGCACCCAGCGCGTCCCGCATGGTGTCGGGGGCGACGTGCGAGAGGTCCACCAGCATGCCCAGCCGGTTCATCTCGCGCACCACCTCGACGCCGAAGCGGGTCAGGCCCTTCGCGGCCGGTTCGTCGGTGGCCGAGTCCGCCCACGGCACGTTGTCGTTGTGGGTCAGCGTGAGGTAGCGGACGCCCAGTTCGTGCAGGGCGCGCAAGGTGGCCAGCGAACACGCGATGGAGTGGCCGCCCTCGGCGCCCATCAGCGAGGCGATGCGGCCGTTGGCGCGGGCGGCCTCCAACTCGTCGGCGGTGCGCGCGAGCTGCAGGTGTTCGGGGTAGCGCGCGACGAGGGCGCGCACGCAGTCGATCTGCTCGATCGTGGCGCTGACCGCCTTGTCGCCCTGGTACTCGGCCTTGACGTAGACCGACCAGAACTGGCCGCCGACGCCGCCGGCGCGCAGCCGGGCCAGGTCGGTGTGCAGCCGCGCCGACTGGTCCTGGGCGATGTCGCGGCGGTCCAGGTCGTAGCCGACCTGCTCGCGCAGCGCCCAAGGCAGGTCGTTGTGCCCGTCGATCACCGGGTGCTCGGCGAGCAGCGTCCGTGCCCGCACCAGCGCGGCTTTGTCGGTCATCTCCACACCCCAATCTCCCGAGATCATCCCATCGGGTGAACCCGATGCGGCGAGCATATCCGGCGTCGAACGGCCCCGGCCGCCAGGCGCATCGGCGCCGGCCGCCAGGCGCATCGGCGCCGCCACTGATCGAATCGACGAATCCCGTCCCGGGCCGCACCATCAAGCCATGGACCACATCCCCAGGCAGCAGGACGGCAACGATCTGCCCACGGTGCTCGCCGAGTACGGGCACCTGGCGGCGCAGTTGCCGAGCGCCTCCCGTCGCCGCGCCGAGGCGCTGCGTGCCCGCCTGGCGGAGCTGGACATACTGATCGACGAGCACATCGCCCGCCTGACCCCGCACCAGTTTCCACCCGACGCGGAGGACGCCAGCCACCAGCCGCCAGCCGCCAGCCGCCAGCGTGGGTTCCGTGAGCGGTTTCGGGCGCTATAGCACCGAAAAACACGCACGGAGCGCAGCCGCAGAAGTGAACCCGTCGCGGGCGTAGCCTGGAACCCGGAGGGATTCCGGGAGAAATCATGCGGCGCGAGCACATGCGCGTGCTGTTCGCAGCGGCGCTGATTCTGCTCGCGGTGTTCGGCATGGCCGCCTGCGGCCTGTTCTCGACGCCGCGCGCCGGGTACCCCTCGCGGCCGGAATCCCCGCCTCCCGCCAGCACCACCCCCGCCCCCGCTCCGCCTCCGGGCCCGGCGGTGCTCGCGGTGAAGGTCGACAACGTGTCCGAAGCCCGGCCGCCGGTCGGCATCGGCGCCGCTGACGTGGTCTACGTCGAACCGGTAGAGGGCGGCTACAGCCGCCTGCTAGGGATCTTCGCGTCGCACCAGCCGCCGGAGATCGGGCCGGTGCGCAGCGCCCGGGAGACCGATGCGGAACTGCTCCCCCAGTTCGGGCACCCGACGCTCGCGTATTCCGGCGCGGCGCCCGAGCTGCTGCCGCTCATCGCGGCGGCACCGGTGACCGACGCCTCCGACGCGCACCAGCCCGCAGCCTTCACCCGCGACGAGTCGCGGCCCGTCCCGCACAACCTGTTCGTCGACCCTTCGAAGTTGCCGCCCGGCGCGCCGTGGCCCGGCCAGAACCGGCTCACCCCCGGCCCCGCCCCTGGCGGCGGGACCCCGACGGGCCACTACGAGGTCACCTTCCCGTCCGCCACCGTCGGCTTCGACTGGTCCGCTGGGGAGCAGCGGTGGCTGGTGTCGATGGACGGGGCCCCGTACGCGGCCGTCGACAGCGGCCGGCTCGGCCCGCCGACCGTGGTGATCGAGCGGGTCAAGGTCCGTGAGTCGGCGATCCACGACGTCGCGGGGAACCCCTCGCCGATCGCCGAGACGGTCGGCAGCGGCCCGGTCACCGTGCTCCGCGACGGGCGGGCGTTCAACGGCACCTGGTCCCGGCCCGCCCCGGACGCAGCCGCCACCTACGCCGGGCCTTCGGGCGAGGCGCTGCTGCCCGCGGCCGGTCAGGTGTGGATCGTGCTGACGCCGTGAGGGGGCGCGGGATGGATTTGATCCGGCTTTTCCTCTGCGGCGACGTGATGCCCGGCCGTGGCGTCGACCAGATCCTGCCGCACCCCGGCAACCCCGTCCTGCACGAGCAATACCTGCGGGACGCGCGCAGTTACGTCGCGGCGGCCGAAGCGCGCAACGGTCCGATCAGCAGCCCGGTCGGCTTCGGCTGGCCCTGGGGCGGTGCGCTGCGCGCCCTCGACTCGACCGCGCCGGACGTGCGGGTGATCAACCTCGAATCCAGCATCACCGGCGGGGGCGAGTTCGCCCCGGACAAGGGCGTGCACTACCGGATGAACCCGGCGAACGTGGATTGCCTGCGCGCCGCTCGGCCGGACGTGTGCAGCCTGGCCAACAACCACATCCTGGACTTCGGCCGCCAAGGACTGGCCGACACGCTCGACGCGCTGTCGGGGGCGGGCCTGCGCTGGGTCGGCGCCGGGCACGACGCCGACGAAGCGCACCGGCCGGCGGTGATCGGCACCCCGAACGGTCGGGTCGTGGTCTTCGGTTACGGTGCCGAGTCCAGCGGCATCCCGGCGAGCTGGGCGGCGACCGCGAACCGGTCGGGCGTGAACTTCTTGCCCGACCTCTCCGATCGCTGGGCCGCCGGGATCACCGGCGAGATCCGGGAGCGGACCCGACCCGGCGACATCGTGGTCGTCTCGCTGCACTGGGGCACGAACTGGCAGTACCACGTCGGCGCCGACCAGGTCCGCTTCGCACACCGGCTGATCGACGGCGGGGTGCACGTGGTACACGGGCATTCCTCGCACCACCCGCGGCCGATCGAGATCTACCGCAACCGGCTCGTGCTCTACGGCTGCGGCGATTTCATCGACGACTACGAGGGCATCCCGGGCTACGAGCAGTACCGGGACGACCTGCGCCTGCTGTTCTTCGCGTCGCTGGCGCCCTCCGGTGACCTCGTCGACCTGCGCATGCTGCCGATGCAGGCCAGGCGGATGCGCCTGCACCCGGCCTCGGCCGCCGACGCCGAATGGCTGTGCGCCACGTTGGCCCGGATCAGCGCCGGTTTCGGCACCTCCGTCGAGCTGTCGAACAGAACGCTGCACGCGAGCCGCCGCCCGAGCGCATCACCGGCGCAGCACTGAGGTACGGTCCCGCATTGTCCATAAAGGACGACCGATCCGAAGGAGCGCCTCCCGGCATGGCCCGCACCGACGTCGCCCCGGCGCGCTCGCGCCGGATCATCCGGATGGACCAGAGCGTGGCGTGGCAGCACCCGCCGCGCCGCCGCCGCGGCTACACGGTCCGCTTCGACATCGGCGGCGTCACGGGCCATCTGACCACCAACGCCTATCCGGACGGCAAGCTCGGCGAGGTCTGGGTGAGCGTCGACCGGCAGGGCAGCCCGCTCAGCGGCTTCCTGGACAGCTTGTCGGCCGCCGTGTCGCTGGGCCTGCAGCATGGGGTGCCACTGGAGAAGTACGTGGCGAGGTACGCGGGCATGCAGTTCGAACCGCGCGGCCCGGTGACCGACCCGGACATCGAGTACGCCCACTCGCTCCCCGACTACGTCTTCCGCCGCCTCGCCCTCGACTACCTCGACGCCTCGACCTGCGCAGAACTCGGCATCCGCAGCGAATGCCGTTGAGTGCCGCACGTGCACGAGGTGCTGCCGATCGGGACGCGGCCCGTGGCCTGTGCTCCGGTCCGGCGGGCAAGGTCGTGCGGGATTCGGGCAAGGTCGTGCGGGATTTCAGTTGAGCCGCCGCGCGGCGTTCGGGGGATTCCGCTGGTTCCTCGGTTAAGGTGATCTTTTCCAGCACCGTGGAAGGGATCCGCAGCGATGCCCAAGTTCACCTGGCACACCAACGCTGTGCCCGAGGGCCTGCCGGTGCGGCAGGTGTACGGGTTCCTGTTCGTCCCGGACGGGCGGCTGCTGATCCGCCTCGACGGCAACAAGCACTCGCTGCCGGGCGGTCGACCGGAGCCCGGCGAGGCCGAGTATGTCGACATCCTGCGCCGGGAGACCATGGAAGAGGTCACCGTCGATATCGGCGAACCGCACTACCTGGGCTACCAGTGCGTGGACGACGGCATCTCGCCGTACGCCCAGGTCCGGATGGCCGCGCTGATCACCACAGTGCACCCGTCGGAGCCCGACCCAGACAGCGGACGAATCTACCGGCGGCTGCTGGTCCACCCGGGCAAGGCCGGCGACCTGCTCGCCTGGGGCGAGACCGGTTACCAGCAGGCGACCGCCGCCGCCGACGCGGCGGTCAACGTCTTCGAGCTGCCCTGCTCCGGCCTGCCCGAGACTGGCTACCTCTGACCGACCGGAGCGCACGCTCGCACTTCCGCCGGTAGATCCGGCCAGCAGCCTTGGCCATCGCGCCTCACGCGCGGGGCCTTCCACGCCGCGAGCAGTCGTGGCCGCGCTCTGCCCGTTTCGGGCCTCCGACCTGGCGAAACCACGATTCCGTCCTTGACCGGTTGCCGTCGAACGCCGTACCGTTCGTAGAAAGCACAGACGTTCACTATGCGAACGGCGAGGAGGTCAGGGTGGCACGCATCCTGCAGCTCGACTCCTGGACCTCTTCACGAGGAGCCTGTGACGCCCGACCGCCTCGGCAACGAAACCCGGCACGCGCAGGGCATGCAGGTGCGCCGGCAGGTCCTCGGCGACGAGAACGTGGACCGGTGCCAACGCCAAGATCACCCCGTTCACCGAGGGCTTCCAGGATTTCATCACCCGCTACGCGTGGGGCGACCTGTGGAGCGGCGACGGCGTCGACCGGCAGACCCGCAGCGTGCTGACGCTGGCGATCCTGGCGGCGGTGGGCTGCGAGGATGAGGTCGCGATGCACGTGAAGGCCGCCCGCCGCAACGGCGTGCCGCCGGAGCACAGCCGCGAGATGCTGATGCACGTCGCGATCTACGCCGGGGCACCCGAGCGAACAGCGCCTTCGCGATCGCCAATACGATCCTGGGCGAAGAGCAGAACGACTGATCGCCCGAGAGCAGGAGATCACCATGGAGCCCGTGTCCGACACGAGCGGTGGTTACGTCCAGTCGCTGGCGCGTGGGCTCCTGGTGATCCGCGCGTTCAACGAGTCACACCCGGAGATGACGCTGTCCGAGGTCGCCCGCGCGACCGACATGTCGCGCGCGGCGGCCCGCCGGTTCCTGCACACCCTGGTGCACCTCGGCTACGTGTGGACCGACGGGCGGATCTTCGCGCTGACCCCGCGCGTGCTGGAGCTGGGCTTCGCCTACCTGTCCAGCGTGTCGCTGCCGGAGATCGCCCAGCCCTACCTGGAACGGCTGGTGGCGGAGGTGCACGAGTCGGCGTCGGTGTCGGTGCTGGACGGCCCGGACATCGTCTACATCGCCCGCGTGCCCACCTCACGGATCATGACGGTGTCGATCAACATTGGCACCCGCTTCCCCGCCTACGCCACTTCGATGGGCCGGGTGATCCTCTCCGACCTCGGCCCCGCCGAGCTGGACGACTATCTGTCCGAAGTGGACTTGGAGCCGCTGGGCCCGCACACCATAACGACTCCGGCGGAGTTGAAGGCCGAGCTGGCGCGCATCCGCGAGCAGGGCTGGGCGCTGGTGGACCAGGAGCTGGAGGCGGACCTGCGCTCGATCGCGGCGCCGATCCGGGACCGCTCGAACCGGGTGGTCGCGGCCGTGAACATCTCCTCGCACGCCTCCCGCAGCAGCCCCGAGGACGCGCGCCAGAACCTCCTGCCGCCGCTACTGACGACCGCGGCCCGGATCGGCGCCGACCTCGCCGTCGCACCGACCTCCCGCGCGGTCGGGCGAGGCTGATCGCGACCATCACATTCCCCATACCCTGAACACATTCCACCAAACGGTCCACAACCCCGAGTCCAGGCTGAGGCAGTTGCGGACCGGGCCTCCCTTCCAGGTCGCGCTCCGTGCACACTGATCATCGAGATCAGTGATTTTTGAGGAGCCGAGCATGGGGA
This sequence comes from Saccharopolyspora hattusasensis, assembly GCF_050972075.1. NCBI lineage: Bacteria > Bacillati > Actinomycetota > Actinomycetes > Pseudonocardiales > Pseudonocardiaceae > Saccharopolyspora > Saccharopolyspora hattusasensis. Next base: position 287,986 of record NZ_JBPCDC010000001.1, read on the forward strand.
CCGACGAGCGGGTGGATCTCCTCGATCGGGCGGCGGCACTGCGGCCGCTACTGGAACAACACCGCGCCGAGGGCGAGCAGGAACGCAGGCTCGCCGACCAGTCGATCGCCGCGCTCGATGAGGCCGGCCTGTTCCGCGCGTGGGTGCCGCGCCGGTTCGGCGGCCTGGAAACCGACCTGCGCACCGTCATGGACGCCACCGCCGAGGTAACCCGGGGCGACGCCGCGGCGGGCTGGCTGGTGCTGATCCTCGGCTGCGGCGACTGGCTCACCGGCCTGTTCCCCGACCAGGCCCAAGAAGAGGTCTTCGGCACCGACCCGGATACCAAGGTGTGCCAGGTACTCGCGCCGAAGGCCGCAGCCCGGCGTGTCGACGGCGGCTGGGAGGTCAGCGGCAACTGGGCGCCGGCGTCCGGCAGCCTGCACTCGGGCTGGGCCATGCTTGGCATGACGTTACCGGAGCACGATGAGCCAGCGGGTGCCGCGTTCGGCCTGATCCCGATGAACGAGCTGCGTGTCAAAGACACCTGGTTCACCCTCGGCATGCGCGGGACCGGCAGCAACCTGCTGATCGGCGAGAACGTGTTCGTCCCCGACCACCGCGTGCTGCGCCGGGAACCGGCGACGCGAGGCGTGTTCCCGCGCGAGCTCAACGATTCCCCACGCTACCGCACCGCCCTGGTCCCAACGCTGGCCACCTTCCTGATCGCCCCGCTGCTCGGCATGGCCGAGGAAGCGCTCGCGCACGTGCTGTCCCAGGCCGACCACAAGGGCATCGCGTTCACCAGCTACAAACGCCAGCGCGATTCGACCGCGTTCCAGCTGGCCGTGGCGGAGGCGTCGACGAAGATCGATGTCGCGCGGCTGATCGCGCACCGGTCGGCGGCCGTGGTGGACGGCCACGCGCTGTCCGGAACCCATCCGGACTACCTGGAGCGCGCCCGGCTGCGGCAGCACTCCAGCCACGCGGTGCGGCAGTGCCGCGAGGCCGTCGACGACCTCGTCTCCGCCTACGGCGCGGCGGCGCTGTCCGAATCGGACCCGCTGCACGCCATCCTGCGCGACATCCAGACCGCCAGCCGGCACGCGCTCGCGCACCCGGCCAGCAGCGCCGAGCTTTTCGGCCGCGCGCTGCTTGGCGTCGAACCCAACATCACCGAGATGATCTGACAATCGACTCCCCGCCAGACCACACGATTCAGTGACAGCCGGAACCGAGTTCCGCGCGCCGCTGTCGAAGAAGTGTCGTCGCCGATCGAGGCGCCGATCACGGCAGTGTTGGTCGAGGCAGTACTTGGTCGAGCGAAGGAGATTCGCGTGGCAGAGATCCGGGTCCGGCTGCGCGGTGGGCCGGAGGACGGTCACGAGGTCGCCGTTTCCGCGGACGTGGCAGGCAAACCGGTCCCGCGCATCACGTTGCCCGCGCGGGCCCGCAACGCCCAGGCCGTACCGCCGCTGCTGATCTACGAGCGCGGCCGCAAGGGACCGGACGGGACCTGGGAATTCGACTACGTCGGAGCGGAGACCTGACCGTCGCGGCCGCGACGAGGGCGCCACATCGGGTAGAGGTGGGGGCCTTCGTCGGGGAGAATTATCGGGGCGCCGAGGGGTTCGAAGCCCAAGCGGAGGTAGAGGTTTCGGCTTCGGGGGCTGCTGGCCTCCAGGTAGGATGGCACGCCGTCTGCGTCCAATCGCCGGAGGGTTTCGCCGAGTTCTCGGGAGCCGACGCCGGTACCCTGCACCGCGGGATCGACACCGATCAGGGCCAGGTACTCGTGGGGTTCGCGCGGGTGGCGTTCCGCACTCAGGGCACCGAACTCCCGGAACCGGTGCGCGCGGGGTCCCGCCAGCTCCAACAGGCGTTGGACGCCTGCTTCGTCGAGCATGTCCGGCGGTCCAGTGCGCGCCGAAAGCCAGACCTGGACCGCGAGATCGTCCTCGCCGGTGATCACGCGACCGGCCGTTTCGGTGTGCGCTAGCACCATCGCGAACCACTCGCGGTACACGTGGTGCCGGTGCTCCTGGTCGGGTACCAGCCACTGGGCGAAGGCGTCGTCGCCGAAGGCCCGCAGCAGCGTGCGCACCCGCGCGTCCTCAGTGGACATCGGACGGCTCCTTGTCGATCTGGACCGTGGTGGCGCGGGCGCCCATCCCGATCCGCGCGTACGCCCGCGGTCGGGCCCGCTTCAGCACCGCGCCCCAGATCGCGCCGAGCACGAGCACGACCAGGAAGCCCAGCGGCAGAATCCAGGCCGCCGGGTCGCCGTCGTCCACGCCGAGCACAGTGCCGAACGACGCCACCGTCAGGAACAGCACCATCGCGAGTACTAGTGCGGCGAGTGCCGGTGCGACGGTGGTCCGCCACCTGCCGTGCCCGTGGTCGCGCTCGCGGATGAAGTAGCCGACCACCGCAACCGAGGTGAGCAGGACCAGCGTCAGCACGCCGAGCGCGCCGAGCGACGCTCCCCAGAAAAACAGGTAGGTGATCGGGTCCAAGCCGATGATCGCCACCAGCGCCACCACGACCATCGCGATCGCGGTGGTGGTCACCGAGCCCGCCGCCGGGGCCGAGGTGCGCGAGCTGGTCGTCCCCCACCAGTGCAGGCCGACGCCTTCCCTGCCCAGCGCGAAGAAGTACCGGGCGCAGACGTGGTGGAACGACAGCGTCCCGGCGAACAGGCTCGTCACGTACAGCGCCGAGCCGATGGTCACCACCGCGTCCGGCAGCCGCTCCCCGGCGAGCACGAAAAGCAGTTCCGTGGAGTGGGTTCCGGCCTGCGAAACGATGTTGCCCGGGCCGGTGGCCACCGTCATCGCCCAGGTCGACAGCGAGTACAAGCCGCCGATGATCACCAGCGAGATGTAGGTCGCGTAGATCACCGTGCGCGGGCTCTTCGCCTCCTCGGCCAGTACCGTGGAGTTCTCGAACCCGATGAACCCGGTGAAGGCGATCACCAGGATTACCCCGGCCGCGCTGGTGATCAGCTGGTCGGGGTTGAGCGTGTCCAGCACGACCCCGCTTTCCGACGGCGCTGACACGAACGCCGCGTCGAAGATCAGGATGATCGCTACCTCGGCGAGCAGCAGCACGCCCAGCACGCGCCCGTTGACGTCGATGCGCAGCACGCCGAGCAGCGCGATCACCGCCAGGCCGATGGCGGCGAGCAGCCACCACGACACCGAGACGCCGCTGACCTGCCGCACGAAGCCGGACGCACCGACCCCGAAACCTCCGGCCAGGCTGGTCAGGATCATCAGGTAGGAGACCAGCGCGACCCCACCGGCCGCGGTCCCGGTCACCCTGCCCAGCCCCTTGGCGACGTAGGCGTAGAACGCGCCCGCGTTCGCCACGTGCTGGGACATCGTTACGTAGCCGATCGCGAACAGCCCGAGGACCAGCGCGATCGCCAGGTAGCCCAGCGGGATCCCGGTCACCCCGGAGACCGCGAACCCGCTGACCGCGCCGCCGCCGACCACCGTTTCCGGTGCCGCGGCTGCGACGGTGAAGAACACGATCGACGTCACGCCCAAGCGGGCGCGAGCCAGGGCGGCGGACACTTTGGACGGGGGCAACAGCTCGCTCCTAACGGGGATAATCGGTTCTCTTTGCGTGGCGGTGCGAGTTCCGCGCTTGGCGCCTCCTGGCGTCACGGTGCCGTGGAACGGGCGCGACCTCCCGGTTCGGCCACGTCGCTCAGTGCCTCGGGGTGATCGCGGCCTGCCCGCGGGCGGCACCGACCTCGTTGATCAGGCTGCGCAGCGCTCCCGGGATGCGCGGCTCCCAGGACTCCATTCGGTACTCGCCCTGCCGCGCGATGTGCTTGGGGAGCCGGATCTGGCGCAGCACCCCGGTTTCCCGCAGCAGCAGCGCCAGGGAGATCTCGGCGATCCGGGAAGGGACGGTGATCATGCCGCTGCCGCCGGCGGTTTCGACGCTGGTGAACAGCGCCTCCAGGTCCGCTTCCGGCTTGCTGACGCCGTCCTCGGCGAACTGCCACGCCGCGGCAGTGCCGCCGCGCCAGCCGCCCGACACCGGCACCTCCCGCAGCACGTCGATGATGGTCAGCCGGGCGCGTACCTTCTCGGTGGCGGTCTGGCCCAGGTACTCCAGCCAGGTCCGCATGTCGTGGCCCGACTCCTGGCGGACCTCCCGCAGGATCGTCCAGGACAGGAAATCCGGGCAGCGTCCCTTGCCGCTGGGCCGGACGCTGGGGGTCACCGCGATCTCCTCTTCCAGGATCAGCTCCGCCAGCAGCGCGCCGGCGCAGCCCAGCGCCACCAGCGCGCCGTCGACCCTGGCGGAGAGGCGCTGCTCGCCGGTGTGCGCGGCGAGGAAGAACCGGTCTGCCACGCGCAGCGGGATGCGTGCGGGCTCCTGCCCGGAAACCGTCAACGGCCACCCCCGGCCGAAGTGCCGATCAACACGCGGTCGCTCCCGTCCGACGCTGCGCCATGCCCTGCCAGTCAGCCCCCGAGTTCGGATCGTGTCCGAATCAGCGCACAGAGTAACGTACATGAAACGTTGTTCAAGACCACCGTCCGGAGCGGCACCGGTCCGAGGCGGCGCGTGGCCGAATACTTGCGGCACCAGAACGTCCGGGCGGGAATCGAAGCTCGTCCCGCAGCGTTGACTTCGACTTAGCTTGAAGTTTGAGGATGGTGCTCGACCTCGAACCCGGTTGAAGGAGACTGTGACCATGACGATGAGCTGGGAGACCATGCGCTCCTTCGCCAGCGACGGTTCCGTGACCAGGCAACGCCTCTCCCCCGGCCTGGCCCGGCGCATCCTGCGCTACGCCAAGCCCTACACCCGCGACATCGTCCCCTTCCTGGCGCTGGTGGCGTTCGCGGCGGTACTCGGCATCGTCAACCCGCTGCTGTTCAAGGCGATCATCGACGACGGGATCGTGCCGCAGAACATGTCGGTGGTCGTCTGGCTGGCGGTGGCGGTGGCGGGCGTCGCGCTCCTCGAAGCCGCGGCGTCGCTGCTGCAGCGCTGGTACTCCGCGCGGCTCGGCGAGGGGCTGATCTACGACCTGCGCTCGGAGGTGTTCGACCACGTGCAGCGGATGCCGGTGGCGTTCTTCGTGCGGGCGCAGACCGGAGCGCTGGTCAGCAGGCTCAACAACGACGTCATCGGCGCGCAGCGGGCGCTGACCAGCACCCTGTCGTCGGTGGTGTCCAACGTGCTGAGCCTGGTGCTGGTGCTGGCCACCATGTTCACCCTGTCCTGGCAGATCACCCTGATCGCGCTTGCGCTGCTGCCGCTGTTCCTGCTGCCGGTGCGGTGGATCGGGCGGCGGCTGCAGCGGGTCACCCGGGAGCAGATGAAGGTGGACGCCGAGATGAGCTCGCTGATGACCGAACGCTTCGGCGTCGCCGGGGCGATGCTGGCCAAGCTCTACGGCCGCGCCGACGAGGAGTCCGAGCGGTTCTCCCGGCGGGCGGCGCGGGTGCGCGACATGGGTGTGGTGTCGGCGATGTACAGCCGGGTGTTCTTCGTCGCGCTGACGCTGCTGGCGGCGCTGGCCACGGCGGTGGTCTACGGGCTCGGCGGTGGGCTGGTGCTGGCTGGGGCGTTCCAGCTCGGGACCCTGGTGGCGTTGGCGACCCTGCTCAGCCGCCTGTACGGGCCGCTGACCGCGCTGTCCAACGTGCACGTCGACATCATGACGGCGCTGGTCAGCTTCGACCGGGTCTTCGAAGTGCTGGACCTGCGTCCGATGATCCAGGAGAAGCCGGACACGAAGCCGCTGCCGGCCGGGGCGTCCGATGTCGAGTTCGACGCGGTCTCGTTCCGCTACCCGGCCGCCAGCGAGGTTTCGCTGGCGTCGCTGGAATCGGTGGCGCGGCCGGACAACGCGCCTGCGCACGACGTGCTGCATGACATCTCGTTCCACGCCGCGCCGGGCCAGACGATCGCGCTGGTCGGCCACTCCGGCGCCGGTAAGACGACCATCACCCACCTGGCCGGGCGGCTCTACGACGTCGATTCGGGCGCGGTGCGCATCGGCGGCGTGGACGTCCGCGACACGTCGCTGGCCTCGCTGTACGCGACGGTCGGCGTGGTCACCCAGGACGCACACCTGTTCCACGACTCGATCCGCGCCAACCTCGCCTTCGCCCGGCCCGACGCCACCGACGAGGAGCTGGTCGAGGCGCTGCGGACGGCGCAGCTGGGACACCTCATCTCGTCGCTGCCGGGCGGGCTGGACACCGTCGTCGGCGACCGCGGCTACCGGCTCTCCGGTGGGGAGAAGCAGCGGCTGGCGATCGCCCGGTTGCTGCTGAAGGCGCCGCCGATCGTCGTGCTCGACGAGGCGACCGCGCACCTGGACTCGGAATCCGAAGCGGCCGTGCAGAAGGCGCTGAAGACGGCGCTCTCCGGGCGGACGGCGCTGGTCATCGCGCACCGGCTGGCCACGATCCGCGAGGCGGACCGGATCCTGGTGGTCTCCGAGGGACGCATCGCCGAGGAGGGCACGCACACCGAACTGCTGGCTCGCGGCGGCCTCTACACCGAGCTCTACCGCACCCAGTTCGCGCAGCAGGACGACGCCGACGAAGCCGCTTGAGTCAGCCCTTCTGCGGCGGGGCGGTGGTCAGGCCGCCTTCGGGGTCCAGGTGGGCGAGCAAGGCGGCGCAAAGTTCGTCGAGCTGGCGCACCTGGGCCTCCGAGAGGCCGTCGAAGATCAGGTCGCGCACCTTGTCCACGTGACCGGGGGCCGAGGCGACGAGCTTCTCGTAGCCGGCTTCGGTGAGCTCCGCGACGTTGCCGCGGCCGTCGCCGCACGCGCGGTGGCGGCGCACCCACCCGTGCTGCTCCAGCCGGGCGACCACGTGCGACACCCGGGACGGCGAGGCGTTGGACCGGGCCGCGAGATCGCTCATCCGCAGCGCGCGTTCGGGGTCCTCGCTGAGCATCGCCAGCACCCAGTAGCCGAAGTGGGTCAACCCGGCGTCCCGCTGCAGCTGGGCGTCCAGCGCGGCCGGAACGACGGTCATCAGGGCGGCGAACTTCCGCCAGGCGCACTGCTGGGTGTCGGTCAGCCATCGCGGTTCGGTCACCCGAACAGCATACGCCGAGAGTATTTGAGCATTCAAATACCATGCGTGACCAGCACCGCCTGCCGGGAGGATGTTAGCCGCCGCGGCCCGCCCCCTCACCGCCGGTCCAGCAGCTCTTCCGCGGTCCGGGTGTTGATCACTCGATCGGCGAGGATCCCACACTCCTCGGCCCGCGCGCACCCGTAGGACAGCCAGTCCAGCTGGCCGGGTGCGTGCGCGTCGGAATCGATGCTGAACAGGCAGCCGGTGTCGCGGGCCAGCCGGATCAGCTCCCGCGGCGGGTCGAGCCGGTCCGGGCGCGAGTTGATCTCGATCGCGACGCCGCTGTCCCGGCAGGCCTCGAACACCTCCACGGCGTCGAACGTGGACTGGGGCCGCTTCTTGTCGCCGATCAGGCGCCCGGTGCAGTGCCCCAGCACGTCGACATGCGCGTTGGCCACCGCCGCGCACATCCGCCGCGTCAGCGCCTGCGCCGCCATCCGCAGTTCGGAGTGGACACTGGCCACCACGAGATCCAGCTCCGCGAGCAGATCCTCGTCCTGGTCCAGCGTGCCGTCGGAGAGGATGTCGACCTCGATGCCGGTGAGGATGCGCAACGGCGCCAGGCGCTCGTTCAGCTCGGCGACCACGGCCAACTGCTGGCGCAGCCGCCCGGCGGACAGGCCGCGGGCCACGGTCAGCCGGGGCGAGTGGTCGGTTAGCACCATCCACTCGTGCCCGAGGGCCCGGGCGGTGGTGGCCATCTCGGCTATCGGGCTGCCGCCGTCGGACCAGTCGGAATGCGTGTGGCAGTCGCCGCGCAGCGCCTCGCGCAGCCGCCGCCCTTGCTCCGGAACGTCCACTTCGGACCGCAGGCGCGCCAGGTACTCCGGTGTCTCGCCGCGGTGCGCGGCCTCGATCACGGCGGCGGTGGTCCGGCCGATGCCCTCCAGCGCGGTCAGCCGGCCGGACGCCACCCGTTCGTCCAGGTCCGGGAGGTCGTCGACGATCGCGGCGGCGCGGCGGAACGCCCGCACCCGGTAGGTCGGCGCACCCTCGCGCTCCAGCCAGAACGCGATTTCGCGCAGTGCCCGTGTCGCATCCACGTCGTCCTTGGTAGCCGCTGCCCGGTCGTCGCGCCACCGGCGATTCTCCCCGGGGGCTTGGCCGCGGCCGGGTGCGCGGCGTTAGATGGCGGCTAGAAAACCGTTTTTCTCGACGAGGCACGAGGTGCAGAGTGCAGCAGTACGAACTGGCGGTGCTGCCCGGCGACGGGATCGGCAACGAGGTCATGCCGGAAGCGTTGCGGGTGCTCGACGTGATCGGCGCGAAGTACGGCGTGCGGTTCGACTACCGGCATTTCGACTGGAGTTGCGAGACCTACCAGAGCACCGGGCGGATGATGCCCGCCGACGGGCTGGACCGGCTGCGCGACCACGACTCGATCCTGCTCGGCGCGGTCGGCTGGCCCGGCGTGCCCGACCACATCTCGCTGTGGGGGCTGCTGCTGCCGATCCGGCGCGAGTTCGACCAGTACGTCAACCTGCGGCCGGTGCGGCTGCTGCCGGGCGTGACCCCGCCGGTCCGCGACAAGCAGCCCGGTGACATCGACTTCTGGGTGGTCCGGGAGAACACCGAGGGCGAATACTCGCAGCTCGGCGGCCGGCAGGGCGAGGGCACGCCGAACGAGATGGTGCTGCAGACCGCCGCGTTCACCCGGCGCGGCACCGACCGCATCATGCGCTACGCCTTCGAGCTGGCCCGCAAGCTCGGCAAGCCGCACGTCACCTCGGCGACCAAGTCCAACGGCATCTACTACTCGATGCCGTACTGGGACGAGCGGTTCGCGGCCATTTCCGCCGAATACCCGGAGATCACCGTCGACCAGGACCACATCGACATCCTGTGCGCCCGGTTCGTGATGTCGCCGGAACGCTTCGACGTGGTGGTCGCCAGCAACCTGTTCGGCGACATCCTGTCCGACCTGGGGCCCGGCGTGACCGGCACGATCGGGGTGGCGCCGTCGGGCAACATAAACCCTGAGCGCACCTATCCATCGACGTTCGAGCCGGTGCACGGCTCGGCGCCGGACATCGCGGGCCGGGGCATCGCCAACCCGATCGGCCAGATCTGGTCGGCGGCGATGATGCTGGACCACCTCGGCTTGCCAGCGGCGGGGGCGGACGTGGTCCGAGCCATCGAGCAGGTCCTGACCGATGCCTCGGCGCCGCGCACCCCGGACCTCGGCGGCAAGGCGACCACCGAGGATCTCGGCAAGGCCATCGCCACCGCAGTGCAGGGCTGAGGAAGACCGCCTCCCCGGCTGGGGTGCCGGTCCGCCGCGGGTACCCGGCGAGGTCGACATCCGGCGGCGGCCGGAACTCGCCGGCGTTGACCGAAAATCGCAACAGCACCGAGCCCACGACCAGCAGCGCCTGGGCCAGGTCGGCGACCAGGCCGCGCAACGGAATCGCTGGAGGAGCGTCACGACCGGAAGAATAAGTGCGTGCCAAACCGGGTCAGCAGGCCGCGCGCGACGATCTCCAGCACGACCAGGATCGCCACCGACTCCACCGCCAGCAGCGCCACCAGCACGTACAGCTGGACGATCCCGGCCTGGATCGGGGTGGCGTTGCCGAGCAGCATTCCCGACGAACGCGCCGGGCAAAGTTGAGTTCGGAGGTGGGTTGAACTGACACAGAGACGCGCCGAAAACGCTGGTCGCCGGCCAGGTAGCGCGAGTGACTTCCAGTTCCTCGGCGCGCCCCTCTTGATTCAGCCCTCGGGAACGGCGAAGGTCGCGCACCTGCGCGCCCAGGACCGTCTTGAGGGGTTTCGCCACACATCAAGCGTCTTGTTAGGTACCCATACCTTCAGGTGTCATCGCTTCCAGGAGGCGATCACTTCCAGTCCAGTTAGGTTCTTCGTCTCAGCCGCTCATATACGAGGCGAAGGCCATCAGCGAGGTCGTCCGGGAGCTCCTGCGTGGATCGCCGACTGACGTATCCGTCCCGTGGAACATCCCCGTACGCCTCGACGACACGGCACGCAGGGCGCTCGCCGACCTCACTTCGGACGAGACGTCGGTCTCTGAAGCCGTGCGCGCGGCGATCATCGAGACCAGTGCGCGTCGCGCTGAGCAACGCGCCGGCGATGCAACCGACACCGAGGCAGAGACCTACGAAGAATGGGTTACCAGACAAGCGGCCGCTGCTCCCCCGCTCACCAAGAACCAGGTGTATGTGCTCACGGCGGCGTTCCTCGAAGGGCGTGTGCTGAGTTGGCCCGGCGAGGCGCTGTTCTAGTGGCGGAGACGGTGTGCCGTGGCGTCGAACAGTCGGCGCTGAGCGAGGTGGCTGGCCACTGCTGCGGCAACGGTCGCGGCGGCCAATAGCATGTACATGACCACGATCTGGTAGCGAATGGCCGTGAGTGGGTCGACGCCGGCCAGGATCAGGCCCGTCATCGCCCCGGGCAGGCTGATCAGGCCGACGACCTTGGTCGAATCGATCGCGGGCAGCAGTGCGGTACGCGCGGCCGAACAGCGGTGCGGGGCGACGGCGTCGGCGACCGGCATGGCCAGTGCCAGGCGTGCCTCGATGGCGGGGCGGGCTTGACGCACGTCTTCGGCCAGGCGCAGCAGGGTGAGGCTGGTGGCCTGCATCGCGGTGGACACGATCATGCCGCCGATCGGGACGACGACCTCGGGCCGGGCGGGAAGGATGCCCAGGGCCAGCAGGCTGGCCAGCGACACCAGCGAGCCGACGGCGACCGCGACGGTGGCCAGCAGGCTGGCACGGGGTACGGCCCGGCCGCGGCGACCGGCGACCTGCCCGGCGACCAGCACCATCAGTCCGACCCATCCGGCGGCACCGAGCAGTCCGGCGTGCTGGAACAGCAGCAGAAGGATGACGCCGACGGCAGCCAGTTGCCCGGCGGCCCGGACGGCAGCTACCAGCAGGTCCCGGGTGAGATGAAACCGCTGGTGACCGGCTACCAGGACCGCCACCGCCACAAGCAGCACCGAGGCCGCCACCTGTGGCCAGGTCACGTCCGTGACGCTCATGAGGCCGCCTGCGGGTACTCGACGTCGCCAGGTCTGCCCGTGGCCAGGACGCGGCCGTGCTCCAGCACGATCACCTGGTCGGCCACGCGTTCGACTTGGGCGGTGTTGTGGCTGACCAGCACCACCGTGCCACCGGACTCGACAAGGTCACGCACCGTGTGCTCGATCGCGTCAGCGCTGGCCGCATCCAGGGAGGCGGTGGGCTCATCGAGCAGCAGTACCTCCGGTTCCAGCGCCAGAGCGCGTGCCAGGCACACCCGTTGGGCTTCCCCGCCAGACAGGCCCGGCGTCGCGCGATCACGGAACGAGGGCGCTAGGCCGACCCGCTCCAGCAGGCCACTCAGCCGTGCCCGGGTCAGATCCGGGCAGCCGAAGCTGATCTCCTCAGCCACCGAGTCGGTGAGTATGACGGGTTGCTGGGCCACTAGCTGCACACGCCGCCGCAGATCCAGCACGTCATACGCCGCCAGCGGGCTGCCGCAGAACGTGATCTCCCCAGTGCCGGGGTCGTCGAGCCGGACCAGCAACCGCAGCAGCCGCGACTTGCCGGCGCCGCTGCGGCCCACAACAGCTGTACACGCGGCCGGCGGAATCCGTGCGTAGACCTCGTCCAGCACCACGACCGGCCCGTGCCGCAACGTCACGCCGCGGAGAGCGAACACCGACTCGCGCTGCACCCTGCCCCTCCCTCTCATGACTGTAACCATGGTTACAACGGAGGATAGTGATGACAACGATTCCACGGCACCTCTCGCAGAAGCCGGGGCCGCACATAACAGCAGCCCCCGCCAGAGCTGGACACCGCGGGAATCGATGCCGCGCTCGGCCAGAAAGGCACGCCGAAGGCGGGTCTACAAATTCTCCGTGCCCCGCAAGGAGACCATCCACGACTCCGGCATGACCCTATCCCCGGCGATGGGAATGATCACGACGCTGAACCTCCAACCCACCAGCGGAGGCCGCGCTGTGATCAACGGGGACTTCGTCATGACCGCGAACGAGGTACAGCCGGTGCTGCGCGGCTGCACCAAGGTGGCATCGCGGTCGTCTCGCTGCACAACCACGGCCTGATAACGAACCGCGCCCGTTCTACACCCACTTCTGGGCCGACGGCGACGCCATCCAGCTCACCCAAGCCCTGCGCCCCGCCCTGGACGCCACCGCCGATGTGCTCGACGACATCGCCTCCGGACTCATCGGCCTGACCGGGCTGTACCGCCATGATTTCGTTGCAACCATGGTTACATGCCATCGAATGTGACGGACCAACGCACGCCCGGCGAGTGGGTGCTGCTGTCGTACCGGATGCCACGGGAGCCCTCCACACCGCGGATCGCGGTGTGGCGCAAGCTCAAACGCCTCGGCGTGGCCCAACTCGCCGACGGCGTGGTCGCCCTGCCCACCGACGCAGGCACTCGCGAACACCTGGAATGGCTGGCTGACGAAATCGTCGACGGCGGCGGCACCACCGGGATCTGGATCGCACGCCCCACCACAGCCGACCAAGAACGTGAACTGGCCGCTTCCATGGCCCAAGCCCGAGCGGCCGAATACCGCGCCCTCACCGAGGAAGCCACGACCGCCGTCGGGCTGCCGGAGAACGCGCGCCTGTCCACGGCGCGTCGGCTGCGCACGGAAATGCGGCGCATCACCCGCCGCGACTACTTCCCCCCAGCCGAGCGCGAGCAAGCCCGCCGCGCGGTCGAAGCGCTGCTGCACCCCACCACAACCGACCTGCCGCAGGAGACCTGACCGATGAATGGACCACCCTCGCCAACATCCACATCGACCGGGCCGCCTGTGCCCGGCTCATTCGCCGCACCCTCGACGCCGACGCCGAGTTCGTCTTCCGTCCTCGCGCCCGGTCATCAGGACCTCGCGCAGCTTGCGGGCTCTTACTCCGCAGCCGGCGGGAAGTCCTCCTTCTCGTCCTTGCCGACGGCCCGGACCTCGGGGTCCCGCTCTCGAATGGCGGCAGCGTGGAGGATGTGCTCGCTGGTCAACCGCGAAACCAGGTCCGCGTCGCATTGGACGACCGCTTCGAGGATGCGGCCGTGATCGTCCTGGAGTTCCCGCGCGTGGCGCGGCGTCCAGAGGGTGGCCGAGGGGATGAACCGCACCCACAGCGCCTCGACGTACTGCAGGACCAGCGGCGAAGACTGCCGGTAGAGCGCGAAGTGCAGCTCCTTGTTCAGCACGGACAGCTCCGCAGGAGAGGTTGCCCCCGAGCGCACCGTCTCGTCGAGCAGGTCGTACTTCTCGCGGATCAGCGCAAGCCCGGTCGGCGTCATGCGCTCGACGGCCATCCCCGCAGCGACGGCTTCGGCTGCGGCGCGGAGCCGGTAGAGGTCCTGCGCGGTGTCCGGGGTCATTTCCATGACCGACGCGCCTCGGTGGTGCGGGTAGGTGATGACGCCGTCAGCCTCCAACAGCCGGAGTGCTTCGCGCACCGGCGTCGGGCTCACCCCGTAGCGCTTGGCGAGCACGGTCTGTTTAATGAGCTCGACGGGACGGAGGGCACCGGACGCGACATCCTGCCGGATCCGGTCCACCACGTATTCCGTCGAGCCCGAGCTCGTTCATCTCCTCGACCACCGCGGGGTTGACGGTCTCGGCGGGCACCGATCTGCCGCATCAGCCACTCGGCCAAGAATGCTGGGCAATACGAGACGCGTAATAGCGCTCCCACGGCTCACTCGGGGTGTCCCTCGTGTAGTCCTTGTCGAGCTCAACGAGCAGATACACCAGCTCACTGCGCACTGGAGCAGTCCCCAGGAGCTGGGGGAGCTCGGAGAGCCGGATCAACCAGTCCGAATACCAGGACGCCCAATCGGGGTCGGCGCCATCCACAATCCGGTAGACCCGATGGTGTGTCTCAGATCAGATCAACCTTGCACACGCCCTGGCAACAGACCGCAGAACGTTGACTGGATGCCGCCACCCGACGTCGAATTACGAGGATTTTTCGCCGGAGTTCCTCATCGGCTTAAAATCGATTTTACTGTGGGGTTACTGAGCGTCACCTGGTTGGCGGATACTCCTGCTTCGACTGGCGGCATGTGGTCCTGATCTATTAGCGTCATCCTCGACAGCGTGATCAGATTCAAGTGCAAAAACTGATATCTTCCAGTGGTCGTGCGCGGCTATCTGGTTGTTGCTTTCCATTTTCGCTTACTCTTTTGCCCGTTCTATTCATGGTGGTGTTCTTCGTGACTATTGCCGATTCAACGGGGTCTCCTGCGGGAGCCGAAACCACGGAGCAGCAGCAACTGAGCCTGAGTACGGCGGCTGCGCGCAATCTAGCGACGACCACCAAGTCCGTGCCGCAGATGCAGGAGATCTCGTCGCGCTGGCTGTTGCGTCTGCTTCCGTGGGAGCAGGCTGCGGGTGGCACCTATCGGGTCAACCAGCGGCTGACCTACAACGCTGGTGACGGCCGGGTGACCTTCACCAACGTCGGGACCGCTATCCGGGTCATCCCCGCGGAACTCGCCGAGCTGCCCCTGTTCCGCGGCTTCGATGACCACGACGCGCTCGCCGCGCTGGGCAACCGGTACGAACAGCGCGAGTACGAGCCTGGCGAGGTGATAGTGGAGTTCGGCAACCCGTCCGATTCGTCGTTCCTCATCGCGCACGGCAAGGTCAACAAGATCGGCCCCGGCGAGTACGGGGATCAGACCGTGCTCGATGTGCTCGCCAACGGCGACCACTTCGGCGACGAGGCGCTGGCCAGCCCGACGGACATCTGGGAGTACACCGTCAAGGCGGTCACCCCGACCACCGTGCTGGTCTTGCGGCAGCAGGCGTTCGACGAGGTCCTCGCCCAGTCTGAGGCGCTCCGCGAGCAGCTGGCGAAGTTCCAGGCCACCAGGGACAAGGCGCAGAACGAGCACGGTGAGGCCGCCATCGACCTGGCCTCCGGACACGACGGGGAGCCCGACATCCCGGGCACGTTCGTCGACTACGAGACGCAGCCGCGGGAGTACGAACTCAGCGTCGCCCAGACCGTGCTGCGGGTGCACACCCGCGTCGCGGATCTCTACAACCAGCCGATGGACCAGGTCGAGCAGCAGCTCCGACTCACCATCGAGGCGCTGCGGGAACGCCAAGAGCACGAGATGGTCAACAACCCGGAGATCGGCCTGCTGCACAACGCCGACCTGCGGCAGCGCACCCACACCCGCAGCGGTCCGCCCACCCCTGACGACCTGGACGACCTGCTCTCGCTGGTGTGGAAGGAACCCACCTTCTTCCTGGCCCACCCCCGGGCGATCGGAGCGTTCGGCAGGGAGTGCAACAAGCGGGGTCTCTATCCGGATACGGTGGGTGTCAACGGGCACAAGGTTCCCGCCTGGCGCGGCGTGCCTGTCTTTCCTTGCAACAAGATCCCGATCAACGGGAACCAGACCACGAGCATCATGCTGATGCGGGCGGGCAAGGAGAAGCAGGGTGTAATCGGGCTGCACCAAACTGGCATTCCCGACGAATACCAGCCGGGCCTTTCCGTGCGCTTCATGAATATCAGCGAAAAGGCGATTCTTTCCTACCTCGTCAGCGCCTATTACTCGGTCGCGGTTCTCACCCCGGACGCATTGGCCGTCCTCGATCATGTCGAACTCGGTCGGGAAAACTAAGTCGACGGCGCAATTAACCGATTGTGACCCTGGGGCGGTTGGCCCGGTAATTCTCGGAGGTCTCAAGTCATGACGGGTGTGTTGGAGCCGGATGCGGCGTCCGATGAGACGAGGCGGCTGAGCCTCAGCAGGGCGGCCGCGCGCAACCTGGCGACCACCACGAAGTCGACGCCGCAGATGCAGGGGATCACTCCTCGGTGGCTGTTGCGCCGGCTGCCGTGGGAGGAGGTCACCGCCGGGACCTACCGGGTCAATCGCCGATTGAGCTACCCCGTCGGCGACGGGTTGGTCGGCATCACCACGGAAGAGCATCGAGCGCGGGTCATCCCGCAGGAGCTGTGCGAACTGCCGCTGCTGCGGGGATTCGCCGACGAGGCCGCGTTGACCGAGCTGGCGAACCAGTTCGATCAGCGCGAACTCGGGCCGGGCGAAGTGATCGCCGGAGCCGGGCAGGCGGCCGACCGGGTCGTGGTCATCGCACACGGCAAGGTCAACAAGGTCCGCAGCGGCGAGTACGGCGACGATGTCGTGATCGACGTGCTGGCCGACGGCGAGTTCTTCGGTGCCGGAGCGCTCGCCGGTCCGCAGGGCCACTGGGAGTTCACCTACCGGACGATCACAGCGTGCACCGTGCTGGAGCTGCCGCGCGCCGCGATCGACCGGATCGAGGAGGCCTACGGTTCCCTGCGGGACCACGTCCAAGCCCGCGCGGCGGCTCCCAAGCCCGCCACCAACAAGCGTGGCGAAGCCCTGATCGAGATGTCCTCCGGGCACCACGGCGAGATCGCGCTGCCGCCGACCTTCGTCGACTACGAGCTCCAGCCGCGGGAGTACGAGCTCAGCGTCGCCCAGACCGTGCTGCGGGTGCACACCCGCGTGGCCGATCTCTACAACGCCCCGATGGACCAGACCGAGCAACAGCTCAGGTTGACCGTTGAGGCCCTCCGCGAGCGGCAGGAGCACGAGCTGATCAACAACCCCGAGTTCGGCTTGCTGCACAACGTCGTTGCGCAGCAGCGGGTGCAGACCCGGTCCGGGCCGCCCACGCCGGACGATATGGACGCCCTGCTCGGCCGCCGCCGGAAGTCCCGGCTGTTCCTGGCCCACCCGCGCGCTATTGCCGCGTTCGGCCGCGAGTGCAACCGGCGCGGCGTCTACCCGAACACGACCGAGATCGACGGCAGCCAGGTTATGACCTGGCGCAACGTTCCGATCTTCCCCTGCAACAAGATTCCGGTCAGCGAGCACGGCACGACCTCGATCCTGTGCATGCGCACCGGCCTCGACGACGAGGGCGTGATCGGGCTGCACCAGCCGGGGATCCCGGACGAGTACGAGCCGAGCCTGAACGTGCGGTTCATGGGGATCACCGAGAAGGCCATTGTGTGCTGCTTGGTGAGCGTCTATTTCTCCGTGGCGGTCCTCGTCCCCGATGCGCTGGGCGTGCTCGAATCGGTCCAAATAGGACGGTGAAGGGAGTGGATCGCGATGTGACCGAAGGATTCCGCTCGGCGCAGCCACCCCCACAACCGCAGTGAACGGAGCAGAACTCACCTTGACTACCACCGACGCGCAAGCCGGCACGAGGAGCGCCGAAGAGGTGTTGTCCGACTGCCGCCTCCTGGTCGAGCCCGCGCTGCGCGCCGCCGTAGAGCTGCTGCCCGCTTCGACGCGCCGCATCGCCGGGTACCACCTCGGGTGGTGGGACTGCGAGGGCAACACCTGCGGCGCGGCCTCGAGCGGCAAGGCGATCCGCTCCGCGCTGGTCTTGCTGACGGCGCAAGCGACCCGCGCGGCCGCTGACGCCCTATCGGCTGCTCTGCCGGCAGCGGTGGCGGTGGAGCTGGTCCACAACTCCTCGCTGCTGCACGACGACGTGATCGACAACGACACAACCCGGCGCCACCGCCCGACGGCGTGGACCGTCTTCGGGGTCGGCGACGCGATCCTCACCGGCAACGCGTTGCAGATGCTGGCCTGCAACGTGCTGGCCAAGGGCGATTCCCAGGCGGTGCTGCCAGCATTGCGGATACTCGGCGACGCCGTCCAGAACCTCCTCGACGGGCAATGCGCCGACCTGGACCTCGAGCGACGGTCCGATATAGGCCTCGATGCCTGCAAGGCGATGGCACGCGGCAAGACCGGCGCCCTCATGGGGTGCGCCACCGCCCTCGGCTGCCTGATGGCCGGGGGCGAAGCCGAACAGGTCGAACACTTCCGGCGGTTCGGCGAGCGCCTGGGGCTCGCGTTCCAGCACACCGACGACCTGCTTGGGATCTGGGGAGCACCGGAGGTCATCGGCAAGCCGGTTTACTCCGACCTGCGGAACCGCAAAAAGTCCCTTCCGGTGGTATACGCCCTGACCTCCGACACCCCCGCGGGCCACGAACTCGCCGCGCTCTTCCAGCGCGGCAACCCCGAGACCCACCGCGATCTCGTCCTCGCGGCGGCTCTCGTAGCGGAGGCGGGTGGGCGCCGCTGGAGCCAAGTCCAGGCCGATGCCGAGCTGGCAAGCGCGCTGCGCCACCTGAAATCCGCCGCACCGCAAAAGACGGCCGAATCGGAGCTGATCGCGCTGGCCAGGCTCGTCGTACACCGCGATCACTGAAAGCAGGAAAGAGGAAGCACAGATGTCGGGTACCGGCGAACGGACCACCAGTGACCCCAGCGGGTTGGCGACGTCCTTGCTGACCAGCATGGCGGGCGCGCCGCCCGTCGACCTAGCTCGTTTGCTCACCGACGACGGGCGTGGCGAGCCCGCGGGGCTCGCGAGCGTGCGCCGGTTCGCCACGGGTCCGGGCACCGCCGCGTTGCGGTTCCCCCGCCTGCCCGCCGATGCCGCCGTCCCATCCCCGCGGTCGGCACCCACCGGCCTCGGCACGCCGACACCACGAATCGGCAGCGACCGAGCCGAGGACGACGACATGCCCGAGCTGTTCTGCCCCGGCCCGATGCGGGATGATCCCGCGCTCGGCCAGGAGGTCGACGACCGGCTGGTCGAGTGGGCGGAGCAGGTCGGGATCTACCCAGGGCGGCTGGACAAGTTCGCCAAGTACGGCTTCGGGCGGCTGATCATGCTCGCGCACCCGGGCACCAACGACCCCGACCGCCTGCTGGCGGCGGCCAAGTGCGTCGTCGCGGAGTGGGCCACCGATGATTACTTCATCGACGAGGTCGAGCTGGGTGCCGACCCGAAGATCGTCGGTTCCCGGTTGGCCAAGCTGCACGCCGTGGTCGACCCGGCCCCACTCGCCGCGCAGTACGCGCTGCAGCTCGACGAGTACCGAACCCAGGAACCGCTCGCGACTGCCTTCCGCACCGCGATGGAACACCTCGCCCGCTACGCCTCGGTGCCCCAGATGGCGCGGTTCCAGCACCAGATGTCGATCCTCTTCGTGGCGTGGAACCAGGAGGCGGACTGGCACGCCAACGGACGCACTCCACCAGTTTGGGAATACCTGGTGCAACGCCACCTCAACAGCTACCTGCCGCCGATGATCCTGGTCGACACGGTCGCGGGCTACGAGCTGTCACCGACGGAGTTCTACCACCCGCGGGTCCGGCACGCGTTCACCATGGCCGGGGACGCCAACGTGCTGCTCAACGACCTGCACTCGGCGGACTTCGAGTCGGAGAACGACTTCAACCTGCCGCGGGTGATCGCACGCGAGGAGAACTGCTCGTACCGGGAAGCGCTCAAGCGCACGGTCGAGATCCACAACGAGCTGATGCACGCGTTCGTGGCCGAGGCAGCAGAGCTTTCCGCCGTCGGTTCCCCGGCACTCCGCCGGTTCTTCCTCGACACCTGGGCCTGGCTCGGCGGCAGCCGGGAATGGCATGCCACCACGGGTCGCTACCAGCGCGGCGACGTGACGGAACCGTCCACTTCGAACTGACTTCACTGTCCAGTCGCACAACCCGAAGGGAGCACCAATGACCGCCGCCTCGACCACGAAGCCGGTTCTGCGCACCAACTACCAGAAGTCCGTCGCTGAGTACTGGAACCGTGAGCGCGACCCGGTGAACCTGCGGCTGGGCGATATCGACGGCATCTACCACCACCACTACGGGATCGGCGACTACGACCCTGGCGTTCTGGAGCTGCCTGAAACCGCACGGGACAAGGCCATCATCAACGAGATGCACAGACTGGAGACCGCCCAGGCGGACTTCCTGCTCGACCACCTCGGCAACATCGCCGCGTCCGACCGCCTGCTGGACGCCGGCTCCGGGCGCGGCGGCACCAGCGTCATGGCCCACAAGCGCTTCGGCTGCCAGGTGGACGGCGTGACGATCTCGGAATCCCAGGTCGAGTTCGCCAACAACCAGGCCGCGAACCTCGGAGTCGCCGAGAGCGTGCGGTTTCACTTCCGCAACATGCTCGACACCGGCTTCGACACTGCCTCCCGGCGAGGCATCTGGACCAACGAAACCACCATGTACGTCGACCTGTTCGAGCTCTTCGCCGAGTTCTCCCGCTTGCTCGAATACGGCGGCCACTACGTGTGCATCACCGGTTGCTCCAACGACGTGACCGGCCTGCGATCCAAGGCCGTCAGCCGCATCGACGAGCACTACACCTGCAACATCCACCCGCGCAGCGAGTACTTCAAGGCGATGGCCGCGAACAACCTGATCCCCATCAACGTCATCGACCTAACCGCCCAAACCATCCCGTACTGGGAACTCCGAGCGAAGTCATCGGTGGCAACGGGCATCGAAGACCCCTTCCTCACCGCCTACCGGGAGGGCAGCTTCCACTACCTCCTGATCGCTGCCGACCGCGTCTGACCCGGAGCTCGCCCAACCGCACGCGGTGCCACGGTCCTCGAGATATGCGTCGAGGGCCGTGGCCCGAGAGGAGTTCGTGCAGGTGGCGCCTCGCGTGATACCAAGAGCGACCTGCAGCCGCTTCAGCGGGACTGTCAGCGACCGCTTGTGCAGGTTCCAATGCTCGGCGTCGAGCCGGTACGCCTGTTCGCACAACGGATCATCGTGACTATTCTGCATCGTCCGGTTCAGGTGGTCGAGGTGCCCGGATCGACGGGATGCGTGGCCAACGGATGCACTGTGACGTCCATGTACGGCCACACCGGTAGGGCGCTGATGATCTCGTGCAGCGCACTCGCGTCCCCGGCGCGCCAGAGTCCCCAGTTCTCCCGGCGTCCGGGCACTCGCCACATCCGGACGAGGTGTCCTTCAGCCGCTCGCTCCGTAGGCCTCGTCCGCTCGTCGACCGACAGTTTCCGGATGGTCTCCTCCGAAAGATCGCGCGGCCACTCGATCTTGATATTGACCAGAAATTCCTTCATCGACGGTTCGTACTCCTCACTCGCGCAAGCCCACTACGCCCGCTACGCGCCGAATGTGCTGGCCACCGAGATCCACCGGTGCCGCCAGATGGTCGTCGACATGCTCACCGATCCCCAACGTGATGCCGCCCGCACCGAGCTACGACGACTTGCAGGGTGGCTTTCTGCATTGCTCGGCGATCTCGCGTTCACCACCAGCGACTACACCGCCGCCCACATCCACCTCGGCACCGGAGCCCGGCTCGGTGTCAGCGTCGGCGAACACCGGCTGGCCGGGTGGAGCCTCGGCGCGCAATCGATGGTCGCCTACTTCCAGGACCGGCCCGGCGACGCGCTCGAACTGGCAGCCCAGGCCGGGGAACACACCGACACACCCCTGCACCGGGCGCAGATCACCGCGTGGTGCGAACTGCGTGCACTGGCCGCGCTCGGCCGCCGCGACGAGGCCCGGCAGACCGCCGACCGCGCCCAGCGGCACATGGACACCGCCGGCGGCGAGGAGCCCGGCCGCTTCGGCTTCGACCGCGCCGAACTCCACCAGCACCGCGGGCACCAGGGCGCTTCCGGCCACGGGCCGGGCGATCTCCAGCCGCGCCGCGCGGTCCACCATGCCCAGCGCCAGCGCCGCCTCCACTTCGCCGCGCCGCTGCTGCAGCTCGTCGAGCAGCCGCCGCCCGGCCAGCGCGGTCGCTACCAGCGCTCCGCCGATCAGCTGCCCCACCAGTGGAATCAGCACCAGTCCGGTCAGCGGGACGGCACCGGTGACGACCAGCACCAGCACCGCCGGCGCGACTCCGGCGGCGATCGGGAGTCCGGCCCACAGCCAAGTGCGGTCGCTGGTGATGCGCCGCCCGGCGGTATGGGCGGCGATCGCGAACATCAACACGATGAACGCGGCGGCCAGGGCAGTCCACCGGACGATGTAGGCGATCAGGAGCGAGACAACGAGCAACTGCACCGCGCCGCGCAGACCGGCGAAAAGCACGTCGCGGTACCGGGCGAGCCCGCCGAGGCCGGCCACCGCGGCGGCGGCGACCAGCAGCAACGCGATGGCCACGCCGAGCGCCGGGGTGACCGGGATGGATGCGGAGGGCACCGTCCGACTCTAGCCGCCGGGCGGGCTCCGCCCGGGCCGGTCAGCGCGGGCTGTCGAGCAGTTCCACGGGCTCCGCTATCACGTCGACCAGCGCGCCGTTGCGGGTGACGGTGATCTGCAGCGGTCGCCCGATGGCTTCGGCGAACATCAGCCGTTGCAGGCCCTGCGCATCGCGCACCGGGCTGCCGCCCGCGGTCAGCACCAGGTCGCCGCGGTGGAGCCCGGCTCGGGCCGCCGGGCTCTGCCGGACCACGTCCACGACCCGCAGGCCGGTGTCCTGCCCGGTGCGTTCGGCCAGCTCTTCGGGCAGCGGCGCCGGGATCGTCACCAGGCCCAGGAAGGCGCGGCGGACCCGGCCGTGCCGGACCAGCGAGTCGATGATGCGGCGGGTGGTGGCGTTGATCGGGATCGCCAGGCCCAGGCCGACCCCGGCGACCGCGGTGTTCACGCCCACGACCACGCCCCGCGAGTCCGACAGCGCGCCACCCGAGTTGCCCGGGTTGAGCGCGGCGTCGGTCTGGATCACGTCCTCGATGATCCTTGCGGCGTTGCCGCTTCGTGCGGGCAGCGACCGCCCGAGTCCGCTGACCACGCCCGCGGTGACCGAACCGGCCAGCCCGAGCGGATTGCCGACGGCGACGACGAGCTGCCCGACCACCAGTTGGTCGCTGTCGCCGAGCTGCACCGGTTGCGGGGTCTCGCCGGCCGCGCGGACCACGGCCAGGTCGGAGAGCGGATCTGTGCCGACGACGGCGAACGGGGCGCTGGTGCCGTCGGCGAAGCGCGCGGTGCCGCCGGTGGCGCGGCCGATGACGTGCGCATTGGTCAGCATGAAGCCGTCCGCGGTGAACACCACCGCCGACCCGGCCGCGTCGCCCCATTCACCGGACGAGTGCAGGCTCGCCACGCTCGGCGTGATCGCCGAGGCCACGGCGGCAACCGTCCGCGAGTAGGCGTCCAGCCCCTCGAAACGCTCTCCCGAAGCCATCTCGGCCTCCAACCGGAAAATCGTGGTTATTGCGCAACGCCGGGCGTGCCGCGCTAATTCCACGCCTCCAGAGACCCGACCTCACGGGCGATCACCTGCGCGACGACGACGCGCGGCGCTTTTGCAAGCTCGGGACGGTCGCATACTGCATACTAAAGCCATCGGGCAAAACGCCCGCCGAAGAATGCCGGCCGCAAGCGCACGAACCGGCGGGCCCGCCGGGCGGACCTAGCCCAGCCCCGGAGGTAACCGCATGTCGCTGACCTCGAAACTGCCGCAGGGCATCGCCGCGCGCCAGGTCGCGCGCCCGGTCCCGCTCCGGGAGACCGTCTACCAAGCCATCCTGGAGCTGATCATCACCGGCGAGCTCAAGCCCGGTCAGCACCTGGTGGAGAAGGAACTCGCCGAACTGCTCGGCGTCTCCCGGCAGCCGGTGCGCGAGGCGCTGCAGTGGCTGAAGAAGGACGAGTGGGTCGACCTGCGGCCGGGCTACGGCGCGTTCGTGCACAGCCCCACCCCGGAAGAAGCCGACCAACTGCTGAGCGTCCGCACCCTGCTGGAGGGCGAGTCGGCCCGGCTCGCGGCGCTGAACTCGACCAAGGAGGGCGTGGCCGAGCTCAAGCAGATCTACAAGCGCGGCATCCAGGCCCTAAAGGCCGACGACCCCGAGGAAGTGTTCGCGGCCAACGCCGAACTGCACGCCCGGATCACCGAGATGTCCGGCAACAAGATCCTCGTCGAGATCGCGGCCCAGGTGGACCGCCGGGTCCGCTGGTACCACACCCCGTTGGCCAAGTCCCGGGGCAAGAAGTCCTGGGACGAGCACTCGGCCCTGATCGACGCGATCAGCAAGGGCGAAGCCGACCGGGCGGCCCAGCTGATGCGGGAGCACACCGAGCACACCCGGGAGACCTACCTGCGGCAGAACGCCGAGGGCTGAGCGCGGGCAATCGCCGGCGTGACGAACTTGACCGCCCGGCGCCCGGTGCGCGGCTTCGCTGGTCGCGAAAGCGTTGGCGCTCCCGGCCCGCTCGCGGTGCGGCCGATCGACGCGCAGGCCGGTCACGACGCGGCCGCTCGCGCCCGAGGCCTCGCGCTCGCCCGTTGCCGACACGCTCATCCGGCTCGACGATCGCCTCAACTGCGGCGACGACAGTCCGGAACCGTTGCTGCGCAACCAACTCGCCCGTGCCTGGCAACCCACGCCGCTCGACGATGGCACCCGTGCGCACTCCGGGTAGCAGCCCGGAGCGCGCACGGGTGCATCAGGATCGGGGCTTGCGGCCGAAGTGCACGGTCTTCGCGGTCAGCAGGAACAGGTCCGGCCGCCGGTCGATACCCGCCGGGTCGGCCGGGTCCAGCAGCCTGTCCAACGTCGCCAGGTCCTCCGCATCAAGGGAGTCCGCTAGACCCCCGCGCTGCCGTTCCAGCACCCTCCGCGCGAACCGCCTCGGCCCATCGGCCAGCGGCGCGGGGTGGTCCAGGAGGAAGGTCTTGGCGCGTGCCTCGGTGAGCCCCGCGGCGCGCAGCATGCCCGGCCAATCCTCGGCCACCGTGATGGATCCGGGCAGGTCGGCCCGCATCTGGTCGAACCGGTCCGCCATCGCCGCGTCGAGCCGGAACTGCAGGCCGGGACGCCCGAAGCCCAGGTCGCGCGGGAGCCAGCGGGCCGGCAGGCCGCCCTCGACGATGGCCAGCACGCCGCCGGGTTCGAGCAGCCCGGCCAGCCGGTTCAGCGCGTCCTGCTGATCGCCGACGTGGTGCACGACCTGCCCCGACCACACCAGGTCGGCCGGGGCCAGGTCGGCGAGCCCGGCCGGGAACTCGACCACCTGGGTTCGCAGCCGCACGCCGAGCCGCTCGGCCCGTTCTCCGGCGCGCGCCAGCAGTTGCGGCGTCCCGTCCACGGCCGTGACCTCGGCTTGCGGGAACACCGCCGCCAACTCGCAGGCCGCGACGCCTGGCCCGCTGCCGATGTCCAGAATCCGCTGCGGTGCCAGGTGTGCCAGCTCGCCGAGAGCTCCCTGCACGTACGGGCTGTGCGTCTCGCCTTCGAGCTCCAACAGGTCGGCCATCGCGGCCCAGTCGATGTCGTTCACCGCGCCGCCTCCGGCATGTCCGCTTCGATCAGGTCCCAATTCACCGCGATCGCGACCTTGGCGCCGGCCGCCGCCGAGACGAACCCGTGCAACTGGTGCGCGGGCGCGTTCCGCGGCCTTCCGGAGTCGACCACCAACACCTGGCGGCGGGCCCGCGACAACACGAGCGCGGCGTTCAACCCGGCGGCCCCACCGCCGATGACCAGTACGTCTTCCACGTTCGAACTCATGACACCGACCATGCACGCCGTCGCGACGACTTGACAAACCTTGTTGCTGTTTCTGCAATAAAGGGATGCAGGACGTACTCGCCGCCGTCGGGCCGCGGCTCAGGACCATCCGCCAGCAGCGCAACTGCACGCTCGCGGCGCTGTCGGAAAAGACCGGGATCTCCGTCAGCGTGCTGTCGCGGCTGGAGTCCGGGCAGCGCAAGCCCAGCCTGGAGCTGCTGCTGCCGATCGCGCACGCCCACCAGGTGCCGCTGGACGAACTCGTCGGCGCACCGCCGGTCGGCGATCCCCGGGTGCGGCTGAAGCCGGTGAAGCACGGGGACATGACGGTGGTGCCGCTGACCCAGCAGCCCGGCGGCCTGCAGGCGTTCAAGATGATCCTCGGCGCCGACCGCAGCGAACCCGAGCCGCGAACGCACGAGGGCTACGAGTGGGTGTACGTGCTCGGCGGCAAGCTGCGGCTGGTGCTCGCCGAACACGACATCGTGCTCAAGGTCGGCGAGGCAGCCGAGTTCGACACCCGCCTGCCGCACTGGTTCGGCAGCACCGGGGAAGCGCCGGTGGAGCTTCTCAGCCTGTTCGGCCCGCAGGGCGAGCGCATGCACACCCGCGCGAAACCCCGCGACCGGTAGCCCCGACCGCACATCCGATCCGTGCTTCTCGTCACCCCGGCGGCTTGCCGCGCCGGCGCGGGCTCAATCGTTCCAGGGCGCTGCCGAACTCCCCGTAGTACGCCAAATCCTCGCCGCCCGCGCGGGTGGTGCCCGCAGCGGACCGAGGACTTTCGATGCGCGACAGGACACCGTCCCGCGATCACCGCCCGCCCCGGAACATCTTGGCACGAGCCAGTTGCTGAGCCTGACCGGTGTGGCGGTCGTCGGCGCGGGCCTGCTCGTGCCGGCCGGTTCGCCGGCGATGCGGTTTCTTGAACTACGTGCCGCAGTGCGCGGAACTCGCCGACGCCACTACCGGGCATGAGTGGCTCAAGCAAGCCTCCGGTCACTGGAAGCGCGGCGAAGGAGTGCTCGAATCCGCCTTCGCCCGGTACGAAACGGTCCGCAGCGCGATCCCAACCCGGCCTCGCACGGACCACAACCCGTTGGACCGCAAGGAATATCTGCTCCGCAGGCGCGCGATGGGGTGCTGGCGTGCCGCCCGCGCAGGCCGGTCTCGCGCGGCGGCCGGCGGGCACAGCCCGTGCTCGAACCCGGGGCGTCGGCAGCCGCCTGATCCGGGTGCGGTAGGATTCTCGATTCGGCGGCGGGTTTTTCCGCGCGGCAGTTGCCCGGACCGCCCATGATCGAGGTTCGACGGAACCTCCGCCGCGATCTCCCGACAGGAAGAGCCTCGACCAGCCTCCACCTCGGCGCCCGCCGTCGCACGCGCAGCACGTGTCGGGGTCTGCGGCGCTCTCCCCTCACCTCTTCCCTGCTCGGGTCGCCTTTCGCCTCGCGTCGGATACGCGCGCCCGGACTGGGGTCCGAACCTTTTTCGACTGGAGTCGACCTGATGGCACGAGCCAGCACTCCCCCAACCAACCCGCTGGGCGCGGTCTTCTACGCATCGGTGGCGCTCTGCGCGCTGTTCGTGCTGTGGGCCACCCTTTTCACGAACAACCTCGACGCGGTCACCGACGCCGCCCTGAACTGGATCACCGGCACCTTCGGCTGGGTCTACCTGGTGGCCAGCCTGGCGATGCTGGGCTTCCTGGCGCTGCTGGCCGCCAGCCGCTACGGCCGCATCAGGCTGGGCGCCGACACCGACCGCCCGGAGTTCAGCACGATCAGCTGGCTGGCGATGATCCTGGCCGCGGTGATGGGCATCGGCCTGGTCTCCTACGGGGTGTCCGAGCCGATCAGCCACTTCATGACCCCGCCGCACGGGCTGGCGCAGCCGGGCACCAAGCACGCGGCCGTGGTCGCGATGCAGTACTCGTTCTTCGACTGGGGCCTGCACGCCTGGGCGATCTTCGCGGTGTTCCGAGCCGATCAGCCACTTCATGACCCCGCCGCACGGGCTGGCGCAGCCGGGCACCAAGCACGCGGCCGTGGTCGCGATGCAGTACTCGTTCTTCGACTGGGGCCTGCACGCCTGGGCGATCTTCGCGGTGTTCGGCATCGCGCTCGGCTACTCCACCCACCGCAAGGGCCGCAAGGGCCTGATCAGCCCGATGCTGCGGCCGCTGCTGGGCGAGCGCGTCGACGGCCCGGTCGGCAAGGCCATCGACGTGCTGGCGATCTTCGCGACGCTGTTCGGCACTACCACCTCGCTGGGGCTCGGCGCGCTGCAGATCGACGGCGGGCTGTCCAGGGTGTTCGGCCTCTCGGGCGGCACCAGCACGCAGATCCTGATCATCGCGGTCGTCACGCTGTTGTTCACCACCTCGGCGATCACCGGGCTGCACAAGGGGATCCGGTTCCTCAGCGAGACCAGCATGGGGCTGGCCGTGTTGCTTTTCGCATTCGTGCTGGCGTTGGGGCCGACCGGTTTCGTGCTCAACCTGCTGGTGGAGTCCCTCGGCCAGTACGCCGGCGACTTCATCCCGATGAGCCTGCGCACCGGGATCTTCGGCGAGCTGGAGTGGATGCAGAGCTGGACCTACTTCATGCTCGCCTGGTGGATCTCCTGGGGCGCCTTCGTCGGCGTGTTCCTGGCGCGCATCTCGAAGGGCCGCACCATCCGCGAGTTCGTGATCGCCGTGCTCGGCGTGCCCAGTGCGGTGTTCTTCCTCTGGTTCACCGCCTTCGGCGGTTCGGCGATCTTCGAGGACGCCTTCCGCGGCGGTCAGGTGGCGCAGGCCGCCGCGCAGGACTCCAACAACGCGATCTTCGCCATGCTGGAGACGCTGCCGTGGCCGGCGTTGACCTCGGTGATCGCGATGGCGCTGGTCCTGCTGTTCTTCGTCTCCGGCGCGGACGCCAACACCTTCGTGCTGAGCATGCTGTCCTCGGACGGCCACGCCAGGCCGAGGACGTCGGTGCTGGCGCTGTGGGGCGCGCTGACCGGTGTGACCGCGATCGTCCTGCTGGTCGCCGGTGGTCTGGATGCCCTGCAGAAGACGGTCATCGTCACGGCCGCCCCGTTCGTGCTGGTAATGCTCGCGCTGGCGTTCTCCTTGTGGCGCGAGTTGCGCCAGGATCCGCTGGTCGCGCCGGTGCCGGTGGAGCAGCCCGTGGCGGTCGCAACAGTGCCGAAAGACCCTGAAGTGTGACTTCCGTCTTCGGTTCGGGGCGGTCGGCGCTGCGGAACCGCCACTGACGGCACATCGGCCCCGGCCGCCCCGGGCGTCGCGGAATCGGCAGGCCTGACCCGCCGATGGTCTTCCACCTGCGGTTATTGTGGTCGGCAACAGCCTGCGAGCTAGCACAGTTGGGAACCGCCATGGCTGATCCACACGGCATCGACCGCTTCGACGCGACCTTCGCGCGCGACCTCGCGTGGGCCCAGAAGCTGCGCGAGCAGCTCGCCGAGATGCCGACGATCGAAGAGCCAGAGCAGGTCGACTGAGCCTCATCCCTCTGTTTTGGGGGCGCGTCCCGCCGGCAGGTGCTCGGCGAGCAGCTCCAGCAGCTTGTTGACGTCGACCGGTTTGCTCATGCACTCGGTGGCGCCGGCCGCGATGCTCGCTTCCCGGTCGCCCTTCATCGCCTTCGCCGTGATCGCGATGATCGTCAGGTCCCGGTAGCGCGGCATCTCCCGGATGATGCGGATCGTGGCGTTGCCGTCCATTTCCGGCATCATCACGTCCATTAGCACGATCATGATGTCGCCCTGGTGCTGCAGCGCGTTGAGCCCGGCCAGCGCGTTGTCCGCGTGCACCACCTGCAGGCCGTGCTGCTCCAGTAGCAGGCGCATCGCCTGCACGCTCCGGTAGTCGTCGTCGACGACGAGCACCTTCTCCCCGTTGAACTGCAACGACGCGCGCTCCGCCGGCTCCTCGACGTGCAGCATGTGCTGGTGGCCCTCCTGCCGGATCAGTTCGGTGGACCGCATCGGCGGGTCGATGCCCTCGGCTGACACGTCCAGGCTGGACTCCGCCGTGCTCGGCACGTATCCACGCGGCGGGCGTTCCGGCACGGCGACCGGCCAGGGCACGGGCTCGGGCTCGGCGACCGGCTCGACCGGCTTGGCCATCGAGGGCTCCATCGGCAGGTACAGCGTGAAGGTGCTGCCCCGTCCGGGCTCGCTGTCCACCTGGAGCTCGCCGCCGAGCAGGGCGGTCAGCTCGCGGCTGATGGATAGCCCCAGACCGGTCCCGCCGTACTTACGCACCGTGGTGCCGTCCACCTGCTGGAACGCCTCGAAGATCAGGCTCAGCTTGTCGGCGGGGATGCCGATTCCGGTGTCGCGCACCGAGAACGCCAGCCGCCGCCGGGCGTGGCGCAGGCCCTGGTCGTGCACCTCGCTGGGCTCGGCCGGGCGAACTCGCAGCTCGACGGCGCCCTTGTCGGTGAACTTCACCGCGTTGGACAGCAGGTTCCGCACGATCTGCTCCAGCCGGTTCCGGTCGGTGCGCACCGTCGGCGGCACCGACGGCGCCACGGACACCTTGAAGGCCAGCCCCTTGTCCGCCGCCAGCGGCTGGTACAGCGATTCCATGTGCGCGGAGAGGTCGACCAGCTCGACGTCCTCGGGCAGCAGGTGCATCTGCCCCGCCTCCACTTTGGACAGATCCAGGACGTCGTTGATCAGCTGCAGCAGGTCGGTGCCCGCCTGGTGCACGGTCTTGGCCAGATCCACCTGCTGCGAGGTGAGGTTGCCCTCCATGTTGTCGGCCAGCAGCTTCGCCAGGATCAGCACGCTGTTCAGCGGGGTGCGCAGCTCGTGCGACATGTTGGCCAGGAACTCCGACTTGTAGGTGGAGGCCTGGGACAGCTGCCGGGCCCGTTCCTCCAGCTCCTGGCGGGCCTGCTCGATCTCGATGTTCTTCAGCTCGATGTCCCGGTTGCGGCTGGCCAGCAGCGCCGCCTTCTCCTCCAGTTCGGTGTTGGAGCGCTGCAGCTCGGTCTGCTGCTGCTGCAGCTGCTCGGAGCGCGCCTGCAGCTCCTTGGCCAGGTGCTGGGACTCGGCCAGCAGCGCCTCGGTGCGCGAGTTCACCACGATCGTGTTGACGTCGACGCCGATGGTCTCCTTCAGCCGTTCCAGCAGGTCCAGGTGCACCGAGGTGAACTTGTTGACGGACGCCAGCTCGATGACCGCCAGCACCTCGCCCTCGAACAGCACCGGCACGATCGCCACGTCCCCGGGTGCGGTTGCGCCGAGCCCGGAACTGATCCGGACGTATTCCGGCGGCACGTCGGTGACCAGGATCGACTTGCGGTCCGCCGCGACCTGCCCGACCAGCGACTCCCCCACCTCGAAGCGCAGCGGCGGCCCCCCGTCGCAGGAGCCGGGGCGGCCGTAGCCTGCGGTGCGCTCCAGGATCGTGCGGTCGTCCTCCCCCGGCCGGCTCAGGAAGAACGCGCCGTACTGAGCCGACACCAGCGGCGCCAGTTCGGTCATGATCAGCTGGGCGAGTTCGTCCAGGTCGTGCTGGCCCTGCATCAGCGCCGAGATCCGCGCGAGGTTGGTCTTCAGCCAGTCCTGCTCCTGGTTGGCCCTGGTGGTCTCCCTTAGGTTGCTGATCATCGCGTTGATGTTGTCCTTGAGTTCGGCGACCTCGCCGGAGGCGTCCACGGTGATCTGGCGGGTGAGGTCGCCTTCGGTGACCGCGGTGGCCACCAGGGCGATGGCGCGCACCTGGGTGGTGAGGTTGCCGGCCAGCCGGTTGACGCTCTCCGTCAGCCGCCGCCAGGTGCCGGAGACGTCGGCAACCTCGGCCTGGCCGCCGAGCTTGCCCTCGGTGCCGACCTCGCGGGCCACCCGGGTGACCTCGGCGGCGAACGCGGACAGCTGGTCGACCATCGTGTTGATGGTGGTCTTGAGCTCCAGGATCTCGCCGCGCGCGTCCACGTCGATCTTCTTGGACAGGTCGCCGCGTGCCACCGCGGTGGTGACCTGGGCGATGTTGCGCACCTGGTTGGTCAGGTTGCGGGCCATGATGTTGACGTTGTCGGTCAGGTCCTTCCAGGTGCCCGCCACGTTGGGCACCCGCGCCTGGCCGCCGAGGCTGCCCTCGGTGCCGACCTCGCGCGCGACCAGCGTGACCTGCTCGGCGAATGCGCGCAGCGTCTCGACCATCCCGTTGATCGTCTCGGCCAGCGCAGCGACCTCTCCTTTGGCCTCCACCATGATCTTCTTCGACAGGTCGCCGCCAGCCACCCCGGTCGCCACCTGGGCGATGCTGCGCACCTGGTTGGTCAGGTTGTCGGCCATGATGTTGACGTTGTCGGTCAGGTCCTTCCAGGTGCCCGCCACGCCGTGCACCCGCGCCTGGCCGCCGAGCTTGCCGTCGGTGCCGACCTCGCGGGCCACCCGCGTGACCTCGTCGGCGAACGCCGACAGCTGGTCGACCATCGTGTTGATGGTGTTCTTCAGCTGCAAGATCTCGCCGCGGGCGTCCACGTCGATCTTCTGCGTCAGGTCGCCGCGGGCGACCGCGGTGGCGACCTGCGCGATGTTGCGGACCTGGACGGTGAGGTTGTTGGCCATGAAGTTCACCGAGTCGACCAGGCCGCGCCAGGTGCCGGCCGCGCCAGGCACCTCGGCCTGACCACCCAGCCGGCCCTCGCTGGCCACCTCGCGGGCCACCCGGGTGACCTCCTCCGCGAACCCCGACAGCTGGTCGACCATCGTGTTGATGGTCTCCTTGAGCTCGCGCGTCTCGCCGGAGACCTCGACGGTGATCTTGCGGGTCAGGTCGCCGGCCGCGACCGCCTTGGCGACGTGCGAGATGTCGCGCAGCTGGCCGGTGAGGTCGGAGGCCATCCCGTTGACCGAATCGGCCAGGTCCCTCCAGGTGCCGACCAGGCCGGGTACCTGCGCCTGACCACCGAGCTTGCCCTCGGTGCCGATCTCCCGCGCCACCCTGGTGATTTCCTGGGCGAACAGCGACAGCTGGTCCAGCATCTCGTTGACCGCCGTGCTCAGTCCGGCCAGCTCCCCGGGCAGCGCCGCGTCGGCCGCGCGGCGCGGCATCCGCTGCGTCAGGTCGCCGCGGGTGAACGCCCCCAGCACCCGGTTGAGCTCCGCCATCGGTGCCAGCAATGTGCTGGTCATCGTGTTCACCGAGTTCGCGGCGACCGTCCAACCGCCGTGCGCGGAGCCGTCGAAGTCGATCTTCGTGATCGGCCATTCGCCCCGCTCCGCGGCGGCGCTGACGCGCTCCAGCTCGCCGACCAGGAACTGGTTTCGCTCGGCGAGCTCGTTGAACACCGTGGCGACCTCGGTCGCCAACCCGCCACCGGAGAACACCAGGCGGCGGCGGAAGTTGCCGTCCCGCAGCTCGCGCAACCCGATCACCAGGCGCAACAACGTATCCTCTCTCACAGGTTGGGCGAGATCCGGCTCCGCGGACGGCACGTCCGGCGGCTGTGACGACATGACGACCTCCGCCCCGCGTCAGCGCTTGCCGCGCGAATCGCGGTCCAGCCGCAGCTCGGTGGCCAGCACGGCCACTTCGCTGCGGTGCCGCATGGCCAGCTTGGCCAGCATCTGCGACACGTAGTTCTTGATGGTCTTCTCGGCTAGGAACATGCGGTTGGCGATCTCCCTGTTGGTGAGCCCCTCGCCGATAAGTTCCAGCACCTGCCGCTCGCGCGCGGTCAGCTCGCGCAGCGGGTCGGTCTGCTGCTGCTCCCGGCGCAGCCAGGACAGCATCGCCTCGGTCTTCTTGGGGCTGAGCAGCGACTGCCCGGCCCCGGCGGTGCGGATCGCGGTGACCAGTTCCTCGCTGACCACGCCCTTAAGCACGAACCCGGCGGCGCCGGCCATGATCGCGTCCATCAGGGCGTCGTGGTCGTCGAAGGAGGTCAGCATCAGGCAGCGCAGCTCAGGCAGCTGAGACTGGAGCTCGCGGCAAAGCTCGACGCCGTTGCCGTCCGGCAGTCGCACGTCCAGGACCGCAACATCAGGGTTGGCCTTCGGCACCCAGGCCAGCGCTTCGGCGACCGTGGCGGCCTCGCCGACCAGTTCGAGGTCGTCCACGGCCCCAACAAGGGCCGCGATGCCCCGCCGAATCACATCGTGGTCGTCGACCACGAAGACGCGTGTGGTCATCTGATTTTCCCGCCCCCTTCGCCCCGGATTCCTAGGGAGGGCACTGACCAGGATAAATAGCGCTTCTACTGGGCGCTGGCCAAGACCCGCCGAAGGCGGCGACCAGCCGGCACCCGGCGGCAACCGGGCACCGGTCTCGGGCATCACCTCGACGCGTAGATGCTCTCCACGAAATGCGCCAGCTGCTCGTCGCTGAGGTGCCGGGCCAGGTCGGCCTCGCTGATCATGCCGACCAGCTTGTGGTCGGCGATGACCGGCACCCGCCGGATCTGGTGCTGCTCCATCATCGACAGCACATGATCCACATCGGAGCCGGCGTCGACCCAGTATGGCTTGCCCTGGGCCAGTTCCCCGGCCCTCATCTCGGCTAGGTTGCGGCCTTCCGCGCAGCAGCGTAGGACAATGTCGCGGTCCGTGATGATGCCGTGCAGCCGGTTGTCCCGACCGCAGATCGGCAACGAGCCGACCTTGAGGTCGCGCATCATCTGCGCGGCCGTGTACAGGCTGTCGTCCTCATCGATGCACTTCGCCCCTGCATGCATGATGTCGCGCGCTGTGGTCATGGCTGATCCTTTCGAATGCTGTGCTGGACTGCCCTCGCACTACCCGCACCGGTCCCACGCGAAACCGCACGCCGATCAGCCCCATTTCCGCAGCTCAGGGCCTGTGGGCTGGCGAGGCGCGATAGCACCCGGGCGCGCTCGGGGCCCTGACCAGGCGAAACCATCAGATGAGGACATAGGCGGGTGCGGTCGGGCTGACGGCGGAGTGGTCATCGACCGGGCGACCACCGAAGCGCACGGGCCGACCGGCACACGCGGCGGCCGTCGCTCGGCGTAGCCGGCATCCTCGGGACTATCTTGAACGACTGCGCGCAGTTCCTGGATCTCCGGGCTCGGAGAGCATTTCATTGAAGTGGCCTTCATGGGGCGCCAGGAGCTCGTCGATGACAGCTTCCTTGGTACTTACGACGGAACCGAAACGCATTGGTATCACGGTGACTTCCGCCGCCAAAGTGTCAAGTACTCGTTCATGCGCGAGCAAATCCTTGCGTGTCCCGAGCGGGCGAGAGAGTTGCACGTCGCTGACCAATGCGGAGAGCTTGCCGTACGAGGCGACACCTACTTCTGCCTCGCCGTCTCCGAACGAGGGTAGCTCTTCCGGGAGCTTCTCCCGGTGGTAGACGATCCCATACACATACACGCCGCGATCGATGCTGCCCTGTGTCCTGATTGGACCTGTTCGCCTCGTTCTGCGCGTGTGACCATCATTCACGCTCCCGAAAACGTTATTCCCGGTGCCCTAAGGGCGTAAGGGCTGCTTCTCCCGACAATCTCCCTTACCCAGCGCCGCACGGGCGACATCCAGCCGGTCACGCGCCCCTCTCGGGATTCTCTTCCCCAAACGCAGGTTTGCTGGTCGTCTGCCAGCTCTACAGCTTCTTCGTCTGCTGCGTCCGAACCTATGGTCAGGCCACTCAACGCGCACAGCACGCCTCGCCCGGCTACCAACGTCGCCACGATGTTCCGTGTCTGCGAATCGCCGGGCAGAAGATCAAGGACGGCTGCGTCACCGAAGTCGGCCGTGGCACGGGCCACGACGGCCAGTCGCAGCGTTTCCTGGCTCGGCACAAAGGTCATTGCCAGCCCGGAAAGAACGTCTCGTACACCGATGCCACGGCAGAGGACAGCCGTACTCGGTTCGACGTTCCCATCCGAATCACACAGCCCACAGGCACTCGCGAGGGTCTCTGGACGCAATACGACGACTGCGCCGACCGCGGCAGTTCCGATGCCAAGCAGGCGAGGAAACCACGTCATGGCGCTGCACCCCTTCTCCAAGGATGTCGATGCCGCTTCGGGCCATGGACAACCTCGATCATTAGCGCCTCGCGGTGTCTGGCATGACGGACACCGTGCTCGCCCATCAGTATGCACCTACCCCTGCATACGGAAAGTTTCTCCGTGCGCTCCAACATGAGCTCTTCCCCGCGGTATGCCTACGGTGCATGGCTGGCACTGGCACAACCTGGCAGGACCAGGCGGCCGGTTCAGGTACGTGAGTGGTTTCGGGTGCTGTGGCGCCCAAAAGCGCTCACGGTCGGCACGTTGTTCACGCGCTGGGGGGCGTCGGCACGGCGTGATCAGGTTGTTCCAGCTGACCCAGCGGGGCGGCTGTGCGGTCCGTCGGTGTGGGGTGTGAGGTCGCGTTCGGTGAGGCGGCTGCGGGTGACAGCCAGGGCGCGTTCGAGCTCGGCGATGCGGCAAGCGGCGGACAGGACGGTGAGGCCGGAGTCGAGGAGTTCGCGGACGCGGGCGGCGAGGGTTAGTTCGGTGCGGCTGTAGCGGCGGTGTCCGCCGGCGGAGCGGTCGGGGGTGAGCAGGCCGGTGGCATCGAGGCTGCGGAGGTACTCGGGGGTGACACCGAGGATCGCGGCGGCGCGGCCCATGGTGTAGGCGGGATAGTCGGCGTCGTCAAAGGCGCTGGCCGCACGGTGGGCCGGGGGACGGTCGATCATGTCCACCTCATGAGATCGGTATGCGCCCTGTCGGGGTAGTCGCTGATGTGGTCCACGTCATCGCCTATCACGTCCTTACACGCGCTCGCGTAACGCACACGCAGTCGGCTGCGGGGTGCGGAGCCTTGGCCGGAACTCTCCGCGGCGCTCCGTGGGAAGAAGGGATCGGCAGCAGCCCACCTCCCTTGTTTTTGCTGGTAGACCTCTTGTCAACAGCTCTGCGCCACTTATTCTGAAACCACAACATTAGATTTGCAAGGTTGTTGATTCACAGTATGTGCCGCCGTCTCGTGAGAGATCTTAGGCCAGTGGGAAGGTGGTGTGGGGCGATGGCTGGGGCGATGGCAGCGCGGCATGTGGTTTACCGGTGCGAATTGGACCACCAGCTTCGGTGGCGTGGCTATGCGACTTGCAGCGGTGGCATTCCCGTGCACGTTCGCGCGCCTACGCTGGGGCAGGCCCAACGGCTGATGGTGGCCACCACCATCGGCGACGTGACGCGATCAGGATGGGTCGAGCACACCGAGCACGCCGTCGGCGATGGTCTGTGGGTACGAGAAGCCCTCGACGAGCGTGTCCTGGAACGCGAACACACCGCCCAGGTCTTGATGGAGGTTCTCACCGACCAGCGTTTGCGTGCCCGGCTGGCCACGCTCCCCGCCTGCCGGGTCGGCGGTGTGCCCGTGGTCGTCTGCGTGCCCGGCGACACCCTGGACTGGGTCCTGGACCAGCACGACCGGCACGGGGCCTTGATCGTGGCTGCGGCGGTGACCAACCACCACGTGTGGTGGAACGCGCTGGCGCCCGCCGACTGCGCCGCCGAGACCGATCTGTGTGGACTCGGCAGCCTGGCAGACATCGGCCTGACCGACCTGGAGACCACCGTTGACGACTGGATGGTCGCCACCGACTGCGGGGGTCTTGTCTTGCTCGCCCCCCGACACACGACGGCCGCAACCCATCCCCACCGGGGAGAAGCCGATCCCTATGCCGGCCGCCGCGCCGGAGCGCAGAAACTCCGCGCCCGACTACTCACCGAGTTTGAGACAAGCGCCGACCCGCTGCGGGCAACGGAGTTACGCACGCGAGCGCACGAACTGGAGGATGCCCAGCGGCTGGCAAGCCGATGCCGCGCACCGAACTCCGTTCCTCCTGGCACGGGAACGACAACGCCTAGCCGCATTGATCAGAAGCGTCCGCGCGCCTCTCGGTAAGCCGAGCGGCGGTGCGGGTGAGCTCCTCGAAGGGGTCATGACGCAGCGGAAGAGGTACCCCTCATGCCTGAGCACGAACATCCCTTGGAAGCGCTGCTCCGCGGACGCGACGCGGTGGCGGCGGCCGTGAACCGACAGGCCAGAACCCAGGAGCCGTCCTTGCGCGAGCTCCACGCCTTCGGTTCAGCGATCGTGGGCACCCTCGCTCAACTCGGCCACCTGAGCTCCGTGCTGGCCGCACAGGTAGGGCGCTTCGACGAACAGGAGCTGGAACGAGCCAGCATCAGCGACCACCCCGCCGACAAGCTCCGGGTCGCCGGAACACATCTGGCCAGGCTCAGCGACGAGTTGGCCGTGGCCGTCACGGATGCCACCCGTTACTGGACCGCGATGGAAAGCGTAGACCTGCACACCTCCGGAGACCTCAGAGCACGACGCGAACCGTAGCCGCGGATGCGCGAACACCACCAGAGCCCGAGGTCGTGGTGGCTGACGTTGACGTTTCGCTTGACCGCAGGATCCGTGGTGTGCCAACTCGGGGCCCATGTTGATCTCTCCTGTGAGGCGTGTCGGTCAGCACGCACACCCTGGGAGGCGTGGCGCCGTGACAGTCGAAGGCGTGCACAGCAACCAAGCAAGCCTCCGCCGCTCCAAACAGGCAGATCGCACGATCACTGGGCATATCCCAGCGCACGGTCAAGAACGCACCTCCGCAACATCTTCACCAAGCTGACCGTAGGCGATCGTGCTGGCCGGTCCAGCAAGCGAGCAGCATTCAGCTGGACTCACCAGCGGTCGACCAACTCATGGTCACCACCGAGCCGGTATCACTCGGGGTAATCACGGCCTCGTCGGCGAGCCGACGTATCAGCGGCAAACCCCGACCGCCTTCGACACCGGCACCCAACCCCAACGGCACCCAACTACCGCGATCAGTGACCGTCACCTGAACCCGGCGCTCGGCAGCGAAGTGCACAGCCTCCACATCCATCTCGCCCGCATGCGCGTACGCATGCTCGACCACGTTCGCCATCGCCTCGTAACACGCGAGCGCAAGCGCCTGCACAGCGTCGCTACCCAGTCCCGCGCAACGGCCCCAACCGGCCAGCTCATCACGCAACGCAGGAAGCTCTCCCGGCGACGCCCGGACCCGCTGGTAACGCAGCGCCGGAACCGGGCACTCCCCGTCGCCGGCAGCACCCGGCGTAACACCCCCGTTCGACATCATCTCCAGCCCCATCCGTCCAAACCATCGCGGAACATCAGGAGCCAGCGACGGCGGCCAACGCCTGTTCCTGGGAAGAGAAACACTCGATCTCCTGATCGAGCCCAGTCAACTGAATGGGCCGCACCGTCGCCGGGCCGTCCACGACCACCCGGAAACCGATATCGGTTCCGGCACGGTTGTGAGCACGAACCAGCACGGCGAGCCCCGCCGAGGACAGGAACGTCACCCCACTGAAATCCAAGATCAGAATCTCTGGCCGCAGATCGAAAGCATTCATGATCGCTGACTCGACGCGAGGAGCGTTGAGTAGTTCGACCTCACCCCCGACCTCCATCAACAGGACGCGGTCAGACCACCGGGTCACCACACTCAACGGTGTCGCTTGGTCGCTTGAGCCAGAAAACGTGGACATGCGCCCATGGTGGTCCCCGCACCACCCGAACGCAAAGATGCCGCCGCAACGCCGGGACTACCATGTTCTACATGCGAACCTCGGTCAGTTCCTCCGACGGCGCGGAAGAGCGTTTACGGCAGATCGAGCTCATCACCGACACGGCATTGGCACATCTCGAATCCGACGACCTACTACAGGAAATGCTGCACCGCAGCAGCGACCTGCTCGATGTCGACACCGCCGCGGTCATGCGTTACGAACCCGCCAGCGAGCTGCTGGTCGCCACCGCCGCAGTGGGAATCAAAGACCTGGTCCGCCAAGACATCCGCAGCCACGTCCGCCCCAGCTTCGCCCACACCGCCGCCGGCCGCCCACGGCCGATCCTGGACAGCGCACACGACCCCTCCGTACTCCTACCCGCGTTCCAACAGCATGGAATCTCAACACTGATCGGCACACCGATGCTGGCAGGCGGTGACATCATCGGCGTGCTCTACGTCGGCACCTACCGCACCCGCCGCTTCAGCGAACACGACATACACCTGCTCCAACTCGTCGCCGACCGCATCGCACTGGCAATCCGCGCCAGCACCACCCACGCCGAACGCGCCGCGACGAAAGCCCTCCAACACAGCCTGCTACCCACGAAACTCCCCACAGTTCCAGGAATAACCCTCGACGCACGATACGTCTCAGGCACCGACCCCGGCGTCGGAGGCGACTGGTACGACGTCTTCACACTACCCACCGGCCACATCGGCATCGTGATCGGAGACGTCGTCGGCAACGGCCTGCCCGCAGCCATCATCATGGGCAGACTACGCAGCGCACTACGCGCCTACGCCCTCGAAACCGAAGACCCAGCGCAGGTCTTGCACAAACTGGACCGCAAAGTCACCCACTTCGAGCCGAACGCCATGGCCACCGTCGCCTACTCGATCTACGACCCCGCAGCGGCCGCCCTGCGCATCTCCATGGCAGGCCACCTACCACCAGTCATCGCCAAACCCTCCCGCCGAAGCAGCCTCGCCCCAGTACCCGTAGACCCACCCGTCGGACTGGGAGTCACCCACCGTGACCGGCGGACCAGCGTGATCGAACTACCCGCACAAGGAGTCGTTTGCTTCTACACCGACGGCCTGGTCGAACGCCGCCACCGGTCGATCGACATCGGACTCGACCAGCTCTGCGACGCAATCAACCCCGCGCCAGCCAGCACCGTCTGCACCACGGTGATGAACAAGCTCATCGGCACCCAGCCACCCGACGACGACATCGCACTCCTCACGATCAGCCACTCCGAAACCACCAACACACCCAGTCACTAATCCGCGCCTTCAGTCGTCCGAGTCGTGAACCCTTCCGAAACAGTGCTGCTCGTTTGCGCTGCTGGTTCCTGCAAACGAACAAGATTCGGATTTGCCGCGCACAGACGGCCCTCGCGAACCCGTTGGTATCGATGTGTGCGCGACGGTGCACCCACGTCGTGCTTGTCAACGAAGTTCAACGGGTACGCCGAAGTTGCCGGAACTTTCCGCGGAGGGAGGGGGCCGTGATGAGGCGGACCCGAACACGGGCGAGGATGCAGAAAGGTTCGTTCGCTCCTACATCCAGAAAGGCGGCGAGTAGGGGCTATGGCAAATCGTTGGCCAACGTTCGAGGGACGGAACTCAGCCATCCTGTTGGAATGCGTTCGCCATCCCAGACGGACCGGTGCCGTTGCCAGCACCCCACTGTGTTGTGCCGAGGCCTTCATCGACCGCCTCGCGATAGAAGAAGCGCGCCACGTCGTGGAACTAGGGGCTGGCACCGGCGTCATCACGAGCGCGCTCCGACACCGACTACCGTCGACTGCGCTGCTACTGTCCGTTGAGATCAGCCCGGCACTGGCTACGCAGCTAAGAGCAAAGCACACCGCAGACAACGTCGAGGTGGTCTGCGGCTCCGCAGCCGAGTTGATCACCATTCTCAACGACCGCCGAATCCCCGCCGTCGACTGTGTTATCAGCTCACTTCCGTGGACACTCATGCCTATCGAGGACCAGCATCGAATCCTGCACAGCATCTCCGCCGCACTCGCAGACACCGGATGCTTCAGCCTTTTGCTGGCCGCCAGCCACACCTGGACCACAGCTGGCCGACGTTTCGACACCCTACTCCGAGAGCACTTTCCCCACATTCGAAAAGAACGGCCACATTGGGCGAATCTACCACCGCTCCGCGCTTATCATTGCAGATTGTCAGATCGGTGACCGCACCAACAGCTTGATCCCACAAGCACGTCGGGCTCGTGCCCGGCAATGCCGCCAACTAGGACTTAAAACCTGCCACCGACCGTCGGCGAGGCGGCGGATGTACCACAGGCCCATGTCGTGCCGCCCTCACTCGCAGAACTTCGCGAGCCGTCGCTCGAGGTCGTCCGGTGCGTTCGGGAGCCGAAACGCCGGCGCGGCAAGCATTCCGGGGTTCTGCCCGTCCGTTGCCTCCTGCAGGAACCGCTCTACCAGTACAGGATCAGGCAAAATGTCTTCGCCCATGAACTCGAGGCCCCTCACCCCTTTGGGGCGTGGTAGGCGGTGTCCACGAGTGCAACACCAGATGGGAGATCCGGTTCGTCACCGCGCAGCGACGGATCGTAGGCGATCAAGTCGGCGCCCTGCTCCGACAACAGCCGTGCCACAGCCACCGCCGGTGAATCCCGTAGATCATCCGTTCCGGCCTTGAAGGTCAATCCCAGAAGCCCCAGGCGGACGCCGGAGAGCGATCCGCCGCAGACTGAGACCAGCTTGTCCACCACCCTCTACCGCTGGCGCCGGTTGGCCTCGATCGCCGCTCGTACCAGCGGTAGATCCAAGCCGATGATCTCGGCTGCGCGCACCAGCGCAGTGGTGTCCTTGGGCAGGCACGAACCACCCCAACCCGGCCCGGGCCGCATGAACGAGTTCGCGATCCTGCGGTCGTGCCCCATGCACTCGGTGACCCTGGCGATGTCCGCTCCGAACCGCTCGCAGATTTCTGCGAGGTCGTTGATGTAGGACAACTTGGTCGCCAGGAAGCAGTTAGCCGCATACTTGATCAACTCCGCGCTCGCCGGATCGGTATGCACCGTCGGCGCGTCCACACGCACATACAGTTCGGCGACCTGTTGTGCCGCTTCTTCGTCCTCGGAGCCCACGATAATCCTGTCGGGATTCAGGAAGTCGTGCACGGCCATGCCTTCGCGGAGGAATTCAGGATTGCTCACCACAGCGACATCGCACCGATTCACCAGTTCGGACAGTCGGGCCGCAGTACCCACCGGCACGGTTGATTTCGTCACGAGCACGCTGCCTGCAGGCAGGATGCCACGCACTTGCCGTGTAACCGACTCCACCGCTGCCAGGTTCGCGCCTCCGCCCGACGCCATCGGGGTCGGAACGCACAGGAAGACGGCGTCCGCCTGACGCACGGCTGGATCGGGCGAATGCGTGAATGTCAGGCGCTCGGACAGGGTCCCGTCGCGTACGAGCTCTCCGAGACCCTGCTCGTGGATGCGGGACACACCCGGGCACCAACCGAGATTCCATCTCGATCATTCGAGACACTGGCAATCCGCACACGAATGCGAACGCGGCTCCGGCCGGTTCCTCGACCCGCAGCCACCCGGACCCCTGCCTTTCGAAGAGCACACGCTGCAGGCCGGGTTCGGACGCCAGGTCCGCGGACCACACCTCCCGGGAACAGGCGACGTGGTGCCCGAGCGA
The DNA here is from genome assembly GCF_050972075.1 of Saccharopolyspora hattusasensis. Lineage (NCBI taxonomy): Bacteria > Bacillati > Actinomycetota > Actinomycetes > Pseudonocardiales > Pseudonocardiaceae > Saccharopolyspora > Saccharopolyspora hattusasensis. The sequence goes on from NZ_JBPCDC010000001.1 coordinate 330,711, forward strand.
GGCCAAACCTGCTGCCACGACGGCGGCAGTCAGCCCTTCGCCGCACACCGCGATCGACGCGTTCTCGTTTCCGCGCATCCGCTACTCCGCCTCCGATCGGCTGGCCTCGAGAAGCAATTCCTCGGCGGCTTCGATCACCCGGCCAGGAGACAACGCCAACAGCCCCGGATCGGGTTCAGCGGCAAAGGTGTTCCCGCGTCGACCTTGCCACAGGGCAACGTGACAGCTGCCGGTCGGCGGCCCCCACAGCCTCGGAGGGACCGGACCGAAAAGGACCACCGAGGGAGTGCGGTACGCGGTCGCCAGATGCGCGATTCCGGTGTCGCCGCAGACGACCAGCTTCGCACCGGCGATCAGGCACGCCAGTTGCCACAGCCCGGTCCTGCCAGCGAGCATGGCCTCCGGCGCCAGCCCGGCGAGCCCCACTAATCGTTGCGCGAGAACGCGCTCTGCTTCAGTCCCGGTGATCAGCACCTGATTGCCTTGGGCGGCCAGCCGCCCGGCGACAGCGGCGAAGCGTTCGACCGGCCACCGCCGCGCTCCATGGCTGGCCCCGGGGTGCACGATCACCGAGCCGGGAACAAGGTCGCAGTCGGCGTCGGGAGTAAAAGATCCTCGTGGTCCGCGCAGACGCCGTAGTAGTTCAGCATGCGGCACCACCGCAGCACTTCATGCTGGTCGTCGAGCCAGCTCGGCCCCGGAACAGCGGGGAATGCCGGGTGGAAGTGGGTCAGGATCGTGTGGGCCCTCGTGCTGAACACCGCAGCAACCGACTGCGGGCCGCAGCCGTGCAGGTTGACGGCTACATCCGCAATCAATGCCGGCAGCGGTGAACACCGCGTCGAGCCCACCGACCGCGTCGGCGAGCTCCTGTACGGCATGTTCGGCAGCCCTGCGATCGGCCAGGTCGACACAGGCGAACTTGACCGGCCCCGACGGAACGGCTCGGTCGAGCACCAGCGGAGTCCCGCCGCATGCTGCCACCGCGTCGACAGTGGCGGCGCCGAGCCCGGACGCACCCCCGGTGATCAGGACGTTACCCAGCTCTCTCATGGATCTCCCTCCGGTATCGGCCGGCCTGCTGCACGTCCTGCAACAGCCTGCTCGACGAGTAGCCATCCACCAGCGGAACGAGCACGGTCCTGCCTCCGTGGCGTTCGACCACACTGGCCTCGGGAAGCTGCGCGGCTTCGTAGTCGCCGCCCTTGACCCAGATGTCCGGGCGGATCCGCTCCAACAGCGCGCACGGGGAAATTTCGTCGAATACCGCGACAGCATCCACGCATTCGAGCGCTTCGAGCAGGCACCGGCGGTCATCCGCGCGCACCACCGGGCGAGGCGGACCTTTGAGACGCCGCACGGAGTCGTCGGAGTTCATGCAGACGACCAGTGCGTCGCCACCTAGTGCCCGAGCCCGGCTGAGAAGGCTCACGTGGCCGGGATGCAGCAGGTCGAAGCAGCCTCCTGCCGCGACCACCCGGCCGCCCCACGCACGGACCCGCTCCACGCGGGCGAACGACGAGCCGGCCCTCGACGGCGGCGGTTCGCCGCCGTCGAGCGCCCAGGCACCTGCTCCGCCTTCGGCAACGAAGCGGGTAGCGCAGTCCACCCCGTACCGAACGGATTCCAGCACGGACATACCGCGGCCCAGAGCCAGCGTCGCCGAAACCGCGAAGCTATCTCCCGCACCGCAGACGTCCGGCATGCTGCCCAGCAGTTCGGGAGCCGGCACCAGCTCGCCAGCCCTGACTTTTCATGTGGGTCGGTTGTGTTGCGGCGTGCCTGAACACAGAAAGTGCTCCTGACCTGGGAGGATACGGGTGTCTGACGTCCGTATCGCAACCAAGGTGAGGAGCACTTTCGAGGTGCAGGCTACTGGGTGGTCGCGGGGTTTGGAAGTCACCGCTGATGGTGAGGGGATCGTGTCGCACGCCGGGCTTGCGCTGCTGCGCGGGTTGACCGATAAGACGGGTTTGACCGCAGGCTTGTCGAAGGCGCTGGCCGGCACCCGGTTGCTGGTGCATAACCGGGGCCGGGTGGTAGCGGATGTGGCGTGCGCGATCGCCGACGGGGCGCGGGCGATCAGCGATTTCCGGGTGATGGGTGACCTGCGTCCGCATCGACGCGACGGTCACTGACGCGCATTCGGACAAGGAGTGGGCGGAGGCGAACTTCAAGGGGTTCGGCCATCACCCGCTGCAGGCCTACTGCGACAACACCGGGGGTGAGCCGCTGGCGTGGATGCTGCGCCGCGGTTCGGCCGGCAGCAACACAGCCGAGGACCACATCGCCATCACCGATAGTGCGATTGCCGCGCTGCCACAACAGTTTCGGAGGCGGTTGATGGTCACTGTGGACGGTGCCGGCGCCAGTCACGAGCTCATCGCACATCTGGACAAGCTCGCGTCCCGGCGCGGATACCAGCTCATCTACTCGGTGGGGTGGGCGCTGACCGAGCGGGAGAAGACCGTGATCCGGCTGGTGCCCGAGCGGGCGTGGGTGCAGGCGATCGGGCCGCGCGGGCAGCTGCGTGAGCGACGCGCCGAGGACGCCTGCGACAACCCCCGGTGCACACACGCCCGCTGCTGGGTCGAGCAGGCCCACGTGGCCGAGCTGACCGGGCTGCTGCGGCAGGGACCAGGCGGCGACCAACTCTCCGCCTGGCCGGAGAAGATGCGGGTGTTCGCGCGTCGCGAACGTCCCCATCCTGGGGCGCAGCTGACCCTGTTCGAAACCCAAGACGGGTGGCGCTACACGCTGTGGGTCACCAACCGTCCCGAGACCACGAAGGGGTGGCTGGGGCAGTCGCAGTACATCGACGCCGCGCACCGGGTGCACACCCGGGTGGAGGACTGCATCCGCACCGGCAAGGACACCGGCCTGGGCCGATTCCCCTCCCGCGACTTCGCGATCAACACCGCCTGGCTGACCACCTCCATGACCGCCGCCATCCTGCTCTCCTGGCTCAAACTCCTCGCCCTCGACGGCGCTCTGGCCAAAGCCGACCCTGGTGGTTAATTCTCGGGTTGGGTGAGGTGTGTTGGGTAGGCCCGGGATGATGATCTTGCGGCAGTCTTGTGGTGTCTGGCCGCAGGATGGAGATCGTGGTGTCGGTGCAGCCGCAGCCCTGGCCGGAGCCGGTCCCGGAGATCGCCGCGGCGATCCGGGCGATGTACAGCGGGCGACGTGAGGTGCCGTTGGCTGTGCAGGTCCGTGATCAGCTCGGTGAGCTGTTCGCGGACGCTGAGTTCGCCACGGCGTTCGGGGCTCGTGGCAAGCCCGGCTGGTCGCCGGGCATGCTCGCCATGATCACGGTGCTGCAGAAGGCGGAGGATCTGACCGACCGACAGGCCGCCGACGCGGTGCGCACCAACCTCGCCTGGAAATACGCGCTGGGGCTGGAGTTGACCGACCCCGGTTTCGACCACACGGTGCTCAGCGAGTTCCGTGCCCGCGTTGTCCAGCACCGGCTGGAGGAGAAGGCCCTGGACCTGCTGCTGGCGGTGTTGCGGGACAAGGGCTTGGTCACCGCTGGTGGCAAGCAACGCACGGACTCCACGCATGTGATCGCCGCGGTGCGGGACCTCAACCGGCTGGAGTTGGCGGGTGAGGCGGTGCGGGCTTGTCTGGAAGCCCTGTCCGCCGCGGCCCCGCATTGGGTGGCCGAGGTGCTCGACGTTCCGGGCTGGAGCCGGCGTTACCAGCAGCGGATCGACACCTGGCGCTTGCCGGCCTCGCAGACCAAGAAGGACGAACTCGCCCTGTCCTACGGCAAAGACGGCTTCACGTTACTGGCAGCCGTCTACGCGCCCGCCTCGCCGACGTGGCTGCGTGAACTCCCGGCCGTGGAGATCCTGCGCGTGGTGCTGGTCCAGAACTACACGCGCACCGTGGCCAGGAATGGACGAGAGGTGATCAAGCGGCGGGGGAATGACATCGATAAGGATGGTGGTCTCCCGCCCGGCTGTCGGCGCTTGACCTCACCCTACGACACCGACGCCCGTTGGGGCGTCAAGCGGGATATGTTCTGGAACGGCTTCAAGGTCCACATCAGTGAGACCTGTGCGGCTCCCGCCCCGACGGAACCCGCCGAGGATGCCGGCTGTCGCTGTCCTGCCGCGCAGAAGCCGAATCTGATCACGAACGTCGCCACGACCGACGCCACCGTCTCTGACAGCACGATGCTCGAACCGATCCATCAGGCTCTGCGGAAACGGGATCTGCTGCCCGACGAGCACTACCTTGATTCCGGTTACCCGTCCGCCGAACTGATCGTGGGGTCCCTGGAGAACTTCGGCATCGCGCTGATCACCCCTGTGCTGCTGGACCGCTCCCGCCAGGCCAAGGCCCACGAGGGATTCGCCGCGTCGGACTTCGCCGTCGACTGGCAGGCCCAACGGGTGACCTGCCCGGCTGGACAACTCAGCTCGTCGTGGACTCCTTGTGTCCAAGACGGGGTCCCCAAGACGGTGGTCACGTTCTCCAAGACGGTCTGTGGCTCCTGCCCACATCGGGCGCAGTGCACCACCGCGAAAAGCGGACGCCGACAGATCTCCTTACATCCCAGGGAGATGACCGAGGCACTGCGACGGGCCCGCGCCGAGCAGGAGACCCAGGACTGGCAGAAGGACTACGCCCTCCGCGCGGGCGTCGAAGGCACGATCCGCCAGGCCACGGCCGTCACCGGACTACGCCGTGCCCGCTACCGAGGCCTGGCCAAGACCCACCTCGACCACGTCTACTCAGCCGCCGCACTGAACCTGATCAGACTCGACGCTTGGTGGAACGGCCACCCGCTCGACCGGACCCGCACCAGCCACCTCTCCCGCCTCGAACTCAGCCTGGCAGCCTGAACCAATTAACCACCAGGATCGGCATCGTCGGCAAAACGCACCAGCACCCCGTGCTCACGCACATCCCACGCCCGGTCCAACCGGTGCAGATAGATGTTGCAGAGTAAAGGGCTCAACGGACCCCCTTGCGGGGCGCCGGTCACCGACCGGCGAACCGTCCCGCCCTCCATCACCCCGGCGCGCAGGACCACGCGCAGGAGTTTGAGCACGGACTGGTCACAGACGCGTTCCTCAACCGCATGCATCAACTTCTCGATCGGGATCGCCCCGAAACAGTTGGCGATGTCCGTCTCGACCACCCACCGTCGTCCTCGCCAGGACTCGTCGATCAGCACTTGCAGCCCGTCATGCGCGGCGCGCCTGGGCCGGAACCCGTAACTGCACGCCAGCATGTCGGCCTCGAAGACCGGCTCGAGCACGATCTTCACCGCGGCCTGCACGATCCGATCCCGAACCGAGGGAATCGACAGTGGCCTGCGTTCACCGGGCCTGCCGGGTTTGGGAATGAACACCCGCCGAGCCGGTAACGGCCGATACCGGCCGTCGCGCAGATCGTTGACCAGCTCGTCCAGGAGACGGTCCACGCCATACTCCTCGACCTCGACCAGAGTGGTCTTGTCAATGCCTGGCGCGCCGTCGTTACGGCGCACCATGATCCACGCTCACCGCAGAACATCCCTGCGGAAGATCTTGTCCCACAGCGAGTGAAACCGTCGCCCGGGGTCAGCCTTGACCGCCCGGTAAAGCGCATGCTGCAGGGCTCGAACCGGATCCCGAGGGGACCCCGAAGCGGTGGGACTAGCCGAACCGGCACTCACCGGGCACCTCCATGACGAGCACGACACACCGACGAAGCAGCGGTCCTTCCCTCACCGGCGGTTGTGTTGTCCGCTCGGCTCAACCAGTACTACGACCGCCTCCGACGCCCACCCGGCCAGCCACTCACTTCCCGAGGTCATCGGTTATAGAACGCCACGCTCCGGCAACAAGATCCGCAGGTTGCCGGGCCGGGGAGGGCCTCACCAGTTCCCGCCGCCACTATCTGCACGTTCCGAGCCCCATACGCCGGAGAGTCCTTCAGCGCCTGCACTTCCAGGTCTTCAGCGCCTTCCATGGCCTTCGCCGTGATTTCGGCGGCTCGGCACTCCCTGCACCCCACCCCGAGGGACGAGACCTCCAACGACGCCGCAGGCTTCGCTTCATGCTACGGACCGCGCAGTCGCTCCCCCATAAGGGCTTTTGACACTGGGCTTCGACCCCGCAGGTTTCCCCACGAAACCACCAGTCTGCTACCGGGCTTCCTGGCAACTACCCGGACCGGACTCACACCGGCAAGCGACGACGAGCTGACAACCAAAGATCACCTACACAAGATCACCTCCGGTCTGCTGGTCGCGCGAAAAGTCAGGACTAGGCAACCTCTGCAGGCGCTTGTCAGCATTCCTTGCCGTTGATGCTGAGCTGCCGCGTTCGGACATCGTGGCGCTTTCCGCAAAAGGGCAAGCCGACAGCGTGCTGGCCAAGGCCGCAAGGCGGTCCCGCTGAACACGCGGCACCGGACGCTGCGTCAATGCTGGACTTTCGCCGCGTGGCTGACGAACTCGATAGGGCGCCTGGAGCTCGAGTTCGCCGGCGCGGGAACGGACAGCTCCGTCTCGGCGATGAACTGCTCCAGTTCCTCCTGCTTGATGCCGTAGCAATGCTCCGGCGCGGGGAAGGCACTGCGGCGGACTTCGTCGGCGTACCCGCTCACCGCATCGATCATCGCGGACCGCATGTTGGCCCACCGCTTGGCGAACTTGGGCTGGAAGCCGTCGAAGATGCCCAGCAGGTCGTGGTAGACAAGCACTTGGCCGTCGGTATCCGGGCCCGCACCAATTCCGATCACCGGAACCTTCATGCGCGGCATGATGGCCTTGGTGACTTTGGCCGGAACCGCTTCGAAGACGATGGAGAAACAACCAGCGGCTTGGAGACGGAGGGCATCTTCCAGCACCGACCGCGCCCGTTCAGCGGTGACGCCCTGGGCGCGGAACCCGCCCAGGGCCGTCGCGGTTTGCGGGGTCAGCCCGATGTGGCCCATGACCGGGATGCCGGCGCGGACGATGGCCCTCGCCCGCTCCGCCGACTCGCCGCCGCCCTCGAGCTTGACGACGTCACAGCCGCCCTCCTTGACGAATCGAATCGCGGTGCTCACCGCTTGCTCGTTGGACACCTCGTAGGAACCGAAAGGCAGGTCGCCGACCAGCAGCGGGGTTTTCAAACCTCTGCGAACCGCCGCGGTCAGCATGATCATCTCGTCGATCGAGACCGGAACCGTCGTGGGATAGCCGAGCACGGTCATGGCGGCGGAATCGCCGACGAGGACCATGTCGACGCCAGCGGAATCGACCACCTGGGCGCTCGGGTAGTCGTAGGCCGTGATCATCACGATCCGTTCACCGCGGCGGCGCACGTCGGCCAGTGCGTTCACCGTGACCGGTTTGCGGCTGGCTCCGGACTTGGCTTCAGGCTGGGGGTAGGTCGACAAAGCTATCACTCCTAGTTGTTCTTGCCGGCACGCTGGCTGACCGTTGGCGCCATCCCTGCCGTCACCGGGTGGAAGGTGGGTCGAAGGATGTCGAGGAGGCGAAACGGAACTCCACGGGTTGCGCTGTTCGATTGAATGCCAAATCTCTGGTCGCCTCGACGAGCGCGTCGAACAAGAACAGCGATTGCGGGCAGCGCTGTTCAACCGCGAACCGCTGGAGCGCAACGGTTTTCTCGTCGCCGCGAGCGATAGGCCCCGTCAGCGCACGTGAGGCGCCGAGTTCGCCCCAGTTCCGAAAAGCCGTTTCCACCAATGGAAGGAATGCCCCGCGATCCACTCCCACCGTAGCGGCCATGTCCTCGGCCAGGCCCAGCACCGTGACGAGGAAATTCGCGGCGACCGATGCCGCAGCGTGGTAGGCGGCGCGGTCGCCCTCCGCGACCGCGATAGGGCGCATGCCCAGGCTCATGGCCAACTTCCGTCCGACTTCCGATCCCCGCTGGGTCGTACCCGCGATCGCCGCAGCGCAACCGTCGAAGCTGGCAGGCGCGGCTCGTGTGATCGTCATCAGCGGATGCAAAGAGAATCCCTCGTGCTCCCCCAGAGCTCCGAGGTCGGTGGCACCCGAGCAGTGTCCGACCAGGGCTCCCGGACGCAACCGTGCCGCGACATCTGCGATAGCACCGTCCGGAACGCAAAGCAGGACCACGGGGGCATTCCCGACATCCGGATCACGCCCCAACGGGCCGACGATCTCCGTTCCCGCGTCGCGCAACGAACGTGCCAACGCGGTGCCCATCCGTCCCTGTCCGACGATTGCGACCGGGCCCTCCGGCAGATCTCGCGAGAGGTGATCTATAGCCACAACCGGATTCGTCACGCTCTTTCCCCTTCCGCAAGTCCGGGTCGCCAAAGGCAAGCACCTGGCGGTTACACGTCGTATTGAGGTGACCGCGCCCACCAGCTTCCTCGACAAGCACAAGCTGTGCCCTGACGGAACTTCGCCGACATTGCCAGGTCTAGGAGTCCTTGTACCTTAGACCAGATCTCATTTGGGGTTGTTGTGGGTAAACAGATCCAGCTTGATAGCGCGGCGATAGCAGATCACCGCGCAGGCCAGGCTGGCGAATGCCGCATAGTGGGTGGCCTTGCGCTCGTAGCGGCGAGCCAGTCGACGGAACCGGGAGACCCACTCCAGGGTGCGTTCGATGACGTAGCGGTGGCGCCCCAGCCGGGTGGGCGACTCGATACCCCGGCGAGCGATCCGGGCGATGATTCCTCGCCGACGCAACGCGTTTCGGCAGGCCGGATAGTCGTAGCCCTTGTCCGCGTGCAGCTTGCACGGCCGACGCTGAGGCCGTCCGACAGGCCCTCTGACCGGTGCAACGGCATCGATCACCGTCTCCAGTTCCCGGTGATCGTTGCGGTTGACCGCGGAGATGACCACGGTCAGCGGGATGCCGCTCCGTTCGCTCATCGCATGGACCTTCGAGCCGGGCTTGCCCCGATCCACCGGGGCCGGTCAGGTCCCCCTTTTGACCGCCCGGACGTGCATGCTGTCCACCGACGCCCAGGACCAGTCGATCGCTCCAGCGGTGCCGAGCAGGTCCAGCAGTTCCTGGTGCAGCCGGGTGAACACCTGCGCGGCGCTCCACTCGATGAACCGGCGATGGGCGGTAGGAGCGCTGACCCCGAACGACGCGGGAAGCGCTGACCAAGCGCACCCGGTTTGCAGCACATACAGGATCGCGGCCAGCACCGTGCGGTCGTCCAACCGACGCCGGCCTCCGCCCTGGTGGCGTTGTGGCACACCCGCCAGCAGCCACAACGACTCCGGGCACCACTTCTCCACATCGTCCATCGTTGATCAACGAAAGCGCCTCCCCTACAACCACCCCAATGAGATACGGCCTTAGGGAGCCCATCGAGAATGAGGCACTCCGGAATATGCCACTGCGCAGGTGAGCTGTCAGCGCCTCTTGCCCGTTCGCACCAACGCGAGTGGCCCAAAGAGGAAGTCCGCTATCGGGCACACAAGCCGACGGAATAACGTCGTGTCATACTCGCCAGCGTTCAGCCGTGACCTGTGGCCAACACGCGGTCTTCAGATGTCCTTACAACACTGCGTGATCACTTGGTGGCCATCCTCGTTGTCACGCACCTTTTCACCAGCAACGATCACGAAGTGACGCTGGAGCATTAGAAGGATCGGACGCATGTTCAACGTCGAGAAGGTCCGGTTGGCCGGAGCCGACATCGATCTCCCTAGGATGATCCCGGTCGAGCAGCGGTTCGCCGCCGACGCGGTCGAGGACCTCGAAGACGCGATCCGAGGCCAGGTCGCCGAGCACGACCACAACCGCCCGGTCAGCGGCAAGCGGATCGCCATCACCGTGGGAAGCCGCGGGATTGCCCAGATCGACCGCATCGTGGCCACGCTCGTCGACGCCCTGCTCGGCTGCGGCGCCAAGCCGTTCGTGGTGCCCGCCATGGGCAGCCACGGCGGGGGCACCGCCAAGGGGCAGCGGCAGGTGCTGGCCGAGTACGGGATCACAGAGGAGAGCATCGGCGCCCCGATCGTGTCCTCCATGGAGACGGTCGTGGTTGCCGAGTTGGTCGACGGCACCCCGGTGCACTTCGACGCCGAAGCCGCCCAGGCCGACAGCGTCGTGGTGCTCGCCCGGGTCAAGCCACACACCGACTTCCGCGGCACGCACGAGAGTGGCCTGGCCAAGATGATCGCCATCGGCCTCGGCAAGCACCGCGGCGCGACCACCCTGCACACCCACGGCATGGGCGCTTTTGACACGCTCATCCCGGCGGTGGCCGAGGCGGTCCTCAAGGTCGTCCCGATCGAGTTCGGGATGGCCGTGGTGGAGAACGCCTACGAGCACATCGCTCGCATCGAACTGGTCCCGACCTCGAAACTGCTGGAGCGCGAGGCCGATCTGCTGATCGAAGCCAAGCAGCGGATGCCCAAGCTGCTGGTGTCCGACATCGACGTGCTGGTCGTCGACGAGATCGGCAAGGACATCAGCGGCACCGGCATGGACCCCAACATCACCGGCCGCGCCCAGGTCAACACCGACAAGTTCCACGCCGTACCGATCAAGCGGCTGGTGGTGCTGGGCCTGACCGAGTACACCAACGGCAACGCCTGCGGCCTGGGCATGGCGGACGTGACCACCCAGCGCTGCCTCGACCAGATCGAGTTCGGCTCGTTCTACACCAACTCGCTGACCACGGGCCTACCCGACAGCGCCCGGATCCCGATGGCGCTGGCCAACGACCGCGACGCCATCATCGCGGCCCTGCACATGACCCGCGGCCCGAAGGACCTCCCGGCGAAGATGGTGCGCATCCGCAACACCCTGTCGATGCCCCGCATCGAGGTTTCCGAGGCCTACGCCCAGGAAGTCGCCGATCACCCCGACATGATCGTGCTCAACGAGCCGCACGACTGGGACTTCGACGCCACGGGGACCCTCCAGCCCCTCCCCGCCACCCACTGAAGGACTGCGGTGGGTCATCAGTGACTACGTGGAAGGACGAACAATGGAGCTCTTCGCCCGAGGGGTGTGCGCCCCCGAGTGCCCGGTGGTTCTGGACAACGGTGACATCCTGGTGGTTGAGATGCGCCGGGACCGCGGCGCCGTCACTCGTGTCGACGCAAAGACGCGGGAATTGCACACGATCACGTTAACTGGTGGTTTCCCCAATGGACTGCTGCGTGATGCGCAAGGCAAGCTGTGGGTCGGCGAAGCCTACGAGCACGCGCTCATCCGCTACGATGCGGAGGGCAACGAGGAAGCACGCATCACCAGTTGCGGGGACGAACTTTTCCGCTGGCCCAATGACCACGTCATCGGCCGTGACGGTGCGATCTACATGACCGACTCCGGCGCGTGGGAGCACGATTTGCTCGATCCCGTGAATATGACGCTCAGGCCTGGCTGGACCGACTACCCGTTCGACGGCCGGGTGTACCGGATTGATCGGGCAACCTTGGACGTCACGCGGATCGACAACGGCATCCGGTTCGCCAACGGCATCGCCTTCGACCGCCACGACCGGCTCTACGTAGCCGAGACCATAGGCGGAAACATCTATCGCTACGACGTGTTCGGCGCCAATCCACGACGCGAGCTGTTCGGCAACGTATGGGACGGTACGGTGCCCGACGGTTTCATCGGCCCGGACGGCATGAAGTTCGGCGCGGACGGACGCCTTTACTGCGCGGTGATGGGCGCCGGGCACATCGCGGTCTTCGACGAAGACGGCACGGTGGCGGAGCGGATCCAGACGATGGGCAAGGCGCCGACGAATATCGCGTTCACCGAAGACGGACAGCACAAGATGTTCGTCACCGAGATCACCAACGAGGCAATCGAGGTGCACGAGGTCCTGTGCGATGGTCTACCGATCCACCGGGACGCGTCGACCACCGAGGCCCTCACAAGCATCCCGCCGCAACGGGCCAGCTCGCCCAGCCCGGTCGCGACGAACTCTATCGGCACCACGCCGTCGCGGGTCGGAAACCCGTGAATGTGGGCGGCGGGCCCGTTCCCAGACGCACCGCCATCAACGACCAGCGTTGCGAACCGTGGTAGCCGCCATCGGCCATCACCGCCCCGGCCGGTCGGTTTCCGGTCAATCCCGGATTCTCGATAGACCGGGCGGTCGTTGCGGTTACCGGGCTGCCGGTTACTCGAGTTAGGGACCGGACTGTGCGCTAACGAGCCTTCGGAGAGTTCCGTGGTGCCGGACGTCCCAGGCGGTGCGCATCGACGTGATGCGCACCGTCTCGGCCCGCGCGGAACCGGCGAGCGCGCCTCGGGGGCCCGAGCTCGCGGGTGCCGACCGCCAGCAAACAGATCATCACCGCCAGAGCGGTGGCCTTCCAGCCGAGGTCAGCAGGGCACGCCGAGACGTGGTCGGGTGCGTGCCGAGCTCGATCGCCGTCAGTTCTCGGCCCAAAGGTCGTCGATGAGGGCTCGTGCTTGATCGGCGAGAATCCGGACGGGAACTCCTGTGGCGTCCGCGATGGCCGCCAGGTCGTCATGCTCAGGCTTCGCGGTGTGCGGGCCGATCTTGACGCGGACGGTGAAGCCTGCGAGCTCCACCGTTGTCCACTCACGAGGCACCGACCGGCGTAGGACCGCCGTGCGGCGCACCCCTAGCGTCCCGGTCGACCGGAGCAGGTGATTCTCGACCGCATCCGCCGCATGCGGCTCGCATAGCGCAGACACGAGCTGGGCGGGACGGTTCTTCTTACCGACAGCCGGAACGAGCCACGCATCGGCGGCCCCTACGGTGAGCAGCTCAGGGATCAACGCACCGAGGACTTCCCCGGTGACGTCGTCGACCGTGGTTTCCAGCATGGTCATCGCTTCGACGTGACCTGATCCTCCCACCGGAGACCCGAGCACGGCGGAGAGAACATTCGGTCTTCCCGGGGTCTCTCGAGTACCGGCGCCGTAGCCCACGTCCTGGATCGTCATCGGCGGCGCTGGGCCGAACCGAGTGCCCATGGCACCCAAGAGCGCGGCCCCTGTCGGCGTGACCGTCTCCAGGTGGCTGTCGATTCCGATCACCTGTGCACCCGTGAGGAGATGCAGGGTTGCCGGTGCCGGTACCGGGAGAACACCGTGGGCTGCGGAGGTCTGCCCGGTACCCATCCCGAGAGGACCGGACCACACCTGCGAAATCGCGAGGGCGTTCAGGGCGGCTGCGACTCCTACCGTGTCGACGATCGTGTCGACTCCTCCGAGTTCGTGGAGGTGAACATCGGCAACAGATACCCCGTGGATCCTTGATTCGACCGATGCAAGCGAGGTGATGGCGGAGGTCGCCATGGCCGCGACTGGAGCAGGAGTGGCACGGCCTGCCATCGCCAGCAGGTCCGCGGCGCGGCGTTCCGGCACGATCTCGTCGACCTCGACAACCGCATGCAAGGCGCGCACGCCCTCGCGCTCCACTGAACGCGTGCTCAGGTGCCAGCCTGTGACTCCGGTGGCTTCGATCGCCGTGCGGACAGCCTCCATCGGCGCACCCAGATCCAGCAGCGCGCCGAGCAGCATGTCACCGGAGATGCCCGAGACCGGGTTGAGAGAAAGGATCATCGGCTACTCACTGCGTCGACGGCCACAGGGCCTGGGTGAGACGATACGCGGCCATCGCGGCCGCGAATCCAGAGTCGATGTTCACGACTGTCACGCCTGCCGCACAGGACGTGAGCATGGCGAGCAACGCTGTCACGCCCTCCAACGCAGCGCCGTATCCCGTCGAGGTGGGTACTGCCACCACGGGGCAGGCCACGAGTCCGCCGACCACGCTGGCCAGCGCTCCCTCCATACCCGCGACGACGACCACGGCGTGGCATGCACGGAGATCGTCGACGCGCTTGAGGACGCGATCGATGCCGGCTACGCCGACGTCACGGATATCGAGAACGCGCATTCCGATGCACGAGGCGATGGCCGCGGTTTCGCTGGCCACTGGCCCGTCGGCCGTTCCGGCCGTGACGACGCCGAGGGTGAACTGGCCTTGCGCGGCGGGGCGCCAGATGAGCAGCCGAGCCTCTGGAACGTGGACGCCACCGGGAACTGCTGCCAGTACCTGCGCCGCAGCGACGTCGTCGATGCGCGTAATGATCTACTTCGAGTAGTTCGGTGGCTGCCGCCGCGATCTCCTCGACCGTCTTGCCTGGTCCGTAGACGACTTCGGGCAGACCCTGGCGCCGTTCACGATCGACATCGAGGGTGAGGTTTGCACCAAGGTGCGACTTCGTCGTCATCGTGCGACCGGTGTCAGGGTGAGCAGGGCGTTCATGCTGCCGCTTCGGAATCCGAGGAGGTCGAGCGAGACGAAGGTGAATCCCTCAGCCCGCAGATGCTGCACGAGCTCTCGGCGACGCTGAAAAGCGGTGTCGAGCTCGTCCTCGGAGACCTCGAGCCGCGCGAGGGTGCCGTCGGCATGCGCACGGACGCGGAACTCGCGCAAGCCCGTAGCTCGGAGAGCCTCCTCGGCCGCCTCAACTCGCGCCAGCACCTCAGTGGTGACTTCGTCGCCGTAGGCGATGCGGGAGGACAGACATGCCGCGGCCGGCTTCGATGCGGTCGACAGCCCCAGCTCGGCGCTGACCGCGCGGACGTCTGCTTTGCTCAAGCCGGCGTCGACCAGCGGGAAGACGGCACCGCGCTGCGCTGCGGCAGCCTGTCCAGGTCGATGGTCTCCTAGGTCGTCGGTGTTGGTCCCCAAGGCCGTATGAGCACCCATCAGGTTTGCCAGTGGTACGAGAGCGTCGAACAGCGCCGTCTTGCAGTGGAAGCATCGGTTGCCTCCATTGGCGACGTACTGCGGATTGTCGAGTTCATCGGTGCATACCTCTACGTGCGGGATGCCGCGGTCTCGGGCGAAGGTCCGCGCGGCGCGACGTTCCGACGTGGGCAGGCTTGCCGATACGGCGGTCACCGCCACAACACGACTACCGAGGACCTGATGTGCGACCGTGGCCAGGAGAGCCGAGTCGGCTCCGCCGGAATAGCCCACAATGAGCCTGTCCTCCTGTGCCAATCGGCCTACGAGGCGATCGAGTTGCGCGCTCATCGGTCGGTGTCCTCCAAGTACGGGATCGTCTGTGGTCCTTCGGGCAGACCACAGACGCGAGCCTCGGGTCCGAGGGAAGCAACGTGACAACCGAGCCTCCCTGAGGGCGAGTGGATCAATGATTCTCCAGCAACCCGACTCCACCGAACCGCTGATAGATCGAATTCTCTACGGTACGAGAGGAAGCCCATACTCGTTCAGATGTGACCGGAGCGGATGGGGTACGACACAGCGGGGGGGGGAAGCACCGCCAGCCTGACCGGCGTCCGGCGGCCGCGAGCACCGTCACGGCGACCATCGGCTTGCGCATCATGCTGCCACCCCGAACGAGACGAGAGAACCTGGCTGGACCGTTGACCCCATCTCGTCGAACGAGTGGACGTTGCTCATTGATCCTCCGACTTCAGAGTCGCATAGTCAACTCTTGCTGACCTTCGGGTTTGGGAGCGGCAGGCCGGCGTGTTGGAGGGATGAGTACGGCAGGTGGTGATGCCCGAGCAGGGTGTGCTGATTCTCGACGAGACAGGCTTTCTCTATAAGGGCACGAAGTCCGCTGGTGTGGCTCGGCGGTATTCGGGCACGGCCGGACGCATCGAGAATTCCCAGATCGGAGTGCTTCTGGCCTACGCGTCCCCGCACGGCCGGGCGTTGATCGATCAGGAGCTGTACCTGCCCAGGAATGGACCACCGATCGCCCGCGGTGCCGCGCGGCCGGAGTCCCTGACCAGGAGCGGTTTGAGGTTCCCCCGTTAGCGCCGATTCTCGCGTCTAGATGATTGATTCCGTGAAGATCATGTGAAGGGGGCCGGTGTGACGGCCTGGGAGGAGGGTGTTCAAGATCAAACTGTGACGAAAGAACTGAACACCCTCCTGACCGCACTCTACGTGCTGATCGATGACCATGTCGTCCCGGCTCGGACCGGACGGGGACGGCGCCCGCTGTTCACCGACAGTGAGTTGCTGACGCTGGCGGTGGCTCAGGTTCTGCTGCGCTACAACGGTGAGCGTCGCTGGATGCGGCACGTGCATAGCAACCCCGAGCTGCTGGCGATGTTCCCGCACGTGCCTCGCCAGCCCGGATACAACAAGCGTTTGAGGAACGCGCAGCCCTTGCTGTGCAAGGCAATCATCACCCTGGCCGCGTGCTGCCCGTCCTGGTTCGACGACCTGTGGATCACCGACGCCACCCCGGTGCCATGCGGCATGTCCCGGGAGACGGTGAAACGCTCGGACCTGGCCGGCCACGCCAACTATGGTTACTGCGCGTCACACTCCAGGTGGTACTGGGGCCTGAAGCTCTACCTCGTGTGTACCGGGGACGGGATGCCGGTCATGTGGTGCCTGGCCGACCCCAAGATCGGCGAACGCGAGGTGCTGGCCGCGTTACTCGACAACAACCACTACCTGATCCGCAACGGCCAGATTCTGTTGGCCGACAAGGGTTTCTCCGGCAAGGAGTTCAAGAAACTCACCGAGTCGAAGCAACTGCGGCTACTGCGCCCGGACCGCAAGGACGAAACCTACGCATGCGGCAACCTCGGCGGTGTGCGCCAGTGGATCGAGTCGGTCAACCAGACCCTCAAAAGCCAACTCGGCCTCGAACAGCACGGCGGACGCACCCCGGCAGGCGTGTTCACCCGCGTCGCCCAGCGCTTGCTGGCCATGGCCGCAGGCATCTGGCACAACTGGGAAACCGGCGCGACCAGCAAACGCTCACTCATCGCGTTCGACCACTAACACCAACTTCACGGAATCAATCATCTAGCTGTGACGCCTCCCGTGGCCCTGGGTGTCGGCTGGGGACCGGGGCTGGTTTGGTTGATGCGTAAGTGAATTGTGAGGCCTATCGTGCTGGTGTCATGGCCTGTTAGGGTTTATCTAGCTGTTTATTATGCCACGTTTCGGGTTGTTGCGTCGTTCCTGACGCGACGAGCCAGTGCTGATCCAACGGCAGCGTGCGTGAATGAAGTGCTTCTACTGCAATCATCATGACCTTCGTCGCCACGATCGGTGTGTCGTGTTGACCGCGACCGCGGTCCTTGATGTATTGAGATCGTGGAGAAGACAGCGATATCCACCCCAGAAGCGGCTCGTCGGGGCGGCGAGTTCTTCGCCGCCCCGACGGAGGCGAACCAGCGCCGTTACGAGGCACTGCGTGCCTACTTGTTCGAGGGAGTCTCAGCGGCGGAGACGGCGGCCCGCTTCGGCTACACCGCGGCGACGCTGCAGTCGCTGGTGCGGGATTTCCGGGCGGGCCGCCGCGAGTTCTTCCTCACCACGCGCCCAGGCCCGAAGACAGCACCGGCCAAGGAAGCCGCCCGTGCCCGAATCATCGAGCTGCGCCGGTTGGGCCACTCGGCCCACGAGATCGCTGCCGTGCTCGCCGAGGAGGGCACCCCGCTCAACCGCACCGGGGTCGCCGAAATCCTGAGTGAGGAAGGCTTCCCGCGCCTATGGCCGCGCCCGCACGCCGAGCGCGGCCTGCCGCGGCGTGAGAATCAGCCCCGCACCAAGGTAATCGACTTCGATGCCCTGCCCGCCCACGCCGACAGCAGGATGGCCGGACTGCTGTTGACCATTCCCGATCTGGTGGCGCTGGACCTGCCCGGCCTGGTGCGGGCCGCGGGTTATCCCAGTACCTCTGTCATCCCGGCACTGAGCTCAATACTGTCGCTGCTGGCGATCAAACTCACCACCACTCGCCGGGTCTCCCACGTCGACGACATCGCCACCGATGCTGGTGCGGCACTGTTCGCCGGGCTGACCAGCCTGCCCAAAGCCACCGCGCTGACCACCTACTCCTACCGGCTTGATCACGCCCGGCAGCAACGATTCCTTGCCGCGCTGGACAAAGCCAGCCTCACTGCCGGGCTCGCGCACGGCGAGACAATCAACCTCGACTTCCACGCGGTCATGCACTGGGGCGACGAACCCGCGCCGGAAAAGCACTACGTGCCACGACGTTCACAGCGCACCCGCTCGGTGTTGACCTTCTTCGCCGAAGACGCCGCCACCCACACCCTGCTCTACGCCAACGCCGATCTGGCCAAAGCCAGCCAGAACAGGGAAATCGTCGCCGAGGATCGCCCAGGCGCGCCGCGCGGCGGACCGTTTCTGGTTCGCAGCGCTGTCCTCGCTGCTCCCTCGACGCCAGGGTGGGGATTCCCTGACAGCCAAGGTGGGAAATTTCGTGACAGGCAACCCGGCGGGTTCAACCTTCTGCACGACACCGCTGGCAACGGACCCCGTCGACTCACAACCGAGCTCAGCATCCAGCAACCGTCACCGACCGACGCAACACCGTTTCGGGCGCTTCAACGCAGTTCGGATCCGTTTCCGAATCTTGACCAATTACTATACAGTGTGACCAGAAATGGCGACCCCATTTGCGCGTCCAGTCAAAAAACTTGATGGCCGCGCTCCTAATTCGCTCCCGGATAGGCTTTTTGATCTTGATATGAGGGCGGAATCAAGTGATCATGGCGACATGTGGCTCGCCAACAAATCGTTGAAAACTTCGATCGGCTTACGCCAGTTCAACGTCTTACGCGGCCTGCCATTCAACTGTGCCGCTACTTTATCAAGCTCCTCCTGGGTGTGCAAGGACAGGTCTGTGCCTTTCGGGAAGTACTGGCGGAGAAGTCCGTTCGTGTTCTCGTTGCTGCCGCGTTGCCACGGCGAGTGGGGGTCACAGAAATAAATCGGTATACCGGTCCGGATCGTGAACTCGGCGTGACGAGCCATTTCTTTCCCTTGGTCCCAGGTCAGGTTTTTCCGCATGAATTCCGGCAGTGTCTCCATTTTTTTGGCCAACAGGAAGGCGACCCGTTCAGCGTTGCGGTCGTAGGGAATCCGCACCAGCATCACGAACCTCGTGGTTCGCTCGACGAGCGTGGCAATCTGAGACTTGTTGCCCTTGCCGATAATGAGGTCGCCCTCCCAGAATCCAGGTACCGCGCGGTCGTCTGCCTCTTTCGGGCGTTCGCTGATGTTCACCATGTCAAGGATCTTGCCCCTGGTCGAGGTTGCGCGGGAGCGGTTGACCCGGCGGGTCCGGCCCTGACGCAGGGCTATCTTGAGCTGCGTGCGCAGCTCGCCACGGGCTTGGAGGTACAGGCACTCGTAAATCGTTTCGTGGGAGACGTGCATTTCCGCATCGTCGGGGTGATCCTCGCGTAGCCGTTCGCTGATCTGCTTCGGCGACCATTTTTCCTGTAGGCCGTCGTTCACGGCATCGTGCAACCGTGTGGACGACACCAGTTTCCGTTCCTTCGGGCGACGCAGATTGTCCTCGGCCCGACGTTGCGCGTCAACAGCGCGGTATTCTTTCGCGCCACCGTTGCGGTCGATTTCCCGAGCGATCGTCGAATGATGCCGCCCCAGCACTTTTGCGATGAACCGAGCTGAACGATCTCTGCATAACTCCCGAGATATTATCTCTCGCTCCTCAAACCGCAATGGTTCGTGCCGGCTCATCCACCATTCCCATCGATCGACGCTACCAAGATTTTATCCAGCGTCGCTACGACCGTTTGACCCCGCCGAGGATCACCACAAGATCCACACCCAGCCACGAAAAAGCCTGCTGAACTGCGCTTTCACGCCATGCCAGCGGGCTTCCGCCAACGTCGGGCTGACAGGATTTGAACCTGCGACTCCTTGACCCCCAGACAAGTCCTAAAAGGACACTTACCTGCGAAAACCGAGAAACCGCAGTACAAAACACCCCAGGTTCCACAGATCAGGTTGCTGACTAGTCCGTGAAAACGTGGGTTGATCTGCGGGAATGCTGATTGGCCCGGTGACGGGGCGTGTCACTAGGCGGTGGTATCGGTGCTGGTCAGCGTGCTGCGGGTGTGGCCTGGTAGATGCGTCGGGGTTCGGGCAGGCTGAGCGTGTCGAGGATCTTCTTCTGGGTCGGTGACAGTTCGGTGCGCTGGCGGAACGAGCCGGCAGGGCCGGTGAATGTGCCCAGGTGAAGTCGCAGTAGCTCGTCGCGCAGGGTCGGCCAGGTGGCGGCTGTGCGGGTCTCAGCGATGCGGATCAGTAGCAGGGCCAGCCAGCAGAGCAGGACGTGGGCGCGTATGCGTTTCTCGATTCGGTGGTAGACCGGTCGCAGATCGATGATCTGCTTCATGTCACGCCAGCCACGCTCGACTTCCAGGAGTGAAGATTCCTCCCGGCTGCCCCGCGCGAACTGCTTCGCCGGGAGGTTCGTGCTCACCGCTAGAACCGAACTCACCGATCGCATGCTGATCTTCGGTGAACGACACTTGCAAACCGTGCTGGCCCACTACGTTCAGCACTACAACGGTCGGCGACCGCACCGAGGTCACCAACTCCGGCCTCCGCAGGCGGACCACCCCATCCCCAACCTCAACCACGAACGAATCAGACGCAGATCTGTCCTGGGAGGCTTGATCAACGAATACGAACGCGCAGCATGAAACCGCAGGTCAGCCCCACAGGCAGAGTATGGAAACCCCACAGGACACGGACCCGCAGGTTCATCACGAGATCCCCAAGCTTCAGGCAAAGAGCCTGGACGATGCCGCGTGGATCGCGACGATGAACGAGAAGGAGAAGGAGACCGGCGATAAGCTGCTCGCAGCCAACCATGCTTTCTTCAAGAAGATCAGGGATCGCGGCCTGAAGCACCCGGACGAGCGCACGTTCCTGATGAAGATCGCAGACGGGTTCGACACCGTCGTCACCGCAGTCATCAACTTCGTGGAAAAGGCGGCCGATTGGCTGGCCAAGAAGGTCGAGTGGGTCTGGAACAAGATCAAGGAAGCGGCCGGCTTGGGTCTGGGACAAGATCAAGTCCGCGGCGAAGGCCGTGGCGCACTTCTTTGGGCTCTGATCAGCGGACACAGGAAGGGAAGGCCACCAGCGAGCGCCGGGGGCCTTCTGCTGTTCCAGTCGTCCCCACGGAGCCGCTTGCGTGAGCTAACCGTTGCTTTTTCGGCGTGTACTAGCGGCACACTCAGCAACGCTGGCGCGGCCAACGGCGCCGCGTCAGAACTCGTCTCCCTCGAATACGTCGCTGTACCACTACGGCAGGGTGACCTGGCAGTTGCTTCTGGGCGTATGAAAGGGCCTCCGCAGCTGCGGAGGCCCTTACCGGAACGCCAGCTCGAGTTTGACGAGCGTCTTTCGCACTTCTGGACTCCGCCTGCTCCAGAACTTCCGGCGGGGCTCAGGACTACGAACGTCCTTGAGTTGGACCATGCATTCCTTCGGGGCTGTCACGCCATCGCCCCTTCGGTTCACCGACCCTCTCAATCGATTCACCGCACTTTTAGTACACGCCCGTTCAGAGCATAAGTCAAGTGAATCGATCCGTCTGAGAGACTGTTGGGTAACTGGGGCGACACTGAGCGTGGCGTGATGTTGATCACGGTCGGTGTGTCGAGATGACAAAGAGATCATCCCCGCCGTGATCTTGTTGTGTGTGCAACTGCGATACCGGCGGGGATGATCGCCGCCCATGTTATCCGTCCAGTCTGACCGATGAGGTGTGGGCGGTCCTGGAGCCGTTGATGCCGGTACGAGACCGCCGAAAGGGCGGTATGGCAAGGAAATACGACGATCGCCTGGTGCTGGACGGGATCTTCTACGTGCTGCGTTCGGGTTGTCAGTGGCGGATGATTCCCCGTGATCTGCTGCCCTGGGACGCGGCCTATCGCTGGTTTCGGGACTGGAGTGCCGACGGCACGATCGACCGTGTCCACGACGCGCTGCGCGATCAGGTTCGGCGCCAGGCCGGACGCACGGCGGACCCGTCGGCGGCCGTGCTCGACGCCCAGTCCATCAAAAGCAGCGAGGGAGGGCAGGAACGCGGGTTCGATATGGGCAAGAAAACGACAGGCCGCAAACGGCACCTGGTCGTGGACACCCTCGGCCTGCTGCTGGTCGTCATGGTCACCTCCGCATCGGTGCAGGACCGCGCGGAGCGCGGCGGGCGCGAGATCCTGCGACGCCTGGCGGCCCGGTTCCCCTCGATCGCTCTGGTGTGGGCCGATGGCGGATACGCCAACTCCGTCGTCAACGGCCTGCTGGCCTGGGCGAAGGAAAAACTCGGACTGGTACTGGAAATCGTCAAACGCAGCGACGATGTCAAGGGGTTCCAGGTGCTACCACGTAGGTGGGTGGTCGAACGAACTTTTGGGTGGCTGATCCGCAACCGTCGCCTCGCCCGCGACTACGAACGCCTGACCGCGAACTCCGAAAACATGATCAAACTCGCGATGATCCGCCTCATGGCCACCCGGCTCGCCGGCCAGAGCATCCGGTGGTCCAACGCCACCGAACGCGAAGCCGCCCGCCGACTCACCGCCGAAACCAACATCGCTGCGTAACCACCCAGTTACCCAACAGTCTCTGAGCTGCGGAAACTTGGTGCAGACAGAGTTTCCTGAACATCTGTGGCAGGCTGCGCCCGTGACGATCAGCGAGCGGATCGAGGCCAGACAGCGGGAAAACCGTGTGCTGCAACGAGTGTCACGGGCGGCGTGGCGGCTGGAGCAGGCCGAACAGGAACGGGTGTGGGCGCTGGTCTCGGCTCGGGCCGAGGGCGTCTCGATCCGGACGCTGGCGAAAGCGGCGGGGCTCTCGTCGCCGGGGCCGACGTGGAGGCGGCTGAGGCCGCGTTGGGCGAGCTGCGGGCGGCGGGCTGGCCTGCCCCGGAGGACCCGGACGACGGGGATGATCCCGAACTGGGCGGGCGGGACCAGGTGGCCGACCGGCTCAGTGATGAGGTGGACTGGCTGCGCCAGTGCGCGGCCTGGTTGACCCAGCTCACCACCGGCCGCTACCCGCCGGTGGTGAACCTGCGCCCGATCGCCGACTGGCCGGCCACCTGCAACCGAGCCGTGGATTCGCGCGGGTCGCCGCTGTGCTGGAGCGCATCGCCGCCGATGTGGACGAACTGGCCCGCGCCCGTCGCGTCGAGAACCTCGACGGCGCGGCCGTGCGTGCGGACGCGCGGGCCGAGCGGCGGCGTCGGCTGACCGAACCGGACCTGGACTTCCACACCTTCTGCGAGACCACCACCCTGCCGACCAGTTCGACGTCGCAACTGGAACGAGCCTGGGAAGCCTGGCAGGCCGAGCGGTACCGCCGGGGCGAAACCGAGCATCCGCCGGATCCCCGGGACAACCCGTTCCGTCCCCGCTGAGCACGCGCCGTTTTTCGCAGCTCAGACGGCTCGATTCATTGACTTATGCCCTGAACGGGCGTGTACTAAAAATGTGGTGAATCGATTGAGAGGGTCGGTGAACCGAAGGGGCGATGGCGACAGCCCCGAAGGAATGCATGGTCCAACTCAAGGACGGAGTTCAGAAATGCGAAAGACGCTCGACAAACTCGAGCTGGCATTCCGGTAAGGGCCTCCGCAGCTGCGGAGGCCCTTACATATGCCCAAAAGCGCCTCGCCTGCGTGGCGATCAGCGCCCGTGATCACGCGAATTACGTGCCCAGTACGCCTGTTCGGCCTCCAGCCGGGGGAGCAGTTCGTCTCGGGTGAGATTGTCGAGATCGGCCCAGGTGAGCCGTTTGAACCGAGCCATCAGAGCGAGCCTATCCGCCGGTGCTGGGCGTCGATGGAGTCGTATACGGTCTGCTTGCGCTGCCGCAGGTCGGCCCACGGTGCGCGAGAGCTGATCACGATCGACCCCGGGCTGTTCATCGTGGACTCCGGCCGTAGGTGGTGCGGCGGGCCCGCGCGGCGCTGGCCTCGGCGTGTTCAACGCCGTCGCCGCCGTGGCGGCTGTCCTGACCCGCCACCAGGGCGCCTTCCCTACCTCTGGTTCGCTGCACCGTCGCAACGTTCGCCCGCTCTGGGCCCGATCGCCCGGCTGGGCTGGCGGCTGTTCGGCCGCCGCATCCAGCTGCGCTTCTACCGCCAGTGCGACGCACGCCTGCGCAGGCTGGTGCAAGACCGCCTCGCAGGCGCGACCGCGCCGGCGAGCGTCCTGCACGAGGGAGACCTGGTGCTTGCGCCCTCCGGCATCCACCCCACCGCCGGTGATCTGCTCACCGTACGGTGGCACCATCCGGGTACCTGAACGTCACGAATTGCCGACAGGTCCAGCATTGCGAAGATCCCATTGAGTTCCGACTTGTATGTAGCTACCGGTTGGACAGGTTGGATGATCACTGGCCGGTCTGTGCCTAAGGCCCGCAGAACAGCCTCTCTGTTCCACGCGTTCAGGCGTAGGCTGAAGTCAACGAGGTTCTCGGCAACGTGAGCAGTCCCGCTTCCACAGTCCCGGGGGTCAGTACCGGTCGTCGAACGGCCGGGAGGGAGTTCCGGCATGGGACCCGACCAGCCAAACCCGGGCACCGCACAGTCCACCTCTGCAGGCGCCCGCGCCGCAGTCAAGCCGGAAACCGGCACGCGAGGTTTCGTCGACGGCGCTTGGTGGCCGCGATCGGCGAACCCGACGACGGAGTTCACCGCGCTGCTCACCGCTCTCGCCGCCACCCGCGGTCCGATGACCCGGCTCGCCTACAACCTGGCCGCGTGGGCGCCGGCCCCTCGGAAACTCCGCGTCGGGGGGCACCAGGTACGGCTCGAAGGCTTCCACACACTCGATCAAGACACGGTCAGCCTGACCGACCCGAGCGGACACCGAATGGTCCTGCTGGTCATCCCCGCGGACACGACCGAACTTCGCGGGAACGCGGTGCTGACGAGGGCGTCCGAACCGGACAACGTCGCCACACCCCACGATCTGCTCGCCGATGCCCCGAATTCCGTTCCTGCGGTCATCCCGCAGCCAACCGAGGCGTCGCCGGAAGCCCGCTGGGAGACCGACGGCGGCCACCTACTCACCGTCCGATAGACCCCGGTGGGTTGTCGTCTGCGGCCGTCGGGCGGCACGGGTCGGCCGCCGAACGGGGGCCTCGCGGACAAAACTTTCTCAGCAGGCGAGAACGGCAAACCCACCAGGTTTTGCGTTCGGAAGGAGGTGTTGTGCGATGCCGGTGCTGCAGTTCGACCCGTTCCGCGATATCAGCCGGTTGGCCAACGAGGTGTTGACTGCGGCGCGCACGCCGCAGCCCATGCCGATGGATGCCTACCGCCGCGGCGAGGAGTACGTCGTCGAGTTCGACCTGCCTGGCATCGACCCCGAGTCGCTGGAGGTCACCGCCGAGCACAACACGCTGACCGTGCGCGCGCAGCGCAGCGCGACCGAGTCCAGCAGTTCGGACGTGAGCTACCTGGTCACCGAGCGCCCCACCGGCACGTTCGCCCGGCAACTCCAACTCGGCGCCGCGCTGGATGCCGACCGCGTCCGGGCGGAGTACCGCAACGGGGTGCTGACCCTGCGCATCCCAGTAGCCGAGCAGGCCAAAACCCGCCGCATCAACGTCGCCCGAAGCGACGAAGCCCGCATGATCTCCGAGTCCACAACGGACCCCGATTAGACAGTCGACCTCTTCCAGCCCGCCGGTTCATGCACCCCGGAGGGTTGGCGCGTTCCTACTCCGGTTCCCGGGCGGGTGGATTTTCGAGGAAGGCGCGGAGCTGGTCGGCCGGGAGCGGGCGGGAGAACAGCCAGCCTTGGTAGAAGTCGATTCCGAGGTCGCTGAGGACACGGAACTGGCCGATGTTCTCGACGCCTTCGGCGACGCAGCTGCGTCCCATCGCGTGCCCCATGCCGGTCATGGCTTGGGCGATGGCGACGTCGGCCATGTCGGTTTCCACACCGGAGACGAACTGGCGGTCGAGTTTGATGATCTGCGTGGGCAGGTCTTTGAGGCGGGCCAGCGAGGAGTAACCGGTGCCGAAGTCGTCCAGGGCGAAGCGCACTCCGCATTCGGCCAGCTCGACCATGGCTTCCCGGGGCCGTGCGGGCAGGTCGATCAAGGACGTTTCCACGATTTCCAGAACCACGCGGTGCGAGTCGATGCCGCTTTCGGTGATGATCGCGGTGATCTCGTCGACGAATTCCGGGTCGTGGGGCAGCAGATCGACCAGGTTGACCGCGATGGCCACCGGGGGTCCATTCCGGACGGGCCAGCTGGCGGCCTCGCGCAAGGCGGTGCGCAGCACCCACCTGTCCAGTCCGCGCAGCAGGTTGCCTTGCTCGGCCACGCGCAGGATCACCTCCGGTGAGAGCAGGCCGCGGTCGGGATGTGGCCAGCGCACCAGCGCCTCGGCCATCACGACGGAACGATCACCGGCCAGGATCGGCTGGTAGTGCAGGACGAGGGAGTCGGTCTCCATAGCTGCGCGGAGTTGCTCTTCGAGGCCCAGTTGCTCCTCCACCGTGGCGATCATGGTGGGGGTGGCCAGCGACACCCGCCCGGGTCCCCGGGTCTTCGCGTGGAACATCGCCGCGTTGGCATAGCGCAGCAGATCCGCGCCGACGGTGTCCCGGTCGAGCATCGCGGCCCCGATCGAGGCCGACACGGCGACGGGATGCCCGCGCACGGGCACGCTCGTGCACAGCAGCCCCGCCACCCACATCGTGAAGACTTCCAGGCCCCCCACGGCGTCGACGTCCGAACAGATGATCAGGTACTTGTCGCCGGAAAGCCGGGCCGGCGTGCAGCCGGGCGGCAGCCCGTCCACGAGACGCCGCGCCAACGCCGTGAGCAGTTCGTCGCCGGCCTCGTGGCCCAGCGCGTCGTTGACGCGCTTGAAGTTGTCGATGTCGCAGAACAGCACGGCGACCTGTTCGGCGCCCCGGTGCAGCAAGCTGTCGAGCAGCTCGTTGAGGCCCGTGCGGTTGAGCAATCCGGTCAGATCGTCGTGGGTGGCCTGGTAGCGCAACGCCTCAGTCTGGCGCAGCCGCTCGGTGATGTCCTGGAACACCACCAGCCAGAACCGGCTTCCGTCGTCTGCCACCGACGCCGCACTGTGCACGTCGCAGTGCACGGCCTGGCCATCCGAACGCACCAGCACCCGCTGGTGCACCCGTGACCGGTTCAACGGTGCATCCATTGCCGCGGCGTCCACGAGGAGGCTTACGGCCCGGTCGTCGGGGTGCAGCAGGCCCGTGGCGGGCATGTTGTTCAGGTCATGCAGGCGGTAACCCAACAGGCCGCACAGCGCCTCGTTGGCATCCAGCACGCGCTCGGCTGCATCGAACAAGGCGATACCGGCCGGGGTCAGGTCGAACAGGTCGGTGAACCGCCGGCTCGACCGCTGCTGCCGGACACCGGCTTCGGTCTCATCACGGGTGACCTGGATGAAACCCCGCACGCCGCCCTCCGCCGACCGCTGCGCGATGAGCACCACGTGGGCCCGGAAGCGGGTGCCGTCCCGGCGCAGGAGCCAGCCTTCGTCCACATGGCTGCCGAGCTCGGCGGCCTGAGCCAGCTGCCATTCCGCGTGGTCGGTGACGCCCGGTTCCGCCGGGGAGAACACCGAGAAGTGCTGCCCGATGATCTCCTCGCTGCGATAGCCCATGATGCGTTCTGCCCCGTCATCCCAGCCATCCACCCGACCGGCCGCATCGAGCGCGAAGATCGCGTACTCCTGCAAGCCCGCGGCCAGCAGACCGAGGCGCGCCTCAGCCTTCGACTGCAACCGCGCAATCCCACCGTGCCCACCCCGGGTCACGAACTCGGTATCACGTTCCTCGACCATCAGGCCCCGATGTGTTCGATCCTCACCCTGATTTTCGCACCAACGCAGCCGGACTACGACTACAGCTTGCCGTCGAGCAGCACCCCGGGTCGGCTCATCGAGCTTAGGCCTGAAGGTCGACGACGACTTTCAACTCGTCGGGGCCCGTCTCGAAGACTTGGGTCCAGTCACCCAGCGGGATCCGGCGGCTGATCAAGGATCCCAGCCAGCTCCGGTCCGCGCCGGCCAGCGCCTGCACGGCTTGGTTGTAGTGGCGCAGGTTGGCATTCACGCTGCCCAGAACGACGTCGTTGTCCAGCATCAACTGGTTGTCGATCGCCGCTGCTGGGAAGGGCACGGTGCGGTGGTGGCCCGTGCTGCCGGTCAGCACCGTGATGGAGTTGCGCGCGGTGTGCCGCAGCACCTCGAACACGACCTTCCCGGATCCGGTCGCCTCGATCACGACATCCGGTTCACAGCCCAGATCGTCCAGCGAGGTGTGGTAGGTGGCGCCCAGCGCGCGCACCAGATCCGGCTTGGGCCCCTCGGTGGCGTGGTCGAGAACGTGCATGTCCAGGCCGCGTTGCGCGCCGAGCAGCGCACCGAGCAGGCCGATCGGTCCGGCGCCGGTCACCAGCGCGTGACGGGGAGCGAAGTAGGCTCGTCTGCCGATCGTGTCGACCTGCTCCCACGCCTTGGCCACCGCCGATGCGGGCTCGGTCAGCACTCCCAGATCACCGAGCGCCGGGGTGACCTTGATCGCGAACTGGGGCTCGACCGTCCATTGCTGAGCACCGAATCCGTCCAGTTCCTTGATGCCGCGCTCGGTGTACTCGCCGTTGAGGCAGAAGTCCCACTGCCCCGCCGTGCACGCCTCGCACGGCTGCGGGTCCGGACGCCGGACGACGCCCACCACGTAGTCGCCCTCCTGGAAACCGCTGACCGCGGGCGCGTGGATCACCCGACCCACAGATTCGTGAAAGAGAACCATCCGGTCTTGCCCCGGCGGCAACACGCCACGCGCGCGTTCGGTGACATCACGATCAATGTCGCAGAACCCCACCAACAGGCCACGCACCAGCAGCTCCCCCGGCTGCGGCACGGGACCGGGCAGTTCGGTGACCGCCGACAACTCCGGCCTGCCTGGAACCACGGTGGCGGCCTTCACCAGAAAACCCTCCCGCGTCGTCGGATGCGTGCGGACATACGACCAGAGCGGCTACGAGGTGTTGCGGCTGCTGGACGGGTGTCGCAATGGCATGCCGACCGCGTGCAGGTGCCGCAGCACCTGGGCGTAGCAGCTGAGCAATTCGAACTGGCTGTACGAAACTCCGCGACTGGTGCAGAACCGGCGCACCAGCCGCTGGGCATGTCGCAGGTTCGGCCGCGGCATGCTCGGGAAAAGGTGATGTTCGATCTGGTAGTTCAAACCTCCGAGCAGGAAATCCACGAACCAGCTCCCGCGAATGTTGCGGGAGGTGAGCACCTGCTTGCGCAGGTAGTCCAGCCTGTCTCCCGCGGACAGGGTCGGCATGCCCTTGTGGTTGGGCGCGAACGCGCACCCCATGTACACGCCCCACAGACCCTGGTGCACCGCGATGAACACTACCGCCTTCAGCGGCGACAACACCAGCAACACCACCACCAGATAACCCACCACGTGCGCCGCGAGCAGCACGGTTTCCACCCGGTGCGCTTTCACCTCCCGCCGCAGCACGGCCTGGATGCTGCGGACGTGCAGGCCGATCCCCTCAACCGTCAGCAGCGGGAAAAACAGGAAAGCCTGGTACTTCGCCATCCACCGGACGATGCCGCGCTTGGCGCGGGCCTGCTCGGTGGTGAACGCCAGAACCCGGATCTCGATATCGGGATCAGCGTCCTCGTGATTCGGGTTGGCGTGGTGGCGCCGGTGCTTGCCGACCCACCAGCCATAGCTGATCCCGGTGAGGCACCCGTGAACATGCCCTACCAGGTCGTTCGCCCGGCGCGTGCGGAAGATCTGGCGGTGCCCGGCATCATGTCCGATGAAAGCGAGTTGGGCGAACGCTCCCGCGAACGCCATTGCCGTGAGCACCTGCCACCAGGAGTCGCCAAGCACTATGAACGCTGCGCCGGCGGCCGCGAGCAACCCTCCGTTGATGGCCATCTTCGCCGCGTAGTAGGCGCGACGATGATTCAGCAGGCCGCGTTGCTTGATCAACCGGGCCAGCTCGGCGAAATCACTGCCTCGCCCTGCGCTCCCGTCACCGACCGGGCGCGCCTCCGTCCGGCGGTGTTCACCCGAAGTCCCGAGGTCTCCCCGCGAGATGGGTTGCCGCGACGACCGCCTTCCACCGCCAGTGGGCGGCGCATCGGAAGTCATGATCGCCCGCCCCCCTTACGACCGATCGACACCCGTCTTCCTGTGTGCCCTCGGGAGCCTAAACCCAACACGGAGTTGCCGCAGGCACATCATGCCCCTGCCCCTGCCCCTGCCCCTGCACTGGCGCTTGGCGACGTCGCCGAGTCCGTCACCACATGGGTACCCATGCGCGCGGCCGTCACGCGAGTGCTGCCGTTGCTCGGCGAAGGGCAACCAGCAGCGTGCCGAACTACGCTCGGGAACAGCAGAGGACAGGAGCGTGCACTGAGGACCACGTCAGTGCGGACCGGATGAGGAGTGCGCGATGAAACACCCCGAGGAGTACGCAACAGCAGAAGAGAGCCTGCAGCAGGCGAAGGACCACTCCACCGAGGAGATCCGAGAGGCTCGTCTGACCGAGGCCGCGGTGTGGGCGCGACTGGCGCAAGCGGCTGCAACGGTCTACGCCGCCGACCAGCAGAGGGCCAGCGAGCGGCCCTGACCCGGCCCGACCTGCCACAACGCCGCCTTCGAGCACGACCATCTGCGTCGCCCCGACCTACGCAAATAGAGATCCATCAGGTCAAGGGGATTCCGTTGTGGACCGTTCAGAGCGGTTCGATGCAGTTCAGCGCACATCGATCGTCCCAAAATCCTCCCAATTCCCCGCTCCCATCGCAGACGTCGGGAACGAAGCTTGATTCCAGGACCATGGCTCGATGTGCCTGTCCGCGGCATCACCGGTTGGTGTGATCCTTTGCCCCGTCCGAGCCGGGCAACAAGGACATCCAGCCCTTGACGGCGGAGGTCCTTGCCTGTCGCCAGGCCCAAAGTCGCACATCACCGCACACCTAGTCGATGTGGGGAAACAGCCGAGGCCCGAGTCGTATCGAGTGGCTCGTACATCAGATGTCTCCGGGTAGCCGCCACTTGTTGACGAGGCGGTTTACGCCAGCCACGGCCTTGTGTCGTCTGTCACTATGAATGCATGGTCGCGCTGGTGTGGTTGATCGCAGGCGTGGTCCTGATCGTGGCCGAGGTCATCTCGGGTGAACTCGTGTTGCTGATGCTCGGCCTCGCGGCCATGGGGGCTGCCGGAGCTGCGGCGTTGGGAGTGCCGCTAGGTGTCGATGCCGCCGTGTTCGCCGTGCTGGGACTGGGATTGATCTTCGTCGCTCGGCCCGCGCTGAAACGCCGGCTGAACCGCGGTATCGAGCTGAAGACCAACGTGGAAGCGCTGATCGGCAAGAAAGCGGTCGTCGAATCGACCGTGGATGCCACGAGCGGCCGGGTACGCATCGACGGCGACGTGTGGTCTGCCCGGGCGTTCGACGGGACCCAGGTGCTGGAGACCGGCCAGACGGTGATGGTCATGGACATCTCCGGGGCCACCGCCGTCGTGTGGGCCGAACCCTGAGGAGGCTGACGTGGACCCGTTCGGACTGATCGTCCTCGCTGTCATCGTGCTGCTGGTCCTCGTGATCGCGGTGAAGACCGTGCTGGTGGTGCCGCAGGCAACGGCTTCGGTGATCGAACGACTCGGCCGGTTCCGCAACGTGGCCGAGCCGGGCCTGAGCTTCCTGGTGCCATTCCTGGACCGGGTACGCGCCCGCGTCGACCTGCGCGAGCAGGTCGTGTCCTTCCCGCCGCAGCCGGTGATCACCCAGGACAACCTGACGGTGTCCATCGACACCGTGGTGTACTTCCAGGTCACCGACGCACGCTCGGCGGTGTACGAGATCTCCAACTACATCATCGGCGTCGAACAGCTCACTACCACCACGCTGCGCAACGTCGTCGGCGGCATGAGCCTGGAAGAAACCCTGACCTCCCGCGACGCCATCAACACCCAGCTGCGCGGCGTGCTGGATCAAGAGACCGGGCGCTGGGGCATCCGGGTCGCGCGGGTGGAACTCAAGGCCATCGACCCACCCCCGTCCATCAAGGACTCCATGGAGAAGCAGATGCGCGCCGACCGCGAGAAGCGCGCGACCATCCTCAACGCCGAAGGACAGCGGGAATCGTCGATCAAGACCGCCGAAGGCCAGAAGCAAGCCGCGATCCTCGCCGCCGAAGGCCAGAAGAAGGCGGCCATCCTTGGCGCGGAGGCCGACCGCCAGTCCAGCATCCTGCGGGCGCAAGGCGACCGCGCCAGCCGCTACCTGCAGGCACAAGGCCAGGCCAAAGCCGTCGAGAAGGTCTTCGCGGCCGTCAAACGCGGCAAACCGACCCCGGAACTGCTGGCCTACCAGTACCTGCAGACGCTGCCGCAGATGGCGCAGGGAAACGCCAACAAGGTATGGGTCGTGCCCAGCGACTTCAACAACGCCCTGGAAGGCTTCGCACGGATGCTCGGCGCGCCCGGCGCCGACGGCGTATTCCGCTACGAGCCACCGACGGAAGAAATGCCCACCACTGCGCCCGAAGAAGAAGAGGAATCGGTCAAAGCCTGGTTCGATACCTCCACCGCCCCAGAGATCGCGGAAGCCGTGCGGGCGGCCGAAGAGGTCGCCCGTAAGGAAGTGCCCAGCCCGAGCAGCATCAGCGGCGGTCCGGTGCCCATTCAGCGTTCGAGCGTTCCGCAACGTGCACCGCAACCGTCACCGAGTCCGCATCCAGGTTCAGCAGAATTGTCCGATGTGGAATCTTCTGAACGCGACCAACGCGACTGAGATCTTCCAGAACAACACGGCGCCACCATCACCCTCAACCTGAGGGTTGTCCAGCCGGTGCAGCAGCTCCGGCAGCGAGGGGTTGCCCAGCGAGATGGTGACCCCGCCGAGCCGATAGGTAGTGTCCTGCACCGGAAATTCATGGTCGAAACAGGCTATACTGCGGAAATGGCGAGGGTTGGGCGGCCGAAGCTGAGTTGGTGCTGACCGACGATGAGCGTTCGACGTTGCAGCGTTGGGCTCGGCGGGCGAAGAGTTCGCAGGCTTTGGCGTTGCGGTGTCGGATTGTGCTGGCATGCGCCGATGGTTTGTCCAATGTGGATGTCGCCGAGCGGTTGCGGGTGTCGCGGCCGACGGTGGGCAAGTGGCGGTCGCGGTTTGTCCAGCGACGACTGGAGGGGTTGGCCGACGAGGATCGCCCAGGCGCGCCGCGGAAGATCACCGACGAACAGGTGGAGAAGGTGGTCGTCTCGACGTTGGAAGAGACACCGAACAACGCGACGCATTGGTCGCGTGCATCGATGGCGAAGCGTTCCGGGCTGAGCAAATCGACCGTGGGGCGGATCTGGAAAGCGTTCAACCTTAAACCCCACTTGGCCGACACATTCAAGCTCTCTACCGATCCGCAGTTCATCGAGAAGGTCCGTAACGTCGTCGGCCTGTATATGAACCCGCCCGAGAACGCAGTGGTTCTGTGCACCGATGAGAAATCCCAGGTGCAGGCGCTGGACCGGTCGCAACCGGTACTGCCAATGATGCCCGGCATGCCCGAGCGTCGCACCCACGACTACGTGCGCAACGGCGTGACCAGCCTGTTCGCCGCCTTCGACATCGCCACCGGCAAGGTCATCTCCTCGCTGCACCGCCGGCACCGCTCGGTCGAGTTCCGCAAATTTCTCACCAAGATCGACAAGACCGTACCGGCGGAGTTAGGCGTCCATGTCATTTGTGACAACTACGCCACCCACAAAACTGAGATCATCCAGAAATGGCTAGCGAAGCATCCTCGATTCCAAATCCACTTCATCCCGACCGGATCGTCCTGGATCAACCAGGTCGAACGCTGGTTCGGCGAATTGACCACCAAACTCCTGCAACGCGGCGTGCACACCAGCGTCCAGGCACTCGAGGCCGATACCCGCAACTGGATCGACGAGTGGAACAACGATCCCCGGCCGTTCATCTGGACCAAGAGCGCTGATGAGATCTTGGAGTCACTCCGATCATATTGTCAACGCATCTCCGGCGCAGGACACTAGCACAGTCGCCTACTCGCTGGTCGTAGCCATCCACATCGCGATCTGAGTACGGGAGCTGAAACCGAGCTTGGTCAGGATGTGCTCCACATGGGCCTCGGCCGTGCGCGGGGAAATGACGAGGCTTGCCGCGATCTTGCGGTTGCTCATCCCTTGAGCGACGAGTTCAGCAATCTCGGCCTCGCGGGGGGTGAGCACGGCGCGCTGGGCCTTCCCTTCAGCCTCGGTACGCGGCTGCTCAGGCACGGGATAGGGAAGCGACAGTGCCACCGCTTCCTCCAGGGTGCACCGGGCGCCCTCGGCGTAGCACCTAGCGAAGAGATCCGCATCGAGCTCCATGCGCACCTGTCGCTCGACCTCGTCGTGCGCGAACCGGTGGATCGCGTCGTAGGACGTGTTGGCACCGCTGCGCTTCCACATGGCAACCGCCGCTCCGAGCAGGGCTGCGGCCCGTTCCCACTGCGCGTTTTCGGCCTCGCACCACGCGATGACCTCAATGCAGAACGACAGCCCCGTTTGGTCGTTGACTGGCTGCTGCAACCGAATACTTTCGTGCAGCAGGTACAGCGCCGTGTTCGGGTCCCCGCGCCGCCAGCTGTACACGGCCTGCAACCACAGGGCGTACGACTTCGACCACAGCGCACCATGGCGCTCGCAGAAGTCGAGACAGCGGCCCACCAAGTCCCCGGCGCCCGCCTCGTCCCGGTGCAACGCGATCAACGCAAGCTGGAACATGCAGTCGAACGCGCAGTGCAGATGACCTGGACCAGCGCGGAGGTGCCCTTCGAGGGCCTTTTCGAACAGCTCCTGGGACCGGTCGAGGTCGCCCTGCATGAACGCGACGAGGCCGGAGCACTGCCAGATCTTCGGGTAAAAGACGTTGGTGTGGTCCAGTTGCTCGGCCAGTGCCCGGCAAGCCTCCAGCGTGCATTCCCGCACGCCCTGCTCGCCGAGCAGGATCGCCAGCAAGCTGCGCACCCAGAGGGCCTTGGCGCGAACGGCGCTGGGCTCGTCGTCGATGGCCAGCGCCCGATCCAACCAGCCGAGCCCCTCCTTCAGGTGGCCGGAGGAGATCCAATGGTACGTGGGTCCGGCGACCTCCAAGGCGGTGCGGCTCTCACCGCGGCTGAGGCAGAACTCGATGGCGGCCCGGAGGTTGGGGTGCTCGCGGCGCAAGTGCAGCAACCACTCGATCTGACGGGGCCCGAAGCACTCAACCTCGTAGCGCATGGACAGCTGCCGGAAATAGTCGCGGTGGCGGATGCGGAACGCCTCTTCCGTCCCGGACGCGGCGAGCCGAGCGAGGCCGTACGACTGGACGGTTTCAAGCATTCGATAGCGCGCCTTGCCGTAGGTGTTGTCGAGCCGGATGACCACGGACTTGTCGAGCAGACCGGCCAGCAGGCCAAGAATCTCTTCGCGCGGTACGTCGTCGCTAGAGCAGACAGACTCGACCGCCTCCAGATCGAACCCTCCCGTGAACAGCGACAACCGGCTCCACAGCGCCTGCTCCTGAGGCGAGCACAAGGAGAAGCTCCAGTCGATGGTGGCCTGCAAGGTGCGTTGGTGCGGCCGCGCGCCGTGGTGTCCATCGGTGAGCAGTCCGAACCGGTTGGCCAGCCGGGATAGGACCTGCGCGGGGGTCAGTTTGGCCACCCACACTGCGGCGAGTTCGATCGCCAGCGGCACCCCATCAAGTCGCTGGCAGATGGCCACCACGATCTTCCGGTTACTGTCGGTCAGCTCGAAGGTCGGTGCCGTGGCCTTGGCGCGCTCGACGAACAACTGCAGGGCCTCATAGCAGTCACTATTTCCCGAATTTCCCGACGAAGAGACGGGGAACGGATCGACGTGCATGATCTGCTCACCCTCGACCCCCAACCGCTGGCGGCTGGTGGCCAGGACGATAACGCCGGGTGCCACCGGCAGCAGCTTGCCCAGCAACAACGCGCACGCGTCCGGCAGGTGCTCGCAGTCGTCGAGCACGATCAGTGTGCGCTTGTCAGCCAAATGCTCCGCGAGCTGCAGGGGCGTCACGAACTCGTCACGCAGCCCGACCGCGCCCGCCACGGTCTGGGCAAGCATCGTGGGGTCAGTGAGATCGGCCAGCTCCACCAGCCACACGCCGTCAGGAAAGGCACGCTGCGCCGCCGTGGCGACCTCCATGCCCAACCGGGTTTTACCGACCCCGCCGGTGCCGGTGAGCGTGAGAACTCTGCACTTGGAAAGCAGCGACCGAGCCACCGCGATCTCCGTGCGCCTTCCGATGAAGCTGGTCAACGCGACCGGCAGGTTACCTGGCCGACCTGCCCGTTCGATGACAGCCATCGGACCACCCCCGATGGACGGGTCTTATCAACGCCAGTATGCGCCTGCTTTCTCAATCGGCCAACGACCGACCAAGGTGCGGCTCACACCGCACCCTTAATAAGTTATGTGAGTGGGTGTTTCGCGCGTCAGACTTTGTGGCTCAGGGGTTATGTAGGGTTCTGCGCACGAGGTATGACGATGAGCCTCACGGGAAGCTCCTCGCTGAGTCGATATCAGGGAGATCGATATCGAGCTGCCCGGCGCCGCTCTGGACCGCAACGGCGTTATCCCAGTCCGCTGCCGGTCGACACGCGCCTCGGTGACCGCGGTGGCTCTGCTCCCGGTTGAGCCGGCCATGTGTCCCGTGTGTCCGAGGCGGAAGGAGGTGGCCGGTGGCTTCGAATACGGACATCCACAGGTCACCGTCGGGGTCGACCTGGTTGCGATAGCTGATGATCAGTGGCATAGGCACGTGTACGAAACGCCGTCGCCAGCGCACGACGGCTGTTTCAGTACGCCCAAAGGTGAGCCGGCCGCCGGCGGATTGGGCGAGGAGCGGGTCGCTCATCATGGCCAGCCACTCGGCGGGCTCGCGGTTGGAGGTCAGCACGGTGGATGCGGTGTGGTGGCGGGCCACGACGAGCTCGTAGAAGTCGGCGGTTTCGGTTGCCTCCAGTGGCTGGAGGGCGAAGTCGTCGATCAGCAGGAGCTGGACCTGGGCGAGTCGGCGCATCTCGACTTCGACGCTGTTGTCCAGCCGGGCGGCCTTAAGCCGTTTGAACAGCGCGTCGGCGCGGAGCATGAGCACGCTGTGCCGGCGGCGCACGGCGATGTGCCTGAGCGCGGTGGCCAGGTGGGTCTTGCCGACCCCGGAAGTTATCTGCGGTTCGATCTTTAAATTGCGGTGTCTGCGCAGGTCAGGTTGTTGTTGCGATTGATAGATCGTTGGTGGGTTGCCAGCCTCGTCGGGTGAGCTCGCGGCGCAGGTCGAGGTTTTTCCGTGGGCTTGTTCCAGGGCGTCGCGGAGCGCTTGGACTTCGGCGCGGTGCTGTTTCTTGAGGCGTTCGATCTGGGTGGTGAGGGCGAGCAGCAAGTTGTTGTCGGTGTCGCTGGTGTCGGAAGGTTGCGGTTGGGGCCGGTGGCGGGCGCGTAGGTGCTCGATGCGGCTGCGGAGCTGGGGATGGTTGTAGAGAAACGCGTGAGAGACATCGGCGGCGCGGGCGACGGCTTGGAACGTGATCGGCTCGCCACGTTTGATCAGGTCGCGGATGGCCTGCTCGGCGGCGGCGGTCTTGGCCTGAGACTTGGCCTTGGCCGCAGAGGTCAGCACCGCGATTCGTTCGGTGCGCCTGTTGCTCACCGTGGGGTTCCTGGACGCTGCAGGGTGATGGGGACGGGACCGGTGGTGGGCGTGGTGGGACAGCCGGCGCCTTGACAGGCCCGGCCGGGTTTGTCGTTGAGCGCCGCCAGCAGGCGCTGGAGCGCTTCCCGCTCGGCCTGGCGTTGGGCGAGCCAGACGTTGTCGTCGGGCATGGGCCGGCCGTGCCGCTCGAGGAAGGCGGCGGCGGTTCGTTGGATCAATGCCTCGGTTTCCTCCAGTTGCTGGGCCAGGGTCTGGGCGTGCGTGTTGTCGGTGACGAAGACCGCGCAGGTCAGGCAAGCGTTTCTCTTGTCACAGCTCTGGAGCGGTGGCAGTAGGCACCAGCCGTGCGGCAGGAAGCGGTCGGCGCGGTCGAACAGGTGCAGCCGGTCGTGGTCGTCGCGGGAGAACACCACGGTGGTGCCGTCGGCTTTGAGTTTGCGGGTGGCCAGGAACGCCTGCTCGGCGTGTTCCTCGCGGTGCGCGATGTAGTGCATCGACATGGACGGGGTGGCGTGCCCGGCATAGCGCTGCAGGACGTGGATGGGCAGGCCGAGCTCGGCCAGACGGGTCAGCTTGGTGTGCCGGAACCGGTGGGTATGGCTGAGTTGGACGAGGCGTCCCTTGCCGTCGGTGATCCGCACCAGATCGCTGAACTCGCGCAGCCGCCAGTTGTAGGTCCCCGATGGGTAGGGCTTGACGCCGGACCGGTTGCCCAGCAACTGGACGAACAACTGCGTCGGCCGGACATCGGGGAGCCGTTGGCGGACCCAGCGCTGCTGTTCTTCGATGATCGCCACGACTTCGGCGTCGACGAGGATGGTGTCGGGTGCGATGTCGATTTTGCTTTGGGCGTAGCGGGAACGGGCGATCTCCTCGCCCTCGGCGGCCTCGACGGCGCGATCAGTGGTGCGGACAGGCAGTCGAAGTCGCAGAGACGGATCTCACTGGAGCGGCGGGCGGTGAGGATCTGCAGCAGGATCATGCGCATGGCCTGCGGGTCGTTCATGCCGGTGGCCGTGACCGTCTCGCCGTCGCTGCGGATGATGGGCATCTGCCGGTCTTTGGACAGGCCGAGCAGCGGGAGCGCGGCGGTGATCTGGCCCAGCGCCTGGTCGTCGACGTAGTGCTCATCGTTGAGCAGGCGTTCATGCGGGATCCGGGAGACCTGCCGGAACCAACTGGCCGCGTGAGTGGCGGTGACCCGCACCCAGGGTTCGGCCAGGCTCCCCAGGACGCGGCGGGCTTCGCCGGAGTTGGCGGCCATGAACTCGAACAGTTCGCCGACCGCCCGCACGTCGTCGTTGAGCTGCCGGGCCGCGACCTTGGCCACTATCCGGCGCTGCTTGGTGTGGTCGCTGCGATTGGCAGGGTCGGCGTCCCACCGGCGAAACGCCGCCGCCTGACCCGCGGCCGCGGCCGGGTCGCCCAGGACATCCAGTGGGTTGTCGAAGGCGACCTGCAGCCACCGGTCGAAGCGGTGCAGGCAGCGCAGCCGTTCCTGGCTGACCGTGGTCCAGCGCAACGTGCCGGCCTCCAGCATCGTGCCCAGGCACCACTTGACCGCTTCGCGCAGCCAGGGGTGGGTGATCAGCGTCGGGGAACAGCCGTAGTGCGCCATCGGCTCGCGTTCGGACAGCTTGCGCCGCAAGGCGTTCACCTTGTCCCGGACCGTGCCCTCCCGCAACGGTGCCAGCAGTGGCGGCCGGGACAGGTTCACCAACAAGGAACTGTCGACGGACAGCGGCAGCCCGAGTTCGGTGGCGCGGCAGGCCAGCAGGGTCAGGTAGTCGGCGAACAGCCGCTCCAGGTCGGCGCCGACATAGACCCGCCGAGGCCGCATCATCTTCACCCGCGCCCCATTCGGGTTGTCCTCCCGCGGCACCACCTCGACATACGGGGTTTCGCCGCGACCCATCACGAAATCACTGACCCACATGCCCAACACCTCCCCCAACCGGCAGCCAGTCTCAGCAAGAAGAGAGAGCAGCAGCCGGTCCCGCAGGTTCCCCACCCAGTCCCCAGCCGTGGTGTCCGCGATGGCACAGCCATCCAGGATCGCCTGGATCTGCGTCGGCAGAAGCACCGGCGGCCGGTCCTGGCGTCGCGACGACCGGCGCACCCGCACCAGTGAGGACGGCTTCGGTGCTTCACGAGCATCCAGGTGAGCGAGAAGACCCCGGGCCGGCCGGCGGCGCGGGGCACCCCGTAGCAGACGCTCCGCGACGGGCACGTCGTGGACCGCGTGCTGCCATCGGTAGAAAGAGATCAGCGCCGCCAGCCGCGCCTCCAACGTTTCGGCCGACGGCGACTCGACGGGCGCGGCGATCGCGTGCTCGACGGTGCGGCCGTTGCGCAACCAGGACAGGAACCCCGCCACCGCCGGAACCCCCACCACACTCCAGCCGTTGGCCTCGCCGCGCTGCTCCAGAAACGTCCACCACTGGGCCAGCGACGTGGCATATAACATATCCCAGTACCTCTGTCATCCCGGCACTGAGCTCAATACTGTCGCTGCTGGCCATCAAACTCACCACCACTCGCCGGGTCTCCCACGTCGACGACATCGCCACCGATGCTGGTGCGGCACTGTTCGCCGGGCTGACCAGCCTGCCCAAAGCCACCGCGCTGACCACCTACTCCTACCGGCTTGATCACGCCCGGCAGCAACGATTCCTTGCCGCGCTGGACAAAGCCAGCCTCACTGCCGGGCTCGCGCACGGCGAGACAATCAACCTCGACTTCCACGCCGTCATGCACTGGGGCGACGATCCCGCACCGGAAAAGCACTACGTGCCACGACGTTCACAGCGCACCCGCTCGGTGTTGACCTTCTTCGCCGAAGACGCCGCCACCCACACCCTGCTCTACGCCAACGCCGATCTCGCCAAAGCCAGCCAGAAGGAAAACCCGCCGGGTCCGCGTGATCGAAGACCCCGCAGCCACACTCTCGGCCTACCCCGGCACGCTGCGCCAACTCGCCATCACCGGGCTCGGCCACGACGAACCCACCATCCTGATCACCAACCAGCCCGACACCCCAACCAAACACGTGATCGAGGCCTACGCCCGGCGGATGGCCATCGAGCAACGCCTCGCCGAAGCCATCCGCTCCTTCGGCCTGGACGCCCTCTCCGGCGCGGTCCCACTCAACATCGACCTCGACGTCGTGCTCTCCGTGCTCGCCCACACCGTCTGCGCCGCGCTACGCCGACGCCTTCCCGGCTACGCCACCGCCACACCCGACACCCTCCAACGCCGATTCCTCTCCACCGGCGGCACCATCGAAAACCGCGACAATGAGATCATCGCCCGCCTCGATCGACGCGCTTACTCACCCGTTCTCCGCCAAGCTGACCTCCCCACCGTCGAGGTCCCCTGGTGGGGCGGCCGCCGCCTCCGCTACGAGTACGAGTGATCAAACTGGGGTCGAATCCGCTGCGCGAGAATCGGCGTTAGCACCACCTCTTGCTCCGGAAGGCCAGGGAAATCCAGACCGAGCAGCGCGCGGACTTCATCGACCAGGTCGGCTCCGACATGATCGTGCTGCCACCGGAAGATGCCCAGGAGACGCTGCGGGAGCACCACCGTCGCTAACGGCAGCGGGCGATGAGCAAACTCGATGACAGAACCGCCAAGCGAGCGGCGAAAACCGGTCCAGCACCGAGCAGCTGGGGCAGTTGCCCGAGGAACTGCTCGCGGCTGACAGCGTCGCACTGATCTACGACGAGGTCGAAAGACTCAATTACTACCGCGACTTCGGCCGCCTGGACGCGCTGTTCGCCGATCCTGGGCTGGCACGCGACCGTACCTACCTCGCCCAGCTACGCGAGGACCTGAACGACGAGTCGGTGTCGCCACTGGCAATCCGCCGGCTCGTACAACAACCGGTGCGTCACCACGGCCCGCAGGACAATGTGGGCAAGGGTCCGATGAGCCGAATGCAACGCGTGATGGCGCCGGTCAAATGACCTGCACCGACAGCGCGTGTGCCTGCAACCGCCCGGCATACGACGGCGAGAGCGTGGCCTGCTGGCGATGCGTCTGCTCGATCTGTGGCCTAGCGCCCGCGGCGGCAACCGCCTGGTCACCTTTTTCCGCCGGACCAATGGCGGGGTGTCGACCGAGGTCTTCGATTACCTGAGTTACGCCAGCAGCTGCTTCAACCTGCCGATCGGAACTGTCGCTGTGTGGTCTCAGGAGATTCAGGGGGAGGGCCATCAACCGGTAAGCCGGAGAGCAGGTCACGCCGCCGCGTCACAATGCGAACGCTGCCCCCGCACACGTCGAGGGCAGCGTCGCGTACTGCGGACGTGAGGACTATGTCCAGGTGGTCTTAGCGATAGTGACGCTGCTGTCCTTGATCTTCTCGGTCGTCACCGCGTCCTTCGCGAGCTTCAGTTCTGAAACAGCGCCGTCCGCGAGTTTCTCGCTCGTCACAGCCGCTGCAACCAAATGGCCGGTGATCACCGAGTTGGGTGCGAGTTCGTTCCCCGTAACGGCGTTCTGAGCGATCTTGTCCGTGGTCACAGCCCCGGACATGAGTTTCTGGCCCGTGATGGCGTTGTCCGCGATCTTTCCGTCCGCCACGCAGTTCGGGGCGAGTTGCCGGTCGGTGACGCAGTTGTCCGCCATCTTGGCGGTCGTGACGGCCCTGGCGTCCAGTGCCTCCGTCCCCACCGCATTGGGCGCGATATGGCTGCTCTGGACGGCTCCGATCGCGATCTTTTGAGAGCTAACCGCGCCATCCATGAGCTTCTTTTCCTGCACCGCGTTGTCGGCGATCTTCTCAGCCGTGACAGCATTATTGGCGAGTTCCCTGCCTGCGACGGCGTTCTCGTCGATCTTTCCGGACTTGACCGCGTTGTTCGCGATCTCCCTGTCGGTGACCGCATTCGGAGCGATCCTGTCGCTCGTGACGGCGTCCAGCGCCAATTTGTCGGTGTTCACCGCGTTGTTGGCAATCTTGTCTCGTAGGACGGCGTCCTTGAAGATATTCTCGGACTTGACCGCATTCGGAGCGAGTTCAACGTCAGTAACCGAGTTGTCGGCGATCTTCGGAGTCGTGACCGCGTTGTCGGCGAGCTTCGCGGCCACGACCGCGTTGTCGGCGAGCTTCTTCGAGTTGACCGCATCCTTGCCGATCTTCGTGGTCGTGACGCAGTCCTCCGCGAGATGACGGTTCTGAATCACACCGTCCTTGTCCTCCAGGTACTTCGTCTGCATCTCCCGCACGGTATTTTCAAGTTCTGCGATTCTGGTTTCTAGCGTATCCACGTACTTCATGCGATCAAGCTGGTCCCGGAGACGGTTGACCTGAACGACGGCCTCGTTCCAGTCACTCGTCGTAATCTCCTCACCATGCCCCTTGGTGGACAGTGGGTACTCTCTGGTGTGATTTGACATCTTTTTCCTCTCTCTGCGTGCTTTCGAGATCGGAGCGCTTCACCCCGTAGCCCCATCGTGGTTTGACGACGCGGCCATCGCGAGTCGGCCACACGATGCACACCTAATCGAAGGATAATTCAGCGAAGAGATCGGAAAATATGGACTCCAGGTAATCGCAATTGTGTATTTCTCTGCCGGTTTGCGAACACATCGACGAAATCAACTGGTCCTAATCTGGCGTTCGCAGGTCCACCCGCCACTGTCGGTTACCCGAACTGATCACGGTAGGGGCCGCGTTACCGTTTTCGTGGCTCTGATCTTGGAACCCTGATCGCCAGGTCCGGCATGACTTTGGCCCCCAGCCGAACGGATGAGGTGCGCCGTTAGCCGCTTCGCTGTACCCCAGCTCAGCTGGGAGGAACTTGGAGGAAGGTTCTTGGGGCGCCTGACTTACCTGAACGAGAAAGCGGGAAGGGACGAGAGCATGTGAGGGAAGCATTGGTCGTCTGGAGGCATTCAAGGGCTCCTCGCTAGATCATGTGGGTTTGATCGGCGTGGCGGCTTGACCGGTTGGCCCGTGGCTTCGTTGGCTGTGTGACCGTCGGTGACGGTCGGATGGGTTGATGAGGTCGGTATGGACGGGCTGGAGTTGTTCACCACGGCGCTGGGTTTGGGCGAGCCGTGGCGGGTGACGGGCGCGGAGTTCGCCGAGCAGGAGGGGCGGCTGGACCTGCATGTCGCGTACCGGCGGGGTGCGGTTTGTGTGCCCGGAGCCCGGTTGCGCGCGGCAGCAGTGTCGGGTGCATGACACGGTGGACAAGACGTGGCGGCATCTGGATTTCT
Organism: Saccharopolyspora hattusasensis; assembly: GCF_050972075.1. NCBI lineage: Bacteria > Bacillati > Actinomycetota > Actinomycetes > Pseudonocardiales > Pseudonocardiaceae > Saccharopolyspora > Saccharopolyspora hattusasensis. The sequence goes on from NZ_JBPCDC010000001.1 coordinate 374,455, forward strand.
TTCAGCACAAGGCGTTTCTGCACGCGCGGGTGCCGCGGGTGCGCTGTACCGAGCACGGGGTGCGGTTGGTGGCGGTGCCGTGGGCGCGGCCGGGGTCGGGATTCACGATGCTGTTCGAGGCGCTGGTGCTGACCTTCGCCAAGGCGATGCCGGTGGCCCGGGTCGCCGCGTCGGTGCGTGGGCACGACACCCGGGTATGGCGGGTCGTGGAGCATCATGTGCGTACTGCCCGGGCCGGTGAGGACTTCTCGTCGGTGCGGCGGGTGGGGATGGATGAGACCTCGGCTCGCCGGGGGCAGGACTACATCAGCTTGTTCGCCGATCTGGACACCGCCCGGGTGCTGTTTGCCACCGAAGGCCGCGACGCCGCCACGGTCCAGCGGTTCGCCGCGGATCTGGCCGCCCACGGTGGCGACCCCCAGAAGGTGCACACCACCAGCTCGGACATGAGTGCGGCGTTCATCGCCGGCATCGGCGAACATGTACCCCACGCGCGGCTGACCTTCGACCGGTATCACCTGGCGGCCAAGCTGTCCGAGGCCGTTGACGCGGTACGGCGGACCGAGATCGCCACCCGTCCCGAGCTCAAGCACACCCGCTGGCTGTGGCTGAAGAACTGGTCCAACCTCTCGGTCACGCAGCGCCGCGAGCTGCAACAGCTGATGCGGCCGTCGGCGCGATCGGCGAGGCGCAGCTGACCGGTGGAGGTTCCACTCGCCGGGTTCAGGATCGGCATCTCCTTCGTGCCATGACCTTCGTACAGCGCTCCGTCGATCCAGTGCATCGCGTCAGGCTCATCCATCGATCCTTTCGCGGGTACGGGCGGCGAACCGCTCGACGTTGAACAGCAACTTGCTGCAGGTCTTGAGCAGCCAGCTCACGACCACCCCCTTGAGGAGGGCGCCGACAGCAAGTTCGGTACTGCCAGGTGATGAGGAGGGCACAGCAGCAACGGACTTCGCCGCCGGTGCCTGCGCGTCGATCCCGGTGGATGGTCCCTGTTCAGAGCACAGGACTCGGCTCTCGATTTTCCGGGCTGCCTGGCCGACCAGCTGGTTGCTGACCTGTTGGAGCACTCCGCGGCCCATCGTGGCGACTCGGCCGACGATCGCGAGGTCGGTGCGGATGGTGACGCGCGACTGCCGCTCGACTTCGACCACCGACATCTCCATCGTGGCCGCTACCGTGCCGGCTGCTCCTTGTTCTTCGCCCTCGGCACGGATTGTGGCGACCCGCTTGTCTTTGTCAACGGCTGTGATGTAGCCGCTTCCCCGGTAGCGCACCGTCACGGGACCGACCTTGACCTTGAGGCTCCCCTCGAACGTCGACTCGTCTACGACCTCGTCGATGGTGACGCCGGGGACGCAGGTGACGACGCTCGGCGCATCGAGCAGGAAGTCGAAGACGGTATCCGGTGGCGCGGCGATGTCGAACTCGTGCATGAGCTCCACGGTCACGATTCCTTCTGTTGAGTGGTCGTTGTCGCGATGAGGTGCCGCATCCGTTCCGGGGTCATCGGCATTCGGGTCACGGACACCCCGAGGGGTTCTAGTGCGTCTTCGATCGCTTCGGCGATAGCAGCTGCGACGGGGATGATTCCCGCCTCTCCTGTGCCCTTGATACCCAGCGGGTTCCACGGCGACGGAGTCTGCAGCTCGTCCAGGACGAGGGGCGGCAGGTCGTCGATGGTGGGCAGCCGGAAGTTGAGGAAGCTGGTCGTGGTGGGCTGGCCGGCGGCGTCGAAGGCGAGGAGCTCCAGGAGCGCGCCACCGATGCCTTGGACGAGCCCGCCCAGGATCTGGCCGTCGACGACGAGTGGGTTGAGCACCCGGCCACAGTCGTGGACGATGACGTAGTTGAGCAGAGTCGTCTTGCCAGTGGCGATGTCGACTTCCACCTCGGCGACGTGGGCGCCGAAGCCGAACACCCACTGTCGGTTGCAGAAGTATTCGGTAGCTGCCAGGGCGATCGGCGGCGCGCTGCCACCATTCCAGGGCGTTGATGTCGCAGGTACGGCCGGGTACCGGATCGGGTTGACTCCGGTGGCGAGGTCTGCCAGAGAGATGCGCGCGCCGGTCCCCGTGACCTGGACGAATCCGTTGTCGATGGACAGGTCTTCGGCGGAGCACTCAAAGAACTCTGCTGCGGTGGCGAGGATCTGCCGGCGCAGGTTCGTGGCCGCCGCGGCCACGGCGTTGCCGGCCATCACGGCGGCGCGACTGCCGAAAGTTCCGTGGCCCACTGCGCCGGCGCCGCCTGATGTTGCCCGAACGACAACGCTGGCGGAATCGCAGCGGAGGACGTCCGCGGCCAACTGGGCGAACGTGGTCGCGTGTCCCTGTCCCTGGGAGGGTACGGACACGTCGACGACGATCCGGCCGTTCGGGTTGAGCGCGGCGGTGCAGCCTTCGTACGGGCCGACGCCGGTACCCTCGACATAGGTTGCCGAGCCGATTCCGGTGAATCGTCCCTCGCTTCGGTGCTGCTTCTGCCGGGCGCGGAAAGCGGTCAGGTCGGCGTGGCTCATCGCGAGCTGGAAGCCTTCGGCGTACCGGCCGCTGTCGTAGATCGCGCGACTCCCGTCGTGCAGGTCGAGGCCGGTGTCGTAGGGGAACGCGTCATCCGGGATGAAATTGCGGCGACGGACTTCGCTGGGCTCGAGGCCCAGCGACTTCGCCATGGCGCTGATGAGCCGCTCCATCACGAACACACCCTGTGGGCGGCCGGCCCCGCGGTACGGGCTGACGGGCGGCTTGTTGGTGTAGACGACCTGGCCGGTGAATTCATAGTTCGGAACGTGGTACTGGCCGGGCAGGTGCGTTCCGGTCACGGCTGGCACCGCGATCCCGTAGGGGATGTAGGCGCCGGTGTCATGGACGAATGCGGTTCGTACCGCGAGTAGCTTGCCGTCGTCGTCATAGCCCACCGTGGCCCGGTGAACCTGGCCGCGTTCCTGATTGGCGCTGATGAAGTGCTCGTACCGGTCCTCGGTCCAGGCCACGGTTGCCTCGAGGCGCATGGCCGCGAGCGGGACGAGCACCTCCTCGGGGTAGAACAGCATGATCTTGGTGCCGAAGCCACCGCCGACGTCCGGTGCGAGAACCTCCAGTTGGTCGAGCGGGAGGTCGAGGATCCGGCTAAGCCCTTGCCGGATGGCCACGTGTGACTGGGTCGAGTCGGACACGTGCAGGCGGCGGGTACGCCGGTCCCACTTGGCGTGCACCCCCCGGCCTTCCATGGGCATGCCGCCGCTGCGCTCGATCTCCAGGTCAAGGGTGAGCTTGTGCGGCGCGGAGGCCAGCGCGGTGTCAACGTCGCCTCGAGACTGGTGGACCACGGCCGCAACGTTGTCAGCAATGTCGTCGTGAACCATTCCACGGTCGGCGTCAGTGAACTCGACGACGGCGGGGAGTGGCTCGTAGTGGATCTCGACGAGTTCGGCCGCATCCTCGGCCCGATACCGGCTCTCGGCGATGACCATGACGATTGCCTCGCCGACGTACCGCACTCGGTCCACAGCCAGGGGCAGTTGCGTCCGCGGCGCGATGAGGTCCGGGTGTGGGCCGAGCAATGGCAACGGGCCGTTGAGCTCACCGAGATCGTGCCCGGTCCACACGGCGTGGACGCCGCTGAGCCGCCTGGCCTGCTCGACGTCGATCGAGGTGATTCGGGCGTTTGCGTGCACCGATCGGACGAAGTAGGCGTGCAGGGTCCCGGGCATGGCCAGGTCGTCGACGTAGGTTCCCAGACCGCGCAGCAGGCGTTCATCCTCGACCCGCTCCATCGGCTTGCCGGTCCCCTTACCTGCGGTTGTTCCCGTCATGGCGTGTTCTCCGCATCGGACTCGGCGAAGATCTCTTCGACGACGCGCTTGATACCCCGGTATCCGGTACACCGGCAGATGTGTCCCCGCACGCTGTCCAGTGCGTCCGCCCGGCATGGGGCAGGACGGTTCTGTTCGGCGGTCAGCGACATGAGGATCCCCGGCGTGCAGAACCCGCACTGGAGAGCGTGGTGCTTCCGGAACGCCACCTGGATGTCGTTCAGGTCCTGCCCGGGCGGTACCAAGTCCTCGACGGTTCGCACTGACCGGCCTGACATCTGCACCGCGAGAGTGAGACACGAACGAACTGCCTCACCGTCGACGAGGACAGTGCACGCGCCGCAAACGCCGTGCTCGCAGCCGACATGAGTACCCGTGAGCCCAAGCTCATGCCGAAGGTAATCCGAGAGGAGGGTTCGCGGCTCCACGTTCGACTCGCGTGTGAGTCCGTTGACCTCGACGATGATTCTCATTCCGCTGCCCACCCTTTCCCACTCACACGCCCGGCATCGGCATGCGCGCAGCGTACGAGGTCACGGGTGCGATCGCCTCGGGGTCGATCCGTGCATCGATCAGCGTCGGAGCGCGGCTAACGTCCGCCTCCCGCAGCGCGTGCGCAAGCTCGGCGGGCGTCCGCACGGTGACGCCGCGGGCACCGAGGGCGGATGCCGCGTCGGAGTAACTCACGTCACCGAAGTCGTTGATCTCGGGGATGATGTTGCCCTCGACATACTTCTGCAGGTGGTACTCGAAGGCCAGGGTGCCGTTGTTCATGACCACGATCGTGGCCGGGATGCCCACGCGAGCGGCCGTCTCTAGCTCGGTGAGGTTGTAGCCGGCGCCGCCGTCTCCGGTGATGCACACGACCCGCCGATCCGGTGCGGCGAGCTGCGCGCCGAGGGCGCCCGGGATGGCCCAGCCGAGCGAGCCGGCGGCACGGAGGAAGGTCGCGCCCGTCGTCCGCTGCGGGTAGAGCACGCCTGCCCATGCGGCCATGTAGCCGGTGTCCGCGACGACGACGTCCGTGCCGTCCAGCGCGGCCGCGATCGTCGAGACGACCTCGCGGGGGTGCATGTGCTCGGTGCTGGTGTTGGCGGTGTTCAGGGAGCACGCTCGCCACGTGGCGACGGCGTCGGCACACTCGGCCACCCAGGTGTGGTCGCGAAGGGCCGTGGCGCGTTCTGCGTGGGCGGCGAGCGCCTCGACCAGGGCGGCGACGGTGGCCTTCACATCGCCGAGCACGTTGAGATCGGCCGCCGGGTCGAGGGAGCCGGTGGCGGTATCGACGCGGATCAGACTGACGTCCTCGAACAGGGTGAAGGAGTCGCTGGTCACCGATCCGGTGCGGCTGCCCAGAACCAGCACCTGGTCTGCCTCCCGAACGATCCGGTTGGAGATCGGTGCCGCGTACCGGCCGACGACGCCGGCGCTGAGCCGGTGACTGTCGGCGATGGTGCCCTTTCCGCCGATCGAGGTCACAACCGGGGCCTGGAGGAGATCGGCCAGCTCGGCGATCTCGTGGCTGACTCCAGAGACGCGTGCGCCGGACCCGGCAAGGATCACCAGGCGACGGGAGGAGGCCAGCGCGTCAACCATTGAGTTGATCACGTCTGCGGACGGAAGCGGCCGATACATCGGGGCGGTCAGCGGGGTCGTCGGCGCCGCGGTGGCGGCCTCCGGCCCAGTCGTCTCACCAATCACGTCCCGGGGCACGTCGAGGTGCGTCGGGCCGGGCGCGCAGACCGCCTCGTGCATCGCGCGCAGGAGCATGCGCCGGACATGGTCGCCCTGGCGGGCCTCGCCTGCCCAGTGGGTCACGGGCTGGTGGAGCGCGAGCTGGTCGAGCAGCTGGTACTCGTGACGGTCGCGGGTGGCGGCTGGCACGGAGCTCGTGAGGGAAACGACGGGACTCATGGCCCAGTACGCGTCGGCCAAGGCTGCGGCGACGTTCGCGGATCCGGGACCGTGCTGGCCGTAGACGAAGGTCGGCCGACCGGTGATGCGCGCGTAGCCGTCGGCCATGTATACGGCGCCCTGCTCGCTACGGCAGGGGATCATCCGGATCCCGCGTTGCTGGAACGCGGTCCACAGGGCGGGGTCGCCACCGGTGAGCATGAAAAAGGTGTCAATCCCCTGGTCCGCGAGGATCTGACCGATGATGTCGGCGACTCGGGTGTTGGTCATGTTCGCTGTGCCTCCTCGTTCAGCTCGTCGGGCGGTACGTGTAGAGGTCCGGTCGTTGTGCGCCGCGCATGCCCATGGCTCGGGCCGTGGTTGCGACCGCGGTCCCCGCGAAGGTCCCGGTCGCCGTGCTCGCCGATCCAGTGCCGGCGATCTGGATGATGCGTCCGTCAGGCCCGATGACCATGGACTGGCCGAGGTAGCTGACGTCGCTCATGCCGAGGGCTTCACGTCCGTGCCGGTTGGCGACTGCCACGAGGACACTCTGCTGGAGCGCCATAGCTTGCATCTCGGCTGCGAATATCGGTTTCGTCCCCTCGGGCGATGCGGTGGGGACGGCGACGATATCGGCCGAGTTCGCCGTGAGCGTCGCCCACGCGCCGGGGAAATGCCGGTCGTAGCAGATGAGCACGCCGATGCGGGCGAAGTCGAGGTCCCAGGTCAGCAGCTCGGGCCCGGCGTGGAAATGGTCGTCCTCGACGAACGTCGACCCGTAGCCGCGCACGTTGCACAGGTGTGTCTTGTCGTAGACGGCGCGGAAGTTGCCGGTGGTGATGCCTTTGCCTTCGACCAGGCCGCCTTGCCGGTCGAGCACGACCGCCGCGTTGCGGAGGCGCCGACCATCGGTGAAGCACACCCCAACGACCATGTTGCTTGCCAAGCGCCTGGCCAGGACCTGGTAAGGGTCGAGGACCTGCTCCAGCGGTAACGCCTGCCGGCCCGGCACGTACCGTGGGTCGACGCCGGCCAGGGGAAAGTACGGCGTGTTCGCCATCTCGGGGAAGACGAGCAGGTCGTGCCGCCTGAGTGTGCGCCCGAGGTCGAGGACGGCTGGCGGTTCGATGCCACCTGCGGGGGTTTGAACGACGCCCACGGTGGTGTCGTTGGCGAGCGTCTCAGACATCGTAGTTGTTGGTGTCCCGGCGGATGTACTTGCCGCGTCCCGGGCTGTGCAGGGCGTTGCCGCGCTCGGCGACCAGGTCGCCGCGTGAGAAGACCAGTCGCGGCCAGCCGTGGCACTCATACCCCTCGTACGGATCGTAGTCGGCATTGGAGTGCATCTCGCCGACGGTGAGCCGGCGGACGTCCGCGGGGTCGATCACCGCGATGTCGGCGTCTGCACCCGGCGCGATAACCCCCTTTGCGGGATGCATGCCAAAAAGCTTGGCCGGGTTGGTGGAGGTGAGCGCCACGAATTGGCAGGCGTCGAGTTTGCCCTTTTGCACTCCCTCGGAGAACAACATCGGTACGCTGGTCTGAAGGTTCGAGACGCCGGCGGGGATCCGCCAAAACGGCGCTTCGGCAAGTTTCTGCTCGGCCTTCCAAGGAGCGTGGTCGGTCGCATAGGTCTGGATCTCGCCAGCCTGGAGACCCTCCCACAGCGCCTCGGAATCGGTGTTGGATCGGATCGGCGGGAGGCAGACGTACTTGTTGCCCTCCTTGTTCGGCAGCTCGTAGACGCTCTGCTCCAGGAACAGGTACACCGGACGCGTCTCGACAAAGATCTGGTCGAACTTCTTGCGGGCATCGCGGACGGCCTCGAGTGCTCCTGCGGTGCTCAAGTGCACGAAGTACACGGGCGCTTCGAGGAGCGCCGCGTACTCTGCAATCTTGCGAGTGGCGATCGCCTCCGCCTGAGGCGGCCTCGCCTGGGGCAGGAACTCGACTCCGAGGTCACCGCGCTGTTCGAACGTGCGGGTGAGGAAGTCGATGAGTGCGCCGTCCTCGGCGTGGACGTTGACGATCATGCCGGCGTCACGGGCCGCCCGGAGTACCTCGAGGATGCCGGCGTCGGGCAGCTGAAACCCGGAGACTGCACCGAACACCTTGACGCTGGTCACACCGGCCTTGACGACCTGGGGGAACTCGGCGACGGATTTCTCGGCGTTGTCTGTGACGACGACGTGGAGGCCGTAGTCGATGTTCGCGGTCGTCTTCGCCAGCTCGAGGTCGCGCTCGATGGCGGTCATCAGCGTTTCGCCTTCCTCCTGGAAGGCGTAGTTGACGATGGTGGTGATGCCGCCCGCGGCTGCGGCACGGGTGCCGGAGTCGTAGTCGTCGGCGTTGTGCGAGCCGACGTAGCCCACCCAGTGGTGGAAGTGGGTGTGGACGTCGATGGCGCCCGGAACCACGAGACAACCGGTGGCGTCGACTTCGTCGGCACCAGAGTCGTCGACGATGCCGACCTGGACGACCTTGCCCCCGCGGACGGCGACATCGCCGACGGCCATCTCGTCGGCGTTGACGACAGTGCCGCCGCGAATGACGAGGTCGTGCTGCTGGTGCGTGGTCATGCTGGCTTGCCTCCGATGGTCAGTTTGGACAGCCGCTCGAGCAGGGCGGCGATGAGGATGAGTGAGCCGATGGCGACCTGTTGCCAGAACGCGGTGATGTCCATGAGGACCAGGCCGTTCTGGATGGTCGCGATGAGCAGCGCTCCGACGACGGAGCCACCGATGCTGCCGATTCCTCCGTTGAGGGAGGTGCCGCCGATGACGACTGCCGCAATGGCTGCCATCAGGTCCTGGGTACCGACGGTGCCCGAGCCGGAGTCGAGTCGCGCAGCAATGATGAGGCCGGCCAGACCGGCGAGCGCGCCACTGAGGACCAGCACTCGGACCTTGACACTGGAGATACTGACGCCGGAAAGGCGTGCTGCCTCGCGGTTGCCGCCGACGGCGTAGACGTCGAGGCCGAAGCTGGTCTTGCGGAGCGTGACCGCCAGGCCGAGCGCCACGACGCCGGCGATGACAACCGGGACCGGAATGCTGAGGACCTTTCCAGTGCCGAGGTAACCGAACTGGCTACCGAGGCCGAACACCGAGGTGCCGTTGGTCAACAGGTTGGCCGCACCACTGGCAACGCTCAGCATGGCGAGTGATGCGACGAATGAGGGAACCGAGAACCTCGTGGCGACGATACCGTTCACGAGTCCGGCCGCAGCGCCGACGGCGATGCCGCCGACGATGGCCAGCGGCCACGGAATGCCGTAGGCCACGATCATGACCGCAGCCGCCGAACCCGTCAGCGCTTCGACCGAGCCGACCGAGAGGTCGATCTCGCCTGCGATCAGAGCAACGGTCAGACCACAGGCCAGGATCGTCAGCGTCGACGCCGCGAGCAGGACGTTGAGGACGTTCCCGACGGTGGCGAAGTCTGGCGCGATGGCCGACAAGACACAGCAGACCGCGATCAACGCCATGGAGGTTCCGGCAATCGGCGACGCGACGACGCGTAACCAGAAGGGGCGGCGCTTCTGAGCGGGTGCCGAGGTCGATTCGACTGACTGCGTCGGTGGCAGTTGGGTAGCGCTCACCAGCTCCTCCTTACTGGGGTGTGCACAGCCGGGTGGGGCCTGCATAGGACCACGGCGAGGTTCCCTCCGTCAAGAAATTGGCCTTACCGGTTTTCGGGATCTATGATCAAATTCCGGCCTGATTCGCAGAAAAAGGGCTCAAATCGTGACATTGGTCAGTCCAACGAGTATCGTCATGGGGCATGAAGCCGTCGCCGTTCCTGTATCGCGCACCGACCACCCTCAAGCTGGCGCTCGATGATCTTGCGGAGTGCGCAGAAGAAGGCGGCAAGGTGCTCGCGGGGGGTCAGAGCCTCATCCCGATGTTGAATTACCGCCTCGTTCGTCCGCCGGTGTTGGTGGACATCGGCAACGTCGCAGAGCTGTCCGAGCGGACTGTCAACGACCAGAGTTTCAGCCTGGGGGCAACGACCACGACTGGCTGGATCGCACGCTCACCCGCGGTGCGCGACGCCTGGCCGTTGCTGTCCGCAGCAGCGAGCTGGGTGGGCCACGTCCAGATCCGTTCGCGGGGCACGATCGGCGGCAGCGTGGTGCACGCAGACCCGTCCGCGGAAATAGCGGCGGCGATGGTCCTGGCGGACGCCCGGATCACGCTGAGGTCCGTTCGCGGTAGCCGTGTCGAGAATGCCGGCGACTTCTTCATCGGCTATCTAAGTACGGCCATCGAGGAGGACGAGATCCTCACCCGGCTGGACTTCGAGGTTCCTAACGCCGGCGGCCGATGGGGCTTTGAGGAGTTCGCGCCCCGACACGGCGACTTCGCAGAGGCAGGGGCGGCGTTGACTCTGCCGGCCGAGGGCGCTCAGGAGCGCGGGCGCGCAGTTGCTTTCGGCGTGGCGGATCGGCCGTTCCGGCTGCCCAGCCTCGAGACGCTCCTCACCGCGTCCACCGAACGGGTGGCGCGAGGGGTGTTCGATGAGGCGGTTGGCAACGACTTCGACGCGATCGGCACCGTCACCTCCGAGAAGAGGGCAATGGGCGGCCACATGGTGGCGCGTGCGTTAGGCGCTGCCGGGGTCGTCGTCGACTGATGCCGGTCGACAGCGAGGAATACGCTCCGCGCCGACGGCAGGCGGCGACCACATCAGCGGTGTAGAACTTCGAATCCGCCCACACGATCCGCATCCCGGCACATCCGGCTTGGTCGGCGGCGGCCAAGGACTCGGCGACGAACCGGGCTTCGCCACGCACATCGGCCGCTTTGCCCTCGCTCAGCCACACCGCGGCAATGACCAGCTCACCAAGCCGGGCCCGTTCCGCCAGCCGCACCACCGGCACCAGCCCGGCATCCGCGACCAGATTCGGATCATCAAACACCGCGCCCAGCCGCGCCGGACCTTGAGAAGATGCCCTCTCACTAGGACGGATGGATCAGTAAGATCAATCGTCCCAGTTCAAGAGGGCATCTCGCCTTCTCACCACCGAACCGTTACCCAAAACCACCGGTGGATCGAACCCAAATGCGGCCTGATCAACCTGATCGGCTCTTCAGTGCGCTTCGCCGGCCGAGGCCGGGCGCTCGGTGCCGGCACTACGGACCTGATCTTCGACCCGGGCAAGGTGCAGAAGCATCGCCGCCTTGGCGCGTTCCGGATCGCCCTCGCGGATTGCCTTCCCAATGGCGCGGTGCTCGATCTGCGACTGCTCGCGATTGACCGTGTTCGCCGCGGTCACCTCGAGGACCGTGAACTCTAGGTCGCGAATGCCTCTGATGATGCTGAGGAGCAGTGGGTTCCCGGTCTGCCGGACGATCCATTCATGGAAGGCCAGGTCGTTCTCCGGGAACGTGTCCTCATCGGGCTCGTCGAGGGCCTTAAGCAGCTCGTCCATCTCGACCAGACTGTCTTCCTTGACCGTGCTGGCTGCCTCCGCGGCCGCCGCTGGCTCGAGGAACCGCCTGACCTGGAAGAGGTCGAGGTACGACCCGTGCACTAGCCGGAACGCGTAGGTCAGCGGAGCGAGCAGGAGCTCCGGGGTCAGATCCGTGACGTAGGTTCCAGCGCCGCGACGGGACTCGACGATGTTCACGGCTTCGAGGCTCCGCAGGGCTTCACGCACCAGCGGGCGGGAGACCCCGAGACGGATCGCGAGCTCCCGTTCGGCGGGGAGGGCGGCTCCGGGAAGCAGTTCGCCCGCCACGATCATCGACACGACATGATCACGAACATCGTGTAGTGGGCCTGCCATAGGCCGGAGCATACCGAGGCGCGGACGCGGTGATGCGGCGGGCGGCCGACGACCGCTCGTGGCAACAAACTTTGGAGTTGCCGGGTAGCCATCCCCGCCCAGATCACCGCCATCACTCATCTGGCACCGGCCAGGGGCCGTGTCGCGTGACCCATGATTTCCCGCTCGGTCGTCGGACCGGGGATCTCCTTTGCTATCGCGCCGGCACGGAACACGCACACCCGGTCGCTCAACCCGCAGACCTCCTGCATGTCCGAGCTCACCAAGAGCACCGCAACACCCTGAGAGGCGATCTCGCGCAGAAGTTGGTAGATCTGTGCCCGGCTCCCTACGTCGACGCCCGCGGTGGGCTCGATAAGCACCAGCACGCGGGGGGACAACGAGACTGCTTTGGCGAGGACGATCTTCTGCTGGTTCCCCCCGCTCAGGGAACCAGCAGAGAGTTCCGGGCGTCGCGGGTCGACCGTGAACCGATCGATCGCCCGCACCGCGTTGGCCTTCGTCCGGCGGCGCGACATCCACCGCAGCCGGCGTCCGGTGCGGGAGGCAATCTGTGCCCGGCTCGAGTAGGTCAGCGCCAGGTTCTCGGCGATGCTCAGGCCGGCGATCAGCGCTTCTGAGCGGTCAGCCGGAACTAGTGCAATGCCGTGCCGCATCCCATCGAGTGCGGTGCGAGGCAAGGCGGTGGATCCATCTACGGACACCGCGCCCGCTTCTGCCCGACGGCTGCCGCACAGGGCTTCCGCTACAGGAACCATTCCGGCATCCACAAGACCAGTGAGGCCGACAACCTCACCGCCGTTGACGATGAAGCTGACGGGCGGCTGCCCCGTGACTCTCAGACCCTCGACCTGGAGAACCGGCACCTCGGTCGGGCTGGCCACACGGGGCGGGTACAACTGCTGGACGGGCCGATCCAGCATTGCCTCGATCATGGCGTCGACGGTCAACTCGTCCTTTGCCATCTCGCGAACGATCCGGCCGTCCCGAAGGATGGTCGCACGGTCGCAGAGCGCGGTGATCTCGTCGAGACGGTGGCTGATATAGACCAGCCCGACGCCGTCGCCGCGGAGCCGATCGAGCTTCTCGAACAGGTTGTCCCGATCAGCAGGAGTCAGTGCTGCAGTCGGCTCATCCAGTACGAGAACCTTGGCCTCAGCAGTCAGCGCCCGCGCGATCTGGACTAGCTGCGCCTGCGGCAAGGAGAGCTGCGAGATCTTCGTGAACGGATCGACACGAAGTCCCACTGATGCCACAGCCTGCTCGACAACCTGAGCGGCCTCGCGCCTGCTGACGAAGCCGAAGTGCCTGGCGCGTTCGCCGGCTTCGGTTCGTCCCAGCAGGAAGTTGTCGACGATGCTCAGCCCTCGCACCAGGGCCAGGTGCTGATGAATGGCGTGGATGCCCAGGCGCTCGGCATGGAGCGGCGACTGGAACGAAACCGGCTCGCCGTCGATCAGAACTTTCCCGTGGTCCGGGGAGTGAACCCCCGTCAGGATCTTCACGAGCGTCGACTTGCCGGCGCCATTCTCACCCAGCAGCGCGTGGACCTCGCCGGAGGCGACCGTGAGGTCGGCATCCCGCAGCGCGTAGACACCGCCGTAGCTCTTGGCGACCTGTTGGGCCGCCAGCACTGTCCGGCTCACTGACGTCGGTTCGGTAGCGTGGATCATCACGAAACTCCCGTCGCGTAGTCAGCAGCGGCCGGCCACAGCGTCATTCACGCGCTTGGCAAGGGCATCGTCGACATTGAACGGTTTTCCGTTGACATCGACCGACTTGGCGCCGCCCGAGATCTCTTTGACCTGATCGGTGGTGAGCAGGGTGATCGGTGGCTCGACCTTCTCCGGGACGCCTTGCCCGTCGAGGCGGGCGACGACCGAGTTGATGAACTCCGAACCGACGTGGTCCAGAAAGAGGATCCCGCTGGCGACGAACGTGCCTTGGTAAGTGGCCCGGAGGCCGATGCAGGTCCCGTTGTAGCCGATGACGGGTACCTTTCCCTTCAGGTTGCGGGTCTCGAGCGCCGAGATCGCACCGAACGCCATCTCGTCGTTGTCGGCGAACACCGCGTCTATGTCGGGGTGGGCGGTCAGGATGTCCGTCATCACGCGCAGAGCTTTGTCGCGTGCCCAGTCTGCCGGCTGGCGGGCGACGACAGTCGCCCCCGGGTTGGCTGCAGCCAGCCCCTGCTCGAACCCATTCGCGCGCTCGATGCCGGGCGTGTCAGCAGGGGCACCCTCGAGAACGGCGACTTTCGCCGCACCGTTCAGTTGGTGGCCTAGCCAGGTGCCCGCAACCTTGCCGCCTTCCGTCTCGTCTCCGATAATGGAGGTTACGACCAAACCACGGTTTTGCGCGCCCTCGATCTCCGACTGCAGGATGAAAACCGGGATACCTGCGGCCTTCGCCTGCGTCAGGATCGGCATGATCTGCTGTTTGTCCCACGGTTCGATGCCAAGTGCCTTAACGCCTCGGCCGATCATCGCTTGCAGCTTGGTGACCATGTCCTGCATGTCCCGGCTGTCTTGAGAGAGCAGCTCAATGTTTCCTTTTGCGGCTGCCGCGGCCTCGGCCGCCTCCGACATGTCCTTGATGGCCGGGTTGTCCCAAGCCTGGGTCACCAGCCCAACCTTGATCTTGCGGCCGCTGTCCGTCCCCGGCCCCGCACATCCGGTCAGAAGCAGGACAGCCGCTGCCCCACACGCGATGAGCACCTTGCGCACCACTTTCACCTCCGGTTCCGAAGACCGCACAGCGGTCTCGCCTCCTCGCTAGGGGACGAAGTATGGACGACCGAGGTCAGAGCGGTCAACAGACTTGTCATACCAATTATTGCCGAAACGGCTCATCCCCCCACCAATCTGGCCGTAGCAGCTTAATTTTGCGTAGATCAGCCACTGACTCATCGGAACTGGTAATACCGATTGTGGGGCAGCGCGGTCGATACGCAGAGCTACGACACAGCGTTCAAGCTCGACTCGATGGAGCCTGGAGCGGTCGGCACCCGGACGCGGCCGAAGATGCAGTCATCGCGCATGTAACGACGCGCCAATCTGTTCAGATGCTGGAGATCGCGGACGAACTGGCCTCGGTGGCGTCGGCCCTGATCCGGCTCATCGGGCTGGCCATGACCCGGAAGCTGCTGTCCGTCCCAGCTCTGCTCTCGGGCCGCGATACGGCCAAGGATGCCGAGCTGCTCGTACTGCGGCACGAGAACTCGGTTGCTGCGCCGACAGATCCTAGAACCCCTCCGGTACGAGTCTGCAGACCGGCACTGGCTTGCGACGCTGTCCACACGCATACCGCGGCGCCGCTGGCTCAGGTCTTCCCGTCACACCAGCAACCCTGCTCGCCTGGCACCGCAGGCTCATCGCCACCAGACGGGATTGCACCGCCCAAAGCAGCCGAGCCGGCGCCCGCCCACCAAGGCCGCCCTCAAAAAGCTCGTCGTCCGCCTGGCCCGGGAGAACCCGCGGGGGGCCACAGGAGACTCCAAGGCGAACTGGCGCGGCTCGGGCACCCGATCACCGCTTCAACGGGGTGCCGGTCGCGTCGGCGCTGGCGACGTTGGTGACCAGATGCGGCCGGCCGGTCACGGCGTCGTCGCAGGTTTCGGTGACGTGGATCTTGCAGCCTTCCCAACCGCAACCGCGCTTGATCGCAAACCGGGCATCGGGGGCATAGGGGGAGCAGATCCGTTCTCTGGTCTTTCTCCTCCCCCACGCCACCTCCTGCCCGCTGTTGTTGATGGTGCGGTGGTACTGCTTGATCCACACCGTGCGCAGGATGACGGCCGCGGGGATCTCCCGCCGCCACACCGACGCCTGGTCGCCGTGAACAGCCTGAAGCAGGGCGAATCCGTCGACACCGACCTGCACTGCCATCGCAGCGCGTTTGTCCCCGACGCAGCGTGGACGACCCAGCAAGCTCGCAATCTTCTGATGGGTCTCGACGACCAGGCAGCGGATTTCAGATGCGGAATGACGCACGCGCTGCTCGGCTTTTGGTGGACCAAGGATTCGAGTACTGGGATAGTGTAGAGGTGCAGTATATCGACTTGATATGCTGCTTTACCGAACGGACTGAATCGATTACGGTGGTTCCCGTACCCATCTGGAGCGCTGCACGCCCTCCGATAGAACTCACGAGCTTCGTGGGACGTTGGCGGGAGTTGGCCGACGTCAAGAAATTCCTGAGCTCGGCACGGTTGGTGACCATCACAGGCGTCGGCGGCGTGGGCAAGACCCGGTTGGCGTTGCGGTCGGCCGCATTGCTGAGGCGGTCGTTCCCGGGCGGCGTCTGGATCATCGAGCTTGCCGACCTCAACGACCCGCGACTCGTCGCCGACACCGTAGCCGCCACATTGGGCCTGCAACAGCAGTCCGGGGTGACGCCGTTGGAGCACCTTCCCGAACATCTTCGCGACCGCCCGCTGCTGCTTCTGCTGGACAACTGCGAGCACGTTCTCGATGGGTGCGCGCAACTCGCGCATTCGCTGCTCAAACAGTGCCCGCTTATGCGGATCCTGACCACCAGTCGCCAACCCTTGGGCATTGCCGGCGAGACCGTCATGGAGTTGGCTCCGTTCTCGGTTCCCCCGGAGAGAGTTGGAACTCCGGAACTGGAGAATCTCCTTCAGTACTCGGCGGTCGCACTACTCCAGGAGCGAGCTCAAGCCGCGAATCCGGCTTTCACCGTCACCGCGGACAACGCGCACGTCGTCATGCGTTTGTGCCGACAACTTGACGGCATTCCGTTGGCGATCGAACTTGCGGCAGTCGCTCTTCGGTTCATGTCAGCCGAGACGATCGCGGTCCGGCTCGATCGTCGTTTTCGATTGCTGACCGGCGGAACCCGGACGGCGCCGACCCGCCAGCAGACCCTGCAGGACATGGTCGACTGGAGCTACCGGCTGTGCTCCGCCGCCGAACAAGTGCTGTGGGCACGGCTGTCCGTGTGCGGTTCAGGGTTCGCCCTGGAGGCAGCCGAAGCAATCGGTTCAGGCGACGGCATCCGGACCGACGAGGTGCTTAATCAGATCAGGGGCTTGATCGACAAGTCGATCGTGACCACGGAACGGCATCCGGACAAGACCCGTTATCGGCTACTGGAGACGCTCCGCGAATACGGCCGGGACCGCCTCGTCGAACGCGGTGAGACCACCACGGTCCGTCGCAAACACCTTCACTACTACCGGAACCTCGTCGCCCAGGCCGAGGCGGAATGGTTCAGCGCCGGACGCACGACGGTCTTCGCCCGGTTGCGAGCCGAGCACGCAAACCTGCGCGAAGCGTTGGAATTCTCCGCTTCCGAGCCCGGCGAAGCGCAAGCAGGTCTGCTGATCGCATCCTCCCTCCGATTTTTCTGGCTCAGCAGCGGCTTCGTCTACGAGGGACGTCGATGGCTGGAGCGCCTCCTGACGCTCACCGCGGAACGAGATACCGTTCGTGTCAAAGCGCTTTACGTCAACGGGTACTTGAATTTAGCGCTCAACGACGCGACATCCGGGACAGCCCTCCTCGATCAGGCAAGAGCGTTGGCCGCGGAGCTGGGCGACCAATCGGGAGCGGCCTACGTCGCGCAGATCTCGGGGCTCACCGCCCTGTACAACGAAGATCCTGCGCGGGCGGCCGCGCTCTTCGAGGACGCTCTCGCCGGGCATCGGCTGATCGGCGATCACGCTGCCGTCGCCTACGACCAGATCGAGCTCGCATTGGCCCTCACCTTCCTCGGCGATCATGAGCGCGCCGCGACCCTGTTCCGCGAATGCCCGGCCCTGGAGGAGAACTATGGCGAACAGTGGATGCGGTCGCTTGCCCTGTGGGCGCAGGGAATAGCCGGACTGCTTGCGGGCGATTATCAACAAGCCACAGCCGCAGAACTGGAAAGTTTGCGCCTGAAGCTGGACTTCCACGAGCACTTCCGGATCGCGTTGTGTATCGAAATACTGGCCTGCATAGCCAGCGCGGACGGTGACGCGGCACGGGCCGCGACCTTGTTCGGCGTGTCCCACAAGATCAAGCAGAACATCGATGCGTCACTCGCCGGCCACAAACACATCGCGCGCCTACACGACCATTACGAAGCAGTAGCGCGCAGCTCACTCGGCGAAGATACGTTCCAGGAAGCCTTTGAGCTCGCCACACTGCTCGACTTCGACGAAGCCATCGCATGGATAACCCGCGATCCGAGCAAAGCCGGGAGTCCGACAAGCTCCGCGACCGAAGAATCGCCCACCCCGATGCTTACTCCACGCGAGCGAGAAGTCGCAGCGCTGGTCGCACAGGGCAAGACCAACAAAGAAATCGCTGCCACAATGTCGATTTCCCGCCGCACCGCTGATTCCCACGTCGACCACATCCTGACCAAGCTCGGCTTCACCAGGCGGACGCAAATTGCCGCCTGGACCACCAAACAGGAACCCCACTGACGCCGCCGCTTTTTCGAGAGGAACACCCGGCCATGCGCACCCTGATCGAGAACGCCGCGGGCGGGCAGTCCCCATGCCCGCCCGTTGCTACATACCCCGAGGCCGGCGAGGGGCAGCTGACCGATGAGCTGCTCGGTCAGGTGGTGGCGGCGGTGCGCCCGGCGCGCCCGACCGGACATGGCTCGGCGTGGGAGGCGTTGGAGGCGCAGCGCGACCGGATCGCGGCGTGGGTCGGCCAGGGCCTGACCGTGGTCAAGATCGAGGAGCTGCTGGTCCGGCAGGGGGTGCGGGTGCCGTATCGGACGTTGCACCGGTTCTGCCTGGAACGCACCGACTATCGCGGCCGCGCCGCGCGGGAGACGGTGCGGGTGGCCGACGGCACGCCCGGCGAGGAGTGCCAGATCGACCGCCCGGATGGGCCTGCTCTACGATCCCTCGGCGGGTCGGCGGCGGGTGGTGCACGCGCTGATCTTCACTGCGGTGTTCTCCCGACACATGTTCGTGTGGCTGACCTTCACCCAGACCCTGGAGGCGATCACCGCTGGGTGTGAGGCGGCGTGGCGGTCCTTCGGTGGAGTCTTCGCCATCCTGATCCCGGACAATGCCTCGGCGATCGTGACCAAGGCGGATGCACTCAACCCGCGGTTCACCGTGGGCTGGTTGGAGTATGCGCAGGCCAGGGGCTTCGCCACGGACCCGGCCCGGGTCCGCTCGCCGCAGGACAAGCCGCGGGTAGAGCGGGTGGTGCAGTACGTGCGCGGCAACTTCTTCGCCGGCGAGGAGTTCCTCGACCTGGCCGACGCGCAGGCCCGCGCCGAGACCTGGTGCCGGGACAAGGCCGGTCAGCGGATCCACGGCACGATCCAGGCCCGCCCGGTCGAGGTGTTCGCCGCCCACGAGGCCGCCGCGCTGCTGCCCGAACCGCAGGCCCCGTATGAGGTGCCGCTCTATGTCGAGGTGACCGTGCACCGCGACTACCACGTGCAGGTCGGTAAGGCACTGTATTCGGCCCCGAAGGCCTACCTCGGCCAGCGGGTGCAGGTTCGGGCGAACGCCGAGCTGGTCAAGCTGTTCTGTCACGGTCAGCTGATCAAGACCCACCCCCGGCAGCGGCCGGGCGTCCGCAGCACCGACCCGGACGATCTCCCCGCGGACAAGGCCGGATACGCGATGCGGGACCTGCAGCGGCTGATCGGGCGCTGGAGTTCGATGTGGTGTCCGTGTCCAAGATCGCCTCGATGCTCGAGCGCGCGACGGAGAACACCCCGCAACCCGCGCCCCGGGCCGCGCGGGCAGTTCGCGGCGGCATTCGGGGCGCGGGGCAGGCCGAGGTGGTCACCCGGTCGGCTTGCGCTGGTCACGGTGTTACAGATGGCGGAGAACCTGACCGACCGGCAGGCGGCGGAGGCGGTGCGGGACAAGATCTCCTGGAAATACGCGCTGGGGATGGAGCTGGACGATCCGGGATTCGGTGCGGCCGCGGTGCCGCAGTGGCTGGCTGAGGCGATCGATGTGCCGGCGTGGGGAAAGCGGTATGCCGCGCGGGTGGATTCCTGGCGGCTGCCCACCTCGGAGGCCAAACGCCGTGATCTGGCGGTGACTTACGGTACCGACGGGTCGATCGCGAGCAGGCCACCTGCCCGCAAGGCCAGACCAGCTCCACCTGGAACCCGGCCACCCAGCGCGGCACCGCTCTCACCTTCATCGCTTCGCAACAGCCTTCAGGCCACGGTGCGCGCGGTGATAGCGAGACGGCCGGTGGGGCAACGGCGCGGCTACGCCGAGTCTGGTGTGGGGAGTTTGCGCCGGTGGTGCGCCACGAGCTCGTGCTGCGGCTCCGCGAGCGCTCCGGCGGGGTGGGTGTGGATGGTCGCTGTGCCCAGCCGGGGCAGCGCATGGATCAGCCGGTGTTCGGCTTCGTGGGCGATGTGATGTGCTTCGACCAGGCTCAAGGTGTGATCGACGTGGAGCTCAGCCTCTGCGACGAGGCTGTGCCCGACCCAGCGCAGCCGGATCCGGTCTATCCCGTCCACACCCGGCGTCGTCTGAAGCGCATGCTCGGCCTTGCCGACCAGTTCTGGGTCAACGGCGTCGAGCAGCCGACCGAATACCTCCTTCACCGCGCCCCACAGCACCGACAGGATCACGACGGTGATCAGCAATCCGACGACGGGGTCCGCCCAGTACCACCCCACCGCCGAACCGATGGCCGAGAGCACCACGGCCAGGCTGGTGAATCCGTCCGTGCGGGCGTGCAGTCCGTCGGCCACCAGCGCGGCCGATCCGATCTGCCGGCCCACGGTGATCCGGTACCGGGCGACGAGTTCGTTGCCGATGAATCCAAGCACCCCGGCACCCGCGACCCACCACACGTGAGCGAGCGGTTGTGGGTTCATCAGCCGGTCGATGGCCTGCCACGCAGCGAGCCCTGCCGACGTGGCGATCACCAGCACGATGACGAGCCCGGCCAGGTCCTCGGTCCTCCCCAGTCCGTAAGTGAACCGCCGGGACGCCGCACGCCGCCCCAGCAGGAACGCGATGGCCAGCGGAACGGCGGTCAGGGCGTCGGCAAAGTTGTGTAACGTGTCTCCGAGCAACGCCACCGAGCCAGTGAACGTCACCAGCACTGCCTGGCCTACCGCGGTGACCATCAGCGCGGCGAAGGAGATCCACAGCGCCCGCATCCCGCGCTGGCTCGCTTCGAGCGCATCATCGACGACATCAACGGTGTCGTGACTGTGCGGCGTCACCAGGTGACGAAGCCCCAACCACCAACCACGGGTATGCCCATGCCCATGCCCATGCCCGTGCCCGTGCCCGTGGCCATGCCCGTGGCCGTGGTTTCCCTGGTTCACTCATCACTCCTCGTTGGCTGACAACACTCCTAATTCAAGGTATGACGCACGCATGGCCTGCGACAACGACGTAGAAACCAGGTACTGGCAACAAAATCCTTTTGGCACAACGCGCTTTCTCCTCTCGAAGCCGTTCGCAGGCAGACGAAACTCCCCGCAGACGCGAATATCACCGTTCCGTGCGCCGCCCTTCCTGAGCACGGCGCTGCCCTTTTACACCTCCAGGAGCATCCGTGTCGATGTTGCGGCAGGTGCCGGCCCGATCAGGGAACGGGTTCACGGTCCAGCAGAGCTGGATGGCCAGCTGTCCCTGCGGGCACCGGGTAATAGCTGTGGTGCGTGATCGGATCCACAGCGACCACGTGCGCGTTGGCCGCCAAGAAGCCCGAGCCGACCACGGTGGGCCGACGGTCGCGCATGTCCAGCATGGTCAGTCACCCGCTTTCGGCGGCCACGTACAGCCGCTGCGCGTCTGGATCGTAGGCCAGGACATCCGGTTCCTGGCCTACCGGTGCGGTCCCGGTCACTGTCCCTGCATTCAGGTCGACGGTCAGCAGCACGGCGTTGCCGTCGCAGGCCACGAAGGCCAGGCGTTGCGCCGGGTCGAGGGCCAAGCCGTGGTCATGGTCGCAGCCCGGCAGCGCTATGCGCCTGGTCACCGCGAGCTTGGAAGGGTCGAGGACGGCGAGCTCGTTGCGGCCTTGCACAGCCACCAGCATCTGGTCGCTAGCCGGGTCGTAGGCGACGTTGCCCACCTGCCCACCCAGCGCGACAGTGCCTCGTACCACGCCGCTGGTGGCGTCGATGACCGTCTCCGAGCCGCCCCGCTCGTTGGTCGTCCACACCGTATTCCGGCGCGGGTCGTACGCCAACCCGTCGGGATACTCCCCTGTCAGAGACTGGCTGATCACCTGCCCGGAGTCTTCATCCAACGCGACCATCGCGTTGCTGCCCGTCGCCGTGGCATACACCCGGTGCAGCGCGGGGACGGTCAGCACGCCATGCGCTTGCGACACATTCGGAATCACGCGCACCACGCGCCCGGCGTGCACATCGACCTCGATGACCTCACTGGTACCGAGATGCGCCACGAACAATAACCTTCTCTCCGGATCCAAGCTCTCGTAATCGAACCGCGAACCTCCGCCCGGCAACGCCACCTCCCCCACAGCACGCAGGGGCAACGTCACCGCAGCTGGCTGACACCGCGGCCGCAAAAACACCGCCGCCATCACCACGGCCAATGCCACGACAACGACACCCAGCACAACAAGTAATAGATAACCCTTGAGTTCCCGGAGGGATGTTCCGTCGTCGGGCGGCCTGGACCAGGCTGTTCTTGCTCGTTCGGGTGGTTGGTTCGTGTTCTGACTCAACTTCAGGTTCCGTGAGCCGATGTCACGTCTGTTGATGTTCTTGCGGTCGAGCTGAAGTCGGGGAGGCGTGGTGGGGCTTGCGGTCGTGCGGGATCTGCGCGAGATGCGCGAGCCGTTGGGCCCGGAGGAGATCGCGCGGTTCGAGACCGATGTGTTCGCCGGGTTCGTGTTGGCCCGCTCGGCGGCAGGCTTGGCCGATAACACGATCCGTTCGGATGTCTGCCATCTGGAGCAGGTGCGTGCGTGGTTCGGCCGACCGTTGTGGGACCTGCAACCGTCCAACGTGGACTCCTATTTCGGCACGGTGCTGCGGGCGGTGCCGCCCAACACGCGGATGGCGCGGGCGCAGGCGATCAGGACGTATTTCGAGTTCGTCGAGCTGCGGCACAAGGTGGAGATCCACAACCTGACCGGCCGGGTCGTGGAATGCCCGATCGACGAGGTGAACCGACCCCGCGGCCGACGCGAGGCGAAACTGCGGATCCCGCCGTCCGCTGAGCAGATCAGGACGCTGTTCGCCGGGTGGCGCGGCGAGCTGGCGACCTGCCGCAAGTTCGCTCCCACCGCGCGTAACTACGCCGCCGCCCGGCTGATGTCGGAGGTGGGGTTGCGGATCAACGAGGTGCGTCACTTGGATTTGGCCGACATCAAGTGGGACCTGGGCCCGTTCGGCAAACTCCATGTCCGACACGGCAAAGGCGCCCGCGGCTCCGGGCCCCGGGAACGCATGGTGCCGCTGATCAATGACGCGGGCCGGACCCTGCGGTGGTTCGTCGAGGACGTGTGGTGCCAGCTCGGTGACGACCCTGCCCGGCTGGGCGCTCCGTTGTTCTGCTCCGAACGCAAGAACGCCGACGGGACCGGTGCCAGGGTGGGCAACGAGGTGCTGAGGGCCGGGTTGGCTACGGCCGCCGCCGAGCACCTGCCGGACTGGTCGGACCGGTTGACACCGCATGTCCTGCGGCACTTCTGCGCCAGCGAGCTCTACCTGGGCGGCATGGACTTGATCGCCATCCAAGCGACGCTCGGGCACGCCTGGATCGCCACAACTATGAATTATGTTCATGTTCATCGGACGCATGTCGAGGACGCATGGCTGGCCGGGCAGCAGCGGGCCGCGCAACGGCTGAAGGGACTGAGCATATGAGGTGGAACCTGCGGCTGGCTGCCGCCAACCGTGGTATCTGGAAGGCCAGCGAGCTGCAACGGATGCTCGCCGAGCACGGCCTGATGATCAGCGCTGGGAAGATGTCCGGGCTGTGGTCGGGCAGCCCGGCCAGCGTCAAACTCGACGAGCTGAACATCATCTGCGCAGTCCTTGGTTGCGGTGTCGAGGTGTTGCTCATCCCAGAGCCCGACAAGGTCGACCGGCCCGCCCCGCAAGGCGAGTCGACCGCTGCGACCGGTACCAGCGGCGCCGCCGGTGTGACGGTCACGCCGAAACGCCGGGACGGCCGCTCGCTGCCGCCCATGTGAGCCGCGTGGTCACCATGCCCCAACGCCGACACGCGATCGACAAGACGGCGGAAAGCTGCCCCACCTGCCTGGCCTGGGGCGTGCTGTATGGCGGATATTGCCGCGCCTGCTACGACTTCCGCCGCCGCCATGCCCCCGGCCGCTGCGCGGTCTGCGGCCGGCACGTGCCGCTGAAGCACGGCTATTGCAGGCTGTGCTGGTTGCAGGCCGGGGTACTGGCCGACGATCCTCACGTCGTCACCGACGCCGACCTGGCCACGGTCACCTGCCACCAGCTGGCCTTCGCCGGCATGACCAAGATGCGCGGCCCACGCTCCGGAGTGCGCCAGCGCGCTGGCCAGCGAGCCCAGACCAGTGCACGAGTCACCGACCTCGTGCTGGCTGCGCCCCGGCCCGCCGATGGCGGGCAACTGCAACTGCACTTGCCCGGCCCGCAGCGAGCCTTCGGCTGGGAGTTGCACGCCGAATTGGCCAACCCGGTCCTGGTCCGGGTGCGGCGGATCGCCGACCAGCTGGGGCAGGCGCACGGCTGGAACCCCAAGCTGGTCGCCGAGCTGGGCCGGGCACTGGTCATCCTGCTGTCCGGACATGCCGAGGGCGAAGCGTTCCGCTACTCGCAGCTGGTTGACATCCTGCATCGCTACGGCGTCAGCATCGACCGTGTCGCCGAGGTCCTGGATCGGGCGGACCTGTTCGTTGACGACCGCGTCCCGGCGTTCCAGCACTGGCTGGACGGCAAGCTCGCCGAACTCGCGCCCGGCATCGCCGCCGACGTCCACGACTGGGTGCGCACTCTGCACCACGGCGGGCCGCGCAGCCTGCCCCGCAAGATGGGCACGACCCGCCGCTACGTGCGCGCCGTCCACCCCGTGCTCGTGGACTGGTCCGCCCGCTATGCCCACCTGCGCGAGGTCACCGTCGCCGACGTCGCCGCCGTGATCGAAGCCCTGCAAGGACATCGCCGTCGGCAAGCCGTCACCGGGCTGCGGTCGTTGATGCGGCACTGCAAGAAGACCGGCACCATCTTCGCCAACCCTGCCGCTCGACTCCGGGACCGCAGCAACCGCGACGACCCAGTGATCCTTCCCTTGTCTCCCAACGAAATCGACGACGCTACGCAGGCCGCGACCACCCCCGCCGCCCGGCTCACCCTGGCGCTGGCCGCAGTGCACGCCGCCCGCCCCGACGCCATCCGCAAGCTCCGGCTCGACGACGTCGACCTCGGCAACCGGCAGCTCACCATCGCCACGGTGACCCGACCGATGGACCAGCTGACCTACCGTCTCTTGCTCGACTGGCTCACCTACCGGCGTGACCGTTGGCCCCACACCGCCAACCCCCACCTGATCATCAACAAGCAGACCGCGAACACGACCCGGCCGGTCAGCGACAACGCGCTCACCGGTCCGTTCCGTCGCCGAGCCGCCACACTGGAGGCCCTGCGCGTCGATCGCCAACTCGACGAAGCCCTCACCCACGGGCCGGACCCTCTCCACCTGGCCGCCGTGTTCGGGCTCGACGAGACCACCGCCATCCGATACAGCGCCGCCGCCCGTAATCTCCTGCACAGCGCCCACCACGACACCGTGGGTTGAGCACGAACCCAAGGGTCCAACCGCCCCACACAGCCCGAACACCCTTGGGTTCCCGCTGAGAATCCCTCAGTTCGCCTGAACTCCGGGCAGAGTCGCCACCTCCCTTGAAACCGTGCGCGGCACCGGATACCGGCTGCGCACGGACGGCGGCCACCCGAACACGAGGCCGTGATGATCAGAAACTGGCCCATCCGCCTGCGACTCACCGCCGCGTTCACCCTCACGATGGCGCTGATCCTCACCGTCGTCGCGCTCGTCACCGTGACCAACTCCCGGGCCTCCCTGGACGAATCGATCACGGAGTCGCTGCAGTACCGGCTGCGTGACGTCCAATCCGCTGCCGAAGCGGTTTCGCCGGTCCTGTCCAACGGCCGGTATGCGGCCGAGCAGGTCCTCGAAGCCAACCAGCAGGCGGTCGCGAGTTCTCGCGAAGTGGTAGGTCAAGTGCTGCTGAGCCCCGCAGAACTCGCCGCAGCCCAACACGGCCCGATCATGGTCGACACCCCGGCGCCGACGCGCTGGCCGGGCCCGTGCGCATCGCAGCTGCCCCCGCCGCGAACGGCTCCCGCATCGCCGTGGCGGCAGTAAGCCTCGCCGACCGGGACGCCGCAGCCGCCGACCTGGCGGAGGAGCTGGCCGTAGCGTTCCCAACCACTTGCCGATCGTTGATCACCGCTGAGCGGGGGACGACCTGCCGCTCGATCGCCCTCATCCTCGGCACGCTCCTCCGGTACTGATCACCCTGGTCCTCGTGCATGGAAGCCTGGCGACCATTGCGCCATGGGTGGCCGGGATCGGCACCATGCTCGGCATGTGCCGCTACGCCAACATCCGATCAAGCAAGAATGCAGGACCTCCCCCCTGATCAATCCGCCATAGAGCACCTCGGTCGCACCGGGTTGCGGACGCAATACATCCGCCGTTGTCGCGTACGCGGTCGACGCGGATCGGCCAGCCAACACAGTCACGCTGCTTTGTTGGTTCGGCGGACTCCTGCGCGGCGGTGGCGAACCTCACCGGCCGAAGGGGACATTCGGATTCTCGTGGGTTCTCTCAGCCACTACGGGAACCGGGACCCGGTCACCTTCCCACCACGACTCGGGATCGGCATGGAAAAACGCCCCGAACACCGGTGGATTCTCTCCTCGACGGCGCCGGCACCGTGCCCGTGCCACTGCCAGCGGCGCTCGTTCACACACGGCCTCCCGCACCACCGCTCGCAACTGCCCGACCGCTGACTCAGACAAAGTCAGCGTTCTCTGCCCTGTCGGAGTCACCGAGACGCCGTCAGGTGCGATGCCGATTTCG
Source organism: Saccharopolyspora hattusasensis (assembly GCF_050972075.1). Taxonomy (NCBI): domain Bacteria; kingdom Bacillati; phylum Actinomycetota; class Actinomycetes; order Pseudonocardiales; family Pseudonocardiaceae; genus Saccharopolyspora; species Saccharopolyspora hattusasensis. The sequence goes on from NZ_JBPCDC010000001.1 coordinate 401,008, forward strand.
AGGTGCGCCCGGCGCCCTGCTGTGTCGCTTGCCGACACGTCAGGGCACCGACCAAGTCCGCGGGTCCCGCTGCCACCGAAACCGGGCCAGCAATGCCAACACCGTACGCACGCTTCTCTGAACTAACGCATGTGCGCTCAACCGAGGTCGACAACTGGCTGTCGAGGGTCAGGAGAACGCGCTGTCGGCGGCAGAAACGGATGTTCGATGGCCGGCAAATCATCGCCTTGAGAGTCGGTCGGCCAGTCCCGTTCTCCCGCATTTTCGGGGGTACGCAACCATCTCGTGGTGATGGTCCTTCCGTGGAGGGCCAAGGCACCAGCCTCCAGCAGTGCTTGCCGCTCGGACCATCGCGATCGGTAGGGTCGTGGCTGACCCGGTACCGGGACCGGCGGGTCCGGTGGCCCCGTCCTTGTTGTTGGCCGGGGTGGTGCCGAAAAAAAATGGCCGAGGATGTCGAGACCGTGACGCCGGCTCCGTCCCCGGGGCACGAGCGGCCACGAGGGGCCGTGCGACACAGGAGGAAATCATGACGATTCACCGGATGGATCATGTCGGCTTCGTGGTGGAGGATCTCGCGGCGGCGATCGCGTTCTTCGTCGAACTGGGCCTGGAGTTAGAGGGCGAGACCACGGTCGAGGGTGCCTGGGTGGACCAGCTCGTCGGGCTGGAGGGCGTGCGATCGGACATTGCTGTCGTGCGGACCCCGGACGGCCAGGGCCGGGTCGAGCTGTCGACGTTCCATCGGCCGGTGGCCACCGGCAGTGCGCCGTGGGAGCCGGTGAACACCCCGGGCATCCCTCGGCTCACGTTCGTCGTCGACGCAGTCGAGGATGTCCTCGACCGGCTGCGCGGCCACGGCGCCGAGCTCGTGGGCGAGCTGGCGCAGTACGAGGATTACTGCCGGTACTGCTACGTCCGCGGCCCCGCCGGCGTCATCATCGGGCTGGTCGAGGAACTCCGCTGAACGACGCTCCGTGCGTCCGTGTGATAGATCACCGACCATTACCATCCGCATGGGAAAGGACCGCCGCCATGGCCGTCGCTGATGATCTCGACCGTGCCACCGACTCGAAGTAAGGGAACGTGTCATCAGCCGCTGACGGAGACGTTCGCCGAGCTGAGCAAGATCACCGCAGGCATGGCTGACCGGCTCGCCACGCTGATTATCGCCCCGGCGGCTGGCGCGTTCGCCGAGCTGGAAAACGTGGACAGCCGCGTCGACCGGCTGCACACCGGTGTGCTGGCGCAGATCACTGTTCCGGACTTCGCGCACGGCCCGAAGGGGCAGGCGATCTGGCGTTGGTCGCGCGGTTCTACGAGCGGTTCGCCGGCCAGGCCGCGTCGGTGGCCAAGCGACCGGACTTCGCCGCGACCGGCGAGGTCCCCAGCACGTAGACGCCGGGCGGGCGGGATAGCGACGGGTCAGGGGACGGCCTGGGCGGCGGCCTGTTCCTGGCTCCAGCACGAGGCATCCGTTGCCCGCGGCTGTCGAATCCGTAATGTAGGTCCGAACAACTCAACTGGCAGGGGTCCGCACCTACATTGCGGATCGCAGGTCGGCGGCCGTACCACTCGCAAATTTCCGCTGGACTGGACATCCAACGACTTCATGCGTACTCGATCGGTGTCCCGCTACCTGACCCCGTTCGCGGCGTCCTTCCTCAAGGTGTACATGGCCGTCATATTGGTGACTGGGTGCGGCTGTCGAGTGGGTTGGCGCAGAGTGCGGTGTGGCCGCTGAGAAGCCACCTCTATCCTGCACTGGGCGGTGACGGCAGGCGTGGCACGGCTTCGAGCAGCGCCTTCGTGTAGGGGTGGCGGGGGGCTTCGAACACCGCCTTGGTCGGGCCTTCCTCCACGATGCGGCCGTCCTTCATGACCAGGAGCCGGTCGCAGATCTGCTCCACGACGGTCAGGTCGTGGGTGATGAACAGCAGTGCCACGCCGAGCTTCTGTTGCAGGTGCGTGAGCAGGTCGAGGACCTGAGCCTGGACTGACACGTCCAAAGCGGACACCGACTCGTCACACGCCAGCACCTCGGGTTCCGGCGCGAGCGCACGCGCTATCGCGACGCGCTGGCGCTGGCCGCCGGACAGCTGGTGCGGCCGGCGGCCGACGAGGGCGGGGTCGAGCCCGACGAGGTCCATTAGCTCGGCGACCCGGCCGCGCCGACGCCGACGGCCTACCACACCTTCCGCGATGATGCGGCCGACCGTGTGGCGTGGATCGAAGGCGGCGTGCGGGTCCTGCTGGATCAGCTGAATCCGGCGTCGACGCGAGCGCCGGGCGCGTTCCGGGACCGTCGACCACTCCTCGCCCGCCAGTCGTACCCGGCCACTGTCCGGTTCGGACAGTGCCAGCACCAGCCGGGTCAGTGTGCTTTTGCCCGAGCCGGACTCACCGGCCAGGCCGAGTGTCTCCCCGGCGCGCAGCGTCAGTGACACGCCGTCAACCGCGCGGCGATCGCCGTAGGATTTCGTCACGTTCTCGACCTCGAGCACGGTGTCGCCGCCGGCCTGCACGGGACGCTCGTTCCGTTGCCCGCGCGCGATGTCCAGCAGCAACCGGGTGTAGGGATGCTCTGGATGATCGAGGATCCGTTGGGTGGGACCGATCTCTACGATCTGCCCGTGCCGCATGACGGCGATCCGGTCGGCCAGGCGGGCGACCACCGCGAGGTCGTGACTGATGAGCAGCAGCCCGCGTCCCTGCTCCTTGATCTTGCCGAGCAGGTCCAGGATCTGGTGCTGCACGAGCACGTCCAGCGCCGTGGTCGGCTCGTCGGCGATCATCAGGCCGGGCTCCGCGACCAGCGCGGACGCGATCAGCGCCCGTTGCCGCAACCCGCCCGAGAGCTGGTGCGGGTACTGCCGGGCGCGGGTGGCGGGATCGGGGATCCCGACCTCGCCGAGGACTTCCAGCACGCGGCGGCGGACCTCCGCGGGTGCGGTCTTCTCGTGCAGGGTGAGCGCCTCGGCGACCTCGTCTTCAATACGCCGCAAGGGATCTAGGGAAACCAGCGCGTCCTGCAGCACCATGCCGATGTCCCGGCCACGCAGGCGCTGCCAGTCCTTCTCGGCGAACCCCGCCACGTCCTTGCCGCCGACGCGCAACGTCGTGGCGCGCACTCGGGCCCGCTCGCCCGCGAGCCCGAGCAGGGCCCGTGCGGTCACGCTCTTCCCGGACCCCGACTCCCCTACCAGCGCGAGACATTCCCCGTCGCCGATCGAGAACGACACGTCGCGCACCACCGGCTCGTCGCGGCCGAAGGCCACCTCGAGCCCGGCCACCTCCAGCAACGTCACCGCACGCTCCTCGCCTGCAGGCTCCGTCCGAGCAGCGTCGCGGCGAGCACGACAGCGACGATCGCGAGCCCGGGAAATACCGCGATCCACCACGCGTTCGCCAGGTAGCTCTGACCTTCGGCAAGCATCACGCCCCACTCGGGCGTCGGCGGCAGTGGCCCGAGGCCGAGCAGGCTCAGTCCCGCGGCGGCAGTGACCGCGGTCCCGGTGCCCAGCGACGCGAGCACGACGACCGGCCCGCCGACGTTCGGCAATACGTGGCGCAGCGCCGTGCGGATCGGGTGCACGCCAAGGGTCTTCGCTGCCCCGACGTATTCGGCCTTCGCCACCGCGAGCGCCTGCCCGCGAACAAGCCGCGCGTAGTACGGCGCGGCCGCGACGCCGAGCGCCACCGCGATCTGCGCCGACCCGGTCCCGACGAGCGCGATCACCAGCAGCGCGAGCAGGACTTCGGGAAACGCCAGCCACACGTCGGTCAGCCGCATGATCAGCATGTCGGCGATGCGGCTGCCCACGGCGACCAGCCCGAGCGCGGCCCCCATCACGACGCCGATCGCGGTCGCGACGAGACCGGTGGTCACCGAGTACCGGGCGCCGTGGATGAGCCGCGAGTAGACATCCCGGCCGAGCTGGTCGGTGCCCAGCGGGTGCGCCGCACTCGGCGGCTGGAACGTGTGCTGGACGTCGTTGGTGTCCGGGGACAGGTGCACGAACCAGTCCGGGAACACCAGCACGGCGGCGACGAGCGCGAGCACCAGCGCGCTGAGTACGAGAACCGCGCGGGAGCCGGTGGTGCGGGTGCGGGTCCGTACCTCGAGCGCCGGGTTGAGCGAGGTCACGAGCCTTCTCCCTTGCGCAGGCGGGCGTCGATCACCGGGTACAGGGCGTCGGCGAGCGTGTTGGCGACGACGAAGACGAGCGCCGCGAGGGTGACCACGGCGGACACGACGGGGGTGTCGCGGTGCTGGACGGCGTTGACGAGGACCGTGCCGAGGCCTGGCCGGGAGAACACCTTCTCCACGAGCACGGCGCCGCCGATGAGCGTGCCCAGCGCCCACGCGGACATAGTCGTGGCGGGCAGCAGCGCGTGCCGGAGCGTGTGCCGCAGGAGCAGTCCCAGCCTGCTCTGACCCCGTGCCCGCGCGGTCATCACGAACGGTTTTCCTTGTACCAGGGCGAGTTCCTGGCGCATTACCTGCGTCAGCACCCCGGCGACCGGCACGGCGAGCGCCAGCACGGGCAGCACCAGGCCGGCGAGGCCCTGCGCGCCGTATGCGGGGAACCAGCGCAGCGTGAACGAGAACACCGACAGCAGCAGGATGCCGAGCCAGAACGGTGGGACCGCCACCGCGAGGATCTCGAGCACGGAGGTCCCGGCACGGATCACCACCCGATCCCGCCCGGCAGTGACCACGGTCACCAGTAGCGCCAGCACCAGGCCGGTGAGCGCGGCGGCGAACGCGAGTTCGAGCGTGGGCGTGACCTGGCCGGACAGCAGCGTGCTCACCGGTTCGCCGCGCTGGTAGGACTTGCCGAAGTCGCCGGTGACGAATCCGCGCAACCGGTCCCAGTACTGCGCGAGCAGCGGCCGGTCGAGGCCGTACTCCGCGGCGGTCTGCTCCCGCAGCCCCGGGATGGTGGCCGCCTGCGGGCCGAGGATCGCGTCGATCTGGTCACCGCCGGTCGCGCTCACCGCGAAGAAGGTCACGGTCACGGCACCCCACACCACCAGCACGCCCGCGAGGGCGCGGCGGAGGAGGAACCGGGGCAACGAGTCACGCACGTGTCAGCTCACCCACACGTCGAGCAGCAGGGGGATGTTGTCGGAGCCGAGGCCGAAGCCCTTCACGCGTGCCTGCGCGCCGTAGGTCCGCTTGCCGACGTACGTGGGCAGGATGTACGCCTCGGTGAGGACCTTGTGCTGGACCTTCGAGTAGAGCTGGTTCTGCGCCGCCGTGTCCTGGGCCTTGAGAGCCTGGTCGAGCCAGCCGTCGATCTCCGGGTCGTGGGCGCGGCTGACGTTCGCCCCGCCCGCCGAGGGCAGCTGGGTGGAGTGGAACAGCGAACGCAGCAACGACGCGTCGGTGCCGGTCGGTGCTGCCGCGCCGACGTGGTAGTCGCCCGATCCCAGCGCCTGGACGATGCCCGCGGTGTCCAGCGGCCGGAGCACGAGCTCGATGCCCACCTGCTTCACTGCGTCCTTGAGTGCTGTGTGGTAGTTCTTCTGCTCCTGCGTCGTGTACTCCGCGGCGTAGGCGAGGGTCACGCTCAGGCGTTGGCCGTCGCGTGTGCGGTACCCGTCTCCGTCGGTGGCCGCGTAGCCGGCCTGCTCCAGTAGCTGGACGGCCTGATCCCGGTTGTAGCCCCAGGTGTTCCCCACCGACGGGTCGTAGCCCGGGGTGGAGGACGTGAGCGCGGACGAGCCGCTTGTGTAGGCGTCCTGGAACAGGCCCTGCGTGATCGACTTGGTGTCCACAGCGGACTGGAACGCCAGGCGAACCGTCTTGTCGTCGAAGGGCGCCTTCGTGGTGTTGAGGCTGTAGGTGAAGGGGGAACCGAGGTTGTCCCGGCCGGTGAGCGTGATCGCGGACTGCGTGCGCAGTTCGGCGAGCCGGGTCGCGGGAACCTGGTCGGCGACGTCGAGCTGGCCCGAGGTGAGCGCGCCGACGCGGGCGGCGTCATCGCTGATGAACTCGACCGAGTACTGGTCGAGGTAGGCGTCGCCCTGGCGCGCCTGCGATGGCGGCGACCACAGGTAGCCGGTGCGCCGGGTGAACACGGCCCGCTGTCCCGGAATCAGCGACGAGAACTGGAACGGACCGGTGCTGACCACGGACTTGCCGCCTGCCGCGATGCCGGCGGCGTTCGCGCGAAGTACCGCGGGCGAGTGGAAACCGAGATAGGGCGAGGCGAGGCCGCCGAGCAGCGGCGAGTATGGGCTGCTGAGCCGGATCCGGACCGTGTGCTCGTCGAGCACGTCCGTGCCGGCGTAGGGGCCGAGCAGGGTTTTGGCGTTGCGCGATTTCGTGGCCGGCGCGACGACGTGGTCGAGGTTATCCTTCACGGCTTGGGCGTTGAACTGCGTGCCGTCGTGGAACGTGACGTCGTCGCGGAGCACGAACGTGTAGGCCAGCCCGTCGGCCGAGATCTGCCACGCCTTCGCCAGCCAGGGCTCGAAAGTGCCGTCCTGCTTGCGGTTGACCAGCGAGTCGTACACCGCGCGCAGCGCGAGCGCGGACAGGGTGGAGACCGAGACGTGGACGTCCCAGCTGTCGGGCTCACCGGTGGTGGCGAAGGCGAGGTTGCCGCCGCTTTTCGCCGCGCCCCCGGCCGCGGAGTCCGGGCCGCTCGCGCAGGCCGCGAGTCCCGTCGCCCCCAGACCGGCGGCGAGCGTACCCGCCGACAGGGCGAGGAACTTTCTACGGCTGTACATGTGGTGCTCCGTTTCTGGTGATCGGCGGGCCGCCCGCGGGAGCGAGTCCGGCGGCTTGCGCCAGCCGCCGGAACGAGCCCCGCCGATCTTCGGGATCGTGGATGTTGGAGATCGCCATGACCTCGTCGGCGCCGCTGGCGTCGACGAGCGCCGTGAGACGTTGCGCGACGTGGTCGACGCCGCCGACGATGTCGGCGCGGAGGTCGAGGGTGTCCCGCGCGGCCGCCTGGGCGTCGGTCAGGCGCCGGCCGAGCGCGCGGTCCACCGGTTCGAGTGCGCTGGGGTTTCCGGTGAGGTACTCAAGCACGGCGAGACGTTCCGGGGCCGCCAGCGCGGCGGCGTGCTCTTCGTCCTCGCCGACCCAGATGCGGGCGGCGAGGATAGCCAGTGGCTGGTCTCCCTCGAAGGCGGGCACGAACAGCTCGCGGTAGCGGCGCAGTGCACTGGCTGCGTTTGCGGGATTCTTGTTCACGCTCAGGAACGCGTAGCCGAGGCCGGTGCGCGCCGCGGTCTCGGCGCTGCCGACGCTGGCGCCGAGCAGGAAGACGGGTGGCAGCGGCACCCCGTCGGGTGAGGCGGTCAGGACGGAATATGGGTCCTCGGGCGCCAGTTTCAGCCTGCCGCCCGCGCCGAGCAGCCGGCGCAGGTGCTCGCCGAACATCTCCACGCCGTCGGTGGTGCGCAGCAAGGCGTCTCGGGTCGCGTCGTCACCGGTCCCGGTGGACCGGCCCACGCCGAGATCGATGCGGCCTGGATGCAGCGCTTCGAGCGTGCGGAACTGTTCGGCCACGTGCAGCGGCGCATGGTTGGGCAGCATCATCCCGCCCGAACCGACCCGCAGCCTGCTCGTCCGGTCGGCGAGATGCCCGATGACGACCTCGGGCGCGGCTATGCCCATGTTCCGCACGCCGTGGTGTTCGGCCACCCAGAACCGGGTGTAGCCAATCTCGTCGGCCAGCCGGGCGAGTTCGACGGTCTCGTGGAGGGTCTGCGCCGGGCTGGTCTCCGCGGAGACGGGGCCCTGGTCGACGATCGAGAGCGCGACCATCACATTGCCTGCGCCAGCGGGCGGCGGACGGCGACGTCTGGGATCGGGAGCCCGTAGTGCTCGCGCAGTGTGGCGCCCTGGTAGTCGGTGCGGAATAGTCCGCGCCGCTGCAGCACCGGCACGACGTGGTCGACGAACGCGGGCAACCCGTCGACGGTGACATCGGGCATGATCGTGAACCCGCCGACCACGCCGGAGGCGAACCAGCTCTCGATGAGGTCGGCGATCTGTTCGGGCGCGCCGGCAGCCACCACGTGACCGCCTCCGCCGCCGCGGCGGATCACATCCCGCACCGTGCGTCCTTCGTACGCGAGCCGGGCGGCGGCGCGGGCGTGGCCACGGACCTGGGTCAGCGAATCGCGAAGCGCGTGCGGCACCGGGCGGTCCAGTTCGAGTGCGTCCGGGTTCAGGCCCAGCTGCGCGGCCAGGCCTAGCACCGCACCGCGCGTGCCCGCCAGCTCGTCCAGTTCCTGGCGCCGGCGCAAGGCTTCCTCTTCCGTGCCGCCGACCGAGGTGATCAGGCCCGGCAGAATCAGCACGGCATCCCGGGACCGGCCGAAGGCCTCGGCCCGCGACCGCAAGGCGTCCACTTCGGACCTTGCGGTGTCCACATCGGTCACCGCGGTGAACATCGCCTCGCCCGTGCGGGCGGTGAGTGTGCGGACGTCGTCGGACACGCCGGCGTGGTAGATCACGGGATAGCCCTGTTCCGAGGGCGGCAGGCTGATCGGGCCGCGCACGTCAAACTGCGCGCCGTGGTGATCGATGGGCCGGATTCCTGCCATATCCGCGTAGACGCCGGACTCGACATCGGCGCCCAGCGCGCTGGGCGCCCAGCTGCGCCAGAGGTCGAGTACCACCGCGATGAACTCCTCGGCGCGGGCGTAGCGGTCCTGGCTGGTCGGCTCTTGGGCGACGAAGTTGCCCGAGACGCGCGGGCCGGAGGTGGTGACCGCGTTCCAGCCCGCGCGGCCGTGGCTGATCAGGTCCAGCGCCCGGAACCGGCGCGCGATGTTGAACGGCTCGTTGAACGTCGTCGACGCGGTCCCGACCAGCCCGATCCGCTGCGTGACCACGGCCATCGCGGTCAGGATCAGCGTCGGTTCGAGGCCGTTGACCTGCGGGTAGTCGCCGATGTCGGCGTGCAGTCCCGGCACGTCGGCAAGGAAGATCGAATCCAGCTTTCCCCGCTCGGCGACCTTCGCGACCTCGAGATATCCCTCGATCCGCGCGAACGCGACCGGATCCGCGCCGGGCCACCGCCACGCACCCGGGTGGTGGCCTGCCGCCACCGGGTGAACGCTGAGATGTAGCTCGCGTTCACTCAGCACTGTGGACACTCGCCTCGCTCCTTCGCCTCTCGACTGCTCCATTCGGCAGGGAGTGTGACATCAGAATCGGCAACAAGTCGAGGTCATCTCATGTTATGGTACGAACTCAACTCGAGGTATCCTCACGTTACTCGAATTCGCATTGGGAGGCCGATTCATGAGCACCGAAGCCGATCCGGGCACCGGCACTGCGGGTGCCGCTCCCCCGCGTGCCTGGGGTCTAGTCCTCATCGCGATCGTCGGCGCCGAGTTCATGCTGCAACTGGACGGCACGATCGTCGCCGTCGCACTTCCCGACCTGCAGGCCCATCTGGACCTCGGCATCACGTCCGCGTCGTGGGTGGTCAACGGGTTCTTCCTGGCGTTCGGCGGGCTGCTCCTGCTCTCCGGGCGGCTCGGCGACGTGCTCGGCCATCGCCGCGTGTTTCTCGCCGGCGTCGGGCTAGTGACCATCGCGTCCCTCGTCGCCGGGCTGGCACCCAACTTCCCGGTGCTGCTCATCGGCCGGATCCTGCAGGGCGCCGGCGCTGCGGTGGCCGGACCGACCGGGCTGGCGCTGCTCACCATCCTCGCGACCGAGGACCGGCGGCAGCGCGCCTTCGGCCTCTACTCGACTGTCACTGGTCTGGGCGCGTCCGCTGGCATGGTGCTCGGCGGCGTGCTGACGTGGGCCGGGGAATGGCGGTGGAGCCTGCTGGTCAACGTGCCGATCGGGCTGGCGATCGTCCTCATCGGACTGCGCGTGCTCGGCGGCCACGACGCCCCGACCACCCGGCGCCCGCTGGCGCTGCCCAGCGCGCTGCTCGTCGTCGCGGCGCTGACCTCGCTCGTCTACGGGCTCGTCCGTGCGGCCGACCACAGCTGGGGCGACACCTGGACCCTCATTCCGCTGACCCTGTTCGTCGTGCTGGCCATCGTCGTGATCGCGGTGGACTCCCGGGCCGCGGAACCCCTGTTGCCCCAGCGGGTGTTCGCCAACCGTGCCCGCGTCGGCGGTTTCGTCAACCTGCTGCTGCTCGCCGCGGTGCTGACGAGCTTCCTGGTGTACTCGAACCAGTACCTGCACACCGTGCTCGGCTTCACGCCGCTGCAGACCGGACTGGCGATCCTGCCGTTCGGCGTCGCGATCCTGCTCAGTACCCAGTTCCTGACCAAGGTCCTCGCCCGGTTCGACCTGAAGGTGCGTGCCGTCGCGGGGCTCGTCCTCGTGCTCGGGGCCGTGCTGTGGCTGTCGCGTTTGGACGGATCGTCATCCTACGCGACCGATGTGCTCCCCCAGATCATCATTCTCGGCGTCGGAGTTGGCGTGGCGATCGTGCCGTTCAACATGATCGTGCTGTCCACGGCCGCGCCCGAGGACACCGGCGTCACGGCCGGGTTACTGCAGACGGCCCTGACGGTCGGCGGCTCCGTCGGGACGGCGGTGCTGCTCATCCCGTTCACCTCGGGCAGCGGCCGGATCGCCGACACGATCTCGGACGTCTTCCTATGGGGCGTGGGTATCGCGATCGTGCAACTGCTCGTCGCGTGCGTGTTCTGGTTCGGGCCGGACACCCGCACCGAGGCCACGTAATCCGAGGTACGCTCGGCTTGAGTCTCGGGAGGATATGTGAAACCAGCCGCCGGTCGGGGTCGCCTTGCACAGCGTCCGAAGCGCGCTGATGGGCGGCGTAACTACGACGGCATCCTCGCCGCCGCGGGCGCGGCGTTCAACGCCCGCGGTGCCGACGCCTCCCTCGAGGAGATCGCGCGGGCGGCAGGCGTGGCCATTGGCACACTGTACGGGCACTTCCCCACCCGCGAGTCGCTGATCGAAGCGTCGGTGCGGGATGGTCTCGAAACCGTATGCGATCGCGCCGACGCACTGGCCGCCGGATCGAAGCCGCTGGAAGCGCTTACCGGATGGTTGCCACTGGCGATCGCGCACTGCAGCACCTTCCGCGGTCTCGTGGGCTTCCTGGCCGCGTCCTCGTACGACGAAGGCACCCCGCTGCACCACTCGTGCACACGCATGCACGAGACCGGCGCACGGCTGCTGCACCGCGCCCAGGAAGCCGGGCACGTCCGGTCCGACCTCACGCCCGAAGAGCTCTTCGCGATCATCACGTCGGCGGCGTGGGCTCGCGAGAATTCCGCGCCGGGCCACGATCAGAGCGTCCGGTTGCTCGAACTCATCCTCGATGGGATCACAGTGACGCCGCAGCGCCGCCAGGGCTGACGGAGTTCGGAGCCTTCAGCCCGCCTTTAGGCCGGACGGTCATGGTATCGGCGATGATCCGCAAAAGAAGCGACGAGTGAGCCTGGTCCAGGCGAGGGGCTGAACGTCGCGTTCGGCCAGGGCGCCACACTCGTGGTGCGGGTCCGTGGACGGGAGGGCATCCACGGGGCACCGCAGAACGGCGACGCTCGACAAGTCCTTAGCGCGCAGGGCGTTACACATCGCAGAGGAGGCATCGGTCAGTGTCAGCGTGATGTCAGCAAGTGCCGCGGTCCTCCATAATTCACCGGTCCCTGCACAGGCCTCCAGGACGTGCCACTCCCAGGGTGCAGGGGAAGGTGATCCAGGACCCAGGCGTGCCATGATCGAGGATTGGTTCCGTGACGATGTATGGCGATGCGGGAGCCGGGCCGACCGGTGGAACCGTACTGACGTGCCGCGCGCTGGTCGGCGTGACCGTTCATCCCGACCATCGTCCTCTGCATTCGCCGCTGACGACCTGCGGTCCACACTTTGCGGCTGCCCGTCCCGCAGACCGCATATTCGGGGCCGGAATCAGCTGCCATCGGACGCGCACCGCCACGAACTCGGTTCTCTGCCGGAAAACGAGGAGTTGGTCGCGACGTCGTGCAACGGCGGGACCTCATTCCCGGAGGCGATACCCGCCGCCGCACGGAACATGTTCGTGTGGTTGACCTTCTCCCAGAAGCTGGACGCGGTGATCTCGGGCTGTGAGGCCGCGTGGGCCTACTTCGGCGGGGTGTTCAAGGTCGTCACCCCGGACAACATGGCCGCGATCGTCGCCGACGCCGACCCGGTCAATCCGCGCTTCACCGCTGGGTGGCTGGACAACGCCCAGCATTGCGGCTTCGGAACAGACGCCACCCGTGTTCGCCATCCTCGTGACAAGCCGAGGGTCGAGCGGATGGTTCAGTACGTGCGCGGGAATTTCTACGAGTCGTGCCGGTATGGTTCCCACAGGAAGCATCGGCGAATCTCCCGGACAACGGGCGGTTACAAGCAACGCCGATGCTTCCTCCATCTTCAGGCCAGCTCACGCCGCCACGCCGAGCATCTCGGCATCAACTCACCAGATCAACTCACCAATAACTGATCGCGGTAGGGACCGCCCTCGCGGGCGGCCCCCGCACAGATCCCAGCGTGCGCTACTAACGCACTGGGCTCCTGCCTCGGGTCCTGGCATCAAAGCGCCTCTCAGGGAAGGGATGCTTCACGCGGGCGGGTGGTAGCCATCGAGTCTCGAGGCGGTGCATCCGCGTCCAGTCAAGGCGAGTGCGTTGGCTTCGGCACCGCAGCGCCTTGTACCAGTGCCGCGTTGCCTGGGTGCGGAAAGCCGCAACCGCGTCGGTGTTGCCGGGCACGGCGTAGTAGGCGAGGTGTCCGCTTCCCACGCTGGCCAGCCACAGCCCCTGTTCCGGGATGGGCAGATGCCGACGTCGCTTGAGCTGGTCTTTGACCTCGGCCAGCTTCGCCCGCATCCGTTTCGAGATGGTCTTACGCTTCACCCAGAACCGCCCGGTCCTCGTTTTACCGCAGATGTGCGTGAATCCAAGGAAATCGAACGTCTCGGGCTTCCCGACACCCCGCGCCGCTCGGGCTCGGGCGGCGTGCCGACCGAACTCGATCAACCGGGTTTTGTCGGGGTGCAGCTCCAAACCAAACTTCGCGAACCGCTCGCGAAGACCGGCAAGGAATCGCTGCGCGTCCTCCTGATACTCGAATCCCGCAACGAAGTCGTCCGCGAAGCGCACAATGATCATGTCACCGCGCGCATAGCGGCTCCTCCACCACTGGGCCCACAAGTCGAAGACGTAATGGAGGTAGACGTTCGCGAGCAGCGGCGATGCCGATGCCCCTTGTGGTGCTCCCTCCGAGGTCTCCGACAGTTCCCCGTTCTCGATGACCCCTGCGCTCAGCCACTTGCCGATCAGACGCAGGACCCGCTGATCCGCAATCCGGTGCTCCAAGAACTTCACCAGCCAACGATGATCAAGATTGGTGAAGAACTCGCGGATATCCGCGTCGAGCACCCAGTTCACCTTCTTCCGCGAAATCCCGACCGTGAGCGCGTCCAACGCGTAATGCGGGCCGCGCCCTGGCCGGAACCCGTAGGAAAAACCCAGGAAGTCCACCTCGTAAACGGCGCCGAGCACCTCGACAACGGCCCGTTGGAGGATCTTGTCCTCCAACGTGGCGATGCCCAACGGTCGCTGCCGCCCATCCGCCTTCGGGATGTATACGCGCCGCGACGGACTCGCCCGGTAAGCGCCGCTGTGCACCCGCACGAGCAGGTCCCGGAGGTTGGCCTCCAACTCCTGCCCATAGTCCTCCCACCTCACACCGTCCACTCCCGGCGCGGCCTGTGGGCGAATCGCCCAGTAGGCCGCCCGAAGACGATTCAGGTCGACGTGGTGCAGCAGCGCGGTGAACCGCGCTTCCTTGTCCCTTCGAGCTACTTCACGCACACGATCCAGCCCGTGTGGCACGCCTGGCCCGGCCCTGTGTCCGGGACGTGTCGGCCTGGCCGTGTTCCCCTTGGCCAGCCCCCTTTCCTCCACCACCTCCACGACCGAAGTCTTGTTCGGCGGCTTCGCAGGTACTACGGGGCTGTCAGACTCCCCACGCTCGTTCATCTCAGGCTTACCGCCTCAGCGTTTCCTGAGCGGCCCGCCCGGCCATCACACCGACGGGCGAGCGTGGGATCTCCCGGTTCTCGCGCATGAAGATTCCGTACATGCACAGGTTCTCCGACCGCGCGGGGTCCCCTGACGACTCGCGCATAACGTCGCCAGCGATGTTGCCTTCCGCCTGTTTCGACGACGTCGGCACCCCGGACACCTTGATTTCGCGGCTCAATAGCCCAGCCTGCACGTACCCCTGTCAACGCTTCGCCGACGCCCTCACGGACGCCAACGCATGACTCGGGGCCACCGTGGGTCGCTAGCCCTTCGATGGTCGCGGTAGGGACCGCCCTCACGGGCGGCCCCCCGCACAGATCCCAGCGTGCGGAACTACCGCACTGGGCTCCTGCCTTAGGTTCTGGCGGCGAAGCGCTCGCTGGGCCAAGGATGCGTGATACGAGCCTGCGGTAGCCACCGGTTGGCCAGCCGGTTCATCCGTTCCCAGGTCAAGCGGGTGCGCTGGCTACGTCGCCGAAGCGCCCGATACCAGTGCCGTGTCACCTGATCCCGGAAGTCGTTCACCGCTGCGCTGTTGCCGGGCACGGCATAGTAAGCAAAGTGCCCGCGCACCACGCTGGCCAGCCATGTGCTCTGTTCGGGGACGGACAGATGCCGGCGTCGCATCAGCTCGGTCTTCACCTCACCAAGCTTCGCCCGCAACCGCTTCGAGATCGTGAACCGCCGCAACCCGAAGCGTCCGGTCCGGGTCTTTCCGCAGATATGCGTAAAGCCCAGGAAGTCGAACGTCTCCGGCTTGCCCAGTCCCTGCTTCCGTCGATTCCCGGCGGCGAACCGGCAAAACTCGATCAGTCGCGTCTTCTCCGGGTGCGGCTCCAGCCCAAACTTCGCGAACCGCTCGCGAAGCTCGCCGAGGAACCGCTCGGCGTCCTGTCGATACTCGAACCCCACGATGAAGTCATCCGCCCACCGCACGATGATCACGTCACCGTGCGCGTGGTGGCTTCTCCACCAGTCAGCCCACAGGTCGAGGACGTAGTGCAGGTAGACATTGGCCAAAAGCGGGGACGCCGATGCCCCCTGCGGTGAGCCCTTGTCGCTCTGCGTCCACGTCCCGTCCTCGACGACCCCCGCAGCCAACCACTTGTCGATCAGCCGCAAGACCCGCTTGTCCGCAATCCGGTGCTCAAGAAACTTTCTCAGCCAAGCCCGATCAAGCTGACCGAAAAAGTCACGGATATCCGCGTCAAGCACCCAGTTCACCTTCTTCCGCTCGATCCCGACCGCCAACGCATCCAACGCGTCGTGAGGCTTACGCCCCGGCCTGAACCCATAGGAAAAGCCCCGGAAGTCCACCTCGTAGATCGCGTTCAACACCTCGACGACCGCCCGCTGGACAATCTTGTCCTCCAACGCGGCGATCCCGAGCGGCCGCTGCCGCCCATCTGCCTTCGGGATGTACGCCCTCCGCGAGGGTTTCGCCCGGTACCCGCCGCTATGAACACGGGCATGCAGATCATGAAGATTCGCCTCCAGATCCTGCCCGTAGACCTCCCATGTCACCCCGTCCACCCCCGGCGCGGCGTTCGGGCGAATCGCCCAATACGCCTTCCGCAAGCGATCCAGGTCGACATGGTGCAGCAGCGCGGTGAACCGCGCATCCCTATCCCGTCGTGCCACTTGCCGCACACGAGCCAGCGCACTGGGCACACCCGATCCGGCTCTGTGTCCGGGGCGTGTTTTGCTGGCCGTGTTCCCCTTGGCCGACCCCCTTTCCTCCCCCACCTCCGCCACCACAGGCGCGGCTTTGTTCGGCGGGTTCGCAGGTACTACGGGGCCGTCCGACTTCCCACACTCGTTCATCCCAGGCTTACCGCCTCAGCGTTCCCTGGACGGCCCGCACACAGATCAGGTGAACGGGCGAGCATGGGATCTCCCGGTTCTCGCACATGAGGACTCCGTACATGCACAGGTTCTCCGACCGCGCGGGGCCCACTGGCGACTCGCGATAACGCCGCCAGCAGTGTTGCCTTCCGCCGCTCCAACAACGTCAGCACCCCGAAGTGGGGATTTCGCGGCTCCATAGCCCGGCCTGCACGTACCCCTGTCCAACGCTTCGCCACGCCCTCACGGGTCGTCGACGCATGGCTCGGGGCCACCGTGGATCGCTACTCCTTCGATGTCGGGCGCTTTCATCCCTTTCCTCATGCCGGTTTACCCCGGCGCTTCCTAGAGCTCTCTCATCTCCTTCTCCATGCCGGTTTATCCCGGCGCTCCGAAACCACAGCTGAGGTTTCGCAGTTTTGGGGGTGCCACGATCGGTTGATCTTAGTGTCGGGTGGGGTGGCGGGGCCGGAGATAGCGGAAGCATCGGCGTGCTACAACCGCCCGCTGATGGGGAGATTCGCCGATGCCTCCTGCTGGAACCGTACTCGTTCCCTACTGTGTGTGCTGGAGGGGGTGCGGTCGGTGTTCACCGCGCCGAGCTTCACCACGTTCACGCAGTTGGTGACCGGGTTTGGCGGCTACGGGCCCGCGGACGGTGACCGGGATGTGGGGCGCGGCCGGGCTGGCGGGGGTGTCGCATCACGCCCGGGGACACCGGTTTTTCGCCGATGCCCGCTGGAGTCCGGACGCCCTGGGGCTGGCGCTGGCCCGGCTGGTGGTGGCCCGTCTCATCGATAACGGCCGGCCGCTGCGGGTGGCTCGGCCACCGCCCGGCGCGTAGTGTGCTTCGAGCCCGCGCAGCCCAGCCCGACGAGCTTGTCGTGCGCCACATCCGCGCGGATCTTGCCCTTCAGGCGGTCTACCCACTCCTCCAGCTTCGGCAAGAACTCATCCACCAGCATCGGCCGCCGCTCGGCACGCCCCGGTGTCAGCCGGCCCGCTTCATGGGCCTGCACATAGTGCGCGACCGTGTGATGCGAGCACCCGGCAAGCTCCGCCGCATCACGATACGAACCGGTCAAATCGAACGCTTCTAGAATCTGCATGATCTCCTCGGCAGACTTCACTCGTCCCTCCTCGGGAACCGAGCAACGGTTTGGTCACCGCAAAGCTCAGCCGAGGAGAAGCACCCCATACCCCGTAGGCACAGGTCGAACAACAAGTCATGTCGGGCAGATCTCGTGACCGTCAGCGGGCAAAGCTCATGACCGCCACCGGGCACTCAACTGGCCTTACCCGGGCAGTTTCCCGCGGCCACCGACAGCGGCCGCGCATCCCACGTGATCGCGCCAGGCCAGGCGAGATGGGAGTCGGAGCTAGCCACACCGAGTTGCGTACGACTGATTCTCACGTTCGACGGGTCATCATCCGCCGAGCGGCACGGCGCCGACTGAACCAACAGCGCCCCGTTCGAAAGGGCTGACGTGGGAGCGCGTTCGTCAATACGACAGCATGTGTCCCGTCCTTCGAGCAACCAACGTTTCCGCAGCGCACGAAGTAACATCGCCTGTCCCGCAAAGGCGTCCGGCGAGACACCAGCTGAACAGCGAAACTCCCCTGCTACAACCACTTTCGCTGCTGCTTCTCGGGCCTGTCCGCAGAAGGCGCCAGTCCCCCGCCCGGCGGACCGGAGGGGACTGGCAGTCTTCAGCGGATGGTGGTGCGGGACAGGGACAGCGTCTTCGTCTCGGCGACCAGGAAGACCACCGCCAGGAGGCTGAGCACTGCGCCGCCCATCAGGTAGAACGCCGGGGCGCTCGGGTTACCGGAGGTGCCCACCAGCCAGGTCGCCACGAACGGCGCGGTACCGCCGAACAGGACGTAGGCGGCGGTGTAGCCCATGGCCGAACCGCTGGCCCGCAAGTGCGCCGGAAACAGCTCGACCATCGCCGGGACGTTGCTGGTGCCGATCGTCGCCACCAGCACCGCCAGCACCGAGCTGCCCATCACGGCGCCCAGCAGGCTGGTCTCCATGAGCAGGAACGCGGGCATGGTCAGCACGACGAAACCGGCGCAGGCGGCCAGCAGCATCGGGCGTCGGCCGAAACGGTCGCTGGCCATCGCCATCAGCGGGCACGCCACTGTGTAGGCCAGCATCGAGAGCACGTTCGTCAGCAGCGCCTCGGTCTTGGTGTAACCCAAGGACGTCGACATGTAGGAGATCATGTAGCTGCTCATAAAGTAGTAGCCCACCGCGTTAGTGATGCTGTAGGCGAACAGCGCGAAGATCTGCTTGCGCGCCACCTTGAACGCGTCCCGCAGCGGCGTCCGCGTCGTGCTCTCCGCGTTCTCGAGCGTGCGGAACACCGGCGTGTCCGCTATCCGGGAACGCAGGTAAAGCCCGATCGCGCCGAGCGGACCGGCGATCAGGAACGGGATCCGCCATCCCCAGGACTGCAGCGCGTCCTCGGACAACACGCCGGTGAGCAGTACACCCACCCCGGACCCGACCACTGCCGCCACGCCGACGGTCATCGGCACGACGCTGGCGTAGCGAGCCCGTCGACCGTCCGGGGCGTACTCCATGATGAACGAGGAGGCGCCGGTGTACTCACCACCGGTGGAGAAGCCCTGCACCATGCGCATGACCAGCAGGAGCAGCGGCGCGGCCAGGCCGATGGTCGTGTACGTGGGCAGCAGCCCGATGACCAACGTCGAGGCGCTCATGCACAGCACGCTCAACGCCAGCGCGCGGTTGCGTCCGACCCGGTCGCCGAAGCGCCCGAAGAAAAGCGCCCCGATCGGGCGGGCGACGAAGCCCGCGCCGAAGATCGCCCAGGTCGCGAGCAGCGCTGCGGCCGGGTCGAAGCGCGGGAAGAACAACATCGCGATGGTGGCCGACATGACGGCGTAGGCACCGGAGTCGAACCACTCGACGAAGTTGCCGATGGCGGTGGCGAGGGTGACCCGGCGCCGCGTCCTGGCCATCTCGGCCGTCGGTGGTTGCGCGGTGGTGAGCTGGTCCGGTGGCATTTCCGAACTCCTGTCCATTGCGTCCGGTGCTTCGCCCGGCATCTGTCGTAGCAGGGAAACCTGTGGGGTCTGGCAAAACACGCGGTGGGGCATCGGGTGGACCGGTGCCCCACCACCGCAACTCAGGCGAGATCCCGCCGCCGCAGCTCGGCGCGCTGGATCTTCCCGGTCGCCGACCGCGGAAGTCGCAGGTCGAACTCGACCAGCCGCGGGCAGGCGAACCGGGAGTAGTTCTCCTTGGCGAAGAACATGATCTGCTCGCCCAGCTCCGGACTCGGTGCGAACCCATCGGCGAGCTCGATCCAGGCCTTGACCACCTGGCCGCGGACCGGGTCCGGCACACCCACCACCCCGGCGTCGGCGACCGCCGGGTGTTCGCGCAGCGCCGCCTCAACCTCGTACGGCCCGACCCGGTATCCGGAGGTCTTGATGACGTCATCGGTGCGCCCGAGGAACCAGTAGTAGCCGTCGGAATCCATCACCGCCTGGTCCTTGGTGTGGTACCAGTCGCCGCTGAAGTCCTTCTCCGACGCCTCCGGTCGCTGCCAGTAACCCAGTGGGAACTGCGGGTTGCTGCCCGCGCGCAGGCAGATCTCGCCGGGCTGCCCCGGTTCGACCGGCCTCTCCTGCTCGTCCAGCAGCGCTACGTCCCAGCCGGGCAGCGGGCGACCCATGGAACCCGGTTTGACCGGAACGCCCGGGAAGTTGCCCACCAGCGGGTAGGACTCGGTGGAGCCGTAGTAGTCCAGCAGGGTCACGCCGAACTGCTCGCGGAACCAGTCGATGAGGTCGGCCGAGAGGGGCTCGTTGGCGCAGCACACCACCCGCAGCGACTGCGGGTGGCGGATCCCCGCATCGGGGACCTCCGCGCGCATCTTGCGCACGAGGGTCGGGTTCACTAGCGCTGTGGTGACCCGGTTGCGAGCCATGGCGGCCAGCAGCCCGTCCGGGTCGAACCCGGCCGCAGGTCGGTAGACCAGGTGCGCGGCGCCCACCCACAGCGGTCCCATGAGCTTGGCCATCGACCACGCCCAGTCGCCCGCGCCGTAGAAGACGTCCCCGGGGCGGAGATCGTGGCAGTACTGGAACTCGTTGTGTCCCAGCAGGGTTCGGTGCGCATGTACGATCCCCTTCGCCTCGCCCGTGGTGCCGGAGGTGTAGAAGATCAGCGCCGGATCGTCGGCCGCGGTGTCCACCGTGGCGAACTCCGCCGGACGCCGCCCGATCGCCGGGTCGTCCACGCTCACCAGGCGTGCCCCGGCCTCGCGGGCGAGCGGCCGGACGCGCTCCAGCTCTGCCTGCTCGGTGAGCAGGACGGTGCTGCCGGAGTCGGCGAGCCGGTAGGCGAT
The DNA here is from genome assembly GCF_050972075.1 of Saccharopolyspora hattusasensis. NCBI lineage: Bacteria > Bacillati > Actinomycetota > Actinomycetes > Pseudonocardiales > Pseudonocardiaceae > Saccharopolyspora > Saccharopolyspora hattusasensis. The sequence continues at coordinate 421,275 of NZ_JBPCDC010000001.1, forward strand.
CGGCTCGTCCGCCCATAGCAGCGACATGGTCACCAGCACGGCTCCAGTCCGCAGCACCCCGAGGTAGGTCGCCGGGGTGTCCGGCCGCTGCGGCAGCAGCACCGCCACCCGGTCGCCCTTGCGGACTCCGAGCTCGTGCAGGTGCGCGGCCACCCGCCGGGACCGCTCGCGGACTTCCGCCCAGCTCACCTCCTGGTGTCGGCCGGTGTGGTCCTCGAAGATCAGCGCGGTCCGGTCGGCCGGGTGGTGGTCGGCGACGTCGGCGGCCATGTTGTAGCGCTCGGGCACGTGCCAGCGCTGACCGGCGATCAGCTCGCGGTAGGCGCGCTCGCCTGCGGCGAGTTCCGCGGATGGCACGCCTGGGTGTTCGGATTCGATGGTGCTCATGCGGGCTGGTGCACTCCTGTTCATGCGGTGGTGGTCAGCGGCGCTTGCTCAGGAACCGGTCCATCTCGCGCTGCGGTTCGCCGGTGGCGTAGGCGGCGGCGTGTACCCTCTTCGCCGCTTCGATGGCATCGGTGAGCGCAGCATCGTCGATCTCGCGCAGCCGCGCCTTGGTCAGTCCCACGGCGCCCGGCGGGAGTTCGGTGAGCTTCGTAGCGAGCGCGATCGCCTTGTCGAGCACGGCGTCCTCGTCGACCAGCTCAGTCAGCAAGCCGAGCCGCTGGGCCTCCACCCCGTCGACCAGCTCCGCGGTGAGCGTGAACTCGATCGTTTTGGCCTTGCCGAGAATGTCCCACATCGCCCAGATCCCGGTGATGCTCGGAATTCCGGACCGCGCCTCGGGCTGCCCCATGCGCACTCCGGCATGCCCGACCCGGAGGTCGGCCAGCAGTGCGAACTGGAACCCGGAACCGGCCGTGACCCCGTTGATCGCGGCGACGGTGGGCTTGTCGATGTCGCGCACCGCCCGGAACAACGTGTCGAAGCTGTCGATCCAAGCCTCCGCCGCGGCGTGGTCCGACTGATCGATCGCAGCCGTCTCAGCGAGGTCCTGACCAGCACAGAAGGCCCGCCCAGCACCGGTGATCACCACCGCGCGGCAGGCCTCGTCCGCGCCGAGCTCGGCGAAGATCTCCACCAGCCGGGTGCGCATATCGTGAGTCCAGGCGTTCAGCTTGGCCGGCCGGTTGAGCGTGACCACGCCGACGGTGCCGCCGGGCACCACTTCGCGCCGCAGCAGGACGGTCTCCGTGCTCGAAGCGGTGGCTGCTGGAACGTTCATGGGAATACCTCCAGGAGATCGCGAAAAGCGATCCGGATGCGAAAAAGGCGCGTGACGATTCCGTGGAACAGGGCCGGGAGCTGGGACTTCCAGAACCGGGTGCATGGAATGCAAGCAAGCGGAGCAGCACCGCGTCCAACACCATTCCGCTCCGGCCGTGATATCAAAGCGATATGGAACTCCGCCACCTGCGCTACTTCACAGTGCTGGCCGAGGAGCTGCACTTCGGCCGTGCGGCGGCCCGGCTGCACATGGCGCAGCCACCGCTGTCTCAGCGCATCCGCGACCTAGAGCGGGAGCTCGGGGTGCAGCTGTTCGACCGCGGCCCCCGCCAAGTGCAGCTCACCGAGGCTGGTGCGCTGCTGCTGGAGCATTCGCGCCGGGTGCTGGAGAGCGCCGAATCAGCGCAGGAGGCGATGCGCCGGTTACTGCCCGGGAAGAACGGCGTCGTGCGCGTCGGGATCCCGCCGGACACCATGCCCGTCACGCTGCGCACGATGCTGCACGAGTTCGCCGAACGCGCGCCGGACGTCCTGGTCGACCTGCACGAGCTCACCACCGACGAACAGCTGGCGGCGTTGCGGGAGGGCACCTTGGACGCCGCGATGGTGCGCCACCCCTGCGACATCTCGGGCCTGGACTCCAGCCCGGTCGCCCGCCGCCCGCTCGGCGTGCTGCTCCCCACCGAGCATCCGTTCGCCGGCCCGGAACCGGTGCGGTTGCGGGACCTCAATGGTCAACCGCTGGTGATCTTCCCGCGCGCGATGGCGCCGATGCTCTACGACCACGTCCTGTCGATCTGCCGCGCCGAAGGATTCCGCCCCGGCGCGATCCGGCACGCGCGCAACCCGCACTTCGTGCACGGCCTCGTGCTGTCCAGCCGCGGAGTGCACTTCAACGAACCGCCCCCTGGCGAGCCTCGGGCGGGGTTGACCTGGTGCCCGCTGGAGGATTCCCCGCTGTCCTGGCGAACTTCGGTGGTGTGGGTATCGCGGCGAAGGCACGCCGCCATCGACGCCCTGGCCGCGGCCGCCGCGTCGGGCCTGGCCGCGGCCGGCCACCACGCAGAGGACCCGCCCGCGGTCAGCTGATCGTCGCAAGTAGGCGAACCTCTGGCCGGGCGCGGCGCGCTCCGGCAAGACGATCGCGAGCCTGCTGCGGTGGCTGATCTACGTCTCTCAAGCTCCCCGTGGTGGACAGCTGGCCGTCGTTGACCCCACCCGAGACTCGGCCGCACGCAACGTGTTCGCGCCGTGCAAGACCCCACGCACAGCACCCGCTCCCCGACGCCCAACTCACGGCCCAGATCCGGGCGTGACTGGAAACGGGCACGGTCCCAACCAGAAGGCCAAGCCCTGCACGGTTTGCGGGTACTTCAGGCCGTTTCGGGACAGCCGACCCGAGCCGCCCCGATCAGAGTTTCACTGAAACAGCAGGTCACCGCCTTCCCACCTGTCCCGCCCTGGTGCCCCAAGGGATCCCGTACTGGACAGGCGGGACGGTCCGGGGACGTCGGCACTCCATGTAAGTGCTTCGGTAGCAGTGCTTTACATGGGCGGCAATTCCGCCGGTCTGATTTCTAGCTTTTCGTCTCCAGAGATGGGGATCGGCGTGCCCGGGTGCGCCGGTATTCTCGCTTCTTAACGGTGAAAGCGGCGATGGCGAAAGTGTCGCTGTCGGGAATTCCGATGGCGACTTCGCCCTCGCGCGGTTCGCCCGCGATCCAAAGGTGGCGTCGGTTGACGAGTTCGGTGGCGATGTCGGGTGGACAGCTCGCGACGCGGAAACGGGCGCGGGTTCCATCGGGGAACTGGGCCCAGCCCGACATCGGCCGTCCGGGCCGGATGTCCTGTGCCACGACGGCGGCGGCGACTTCTGTCCACGGGCCGGCCGCGAGCAGCCGCACCGGGTACGCGACGCGCGACCGCCAGTTCACGGCGGCCACCACGGCGAGCAGCAGCGGCACCAGCAGCACCCATGGCAGCGCGCCACCCAAGGTGACGAACACCGTGATCTCCAGCGCTACGCCTAGAACCATGACGGCCGAGAGGGCGAACGTACGAAGGCGAAGGTGCCGGCCCAAGGCCGCCCGCGAGATCGGCGCCCGGCCGTACAGGCCGGACTGGGCGGTGGCGAGCGCGGCGTGTGCGAAGTCATCGCTCTCGGGCAACCCGGCGAGCACCCTGCCCGGGAGGGCAGAGGTAACCCAGAGCCGCCCGGTGTGCTCGATCGCCGCGACCAGGGGAATGGGGCAGTCGCGCAGCGTGAAATACCCCGGCGAGCCGTCCGGGAAGATCACGGTCCCCGTGACGTACGGGACGAGAAGGTCGCCATCGGCGAGCTCTTGTTGGTCGATGCGGGCCGGCAATGGTGTCCGCGGACCGGCGAGAAGGCGGAGAGCGCGGAGGGTGCGCGCCCATCGAACCAGCACGAACACCAGCAGGCTCAGACCACAGCCCAGCACGAAAACGGCATAGAGGATGTCGACACCATGCGGGGGATGTTCGGCTATGCCGGCCACGATCGCCGCCGCCGGCAACCAGGCGAACAGCAGCACACATGTCAGCCTGTTGCGGCGGGCCCGTATGCCGGAGCGCGACGACCACGGTCGCGATGACCACCCACCGGTCAGCCAGGGCGGCAGCCGCCGGACGAACACCAGGACCAGCGTGCAGGCGAAGCCCAGAGGCAAACCGATCGCGGTCGTCGATGTCCAGCCACCAGCGAGGTGGATCGCGGCGAGTACAGCGAAGACCCCAAGGAACCACCAGCGCGGACGCCAGGCAACGTCCTCGGCCGCCACCTCGGCCGGCTCGGGAACAGGCGACTTTTCGGCCGCTGATTCAGCTCCGTCGGAAACCACCACCACACCACCCTTGCCCAAACAGACCTGCCGATAGCGTATCGAGCGCGATCTGAGCACTCTCGCGCCGAAGGACACCACAGCAGAGAGTCCCCGCGCCCCACTGCGCTGGCTGGCCGGCGACTTCGGGTTGCGTGATCTCGTCGCCGACAGCGGAAACACAGCAGGCCATCGCCGCACATGAACAGGCCACTGCTCAGGCAGCGGAGGCAAAACTAGATAGCAACGCTGCGCGACGCAGCGACGTCATGTCTCGGGACACCGTCACAAGCAGCGACACGCTGTCGAGTGCGGGATCAACCGCATCAAACGGAACCGATCCGTGGCCACCAGATACGACAAGCTTGCCGTCCGCTACGAGCCACCGTCACCATCGCAGGGATCAACGAGTGGCTCCCATGACTTTCGAAACCGACCCAAGCGCCCGCCGCCCGGTCCAAGCCCCGGCGCGCGACAGCCACACCCGAACTCGCGTTGTCGTGGTTGGGAATACCCACAACCGGCTCTCCGCGCGGGGGGCACCCAGCAACGGCGGCCCGACACGGTGCTGCGTGGAACGAACGAGAGTGCAAGCCGCGAGTTCGGAGGTTCACTGTGGACACGGGAATATCGTTCAGTTTGGTTGGAGATCACCGGTCGGTGTTAGTTGGAGTGCGCACTGTTACGCCGACCCCGGCTCCGCTGGTGATCATGAATGGACGGATGCGGGTGCAGGAGCCCCGCGGCGACCCACGGCTGGCCGTTGTCGATGCGGTAGGTGGTGACCACTTCCACGTCGGGGAAGTCGGTGCTGGCTCCGGCGGCGCGGACGACGGCCGACGAGTCGGTGGTCGCCACGACCTCGACCGAGGTGTACTTGACCGTGAGCTGCTGCCACGCATTGGCGCCGCGGGGCTGCGCGGTCGAGGCGTACGAGAGGTTGAGCCAGTCGAGCTGGTCGAGGTGCCCCACCGCGGCCAGGTCGAGCGGTTTGCCGACGGTGGCACCGGGCAACTGGCCGTCATTGCTCCCCGCCGACACCGCCAGCGCCATCAGGTCGTTGCCGATGACGATGTCAGACGTCGTGGCCTGCGATTGCGGTCCGGGCACGGTGCGACCAGTGCTGGCGTGCGCGACCGCTCGCGACAAGCGGAGGTCAACCCGAGTCGGTTTCCCCGATTCGACCGTCGTCACGCTGCTGGCGCGGTTGTAGCCCACACCGTTGGCGGCGACGGTGTATGTGCCGGGCGGGACGAAAACGATGTATTCGCCGGAAGGATCGGTGGTGCTCGCCGTCACCCGGTTGCCATCGGCGCCGATGATCGCCACTTCGACGTTCGGCAGCGCGGCGCCGGTGGAAACGTCGGTGACCTTGCCGACGAGACCGTCGCCCGCGTCGATCCGTTGGGCGCCCGGGATGCCGTCGCGCACTTCGAATGCGGCGATCGTGTACGCAGGAGAGGCCGCATCCCTCGCGTTGAGCACGATCCGCAGGTCGCTGCGCCAGCGCTGCGCAGTGACGACGCACAGCACGTAGCCCCGATAGCTGCCGTTGTAGAACTTGACGTGCGGATTGGCTGCCAGACCCTGCCTGACGTCGGCGTCCCAGCCCGCTCCGGAAGAGATCGAGGTACCGACGAACTCGGTGGCGATGGTCTCCGAAGCCAGGTCGGTGAAGTCGGTCTTGAGGTCGTTGACCCAGTGCGTGTGCCAGTCGCCGCTGAGCACGACCGGGTTGGACGGCCGGTGTTGGTCGATGAAGTCGAGGATGCGGGAGCGGGCCGCTGGGTAACCGTCCCACTGGTCGAGGTTGACGATCTGTCCCGGACCGAGGTCGTAGTCGAAGGCGGCCATGATCGTCTGCTGCGCGATCACGTTCCACTTGGCTGCGGACTCGCTCAGTCCCTGCAGCAGCCACTGTTCCTGCGCGGGTCCGGTCATCGTGCGGGCGGGGTCGTACACCTCGCCGCCCGGCGCCTTGCGTCCGTCGCCGAGTGCCTGGTCCGAGCGGTACTGGCGGGTGTCCAGGACGCTGAACTCGGCGAGGCGCCTAAGCGGATTCGCCGGTACATCAACGCCTCCGGCCCATGGGGCTGTTGTTCCGGCCGCATCGGCAGATGCTCGTAGTACGCCTGGTAGCCGTTGGCGCGCCGTTCGAGGAACGGCCGTCCGTCGCCGGCCCCTCCGGCGACCGCACCGGCGTAGTTGTTCTGCACTTCGTGGTCATCCCAGGTGAGGATGAACGGGAAACGCGCGTGCGCGGCACGCAGGTCCGGCGAGGTCTTGTACCGCGCGTGCAGCCCGCGGAACTCGGTCAGGCTGCCGTTCGTGGTCTCGTAGATGTAGTCGCCGAGGTGGATCACGAAGTCGACGTCCTGGTCGGCGAGATCGCGGTAGGCGGGGTAGGGCCCGCCCACCCACGACTGGCAGGAGACGAACGCGAACCGCATCCGGTCGACCGGGGCGCCGAGCGGCGGCATGGTGCGCGTGCGGCCGATCCGGCTGGAGGTCCCGTCGGCCTGAAAGCGGTACCAGTACCAGCGGCCCGGAGCGAGATCGCGCACCAGGACGTGCACCGTGTGAGCCGACTGCGGGCTAGCGGTCGCCGTGCCGGATTGCAGGACTTGGCGGAAGTTTTCGTCGGCCGCGATTTCCCAATGAACCGGTACCTGTTCCGCTGGCATACCACCGGTTTCGGCGTTCAACGGATCAGGCGCCAACCTCGTCCAGAGCACGACGCTGTCGTGATTCGGCTCGCCCGAGGCCACGCCGAGCGTAAACGGAGCGGGGTCCAGATCGGCTGCCTGCGCTGACGGTGCGCCGTCGACGAGTTGGCCTGCGGTCACCGCACCGAGCGTTCCTCCCGCCAACGCCATGAAACGCCTTCTGTTGATGGAGAAAGGAACCACGTTTCACTCCGCGCGCTTCGAGCCATGATCCGACCAGGACAGCCTTGATCGTCTTGCTGGCCAACAGCTGAAGCGGCAGTGAACCCGCGGAGTAGCCTCCATGTCGCAAACTCCGTGCTGTCGTCGAACTCGCGCCAACCAAAATTAAGTGGCGCGGTAAGCAGCGTTGGAACCCGTCGTTGCGGTTCCCGATGGGCAAGCTCATCGGGGTCGAGCGGCTGAACAAGCGGTGGGGACGGGCGAAGCTCCCGAAGCTGGGGTGGGTGCGGTTCCGCATGACCCGCCGGCTCGGCGGTGCCGTGCGGTCCGCGACAGTGTCCCGCGACGGCCGGGACTGGTTCGTGTCGTTCCTCGTTGACGACGGCGCCACCACCCCAGAACGGCACGCCGCACCCCACAGCGGCGTCGGTGTCGACCGTGGAGTCGCGGCAGCGGTAGCTACCAGTGACGGCAAGCTCATTGACCGCGTTTTCGTCTCGTCTGGCGAGGATGAGCGTTACCGCAGGTTGCAGCAGAAGCTTTCCCGGCAGAAGCGGGGCCGCGCAAACCGTAAGAAGACGCTCGGCAAGATGCGCCGGTTGAAGCGGCGCGAACGCGACCGGCGAGCGGACTTCTGCTCGCAGGTCGCGGCCGAGCTCACCGACCGCAACGCGCTGGTCGTGCTGGAAGACCTCCGTACCCGGAACATGACCCGGTCGGCGAGCGGAACCGCCGAAGAACCCGGCCGGAACGTCGCCCAAAAGTCCGGCCTGAACCGCGCCATCCTCGACAAAGGCTGGCACAAGCTTGAACTGGCCCTGCGTAACGCTGCCCGCTATAGCGGCAGCGAGATCGTGAAGGTGCCTGCTGCGTACACGTCGCAGACGTGCGCGGTGTGCCGTGCTGTGGACCCGGAAAGCCGTGAGAGCCAAGCGGTTTTTCGGTGTACCCAGTGCGGCCACACCGCGCACGCTGACGTGAACGCGGCGAAGAACATTCTCGCCGCCGGACGGGCGGGGACAGCCTGTGGAGACCTCGCCGTTAGGCGGTCCGTGAAGCAGGAACCTCAACCGGCGTTAGCGCTGGTTGGAATCCCCCGGCTTTAGGACTCTGTTGCCTAATTCGCACCCTATGTGGGCGGGTGGCGGCTGAGGGTGCAAGATCATCCCTGTTTGCATGTGGCCCTTGCCAGTTCGCGTCTCGCGCTCCTGGCGAGCCCGACACGGTCCATGTGATCACGCACGTGTCCACCACCAACGCCACCGCGATCAACCTCGTCCGACTCGACGCATGGTGGACCGGCACGCCCCTGGGAAACACCAGAACTTCCCACCTCGCAGCCCTCGACTTCGAACTCGCCGCATGATCAAAATTAGGCAACAGAGTCCTTTAGCCATGGGGAGGACGTCAATCGAGCGGTCAGTGGTACCCCGCATCCCTCGCAGTAGGTTCCGTCAGCCGACGTCGTGTCCGCTGAGATCATCAGAGGGCTTCCCGAAAGCGATCGGGCCGGAAGGGGGCGAGCAGCGGGTCGGTTGTACCAGTGAGGATCTCTTTGGCGAGGAGGCGTCCGAGCAGCGGCGCGAGGGTGACTCCACTGTGAGCGGATAGCTCGTAATATCTGGCCACGTCGGCCCGGGCGCCTACGGAGGGGGCTCCGTCGGGCGGAGTCGGTCTGGGGCCGACAGCAATGCGTCGTATCTCGATGTCTCCAGTGTCCGGGAACATGCGCCGTGCCCGGTCGACGAGGATGTCAGCGGCCGCGTGCGTGGTGGCTTCGCCTCGGGTGATCATGTGGTCCGCGTCGTGGCTGTGCAGAAGGGCCCGGTTGGGGCCGTCGGGGCGGATGCCGAGGCGTGGGGTCCGGATCACAGTAGAGACGAGGTCGACCGGGGTGTCCACCGATACGACGAAACCTGACGAGGCGGAACCTCGCGCGGCACGGGCTGCCGGGATACGGATGTCGGCCACGCCGGTGCCGGTCGCGTTGACGACGCGATCTGTGTCGACCGAGTCTCCGTCGTCGAAGTCGATACGGACGCGCCCTGATGTGGTGGGTGTGATGGAGGTGGCTCGGCGGCGCTGTACCTGCAAGCCGGTGAGAAAGTGCCTCCGGATCGCGTCCGGGTCCGCCCATCCGTCGGCGTGGAACCACGCCACCGCGAGAGCGGCGGTGTCGAGGCGCAGTCGCGGCTCGCGTTCGCGGAAGGCGGCGCCGGAGACGAGCTCGCCACCGTAGCCGCGGGCGCGTGCGGCGTTCACGCGTTGTTCGGCCACGCGCAGCGAATCCGGGTCCGTGGCCACGAAGTGCTGGCCGGTGAATCGAACGGCCGCGTCTCCGAGTGCGGCGGAGATGTCGTGGTACTCGGCGACGCCGCGGTCGTTGAGAGCGGCGAGGGCTGGTTCAATCTTTGCGCTGCCGTTCACGCAGGCGAAGGAAGCCGTCGTCGATCGATAGCCTGGGGCCTGGGCGTCGACGACGGTGACTCGTGCTCCGCGTCGGGAGAGGTGGTGGGCCGCAGCGGCGCCGAGGATTCCGGCACCGAGGACCGTGATGTGCTCGGGGACGCTTGTGATGGTCATGGGAGTTGTGCTCTTTCCCCGTCGCGATCGGGAAGGAAGACGTGGATGTCTGCGGCGTCGGCGCGAACGGCGACGGAGTCGCCGACAGGCGTGTGGTGTTCTTCGCGCATTCGCAGGGCGGTGGAATATCCGCCGATGTGGATCATGCGGTCGCTGCCGAGTAGCTCGGTGAGCACGACCGGGCCAGTTGCGCCGAGTTCGTCGTCGCTTGCGCGACCGCGGGAGAGCGACTCCGGGCGGATCCCGAGGGTGATTCGTCGCCCGTGGAAGCTGTGCAGGTGTCTGGGCAACGAGATCCTGGCCTCGCCGGAAATGAGGTGGCGGGTGTCGACGTGGCCGTCGATGAGGTTCATCCCGCCGAGAAATCCGGCGACGAAGGCGTTCTCGGGGCGGGTGTACACCTGTTCGGGGATGCCTGCCTGGGAGATTTTCCCGCCGTTCATGACGACGACCGTGCTGCCGAGGGTCAATGCCTCCACTTGGTCGTGGGTGACGTAGACCATGGTGGTTCCCAGGTCGCGTTGCAGTGCGAGCAGTTCTGCGCGCATTTCCACGCGGAGTTGGGCGTCGAGGTTGCTCAGTGGTTCGTCCATCAGCAGCACGCTGGGCCCGCGAACCAGGGCGCGACCGATGCCGACCCGCTGGCGTTGGCCGCCGGAGAGCTCGGCGGGCTTCCGGTCGAGGAGCCCCTCTAGACGCAGGAGCTGCGCGACGGCGTCGATCCGGTTGTTCCTCTCCGCTTTGGTGACCCGCGCCATGCGGAGCGGGAAGGCGATGTTCTCGCGGGCGGTTTTGTCGGGGTAGAGGGCGTAGTTCTGGAAGACCATCGCCACGCCGCGTCGCTGCGGTTCGGTGTGGGTGACGTCGTGTCCGCCGATCCGGATCGAGCCGTTCGTCGGCTGTTCCAGTCCGGCGATGCTGCGCAGCAGGGTCGTCTTCCCGCAGCCGGAAGGGCCGACGAGAACAGTGATCTCTCCGGCGGGGCAGTCGAGGTCGATGTGGTCGAGAGCGACAGCGCCAGCGTGGTACCGCTTGCTGAGTCCGTGGATGCTGACGCCGGCGGGCTCGGGGTGGGCCGGGTGGGTGTCGGCCACAGACTGCGCCTTCTCGGTGAGGTCGGTTGGCGTGGTCACGGCAGCAGCTCCGAGGCGGCGCGGGCTGCCTGGTTGAGGGCGTCCTGGGGTCGCTGCTCACCGGAGACGGCCCGGTAGATCGCGTTCTGGAGTTCCTTGGCGATCGCGGGTCCCCGTTCCCCTGGCCAGCTGAACCAGCGCACGAGCGACGCACCCTGCTTCCGCACGGCGTCGCGGGTGGGGTCGCTGCTCAGGAACTCGGCGAGGTACTCATTGCTCTGGGCGGCATAGGCGTTGACGGGGAGATAGCCGGTGGCCTTCGTTGTGGTCGTCGACCCTGCTGGGCTGACGAATGCTTTGAGCGCTTCCCACGCGAGCTGCTGCCGTTCCGGGTCGGTGGCGGTGATGACGAGAGCGTTGCCGGCGCCTGGTGCCTGGCGTTGGCCGTCGGCGGGAATGGGCAGCATGGCGGTTCGCAGGTCGAACCCAGCGGTGCGCTCGTAGTTGGCCACCTGGGCGCTGGAATCGACTGTCATCGCAACGTCCCCGCGGAAGAAGGCCTCACGGCCGTCGTCGGTACCGAACGCTGGCATCAGGCCGGACTCGACCATGCGGCGCCAGTACTCCAGGACCTCGACGCCGGCGGTGTCATTGAAGGTGATGTCCTTCTCGGTCGCGTCCATCATCGATCCGCCGTTGGAGCGGAGGAAGTTCTCAAACGACCACACGCTCTCGAAGTCGGACCAGTGACCGTACGTGGCTGCACCGGAATCGACGATCGCACGAGCGGCCTTCTCCACGTCCTCCCAGGTCTGCGGAGGCGAGTCCGGGTCGAGCCCGGCCTTGGTGAACAGGTCGGCGTTGTAGTACATCACCAACGTCGAGACGGCGTTCGGCATCCCGTACAGTTCGCCGTCGAACGTGGTCAGATCGAGCATGTTCTGGCTGTATTGGCCGAGGTCGAACTCGTCGTCGGAGTCGATGAACTTGCCGACCGGGACAGCGGCACCGGCGTCGACCAGCATCCGGACCTGGTTGAGGCCGACCATCGTGATGTCCGGGGGGTTGCCGGCGGTCAGATCGTTCTGCAGTCGGGCGAGGCTGTCCTCGTAGGAGTTGCCCGCGAGTTGGAGTTCGACGCTCATGCCGGTGCGCGACTGAAGGTCGCTTGCGATCTGCCCGAACGGCGCGGTGAACAGCCCGTCGTACGCGTACACGAGATTCACTGTCTCCCCCGCGGTGTTCGGGGTCCGCGCGGTGGGGTTCTCCGTCGCGCAGCCAGCGAGCAGCGAGATGGTGACGGCTGTGGCGAGTACGAATGTTCGTCGTCGGAGCGGGTACTTTTTCATGGTGTGTTCCTTTTAGTGTGAGTGGGGGAAGCGTCAGTCGGAAATGAGGCTGAAGCCGGCGATGAACTGGCGTTGGGCGAGAAGGAACCCGAGTAGCAGCGGCACGATCGCCAGGAGGGCGGCGGCCATCTGCGCGCCGTAGCTGGTCCCCGATTCGAAGCTGACGAAGCGCACGATGCCGAACGGGACGGTCGCGTAGTCGGTGCTGCGGAGCACGATGGACGGCCAGAAGTAGTCGTTCCAGTGCGATACGAAGCTGAACACGCCGAAGGAAACGAGTGCCGGCTTGACGAGTGGGAAAACCACACGGATGAGGGTGGACCACCCTCGTGCACCGTCGAGTCGCGCCGCGTCGAACACCGACTGGGGGATGGTGAGGATGAACTGGCGGAGCAAGAATATCCCGAACGCGGAGCTGACGAACGGCAGGACAAGGCTGGGGAACGTGTTGAGGATCCCGACCTTGCTGAAAATGAGGTAGATGGGAATTGCAGCTACTTGAGTCGGGACCATAAGGCACGCAAACACGACCCACAGGCTCAGAGTCTGTCCGCGGAATCGCAGTCTGGCGAGCGCGTACGCGGCCGGCAGACACACGATCACCTGAAGGACGAAGATCGTGGTGGCCACGACGAAGCTGTTGAGATAATAGCGCAGCATCGGCACCTCATCGAACACCTCCGCGAAGTTCGCGAGGGTGAACGCATCGGGCAGCACCCCGTCACGGAAGATCTGCGTCTGCGGCGTGAACGCGCTCACGACCATCCACAGGAAAGGCGTCAGGATCGCGACAGCGCCGGTTGCGAGGGCAAAATGAATACCGGCCTGTGCGGCCCAGTGCTGCGGTCTCATCGCGACCCTGCTTTCTCGAGACGTGTTCCGAAGCTGCGCATCTGCCATGCCGTGACGAGGAGGCACAGGAGGAAGAGGACAACCGTGGTGACCGCGGCCGATCCAAAGTCGACATTGCGGATGCCCTGCTGCCAGAGCAGGTACGCGAGCGTCGACGTGCTCTCGCCCGGGCCACCGCGAGTCATCACCTGGGCGGTCTCGAACATGCGCAACGCCGAAGTAGTCGATATGACGATCGCGAACACCGTTGCCGGGGAGATCGCTGGCCAGGTGACGTGCCAGAAGCGTTGCCACGCGCCCGCACCGTCCAGCACTGCGGCCTCGTGGAGGTCCCTGCGCACCCCGGTGAGGCCGGCGAGGAAAATAACCGCGACGTACCCGATGTTGTGCCAGTTGCCGACGATCGCAAGCCCCAGGAGCGAAAGGTCTGCGGAGCTGAGCCACCCGGTGCGTCCGAGGACGGCCCCGAGGGTCTGATCGAACAGTCCGGACTCCGGGTAGAAAATCCAGCGCCACGCGGCCGCCATAGCGACCAGGACGGCCGCCATCGGCAGGAAGTACACCGCCCGCCAGAACACCCGGCCGCGGGAGAGCGCGTTGATGCCGACGGCGACCAGAAGTCCGCCGGCCACCGAGGTGGGGACGGTCATCACCGCGTACAGCAGCGTGTTGCCCAATGCGTTGAGCAAGGTGGGACTGGTCAGGACACGGGTGTAGTTGTCGAGACCGACGAACGTGCTCCTGCCGGACAGCGGGCTCCAGTGGAACAGTGCGATCGCGAACGCGAGGACAGCGGGTACGACAACGAACAGAAGCAGGAACGCGATCGCTGGACTGATCAGCACAAACGGCTCCAGCCGGCCCGGCAAACGCAGCCGCGGTACGGGAAACTCGACCGGGCGCAACCGTGCTCTCGCCTCGTCGACGCCGATCGCTCCGCCTGGGAGCGCGGCGCTCATCAGCTGGCCCTCAGCGCCGTGGTGAGGCGTCGCACACCGTCGACGACGGCCTCCCGCGCGCCCGCGTAGCTCACACGGACATGGCCGGCTACACCGAACGCCGACCCCGGCACCACTGCGACACCTGCGTCTTCGAGCAACCTCACCACCAATCCGACGTCGTCACGGTCGTTGCTGGGCACTGCTGGGAAGAGGTAGAACGCTCCCTGCGGTGTCTGGACCGGGATGTGGGCGTCTTCGAAGACACCGAGGAGCTCGTCGCGGAGTTCCTTCAGTTGGCGGCGGGTCTGCGCCGCGACGTCAGGGCCGGTCAGCGCGGCCAGCGCCGCCGCCTGGGACACGCGGCACACATTCGAGCTGGTGTGGGATTGGATCGCTGTCGCCGTCGCGACGACCTCCGCCGGTGCGATGAGCCAGCCCGTGCGCCATCCGGTCATGGCGTGGCTCTTGCTCGTGCTGCCCAACGACACCACCTCGCATCCGGCATTCCTCGCGATCTCGGGCGTGGAGCGCGCCTGGACGAAGGACAGATCCCGGTAGGTGTCGTCCGAGACGATCCAAATACCGTGTTCGGCGGCCCACTGCGCGATCTCCTCAAGCTGCGATTCGTCGTGGACGAGTCCCGTCGGGTTGTGCGGGGAGCAAATGATCACGGCGCGAGTGACCGCGCTGCACACCGCGTCCAGGTCCGCGACGTCAGGAAGGCCGCCTCCTGAGCGCGGGTGCGCCGGGACGGCGACGGCGCCGGCCAATCGCACCGCCTCGGGGAAAGTGACCCAGTAAGGGGCGGGGACGATGACCTCATCGCCGTGGCCGACAAGGCTGCGCAAGGCGTTGTGGAGCGCCTGTTTCGCGCCATTCGTGACGGCCACATGGGAGCGGTCGACCTCAATGCCAAGACTGCGTCCGGCCCAGCCTGCGACGGCGTCCCGGCACTCGGGGTCGCCGGCCGCGCTGCCGTATCCGTGTCGTGCCGGGTCGTGCGCCGCCTTGACCGCTGCCTCGACGATGTGGGGCGGGGTCGGCGTGGCGAGCTCCCCTGCGGTGAGGTTCACGATGTCGCGGCCCTCAGCTTGCAGTGAGCGGGCTAGCTCACGCAGGCCGCCGGTGGGTGAGGTTGTGATGCGAGGAGTGTTCACGAGGTAGCGCTTTCAGTCAGGTGGCCGGTGATGGCCTCGGTGATGGGGATGCCGTCAAGCCGGCCAGGTGCTGGGACACCGAGCACGTGCAGCAGAGTGGGAAGGATGTCTGTGACGGTGACTGGCCGGTCGACGACGAGAGAACGAGCGAAGGCGGGTCCTTGCATGACCAACGGGATGCGGATGTCCTCGTGCAGGAGGGTTCCGTGAGTGGCCGCGCGTTGCCCGCTGGTGCTCACAGGCAGGGCGCGAGGATCGGCGGTCACGAGGACCGCGGGACCAAGATGCGGATGATCGCATCCAGCCTGCTTCATCGGGAGCACTCCGGGCACGAGGTCGGGTTCGCTCATGAAGACGGTGTCCGCCCAGGCCTGCCCGCGGCACCACAATGCGAGCTCGCGATGGACCGCTGACGGGGTTTCGGCCGGCAGGTGGATCGCAGCGGCGGCAGCGTTGATGCAGATCGTTGCACGCTCCGCTAGGTGCTCCGGGAGGTCTGCGAACAGCTCCGCGCCGAGAACAGCCCCTGGAGGGAGATCCACCATGCCGTGATCGGAAGTCACGATCACATTGACCGGTCGCCCTTTGCCGCGCAAGACGGAAACCAGTCTGCCGAGCTCCTCGTCGATGCGAGCGAGCACGTCCCGAACGGGGGCAGCATCGACGCCGTGTGCGTGCCGTACCTCGTCGGGCTCACCGCACCAGAACAAGAGCACGTCCGGGTCGACCCCATCGAAAAACGCACCCGAGGCGACATCGACGCCCCAGGCGAGGATCTCTCTGGAATCCGCTCCCCTTGCGGGAGGCGGACCGTGCCAGCGGCGCACCTCGTCGCGTAGGTCAACGGGGAGCACCGGCCCGACGACCGGATCAAACGCAGCCATCACCAGGGCGCCTCCAACGGAGTCCACTTCGGAATGCAGCAGGTACGCGCACCCGGGGCTACCGGACCCCACCACCATCAAGCGTCTGCCTTCGGCAGCGAGGATCTCACCGAGCGTGCGCGCTTCGACGACCCGACCACGTGCCGACCGCATCGCGAGGAGCTCGCACACCGACGCCGTGTCGACGAGACCGCCGGGTGTCCAGATGCGGTTGCCAAGCACGCCAGTGTGACGCGGAAGGCGACCGGTGACGAGTGAAGCCGCGGCGGCGCGGGTCACCGACGGGACCACAGTTGACGCCGAAACGCAGCGCACCCCGTCTTCGACGAGCTCGAAAAGCCTCGGAAGCGCGGACTCGGTGAGGTCGACAGCGCGCAGACCGTCGACGACCAGCAACACGACGAGCGGCCTGGTCGCTTCGCGGTCAAACGCGCGATTCTCGATGTTCACTGTGCACCGCTTTCCTCTCCGTGGCCCGCGAAAAGCCGAACGAGTAGACTTTCTAGCGGAGGAGCTTGAACTGAAAGTTAACTCCAAACAAGAGTTAGGTGCGCAGAGAAGCGAGGAACGCATGCCACGTCCGCAGGACACCGCGTCGACGATGGATCCAATCAGGCAGATGCTCACCAGGAGCAGGAGCACTTACCCGTCCCTGTCGGGTGCCGAGCGCCGCGTCGCGGATGCGCTCGAAGCGGCACCGCACGAACTGCTCCGGCTTCCCCTCAAAGCTTTCGCCGAGAGAGCAGGCGTGAGCGAAGCGACAGTGGTGCGGTTCTGCCAGTCCATCGGATACGACGGATTCCGCGGTTTGCGCATCGAACTTGCCACGCGCGCGCTCGTCACAACCGGGGACACCGCCTCGCCGGTATCCCCCGACGACGACGTGGCAACAATCACCGACAAAGTGCTGCGCTCGGGGATGGCTGTCATCACTGACACGCTCGCGACCGTCGACACCGACGCCCTCGCCGCCGCCGTGGACGCCATCGCCGCCGCCTCGCGCGTCGAATGCTTCGCAGTAGGCAGCTCCATCCCCGTCGCCCTAGACCTCTACTATCGGCTCCTGCGGCTCGGCGTGCCCACCAGCATCGCCACCGACCCGCACATGCAGGCCACCTCGGCCTCGCATCTTTCCAACACCGCGGTCGCATTCGGCATCTCGCACACCGGCCGCTCGTTCGAGACCCACGCCGCCTTCCGTCACGCGCGTGCCGCCGGCGCGAAGACAATCCTCATTACCAGCTATCGCGGCACCCCGATCGGCGAACTCACCGACATCGAAATCGTCGTCGCCTCCCCCGAACCCGCACTCCGCCCGGACGCCGGGTCAAGCCGACTCGCACACCTCGCCGTCGTCGATGCCGCCACCGTCGCATTGGCCATGCGAGACCCCGATCGCACCGACGAAGCACTTCTGCGCGATGACGCGATCATCTCCGAGCGAGAGGTCACCCGATGACCCGCATCAGCGTCGCCGTCCTCGACCTCGCAGGAACCACGGCACGGGAGGACGGGATCGTCGAAGCGGCCGTGCGCGCTGCGGTTCAGACCGTCACCGCCGGCCAGACGGCCGACAGATCCGCGGCCATCGCCGCGGAAACCGCCGACACCAGTGCCGACTCGTCCGAACTGGTGAGAAGCGGCGGGCACGACGTACGGGCAGGTCGACCACAGTCGCTCGGTCAAGCACACCCCGCCCTGTCGCACGCCACGGCAGACGAGGCAGGAATCTCGCCTCGTCTGGCGGGGTTCGTCAGCAGCCATGTCGAAATGAACAGGCCCTAGCCGCGCGGCGAGTCGCCTCACTAGCGCCTCCCGCAACAACGACCGCAAGCCCTAACGAGATACCCACCACGGTGAACCGTGACATGTGGACACTCAACTGACGGATGACTGCTACGGCGTGGGCGGTCTCTGCTCAGCCTGCGACAACCGACGACGCGGGTGCGGATGCCGTGCCCGCACCGGGTTCGTGCGCCGCAGTCCCGACCATCGAAAGATTGGCGCGGCGGCCACAGGTTGTCGGTGGACCCGGACGGCAAACACGAGGTTCGTTTCGCCGAGCCGGACAGCACCCGGAGTGAGGCACTGGGCCCCGAGGACGCGATCCGGATCGCCGAGGCCACCGTGCAGACGTTCGGGCTGGCCGCCGGCGTCGGTCTGGTGACCGACGCCGTCCGGCACGGCTACACGGCGGCCGGCACCTCCGACGAGCTCATCGCCTGCCGCCGTGACCACGAACCACGAGGCCATTCCCCCAACAAGGTACGGGAAGACCTTGACGTCCTCCCGACGGCTAAGGCCGGGGGATTCCAACCAGCGCTAACGCCGGTTGAGGTTCCTGCTTCACGGACCGCCTAACGGCGAGGTTTCCACAGGCTGTCCCCGCCCGTCCGGCGGCGAGAATGTTCTTCGCCGCGTTCACGTCAGCGTGCGCGGTGTGGCCGCACTGGGTACACCGAAAAACCGCTTGGCTCTCACGGCTTTCCGGGTCCACAGCACGGCACACCGCGCACGTCTGCGACGTGTACCCAGCAGGCACCTTCACGATCTCGCTGCCGCTATAGCGGGCAGCGTTACACAGGGCCAGTTCAAGCTTGTGCCAGCCTTTGTCGAGGATGACGCGGTTCAGGCCGGACTTGTGGGCGACGTTCCGGCCGGGTTCTTCGGCGGTTCCGCTCGCCGACCGGGTCATGTTCCGGATACGGAGGTCTTCCAGCACGACCAGCGCGTTGCGGTCGGTGAGCCCGGCCGCGACCTGCGAGCAGAAGTCCGCTCGCCGGTCGCGTTCGCGCCGCTTCACCCGGCGCATCTTGCCGAACGTCTTCTTACGGTTCGCGCTGCCCCGCTTCTGCCGGGAAAGCTTCTGCTGCAACCCGCGGTAACGCTCATCCTCGCCAGACGAGACGAAAACGCGGTCAATGAGCTTGCCGTCACTGGCAGCTACCGCTGCCGCGACCCCACGGTCGACACCGACACCGCTGTGGGATGCGGCGTGCCGTTCTGGGGTGCTGGCGCCGTCGTCAACGAACAACGACACGAACCAGTCCCGGCCATCGCGGGACACTGTCACGGACCGCACGGCACCACCGAACTGGCGGGTCATGCGGAACCGCACCCACCCCAGCTTCGGGAGCTTCGCCCGTCCCCACCGCTTGTTCAGCCGCTCGACCCCGATGAGCTTGCCCATCGGGAACCGCAACGACGGGTTCCAACGCTGCTTACCGCGCCACTTAACCCGGAACGTGCCGTGGTCGCGGCACGCCCGGTCCAGATCCTTCAACGCCTGCTGAAGGATGTGCGACGGCGCGGTCTTCAACCAGTCGTGCTCGGTTTTCGCGTCGGCGAGCTCTCCGGCTTGCTCGTTGTAGTTCATCCACACCCCGCGCCGCCGGTACTCGCGGCGTTGTTCCAGGGCGGTGTTCCACACTGCCCGGCAGATATTGCCGAACTCCTCACACTGGGCGGCCTGCGCGGTGGCGGTGGTGAGCTTCAAACGGTAGCGACGTCCCGTCAGCATCGACTCACCGGGCCTTCTGCTGTTCGACGTAGCGCTTGATGACCGACAGCGGTGCGCCGCCGACCGTCGCGACGAAATAGCTGTTGGTCCACAGCGTCGGAAGCTTCGACCGCAACCACGGGAACTCTTCCCGCAACACGCGCGACGAACGCCCCTTCATCGCTTTGACCAGCTTGTGCACCCCGTACTGCGGGTCGACTTCGACGAGAAGGTGAACGTGGTCCGGCATCGTTTCCAGCTCCACCAGCCACGCCCCCTTCTCCTCGACGACTTCCCGGATGAGCTGCTTCAAGCGTTCTTCCATCCGGCCACCGATGACCCGGCGCCGGTATTTCGGGCACCACACGACGTGGAACGCGCACTGAAAGGTGATGTTCGCGTTCGATCGCAGCGTGACGGCCATACCCAACACTATACAGCACCGAACTACCTAACGTTGGCAGGGTTACCGCTGGGCGCGTCAGGATCGGACTTGACGTGCTAACCCCACGGACAAATCCGGGGGCCTGCGCACCACGTCTACCTGATCAGTCGCGTAGGGCTCCGGGCTTGCCGTTCTCGACCGCGAACGAGGCGAACGTCGACTCGGGCGCCTCGGGGGTGCTGACCGTGCTGACCATCCGCAGGTCTGCGGTGAACTGGTCGCGGTCGACGTGGCAGCGCACGTAGCCGCGGCGGTCACCGTCGAAGAACTTGATGTGCGGGTTGTACTGGATCATCGGGCCGTAGTACGGGCCATAGACCGCGCCATCGCCGTTGGACGAGATCGACGTGCCCACGAACTCGGTCGCCACCACGGGCGACGAGGGCCGGTCGAAGTCCTGGTGGATGTCATTGACAAAGGTCGAATGCCAGTCGCCCGTCACCACAACCGGATTGCTGACGTCGTGACGCACCCACGCCTCGGTGAGCCGGTTGCGCGCCGCAGGGAAGCCGTCCCAGGCGTCGTGCCACAGCCGGTCTCCCTCGGGACCGTCGTGGTCGAGACGGGCGAGCATCACGTTGCTGCCCAGGATGTTCCAGGTCGCTTTGGAGGCCTGGAAGCCCGAGTACAGCCAGCGCTCCTGCTCGAAACCAAGCATCGTGATGTCGGGCCCGTACGCGGCAGCGCATGCATCGGCCTCTCCCCAGCCGCAGGGCGGCACGCTGCGGTATTGGCGGCCGTCGACGACGTCGAGCTGGGCGAGGTTTCCCCACTCCAGCCGACGGTAGATGCGCGGACCGCCCTGCCGGTCCGGACGCGCAGGCGCACGGACCGGCTGGTGCTCGTACCAGGCTTGGTAGGCCGCCGCGCGCAGCGCGCTGATGTCGCCTGCCTGCTCCTGCTGTGTGTTGGCGTAATCGTTCTTCACCTCGTGGTCGTCCCATGTGACCAGCCACGGGAAACGGGCGTGCGCGGCCTGCAAATCCGGATCGCTCTTGTAGAGCGCGTACTGCATGCGCCAGCGTTCGAGGTCCTGCGGCGCCGGCCGAAGGGTGTCCGGAGTCGTTGTCCGCCGGTAGCCGCCGCCAGCAGGGATGCCGCCCTCGTAGACGTAGTCGCCCAGGTGCAGCACCAGATCCAGGTCCTCCTGCGCCATGTGGCGGTACGACGGGTAGTAGCCGCTGGCCCAGTTCTGACAGGACGCGAAAGCGAACGCCAGCGAGCCGGTGGGCCTGTGCGGCGGGGGCGCTGTGCGGGTGCGGCCGACCGGGGAGACGTCGCTGCGGTAGTGGAAGCGGTAGAACCACTCACGGTCAGGTGCGAGTCCATCGACCTCGACATGCACCGAGTGCGCAAGTTCGGGAAGGGCCCACGCATCGCCGCTGGCCTCGATCTTGCGGAACTGCTCGTCGCGAGCGATCTCCCACCTGACCGGTACCCGTTTCGGCTCCATCCCACCGCCCGGCACGAACGGGTCCGGCACCAGCCGTGTCCACAGCACGACACCGGATGAGGTGGGGTCGCCGCTCGCGACGCCCAGAAGGAACGGATAATTACCCCCGCTCGGCCGGGTCGTAGCGGCCGCACGGCCGACGGGCAACTGGGCGACCGCGGCAGCGCTCGCCACGACGGAGACGGCAGTAATAAAGCGACGCCGGTCGACGGCGTTCGAGTTGGCTCTGATCACCGGGACTGTCTAACTCACCCCGGTAGACCCCAGGCCACGTCCAAAT
The DNA here is from genome assembly GCF_050972075.1 of Saccharopolyspora hattusasensis. NCBI lineage: Bacteria > Bacillati > Actinomycetota > Actinomycetes > Pseudonocardiales > Pseudonocardiaceae > Saccharopolyspora > Saccharopolyspora hattusasensis. The sequence continues at coordinate 442,746 of NZ_JBPCDC010000001.1, forward strand.
GAACCATCTTGCACGGATGCACCAACACGCCGCGAGATACGAGGCTGTGGGCTCGAATATTCCTCGCTGCTGGTCACGCGGCGTATCGGTACTCATTGTTGACGTCCTCCCCACGGCTAAAGGACTCTGTTGCCTAATTCGCACCCTATGTGGGCGGGTGGCGGGTGAGGGTGCAAGATCATCCCTGTTTGCTGATCTTCGTAGGTGGGGTGTGTGGTGTCGTTACAGCCGCGTCCATGGCCTGATGTCCCGGATACGACCGCGCGTGTGGCTCGGGCGGCGTTTCCCAAGAGCTGCTTGGTGATGAGGGTCCGTGATGAACTGGGTGTGTTGTTCGCGGATGCGGAATTCGTTGCTGCGTTCGGGAAACGTGGCCGCCCGGGCTGGTCACCGGGACAGTTGGCGCTGATATCGGTGTTGCAGTTTTCCGAGAACCTCACCGACCGGCAGACCGCGGATGCGGTACGGGGCCGGATTGACTGGAAGTACGCACTATAGGTGGCTGGTGTTTTTGGTTGCTAAGGATCGGTGTGTCTCGCCCGGTTGAGGTGATCGTTTTGGCAGGATGGTCGGGTGACGTTGGGACGTGCGCCTCGCCAGACTGACCTACTGCGGTCGACGGTGGACTACTGCCAGGACCGCGTCCCGGCGGATTCGATCTACGGAGTGCTGCACCGGGAGTGCTTCGCGTTGTTCCCGGATGAGATGTTCGCTGACCTGTTCACCGATGTGGGTCGCCGGTCGGTGCCACCGATGATCGTGGCGGTGGTGATGGTGCTGCAACGCATCGAGGGCTTGTCGGACCGGGAGGCGGTCGACCGGTTCGCTTTCGACGCCCGCTGGAAATACGCTGCTGGTGGCCTGCATTTCGACTATCCCGGGTTCGTGCACACCGTACTGGTGGACATGCGGGCCAGGCTGGCCCGCTCTGCACGGCCGGAGCGGGTCTTCGAGGCAGTCCTGGACGTGGCCCGGCAGGCCGGGCTGGTGGGCCGCAAGCGTGTGCTGGACTCGACCCCGTTGTATGACGCGGTGGCCACAATGGACACCATCACGTTGATCCGTTCGGCGATCCGCGGTCTGCTGGCTGCCGCCGATGCCGAACAGGCCGCCCGGCTGCGGGTGGTGATCACCTCTGGGGATGACTACGCCAGCACGGCGAAACCACAGATCGACTGGGACGGTGCGACACGAAGTCGCGCATGGCGAGTGAACTCGCAGATTGGAGGCCGGCAGTGCCGGATGTGTAGTTCCTGATCAGTGTTCGAGATCCGTCCCCGCCTTGACGTGCGCTGGTAGGTCCCGCCTGCCAGGGTGCGAAGCTCAGGGAAGACGCCCAAGGGCCTCTGTTCCGTCCAGAGGAGCAACCGGGCAAGGGGAAGACCGGACGGGTGAACGCAAGTGAACCTCCCGATGATGCCTCGTCATCGATAGCTCTGGACGACGGGACGAAGACCAGGGTGATAGGGCCTGGCCGTTGGAAGAGGCGGCAAGCGACGATCAGAGCCGTCCCCGCCGATCGTGTGAACACCGCTGGCCTCGGGGTTTAGGGAGGCGCCCACCCCGGTCACATCTCGCGTGCGCGGAACGTGGAAACCCCGTCGGGGTCCGGGTCGTCGCGGCCCGGTAGGCCGATCGAAAGAGGGGCGGAAACCCTCGGCGGGACAGGATGCCCAACAAGCGGATGCCGGTGGCCGAAAGGCAGCGGGACCCGTGACACCAGACCGCTCCTCCAGGCGGTGGTCACCGGGGAACCGGCCGGATGCCGGTCATACGACCGGGCCCGAAAGGGCGCTGACGTGGGCAGGTGAGCCTTTGAACGCTGAGGCCGTGTGCCTATCGAACCGAGGGGCAAGTTGGACACCACCGTGGTGAACGGACCCGAGGACGTACTGGATTGGGACGCCATTGAGTGGCGCATCCATGAGCAGAACGTAGTGAGGCTGCGGCGGAGGATCTTCAAGGCGACGCGGGAGCAGGACTGGACCAAGGTCCGGTCCCTGCAAAGGATGATGCTGGGGTCGTGGTCGAACACGCTGCTGAGCGTGCGGCAGGCGGCCCAGCGCAATACCGGACGTCGGACGGCCGGGGTGGACGGTCAGGTGGCACTGTCGTCCGAGGCCAGGGCGGAAGTGGCGGTGCGGGTGCATCGGACACGCCGCTGTTGGGACCCGTTGCCGGTCCGGCGTGTGCATATTCCGAAGGCCAATGGAAAGCGGCGCCCACTCGGCATTCCCGTGATCATGGACCGGTGTCATCAAGCTCGGGTCCGCAACGCACTAGAGCCGGAGTGGGAGGCTCGGTTCGAGCCGAGGAGTTATGGGTTTCGGCCGGGACGAAGCTGCGCTGACGCGATCGGTGCCTTGTTCAACGCTCTCAGCGGCACTCGTGCCAAGAGAGTGTGGATCCTGGACGCCGACTTGTCGGCCGCGTTCGATCGGATCGGGCACTCGCATCTTCTAGCCGCCCTCGGCGGGTTTCCAGCCAGGGAACTGGTCGCGCGCTGGCTCAAGGCTGGAGTGGTCGAAAATGGACGGTACTCACCGACCGAAGAGGGCTCGCCCCAAGGCGGTGTGATCAGTCCGTTGCTGATGAACGTGGCACTTCATGGGTTGGAGGAGGCCGCAGGTGTCCGCTATCGCACCACTGGTGTTCATGCCGGGAAGGCGGTTGATGGTACTCCGATCTTGGTTAGATATGCCGACGACCTCACCGTCTGCTGCTACTCGCGGCAGCAAGCCGAGCAGGTCAAGGCACAGCTTGCTGAGTGGCTGGCGCCGAGGGGGCTGGTCTTCAACGAGGACAAGACACGAATCGCCCATCGAGAAGACTCGTTCGACTTCCTCGGGTTCAATGTCCGCTACTACCCACGCGGCGGCAAGCTGTTGATCAAACCAAGCCTGGACGCGGTCAGGCGGATTCGCAAGCGGCTCGCCGACGAGATGCGCAACTTGCGCGGCTCGAACGCGATGGCGGTCATCGCCAGGCTCAACCCGATCATCCGAGGTTGGGCCGCTTACTATCGAGGGGTGGTATCCAGCAGAATCTTCACCGCGCTGGACCATTACATGTGGTGGCTCACCTATCGATGGGCCAGACGCATGCACCCCAAGAAGTCGAAAAAGTGGATCGTCAAACGCTACTTCGGCAAGTTCAACAGGTTCAGGAATGACCGTTGGGTGTTCGGCGACCGCACGTCGGACAACGACCGCGGCGACGTTCACTACATGGTCAAATTCTCCTGGACCAACATCGTCCGGCACCAGCTCGTCACCGGCGGGGCGTCCCCAGACGACCCCGACCTGATCGAGTACTGGGCCAAACGACGGCGGAAGGTCAAGCCCCCGCTGGACAGCTACAACCTGGGCTTACTTGCCACGCAGGACGGTCGCTGCTCACTCTGTCGGGAGCCCCTCCTCACCGCCGACCAACCACCGCAATCCCCACATGCATGGGAACGCTGGTGGCTGGGCGTCGCTCGACGGGCGATAGCCGCCGACTATCTCACCCACGAACGACGCGGCACGCCGGACGGCAAACGAACACGCCTGGTGCACACTTCTTGCAATCGCAGCCTACTGGCTCGGGGTCGCAAGAATCCGGGAACATCGCCCGCGAAGCCCAATGGGGCTTGCTTGAGCCGAGGTGCGGGGAAAGCCCGCTCGCCCGGTTCTTAGGGGGCGGTGGGCGCAGCAATGCGCCCACCGCTACCCGACACCACGACGCCCGGGAGGAATTGATCGACTCCCGGGCTCGGGACGGGTACGCGCTGCTGGCCCTGCTGGACGACCATGAGCTGGGCGAGGGCGTGGACAAGGCCGTGCGGCTGCTGGCCACCGTGCTGGGCCAGGACTTGGCCGACGACGGCGACGGGGTGTTCCGCATCGCCCGCAAGGTCGCCCCGGACCGGATCATTTCCACCGTGGACCCCGAGGCCCGTCACGGGCACAAGACCAGTGCTCGCGGTTTTGACGGCTACAAAGGGCATCTCGCGATCGACCCCGATGCCGAGATCATCACCGCCACCGAGGTCACGGCCGGAAACAGCGGTGACGCCGAGGCCGCCGAGCCCCTGCTCGCCGACATACTGCCCTCCGAAGCCGAAGCCGAAGCCGAAGCCGAAGCCGAAGCTAAGGATGAAGATCGGGCGGCGGCGTATGGGGATGCGGCCTACGGTGCTGGGGAACTGCTGGAGCGACTGGACAATTCTGGTATCCACAATGGACTTAAGGTGCAGCCGCCGGTGGCGGTGAAAGGACATTTCTCCAAAGACCGCTTCGACGTCGACCTCGATGCGCGGACAGTGACCTGCCCTGCCGGGCACACCGTCCCCATCCGCGCCCGCGAGCGTCACGCCGGAGCGGCCAACTGCAAAATCGCTCATCTCATGCGCCACCGCCACGGCGGGCGCCGAGCCCGCGTCCGAGGACTGCTGAAAACAGCTGCCGACTTTTCACTGCTGGCCGCCGCGGTCAACCTCGCACGCCTCGGCATGCTCGGGATCGCCCGCACGGCAACCGGATGGACCACGACCACCGCCTGACCCGGCCCCGGCGGGCCCGCCAGACACGCACGAGCCCCCGTTGTCAGGGCATACCGGCAAACGATCACGCCCGAGTCCCGCTACACCATCAACCCCGATCGATGAGAACTTGCGACCACACCGACCCGCTCAACAAACACAGAACAAATCAAGCCCCCACAAACCCCCGTTCGACACCAGCCTCCTAGTGGAGCCAAGCCGTGTCGCATAGAGAAACCGCTGGACAAAAGACGTTCGGTGAACTTCGTCACGTGGCGCAACTCGGCTTTGATCTATGCGAGCTGCTCACCGGAAAGTTGGGGCGTTCGCCCCGCCCGACCAGCACCCGCCAGCGACCCCCGGTTGCGGCGACGGCGGCGAGTTCGCCGGGCGGCAGGGATCAGCGAGCCCGGACCACTCGCGCAGCGCGCGGTATCCCTTGGCCGTGATCGCGACTCGATGGCCGCGCGGTGCGAACAGGCGGTGCAGGTCGATGTCGATGAGGTCGGCAGCCCACAGTTCGCGGAAGGTGTGGCGGAACTCGTCGGTCATCGGGCCCGGAACACCCGTCCCCCACTCGTAGCCGAGGCCGGGTCGGGCAAGTCCATTCTGGTAGCAGATCTTGCCCGCGTACACAGCGGCCAGCGCCGCATATCGGGCTTCGGTGAACGTGGTTCCATGCATTTCAGGTCGTCCTCGGCTCCACGGCGTGCCGCGATGCCCGGCACCGCGGGATGGGCAGGGTCATCGCGGCTCGCTCGTTCAGGTGTTGACCTCGCGGCGGAATCCGTCAGGGATGATGAGGTCGTCGGGGGCGAGTTCGTGGATCGAGGGCTTGCCCAGGCCCAGCAGGGCCGAGTCGATGCCGCTGCGCAGGATGTCGAGGACGTTCTGGACCCCGGCCTGCCCGTTGGCCGCCAGCCCCCACAGGTAGGCACGTCCGATCATGACGGCGTTGGCGCCCAGCGCCAGTGCTTTGACAACGTCGCTGCCGCGTCTGATTCCGCCGTCGAAGAGGATCTCGAGCTGGTCACCGACGGCGTCAGCGACCGCGGGCAGCAGTCGGATCGCCGCCGGCGTGGAGTCGAGGTTGTTGCCCCCGTGGTTCGACACCGAGATGGCGGTGGCTCCGACGTCGACCGCGCGACGGGCGTCGTCGGGCCGGGTGATCCCCTTGATGGCGAAGGGGCCGCCCCACTGCTCGCGCAGCCACGCCACGTCCTCCCACGTCGGAAGCGGCGTCTGCATCCATTCGCCGTACGCACCGAAGAACGTCGGCGCCGTCTCCCCGGGGAGGACTACGTTGGGCGTCGTCAAGTCAGGCAAGCCGTGGCGAAGGAAGTCCCACAGCCAGCGAGGGCGGAACATCCCCTGCGGCGCGAAGCGCAGTTTGGTCCGCAAGTCCATCTTCTCCGGGATCGGTGGGCTGCCCCAGTCCCTGGCGGTGGCGAAGGACCAGTCCAGGGTGACGATCAAGCCCGTTGCACCGGCGTCCCTGGCGCGCTGCATGCGCGCGAGGATCCGGTCGCGATCTCCAGCCCAGTAGATCTGGAAGAAGGTCTTCGGGTTGGCCTCCACGACGTCCTCGATCGACCTGCTGGCGAACGAGCTGAGCCCCATCGCGGTCCCGGCGGCTGCCGCCGCCCTCGCGACCGCTACCTCGCCTTCAGGGTGCACGGCCTGCACGCCCGTCGGCGAGATGATCACTGGAAGTGAGATCTCCTGCCCGAGCACCGTGGTCGAAAGATCGCGCTTGGCGGGCAGATCCGCGACGTGCGGCGCGAAGCCTAGCTCGCCGAACGCGCTGATGTTGTCGTTGAGGGTCAAGCCTCGTTCGCTACCCGCGACGAGTGCCTTGTAGACGGGCCTCGGCAGGCGCTTCTCGGCGCGTCGGTGCGCCTCGGCGACCGTTTCGAACCACTCCGACATTCCTGGTCCTCCCATTTCTGATCGTCATTGATCTCGTGAGCGCGAGCTCCGCGCGAGGCGGGGCAGCAACGGCGCGATCGTGCGGTTGCGAACCGCGCCCCACCACAGGCCGGCGCCGTAGCACAGGTCGTCCAAGCGACGTACGAGCACGTACGGCACGGGGTGCAGCGAGCTCCTGCTGTTGCGGTGGTCGAGAAGGCCGTCCACGACCGCTGCGGCGACGAGGACTTTGCGCGCCCGCCGACTTGTCAGCGCTGCTGCGGCGCTGATCGGCCAGTAGTGGCGTGTCGCGGCGCACACGAGTTGCCGGGCGGTGCCGTACAAGCCGCCAAGTGCCAGGAGCGTCGCCGCACGGACCGGTGCATCGGCGTCTGGCATGCGGCGGGCCAGTCGCGCGGCGGCCACCGCGACCAGCACCCCCGCCAGTGGAGCCAGTCGGCGATTCGTCAGCAGCACTGCGGCCGCCAGCGACCACGCTGCGGCGTGTAGGGGCGGGACCTGGCCGGGGTGCCGCAGCGCGAGCGGCGCCGCTCCCGTTCCGTAGAACGCGCGCTGCGCCATCCACCTCCGAAGGTCCGTCCGGTGTTCGTGCGCGACGCGGGCAGCGGGCACGTAGCGAACTCGCCAGCCGGCCTCGTGCAGGCGCATGCAGAGGTCTACGTCCTCACCTACCCGCATGTCCGCGGCGAACCCGAGGACGGCGTCGCGGCGCGCAACGACGGTCGTCGCGGGCACGTACGCCAACCGCGTCAGCGGTGCGACGGGGCCCTCCCGCGTCCCCATGTCCAACGGGGAACAGGTTCGTTCGAAGGTCTCCAGCCAGTTCCGCCCGGCCTGGTCTAGGGATACGACGCGCGGCGCTGCCAAACCGACGGCGGGGTCGAGGAACTGCGCCAGCACCGTCGGAAGCCACCCCGGCCAAGGCACGACGTCGGAGTCGATGAACGCCACGAACCGGGTGCCGCAACGTCGCAATCCCGTGTTCCGCGCCGCCGCGGGCCCGAGGCTGCGCTCATGCCGGAGCACCCACGCACCCCACTGGCAAGCGGTAGCGGCGAGCCGCTCCGGGTCGCGCGAGCCATCGTCGACCACCACGATCGGCAGATCTGCGGTCTGCGCATCGCACCTCAAGATGGTCAGGAGTCGTTCGAGCATGTCGGTGCGATCCCGGACCGGGATCACCACGGTCGTCTCAGCCACCTGCACCTCGGGCGGGCGCGGATCGACGATCCCGGCGTCGAGGAGCCTTCGGGCAACCGCCGCGCTCGTCGGTCCGGACACCGTGAATCCGCCGGATGCGAGCAGCTTCGCCGCTCGTCCGTTCAACCGAACCAGTCGCATCGGCGAACCTCCCAACAGCAGGCCACCGTTGCGGGAGCGGTGCACGTCCGAGGCGAGCCGGACCGCGAATCCGTCCGGCAGTCGGGTCTCTTCCGGTGCCCGCATCACGTGGGCTGGTGCTTCCGGGCGCGCCGCGTTCATCCGGCGAATCCTCCGTCCGCGTGCACGACCGAACCCGTCACTGCCGCCGACTCCGGGGAACACACCCAGGCCACGGCCTCGGCTACCTCTTCGGGGGCGAGCAACCGGCGCACGAGCTGGTGTTGGGCGAGCTCCTCCGGGTCGGCGAGCCCGTACAGCTTCGCCGTGGCGCAAAGCATGTCGGTGCAGCGGTCGACCGCCACGACCGACCAACCGGCCCTGCTGAGGCGGCGCACCACCGCCGCGCCGATACCGCGTGCCGCACCGGTCACTACCGCCACGCGACGCTCGCTCATGGCACACCCACCCGCGAGGCGTTCGCCAGCCGCCCGGTGCCGTCCACGTGCCAGGCTCGCACGGCCTCGGCGAGGCCCGCGGACATCTCCGCGAGCAGTTCGCCTCCCTCGGCGGCGTTCGCGCCGTCCGGCGAGCCGATGACGCCGTTCAGACTCACCGCGCGCACGCCAACCGACATGAGGCGTTCGAGCACCCGGTCATCGGACCCGAGCGGCCCGGACTCCATCCGTGCGCTGCGGACCGAATCGGGCCGCAGCGCGTGCATCAACGACGTCTCGGTACGTCCGGCGTGCCCGTGGGACTCGCCACCTGAACAGGCCCACCACGTGACGTCGCGCCCCTCGTAGCGCAGTCGACGCACCGCACCGACCAGGCTCCTCAGGTTGCCCCCGTGGCCGTTGACCACGACCAACCTTTCCGCCCACCGCAGCATCGAACGGCCGAGTTCGACGACCAGCAGGTGCAGCGCGGTGTGGCCGATGGAAACCGTCCCGGGAAAGCCCTCGTGCTCCCCGCTGGCGCCGTAGTTCTGCGTGGGCGCGAGCACCGCGTCGACCTCGCCGCGCAGCAGGGCGAGCGCTCTTTCCGCCACGGCGGTCGCGACAGCCGCATCCGTGTCCAGCGGCAGGTGCGGCCCGTGCTGCTCGCAGGACCCCAGCGGCAACAGCACTACCGGTCTGCGCGGTTCCAACTCGGTCCACGCCCGCTCGGCAAGGCGTGCGGTCATGACTCACCTCTTCGTGTCCCCAGTTGTGGCTGTTCCGTCCCGCCAAGCGATGTTCACGCCATTCCGGCGAGCGGGCTTTCGTCGCACGGCCGCTGCGAAGCCCGCACGGCAGGCAGACCGAGGAGGACCTTCCCCCGCTCTCCCCGTCGCGAGTGGTCCTGCGTCGCACGCGGCACCCCTGAGTTGTCCACAGTGGTCAGGAGTTGGGCTCCGTGTCCCTTGACGCACTCCGGGTCGGGACCGTCCAACGGCAGCCCGGTGAAGAACTTCGCTGCCATGCATCCGCCCTGGCAAGCGTCGAACGCCGGGCAGGATGCGCACGTGCCGCCGGTCTGCGCCGTGCGCAGCTCGGTGAACAGGGACGAGTTGCGCCAGACCTCGCCGAACCCGGCGGCACGGACGTTGCCGGCCTTGAACACGTCGTGGATCGCGAACGGGCAGGCGTAGACGTCGCCCACCGGGTCGATCAGGCACACCACGCGGCCGGCGCCGCACAGGTTCAACCCGGGCAGGGGGCTGCTGCCCAACGCGTTGAGGTGGAAGAACGAGTCCCCAGTCAGTACCTCTTCGCCGTGGTCCAGCAGCCAGTTGTAAATCTGCATCTGCTGCTCGGCCGTCGGGTGCAGTTCGTCCCAGACGTCCGCCCCGCGCCCGGAGGGACGGAGCCTGGTGATTCGCAGCTGGGCGTCGTAGGAGTCCGCGATCACTTTGAGCTCGTCGAGCTGGTCGACGTTCTGCCGGGTCATGACCACCGAGATCTTGAACCCGCGCATCCCGGCCTCCGCCAGGTTGTCCATGGCCCGGCGCGCCATGTCGTAGGAGCCGGGACCGCGCACCGCGTCGTTGATCTCACGGGTGGCGCCGTCCAGCGAAATCTGTACGTCGACGTAGTCGGTGGCCGCGAGCTGGCGCGCCCGTTGCGGGGTGAGCCGGACACCGTTGGTGGAGAACTTGACACCCACATAACGGGACACCGCGTAGTCGAGCAGTTCCCAGAAGTCCGGCCGGACCGTGGGTTCTCCGCCACCCACGTTGACGTAGAAGACCTGCATCCGCGCCAGCTCGTCGACGACGGACTTGATCTCGGCGGTGGCCAGCTCGTCCGGGTCGCGCCTGCCTGACGAGGACAGGCAGTGCTCGCAGGCGAGGTTGCAGGCATAGGTCCACTCCCAGGTCAGGCAGATCGGTGCATCGAGACCGTGCTTGAACTGCTCGACCAGGGGCGGCACCGGTTCGGTCATCTCCCGGCGCTGCTCGACGATCCTCATGGCGATTCCTCGTCCCTCTCCGAAAGTGGTTGTCGGCGAACGATCATCTCGGCCTGCGCGAGGGAGGCCAGGGCTCGCAGGTAGCTCGGCCGTTGCCGGTCGGCGACCTGGCAGGCGCCGAGCGCCTCGTCGACCGAGCCGTGGTCGGCAAGCTGCTCGACGACCTCGACCAGCCGTCGACTCTTCAGGAACGACAGCCGCCGCGTCCCGAAGTGGTAGGCGAGCGCGCCGAAGGGTTCCGGCCGCAGGGCCACCTGCGGGTTCTGGCGGTACGGGAGGTTGGGCTGGAAGGCCGGGCTACCCATCGCGAACCACCGTCCTCAGTAGACGCCGCACATGCCGTCGATGGAGACCTCTTCGACCAGCATCTCCTCGACCACGTCGCGAGATTCGTCGTACTCGGAGATTCCGGTGGTGTGCTCGTACTCGGTTCCGAGGCTCTGCTGCTCCATTGCTTCTCACCTCTGCTGCGGGGATCTTGTGGGAAAGTGCGCCGCCAACGCTTGCGGCAAGAACACGCTACGAACGCGGCGGCACACGGCTCGCCATGCGACTGGACCTTCCGCCCCCGTCCGTTCGAACAGGTCGAACCCCGGCCACCACCGGCGGCTGAGCCGTGGGGCTGGGGCACCTGTCCGAACGGACGGGTGCGGTCCCCACCGATCGTTCGGACCGCGCTTCCGGAGGACGGGTCTTGGTTCCAGAAGGGTTCTCGGGCGTGACGCACCGCACTACCTTCGCCACTCAGCCGGGCCCGATCCCGACACCGCCCGGACCAGCCGTAGCCAGTGGTCAACGTGCAACGCCGCGCGTGGAAAGGACTGCGAAATGCAGGTCGATGAGCTGCTCAAACCGTTTCCCATCAAGGAGTTCCACCCATTCCCACGCGCCTTGATGGGCCCGGGCGCGCACGAACTCATCGGTCCGGAGGCTCTGAAACTGGGCTTCAAGCGGACCCTGGTGATGACGTCGGGACTTCGCGGCACGGACATCGTGCACAAGATCGCCGAGTCCATGAAGTACCACGGCCTGGAGGTCGTGGTGTACGACCAGGTCGAGTCCAACCCCAAGGACTACAACGTCATGGACGCCGTCGCGCTGTACCAGGAGAACGCCTGCGACTCGTTCGTCTCCATCGGCGGCGGCTCCTCCCACGACGCCTGCAAGGGCGCGCGGATCTCGGTCGCACACGACGGACGCAATGTCAACGAGTTCGAAGGTTTCAACAAATCGGAGAACCCGAAGAACCCGCCGCACATCGCGGTGTCCACGACGGCGGGCACCGGCTCGGAGACGTCCTGGGCCTACGTCATCACCGACACCACCACCGACCCGGACAATCCGCACAAGTACGTCGCCTTCGACGACGCCTCGGTGGCCAGCCTGGCGATCGACGACCCGGTGCTGTACTACGACTGCCCGATCGACTACACCGCGCAGTGCGGTTTCGACGTGCTGGCCCACGCCTCCGAGCCATACGTGTCTCGGTTGAACTTCGAGCCGTCGCTGGGCAACGCGCTGCACGCGATCAGGCTGACAGCGCGGAACCTGCGGCACGCGGTGTGGAACGGCCAAGACCTCCCCGGTCGGGAAGGCATGATGTACGCCCAGTACATCGCCGCTCAGGCGTTCAACTCCGGAGGCCTGGGCATCATCCACTCGATCTCGCACGCGGTCAGCGCCTTCTACGACACCCACCACGGGTTGAACAACGCCATCGCGTTGCCCCGGGTGTGGGCGTTCAACATGCCGGTTGCCTACCAGCGGTTCGCCGACATCGCCGAGGCGATGGGCGTGGACACGCACGGCAAGACCACCGTGCAGGCGGCCGACGCGGCGCTGGACGCGGCCATCCGGTTGCTGCGCGACGTCGGCATCCCGGAGCGGTTCGCCGACGTGCATGCCGACACCTACTCGAAGAACCGGTTGGGGCAGGGGCCGACGAAATTCTACGAGCGAGCCAAGGAGATCAAGGGCGATGCCGAGGACGTCGACCGCATCACCAACCACGTGCTCGGTGATGCCTGCACCCCGGGCAACGCCAAGGAATGCACGTTCGACACGGTGCGTCCGGTGGTCGAGCACTGCATGACGGGCGAGTTGGACGACCTGCTCAGCTGACCCGCGCGACCGGCCGTGGTGCCGCCCTGACCCGGCGGCACCACGGCTTCCCCGCTCACGACTGGAGGTTCCCGTGCCCGACACCATCTCGGCCCCGCCCCACACCGGCCACGAGCAGTTCGATTCGGTCGAGGAGGTGATCGCGAAGTTCGCCGAGTGCGGCTACATCGCGGACCGCCGACTGGCCACCACCGTCTTCCTGCAGTCCAGGTTGGACAAGCCATTGCTGCTGGAAGGACCGGCCGGCGTCGGCAAGACGGAACTGGCGAAGAAGCTCGCCGAGGTCACTGGCCGACGCCTGCTGCGCCTGCAGTGCTACGAAGGGCAGGACGAAAGCAAGGCCCTCTACGAGTGGGATTACGGCAAGCAGATGCTCTACACGCAGATGCTGCGTGACAAGATCGGCGAGGTCATCGCCGATGCGCCGGACCTCGCCACTGCGGTGGAACGCATCGGTGCGCAGGACAGCGTGTTCTTCTCCGACCGGTTCCTCGCCGCCCGGCCCCTGTTGGATGCGATCCGCGGCGAACAACCGGCGGTGCTGCTCGTCGACGAGGTCGACCGGGCCGACGAAGCGTTGGAGGCGGTGCTGCTGGAGTGCCTGGCCGAGTTCCAGGTCTCCGTCCCCGAAATCGGTACCTACTCGGCTACGACACCGCCCTACGTCGTGCTGACGTCCAACAACACCCGGGACCTGTCTGCTGCGCTCAAACGCCGTTGCCTGCACCTGTTCCTGGACTACCCCGATCACGAACGCGAGCTGGAGATCGTCAGGTCCAAGCGCACCGGTCTGCCGGAGAACCTGGCTCGCCAGCTGGTGACCGTGGTGCGCGAACTGCGCAACCTCAAGTTGCGCAAGGCACCGAGCATCTCGGAGACCATCGACTGGTCGCGCACCCTGGCCGTCCTCGGTGCGGAGGAACTCGATGCCGAGCTGCTCTCGGAAACCGTGAACGTGGTGGTGAAGTACGAGCGCGACCTCCAGCAGGCCCTCAGCGCCATCCCGCGCCTGGTGGACCCGAATCGGCAGGTCCCCGAGGACCTGCACGGCCACGGTAACGGGCATGGCCACGGGCATGGCCACGGGCATGGCCACGGTAACGGGCACGGGCACGGGCATGGGCATGGCCACGGGCACGGGCACGGGCACGGGCATGGCCACGGGCATGGGCACGGCCACGGGCATGGGCACGGGCATGGGCATGGGCATGGCCACGGGCATGGGCACGGGCATGGCCATGACGACGAGGTCGACGGCCGCGAGGTTCGAGCCGCCAAGGACCTGCCCGGACGTTTCGACGAGAACTACTACGGAGCACCCGGCTCGGGCACCAAAACCCTTTCGCAGCAACGGGTCGGCGGTCAGGGCCACCGAGCGTTCGGCGCCGCCACGCGGCGTCGTCCCTAGCCTCCGGCTCCCGAATTCGCGGGCGCACGTGCGGGCCGCTGACAAGGAAGGCCATCATGCAATCCGCTCTGCACCGGTTCGTCCGCCTACTCCGGCTGTTCGGCCTGCGCGTGTCGGTGTCCGAAGCCACCGACGCGATGCGCTGCGCCTCACAGCCGGGCATGCTCCACACCAGGGACGCGTTGCGCGACGCGCTCAAGGTCGCCCTCGTCAAGGACCGGCGCGATGAGGAGATCTTCGACGAGGTGTTCGGCGCGTTCTTCTCACTCCAGCCGGTCGTCGGGGACGAGAACGGTCACGGGCACTCGCACGAACACGACGATCTCGCCGACACCGGCGATCTGCAGTCCTTCACCGTCTCCGAGGAACCGTCCGACGTCCCCCAGCAGGGGCACACCCACGGCAAACCTGCGGACATCCGCGACTACTTCGCCCCGGAAGACCTGGCGCAGCAGTTCAACCTGCACCAAGAGAGCAACAAGATCGACCTCGCGGCTATGACCGACGAGGTCGTCTTCTCCAACAGCGACACCGGCGCGGGAACCGGTTCGGTGCCAAACGTCCAGTTGGAGACCGAGCGACTGCACAACGCAGGAGTTCCCGGCCAGCTCGCGAACCACACGGGCCACCGGGTCGACACCCAACTATCCGTCGCCGAGGAGCAGACCCTGCTCGACTGGCTGGCCTGCGAGGAAGAACCCGACGACCCGCTTGCCTCTCCACGACGTCAGCTCGCCGGTGTCCTGGAGAACCTCCCCGAACTGCTCAAGCGACACCTCGCCAGGCTCGCCGAGCTGGAGTCCACGGCGCTGGAGTCCCGCGAGATCACCAGCGGCCGGCTCGACCGAGTCGACGAGCAGGAACGGCAGCAGCTGGAGGAATCGCTGCGCCGGATCGCCCACAGCCTCCGCGGGGCCCTGACCAGTCGACGCCGCAACACGCCGCGGGGGCGGGTGCACCCCGCTCGCACAATGCGGCGGAACATGCGCTACGACGGCGTTCCCTTCCGGCCGGTGACGATCACCCGCGCCGAGGACAAACCGCGCCTCGTCGTGCTGGCCGACGTCTCGCTGTCGGTGCGGTCGACGGCCCGCTTCACGCTGCACCTGGTGCACGGACTCCAGTCGATGTTCGGCCAGGTCCGCACGTTCGCGTTCGTCGACGAACCGGTCGAGATCACCGAACTGTTCGCCGACCACCCGCTGGAACGCGCTCTCGGACTCGTCTTCGACGGCCTGCCGCAGGGAGGTGTGCTCGACGTCGACGGCAATTCCGACTACGGCAGCACTTTCGTTGCTTTCCTGGAAGAGCACGGCGCCGCGCTCAACCGCCGCACCACCGTGCTGATCCTCGGCGACGGGCGGGGCAACGGAAACGACCCTGGCGTCGAAGCTTTCGCCGAGATCGCCAGGCGGGCCCGAGAAACCCTCTGGCTCACGCCCGAACCCCGCTACTCCTGGTCGCTCGGGAAGTGCGATCTGCCGCTGTACGCAGAGCACTGCAGCAAGGTGCGAGTCGTGCGCGACCTGTCGGGCCTGGAGCGTGCGGCGGAGACGATGGCCGTGGAGGTGACCGGCCGGTGAGCGCACCCGATCCGGCGCAGGCGGCATTGCACCGCATCGATCCCCTCGGGTCTGCCGAGCGGCCCGCTGACCGGCTGGTAACGGTGGTCCGGGACAGCGGACCACCCCGCGACCACTACGCGCAGGTGACCCGCACCCGGCACTTCAGGCTGCACCGGCGGGAGCAGCGCGTCGAGATCACCCACTGGATTCAGCCCGATCAGCTGGACAACAACCTCGCCGGGATCCTCGCAGAGGAGCTCTTCGCCCCGGGATGGCTCAGCGGTGCGGAGATCTTCGAGCGGGTCTTCACCGGGGTGGTCCGCTCCGTCATCGACGATCCGCTCCGCGCCTGGATGACCTTCTACGACAACACCCTTGCCCGCATAGAGGAGTGCTGGTCCCGCCCCGTCGACGAGCCCGCCCCATCGTCGATAGCCAGCTTCGCCCCGGTCTACCGCCGGGCCATGCAGCTGGTCCCGCCGGGCAGGGTGCTGGACATGGGCTCCTGCTTCGGTTTCCTGCCCCTCCTGCTGGCCCAGCGCGGCCAGAACACGGTCATCGCCTCGGACCTCGTGCCAGGAAGCATGCAGCTCCTCAGCGCCGTCGCCGAGGCGCGCGGTACCCGACTGCACACCCTGGTTTGCGACGCAGCCCGGGTGCCGCTGCCGGACCGGTCGGTGGACGTGGTCACCGCGGTGCACCTGTTGGAACACTTGGACGCGATGCAGGGCGAGGTGGTGCTGGTCGAGGCGCTTCGGTTGGCCCGCCACCGGGTCGTGATCGCCGTCCCCTTCGAGGACGAGCCCACCGCCGCCTACGGCCACGTCCGCACCTTCACCCGCCAGGACCTGGTCGAGCTCGGCCGCGCAGCGGGACACCGCTTCGAGGTCGACGAAGACCACGGTGGCTGGCTCGTCGTCCACGTCGGCCGATGAAGAGCCGCGAGCCGTTTGGTCGTTTCATTTAAATCTTAAGGCCGAGCCACGCCGTGAAATTCGCGATACTGTCTGACTTCCGCCGCTCGGCGAGCGCGATAGCTCGCGCAGTCTCGTGCACCTGCGGGTGTTCTGTTGACCGGATTACTGGGCGACACGCCGTCTAGATGGGGCTGCTTGTCACTGGGTAGTCGGTAGATCTGGTCCACCTTGATCGGAGAGGTGGACGAGGGTGTTTGACGAGGTTGAACGTAATGTCGGCTCGATCCGGCTTCCGCGGTGGGGACGAGTTGTGTCGGCTGCGGGGTCGGTGCCGTGGCTGGTGGTCGATCCCGATGGTGTGCCGGTGGAACCGGTGCGTCGGTTCCTGGTTGAGTTCGTGGCCCGGGACAACCGGCCGGGCTCGGTGCGCAGTTATGCCTATGATCTTCTGCGGTGGTGGCGGTGGCTGCGGGCCGTTGGGGTGGACTGGGACAAGGCCACCCCGGCTGAGGTTCGGGATCTGGTGCTGTGGCTCAAGCAGGCTGCCAAGCCCGGACAGAGGCCGCGGACGAAATCGGCAGGCACTGCGGGCTGTGTCAACCCGATCACTGGCAAGCGCCATCAGGGAGACCAGTACGAGCCGCGAACAATCCGGCACTCGAACGCGGTGCTGCGGAGCTTCTACCAGTTCTGGATCGAGGACATAGGTGCGGGCCCGCTGATCAACCCGGTGCCGCAGGAGCGGGTCAAGGGGCGTCGGCCCAACTCCCATCACAACCCTCTGGAGCCGTTCCGGGCTGAGGGCCGTCTGCGCTACAACCCCAGGGTTCCCAAACGGAAACCTCGGGCGATGCCCGACGAACGGTGGAACGAGCTGTTCTCGGCTATGCGCTCCAATCGGGACCGGGCGATCCTTGCGGTGGCGGTCAGCAACGGCGCCCGAGCGTCGGAACTGCTCGGCGTTCGAGGCGTCGATTTGGACTGGGGAGATCAACTGGTCCGCGTGATCCGTAAGGGCACCCGCACAGAGCAGTGGCTGCCCGCCAGTTCAGAGGCGTTTGTGTGGATTCGCCTGTATTTGGCCGATATCGGCGACCTGCTGGATCGAGACGAGCCGCTTTGGCTGACCCTCCGCCGCCGTGACCGGGGCACCGGACTGCGGCGTCAGCCGATGAACTACGAGGCTCTGCGTGCGGTTTTCCGTCGCGTTAACGCCGTCTTGGGAACGAACTGGTCCATGCACGATCTCAGGCACACTGCGGCGATCCGGATGAGCCGGGATGAGTCACTGTCCATGCGGGACGTGCAGACAATCCTAGGCCACGCGCACCTGAGTACCACGTCGGATGTGTATCTCGTGGAGGACGAGGCACAGGTGGTCCGTCGGGTCCAGCAGCATCTGACCGACCGGCAGCAGCCGCAGCAACCACCGCCGGTGGCGGTCGGATATGACGACGCAGACCTCTCGGTGTTGTTCGGGAGGAACCCACAATGACCACCGCGACAGTCCAGCTGAACCTCCGCAGCCGCCAAGGCCGACGCATCACCAACGACCACTTCCATCTGCTCGATCAGCGGCGAACCGGCTCCGCCGACCATCTGCCAATCGAGGATGTCCTGCGGTTGCTGCGCCAGCTACCGGACTGGCCAGGCCGCGCCGAGCACCAGAACCGGATCACCAAGGGTGCCCGTGTGATCTTGAACTGGCTGCTTGAACACCCCGGTTCAGGCTGGCAGGACAGATGGGTATCGGCCGGGGCCGACGGCGGCCCGGATTGGCTTGACGGGCTCGCGCCGGAGGACACACGTCAGCCTCACACCAAGCGGTATCAACACCTTGTCGGGCTGGCTGCCTTGGTGCTGTGTCGAGTGATCGTGCCTAACTACGACTTTCTTACCCGCTACCGGTCCAACAACCTGTTCGACCGGACACGGATGGTCATCTCGCCGAAGTCGTTCGCCCGCGTCGAGCGCGCCGCGATCGAACGGGGACTCAGCGCCCGCGAGCGCGGTGAGGCGTTGAGCGTGTGCAGCAAGATCGTGCTGCGCACCGGCAAGGACCTCGACCAGGTGACCGCGGAGGACGTGCTGGAGTTGCACGCCTGGAGCCATCGCCACTGCGGCAGAGCGGTCCGGGGGCTGCACCTGGCTTGGGATCTGCTCAGCGTGCTCGGAATCACCCCGGAAGGCGTCACTCTGCGGGCGGCCCTGAAACGAGGGCAACTTCGCACCGGGGAGTTGGTCGACGACTTCGATATCCAGTGCCGGCCTGTCCGCGATGTCCTCGTCCGCTATCTCGACGAGCGTCGGCCGGCGATGGACTACGGCTCGTTCCGCAGCCTGGCCAGCCACCTGGCCGGGCGTTTCTGGGCCAACATCGAGCAGCACCATCCGGGTATCGACACCCTGCACCTGCCAGACGAGGCGGCCCAGGCATGGAAAGAACGGGCGCGATTGTTCGTCACCAAGGACGGACAAACCAGGGAGAGCAAGGACTTCCACCGCCTCTTCATGCGAGTGAGGGCCTTCTATCTCGACATCCAGGAATGGGCGCTGGAGGACCCCAGCTGGGCGCCATGGGCGGTTCCCAGCCCAGTGCGCAAGATCGATACCCAGGGATATATCAAGTCCCGCAAGAGGATTATCTCCGAGATGCACCAGCGCGTCCGAGAGCGACTTCCTCATCTTCCGCTGTTGGCCGACGTCGCCGAACGCCTCCGGGCCGAGACAGCGGCGTTGCTGGAAGCCGCCGGCGAGCACGATCCGGGTGAAGTGTTCGACCACGCAGGCACTCGCTACCGCCGGACAGCCCCCAAAGCGCTGACCAGGACAGCCCGCCAACAGGCGAACCTTCCTATCGAAGCGCAGAACCTGGCCACCGATGAGACGACCAACCTGACCCGCCGCGAAGACGAGGCGTTCTGGGCCTGGGCGGTCGTCGAAACGCTCCGCCATACCGGCATCCGCCTCGAGGAACTACTGGAGATCACCCATCTAGCGTTGGTGTCCTACCAGCTGCCGGATACCGGTGAAATCGTTCCCCTGCTGCAAATCGTGCCGTCCAAAGGAAATGAGGAACGGCTGCTGCTAGTCAGTCCCGAGTTGGCCAGTGTCCTGGCCACCGTCATCACCCGGCTGCGCAAGGACAATGATGGAGCGGTCCCGCTCGTCGCCCGCTACGACCCGTATGAGCGAGTCACTGGCCCGCCCCTGCCGCACCTCTTCCAGCGAGCGTTGGGCTCCCGCCACATGACTATCAGCGTCACCACGGTCTACAAGCTCATCAACACAGTGCTGGCCGCTACCGGTCTGCGGGATGCAACAGGCCAGCCGCTGATCTACACGCCGCACGACTTCCGCAGGATGTTCACCACGGACGCGGTGACCGGCGGGCTTCCGGTTCACATCGCAGCAAGGTTGCTTGGTCACAAGACCGTGGCCACAACGGAAACCTACCTGGCTGTTTTCCAAGAGGACTTGGTGCGCTCTTACCGCGCCTTCCTCGACAAGCGGCGAGCCATGCGGCCGCAGGCCGAGTACCGCGAACCGACCGCAGAAGAGTGGCGCGAGTTCCAGCAGCACTTCCAGCTTCGCAAGGTGGCGTTGGGAGACTGCGGCCGTCCATATGGGACGCCGTGTCAGCACGAGCACGCGTGTTTGCGGTGCGCCATGCTTCGGATTTCTCCCAAAGAACGGCCCCGCCTGGTCGAAATCATCGGCAATCTCAAAGATCGCATCCAAGAAGCGAAGCTGAACGGGTGGCTCGGCGAGGTCCAAGGACTCGAAGTCAGCCTGAACGAGGCCACAAAGAAGCTCGTCCGCCTGGATCGCATGCGTGATCGACAGCCCACCGGCCCAGTCAACCTCGGCATCCCCATCATCCGCGACCCACAATGACCGACCTCGCCAACACGGCCCCAACATCACACTGGTGCCGCGATGTCGATACCCACAAGGTGCTGAACCCTGCCCGTCGATCATTAGTCCGGAAAAGATAGCGCGTCTGCTGCGGAGCTACCCGCCGGGCTGCGTTCAACGCCTTGAGTGCCTTAGAGTGCTCGCCGGAAAGAACCCAGGCGCGCGCCACGTCTTGCCAGTGGTGACCGGCTCGCGTCGAGTGCACATCCGCCGGAATCCGCAATGCCGAGCCATCGCGAGCCGCACGCCCAGGGTCTCCGACCTCTAGTGAGACCGCGACATCATGTATTTCTACGTTGCCGGGACCGAAACTCGTGTCATAGGCGGAGGGTGTACGACCGATCTTCGCGCCGATCGCCCGAGCTTCGACGATGTGCTCACGTGCCCTGCTTTCATTGTTGTTACGCGCACACAGAATCGCGCCACGCAGGTGTGCGGAGCCCCGGACCGCGAGAATCGACTCAGTATCCGGCCCTTGATCCAACAGGTTAAGTGACCGATCGACCAAAGATTCGCCTACGTCATACGCAGCGTAGGACAGCAAGAGCAGAGAACGATAATTCGCCGCACGAGCCAGCAGATCCAGGGCACCAGCGTTCTCAGCGGCGGTCTCCATCCGATCGACAGCCTGAGTCGCCAGTGTCATCCAGCCGAAGCTGTACACCATCAGCCCAATGTTCGCGAACGCTTGCGCCAGCAGCCGGAGCGCTTCTTCGCGGTCCCCGCCCGAGGTGGCGCTTTCTTCCATCCCGCGAATCTGCCGGAGCAAGATAGGTGTGCGCGCAATCGCTTGACGTGCTTTGTCGTCCTGCCGCATTTGGCGCACGAGTTCTAGTTCATTGCGGATCTCGTCAACGGGCCCCGGCTCTACCGCCTGGATGTAAGATCCCTCAGCGAACAATGTTCTTAGTTCTGCAAGTCCAGGAACGCCGCCATCGTCATCAAGGAGATCACGATACGGCTGCCCATAGAGTTCTTGGATCTCGATATTTAGCGCTTTGGCGACCGCTGCCACGAAGGCGGGCGACGCCGGTTCGCGGCCTTGCTCGACTGCCCGGACCATGCTGGTGCTGTAGCTGGCTCGTTGGGCCAGTGCGCGTTGATCGAGGCCCGCAACCTTGCGTGCCATCGCTACGCGTTCGCCGATCGTCAAGCCCGATGCAGCGGCGGGCATGTTGGCCTCCTGACCTGTGGAACTACGGCAGCAACAGCGTACGTCCCCGTGATCGTCGCACGACACCGCTAGCGCTCACTGTCACTTTACTGTCACTCC
Organism: Saccharopolyspora hattusasensis; assembly: GCF_050972075.1. NCBI lineage: Bacteria > Bacillati > Actinomycetota > Actinomycetes > Pseudonocardiales > Pseudonocardiaceae > Saccharopolyspora > Saccharopolyspora hattusasensis. The sequence goes on from NZ_JBPCDC010000001.1 coordinate 464,173, forward strand.
ACGCACACGAACCCCTCTAGTTTCGTAACCACGCGAACACCAGAAGTAACCACTTTCGAGCGGAAGGATCACGATGCGGCTGGTACCTGGGGAGACGGTCTCTAGTGGTCAAGTGCTGTCCAGGCCTGAGATTCAGCCGGCGGTGACCCAGCCGTGACCGCCTCAGCCTGGACGTGGGTGGACTGGACGGGAGTTCGTCACTACCGCACCGACGCCAAGACCACCCGGTGCGGGCGTGTGATCGCACTTCCCGATGCCGGTACCGCGAGCGCCGGGGACTGCTGGCAGTGCTGGCCGCGCGATCACCTCGTGTTCCAACCAAGACCCTCCGACCCGCCCCTGTGAGGCTGCGATGCCGCGTCGAACGTTCACGCCCGACTACGCCACCACATGGCGGTGCTCCGCCAAACGATGCCTGTTCACCGACCCGGACCCCGCAGTGGTCGGCCAGCACGAGCACGACGCCCACGGCCCCGCATGGATGGCCGCCGATCAGGCCCCGCAACCCACCGCCGGGGTGGTGAGCCCGCAGTGAGCCCCCTCTCTTTCCGGACGCTGATCAGCCTGAACAACATCGCCCACACCATCCAGAGCGGAGCGACCCGCGCCCTGTGCGGTGTTCCCCTCACCAGCTTGTTCCCACAACACCCGCAGCGTCCCGCGCCAACGCCGTGCTCGTCCTGCCCAGCGAAACTCGCGCGACTGCGAAGAAAGGCGGACGCCCGATGACCGCCACCACCATGATCGGACTTCCGATCCGCACCCCACACATAGCCGTGCTCCACGAACTTGCGTCCTCCCCGGTTGATTGGTTCCCCAAGAACACCGGCAACGGCGACGACATCGAGCACGCCGAGGTGTGGACCGACCACCACCGGGTCACACATGAACGTCACCCAACCCACGACGGGATGACCCGCTGCGGCAAGCGGATTCTCGGCAGCGACGCCCCCAGCCATGCCCGCGTATACCCAGTGGGTTGCCGCCTCTGCGCGGCCGCACACGCCCACTCCCCGTAAGCCCCGGTGCGGGTGCCGTCAGTCCGCCCCCCGACCGGCACCCGCACCGGAACCACGCCCCGAAACAACCGCCCGAACACGGCCAACGCGGCGCAAAGCCGCCCACAAGTTCGGTCCGATGCTGTCGCCGCCGATTCCCTTCGCGGCACCGGGCCGCGCCTGGCCAAGGCACGACAACCCCGTACCGCTGCCTTGGCCAGGCATCCAAACCTCACCAACCGTCCACAGTGAACACCCAGAAGGAGAATTCCGTGTCCATCGCCGAACAGGCACAACAGCTGCACGCCCTGGCCGACGAAGTGCCCGTCGGCCAGGCCGAAGCGCTCAAGGGACAACTCGAATCCATGGCGCAGCAGGTCGCTGGCATCCTTGGAGACACCTCCAGCGCCCAAGACCTCCACGGCCAGATCAGCGCCGTCTCCAACGAAGTGGGCACGGTCTCGACCGGGCTCGAACACCTCCGGCAGATGGTCATCGAGAAGGCCGCATACCACCAGCAGTGATGAATGACCAGACAATCAGCGGTCAGGTGGAAAACCTCCGTCTGACCGCTGACGCCATACCACTGACCGAAACCAACGCACTCTGCGACACCATCGAAACCCTCCGGGACCAACTCGCCGAAATCCTCGGCACAGACAACGACGCTGTTGCCGCCGCACAGCAGATCGCAGTAGCAGCCGCCGAAACTGTCCGCGCTCTCGTGAATCTTCAAGCGAGGATTCAGGAAGTCGCAAGCCGCCAACGCGGACACGTATCCGGCAGCACCCCGACCCCAGTGCGTTCGAGTGGCTCCCCGCAAACGCCACGTCAGCGAACTTCCAGAGCAGTCATCGACAAAGGTAAATTCGATTACACTTTTGGGAAAGTCAACTCAAGTAAGCACGCCGCCGACAGGTCGAACCAAATCAAAACCGAACTAAGCCGCATTAGGATATTCGACAACCCTAAAGGTAGAGAGATTATTCGTGAGCATTTGGAGGATGTGGTAATATCCGACAATAATATTTCGCAGGTATCAGATCACAGCTGGGGGCGTCGACAAGTGCGTGAATCACTTCTAGCGGGCCCGGGTGGTTTCATGAAACTTCAAACCGTCTGGCAAGAGAGCAGCGACGGAGACCTTCAACTAATCACGCTCATCCCCTTTGGAGGAAAAAATTGATCACAGAGCTAGCGGTACCCGCGGACCAGGAATTTCTCGACCAGTTCGGCGAGTCGCCCCAACGAGGAGAAGAGCCCTGGATCCGCTACGTTACCATCCCAACTGGTGACGGAGAGCTGCACGTCAGTTTCGACACCGCAGAATCATCAGTCCGCTTCGATTGGTATCGAGGCGATGATTTGATCTGGCATTGCTACCGAGAGCAGGCCACGACCCTGCAAATCGAAACCAGTGAAGGCGAAACACGCCTCGCGGCCACCTTCGAGTCCGAAGACCTGAAAGGTCAACTCAACGTGCGTGTGTATCCACACGTGGGCATTCACGATTCAACACTGCGCGGTTAATCGGACCGCCATAGTGGACGCCCCTATATGCTTGGCTCATGTGGGGCGTTCCTCTGCAGAAAAAGGCTGGTACGTCCTACCTCTTCGGAGGGTTGGAGGATGGCTGTGGCGGCGGCGTGGGCGAGCGCGTGCTGCGTTGCGGCGTCGAGTCCGAGCCGGTTCCAGTGGAAGATCACGTGGTGGGCCACCCGCGACCCGTTGCGGCGCGGCCCGCGGCACCGCCATCGCGACGGAGCGGCGACGGAGCCGCCCATCGAGCATCCGCCCAGGACGACCTACGGCAGCTCCAACCGGTCCAGCAGGGCCAGGATGTCGGCGGCCGGACTTTCCGCTACCAACCCCACGCGCCGCCGCGGCGAAGGTCGCCACCTGGCCGTGAGTGATTTTGGGTGCCATAGCACCGAAAAACGCTCACGGCACCGCGCACACCAACCGTCAGATATTCCCGCTGGTACTGGGGCCTGAAGCTCTATCTCGTATGCACCGGGGACGGGATGCCGGTCATGTGGTGCCTGGCCAACCCCAAGATCGGCGAACGTGAGGTGCTGGCGGCCTTGCTCGACCATCCGTCACGAAAGCGGTATAGCAGAAACCGCCATCGAGAATGTCCACATAGGTCCCATCGGTGACCCACAGCTGGTTCGGTGCCGGCGCCCTGAAATCTCGTTCCGCCAGGTCACGCGGCCTGGGGTCCGCACTGCCGGGGATCGTCGTCCGCGGCCGGTGCCGTGTGGGCACGACCCCGGTCATGCCTTCGGCGCGCATCAGTCTCTCAACCGTGCACCGCGCTACCTTCACGCCCTCGCGTAAGAGCTGTTTCCACACTTTTCGGGCCCCGTACATCCCTTTGCCCTGCTGTCCCCAGACCGCCCGGATCTCCGGGATCAGTTCCTCATCCCGCGACCGGCGATCCGACGGCTGCTCCGTTTTTCTGCGCTCACCAGGACTGTTCGGTGCGGACGTTCGCCGAGCAGGTAGAGGGCCTGACCATGCGCCATGCCCGGCGGAGCCTGCCGCTGCGCGGGATGCTGGAGTCGATCGGGCTGGCGCTGGCCGGCCGTGCGGGAGCCCCGACTGGCCAGTCGTCTGGGGCTGCGGACGGGACGGGACACGCTGTTGCGGCTGGTGCGAGCCGTGCCCGACCCGCCGGTGGAAGCGGTAACCGTGCTCGGAGTGGATGACTTCGCGATCAGACGTGGGCAGAACTACGCCACTATCTTGCTGGACATGGCCACCCATCGACCCGAGAGAACGATGTGCTGGAGGGCCGGGAGGCCGACACCCTCGCCGAGTGGCTCAAGAAGCATCCCGAGATCCAGGTGATTACACGCGATAGGTCCGGAGCCTATGCCGAGGGCGCTTCCCGCGGTGCGCCTCAGGCGGTGCAATGCGCGGACCGGTGGCACCTGTGGAAGAACCTGGGCAGCGCATCCTGCTCACGACTGATCCCCAAGATCCGGCCGTCAGAAAGTTGATCACGCAAATTGCGACAGAACCCGTCAACCTGGCAGGCGACACCCCGGCGGCATTCCCTATCGCAGGAAACTATCGTCGCCCGAGCCCGCCGAAGCCCGCGAAGCGTCGTGGCGAAGCCACCTCGCACAGGCAAAAGTGCACGTCACAGCCGCTTGCCCAGAACAAGGCAGCCCTATTCAGGTCCACGAAGGAACCAGGCGCATCCCCTTACTTCATCATCGCCTCTTCAAACGTTCCTCTGGGTTTGCCGAAAATGAATACTGGCAACAGCCACACGGAGGAGACTGGTAACCTCCCTCACGTGGCAGATTCGTCTGTCAGCTGCCACGAACTAGGGACCACTGAAGCGGGTGTTTTGCCATGGTCATGGGACCACTTGGTTGCCACTAATGGGACCACCTGGCGTGTCGTGCCGGGACGGTTCTCGATTGTCCACATGGGATCGATCCAAGTTGATCGACTTGGAGGTCCTGTGGGATGGCGTACCGGGAGGTTGCTGTGATCGAAGTTCGGGAGATGTTGCGGGCCTGGATGGCGGGTAAGGGTCTGCGGAGGGTGGCTGAGCAGGCCGGGGTGGACCGTAAGACGGTCCGCCGCTACACCGATGCGGCGGTGGCGGCGGGGCTGGATCGTGACGGCGGCGAGGATCAGCTGACCGACGAGCTGATCGGGCAGGTGGTGGCCGGGGTGCGCCCGGATCGCCCGGCTGGTCGTGGCTCGGCGTGGGAGAGCCTGGAGACCGAGCGTGAGCAGATCGTGGAGTGGGTCGGCAAGGACCTGACGGTGGTCAAGATCGGGGAGTTGCTGGCCCGCCAGGGGGTGGTGGTGCCGCATCGGACGCTGCACCGTTTCTGCGTGGAGCGCACCGGCTACCGGGACCGTGGCGCTGGAGACACGGTGCGGGTGGCCGATGGCACGCCGGGCGTGGAGTGCCAGATCGACTTCGCCAAGATGGGGCTGCTGTATGACCCGTCGGCGGGGCGGCGCCGCGTGGTGCACGCGTTGATCTTCACGGCGGTGTTCTCGCGGCACATGTTCGTGTGGCTGACCTTTGCGCAGACGCTGGAGGCCGTCGTGGCCGGGTGCGAGGCGGCGTGGCGGCACTTCGATGGAGTGTTCCGGGTGCTGATCCCGGATAACGCGTCGGCGATGGTGGCCAAGGCGGACGCGGTCAATCCGCAGTTCACCGTGGGCTGGCTGGAGTACGCGCAGGCCAGGGGCTTCGTCACGGACGCGGCCAGGGTCCGCTCACCCCAGGACAAACCTCGGGTCGAGAGGACTGTGCAGTACGTACGCGGCAACTTCTTCGCTGGCGAGACCTTTGTGGACCTGGCCGACGCCCAGGCCCGCGCCGAGACCTGGTGCCGGGACAAGGCCGGGCTGCGGATCCATGGCACGATCCACGCCCGCCCGGCGGAGGTGTTCGCCGAGCACGAGGCCACCGCGCTGCTGCCCGCCCCCGAGACGCCGTATGAGGTGCCGATCTATGTCGAGGTCAAAGTGCACCGCGACTACCACGTTCAGGTTGGCAAGGCGCTGTACTCGGCCCCGAAGGCCTACATCGGCCAGCAGGTCCAAGCCCGCGCGGACGCGGAACTGGTCAAGCTGTTCCACCGCGGCCAGCTGATCAAGACCCATCCCCGGCAGCGCCCCGGTGGCCGCTGCACCGACCCCGAAGACCTGCCCGCCGAGAAGACCGCCTACGCGCTGCGTGACCTGCAGCGGCTGACCCGCGCCGCCGCCGCGCACGGCGAGAACGTCGGCATCTACGCGGAACGACTGCTCGACGACAAGCTGCCCTGGACCCGGATGCGGCAGGTCTACCGGCTGCTCGGGCTGGCCAAACGCTATGGCTCCGGACCAGCCGACACCGCGTGCGGGAAAGCCCTGGACATCGACGTCATCTCCGTCACCAAGATCGCCTCGATGCTGGAGCACGCGACCGAGAACACCCCCACCCCGGCGCCGGCGGCCGCACGAGCGGCCACCCCAGCCCGCTTCGCCCGCGATCCGCGCGAGTTCCGGCGGGTCAAGCCGTACTGGATGAAAGTGATCGACGGCGGAGGGGAGGCGACGACCCGATGAGCGCCACAACGATGATCGACCCAGTCTCACCCGAGCTCAAGCAGGTGCTGCGGGCGCTCAAGCTCGGCAAGATGCTCCACACGCTGCCCGAACGGCTCACGTTGGCCAAACAGCAGCACCTCTCGCACGCGGCGTTCCTCGAGCTCGTGCTGGCCGACGAGGCCACCCGCCGCGACACCCAGTCCGCGCAGCTACGGGCCCGCAAAGCCGGCCTCGACCCCGGCATGCGCATCGAAACCTGGGACGAGTCCGCCGCGGTGCGCTACGACCGCACCCTCTGGAACGAACTCACCAGCCTGCGATTCCTCGACGGCCCCACGGAGCCTGCCTGCTCGGAGCGGTCGGGGTCGGCAAGACCCACCTGGCCACCGCGCTCGGGCACATCGCCGTCCGCCGCCGCCACAGCGTGCTCATGCTCCGCGCCGACGCGCTGTTCAAACGACTCAAAGCCGCCCGCCTCGACAACAGCGTCGAGGCCGAGATGCGCCGGCTGACCCAGGTCCGGCTCCTGCTCATCGACGACTTCGCACTCCAGCCCCTGCACGCCACCGAGACCGCCGACTTCTACGAGCTCGTCGTGGCCCGTCACCACACCGCGTCCACCGTGCTGACCTCCAACCGCGAGCCTGCCGAGTGGCTGGCCATGATGAGCGACCCCCTCCTCGCCCAATCCGCCGTCGACCGGCTCACCTCCACCACTCACGAACTCGTCATCGAGGGCGAGTCCTACCGGCAACGACAGAAACCCGGACACGCGCCCTCCGACGCGTCCATTGACACCACCACGACGGGAGACCACGATGCTCACTGAGCCGACCACGTGGTCCCATCCCCGCGGCAATACCCCGGTCCCTTCCTCGTGGCAAATGACATTCGTCGAATTGTCAGCAATCCGAAAACCACGCATCGTCGCATGACAATGCGACGTCTGAGTGTTCCTCCAGTGAAATCACGACAGCCGGTACGCACAAGGCGGGTCCGCGGGAATGGGCTGCGGTCGCGGTGCTCACCTTGCCGGTCCTGCTGATCTCCGTCGACATGACGGTCCTGAATTTCGCCGTGCCGCATATCAGCCGGGACCTCGGCGCCGGTTCCGTCGAACTGCTGTGGATCGTCGACATCTACTCGTTCGTGCTGGCCGCGCTGCTGGTCTCGATGGGCGCGCTCGGCGACCGGATCGGCCGGCGCAAGCTGCTCATGTTCGGCGCCGCCGGGTTCGGCGTCGCTTCGCTGGTCACCGCGTTCGCCCCGAGTGCCGGCGTGATGATCGCCGCCCGGGCCCTGCTGGGAGTCGCCGGCGCGACACTCATGCCCTCCACCTTGTCGCTGATCCGGAGCATGTTCCCCGACGGCCGGCAGCGACAAACCGCCATCGCGGTGTGGGCTTCTGCCCTGTCGGCCGGTTCCGCGCTCGGACCTCTGCTCGGCGGCGCGCTGCTCGAATTCTTCTGGTGGGGTTCGCTTTTCCTCATCAACGTGCCGATCACGGTCCTCGTTATCGTTTTCGCACCGATCCTGGTGCGTGAATCCAAGGCCACGCAGCTCGGCAAGCTCGACCCGGTGAGCGTATTGCTGTTGGCCGCCGCGATGTTCCCCGTGGTCTACGGCATCAAATCGTTCGCCGAACACGGATTCGATCCGCTGGCCGCGGCCCTGTTCCTGGTCGGTGCCGCCAGCGGGGTCGCGTTCGTCCGCCGTCAGCTCAAGCTCGACGAACCGCTGCTGGATATCGGACTGTTCTCCATCCGTCCGTTCAGCATCGCCGTGATGCTCAACCTGATCACGCTGTTCGCGATGATCGCGGCACTGTTCTTCCTGACCCAGTACCTCCAGATCGTCCTGGGCCTCAACCCGTTCGTGGCCGGCCTGTCGCTGCTGCCCGGCCTGCTGCTCGCAGTCGTTGCCAGCTTCCTCGCGGTCCCGGTCTCCCGGTGGCTGCGCACCACCGGAACACTCGTCGTCGGTGTCGGTCTGATGGTGGTCGGGTTCGTGATGTTCACCCTCCTGCCCGACGGCAGGCAGGTGACCTTCGCCGCCATCGCATTCTCCTTCGTGTGCTTCGGCATGGGATTGGCCCAGACTCTCACCAACGACGCAGTGGTCAGCTCTGCACCAGAAGAACGCGCAGGCGCGGCATCTGCAGTATCGGAAACCGGCTACGAACTCGGCGCCGCACTCGGCGTGGCCGTGCTGGGAAGCGTCCTGCTGGCTTCCTACCAATCCGGAATGCCCAACGCACCGGGCGAAGCCGCGCGCAGCGTCGCAGGTGCCGCGGAACTCGCGGGAAATTTGCCCGGCGGAGCAGGCGAAGCTCTGCTGCAGCAGGCGTTCTCCGCGTTCATCAGCGGCATCCACGTCACCAGCGCGGTCGCGGCAGCAATCCTCATCGCCGCCGCGGTGACCACGGCCGTGGTGCTGCGGAAATCCCGTGTGCCCGAAACGGAAACCCGGGCATGCTGACCCTTCCGGCATTCCCCGGCGAGACGGCCCAATTCGTAACACCACCGTAGGCCATGCCTGTTGAATGTCGGAAATCAATCGCGCCACATACGCCCGGCAACGGCCACAGACGGCCATTCCTGGCAACGGGGCCACGTCGGAAGCGTGCCGATCGGTCAGCACGCACGAAAAAGTAGTCGCTCACGCTCGGTTCTCCACGAATCGGACAGGGTGAGCGACGGAAGGATCACGAGCCGTCCCGGTCCACGGCCCGCTGGCGGGAGTCACCGCCAGCATATTTCAGCCGCACGGCCGGCGGCCCGCCACGAACACCACATGGCCGCCAATGGCCGCTACCTGCCGCGTCACTTGCTCACTGCTCACGGAAAAACGCTGGTCTCCACACCCATGAGCAAGAGCAACGGGTTGAACGCCGGCCACACCGCCGGCCCGAGTGCACCCGTCGGGAGGTCACCGAAAGCGGCTATCCTCACCGAATCACGATCACCGTCAGCAATCAGAAGGGAACGCCGCGTGTCGGCGCTAGGAGAAGTCGTCTCAACTCGTCAGAGACGGCACAGTGATTCCCGGCACCCTCACGGAAGCGGAAGGCCCGAACCATGCGCGCCGACGCGCTACGGGCCTTGGCGCACGGGTGGCGGACCGGGCGCGGTGCCCGCGACGCGGCCGGGGGCATCGGATGGTTCGCCACCATCCCGGTTCCTCCGTGGGCCACAACCGACGCCCGAGAGCGCGCGGCCCGGCTTGCGGCGTACGCGGCCGAACGTCCGGACAATCTCCAGGCCCAAAACCCCAGCTCACACCACCCACGGATCAGTCACAAGAGCCCTAATTGGTACCGAGTACCGAAGTTCAACAGACCAGTTCTCCGAGCCACGACCGAAAGCGGAATCCTGGAAGCTTGGCAACGTCGCCGGATTCTAGCTCTACACCGGCGAATCCTAGATTTGTCGTGCGGTCGTCGAACGGACTCTCGGCCACCCGTGGACAGTCAGATCAGTTTCCTCTTGCTGGCTTCGTAGACGGCCTCGGCGCGGGTGGCGGCTCCGAGCTTGCGCATGATGTTGCGCACGTGGAACTTGACCGTGGTTTCCGATATGAACAGCTTGCTCCCGATGTCGCGGTTGCTCAGGCCGCGCGCCAGTTCTCGGAGCACGTTGAGTTCCCGTTCGGTGAGCGGGGGCTCGCTCGTCGGTGCGTTCATCGACTGCACCATGGCCGCAGCGGATCGCGAGTCGAACGAGCTCTCCCGACGCGCCACCGCTCGGATCGAACGGACCAGCTCCGTGGTGTCCACGTCCTTGACGACGTAACCGCGGGCGCCGCGGTGGATCGCGTCGACCACCAGGCCGCCGTCCAGGAACGTCGTGAGGATCAGTACCCCGAGATCCGGGTGCTGCCGGGTGAGCTCCCCGCAAAGGGCCAGGCCCTCCATGTTGTCCCCAGTAGACAACTTGAGGTCCAGCAACACGATGTTCGGCCGCGTCCGCTCGACGACCGCAAGCGCCTCCCTCGCCGTAGCCGCCTCCCCCACGACCTGCAGGTCGTTCTCGCGTTCCAGGACCGACCGCAGGCCGTGCCGGACGATCGCGTGGTCGTCGACCAGCACGATCCGAACGTGCTCCGACGCACCAGTCGATTTGTCGGGCTGCATCGGGACTTCCTTCCAGGTCCTGGTCACATCGTCACCTCCGAAGACGTCGGCGACGGCAGCGGAACACGCAATTGCAACGAGATCCCGCCCATCCGGGACCGCCGGATCGACAGGGTCCCGCCGAGTTCCCGTGCCCGGGCAGCCATGTTGACCAGTCCTCGATGGCGCCCGGCGAGGTCCGCTGCTGAGGACAGGTGCAGCGACCGCCGCAACTGCGCGGGATCGCCGGTCCCGTCGTCGGACACGGTGAGCCGCAGGTGATCGGCCTTGTAGACCAAGTGCACCAGAGATCGGGACGCGTGCGCGTGCGCGACCGTGTTGAACAACGCTTCGCCGGTCAGCCGGAGAATCGAGTTCTCCGCCTCGGGCGGCAGCGGCGCTGGGGTGCCCTCCACGCGCACTCCCACCTTCAGGTCGCTGGGCAGGTGCACTGTGGACAGTTGTTGCAGCAGGACGGGCAACGAGCCCGGCGGTTCCTCAGCGCTGTGGTGGAGGGCATAGATCGCCGCGCGGAGCCGCTCGACGGCCTGCTGAGTGGCTCCCCTGGCCGGCGCCAACCGTTCCGCGACGCGGGCCGCTTCCGGCCCCATGGCCTCCAGCTCGGACCGGCACACCTCAATCGTCATACCGGCGCTGAGCACGTACTGGGTGACCGTGTCGTGCAGTTCCCGCGCGATGCGGTGCCGCTCGTCGTCGAGCGCCTGGCGCTGCATCGCCTCGACTAGGCGTCGCTGGGTTTCCTGGAGTTCGGCGTTGCGGGCGGCCAGGTCGCGTGCTTGCTTCGCGGCGGCCTCGGAAAGCTGCTCGGTGCGACCGCGCAGCTGTACGGCGGCGTGGAAGAGGAACGAGTTGTGCAACGCGACCGCGGCCTGGTTGGCCAGGACCCGCAGGATGGCCAGGTCGGTGTCGGCGACGGACACCTCGCTGCCCGGCCAGCCCACAATCCCGCCGACCGGCTCACCGTCCAGGGTCATCGGAGCCCGGACCCATCCGGGTCCGCTGGGCTCCCACTCGACCTCCCACGGACGCGACCGCACCCCGTCGAGGTGCTCGCCGACCTCGGCCGGCAATCCGGCCTCGTCGTCGATCAGCTCTCCGTTGCACAGCAACAGGAACCTCGGCCGCGCAGCGCGCAGCGCGCCGTCGGCGATCGCGAGGAGCAGCCAGTCCGCCTGCAGGTGCTCCGCGGCCGCCCGGACCACCGCCTCGACGAGGGTGCGCGGGCCCTCGACGGTCCGCACCAGTGCGCGGGAGATCCGGTCGAGCGCCTGCACCGCGTACTCCAGCCGTTCGGCCGAGCGGACGTACTCCGGGTAGAACGACCGCTTGCCCGAGCGCAGCCCGGTGAGCGCACCGAGGTCGGTGTGACTATTGGTGCCGTTCCCGGATTCCTTGCGCGCTGCCACCGTTACCTCGCTGTGCTGGCCAGGACTCACAATGCTGCCCGGAACAGCCGGTCGATGTCGACTTCGCGGGCATCTCGCGGATTGGTCGTCAGGCAGGCGTCCTTCAGGGTGTTGCGGGCGAGCAGCGGAACGTCCGCACCGGTCACGCCGAGCGAACTCAGGCCCCGGGGAACACCGACTATGTCGGCCAGTTCGCGGACCCGGTCGGCCAGTTCGCACGCCACTTCGCGGGCCGGAACGCCCGCGGTCTCGATGCCGACCGCCGCCGCCAGCGGAACGTAGCGCTCGGCGTCGGTCTCCGCATTGAACCGGATCACGTGCGGCAGCAGCACCCCGTTGATCACGCCGTGCGGCGCGTCCAGCAGACCGCCCACCTGGTGGCTCATCGCGTGGGTGGCGCCGAGGATGGCGTTGGTGAAGGCCATTCCGGCCTCCAGCGCTCCCTGCGCCATCGCCACCCGCGGCGCAGCCTCGGTCGGCCGGAACAACGTGCGCGCGAGGTTCTCGACGATCAGGTGCGCCGCGTGCAGGGAATGCTGATCGGTGAGCGTGTTGTGCGCCAGCGAGACGAACGACTCGATCGCGTGCGTGAGGGCGTCCAGCCCGGTCGCCGCGTTCAGCCAGTCCGGCATCGTGATCAGCAGTCGCGGGTCCACCAGCGAGATGTCTGGCACCAGCGTCCGGCTGAGGATGGTGATCTTCGTGGCCGCGGCGGTGTCGGTGATGATGGCGAACTGCGAGACGTCCGCACCGGTACCGGAGGTGGACGGGGCCATCACCAGCGGCGGGATCGGATGCACGACCTTGTCCACGCCCTCGTAGTCGAGGATGCGGCCGCCGTTGCCGGACAGGATCGCGACTCCCTTGGCCGCGTCGATCACCGAGCCCCCGCCGACCCCGATGATCACGTCGCTGCCGCTTTCGACGTAGCGCTCGTACGCGGCCTCGACCTCGTGGTCCTTCGGGTTCGGTGTCACGGCGTCCCACACGACCGCGGACAGCCCCACCCGCCTGAGGTGACCGACCGCCTCGGCCGCCCAGCAGGCCTCGGTGAGTCCTGGGTCGGTCACGAGAAAGGGTCGCCGAGCGCCAAGTCTCCGGGCGCAGTGCCCGAGTTCGGCCAGGGCGCCGGGCCCGAACACGATCTCCGGGACGTGGAACTTGGCCAACCGGTTCGTGGTGTCCGCTCGCACTCGCTCGCCCGCGGCTTGCGGGCCCTGGAGCAACTCGGCCCCGGGCGCTTCGCCTGCTTCTTGGTGCGGGAGACGGGGCATGCGGCTTCGCATGGTCATGGGGGCATCCTCCAAGCACCATGGCAGGGCTGTTCCGCAATGCTCGGCTGCACGCGGACCTCGATAATCTCCGGTTCCCCACCGACGGCTGCGCTCCGATCTCAGCACCATCGTAGTCCCATGAGTGACGCTTACCACACAGTCAGGCTAGGGTGCCGGTCGCCCAGCGCTACCGTCCGACCGGGCGGACGGAACCTGTCCGATCGGTCAGTTCCGCCCATGGCGGGCGGGTGAGCTCACTCGTCCTCGCTCGGGTCGACGAGCTGGGAACGCAGTCCATCCAGCACCCCGGGATCTCCGAGCGTGGTGACATCCCCCAACTCGCGCCCCTCAGTCACGTCACGCAACAGCCGTCGCATGATCTTCCCGCTGCGCGTCTTGGGCAGGTCGTCGGCCCAGACGATCTTCGCCGGGCGGGCGAGCTTGCCGATCCGGGCCGCCACGTGTTCGCGGAGGTCGGCTTCGATCTTGTCGCTCGGCTCGACACCGCTGCGCAACGTCACGAAAGCGACGATCGCCTGCCCGGTCAGCTCGTCCGGCCGGGCCACCACAGCCGCCTCGGCGACGTCGTCGTGGGCGACGAGAGCCGATTCGACCTCAGCGGTGGACAGCCGGTGCCCGGAGACGTTGATGACGTCGTCCACCCGGCCCAGCACCCAGTAGTAGCCGTCCTCGTCCCGGCGTGCTGCGTCGCCGGCGAGGTAGGTGCGCGGACCGTTTGGGAAGTACGTCTTGACGTACCGCTCGTCGTCGCCGTACAGCGTACGCAGCATGCTCGGCCACGGCTCGGTCAGGACCAGCAGGCCGCTCCCCTCGTCCCCGGCCGCGTAGCCGGGCACGAGGTCGGCGCACACGCCGGGTAGCGGCCTGGTCGCCGACCCCGGCTTGGCGCTGGTGGTGCCCGGCAGCGGCGCGATCATGATCGAGCCGGTCTCGGTCTGCCACCAGGTGTCCACGATCGGGCAGCGCTCGCTCCCAATCACCACGTGGTACCAGATCCAGGCCTTCGGGTTGATCGGCTCGCCCACGCTGCCCAGCAGCCGCAGCGAGCTCAGGTCGTGGCGGGCCGGATGGTCGGCGCCCCACCGCATGCACGCGCGGATCGCGGTGGGAGCGGTGTAGAAGGTGGTCACCCGGTACCGCTCGACGACCTCCCACCAGATGCCCTTGTGCGGGTAGTCGGGCGCGCCCTCGAACAGCACGCTCGTGACCCCGTTGGCGAGGGGTCCGTAGATCACGTAGCTGTGGCCGGTGATCCACCCGACGTCGGCGGTGCACCAGTACACGTCGGTGTCGGGACGCAGGTCGAACACCAGGCGGTGCGTGTAGGAAACGCCGGTGAGGTAGCCGCCCGTGGTGTGCAGGATCCCCTTCGGCTTCCCCGTCGAGCCGGAGGAGTAGAGGATGAACAGCGGGTGTTCGGCCTCCACGGGTTCGGCGGGGCACACCGGATCCGCGGCGGCGCATACCTCGTGGAACCAGACGTCGCGGCCCGGACGCATCGTCGCAGCCGTGCGCGTCGCGCGAACCACGACGACCTTCTCCAACGACTGGATCTCGGCGAGCACACCGTCAAGGTTGTCCTTGACCGCATTGACCCGTCCCTTGCGGCGCGCCCCGTCGGAGGTGACCAGCACCTTGGCCCCGGAGACCTGCATCCGGTCCCGCACTGCCTCCGGCGCGTACCCGCCGAACACGACGTTGTGCACCGCGCCGATGCGGGCACAGGCGAGCATCGCGACCACGACCTCCGGAACCATCGGGAGGTAGATGCCCACGACATCGCCCTTGCGCACGCCGAGGTCCTTGAGCGCGTTGGCGAAACGCTGCACGTCACGCAGGAGCTGGGCGTAGGTCAGGGCACGCTCGTCGCCTTCCTCGCCGTGCCAGAAGAAGGCGACCCGGCTGCCGAGTCCGGCTTCCACATGCCGGTCCAGGCAGTTGTACGAGGCGTTGAGTCGCCCGTCGTCGAACCAGCGGTAGAAGGGCGGATCCGAGTCGTCGAGCACCGCGGTGAAGGGCTGGTCCCAGTGCAGGGTGCGCGCCTGCTCCGCCCAGAAACCGAGCCGGTCAACGGCCGCCCACCGGTACAGCGAGTCGTCGGCGACGAGCGCTTGCTCGCGGAACTCCGCGGGCGGGTCGAACGACGGGACGGCCAGCAGGTCCTCCACCCGCTCGGTCCGATCGGTGGTCATCGTGCTCCTTCGAGATTCGCGGGGTACGCGCGTCCTCGGTGGCGGGCTACCCCGTCCACCGAGGACAGTTCGTTCAGACGAGGCCGAAAGCGGTTAGTTCGTCGTTGGTCAACAGTCGAGAGCGGATCAGGAAGCGCACTCCTTCCGGGGCTTCCAAGGAGAATCCGCTGCCGCGTCCCGGCACCACGTCGATGGTCAGGTGGGTGTGCTTCCAGTACTCGAACTGCGCTGCGGACATCCAGACCGGGATCGCCTCGGCGACCCCGTCCACGTCGAGGTCGCCGAGGTGGACATCGGAGTTCCCGGTGCGGAATTCGCCCGCCGGATAGCACATCGGCGCGCTGCCGTCGCAGCAGCCACCGGACTGGTGGAACATCAGCGGTCCGTGCTCGTCCCGGAGGCGGCGGAGCAGTTCCGCCGCCCCCGAGGTGAGCGCCACGCAGGAGTAGCTCATGGCCGTCGTCTCAGAAGAACCCGAGCTTGTTCGGCGAGTAGCTGACCAGCAGGTTCTTCGTCTGCTGGTAGTGGTCGAGCATCATCTTGTGGTTCTCCCGCCCGATGCCGGACTGCTTGTACCCACCGAACGCCGCGTGTGCGGGATAGGCGTGGTAGTTGTTCACCCACACCCGACCGGCCTGGATGTCACGTCCGGCGCGGTAGGCGGTGTTGCCGTCGCGCGACCACACCCCGGCGCCCAGCCCGTAGAGCGTGTCGTTGGCGATCTTCAGCGCGTCGTCGTAGTCGTCGAACCGAGCCACCGACACCACCGGTCCGAAGATCTCCTCTTGGAAGATGCGCATCTTGTTGTCGCCCTCGAAGACCGTCGGCTGGACGTAGTAGCCGCCGGAGAGCTCCCCGCCGAGGTCGGCCTTCTCCCCGCCGGTGAGGACCTTCGCGCCCTCCGCCTTGCCGATGTCGATGTAGGAAAGGATCTTCTCGAACTGGTCGTTGCTCGCCTGCGCACCGATCATCGTCTCGATGTCCAGCGGATGCCCCTGCTTGATCGCCTTGGTGCGCTCCACTGCGTCACCCAGGAAACCCTCGTAGATGCTGCTCTGGATCAACGCACGGGATGGGCAGGTGCACACCTCGCCCTGGTTGAGCGCGAACATCGCGAATCCCTCCAGCGCCTTGTCGTAGAAGGCATCGCGGGTATCGGCGACGTCGCCGAAGAAGATGTTCGGGCTCTTGCCGCCCAGTTCCAGCGTGACCGGGATGATGTTCTCGCTGGCGTACTGCATGATCAGCCGGCCGGTCGTGGTCTCCCCGGTAAAGGCGATCTTGGCGATCCGATTGCTGGACGCCAGCGGCTTGCCCGCCTCGACGCCGAAACCGTTGACCACGTTGACCACACCGGGCGGCAGGAGGTCGGCGATCAGACCGAGCAGCACGTGGATGGAGGCCGGCGTCTGCTCGGCCGGCTTGAGCACCACCGCGTTGCCGGCGGCCAGTGCCGGGGCCAGCTTCCAGGTGGCCATCAGCAGGGGGAAGTTCCACGGGATGATCTGCCCGACCACTCCCAGCGGTTCGTGGAAGTGGTACGCGATGTTGTCGCCGTCGATCTCGCCGATGCCGCCCTCCTGCGCCCGGATCGCCCCCGCGAAGTAGCGGAAGTGGTCGATCGCGAGCGGGATGTCGGCGGCCAGCGACTCCCGGACCGGCTTGCCATTCTCCCACGTCTCGGCCACCGCCAACTGCTCGAGATTCGCCTCCATCCGGTCGGCGATCCGGTTCAGCAGGCTCGCGCGTTCGGCGACCGAGGTCTTGGCCCAGCCCGGCGCGGCTCCGTGCGCGGCGTCCAGCGCCCGTTCCACGTCCTCGGCGGTGCCGCGGGCGATCTCGGTGAAGGTCTCGCCGGTCACCGGTGTCTGATTCGCGAAGTAGCCGCCCTTGGCCGGCGGCACGTACTCACCGCCGATGAAGTGGTCGTAGCGCGCCTCGTACGCGACGACGCTGCCAGGTGTTCCCGGCGCTGCGTACTTCGTCATGTGCTGCCTCCTGCACAGAAACGGGGAAGATGGCGCAGAAGCGTGCTGGATCACACGTTGCAACGACGTTGCAACGCCGTTAACTCCGGTTCAGACCTGTCCCAACGGTCAGTATTCGACGGCTGGACGCACCGTGGTCTTGTCGGCTCCGGTCGTTAGTAGTCATCATGGCCATCACCCGTGTCGCCGGATGTGGGACGGATCGCGTCGTGGCCAGGAGGCAGGGTGACCCTCAATGACGAGTACGTGACCGCGGAATTGCTAGCGGATCCGATCGAGTACGCATCGCTGCTGGAGCGGGTGTGGGACGCCATGCTGCGCGGAGATCGCTCGCCGAGGTCTCCCCGACCGCTGGTCTCGGACTCCTGGCAGCGCTCGCTCGCCGCGGACGTCGACCCCGATGCGCGCGAAGCACCCGTGGTCTGGGAACGCGACGAGGTGCGCGACATCCGCTCGGTTCACCCACTGGCCGCCGCGATCCCGGTGCTTCGGGAAACCGTGCTCCGCGTTGCCGACGAGGCGATGCACGTCATGATCGTGACCGACCGGGATGGCTTGATCCTGTGGCGCGAGGGCAACGCCGGCGTCGCGCGGCGCGCCGACCGGGTGCGGCTGGCGGAAGGAACCCGGTGGTCGGAGGACGCCATCGGCACCAACGCGATGGGCACCACGCTCGCCGTCGGCAAACCGGTGCAGATCTACTCCGCCGAGCACCTGGTTCGCACCTATCACAACTGGACGTGCGCGGCCAGTCCCATTCGCGACCCGGATACCGGCGAGATCCTCGGCTCGGTGGACATCAGCGGACCGCTGCGCACCGTTCACCCGGCGATGGTCGCCCTGGTCACTGCCGCCGCCCAACTGGCCGAAAGCCACCTTCGCGCGCAGATGGCCGCCCGTGACGAACGCCTGCGGGCCAAGAACATGCCGCACCTGCGGGGTTTGCGCGGCGAGTGCGGCGCGTTGCTCACGCCGGCCGGACGAGTGCTGGCGATCGAGCCGGGGCAGGGTCTGTGCCTGCCTGAGCGGATCGACGTCAGCGACGGCCATGGCCGCGTCCTGCTCGACGACGGGCGGGAAGCCGTCCTGGAACGCCTCGCCGAGGGCTTCCTGCTGCGACTACCCGGCACAGCTGGCTCGCGGGCGCAGCCGCGAGCAGTGCTGTCGCTGTCCTTTTTAGACACTTCCGGCCCCGGCGCCGTGCTCAACGGCCGGGACCTACCGCTCACCCTGCGGCACGCCGAGATCCTCGCCCTCCTCGCGATGCACCCCAGCGGGCTCACGGCAGACCGGCTTTCCTGCGAGCTCTACGGAGACCGCGGCAACCCGGTGACGGCTCGCGCGGAGATCCATCGGCTCCGCGCGCACCTCGGAGAGCACGTGATCAGCACCAAGCCCTACCGCCTCAACGCTGAGATCGACGCCGACTTCCTGTCGGTTCGCCAAGCGCTGCGTGCCGGAGACATCAAGGCGGCCGCGGAGTCCTATCGCGGGCCTCTTCTGGAAGCCAGCGAGGCACCGGCGATTCGCGACGAACGGGACGAACTGTTCGCCTCCCTCCGCGGCGCGGTCCTCGACCGCGGTGACGTCGAAGCGCTGTGGGGGCTGTTCTGCCATCAGCCCGCGGATGACCTCGAAGTGCTGGGTCAACTGGCGCACCGGCTCCCGCGCCACGACCCACGCCGACACGTGGTGACCGCGCGAATGCAACGCGTTCTAGCCGAAGAGTTTTGATACCCGGCCTCCTGCGGCAACGCGACTGCAACGGCAACAGCACCAAAATGCGGCCACTGTTGCCGGGCGTTGTGGAGGGCGAGACGAAGATGACGTGGACCGAAACCAGCCGCACGACCGCGGAGGCGAAGCAGGACATACCCCGACGCGTGATCCTCGTCGGACCTCCCGGGGCGGGCAAGGGAACCCAAGCACACACCCTGGCAACCCACCTCGGCGTTGCCCACATCTCCACCGGAGACCTCTTCCGCCGCCACGTCGGTGGCCGAACCGTTCTCGGCGAGCGGGCTCAAACCTTCATGGTCCGGGGCGAGCTGGTTCCCGACGAGATCACCCTGGAGATGGTGCGCGACCGTCTCGCGGAAGACGACGCCGCCGGTGGCTTCCTACTCGACGGATTCCCCCGCACCGTCGAGCAGGCCGTGTTCCTGCAACAGCTCCTCCGGCGATCGGGAACCGACATCGACGGGGTCCTGGAAATGCACGTCGGCGAGGACGAAATCGTACGTCGCCTCGCGGGTCGGCGAACGTGCCGGGAATGCGGTCGCAGTTGGCACGTCGAGTTCGATCCGCCCCGCGTGGAAGGCTCGTGCGATGCGTGCGGCAGCGCGTTGGCCCAGCGCGACGACGACCGCCAGGAGGCGATCCGCCGCCGCTTGGACCTCTACGCGCAGCAAACCCGTCCGCTCCTCGGCTTCTTCCGAGAACGAGGTCTGCTGGTGCGAATCGACGCGAGCGGGCCCGTCGCGGAAGTCGGCGAGCGAGCGATCAGTGCTGTGGGCACAACAGACCACAGTGGGCACACTGGGCACACTGGGCACAGTGGACGATCCTGATCGCACACCTGCAACGCGACTGCAACGCCGGCGCCCCTAGCATCGTCGCACCCGGCTGGACTTACCGGCTACTGGACTCGGGAGGATTTCGTTGCCAGCGTGGCGAGTTCGCGACTTCCACGACGACGACCTGGACCAGGCCATCCACATCTGGGACCAGAGCCGTGAAGGAGTGGAGCCGGTCTTCTCGGCAGCCGAGGTGGTCGCGATGGCCAGAGCCGGCCACCCGGCGCTGGTCGCCGCGGTCGACCGAAACGTCGTCGGCATGGCCGTGGCCCACGTGCAGGGCGAACGCGCGTGGCTGGCGCTGTTCGCCCTGGACTCGCGGTGGCGCAACCGCGGCATCGGGAGCGCTCTGCTCACCGAGCTTGAGAAGAAGCTGCGTTCGACGGGAGTGCATCGCATCTGCAGCCTCGTCCCCGAAGGTGACGCCGGGTTCAAGTCGATGCAGAACTCCGGCTACCGACCGCGAACCGGTCTGACGTACTTCGAGAAGGTACAGCACCTCGCCCCGGCCGAGTTCAGCGTGCTCGATGATCTCGGTGGCCGGCTGCTGCCCGCCGGACTGTGGGAGGCGCTGGCGGGCATGGAACGCGAGAAAGACATCATCGAACGCCGCATCGTCCTGCCGCTCTCGCACCCTGAGCGCGCCGAACGGCACGGCGTGCTCCCGCCCAAGGCGGTGGTGCTGTTTGGTCCGCCGGGCACCGGCAAAACCAGCTTCGCCAAGGCCATCGCATCCCGGCTCACATGGCCGTTCGTGGAACTGTTCCCGTCCCGGCTGGCGGCGTCGTCCCCCGGCGGCCTCGCCGTATCCCTGCGCGGGACCTTCGCCGAGTTGGAGGAACTCGACGACCTTGTACTGTTCATCGACGAGGTCGAGGAGATCGCGGGCACGCGCTCCACACCCGCGGCGGGCCCAGCCCACGGCGTCACCAACGAGTTGCTCAAGCTGATCCCCAGTTTCCGCGAGCACGACCACCGACTGCTGATCTGCGCCACGAACTCGGTCCGCTCCCTCGATCCGGCGTTCCTGCGTCCCGGGCGCTTCGACTACCTCATCCCGGTCGGCCCACCGGACCCACCGGCCCGCCGCGCCATCTGGTCCCGCTACCTCGGTCCCGCACGCGACTCGGTCGACCTCGACCTCCTGGTCCAGCGCAGCGAACTGTTCACGCCCGCCGACATCGAGTTCGCCGCCCGCAAGGGCGCCCAGTTCGCTTTCGAGCGGGACGTTCTCGACTCGGACGGGGAAACCGCGACCACCGAGGACTACCTCCAGGCAATCTCGGACACCAGGCCGACCCTGACGCCCGGTGCGATCTCGGAGTTCCAGCAGGACATCGAGTCCTACACCCGCCTTTGAACTCGAAAGCTCTCCCCACCACAACGACAGGACAAACACACCTGATCGCGCTGAGCTGCGGTGATCGGTGAGACCGAGACGCTGACCTCTTGCGACTTGGACTGGGGCTATGCCGGTGCAGTTCGCGAACGCTGCTGCGGTAACGAGTCGGCGTGGGTCTCGTGTTCCTGCGAGGATCCGGCGGTGGCAAGCTCGCGGCGTCGCAGGCCGTGGACAAGCGCGGTGGTCAAGCCGGCCACTTCGGACGGCCCGTGCGAGGCGGCTTCCACGAGGACGCTGCCGACGATCACGGCCTCGGCGTGGCGGGCCATAGCCGCAGCGTGGGCGCCGGTACGTATCCCGAATCCGAGTCCGATGGGCAACTCGGTAAAGGCGCGGAGTTGTTTCACGAGGGCGTGGGCATGCTGCGCGCCAGGAGCGGCACCGCCGGTGCGGTGTCCGGTGGCGGCGTAGACCCAGCTGGTGGAGGCATCTGCCGCAGCGACTACGGCGGCATCGCTGTCGCCAGGGCAGGCCAGATAGGTGCGTTCCAGCCCGTAGTCGTCGGTGTGTTGCCGCCAGATTTGCTCGGGGTGGGTGCCGGGCAGCAGATCCGGGGTGATTGCGCCCAGCCCGCCCGCGCTGGCGAGGTCGCGGGCGAACTCCGCCGGGCCGTATTGCTGGATCGGGCCCCAGCAGCCCATCACCATTGCCTTGCCACCAGCGGCGCTGACCGCCTCAACCAGCTCCCACACCTGCTGCACGGTGGCGCCGCCCGCGCTGGCCGCCTGGGTGGCCGCCCGCACAGTGGGACCGTCCAACCTTGTGGGGTATGGCAATCCGATCTCGACCAGATCGACTCCGCTGCTGACCATCGCGTGCAGTGCCGCGCGACAGCGGGCCATGGTGGGATAGCCCGCCGGAAGATACCCAATGAGCGCCGCGCGTTGCTGGCGACGACAGGATGTGAACAGGTCACTGAGTGCTCTGCTCGGTGCCGGGTCCGGGGAAGTCGCAGGCCATCGGTTCACGACTCCGCCCAGACGGACACGGTGAGCGAGCGCTCGTGCTGCCTCGACATCCGTGTACTGCGAGGTGTCGAGGGCGAAAGTGTCGGCGCGGGCGTAGCTGATGGTGCCCTCGGTCGGCTGCCGGTATGCCTCGGGCGGCTCCTGGTGACGTAGCGTGGAGCCGACCGTATGCGCGTGCGAGTACATTCGGTGTCCTTATCATCCGAGTTGGGTTTGTTCTGTTCAGTCGTAAGATCAAGAGTGCCCAGACGCCGAGTTCATCGGATTGACCGGCGGGAACAGAGGCAATCTGCGTCGACTACGCCGCTACAACCGGCGACTGTTGCGCATGCTCTACCTGTCCGCGCAGGTAGCCATCCGTTGCTGCCCAACGTCGCGAGCCCGCTACGACAGGAAGCGGCGCGAAGGCAAGGCATACAAGCAGGCCGGCTGGCATTGCCCCGTCGTCGCTGGAGTGTGCTGTGGACACTCATCCGCGACAACCGCGTTTTCCAGGTAGGCGCGCCCGACCACGGCACGGTAGCGGCCTGACGAACTCACAGCGGGCCATTCTCACTGCTTGACTACGTCATTGGGAATCCTTTCGGCCCGAGCAGTTGCTGCGCACCTGCCTCAGCGGCAGCACCGCCGCTCAGACCACCGAGGACAACGGCGGCAACAAGATCAAGGCTCAGAGTCATCCGGTACTCCTTCAGGCCAAGGTCGCCCAATGGGGAGGAGGACGCACTGACGGGCGCAACGTATTCGAGCCGCTGGGCGTGGCTAAGGTTCGGTGGTCAGATACGCGCCCACGCTGCGGACTTCCTGGCATCGCGCGCCGCTGACTGGGCTTTCAGCGTGACGGCCCCGGTGCTCCAGCAGAAGGCCATTGCTTGTACGTACGGGAATCCGTGCCTGAATGGGCAGCTCTGGCAAAGAGGGGCTCACGCCCGCCGCGCTTGACCGTGTTCAATGACCAGCCCAGGCATCGAGAGCACTCCAATAACTCCACGCCCTGGGCGAGTAGGCTGTGGACGGCGGCGTGCCGCTCGCTGGTGCGCGCGGCCAGCGCCGAGCGCGCGGGGCGGGGCGTGGTTTTCCAGCAGGCCGCGTGGGCGACAAAGCACTTCTCTGCCGCCGCAGCCAGGCCGTGCCACAAATGCCACCGGTCGCTGGCCTGGACCGCCGTCGGAGCCCCGGGATAGGTGCCAG
The DNA here is from genome assembly GCF_050972075.1 of Saccharopolyspora hattusasensis. NCBI lineage: Bacteria > Bacillati > Actinomycetota > Actinomycetes > Pseudonocardiales > Pseudonocardiaceae > Saccharopolyspora > Saccharopolyspora hattusasensis. The sequence continues at coordinate 487,394 of NZ_JBPCDC010000001.1, forward strand.
ATTTCGTTGAGGAATAAGGGAATTAGCCCGGCGGATGTGAGTTTGGCGCGCGTGCGGCGATGGTGGTGATGGCGAGGAAGAGGTGAGCCAGGAGCATCAGAGTGGTCCAGCGGTTCCATCTTTCTGCGGTCGACTTACGCGCTTCCTGGCCGCAGGATGGAGTGTGTGGTGTCTACGCAGCCCCGGCCGTGGCCGCGGATTCCGGAGGCGACCGTGCGTGCCGCGCGGGCGGCGGCGGGCAAGGGCGAGAACCCGTTGGCGATGCGGGTCCGTGACGAGCTGGGTGAGCTGTTCAGCGATGCGGAGTTCACCGAGGCGTTCGGGGCGCGGGGCAGGCCGGGGTGGTCACCAGGACGGTTGGCGCTGGTCACGGTGTTACAGATGTGAAGACCAAGACTCCCCTGGCGGTCGAACAGGGACAAAATCCTTTGTCCATCGTGATCACCGCTGGCCAGCGGCGTGACTCGCCCCAGTTCCAGGTGGTACTCGACCGTATCTGGGTGCCCCGGCCTGGTCGCGGCCGACCCCGCCGCCGGCCGAACCGGGCGCTCGACGACAAGGCCCACGGGTCCCGCGCCAACCGCGCCGCATTCGACAAAGACGTCTACAAGCAGCGACACGGATTATCAGAATTATTCTCAGTTCTTGCTCGTCGCCTGGGAGGTGGGCTGCCCCAGCGGAGGAGGGACGAAACTCCAACAGATTCAAAGGAATCCGCTTGAGTTTTGTCCGACAGGCGAAGGCGGTCGGGCCGACTCCAGCAAGGCCCGGTCGGGCGGCGACCCTCCCCGTCAGGCCAGAAGGGGGCGCGGCTCGGGGAGATCCTGCGGCCGGGTTCCTCGCCGGACGCCAGGCCCGTTCGCGTAACCTCATTTGCATGGTGACGAGTGTCGATCTGGCTCGGCATCTGGGGCTGTCACAGGCCACGGTGTCGCGGGCGCTGCGCGGACATCCCAGGGTCACCGAGAAGACCCGCAAGCGGGTTGTCGAGGCGGCGCAGGCCTTGGGATATCGACCCGATCCAGCGGCGCGGATGCTGGTCACTCGCCGGGCGAAGGCACTCGGCGTCGTCGTGGCCGACCTGACCAGCCCCCTGTATGCGCCGGCGATCGCCGCGATTCAGGAGCGGTCGGCGGCACGCGGGTACCGCATGGCGCTCATCCGCGACCCCGAGGACGCTCTCGACACCGACGCCACCGAAGTCCTGAGCGAAGCGATCGTCGACGGAGTGATCTTCATGTCCGCGACGGAGGGTTCGGAGACGGCCGCCAGAGTTGCTGCTCACATGCCGGTGGTGCTGCTGAGCCGTGACGTAAGCGGTCTAGCGGTGGACGCCATCGTGAGCGAGGACCACGCGGGCGGCGTGCTGGTCGCGAATCACCTGGCCGAGCTGGGGCACCGCAGGATCGCCGTAGTCACGGTCCGACGCAACGTGAGCAACGGCCGCGACCGTGAGGACGGCGTACGGGATGGGCTCGCGGCACGCGGCCTGGACCTGCCCGAGACGTACGTGCGGCGAGGACCGATCGATCACGACCACGGTGTGGAGATGGCCAGCTCGCTACTGACCATGGATCCGAGGCCGACCGCCATCTTCTGCTCGACGGATGCGTTCGCCTTCGCGACGCTGGACGCGGCGTCCCGGCTCGGGATCCGAGTCCCCGAGGAGCTGTCCGTGGTCGGGTTTGACGACTCTGAACCGGCGCGGTGGTCGATGATCGACCTCACCACCGTGCATCAGCCGCACACCGAGATGGCGGCGAAAGCGGTCGACGTGCTGATCGACCGGCTCGACGGCGCGCACCATGGCCCGACCTCGCGGACGGCATATCCCGTGCGGCTGGTCGTGCGCGGGACGACCGCCGCACCGGCCTAGCCGCCCGCGGGAGCGTGCCCGCGCAGGGGCGTGAGCCGGTGCGCTCACGCATGAGACGCTCGGTACCCCTCGCCTGAGCTCGACACCTATCTGGGTCGATGTATTGACGCCGGCCAGATTCGGTCCCTACGGTTGTGCAACCGAAATGAATACGTAGTCATCGGTCAATGTCGACCACCACGCAGGACGTCCCGACGGCTCGCCCAACTTTCTCGATGGCAGACCAGGTTTGGAACAACGATGTCCCACAAAAATTCTCGTACGATCCGCGCGGAGACGGGGGCCGCCTCGACGGCAAGCCCGCAGAATTCGCGGCACGCCTCCCCCAGCCGTCAAGCCGGGGCCGGCATGGCAGGTGCCGTGATCGATTGGTATGACTTCTTCCTCTACGGCATCGCTGCGGCGACAATCTTTGGCCCGCAGTACTTCCCCACGGAGGACAAGTTCGTCGGCGTTCTCGCGTCGATGGGCTCGTTCGCCGTCGGGTTCGTGTTCCGGCCGATGGGCGGCGCGATCTTCGGTCACTTCGGTGACCGCATCGGGCGCCGGCGGATGCTGTTCATCACGGTGGTGCTCATGGGTCTGGCCAGCGCGGCGATCGGCGCGCTGCCCACCTACGACACGATCGGCGTCGCCGCCCCCATCCTTCTGGTGCTCCTGCGCGTGGTGCAGGGCATCGCGGTCGGCGGCGAGTGGGGTGGCGCCGCACTGATGGCCGTAGAGAGCGCGCCGGAGGGCAAGAAGAACTTCTTGTCCAGCGGTGTCCAGTTCGGTTCCTTCATTGGGCTGATACTCGGCACAGCCATGTTCGCGCTGATGCAGAGCCTGACGACACAGGCCCAGTTCGAGGCGTGGGGCTGGCGAATCCCCTTCCTGATCAGCCTCGTGTTCGCCGTCCTTGGCCTGCTCATCCGCCTCGGAGTCGCGGAATCCACGGAGTTCGTCGAGGCCAAGGAAAACCATCAGCGCGTCAAGTCGCCGCTGCAGGATGCCCTGCGGACCGCACCACTGCAGATCCTGGCCGTGATCGGCATGCGGCTCGTCGACCAGGCCAGCTTCTACATCGCCTTCACCTTTTCTCTGGTCTACGTGAAGAATTACACCGATCACTCGACGAGCACCGTGCTGACCGCCCAGATGATCGCGCTGGTCCTCGGCTGCATTCTCACCCCGACGTACGCCAAGTTCGCCGACCGCGTCGGCGTCCGGTGGTTCTACATCGTCGGTCCCCTGTGCTCGGCTGCGGCCGCGATCCCCTTCTTCCTGGCCCTGCGCTCTGACTCGCTGCTGCTGCTGTCGCTGGCCCTCTTCGGCCTGATCAACCTGGGCCACAACATCTCGACCGCGGTGCAGCCAACCTGGTTCACCGGCATGTTCGACGTCTCCGTCCGCTACAGCGGCGCAGGGTTCGGCTTCGCCCTCGCCGGAGCGGTCGGCGGGTTCATCCCCCTGGCCGCCACCGCTCTCGCCGGACACGACGGCAACTGGCTCGGCAGTGGGCTGCTGCTGGCCGGCCTCTGCCTCGCGGCCCTGGTCACCAGCCTGTTCGCCTACCGATGGACCACGGCAGGGTCCGCGGCACGGCCGGAGTCTGCATGAGCCGACCGGCACGGTGACGCCCTCGGCGACAGCGGTCGCCAGTCACCTCGCCCCGCAGCACGTCACCTGAGACCCCTCACGAAGAAAGGGAAAGCAACGACATGACATCTCGGATCCAGCTCCGCGGAGCAGCGGAGACTCCCCATCTCGACACAGACGCGCGGCGGGCCTGCGACGGGGAGGCACGATGACCACCTTGCTGGGGCTGATGGCGCTGACGGTGCTGGAGCTGGACCCGGCTGAGCAAGTCAGCTGTGCGGCCGCGACAGGGTACGGATGGGTGAGCGTCAGGCTCATCCCGGCCACCCCGCACGAACCGCAGCGCGACACCGCCGGAGACACCCAGCTGATCCGGGAGACCCGCCAACGCGCCGACGACCTGGGCATCCCAGTCCTTGACGTCGAGACCCTCCGCATCAAGCCCGACACCGACGTGCGCGACTACGAGGTCTACCTGGCCACCGGCGCCCAGCTCGGCGCCCGCAGCGTCGCGGTCGCCGGCATGGACGACGACCGGTCACGACTAGCCGACAACTACCACCAGCTCGCCGAGCTCGCCCACACCTACGGCCTGGCCGCCAACGTGGAGTTCATGCCCTGGACCGAGGTCAAGGGAGTCCGCGACGCCGCCCAGCTGCTCGCCGAGGTCGACCACCCCGCCACCGGACTGGCCGTCGACTCCATCCACTTCGACCGCTCCGGCAGCACCCCCGAAGAGCTCGCCGCCCTCCCAAAGTCCTGGCGCAAGTCCATGCATCTATGTGACGCCCCCACCGAGCGACCCACCACCACCGACGAACTGATCCACCAGGCACGCCACGCCCGACAGATCCCCGGCCAGGGAGGCCTCGACCTCCACGGCCAGCTCCAGGCCATGGCCACCGACGCCATGATCGCCCTCGAGGTACCCCTGCAAACCCCGAGCCCCGTCCCCGCCGAGAAGCGCGCCGCAGACGTCCTCACCGGCGCCAGAACACTCCTCGCCCAGAACAACCGATAGCCACGAGCCACTCAGCCCCGTTTGTGATCGACCACCAAGTGAAAGTGAGTACTAACCCAATGCCTGACCAGACCACGACGCCCGACACCATCGGCACGCACCCCGTGCTGCACACCGAAGCATTCTGGCCGGATCGCTTCGCCGGCCAGGTGTTCCTGGTGACCGGAGCAGCCGGCGGTCTCGGATCCGCCACCGCCAGGCGCCTCGCCCAGGAGGGCGCCCGCGTCATGTGCACCGACGTCCGCTCCGGCGGCGCCGGCGACGGCTCCAGCCCCGAGAACTGCCTGGCGCTGAATGTGACCAAGCGCGAGGACTGGGACCAGGCCATCAGCATCCACGGCCGTTCGCCGCACTGGCCACCTGGCTTCTCTCCCCCGAGGCCGCCTACATGACCGGCCAGCACCTCGACTTCAGCGGCGGACGCAACACCGCCTGACCCGCCGGTTCGCCGCGAACGGTTCCTCGGAGAACTGCTCAGCGAGCGCGGACAGCGCACCACCAGCGGCGGCACCTGATCCACGGACCAGGTGCCGCCGTACGCGGTGCCGCTGGGCCCCGTAACCACCACCAGCCCACCAGCCCACCCCCACGAAGCCGCATCCAACCGATCTGGCCGTCGGACCTGCGGTACCGCTTTTCCGCCACGACGTGTCCACGGGCGAGGGTTCCCCGACGACGGCGTGGTGTCGGGGCTGCCTGGACGGGCTGTGTCGTGCGGGCTTGGCTGCCGCGGGTGTGCGGCATTGTGGCCGTAGAGACCACAGAATGCCCGGTTGACGTAGCGGTAGAGGCCCTGCACATCCGCGCACCGCGGTCGGCGCTAAGGCGTGGGAACAGCGCATTTCATCGTCGGCTTGGTTACGAGATGGAATGATCGTGGGGTGTCGAGGTCCTCAGCGTTGCTGGTCCTTTGCAGCCCACGCGGCGGCAATCTGGCATCGGGAGGTGAATCCGAGTTTGGTGAGGATGTGTTCGACGTGGGATTCGGCGGTCCGCTGGGAGATCACCAGGCTGGCCGCGATCTGGCTGTTGGACTTGCCGGCGGTGACCAGCGCGGCGACCTCGCGTTCCCGTTTGGTCAGCGGCGAGGTGACCGGTGACCGTGCTGGTGCGCAGGCAGCCGGTGCGGCGCGCTGGCCCAATGCGAGGGCGATCACGTCGTGCTGGTTCATCTGGCTGCCCTGCCGGCGGCAGCTCTCGAACTCATCCTCTCCGAGTGCTTCCCGGGCACGCACACGCGCCTGGTCGCGCCAGGCGAGCAGGGTAGGCGTGTCGAATAGTGGTCTGCCGATGCGTTCCCACATCCACTCCGTGGCACCTAGCAACACGGCCGCTCGGTCGGGATTACCGGTGGCCACGGCGACCCAGGACAGCAGTTCGACGCAGCACACGATGCCAAGTCGATCGTCGACATCCTGCTTCTTCCGCAGAGCAGGAGAAAGGTGAAGGGCTGCCTGGCTGGGCTTGCCCACCCGCCACCAGCCCAGGCCGACGCCCCACTCCGTCCACGACAGCGCCCAGCGTTCGCCGCGCCGCATGCACAGCGTCCGTGCCTCGCGCAGCAGTGCCGTGGCCGTCTCGGTGTCGCCGAGCAGGGCCGCGGCCTGCGCCCGCTCCGCGAAGTTCAGCAAGCCGGGAGCGGTCCATCGCCCCGACGCGCGGTGGCGTGCCAACGCCTCGTCCAGCAGCGCCGTGGCCTGGGTGGGCTTGTCGTTCCACTCCAGGGCACACCCGATTGCCTGCAGGGCATCGGTGAGCGCCGTGTCGTCCCCGAGCTGTGCGGCAAGACGACGGCTCTGCTCGAGCAGACTCAGGGCCCCGGTGGCGTCCCCCTGACAGATGGCGATCCATCCGGTGAGCCATAGCGCACGGGCGCGTTCGGGGCTGGGCTCGGTATCCAGCGCGAGTGCCCGGTCCAGCCAGTGGCGGCCCTCGCGGACGGAGCCGCCGGCGATCCAGTAGAACCACAGCGCCGTGCTCAGACGGAGACCCGTGCGGATCTCGGCCGGTATGGCCAGGCAGTAGTCCAGCGCGGCCCAGAGGTTCGGACGTTCCGCCCGCAGCCGCGCGATCCACTCACCCTGGCGCGGACCGGCGGATTCGGCATTGGACAGCTCGGCCAACCCGAGGTAGTAGTCGCGGTGCTGGCGACGCAGCGTGGCATCCTCCCCCGCCGCGGCGAGGCGTTGCCGACCGTAGTGCCGGATGGTGTCCAGCATCCAGTACCGGGCAAGCGGCGCGTCAGCGTCCCCCACCCGGTTCAGCACCGACTTGTCGATCAACCCGGTCACGCTCTGGAGCAAGTCCACACTGGTGAGGCCTTCTCCGACGCAGACCGCCTCGACGGCGTTGAGGCCGAACTCACCGGCGAAGACCGAGCAACGTGCCCACAGCAGCCGTTGCGCTTCGGTGCACAGCTCGTAACTCCAGTCCACGGTCGCGCGCAGCGTCTGGTGCCGGGGCAGCGTCGTCCGCTGGTCGGCGGTCAGTAGCTGGAACCGGTTTTCCAACCGGTTGAGGATCTCCTCCACCGACAGCGCGCGCACTCGGACCGCTGCCAGCTCGATGGCCAGCGGGATGCCGTCCAACCGTTGACACAACCGGGCCACCGCTGCCCTGTTGCCGTCGTCCAGGGTGAACCCAGGCGACACCGCCGCGGCGCGCTGCTCGAACAACGTCAACGCCTCGCACCGCTTGGGCGAGTCCAGCGGTTCGTCCGCCGCAGGTACAGACAGCGGCGGCACCGGCCAGACCTGCTCCCCGAGGATGCCCAACGGTTCCCGGCTGGTGGCCAGCACCCGCAGCCCCGGAGCGCTGGCCAGCAGCGTGGAGGCCAGCGCGGCGCAGGCGTGGACCAGGTGCTCGCAATTGTCCAGCACCAACAACAGCTTCCTGTCGGCCAGATACTCGACGACGACCGTCGTGGCGTCGCGGACCGTCTGATCGTGGAGGCCCAGTGCGGCCGCAACGGCCTGCGGCACCAGCGCGGCATCCTGCACCTTCGCCAACTCCACCAGGTGCACACCGTCAGGGAACGCCCGCCGCAGCTCCGAGGCGACATGCACCGCCAGGCGACTCTTACCGACCCCTCCGAAGCCAATCAAAGTCACCAGCCGCGCGTCAGCCAGCGCATGCTTCACCCCGGCCGTCGCCTCGCGACGCCCCACGAAGCTGGTCAGTTCGTGCGGCAGACCGCCAGCCTCCCGCACCGGAGCCTGTGTCAATACGTACTCCCGTCGTCCCCAAAGGGCCAGAGAGCAGTAAATCTCGCCGGCGCCCAAGGCGCCACCTGGATGGCGCGCCCTCTCTCCCAGGCGTCTCTGCACGAAGGAGCGGGCATGTACCGCCGGTCGCGTAGAGCGGACCGGAATGCCGGCAGCCGAGGTGGTCATGGACTTCACGGCGGCCTTGGACGCGCCGTAACCAATGTGGACGCCGTACTGACCAATCGAGGCCGAGATGGAGCTGATGTTCACGATTGCCCCTCCACCGGACAGCTTCATCGCGGCGCAGCCGTGCTTGATTCCGAGGAAGACGCTGCGGGCGTTGACCCGCATCAGGGTGTCGTAGAAGTCGGTGCTCGTCAGGTCTGGGTCGAATGTGCCGCTGATCCCGGCGTTGTTGACCAGCACGTCCAGCCGACCGAATCGTGCCTGAGCCGTCTTCACCGCCGCGGCCCAGGAAATCTCGTCGGTGACGTCGAGGTGGACGAAGGCGGCGTTACCGCCGGATTTTGTGATCTCATCAGCGACGGCGGCCCCGTCGGCGTCGTCGATGTCCGTCACGACGACCCGCGCACCCTCGCTGGCGAGGGCGAGAGCCTCTGCCCTGCCCATCCCGCTCGCGGCGCCGGTGATGAGCGCGACCTTGTCGTGGAGGCTCATGATTTGTCTGTCCCTTCCTACTGGTCGCCTGGAGTCAGCGCCCGGCGTGTGCAGTTCGACGCCCGTGCCCGGTTCTCCGGCCTCTCGAGTCGGTTCAGTACGTGGCGCGGCCGCCGGACGCATCGAAGGTGAAGCCGGTGGTGAAGGAGCACTCGTCGCTGGCGATCCAGGCAGCAAGATCGGCGATCTCGGCGACGGATACGTACCTCTGCATCGGGATCTTCGCCTTACCAGCAGCGATGTGCTCGGGAGTCATCTGGGCGAACAGCTCGGTTTGGGCCATGGCCGGCGCGATGGCGTTGACGGTAACGCCACCGGTGGCCAACTCCTTGCCCAACGACTTTGTGAAGGCGATGACGCCGGCCTTGGAGACCGAGTAGGCGGACTGCTGCGCGTTGCCGTCCTTCCCCGCCATCGAGGCGATGTTGACGATGCGTCCCTGGCCGCGCTCCAGCAGGTGCGGGACCACAGCGCGACTCGCGTGGTACACGCCGTTTAGATTGACGTCGAGGATCCGTTGCCAGATCTTCGGGTCGAGCTCCCATGCGGAAACGATCGGGCCGTTGATGCCCGCGTTGTTGACCAGTATGTCGAGGTGGCCGACGACGTCGAGCGTGCGTGCGAATGCATCCTCCACGGAGCTGGGCTCGGCGACGTCAGTGGCGACGATGTCGGCGGGCCGGTAGTCGTTCACGGTGCTGTCGAAGTGTTTCGGGTCGAGGTCCCAGACGACGACCCGGGCGCCGTCGCGGGCGAGGCGCTCGCCGATGGCGCGGCCGATGCCGCGAGCTCCACCGGTGACTACTGCTGTGCGGCCGGTGAAGTCGTAGCGGACGGGGGTCATCATCAGTTGTCCTCACTGTTCCGGTCTGCTCGGGACGAGGTCGTGAGTCCGAGCTCGGCGAGGATCTCCTCAGTGGCCCGGAAGGCGGAGTCGGCCGCGGAGACACCGCAGTAGATCGCGGTCTGCATGAGCACTTCGCGGATTTCCTCCGGAGTGACACCGCCCCGCAGGACGGCTCGCACATGTCCGCGGAAGTCCTCCGGGCGGTTCAGCGCCACCGTCATGCCGATGGTGACCAGGCTTCGAGTGCTGCGCGGCAGCGTGTCTCGGGACCACACCTCCCCCCACGAGTAGCGAGTGACCATCTCCTGGAAGTCGGCGCTGAAGTCGGTCGTCGCGGTGGCGGCGGAGTCCACCCAATCGTCACCCAAGGTCTTCCGCCGGAGGTTCATCCCCTGCTCGAAGCGGTCACGCTCGTCCACTGTGTCTCCTCTCGTTCCATTGCGTTTCCTCTCGTCGCGCGCGTGGTCATCGCTCGAGTTGCCGGTACTTGTCGACCAGCCGTGTCCGCACGTCACCGAACGCGGCCACCACGACGGTGCCGGCGCCGAGCTGTGCGCCGGTGCCAAGATCGCCTCAAAGCCGCGCACGACGTTTGTCTCTGCCTTGAGTCTCAGGGGCTCGACGTCGAGCACGGGGAATCCCAGATCCTCGCTGCGCTTTCGGGTCTCGCGACCAGTCTGGTGTCTCCGACGGTGTCGCGTTGCGGCTCGTCGGGGGTGGCCGGGACGACCCGGACGCTCACCCATCCGTATCCAGTCGAGGCCGCTCAGCTCACCTGCTCGGCCGTAGCGCTGCCAGCCCGAACGAGACGGTCATCGCGCCCTCCCATCGGGTGCCTGTTGGGAGGTGGACGATGTCATGGTCGCGGCGCCGGCGTCGTCGGAGCGAGCCCGCTTGTACTCGGCGGGCGACAGCGGGCGCGCGTCTTTCTTTCCGAGCTCGGACATGGGGATGCGGGAGGTCTCCTTGGCCGAGAACGCGGCAGCGGCGGCGAGGACTCCGATCCCGACGATCATGGCACCCACGATCACCGGAACGTTTGTGCCGGGCGGCGCGAGCACCGCGAAAATCGTTGGCATGAATGCCCCCAGCGCGGTTCCCACGTTGAACGGCAGAGCGAATCCGCTGACCCTGGTACGGGCCGTGAACAGCTCCTGATAGAAGGCCGCGTAGGCACTGTTGTGGCTGGAATAGAGCACGCCGGCCATCAGGACGGCGAACACCATCGCCATGATCTCGTTTCCCACTGAGATGAAGTACAGGAAGGGAATGCTGAGAACAGCAGATCCGAAGATTCCCGTGCCGCAGGTGATGCGTCGGCCGATCCGGTCGGACATAGCGCCGAATACGGGAACGAAGATGAGAGAGACGATATTGGTTATCACTGTGATCCACAGGAAGTTCGTCGCCGAGAACCCGTTGCCGTACGCCGCGCTGGTCGCATAGGTCGCCCCGAAAACCGTGACGGTGACCGGTACGACGTTGATGTTGGACATCAGGAATACCCGCAGGATGTTGACGCCGTTCTCTTTGAACGCTGCCTTGAGAGGCGAACGTACGACCTCGCCTTCGGCCACTTCCTCCCGGAACACCGGGGTCTCCTCCACCCCGCGCCGGATCAGATAGCCGACGAGCAGCACGACCAGGCTCAACAGGAACGGGATCCGCCAGCCCCACGAGTGGAACGCGTCCTGCGGCATCGCGGCAGCCAACGGCAGAAAGATCGCCGCTGCGATCAACTGGCCTGCCTGGACCCCTTGAAGAGCGAAGCTGCCGAAGAACCCGCGACGGCCGAACGGTGCGTGCTCCACGACCATCGTGCTGGCGCCCGCAATTTCGCCACCGACGGCGAAGCCCTGGATCAGGCGCAACAACGTCAAGAGCGCCGGAGCAAGCCACCCGATCGCCGCATATGCGGGAAGGAAGGCGATAGCCGTCGTCGACAGACCGATCACCAGCATACAGATGAGCAGAATTCGCTTCCGCCCCATGGTGTCACTCAGGTGCCCCAATACAACGGCACCGATCGGGCGCGCGACATATCCGACACCGAACGTCGCAAGCGAGGCAATGATCGCCACGGTCGCGTCGCCCTTCGGGAAGAACAACGTCGGGAATACCAGTGCGGCGGCCTGCGCATAGATGAAGAAGTCGTAATACTCGAGTGCGCCACCGAGCCAGCCACTCATTGCAGCCCGTTTCGGCGTTTTAGAGAACGTCGGTTCCGCGGCCCTAGCGTCAGGCTTCGGTTCCTGCATTGTCTCGTCCTGCATCGCTGCCTCCTTGCAGCTAGCTGTCCTGTAAACGCCCGCCGCGGTGTCGGGCGGCAGAAAGGCGTCGTTGTGCTATATCGCCGCGGCGCGCTGCGGCGGCGTGTTTGCACGCATTCGCCGGCAGGTTCCGCCCGGGATCTGCGGTGCAGTGTGCTCGCTCGACTGGTCGGTCAGTCGAGCCGGCCTACAAGGGCGCGGGTCGACTCGAGGATCTCCGCAGCTCGCTTCTCTGGGGAAAGGGGCGACGGAGTGGTCAACGGGACCTCGAGCGCGAGCAAGATGTCGCCAGGAAGGTGACGCAGGGGAGCGAGCACGTCGAGCGCACCTCGTCCGGGGATCTCCCGTTGCCGCCGGGCCTGGTGGATAAGGCCCTCGGTGGTCGTCGGTCGCTCTGCAACGGCGTCGCAGAGCTGGATGGAAGTGAACCAGCTCGGCGGCAGTTGGTCCAGGTCCGCGGGGTCGCTACCCGACCTGTCGAAATGGATGGAGTCGATCAGGAGCCCGACGTTCGGATGGTCCACAGCTTTGAGCACTTCCGCGGCAACGGAGAGGCTGGGCACGCCCGTCCACGGCATGAACTCGAGATTCGGGGTCAGGCCGAAGGTCTGGGCGAGCTCGGCGAGCTCTCGGAAGTTGTCGGTCAGCCGCTGCCTGTCGGGATCCATGCCCGCGACAACGATCGTGCTCGCTCCGAGTTCGGCACCGGTGGCGAGGAACTCTTCGTAGTCGCGGCGAAGATTGGTGTCCGGATTGAGCCGTAACGTCTCGATGTCCTGCACGGGGACTCCGAGATCGCCGCTGCGCTTCTTCGACCAGGCTCAGCCTCGGCCTGGTCATCGCCGGCCCACGGGCAGCGTCGCGCCCGGGATCTCGTACTCGCCGCGCAGACCGCGCATGCCGTAGCCGCCCGGCTTCGACGGTGTAGACGCGGACCTGGGCATCGGCCAGGTGGTCGGGATTTTCCCGCGACAGCGCGTTGATATGCGCACCGCCGCGCCGCGGCGCGGCCAGCGCGCCATCCCGCCAACGCATCCACTGCTCGCCCTCGGGCGCGACCAACGCGGCGGCCGGGCGGTGGAAGTCCCACAAGGACCGGGATCGCCGTACAACAACGACTTCCGCAGGACGGGATACCCGGAAACCGCGAGATCCCGGCGCAGGCGGGCCGCCTCCTCGGCCTCCGGCCCGGACGGCAGGACCGCCGCCCGGGCATAGGCGTCCGGGTCGAATCGGATGCGTCATGTTGTGTTTTCTCCTCACCACTCAAGGCTTTTCAGGTTCAGCGCTACTGGAAACGAACGACGCGTACGGATCGCCTTCAGACTCACGCGCGGCGAGCCGGTTTACTCGGCAGCACAGCGCGGTGCCGACCGGGTCGACGACGTGCATGGCCGCAGGTGTGCAGATCGAGACGACGTCGGGTTGCTGCTCGTCGAGCATGGCGTGCAGATCACGGTAGGGCCGCGTGCTCGGCATTGATGTCGATCGCGACGACCAGACCGAACTGGCCGGAAAGGGCTTCGTGGGCGGACAGGAGGCTGGCGGCGATTCCTCCGGTGCCGACGACGGCGGCCCGGAGGCTGAACCGTTCGGGAGACGTGGCTCGCTTCTCACAACTGGCTCCGGGCGACGCGGGAAACGCTGTAACGGATCTGCGGGAGCTATGCCGTGTTGCGTCCACCGCTCAGGTCGAGGGTCTGGCCGGTCATGTAGCTGGCCTCGGGCGAGAGCAGCCAGGCCGCGAGTGCTGTGAACTCCTCGGGTTCCCCGACCCGTCCCATGGGGACGCGGGAGAGGAGCTGGGCGTTGCGTTCCGGGCTGAGGTCGTCGAGGAGCCTGGTCCGCATCATCGACGGTGCGATGCAGTTGACGGTGACCCCGGACGTCGCGACCTCCTTGGCGGCTGTCTTGACGAGGGCGACAAGTGCAGCCTTCGATGCCGAATAGGCAGCTTGGTGCGGATTTCCCTCGCGTGCCGCGATCGACGAGAGGACGGCAACGCGCCCATAGCCTTGGTCGACGAGCACTGGCAAGAGGCTCGCGAGCCCGTGGAAGCATCCGTCGAGATTGACGCGCAGCGTGGCGACCCAACCCTCGTACGGCATCTCGGTTACGGGTGCCTCCGGGCCCTGGATCCCGTGCGCGAAGAGCGCGCCGTCCACGCGGCCGTGGATGCTGAGTGTCGTCTGGAGCGCCTGGTCCCAAGCCGCGCGCTTGGTCACGTCGAGTGAGAGGCAGTCGTCTGGGCTGGATCCGTCTGCGGCGCCGCTCGAGCGGGCATCGGTGCACACCACGCGCGCGCCCTCGCGGACGAGCCGCCGCGCCGTATCGGATCCGAGACCGCCTGCTGCCCCGGTCACCAGGATGACGTGGTCTGTGAAGCGGTCCGACCAAAACGGCTCCGCGTGCACCGGTGAGGGTGCATGGACTTGCTGGGTTTCGGTGGTCAGATGGTCACGCACGTGCATTCCTCGCTTTCGTTTTCGGTCAGGGTGTCCAAGAGACGGCGACCGCGTGGACCCGGGTGAGATGGGCTTCGACGCCGGTCTCGGCGACGGCCCAGAGGTCGGGGACTTCGACGCTTAGGTCTCAGGTGGAGCGCCGAAAGATGGGCAAGCCCGAGCTCGCAGTTCATGCCAGTCCCTCCGCACCAACTGTCTTGTCGCGCAGGCCACGGCGGTCCGCTCCGTGATGCGGCAGATCCGCCGCGTCCTCGTACGCCACGGCACCCGCAAGCTCACGGCCCGCGATGTAACCGGAGGTGAGCGCCGGTCCCAAGTTGATGCCTCCGGCCGGGTAGAAGCCGCCCATGACGCTGGCCTGGTCGTTGCCCGCCACGAACAGCCCAGCAACGGGCTGGCCAGAGGCATCAAGCACCCGTGAGCGCCCATCCGCGGCCAGGCCCGCGAATGTCCCGAACGACCCGGGCACGACCCTGACCGCATAGAACGGCCCCTTCTCGATCGGAGCGAGCGAGGGGTTCGGGCCGATCTTGGGGTCGCCGCCGTAGCGGTTGAACTCGGTCTCGCCCCGCTCGAAGTCGGGATCCACACCGCACCGCGCGTTGTCGTTGAATCGCTCGACGGTGTCGCGTAGCCCGGCGGGGTCGATTCCGCACTTGTGCGCGAGCTCTTCGAGCGTGCGCCCCTTCTTCAGATATCCCGAGCGTAGGTAGGGGAATAGCGGTGCAGGTCGCGGTTTGGCCATGCCAAGGGGGTACTTCCGCACGAAGCGCGAGTCTGCGATCTGCCACGACTCGACGGGCTCGCCCTCCGGCGTAGCCGCGACGAGCGCCGAGACGTAGTCGTAGTAGCCGTCGGCCTCGTTGACGAACCGCTTCCCGTCGCGCCGCACGCCGATCGAGCCGGGCTTCGCGCGGTCCATGATGTGCGGAAACGTCCCGACCCTGCCGTTGCGGTACGGCACGAGAGAGACCGGGCACCACGCGGCGGGCGCTTCTACGTCAGTGTCGAAATGGCCGCCGGCGGACTCGCCGAGCGTGATCCCGTCCCCATCCGCGGACAGGGGTGTGAGCGTCCAGTGCTCAGCCCCCGTCGGCGTTTTGGGGAACAGGCGACGGCGACGCTCGATGTCATGGGGGAATCCACCGGCGGCGAGGACGACGCCGCGCGAGGCCTGGATCCGGTACTCCCCCTTCGGCCCGCGGACGACGGCGCCGGTGACGCGGCCGCTGTCGTCGGTCAGCAGCCGCACGGCCGGGGTGCTGACCCGGATCTCGACTCCGAGGTCCTCTGCACTCTGTAGGAGGCGGCCCACGAGGGCCGTCCCGTTGACGAGCTGCATTCCCCGCTGGTGCAGGGCCAGATCGAGCAGGTGCATCCCGACCCGCCGGGCCGCGTGCATGAGTCCGGCCGGGCTGCCCTGCGAAGCCGAAAGAAATTTGACGAGGTCGGGGCCAGCCATGATGCCCATGCCGAGGAACGAAGTCTCGTACAGCTGCCCGCGGAGCTGTTTCCGGACGCGTGCCGAAAGTCGCCGGGCGTTGATCGGCGTCGGCCCCACCGAGCGGTGGCCTGTGCCGGCGCCCGGAGTCTTGCCGTAGATGTCCTTGATCTTCGTGCCAGGCGTGAACTGCAGGCGCGTCTTACCGTGGAAGAAGCCGACCATGTGCGGTACAGCCTCCAGGAACGCGTCAACCCGCTCGGGCTGGTAGCGGTGCCCGAGCCGGTGCCGAAGGTAGGTGCGGAAGAGCTCCGGGTCCTCGTCGACGCCGTCGGCCTTGGCGAGTGGATTGCCGGGCGCCCAGGCCCAGCCGCCAGACCACGCCGCCGCTCCGCCACACACCTCAGCTTTCTCGACGACCACCACACCGAGCCCGTGGTACGCCGCGGTCACGGCGGCGGACAGCCCGCCGGCGCCGGAGCCGACGACGAGGACGTCAGTGTCGATGTCCGCGAGAACTGCCGCAGGCGGGATGGTCATCGGGCGGCTCCGTTCGGGCTCGTGAAGTTCCGGTTCAGGGCGGCAGCGTCGGTGAGGACACGGTCGGCGGCGGCCTTGAGGCGGCGCGCCCACCCAAGCTCGCCGAGGCGTTCGACTGCGCCCGGGGACGGTGCTTCGACGCTCACGGGCAGGGCGGGCGGCAGGGCGGCGACGATCTCGGCGAGGCGGAAGTCACCCTCGCCGGGCGGGAGGCGGTTGGCGCGCGCCTCGCGGACGAGGCCCTCGCGGTCTGCCGGCCGTTGCACGGGGCCGTCACAGAGCTGAAGCATCGCCACCAGCTCTGTCATGGTGGATAGCTCGTCGAGAGTGCTGCCGAAGCGACGGAAGTGCAGCACGTCGACGACGACGCCGACGCTGGCCACACGGGCCGCGGCCGCCGCCGACGGCAGCGAGTTGATGCGCTGGTACGAGATCGGTTCGAGCGTGGGCGTGATGCCGAAGCCGCGGGCGTCCTCGGCCAGGCGTGCGAGGGTGTCCCCGAAGCGCTCGGGGTCAGGGTCCGCGCCGGCGACCGTCATCGTGGCTGCGCCGAGGGCCTCGCCTGCCTCGAGCATCCGCCGCCACGCGTCGCGTTGGCCGTGGCCGTCTTCGCCGCTGCCGTCCATGAGCAGGAACTCGATGTCGAGGACGCGCAGGCCCGTGTCGCGAAGGCGACGCAGCGTCTCGGTGAGCATCGGGGATCCTGGCTGAAGGTCAAAGCGGCGCTCCTTCTCGGTTACGGGTCGAACGCGCACGCCGATGAAGTTGAACCCGGCCTCGGCGGCGACGACCACGAGGTCAGGAGGCGCAGTGGAGATGAGGGAGAGCGGGGCGAGGCCGACGGGCCGGGGTTGGGTGGGCACAGTGGTCATCCGAGGCTCTCCTGGAGTGTGCTGGTCGTTGCGGCGGCCTCGGCGAGGGCTGCCGCGAGGCGCTGGGCGGCGTCGTAGCCGCTCTTGATGGCGTTCGATGCCGTGGCCGGCAGTTGCTCGACCACGGTTCCCGCGAGCACGACCGGCACTCCGGCCCCGATGGACAGCGCGGCCTCCCTGCCCTCGCGGTCCACGGAGGCGCCAAGTGGCACGACGCCGCGGGAGACGAGGATCGGCCCCGGCGCGTCATGCCATCGCTCACCGTCCGGCGCGACGACGCGCACTCGGCCCGGTGCAGCTTCGACGATCCGCGAGTCGAGGAGCATCCGCACGTTCGGACTGGCGGCCAGGCGTGGGGCCGCGAGGATCTTGGCACGGCGGCCGGATTCCGGCGCGAGGACGGGCTCTGGGCCGATGAGAAGGACCCGCGTACCGCGGGCCGCGAGCGTGTCGGCGACGGCCATCGCCACCGAGTCGGCACCCCATATGGTCACCGCTTCCGGCGCGGCGTTTCCGCTGAGGAGATCTGGGCGCTCGGCGAGCCACGCGCGGATGTCCGCGACACCGTCGCCGGCTCCTCTCCCCGTGACCCGCAGGCCAAGCTCGGGCAGCGCTCCTCCGATCGCGACGACGATCCCGTCCGCTCTCTCCGAGCACGCGAGCGCGCCAAGGTCGCCGACGTCCGCAGCGACGCCGGGCCGGACGTCGACGCCGAGGCGCTCGAGCTCGGCGCGGGACCAGTCGAGGAAACGGTGAAAATCGGGCGTGGACGTCATCCGGGTGGCCAGCGCGAACTGGCCACCGAGTTCGGGCGTGGCCTCGAGCACGGTGACCTCGGCACCACTGAGCGCGAGCTCGCGGGCGGCGGTGAGCCCCGCAGGGCCGGCCCCAACGACGACGGCACGTGGCACACCGCCCGCAACCGGGCGCACCCGCGGCGTCGGCACGGGAACCCGCGAGCGCCCGACAGCGGGGTTGACGGTACACGTGACCTGCCCGAATCCGAGGTTGTCGATGCAGACGTTGCATGCGATGCACGGTCGGTACGCGGCGCCATCGAGCACACCGTCCACGAAGCCCGGGTCGGCATGGAGGGCTCGGCCGAGCGAAACGAAGTCGCACACGCCGTCGGCGAGGACGCGCTCGATCGCCTCGGGCGAGTTGAGCCGCCCCGCAAGGCCGAGCGGGAGGCCGAAGTGCCGGTAGGCGGGGGCGTAGTCGGCAAGCACCGCCGGGCTCCACTCGCCGGGCTGCACGATCCACTCGCCCGCCTCGTAGCTTCCGGCGGAGAGGTCGAGGAAGTCGAGCGCGTCGAGGTGCAGACGGCTCACAACATCGAGCGTTTGCCCGGCGTCGAGTCCGCCGTCGCAGCCTTCGACGACCGAGATCCGCATCCCGACGATCGCCTCCGGCACCGCGGCGCGGACCGCGTCGATCACGAGGTTGCCGAACGCCTCGGGCGCGGCGAAGCCGTCGTGCCGCCGGTTGGTCCGCGGGGACATGAACTGGTGCACGAGGTACCCGTGGCCGCCGTGGATGCTGATGACATCGAATCCCGCAGCGACCGCACGGCGCGCGGCGATCGCGAAGGCCACGGCCAGCTCCACGCACTCGGTGGCGGTGAGTTCATGCGGTATCTCGCCGCCCGCGACTTCGCACGGCACGGGCGACGGCGCGACGTTCGGCAAACCGCTTATGACCGACTGCGCCGTGCGGCCGCCATGGTTGATCTCCACGGCGGCAAGTGCACCGGCGGCGTGGACCGCGTCGGTGAGGGCACGAAAGCCGGGAATGACAGCGTCGTCGTGCAGGCCAAGCTGGTGGGTGCGGCCCTTGCCGTCCGCGCGCACATACGTCGCCTCGGTCGTGACGATGGCCAGCCCGGCCCGAGCCCGCGTCACGAGATAGTCGGCGTACTGCTCGGTGATCCGGCCGTCGGTCGTGCCGTAGTTGCGTTCCATCGGCGCGCTCACGAGCCGGTTGTGGAGGGTGCGCTGCGCGCGGCCGTTGCGGCCGAGCGTGAGTGGCGCGCGGGCGGCCGGCGATGACGCTTCCGGCCATGTCTGGGGTGTTTCCACCGTGGGTGTTCCTCCTTAGAGCCTGTCGGCGAATGCCGTCCGCGCCTTTGGAAGCGGCGCAGCCGCTTGCATTCACCTTGCCAAGACGACCATCGGCGGGTTCTGAGAGGTTTTCTGGCGAGGACGGCCCCTCC
Organism: Saccharopolyspora hattusasensis; assembly: GCF_050972075.1. Taxonomy (NCBI): domain Bacteria; kingdom Bacillati; phylum Actinomycetota; class Actinomycetes; order Pseudonocardiales; family Pseudonocardiaceae; genus Saccharopolyspora; species Saccharopolyspora hattusasensis. The sequence continues at coordinate 506,400 of NZ_JBPCDC010000001.1, forward strand.
GCCGCGTATTGGACATACATCAGGAGGGACACCCGCAGTCCAGGAAACCTCTCAGGTTCCGCTAAGCGACCACCCACCCAGACCATCCACCAACAGGCTCTTAGCGGACGGGGCCGTGACCCGGGCGGGCTGCACGAGCTGACCGGTTCGGGTACACGGCGAGCAGGATCCGCAGCGCGGCCGTCGCGTCGTGGCTGGTGATCATGGGCTCCCGACGGCGGTACCTGCCCATGGCGGTGTGCTCCTGTCTTCAAATGGTTTCGCTCGGTCGCTCAGGCGGCCTGGACAGCGGTGAGCCGCAGGAAGTCGGCCCGCATCCGAGCGCGGTCAGCGACGTGCCCCGTGAACAGTTCGAAGGAGTCCGCGGCCTGCGCGGCGGCCATCCAGCCCCCGTCGAGCACGGCACAGCCGACCGCACGAGCCGCTTTGACGAGCTGGGTCTCTAGCGGGCGGTAGATCACGTCGGCCACCCAGTGCCGCGGCGCGAGGGCGTCGACGTCCAACGGTGTCCCCGGGTGCCCGACCATGCCGACGGGAGACGCATTTACGACGCCATCCGCCCCACCGAGGCACTCCGGGACGACATCGACCGCGATCGACTGAACCGCGAGGTCCTCGTGGTGCAGCGCCATTGCTCGGGCGAGCCCGTCCGCCCGGGCGGCCTCGGCGTCGGCCACCAGCAGCGACCGCACCCCGGCAAGCGCGAGCGCGTGGGCGACCGCGGCCCCCGCCCCGCCCGCGCCCACCAGGACGACCGTACCCAGTGCGGCCCCCGGCAGCCCTTCCTGAAGCCCGGCACGGAAACCCGCATGGTCCGTGTTGTGGCCCATGAGCCGGCCGTCCTCGACGACGACGGCGTTGACCGCGCCGAGTGCGTGTGCGTCCTCGGAGATGCCGTCGAGAGCGTCGAGCACCGTGAGCTTGCACGGATGCGTCACATTGAATCCCGTGAAGCCGAGCCGCGCGGCCTCGCGGACAAGCCGCCCGGCATCGGCCGGTGTCATACGGAAGCAGTCGATGTCCAGCAGCCGGTAGGCGAAGCGCAGACCGTGAGCGGCGGCCTCGTGCTCATGGAGAAGCGGGCTGAGCGAGCCGCCGATACCGGCGCCGACGAGGCCGACAAGATGCGCGTCGGTGACCATGGGGATCCCTTTCGAGGAGTAGGAGTACCCAAGTTCTGAAGGGGTCCGGGCCCCGTGATCAGAGGGAGGACGGGGTGCGCGCAGTCTCACGTTCGATGTCAGCGCGTCGACGGCCGAGCTCGTTCTTGGGCACGCGGTAGGTCTCCCGGGCGGTGAACGCAGCGGCCGCGGCGACTGCGCACGCGAGAGCGGTCATCCATGCGATCGGGCCCCAGTCGGCGGGGTTGCCCGCTGTGAGCGCGGTTCCGATGACGGGGCTGAAACCGGCCATGACCAGGCCGAGCATGAGGCTCACCGCCATGCCCGTGTAGCGCGTGCGGGCCGGGAACAGCTCCGCGAAGAATGCCGGATAGACCGCGTTGCACATCCCGAAGCCGATGGTGTTGAAAGCGACCCCGGCCAAGAAGATAAGAAGCCAGCTGCCGGAGTCCACAGCGCTGAAGAACACGAAAACCAAAGCCGCGCACGCGAGGGTGCCCGCGATGAACACGGGCTTTCGGCCGATGCGGTCGGAAACGACCGCGAACAGCGGCTGCAGAACCACCAGAGAGACGTTCGAGACCGCGATAGCGGCGAGCATCAGGGGCTTGTCGAGCCCGGCCGTCTGGGTGGCATAGGTCAGCGCGAGGACCGTGAAGACCGTGTTGACCATCGTGACCACAGCGCACAAGGTGACACGCACGACGTTCGGGAAGTCGTAGCGCAGGAGCTCCACAAGCGGCAGGGCAGCGGTCTTGGCGCCGTCCTTGAGCTCCTCGAAGACCTCCGGCTCCTCGAGCTGGCGTCGCAGGTAGTACGCGACGAGGGTCACGAGTGCGCTCGCGAGGAACGGCACACGCCAGCCCCAGCTCATGAGCGCGTCCTGCGGGAGCATCATCACTGGAATGAAGACGAGGCTTGAGATGACGATGCCGAACTGGATCCCGCTCATCGTGAAGCTTGTGTAGAAGGCGCGCTTGCCATCCGGTGCATGCTCAAGGATGAGCGAGCTGGCGCCGGGGGACTCACCACCCGCCGACACCCCCTGGAGGAAGCGGAGCGTGACAAGCGCGATCGGAGCGAACACGCCCGCAACGCTGTACGTCGGAAGGCACCCGATCAGGAACGTCGACGCACCCATGAGCACCAGCGTCGCGAGAAGGACGTTCTTGCGCCCCATACGATCACCGAAGTGTCCCCACACGATCGCGCCGAGCGGCCGGGCGATGTATGCGACGCCGAGCGTCGCGAACGACAGAAGCGTTCCCGCCGCCCCGGCATCAGGGAAGAAAAGCTTGGCTAAGAACAAGGCGGCGGCCGAGCCGAAGATGAAGAAGTCGTAGTACTCGAGCGCGCTGCCGAGGAACCCGGAGACGGCCGCGATCCTTGCGTTGCTGCGAGGGCGTCCGGCTGCGGATGTCGACGCTGACATGGTGCTCCCTTCGGGGCGACGCCAATCACCGTTCGATTGGCTCCTCCAGCATCGCGGCTCAGATTATGTTCAGTCCAACACCTATTTCGTCTGACGCATTGTGCAAAATGAACATAGTTCTCGCGGAGGCCGCTCGCAGGAGGCCGCGCACGCGGCCTCTCCGTCCACGACGGACAGATCATGGACCACACCAGGACGCCCTTCGGGCACCACGAAGAATGCCGCCAGCACAGCAAGGACCTACTGCCAATGGATGTCGCGAGGGTTCTACTACTGGGCTTTGCACCGGCCGCTGATGCCGGACGGCCGGCACAGCGCCCACCTTTCTGCCGCGGCCTCTGAACAGCACACGTCGCGACGGATTGGCTGTCGTCCCGGGCCTACCGCGGCTCACCGGGGTGGCTCTCCACGCGGCTCGCTGCTTCTGCCGCCAACGTGAGTAGCCAGGAGTCGGCGGTGCATGTCAGTGCAGTAGATCGGTTGACGCAAGCAGTGCCGCGAAGTCCTCCCACAGTTGCGGTATGGCGCAGACGGCTAGCTGCGGCGTCGCCTCGCCTTCCGGCCCGGTGAGGACGAGACCGGCCTGCGAGGCGAGGAACAACCCGGCGGCGACGTCCCAGAGCCGCGTGCCGAAGACGACCCCGACGTCGAGGCGCCCGGCAGCGAGGTAGGCAAGCTGCAGAGCAGCGGGCAGCCGCCGGAGGTCGCCGACTTGCGGCAGCAGGGCGGCGAAAACCGGGCCGATTCGCTGTTTCGTCGCCAGCGAGGTGTCGTAGCAGATACCCGCGAGAGCCTCGGTCAAGCGGACAGCACGCTGTGCGGTTATCCCCTTCCCGTTGAGGCGAGGCGCCTGCTCGGCCACCGCGGTAAAGGTCTCACCGGCGACCGGATCATGCACGACGGCGAGTCGACTGTCGTTGCCTTCGCGGAGAGCGATCGAGATCGACCACGGGCCAGTGCCCGAAATGTAGTTGCGGGTTCCATCGAGCGGATCGATGACCCACGTCCAACCACTCGTTCCCGCCTGCGTCGCCCCCTCTTCGCCGAGCACCCCATCGTCAGGGCAACGGCGCAGCACACCGTCGACGAGCAGACGCTCGCTTACGAGGTCCACATCGGAGACCAGATCATTCGCGTGGGCTTTCGCGCCTTGGACGACGAGTGCGGCGCGCCGCTCAAGCTGCAGCCTCCCAGCCTGGTGAGCCAGGTCAACGGCGACATCCAGCAACGCCTCCAGATCACGGTTCACGCTGCACCCTTCTTCACTTGATCCCGAGCCGCAACCCAGGTGGATCCCTTACACTGGCTATGTTGATTTCACACTTAATCTGTCATTTACTACACCGGCAGAAAACTATATGGCCTTTAGAGCATGCGCAAGCCCCGCCGAAGGAGTCCCCCATGGAAAGCCGATGGCTGCAGGCGTTCGTCGCCGTCGCGGACGAGTTGCACTTCGGTCGCGCCGCCACGCGGCTGCGCATCGCTCAGTCACCGCTGAGCCAGATCATCCGCAAGCTGGAGAAGGAGGTCGGCGTTCCGCTGTTCGACCGCAACACCCGCAGCGTCTCGCTGACCGCTGCGGGGCGTGCCCTTCTTCCACACGCCTACCGCGTTCTCGACGAGTTGCGTTTGGCCAAGGAAGCCGCACAGTCCTCCCTCGGCACCATCTACGGCAACGTGAGCATCGGCTTCGCGGGCGCGCTGAACCACAAGACATTGCCACCACTGACGCGCGCGGTCCGTCAGCGGTATCCCAACGTCGCCCTGACCCTGATGGGACGGGTCATGACCCGTGACGGTGTGGAGCAGGTCGAACAAGGCGCACTCGATCTCGCGTTCGTTGGCCTGCCCCTGGACCCCATGCCGCCGGTGCAGACGCGATTGATCCGGCGTGAGACCTTCGGCGCGGTCCTGCCCACCGACCATCCGCTCGCCCGCCGAAAAGACATCGATCTCGCCGACCTTGCCGATGACGGATTCATCACGACTCCGGTCAGCGCGGGATCAGCCCTGCAGGACGCCGCGATGCAAGCTTGCGTCAAGGCAGGATTCCGGCCGCGAATCGTCCAGGAGATCACCGATCCGTACATGATCCTCACGCTGGTCTCGGCCGGCGTTGGCATCGCACTGATGACATCCGGCGTGGCCAGCATCCTGCCCTCCGGCTCGATCTTCCTGCCGCTTCGCGGCGAGCAGACCTACATGAACCACGGGCTCGCGTGGTCGGCGGAGAACCCGTCACCGGCACTGAAGGCTGTACTCGACGTCGCCGAAGAGGTACTGCCGACACCGAACGAAGACTGACCACACGGCACCGGAGCCTCGAAATGCGCGCGAAGTCGCACCCCATCCCCGATACGAAATGAGCTGCGGGGGTCCTCATCACTCAGCTGTTCCACCAAGGCGTGTGCAAGGTTGATCTGAGGGCTGCGGCGGATTTCTGTTCAGGTGGGACGCGAGACGAGGGCGCGGTTTCCGGTGGGAGATCATCGGGTTGTCCAAGCCGTGACGGTCTATCCAGGAGCCGCACTCTTGTGTTCTTGGCTTCCCTGGTTCGGGTTGTGCTTGACCGGCCCACCCTCACAGTCGAGTCCTCACGGGGTCGTGTGGATGGACTCTGGCGGTCTCTGGAGGCGGTGGGCGGCGAATCCTGTATGGGTTGCCGTTGCTGCCGGCCCTGCCGGCCCTGCCGGCCCTGCCGGCCCTGCCGGTGAACGCCGGTGCGAAGACGTTCATCGAGTCCGCCTCGGCGAAGAGAACCCGCAAGTTCCATTGAAATCGAACCTTCGATTTCAATGGAACTTGCGGAACGTCGGCGTGTCGCACCCCGACACGCCGATGCCTGTGGACAACCTCCGCAATTTCAATGGAAATCGTGGACGGATACGGACGTGCCAGGACCCGCAGCCTGAAAGGTCCTTGTTCTGAACGGAAACCTGCGAACCGATCTGCTCGGGCCCGGCAGGGCATCCGAATATGACACCGCCCGAACGGCAAAGCCGCCGGTATCGTTGTGGTTTCAGGGTTCGGCGTGTCGCCTTGGTCTATTGTGGACTGCCAGGAAAGCGCCGGTGTGCGATATTAGACGGTGAAGATGTTCACGCGGGGAGCCTCGCTTTCGCTGGCCACGCTCGATGAGGAGGCGCTCGTCGCGCGCTCCGTCGCCGACGTGCTCGGCATCCACGACGAACGGACCGAGACCCGGTGACCGTTCTCGTCGAGCTGCGCGACCGGCAATTGCGGCTGGTCCTGGACGACTGAAAGGCGCCTGGTGGGCGACGGCGGAACCGTCCTGGTGGCCGGCTCGGAACCAGGTGACCGAGCATAAGGCTCCGGTTCGCGGATCAGTACGGCGTGCGGCCGCCGCCCACCGGATCAAGACCGGGGTGCCGCTGTGGACGACACCGGGGACGTGGCCTTGAGCTCATCGCCGACTTTTGCCGTGCGAGATACGGTCGCCGCGACCGCAGCCAGCACACAGATACCGCCCATGTACAACGCGGCTGGAAGCCAGCCCGCCGACCCGTCGCCAATGAGCGCGTACGCGATAGTCGGAGTGAAGCCGTACAGGATTAAGCCGATCTGGGTTGCCAAAGCGACCCCGGTGTATCGCACGTCGGGTGTGAACTGCTCCGCGAAGAACGACGGCCACAGGGCGTTGGGGGCGGCATAGACCACACCCTTGAGCACGATGGTCATCACGAAAACCATGATGATGCTATTCGCTCCGATCGATCCCAAATAGGCGAAGATCAATCCGGCGCATAGCAGGGACCCAACCACAAACACAGCCTTCTTACCTACTCGATCCGCTAGAGCACCGAACAATGGGTGGAAGACGAGCGCGACGATCTGGCTGATTGTGATGGCAGCGAGGACGCTTGTGCGATCGAGCGAATGCTCCGTGGTCGCGTAGGAAAGCCCGAATACGAGGATCATCGGAGCAACGCAGGTCACCAAGGACGACACAAAGACGAGAATCGTGGGCGCGAGGTGGGAACGCAGGAGGGTGATCAAGGGATAGCGCGCGGCGAGCCGATCACGGTGATCGCGGACTGCGGCCTTTGCGGCGAATTCCGGCGACTCGTCGATGCCCCTACGCACCAGGTAAGTGATGAAAACCGTGATGACGCTCGCCAAGAATGGGATCCGCCAGCCCCACGACACGAGTGCCTCTTCGGGGAGTGCAGAGATCGGGATGAAGGCGAGCGTTCCGAGAATGGAACCGGTCGCTACACCGTTGAGCATCCAACTGGAGTAGAGCGCCCGTTTGCGTTGCGGAGCGTGCTCCATGGTCAGCAGGCTCGCGCCCACCGACTCACCGCCGGCCGAAATACCTTGCAGTAGTCGACACAGCACCAACATGGCGGGAGCTGCAGCTCCGATCATGCTGTAGGTGGGGAGGCAGCCGATCAGCAGCGTTGCGGCTCCCATGAGCAACAGCGTGATTGTTAGGGCGCTCTTCCTTCCGGCCCGATCCCCGATGTGCCCGAATATGATGGCCCCGATCGGCCGGGCGAGATAGCCGACCCCGAAAGTGGCGAGCGAAGCGAGCATTCCTGCGGTGGCACTGGAGCTGGGAAAAAATACCTTGTTGAAGACTAACGCGGCCGCTGTTCCGTAGATCAGGAAGTCGTAGTATTCGACCACACTTCCGAGGAAGCCGCCAATGACCACTCGCCGGCTCATAGACGGATTTGAGGCAACTCCTCCCGTGCTGGATTCATCTGCGCGATTCGACTGCTGTGACGGCATTGTCAACTCTTTTCGGTGGGTTCGCTGTGTATCGGCGGCAGAAAGAGGCGGCTCTTGGGAAAGGGCGCCGTTCTCGTGGTTTACACCTTCTATGGATGTCAGGCCGGATGGCAAGCTGAGGACGCCACCCAGCGGCAGTTCCTGGTGGAGCGGTTCAGCCACTTGTCGACGACGTTATGCCGGAGAAGGCGTCGGCGGACGACAGACGATGACTGGCCCGTGTCCTGGACCTCGCGGCGACGGCCGGTCACAGCAAAGCCCCTTGGGCACGTAGTCCCTCCTGCAGCACGCGGTTGTCGACCCGGCCGGTATCGACATGCAAAGCGGCCGCGACACCGCAGGCGTGCCCGGTAGCGAAAGCCGTGCCCATCACCCGCGTCGAACTGAAGGCCTGCCGATCGGAGCTCGTCAGGCGTCCGCCCGCCCAGAGATTTGCAAAAGAGCGCGAGCTGATACATCCGTAAGAGATGTCGAACCAGCCGCCGTCGCGGATACCGTCGTAGGTGATGAGCCCAGGAACCGCGTGGTCCTCCATCAGCCAGCCGCCCCGGGCGACCACGACGTCGGGCCGCTTGCGCCCGGAGGTGACGTCCAGTGCGGTCACCATGTCCTTGCCTCGGAGCCTGCGTGTCTCCCGCACTCCGATCTCTGGCCCGGTGGCCGCGAGGAAGCTCGCTTCCCACCCGGGAACGCCACTGCGCAGGGCTCGGAAGTAGTGCGCGGCGAGGGCGCGACCCTCGGACTCGGCCCGGGTAGCGTCGTCGAGGTCGAGCATGTCCCGGTGCTGGTCGGCGACGAGCACCATGACCTCGCGGGACACCGGTAGGCGGACCATACTGCCGTGGTCGCGAAGGAGTGCCACGCCGTAGCGTTCGCGGTAGGCGCGCACTGCCCGGGTCATCGAGGCAGAGCTGAGATTTGCGTCCTCGGCGACGCCGCCCACCCGCATGACCAGTGTGCTCGCTTGACGTTCATCGGGGGCGAAGACGACTGTGTCGGCCCCTGTGGCGGCGAGAAGAGCTCCGTCCCCACTGCAGTCCACGAACGCGCTGCCGGAGATGGTTGCACGGCCGCCAGGATGGATGACCTCGACGGCCGCCACTCGGTCCCCCGCCGTTGTCGCATCGAAGACGGTGGCGTGCAGGAACACCGTCACGCCGGCGTCGATCAACAGAGAATCAAGGACGCGTTTCGTCGTTTCCAGGTCGAGCAACACGACTTTGTTCCCCGAGGTCGCGGTTGTGTGGGTGAGGTACAGATCGAGCTCCGCCAGCCGATCGAGGAACAGCTGCCCGACTCCCGCGACGACCTGGGTGTGGGAGGCGTCGAAGAACCCGCAGTAGGTCAGCACCGAACTCGCGACGGCCGCGCCGCCGAGATAGCCGTGGCGCTCGATCAGGCAGACGCGGGCTCCGCTGCGTGCGGCACCGACTGCAGCCGCGACGCCGCCCGCTCCTCCCCCGACCACGACGACGTCAAACTCCTGGCACTGGGGCCCCATTCGAATCCTCCTCAGGAAAAACGAAACCACGCACGAACACGGGTGTGTCCATCGTGGACCGGGCAAAGTCACTCAGGAAGCTTCGTTGTGGGCTTTTCGGCTATGCCCTCAGGGCATACGGTGCCAGCATGGTTGAACTCAGACACCTGGTCTACTTTCGCACTGTCGCCCAGCTCGGATCGATCGCAAAGGCCGCGACCGCCCTCCACATGACCCAACCCACTCTGAGCCGGCAGATTGCCCAACTTGAGCGGACTCTCGGACACCAACTACTCCGCCGGACCAGCCACGGGACCTCGTTGACACCGGCTGGTGAGAGCCTGCGAACGCACGTCGGAGCGATCTTGGAGCTAACCGACCGCATCCCGGAAGTACTGCACCGCGCCGAGCGCGGCACGCGCGCAATCCACATCGGTATGCCACCCGGAGTACCGCGGGAATGGTTCGAGGCACTCCAAACCGCCCTGCGCGAGGCCCGGCCGGACCTGCGGATCTCTCTCCGGGAGGCGACAAGCGAAAAGCAACGAGTTCTGCTTCAGCAGGGTGTCATAAATATCGGCCTGCTACACACAGAGCCGCGCGAGCTGCAATCGGTGCAGGTGTTCAGTCAGCGATTCGGCTGCGCGGTGCGTGACGCCTCGCGGTTCGGCGAGCGGAGATCCGTGATGCTCGAGGACCTCGCGGGGTTGCGGGTCATGGCACATTCCGTTCAGGAGAGCCCGGGGAAAGAAACACGGCTCCGCGCCGCGGCGGAAGCCCGCGGGGTACAGATCGATTGGGCCTTCCGGGGGTACTGGGAGCACGCCGAACTCGTCGCGGACAGCGCAGAGGCCGATGTTGTGCTCGCCACCGCCACATCGTCACGACGTCATTTCCCAGCGTGGCGATGGATTCCGCTTGATGAGTCAGAAAAGGCTAACTCAGTGGTCCGCACATGGGCGGCTTGGTTGGATCCGGACCTACTCGACCTGGAGGCCTGCCTGTCAGCTATGCATCAGGCAGCTATCCGGACTGCGCCCGACACGATGCCAATCAACACGCCCACGGTGGAGTAGAAAACCACCAGTGCCATCTCACCACAGGAGATCACGAATTCGTCCTCCGCCAACGACAGCGATCAACCCCCGAAGAACTTACGGCCAACTTACGGCCCCACTGTTTGTCACCGCAGAAGCCGATCCGCCGCGACCGCGGCTTCCACTCGCTCCGGCAGCGATGCTCGCACGGTGCCGGTAAAACGTACGTGGATTCACGCCATTGCCCCGGCACCACTCGGCCACGTTGCCGATCTTCGCGCCAGCCACAACAGTCGCGTCCTTCAGGCCGAAACGCCGCAGTCGGCGAAGCACCCGAGCAGGCCTCGACCTGGCAAATCCGCCGCCCTTTCCTTGACCCGTGCCGTCGAACTGACGTATCGTTCGCAGAAAGCACAGACGTTCACTATGCGAACAGCGAGGAGTGGTCGGGGTGGCACGCATCCTGCAGCTCGACGAGGCCATCGCGGAGCTGGTCCATGACGGCGACACGGTGGCCCTGGAGGGCTTCACCCACCTGATCCCGGTCGCGGCCGGGCACGAGATCATCCGCCAGCGCCGCAAGGACCTGACCCTGATCCGGATGACGCCCGACATCGTCTACGACCAGCTGATCGGGGCGGGCTGCGCGCGGAAGCTGATCTTCTCCTGGGGCGGCAATCCCGGCGTCGGCTCGCTGCACCGCTTCCGCGACGCCATCCAGAACTCCTGGCCGGTACCGCTGGAGATCGAGGAGCACAGCCACGCAGGCATGGCCAACCGCTACGCCGCCGGCGCCAGCGGGCTGCCCTTCGCCGTGCTGCGCGGCTACGCGGGCACCGACCTGCCCGAGCAGACCGACACGATCAAGACGATCGAATGCCCTTTCACCGGCGAGCGGCTGGCCGCCGTGCCAGCGGTCAACCCGGATGTCGGCATCATCCACGCCCAGCAGGCCGACCGGGCGGGCAACGTGCAGATGTGGGGCATCACCGGCGTGCAGAAAGAGACCGTGCTGGCCTCGGCCCGTTCGCTGGTCACCGTCGAGGAGATCGTCGACGAGCTCACCCCGCGCCCCGGCGCGGTCGTGCTGCCCCAGTGGGTGGTCACCGCCGTCGCGGCGGTCCCCGGTGGCGCCGCCCCGTCCTACGCGCAGGGCTACTACGAGCGCGACAACGCCTACTACCAGCAGTGGGACCCGATCTGCCGGGACCGCGAGCAGTTCGAGAACTGGCTGGAGACCGAGGTCTTCGGCGCCGAGAGGAGTGCCCGATGAGCTCCCCCGAATTCACCGCCGACGAGATGATGACCGTCGGTGCCGCCCGGTCGCTGCGCGACGGCACGGCGTGCTTCGTCGGCATCGGCCTGCCCAGCACCGCAGCGAACCTGGCTCGGCGCACGCACGCCCCGAACCTGGTGCTGATCTACGAGTCGGGCACGCTCGGCGCCAAGCCCGGCCGGCTACCGCTGTCCATCGGCGACGGCGTGCTGGCCGACACCGCCGACTCGGTGATCAGCGTGCCCGAGACCTTCAACTACTGGCTGCAGCCCGGCCGCATCGACACCGGATTCCTCGGCGGCGCGCAGGTGGACCGCTTCGGCAACATCAACACCACCGTGATCGGCGGCGACTACGCGAACCCGAAGGTCAGGCTGCCCGGCGCCGGTGGCGCCCCGGAGATCGCCGCGTCCTGCCGCGAAGTCCTCATCGTGATGCGGATGAACCCGCGCAGCTTCGTGGAAAAGCTCGACTTCATCACCTCGGTCGGCTACGGCACCGGCAAGGGCGATCGGGAGGCGCTCGGCCTGCGCGGCCGCGGCCCGGTCAAGGTGATCACCGACTTGGGCGTGCTGGAACCGCACCCGGATACCTGCGAGCTGACCCTCACCCAGCTCAGCCCCGGCGCCACGGTCGAGCAGGCCCGGGAGGCCGTCGGCTGGCCACTGAAGGCCGTCGACGAACCCGCCGTGCAGCAGACCCCGACCGAGACCGAACTGGCGGTGCTGCGGGAGCTCAAGGCGACCATCGCGGGAGGCGCGAAATGACCGACGTCTTCGTGCTGGACGCCGTCCGCACCCCCATCGGCCGCTACGGCAAGGGCCTCGCCGGGATGCGCCCCGACGACCTGGCCGCGCACGTGGTGGGCTCGCTGGTCGGACGGCACTCCGGCCTGGACCCGGCCACCATCGGCGACATCCAGTTCGGCGACGCCAACGGCGCCGGCGAGGACAACCGCAACGTGGCGCGGATGGCGGCACTGCTGGCGGGGCTGCCCACGAGCGTGCCGGGCGCGACAGTCAACCGGCTGTGCGGCTCCGGGCTGGAAGCCGTGATCAACGCCAGCCGGACCGTGCAGGTCGGCGATGCGGACCTCGTGCTGGCCGGTGGCGTGGAGTCGATGAGCCGCGCGCCGTGGGTGCTGCCCAAGCCCGAGGGCGGCTACCCGCGTGGCCACGAGACCCTGCACTCCACCACGCTCGGTTGGCGGATGGTCAACCCGAACATGCCGGATAAATGGACGATCGCGCTCGGTGAGAGCGCCGAAATCCTGGCCGACCGCTACAAGATCAGCCGGGACGAGCAGGACGCCTTCGCGCTGCGCAGTCACCAGCAGGCGGCCGCCGCGTGGGAGGCCGGGCTCTTCGACGCCGAGGTGGTCCCGGTTCCAGGTACCGAGGTCGCCAGGGACGAGGGCGTGCGGGCCAACAGCTCGCTGGAGTCGCTGGGCAAGCTCAAGCCGGTGTTCCGCGCCGACGGCACGGTGACAGCGGGCAACTCCTCGCCGCTCAACGACGGCGCCGCCGCGCTGCTGGTCGGCAACGAGCGGGCCGCGCAGCGCATCGGGGCGGAGCCGCTGGCGCGGATCGTCAGCCGCGGCGCGGCCGGGGTCGACCCCGACGTCTTCGGCATCGGACCGGTGGAGGCGGCCAAAACCGCGCTGCGTCGGGCGGGCATCGGCTGGGGCGACCTGCGGGCCGTCGAGCTCAACGAGGCCTTCGCCGCGCAGTCGCTGGCCTGCCTGGCCGAATGGCCCGAGCTGGATCCGGAAATCGTCAACGTGCAAGGTGGTGCGATCGCGATCGGCCACCCGCTGGGCGCCTCCGGCGCTCGCATCCTCGGCAGCCTCGGCCACCAGCTCCGCCGCGCGGGTGGCGGCTGGGGCCTGGCCGCCATCTGCATCGGTGTCGGCCAGGGACTGGCAGTCGTCCTGCATGCCTGACAGCTTTGTAGCGAAGGAGCTGTGATGACCACACACGAGACCCGGTCGCCCGCCGGGCTGATCCTGCCGGCCTACGGTCGCGATGCCGATTCCCATCCCGAGCTGAACACGCCCGAGTACCGCTCGTCGGCGCTGCGCTACCCGAAGCAGCCGCTGCAGTACCTGCCGCAGTACCTCACCGAGGTCACCGGGCCGCTGCTGGGCCAAGAACGCTGCGGCGAACACGACCACGACCTGACCGTGCAGCACAACGGCGAGCCGCTTGGCGAGCGGATCATCGTCAGCGGCCGGGTGCTGGACTCCGGCGGCAAGCCGGTGCCGAACACCCTGGTCGAGATCTGGCAGGCCAACTCGTCAGGTCGCTACCTGCACCAGGGCGACCGGCACCCCGCACCGCTGGACCCGAACTTCTCCGGCACCGGTCGGTGCACGACCGACGCGAACGGCAACTATAAGTTCATCACCATCAAGCCTGGCGCCTACCCGTGGCGCAACCACGACAACGCCTGGCGCCCGGCACACATCCACTTCTCGCTGTGCGGGCAGGCTTTCACTCAGCGGCTGATCACCCAGATGTACTTCCCCGGCGATCCGCTGTTCTACCAGGACCCGATCTACAACTCGGTGCGCGACGAGAAAGCCCGAAACCGCATGGTCTCCAGCTTCGACCTGGACACGACGGTGCCGGAGTGGGCGCTGAGCTACAAGTTCGACATCGTGCTACGCGGCCCGGAGGGGTCAGTATTCGAGGACGAAGAGGAGGACGACTGATGGCTGCTCCCACTCCCCCGGCTACCACTCCGTCACAGACGGTCGGCCCGTTCTACGCCCTGCCCGGCGGCATCCTCTGGGACGACGGAGCCGAGGTGGTCGCCGCCGACCGAGCGGGCACGTTCGTTCTGCACGGGTGGCTCGCCGACGGCAATGGCGATCCCATCCCGGACGGCGTGATCGAGATCTGGCAGGCCGACGAGCAGGGTCGGTTCGACCATCCCGACGACCCGCGGCCGGAGTCCTCCGGGTGGCAGGGCTTCGGCCGGTGCCCGACCGACGCCGACGGCGGGTTCTGGTTCCGCACCGTCAAGCCTGGCCCGTTGCCCACCCCGGAGGGGGCGACCGAGGCGCCGCACATTGACGTGACCGTGCTGGCCCGCGGCATGCTGAACCGGGTCGTCACCCGCGTCTACTTCCCGGACGAGGAGCAGGCCAACGCTGCCGATCCGGTGCTGTCCGCGGTAGATCCGGCGCGGCGCGCCACGCTGGTCGCGGCGGCCGACGACCGCGGCTACCGCTTCGACATCCGATTGCAGGGCGATGACGAAACCGTCTTCTTCGCTCTTTGATGTTGCTTGGTGGTCCTGCAGCGGAACCTCAGACGCCTTCCCCGACGACTCTCGTCGGGCGTAGGTGGGAGAAGGCGGATTCGCCGCTTGGCTGCCGCCAAAATGAATTCCGAGCGCCCATTGCGCTCAAACTCATAGAGAGGCTTGGCTGTGGGCACCGACAGCCTGTTCGTGCCGATGTTCAGCACGCCTGCGGCGACCGAGCGAACCAGCGGTTCGGCGTGGTTGCAGGCGATGCTGGACTTCGAGGCGGCGCTGGCCGCGGCCGAGGCCAAGGCCGGCCTCGTACCGGCCGCTGCCGCCGAGGAGATCGCCCGACACTGCCGAGTCGCGCTGTTCGACGTCGCCTCGATCGCCGACCGCGCGACCTCGGCGGCGACCCCGGTGATCGCGCTGGTGCGCGATCTGTCCGCCCTGCTGAACGCGGACGCGAGGCTGCACGTGCACTGCGGTGCGACCAGCCAGGACGTGATCGACACCGCCGCGATGCTGGTGGCACGCGACGTCCTCGGGCCGGTCATCGCGGATCTGCGCGCTGCGGCGGACGAATGCGCCCGGCTGGCCGAGGAGCACCGGGACACGCTGATGATCGCCCGCTCGTTGCTGCAGCAGGCGCTGCCGACGACGTTCGGGTGCCGTTGCGCGGGTTGGCTGACCGCGCTCGACGAGGCCACCGCCGCGCTGGCGCGCGTCCGCGACGAGCGGCTGGCGGTGCAGCTGGGCGGGCCCGCGGGCACGCTCGCCTCGCTCGGGTCCGACGGCGTCCGGGTGGTCCAGCTGCTCGCCAACGAACTGGGGCTGGCCGAACCCGTGGTGCCCTGGCACACCGACCGCACCCGCATCGCCGAGCTGGCCGGCGCGCTGGGCGCGGTCGCCGGGGCGGTCGGCAAGATCGCGCTGGACGTAGAGTTGCACGCGCAGACCGAGGTCGGCGAGCTCGCCGAAGGCAAGGCCGGCGGCTCGTCGGCCATGCCGCACAAGCAGAACCCGGTGTCGGCGGTACTGGTCACCGCCGCGACCCGCCGGGTGCCGGGCCTGGTGGCCACGCTGCTGTCGGCGATGCCGCAGGAGTACGAGCGTGCCGCCGGGGCTTGGCAATCCGAGTGGGAACCGCTGACCGAGCTGCTGCGGCTGGTCGCTGCGGCGGCCGCGCGGACCCGGCAGTTGCTGGCCGGGCTGCGCGTGCATCCCGAGAAGATGACCGCCAACCTCGACCTCACCCGAGGGCTGGTGATGGCCGAGAGTGCGGTCGGCCCGCTGCTGGGCGCCCTCGGTCGCACCGAGGCGCAGGACCTCGTCTCCCGGCTGTGCCGCCGCGCGGTGCAGGAGGGCACGACCCTGCGCTCCGAGCTGCTGGCCGACCCGCAGGTGCGGGCGGTGCTCTCGGAGGCGGAGGTCGTCGCGGCCACCGAATCCGCCGACTACCTCGGCGCCGCACCAGCTTTCGTCGACCGAGCCCTGGCCGCACACGCCAAATTGGAGAGCCGGTGAACGTTAACTACGAACTGACCGGACCGGACGGTGCTCCGGTCGTCGTGCTGTCCAACTCGCTTGGCACCGACCTGACGTTGTGGGACGAACAGGTTCCCGCCCTGGCGCAGGAGTTCCAGGTGCTGCGCTACGACCAGCGCGGCCACGGCGGCACTCCCAGCAAGCCGGGTCCGTACACGCTCAAGCAACTCGGCGGCGACGTGCTGGCGCTGCTGGACACGCTCGGCATCCGCCGGGCGCACTTCGCCGGGGTGTCGCTGGGCGGCATGACCGGCATGTGGCTCGCCGAGAACGCGCCGGAGCGCATCGACCGGCTCGCGCTGATCTGCACCTCGGCCGAGCTGGGCCCGGCGACGATGTGGCGGGACCGCGCCGTGGTGGTACGGGAGAAGGGCACCCAGGCGATGGTCGAGCCGTCCCTGCCGAAGTGGTTCACGCCGGAACTGGCCGGGCGCGCGGACGTCGTCGAGAAGTTCGGCGGCATGCTCGTCGCCGCCGACGACGAGGGCTATGCGGGTTGCTGCGAGGCGATCGCCGACATGGACCTGCTGCCCAAGCTCGGCGAGATCACCGCACCGACCCTGGTCATCGCCGGTGCCGAGGACCCGGCCACTCCCCCGGCGCACTCCGAGCGGATCGGCGCCGCCGTCCCGGGCGCTCGCGTGAAGGTGCTCTCGCCCGCCGCGCACTTGGCCAACGCCGAACGGCCCGAGGACGTCAACCGGCTGCTGCTGGACCACTTCACGAGGAGCGCATGATGCCCGACCGGCTCGACGACGAAACCCGGTACGCGCAGGGCATGGGCGTGCGCCGTGAGGTGCTCGGCGACGAGCACGTGGACCGGGCCAACGCCAAGATCACCCCGTTCACCGAGGGCTTCCAGGACTTCATCACCCGCTACGCGTGGGGCGAGTTGTGGAGTGGCGACGGGGCCGAGCGGCAGACCCGCAGCATGTTGACGCTGGCCATCCTTGCGGCGGTGGGCTGCGAGGACGAGTTCGCGATGCACGTGAGGGCGGCGCGCCGCAACGGCGTGGAGCCGGAGCAGCTCCGCGAGGTGCTGATGCACGTCGCGATCTACGCCGGGGTGCCCCGCGCCAACAGCGCCTTCGCGATCGCCAATACGATCCTGGGCGAAGAGCAGAACGACTGATCGCCCGAGAGCAGGAAACGATCATGGAGTCCCTGTCCGAGGTGAGCGGCGGGTACGTGCAGTCGCTGGCGCGTGGGCTCCTGGTGATCCGCGCGTTCAACGAGTCACACCCGGAGATGACGCTGTCCGAGGTCGCCCGCGCGACCGACATGTCGCGCGCGGCGGCCCGCCGGTTCCTGCACACCCTGGTGCACCTCGGCTACGTGTGGACCGACGGCCGGGTCTTCGCGCTGACTCCGCGCGTGCTGGAGCTGGGCTTCGCCTACCTGTCCAGCGTGTCGCTGCCGGAGATCACCCAGCCCTACCTGGAACGGCTGGTGGCGGAGGTGCACGAGTCGGCGTCGGTGTCGGTGCTGGACGGCCCGGACATCGTCTACGTCGCCCGCGTGCCCACCTCACGGATCATGACGGTGTCGATCAAGGCGGAGCTCGGCAGCATCCGCGAGCAGGGCTGGGCCCTGGTGGACCAGGAACTCGAGGCGGGCCTGCGCTCGATCGCCGCCCCGATCCGCGACCGGTCGAACCGGGTGGTGGCGGCGGTGAACATCTCCTCGCACGTTTCGCGCACCAGCCCCGAAGACGCGCGCCGGAAGCTGCTGCCGCCGCTGCTGGAGACCGCGGCCCGCATCGGAGCCGATCTCGCCGTAGCCCCCGGCTCCCGCGTCGCGTCCCGCTGAGTTCGCCGAGCGGCTGGGGCCCGCCGACGATGCCTGCGCCACCGCGGAATTATTGGTGACAACCAACTTGATTACATTGCCCATGACGCAATCCTTATCGTCGGTGACCGCAGACCGCTGTGGTCTCGGCTAACGCATATCGGCCGCCGCCGGAGCACGCTCGCGCGTTCAGACCGTAATCGCGACATCCTCATTCATATGGGAATCTTTTTACCTGTCGGTCCATCGGGTCAGCGTTTCGTGTCAGTGGTCCCGGTAACGGGAAGTCCGCACCGATGCCCACTCCAACATCAGCAAACTAGAAAGAGGTCATCCATAACACAGACGACGCCAGACCGACTTTCAATTAATTGAAGAACTTGAAACAAAGGCGAGTAAATTCCTCACCACGAGCGGCGCCCAGCACAGTGCCGTTGCGGCTCCTTTGAAATCATTTTGTAGCTCCCTAAAGCCATGGCACCACCTGCACATCTATCGCGCCAGCCGGTTGGTGTGCCCCACATAGGCCAAACTGCGTTCCTGAACGTGAAAATCGATGTGCTCGCCCGCAAGGCAGGTCGCGGCAGCCGAGGTCGGCGTGGATCTGCTCAACCCGCAGCAGCGCAGCGCACCTCTCGTCCGGCCAGTCATGGACGACGTCCCGAAGAACGTACAGGTCGCCCCCGGAGGGGACGGATTCGAAGAAATCCCCGATGACCACCTCGCAGCGCTGCGCGAGTCCGGCGGCGGCCATGCGACTTCGAGCCAGCTGCGCCACTGAAGCCGTTTCCAGCACTACGCCGCGGGATTCGGGACAGGCGGTTAGCACGTGTTCGAGCAAGGCACCGTCCCCCCCACCCACATCCACTACGGTGCGGTAGGACTCCCAACCGACCACGACCAGCTCCGCCAGCGTGATCTCCAGATCAGCCGCCTGGGAGCGGTAGAACACACCCTGCAGGTCCGCCTCGCCGTCCAGGTAGCTGAACACGTCGACGCCGAACGTTGCGTCGAACGCCGGTTCACCGGTGCGTACGGCCGCCAGCAAGTGGTCCCAGCACCGGCCAATGGGACCTCCCACGAGAAGCGCGGAGTGGCGGGCCGTTCCCGGAACGTTCTCGCGGAGCGTGTTGCCCAACGGAGTCAGCGTCAGCACGCCGTTTGCCGGATCCTCGCTGATCACCTCGAGGTTGATCAGCACTCGGACCAGCCGCCGCAGGGCCGGTTCATTCACGTCGAGGTGGACGGCCAGCTCCTCCGCGGTACAGGGGTCTTCGTGCACGACGTCGGGAATCCGCAGGACGACCGCCGCGTGCAGCGCGGACGACACGAGACGGCCGAGGAGCAGCTGACGCATCACGATCTCGTACGGAATTTCTTCCGAAGTGTCCATCGTTCTCCTATCGAAGGTGACGGCCGGATACCTGGATTTGCCGATTCGGACCGGAAATCAGATCTACACCCACGCGAACGAACTAAGTCGTCGACGGCCACCGCTCGCTCCACGCGAAAGATCACGACGAAGATCTATCGGATGATCAACGCCGGGAACTCCCGGATACTCACAAGTCACCCGACCGGGACAACAAGATCGTTGATGTGGCTGAGGCCAGAACCGACCTTCAGATAACCGGCACCCTGTCGAAGACGGTGTTGACCGTGTTTGAGGCCGGTCGCGATCGCCGACACCGTTTTGGGTTGACAGGTTGCCCGTTTGCGTTCCAGATAGGCGATCACTGTCTCGCGGATCGGCGGCTGGAGGTCGGCGAGCCGGTCGGCGAACGGGACCGGCCCGCTTGAGCGAGGCGGCTCATCGACGATTCCCAGGTGAAACAACAATACCCGTTGGGCATTGCGGGCTGCCGCCAGATAGTGCCTGTGGCCCTTGCCAGTTCGCGTGTCCCGCTCCTGGCAGGCAGCCCGGAACTCGTCCAGATCGGCCACGGTGAGCCGATCCAGCCCTCGCCCGGTTGGATCAGCAGCCGGACGGGAACTTGGGAGCCGGTGGCGAACCGGCCCCGTTCGGTGAACCCGAGCTCGGCGGCCGCGGCCATGAACCGATCGAGATCCGTCGCCACCGGGGTTCCGGTCTGCTTCTGCAACCCGGCCAGCCCTTGGCAGCGCGGCTCCAACGAGAACACGAACGGCCTCCTGCGCCAGTACTTCCCAAAAGGCACCGACTCGTCCGTCACGCCCCGGGGCACCTGGACGCCGTCGCCGCCGAACTCAACGGCCGCCCACGCAAAACGCTCGGCTGGGACACCCCAGCCGAGCACTTCGCTATGCTCCTGGCCGAAGCCCGTTGACCAATTGTGTTGCAACGACCCCCGGAATTCGCCCAATGTGAGGACATCGTGCTGATAACGCCCACACATCACGACCTGCCATCCGCCCGGAACGATGATCGCGGATGCCTCGCCACCCTGGACGCCCGCGCCGACTCCCTGCAAAGGCAGGTTAGGAACGGGGACATGGAGATCATCGCCCTGATCCGTCAACGCACCCACCTCGCCGCATTGGCGGCCGCCGCGCATCGGCGTGACTACCACACAAGTTTCAGCCACCAACGCGACCTCAATGCCACGCGGCGTTACAGCCAACTCGGCGCGTGTGGGCGCGACATCGGCCTTCGCCTGCTCGACCTCGCGCGCGCCAGCCACAGCCGGGTGCCCACACAGCAGTCGGGAGACCTGGCGTGACTGACACACGAGCACACCGCGGTGCGGCTTCGGCGTTAGCGCACTCCGAGTGGCTGCCCACCCGCTACAGCGACGGCGTCTTCAGTCACGCGCTGGCGACCGAACACGAACGGCTGAGGCTGCTCGAGTCCGTCCTCGATCCCCATACCGAGGACATGCTGAGCCAACTGGGAGTCGGTCACCGGTGGCGATGCCTGGAGGTCGGCGCAGGCGCAGGCTCTATCGCCGTATGGATGGCCCGACAAGGCGCCTCCGTGACCGCCACCGACCTGGATACCACGTACCTGGACCGCCTCGATGAGCCGTCGATCACGGTGCGGCAGCACGACCTGTACACCGACGATTTCCCATCCGAATCGTTCGACCTCATCCACACCCGATACGTCCTGACCCACCTTCCTGACCAGGATGAGGCGATCTCCCGGCTGGTCGGCTGGCTCGCCCCCGGCGGCATACTGCTAGTGGAAGAACCGGCGTTCTTTCCCATCCAGAACGCACCGCACCATGCCTACCGGACGGTGCTGTGCGCGTTGCGCGACTATTTAGAGGACACGGTCGGCACCCGAACCGAGTGGGCCAGAAGCCTGCCTACGCCCCTATTCGGAAAAGGGCTCACCGGCATCGACATGCGGGCGCGCTTCCAACAGATCCGCGGAGACGACGCCGAGTCCCAGTGGTGGCGCCTTAGTCTCGAACAGTCACGCCCCGGCATCGTCTCCGCCGGGCTGGCGCCGGACTCCCTGTTCGAGCGCGCGTACGCCGAACTGAGCGACCCAACCTTCCGGGACCTCTCACTGGCCGTTTTCACCGCATGGGGCCGCAAGGAGTAACACCCCGGCTGTGTGCCCAGGGTTCTCCGGAGGTAGATTCTTGGATTCTTGTGCCACTCGATCCTGAGAAGGTGGCATGGGGCTGTGAACTGTCGAGTCGAGGATCAAAACGTGCCAATGTGATGCATGCGACGCTTCGTCGCGAAGAAATCCGGTCTTGCCGCAGCCACCTAGGAGCGCCACACCGTGAGCACGTCCACCAATGAATCAACGGTTCCCGCCCGCCCCGACCGCACAGCGAAACGCCGGGTCCTGCTGTCCAGCCTCGCCGGCACGACCATCGAGTGGTACGAGTTCTTCATCTACGGGCTCGCCTCAGCCCTGGTCCTGAACAAGGTCTTCTTCCCGTCCTTCGACTCGGTCGTCGGCACCCTGCTCTCGTTGTCGACATTCGCCGTCGCGTTCGTCGCCCGCCCAGTCGGCGCGGCCATCTTCGGTCACTTCGGAGTCCGCCTCGGCCGCAAGAACGCGCTGGTCATCACCCTCACCATGATGGGTGGTGCCACCTTCCTCATCGGTCTCCTGCCGACCTACGCCACGATCGGTGCGCTCGCCCCGATCCTGCTGGTCTTATTGCGTCTGGTGCAGGGCCTGTCGCTGGGCGGCGAGTACAGCGGCGCCGTCCTGATGTGTGTTGAGCACGCCGGCCCACGACGGCGCGGACTGTTCGGCGCCATCGTCAACTCCGGCTCGGCACTCGGACTCATCCTGTCCAACCTGGTGTTCATCACAGCCTCGGCGATCGCCGGACCCAGCTTCCTAACCTGGGGCTGGCGGCTGCCGTTCCTGGCCAGCGCCGTCCTGGTCGTGCTCGGTCTCGTCGTGCGGCTCAAGGTGGAGGAAAGCCCCGAGTTCGTGGGCGGTGTTGGTACTGGTCAGGCTACTGTTGGCGGTGATGAGGCGGCGGCATGCACGACGCCCGGTCCTCCCAGGTCTCATCAACGAATACGAACCCGCAGCATGAAACCGCAGATCAGCCCCATCGGCCGAGTATTGGAACCTCCGGCAGCTCTGACCGGTCCAGCAGGGCCAGGATGTCGGCGGCCGGATTTTCCGCTACCAATCCCACGCACCGCCGCGACGAAGGTCGCCACCTGGCCGTGAGTGATTTTGGGCGCCATAGCACCGAAAACCGCTCACGGACCTCGGTCCCGCACCGCACACACCCAATCATCCGATGTGGACACCGCACGACCGGCTGCCCCAGACGTCGCGACCGCGATATCACGATGAGCGTCGCTGGATTCGGCATATCCACAGTGATCAGCAATGGCGTGCCCTGTTCCCCGTATCCGCCACAGCAGTCCGGATACAACAAGCGTTTGAGGAACGCGGAACCATTGCTATGCAAAGCGATTATCACACTGGCCGCGTGCTGTCCATCCTGGTTCGACGACCTGTGATCACAGACGCCACGCCCGTTCCGTGCGGCGTGTCCCGCGAGACCGTCAAGCGTTCCGATCTCGCGGGACACGCCGGTTACGGCTACTGTGCGTCACATTCCCGCTGGTACTGGGGCGAGTCTGCCGAACGACAGGACCTCCCGCAGGGCCGGTTCGCAGAGAGAGCCCGCAACGAGTGAAGTGAGTGCGGCCCGCGTAAGACCAAGCCGCCACCGGCGTCGGCCGCCGCGGGCGCACCGGCCTAGGTCGCCGGGCCCACTGATGATCCCGAGGCCGCCCCGGTTGGCCGTATCCGCCGGCGACCGGCCGGTGACCGCACGCACCTCGCACTTCGCCAGTACACAGCCGGTCGGTTCAGCCACCCAGAGCACGACGCACAGCGGCGCTGCGGTGTGGATAGGTGGGTCAGGAGGTGGTCTTCCAGGGATGTCGACACCGCCCGCACCAGAGCATCGCCAACATCCGCCCGCTGAACCCCTTATCCACGCCTATCGCAGATCCCGGCAAGATCGCTTGCCTGAACATACGCCGACGCGATCGCCTCGGCGGCATCCTCCACGAGTACGAGCATGACCTGCACGGATGAGGTTTTCGGCAAAGGCACCGCCATACGGTGCCGCGTACCAGGAACATCTACCCGCGATTCGCCGTTTCCGGTCATGCCGATGACATCGCGCCGATTACTCGGTTGGCGATCGTGGCGACATCTTCTTCCTGCATGGGTGTGGAGAGGGCGAGCAGCCCGTTGGTTCCCACCAAGACTCCGGCTTCGTAAAGCTTCCACCACCCGGCCTGGTAGTCGTCGAGGATGAGCCGGCTCAACGATCCAGCGCCGTTGACCCGCAGCCCTGCCGAGGCGAGCTCCTCTCGAAAGAGATCCCCGAGCTTGTTCAGCCGCGTCATCTCGTCGTGGGCGAACAAGCGGAGTGCGGTCTGGCCGGCGCGCATGCTCACCGGATTCGCACTGAACGTGCCACCCCAGCTCACTCGACCATTCGCCGTCGGGTTGAAGGAACGCAACACTTCCGGCGTTCCTCCGACCGCGCCCACCGGGAAACCGCCACCGATGATCTTACCGACTGTGGTCAGGTCCGCGTCGATGCCGTAACGCGAACGCAGACCGCCGATGCCCAGTCGGAAGGTGATCACCTCATCGACAATCAGCACGATCTCATGGTCGGTCGCAAGGTGCCGAACGAGAGAAGCGAACTCGGTAGTGACAGGTCGTAGCCCGGCCCTGTTGGGCATGAGGTCGATGAGGATGGCTGCGACGTCGTCACGATGCTCGACGATGGCGTTCCGCAACGCGGTGGCGTCGCCCTGTGGCAGTACTAGGACATCGGATGCCACAGAACGTGGCACGCCTGCGGTGGTGGGGTCAACGACTTCGTTACCGGTGCCGTGATAACTGCCATGGAACCGGATGATCCGGTCCCGCCCGGTGGCCGCGCGAGCGGCCCGGATCGCCATCGTCACGGCCTCGGTACCTGAGTTGCAGAACCGCCAGAGCGGAACCCCAGTGCGTTCGCTGAGAATCTCCGCCAACTCGATCTCTGCTTCAGTCGGCAACCCGAACGCGGTGCCGGAAGTCAGCGCCGCTGACGCGGCTCGGATGATGTCTGGATGGGCGTGTCCGTGCAGCAATGAGGTGTAGTTGTTGTTGCAGTCGTAGACCTCGTTTCCGTCGGCGTCACGGACGATGCAGCCTCGACCGCTGACCGCATAGGGAGGGTGTGGCGGAACGAAGACCGTACTGCGGGTGTTCCCGCCCGGCAGGACCCGTCCGGCCCGCTCATGCAGATCGCCACTTCGCGAAGACATGGCTCTATGCACAGACGGTGCGGCTCTGCTCGCGGCAAAAGCCGGGCAGGTACCACGGACCGAGTCCGCCCTTGCCCACCGATCCGCTGGCCTTCCAACCGCAGAACGACTGGATTCCCGGCCATGCCCCGGTTGTGGCGCCCTCTCGCCGATTGACGTACACGATGCCGGCCTCGATTTCGTTCAAGAAGCGCTGCCGTTCGTCGGCCTCTTGCGTGAAGATGCCGGCGGACAGTCCGTAGTCCACGGCGTTGGCCTCCTCGATGGCTTGATCCAAGCCATCGACCGCGGTGACGGTGAGAAACGGACCGAACAGCTCGTTCCGGGTCAGCGGATGCCCCAGGGGCAGGTCGGTAACGATGACGGGTGCGAAGAAGTAGCCGGTGAGGCGGCCCCCGGTCCGGACATTGCCGTCGCGGGCGGCGGTGACGAGCGCGTCATCGATCCGGGACGTGATCGCGTCGTCGATGACGGGTCCCAGGTGCGTCCTAGCGTCCGCGGAATCTCCAATGACCAAGGCAGCCGTTCGCTCAACCAGCTTGCTCACCAGTTGGTCATGCACACTGCGGTCAACGACAACCCGTCGGCATGCACTGCATTTCTGCCCGGACAGTCCGAACGCGGATCGGACGATGCCTTCGGCAGCAGCGTCCAGGTCTGCGAAAGCGGTGACGATTGCTGGGTTTTGACCTCCCATCTCGGCGAGCACAGGACGCGTCCAAGAACGCTTGGTTTGCTTCCGTACCAGGTTCCAGCCGACCTCCGCGGAGCCGGTGAATGCGATTCCGTCCACCGCAGACTCGACCAGCGCCTCTCCAGCGGGTATCCCGCCGTGCACGAGGTTGAGCACGCCCTCGGGAAGGTTCCTTGCCAGGATGTCAGCGGCGGTCGACGTCGAGCGAGGCGTTTTGTCGGACGGTTTGAGTACCACGGTGTTCCCGGTGACCAGTGCCGCGGTGGTCATGTTGACGGCTAGTGCCACGGGGAAGTTGAACGGAGCGAGAACGGCGAAAACCCCGTAGGGTAGTAGCAGGTCGGTATTGATTTCGTCGGATTGAGAGTCCATCGGGGTGACGAAGCCCTGGTTCTTCTCCAGTTGTACGCAGTAATGTTCGATGAGATCGACAGCTTCCTGAGCTTCAGCGATGGACTCGAGCCGCGTCTTGCCCGTCTCGGCAGAGATGATGCCAGCGAGTTCGATGCAACGGTCGGTGAATTCGGCCTTGGCGGACCGAAGAAGCGCGATCCGGTCCTGGTAGTCGCGGATACGCCACTCACGCGCGGCCGAGCGCGCGGCGGCCACGGCCGCGTCGATGACATCGTTGGACGCGGTATGCGCGGCGGAAACGACGTTGTCCGGGATTGCCGGGTCACATCGCTCGAAAACCGTGCCGGTGGCATTGGCGACCCCGTTCACGAGATGCGGAAGTGGCTGGACCGCGCCATGTCGAGCTGAAGTCAGGGCGGCTTCGAATGCCCGGTTGAGTTCCTCGTTGAGGTACGAGGATGAGTAGTTCACGGTGGCAGTCATGTGTCGTTCTCCTGATCATGCTGGGGTGAAGGAACCTGCAGCCGGTCTGGTGACCAACCAGGGTCTGCGGAGAAGGCCGTTGAACGGCCGTGAACGATCGTCTCGGCCGCGACACGAGCGATTGCGGGGGACAGCTGAATGCCGGAACCACCGGCGCCCAACGCGCACATCACGTCGCTCGCTTCGGGGTGGAAGCCGACGATCGGCGTGTTGTCCTCGGTCATCGGGTAGACGCCGGTCCAGCTGCGCCCGACCGTGATTCCGTCGCAGTCGGTCAACCGCGCAGCCATGAGAGTCGTAATGCGTTCGACGACGCTGTGCGAGACCGGACCAAGTGGTGTGTCTGGCGGGACTGCCTCGTGGATCGCCTCATCGGTGTGAAGGCCGGCGATCAACTGATCCGGTCGCTCGGAGCGGAAGTAGATCCCGTCAGTCCGCGAGCCGGGGACATAATCCATCACGAATGGCAGCAGTGGGCGCCAAGGTTCGTCCAGTTCTATCGCGACAGCACCATGTAACTGTGGCCTCATCGGCACCGGTGCACCGAGAAGGGTGCCAACATTGCCTGCCCAGCCACCGGCGGCGTTGACGATCAGGTCGGCCTGGAAACGTCCTTTCGCGGTCACCGCGACGCGGCCATCCAAACCCGACTCGACGTCGCGCAGGCCCGCGCCCGACACCACGCGCCCACCGGCGGCCTGGACTAGCCGGACAAGCAGCGTGCACACCTCATATCCGTCGACGTACGCGTCCGACGGCCCGAACAGGCCGCCGGCCCGATCGTGCACGGCAATGCGCGGCCACCGGCTGGCGATCTCCGAAGGGGCTAGCACCGTCGAATCGCGTATGCCCAGTTCCGCTTGGATGGCAACACTTTCCGATAAGCGCACGAGGTCGGCTGGATCGTGCGCCAAACGCAGGTATCCGATCCGCGCCATGCTCAGGTCGTGATCGCGGTGCAGGGCAGCGAATCTTTCCAGGCCGAATGCCCGCACCTCGATGGCGGAACGTTCTATGTACTGGGTTTCGACCATTCCAACGGAACGCCCCGAAGAGCCTGCTCCGGGATGTCGTTCCTCGAGCACGGTCACGTTCTGTACGCCGAGGTGCAGCAGCTCGGCGGCGGTGAACAAGCCGATAACCCCACCGCCGACGATCACCACCCGTACGTCACTCATGGTCGGTCTCTTTCACAGGTAAAGCACCCTCCATGGCAGCCGAGGCATGCAGGCAGAAAAGGACACACCAATGCCCGGCAAGAATCGAATTTAGCGACCGCCACCCCGACCAAGGCCGGGTTGGCCGGATGCGACGGACCGACCCGGGAAGATCTGCGATCCCGCCTCACGGCTGTAGGCCCGCCACTTACGCTAAAAGATATAGTGCTGTCGTTTACGTGTCAATGGCGCCAGACGACTGATCAGGATGACAATAGGACGACAGCCCAGCCGTAGGCCGTTGCGAACCGTGCCAGCTCGGGCTGACGCTCGCCCCCGCCGACCCGAGGATTCATTCGCAGTCCTGTGGAGAGATGGGGAATGCCCGACGCGACGACCCGATCCTCACCGTTGACTAGCACCGCAGGAGTGTCGATTGCCCGCAGCTGCGCTGAGATCGCCCTCTCCAGCCGGCGCACGGCAAGATCGGCTGCGACGACACCGGCGAAGGATCCGTGCACTCGCACCGGCATGGCTGCCGTGATAGTGAAATCATCGGTGCCCCAGGAATCTATATATGGCCCGGAAACGCAGCGTTCATCCGTTCGGCGAGGTTTGTCGAACCATTCGGCGTGCCGGTAGTCGTAGTACGCGTCGGAGGACGGATTCAGGGTGTGGTGCTTCTGTTTGACGGTGCCGTCGCGCTCAACCCACCATGCCATCCACGGCTGCGACGGCAGCACCTGACCATACTCGGACGCGAAGCCGACGCCGGCCACGGACACGTTGCGCCTGCCGTCGAGAATCGCTCTGCCGGGAGTCTCCAGCGCGGCCCACACCATGTCCGCGTACTGTCCCGGCTGGCTCGTGGTCATGGCATTCTCAACGGTGACGGCCAGCGTCGACAGGTCGTCGAAGATGCCATGAATGAGTGTGGTCACGGTGTTGACCAGCTGCTCTACCCGGCTGCCTGCGCCGCCCAGGCTCGCGTTCATCGAATCGCTCATGAAGAGGACTCCTCTCCAAGGCCTCTGATCACATCGACGCGTAGCTCCAGGAGCGAGTCCCTGGTGAGTACCACTACTTGCTTCGTCAAGACTCGCGCGCGTTCGGGCTTTCCGTCACGGACACATGCGGCGATGCTGCCGAAGAGCTCAGCCGCTGAGGCTCGGGCTGCCGAGTCCTGGTAGACGAGTGTGACCAGCGGGGCGTAGTCAACCTGCAGGCTTATCGCCGCGCCGCTGAGTCGAGCCGACTGGGCCGCAGCTGCCAGCTCGATGTGGAATCGCGAATCAGCACGTCGCGCGGACACCTCGTCCGACGCGTCAGCCGCCTGGTGGGCGGTCGTCATCAACATTGCTACGTTCTGGTCGGAGGCACGTTCAGCGGCGAGCTCTGCCGCGTACGCCGAGATCGCGATACGCCAGTCGGCGAGGTCGCGCAGATCCACCGGCGACAACGCCGCGAGTCGAGTGCGCGCATGCTCCAGATGCAGCCGGTCGGCACGCAATACGAAGGTACCGCCCGCGCGGCCGCGCCGGGTCTCGACGATCCCCTCGGACCGCAACGCACCAAGTGCTTCGCGGAGGGTCACGGGTGAAACATTGAACTGTGCCGCTAACTCCGCCTCGGGCGGGAGCTGTTCGCCTTCGCCGAGTACCCCGAGCGCGATAGCTGTGCGCACTCGATCGAGAACCGCCTCGGTCCGCCCTGATGACTCCAGTGGTGCGAACAGCACTTTCCTGGTCAGAGTCAACAACAGATCTTGAGGAACCGTGATCGCGCGCTCCTGAGCGTTGTTACAGCCCTTCGGCTACCGGATGTATTGTGAAGCTACCACATTCTGTCGACGGCTTCCGCCAGTCTCGCCACGAGTGTGACTCGCGGAGAGACTGACGGAGGGCTGACGATTGGGCGTGCACCTAGGCCAATACCGCGCGCATCTCCTCGCTCGCGAGCTGCGCCGTCCAAAGTGCGCCTTCAAGTCCCTGACGTCGGTCAAAGTCGGACCCGGCGAAGACGATCCGGCCTCGCCGCTGGCGGGCCGCCGCGCGGACGGTGGTTTGTCCTGGGCGCAGATATGACCACGTGCCGCGGGAGAACGGATCGCCATGCCAATCATGGGTCGCCACCGATTCGACCACGATGCCTGGTGAATATTCACGCAGCTCGCGTTGCACGGCGGCCATGTCGCTGACATCGAGTGGGCCCGGCCCTGCGGTGAACGCGACGACGGCGGCGCGGTCGTCCTCGTGCCAGGTCGTCGATGCGTGCGAGAATCCATCAGCCGAGGTGAATCCACGCGCGAGGAACGGACGGGGACAGTGTGACACGAAAGCGGTGACCTTTGCTCCGCGACCGGTTACGCCTTGTTCGGCGAGTGGTCGAAGGTCGTCCGAGAGACTCGGTTCGAAAGTCACCGATGGCAGTACACCGATCGGAAGGGCGCAGACCACGCCGCGCACGTTGATGTCGCCGCGGGAGGTCGCGACGTTCACCCGGTCGCCAGAATCCCGCACACTGGTGACCACCGTCTCGAGCAGCACGTCCGCCGATGAACCGCCCGCCATCGCCTCGAGCAGAGACACAGTGCCCCGGGCGAGCTGCGGACCGAGAGTCCGGGCCATCGGTGTCTGGACCGGCGCGGAGACGAACAAGGCCGCCATGAGCGAGCCGGCCCTGGCGACGCTGTGCAGCAGGGGCAACGCCGACGGCACTTCCCACGGATCGCCGGACACGCCGGCAACGTGTTCCCGCCAGAGGTCGATGGTGTGCGGCTCGAGCTTCAGGGACTCGAGAAGCCGCGGCCATGGAACGTCAAGTTCCGCGACATCCTGCTCTTCAATCGGGCGATTCGGGTCGATGCGTGCCGCCAATCCGTTGACATGCAAGACAAGCCGCTCGAGCGACGGCAGCTCGTCGAACGGCACCGGCAGCGCGCCCACGCGTCGTTCTCCCTTGGTGATCCAGATGAGGTCGGTAGGCTGGGGAGAGCCCCAGGCGAGCGGTAAACCGGCATCGTTCACCTCCTTCCACGTCAGGGGGTAGCTTTCGGGGTCGAGTATGAATGCGCCGCCCAGCTCCGCCTGGTGCCCCTCCCAATAGTCCGGAACCGTCCACATTCGACCAGCGAGCCGGTCGCGCGCCTCCACGATTAGCACGCTGTGGCCAGCGCGGCTCAACGTCCGCGAAGCCGCCATGCCCGCGAAGCCCCCGCCCAGCACGGCTACGTCGTACGCGCCGGCGGGCTGATCAACTACCTGCACCATGGAATTCATTCCTCCGTAGCTGTTGACCTATCTACCCGGTTCGTTTGTCACCTGGCCTGGAATGACGCAAGTGCGGCGGAGAGCTCCGGCAGGTGTTTGGCGTAGTACTGGGAATCCTCGGTGACGGTGTCCTCGACATTGCTACCCGCGGCGAGATACCGCCTGACCTGCGGCGAGTAGGACTCGGGGCCCAGCCCGATGATCGGTGTGGTGTAGGTCGTCTGGTTGACGAAGCCGATCTGTCCCTTGCGATCAAGGATCCACATGGCTATCGCCGCGTTACCCAGCTCAGGATTCGGCGCGTTCTTGGGGATTCCCCAGTATGCGGCAGTTGTCACGCCGCCCTTCCAGGTAAAGTCGAGTGGCAGTTTCTGGTTCTCGATGGCGTCGAAGACCCGGCCGCTCCATACCAGCCCCATGGAACACTCGCCGTTGGTGAGCAGCTGGATCACGGTTGACCCCGAGTTCCACCAAACGGTTCGGTCCTTGATGGTTGCAAGCTTGTTGAAAGCGCGCGGTACATCCAGTGGATAGATCTTGTCTGGGGGAACACCATCGGCCCGGAGCGCGACCTCGAGCGTACCGGCACTCTTCGGGTGCTTGTAGAGACAGCGCTTGCCCGGGTAATTGGCCGTGTCGAAGATGTCCATCGTAGACGTCGGTGTCTTGCCGCCGAGGGCGTTCTTGTTCCATACGAGTACCGCGCCGTTCTCCTCGACGCGGATGCCGTGTGGCGTGACGGCGGAGGGAGGCAACTTGTCGACCGGAACCTTTGTGGTGTCGAGCTTCTGCAGCAGGCCGTCGTTCTCGGCCTGGAAGAAGTCGCCACCCGTGCCGAACTCGACCAGGCTCCACGGAACGTTGCCGTTCTGTTCGGCGGCACGGAGTTTCGTCGTTTGACCGTTGTTGTACTCCGCCTGGACGGGCACACCGGTCAAGCTTGTAAAGTTCTGCCAGACCGTGTTGTTCTTGGCTTCGGTGGTCAATCCGCCTGAGGAATCGTACCATGCCAAGGTACCGCTCAGCTCGGAAAAAGTGGAGCGGGGAAAGACCGCGGGGTCAAAGCTGTTGGCGCCGGACGCCGTCGGCGCCTCGGAGTTTCCGCACGCCGCAAGCGTGGAGCAAATCACCCCAGTCAGTGCGGCAGCAACAGCGCGGCGGCGGTGGCGCAACCTGGTGAGAGTCATGGGCCGAATCCCTTGCAGAGGACTGTTGGACGGACTGTTGGACAAAAACCAATAGTGCTGTATCTTTAGCACCTCAGCCGTCCGAAGGGAAGACCTGACCAGTGGAAGAACTGTTGGAGCTCCGGGCGCAGGCGACGAGTCGGAGCAGAAACCGTACCTCGCATGCATGGCGGAACGCTGTCCCGCTGGGTATCCTCGCCGTCCTCTATGGCGTCTTCTTCTTTTGGCCCATCGCGAGTATCGCTGTGCGCAGCTTCAACCCGGACGGTGCTAGCTCGCTCGGTGGCGCCACACTGTCTAACTATCAGTCCATTGTCCGCGACCCGCTGTTACGCGACGTCATCGCGAACACGGTTCGTGTCTCGATAATCTCGACACTCTTAACCTTTGTACTTGCCTTTCCGACCGCGTACCTGATGTCCCGACTCCGGCGCGTCACGGCAACCGTGCTGCTGTTGCTGGTACTTCTACCGTTCTGGGTGTCGATTCTCGTACGCCTGTTCGTCATGCTCGAGCTGCTGTCCACCGACGGGTTGGTCAACAGCGTGCTGGACGCACTCGGTATCGGCCGCCAGTCGTTGCTGTTCAACACGACCGGCACGGTGATAGGAATGGTCAACTATCTCCTGCCGTACATGATTCTCATCTTCTACTCAGCGATGTCCGGAGTCGACACGAACCTCGTCCAGGCGGCGAAGTCTCTTGGGGCAAGCAGCTGGAGTGCCTTTCGTAAGGTTTATCTACCGATGGTCCGAAACGCGGTCGTGGGTGGGGTGCTGGTCACGTTCATCCTCGCTTGTGGATTCTTCCTTACGCCGGACATCCTTGGTGGCCCCAAGGACGTTACGGTGTCCACGTACATGGCTCAGCAGGTTCAGAACTACCAGTGGGGTCCGGCAAGCGCGTTGGGCATCGCGCTGCTGGTGGTAACCGCCGTAGGCTTCGCCGTTGGCGGACGACTCTCGGGTATCACAGGCGGTACGGGTGTTGCACTTGGCGGGACGAAGGGTGCGGCCCGCGCCGCGCCAATGCGTTTCGGCCCGACGAAGGTCGTCCTGTGGGTGATGGCCGGTCTGGTACTTATCGTGCTTCTTGTGCCACTTCTGCTGGTGTTTCCCTTGTCCTGGGGAGTCGACCGCACGATCACCTGGCCGCCGCGGGGATTCACGCTTGACTGGTACCGCGTCGCGTTGACGGACACGCAGTGGACGTCGTCGATCATCAAGAGCATTACCGTCAGCATGGCGGTAGCCGCGCTGAGCCTTACGCTCGCCGTGCTGGCCGCACGTGCCATTGCCGCGTTGCGCCGCCGGCCGACGCTGCAGTCGATTCTTGTGAGCTTCCTCTGCCTGCCGCTCGTGGCGCCGGTGATCCTGCTCGCCATCGGAACTTTCGACGTGCAGGCGCGGATCGGCGCGATCGGGTCCTGGTGGGGGCTGGTCATGGTCCAGACGGTGCTCGCGATGCCGTACACCTACTTGGTCGCGTCCGCGGCGCTCGCCAACATCGACCCAAACCTCGAAAAGGCGGCCTGGACGATGGGGGCGAGCCGGTTGCGTGGCCTTTGGCGGGTCACCTTGCCGCTCTTGGTGCCCGCTCTCATCGGCGCGGCATTGCTCGCTTTCATCAACTCGTGGGATGAAGCCGTGGTCGCGCTCTTTCAGACCAGTTTCGACAAGACTCTCCCCGTGAACTTCTACTCGTTCGTAAAGAGTGGATCCACGCCCGTAATCGCCGCCATCGGCGGCATGTTGATCCTATTCATAGTGGTGGCCGGGGCCCTCGTGCTGGCGCTCAATTCCCGCGGGCGGAAGCGCGGCGACTCGGCGGCTGCTCCTGTCTCATCTCTGGAGGAATCCTCGTGACCGGCCTGTCAGCTTCGATCGCGCCGGCCGCGATCGAAATCCGTTCCCTCCACCACAAATACGACGGCGTCACGGCGCTGCACGACGTGTCGCTGGACGTGCGTCCGGGTGAGTTTCTGACGCTGTTGGGCCCGAGCGGGTCCGGTAAGAGCTCGATATTGCATATCTTGGCTGGTCTTGTGGAGCCAACTGAGGGGTCGATCCTGCTGGATGGCGAGGACATCACCAGTAGGCCGCCGCAGCGTCGCGATATCAGTCTGGTGTTCCAGAATTATGCGCTTTTCCCACACATGACGGCACAGGAGAACATTCGTTTTCCCCTTCAGATGCGAAAGTCCGGCCAAGCGGAGACTGCCGCTCGAGTCGAAGAGATACTGGAGCTGGTGCAGCTCACCAGCCTGAGATCGCGACGGCCTGAGCAGCTCAGCGGCGGTCAGCAGCAGCGCGTCGCTGTTGGTCGCGCGATCGCGGCCACACCGAGAGTATTGCTGCTCGACGAGCCCCTCGGCGCACTCGACCGAAAACTGCGCCAACAACTCGGACGTCAGATCCGCTCCGTGCAACGTGAAACGGGAATAACCGCGATCTACGTTACGCACGACCAGGAGGAGGCATTCACCATGTCTGACCGCATTGTCGTAATGGACCAGGGAAGTGTCCGACAAGTCGGTACTCCTGAGGAGATCTATCTCGAACCACGTGATGCCTTCGTAGCCGGCTTTGTTGGCGAAGTGAACCTCGTTCCAGTGACGCTGCAGGAGATCTCGTCGGGGCGAGTGAAGGTCCATACGGATAGCAGCGCCATCTTCGAGGCCAGTATTGCCAACAGCGAGCAGCCGAAGGGGCCAGCCGTCGTCGCGGTACGACCGGAGCGTGTGTCGGTGTGGGCGCGGGAGTCGTCACCGCCCGCCGGTGTCCAGGCGATTGGCGCCGGACGGGTCATGTCTTCGGATTTCCTCGGCAGCTGCCGACAGGTGGTGGTTGAGTCGGACATCGGCCCCGTCCGGGTTCTCGAGTACGGCGACGCCCCAGCTCGCCGCAGTGGCGACGAGGTGACCTTCGGCTGGCGGGCAACCGATGCGCGGGTTGTCGAGGCCGATGTGACCGCCCCCAGCGAAGGCAGGACGTTGGAGCTCGCTGGCTGATGGCCATACAGTGGCTGCGCCTCAGGTGCTGACCACGATTCCAGTGGGTGTACGGCCAGTCCCAGGAAGGCTTCGTGGATGTCGTCGCGGCGTTCCCAGCGGATGCGCAGGCGTCGCATGCCGTGGTACCACGCTATTGTTCGTTCGATGACCCACCTGATCGTGCCGAGTCTGGAGCCGTGCCCGGTCCGCGTTCGGCGATCTGCGGGTCGATTCCCTTGTCGCGCAACTCGTTCCGGTGGTTTTCGGAGTCGTAGGAGCGGTCGGCGTAGCGGGCCCTGGCGAGCAATGGGTTCCAACCTGCCCAAAGCACTGGGGTCCAGACCCTCCATTCTGGACGCTCTCATCGAGACGCTTGGCACCCTTCCCGTGACCGGAGTCGTCGCGATCGGTAAGGACACGCGACGCTCGACACCGTCGCCGACGCACCCAGCCAGGTGCTGACCGACAACGGATTCCACAACCGAGCCAAGGCACTCCAGCGCGCAACCCTCACGCTCCCACCCGCCGACCATCTCATCGACGATCTGCAATCCTCGCTCCGATACAACCAGGTGAAGATCCGCCACTCGCAAGCACGACAACCCCACCGAGGCATACGGCCAGCGGTGCTTGCCCGCGGCCCTGACGATGTTGATGATGCGCCCGAGCCCTGCTGGAGCGACGTCCGTTTCCCAGAGCGGCCCCACCGGGCCGGCCACACCTGCGTTGTTGACCAGGACATCCACCGTGCCGAAGGTGTGCACGGCTCGGCTTACGGCCCGGGAAGGGGAATCAGGGTCGGTGACGTCAGCTTGGCAGGCCAGCACGTGAGCGGTGCGGCCGGACAGCTCCTCGGCCACCGCGCCGAGAAGTTCCGAACTCAACGGCCATCGTCGTTACCTCCGATTTCAGACCTGAGTGCAGCCGGGCGATTTCGCGCGAAATCGCCGCTTCTCCAGCGTGCAGCCGGGCGATTTCGCGCGAAATCGCCGCTTCTCCAGCGTGCGGTCTGTCAATTTCGCGCGAAATCGCCGCGGTCAGATGCGGACCGGTGCCTTGATCGCGGCGCGTTGGACATGGCCAGGTATGCGGCGGGGATGCCGCCGAGATCGACGGTCATGCCGAACACCGGGGACGGGTCGAGCTCGCCGGGCATCACGTCGTCGAGGAGCGTCGGTGTCACGTCCCGGACCGGTGTCAGCCCGCCGGTCAGGGTGAGGTTGCGGCGGAAGATGGGGAAATGTCGTCGACCGGGCCGTGGGGACCGCCGACCATCGCGATCGATCCGCCATCGCGAACCACGGCCAGTGCGGTGTCGAGGGAGGATCGGGTTCCGACGCATTCCACGACGCAGAGCGCTCCTCGCCCACCGGTCAGGCCCCGAACTCGTTCCCCGCCTCGGCGCCGCGCTCCGAGACGATGTCCCGTAGCTCCGAACAGTTTGGGCTCACCGAAACCCGAGACTGGTGCGGGAAAACAGTCCATACCGGGCGGTCGCCGACCTGCGCGGAAAGCGGATCGCGACGCCACCCAACAACAGTGATGCCTACCGTTGCGCGCAGCTGGCCGCGGCTCAGCTGCCGTGGCGGACGAGGGTCGCGATGCGCAGGTCGCGCGCCCTCCCCTGATGCGCCGTCATAGCCGCGCGTGCCTTCTCTGCGTCCCGGTCGCGGACCGCGTCGAAGATCTCGCGGTGCTCGTCGAGGATCCGCTCCAGGTTGTCCGGCGCGGACGTGGACCGAGAGTCGTGGGCGGCGAGCCGGGCCTCCAGACCGTCGAGCAGGCGGCTGATCGTCTTGTTGCGGCCGGCCGCCCGCAGCGCGAGGTGGAACTCGTGATCAAGGCGCAGCCGGGTGGCGATGTCCTCCGCGCCCGCCGCCTGTTCGAGGAGATGCTCCAGCCGCGCGAGGTCCAGTTCCGAGACGTGCTGCGCCGCCGCCTGCGCGGACGCGGCGTCAAGGGCGATGCGGGCATCGCAGATCTCCAGGATCTCCTCGGCCGAACGCAGCGGGACGCGGTAGCCCGTCGCGGTGCGCTCGACGAGTCCTTCGAGTTCGAGACGGCTCAGTGCCTCCCGCACCGGTGACCGCGACACCTGCAGCTCGCACGCAAGCCCGCTGGCCGTGACAGTGCTGCCCGCGATGAGCTCGCCGTCCAGGATCCGGCCACGGATCTGCAGATAAGCCGTCGTGTCACCGGCCGGCACGGTCACGGAATTCGCCATGTGCTCATTCTGTCCGACGTGTGGACGACTGTCGTCAGGTGTATTCATGTGTCGCCGATCGCATTGACACGTCGTTCACAGATCGGCGAGGGTATGCGCCATGAACCCCATCGCCGGACTGCTGCTGACCAGCCGCCGGCACATCGACCTGGTGCGTACCGCTGGCGCGTTCTGTCGCTGAACCGCGGTCGCGCCCGCGTGCGCATTCGCCGCTTTCCGGTCTCCTTTTCGGTTCACCCTCACCGAAGGCTGCGCGATGTCCGAACCCGTGCTCACGGTCGATTCTGTTTCCACTCCCTCAGCCCCCGCGCGCCGCGCGCGGCCCGGTCGCGTCTGGCGCGCCGGGCTGCCGTGGGTGGTGCCTGTCGTCCTACTCGTCGTGTGGCAGACGGGCTCGTCCACGGGGCTGATTCCCGAGGAGGTACTCCCGCCGATCAGCGAGGTGCTCGACACCGGTCGCTACCTGGAAGGCACCGGCGAACTGCAGCGGCACATCCTGACTTCCTTGCGGCGCATCTCGATCGGCTTCGGCATCGGCGCGGCGACCGGGCTGCTGCTGGGGTTCGCGGTCGGCATGTCGCGGCTCGCCGAGGGGTTGTTCGACCGCTCGTTGCAGATGGTGCGCACGATCCCGCACCTGGCGCTGGTGCCGCTGATGATCGCCTGGTTCGGCATCGGCGAGCTGCCCAAAGTCTTGCTGGTCGCGCTCGGCACCCTGTTCCCGGTCTACCTGAACACGGTCAACGGGATCCGTGGTGTAGAGCCGAAACTCGTCGAACTCGGCCGCTCCTACGGCCTCGGCCCGCTCGGCGTGATCCGCCAGGTGGTAGTGCCCGGCGCGCTGCCGTCCATCCTGACCGGAATCCGCTACGCACTCGGCGTGGCGTGGCTGACGCTCGTGGTGGGGGAGACGATCGCCTCGCGGGATGGGATCGGCTTCCTCGCGCAGAACGCACGCGAACTGCTGCGTACTGACCAGATCGTATTGGCGGTGCTGCTGTACGCGATCGCCGGCTTCCTTGCCGACGCGCTGATCCGCGGCGTCGAACGGGTCACGTTGCGCTGGCATCCCCATTTCCGGCGAGGAGCTTCCGCATGACGACGACGGTGTGCCTACGTGGCCTGACAAAGACCTACGACCATCCCGTGCTTGCCAGTCTCGACCTCGACGTCGCGGCAGGCTCCTTCGTGTCGCTGATCGGGGCGAGCGGAACTGGAAAGTCCACTTTGCTCCGCCTGGTCGCCGGGCTGGAACGGACCGACGACGGCGAGATCGGTCTCAGCCGGCCCGAGGGCGGCGAGCCGCGAGTGCGAACGATGTTCCAGGAGGACCGGTTGCTGCCGTGGCAGCGGGTCGAGGCCAACGTACGGCTAGGTCTCCCGCGCGCAGCCGACGTGAGTGAACTGCTGAACGCGGTCGGGCTCGCCGGGCGGGAGCGCGCCTGGCCCTCGGACCTTTCGGGTGGTCAGCGGCAGCGCGTCGCGCTCGCCCGCGCGCTGGCCCACCGGCCGGATCTGCTGCTGCTCGACGAGCCCTTCGGTGCGCTCGACGCGCTCACCCGTGTCCGCATGCAGCTCCTGCTCGAAGGGCTGTGGCAGGAACGCGGCAGCACCGTCCTGCTGGTGACGCACGACGTGGACGAGGCGCTCGCATTGTCCGACCGCGTTCTCGTACTCGCCGGCGGCCGAATCGTCCGCGACCTGGCCGTCGACCTGCCGCGCCCACGGCGGCGCGATGACGAACGCCTCGCGCGGTGGCGCGCCGAACTGCTTGACGAGCTACTCGCGCAGGAAACCGTCACTACCGCCTGACTTTTCCCTTCCCCACGAACGGAGTTCTTGCCATGCCCGCAATTTCGCGCCGCAGGTTCCTCGGCCTGAGCGGCGCCGGCGCCGCCACGCTCGCCCTCGCCGCTTGCGGTTCCGCACCCGTCGGCCCGGTCGGGGCCGGAGCCCAGTCCGCGCCGTCCCAGCTGCGGTACGCAGTGATCGGCGACGGCCGCCTCGGCATCCCGGCCGCGTTGCGCGCCAAGCTCGGCGGTCTCGACCTCGAAGCCGCGCTCGGTGGCGTGAAAGCCACCTGGCAGCCCGGATTCACCGCCTCGCTTCCGGTGATGGAGGCGCTGAAGGCCGGGGAGATCGACTTCACGTTCGCCACTGCGACCGCCGTGATCTACGGTGTCGGCGGCAAGGTTCCGCTCGTCCCGCTCGCCGCATTCCCGCTGCCCGGCGACGAGGTGGACATCCTGGTACCCAAGGGCTCCCCCATCACCGGCGCTGCCGACCTGCGTGGGAAGCGGATCGCTGACCAGCAGGGCACCACCGGCACCTACAGCCTCATCAAGTACCTGCAGACCGCCGGGCTGACCCTGCAGGACGTGCAGTACCAGAACCTCGCCGCCGCCGACGCCGAAGCGGCGTTCGCGAATGGGTCCGTCGACGCCTGGATCAGCTGGCAACCGCAGATCGAGCTAGCCAAACGCCGTCACGACGCCGTCGCGCTCCCCGGGGTACGCACCTACGACTACGCCTACTTCATCACCAGTGAGGACTTCGCGGAGTCGCATTTGGACACCGCGGTCAAGGCGGTGCGGGTGGTCCGCGACTCGCAGAACTGGATCAACGCCAACCCGGATGCGGCCGTACAGGCGTTCGCGGCCGCAGGTGGCTTCGGCAACGACCAGCTCACGCAGGAGGTCTACCGCGACCTGATCGTCGCGCGGCGGCTCTCCGAGTCCCTCGTGGGCCCCCAGCTCGGCCCCATCGGCGACGCGGCGGCCGCGAACACGCAGGAACTGGCGGACAACTTCCACTCCCTCGGCGTCTACCCGCAGCAGATCGCCGTCCGCGACTGGCTTGCGGACGGCCGGTTCGACCACGTCAAGAAAGCGGTTTCCGATGTCCTCGCCTGAGCAGCAGATGCACCTCGCCGCGTTCGTCACCGCCGGCCCGGGACGGCCCGGCGGCTGGCGGCACCCGAACTCGGTCTCCGACTGGCGTTCGGCGAAGTACTACCAGCGGATCGGCCGCACCCTGGAGCGGGCTAAGTTCGACCTGATCTTCTTCGCCGACATCCTCTCCGTGCCCTACCGCTATGGCGACTCGCTCGACCCGCAGCTGCGCTACGGCGCGCTCGGGTCGATGCGCCTGGACCCGACGCCGGTGCTCGGCGCGCTCGCGGGCGCCACCGAGCACCTCGGGCTCGCCGCGACCGTGTCCACCACCTACGTCGAGCCCTTCACGGTGGCTCGCTCGTTCGCCACGCTCGACCACCTGTCCAGCGGGCGGGCGGCGTGGAACATCGTGACCTCGTTCCAGGACGCCGAGGCCCGCAACTTCGGCAAGGACACCCACCTCGACCGCACGCGACGCTACCAGCGCGCCGAGGAGTTCCTCCAGGTCACCGCGAAACTGTGGGACAGCTGGGACGACGACGCGCTGGTGCTCGACCCGGCGGCACCTATTTTCGCCGACCCCGAACGCGTGCATCGCGTGGACCACCACGGCGAATGGTTCAACGTGCAGGGCCCACTCAACGTGGCGCGACCGCCACAGGGATACCCGGTGCTGATCCAGGCCGGCGCCTCGCCGTCGGGGCGGGATTTCGCCGCGCGCTGGGTGGACGTAATCTTCTGCAGCCACGCCTCCCTCGACGCGGCCAAGGACTTCTACGCCGACATCAAGGGCCGCGCTGCCGCGCACGGTCGCGACCCGAGACAGATCAAGATCCTTCCCGCGATCACCCCCGTCGTCGCCGAGACCGCCGAAGCCGCGAGGGAGAAATCGCAGCAGCTTTCGGACCTTGTAGTACCGGAGGCTGGTCTGTCCACATTGTCCTATCATCTGGACATCGACCTCGCACCGTTCCCGCACGACGAGGTGTTGCCCGAGATGCAGGTGCCGGGCGTCCAGGGGCATTACCAAGAGGTGCGCGAGCTGACCGAGAAGCACGGAATGACACTGCGGGAACTCGGCAAGCAGTACGGCGGCACCCACGAGGGCGACTTCGTCGGCACCGGCTCCGAGGTGGCCGACGCGCTCGAACAGTGGTTCACCGAGGACGCCTGCGACGGGTTCACCGTCAGCGGTATTTATCAACCCGGCGCGTTCGATGAGTTCGGTGACGAGGTCGTGCCGCACCTGCAGAAGCGCGGTCTGTTCCGCACGGAATACACCGGTTCGACGCTGCGCGAGAATCTCGGCTTGGACCGGCCCGCGAGCGGGGACTGGCACCAGCGCGCGGCGCGTGAGGAGGACTGATGACCACGGCACACAACGGTGTCGCCACTGTCACCGGAACGCTGACCCCGACGGAGGGACGTTTCCTGCTCAGCGCCGGAACGAACCATTTCGTCTCCGACGCGCGGGTCGGGCCGGGCGAGGCGGTGACGGCGGGCGAGCTGTTCATCGCCGCCGCGGTCTCGTGCGCGCTTGCCAACGTCAACCTGCACGGCCGCAACCTCGGCGCCGACCTCACCAGTGCGTCGGTCAGTGCTCAGTCCGAACGCGATCCCGATGACCCCACCCGATACCGGTCCGTGGTGCTGACCCTCTCGCTCCCGCGCGTCCCGGAGGTGGTGGCCCGGGAGATCCTGCACCACTTCACCACGACGTGCCCCATCTACAACACCATCCGCCGCGGCGGAGCCATCGAAACCGTACTGACCGCCCAGGGCTAGCCGGTGAACCCGGTCGGGCACAGAGGTAGCGGGAGCTGAAGGCCGGATAGCCAGCACCGCCAGGTGACGCCGTGACGACCGCCTGAGCCGATGGTTCGACGTTGAAGGCACAGAATCCGACACGTTGCGGGGTGGTCCTGAAAGAACAGGACCACCCCACCGGAGCTGTTCCATCGGACGTCCACCGCAAACTCGCCCGCGACGGTTTCACCACCGCCCGTCCATCTCGAGCGTCAGCCGTCTGCGTGGCGCGATCGCCCTAGGCAAAGCCGGAATGGCGATGGAACGGCGCGGGTCAGTGCTTCGAATCGTCTCCAGGTGCCTCGTCCGCAGCTTCCCCGGCGCGTTTCTCGCTGGCCCAGATGCCGCGGACGTGGCCGATGTGACGCCGCATGAGTTCTTCCGCACCGTCGGCCTCGCGGGCTTCGATGAGGTCGAGCAGCTCGGCGTGTTCGTGCGACGACGGGATCAGCTCGTTGCGTTCAGCGAGGGTCTTGAGGCCGTAGATGCGGGACCGTGCGCGCACCGACCGAACTGTCTCAACGAGGTGTGCGTTGCCAGCAAACCCGAGCAGGGTGAGGTGGAAATCCATGTCGATCGTGACGTGGGCGATGAAGTCATGGCGGGTGGCGGCGTCCTCGATCCCTGCTGCGAGGGGACGCAGACGCTCGATGTCCGAAAGTGCTACCCCTGCTTCGGCAATCCGGCGCACCGTCGGGACCTCGATGAGCAAGCGGAGTTCGGTGAGGTCATCTAGTTCGCGCTCGGTCGGCTCGGT
The DNA here is from genome assembly GCF_050972075.1 of Saccharopolyspora hattusasensis. Taxonomy (NCBI): domain Bacteria; kingdom Bacillati; phylum Actinomycetota; class Actinomycetes; order Pseudonocardiales; family Pseudonocardiaceae; genus Saccharopolyspora; species Saccharopolyspora hattusasensis. The sequence continues at coordinate 548,656 of NZ_JBPCDC010000001.1, forward strand.
GATGCGGAAGCCCTTGTTGCGGACGGTATCGACGAGGCCTTCCTTGGCCAGGTCGAGCATGGCCTCGCGGACGGGCGTAGCCGACACGCCGAACTGCTCGGCCAGGCTAGGTGCCGAGTAGACGACACCCGGACGTAGTTCGCCCGAGATGACCGCTCCACGCAGGGTCTCGATGATTTCTTGGCGCATGCTCCGGCGGCCCTCGAAGGAAGGCAGCGTGAGGGCTGCGCCATCATCTGCGGTCATCGTTTTCTCCATTGGTGATCTTTTCTATCCGACGTTTACCAGCATAAGCAACGGTTCGCGCTGACGTTCCAGAGCAGCACGTGGGAAACAAGCGCGAGCCGCTGCGCCTTGCTGTGGTGACTCGGGCAGTCGGCGGATGTGGTCGAGGTTGTCGACCCGGCTGCTGCGCATGGTCAGCTCAGTCCTTCCGCGAGAGCCTTCTCCGTGGTATGGCGCACTGCGCTTTCCTGTGTGTCGGTGAGCGGAACGCGCGGGGTGCGGCAGTGCACCACCGCGTCATCCACGTAGCGTTCGAACGGGATTTCGGGGTGCTCCCTCGACACGGTGCGCCGTAGCGGCCCACGATGTCCATTCTGAGCTTGATCGCCTGGACGAACTCGGTCTTGGAGTCCCACCGCAGCAGCGGGTGCAGCGTGCGGTAGAGCGACAGGGCATCTTCCAGATCACCGGTGCAGGCTGCCTCCCACAGGTGGACTGAGGCGCGCGGGAAAGCGTTGGGACCGCCCGAAAACCAGCCCGGCGCGCCAGCAATGGCCAGTTCCAGCACGAGGTCGTCGGTTCCACAGAGTACGTCCAGCTCCGGGGCGAGTTCGGCGATCTGGTAGATCCGGCGCACGTCGCCGGAGAATTCCTTGACGCCGACGATTAAACCCTCGCCGCACAGCTCGGCCAACAGCTCTGGGGTCAGGTCCACCTTGGTGTCGTGGGGGTTGTTGTAGGCCACGATCGGGAGTCCGACCTCCGCCACCGCACGGTAGTGCTCAACGACCGACACGCGATCGGCCCGGTAGGCGTTGGGCGGCAGCAACATCACCGCAGGAGCTCCAGCCTCCGCGGCCGCCTCGGTCCAGCGCTGCGCATCATAAGATCCGTACGCGGCCACCCCCGGCATCACGGTGAAGCCTTCCGGAGCCGCTTGAATGGCGGTGGTGACTACTCGGGCGCGCTCCTGCGGCGTGAGCGACTGGTACTCCCCCAACGATCCGTTCGGGGTCGCACCGTGGCACCCGCTGCTCGCCAGCCATGCAATGTGCTCAGCAAAGCTCTCGTAGTTCACCTCGAGCTTGCCGCACTGACCCTCGCGCAGCGGCAACGCGGTCGCCACCAAGACACCGTGCCAAGGCTTGACCTGCGCGCTCATCTGCCCTCCACCGTTGAAGTATCTCGAACCCCTTCACACAGTGCAATATTACATTGCATTAATATCTGTACGTGTGTCACGTGTGCCATTGCACTGTTCTTGGCATGGCTGGAAGCGATATAGGACACACAAAGCCGGGGGCGTCCCGTGCGCAGCTCGCCGCGCTGGTGTCAACATCGCCTTCGGCACGGACCTCCTCGGGGCCATGCACCGGCGACAATCCTAGGAGTTCGCTTTGCGGGCACGGGTGCAGTCCGCCAAGACGATCCGGCGCTCGGCCACCACCGTCACCGAAAGAACTGCTCCGGAGCGAAGCTGAACTCGGCGTCGTCCGCACGGGGGCACAGGTGGACGCCGAAGCGATGTCCCGCCTGCTGCGCTCGATGGCGCACGGCGCCATCGAAAGCGCGCCGAGCTGACGCCCGCATCACCAGGAGCCGCGCCAATTTCGCGAGAAATTGACCGCCACCTGGGGGAACGCACTGCGAACCAGGACGGAGCGTGACATCTGGCGTCACCCGAGGCCGTGCCAATTTCTCACGAAATTGCGCCCTCTCCGGGTGACGGGGGATGCTGATTGCGGCCCGCCGGGGCCGGGTTGAGACTGGGTGGACCCGGCTCTGGTGCCCTCGCGATGCCGCAGGAGACTGGCAGACATCCTGCTCGCTGGCGGGAACCCGCTCCAGGACCTCAACGTTCTCGCCCATCCGGAAAGCGAGATCGCCGCCGTGATCAAGGCCGGCACCATCCGCATCAACAGGTTCTAACCTGCTTCGCTGCCTGGACGGCCAACCGGACATCCAGGCAACGAAACACGGACCCACAGCCGAGCAGTAGTAGGCGCACGCGGCGCCCGCCGCTGGACCGAGCAGGCCGCCGAGGCCGGCACGCCCGCGGTCATGCTGCTGCCGCCGAACGCCTACCGCGCCGACCGCCACGCGATCGTGGAGCACTACCGGATCGTCTCGAAGGCCGGCCTGCCGATCGTGGCCTACAACAACCCGCACGACACCAAGATCGACCTCACCCCGGACCTGCTGGCCGAACGGCACGGCGAAGGCCTCATCGTCAGCGTGAAGGAATTCTCCGGAGACGTACGGCGCTACTACCAGATCACCGAGCTCGCACCGGAGCTCGACGTGCTGTGCGGCACCGACGACGTCGCCCTGGAGTTGGCCATCGCGGGCTCGCCCGGCTGGATTTCCGGTTACCCCAACGCGCTTCCGCAGGCATCGGCGCGGCTCTGGAAGGCCGCATCCGAGGGTGACCTGGAGACCGCGCTCCCGCTGTACCGCTCCTTGCACCCGCTGCTGCGGTGGGATTCCCGAACCGAGTTCGTCCAGGCGATCAAGCTCAGCATGTCCCAACGAGCTCGCGGTCCACTCCGGACAGCGAGTCACCGTGCGTGCCCACCCGCGGGACGTGCACGTCTTCGAACCCGAAGGCACCAACCTCGGGACAGCCGACGAACTGCTGGCCACCCGGGAGTTGACACCGTGAACAACCCCGCTCTTGGCCTGTTCGACTGGCACGGGAGGCCAGACCGGGCGCGGGGCAGCTGCTCGCCACGCTGCGCGCACCGGGGCTTTGACTTCCAAAGCGGATGATGGGTGCTACGTGGGTGGCGGCCGGTTCCAGCGCGGTGCACCTCGTCACGGTCGTCGAGAAAGTGGTGGTGCCTGCGCTGGCGTCCCCCCTCGCGCTGGCGGCGGGCGCCTTTTGGGTGTCGCGACGAAATCCGATCAATGCGACGAACGTCAACGAAGTTCCCGTGAGCTGAGAAGGGCGGTGTTCAGGGCCACACCAGGTCCCGCGGCTGGGCCGCCTGGCGTGCGGCGCTTCGGGAGAACCGGGCCACTACAGGTTGTGCGAGAGCAGCCGGCTCAGCGCCTCGTCGAAGCTCATCCACCGGTGTTCGTCACCGGGTGCGACCGCGTCGTAGGTGTCGTTCAAGAACTCCGCAAGCTGATCAGCATTCACTTCGAAGGCGGCCTGCCCTGACGGCGAGCTCAACTCGATCACGACCAACCCCGGATCGTCCAGTCGAGGGCGGATTCGCACGTCGCCTTCGCCTGCCTCGGCGACCAGCCCGTCGGCCAGCAGGTCGCGGGCGATCACCCAATCCACCTGACCGGCCTTGCCCACGTTGAGCTTCATGCTGACCTCGTACGGGTTGCGGCTGTCGTACCCCAGTTCCACGCCAACCGGCGCGATCACACCCGCCGGGGCTACCAGGTTGAAGACCATGGTGGCGAGCACCGTGCCGTGATCGTTTGCCATCATGTCCGCACTCCCAAGCGTCGGCTTCACTTCCTAGATACCAGCATGCCCAACCCGGGTTCATGTCTTCTTCACGATGTCTTCAGATCCCTGGCGGCAATCCACCCCCGGGCTCCCAGCGAGGAACCTTGACGGGCCCCGCCCCTTCATGGATGACCGGCCGGGGCCCGGTCCAGCAGGCGATCGAGCGCTGCGCACTCGCCGCCGTGAGCGCTATTGGGTGCTATAGCACCCACAAACACTCACGGCCGTTCTGCCTCCTCGGTTGCTGCATGACCATCGGAGTCGGCGCTGCCGTGCACGGTGCTCAGATCACTCCCGTCGAACGAGCACTGGCGGCGGCCACGGACCTCCACACCAGCAGTCCCCGTTCGGCCGCGCGTTCGCACAGGTCGACGATGAGCAGGCCGCCCAGTCCTCTGCCCTGCTGGTCGTTGTCGACGAACGGTAGTCGAATTCGCCTTCACCGTCAGTGCTGCGGCCCAGAATCATCAGCAGGGGCTGGTATTCGCCCTGGAAGGCGATACTGGAACGAACCAGCGCGGTCAGCAGTGGGAGGTCCTGCGCGGTGGCGTCGTCGACGATCGTCTTAAACGGACGTTAACTCGCCCGCCAGGATGGGTAACCAGGCGGGAGACGACACGCCCGCGAGTCGTGTGGGGGGACAACGCCAGCGGGACCGAGGCGCGTGTACCAAACGACGGCGCGCTTACCTCGGAGGCTTCGTGTTGATCAGAGAACAGCTGATTCCCGCACACCCGGAGCTGCTCAGCGTCGACGAGGCGACGCGGCTCGGTCAGGACACGGTCGCCGAGATCTACCGGCAGTACATCAGCCCAGGCCAGTGGACGGCGTTCGGGCTGCTGGGATTCGACCGGATCGCCATCGACCACGCCGAGAACGTGCACTACGTCGACCGTTCCGGCCGCCGGATTCTCGACTTCTTCGGCGGGTTCGGCGCGATGGCACTCGGGCACAACCATCCGCGTGTGCTAGAGGTCCGCAGGCGCTTCCAGGAACAGCAGCGCCATGAGCTCGGGCTGACCCTGCCGTCGCAGTACGTCGCCGCCCTGTCGCGGAACCTGGCCACACTGGCGCCGGAGGGCCTGGACCGCGTGATGCTCCACTGCACCGGTTCGGAGGCGGTGGAGGCTGCGCTCAAGCTCGCCGAGCGGGCACAGGGCCCACGCCGCGCCAAGGTGGCATACGCGCGCAACTCCTTCCATGGCAAAACGATCGGCGCGTTGTCGGTCACCGACTCGGAGTTCTACCGGGGACGTTTCGAAGTCCTGCCGCACCGCCAGGCCGTTCCCTTCGGCGACGCCGCGGCGCTGGAGGAACTGCTGCGTCGCGACCGAGGCATCGGCGTGCTGATCCTGGAAACCGTGCAGGGCGGCGCCGGAGTCGTGCTGCCGCCACCGGGCTATCTGGAGCAGGTACGACGGTTGTGCGATCGCTACGGGGTGCTGTGGATCGCCGACGAAGTGCAGTGCGGCGTCGGCAGGACAGGCCGGTTCTTCGCCTTCGAGCACGCCGGGGTCACTCCCGACATCGTCACGCTGGCCAAGGCACTCGGGGGCGGCAAGACAGCGATCTCGGCCGTGCTCGCAGGCCACGAGATCCACGACCGCGCATACGGCGGTGCTCGCAACGCGCTCGTGCACGGACCGGCGACCTTCAGCGGCATGGGCGAAGCCTGCTGCACAGCGATCGAAACGCTGCACGTCCTGCACGACGAGAACCTGCTGACCAACGCCGCTGAGCAGGGCAAGCACCTACTCAGCGGGTTGCGCTGGCTGCACCGTCGCCACCCGAAGCTGATCCGCGACGTTCGGGGCAGCGGGCTGATGGCCGCCGTCGAGTTCGCCGACCTCAGCGGCTGCCTCCCGGGTCTGACCGGACGTGTGGCGGGGGTGCTGGACCGGCCGCTGCGGGGCAGCGTAGCCATGCTCGCCGGCAGTCAACTGCTCTCGGAGTTCGGCATTCTCGTGGCCTTCACCGATTACAACCGCAACGTCGTGCGGCTGGAACCGCCGCTGACCATCCGCCCGCAGCACGTCGACATGCTGGTGGAAAGCTTCGACGACCTGCTGGCGCAGGGCCTGAAGGGCCTGGCCGCCGGATATCTCCGCCGCCGCTACCGGTCGCAAATCAACGAGCCGCTGGCCGCCTGCTCCAGCGCCGACATCCCGTAGTGGCACGGAAGTGGCGGTGCCCCTCCCCGCGCCACCTGATCTCGTGATCCAGACCGCCAACGGCGGTGGGAGCGGGGCCCGCTGCCCCTTGGCGTTCAGCGTGCGAACTCAGGGCTGTTCCGCCGGCTCCTCGGCAGCGTCGTAGCTGAGGTGCACGTCGTGCGTTGCGGCCTCGCCGAGCAGGTTGACCCGGCTCGACACCGGCGGATAGCCGCTCGCCACCACCGTGTAGTCACCCACCGGAAGGTCGCTGATCAGGTAGCGGCCCTCGGTGTCGGTTCTGGCCACCGCCGCTGTTTTGCCATCGGCGTCGATCACGGTGATCAGCGCGTCCGGCACGATACGGCCGTCGTTGCGCGCCGTGCCGCGCAGCGGCACCGCACCGACCAGTTCGATGTCGCGGTGCAGCAGTCCGCTATCCGGCACGGTCAGGGTCACCGCGATCGGGCGGTAGCGATCCCCGCTGGCCACCAGCGTGTAGTTGCCCGCTCCCACGCCGCGGAACGAATACGCGCCGTCTTCCTTGGTGACGAATGCGCCGTTCACTTCGCCGCGCTCATCGGTCAGCGTCGCGGTGATGCCTTCCAGCGGAGTGCCACGACCGGACGACCGGACGACGCCGGCCAGTTCGCCGGAGCCGGTCAGCGTGATGTCCAACGTCGTCGAAGCCTCCGTGACAACCACGCTGGACGCCTGGGGCTGGCAACCGGTCGCGGAAACGATCAGCACGTGGCTCCCCGCACCGGGGACGGCGACCGTGTAGCTGCCGTCGGCGGAGCCGACAGCCCTGGCCACCTGCCTCCCGTCCTGGTCGATCAGGGTCAGAACTGCGCCTTCAACGGAGGTCCCGTCCTGGCGACGCACATGCCCGCTGATCGACCGAGTCGCCTCCAGGTCGCCCGACATCGCGGCAGCGAACCGGGGTCGGTACTCGCCGTGCCCGTTCGACAGGGCGTGCTTGCCCGCGTCCACCAATTCGTTGTCCGATTTGGACTCCGGCTCGGTCCAAACCGGCTTGGTCGGCTCCTCGTCGAGCAGCGCTTCGCCGCCCTCCACCGCCGACGCAGCAGGCGCCGGGCCACCGGCGAGCGGGATCTCCTTCATGAACAACAGGACGAGGCAAGCCAACAGCGCGACCCCGGCCGCGACGTAGAACACCGTGGTGATCGACTCGGTGAAGCCGATCAGCACCGGAATCCGCAGCTGGTCGGGCAGTTGTGCGATCACACCCGTGTTGGACTGCAGGGCGCCCAGTTGTCCGCTCGCGGCGGCCGGCAGGTTACCGCCGAAGGCCCTCTCGATGTTTCCCGGGAGCACGTTGAACAAGACGGTCAGGAACACCGCGACACCGATCGTCCCGCCCATCTGCCGGAAGAACGTCGCCGCCGCGGTGGAAACACCCATGTCCCTGCGTGGCCCCGCGTTCTGCACCGCGATGATCAGCGTCTGCATGCAGTTTCCGAGGCCGAACCCGATGATTCCCGCGGCCACCAACGGCAACCACAGCGGGCTGTCGTACTCGACCTGGGCGAACACCACCGCGCCGACCGCGACCAGGAACGTGCCGATCACCGGCAAGAACTTGTACCGCCCGGTGCGCGAGGTGACCTGCCCCGAAATGACCGACGCGGACATGATGCCGGCCATCAGCGGAAGCGTCAGCAGCCCCGACTCGGTGGGCGTGTAGCCCTGCACGACCTGCAGGTACTGCGGAATCATCGTGATCGCACCGAACATCGCGACGCCGACGATGACCCCGCCGAGGATCGCGACGGTGAACGTGGAGTTCTTGAACAGGCGCAGCGGGATCAGCGCCGCATCCTTCATCACGTACTCGATGAAAAGGAACAGCACCAAGCCGACCGAGGCGATCGCATAGCAGATGATGGCGTCGGTCGAGCCCCATCCCCACTTGTTGCCCTGCTCGGCGATCAGCAGCAGCGGCACCACGGTGGCCGCCAGGGCCAGACCGCCCCACCAGTCGATGCGGTGGTTGTGGCGCTGGTGCGGCACGTTGAGGACCTTGGCGACGACCAACAGCGCGATGACGCCGATCGGCACGTTCACCAGGAACACCCACCGCCAGCCGTCGAGGCCGGCCAGCTCGTCGATTCCAGCGAACAGCCCGCCCAGCACCGGGCCGAGCACCGTCGAAACGCCGAACACGGCCAGAAAGAAGCCCTGGTACTTCGCGCGCTGACGCGGCGGCACGATGTCGCCGAGGATGGTCATCGCCAACGACATCAAGCCGCCGGCACCGAGCCCCTGAACGGCGCGGAACGCGGCGAGTTCGTACATCGACGCAGCGATCGTCGACGCCGCGGATCCGATCACGAACACCGAGATCGCGATCAGGTAGAGCGGCTTCCTGCCGTAGATGTCGGAAAGCTTGCCGTAGATCGGCGTCGCGATCGTGGAGGTGATCAGGTAGGCGGTGGTGATCCACGCCTGCAGGTCGAAACCGTTGAGGTCGTTGGCGATGCGGACGATCGAAGTGCCGACGATGGTCTGGTCCAGCGCCGCCAGGAACATCCCCGACATCAAGCCGATCAGGATGGTGACGATCTGGCGGTGGGTCAGGTTCGGCCCTTCTTCGGCCGTTTCTAATCCCCCTGGACTCTTTGTTGCCGTTTTCATTCGTGGCCCCCCTTGGCCTGTGGCGCACACGTCGGCTCGGCGAGGCTCGGAGTGCGTGCTTCGATATCGGTGTTGAGTCGAGCGAAAAGGCTGGTCAGCGCCTGGCGGTCGGCCTGCGACCAGTCGGCCAGCACCTCTGCCAACCACCTGGCGCGCTGGTCGTGCGCTTCCCGGAAGATCCGTTGCCCCTCGGATGTCGGCGCCAGCAGGCTGGCGCGGCCGTCATCGGGGTCGGCCTGGCGCTCCACCAGGCCGTGGTGGACGAGCGCGTTGCTCTGCCGGCTGATCGTGGAGATCTCGGAGTGCAGCGCTTCGGCGAGCCGGCCGGTGCGCTGCGGCCCGTCCTGGATGAGGCGGAACAGGATCGCGTACGCGGACTGCTCGATCCCGTCCGGTCCCTTCTTCGTGAATTGGGATTTGGCGCGGTGGACCAGCCGGACCAGGCGGGTGAGCTGGGCACCAAGCTCCTCTGCGGTGTCGAGCTCAGCGTTGGTGTGGTGATCCATTGGTCGGTCTTTCGGTTCGTATGTCGCTTTTGTAGCGATTTGCTTGCCGTCTACAACAAGTTGCTGACTACAAGCATGCATCCGAACGGCCCTGCCGCACCACTCAATTAGAGGATGTGTGGCCGAGCGCACCTTAGTTGCCCAGCGCAACGATGCCAACCGCATCCCCGGCGGAACCCCAGCAGAGAACGGGAGACGCTGCTAGTAGCTCACTCACCGGGCAGGTCAGCATTCGCCCCTGCCAGCCCGCATACTCCGCCGGAGTTTCCAGGCGCAGCACGTCACCTGGTGCCCGCAGGCCCGGGCGGCCATTCGACGCCTACTCCTTCCCGTGTTGTCAACGGACGGGCTTTCGCCTGGTCGGCACGGATCGTTCACTTAGATGGCGGTTTCCTGTTACCACAAGTGAAATCTGCAGGCTTCGAGGATGCACGATGCCGACAGCGGATCACACTTCTTGACCTGACCGCCTCGAGACCGCTTCTCTATTCTCAGGCCGTGCGGCTGAGCCGCTGTCCGGGCATGTAGATCGAAAGGCGGGCAATGCACGCTTACTACTGTGCGAAGTGCAAGAACGAACAAACTGATCCTGCGGATGCGCTGAAGTTCGCGGCGTCGATCGGCTTGGAGTTGTGGCTGCCGAAGGATGAGGTGACGTTCGACTTTCCCCGCGGCGCGCAGCAGTGCCAGACGGCGATCGAGAAAGCGGAATGTGTGATCTGCCAGCCTCCGATAGGCAACGACTGCTCCTGGGAACTCGGATACGCCATCGGGATCGGCAAACCGGTCTACGTCATCGGAACGCTGGCCGAGCAGGACTGGATGACCAAGCTCGACGTCACTCACGTGGACCCGGTGTCGTTGGCTGTCGAGCAGAAATGAGAGCCTGCCGTGACTCAGCACGGCCGTCGGCCCACCGGCAAGGAAGTGGGGCGCCGCAGAGTAGCGGCGATCGACTGCGGGACGAACTCGATCCGGATGCTGGTTGCCGACCTCGGTGCCGACGGGCATTTGACGGAAGTCGCGAAACGGTTCGACATCGTCCGTTTGGGTCAGAGAGTCGACGAACACGGCTCGATCTCCCGCGAATCCTTCGAACGGGCGCGCGCCGTGCTGGCCGAATACGCAGGAATCATCACCACGGCCAGTGCGGAGCGCGTGCGCATGTGCACCACATGGATCTCCCGACGAGCGTCCAACAACGACGAATTCCGCACACTGGTCCAAGAGACACTCGGCTGCGCCCCGGAAGGCATCACCAGCGACGAGGAGGCACGGCTCGCTTTCGCCGGGGCTACCAGCGGTCTTCCGCAGGCGAGCTACCTGGTCGCCGACATCGGTGGCGGGTCCACACAGCTCGCGCTGGGAACAGCGGGTGTCGTGGACAGATCCGTCTCCGTCGGCCTGGGCTGCGTACGGCTGACCGAACGCCACCTGCGGTCGGATCCGCCAGCCTCGGGCGAACTCGCGGCGGTACAGGACGAGATCACGGCACTGGCCGACCAGGCACTGGCGGAACTTCCCGATTTGTCGGGCACTCGGCTTCTCGGCGTTTCAGAAGCAGTCGGCACAGTTGCCGCCCTCGCACTTCCTGGACGAAGGCTCCATCACGCACGAATGACCTACGACCAGGTCGATTACGTGACAGAGCGGGTGCTGGGAATGTCCTTCGCCCAGCGACAAGCGCTGCCCGGAATCCACACCGGTATGGCCGACGTACTACCCGTCAGCGCGCTCGGCGTGCGTACGGTGATGCAATGTTCTCGGGCCAAGGAGCTGATCATCAGCGAGCACGACATCCTGCACGGAATCGCTTACTCCCTGAGCTAAGCAGGATCAGATCCCAATGCCGAACAGCATCACGGTGAGCGGGCAATCGAATCCACCGACGCTCCGAGTCCCGGACACCCTGCCGCCCCGGCAGGGTGTCCGGCCGGTAAGTGTCCACGATGTCCTGAAAAATCAGTTGTTCACGATGTCCTGAACTCCGGATTCTGCAACGGAAGACCGGCTGTCCGGCACAGCCCGAACGGTCGGTGCAGCGGCGACTGCTTTTTCTCCGGTCTCCGCGTGCGGAGCCACGCCGCAGTCTGCGCCACTCCGTCGTGCAAGCTGATCTGCGCTTCCCAACCGAGGAGCCGGCGCGCCTTCTCGACCGAGGGCCACCGCCGCTGGACGTCCACCTCGAACGACGGCAAGCGCTCGAGGTAGGCGGCCGCACCAAGCGCTACCGGCAGCAACTTGCGGAAGGCGATCTCTGCGGTCGGCGAACGGCAGAGGTTGCCGATGCACACGAAGTGGATCCGAAACCGTCCGTCGGTGGCCGATGCCGGGGTCATCGATCCGGCCCCCCGTCCGCCTGGTCCGCAGGCCTGGAAGGAACCGGAGCCACCTGCTTCACGTCGGCCGGCGGGATGTTGCGCACGACGTCTTCCAAGCGAGGTGAGTCCTCGTAGTAGGGATAGTAATCCGAACGTTTGCCGACCTCGGGAACCACCGTGAGCACTGTTCCCAGGACGCGGGCGGGCACCGCTGTCAGGGCGGCCATGGCATCGGTGACCTGTCGCCGACTCGTCTTGCCGTATCTCACGACCAGGAGAACACCGTCGGTCTGCGATGCGAGAGCGGCCGCGTCGGCGACGGGCAGCAGCGGCGGAGAATCGATCAACACGATGTCGTAGCGGCGCGCGAGCTCCGCCAGCACCGCCGCCATGTGTTGACCCCCGAGCAGCTCGCTGGGGTTGGGCGGGAGCGGCCCGCTGCCTATCACGTCGAACAGGTGACCACCCCAGCGCTGCAGCACCGTGTCCAGCTCCAGCTCACCCAGCAGCACGTTGGTGAGTCCGACGCCGCCCTCGATCCCGAAATAGTCGTCCATCCGTGGCTGGCGCAGGTCCGCGTCGACCACGGCAACCCGCTTTCCGCTCTGCGCCAACGTGATCGCGAGGTTGCACAGGGTGGTGCTCTTCCCCTCACCCGGTACCGCGCTGGTCAGCAAAACGGTCTTGCACGGCTGGTCGAGATCCGCGAACTGAAGGTTCGTCCGGAGCCGGCGGAAGGCCTCCGAACCGGGAGACTTCGGATCCTCGTGCAGGATCAGCGGTCGGCTGGGGAATCCCTCGTTGAAGGCGACGCTGCCGAGGACCGGGGTGCCGGTCACCTCCTGCAGGGACTCACCGGACTTGATCGTCGTGTCGAGGATGTGTCGCAGTAGGGCAGCGCCGTATCCGGCGACGATACCCAGAGTCGCTCCGAGGATGAGGTTGAGCAGCGGCCGGGGTGAGACTCGATCGATCGGGCGTTCGGCCGGGGCAACGACGCGGGCGACGACACTCGGTGTTCCCCCCGGGTTGGTCGGGGAGGCCTCAGTGCGCTCCAGGTCACCAACCAACCGGATGAACGAATTCACCACGGCGTCGGTAAGAATCCGGGCCCGTTCGGGAGACTCGTCCCGCACCTTCACCGTGAGCACAACGGTGTCCGTCTTCGCCTCGGTGGTGATCTTGCCCTCGAGGTAGTCCGGCGTCAGGTTGAGTCCGGACGCTCTGACGGCGTCCTGGCGGACGCGCTCGCTGTTCATCAGCTCGACGTAGGACTGGACCTTCTGCTGCGACAGCAGAATCCCGTGGTATGCGTCGTCCAGGCACAGAGCCTGTGCTCTGCGCCGAAACGAACAACGTCACGTCCGCCGTGTACTGATTGTCGCTGAGGAGGGTTATCCCCGCAGCCACGCTGAGTCCGGCGAGGAGTGCGGTCACCACGAGAGCCCACCCCTCCCGCAGCACCCGAAAGTATTGGCGAAAGTTCATCCCGGTATCCCTGTCGTCCTGGTGGTCATCAACGGAGGCGGCCATCGTGAGCCTCACCGTTTCTGGCCGAGGAATGAGTCGAGGTCGTACAGATCCGTGACCTCGTGGTCCACGAAGGCAGGCGTCGCCGATTCCGCGTGGAGTCCACCCTGCCTGCGGATCCGAATGGTTGCCCACCCCAGGTGGTGAGGGCCGTCGAAGTCCTTCCGCGGATTGTCCGCGACGTAGACGTATCGCTCCGGTGGAAGGTTTGTCACGCGAGCGACCTCCTGGAACGCCCGGATGTGCGGCTTGCCGTACTCGGCACCCAGCGCTGCGGTCATGACGATCGTCGGGCACCAGTTGGCCAGACCGAGCGCGCCGGCTTTGGCGCGCTGGCTGCTGAGCGGTCCGTCGGTCACACAGGCTAGGCGGGTACCGGCATGGTGATGTTCCAGCCAGCCCAGGGCATCTGGGAGCAATCGGATGTCGGGTCGGTGTTCCCGATAGGTGCGGACCAGTTGCGGGACCAGCGCGGGATCCCGGTCCAGGCCGATAACGCGCAGGGCACGATCGATCGTGTCGCCCCGCACTCCGTCGAGGAACAGCTGCCACGCAGCCTCCGCGAATCCGCCCAGACCGGGCAGCCGTCCGATCGCGGCGAAACCACTTCTCACGTAGTCCCGTTCGAGATAGAGCGTGTCGTCGATGTCGAATACGACGCACAAATCGCGGTGATCGGTCACAGCCCGACCTCCGATGCCTTGACGAAAACCGCCTCGTCGTACCGGAACATGGCCAGCCCGGCGCTCGGCCGGGCTTCGGCCCAGGTCGGTGGCAGTCCCGCGACCTCCTCCACGGTCCACTTCGGAAAGTCCGCACCCGCCTGCCAGCTAAGCGGATACCCACCGCCGAAGCGCGGATTGATTTCGATCGCGGACATGGTGGGGCCGTCGACGGCCACCTGCACGTTCAACGCACCATATGCGCCAGGAAGCTGCTCGACCACCCGGCGTACCAGGTCCTGGAGCTCCGGGTTCTCGACCGTGACGGCCTTCTGCACCTCCCCGCCGCGGACTTCGAGCCGGCGGCGCGCCAACACGCACCGACAACGACCGCTGCGGTCCACCCAGGCGTCGACGGTGTGTTCGTGGCCCTGCGCCACGTCCTGGACGATGAGGTCCGGCTCGTGGTGGAGCGTCTCGAGCTCGCTCCACGAGTCGATCCGGCGCACCCGGCTGGAGGCCGATCCCGCCACGGGCTTAACGATCCACGGTGGTCGCCAGTGCTGAGGTGATCCGAGAACCTCGTCCAGCGAGGCGGTGCGGACGGTCGGCACCGAGTTCTCGGTGAACCACCGGAACGTCCGGAGCTTGTCGGCGGCGATTTCAATGGCCTGCGGTGCGGAAACCATCACGGTAGTTCCGATCGCGGCGAAGCGGTGTCGGTGCGCCGAGTAGACAGCCAGTTCCGGGTCGATCGTGGGCACGAGCAGGCCGATGTCGTACCTGCGGCACAGGTCGAGCATGTGCGGACGAATGCATCGCTGTCACATGGCGGTACGACTTCGAAGTGGTCGGCGAGCATCCCTGCTGCGGAAAGCGGTGATCGGTCCACCGCCACTACGGTTCCCGCACCGAACAGCGAGTGCAGCACCTCCTGGAAGATCTGCACCAGCGCACCACGCCGGCCGGCCGACGAGACGAGCACGTTCATGACGCACCCACCTCCCTTCGAATTGGTTCGAAGACCGTGTGGTGGAAACCGCCGGTCGTCTCGTCCTCGTCGAGCACGGGTTGCGCACCGAACAGGGCGATGTACCAGCGCGTGCTGCGGTCGAGGTCGGTCACAGTGATCGCCACGTGGGCGATCGACGGAAACGCAGGCATGGGCTTCCTCCTCGTACCAAGCTCATTGCGATGTCGGCGATTGTGTCCGCCGCCGCGCAGGTTCGCCGCCTCAGTGCTTGTCCCGCGCCCGGCCGTACCGAGTCCGTCGCATACGTGCCCAGAACGTGCTGGATCGGGGCGATGCCGGTGCTCGGTGTTCGGACAAGCGGGTGTTGAGGCCCCAGGGGGTGATGGGCGCACCACCCAGGGGGCAAGATCGCGGCATCGATATTCTCCGGATCGAGTACGACACGATCGTGGATCGTGGTGGGGCAGAAGGCCTCTGGCTGCCCCTGGTCGTGGGATTTTTAATTGAGGTGTCGCCGCGGTGGCGCCTTGT
This sequence comes from Saccharopolyspora hattusasensis, assembly GCF_050972075.1. Classification (NCBI taxonomy): domain Bacteria; kingdom Bacillati; phylum Actinomycetota; class Actinomycetes; order Pseudonocardiales; family Pseudonocardiaceae; genus Saccharopolyspora; species Saccharopolyspora hattusasensis. The sequence goes on from NZ_JBPCDC010000001.1 coordinate 563,678, forward strand.
GACGTCGTCCTCGTTCATGAGTGGGTGTTGCTGCCCGCGGCGGGCGATTGGGTGCTGCGTCGGGAGGAGTGCGATATGGGATTCACCGTCGAGGGCGATTACTTCGAGGCTTGCAGCTGTGCGGTCAGCTGTCCCTGTGTCTTCCTCGGACCGGCGACGGAGGAGGCTTGTGATCTTTTCTGCGCCTGGCGGGTCGAGCGCGGCGAGAAAGACGGCGTCGATCTGGCGGGGTTGAACGCGGCGCTCGCGGTGCACACGCCGAAGCAGATGACCGACGGGAATTGGCGGGTGGCGCTTTACCTCGATGACCGCGCGTCCTCGGAGCAGCGGGAGGCGCTCGGAGCTATCTTCTCCGGGCAGGCTGGTGGTCATCTGGCGAATCTGGTACCCCTGATCGCCGAAGTAGCCGGCGTGGAGGCCGTTCCCATCGAGTTCGAGTCGTCGAACGGCAAGGGATCGGTCCGGGTCGGCAGTGTGCTCACGGTGCGGGCGGAGCAGAGCGTCGGCATGGACGGCGAGAAGCCGTCGGTGATCACCAATCCGCCATTCGGCGCCGTGACGCAACCCGTGCGGCAGGGACGGTCCACCGAGGTCCGATACGACGGCGCCTGGAGTTTCTCCACCCAGGGGCGAAACGCCTTCTTCACCGAATTCGCCTACTCGGGCTAGGCAATGGAGGCCGTACCCGGAACGGGACCGTTTCGGCCGCAGTCTTCCGGCGGCCAGACTCTGGTGCTGGGCTGGACGTGGGCAGCATTGCTTGTCGCGGCCACTCTTGCATGGGTGCTGACGGTCGGTCAGTCCTGGCGGATGGGAGTCGAGCTGGGAACCATGGGGCTGGCCCTGCCGGTGTTCCTCGTCATGTGGGTCCCGATGATGGCGGCGATGATGTTTCCCGCCCTGGCGCCCGTCGTCATCCTCTGGGGCAGGTCGATCAACCGAGTGGAGACGGGTACGCGCCGAGTCGTGCGGCAGGGCTCGTTCGTCGTCGGCTACATCGTGGTGTGGACCGTGTACGGGCTGGTGGCCTTCGGCCTGCTGCTGGGGGCGGAGCGGCTGGTAGGTCAGTCGCCCGGCGCCGCACGGTGGATTGGTGCGGGGGCCTACCTTGCTGCGGGGCTGTACCAGCTGACGCCGCTGAAGCGGGTGTGTCTGCGGCATTGCCGGTCTCCGCTAGGACAGTTCCTGCGCTTCGGGTCGCTGCGGGGACCAGGAGTCGACTTTCGGGTGGGCCTGCTCCACGGCGGGTACTGCGTGGGCTGCTGCTGGGCGCTGATGCTTATCCTGGTCGGCGTCGGCGTGATGAACCTGGTGGCCATGGTCGCGCTCACCGTGCTGATCTTTCTGGAAAAGGTGTGGCGACATGGAAACGCACTTGCCTGGGCAGCCTCGGCCGTTTTCGTCGTGCTGGCAATCCTCGCGCTGTTCCACCCCGGTCTGATCCCCGGTCTGATCCCCGGCCTGTCCGCAAGAGTCCCGGCCGCAGACATGACACCTGCTATGTGATGTGACGGGGGTGTTTGAGGTGCAGGACGAAGCGGTGACCGGCGAGCCGCTGGAGCCGGACGGGGCCGGCGAGGTGCGGGCAAACTTCCGCAGGCTCGAACCGGGGTTCGCCCAGGGCGTGTGCAAGGTTGATCTGAGGGTTGCGGGGGGGTTTCTGTCCAGGTGGGACGCGGGACGAGGGCGCGGTTTCCGGTGGGAGATCATCGGGTTGTCCAAGCCGTGACGGTCTATCCAGGAGCCGCGCTCTCGTGTTCTTGGCTTCCCTGATTCCAGTTGTGCTTGACCGGCCCACCCCTCACAGTCGAGTCCATGCGGGGTCGTGTGGACCGTCTCTGGCGGGCTCTGGAGGCGGTGGGCGGCGAATCCTGTATGGGTTTGCCGTTGCTGCCGTTGCTGCCGTTGCTGCCGGCCCCTGCCGACCCTGGCGGTGAACGCCGGTGCGAAGACGTTCATCGAGTCCGCCTCGACGGAGAGAACCCGCAAGTTCCATTGAAATCGAACCTTCGATTTCAATGGAACTTGCGGAACGTCGGCGTGTCGCACCCCGACACGCCGATGCCTGTGGACAACCTCCGCAATTTCAATGGAAATGGTGGGCGGGCACGGACGTGCCAGGACCCACAGCCTGGAAGGTCCCTGTTCTGGACGGAAACCTGCGAACCGATCTGCTCCGGATGGCGCTGGCGCCGCCCGAACGGCAAAGCCGCCGGTATCGAAACGGTCCACCACCTGACCAACCTGCCACCCACCCCTACCCGAAACTACCTAAACCGGACAGGTCAACCTTGCACACGCCCTGCGGGGTTCGCCTATGGGATTCGGTGGCGGGGGACGCCACCGAAGCACGTCGGCTAGGCACGCCGCCTGGACTCCCAGCCCGGGGAGCCGGGGCCGGACTTCGGGGGAAGAATCATGGATTTGCCCAGTTCTGGGCGATGTACTCGGGCTGATGAGACAGGTGTCAGTACAACTCTTGGATGCCGTCCCGTATAGGACCCGTGAGCGTTTTTGGGTGCCATAGCGCCCAAAAGTACTCACGGGATCAAGGAACGAAGGACGGGTGCTGGTACCGGATCAAGCCGGACGATCTCCGCAGGTCTATGTCTTCAGCGCGCAACAACCCGAGGAACATGCCGCATTGGTGCGGAAATCCGCCGCGATGCTGCGAGACGGCCTCGCCGGGAACTTCCGGGCACGGCTCACACGTACGTTGCCCGTCGTGCTGCCGGACGGGACCAAGGCGGGCCTGCCCCGGATCCTGCTCCAGTACTCCACCGACACTTACCCGATCCGCAATATCGACGCCGACAGCGAGGACGTTCAAAACCTCCTACGGGCGCTGGCCGAATGCCAGGCCACCACAAGGTGCGCGGTCCACGAGGTGTCACGTGGGCGGAACGCCGCGCCCCGAGCTGCGCGAGCTGGAAGAGCACCTGTGCAGCGGAAGCCTGTTGCGCGTGCTGTACGGATCGGGGCACGCCTGCGACGGGCGGACGTTTTTCCGCCGCAACATCGGCACTACGCCGTTCGCGAACATCGAGTTCGGCGACTTTAGCGGGTAGGCGATCGACGAGGAGAAACCCGCCGGGACGAACGATCAGCAGATCCACCGGAACATCGTGGAACACGGTGACACCTCGCTATTCGCCTGGGTCGTCGACCAGTGCCGATCCGGGTGGCTGCTGTGCGATGACGGCAACGGCGAGGTCGCCGACTTCCTGCACCTGACCGGCGGCGGGCACCGCGATCCACGTGAAGGCGTCAGGTTCCACGAGTACGGGTCGTCAGATCTCGCTGGTCCCCTTCGAGCAGCCGGTCAGCCAGGCGACGAAGAACAAGGGACTGATGGAGCGTGAGCCGCTGGTCGATCGGCTGCGGGAGCGGCTGGGCGACCGGAGCAGACCCTGGTCGGCGACGTGGCACGACGGTGCGCGAGCGACGGCGGCGGGTTTCCTGGACGCGCTCGATCGGCACCGGCACGACACACGCACCCATGTCAGGCTCGTCCAATCGCACCTGTCCGAAGCCGCGCACCGACGTGCGAAGGGGCACATCATCGCGGACCGTCGAACCGTGCAGGCGTACCGGCTGCGCCCGCGAAAAGGGCGAAACCGTCCGCTGGCAGCCCGTCTCCCCCCACTCTGACAACCCATCTCCAGCACCACACCGAACAACGCGGCGCCCCGCATGCCGGGCAGCTCCCTGCGATACCTCGACACGCAGCCTGACGTCGAGGGATTACATTCCCGGCAAGCACACAGCCGCAAGAGGCTGTTCGAAGCGGGAGTACTTCCGGGCCGCAAAGCAGAACGCGATCTTCAGAGCGCTTCGCTCAAGCACTGCAGACCTATCGGCAACGGCTGTGACACTCCAGGGTTCAACGGCATCTGATCTTGTCTCCCAAGCAATACCTTCGTCTCCTGGCACCGATGATGGCAACGACGGAAATGATCGCGGGGACTCCGGGTAGACCCCGACAGGTACCGACGAGCCATAACCACGCAGCAGCGATACGCCTCGGAATCGAGTTCAGGGGTCGATCCATCGCGTCCGGGGCCGTGTCATCCGGCTGGGCGCTGGGCCGCGCTGCCGCCGTGCTTCACTCGTCATCCGGAGCTCGCCTGGAGTCGCCGTCCCGCGCCAATCCCAGCAGGTAATTCCGCAAAAACTGCTCCATTTTTAGCATCCCCTCCAGCCTCGACGCGATCCTGTACACCTGCGCCAAGGACCAGCTCTCCTGCTCCGCCGCCGCCTTCGCAAGAGCGAACTGTTCACGCACCTCCGGAAGGGAATCCGCGGGCAACGCCGCCAAATGCCCGTCCAAAAGCCCGACCAACCTCTTCAACTCAACAACCACCTCCGCCGTAATCTTGTCTAACTGCCGTTGCAACTCCTCCCGCTCGTCCCGCATAGCCTCACCCAACGTCGGCAACTCCTGCCCCAACTGCAGAACAGAATCCCGATCCTGCAACTCAAACCAATCCTGCCGAGACTTAATCCCCTTCAGCGATGCCCGCACCTGCGCAGCCCACTCCGCCAACGCCAGCTGGTCCCGCTCCTCCTTCTTGCGCCTCTTTGCGTCCCGATCTTTCCGCCGTTTATCCTCTTTCTGCGCCTCGGTGAGCCCCGCCCGGTGACGTCTCATGGAAAGCCTGCTAAATTCCCGCCTTCGCTCTAGGCGCTCCTCTTTGGTCCGTTTCTCCCTACCCGTCCGCCTGATCACCGGAGTCAGGTGTGCTCCGTCGGTGTAGCTCGGCGGGGCCGTGCGGTCCGGCGCTACCGCGGCACCCAACGATTCCGAGTCCGCCTCGATCGCCGGAGCCGCTTCTTCGTCTAGGAGTATTCGCGAACTCGCCTCCTCCTGCAGGTCGTCTATCCCCCCCTGCCGATCTTCACTACGACCAAGCTCCGCCTCTCGAGCCGGATCGAGCTCCGGCAACGCCTTCGCCCCCTCAATCAGCTTGTCCCGCTCGCTCATGAGCGGGGCATACACCCGAGCGTCCGGGGCACCCCCAATAACCGACGGCACACCGTCAACACCACGCTCCGGCGGCCGGGAAGTAAGCCCCAAATCCGGCACGCCCCCCAAACCCGCCTCGCGCACCCTATCCGCCAGCACTTCAGCACGCGTCCGCGCGGCCGCAACGGCCTGTAGCTCGGACAGACCAACCAGCGAGGCTTGATGCAGCGTGAATGCAACCTGATCCACCACCAAATCAAACGCCACCCTCTCCGGCGACTCCACACCCTCCACACCCACAGACTGCGGAGCGAACAAAAACGGACTCACCAGCTCCGCAGCATCCGACCGCAACCTCGCCACTTCGCCCTCGGCAAACCCCGCCCAATCCACCGGCAACAAATGCAGATCGCCAGCAACATCCCTCTCATCTATACCGTCGAACCCCTCCCACGGGAATGGATTCTCATCCCCAAAAACAGTAGACCAGTCATTTAAAACCCCACGATCACGCCACGCCTTCCCCCAAGCGTTTTTCCCAACCTCGACCCCCTGTCCACGCACCCATTCCAGTCCTGCCGCAGCCGTCCTGGCCCCTCCCTCCTCGTGAGCCCGCACAACCCACTCATTCAACAGCTTCTTATCTTTCCCAACCTGCTTCTCCTTCCCGCCCTCAACACGCCACGCCTTCCCCCAAGCGTTTTTGTTAACCTCGAGCCCCTGTTCATGCGCCCATCTCAGTCCTGCCACAGCCGTCTCGGCCTTTCCCTCCTTTTTAGCCCGCACAACCCACTCATTCAACAGCTTTTCATCTATCCTGGGCCGCCGAACTCGCTTCTCCTTCCCGCTGTCAGCACGCCACGCATCCAGCCAAACTTCTGCTTTAACCCCGACCTCCTGTGTACGCACCCATTCCAGTCCTTTCTCAGCCGTCTCGGCCTTTCCTTCCTTTTTAGCCCGCACAACCCACTCACCCAACTTCTCCGGAGGGATCCCGGTCCGCTGAACGCGCTTCTGCTTCCCGCCGTCAGCACGCCACGCATCCAGCCAAGCGCTTGCGTCAACCCCGAATTCCTGTGTACGCACCCATTCCTGTCCTTCCTCAGCCGTCTTGGCCCCTCCCTCCTTTTTAGCCCGCACAACCCACTCACCCAACTCCTCCCGAGGGATCCCGGGCCGCCGAACCCGCTTCACCTTTCCCGCCTCAGCATCCTGCTGCCCAGAGGGCCCAGAGGCCCCCGCACCAATCGGGCCGGCGGCGGCCTTTCGCTTGCGACCCATCCATCTGATCACCGGGGTGGGGTGGGTTCCGTCGGTGTAGCGCGGCGGGGCGGTGCCGTCCGGTGCGACCGCGGCAGCCAGGTCCGGTCCGGCCGTCCGCAGTGGTTGGCCTTCGGGGTCTAGCAGGTCCCAGTGGCCGGTGCCCTGCCCGTTTTTGAACTGCGGCAGCAACGTGCCGTTCCCGGTGACGGTGACCTGGGTGGCGTGCACACGCTTGTCCGTGGTTTGAACCACATCGTCGGTTGTTGTCCACACCCGTGTGCGCAGTGCTCGGGCGAGCCGCTGCGCGAACGTGGGTTGGCCCGGTTCTAGTTCTCGGTTGGCGGCGCAGCCCAGCAGCGCGATGGTCAGTCCCGGGAGGAAGCGCGGGTGTTGTCGTACCTCGTCGGCGAAGGCTTCGGGTGTCACCTCCCGGCCATCGGGCAGCACGGCCAGTCCGTCGGGTGTCACGTGCACGCCGACGGGTTGGGTGTCCGCGGGCAGGTGGGGTGCCGTCCGCTCGGCCTGTGCGATCGTCGCGGGGGAATCCTCGGGCCCGGCGAACAGCAGGGGTTGCGGTCGTGGCGTGTGGGTCGCTTCGGCCAGCGGATCGACCGGCCACGGCCAGCTTCCGTCCTGAGCAGCTGTCCTGGCCCCTCCCTCATCTATAGCTCGCTCCGGATACACCTGCCACGACCCCCACTCCGAGGACCCACCCCAAAACGGCCCGCGCTCCCCCACACCCTCAACAACCGACGGCACACCCTCAACACCACGCACCGGCGGAGGAGCAGTAAGCCCCAAATCCGGCACGCCCCCCAAACCCGCCTCGCGCACCCTATCCGCCAGCTCTTCAGCACGCGTCCGCGCGGCCGCAACGGCCTGTGACTTGGACAGACCAACCAGCGAGGCTTGATGCAGCGTGAATGCAACCTGATCCACCACCAAATCAAACGCCACCTTCTCCGGCGGCCTCACACCCACAAACTGCGGAGCGAACAAGTACGGACTCACCAGCTCCGTAGCAGCCAACTGCAACCTCTCGACCTCCGGCCAACCCTCCGACCCGGCAAACCCAGCCCAATCTATCGGCAACAAACTCAGATCGCCTGCAACATCCCTCTCACCAATACCGTCAAACCCCGTCCACCCGAGTGGATCCTCATCCTCAAGATCAGTAGACCAGTTATCCAAAAACGCACGACCACGCCACATCTCCCCCCAAAGATTTTTGTCAACCCCGACCCCCAGCCCATTCACCCATTCCAGCCCTTGCTCAACCGTCCTGGCCCCTCCCACCTTTTCAGCCAGCACAACCAACTCATGCAACCGATTCTTATCCACCCCAGGCCGCTGAAACCGCTTCTCCTTCCCAAGCACCTCACGCCACACCTCCCCCCAAAGATTTTTGTTAACCCTGACCCCCAGCTCATTCACCCATTCCAGACCTGCCTTAGCCGTCTTGGCCTCTTTCACCACGTGAGCCAGCACAACCCACTCCTTCACCAGCTTCTCATCACTCACAGAGCCCTGACCCCGCTTCTCCTTCCCAGCCTCCTCACGCCACATATCCCCCCAAACGTTCTTCCCAACCCAGAACCCCTGCCCATTCGCCCACGTCAGACCAGCCTGAGCCGTCTTGGCCACCGCTTGAGCCTTCCTAACCCACTCCTTCAACAGCTTCTTATCTCTCGCAGACCCCTGCCCCCGCTTCGACTTCCCAAACACCTCATTCCACATTGCCCCCCAAATGTTTTTCCCAATCCGGAACCCCTGTTCGTTCGCCCACTGCAGTCCTTGCTTAGCCGTATCGGCGGCTCCCTCGTTTTTAGCCTGCAGAACCAACTTCTTCAACAGCTCCTTATCTCTCCCAGGCTGCTGAACCCGCTTCGTCTTTTTCGCATCAGCATGCGGCTGCCCAGAGGCCGCCACACCACCCGCAGCCGACCCCTGGTGGGCGGCGGCCTGGACCGTCGACGGCCCAGCCTGCGACTCACCCGGATACCCCTCCCCCGACCCCCGCTCCGAGTCCTCACCCCCCACCAGTTCGCGCTGCCCAACACCCCCAACAACCGACGGCACACCGTCAACACCACGCTCCGGCGGCCGGAAAGTAAGCCCCAAATCCGGCACGCCCCCCAAACCCGCCTCGCGCACCTTACCCGCCAGCTCCTCAGCACGCGTCCGCGCGGCCGCAACGGCCTGTGACTTGGACAGACCAACCAGCGAGGCTTGATGCAGCGTGAATGCAACCTGATCCACCACCAAATCAAACGCCACCTTCTCCGGCGGCCTCACACCCACAAACTGCGGAGCGAACAAGTACGGACTCACCAGCTCCGTAGCAGCCAACTGCAACCTCTCGACCTCCGGCCAACCCTCCGACCCGGCAAACCCAGCCCAATCTATCGGCAACAAACTCAGATCGCCTGCAACATCCCTCTCACCAATACCGTCAAACCCCGTCCACCCGAGTGGATCCTCATCCTCAAGATCAGTAGACCAGTTATCCAAAAACGCACGACCACGCCACATCTCCCCCCAAAGATTTTTGTCAACCCCGACCCCCAGCCCATTCACCCATTCCAGCCCTTGCTCAACCGTCCTGGCCCCTCCCACCTTTTCAGCCAGCACAACCAACTCAGACATCTTATCTACCCTACGCCGCTGAAACCGCTCCTCCTTCCCAAGTACCTCAAGCCACACCTTCCCCCAAAGATTTTTGTTAACCCTGACCCCCAGCTTATTCACCCATTCCAGACCTGCCTTAGCCGTCTTGGCCTCTCCCACCACGTGAGCCAGCACAACCCACTCCTCCACCAGCTTCTCATCGCGCACAGAGCCCTGACCCCGCTTCTCCTTCCCAGCCTCCTCTCGCCACATATCCCCCCAAACATTCTTCCCAACCCAGAACCCCTGCCCATTCGCCCACGTCAGCCCAGCCTGAGCCGTCTTGGCCACCGCTTGAGCTTTCCTAACCCACTCCTTCAACAGCTCCTCTTGCCGCCGTTTCTCCGCTTTCTGCTCCTCGGTGAACTCCTCCCTGAGAAGTCTCTCGTATTCCCTTCTTTCTTTTAGCATTTCCTCTTTCTTGTCCGGGGGGAGCTCCGCCCTGCGAAGTCTCTCGTATTCCCTTCTTTCTTGTAGCATTTCCTCTTTCTTGTCCGGGGGGAGCTCCGCCCTGCGAAGTCTCTTGTATTCCCTTCTTTCTTGTAGCATTTCCTCTTTCTTGTCCGGGGGGAGCTCCGCCCAGTAACGTCTGTTCACTTCCTTCCGTCTCTGTTTGCGTTCCTCGTCCCACTTACCCACCTCCTCCGGAGGGATCCCGGTCCGCGGAACCCGCTTCTGCTTCCCGCCGTCAGCACGCCACGCATCCAGCCAAGCTTCTTTCTTAACCCCGAATTCCTGTCTATTCACCCATTCCAGTCCTTCCTCAGCCGACTCGGCCTTTCCCTCCGTTTTAGCCCGCACAACCCACTCGCCCAACTTCTCCGGAGGAATCCCGGGCCGCCGAACCCGCTTCACCTTCCCCGCCTCAGCATCCTGCTGCCCAGAGGGCCCAGAGGCCCCCGCACCAACCGGGCCGGCGGCGGCCTTTCGCTTGCGACCCATCCATCTGATCACCGGGGTTGGGTGTGCTTCGTCGGTGTAGCGCGGCGGTGCGGTGCCGTCCGGTGCGACCGCGGCAGCCAGGTCCGGTCCGGCCGTCGACAGTGGTTGGCCTTCGGGGTCTAGCAGGTCCCAGTGGCCGGTGCCCTGCCCGTCTTTGAACTGCGGCAGCAACGTGCCGTCCCCGGTGACGGTGACCTGGGTGGCGTGCACACGCTTGTCCGTGGTTTGAACCACATCGTCGGTTGTTGTCCACACCCGTGTGCGCAGTGCTCGGGCGAGCCGTTGCGCGAACGTGGGTTGGCCTGGTTCTGGTTCTCGGTTGGCGGCGCAGCCCAGCAGTGCGATGGTCAGTCCCGGGAGGAAGCGCGGGTGTTGTCGTACCTCGTCGGCGAAGTCTTCGGGTGTCACCTCCCGGCCATCGGGCAGCACCGCCAGTCCGTCGGGTGTCACGTGCACGCCGACGGGCTGGGTGTCCGCGGGCAGGTGGGGTGCCGTCCGCTCGGCCTGTGCGATCGTCGCGGGGGAATCCTCGGGGCCGGCGAACAGCAGGGGTTGCGGTCGTGGTGTGGGGGTCACCTCGGTGGGGGGGTCGACCGGTCGGGGCCGGCTGCCGTCGGCGCGGTGCAGCATCCATTTCGGGCCCCGGCCCCGGTTGACCCGTGCCAGCACGTCCGCGCCGCTACGGTCGCGCCGGGTGGTGACCTCGGTGTTGGGGATGATGGTGTCGTCGTGCCCGAGGACCAGCAGTGGTTTGCTGCCCTCTGGGCGGGTGGCGGCGTGATACGGCGAGCGGGTCCAGGTGGTGTAGTCGGCGGTGTCGGTGGCCCCGTGGATCGCCAGACTTACCGGCGCGCTGCGTGCGCCCCAGCGGAAGTCGGATCGTGGCGCGGTTCCCGCTTGTGCCGGGGTGCCGGTACTGGCCAGTGCTGCGACGAGATCCGCGCCGGGAAGCCGGCGGGTGCCGCCCGCGGCCGCCAGCAGGTGCCAGTGCCCGGCGGTGGCGGAGCGGACCTCACCGCCGAGTATCGCTTCGGCCCGTTCGCTCCAGGTCGGCGCCCCACCGCGAACGAAAGACAAATTGCCGGTGACCACTCGGCCGTCGGCGGCATGCCAGACCTCGTGATCAGCCGCGATCACGTCGACACCGAGGGTGTCGCGCAGCCCGGCCGCATCGGAGAGGTCCAGCGTTCCCTCGGTTCCCACCAGCACGATCGGCCGTCTGGCCCAGCCCGGTAGCTGCTCGATCCGCGCGGCCAGTTCGGGCACGGTGAGGGTGCCGCCGGAGGCGGTCAGCCCGACCACCAGGTGGCCACGGATCTTGGGCAGCAGCCCGGCTGCGTGCTCATCGCCGGTGTGGGGTGTCCAGACCGCAGGCAGCGCGGCCGAGCCCAGGGCCGCGGCCGGGGCCGGTGCGGTAGCGGGTGTGGTCGGCTTGGGTGGGGGTCCGGGCAGGTTTTTCGCCGCGGCCTGTGTGGATTCCACCGCGAAGTACCCGCCGTTGGTGATGGTCACCTCGACCTCGGCCGGTTTTCCCGGCAGGGCAGCAGAACCGACGCGATGCTTGGTCAGGTCGGTGATCTTGTAGACCGCCTCGGCCCGGTAGACGTGGTAGAGGCCTTTCCTCTCGGTGGTGGCCTCCCGGCTAGTGCCGCGGAGGGAGTTCTGGCCACGCGGGTCCGACCAGGTGGCCGACACCCCGCCCGAGGGATCGAGCGTGCTGGTCTCGCCGGGAAAGAGCATGTCCCCGGTGAACTTGCCGTGTTCACCGCTGGCCCCGGGTCCGCCGCTATCGACCGTGGCCTGCCCGAGCACAGTCGCGCTGGTCTTGCCGCCTTCGGACTGGACGAGCTCCTGCTCGGTTTTCTGTTCCTGGGTCAGCTCGCCGGTCGCGGTGAAAGAATCGACGTACTCGATCCCGGTGAACCGCAGGCGCACCGCGAGACCGTGCTCGTCGTCCCAGACCATCCCGGTCTCGACCATGGCGGGGAAGACCACCGGGTCGGCCAGCAGGTCCGGCATCATCGCGGTCAAGCCTTCTTCCCCGCCCAGCTGCCACAGCATCCGCGCCGGCAGGGTGGCCGGGCGGACCCAGCCGTTACCGGCAGGCGCCCGCATCGACACCTCCGAGGCCTGCGGGTCGCCATCATCGGCCGGTTCGGGTGCGGGATGCGCCAGCACCGCGGCCAGCCACGGGAACAACCGCTCGCTTCCGGGCAGTGCCAGCGGGATCACGTCCACCCCCCGCAGATCCTGCGGCAGCGGCCCCAGCCGCTGCGCACCTCCGGCCGGCACGAGCCGGCCGCCGATGCGCACCGGGCGTGGGAGCGGCGGCGTGGTCGTGGTCAGGCCCCCCGGGATGATGTACCGGGCCGTGCCCTCGCTGGTGAACTCCCGCTGGAGCGGGGTCCGGGTGTCCTCCCGCATCGCCGCCCACATCTCGATACCCTGCCTCGGCTTGTAGAGCAGCAGGGTGTTCAGCATCGCGTCCGGGGTCCACGTCCGGTACATCTCCACCTGGAACCACGTCGGCCAGGTATAGGAGTAAGAGATCGCCTCGGTCCCCAGCACCCGCGACTTGAACGTGCCGCTTTCGGAGTCGCGTTGAGTCCGTGACCATTCCTTGTCGTAGCCCACCTGCGGGTGCGCGCCCGCCCGGCGCAGGTTCCCGCGGCCCTTACCAGCCACGAGCACACTCGCGCCGCCGCCGACGGCCCGCGACCGGGCCACAGTGTGCACCCGTTTCTCGGAATGCAGAAACGACGTGTCGGACTTGGTGTCCTTATCCGGGGTGGCCACCGCGTCCGGCGCGTACCGTGCGCGGATGACGAACTCGATCGTCTCGGTGCCGCCCCGATACGGCCGGGCCGCCAGCAACGGCACCCCGGACGTCGCTTCCTGCCCGAACCGGGCAGCCAAGGCGTTCACCGACGCCAGTGTGTCCACCGACCCCGCGATCCCGGTCGGTACCTCCAGCCAGCGACCCGAACCGAAACCGGGAGCATGCTCGAAGAGCATGCTCTTGATCAGCGGAGCGACCTCGTGTGCGTTGGAGATCTCGGTAACGAGGGTCGGCCCCAGCGCGGCACCGGAGAACACGAACTCCGGCGGATACCGCACCTCGGTCACCGGTGCCGGTTTCGGCTCCACCCCCGCGGGCAACTCAAGGCGCCGGGTCCGCGGGGGCCGTCCCTGCACTGCCGGTTCCCGGACCGGGTGCGTGCGCAGCCGCTGCGCGACGACGTCGGAAAGCAGGAACTCCACACCACCACCGACCACGACCGTCTCGGTGCTCCCCGCAGCCCCGGACCCGGACTCCCCGTAACTGGTGATCTCGAACACCCCATGCGCCCGGTACAGATGCGTGGCCCCGGTCGTCCGGCCGACCCGCCGGCGTTGGGTGCCACGACCGAACGTGGCTCCTTCCTCCTCACCGAACCTGCCCCGCCCGGTCAACGACGGAGCCACATACGCCCGGCTCGATCTACCCCCGAACAACATCCACGCCGAACCACGGAAACGCCCCTCGAAACCTCTGCCCCACATCTCCTGACCGTCCAGCTTCAGCCCACCCTCAGTACCCACCTCCAGATTCAGCTTTTTCGCAGCCGTCCCCACCGGATGAACATCGAACAGCCGCAACCGCACCCGGCTCCCCGCGATCACCACCCCACCCGGCGACACCAACTGGTCGAATTGCGCTTCCAGCGAATCCGGCGAGTTCTCACCAGCCGTGGTCAAGTCCTGCCGCTGCCCACCCGCACGATCGTCCAGGATCGCTTCGACAGGCTCACCCAACACCGTGGACGGCGTCGCCACACCCTGCGGCATCACGAACTCCACGTGCACCCGGAACGGGTTACCGTCCTGGTCGTCGTAGTCGAAGTCCCTGATGACCGTACCCAGATTCCTCAGATCACCTTGCTCGGTGATGGGTGCCAACGGCTCCGGAACCAGCACCCGCGTCCAGCCATCCACCGTGGAACCACTGACCGTCGTGGCACTGCTGGACACCGTGGCACTGCTGGACGCCGAAGCACCACCAAAACTCCCCACACTGTCCGAGTCACTCCCCGCCGTCACGGTATCCCCGGACAACGTGTCAAGCTCGATACCACCGCTATCAGCCTCATCAGACCGCCTCCCCCACCCCCCCAACAGACCCAGTCCCCGGTACCACGACCCCTGCTGCCCGGACTGCGACACCGGCTGCCCGGTCTGCGACGGCTCTGGCTGCTCGGTGTCGGCGGGGATGGTCTTCGTCGACACGGAAATCGACCAGGTCACCCGCCGGTCGAAGGTGACCGCGGGCCCCACGAACCTCGCGCGCCGGTGGACCTTGTGACTCTGCCCGACAGTGCCGATATAGCTGTGCGAGAACTGGACCGACCCGGTGGCGAGGAAACCCAGGGTGCGCCAGAAATCCTTGCGTTTGGTGCCGACCGTGGCACCCGACTCGACACCGATCCGCTGCTTCGTGCCCGCTTTCGCCTTGCCCTCGCCACGGATCGCGTTCCTCGCGGTGACATCCACATTGGCCTTCTCCACCCGACCGGTCCCGACCAGCGCACCCAGTCGCGGCCGGACCTCGATCGTCACCAACCGGTCACCGACCCGGATCGTCTCGCTCGCCCCACGCAACTCGCCACTGAACGCCCGGAACAACCCCGGCGCACCGAAAGCCGAGGACAACACGCTCTCCACGACCGACCGCACGTCATGGTCCAGCGACGCCAGCTCCTCACCCACCGACTCACGCAGCAACCGCCGCACTTCCGGAAGCACCCGCTCGATCCCCGGCGCCCGATCCACCACACCACCACCGGTGCTCTTACCCGCCGCCAGCATGTCGGGCTGCCGGCGCCCACCCACCGGAATCGTGATCTCCGGACGCTTACCGTAATCAGCCAAGACCGACAAAGCGAGCTGCTCGGCCCTGTCGTTTCCCAGCCGGGCATCCCCTCCCCCAGCTTCGGCTTCAGCTTCGGTTACGGCTTCGGCTTCGGTTACGGCATCGGTTTCGGTTTCGGCCGGCGTGCGGGTGACCTCGGGACGCACACGATCCACCAGGTCACGGAAGTTCTGGCTGTGCCGCAGCCCCTCCGGAACCGCTGGGGGTTCGTGCGGCCCGTCGTGCTCCTCGGCGACCCGCAGAGCGGAGTGTGCCGCGGAAATCTCCTCCAGCCGCGCGAATTCCTCCACCGGCATCCACAAAAACACCTTCTCCGCCACGGTATCCGAGCCTTCCAGCTCCGGATCCGTGGAATACCGCTGCACCCGCATGTCCAGCGTCGCCTCCACCAGAACGGAATCGCCCTCGATGCTCGCGACGGTCTTCTTCCCGGAACTGGTGCCCACCACCTGCGTCAGCGTCTCACCTGATTCCGCCGCACCGGACACCGTGAACGGTGTGATCACCGTATACGCGCCGAGACCGCGTTGTTGCTCCTTCAGTTCGGTGGCCAGTGCAGGCCCCACACTCGCCGAACCTTCGATACTCGCCGACTGTGTCACGCTCGTGTCGGACTTCGTGTCACCGGCGGCGATCTGCCGCAGGTTCACATCCGGGACAACACGGTCATCGACCCGCCGCACCGACCGCAGTGCCGCGGACACCTCCAACGACAACGTGTTCAGCGTCGCGCCCGGCAACCGCAACGGACTCGACCGGTAACCACCACCGGTGATCTCCCCGAACTTCACGATCGCGGCGTCTTCCGCCAACTCACGCGACACCGCATCACGGACTTCCACACCCACCTTCGGCAACGGCAACCCGGCCAGAACCCGCTGACGGATCCGCCGCACCGCCGCGGCTTGCGGCACCACGAACACCTCATGCAAGGCGGAAGCGGGAAGCGGCAGGACCGGCCCACCCGGGCCCGGGTTGATGGTCGCCGGTGGCACATCCTCCCCGTAAAAACGGACCAATGCCACATCACGGATCACGTCGCTGCGGTACGTCCGCGGCGGGGCATCCCCCACCCGCACATCGATCACGAAACGACCATCGACGACGAAATGCCGCTCCGGAACCTGGGTACTATGCCGCTCCGCGGGCCGGCTGTTGATCCCGCGGGAAAACTCGGTCGTCGACACCAGGTTGCGTTGCTCGTTGGTCCCCCACGACGGCCGCACCGACGGATGCAACAGCCAGCTACGAGCCACCCCTTCGGTCGCCGCACCCAGCATGTTCGGGATGACAGCGGGCAGACTGTATTGCGGGCCCCCTTCCTGCGTGATAGTCCGGCTCGCATCGGCCGAGCGAATACCCCACTCCGTGAAACCCTCACCCTTGGGCACCTGCACCGGCGTCGCCGCGGTCCGTTCGAACTTCACATGCAGCTCACGGGAATCGACCTCGACCCGGATACCTTCATCGGCAAGACGCCGCAGCGTGTCCCCGATCTTGGCCTCGGAGAACAACTCCTCGACCACCGCCCGGGCGCCCTCGCGCACACCTACCGGCAACGCCGCAAGAACCTGCTCCGGATCGATCTCGCCGGGCCTCCAGATCTTCCCGCTGCCCATCGCACCATCGCCCGTATACGACGGCAGATCGACCTGCCGGACCGTCACATCCGCGCGATCCGCCGCGATACGGGCCCCGGCCACCGCCTTGGTAGCGGTCCTGGCCGCGTCCACAGTGGCACCACGCTCGGATTCCACCCGGGCATCCGCCACAGCGATATGTTCACCCGCTTCCCGATCCGCCCTGGCCAGCCGATCAACCCGCTCCTGCACAGCGGTCAGCGCCGCTTCAGCGGTCTTCACCCGCGCTGCCGCGGCAGCGTGCTGGACACGCAACTTCTCCCGCACAACCCCCTGGTCCTCGTCCTCGTTTCCCAGCAACTCCACCCGCTCCCGGGCCACCCTCTCCTCCGCCCATGTCTGAACCAGGTCCTTCCATGGCGCATCAAGATCCTGCCGTGCCGCCTTGAGTTCGGCACGCACTTCGTCCTGCCGCTGCGTGGCCGCCGTCAACTCTTGCTGCGCGGCCGTCCACTTCCCGGCTTGCCGCGCAGCACGCTCGACACTCGCCGCGGCCGAGGTAGTGACATCCGTCGCCGCCTTGACCAACACGTCGGTCTCGGCGGAACCGGCCGCCGTGACAGTCGTGGCCGACTCCTCCGGCACCGGCGCATCCACCATGCTGTAAACCCGGGTGAGCCGGTCATCAGCCGCCGTGATCGTGCTGCGAGCCTGAACCACCTTCGCGGTCTGACCGGACTCCCGCAGCCACGCCAGATCCGACTGCGGCCCCGTCCGGAACCGCGCCGTCTCCGCACGCAAATGCACCCAGCGAGGACTCAACCCGCGCCGGTTCGACGGCAAGGAAACATCAGACGGGGACTGCCCCGGTAGCCAAGCCTCCGGCCGGGTCGTAACCCAGGCGCCCTCCCTAACGTGCAGACGCAAGTTCTCATCCAAATAGGAACCAACCACCATGGAGGAAAGCCCTTTGGTATCCGGACCGAACACCACAAGGTCCCCCGTCCAGATCACCTCAACACCCGACGCCCCATCCAGCGTCGTCGCGAACCCCTCCGAGACCTCACAGGCATACAACCGGATCTTGCTCTTCCCCCACCCCCACCTGCGAATCAAATTAGCCAACCGCTGAGCATCCACACTCTCACCGCCGAGAAGCACTCCACCGTGCCCATCACCTTTCGCCACCACCGCCAACACGCCATCCTCAACCGGCAAACCACGCGCTACAGCAACAAGATCCTCCCCCAAATCCGACGGCGACACCATAATCCCCGCCGGAATCTCCGCAATACCCGAACCCAACACCTGCCCAGACACAGACGAAGGAACCCGCTCCGGCGCCTCTGGCCGTTCCCCATCGCGATCGTTGTTATCCTCAGCGAACTCCGACTGCATGTCCTCATCGGTCTCCGCCCGCGCATCGTCAGCGGACGGCATCGGCATGTCCCCATCCTGCTCCGGATTCGCGACCGTACTGCCAGCCGTTATCGCTGCCGAAATTTCGGCCAGCTCCCCCCGAAACGCGTCGACAGACTTCTCGCGTTCACTCGGTGGCAAATCAGGAGACAACGTGCTCAAGTAATCGGCCATCACGTTCAAGAATTCCGGATCGGAATTCAGGGGCCACCCCAACTTCCTAGACGCGTCCTCCAAGAAACGGAGCTCGGCTTCATCACCCAGCTTCTTCAACCGCGATGCGGCCGCCTTGCTCCTTTCCCGCAGTTCCTTCAACGCCACAGCGCGAGGGTCAACAGTCGCAGCAACGGAAGCCGGAGCACCAGCAGACGAAGGGCCTTCCCCACCAGACGATTCCGCAACGCGCCCCTCGGCAGCCGAAATCTCAGCCAACACCCACGCCCGTTCGACAGCGGCATTGTCCGGCAAACCACTCAGCGCCTTGCCCACCGCCACGCGCCGGTAATACATCTGTTGCTCTGTAGACCGAGCCTCGTCCGGTCCAGGGGCCGGGGCCACCGTGGCGGAAAGCAGGGCGTGGGCAGCACTCGGGTCCGCGCCGCCGCTTGTGTCACCAGCCAGGTAACGGACCAGTTCCCACCGCAACTGCTGCAACTGCTGATCGCCCTGCGGGTTCGTCATCAACTGCTGCAACTGCTGCTCATCCCGCAGGTTCTTCAGTCTCTTCAGCAACTCGTGTGCCATCGCATCCCGGAAGGACGGCGACTTCTTAAGAGACCCCAAGACCTTCTCCGCCGGAGCATACAACCGGTCCACGGCATTTTGACCCTGTTCGTCGGCCAACTGCCGCAACGCCTGACCGGCTTCCTCGAATGTCCGCCGTATCGAGCTAATCTGAGAAATAATGCGCAGCGCTGGATCATCATCGACCCCGCGCACCATCGGGGCAGCAGCCTCCGCCGGGTTCGCAGCACGATCTGCCTGCCAACGCGCCTCTCCCGCTCTCACCTCCTCGATCGCGTCGTGAGGCACACCACTCACCACCACGCCAAGGTCACCAAGGTCACCAAGGTCAGCGAGGTCATCGGCCAGGTAATCGGCCATTTCCCACCGCACCGCCTCAGCACCGCGCGCGTCGCCCGGATGCTCACCCAACCAGTGCGCCAGCACAACCCGGAACCGCGCCGATACCCTCAACGGCCCCAAAATCCCGTCCGCATCAGCCAACAACCGGTCCACAGCATCACGACCCACGATCCCGGCCCACTCACGCAACTGCGCCTCGGCCCGCCCATATCGCTCGCCCCAGTCCCGCACCGCCAACTCACGTAGTTCTTGATACAACTGCGGGTCCTTCACCACCCGCTCACGTAGTTCTTCATGCAACTCCACGATGCTCTTGCCATTCTCCGGAGGACTCAGCATGTAGTGCGCCATCACATGCCGCAGTCCTGCATGGACCCCAAGAGCTCCCATGCCCGGCTTCACCGCATCGATCAGACCGTCTACGCCTACATCCACCCCGCCTACGGGAACTTCTCGCCCCTCATCGCGCATCCTCTGCAACCCAGCCTCCGCGTCAGCGATCAACTCGCTCAGCCTGACCGCCGCAAAAGACTCCCCTGAGCCTTCCGCCTGAACCTCCACTTGCGTCTCCGGCGGATCCTCCTCTCCCCTCAAGCCATGAAGCCGCAGCTGGTCCCTCTCGAACTGTGCTCTCTCGTCGAAGACGCTCCCGGCGTCACCGGTCGCCGCATTTCCCGACACATCCTCGGTGACCTCCGGCTGCATGTCCCTAACCGGCCCCTGCTCGGGCCCCGCGCCCTCAATCACGGCCGATGCCTCGAGCCTCAGACTCTGCAGTCGCACCAGGAACTGCTGCGCATCCCTTATCCGATCCTCCTGACCTGCATTCGTCAGCAGCCGATGCGCGATCGCATCCCGCAATTCATGATCATCAACCGGTATTTCTTTGAAGTGCCGGTCGACCTCATAGACCACAACATCATGGTTTTGACCGGGCAGAACGTGCAGCTTCGCTAACGTGCCGCCTGCTTCCGCGAAAACCTTCTGCAATTCCCGGTTCGCGTTCTCTCCGCGCAGCACCCGAACAGCATCGGCAGCCTCCTTTGCCTGGACGCGGATCTCGGCGTAATCCAACCCATTTGTAGCCAACCACTCCGCGATCTTGGGTTCATATTCGTCCCGCAGGTCAGTGCTTGTCTCCGCCTCCGCCAAAACCTGCCGCAGAGACCCCACCGCATCTTGCAAATCGCGGGTCGCAAAAATGACGGCGCCCCAGGACTTAGCTCTGTAGAATCGCTTCCCCAAAGTGGCGAAGGAGTATTCCTCGCGACGCACGTCCTCAAGCGCCGCATCTCGCAACACTCGGTTGACAGCCTCATCGTCCCGCAACCCACTCAGCGCCGTGCCAATCGTCGCGCGCCGGTGACGCATCTGATTTTTTTTAGATTGTAGGGCGCTAGGCAACAACGGCCCCATCCCGGCGGAAAGCAAGTTGTCGGCCGTATCCGGGTCCGCACCGCCGGTCAGGTCACCAGCCAGGTAACGGGCCAATTCCCACCGCAACTGCCGCAACTGCGGATCATCCTGCGGGTTCGTCATCAACTGCTGCAACTGCTGCTCATCCCGCAGGTTATTCCGCCTCATCAGCAACTCGTGTGCCATCACATCCCGGAAGGACGGCGACTCCTTAAGAGGCCCCAAGACCTTGTCCGCCTGAGCACGCAAAAGGTCCACGGCATCTTGATCTTCGGCGGCGTGGGTCCACTGCCGCAACTCCTGACCGGCCTTCTCGAATTTATGCTGTATCGAGCTAATCCGGGAAATAACGTCCAGCGCTGGATCATCAGCGACCCCGCGCACCATCGGGGCATCAGCCTCCGCCGGGTTCGCAGCAGGATCTGCCTGCCAACGCGCCTCTTCCGCTTTCGCCGTCTCGAACTCGTCGGGAGTCAAACCACTGACCGCCACGCCAAGGTCAGGATCACCCGCCAGGTAACCGGCCATTATCCCGCGCACCGCCTGAGCACCACGACGGTCACCCGGATGCTCACCCAACCACTTCGCCAGCACAGTCCGGAACCGCAACGACACACTTAGCGGCCCCAAGACCCCGTCCGCATTAGCCAACAACCTGTCCACAGCATCACGACCCACGATCCCGGCCCACTTATCCAACCGCGTCGCGTCCCGCTCGTACCATTCATCCCAGTCCCGCACCGCCTTCAACCCATGTAGTTTTCGCTCGAACTCCCGGGGGTCCACTTGATTCCCCGTATTTTTCAGGATGTGATACGCCATCACATCCCGGAGATCGTTATGGCCCTCAAAAGCTTCCATGCGCGGCTTCACTGCATCTATCAGTTGGTCTACTGGTAGCCCCTGCCCGCGCATGCTGTCCAGCCCAGCGTTCGCTTCAGCGATCAACGCACTCAGCTTGGCCGCCGCAGAAGACTCCCCGGACCGTCCCGCTACCCGAGCGGACTCACCAGCAGACGAAGCCCCTCCCGCGCCCAACAGCGCAGCCCGCGACTTACGCTGATTCTCCCTCCACCTACGAAGGCGTCCCATGGCCTGGGCATGCTTTCGCTTAGCCTCCTCCGTATGCTCGTCGTACTCCTTCTGCATCGGCGCGATACGCTGCTGCAGCTCCTTCAGCTGCTCCTTCAGCTGCTTCTCCCGCTGCGTCCGCAAATCCGCATCCGCCGCATCCGCCCACCCCGGCGGCTCCTCCATCGAAGCCTGTTCAGCCTTAAGCAGCTCCAGCGACTTCTCCAACGAAGCCTGTTCAGCATTAAGCAGCTCCAGCGACTCCTCCAACTCCACAATCTTCGCACGCCGCGCCGCCGTCCTGTCGGCCCGACGCTTGTTGGAACGTACATTCCGCAGTCTCCTCCTTTCCTGCGCCGTCTCGATCCGCTTGTCCGGCCGATTGGTCACCCCGGCCGGGTGTCCCTCCACATTGGGCGGTACAGCAGCCGACGAAGAGCCCGGCGCACCGCCGCCCGCTGTGTGCCCCTCCGGACCGGCTCCGGCGTGGATGACCGGTTCGCTGCGCCGCGTACGCAGCCTGTCCGCCAGCGCCCGGGAAAACTCCACCACCTGGTGATCCTGGTGGTCATCGACGAGGTCACGGCGCTTGGCCGCGACCAGCGCCACCACATCCTCCAGCGGCACGACAGCATCCCCACGAGCCAACGCCGCGACGTCATGCGCGAGCCACACAATCTGCCCCGCCGTCTCCTTTTCGTCGCTGGACAGGACCAGCTTCTGCGCCTCGACGATCGCGTGGTTCAGTTCCTCCAGCGTCCACTGCCCCACCGGTATCCGACTGATATCCCGCACCGCGCCCGCCCCATCCGCGGGGAACACCATGAACCGCGGCTCGCGCCCGGCCGCACCACCGCTGGAGTCCACGACGGACCTGGACGTGTCAGTCTCCGGGCGCGCGGGATCCGCAGGCACATCAACGGCCGATGCCTCGCTCCTCAGATGCTGCAGCCGCTCCAGGAACTGGTGCGCATCCCCTATCCGATCCTCCTGACCTGCATTCGTCAGCAGCCGATGCGCGACCGCATCCCACAATTCCTGATCATCAACCGGTATTATTTCCACGAAGTGCTGGTAGACCTCATCGACCACATCATGATTTTGATCGGGCAGAAAGAGCAGCTGCGTTAACGTGCCGCCTGCTTCCGCGAAAACCTTCCGCAATTCCCGGTTCGCGTTCTCTCGGCGGCGCAGCAACCGAACAGCATCGGCAACTTCCCTTGCCCGGCTGCGGATCTCGGCGTCATCCAACACACTTATAGCCAACCACTCCGCGATCTTGGGTTCATATTCGTCCCGCAGGTCAGTGTTTGTCTCCGCCTCCGCCAAAACCTGCCGCAGAGACCCCACCTCATCTTGCAAATCGCGGATCGCAAAAATGACGGCGCCCCAGGACTTAGTTCTGAAGAATCGCTTCCCTAAAGTGGTGGGGTGGGAGTATTTCTCGCGACGCAGGTCCTCAAGTCCCGCGGCTCGCAACACTCGGTTGACAGCCTCATCGTCCCGCAACCCACTCAGCGCCATGCCAATCGTCAGGCGCCGCCAATGCATCCGGTTTGCTTTAGATCGCTTTTCCTCAGGCAACGGCCCCATCCCGGCGGAAAGCAAGTTGTCGGCCGTATCCGGGTCCGCACCGCCGGTCAGGTCACCAGCCAGGTAACGGGCCAATTCCCACCGCAACTGCCGCAACTGCGGATCATCCTGCGGGTTCGTCATCAACTGCTGCAACTGCTGCTCATCCCGCAGGTTATTCCGCCTCATCAGCAACTCGTGTGCCATCACATCCCGGAAGGACGGCGACTCCTTAAGAGGCCCCAAGACCTTGTCCGCCTGAGCACGCAAAAGGTCCACGGCATCTTGATCTTCGGCGGCGTGGGTCCACTGCCGCAACTCCTGACCGGCCTTCTCGAATTTATGCTGTATCGAGCTAATCCGGGAAATAACGTCCAGCGCTGGATCATCAGCGACCCCGCGCACCATCGGGGCATCAGCCTCCGCCGGGTTCGCAGCAGGATCTGCCTGCCAACGCGCCTCTTCCGCTTTCGCCGTCTCGAACTCGTCGGGAGTCAAACCACTGACCGCCACGCCAAGGTCAGGATCACCCGCCAGGTAACCGGCCATTATCCCGCGCACCGCCTGAGCACCACGACGGTCACCCGGATGCTCACCCAACCACTTCGCCAGCACAGTCCGGAACCGCAACGACACACTTAGCGGCCCCAAGACCCCGTCCGCATTAGCCAACAACCTGTCCACAGCATCACGACCCACGATCCCGGCCCACTTATCCAACCGCGTCGCGTCCCGCTCGTACCATTCATCCCAGTCCCGCACCGCCTTCAACCCATGTAGTTTTCGCTCGAACTCCCGGGGGTCCACTTGATTCCCCGTATTTTTCAGCATGTGATACGCCATCACATCCCGGAGATCGTTATGGCCCTCAAAAGCTTCCATGCGCGGCTTCACGGCATCTATCAGTTGGTCTACTGGTAGCCCCTGCCCGCGCATGCTGTCCAGCCCAGCGTTCGCTTCAGCGATCAACGCACTCAGCTTGGCCGCCGCAGAAGACTCCCCGGACCGTCCCGCTACCTGAGCGGACTCACCAGCAGACGAAGCCCCTCCCGCGCCCAACAGCGCAGCCCGCGACTTGCGCTGATTCTCCCTCCACTTACGACCGCGTTTCGCGACCACGGCACGCAATCGCTTAGCCTCCTCCGTATGCTCGTCGTACTCCTTCTGCATCGGCGCGATACGCTGCTGCAGCTTCTTCAGCTGCTCCTTCAGCTGCTTCTCCCGCTGCGTCCGCAAATCCGCATCCGCCCACCCCGGCGGCTCCTCCAACGAAGCCTGTTCAGCCTTAAGCAGCTCCAGCGACTTCTCCAACGAAGCCTGTCTAGCTTTAAGCGGCTCCAGCGACTTCTCCAACTCCGAAATCTTCGCACGCCGCGCCGCCGTCCTGTCGGCCCGACGCTTGTTGGAACGTACATTCCGCAGTCTCCTCCTTTCCTGCGCCGTCTCGATCCGCTTGTCCGGCCGATTGGTCACCCCGGCCGGGTGTCCCTCCACATTGGGCGGTACAGCAGCCGACGAAGATCCCGGCGCACCGCCGCCCGCGCCATCCTCAACCGGCAAATCATGCGCTACAGCAACGAGATCCTCCCCCAAATCCGACGGCGACACCATAATCCCCGCCGGAATCTCCTCAATACCCGAACCCAACACCTGCCCAGACACAGACGAAGGAACCCGCTCCGGCGCCTCTGACCGTTGCTCATCGGAATCGCGACCGTTGTTACCATCAGCGAACTCCGGCTGCATGTCCTCATCGGTCTCCGCCCGCGCATCGTCAGCGGACGGCGTCGGCATGTCCCCATCCTGCTCCGGACTCGCGACCGTACTGCCAGCCGTCATCGCTGCCGAAATTTCAGCCAGCTCCCCCCACAACGCGTCGACAGACTTCTCGCGTTCACTCGGTGGCAAATCAGGAGACAACGTGCTCAAGTAATCGGCCATCACGTTCACGAATTCCGGATTGGAATTCAGGGGCCACCCCAACTTCTCAGACGCGTCCTCCAAGAAACGGAGCTCGGATTCATCACCCAGCTTCTTCAACCGCTCTGCGGCCGCACCGCTCCATTCCCCCAGTTTCTCCGATCCCGCAACGCGCCCCTCGGCAGCCGAAATCTCAGCCAACACCCGCACCCGTTCGACAGCGGCATTGTCCGGCAAACCACTCAGCGCCTTGCCCACCGCCACGCGCCGGTAATACATCTGTTGCTCTTTAGACCCATCCTCGTCCCGTCCAGGGGCCGGGGCCACCGTGGCGGAAAGCAGGGCGTGGGCAGCACTCGGGTCCGCGCCGCCGGTTGTGTCACCATCCAGGTAACGGACCAGTTTCCACCGCGACTCCTGCAACTGCTGATCACTCTGCGGGTTCGTCATCAACTGCTGCGACTGCTGCTCATCCCGCAGGTTCTTCAGTTTCTTCAGCAACTCGTGTGCCATCGCATCCCGGAAGGACGGCGACTTCTTAAGAGACCCCAAGACCGTCTCCGCCGGACCATACAACCCGTCCACGGCCTCTTGACCTTGTTCGTCGGCCAACTGCCGCAACGCCTGACCGGCCTCCTCGAATGCCTGCCGTATCGAGCTAACCTGAGAAATAATGCGCAGCGCTGGATCAGCATCGACCCCGCGCACCATCAGGGCAGCAACGGCCCCAGCCTCCGCCGGGTTCGCAGCACGATCTGCCTGCCAACGCGCCTCTCCCGCTCTCACCCCCTCGATCGCGTCGTGAGGCACACCACTCACCACCACGCCAAGGTCACCCAGGTCACGGGCCAGGTAATCGGCCATTTCCCCCCGCACCGCCTCAGCACCGCGCGCGTCGCCCGGATGCTCACCCAACCAGTGCGCCAGCACAACCCGGAACCGCGCCGATACCCTCAACGGCCCCAAAATCCCGTCCGCATCAGCCAACAACCGGTCCACAGCATCACGACCCACGATCCCGGCCCACTCACGCAACTGCGCCTCGGCCCGCCCATATCGCTCGCCCCAGTCCCGCACCGCCAACTCACGTAGTTCTTGATACAACTGCGGGTCCTTCACCACCCGCTCACGTAGTTCTTCATGCAACTCCACGATGCTCTTGCCATTCTCCGGAGGACTCAGCATGTAGTGCGCCATCACATGCCGCAGTCCTGCATGGACCCCAAGAGCTCCCATGCCCGGCTTCACCGCATCGATCAGACCGTCTACGCCTACATCCACCCCGCCTACGGGAACTTCTCGCCCCTCATCGCGCATCCTCTGCAACCCAGCCTCCGCGTCAGCGATCAACTCGCTCAGCCTGGCCGCCGCAGAAGACTCCCCTGAGCCGTCCGCCTTATCCACCACTTGCGTCTCCGGCGGATCCTCCACTTGCGGCTCCCACGGATCCTCCTCTCCCCTCAAGCCTTGAAGCCGCGCCAGCAGCTGGTCCCTCTCGAGCTGTTCTCTCTCGTCGAAGACGCTCCTGGCGTCATCGGTCGCCGCATTTCCCGGCACATCCTCGGTGGACTCCGGCTGCATGTCCCTAACCGGCCCCTGCTCCGGCCCCGCGCCCTCAATCACGCCCGATACCACGCCCCTCAGATGCTGCAGTCGCTTCAGGAACTGCTGCGCATCCGCTATCCGATCCTCCTGACCTGCATTTTTCAGCAGCCGATGCGCGATCGCATCCCGCAATTCATGATCATCAACCGGTATTTCCCTGAAGTGCTGGTCGACCTCATAGACCACAACATCATGGTTTTGACCGGGCAGAACGTGCAGCTTCGCTAACGTGCCGCCTGCTTCCTTGAAAACCTTCTGAAGTTCCCGGTTCGCGTTCTCTCGGCGCAGCACCCGAACAGCATCGGCAGCCTCCTTTGCCCGCCTGCGGATCTCGGCGTCAGCGACCCCCCTTATAGCCAACCACTGCGCGATCTTGGGTTCATATTCGTCCCGCCGGTCAGTGCTTGTCTCCGCCTCCGCCAAAACCTTCCGCAGAGACCCCACCGCATCTTGCAAATCGCGGATCGCAAAAACGGTGGCACCCCAGGTCCGACCTCTGCAGAACCATTCCCCCAAACCTTCGTAGGAGTAGAATTCGCGACGCAGGTCCTCAAGTGCCACATTTCTCAGCACCTCGTTGAGATCCCCATAGTCCCTCAACCCACTCAGCGCCTTGCCAATCATCACGCGCCGGTTATACACCCACATTGCTGCTTTAGTTCGATCGCCGCTAAGCAACGGCCCCATCCCGACGGAAAGCAAGTCGTCGGCCGTATCCGTATCCGGTTTCGCACCGCCGCTCAGGTCACCAGCCAGGTAACGGACCAGTTTAAACCGCAACTCCTGCAACTGCTGATCATCCCGCGGTTTCTTCAGCAACTCGCGTGCCATCACATCCCGGAAGGGCTTCACCTCCTTAAGAGGCCCCAAAGCCTGGTCCGCCTGATCATACAAAAGGTCCACGGCATCTTGAGGTTCGGCGCGGGTCAACTGCCGCAACTCCTGAGCGGCATCCTCGAATTCGCGCTGTATCGAACTAACCTTAGAAGTAACGCGCAGCGCTGGATCATCATCGACCCCGCGCACCGTCGGGGCAGCAGCCTCCGCCGGGTCCGCAGCACGATCTGCCTGCCAACGCGCCTCTTCCGCTTTCGCCTTCTCGAACGCGTCGCGAGTCAAATCACTGACCGCCACGCCAAGGTCAGGGTCGCCACCCAGGTAACCGGCCATTATCCCCCGCACCGCCTGAGCACCGTGCCGGTCACCCGGATGCTCACCCAACCACTGCGCCAGCACAGTCCGGAACCGCAACGACACACTTAACGGCCCCAAGACCACGTCCGCATTAGCCAACAACCTGTCCACAGCATCACGACCCACGATTCCGGCCCAATTCTCCAACTGCGTCGCGGCCCACTCGTATCGTGCTTCCCAGTCCAACTTCTGTAGTTTTCGATCAAACTCCTTGACGTCCTCGTCATCCCTCGGCTGACTCAGCTTGTGATACGCCATCACATCCGGGAGACCGTCACGGACCCCAAGAGCTCCCATGCCCGACTGCTGCTGCTTCACTTTCTCTGCATCGATCAGACCGTCTACGCCTACATCCACCCCGCCTACGTCTCCCCCCTGCCCACCGCGCATCCTCTTCAGCCCAGCGTCCGCGTTAGTGATCAACGCACTCAGCTCGGCCGCCGCAGAAGACTCCCCGGACCGCCCCGCTACCTGATCAGACTTACCAGCAGACGAAGCCCCTCGCGCGCCCAACTGCGCAGCCCGCAACTTACGCTGGTTCTGCCTCCACCTACGATTGGCTTCCACGTTCACGACACGCTGTCGCTTATCATCCGCCTTAAACGCGTCGAGCTCCCTCTGTTCAACCTCAGACAGCGACGCCTTCCCCTCCAACTCCGCAATCCTCGCACGCCGCTCGGCGAAACGTTTCCTTTTCTTCCTTTCATTCGCCGTCCCGCCCGCGGTGTGTTCCGCGGGCCCGGCTCCGGCGTGGATGACCGGTTCGCTGCGCCGCGTACGCAGCCTGTCCGCCAGATCCCGGGAAAACTTCACCACCTGATCCTGGTGATCATCGCCGAGATCGCGGCGCATGGCCTCGACCAGCGCCACCACATCCCTCAGCGGCACGACCGCATCCGCACGAGCCAACCCCGCGACGTCATGCGCGAGCGACACAATCCGCCCCGCCGCGTCCTTTTCGTCGCTGGACAAGTCCAGCTTCCTCGCCTCGACGATCGCGTGGTTCAGTTCCTCCTGCGTCCACTGCCCCACCGGTATCCGACTGGTATCCCGTACCGCGCCCGCCCCATCCGCGGGGAACACCGTTAACTGCGGCTCGCGCCCGGCCGCACCACCGCTGGAGTCCACGACGGACCTGGACGTGTCAGTCTCCGGGCGCGCGGGATCCGCAGGCACATCAACGGCCGATGCCTCGCTCCTCAGATGCTGCAGCCACTCCAGGAACTGGTGCGCATCCCCTATCCGATCCTCCTGACCTGCATTCGTCAGCAGCCGATGCGCGACCGCATCCCACAATTCCTGATCCTCAACCGGTATTATTCCCAGGAAGTGCCGGTAGACCTCATCGACCACATCATGATTTTGATCGGGCAGAACGAGCAGCTCCATTAACGTGCCGCCTGCTTCCGCGAAAACCTTCTGCAATTCCCGGTTCGCGTTCTCTTGGCGCAGCAACCGAACAGCATCGGCGACTTCCGTTGCCCGGCTGCGGATCGCGGTGTCATGGAACCCCCTTATATCCAACCACTCCGCGATCTTGAGTTCATATTCGTCCCGCCGGTCAGTGCTTGTCTCCGCCTCCTCCAAAATCTGCCGCAGAGACCCCACCGCATCTTGCAAATCGCGGATCGCAAAAACGGTCTCGCCCCAGGTCTTAAGTCTGTAGAATCGCTTCGCCAAAGTGGCGAAGGAGTATGCCCCGCGACGCAGGTCCTCAAGTGCCGCATCTCGCAACACTCGGTTGACAGCCTTATCGTCTTGCAACCCGCTCAGCGCCTTGCCAATCGTCAGGCGCCGCAAATGCATCCGCAAGGCTTTAGATCGATTTTCTTCAGGCAACGGCCCCATCCCGGCGGAAAGCAAGTTGTCGGCCGTATCCGGGTCCGCACCGCCGGTCAAGTCACCAGCCAGGTAACGGGCCAGTTCCCACCGCAACTGCCGCAACTGCGGATCATCCTGCGGGTTCGTCATAAACCGCTGCAGCTGCTGATCATTCCGCGGGGTATTCCGCAACTCGTGTGCCATCACATCCCGGAAGGGCTCCGACTCCTTAAGAGGCCCCAAGACCTGGTCCGCCTGATCATACAAACGGTCCACAGCATCTTGATCTTCGGCGTGGGTCCACTGCCGCAACTCCTGACCGGCCTTCTCGAATTTATGCTGTATCGAGCTAATCCGGGAAATAACGTCCAACGCTGGATCATCAGCGACCCCGCGCACCATCGGGGCATCAGCCTCCGCCGGGTTCGCAGCACGATCTTCCTGCCAACGCGCCTCTTCCGCTTTCGCCGTCTCGAACTCGTCGCGAGTCAAACCGCTGACCGCCACGCCAAGGTCAGGGTCGCCGTCCAGGTAACCGGCCATTATCCCCCGCACCGCCTGAGCACCACGACGGTCACCCGGATGCTCACCCAACCACTTCGCCAGCACAGTCCGGAACCGCAACGACACACTTAGCGGCCCCAAGACCCCGTCCGCATCGGCCAACAACCTGTCCACAGCATCACGACCCACGATCCCGGCCCACTTATCCAACCGCGTCGCGTCCCGCTCGTACCATTCATCCCAGTCCCGCACCGCCTTCAACCCATGTAGTTTTCGCTCGAACTCTCGGGGGTCCACTTGATTCCCCGGATTTTTCAGCATGTGATACGCCATCACATCCCGGAGACCGTTATGGCCCTCAAAAGCTTCCATGCGCGGCTTCACTGCATCCATCAGTTGGTCTACTGGTAGCCCCTGCCCGCGCATGCTCTCCAGCCCAGCGTTCGCTTCAGCGATCAACGCACTCAGCTTGTCCGCCGCAGAAGACTCCCCGGACCGCCCCGGGCCCGACCGCGCAGCCTGCGACCTACCCTGCTTCTCCCTCCACTTACGACTGCGTTTCGCGTCCAACGCGCGCAATCGCTTAGCCTCCTCCGTATGCTCGTTGTACTCCTTCTGCATCGGCGCGATACGCTGCTGCTGCAGCTCCTTCAGCTGCTGCATTGACGCGATACTCTGCTGCAGCTCCTCCAGCCGCTTCTCCCGCTGCGTCCGCAAATCCGCATCCGCCGCATCCGCCCACCCCGGCGGCTCCTCCAACGAAGCCTGTTCAGCCTTAAGCAGCTCCAGCGACTCCTCCAACGAAGCCTGTTCAGCCTTAAGCGCCTCCAGCGACTCCTCCAACTCCGCAATCTTCGCACGCTGCGCCGCCGTCCTGTCGGCCCGACGCTGGTTGGAACGTAAATTCCGCGTTTTCTTCCTTTCCTTAGCCGTCTCGGGCGGGCGTCCTCGCTTGCCCGTCTGCTTGGTCGGCAAACCACGCGCTACATCAACGAGATCCTCCCTCAAATCCGACGGCGACACCATAATCCCCGCCGGAATCTCCTCAACACCCGAACCCAACACCTGCCCAGACACAGACGAAGGAACCCGCTCCATCGACTCTGGCCGTTGCTCACCGAAGTCGCGATCGTTGTTATCCTCAGCGAACTCCGACTGCATGTCCTCATCGGTCTCCGCCCGCGCATCGTCAGCGACCGGCGTCGGCATGCCCCCATCCTGCTCCGGATTCGCGACCGTACTGCCAGCCGTTATCGCTGCCGAAATTTCGGCCAGCTTTCCCCGAAACGCGTCGACAGACTTCTCGCGTTCACTCGGTGGCAAATCAGGAGACAACGTGCTCAAGTAATCGGCCATCACGATCACGAATTCCGGATTAGAATTCAGGGGCAACCCCAACTTCTTAGACGCGTCCTCCAAGAAACGGACCTCGTCTTCATCAGTCAGGTTATTCAACCGCGATGTGGCCGCCTTCCTCAATTCCCCCAGTTCCTTCAACGCCACAGTGCCAGGGTCAACAGTCGCGGTAACAACAGCCCGCCCACCAGCAGACGAAGCGTCTTCCCCACCAGACGATCCCGCAACGCGCCCCTGATCCTCCGGCAATCCACCGGAGCCTTGCGGCTCCCACGGATCCTCGTCTCCCCTCAAGTCATGAAGCCGCGCCAGCAGCCGATCCCTTTCGAGCTGTGCTCTCCCGCCGAAGACGCTCTCGGCGTCACCGGTCGCCGCATTTCCCGACACATCCTCGATAGACTCCGGCTGCGCCCGCAATCGATGATCACCAACCTGTATTCCCCCGAAGTGCCGGGAGTCGACCTCACTGGCCACATCACGATTTTGACCGGGCAGAACGTGCAGCCGCTCGAACGTGCCGCCTTCTTCCCTCGGCGATTCCCGGTTCGCGTTCTCTCGCAGCAACCGAACGGCATCTTCGGCTTCCCTTGCCCGGCCGCGGATCACGGCGTGATCGAATTCCCTTATATCCAACCACCCCTCGATCTTGCGTTCATATCCCTTCCGCAGGTCAGAGTTTGCCTCCGCCTCCTCCAAAACCTGTCGCAGAGACCCCACCGCATCTTGCAAATCGCGGATCGCAAAAACGGTGGCGCCCCAGTGCCGAGATCTGTAGAACCGCTCCCCCAAAGTGTCGCGGGTGTATTTCCCGCGACGCAGGTCCTCAAGTGCCGCATCTCGCAGCACCCCACTGAGAGCCCCATCGTCCTGCAACCCACTCAGCGCCCCACCAATCGTCAGGCGGCGGTTATTAATCTGAACGAGTTTAGATCGTTCAGACAACGGCCCCATCCCGGCGGAAAGCAAGTTGTCGGCCGCATCCGTATCCGTATCCGGTTCCGCTCCGCCGCTCAGGTCACCAGCCAGGTAACGGACCAGTTTAAACCGCAACTCCTGCAACTGCTGATCACTCTGCGGGTCCGTCATCAACCGCTGCAACTGCTGATCATCCCGCCGTTTCTTCAGCAACTCGTGTGCCATCACATCCCGGAAGGACTTCGACTCCTTAAGAGGCCCCAAGACCTTCTCCACCGGACCATACAAACGGTTCACGGCATCTTGACCTTCGGCGCGGGCCAACTGTCGCAACGCCTGAGCGGCATCCTCGAATTCGCGCTGTATCGAACTAACCTTAGAAATAACGCGCAGCGCTGGATCATCATCGACCCCGCGCACCGTCGGGGCAGCAGCCTCCGCCGGATTCGCAGCACGATCTGCCTGCCAACGCGCCTCTTCCGCTTTCGCGTTCTTGAACGCGACGCGAGTTAAACCACTCACCGCCATGCCAAGGTCAGGATTCCTGGCCAGGTAAGCGACCATTTCCACTCGCAGGTTCTGAGCCCCGTGCCGGTCACCCGGATGCTCACCCAACCACTGCGCCAGCACAGTCCGGAACCGATTTGACCTCCTCAGCGGCCCCAAAATCCCGTCCGCATTAGCCAACAACCGGTTTACAGCATCACGACCCACGATCCTGGCCCACTTATCCAACTGCGTCGCGGCCCACTCGTATCGTTCACCCCAGTCCAACTTCTGTAGTTTTCGATCAAACTCCCTGACGTCCTCCGTCGGCTTACTCAGCATGTGATACGCCATCACATCCGGGAGACCGTCACGGACCCCATGAGCTCCCATGCCCGACTGCTGCTGCTTCTGCTTCACTGCATCGATCAGACCGTCTACGCCTACATCCACCCCGCCTACGCGAACTTCTCGCCCCTCATCGCGCATCCTCTTCAGCCCAGCGTCCGCGTTAGTGATCAACGCACTCAGCTCGGCCGCCGCAGAAGACTCCCCGGACCGTCCCGCTACCTGCTTCTTCCTCCACCTACGATGGCGTTCCACGTTCACGGCACGCTGTCGCTTATCCTCCTCCCTAATCGCCTCGAGCTCCTTGTGTTCAGCATTAGGCAGCGGCCTTGGCATCCCCTCCAACTCCGCAATCCTCGCATGCCGATTCTGCCTAGCTTCGATCCTTAGCTGTTTGTCACGTGCAATCTTCCTTTTCTTCCTTTCCGTCCTTTCCTCATCCGTCTCGATCCGGCCTCGCTTGCGCGTCTGCTTGGTCACCTGGGCCGGGGGGTGTCCCTCCGCATTGGGCGGTACGGCATCCGACGAAGATCCCGACGGACCGCCGCCCGCGGTGTGTTCTGCCGGACCGGCTCCGGCGTGGATGACCGGTTTGCTGCGCCGCGTACGCAGCCTGTCCGCCAGTGCCTGGGAAAACTCCACCACCTGGTGATCCTGGTGGTCATCGCCGAGCTCGCGGCGCTTGGCGGCGACCAGCGCCACCACATCCTCCAGCGGCACGACAGCATCCCCACGAGCCAACCCCGCGACGTCATGCGCGAGCCACACAATCTGCCCCGCCGTCTCCTTTTCGTCGCTGGACAGGTCCAGCTTCTGCGCCTGGTCGATCGCGTGGTTCAGTTCCTCCTGCGTCCACTGCCCCACCGGTATCCGACTGGTATCCCGCACCGTGCCCGCCCCAGCACCGGGCGTGGTCGCCGCGGGCTGTACCTCCCCAGCCACCGACCTCTCCTGGACAGACCCCGTCCCGGTAGCCGGTGCCTCACCCCGGGCCACCGTCTTGTCACCGGAGGCCGGGACCGTTGCCGAGGCATCCGCCAGACCGGCCACGCCCCCGCGCCCCCCGGCCAGCACCGCAGCACCAGGCCCGGCCAGCGGCTTGGGACGAGAACCATCCGCGGGGAACACCATGAACCGCGGCT
Organism: Saccharopolyspora hattusasensis; assembly: GCF_050972075.1. NCBI lineage: Bacteria > Bacillati > Actinomycetota > Actinomycetes > Pseudonocardiales > Pseudonocardiaceae > Saccharopolyspora > Saccharopolyspora hattusasensis. Next base: position 597,860 of record NZ_JBPCDC010000001.1, read on the forward strand.
CGCGCCCGGCCTGTCCCGGCATCATCGCGACAACGTTGCGGCCCAAATCCCGCGCCAGTGCCAACCCCTGGTCCCGCGTCACCACCACACCCGCGTTCGGATCGCTGGGGGACGACACCAGCAGCACAGGCCCGCCCGGGAAATCCGCGACACCGTCCGGCATGAAATCCGCCAACCTGCCACCAGCAACCACCTCCGCGGGCACCGGCACCCTCACCGTGTCCGCCGGCAAGCCCGCCAGCAGCACCGCCGGATCCCGATGCAGAGACGGCGCCGCCAGCGACCCCTCCCCCGGCAACGTCACCGAATCCGGCAACACCACCGCCCCGTCCTGGCGATGCGAATCCCCACGCCCCGCAACCGAGTCCACACCGGGATCCCCATCGCGGCCGGTCACCCCACCCGACGCCCCCGGATGCCCCCCGGCCACACCACGACCGGAATCCGCAGCAAACCCGGACCCGACAACCTCCGGGCGCGAGGGATCCCCAGGCACACTATCGGGGCCCACGACAGACCCGGACCCGACAGTCTCCGGACGCGCGGCATCCGCAGGCACACCACCCTCGGGGCCCACGACAGACCCGGGCCTGACAGTCTCCGGGCGCGCGGCATCCGCAGGCACACCACCCTCGGGGCCCACGACAGACCCGGGCCTGACAGTCTCCGGGCGCGCGGCATCCGCGGGCACATCGGAAGCATGTGGGGTCACCGTCGGGGAGTCCGGTGTCTTCGAGGCAGACACCTCCAGCGGCCGCTTCCCGGGCACGGCCTGATCGCCACCGGGATCCGGACTGTACGGCGGTGGTGGTGTGCCCGGCCGGTCCGGACCAACACCCGGTACCCCACCGGAATACGCGGGTGGTGGTGTGCCCGGCCGGTGCTGCCCGGAACCGGGCACCACCGGAACATCACGAGCCGGGGTCCCGCCTGTCACACCGCCATCAGCACCCCGCTTACCGTCCGTGCCGTCCTTACCGTCTGTGCCGCCCACAACAACGGCAGACACCACAGCGGAACCGGGCACCACCAGGTCATCATCAGAAGGCACCGACACCGCAGCCGAATCCACCGACCTGGTATCCGAGAACACAGAGTCCACATCAGACACACTCGAGGAATCCGAGCCGGCCCCGGAATCCGAGCCGGCCCAGCGATCCGATTGCGACGCATCCGAGGAATCGGAGGCATCGGATGGGATGAACGTGCTGTCGTCCTTGTCTGGGGTGCCAGGGATATCCCCTGTCTGCGACCCGGACCCTGCCCCCGGCAGCGGGGCCTTTTCCCCACCGGACCCGCCACCATCGTCGCTGCCGTCCCCGCCCCCGCCGGTGCTCTCGAGGTATGGGCTCGGGCCTTCCGGGTGCAGCTTGCCCCGCAACGCCAAACCCGCCAGGTTGCCCACACCGCTGAACACCGTCTCGAACAAACCCGCCGTCAAACTAAACGGGTTCCAGGTCACCTCCTGGCCCGTGGCCGCCAAATATCCCGCCTCCCCGAAAAACTCCGACAACGCGTTCTCCAACGCCTCCCCCACGCTATGCCCGAACCGCGCCAGCCACATCGCCCCCACCGACATCCCCGCATAGTCATCCAGACTCTTGCCCACCGCGTCCGCGAACTTCGCCATCGCCGACACCGGATACAACTCCGCGTGCTCGGCCACCGCTTTCTTCGCCGCCGCCTCCAGGATCGCCGCGTCCACGTCATCGCCCAGTCCCTTCACCAGCACCTTCGTCAACGCGTTGCTGACCAGACCGCCCACCGCCGACATCGGCAGCGCCACCAACGCCGAGAACGCCCCCATCCCCGCCGCCTGCTCGGTCAGCGTCCCATCCCACTTCTCAGCCGATTTCTCACCCAGCATCTGCACCTGGGCCTGCAGATCCGGCACCACGTTGAAGACCACACCACCAGCCGCCATCATCGCCAACCGCATGAACAACTGCCTCCACCAGCTCGTCAACAAAAACCGCATCACCGCCATCCGCGCCGCCAGCCACGCCAGCGTCGCGCCAGCGGTCGCCCCCGCAAAATACATCGCCCACGCCATCTCCACCGCCAGCAATTGCAAACCATAAATCGTCACCAGCTTCAGATACCGCACCTGCTGCGACGTCTTCCGCACGAACGCCGCTAAATCCAGTAACCCCGCCTGGCCCGAGGACAACAATCCATCAAAAATCCCCAACCCGTCCGCAAACCGGTCCGCCGCTTTCCCCGAAAACTCCGTCCGCACCTTCCCCACCAGCTCCGCCACCAACGCCCGCACCTCGCCCAGCCCCGCCGCACCGGACTCCAACACGTCCGCCACCGCGAACAACGCACCCTCATCCGCATCCGTCATATCCTCACCGGTCAACACCTGAAAAAGCCGCCGCACCCCCTCCGGCACCATGATCGACGAAAACATCACACCCACCCCACCCCAACGCCGCCCCAACCCAAGGCAGCAACGATGTATGCGGGAACCAGCCCTTCCGCCCCGCTGGGAACCAGCCCCGTGACCTGCCGGCGCGGTGACGCGTCAAAGCCCGTTAGCCGGGCGGCCTCAGCCGCCCGGCACCCGAACCACAACACGTCTCTCACAACGAACACACGGCTCCTTCAAGCAGCAAGGTTCACCCCCGCCACTCATATTCATGAAGATGTCACTCTCAACGGATACGCTCGCGAGCGAAAAAGGGGACCTGCAGCACGTATCCGTACTCACGAGCCAAAGCGCATGACACGGAACTCGAACGATGCGGTTTCGATGAGCGGCTGAGCACGCCCGTCCATCGGGTCAAACAGCTGAACACCCTCGGTCTCGTTCACGGCCACCAACAGATGCCCGACGCTCTCCCGACCCCGGGGATCCCTCCTCCGCAGCCACACCAGTGCCTGGGTTCGCGCGGGAAAAGAAGCGATCTCCTCCAGAACCCCGAACCAATGCTCATGAACGCTGCTACCGGCCACAGGTCCAAGCTGAGCCACCATAGGACCGAACCACGCAGCCTGCGCGGGCTCCGGCGGCGGCATCAACCCCGGCTTCCCGGCGTTCCAGTCATCCAGCCACGTCCACGGATCACGGTTGGGCAAACCGAACGGCTCTTCACCGGCCGCTTTCGGGACCACCACAGCAGCATCCAGCATCTGGTCACGCCAGTCGCCACTACGCTGGAAACTCCGGGTGGTACAGGCGAACAACCAGCCACGCTCGGTCTCATCGGCCGGATCAGGACCGACTAGCTCCACCTCGCCGTCATAGCGGTACGCCAGCCACGCCTGCGCCTTCTCGACAGCCCCGGCGAATTCGTCCGCCGCGGCCTCCGACGGCAGCAGCCCGCCGACCGACTCATCTTGCCGGCGGCGGAAACGCGCCACCACAAGCTCAGCCACCTCGGAGTCGTTCTGCTCGGCGACAGTCCCACGTAGACCGTCGAGAAAGACCACAGCGTCATCCGCGTAGTCCGCATACAGCAGGTGACCGGCCAGTTCACGCCCACCGAGCTGACGACGCAACCACACCACGGCCCGAGTCCCCACGCCCCCGTCCACAATGGCCCTGCTCGCATCCGCCCACGTCGAGCAGATCAACACCTCGGCATCGGGGAAATACGCCGCCAGCATCCGATCCCACCAGCCCGGCGTCTCGCCAGCCGGATCCCACGGCAGCGCCGAGGCAGGCCGGCAATTCACCGCGGCATCGGTCGCGATCACACAGTTACGCGCGTTGACCCGCCAACGCCACGCCCCCGGCTCGGGCCGTGACACATTGAGAGCCTCATCCAGCGGGCCGGCATTAGACGCGGGAAACGGATCCGCCCCGTCCCGCGGCACGCAGATCGTCGCCGCCAACATCGGCTCATCAGACTCCACATAGCGGCAACCGAAGAACGCCACCCGCTCCGTCGAGAGGATCGCCTCCTCATCCCTCAGCGCCACACGCTGCCCATAGGTGTCGTGCAACCAGGTGCGCGCCCGCTCCGCGACCTCGTTCATGCCGCTCCACCCCTCACTCGCAAAACCATTTCCAGCGCAGTATGAGCCCCACCACACCCAGTCCCCAAACCCCTTACCCGGCCTTACCCGAACGTCAGGCACCACCTGCCCGCCCGGACTACTGTCTCCCTGGTGGCGTAAACGAGAGATTCCTCTCCGTGACAGCCTCCGACGCCCGACCGGTGACCAGCTCTCGCACAACGCGAAGTACCTGGTGTATGACCAGCACACATGGCGTGTTCCTCGACCTGGACGTCGGCACGGGCGACCACCACGCCGCAGGCCTGGACCCGACCGGAAAAAGCCCACACCGGGCGAGCTCGCGTGCCGTGGCCCGTACACCATCACCGGCTACTACCGGGCGCCCGAACACAACGCGTCAACATTCACCTCGGACGGTTCTACCGCACTGGCGACCTGGTCACCTGGCACGTGCTGGATGGGCGCGCGTACTACGCGATCGACGGCCGGATCAAAGACGCCATCAACCGCGGTGCAGAGAAGATCCATTCCGATGAGGTCGAGGAATTGCTCGTACGTCACCCCGACGTGCGCAACGCCGCGATCGTCGCCATGCCCGAGCGAGTCGAGGTCGTCGAGACCTTGCCGCTGACGAACGTCGGCAAGGTCTCCAAAAAGGATCTGCGGGCGGACATCAAAAAGAAGACCGGGCAATCTTTGGTGCTGATGTTGCCTGGGTGCCGATGGCCACCTTCGCAAACCCGTGAGTGTTTTTGGGTGCCATAGCACCCAATAGCGCTCACGATAGCGCGGATTGCCCTGGTGAGCTGGGGCAGAGAACCAAGGTGCTGTCCCACCAGAGTCAGCACCTACTCATCGACAGCCGACACCCGGAGACGATCGCGGACACGCGCCCCTGGATGGCGCGGCCGCGGTGACCGGCACAGCGATCAGCCGAAGCTTTCCTCGTGCCACCGCCTCACCCCTCACCTCACCTCTCACGCGCTGCCGGACAAGAGCACCCTCGCGGCACTGGCGCTGCGAGGACACCCGCGCATACAACACCACGCCCACAACAGGCGGTACCGATCCACGCCTGCGGCGGACATCCTCCAACTCCGTCACCGAGAACACCCGGCGACCGCGATCCACTGTCCACAAAAGCCGGCAAGCGGGCCCGGCGCTCAGTACAGCTTGCGCAGCACGAGCTGCATTGAGAACTCGACGTGCTCCAGCGCGACTTCAGCCGCCTCGGCCGGCCTGGCACCGACCACGGCATCGATGAGCGCGCCGTGCTGGCGCGAAGAGCGGTTCAGATCCTCCGCGGTGTAGACGGAGGCGACGCGCGCGTTGAAGTGAAACAGCCGCTGTTCGCGAAGGTCCTTCAACAGCCGGCTGTTGCCGGACGCGGCGGTGATCAGATCATGAAAGATGTCGTTCGTCTTGGCCCGTTCCGCGAGCACGGAGGCGTCCTCGGTGGTCATCAGCTCCCGCTGTGCCTCGATCTCCGCGCGCTGCGCATCGCTCGCGTTCAGCGCGGCAAGCCGGGCGGCGTGCGACTCGAGCGCCGCCCGTACGCCGTAGATCTCCACGACCTCCTCGGCGGAGTAGGCGCGCACGACCCACCGGCGGCGCCGCGATTCAGCGAGGCCGTCGGCCGCGAGCCGCTGGATGCTCTCCCGCACGGGGGTCCGGGATACGCCGAGCCGCTCGGCGATCTCGTCCTCCACGAGCGGGGAGCCGGCCAGGATCACGCCGTCGATGATGTCGGCCCGAAGCCTGCGGTAAACCTCTTCGGAAAGCCGGGCGCGGCCTCCGGGGACAGGAGCGCTGGTCGGCATGAGATCAGTACACCGGCCGTTCGCCGTGACCGGCCAGGCCCGCGTCCCACGCCGGAACCGGCGGGGTGTACTCGATGAGGTGCGGCACCACGACGTCGGCATAGCAGGGCCGCGGGTTCGCGGCGAACTCTCCGGCGAGCTTTTCGAGCTCCTCGATCGAAGTCACGGCGGCGCCGTCGATCCCGTTGGCGGCGGCCACCATCACCGCGTCGGTCGGGCCGGGGTCCACGCCGAAGTACCGGCCGCCCGTGTAGAGGTGCTGCAGCATCTTGATCCAGCCCATGCTGTGGTTGGTCAGCTGCACGAACAGGATCGGCAGCGCGAACCTGGCCGCGGTCTCCAGCTCACCGCACGCCATCGCAAAGCTTCCGTCTGCGGTCACGGCGACGACCGGGCGCCCCGGCCGGGCCTTCGCGATGCCGATCGCCGCCGGGATCGCGTAACCCATCGGCCCGTGCCCGCGTGGAATCACGACCCCGCGGCCAGGTCGCGGCTGAGTCCAGAAGGCGGCGACGTTCGGGGTCGGCGTGCCCGGGTCGGCGACGACCGTCGTGCCTTCGCCCAGCAGGCCTCGTACCGTTTCCACCACGGCGCGTGGATAGAGCAACCCGGGCGCGTACTCGGCGGAGGCAGTCGACGGGGTGGCGTTCGCGCGGGCCGACGCCACCGCCTCCAGCCGCCGCGCCCGCTGTCCGGGCTCCAGCGGTGTCACGGCTCGGCGTAGCTGAGCCAGAACCGTGCGGCAGTCTCCGACGAGCGGGAGCGAGCCGGGGAAGTTACGGCCCGCCCTGGCCTTGTCGATGTCGATCTGGATCACCGTCTGACCGTATCGTGCCGGGGCCGTCCAGCTGTTGGTGTCCGTCGCGTTGGCCCGGGTACCCACGAGCAGCACGACGTCGGCAGCGGCGATGTGGGCGTTGGTGCCAGGCTGGCCCGAGTTGTTGCCCACGATCCCGAGCCGCCACGGATCGCCGGTGCCTACGGCGCCGACGCCGTGGATCGTGGTCGCGATACCCGCGCCGAGTGTTTCGGCCAGCTCGCGCAATTCCTGGTAGGCGCCCGAAATGTGCACGCCGCCGCCCGCGACGAGCACCGGGTGCCGTGCTCCCGCCAGCGCCCGCGCGGCGATCTCGACGGCGGCTTCGTCGGCGTGCTCCCGCCGGGCCGGGGCGGCGATCACACTGGTTCGTGCGGTCGCGGACGTGTGCTCGTCCAGCACATTTTCGGGCACGATCAGCACGACCGGCGCCGGACGGCCAGTGATCGCGGTCGTCAATGCCTCCTCGATCGCCGCGGGTAGCTCGTCGGCTCGTTCGACAACGAGCTGTGCCTTGGTGACGGCCGAAAAGAGCCCGCGCTGGTCGATTTCGGTGAGCGCCCCGCTGCCACGGCTCGCGGCGTGGATGTCCGAGCTAATCACGAGCACCGGCAGGCCCGAGGCGAACGCGTCTCCCAGCCCGCCGACCGCGTAGGTCGCGCCCCCGCCGCTGGACACCTCGACGACGCCGACCCGGTTGGTGACACGGGCATACGCGTCGGCCATGTACGCGGCGTGCCGCTCGTCGCGGGCCAGGACGTGCTCGATCTCGCCCGACCGGTGGTAGAACGCGTCGTAGAGCACAACCCCGGTATCACCCGGCACGCCGAACACTGTGGTCACGCCACTGCGGATCAGCGCGTCGACGATCACGTCGGCGCCGCGGGTACATCGTTCGGTCATGACTTGGCCTTCCTCGCGGGGTTCAGGTGATGACGGGCCAGACCGGCCAGCAGCGCCGCGGCATCGGGCAGGACGCTGTCGTCGAACCGGGCGCGGGGCGAGTGGTTGCCCGCGGTCGCACCGGGCTCCGCCGCGCCCAGGTATCCGTATGCACCCGGGATTTCCCGCAGTACCAGGGAGAAATCCTCCGAGCCGGCGCGCGGATGCTCGAGGTCGCGGTACCGGCCGGGACCGAACAGCCGGATCGCGGTGTCGGCGAACACGGCCGCCGCGACGGGGTCGTTCACGGTCGGCGCCATTACCGGACGGACGCTGGTGCGGGCGGTGAGCCCGTGCGCGGCGGCCACCGAGCCCGCCACCGCGGGCAGCTCGGCCGCGATCCGGGCGGTCGCCGGTTCGGAGAACGTGCGCACCCCGGCTTTCAGGAAACCGTTGTCGGGTATCACATTCGGCGCCGATCCGGCATGCATCTCGCCGACGGTGAGCACCACGGGGTCGAAGGAATCGAACCGGCGGGCGACATACGTGTACAGCGCGGTCACGATCTCGGCCAGCGCTGGGACCGGGTCATGGGCCTCGTGCGGGCGACCGCCGTGCCCGCCGCGGCCCTCGACGGTCACCTCCAGTACCGAGTATGCGGCCATGACCGGCCCGGGACGGCACAGCACCAGTCCACGCGGCCGGTCGGCGAGGACGTGCAGCGCGTAGGCGAAGTCGGGCCTGGCGCCGGCCACGTCGAGCAGGCCTTCGTCGAGCATCAGCTGGGCGCCGCCGTGGCCTTCCTCGCCGGGCTGGAACATGAACACGACCTTGCCCGCCAACACTTCGCGCTCCGCGGACAGCAACCGGGCGGCGCCGACGAGAGCCGCGGTGTGCAGATCGTGCCCGCACGCATGCATGGCGGCGCCCGTGGCGGCGAAGTCGAGCCCGGTGTCCTCGCGAACTGGCAGGGCGTCCATGTCGCCCCGCAACAGCACTGCCGGCCCCGGCCGGGCGCCTTCCAGGACCGCGGTCACCGACGTGCACCGGATCCCCGTGGTGATCTTCAGCGGAAGGCCGTCGAGCGCGTCCAGCACTTTCTGCTGGGTCCGGGGCAGGTGCAACCCGACCTCGGGAGCGGCGTGCAGGCTCCGTCGCAGCGCGATCAGGTCGTCGTTCACGGCCGCTCCCCCTTCCGCAGCCGAGGCAGTACGGACTCCACGACCTCGGCAAAGACCTCCAGATCATGCTTGCCCTGTAAGGGAAACGGGAACATGAACTCGGTGATCCCGAGCTCCGCGTAGCGGCCGATCGTGTCGCGGAAGTGCTGCACCGACAGCCAGGGCGTGTCCTGGGTGAACGCGAGCATGAACGACCGGCGCACCGAAGCCGGATCGCGGCCGAGGAGCTCGCATTCGGCGTCGAGCAACCGCGAACGCCGCGCGGTCGCGGCAAGGCTCTCGTCTGGCGTCAGCGAGATGCCTCGGGCTAGTTGGCTGAACAGGGTTCCGTAGGTGCTCCAGACATCCGCGTAGCGCGCTGCCACCTTGATCGACGCGGGCAGGTGTGCGGCGATCAGCAGCGAAATCCGGTCCGCGACCGGCCCGGGCGCGGAGAAACCCCGGGCCCGGTAATAGGTCCCTCCGACCTCGACCGCACCGCCGTCGAGCATCGCGCGCACGACCGCGCAGTACTCGGCCAGGCGTGGCCCTCGTTCGGCCGCCGGCCACGGGTCGAGCCCGGCGGCGGCGAGGTCCTTCGGGTTACCGCCCAGGCCGATCCCGGCTACCGCACGCCCGCCGGACATATGGTCCAGCGTCACGGCCTGTTTCGCCAGCACGGACGGGTTCCGCAGGCCGATGGCGCTCACCAGCGTGCCGACGGCCGCGGTCGAGGTCGCGTTCGCGATCCCGGCGGCCAGCAGCCATGCCTCGAACCGGGGTTTCGCCGTATCGCCGCCGCTCCACAGGTGATCGCCCGCCCACAACGCGTCCCACCCCGCGGCCTCGAAGCCTCGCCAGCGCTCGGCGAGTTCGGGCCACGGTGCCGATTCGTGGGTCATCAAGCCGAAACGCAAGGCGGTCACAACGCTCCCTCCAGTACCGCGTGCACGATCTCTTCGGTCACCGCACCGTCCGCGGCGCGCCGCTCCGCCTCCAGGTACAGCGTCCGGTAGGTAGTGGCCTGGCGTGCCGGCGGAACACGGCCGAGTACGGCGTCGATCAGCGCACGCTGGCTGGCGCCTGGCCAGCGGCGGTCGTGGGTTTCCCTGGCTTCGCCGAGCGTGAACAGGCCTTCGCCGGGCGGCCGTTCGCCGAGCCCTCCTCCGCCCGGAGTCTCGACCCGCAGCACGTCTCCCCGGTTCAGGGTGATCGTGCGAACCCGGCCCAGGTCGCGTTCGTCCGGCGTGCCAGGGTTCAGGGTCGCGCGGCCCCGCTGCCCCGGCCCCCCGCCGCGTACGCCCCAGGGCTGGTAGACCAGCCTTTCCAGCCCCCGCACCGCGAAGGTCACGTTGTCGTCCAGGCTGCGCAGCTCCACGATCAGCCCGTCCCCGCCCGGAAACGCACCCGCGCCGCCGGAATTCCGGCGGTAGCGGTACTGCTCGACGAGCACGGGCACCTCGGCTTCGAGCACCTCGTTGGGCACGTTGCGCAGCCAGCCGCCCATGTAGCTGGTACCGCGCAGCCCTGGCAGCCCCGGGCGCCCGCCCGAACCGCCGGTCAGCGGCTGCCCGACCGACACGTGCCGACGCCCGGTGACCGGGTCGCGATGCGAGATCGCCGCGATGGCGACGGCTCCGGCACCGGCGGCCATCGCCGCGTCCGGCGCGGCCTGGGCGAGACATCCGAGGACGCAGTCCATGATCCGGAAGAACACCGCCGCGCGGACCCCGCAGGTCGCCCCGGCATGCGGGTTGACCACCGAACCCGGCGGCAGCGTCGCGGTCAGCGGACGGACCAGGCCGGAGTTGTACGGCACCGACTTGTCCTGGGAGTAGAACCAGTTCACCAGCGCGAAGGCCAGCATGTAGTGTCCCGGCTCGCCCCCGGTATGCAGGTTGATCGCTTCGACGACCTGCGGCGACGTCCCTTCGAACGACAGATGCGCTGTGCGGCCGGAAATCGTGAGCGCCAGCCGCAGCCGGGTCGGCGGCACACTTGCCGCGCCTTCGAGATAGTCGACGAACTCGTAGGTCCCGTCGGCGAGTTCGCCGAGCATGTCCCCCGCTCGGCTTTCGGCGGTGTCCAGCAGATCGGCGACGGCGTCTTTCATCGCCTGCGCACCAAAGGTTTCGTGGATCTCCCCGATTCGCCGCTGGGCCGTGCGCAACGCGGCGATCTGGGCCTCGATATCGCCGATGTTCTCCCGCGGAACCCGGGAATTGCGGGCGATCAGGGCGAACAGCGCGTCGTTGCGGCGGCCGTCGTCGATCAGCCGCACCGGCGGGATGAGCAGACCCTCCTGGTGCTGGTCGGTCAGGCCCCAGTCGATCGAGCTCGGCACGCTGCCGCCGATGTCCGATGAATGCACGAAACTCAGCGCGAACGCGATGAGCTCGTCGCCGGCGTAGAGCGGGCACCAGGTCCACAGGTCGGGCAGATGCGTGACCAGTCCACCGGTCGCGTCCGGATCGTTGCTGATCCCGACATCGCCGGGCCGGTACTCGCCGAGCGAACGGATCGCGGCACCCGCGGGCACGCCGATCATGGTGTTTCCCGAAATCCGCCGGGGCGCCGCGAAAAGCTCGCCTTCGGGAGTCACCAGGCAGGTGCCGAAATCGGCGGTCTGCTTGACGAACGTGCTGAAGCTCGTGCGGCGGATCGTCTCCGCCATCTCCTCCACCACCGCGGAGAACCGGTGCGCCAGGATTTCGAGCCGGACCGGGGAACTACGCATTGGCTTCTCCTCGCAGCCTCAGGTTGCCCAACCCGTCCACCGTCGCCCGGAACCCGGACGGGACGAACACCGTGGTGTCGGGTGCGGAAATGACGGCGGGGCCCTGGATTTCCGTGCCTGCGGCTATGCCGGGCCGCCGGTGTACCTCCCCTTTCACGGCACGTCCGTTCTCGACGACGAGGTGCGGTCGCACCTGCGGCGGCTCCGCGGTCTGCCGCCGCGCGAGGGGCAGGTTCCCCGCGGCGGCCAGGGTGATCCGCAGGGTCCGCACGTCGATTCCGGCGTCGCCCGGATCCACGGCGTAGGCCCGCCGGTAGTCCGCGGCGAAGGCTTCGCGCAGCGCGGCGACGGTCGCGGGCACGCCGTCGGCGAGCGCGACCGGCAGGGTGAAGGACTGGCCGTCGAGCTGGACGTCGGCCCAGCGGGTGAGCTGGACGTCGGGATGCAGCGTGTACTCCTGCGCGAGGTACCAGGCGCGCGCCTTGGCGGTCAGCTCGTCCCAGGTCCTGGCGAGCACTTCGTCGGCGACGCGCCAGCCGATCGGTGCGACCAGATCGGCGCGCAGTTCGGTGGAGAGGGCTCCCAGCGCGCACAGCGTGCCGGGCGAGGCGGGGATGAGCACCTCGGCTGTGTGTAGCGCCCGCGCGAGGAGCGCGGCCTGGACCGGCCCCGCCCCGCCGTAGGCGACCAGGACCAGGTCCGCGGTGTCGATACCGCGCTGGGCGCACAGCGGGACGAGTTGGGCGTGCATCATCGCCGTGGCAACGGATACCGCCGACTCGGCGGTCTCCTCCAGGCCCAGTCCGAGCCGGTTCGCGACGGGTTCCAGCGCGGCGCGCGCCGCCGCCACGTCGATCGGCACGGTGCCGGCCGCGAAGTCCTCCGGATCGAGATAGCCGCACACGACGTACGCGTCGGTCAGCGTGGGTTCGGTACCACCGCGGCCATAGCACGCGGGACCGGGCCACGCGCCCGCACTGCGCGGGCCGACCTTGAGCACCCCGGCCGGATCGACCCGGATGACCGAGCTGCCACCTGCACCGATCGAGCTCACCTCGACCGACGGGAGGATCAACGGGAACTCGCCGATCCGGCTCTGCGTCGAGTACGGGATCGCGCCGTCGACCACCGCGCAGTCCACGCTCGTCCCGCCCATGTCCATCGTGATCATCCGGTGTACCCCGGCGGCCGCGGCCAGCCGGATCGCACCCGCGACACCGGATGCGGGGCCGGACAACAGCGTTTCCACTGCGGCGAGCAGGTTTTCGCCTGGGCGCTCGTCGACCGCGGCCACCCCGCCGTTCGACTTGGTGATGTGCAACGGGCACGACAGGCCCAGTTCGCGGAGCGCTCCCGCCAGGTGGGCGAGGTAAGCACCCAGCGCGCCGCCGACATGCGCGGCGAGCACCGCGACCGTGGCGCGTTCGTACTCCTTTTCTTCGGGCCACAACTGGGCCGAGCACGCGACCGGCAGCTTCGGGAACTCCTCGGCGATCGCCGATGCGGCCGCGCGCTCGTGTTCGGGATGCAGGTGGGCATGCAAGAACGCGACCGCCACGGCCTCGACCCCGCTCGCGACCAGTTCCCGCACCGCACGGCGCACCTCGTCCGGGTCCAGCGCCCGCACCACCACGCCACCGACGGTCACCCGTTCGCTGATCTCACGGACATCGGCCTCGGCGACGAGCGGGGTGCGCTCGGCGGTGAACAGGTCGATCGGATCATCCAGGCGAAGGCGGCCGATGCTGAGTAGATCCGGGAACCCGCGAGTCACGAGCAGACCGACCCGAGCCCCCGACCGCTGCAGAACGGTGTTGAGCGCGAAGGTCTGGCCGTGGGAGAAGTACTCGATCTGCTCCGGCGAGATGCCCGTGCGGTCCAGCACCCGGCGGACTCCGTGCAGGACCGCACGGGCGGGCTGCTCGGCATCGGAGGGAACCTTGTCGGTGACCAGTTCGCCGGTGACGGCGTCGGCGAGCACGACATCGGTGAACGTGCCGCCCACGTCGACGCCCAATCGGTAACTCACATGCGCTCCTTCCGGGTCGCGAACAGCCCGGCGCGGCGCGCGGCGAGGGCGACGAGCCCGGTGAGCGCGAGCGACCCGACGATCATCAGGCTCGACACGGCCGACGTGACCGGATCCTGGTTCTGCTGCAGGCGGAGGAAGATCGCGACCGGCAGCGTCGTGGTATCCGCGGGCATCAGGAATACCGACAGGTCCACCTCGTCGAATGACGTGAGGAACCCGAACACGGCGGCGATGATCATCGACACGCGGATCCGTGGCAGGGTCACGCGCAGGAACGCCTGCCACGGCGTGGCGCCCAGATCGCGTGCGGCCTCCTCCAGCTCGGGGTCGAGGTTGGCCAGGCCCGCGCCGACCAGCGACACCACGAACGGAAGCAGGAGCAGGACATGCGCGAACGCGACCCCTCCGACAGTCCCGTATGCCGCCGGGACCAGCGACGCGTACAGCACGAAGAAGCAGAAGCCGGCCACGACGCGCGGCAGACTCAGCGGGGCGATGAAAACCGCACGCAGCAAGGATTTCCCCGGCACATCGAACCGGTGGATCGCGTAGGCGGCACTCGTGCCCAGCACGACGGCCCAGGCGGTGGCGATGGCGGCGACGCGGATCGAATATGCGAAACCTACCTGGAACTGGTCGTTGGCAAGGGCATCGCTGAGCCAGCGGGTGGTGAACCCGGACGGCAGGCCACTGAGCACCTCGTCCGTGCTCACCGACGCGACGAGGATGACGATGAGCGGCGCGACGATGAAAAGTCCGACCAGGGTAAGGAAAACTGTGCGCAGCAAACGGTTCACAACGGCCTCCTCGGTCCGGCCAGCCGGCCCACGAGCCCGAAGATCGCGAGGACGGCCAGGGTGAGCACGAGAAGGACCACGGCCTGCACCGCCGCGTGCGGCCACTGCAGCTGCTGGATGTCGGAGTAGATGCTCTGCGCTAGCACGGTCACACGCCCGCCACCGAGCAGCGCGGGTGTGGCGAACGCGCTGATCGTCAGCGTGAACGTCAGCTGCGCACCACTGAGCAGGCCTGGCGTGGTGAGCGGCAGCTGCACCTGCCAGAACCGCCGGGCGCGCCGCGCGCCCAGGTCGGCCGCGGCCTCGCTCAGTTCAGCGGGGAGCGCGCGCACGGCGGCCAGGATCGGGAAGAACGCGAACGGCAGCTCGACGTGCACCAGCGCGAGGACCACCCCCGGTTCGTGGTATAGCCAGCCGCCAAGGACACCGCCCAGCGGCCCGCCGGGGCGCAGCAGCATCGCCCACCCGTAGCTGCGGACGACGACGCTGACCAGGATCGGCGAGAAGATCAAGAACAGCATCGCCCCGACCTGCCACGGTCGGCGCAGCCCGCGCACGCACCACGCCAGCGGATAGCCGATCAGGACACAAAGGACGGTCACGAGCAGGCCGAACCGGAGCGTTGTGCCGACCGTCGACCACAGGTATCCGTCACCGAGCGCGGCCCGCCAGGTGGCGAGATCGAAGGGCGCGAAGAGGGTCGACTTCTGCTCGGTGCGGACGCTGTAGGAGACGAGCAGTAGCGCGAGAGATACGAAGGCGAGGACGAGATACGCCGTTCCGGGCGCCAGCAGGAGCAGGCCGAGCCTGCGGCGCGTGGCCGTCATGCGGGCACCTGGCCGGGAACCCAGCCCAGCCGCCGCACCGCTTCGGCCGGGAACGCAATGCCGACCTGCTGCCCGGGAAAGAGCTCGCCGTGCGACGGGGCGAGTTCCGCGAGTAGTTCGCGGCCCGTGCTCGTGGTCACCGCGACGCGTATCGACTTGCCGGTAAAGCTCGCGGTCTGCACGATAGCTTCGCCGCGGGCGCCGCCCTCTTTCATGCCGACCAGGCGAACATCTTCGGGGCGCACGGCGAAAGCTTCCACACCGGTGTTGTCGATGTCCGGAAAGGCGATGCCGTCAACGGAGTCGGCGGCGTCGAAGATGTTGTTCTCGCCGATGAAGCCGGCGACGAACCGGCTGCGGGGCGACTCGTACAGCTCGCGGCCGGTGCCGGCCTGCTCGATCCGGCCCGCGTTCAGCACCGCGATCCGGTCGCCCAGCTCCATCGCCTCGGCCTGGTTGTGCGTCACGCAGACGAACGTCGTGCCGGTCTCCTGCTGCCAGGTCCGCAGCTCGCGGCGCATCCGCAGCTGCAGGCTCAGATCCAGTGCGCTCAGTGGCTCGTCGAGCAGCAGCACGTCCGGGCGGCGGACCAGCGAGCGGGCGATCGCGACGCGCTGCCGTTGCCCGCCGGAAAGCGTTGCCAGGGAACGGTTTTCATACCCATCCATCGCGACCAGCTCGAGCATCTCGCCGACCCGGCGGCGTATTTCGGCCTTCGGCGTCTTCCGCGTGCGAAGGCCGAAGGCGATGTTCTCGGCCACGTTCAGATGCGGGAACAGTGCCCCGCTCTGGAAGACCAGGTTGGTGGGCCGGCGATGCGTCGGCGTGCGGGTGTGGTCCGACCCTCCGATGTGGAGTGTGCCCGAGTCGGGCAGGTCGAGTCCGGCGATGATCCGCAGCAGCGTTGTCTTCCCGCAGCCCGACGGCCCGAGCAGGCAGAAGAAGCTACTGGACGGGATCGTGAGGTCGACCGCGTCGAGCACCGTGTGCTCGCCGAAGCGGCGGGTCACGCCACGCGCCTCGACGGAGCTGGCGGCGAACCCGGTTGCTGGATGTGCCATCAGATATGGGCCTTGACCTGCTCGTTCCACACCTTGGTCGCGGCCGGGATTGCGGCGACGAGCGCATTCCAGTCGAGGCGGATGGCGTTTTCCACGGTCGAGAGCTGGAAACTGGGCCGGTCGGCGTATTTCGCGTCGAGCTTCGCGCCCTGGACGAGCGGAAGTGTTCCCGTCGCGTTGCAGTAAGCACTGACGTTTTCGGGGGAGAAAATCTGGTTCATGAGCTTCGCCGTAGCGTCGACCTGGGCGTCGCTGGAGCCTTTGACAATCTGGAAACCCTCCGGGAACGCCATCACACCCTCGGTCGGCACGGCGAAGCCGATCGGGTCCCCGGCCTGGATCCACGGCTCGGCCACGCCCTGGAACCCGGGCGCGATCACCACCTCACCGGAGTTGAGCTGCTGGCGCAGGGCGTCCAGAGAGGCGATGAAACCGCGGAACTGGCCCGCCTTCGCCGCGTTCTCGAAGACATCGAGCCCGGGCTGGAGGTTCGATTCACTGCCCCCGTTGAGCTTCGCGATCACCGGTAACGCGTTCACGCCGAACGACGGCGCGTCCCACGTGGTGACCTTGCCGCGGTTGGCGGCGGCGAACAGGTCCATCCACGATTTCGGTGGGGTCGGGAATGCCTTCTTGCTGTAGACCAGCCCCATCGCGTCCATCACCAGGTAGGCCCCCCGGCGGTCGGGGACTCGGTACTCCGGCAGGACCTGATCGATCGCGGTGACCGAATCCGGCACCGGCAGCCACAGATTTTGGCCGTTGCCCTGCGAAAAGCTCTGCGCATTGAAGAAACCGAGGTTGACCAGCGGTTTCGAGGCGTTGATCTGAACCGACGAGACGAGCTTCGGGAACGTGTCGGCGTTGGTGCCCTCGATGTACTTGACGGTCACCCCGCTCGATGCGGCGAAAGCCTTCCCGACCTGTTCGGGCACCGTCCCCTGGGCTCCGGCCCAGTGGAACATCGTGATCTCGGTGCCCGCCGGGCCGCCCCCGGACGAGGACGTCCCACCCGGCGTGCCGCAGGCGGCGAGCACGGTCGCCGCGCCGGCGAGTCCCGTCGCGCGGAGGAAACCGCGCCGGGTCAGGGAGAAGTTGGTCATGGGAGCTCTCCTGGGCGGGCGAATCGGCCGGATCCGGCTGCGGACCCGTTTTCAGTGCCGTGAACTTCGCATACGAAGTCGCATACGACAAGTTTTCCCACGATGCGGAAACTCCGGAACGCCCTGCTTGGAAGCTGAGGGCCCAGGGCGTGTGCAAGGTCGATCTGAGGGCTGCGGCGGGTTTCTGTCCAGGTGGGATGCGAGACGAGGACGCGGTTTCCGGTGGGGAGATCATCGGGTTGTCCAAGCCGTGACGGTCTATCCAGGAGCCGCACTCTTGTGTTCTTGGCTTCCCAGGTTCGGGTTGTGCTTGACCGGCCCACCCTCACAGTCGAGTCCTCGCGGGGTCGTGTGGATGGACTCTGGCGGGCTCTGGAGGCGGTGGGCGATCCCCGCGGTGGGCGGGGAATCCTGTATGGGTTGCCGTCGCTGCCGGCCCTGCCGGCCATGGCGGTGCTGGCGGTGACCGCCGGTGCGAAGACGTTCATCGAGTCCGCCTCGGCGGAGAGAACCCGCAAGTTCCATTGAAATCGAACCTTCGATTTCAATGGAACTTGCGGACCGTCGGCGTGTCGCACCCCGACACGCCGATGCCTGTGGACAACCTCCGCAATTTCAATGGAAATCGTGGACGGGTACGGACGTGCCAGGACCCGCAGCCTGAAAGGTCCTTGTTCTGGACGGAAACATGCGAACCGATCTGCTCGGGGGACCCGGCAGGGCATCCGAATATGGCGCTGGCCCGAACGGCAAAGTCGCCGGTATCGAAACGGTCCACCACCTGGCCAACCTGCCACCCACCTCCCTACCCGATTACCTGAACCGGACAGGTCAACCTTGCACACGCCCTGGCTGAGGGCCCGTGAGTGTTTTTGGGTGCCATAGCACCCAAAAACACTCACGGACCCCGACGCAGCCCGAGCCAGGCTCGCGCAGTGGGGTGGGCAAGACCCGGCTGGCCGTGCATGTGGCCCGGGAATGCAGCGCGCTTTCCCGGGTGGGGTGTGGCTGGTGGAACTGGCCAAGGTGCAGGGCCCGGGGATGTTAGTGCACGCGGTGGCGACGACGTTGCACCTGCCGGATCAGTCGGCGCGATATCCCTGACGGCGCTGCTGAAGTTCCTGGCAGAGAAGCGGTTGCTGATCGTGCTGGACAACTGCGAGCACCTGGTGACAGCGGCCGCGCAGATGGTGAATGCGGTGTTGCCAGCGGCGCCCGGGGTGCGGGTGCTGGCTACCAGCCGGGAGCCCTTGAACGTTCCCGGCGAACAGGTGTTTCCCGTGCCGCCGCTGGGAGTTCCCCGGCTGGATACGTCGGGCGGCGGCGTCGGTCAGTACGAGGCGGTGACACTGTTCGCGGAGCGTGGTGCGGCCGCGTTGCCGGGATTTCGGGTGGACCGCGAGAACGAGCCGGCGGTGGCGCGGCTGTGCCAGCGGTTGGATGGGCTGCCGCTGGCGATCGACACTGGCAGCACGGCGGCTGCGGGGGCTGTCCGTGGAACAGATCCTGCAACGTCTGGAGAACCGGTTCCAGCTGCTGACCGCCGGGCCGCGGGGCGGGCTGCCGCGACATCAGATGCTGCAGGCGGCGATAGAATGGAGCTTCGATCTGTGCTCACCCAACGAGCAGATGCTTTGGGCGCGGCTGTCGGTGTTCGCCGGTGAGTTCGACCTCGAAGCCGCCGAACAGGTGTGCGCCGGGTCCGACGTCGCCGAGGGCGACGTCCTGGACACGATATTCGGCCTGGTGGACAAGTCGATCCTGAGCCGCGCGGAGAACGACACCACGACGCGGTACCGGATGCTGGAGACCATCCGCCAGTACGGGCGGCAGCGGCTTGCCGCTCAGGGGTTACTGACAGTTCCGAACAGGCCGACGCGCAGTGGCTGGGGGTGCGGCAGCGGCAGTGGTGGCAGCGGCAGTGGTGGCAGCGGTTCCAGGGGCAGGGCCCAAACCTGTGGGCGGCACTCGACTTCTGCTGCACGCAGCCGGGCGAGGCCCGGGCCGGGCCGGGCTGCGGCTGGCCAGCGTGCTGTGGTTCTACTGGGTGGCCTGCGGTTTCGTCCGCGACGGCCGGTACTGGCTGGACCGGGTGCTGGCACTGCCCGACGGGGCGAGCCGGGAACGGGCCAGGGCACTGTGGGCGGCCTACCAGCAGGGCAAGCAGCTGGACGTTGACCAGGCCGTGGCCTACGCGCTGCGTGAACAGGCTCCGCTCCCGCCCCCAGGCAAGGTCCCCGCTGCGGGTGGGTCTGTGCTGACGCGGCGGGAGCGGGAGGTCGCCGAGCTCGTGGCGCAGGGGCTGTCGAACAAGGACATCGCCAGCCGCCTGGTGATCTCGCAGCGCACCGCGGAAACCCACGTTGAGCACATCTTGATCAAGCTGGGCGCCACCTCGCGCACGCAGATCGCCGCCTGGGCCGTCGGCAGCAAGCACAACGAGGGACATAGCAGGACGCCGTAATAACGTCGCCTACGACGTGCGGCTGTGGGCCGCTTCCATGGCGCAGGTACCATTTAGACACTGTTGCGTCAAGCGAAACCAGCGTGGATGGGCATCCATGGCACTCGTCTCTGCAGAGGGCCTGCAACCAGTCGCAGTGACCTCTTTCGTCGGGCGACGCGCGGAGCTGAGCGAGATCAGGCGCGGGTTGTCGGCTTCCCGGATGTTGACCCTCACCGGTGTGGGCGGGGTGGGCAAGACACGGCTGGCCATGCGCGCCGCATGGGAATTGCGGCGTTCGTTTCCCGACGGCGTCTACTGGACGGAGCTTGCGAGCCTGGACGACGGACGCCTGCTGCCTCAGACCGTCGCTACGGCGATGGCGATTCGGGACTCGTTCACGGCATGGACCGCGGACACGCTGGCGGACCGGTTGCGGGAGCGCCGAGTGCTGCTGGTGCTGGACAACTTCGAACACCTGTTGGATTCGTGTGCCGAACTCGTGGCGACGCTGCTGACCCGGTGCCCTGGACTGCGGATTCTCGGCACCAGCCGCGAACCGTTGCGCATCCAGGGAGAGCGCGTGCTGCCCGTACAGGCTCTCGATGTGCCCCCCGGCGACACCCGGCGTCCGGTCCAGGAACTGCGTCGATTCGAGGCCATCCGGCTCTTCGAGGACCGCGCGGCGGCAGCAGTACCGCACTTCGAAGTTGATGACCGCAACGGGCCAGCAGTGGCAGGACTGTGTCGGCGGCTGGATGGGATCCCGCTGGCCGTCGAACTTGCCGCGGCGAGTCTGCGGGTGCTCTCGCCTGACGAGCTCCTGCGGCGTCTCGACGACCGGTTCCGTGTGTTGATCTCGGGCAATCGGGCCGCGCTGCCGCGGCACCAGACCCTGCGAGCGTCAATCGATTGGAGTTTTGGTCTTTGCACCGAGCACGAACGAGCTCTCTGGGCTCGGATGTCGATCTTTCCGGGGAGTTGTGACGTGGCTGCGGTGGAAGCCGTGTGCGCGGATGCCGCATTGCCGCACGGCGAGATACTGACAGCACTGACCGGGTTGGTGGACAAGTCCGTCGTCATCCGCGATGCGCGGGAAACCGGTGTTTGTTATCGGTTGCTGGAAACGATCCGGCAATATGGCCGCGAGGTGCTGCACACGACCGGGCAAGAGCAGGAGCTTCGGAAGCGGCATCGGGATTGGTACGTGAAAATCGCGGAGGAAACGCGGCGCCAGTGGTTCGGTCCCGCCCAACTGGAATTGGTCCAGCAGGCACGTCTGAATGACGCCAACGTCCGCGCTGCGCTTGACTTCTGCCTCACCGTATCCGATGAATCCCACCAAGGACTGCGCCTGGCCGACGCCTACCGCGACTTGTGGCGGGTCGGTGGACTCACCAGTGAGGGGCGAAGCTGGTTCGCCCGCCTGCTGGACAACGATGTCGAACCCAGCGTGCCGAGGATCCGCGCGCTCGCCAGCGCCAGCTACCTCGCGCTGATGCAAAACGACCTGGCCACGGCGAAGGGCAGTCTTGAAGAAAGCCGGAAGCTGGCCGCGGACTTTGGCCAGGAGCAGTCCGCAACTCTGTACCAGGTGTGCGAAGCAGTCGCGGCCATGCAGGAAAACGACTTTTCCAAGGCTATTGTGCTGCTTGAGGAATTCGTGGCGCGGCACCAGGACACCGAAGAGCTCGACTGGCTCGCCTCTGCTCTGCTGAACCTCGGCATCTGTCACTCGGTCCTCAGCGACGGCGAACGCGCAATGGCCAACTGGAACAAGATGCTGGATCTGTGCGTGCACCACGGCGAGACTTGGCGCCGGACCTGGGCCCTGTGGGGCCTCGGATTCGCGGCATGGCGCGAAGGTGATTGGGACCGGGCAGAAGCTTTTGAGCTCCAGTGCATGGATGCGCAACGCGTCTTCGACGACACGACCTGCGCGGCCAACTGCCTTGAGACGATGAGCTGGATCGCGGCGAGTACGCAGCGGAGTGAGCAAGCCGCCCAGCTGGCCGGAGCCGCCCACACCCTCCGCCGGGACCGCAGCGGCCCACTTTCACAATTCCCTTTCCTCACCGAGTACCAGGACCGCACGCAAGCGCAGGCGCGGCAATCCCTCGGCGAGGAGAGATACGCCCGGGCCTTCAAGAAAGGTACCCACCTGACGTTCGATCAGGTAGCGACCCAACTACTCGGAGAACCCGCCGCACGAACGAAATCCGACCGAGCGGAAACGGCTGAACACCTACTGACGAAACGCGAACAGGAAGTCGCCAACCTCGTGGCGCAGGGAATGAGCAACAAGCAGATCGCGGAAACGCTCGTCATCTCGCAGCGCACCGCCGAAACCCACGTCGAACACATCCTCACCAAGCTCGGCTTCACCTCGCGCAGCCAGATCGCCGCGCTGGTGGCACAAGGCAAAAAATAAGGAGCGGTTAGCACCCAGCCGCAGTTTTTGATCTTGGCTGGCGAGGGGCCGGAGGACTGGTGCGGCCAACCACCGCTGAATCAAGGTTGAGGAAGCAATTTCAACCGCGCGACCGGGGGCTGATAGTCCTCGCCGGCCTCGGTTGAGTCGAGTGACTGTTTCACCAGCACCTCAAGCGTGCCGATGAGATGGTCCTGCACCGCCTCGCCGGCACCGGACGCATCGTTGGCGAGAACGGCGTCGTAAATCTTTTCGTGGGCGGCGAGGATGTCGGCGAGCGTTCGCGTCTTGATCGTGGAAAGGCCCAGTGCGTGCATCTGCGAGCGCGTGTTGGCCACCACTTGGACGACGCGCTCGTTGCCCGCCGCCCGGACAATTGTCTCGTGAAAGACCATATCGTGCTTCTGAAAGAGGCGTTCGTCGCCGGCATCGCTCGCCTTGCGCATTCCGGCGAACGCCTTCTTGAAGACCACGCGATCGCGATCGTTCATTTGCGTCGCCGCGCGATAGGCGGAAGGCGCCTCGAGTAGCAGCCGCAGCGAATAGATCTCCTCGATGTCCTTGACCGACAGTTCGAGGATGCGCACGCCACGGCTGCGTTCGAACCGGACCATGCCGTTGGCCGCGAACTGCAGGAGTGCCTCGCGCACGGGTGTGCGTGACACGCCTAGCTGGCTCGCGATCTCCACGACCGAGTACAGCGAGCCGGGCGCCAATTCCCCGGAAAGGATGGCGGTTCTGATCTGCTCGAAAACCCGCTCGGTCAAGGAGGCGTTGTCGCCCGACAGTGGCTTCACGCGTTCTTACCCTTTCTGTTGACAAGCGAGGAACCAGCTTTGCCCGCGCTATTTCGCCGGCATGTCAAAAGCGCCATCGGTCCCGTACCCCCTTTTCGATCAGCCTACAAGAACGACAGGTCAGCGCCTTGACTGGCCGGTAGGACCGTCTCGGCATAGAGCCGCCGCCAGCCACGAGCCGGCAGCGGCGCTGGCGTGAACTCGCGCAGGCGCCGTGCCAGCTCGTCCTCGTCCACAAGAAGGTCGAGCCGCCGTGCCGGGACGTCCAGCCGGATGAGGTCGCCGTTGCGCACCGCGGCGAGCGGCCCGCCCGCCGCGGCCTCGGGATCGCAGTGCAGCACCACGGTTCCGTAGGAGGTGCCGCTCATCCTCCCGTCGGAAACCCTGACCATGTCGCGAACTCCCTGGCGCGCCAGTTTCGCCGGAATCGGCAGCGCCCCGGCCTCGGGCATGCCGGCGGCGATCGGGCCGGCCAGGCGTAGCACGAGTACGTGATCCGGGGTGATGTCAAGGTCGGGGTCGTCGAGCACCGCGGCGATGTCCTGCCCGGCATCGAGGACGAAGGCCGGGCCGGTGTGCTGCAGCAGTTCCGGGCTCGCGGCCGACGTCTTGATCACCGCGCCGTCCGGGCAGAGCGAACCGGTCAGCACCGCGAGCGCACCGGGCGGACCGAGCGGATCGTCGAGCGGCCGGATGACGTGTTGCGTGTCGTCGTGGGGCCGGACGTCGCTAAGCAGTTCGGCCAGGGAACGTCCGGTGACGCCGACCGTCGACGTTTCCAGGTGCGGTTCGAGCTCGTTGAGTAGTACCGGGACCCCACCGGACTGATGGAAGTCCGGCAGGTAGTTGGCGCCGGACGGTTTGCAGTCCACGAGAAGCGGAACCTTCGCGCCGATAATGTCGAAGTCGGCGAGCGACAGCTCGACACCCGCTCGCCGAGCCACGGCGATCAGGTGGACTAGCGCGTTGGTGGAACCGCCGAGGGCGGCCAGGACCTTGATGGCGTTCTCGAACGCGGCGCTGGTGAGGACATCCCGGGGCTTCGGCGTGCCCAGGCGGGCCAGTTCAACGGCGCGCCGCCCGGTGGCGACGCCGTGCCGTAGCCGTGCGCCGGTCGACGCGCCAGGGGTGGCTCCGCCCGGGAGCATCATGCCGAGTGTCTCGGTCAGGCAGGCCATCGTCGATGCGGTGCCCATGACCGCACAGGTGCCTGCGGTAGTCACCAGCTCGCTGCGCGCCTCGGTGATCTCCGCGGTGTCCAGCTCGCCAGCGCGGTGGCTCGCCCACAGCCGGCGGCAGTCGGTGCAGGCGCCCAGCCGTTCCCCGCGCCAACTGCCCGTCATCATCGGCCCCACGACTTCCAGCAGCACCGGCTTGTCCGACGACGCCGCGGCCATCAGCTGCGCCGGCACGGTCTTATCGCATCCGCCGAGCAGCACGGCCGCGTCCATCGGCAGCGCCTGGATCATTTCTTCAGTGTCCATCGCCATGAGGTTCCGGAACAGCATGGAGGTCGGCGAGGTGAGGATCTCGCCGAGCGAGATCGTGGGAAACTCCATGGGGAGTCCGCCGGCTTCGAGGACCCCCCGCCGAACCGCCTGCAGGAGGGCCGGCATATCGCGGTGACACGTGTTGTAGTCAGACGAGGTCACCGCGATCCCGATCACGGGCCGGTCGAGATCGACGTCGTCGAATCCGCGGGAGGCGAGAAACGCGCGGCGCAGGAACCGGCTGAACCCCTCGTCGCCGTACGAGGTCCGGCTGTGGTCGACCGCGGACGTGAAATCATTCTCAGACATGGTGGAACTCGCCTCACTTGTGGATAACGGGTCGCGGTCCTCAGCGGGTTAGCGGCATCGCGATTGGTCGCATCGGCGCGCCGGTCGCGCCTCGGATCTTCAGTCCGGCGCCGATGAAGGCGAACTCGTGGATCGACTCCGCGGCGAGCCGTTCGCAGTCGACGAGCTCCATGATCGGCACCCCGGCCTCCCCGAGAAGGTAGGTATGGACCACTTGCCAGTTCTCGGGATCGTCGGCCGGCATCTGCTCGAGCGCGGAGTTATCGCCGCCGATCAGCGCAGCCCCGGCCCTGGCCAGGAACCGTGCGCCCTCCAGGTTCAGGCCCGGACTGTTGTCGATATAGCGCGCCGGATCCGGCCATTGGGTCATCCGTCCGGTCCTGACCAGTGCGATGTCCCCGGGCAGGAACGTGGTGCCCTGCCGTTTCAGCGCAGCGCGCAGGTCGTCGGCACCGATCCCGTAATTGGCGGGGAGCACATCCAGCCCGTGCAGTCCGGCCACGTCGAAGAGCACGCCGCGGCCGATAAGGGGCGGGATCTTGTCAGCGCCGCACTTGGTCCAATGCCGCGAGCTCAGATGCTGCGCCGCGGAGAACCCGTTCCATATTTCGCCGTGGTAGCCGAAATGATTGAGCGTGTCGATATGCGTTCCGGTATGGGTGTACATCGACACCGCGTCGCCGGAATAGGACACCAGCCGGTTTTGCACATCCCCGGCCCCGGTCAGGTCGTCGAGGATCGTGCCCTTGGGCGTGTGGGTCATCCACTGCTGGAAGGCCGGGTCGCCGGCCTTGACCCACGACGGCATGCCCACGAACATGTCGACGGACAAGTCGATCGCGGCACCGCCATCCGCCCGCCGGATCACCTCACGCGCCGATTCCGGCGACAGCAGGTTGAGCATGCCGATCTCGTCATCGGCGCCGAACGGGCTCTTGGTCACCTTCCGGAACTCGGCGGCGTACGCCGCGATCTTGCGGCGCGTCGCCTCGCTGATCAGCTCAGGTCCACACACGACCAATCTCCTTTCCTACCGTGCCTCGCTGGTCGACGACTCGACTGGACGCGTGATCTCCGTGTACTGATCGGGTTTGCGCTCCGCGAAGATCCCGAGCTCATATTCGCCGGGAATCATCACGAGCTTCTTCCGGCGCGCCTGGGCGAGGTCTACCTCGGTGCCGAAGACTCCGTGATCATTTCCGGCGTTGATCAACACCTCTCCGGCGGGCGAAACCACCTGGCTCTGGCCTAGGAAAGCCGTGCCGTTCTCGTCGCCGGCTCGGTCGGCGACCGCGAGGTAGACGAGATTCTCCAGAGCGCGGACCCGGGTGACGTGGTCGGCGAGAAACACGGCGTCCTGCGGCCAGGCGGTCGGCATCGCGATGACGTCCGCTCCCTGCAGGGCGAGCACCCGCGCCGATTCGGGAAAGCGGAGGTCGAAGCAGATCATCACGCCGATGCGCCCGATCGGGGTCGTCACGACGCGCGGGGCCTCACCGCGACCGGGCTCGACGAAGCGATCGGCGCCGAGGTAGGGCAGGTGCTGCTTGCGGTAGGTCCCGAGCACGCCGTCGGGTCCAAGCGTCACCGCACAGTTGTAGAGCGCGTCGCCGTCGGTTTCGAGAAACCCGACCACCGCGACGGTCGACGCGCGGCGGCATGCCCGCACGAGGTGCTCGATCCGCTGGTCGCCCAGGCCGATGGCCACCTGTTCGGCCTCAGCGCGCGAGGCGAACATGTAACCGCTGAGCGTGCATTCCGGAAACACGACGAGATCGTTGCCCGCCGCCCCCGCCAGTTCGATCGCGTCGATCGTGGCACCGAGGTTGACGTCGAGCTTCGGTCCCGCCGAAGGTAGTTGGGCAACCGCGATCCGTACCGCTTCATCCGTCCGGCTCAACTCCAGAACACCGCCCTTCTTACTCCGCTCCGGGCCGATATTGGCATGCCGCATGCCGCATATCAACTCCTTGACATGCTGCATGCAGCATGTCACTCTCATCGCCATCCTGGAAGTCATTGACGCAGGTCAGGGATCTGCCGGCTGGACAATTTCGCCGAACGACGGGATCGAGGGACATACCCATGAGTAACGCCGCCGTGGTCACCGGCGCCGGCAGCGGGATCGGGGCCGCCGTGGCGCGCTCCATCGCCTCCACCGGTAAACCCGTCTTGCTGGTGGATCGGAACGCGGAGGGCATCGAACGACTGGCGGCCGAGCTGCGATCCGAAGGGCGGCAGGCGCGCGCCGAACTTGCCGACGTCACCGACGAGGCCGCGGTAGAGGGCGCTGTCGACGCGGCGCTCAGCGAGTGGGGAAGGATCGACGGCCTGGTCAACTGCGCCGCCACGATGGTCTCGCGCCCTCTCACCGAGACCACGCTCGCGGACTGGACGTGGGTGCTCAGCGTGAACGCGACGGGAACCTTTCTCACCTGCAAACATGTCGTCCGGACGCTGGTCAGGCAGGGATCGGGCGGCTCCATCGTCAACCTTTCGTCGATCTCGGGGAGAGTGGGGCTGCACAACCAGCCCGCATACTGCGCGTCCAAGGGCGCGGTGCTCCAGTTGAGCCGTCAGATTGCTGCCGACTACGCGCGCCAGAAAGTCCGCTGCAACGTGGTGAGCCCGGGCTCGGTGCGGACCGACCAGCTGCGCACCTACCTTGCCGCGCAACGAGATCCGGCGGCAGCCGAACGTGAGCTCGTCGAATCCCATCCGCTACGGCGGATCGCGGACGTCGCCGAGATCGCCTCGGTCATCGTGTTCCTGCTGAGTCCCCAGGCGAGCTTCATCACCGGCGCCGATGTGCCCGTCGACGGCGGATACACCGCTGTGTGACCGCCTTCCGGCCCAACAGAAAGGATTAGCGATGTCCCTCGGCCTACACGAATCCGTGCAACGGGCCGCGCAGGCCCGGCGGCCACGACCGAGGCTGCCCCGTGGTCCGTTCGTGCCGGTGTGGGCGATGACCGCGGTGCTGTTCGCGATCAGCCCACTGATCGCGCCTGGCAGCCTTTCCGGGGCCGCGTTGAGCTCGATGCTTCCCTTCGCCTCGATCCTGGTCCTCGCCGCGCTCGGGCAAGCCTTCGTGATCACTCAGCGCGGCATCGACCTCTCCGTGCCGGGTGCGATGGCGCTGGCGGCCCTGTTCGCCACCAAGGTGCCCGAGCTGACCGGACTTCCGCTGGCCGTCTCGGCGGTACTCGGACTGCTCGCCGGGGCGGCCGGCGGACTGGTCATCGGCGTGCTGGTGGTGCGGTTCGGGATCGCCGCGTTCGTGGCGACCCTGGCCATGAACACGATCCTCATCGGTGTCGTGCTAGAGATATCGAAGGGATTTCCGGCCTCCGCGAACCCGGCCGTCAGCGCGTTCGCGACCGGTTCCGTGTGGACGGTGCCCAACCTGCTGATCGTCGCGGTGATCCTGGTCGCCATCACCCAGTGGCTCCGGCGGCGCTCGGTGCCCGGGCGGCGCTTCCTGAGCGTGGGCGCCAACCCGGCCGCCGCACGGTTGCTCGGCATCCGAGCCGAGGGATACCAGGTCTCCGCCTATGCCATAGGCGGGCTCTTGTATGCGTTGGCGGGACTTCTGCTGGCGGCGTACCTGCGTACGCCCGACATCCTGCTCGGCAACACCTACCAGCTGTCGTCCATTGCCGCGGTCGTCCTCGGGGGAAGCCTGCTGACCGGCGGCATGAGCAGCGCGGTCGCCACCGGCGTGGCGGCACTGTTCCTGACCCAGCTCAACCAGGTCGTGCTCGCCGCCGGTGCCGCGACCTCGATTCAACTGCTCGTGCAAGCGGCCGTTCTCGCCCTGGCCGTTGTCTTGCGCCGCGTGCCGCTGAGCGCGATCCCCCGTCGGTTGAGCGGGAACCGGGCCACGTCTCGGTAGTCGGCAGGCATTTCCCACCACATCCAGTAACCCTCACAATGGAGTGACAATGGTCAACAAGCGACGCCCTGTGCTGGCAGGCGGGTCGATCGTCGTCGCGGCACTCATCGCCGTCACCGGATGCGCGAGCCCGAAGGGCGGTTCCACCTCGAACGTCAACGAGGTGTACAGCGACAAAGGCAAGATCGGTGAAGTCTCCCAACTAAAATCGATCAACGAGTTCTGCGGCACCAAACCGCTGAAGGTCGCGCTGGCCGACGGTACCGGGGACAACGCCTGGCGCAAGACGGCACGGGCCGAGTTCGAGGATGAGGCGAGCAAGTGCCCGAACCTCACCGTCATGCCGTATTCCGACGCCCAGAACAATCCGCAAAAGGCGATCAGCGACATCAAGGCGCTCGTCGCGCAGGGCGCCGACGCCATCGTCGTGTTCCCCGACGCGGGCCAAGCGCTCCTCCCAACGCTGCGGGAGGCGTTCCAGAACGGCGTAGCGATCGTGCCGTGGACCGCCAACCCGGGTGGCACCGCCGGTACTGACTACACCACGTTCGTCGGCCACAACACGGTCAACGACGGGCACACCTGGGCCCGCTGGACCTGCGAGCACCTGGGGGATGCCGGTGGCAACGTCCTGTTCCTGGGCGGCACGCCGGGCAACACCCAGAGCACCACGGAGATCAAGGGCATCGAGGATGAGTTCACGAGCAACCCGGCCTGCAAGAACGCCAAGTTGCTGAACGAACCGGGCAAACCGATCGACACGAACTGGAACCCGGCCCAGACGCAGCGGGTCGTCGCGGGCCTGCTGACCAAGTACGACAAGATCGACGCGATTATCTCGGACTCGGGCGACGGCTCGGTCGGTGGCGTTCGCGCCTTCGAATCGGCCGGCCGCAAGCTTCCGCTGTGGACGGCGAACGACAACAACGGCCTGGCGTGCGAATGGCAGAAGGCCAGGGCACAGCAGCCCGGCTTCAACCTCGTGACCGTCTCGAGCCGGACCTGGCTCGTCCGCCTCGCGCTGCGCAAAGCCGTCGCCGCGAAGGAGGGCATCAACAACGACGAGCCCGACATCATCAACATCCCGGTCTACGAAGACAGTTTCGACAGCGGCAAGCAGCCGAAGTGCGAGTCGGCGCTGCCGACCAGCGCCATCCTCTCGGCCGAACTCGCGCCCGAGAAGCTCAAGAGCATCTACAACTGATCGATCTGTGCGCTGGTCCGCGGTCGGCGGCCGCGGACCAGCACCGGAAGGGACTCACACGATGGACGAATCGAGCGCCCGCCTGGTGATGCGCGGTGTGACCAAACGTTTTCCCGGTGTACTCGCCCTGGACGGGGTCGACTTCGAGGCCCAGGCGGGTGAAATCCACGCGCTCGTCGGCGGCAATGGCGCGGGCAAGTCGACCCTCATGGCAGTCGCTTCGGGCGCGGTGAAACCGGACAGTGGGCATATCGCGATCGCGGGCCGACCACTGGCCGAGATCTCCCCGGTGGCCGCGCGCGAGCAGGGCCTCGCGATCGCCTTTCAGCACCCGACACTGCTCCCGGACCTCACAGTGACCGAGAACCTCATGCTGTCGGTGCCCGCGGCGAAGCGTCCGCGCTTCGGCGAGGCGACGCGGTGGGCGACGGAGAAGTTGCGGGCGATGGGCATGCCGATCGACGCCACCGTCCCGGTTCGCGCGCTCACCCTCGCCGAGAAACAGGCGGTCGAGATCTGCGGCGCACTCGCGTGCGACCCGAGCGTCGTCATCTTCGACGAGCCGACCGAGCCGTTCATGTCCGCCGAGACCGAGCGGCTGTTCGAGCGGATTCGTGAGCTCGCCGCCCGCGGTGTCGCCGTCGTGTACATCAGCCATCGGCTGCCCGACGTGTTCGCCCTCGCCGACCGCATCACGGTGCTACGCGACGGCCAGATACGCGGCACCTTCAACCGGGCCGAGGTGAGCGAACAGGAGGTCATCACGCGCGTCGCCGGGCGAGAGGTCACCTCGCTGTTCCCCGATCGCGCCGCCGATCCGGGCGAACCGGTCCTGCAGGTGCGGGACCTGACATCCGATCGGCTGGGCGGGGTGAGCGTCGCCCTGGCCCGGCGGGAGATCCTCGGTCTCGCCGGCGTCGAGGGCAACGGGCAGCGCGAATTCATCCGGGCATTGGGCGGTGCCGCGCCGAGCCGGGGGCGAGTGCTGATCGAAGGCCGACCGGTCGACGTGTCGAGCCCTCGCCGGGCGCGCGAGTCGGGTGTCGTGCTCATGCCACAGGAACGTCATGTCGAAGGTGTCGCGACCATTCACTCCGTCCGCGAGAACCTGGCCGTCGCGGCGACCGACCGGACATCGCGCGCCGGAATCATCGCTGTCCAACGCGAAGATCAGCTCGTCGCAAGGGAAGTAGCCGACCTCGGCGTCAAGCTCGCGTCCCCGGACGTCGCCGTCGGGACGCTTTCGGGAGGCAACCAGCAGAAGGTGGTGCTGGGTCGTTCGCTGCTGTCCGATCCCAAGGTCCTGCTGTGCGATGAACCCACCCAGGGCATCGACGTCGGCGTCCGCTCGGACATCTACCACCGGCTGCGGGACACGGCGGACAGCGGCGTGCCCGTCGTCGTGCTCAGCTCCGACAACGTGGAACTCGCCGGACTGTGCGACCGCGTCCTGGTCTTCTCGAAGGGCCGGGTGGTCGCCGAACTGGTCGGCGATGCGATCACCGATAACGCGATCACCGAGGCCGCACTGACCGGCTCGCCCGCCGAGCAAGAGGAGCGGCTCGCGTCGCGGGAGAAAGCACCGGGACGCCGCTGGCGAAAGCTGCTGTCCAGCGAGCAAGGACCGAGCACGTTCCTGATCGCCGCCATCATCGCGCTGACCATCGTCGGGACCACCCAGAACGACCGGTTTCTGTCCAGCTTCAACATCGCCAGCATGCTGGAGCTCCTTGGCCCGCTGCTGTTCCTGTCCGCCGGTCAGCTGATCGTGATGCTGACGGGCGGAATCGATCTCTCGGTGGGGCCGCTGAGCGGAGCGCTCGTCGTCGTCGCGTCGTTCTATGTCAGTGACGACTACGCCATGGGCTGGTGGGTCGTGGGGTTCGTGATGATGGTGTTGGTAGCCGGTGGAATCGGCTTGGTGAACGGCACCTTGGTGAAGTTCGCCCGCGTCACGCCCGTGGTGGCCACACTCGTGACCTATATGGCGCTGCAGGGTTTTTCGCTGTTCATGCGCGATGTCCCCGGCGGCTTGATCGCCGAACCGGTAACCTCGCTGCTCAAGGTCAAGATCGGCCCCGTCCCGTGGCCCGTGATCGCCGGGGCAGTAATTCTGGTCGTTCTCGAACTCGCGTCGCGCCGCACCATGGCCGGTTTGTGCCTGCGTGGCACTGGTTCCGCCGACCAGGCCGCGTACAAGCGGGGCATCCCCGTCACTCGCGTCTACGTGCTGGCTTACGTGGCGGGCTCGATGTGCACGCTGTCCGGCGCGTTCTTGCTGGCGGCACAGACCGGCATCGGTGACCCGACGGCCGGCATCTCCTACACTCTCGCCAGCATCACCGCGGTGGTCCTTGGTGGTGCTTCCATTTTCGGCGGCCGCGGAAGCTTCATCGGAGTTCTCTTCGGGGTCCTGCTACTTCAGGTGACACAGAACACCGCCTCGTTCGCCGGTCTCTCCCAGGCTTGGCAGTACTGGCTTCCTGGCCTGATGGCACTGGTCGCGACCGGACTGTTCGCCCAGGTACAACACCGCACCAAGCGTGTCCGTTGACGCCGCACCGTCCAGTGGACAGGGTGGGCCGCGCGGCGAGGTTCCTGCTGAGCAGGTCCTTTTCCGGCGCGGCCTCCCTCCGAACCACGCGGACTAGTTTCCCAGTACGTGGCTCTCCAGCGATCTATGCCGCGTTCGCGGCGGGGTGCCCGTGATGGATGGCCTGGTGGCAGGGATGGCAGACCACGAGGGTCTTGCGGCGCATCCTGGTCATGAGTGCCGCCCAGACGGGCTGATCTGGGCCGGGTTCCCCGAGTTGTGTGAGTTTGCGGACTTGGTGCACGAGCACCTTGGCCGCATCGCCACACAACTCACACCGCCGCTTCAGGAGCCGGGAGACCAGCTCCTTACGGGGATGAGGAACCGGCATGGGGACGCGGTCGTGTAGCTTTGCGTCCCTGTTCCGTGCAAGGGGTATCCCGCCGAACCGTGCGACCAGTGGCTGCTTGCCGTCGCGTTCGACGCGGGCTTCAAAGCAGGTGCGCAGCCCTCGCGGTGTGGAGATCTTGGCCTTGTGACGGGCCGCCATCTTGCTCACCGTGGAGTTGTGCTTTGCCGCCAGCGTCTTGAGCATCGACGTCTCGGCGACCCAGCGGAGCCGGGAGAGCCGCCAGACGTCGATGGCGAGCAGGTAGTACTGGACGATGCCCCGGTATTCGTTCCCGTAGGTCTTGACGATGTCGTAGTCGTCGAGATTCTGCATGGGACTGCGGTGCCACGGTGTGCCGTGTCGCAGGTAGGGGGCGCTCTTGGCCGTGATCACATCGAGTGGCACCCGCAGCGCGATCTGTCCGTTGGCCGTTCGACGACCACCGGTGATGCGGGTGTCGTTATGTTGGGTGATGATCTCATAGCCGAGGTATCGCGCTGCCCGGGTCCGGGCGTGCGTGATCAGTGTCTTGTCGGCGGATAGTTCCAGATTGAGTTCGTCACGCAGGAACGTCTCCAGCTGATCTTTGATTCTCTCGGCTTCGACCTTGGGTCCGGTGAAACCCAACAGGTGATCATCCGCGTAGCGCGAATAGCGCAGCCGCCGATAGCCAGAATCATGGGGATCCCCGGCCGGTAGGCGGCGAAGCTGGCCACGCAGTGTTCGGGCCTTGGCCCGATCGCCGCGTCGTCGCGCTTCCTTCAGACCGTCCTTGATTTTCTGGTAGGCAGGATTGCGAGCCCTGCGCTGCCCTTGGGTGTGTTGCGGGATAAGAACGGTCTCGACAAACTTGTCCAACTTGTCCAGGTAAATATTCGAGAGGATGGGCGAGGCGGTCCCACCCTGTGGCGCACCGCTGAGGGTGGTGTTGTATACCCAGTCCTCCAGGTATCCGGCCCGTAACATGTTGCGTATCAGCCGCAGGAACCGTCCATCATGGATCTTTTCCGCCAGGATCTTGATCATTATTTGGTGATCAAGACTTCCGTAGCAGTCGAAGATGTCTCCCTCGATGAACCAGACCGTGCCGGTCCAGGTGTTGGTGATCTGCCGCAACGCGGTGTGGCAGCCCCGGCCGGGACGGTACCCGTGCGATCGGTCGGAGAACTGTGGCTCGTAGTAGGCCTCCAGAAGCAGGCGCACCACTTCGCCAACAAGTTTGTCCGACCAGGTGGGCAGCCCAAGCGGACGTAGCTTCCCGTTCTTTTTCGGGATGTAGGTCCGCCGTGCGGGAGAGAATCGGTAGCGTTCGTGACGCGTTGCTTCGATGATGGCGTTGATTTTCTCCAGCGACATGCCGTCCGCGGTTTCCTGGCCGACCCCGGGCGTCATCGCACCTTGGTTGGCGTAGATGCGTCCGTAGGCCAGCAGATACAGATCCTTGTTGAACAGTTGTCGATACAACTCGTTGCACGGCAGACCTTTCCTGCCGCGTTCACGGAGGACACCCAGCACCGTTTCAGCACTCTGCATTTCGCATCCTTCCCGGTCTCGATGGTGTCCGATCACCTGTGCCCCTTCGCCCTGCGGACGGCCTTCCCGTCCTCCTTGGCAGGTCGTCACTCCTGCGACTACTACGGGCACTCTGTCGCCGTAGGGCTCGCGCCCCGTAGGCGATCCCACGTTCGTCCTTGAATACGGTTCTAGCGTGACGTAGGCGACCCACTCATCTCCTTGAATGTCCTCATTGGACATCGCTTCGCCTCAGAAGGTTGCAGCAGGTGGATTGACACCCTGCCGCATGAGACGACACCGGTTTCAGGCGTTTTCTTCCGGCGGGCGTTCAGTTGCACCAACTGGAGATTGGGCTTCAGGCAATCCAGCTTTCGCCATATCACGCCGGGTCCCCCAGCGCGCCGCCCCACACGCCTGGGCACGACCGCTGGTTTTCTGGCATGCTATTTTCCCTTGCGCTCTTTCGGGCTCCGGTCAGCCATCAGACCCAGAAATCCACCTCCAATCTCTCCCTGCTGAGCAGGGCATATATCCAAGGCGCCTCGTGGCGCAGCAATCCCCTGAAACCGTAGCGGGTTGACTTGTATTGAATTAGACAAGTCATGGCCTACATCTCATGGCCTACAGCGAGAAACGCGGGAGGCGTTGGCGGGCCAGTACCCGAGACCGGACGGATCCGTCGGGCCCGTTTCCCGGTTCCACACGAAAACGTCGGCCCTTCACTAAGCCCAATACCAAAGCCTCACCCGCAACCACATCATCCGAGACGGCGAGGTGGCCGGGGCAATCCTGACCACGACGACAGCGTCCGGATCATCCACCGGGCGCTCGACGCCGGCACCAACCTGATCGACACCGCGGATGCGTACTCGTAGGGCGAGTCGGAGGAGATCGTCGGCAAGGCGCTGGCGGGGCGGCGGGACAACGTGGTGCTCGCTACCAAGTTCCACCTCCAGATCGGCGAGGAGGTCAACCAATGCGGCAACTCGCGGCGGTGGATCTTCCAGGAGGTGGAGAACAGCCTCCGGCGGCTGCGAACCGACTGGATCGACCTGTACCAAGTGCACCGCCCGGACCCGGACACGGACTTCGACGAGACCCTGGGCGCGCTGTCCGATCTGATGCACCAGGGCAAGATCCGCTACATCGGCACCTCCACGTTCGAACCGTCGGCGATCGTCGAGGGCCAGTGGATCGCCGAGAGGCGTGGCCGAGAGCGCGTGGTGTGCGAGCAACCGCCTTACTCGATCCTTGGGCGAGTAGCCGAACGCGAGGTGCTTCCGGTCGCGCAACGCTACGGACTGGCGGTGATCTCGTGGGGTCCGCTGGCCGGCGGATGGCTTTCCGGTGCGTACCGCAAGGGTGGCCCGCAGCCGGCATCGAGCCGGTCCGGCCTCCAGTCGGCACGGTTCGACATCACGAACCCGGACAACGCGGCCAAACTGGTCGCGGCCGACGCGCTCGCGGCGCTGGCCGCCGAGGCAGGAATCTCCCTGATCCACCTCGCACTGGCTTTCGTGCTGGAACACCCCGCAGTGACCTCAGCGATCATCGGCCCACGCACGTTGGAGCACTTGGAAAGCCAGCTCGGCGCGGACGAGATCCGCCTGTCCTCTGACGTGCTGGACCGGATCGACGAGATCGTCCCACCCAGCACCACACTGTCCACAAAGGATCCCTGATACCAGTCGTCCGCGCTGACCGATGCTTCAGCCCGGCGCCGCGGGACAACCATGGCGAGGCGATGAAGAGTCGTACATTTCCGGGCACGACATTTCCATCGGCGGAGTCCGCGACGACCCGGCAGCCGAACAGACAGCGAACACCGAACTGGTGGCGGAGTTGCGTCGCCACCGGGCCCGATCTGCAGTTCGATCGGAGCCAGGCGCGGGCCTACGCCGACGTTTCCTGCCCGGCACGGGTCCACCGAACGGATACCGCGGACGCGGCACGATCGGTCCGGACCTCAATGAACTCGCCCAGGATCGTCGCGCGGTCGAAGAGCACCGGCTCGTCGCCTGCGGAATAGGTCACCCGGTCGCTGAGGAACACCGGAACGCCGGTCGGCTTTTCCAGGATCTTGCCCAGACGAGCCGAGAGCACGCCGGGGTTGAGGCGTTCGGTAGCCCGTTCCACCACGGCGCCGGTTTCGGCCAAGGCGCCGTAGAGCGAGGTGCTGGTGAAATCGACGTGCGCCAGCGGTCCGGCGACGGCTTCCGGAAGCCAGGACACCTGGTGGATCGCGGGTACACCACCGACTCGACGCAACCGTTCGACCCGCACCGCCGGTGCACCGGCTTCCCGGCCAAGCCGGACCGCCACCCATCCAGGTAGCTTGCGCCTGGTCCGGCTCAGCAAGACGGTATCGATCGGGTGCCCTTGCGCGCGGAGCTCGTCGGACAAGCTTTGCAGCGATCCGATGTTGTAGACGGCTTTCGACGCCGTCACGAAGGTGCCCCGACCGGCCTCCTGGGTCACCAGCCCGCGTTCGGCGAGCACCTGCAGCGCCTGCCGCAAGGTCATCAAAGTGACGCCGTATGCGGCGCTGAGCTCACGCTGCGCTGGCAGCGCCTGGCCGGACTCATACATCCCTGCCTTGATCTTGGCCTCGAGGTCCGCGGCGATCACCGCGTACTTCGGCGTGCGTGGCCCGCGATCACTGCCCAACACCCCGTCCGCTCCTCAGCTCACCCGTCGGCCGTGTCCAGCGCCGCCCGCAGCGACGCAACACTGGCGCCGAGCTGTTCAGGACCGGCACCGTCGAGAACTTTAAGCATCAGCGCCGAGCCGACGACGACGCCGTCCGCATACCGCGCTGCCTTGGCGGCATGGTGCGGGGACGACACCCCGAAACCGGCAAGCACGGGCAGGTCGGTGCGGCGTCGAAGGGACGTGGCGAGCTCCCGTCCGGAACCCGCCAGTTCCAGTCGCTCGCCGGTGGTGCCCATCAGGCTCACGGCGTAGACGAACCCCCAGCTGCGCTCGACGATCACCTGCTGCCGTTGCGGAGGGGTGACCGGCGTCGACTCCATGAGGGTTGGCATGTCCTTGTCACCGCGGCCCGACAGGGTCAGCAGCACGGTCGCGCCTGGGGGAATCTCACCTTGCTCGACCGCGCGGAGCACCCAGGCGACGGCGTGCGCGAACTCGAGCGCGCAGAAAATCCCCTCGGATCCCCCGAGCTTGCGCAGAGCCTTGACGACCTCGTGATCGTCCACCGTCACATAGCGGGCGCGGCCGAGATCGGCGAGGTACGCGTGCTCGGAACCGATGCCCGGATAGTCCAGCCCCGCCGCGATCGAATGCGCCTCGCTGATCTGCCCGTGCGAATCCTGCAGCACCTTCGTCCTGAAGCCGTGCAGCACCCCGGTGGTACCGGCGTTGACCGCGGCACCACCTGCCGCCTCGACCCCGACCAACTGGGCGGGGGTGTCAAGGAAACCGGCGAACGTGCCGGCCGCGTTCGAGCCGCCGCCGATACATGCGACGACGAAGTCCGGCGTGCCCGTACGCAGCTCAGCCGCGCACTGCGTCCGCGCCTCGTCGCCGATCACCCGCTGGAACTCCCGAACCATCCAGGGATACGGATGTGGCCCCATCACCGAGCCGATGCAGTAGTAACTGTCATCCACCGAAGAAACCCAATGCCGCAGGGCCTCGCTGATCGCGTCCTTCAACGTCCGGCTGCCCGTGCTAACCGGCACCACTTCGGCGCCGAGCATGCGCATGCGGAAAACGTTGAGTTCCTGACGCTCGATGTCCCGTTCCCCCATGAACACCGTGGCCGCAAAGCCCAGCCACGCGGCCGCGGTCGCAGTGGCCACCCCGTGCTGTCCCGCCCCGGTCTCGGCGATCAGCCGACGTTTCCCCATCCGCTGTGCGAGCAACGCCTGACCAAGCGCGCTATTGATCTTGTGCGAGCCGGTGTGCAGGAGATCTTCCAGCTTGAGCAGCAATGTGATCCCTAGCTCGGCCGACAGTCGCCAGGCCGGCGTCACCGGGGTCGGCCGCCCCGCATAAACCGACAAAACGCGCTCGAGCCGGCTCCGAAACGACGGATCACCCCATGCCGCGCGAAACTCGCGCTCGACCTCGTCGCAGGCCGGCACCAACGACTCCGGCACGAACCGACCCCCGTACTCGCCGAACCGGCCAAGCCCGCTCGGCGGCCGCGCATAATCGAAGAACACCCGTGAGTGTTTTTGGGTGCTATGGCACCCACAAACGCTCACGGGTGTAGCTCCGTGGACGGGTGGAGCAGCGGCTACAAGACGGCTTCCAGCGGTAGGTCGCTGCCGCGCCAGGTGGCTGCCAACTCCTGCACCGGCAGGTTGAGCGCCTCACCGAGGCAGATGATCGTGCCGAATCCGGGAGAAGGTAGTCGTCCGGTCTCGATCTTGCGCAGGGTTTCCGGCGAGATGCCAGCCGCGTGCGCGACTTCCGCTAGGTCGCGTCCCGCTCGCGCGTGGCGCAGCAGGGCGCCGAGACGCCTGCCTGCTTCGATCTGATCAGGTGTTAGCGGTTGGCGGACCATGCGCCCAGGATATGACTGGTATTACTATACCGGCAAGTGTTAGGGTGCCGGTATAGTAATACCAGCATCCTGTGACGCGAGGTATCCGTGATTGAACTGAAGACGCCTGCGGAGATCCGACGCATGCAGGTGGCCGGGCGTTTCGTCGCCGAAATACTCTCCGAGGTCGGCCAGCTCGCCGACGTGGGCATCAATCTCCTGGACCTGGAGCACCACGTGCGCGGCATGATCAAACGGCGCGGGGCGGAGTCGTGCTACTGGGATTACGCGCCGTCCTTCGGACGCGGCCCGTTCCGCAACGTCATCTGCCTGTCGGTCAACGACGCCGTCCTGCACGGCCTGCCCCACGACTACACGCTGCGTGACGGCGACGTACTCAGCGCGGACCTCGCGGTCAGCCTCGACGGCTGGGTGGCCGATTCGGCGCGCACGGTCGTCGTCGGGACCGCCGCCGAGGAGGACTTGCGGATCATCCGCGCCACCGAGGAAGCGTTGGAGGCGGCGATCGAGATGGCGCGTCCGGGCAACCGCCTGGGCGACATTTCGGCGGCCATCTGGGCGGTAGCCCACGACTACGGTTACCCGGTCAACACCGAGTTCGGCGGCCACGGCCTCGGCCGCACCATGCACGAGGGACCCCACGTTTCGAACAAGGGCCAGGCAGGGCGCGGCCTCACGCTCCGGCCGGGCCTGACCCTCGCGCTCGAACCCTGGTTCGCCCGCACGACCGACCAGATCGTCTATGACGCCGACGGCTGGACCATCCGGTCGGCCGACGGCTCACGCACGGCCCACTCCGAGCACACGGTCGCCATCACCGAGGACGCCCCCTTGGTGCTCACCCGGCGTGAACCGGAGGACGCCGTAACGAGGGGTGATTCCGCCAGTCGCCTATCCACAAAAGACGCCTAGCACAGACACCGGTGGCTCCCAGCCCAGGTCGGACAGGGAGCCACCGGAGAGAGGCAGGTCAGACGCGCACGCTGGCGGCCTGCGGACCCTTAGGGCCCTGGGTGACCTCGTAGGTAACGTGCTGGTCCTCGGACAACTCGCGGAAGCCCGAGGCCTCGATGGCCGAGAAGTGCACGAACACGTCCGGGCCACCGTCGTCGGGGGCGATGAAGCCGAAGCCCTTTTCCGCGTTGAACCACTTCACGGTTCCCTGTGCCATGACGATCTCCTTAGGACCTAGAGCTAGAACCGGCGCGACACCTTGCGTGCCTGCCAGGGCCGGCGGGATTTCAGACGGCTGCTAACTCCAGCTTGACCAAAGAGAGCGGCTCGCCCGCATCGATATCCTGCGAGCGTGCACGAAACACGATCCAGAACTACTGCGACCACAACAGACACTACACCACCATGAGCTTCGTCAACAGGCGGACCGCCCCGGGCGTGTCGCAACTCTAGGCGAGTGGGTCCTCTCCCGATCACCCTCCGCCATGGAGGACGAGGGCTGCGCCGGCATCACTGGCGATTCGGGGCGGAGAAAATATCTATCCGCGTGAAATCGAGGAGTTCCGCTACCCGCAAGGGCATGACCAGCCATACCTATGGACCCGTTAATCCACAGTGGACCTTAGGGTCGCCACTGCGTGGGCTCACCCACGACCTATCGCTCCGGCAGCATGCGGGTTTAACAACCCTGCGATGCCACGTGAGCTGAGGGTCTCGCTCATGGAATGCCACGAACACGGCGATCCGCGGCCTGCAGAGCACGACATCAGCAGGCGTTGAGCCATTGGAGTGGTTTTTCGGCATGGCCCGTCGGCCGTGATCGGGAATCTGGACACTGGTTGGGCACGGTGGATACGACTCGCTGGGAGTGCTATGAGCTCTGGATCAGCCTTGCCAGATAGGCAAACCGATGCTTCGGGCGGGGCCAGGGTGCGCGATGTGGTCCACGATGTGGTGGCCGAGGTCGCATCGGACGAACTGCCTTTGGTGGCCGGACTGGCGCGGTCCGACGACGCCACGGTCGTGAGGCGGTTGAGCCGCTGGGGCCAGCGGCGGGAGCCGTTGGGTTTCGGCTTGGCCGAGATCGCGGCGATGGTGACTCCCGTGGTGTGGCTGGCGGTCGACGAGGTAGCGCAGCGGCTCGCCGGCGCCGCCGTGGACGGCGCGGCGAAGGGCGCAAAGGGCTTGCTGGGCAAGATCTTCCGCCGGAAGAAGACGCCCGCAGTCGTCCCGCCGCTAGCCCCCGAGCAGCTCGCCGAGGTGCGGCAACGGGTACTGGAGCTGGCCGCGCAACGCGGCCTGGAGCCAGAACACGCGATCACGATCGCCGACGCGGTGGTGGCTCGGCTGGCGCTGCCCCGCGGTCCAGCGCAGGGCCCCACCGATCCGGACGCCAGCACCCCGGCCCAGGGCTAACGCCCGATGACCAAGACGACTCATCAACCGCAAACCGACGAGCGGGCGATTGTGGCGGGCACGACCATACGCTTCGTGCTCCTGGTGGCGCTGCTGCTGGTGAGCAGCGGCCGGATGATGCTGGATGTCGCGCTCGGGTTCTACGGCGAAGGCGACATGAGCTGCGTGCTGGCGGCCGGAGGAGATCCCAGCCAGAACTCCAGCCTGTACATCGGCGCCATCGTCCACGCGCCCGCGTTCGAGGCATGCACCGCTAGCTACCAGTCATCGCCGCCGTGGTGGCTGACCCTCGTCGTGTGGCCCACGCTGCTGCTGATCGGTGCGGGCCTGCTGTTCTGGGGCCTGCCGGCCTGGCGGACGCGGCGGGGACGGGTCGTCCCGCTGGAGGCGATCGACCGCGATGGCGCGCTGCATCGGCTGCTGGGCGAGTTGGCGGCGGTGGCGGGCCTGACCCGTGTGCCGCGTGTCGTCGTCGATCCGGCGGCCCCCTCGACCGGTGCGGTGGTGTTCGGCCGCAATGGCCGGCCGACCGTCTGCCTGGACGGTGGTCTGCTCGCCCGCAGGCGCACCGACTTCCCCGGCTTTCGGGCGGTGCTGCTGCACGAGTTGGCCCACATCCGCAATGGCGATGTCACCATCACCTACGTCACTGTCAGCCTGTGGCGGGTGTTCCTGGGTTTGGTGCTGCTGCCTTTCGTGGCCCGCTACATCACGATGTTCGCCCACGAACTGGGATCGACGATCGGCCCCAACGAGGAGCCGGTGGCCACGCGTGGCCTCCTGCTCACGGTATTCCTGGTCGTGCTGGTCTACCTGGCGCGCGCGGATGTGTTGCGCAGCCGGGAGATGTACGCCGACCTGGCGGCCGTGCGATGGGGCGCGGACCCCCGAACCTGGGCCGCCAGGACACCCGACGCAGCCGGAGGCGCACCGCGGCCGGCGTTCGGTTCGTTTGCCGAACTGTGGCGCACCCATCCGCGATGGGATCTGCGCCGGGATGCCCTGACCAATCCGGCGGCACTGTTCGCTGTGCCGGCGTTGCCGATGTTTCTGGCCGGGGCCGCCGCCGCGCTGA
Organism: Saccharopolyspora hattusasensis; assembly: GCF_050972075.1. NCBI lineage: Bacteria > Bacillati > Actinomycetota > Actinomycetes > Pseudonocardiales > Pseudonocardiaceae > Saccharopolyspora > Saccharopolyspora hattusasensis. The sequence goes on from NZ_JBPCDC010000001.1 coordinate 640,049, forward strand.
TCAACGCACATTTGTGGTCCTTGGCCCAGCAGTACGCCCAGAACAACAAGTGGGCCGAGCAGGCGGCGGCGCTGACGGCGGCGGCGCTGGTTTCGGGTGTTGCTGGAATCGCCCTGTGGCGTGCAGTGGCCCATGCCAGGATCACCGCTCGGCGTGCACCATCCGGTGTGCGGGCGGGGCTGTGGCTGGGAGCCGGGATGGCGGCTGCGGAACTGTTCGTCAACCGCGCTGTCCTCTTCGGGTGGCTTCCCGCGCAGCCCGCGGTCCTGGTGCTGGTGGTGCTCGCAGGAGTGGTCTTCGCTTGGTGGACAACACAATGCGCCCAACTGTGGAGCGGAGTGTGGCCGGGGCGTCGGATCTGGACGGCGATGCTGCCGGGCCTGGCAGCCGGATGCGTGGCGTTGTCAGCGTGGTTCGCGTGGTGGCAGGGCGTGGGGGCGATCATCGGGCACGGGTGGCAGGTCAACCCGGACGGCGTCCGCCAACTGTTGATGCAGGGACTGTCGCCGGACCAGGTCGCGGAGCACTACACGGCGTTGTCCGCGATTGCCTTTGGGTGGCCACAACTGCAGACGATCACCTACTTGCCCGTTGTGCTGTCTGCGGTTGCGGTGTTGTGGCTCATGCCGCTGCTGGCCTGGGTGATGCCTCCGGCCCCTGTCTCGCCCCGCTGGGTGCGCGACGCCGTGAGGGCGTCCGGTGGCGTGCCACCGCACGGGGAGGGGTTGCCGCCGCTGCGACGGGCGTTGCTGCCGGGCCTGCTGGGCGGGGTGCTGAGCTGGGCAGTCGTCGTGTGCGTGATGGCGTACATGCACACGTGGCAGCCGCCGCTCGGGCAACGAGACGTCACCACCTTGCTCTACCAGGCATGGGTGTTCTTGGCCCTGTTAGCGGCGGTGGTCACCGCCGCCGTAATCGCGAGCGTGCTGGCGAGTCGCTACCGGCTTCTCATTGCGCTCATCGCGGCCGAGACCGCGGCTTTGGCGGGTTTCGCAGGGGTTTTCGCGCTCGCCGACATGGACGGCTGTGTCCAGCCGCTGAACACACTCCAGTCGTCCTGCGTGGTGAGTCCCGCCTCGATCTGGGTTGGCTTCCAGCACATCCTGGGAGTCATCCTGGTGCTTGGTGCGCTGGTGGCAGTCTTTGCGGCCGCAGCCGTGTCGGTGATCCGCAGAGCGTGGCCGCCAGCGACGCAAGGGCCCCGGGCGGGGCGGGATGGTTTGCTCGCCCGCCGGACTTGCGTAGGCGCGTTGTGCGCAGTGGCGGTGGTGATCACGTTGGCCCAGGAGATACCGCGGGTCTTGAAACGCCCACTGGAACACGCACCGGCCGTGGGAAGAATCGTTCCCGGCGACAACACAGCGGTTTCCGCCCACACGCGTGCGATGCAGGTGATCGCCTGGAGCCGAGTCGGGGGATGGGCACTGATGGACCGCTTTGCCGCCGACGCACGCAGCCTGTCCGAGGTCCTGCGCGAGGCCGCGACCGTCACGAAAGGCGCCATCGATCCGGCCCGCGTTCGCCCCTTCTGCGATGACCTCGCCCAGATCGCGCGAGACGCCGATCGCTTCTTCCCGGTACCCGAGCCGCAGGCGCAATCCCGCTGGCAGGAATTCATCGCGCAGGCGAGGGAGAGCAGCGCGGACTGCGGACAGGCCCTGGACCAGGAAAACGGCCGCCTCTTCCTCGTGGCGGTACGCGAAATGACCGAGGCGGGAGACACCCTCAAGGCGGTGAAGGACCGGATCGGCACGGTGGCGCACGACGGCGGTTTCTAGCGCTTCCCGAGCCGCTCCCCCTGGCAAACGCCGACATCGGGTAATGACCTTGATCGGCAGGTCACCACGCGTGCGCACTGCAAGCGCTGGGGGCCGTAGCTCACTGGGCTCGCCACCGTAGCTTGGTGCCCCGGATCCGAACGGTCTCCATGTGCACCGAAAAGGCCAGGCGACTAAGGATATTCGCTTTCGGCGGGAACGCCACATCCGGAAAACTCAACATCGTGACACCAGACATGGACCGCCTGGGGCGTGACCTCTGTTCAGCGGCCGGGGACGGCCTGACCTCAGACGAGATGGGTGAGGTCATCTCCCGCACCATCGTCGGCCTGGTCGCACACGACTCCCTCCACGTGTGCTGGCGGAACCCGGATACGAACATGGCCTCATTCGGATTCTGGCATCGGCTTACCGCGAAGATCGGCCGAATGCAGATGATCAACCTGTACTCGGGCCAGGAGCCGGCCCATCCTGCCGAGCAGGCACACCGAGGCGTACTGGCGCAGGTGGTGAATGCGCGCGACCGGCTTGCGTACAAGATCCTGCTGGACAACGGGTTCGGCAGCGAGTTGCGTCTGCTCCTGCGGGGCTCCCACGGGTCGTGGGGAACACTCGTGCTGTTCCGGGAACAGGGCGGCAGACCCTTCGAACAATGCGATGTGGACCGCGTCGCGCAGCTTGTCAAACCCCTGGTGGCGGCGTCGCGGAGCTACATCAGGGCAACCCCACTGCGTCCACCGGACCAGGACCTGCCCCCAGGAGTCATCATGGTGGGCGCCGATCACGCGGTACGCGGGATCACTCCTGAGGGGCACGCGTGGCTACGTGAAATACGCCTGCCAGGGTCACTGGCGAAGCCCGAGTGGGCAGCGACAGCTCTCTCGAGCGAGGTGGCGATGGCCAGCCGGAGGTTCGTACGTGACCCAACAACATCGCGCCCGGTGGCCTGTTTGCCCTCGGCATACGCCGGACGTTGGGTCAGCATCCAAGGCCAGCCTCTCAACGCGGATGGCACGGGCGACGTGGCAGTGATCATCCAGGCGGCTGGTGTGGAACTGCTGCCCGCTCTGTCGGCCTGGTACGACATCACTGGCAGAGAACGCACCATCATCGACCAACTCCGCGAGGGCATACCCGCCAAGCAAATCGCCCGACGGCTCGACTTGTCGGTGCACACCGTGAACGATCACCTCAAGTCGATCTACCGGAAAATCAGCATCACCAGCCGCGAGGAGATCATGGCTGTGCTGTCTCGTTGAGGTCGCCTGGTCAAGCACCTCAGCACCTCACGGGAGCCGATTACGCAGGAAGAAGTTCCACATACGGTTGGCGATATCAGTACGGTTGTCGTCCCCGGGCCAGAAGTGAGTGCCCCGATAGACGCGCCACACCACCTGAACGCCCGCACGGCACGGGCCGTACACGGCGGCCTCCACCGGTACACCCGGTTCCGTGGCCGGGGTCGCCGGGCAGTCGTTTCGTCGGAGCCATTCATCGCGATGCGCGACGGCGAGCGGGGGAAGGCTGATGAGGTCACCATCGCTGTGGAACAGACCCACCGCGATCGGGCGATCCGGTACACAGGGGCTGCCGGTGAACGAAGGGGAAACGCCACCGTAGGCGGCAACCGAGGCGAACACCGTGGAGGCGTCGCACGCGAGCCTGGCCGACATGTTGGCGCCGCTGGAGAAGCCCTCCACGTGGATTCGGCGCGGATCGACACACCAGGTTCTGGAGATGTCCTTGACCACCTCACGCAGGTAGGTGACGTCACCGGACCGCTGGGCTGCGTCCCACACCAGTCCTGCCCCTGCCGACGGGTAAGCGACGATGAAGTACCTGGTAGCGGCGGCAGTTGACCAACGAGTCTCCCTCTCGTGCAAGAAGTACGGCTGGAGTGCGCCGTGGAGGCTGAGCAGCAACGGCACCGAAGGTCCGGACAGACCCGGTGGCACGTTCACGTGGTAGGTCCTGCCCGCGGCCTCACGGCTGACGGTTCCCGAGGTTGGGACTAGCGTGCAGCCTGCTCCCCCCGTCGCGGTTGCCGAAGCGGAGGGGGTGCCGGTGATCAGAAGTCCCATGCACATCGAGACGGCGAGCAACCGGGCGGTGAGCCGTCTGGCGACGGTAGCGCGTGACAGTCTTCGGGGGCGGGTAGCTGCGTGCACCCTGTTTCTCCTTGTCGGCGGTGTGATCAGCGGGCGTTACACGGTACTGCGCGGCCTGGCCGCCCACACGGCCGCATGGCCACATCCGCGCGTTACAGGCAACACGTGCTCTTGTCACCCCCCAAAGCTTGGGATTCACGAATTTCCCGCGCCGAACGATCCTCGAAGTTGCGCGCTGGTAGTTGGCTGACGGCCCAATCGACCGACAGACCCTTACCTAGCGCGTCAGGGATCAAGGGCTATGAATAGGCTATGAATACGATCGGGAGAACACATGCGATCTGCTGAGCTGACAAAACCAATGCTAGGCAGGAAAATCGGCGCCGCACTCGCGGCGACTGCGGCAGCACTCGCGTTCACCGCCGCGCCTGCCCAGGCCGCTGCGGGCAACGCGGACCTGCTGTGGCACAACCCGAGGACCGGCGACGTGGGCGCTTGGCTCACCGACGGTCACGGCACGGTGCTCGGGGACAACAGGCTGTCCTGGAAGTGCGGGCCCGACTGCGCCAACCAGTGGCGCGTGGTCGGCGGCGGTGACTTCAACAACGACTTCACCTCCGACGTGCTGTGGCACAACGCCACGACGGGCGAGCTGTCCGCGTGGATCCTGGACGGCAAGGGCACCGTCACGAAGGCGTTGAGCCTCGACTGGAAGTGCGGCCCCGAGTGCGCGAACCAGTGGAAGGCCGTCGCCATCGGCGACTTCAACGCCGACAACAAGTCGGACATCGTGTGGCACAACGCGTCCACCGGCGAGGTGGGCACGTGGCTGCTCGACGGCAAGGGACACGTGACCGGCAACCCGAACCTGTCCTGGCCGTGCGGGCCCGACTGCGCGAACCAGTGGAAGGCCGTCGGTGCCGGTGACTTCAACGAGGACAACCTCGACGACCTGTTGTGGCACAACGCCACCACCGGTGAGGTGTCGGCGTGGCTCACCAACGGCAAGCAGACGGTGACCGGTGACCTGAAGCTGTCCTGGAAGTGCGGGCCCGACTGCGCGAACCAGTGGAAGATCGTCGGTGTCAACGACTTCAACAACGACTTCAAGAACGACGTGGTGTGGCACAACGCCACCACGGGTGAGGTCGCGACGTGGACGTTGAACGGCAACGGCGCCGTGACCGGAGACCCGCGCCTGTCGTGGAAGTGCGGCCCCGGCTGCGCGAACGACTGGAAGGCCGTCGCCACCGGCAACTTCGGCTGACGCCGACGAGCCCGGCGCTTCCCCGGCGACGACTGGGGGAAGCGCCGGGCTCGTACCGGATCAGCCCGGACCGCCGCTGCGTACCGAGCTGCAACGAGCATGCTCTGCTCGGGTTCGACGCGGAGGAGATCCAGCGCCATCTCGTACAACCTGCGGGAGCATCTGGGCGGTCAACCGGTCACGTTGATCTGGGATGGGCTGCCCGCATATCGGTCGGCGGATATGACGGCATGTCCGGCCACCCAGCGGCGGTGAATGTCCGTCCTTAGTGGACAGAATCACGCACCGGCGTTCCACCGCGGACACACACCCCGCGCCCGGCCCCCACCAGGCTCGGCCGGATCAGCGCAGCGCGGCCGACTCGGAGCCGAGTAACTCCTGCGGCAGGCGTCCGGCCAGCGTGGCCCAGTCCCGCATCGCCCCGGCCAGGCCGGCCACCTCCGGCTCGCCGAGCGCCTGCGGGCCGTCGCACAGCGCCGCGGCCGGGTCCGGGTGGACGTCGATCATCACCCCGTCGGCCCCGGCCGCCACGGCCGCGCGGGCCAGTGGCAGCACCAGCTCTCGCCGCCCGGCCGCGTGGGACGGATCGACCACCACCGGCAGGTGGGACCGGGCCTGCGCGACCAGCACCGCCGAGAGGTCCAGCGTGTTGCGGGTGGCGGGTTCGAAGGTGCGGATGCCGCGCTCGCACAGCACGATGCGGGTGTTGCCGCGCAGCGCGATGTACTCCGCAGCCAGCAGCCACTCCTCGACCGTCGCGCTCATGCCTCGCTTCAGCAGCACGGGCTTCCCGCTGTCCCCCACCGCTTCCAGCAGACCGAAGTTCTGCATGTTCCGCGTGCCGACCTGGAGCATGTCCGCCCAGCCGGCGACCAACTCCACGTCTCGGCTATCGACCACCTCGGTGACCACCGGCATCCCTGTCTCGGCACGAACCTCGGCCAGGATGCGCAACGCCTCCGCGCGCAGGCCCCGGAAACCGTACGGCGAGCTGCGCGGTTTGAACGCGCCGGCCCGTAACAGTGAAGCCCCCGCGGCCTTGGCGAGCCGGGCAGCGGCAAAAGTCTGCTCCGGCGTCTCGACCGCGCAGGGTCCGGCTATCAGGGTGAACGTGTCCGGGCCGATGGCGACGCCACCGACCTCCACCACCGAACGGCTCTCGCGCGCCTCTCTGCTCACCAGCGGATACGCCGACGCCACGCGGGCAGACCCCGGCCGCAACCGAAAGCCGATCAGCGCGCGAGCCCGGTCCAGGATCTCGACCAGCTCCCCGCGGTTGGCCGCCGTGGCGATCACATAACCGGCGCGGCCGTACGCGTCGACCGGCGGGGCGACGCGCTGCCCGGGTTTCGCGGTGACCGTCACGGCCCGCACGCCGGGTAGCGCCCTGGTCTGCTCCACGCCGGTCACCTCTTCGAGCACGCCTTCCTCGGGCGGCAGCAGGAACTGGATGCCGGCATAGCCCTCGAACGACTCCGGCAGGTCGATCTCCGCGCCCGCGGCGAAGCGAACCTGGGCCTCCAGCAGGTCGACCCCGGTGCCCAGCCGGAAGAGCTCGGGAATCATTCCCCCGGCCAGGCGCGGGTTGATCTCGACGATGGCGGTGCCGTCCGGGCCGTGCTTGACCTCGGTGTGACTGGGGCCGAACTCCAGCGACACGGCGGAAAGTGCCGCACGGACCGCCGCGGCCATCTCCTCGGCGACCGTGGCGGGCAGATCCGCGGGCACGATGTGCCTGCTCTCCACGAAGTTCGGGCCTGGCGTCACGGTTTTCTCGACGATGCCGAGCAGCCGTTGCTCCTTGCCGGTGCCGAACATCTCCACGCTGTACTCGGGCTGGTCGAGGAACTGCTCGACCAGCGCGGCGCGGCGGGTCGCCTGGCCTCGGCCGTTCTCGGTGACGGCCAAGACCCGGTTCACCTGGGCGATCGCCTCCCCGACGGTGGCGCACAGCAGCACGTTGGTCGAACCCGAGTCGTCCACCGGCTTCACCACACAGGGCAGGCCGACCCCGGCGACCGCTTCCCAAGCGGACGCGGCGTCGGTGACGACGGTGTACACCGGCTGCCGCAGACCGGCCTCGGCCAGCGCGGCCCGGAGCGCGCCTTTGTCACGGCAGCGTCCGACGGCCTCGGCGTCGGCCGCGGGCAGGCCCAGCCCGGCGGCCAGGCGGGCGGCCGTGGCCAGGTAGAACTCGCTAGTCGTGGTCACCGCGGCGATCGGGGCTCGACCGGCCACCCTGCCGACCGCCTGGTTCAGCGCGTCGAAGTCGTTGGTGTCGCAGGTGACCACCGTGGCCCCGGTATCGGCCAGGCCCAGGTACCGCTCGGGCCAGTTGGTCATCAGCACGGCCCGGTAACCGAGCTCCCTGGCCACGCCGAGCGCCCGCATGCCAGTGCCGGTGGTGTTCGACTCGACGAAGACGAACAGCGGTGGGCGGTTGCCGTCGGCGACCCGGTAGGACCAGCTGGACACCGTGGTGCCGGCGCGAACCTGCCGTGGAATTTCCGCGAGCGGCAGCTCGGCGAGGCCGCGTTCGGCCCAGTACCCCTCGTGGTGCACGGTCTCGGCGTACCGGTCACCGCGGTCGGGGAAGATGCCGACGATCCGCGTGCCCGGCGGGGCGGTGGCGGCGAGCCAGGTGAGCACCCGGTACACCGACCCCGAGGTGTTGCCGGTGAACAGCTTCTCCTCGCGAGCCAGCGCCCGGGTGGCATCGAACGCCTCCCGGTCGTTGAGCCAGTGCACCTCGTCGATCAGCGAGTGGTCGAGGTTCGGCGGGTGCAGGCTGTTGCCCAGCCCGCTCTGCAGCCGCTGCGGCCAGTCCGGCTGTCCGAACAGGACACTGCCGACGCAGTCCACCCCGATCACCCGCACGTCGGGCAGCCGCTCCCGCAGCGCGCGCGACGTGCCGCACAGCGACCCGCCGCTGCCCACCGAGCCGACCAGCACGTCGACGCCCCCCAGGTCGGTGACCAGCTCATCAGCCAGCGCGCGGTAGGCGGCGGGATTCTCCGGGTTGGCGTACTGCCGCGGCCAGAAGGCGCCGGGCAGGGTGTTCATCAGCTCGTTCAGCTTGGTCAGCCGGGCGCCCTGCCATCCGTGTTCGTCCATTTCGGACACGATATGCACCTGGCAGCCGAGGCCGGTGAGCTTGGCCAGGGTGATCCGGTCGATACGAGGATCGGTGACGATGTGCACCGAGTGCCCCAGCAGGGTGCCGACCAGCGCCACGCCGAGCGCCATGGTGCCCGATGAGCTTTCAACGATCGGCGCGCCCTCGGCGAGTTCGCCGGACTCGCGGGCGCGCGTGATGATCTGCTTGGCCACCCTGTCCTTCATCGCGAACAGGTTCTGCAACTCCAGCTTGGCATGGATCTCCACGCCGCGGTCCGCTCCGGCCCGCAACCGCACCAGCGGAGTGCCGCCAATGACGTCGATCAGGCTGTGACTCAGCATCAGCGCCGTCCCATTCCCATTCCGTCGAAGCTCAAACACCGGTACACCGCGACGTTTCCCGCGATGGACGAACATGCGCCGGCCGCCGCGGCGACCTGGTCCGGGTAACCGGGCACGGCCGGGTCCAGCAGCACGCCGAGGCTGGTCCCGCTATGCGCGGCGACCACCCCGAGCCCGCCGACGTCCGCGCAGACACCGAGCATCCGCTCCAGCGTGGTCTTGGGCCGCAGGACCTGGTTCATCAGCGCGCTGCGGGTGGCCACCCGGCCCACCTCGGCGAGGTCCCGCCGCCCCACCGCTTCCGCCATCCGCGCCAGCAGTCCGGCGTATTCGCGCCGGTCGGCCGCGGTGAACGGCTTGGGGATGCGGTTGAACTCCACGGTGTCGATCTCGCCGCCCTCGTCCACGCCGACCACGGTCATCGGCGGCAGCGAGCCGAGCACCGAGTGCAGGGCGACCCGGCGGTGGTAGAAGGCGACCACCGCGGGGTAGAGCACGCCGTCGGTGGGCTCGATGCGGGCCAGGAAGTTCTCGATCCGCCGGGGCGGCAGGTTGATGCCGAGTGCGTTGGCCACGGCCCGCGCGGTAGCCACCAGGTCCGCCGAGGAACTGGCCATGCCCTTCCCCTCGGGCAGGCCACTGTCGATGGTGATCTCCCCTCCGATCGGCCGCCCGGCGTCGGCCAGGATCATCCGGGCCAGCCGGAGCGCCTTGGTCTTGCGGCGCGGCCACACCGTCAGCTCGCCGGTGTCCGCGCTGCCCCGGAAGGTCGCCACCGACCAGCGCGCGATCGGCAAGGTGACCAGGAAATCGCCCTCCGGCTCCGGCAGCACCCCTTGCAGCAGTTCACCGAACACTCCGAAGGCGGTGCCGACGCCGGTCACCCCGCGATAGAACGGCCGGGGCCCGGCGAGACTGCCGGTGGCTCCGCTCACGCCCGCGCTCCGGCGGCCTCGGCCAGCACGGCGGCCAGCTCGGCATCGGCGTCGGCGAGCCGGGTGCGCCGCGCGGCCCAGGCCGAAGCCACCTGGTCGAACTCGGCCTCCTGCGTGGCGAGCAGCTCGCGCATCGGCTCGGGCCCGGTCGACCCGGTGGTGCGCTTGGCGGGCAGTGCGGCCGTGACGTCCATGGCTTCGCGCAGCAGGGTTTCCGCGAGCGGTGTCGCATATCCGTGCTCTGCCAGCACTTTTTCCAGCAGGGCCGGCTCGGGCTCGGCGGGAGGCAGCCCCTTCGCCACCGCGGCGACGATGTAGCGGCCGGTGACCACCTGGGCCGTCCGCCACGGCACCCCCGCTCGCAGCGTCAGCTGGTTGGCGAGGGTGAATCCGCCGAAGTACTCCGCCTCGCAGGCACGGGCGAGGCGTTCCTCGTTGAACTTCAGGCGGTCCAGCACGCCGGTGAGCAGGCGCGAGATCGAGGCGAGCGTGTCGAACGCGGCGGGCACCTGGGCACTGGCCTCTTTGGACACCTCCACGGAGTTGCTGTAGGAGGTGGCGCGCTGCGCGGTCGCGATGCCGTGATAGGCCGCGTGCAGATGCGCGGTGCGGCCGCGAATCCTCTCCAGCACAGGGAAGTTCTTCTTCTGCGGCATCGCCGACGAGATGCCCGACCAGTCGTCGGGCAGGTCGAGGTAGCCGTAGCCGGTGCCGCCCCAGGTCATCAGGTCGGTGACAAACCGGCTCAGCGCCACGCCCAGCATGGAGAACTCGGCGCAGGCCTCCAGCGCCCAGTCCCGCTGCGATACCGCGCGCAACGCGTGCCGCTGAACACTCTCGCAGCCCAGCAGCCGGGCCATGCGTTCGCGATCCCAGCCCAGCTCCTGACCGGCCATCGCGCCCGCGCCCATGGGGCAGGCGCTGGCGGTCAGGTAGACCGGCTCCAGCCGCGAGAGCGTGTGGAGCAGTTGCTCGGCCAGCGCGGAGAAGTAGAACGCCGGGCTGACCAGCTGGGCGGCCTGCATGTGCGTGTAGCCGGGCATCATCAGCCCGCCGGTGCGGGCGGCCAGCCGCCCGGCGGCGCGGCCCAACTCGATCAGCAGCTCGGCAGTGTCCAGCAGTCGCGCCCGGCCATACAGCACCTGCGCGGAGGCCTGGAGGTCGTTGCGGCTGCGGTCGACGTGCCAGGCGGGCGGCACCTCGGGCAACCGCTGGCTGATGAAGCGTTCTAGCGAAAACACCAGGTCGCTCATCGCCTCGCGCGCGGACCGCTCCACCGCGTCCGGGGTGGCGCGATCGAGCAGCCCGGAGATCAGCCCCACCTGTTCGCCGGTCAGCAGGCCCATCCTGGCGTACTCGGCGAGCAGCACTTTCTCCAAGCGCACGTAGTGCGGCAGCAGGCAGGCCAGCTCGAACCGGAGCTGCGGTTCCAGGATCTCCGTGCGCAGCAGGCCGTCGGGCCCGGCCGAGATCCGGCCGGTCAGGTTGGTGTGGTCGATGCTCAAACCGGGCTCCTCGTTCGGGACAGGTGTGGGCAGGCGCCGAGCACCACGCCGGCGACTTCGGTGGCTCTGCTGCCCGGAAAGTAGTGGCCGCCCTCGGCGAGCTCGCGCAGGCTCAGTCGGCGGGTCAGCCCGGCCCAGGCGGGCAGGTGACGCGCGGCCTCACTGGTGTGCGGATCGTCGGCGGCGACGACCAACTCCACCGGGGTGCCGACCCGGTGCGCGAGCGGCGAGCGCAGTGCGCCGCGGAAGAACTCACCGGCGCTGCGCACGTCGTGGCGGTAGGCGGCCCCGACGACGCGGGCCCGCTCCGGTTTGAGGCCGTCGACCTCGATGTAGCCGCTGTCCTCCAGCATGGCCGTCACGAGTTCGCGATCACCCAGCACGGTCACCCGGTTGTCCTCGGCCCGCAGCTGGTCCTCGGTGGCGGGCCGGATCGCGCCGAGGAACACGTGGTGCGCCGGTGCGCCCTCGTCCTCCAGCAGCCGGGCCAGTGCCAATGCGGGAGCGGCGCCGGTGCTGTGTCCCCACACCAGCAGGGGCGCGCGCCGGTGATCACGCAGTTCCGTGCGCACCGCCTCGGCAATCGCGTCCACCGTGGCCAGTTCGGCCGGTTCGGCGCCGAGATCATGCCCCGGCGGCTCGACGCCGAGCACCTGGACGCCGGGTGCCCGCAGCTCCCGTGCCAACCGCTGGAAGTTGACCGAGTTCCCGCCCGCGTGCGGGAAGCAGACCAACGTCGCAACGGGATCGGAGTCCACTTCGGACAGAGAGTGGAGCAGGCGCTGGGGCGGGAGCGGACGGCGTTCGTCGATCACCGCGGCGAGCTCGGAGAGCACCGGGTGCGCCAGCACCTGCCGCAGTGACAGCAGCCCGTCCAGTTTAACCAGCAGCCGCACCACCGACAGGGAAGTGCCGCCGAGGCGGAAGAAGTCGTCCGCGTGCCCGATCCGCTCCAACGGCACGTGCAGCACTTCGGCCCAGGCGGTGGCCAGCGCCCGTTCGGTGGGCGTGGCCGGAGCGGCGTACGGCCCGTCGGCGTGCCCAAGCGTGGCCGCCAGCGCGGCCAGTACCGCTTTGTCGGTCTTCCCGTTGGCGTTGAGCGGCAGGCGGTCCAGCCGGTGCACGTAGGTGGGCACCAGCTGGCCGGGCAGTTGCGCGGCCAGCCGCGCGCGCACCTCTCCCCCATCGAGCTCCCCGGAGCCGGTGAAAAACGCCACCAGGATGGCTTCCCGGCCCTCGCCGCTGTCCACCACGACCGCCGCCGAGTCGACTCCGTCGATATCGGCCAGCCCGTGCTCGACCTCGCCGATCTCCACCCGTGCGCCCCGGATGCGGATCTGCTCGTCACGGCGGCCGAGGAACTCCAGCCGCCCGCCAGGCAGCCAGCGGCCGAGGTCCCCGGTGCGGTAGAGCCGTTGTCCCGGCCGGTGCGGGTCGGGCCGGAAGGCCCGCGCGGTCTGCTCCTCGTCACCGAGATACCCGCGGCCCACACAGACCCCGGAGAAGGCGATCTCCCCCGGCGCGCCGAGCGGCAGCAGCGAGAGGTCGTCACCGATCAACGAGACGTCGACGTTGCGCACCGCGCGCCCGAGCGTCACCGGCTCGTCCGGATGCCGCAGCACCGCGTGCGTGGTGTCGTCGGACAACTCGGTGGCGCCGTAGGCGTTGACCAGCGTGATGCCCGGACAGCAGGCGAACCACCGGCGCACCAGATCCGGGCGCAGCACCTCGCCTGTCACCGACATCGCCCGCAGCCGCCCCAGCCCGCCCGGCCGGCTCTCCAGCCGGGCGACCAGCACCTCGAAGTAGGACGGCACAAGCTGCGCGACCCGCACTCCGGAAGCGGCCAGCTCGTCGCGGAAGGCGTCCACGTCCAGCAGCACCTCGGAATCCACGATTCGCGAGCTGCCACCGCACAGCAGCGGCGCGAGTAGCTGCCACAGCGAGATGTCGAAGCACTGGAAGGCCGTCTGCGCCACCACCTCCCCCGGCGTCAGCTCCATGTCGGCGACCTTGGCCAGCAAGTGATTAAGCAGGCCCGCGTGCTCGCACATCACGCCCTTCGGCGTCCCGGTGGAGCCCGAGGTGAAGTAGACGTACGCAAGCGCGTCCGCCGCCACGGCGACCGTGGTGGCGGACGCGCCGGTGCCGAGCAATTCGTCAATGGTGAGCACACAACGCCCGGCACCCACCGTTGCGCCGTCGATGTGCACTCCGGCCAGCACCATCGAGCAGCCGGCCTGGTCCAGCGCCCCGGCGATCCGGCTCGTGGCCGCGCCCGGGTCCACCGGGAGATAGGCGCCACCCGCCCGGAGCACACCGAGCACCGCCGCGGCCCAACCGAGATCCCGCGCCGTAACCACGGCGACGATCTGACCGGTGGCGAGACCGCGGTCCAGTAGGGCGGCAGCCACCTCGGTGGAACGCTCGTCCAGTTCGCGGTAGGTCCAGCTGCGGTCGCGATGTGAAACCGCGATGTCGTCGGGACGTCGGCGGGCCTGCTCCGTGAATAGCTCGGCGAACATCCGCTCGCCCAGCGGCTCGCGCGGCCCAGCGAGATCCCGAAGCTGATGACGAATTTCCTGCTCGCTCAAGAGATCCTCGACGCGGTGCACCGCGTCGAGGTCGTCGGCAAGCAGGCGCAACGCGCTCAGGTGATACCCGGCCATGCGGGTCACCGCCTCGGCATCGAGCAAGTCGGATCGTGAAGTCACCGACAGCGCGCCGTCGGCGAACCGGACACCGAGCACCCCATCGTGCACAACACCGCCGGGAGAAAGATCGAGAACGGATTCGGTTTTCGAGGCCGCGCGCACCTCCACGACGCCCGCCGCCAGCTCCCGCCAGCTCCGGCCGCCGACCTCCGCACGCACCGGTCGGATAGCCGATTCGGTAATCAACCCGGCAACCGGCGCGGGTTCACCGGTGACGGCGGAGAGCACGGCCAGGTGCGCCGCGAGCAGGAAAGAATCGACAGCCCCGTGCCGCGCGGTCGGGGTCGCGTGGAGCCGGTCCAGTAACGCCGCCGGTATCTCCAAGCGGCAGCCGACCGGCGTGGCCGCGCCCGGCGCCGGCCAGCGCGGGACCACCGTGGCGGCACGCCTTGACGGGCCGGTGCTCACCACACGCGCGACGGTCGGATCGGGCGAATTCATCTACACGCAACTCCCGGGCCACCACACGGCCTGAACTCGAAATGGCGAAGAAACCGAAATGGCAGAGGAAACCCGCACTTTCCTGGCTTTCCCGGTCAACATTAGGCAACTCGCGGCACGCACCAGACCGGCTTTGTTGCTACGAACACGGCAATTATTGCGGGCAGGTGGCATTTGTTGCGCGACATGCCGCGCGAGGCGGTCAGCTCGCGACAGCTGAACCGAGCTGCCGCGAAGCGGCGTCCATCTGCCGCCACACCTTGAAGACGAACGGGCACCCGGCGGCGATCACGCACAGGCCGCAGAGCGCGTACGCCGCGCCGTGCGGACCGATCCCGTCGAGCAGCACCCCGGCGGTAACCGAACCGAGTGGCATCGCCGCGCTGCCCACCGCGTGCAGGGCACTGAACACCCTGCCGCGCAACGGTTCCGGCACCCGGTCGTACTTGACCGCGGCGATCACCGGGTTCAGCGCGCCGTTGGCCACCATGCTCAGCGAAACCAGCCCCACCAACAGCACTGGTGGGGGGCCGAGCGCCACCACGAGGTACACCGGAGGACCGGAGAGCAGCCCGCAGACGGCGAAGGTGCGCCAGCGGTGCCGTCCCGTGCCACGGAGCGCGTAGAGCGCGGTGCCGAGTACGCTGCCGCCGCTGGCAGCCCCGATGAGCACCCCTACCAGCGTGCTGTTGTGCCAGACCAGCATGCCGAACGCCGGGAGCAGCACGGAAAGCAGCCCGGTGGTCAGCGCGTTGCTGCTGGCGTTGCTCGCGCCCAGCACTACCAGCAGCCGATCCCGCCGCAGGTAACCCAGTGCCTCCCGCAGCTCCTGCAGGTAACCGGCGGCGCTGGGGCCACCGGACACGGGACGCACCCGCACGAACATGCCGACCAGCACCGCCGCCAGCAGCAGCGCAGCGCCGTCGGCCAGCAGCACGGTGGCCGGGCTGAACAACGCGATCAGCAGGCCGCCGAGCATGGCCCCGAACAGGTCACCCGCCCGTTGCGAAGCCTCCTCCGCGCTGGTGCCACGGGAAACCCGGGTCCCGGTGACAGCCAGCACCGCGGGCAGCAGCACCTGCTTGGCGCTGCGGGACGGGGCCCGGCCCGCGCCGATGCCCAGCGCCAGCACCACAAGCAGCGGGAGCGACACGCCCACCGTGTTGTGCGCCAACGGAATCAGCACCACCGCACCACAGGTGAACAGGTCCGCGACCAAGCTGGCGCGCCGGGCACCGTACCGGTCGACCAGCGTGCCGGCGAGCACCACCGACAGCACCAGTCCGAGCGTCTCGGCGGCGGCCACCAGCCCGGTGCTAACCCCGCTGCCGGTGGTCTGCAGCACGAACCACGGAATGGCGATCAGCGTCATCGTCGATCCCACCGTGGCGATGCCGCCCGCCGCGACCAGCGCGACCAATGGCGTCGTGCGCGTCACCGGCCGACCACCCGGAACGGGGTGGATTCCGGCGGAGATGCGGGACAGTCGTATTCCGGGCTGCTATTGTTGCCGCGCCGTCCGACCGGAAAATCCGCGCGACGGAATTCATCGATCCGAGAACCCGATCCGGAGCGGCCCTCACTCATGCGACCCGTTGTCACCGAACGTCTCCTGCTCCGCTCGTTCACCAAATCCGATCTGGACGACCTGTACGACATCCAGCGCCGCCCCGACGTCGCACGTTACCTGTTCTGGAACGCCCGCACCCTGGAGGAAACCAGGGAGGCGCTGGCGGTGCGCATCACCCAGACGGAGCTGGCCGCCGAGGGCGAGAACCTGGCGATCGCCGTGGAACTGCGCGAGACCGGCCGCCTGATCGCGGACTTCAACCTGGAGTGGCTCAGCGCCGAGCTTGGCCGCGCCGAGATCGGGTTCGTGATGAATCCCGACCACTCCGGCCACGGCTATGCCACCGAGGCCGGGGCCGAGGTGCTGCGAATGGCGTTCGAGAGCTACGGGTTCCACCGTGTGGTCGGCCTGTGCAACGGGAACAACCACAGCTCGCAGCGCCTGATGGAGCGCCTCGGCATGCGACGCGAAGCCTTCTTCGTCCAGGGCGAGATGCTCAAGGGCGAGCGCGCCGATCTCGCCGTCTACGCGATGCTGGCCACCGACTGGGAGCAGGGCGCCGGGGCGGCTCGCTCCGGGGAGCGGACCGCGCGCGGGTAAACAACTCGGCCCTTAAGGACCGAGCTTTTAAGCGGCTTGGTCCATAGGGGCTTTGCTTGCGCTCCCGTCTCACCGCTGGCTGTGACGAGACGGGTCGCATACACACCTAGCCGCTGCGATCGGGCATGTTTACAAATACCCACGCCGTGCGTGCGCGGTCGCGCACGTTGACCCCGGCGACGAAGTCAGCGGGTCCAGCGAGACCACACCGACGACAAGAGAAAAAGTCCCGATTGGGCCTGTTGGCCCGCTCGGTGTGACCACACAGCGCGGACAGTGCTGCGAGGTGTAGTGCGCGTCCACCTCGATCACGAGAACCCCTACACGCCGGGCTTTGTAGGCGACGTAGTCCCCGAGCCGGGCGAACGGCCAGGAGGATTGCGTGGCCCGCTGGTCGCGTCGAACCGTGACCCGCTCGCGGATACCACCGAGTGCTTCGAGGGCGATTCCGCGTTCGGTGCGTTGGGCGACGGCCACAACATCCTTCGCGATCTTATGGTTCATGTGCGCAGCGTGCCGCGCTTCCCGCTTCGCACGCTTTTTCAGCAGGCGAGCTGCCGAACGGGTGTTTTTGGCCTGGATCTCTGCCTTCTTCTTAGCCTGCCAACGCCGGTAACGATTCAGGCGACGACCGGAACAGTTCGCGGCGTCGCTGGTGGTGGCCAGGTTGTTAATGCCCCGGTCCACCCCGATCCCCTCCACCGGCTCAAACCGTGGTTCTCCCGCAACGTCGCAGGTGGCGATGATGAACCACTTGCCGTCCCGCAACAGCAGGCTCGACTCACCCTGCCGGTGATCCACCAGGGTTTTCAGGCCGCCTTTCCGAGCCGGTGAACGCAACGTCGCGCATCCGCCCGTGCACGGTCCAGACCGACACCGTGCGCAATTCAGGCACACGAGTGGTGCCGCCCGGTGCGCTCGTCTGGGGCGCCGGGCTCGTCTGGGTCGGCTGCGGGGAATCCCGGTGGTCTGTGGGGGTGTTCTTGTTCCGCCCGGTGCTCTTCGTTACGGGTTTCGGCTTCGATGTCGGCCGAGGTGCCAGACCGTGTAGGCACCGCCGCCGCCTTCGGCGTGCCGGCCCGTTGACAACGCGATGACTCTTGCGGGTAGCTGGGTGGTGAGCATGGCGAGAATCAGCAGGGCCAGCAGGTTGAACAGGACGAACGTGCTGGATCCGGGACATCGGTGGTTCTCCTTCGGTTGGGCCGCCGATCGACGGCCTCATGGACGGCAACGCCGTCGGGTTCCGTAACGAGGCCAAACTCGCCGCGGTCGAGCAGCGCCTCGCGGCGCTCGACGCGACGGCGAACAAGCTCGCCGAACTCCTGGCCACCGACCGCGCCCTCGACGTCGAGACCATCAGGACCGAAGTCGGCAACGCCGTCGCGACCGCCCTGCAGGAGAACACCGTCGCCGTCGAGGTGCGCGGGTTCACGCCTGCCGATCCGGCCGACGCCGATGCCGGGGCGGTCGCCATCGGCGAGGTCCGCGACGAGATGCAGACCGAGGGGGCGTCGTGAGCGAACCCGCACACCGAGCCCAACCCGGCTCGCCGACGCAGACCGAACCGGCCGCGATCGCCGAGGCGGTGCGCGTCATCCTGGTCGCCCTCGTCGGCGCCGGGTGGCTCGCCCTCGACGACGCGACCCTCGCCTCGATCGTGTCCGTGGTCGGCGTGCTGGCCTCGGTCGCGTTGACCTGGTGGACGCGCCGGAAGGTGACCAGCCTCGCCCGGCCCCGCGCCACCGACGGCACCCCGCTCGTGCCCGCCGCGCCACCGACCCGGCCCACCGAATAGCCCCCTGAATGGCCCGGTGCGCTACCGCCGGGCACAGAAACGCCCCCGCCTGCACCTCGGTTGTGTGCCTGCAACCGGACGCGGGCGGGGGCGTTTCGTCATGTCCACAGGCAGGCCGTCGACCTGCAGCTCGTCACGCTGTGCTCGCGCCGGCCAGCGCGGAGCGTGACCGCCGTCGAGCGGGTTACACGCCCGCGGCCTCGTCGCGCCACGTCACCGAGGCGGGCCGGTCAGCGCTGTTGAGGAACTCGACGAGGACCTCGGTAAACCGCTCGACCGGCAGGCCCGAACCCGGTGGAAAGTCATCGTCGTCGAACTCGCAGCCTTCCGAGGCGGGGTCGCCCTCGGGGTACGCCTTGTCTCGGGTGGGTCCTGGTAGGAGAGGTAGCCGAACCCGTCGCGGACGGTGGCGTAGACGTCGTGGTCGAAGAACCCGCGCTCGGTGTCCCACAGCGGCCGGTCGCGGTGGATCAACCGTGCCACGTCGGCGGCCTCGTCGGCGAGCAGCTCGACGAGCTCGCGCACCTGGTCGCGGTCCTTCACGAGCAGGTTCGCGCCGCGTTCCGCACCAATCTTCGGTGAACACGGCCCAACGGGCGTCGATGGTCATCGGTCCCCTTCCTTGCCTCGGTAGAGCCTCCCGTTCGGGCTGCTCCCGTCCTTAACTCTCAGTGTGGTTCCCGGTGGCAGGAACCGTTCAAGCCACTTGTCGCAGGTGTCCGGTAGGTCATCATCCCTATCCGGCGTCGTGCCACACACCCGGCGGTTGATCTCGATCTCGGCGTCGGCGATGTTCTGGTCATTCATCCGCATCACGAACTGCACCTCAACATGCCGGGAGATGGCGGCCTCGGCGTTCGGGCGACCGTTAGGTCAACCCGAGTTCGACGGCGCGCTGCCGGGCTGCCTGGTAGTACTCGCCGCCATTGCCGCTTTCCAGCATCACCGCGTCGCCGTCGCTGTTGACCCACCGGCCGTGCGTCTTCCCCGCTCGAGGCGGACGCGGTAGCTCCGAGCGCGCCGGGGTCGACGGCGCCGAACCGGATGCCGTCGAGCTGGACGCGGGCGCAGCGGGGGCCGCCGTCGTGGTGCTCGGCGGTGAGCCCGAGGGAATCCCGTTTCTTTGCCGGTAGACGTGCAGCTGCGCCGCGATGGCCTGCACCTGTTGACGCAGGGCCGCGAGTTCCTGCGGCATGGTCTGCTGGGCTTGCGCTGCGGCGAGCACATCGTCGTCAGTGGCGCCCTGCAGCGCTGTCGCGAGGTACCCGTTTCCCTCTTCGCACCGGTCGATCGCTTCGGTGAGAGAACCGGCCGCCGCCTCGATCTTGCTCAGCGCGGTCGCGATCGCCTGGCCGAGCTGTTCAACTGCGGATGCCAACGGCGCCCCCTCGGACAGGCGGACAGTGACGAGCGCCGATCATGCCCGCCACCACCGACACCCCGCCGGTACGCGCCTGCCGAACCGCTACCTCGATGTTCTGGCGGTTCCGCGTCGGCTCTCAGACCACTCGCGGGTGACCTCGGACATCTTCTGTTTCCACCGGTCCTCGGGCGCCTCGGCAGCGAGCTCATCCCACACGCGGGCGTTGGCGCGGGCGAAGACGTCGATCGCCTCGGCCGACGCGGTTGCCCACGCCGGGGTGTCGCGCACCCACGCCTCGGCGGTGGCGGGCGTGTGCCCGTCGGCGATCAGCCGGTACACCAGCACGCACGGGTCGATGAACGCGGCGCCTCGTGTGGGCCACGCCCAGTCGATCAGGTACGCCGTTCCCGCGCTGTCGATCAACACGTTCGCCGGGTTGTAGTCGGTGTGCAGCAGCGTCGAGCCGGTGAGCACCTCAAGCTCGGCCGGGTCGTCGACGTACTTGCGCCACCGCTTCTCAGGCCGCTTGACCTCCGGCAGGTCCGGGCACGGGATGCTGCTGAGCCGCTGCATCACCTCGACGACGGCCGGGAGGTCCGGCGAACCGGGCCGGTAGTCGGCGTGCCGCCCCTCGACGTATTCGAAGCCAAGCAGATCCCACCCGTCGGCCTCGACCCACCACAGCAGGCGCGGCGACACAGCCCCCACGAACGGCGCGATGACCGCTTCGCGCGCCTGCGTCATGATCCCTGCGTGATCGGTACGGAGTCCCTTGACGAATACCCGCCCGTTGGCCGTGTCCAGTAGCAGCGCAACCGCGGAATTCTTCCCGGCCGACACCGTCCGCGCCGACCGAACAGGGCCGGTCCGCGATTCGATGACCTCGCGAACGCGCGAGGACAGGTCTTGCCAGTCGACGCGAGCTAGCGCCATGCGTTCTGTTCCCTTGCTTCCGTGGTTGCCCGTCGGCGGAGAGGCTAACGAGACGACCGAACGGGCCTGCACACGGCGCGGCGTGCAGACCCGTTCGGGTGGCGGCGTTGTTGATCAGTACGGGTTGTCATCACTTGAGGTGCACGAGCACCGGTTCGACTCGGAAAGTGCGTCCAGATCCGCGACGAATTCGATCGCTTCCGGCTCCTTTGACGGAGGCTCGAGTGTCACCAGGACGGCGGTCATATGGTTCACCTCCTTCCGTGCTGGCAGTAGCTAGCCAAGGGCGCGTTTGCCTCTTGGTAGCGCTTCGCGAGCGGCCTGCAGACCCCACACGAGCCCTGCAGGGCACACCCCGAACACCCGCCGGTGCGGAGCATCAACTTGTCCGCGATCGGCGGGAGCTGTGAGAGACCCTCGACGCCCTCGGCGATCAGGTCGACCTGCTCGTCTCGGCCGACCTTGCAGATCGACGCCCGGCCGAACGGGTCGGCGTGGAAGTGGGTCACCCCGGCATTGCACCCGGTGAAGGGTGTGCGGGCGCGGAGGTGCTCGGTCGACTGCGACGTCAGGCTCTCCGGCCCGCTGTGGATCGTCGGCGAGATGTTGCTGTAGACGTGGTGGTCGTCGCCGAATTCGTCGGCGAGCGCTCGCATTTCGGCTTCCTCGTGCTTGTTGTCCTCGACCACGATCACGTTGAACCGCAACGGCAAACCCGCCTCGCGCGCGGCGGCGAGGCCGCGCCGGAACAGCTTGAAGGTTCCGCGGCGCTGCGTCACGCCGTCGTAAGTGGCTTCCGTGGCGCCGTAGATGCTCACGACGACCCGGTAGGGCCGGTAGCGCGTGAGCAGGTCGAGAATCATCGAGTTGTGCAGGCGCGAGCCGTTCGAGCTGATCGTCAGCATCATTCCGAGCTCGTAGGCCAAGGCGTAGACCTCGGGAAACAGTGGGTCGATCAGCGGTTCACCGCCGGTGAGCTGCAGCCACACGACCCCGGCGTCACGCATGATGTGGAGCAGGCGCGCCCGATCCTGCCATCCGAGCCCCTCGAACCGCTTTTTGCCGAGGTAGCAGAACGGGCAATCGTAGTTGCAGCCGAGATTCAGCTCGTAGGACGCGCGAGCGTAGCCGTAGACCGAGGGCTGCCGGACGAGCACCGCCTCACCCGTCCGGCGCTCACTCAGGTCAAGCCCCCACGCCTGATGGGTAGCGTCGACCAGCCACGAGGGGCACGGCTGGTCGACGCTCGTCTGCTGCAGTTCCCGGTACCTGCGCGTCGGAATCTTGAATCCATGCTGTTTGCCCGGCCGCAACAGAAGGTGATGATCCAGAAACGGCGATGCGATCAGTTCGTGCACGGCGATCCTCCTAGGTGTCCACTACGGACTCACTTTCAGACTCGAGACAAGCCATCGAACACGGCGCACAGCACATCGCGAGACCTTGCGGTGCGGGTGAACGCGACCGCAGTCGCGGCGCGGCGCTCGGCATCGAGCGATTTCTCATCCGCCGGTAAGGAAGCGGCCGGGCTGGGTTCGGCAGACACGACGGGGGTGAACCAATCGCGGCGGGGTTCTTCGGAAAGGTCGCCCGACCACGTGATCAGCAGCCCCGCGCTGACGATCCCGCGACAGTGTTTCCCTGCCATTCCTGCGTTTTCCTCTCATGTGGTCGCGCTTCTTGTGGTCGTTGAACTGGCTCGGTGGGCACCCATCCGCCCGGCGGCTCGAAGGTTCGCCACTGCAGGACGAGGTCGGGTGGCGGTTCCGGGTGAGGTAACGGGCTCGGCATCAGCTCGCCGACTTGCGTTGGCTTCCCGCGGGGCGCATCGTCACGTTCGCCTCGGTGAGCGCGGTGTGCATCGTCGTGTAAGACACGCGGAACTTGCGGGCAAGCTCGCGGATCGACGGGCCGTTTCCGTTGTCGTACAAGCGAATGGCGTCGTCGAGGATCTTGCCGGAGATCAGACGTTGCACTAAATGATTCCTTTCCGAATGAGTTGGGTTCGAAGTTCGCTCACGGAGATACCGAGCGCGATCTCGACGCACTCGCCACACAACGGCCACTGCTCGGCGGGAACGGGCAACGGGCCCCACGCGAGGTGACAGCACAGCGTTTGAGCGACGCTGTGGCCATCGAGCTTGCTGCGGATGGCATCGGGCTCGACCAAGTGCGAAGCCTCGTCGCCGATCATCGCGATGCCGTAGGAGTACGCGCCGCCGGACTCGGCTGCTGCGGATTCGCGCTTGAGGTCGACGACGGGCGACAGCATCGCCGCAAGCGTGTCCGGCAGATCGGGCGCAGGCGTGGCTGCGTCGGCAGCTCGGTCGGCACGGCCGAACGCCACGATCAGGCACGCCTGACAGGGCATCCCTACGAAGCGGTCGACCTGTTCGGCGTCCTTGACGGCGAGCCGGTGCCCGCAGGCAGCAAGCAAGATCGTCGGCGGGTCGCTGTCAAAGTCGAGGGGGTAGGCGTGCACCTCCCGCTGATCGAGGCTCGGCGCATTCCGATTCCGGGCGAGCATCACCATCTGCGTCATGCCGGTCGCCTCCGTAGCCGGTGCCGCCCGGATTGGTGACCAGCAGCGGGCACGGGAACAGGACACGTGCCCGCTGCTGGCATGTCTCGCCGAACTCGACGGGGGAAGCCGTTCGGCGAGGTCCCGTGCACCCGTGCGGATTCGGGGTGTCGGGCGCGATCGCCACGCGCCCGTACCGCACGGTGAGCGCTGCGCGCTGCGCCGCGCTGCTGCTGCTCGTGCACGGGGGAAAGGTCGGCGAACTCTTCAGCGAGTCCGATTACGGTCGGCGCGTACATCGCGACGTTGCACACCAGCAGGAACAGCCACATCACGATTTCAGCCACGTCGGGCACCGCCTCGGTGCGCCGAGTTCCGCAGCCGGGCCCACCGCCCGCTTGCGAGGCCGCGAGCGATCACCCACCAGTCCGATAGGTGGTCAGCGATCGACCCGTGCCGCCGTGGGGCGATCGAGGCGACCGCGCAGACGACGGCGGCCAGCACGAGCGGCACCAGCACGGCGACCAGCACGAGCAGATTCAGATCGGACATGGCTGCCCCCAAGGGTTGAGGCTTCGTGGTCGGGCTATCCCGGCGTCGGGCTCATCGCGATCGACTATGAGCGCTGGGCGATCAGGTCTCGAAACCCTCGAATGCATAGCCGTATGCAAGCAATATGCATCCGATCCATAAATGCAGGCTGCGCCCGCCGGGACTCCGATAAACTCCCCGTGACTGGTCCACTACGGGGTGATGTATGGGATTCTGCGAAAGCTGCGGATGCAAGATCGCCAGTGATCACGCGGGCAGGGTGTGCACACCGTGTGCCCGCAAGACCCCATCCGGCGCCCCTGAAGGCCCACCGCCGCCGCCGGCCGGTTTCTGGCAGCGCGACGACGTCCGCGACGCCCTCGCCGAGCAGCACATCGGCAAGGTCATCCGCGCATACAGACGCGCGTACAGCCCACCGATCAACCAGGGGGACATGGCCGATTGGCTCGGTGTTGGGCAGAGTCAAGTCAGCCGGATCGAACGAGGTCGGCCAACTACCAACCTCGCTAGGCTCACCCAGTGGGCGCAGGTTCTCAAGGCGCCTGCATCACTTCTGTGGTTCCAGCTTCCGGCGGCGGATGCCTCGGATGCATCGCCACACGCTGAATCAACGCCTAGCCTCGCGCCGTATCAGCATCACGACCGAGGAGACGACGTGCATCGCCGGGACGTTCTGAAACTGGCGGGCGCCGCCGCCATCATGAGCGCCGCTCCGTGGCAGCGGCTCGCCGACACAATCGAGCACGGACGGGCGCCGGATTCCTCTGCCATCAGCCTTGTCGAGGACCGCACGACTGAGTTCTTCCACCTGGAAGAGACCACCCCGTCACGCACGATCCTCGCCTCGTTAACGGAGCACGGCGCCACGCTGCGTCGCCTGCTCGAAGCGACCACCCGTGAGCAAGACCGCCGCCGGTTGCTGTCCGCGGCCGGGGAAACCGAGGCGCTTGCCGGATGGCTCGCTTTCGACCTGTCACGGCCGCGCGAAGCGGTGAGCCGGTACAGGCGGGCGCTTGAGCTCGCCGACGAGGCAGGCGACGGCCCGCTGACCGCCTGCACCTTGAACTACTGGTCATACCTGCTCGCCTCACAGGACAAGTCCGCCGAGGCCGTGCAGCTTCTCGGCGAAGCGGGCGAGCACGTCAGAGGCTCGGCAGCCACAACGCAGGCGTGGGTCGCGGCGCGGCAAGCGGAAGAGGCTGCCCGGATCGGCGACGGTGAAACGGCCGAACGTGCGCTTGAACGTGCTTTCACCGCGTTCGACTACGCCCGCCCGCACCACGAGCGCTCGTGGACGAGCTTCTTCGGCGCGAGCAGGCTCGGCAGCCTCGCCGTTTCGTCGTACGGGCGATTGGGCCACCGCGAGACCGACTCTCTCGCCGGGTCGCTGCTCTCCGCGCTATCGCCGACCGAGACCAAGGTTCGAGCGCTCGTGGTCGCCGACCTCGCCCTTTCGGCCGCAACACGGTCGGACGTCGACCGGGCTGACCAGCTGGCGACCGAAGCCTTGCCGCTCGCCGTCCGAACCGAGGCGAGCCTCGCGCAAGATCGGCTGTGGGAACTAACCGAGGTGCTGCCGCAGGACAGCGGACGAGGCACGGCCGAGGCCCTGCGGCAGCGGGTTACGTCGGGGCTGCTCGCGAGTTCTCAGGCTTGAGTTTCCTCGTCGACCCACGACAGGTAGGCATCACTGCCGCCGGTGATCGGCGTCGCGATGATCTCGGGCACGTCGTAGGTGTGGTGCTCGTTGATGTGCTTGATCAGCGCGTCGAGCCGCCCGGCCGAAGTCTTGATCTGAAGCTGCCATTCGGGGTCGTCCTGAACGGCGTTCTCCCACCGGTAGAAGCTGCGGATCGGCACCACCTGCACACAGGCTCCGGCCTTCGCTTCCACGATGCTCCGCGCCAAGGTGGCCGCTGCCTCTTCTGAGTCCGTCGTCGTCACAACCTGCACGTGTTCAGCCATGCGATCAGGGTATCGACCAGGGCACCCGAGCAGACCGGGCGGAACCGCACCTGCGCCGCCCGGCGCGACTGCATCCGCGGCTGCAGGTGTGGGGCAGCCGGGCCTGTGAGTGTGTGTGCAGGTGTGGGTGCAGGGGGTCGTGAGATGGCCGGTAAGGGGGTGTCAGTGAAAGCCAGTGATAGGCTAGTGCTACCCGTAACGCCTGGTGAGGGCGCTACGAGCAGCATTTCACCTAGTCACCGCGCCGCGTGTTCATTAACGCGAGAAATTGGCGTTCACCCGGGTGACGGTCAATTTCTCGCGAAATTGCGCCGTCCTCGGGTG
This sequence comes from Saccharopolyspora hattusasensis, assembly GCF_050972075.1. NCBI lineage: Bacteria > Bacillati > Actinomycetota > Actinomycetes > Pseudonocardiales > Pseudonocardiaceae > Saccharopolyspora > Saccharopolyspora hattusasensis. Next base: position 665,882 of record NZ_JBPCDC010000001.1, read on the forward strand.
ACCACAGACGGGTGGTGAGGGTGTGCCGGCAGCGCATACGGGTGTCCTCGCGGATCCAGTCCGCTTCGGGCCGGTCGCGCAAGCTCCGCCGCGTTCGGCTGGGGTGGTGTGGACCCGCAAGGCGGTGGCCGGGTTGATCCGGGTGCGGCACGGCGTCGTGTTGAGTTTGCCCACCGTCGGTAACTGGCTGCGTTCCCTCCGCAAATACCTGTGGGGGAGCCACTTCTGGTCCCCGTCCTACATTGCGGGTTCCTGCGACGGAGCACCGCTGGAGATCGTCAAGGAGTACATCACCAACCATCAACCAGAAACGCCCCAGTTAAAACGGTGTCCCCGGCGCGCAGCGCGCCGGGGAGACCGTGCTCTAGGGATCGCATTCCTCCCGGCCGTGAACGACCGGGGTTCCTGCGATCAGTTTCGCTGAAACGGGCACAACCTCCTCAGCCGCTCCTAACCCCGGCCCCGCTGCTCCAGCAGCCGCCCGGCCCAGTGGAAAAACGCGTCGGCCAACTCGGACCGAGCCGGCTCGGGGAACTGCGAGAAGTTGGCCATGACCGTGCACCACTCGCCGAACACCGGGCCCTGTTCGGTGATCAGGAAGTCCACGCACAGATAGTCGGCGCCGAGCGTGCGGACCACGCGCAGGCAGTCGTCGAGCACCGCCGAGAAGTCGGCGCTTGGACTCGCGTTCCCGCCCTGGGCGATGTTGGACAGGTAGCGGCCGATCACTTGCTCGCGCAGCATGCTGGTGACCACCTCGCCCTCCACCAGCGCGACCCGGAGGTCGCCGGAGTTGGGCAGGAACTCCTGCACCAGGTAGCCCTTGCCGGTCTGGGCGGCGATGTCCACCGCGGAACGCAGCTGTTCGAAGGTGTCCACTTTGAGCACGCCGAACCCCGTGCCGGACTCGCGCGCCTTGAGGATGTAAGGGCCGCCGCCGATCTCGCGACGCACCACCTCCAGGCCCTCCCGCGCGTGGCGGCGGAACGGTAGCGCGACGGTCTTGGGCACCTTCAGACCGAGCTGCGCCGCCCGGCCGATCATCGCCAGCTTGTCGCGCTCCAGCCATTCCGGCGCAGCCATCGCGTGGTTGAGCACGAACGAGTCGCTGGCGTCGATGATCCGGGAGATGCCGTGCAGGTAGGACACGGCCTGCTGGTCGTTGCCGATGTCGTCGACGATGTAGCACTGCCGGGTCTCCAGCAGGTCCACCCCGCCACGCCACAGCCGCGGCCGGTCCACGCAGGTCGGGGTGAGCTCGCTGGCCGGGATGAACTGGAAGCCGAAGCCGTGCCGGGCACCCTGCGCGGTCCACCGGTCGGTGATATCGGCGATGATCTTGCCGAGATGGCTGGGGTTGAAATCGTCCGGGTTGTAGATCCAGTTGACCATCCGCTCGGCCGGTTTGGCCGAGGGAGTGACGACCTCTCGAACCGCTGAGTACACGGTCAGAACTCCTCAAGGGTGGTGGCGGTCTTCGAACGCTCGCCGGCAGCCAGGAAGTCTTCCAGCGCGGAGTACTTCTCGCGCAGCAGCCGTTTGAGCACCTTGCCGGTGGTCCCCTGGGGGAAGTCGGCCTCGGTCCGGGCCAGCTCCAGCACGGCCAGCTCCAGCAGCCCGGCCGAGCGCAGCGCCTGGTTCGCCGTGGCCAGCAGCACGTCCGGCGTCATGCGCTGGTCGGCCGTGGTGACCACGGCCACCGGCACGGTCCGGCCGCGGTGGCATCCGGCGACCACCGCGCAGTCGGCGATCGCCGGCAGCTCGTTGAGCAGAAACTCCTCCAGCTGCACCGAGTGCCCGGTGCCGGTCTCCGTCTCGATGGCGTCCACTTCCCGGTCCACCTGGTAGAAGTCGCCGTTGGCGTCCTGGTAGGCGAGGTCACCGGAAAGCCAGAACCCGGCCAGGCGGCTGCGGTAGGTGGCGTCCGAGTCGTTCCAGTACCCGGCGGTGATGGTCGGGCCCTTGGCCGCGAACAGGCCGATCTCGCCGGGTTCGGCGCGGGTGCCGTCCTCGCGCAGCACCGCCACCTCGGCGACGGCGTCGGGGCGGCCGACGCAGCGATCGTTGCGCTGCGAGGTCAGGGACCGGGGCTGCACCATGATTCCCCATCCCAGTTCGGTCGCGCCGAACCGGTCGTAGAACACCGCCGAGGGCAGTTGCGGGTTCCGTTTGGCCAGGATGGATTTCAGGTGCGCCTCGTGGATCGCGTCGCCCATGGTCACCCAGCCGTCCACCGAGTCCAGCGCGCCGTCGGCGACCTCCACCTCGGCCAGCTCGGCGTATGCATGCGCGAAGGCCATCACCGTGGTGGGCCGGTGCTTCGCGATCGCCTCGGCCAGCTCGGCACCGGTCGGGTCGTACAGCGGCACCAGCGGGGTGCCGGCCAGGATGGCGTAGTTGGCGTACATCACCGAGCCGAGGTGGGACTGCGGCTGCGCGGCCATCATCGTCGCGTCGGGCCCGTCGATGAAGTCGGTGAGCCGGAACCGAGGCCCGGCGATGCTCGAATGGTGGGTCTGCACCACCGGTTTGGGAAAGCCCGTGGTGCCCGAGGAGTGCAGGATCGACACCGGGTCCTCCGGTGCGTGCCGGTACCGGGCCGACTCGGGCAACTCGGCGGCCGGCGGGGCGGGCAGCTCCTCCGCGATGATCAGCCAGCCCACACTGCCGACTTCGGACAATTCCGCGCCGAGCGCGGCCAGTCGGGAGCGCGTGGTGCAGATGCCGACCGGCGCGGTGCGGCGGCACAGCTCCAGCGAGGTGGCCCGGGGCGCTTTGCTGTTGACCAGCACCCCGATGGCACCGATCTGGGCGAGCGCGTGGAAGTGCACCGAATAGGCGAACGAGTCCTCCAGGTAGACCAGCACCCGGTCGCGCGGGCGCACACCGAGGCCCAGGTAGTGCACCGACCAGCTCTGCGCCAGCTTGTCCAGCTCCAGCAGGCTGAAATCGGTGCGCCACTCGCCACCGGGGGTGGCCAGCGGTCGGCCCGAGCTGATGAACGGCAGGTCGGGATGCGCGGCGACGGTCAGCGCCGACCGCAGCACGTTCCCGCCGCCCAGTCCGGGATCGGCCGCCAGCTTCGCGCGGCCCTCCGGGGACAGCAAGGTTCGGCCAGACAGAGCCATCGCAGCCATCGTCGCGCCTTTCGGGTCCGGGTACTCAAGCACTGATCGTGCTCAGCCGCCCCGGGCCGCCGCGACGGATTTGTTGCGGTTGTGGACCTTCCTTGCCGCGCCACACCGCGTTTGTTGCCGGTAACCGCCGAACCGGGGTCCGGCGCGACAACGACGCGGTATATCTGGGCAATCCCCCGACCACCAGCCATCACAGCACTGGAGCGGAGCATGCCCCTGAACGCGGCCGGCGACCCTGATCGCCCAGTGGCGTCGAAGATCCGGCTCGCGGCGGACCCGGACCGGCTGGACCGCGCGGAGCTGGAGCGGCTGCGGGAGCGCAACTTCGCCGCGATGGTCGACGCCGCGCTGGCCACCCCCGCGGTCCGCCGCCGCTGGCCGGACCTCGCGCCAGGCATGACCACCGCCGACCTCGCCCGCCTCCCCCTGCTCAGCAGCCGCGAACTGGCCGACGGCAGCCCGCCGCACTCGCCGGAGTTCCAGCTAGGCGGCGACGGTCCCGGAATGGTGCTGCGCTCTAGCGGCACGGCCAGCAAGCCCAAGATGATGTACCACTCCTGGGACTTCAACCTCCAGGTCGGGCGGCTGGGTGCCCGCGGGTTACTCGCGGCCACCCGCTCGGCCCCGGCCCGGCGCGTGGCCAACTGCTTTTACCCGGCCGAGCTCAGCGGCGGCGCTTTCCTGTTCACGCAGGAGGTGATCCGGCTCGCCGGCGCCCGCTCCTACCCGCTGGCCAGTCAGACGAGCCCGGCCGAGAGCGCGGCGGTCATCGCCGAGCACCGCGTGGACGCGCTGGCGGCCAACCCCGGTTACGGCGTCGAGCTGCTGACCGGGTCCCCGCCGGGGCAGATCGCCGCACTGCGGTACTTCTTCTACATCGGCGAACTGCTTGGCAAGGCCCGCACTCAGGCGATCGCGGAGGCCGCGCCCCAGGTCGCCGTGCGCTCGCTGGCCTACTCGACCTCGGAGACCGGGCCGATCGGCTACCAGTGCGAGCAGCTCTCCGGTGCCACCCACCACGTGCACGAGGACGCGGTGGTGGTGGAGATCGTCGACGAGCAGACCGGCGTGCCAGTGCCGGACGGGGACACCGGTGAGGTGATCGTCACCGCGCTGAGCGACACCGGGATGGCACTGTTCCGCTACCGCATCGGCGATGCCGGCTCCTTCGGCACCGCCCCCTGCCCGTGCGGCAGCCCCGCGCGGCTGCTCACCCTGCACGGTCGCACCGCGACCTCGCTCAACATAGACACCGAGGTGGTGTCCTCGGACCTGCTGCTCGGCCAGCTCGGCCGGCTCGGCGTCACCGAACCCGCTGACTGCCAGCTCCAGGTGCTGCCCGAGCAGCACGGCCACCGGCTGCGGCTGCTGCTGTCCAGCCGGACGCCCGAATGGATCACCACCCAGGCGGTGGTCGACTGCCTCAGCCGCGCCCAGCAATTGCGCACGGTGCTGAACAGCGCGCAGTGCCTCGGCTTCAGCGTGGAGCGCGTCACGCCCGAGGTGTTCGCGCGCACCGATCGCGGCAAGGTCCCCGTTCTTTACGCGCCCGACAGCCGAATGACGCCGAAGGAGCAGTGAATGACCTCGCCGGAGACGAAGCTGGAAGCCCTGCGGGCCGACCTCGACGGCATCGACCTGCGCCTGCTCGACGTGCTGCGGGAACGCATCGAGCTATGCGTGCGCATAGCCGAGCACAAGCGCGAGCACGGCGTGCCGATGATGCAGCCGCACCGCATCGGCGTGGTGCAGCAGCGCGCCGCCGACTACGGCGCCGAGCACGGCATCGACCAGGCATTCCTGCGTGCGCTCTACGACCTGGTCATCGGCGAGACATGCCGGGTCGAGGACCTGGTCATCGGCACGCCGGCGGCACCGTAGAGCCTGCTGTCTCAGAACCCGCCGATGGTCGTCTTGGCAAGGTGAATGCAAGCGGCTACGCCGCTTCCAAAGGCGCGGACGGCATTCGCCGACAGGCTCTTAGGCAAGGACCAGCTGGAGGACGGGCCAATGCGGACCCTTTTGATCGACAACTACGACTCGTTCACCTACAACCTGCACCAGCTGCTCGGTGAGGTGACGGGGCGGGCCCCGGTGGTCATGCGCAACGACCAGGAGCTGCCGGCCCGACTGGCCGCCGAGTTCGACGCCGTGGTGATCTCTCCCGGGCCTGGGCGGCCCGATCGCAGCCGCGACGTCGGCACCAGCGCGAAGGCCATCCGGGACTCGGGACTGCCGGTGCTCGGGGTCTGCCTGGGGCACCAGGGCATCGCACACCTCCTCGGCGGCACGGTGGACCTGGCGCCGGAGCCGATGCACGGCCGCAGCTCGCCCGTCTACCACACCGGCAGCGGAGTGTTCGCCGGTCTGCCGTCGCCGTTCTCGGTAGTGCGCTACCACTCCCTGACCGTCACCCTGCTGCCGGCGGAGCTGGAGGCCGTGGCGTGGACCGAGGACGGCGTGCTGATGGGGCTGCGGCACCGCACCGCGCCGCTTTGGGGCGTGCAGTTCCACCCCGAGTCGATCAGCAGCGAGTACGGCAGGCAGCTGCTGGCGAACTTCCGTGACCTGGCGCTGGGGGTTGATGCGGTCGCACGCGTCGTGAGTGCGCAGCCGGGCTGGAGCCCGGTTGCGCACTCACGAGTGGATCAGCTCGACCGCGCTCTCCCGGGCGCCGTGGCGCCGCCACTGGCCGCCAGACCGTCCACATCGGACACCAAGGCCCTGCGGGTGCACGTCCGGGAGATCGAGTGCGAACCGGACACCGCCACCGCGCACCGTGAGCTGTTCGCCGGCGCGACGCACAGCTTCTGGCTGGACACCAGCGAAGTCCGGCCGGGCCAGTCCCGGTTCTCCTTCCTGGGCGACGATCGGGGCCCGCTGGCCGAGCACCTCACCTACCGGGTCGCGGAGCGGACCGTGCGGGTCCGCCGCTGCGACGGCACCGAGCAGCGGATCCGGCAGGACTTCTTCGGTTATCTCGACGAGCAGCTCAGGCGACGCGCCGTGCCGACGCCGCCGGGCTTGCCGTTCGAGTTCGATCTCGGTTACGTCGGCTACCTCGGTTACGAGCTGAAGGCGGAGACCTCGGGCTCGGCCGTGCACCGGTCCGAGACCCCGGACGCGGCGATGATCTTCGTCGATCGGATGCTCGCGATCGATCACGTCCAGCACCGCTCGTACTTGCTCGCGCTGAGCACCGAGCAGACCGAGGCCGCCGCCATCGCTTGGCTGGACGAGACCGCGCTGCGGCTACTCGCCCTGCCATCGTCTGATGTGGACGGACAAGCACGGGTGCTGGACCCCGGCACGGCCACCGACCTGGACCAACTGGACACCGCGCGGCCGCGGCACGACCGGGCCGCCTATCTCGCCCGGGTGGCCACCTGCCTGGAAGAGATCAAGCATGGCGAGTCCTACGAGATCTGCCTGACCAACACGGTCACCGTGGACGAGCGGATCGACCCGCTGCACACCTACCAGGCCCTGCGGCGGATCAGCCCGGTGCCCTACGGCGCGTTTCTGGACTTCGACGGGCTGGCGGTGCTCAGCGCTTCCCCGGAGCGATTCCTGTCCATCGGCGCGGACGGCGTGGTGGAGTCCAAACCGATCAAGGGCACCCGCCCGCGCGGTGCTACCCCGGAGGAGGACGAGAGGCTCAAGCTCGACCTGTCCGCCCGGGAGAAGGACCGCGCGGAGAACCTGATGATCGTCGACCTGGTGCGCAACGATCTGAACAGGGTGTGCGAGATCGGCTCGGTGCACGTGCCGACGCTGTTCGACGTCGAGACCTACGCGCCGGTGCACCAGCTCGTCTCCACCATCCGCGGCACGCTGCGCGCCGGGGAGTCGGCGGTGAGCTGTGTGCGGGCGGCGTTTCCCGGCGGCTCCATGACCGGCGCGCCGAAGGTGCGCACCATGGAGATAATCGACCGCTTGGAGGAGGGGCCGCGCGGGGTCTACTCGGGGGCCATCGGCTGGTTCTCCCTGTCCGGCGCGGCGGATCTGAGTATCGTGATCCGCACGCTGGTCGCCGACGGGGAACGGCTGAGCTTCGGCGTCGGCGGCGCGATCGTCGCGCTGTCGGATCCGGTGGAGGAGTTCGAGGAGACCGTGGTCAAGTCCCGTGCCGTGCTCACCGCGGTCGCGCGGACTGCGATGCGCCCCGCGATGGGTGGCGCGCTGTGACCGGCGTGCGGTCGCTGCGCCGCTGCCTGGTGCTCGGCGGTGCGGGCGCGGTGGGTGAACTGTTCGCGCGTGCTCTCCGGGATTCCGGCGCCGAGGTGGTAATCGCCGACCCAGCGGCCGGTAGCGGGGACGCCACCGCCCCGGACGCGGCGCTGCGCGCCGAGGTGGCCGCAGCAGACCTGGTACTGCTGGCGATGCCCGAGCGCACCGCACTCGCCGCACTCCCGGTGCTGGCAACGCATCTGCGTCCGGGCGCGCTGGTCGCCGACACCCTGTCGGTGAAAGGCACCGTCGCGACGGCGCTGCGGGAGATGCGCGGGATCGAGGCGGTGAGCCTCAACCCGATGTTCGCCCCCTCGCTGGGCTTCGCCGGCAAGCCGGTCGCCGCCGTGATCATCCACAATGGACCTAAGGTGGCGGAGCTGCTGGCCCTGCTGCGGGACTGGGGCGGCCACGCGGTGCTTTGCGAGGCGGGCGACCACGATCGCCTCGCCGCCGCCACCCAGGCGCTCACCCACGCCACCGTGCTGGGTTTCGGCCTGGCGCTGACCACGCTCGCCGACGGCGTCCGCGAGGTGGCGCCCCTGGCCCCGCCGCCCCATCGCGCCCTGCTCGCGCTGCTCGCCCGCATCGCCTCGGGAACGCCGGAGGTCTACTGGGACGTCCAGGCGGCCAATCCGGACGCACCCGGCGCCCGCGCCGCCCTGGCAGCCGGTATCCGGCAGATCGCCGATCTGGTCGACGCTGGCGACGAAGCCGGTTTCGAAGCAGCACTGGCCAGGCTGCGGGCGTTCTTCGGCGACGAGCTGCCCCGGCACGCGAGCGTGTGCGCCCAGCTGTTCGACGGCCTACCCGCAAGCGAGGAAGCATGATCCAGCCGCAGGAAACCCAGCCGGTCAACTGGGTCAAGTCCCGGATCAGCCGGACCTCCGACTCCCTCGACCGCGCCTTCGAGCAAGGGCTGACCGGACACACCATCACCGCCCGCGAAGGCAAGAAGGTGCGGCTGGCCGACGGGAGTGCGGCGCTGGAGTTCGTCTCGTGCTCGTATCTCGGCCTCGAAGAACATCCGGCGCTGATCGACGCCGCCGAGACGGCGCTGCGCCGGTTCGGGGTGCACTTCTCCTCCTCCCGCAACCGGATGCGGCCGCACTACCTGCCTGAGCTGGAGGAGCTGCTGGCCACGGTCTACCGGGGCAACCGAGCGGTTGCCTTCACCTCGGTGGGCACCGTGCACCTGGGGCTGCTGCCGCTGCTGGGTAGCGGCGCGCTGCCCAGCTACCGGATCGCGCCCGCCGGAACCGCCTTCCTGGTGGAGAAGACCGCGCATTCGTCGATGCAGATCCTGCGTGGCCTGCTGGGGCAGATCGGCCCCACGCACCGGTTCGACCTGGACTCCGCCGATTCGCTGGAGACCGCGCTGCGCGAGATCGGCGAGACCGGGCGCACTCCGATCGCGCTGGTCGACGGGGTGGGCTCGATGGGCGGGCTGATCGACGTGGCCGGCGTCCTGGAGGCGTTGCGGCCCTACGGCGGCCACCTCTACATCGACGACGCGCACGGCATCTCCATCGCCGGCGCGATGGGCGCCGGGTACGCCTTCGAGAGCCTCGGCGACCAGTTGCCGGAGAACGTGGTGATCGCCGGCTCGCTGTCCAAGGCGTTCGGTGGTTCCGGCGGGTTCGCGCTGGTGCCGGGCGAGGCCGACGTCCGGGTGCTGCGGAAGTTCGCCAACCCACTGGTGTTCGGGCACTCGATCATGCTGCCGCTGCTGGCCGCGAACGTGGCCGCCGCCGAGCTGCACGTGAACGGGGAGGTGGCCGCGCTCCAGGAGAAGTTGTGGCGCAACGTCACCGACTTCGACGATCTGACCGGCGGGCGACTGGTCAACTCCGGCCTGTGGTCCCCGGTGCGCGGCGCGCACTTCGCCACCGAGGAGGATGCGTTCCAGACCACGGCCGCACTGAAACACGCCGGGGTGCTGGTCCTTCCCGCGTTCTTCCCCACCGTCGCGAAGGGCACCGGCCTGGTCCGCTTCGCGCTGTCGTCCCTTCACGAACGCGGCGATCTGGAGACCGCGGCAAAGATCCTGGAAGGAACCCGATTCGGATGAGCGCTCCCCGAACGCTGGGCGAGGTGCTGGACGACGCCGAGAAGACGCTGGCCGTCGCCGGCGCCTGGGCACCCCGGCAAGACGCCGAGACCCTGGCCGCGCACGTGCTTGGCCGACCGGCCCAGGAGCTCCCGGTGGACGAGCCGCTCGGGGCGGCCGCGACCGGCCGGCTCCAGGAGCTGCTGGCCGACCGGGCCCGGCGGGTGCCGGTGGAGTACCTGACTGGGCGTGCCCGCCTCGGTGGCATCGACATCGAGGTGGGGCCCGGGGTCTTCGTGCCGCGCAAGCACACCGAGCCGCTGCTGGCCTGGGGCCTGAAGGTGCTCGAAAACGTCGAGAACCCGGTGGTGGTCGACCTGTGCACCGGTTCCGCGGCGATCGCGCTGGCCGTGGCCCACGCCCGCCCGGACGCCACGGTGCACGCCGTCGAGCTGGCGCCGGACGCGCTGAGCTGGGCCCGCCGCAACGTCGCCGCGCGGGCCGCCGCCGGGGACACGCCGATCTCGCTGCACGAGGGCGACGTCACCGCACCCGACCTGTTCTCCGGGCTCCGCGGCGGTGTCGACCTGCTGCTGGCGAACCCGCCGTTCGTGGTGGAGGGCCGGGTACTTCCGCCCGAGTGGGAGGAGCACCAGCCGCACCCGGCGCTGTTCTCCGGGCGCGACGGCCTGGCTGTCATCCGCGCGGTCACCGGCGCGGCGGCGCGGCTGCTGCGGCCCGGCGGCGGAGTCGCCATCGAACACGACGACGAGCAGGCGGAGGCCGTGATGTCGTTGCTGGGCGAGCTCCAGGCGTTCGAGGACATCGCCGACCACACCGATCACAACGACCTGCCCCGGTACACCACGGCACAAAGGATTTAGAGGGTGCGCGGATTGGCGCCTCACCTCGGACAAGGATCGCGGCGATTTCGCGCGAAAACGCCACCCCCCACGCCTGCCACGCGGCGATTTCGCGCGAAATCGCCATCGCGGGCTCTTTGCTTAGGACGTTTTTTTATCAGCGGCGGGAGCCGCTTGCGGTGTGCGATTCAACTGGCACCGCCGCGGGTTCTCAGGGGCTGTGCCCGCCGGAGGGCTCTCGGCGAGGCCAGTCCCCGACGCGGTGAATTGGGCATTCATGATGTCGGGGAACACATGCGTGAGAAGGCCTCTGAGGTTCCGCTACCCGCACCGCTACGCAAACAACTTTCGAAACAGACCTTAGGATTAGGACGCAGATGGAGATCTCACGACGCGGCGCACTGAGACTGGGTGGCATCGCCGCGGGAACCGGTGCGGTTTGTCTGGCATCGTGGCCGGTCCCGGCACTGGCCCAAGAAGGCACGCCGGAGGCCCTCTCGGTGACCGTCCGGGAAAGCGCGAACCTGGGTGTCACGGCGTCCCCGGACGGCCGCACGCTGGCCATCGACGTGGCGGGCGGAATTTGGGTGCTGCCCGTCGCCGGCGGCGCGGCGCGGCTGATCACCCCGCTCGACCACGACGCCTGCCGCCCGCAGTTCTCCCCCGATGGGCGGCGGATCCTGTTCCAGTCTTTCCGTGACGGGGTGTACGACGCCTGGACCGTCGCCCCGGACGGCAGTGCGCTGACCCAGCTGACCACCGGACCCGGCTACAACACCGAGCCCCGTCTCTCCCCCGACGGCAAGCGGCTCGCCTTCTCCTCCGATCGCGACCACCTCAGCCGCATCTGGGTGCTGGAGCTGGATTCCGGGGCGCTCACCGCGGTCACCAGCGCCGACGAGGTGCACACAAGCCCGGCGTGGTCTCCGGACGGCAGCAAACTGGCATACCTGGTGGGCGACGCCGTCATCGAGGTGCTGGACCTTGCTTCCGGCAACCGCGAGCGCCCGGTCACCGGCGACGCGGGGCTGGCCGCGCCCGGCTTCACCCCGGACGGCCGGAACCTGACCTACGTGCGCATCGAGGGTCCCAAGACCGATCTGGTGGTGGGCGACCGAGCCGTGGTCACCGGTGAGGACCTTTCCCCGCTCCCGATGGCGTGGCTGTCCGCCAGCGAGTTCCTCTACACCGCAGGTGGCCGGGTGCGGCGCCGTGGAGTGACCGGCCCGGGCACCGACGTCCCGTTCACCGCGGTCCTGCCGCTGGCCACCCGCCGCTACCACCGCGCGCCACGGGACCTGGGCTCCACCGCCGTCCGGCAGGCCAAGGGCATCGCCAGCCCGGTGCTCTCCCGTGACGGCGAGCAGGTGGCCTTTCGCGCGCTGAACGCCCTGTGGGTGCTGCCGATCGGAGGCACTGCCCGCAAGGTCGTCGATGACGGCTACTTCTCCTCCGACCCCGACTTCGCACCGGACGGCCGCTCGCTGGTCTACGTCAGCGACCGCGCCGGAACGGCGAACCTGTGGCGGCTGGACCTGGGCACCGGGCGGTCCGAACGGCTGACCGACGCGACCGACGCCCAGCTGATGCCCCGGTATTCCCCGGACGGCACGAAGATCGCCTACCAGGACGAGTCGGGCGGCACCTGGGTGCTAGACATTGCCGCCCGGACCGCCCGGCAGGTGCTGCCCACCCTGTACCAGCCAGGGCGGCCGAGCTGGTCACCCGACGGCGGCAAGCTGGCGCTGGCCGCCATGCGACCCTACTCACGGCGCACGGATACCGGGCACAACCAGATTCTCGTTGTGGACCTCGAAAGCGGCGAGCTCCGCTACCAGGCCGTGGCCCCGGAGCGTTCCCTCTCCACCAGGGGCGACGACGGTCCACTGTGGACGAAAGATGGGTTCGTATTCGGCGCCGAGAGCCTCGCCTGGCGCGTGCCGACGGACGCGTCGGGCACCATCACCGCCCCGCCCGTACAGCTGACCAACGAGGTCACCGACTCGCTCTCGGTGAGCGGCGACGGCCGCACGGTGCTCTACCTGTGCAACGGGACGCTGCGGCTGACCGACGGCGGGGCCGCTCGCACCGTGGCCGCCGACCTCCGGTACCGGCCGGCCCGCGCCACCGGCCGGGTGGTGCTGCGGGCCGGGGCGGTGTGGGATGGCACCTCGGACAAACTGCAGCGGGGCGTCGACATCGTGCTCAAGGACGACCGGGTGGCGGCGCTCGTGCCCAGCGCGGGTCACAGCCCCGGCAGCGCCCAGGTGATCGACCTGTCCGGGCTGACGGTGCTCCCCGGCCTGATCGACACCCACAACCACTGGCACATGCGCGGGCGGCAGTGGGGCGACCGGCAGGGGCGGCTATGGCTGTCCTACGGCGTCACCACCAGCCGTTCCCCCGGCGATCCGGCCTACCAGATGGTGGAGAACCGGGAGGCGCTGGAGGCGGGCACCCGGATCGGCCCTCGATATCTCGGCTCCGGCGAGGCGCTCGACGGCTCCCGCGCCTCGTACAACTGCATGCGCACCACGATGTCGGCCCGGCAGCTGGAACGGGAACTGGACCGGGCCACCGGGCTGGACTACGACCTCGTCAAGCTGTACATGCGCCTGCCCGTACCGCTGGAGCGCCGGGCCGTGGAACGGGCACACGCCAAGGGCATTCCGGTCACCTCGCACTACCTGTACCCGGCGGCGCACAGCGGGCTGGACGGCATGGAGCATCCTGGCGGCGGGCACCGTCTCGGCTACTCCCGCACCCTCAGCTACAACCTGTACCGGATGTCGGCCGACGCCGTCGACGTACTGGCGGCCAGCGGGATGTGGGTCTCCTCCACGACGATCTTCGCCAGCGAACTGCTCGCCGAGGACCGCTCGCTGGTGGACGACGAACGAACCCGGACCCTGTTCCCCGGCTGGGAGTATGAGCGGCTCCAGGCCAAGGCCGACGCAGCGAACGGCCCGCACGCCGAGCCGTACCGCCGGATCACCGCCGGAATGGTCGACGCGTTGCTGCGGGTGCACCGGGCGGGCGGACTGGTCGTCTCCGGCACCGACGCCCCGCTCGACGACATCGGCATCAGCGCCCACCAGAACCTCCGTGCGCTGGTCAAGTACGGGTTCACCCCGCAGGAGGCACTGCTGACCGCCACCGGTAACGCGGCGAAGGCAATCGGTTACGGCGACACGCTGGGCGCGGTGGCGCCGGGCCGGTTTGCCGACCTGGTCGCCGTCGAGGGCGATCCGCTGACCGACATCCGCGCCGCGGCCGCCGTGCGAGCGGTGTTCGTCGGTGGGGTGCGGCACACCGTGCCGGATCTGCTGGCGCCGTTCCGGTCCACAGGCAGGGCTTTCGCCGCAACGGGGACGGTGGCCACGGCCCCGCCGCTGCCCTCGGCGACGGCCCGCGCCGAGCACTACTGGCACCGTCCGGAGTGGACGCGGAAGAGCTGCTGCCATTGAGCAGGTCGGCTGAGTGCGCCCCGCAGCGGAGGCGCACTCAGCCGACCTGGAGGTCCCGCTCCCGCGCGGATCCGGCACCGGCCCGGTAACTGGAGGCGGACATGCCGAACCGCTTCTTGAACATCCGCTGGAAGTGGCTCAGCTCCCGGTATCCGACGGCACGCGCGACATCGGTGATCGAGGTCGACGTTTCGCGCAGCAGGAATCGCGCCTCGTTCATGCGCAACATGGTGACGAAGTCGATGAACCGCCACCCGGTTTGCTCCCGGAAGCTGCGGGAGAAGTGGTAACGGCTCATGTACACCGCGCTCGCCACCCGGTTCAGGGTGAGATCCGGATCGGTGAAGCAGGTGCGCAGATAGTCCATCGCGTACCGGACGCTGGGCGAGAGCCCGGCCAGGTCCAGCTCCGCCGCATCAACGTCTGCGGCGGCCGCCTCGGCGGGCGCGGTGCTCAGGTGCACGCGCTGCCCGGCGTGCCGGTAACCCGGCAGAGAGTGCAGGAGCTCGTGGGGCGGCCGGATCTCGATGTCGTCCGGCCCGACAACAACCTGGCAATCACCGAGGAACGGCTGTAAACGCAACCAGACGAACTGCGTGCTCTCCCCGCAGAACAGCCCGGTCAGCAGCTCCCCGGCCCGGGCGGCAACTGGCGTCCAGCCGTCCGCTTCGAGCACCCGCGGGGTCGCCGATTCTCCGATCAGCTCGCGCAGCTGCTCGTAGGCGTGGGGCTGCAACCGCCGGTCCACCCGGACCATGAACAGGCTGCCGATCACCCCGTCACCGATGCGATCGGTGTCGAGCAGCACCACGTCGGCCGGGTCGATCCGCGGGTTCGCGCTGAAGTAGGTGGAAAAGCCGAGCACACCGAGCGCCTGCGCATTGTGGTGGGCCACCAGGTCTCGCAGCTGATTCATGCCTCGGTGCAGGTTCACCGCCGCCGGCTCCGGCAGCGCCGCGATCTGCTTCACAGTCTGGTCCACCAGCTCGTCACTGGTCACATAAACCACGCTGCGCCCGCGGGCGATGGCGTCCGCGCCGATCAGAGACGCGGCCGCCACCGAATTTCGCCGCTCCGGTAGCTCTAGTTCGACGTCCGGTTCATCCCGCAGGGTGCGGTAGCGCTCCAGCGCGCTTGCCTCCGGCAGCCTCCGCAACGACCAGGGAGCCGCCTCCTGTGCCGAACTCACTGACTGTACCTCCCCCAGAATCCGCGCTGGACCGGCTCCCGGCCGCTTCAGCGCGATCGAAAGAATTGTCACCGATGTGACCAAGCAGCAGAGCGAGCACGGGAAACCTCGTCACAACAGAGAACCCGGCCGCACCCGCCGCCCGATATTTCCGTTGCTTCCCACGCAAATGCAGTCATAGGAATAGCGTGAAGAATTCCCTCGCAAACGCTCCCCCGGAAAACGTTCGAGAGAAAAATTGGCACACTTAGTAACTTTGTTCATCCCAGTTCACACATGCCTCGAACACTAGAAGGTTCCCCCGACCTGGTCAAGATCGAACCAGCAGTGGACGCATCTTCACTCAACCGGAGCAACAGCGGCGCACAAGAACCCGCCTCGGCTAGCTCGCGTTTTAATAGTCCATTCGGGGGGACAACAATTGAGGCGATTCCCGTAAGATCGTTTTTGGGTGGTGGTCTCGGGTTTGATGTGTCCGGGGTCGGACCTGCCCGGAAGAAGTGGGACGCGGGGTCCCTGGTACGACGGGAAGTCGTGCGACAGGTACGCACATCAGCTCCACAGCATCGCCAGGAGTGCCCGGGGCTACGTGCTGACCCAGGTCAACGGCACGGTGATCGACGTCGACGGAGGCCTCACAAGGGCCTGACACTCCACGACCGAACCAGGACATCACGGTTCGCCCGCCGGGCCCCGTAGTGCGGGGATAAGGTCCCGGAGGTACTCGCGGTGCTGGGCGGGTAACGCCCTGCCACCTGGCCGTGGTGTTCGTTCGGGATCTACTCTGGCCGGTGGGATGAACACTCTTTTATGGTGGCTTGATCAGGTGAAATACCCGACCCGAAACCCAAAAACCCAAAACCCAAGCCGCCGGAAGCGAAAGCGCCGAAAGCCACTACGCAGCAACGGGAATCAGGACACGCCGAAGGCGACACCCGACCAGCACCAGCACACCGCCAGCACGAGTGTCGTGAGCGGTTTCGGGCGCTGTAGCCCCGAAAAACGCGCACGGGCCACCTCGGAACGCAGCGATCACCCTCGGCCTCGCGTTTGATCGCCACGGTTGCAGCTGTCACGAGGTCGTCCTCTTACGCGTTGTCCAATCCGCTGGCGACCATGTGCGCGGCGGTCTCCCGCTCGGGGAAGTTGCCCTGCTCCAGACCGCGGATGACGCCGGTGCGGTCCTCGGCGGTACGGTTCTGGTTCAGCTTGGCCTTGGCCACTACACGAGTGATCGACAACTCGATGCCGACGATTCCCTTCAGCTGCGTCGTAATGAACTTTTCAGGTGCGTCAGTGACCTTCCACCGCGTCGGGCGGCCGTTCTCGTGGTGGTCGGTCAGCTTGGTGACGTGATCGAGCAGCCAGTCGCGGTCGTCGTGGGCTCGCAACTGCCCGTAGACGTTGAGGATCTGGTAGTTCCAGGTCGGGACGACTTTCTGGGTCTGTTGCTTGCTCGGGTAGTACTCCGGCGTGACGTAGGCGTCAACGCCGGGGATGATCACCACCGATTCCGCCTCGGCGGTGTACTGCCAGTGGGGGTTCGGCCGCGACATGTGCCCGACCAGAGAGTGACGGTCGGCATCGTAGAGCAGCGGCATCGAGGTCACCTCCATGCCGCCGTCTGGAGCCGGGGTGACCAGGTGACCGAACCCCCCCTTGCGCAGCAGGGCCGCGGTGTCGTCCTCGGACACCTCGAAGTGCTTCGGCAGGTACATGACCACTCCTCGATCGTCTGTGGGCAGGGCAACCGCCAACCAGCCCAGTTTGTCACATGACAAAGACTCTACAGGGTGGATACGGCTTCTGTCACGTGCCATACACTGGCGAGGTGACGAAAGACGCCGCCGATCGTGCGCCGGTCAAGATCATCGGCGCCTCAGCAGGTGAGATCTCCGATAGCGTGCGGAACCTCGTCAGCACAGGTCGACTGCAGCCTGGTGATTCGGTCCCGCCGATTCGTGACCTCGCACTCGAGCTCGGCGTGCATCGCAACACCGTGGCCGCCGCCTACCGAATGCTGGTCGCCGCCGGTGTGGCCGAAACCCATGGTCGGCGCGGCACCGTCATCACGTCCCTTCCCCACCTCGAGGGCGAGATGGCCGTGAATACCGAACTGGTCGACCTGTCCAGCGGCAACCCCGATCCGGCACTGCTACCCAACCTCGGATCGGCGCTTTCCCAGATCGACTACCAGATGCAGATGTACGGAAGCCCCGTCATCGATCCCAGGTTGCACCAGTGGGCACGCAACACGCTGGCACCCGAACTCGACTGCCCCTTCGAGATCTCGGTGACGCACGGCGCTGTCGATGCGGTCGAGCGACTGCTCACCGCCCATCTCACGCGTGGCGATTTGGTCGCTATGGAAGACCCGTGCTTCTACGCAAGCGAAGGGACGGTACGACTCAACGGATTCCGCGCGGCTTCGGTCAGCGTCGATGCCGAGGGGATGGAGCCAAGAGCCTTGCGGATCGCCCTGGCCGCGGGAGCTCGGGCCGTCATCGTCACGCCCCGGGCGCACAATCCGACGGGCGTCAGCGTGACGGCCGAGCGGGCCCAAGAGATCAGGTCCGTGTTGCAGCGCTATCCACACGTACTTGTGATCGAGGATGACCACTTCTCCGCGATCTCGCGCAACTGCTACAACCGGGTTACCCCAAGCACCACGCAACGCTGGGCGCTCGTCCGGTCGGTGGCGAAGTTCCTCGGGCCAGACCTGCGCGTCGCGGTCGTCGCCTCCGACGGGGAAACCGCCGATCGGCTCGGGAGCCGTTTGCGGCCGGGCGCCACCTGGGTGAGCCATCTGCTCCAACAGCTCGCGGCGAATCTCCTCGAGTCAGATGCCGTTGCACGACAACTAGATCACGCGCGTCATGCGTACGCCGAGCGCGTGGACGTACTGCGCGAGGCGCTGACCGAAGCGGGAATTGACACCCCATTCCCCACCGACGGCTTCAATGTCTGGGTACCCGAGCCCGCTGGTTGCGCCGCCATGGTCACAGCGCTGCGGGAGGCCGGCTGGTCGGTTCGGGACGGTGCCCCGTTCCGAACCCCGACAAGCAAGACCCCGCACGGGATCCGCATCACCGCCTCGAGGCTGACCCGCCCCCAGGCCCGCGAGTTCGCTCAGTGCCTCGCACGGATACGTCAGTCGATCACCAGCTGACCGTCCGTCCAGGAATTGACCGCGCGGCGAACGGCCCCAGCCACCGCCGGACCGCTCGGCGACCACAGCAGGCGTTGCAGCCGAGAGGTTCTGGTTGACCCGGACGGAATGGCCATCACGTGTGGGCCGCCAGCACCGGCGATCCCGGTCTGGATGGCTCCGGAAGCGCACCGTGCGGAGCCATCCGCCAATCCTGCCGTGCGCTGCATAACCTGTGCCACGAAAGGGAATTCAATGTCGCAGCCCCTTGATGCTCCACCAGAACCCGTTCCCTCGGTGCACCCGGCCACGAAATCCGACCCGTCTCACCTGGCTCCACGCCGTTGACCTGTAGGCATCAATTTGCCGAGCGAGCCTCAGCTGACTCCACGAGCGAGTTAGCGATCTGCCGGAGAGAACCCAGCACAACCGACACCGCTCGCCGGGTTGTCTGTTCAGGACGAGCGAGGACGTCGACGTTGCGCACTGCTCGTACCCCTGCGAGCGGCCGCAGCGTCACGGCGGACCCGGCTGGTGGGCGGGCCGTGTAGCGCGGGAGCAACGCCAGCAGATCGCCGTGAGCAGCGACCATCGCCGCAGCGGTCGTGAAATCGTTGATCCTGTGCACCACCCGCATCGGTTGGCCTGCTGACGCTGCGATCACTTCGAGCATGTCGGCAGGCGAGAACCCGGCATGCGTGGAAACCCATGACTCGTTGACGAGTTCCGTTGGGCTAACAGACTCGTACTGGGCAAGGGGATGATCTGCACGCATCGCCACGTCCATTGGCTCCCGCAGGAGGGGCACCACGGTCAGTCGTTGGGACGGCCATGGATACGTGTGACTCATCCGGTGCGCGATGACGATGTCGTAGGACGCCGTCAGCGCCGGAAACGCATCCTGGGCGACGTCCTCGTCGACACATTCCACAGGAGGATGGTCAGCCCCGTTGGACATCGCGGCCAGTGCGGGAAAGAACGTGACTGTGGCGCTATGGAATCCAGAAACCCGGACGATTGCCGATAAGTCCCCCAGATACTCGTCGACGGCCACCTGGGCCCGGGCCATCGCCGAGGCCACTGACACCGCGGCATTGGCCAATGCCCGACCGGCGTCAGTGAGCTCGACCGACCGGCCACGCTTGTGCGTAAGCGGCGCAACGAACTGGCGCTGCAAGGCGGTCAGCACCTGCGAAACGGCAGACGGGGTGACCGACAGCGCCCGGGCCGTGCCCGCGATGCTGCCATGGTCGGCGAGCTCACGCAGCACCCGAAGCTGATGCAGATCCATTAGGCAAATCTAAACCATTACTGTTGTTATTGTCTGTTTATCTTGCGCGTTGGCCGCTCTAGCATCGGGTGCGTCCCCCCGTTCCGCAGCCCAGGGGCTCCTCGCCCGTCCGCGATTTCACTTGGGTACGACGAGTCGCTCTCGTGCGCGTCCGCACCAGAAACTGTCGATCCCCTCAAACCGTAAAGGGTTGACTTGTAGGGATGTTGTTCGTTGTGGTCAGCGCCGCGCTGCTGGGGCGGCCGGGGCCGTGGGTCCTGCTGGTCCAGGCAACGTGTGGCACGTTGCCTGGCTGTCGGCCAGATTAAACGCATGCCCCCGGGGCCGGAACCTGGCCATCCTGGGGCAGCGCAAAGGAGATCACCTGTTGTGGATGCCATCGACGAGAAGATCATTGCCGAGCTGTCTCGCAACGCGCGTATCTCGCATGCCGAGTTGGCCCATCGAGTCCTGCTGTCCCGTAACGCCGTGCGCCAGCGGATCGACCGGCTGGAGCGTCAGGGACACATTCGTGGCTACACGATCGTGCGCGATGAGGACAGCAACACCGGTGATTTCGTGTCTGCGCTGGTGCTCGTCTACCGGCAGGACCGCATGCGCGGTGGGGAGGTCCTGGCCGCGCTCAAACGAATCCCGGAGGTCGTCATCTGTGAGGTCCTCAGCGGCGATTTCGATCTCATGGTGCGGCTGGAAGCGCGGTCCCTGGAACGCATACGCGGCATCTGGGAAGACATTGCCCAGATGCCTGGCGTAAGCGACACGGTTACCGCATTCGCACTGTCCCGGGTGATCAACCGCGCACGGAAGGCACGCTCTGCGGAATCGGAGCCATGAGCCCAGTCGCCTGCTCCCGGCTGAGCAGGCCGGCCTGCTCGACCAGGTCGGCCACGCTGGATCCGGTTGCCAGGGCCTGCTTGGCGATCGCGGCGGCGGCCGCATAACCGATGTGCGGTATCAGCGCTGTCACCGAGCCGACCGAGCCGGCCACCTGGCGGGCGAGCCGTTCTTCGTTGGCGGTGATGCCCTCCACGCACATAGTGCGCAGCGCAGCACAGCCACGGGTGAGCCACTCGACCATGGTCAGTAGCAGGTGTCCGATCAGCGGCTCAAACGCGTTGAGCTGGAGTTGTCCATTTTCAGCGGCCATCGTGATCGAGACATCGGCCCCCGCCACCGCGTAGGCGATCTGGTTGACCATCTCGGGGATCACCGGGTTGACCTTGCCCGGCATGATCGATGAACCCGCCTGGCGGGGAGGCAGGTTGATCTCCGCGAAGCCGCTCTGCGGACCGCTCGAGAGCAGCCGCAGGTCGTTGCAGACCTTCGACAGCTTGACGGCCGTCCGTTTCAACACGCCCGAGACCTGCAGGAACACGCCGGTGTCGGCGGTGGCCTCGACCAGATCGGTGGCCGGTCGCAGGTCCAGCCCAGTCAGAGCGCGCAGGTGGCGCACTGCCGCCGCGGCATATCCGGGTTCGGCAGTGATACCGGTGCCGATCGCCGTGGCACCGAGGCTTATCTCATGCAGCAGCGGCAGGGTCTCCCCGATACGGGCACGGTCTTCAGCCAGCGTGACACCGATGGCGGTGAATTCCTGGCCAAGCGTCATGGGGACGGCATCCTGGAGTTGGGTGCGACCGACCTTGATGATGGCAGCGAAATCCTGACCTTTGGCGTCGAACGCTTTTGAGAGCGAACCGAGCTCGGCCAGCAACCCATTCAAGGCCATGCTCACCGCGAGTCTCAGCGCCGTAGGGTAAACGTCGTTCGTTGACTGGCAACGATTGACATCGTCGAGCGGGGACAGCATGTCGTAACGTCCCCGCCCGTAGCCCATGTGCTCTAGCGCGAGGTTGGCGATGACCTCGTTGGCGTTCATGTTGGTGCTCGTGCCGGCACCGCCCTGAATGACATCGACGCGGAACTCATCGTGGTGACGGCCCGCCTCGATGTCCCGGCAGGCTGCGACGATCGCATCCGCTTTGTGCGGCTGGATGGCGCCGATCTCCTTGTTGGCCAGAGCTGCCGCGTGCTTGACGGTGGTCAGTGACCGTACCAGCACCGGGTGTGCGGAAAGTGGTATTCCACTGACTTGGAAGTTCTCCACAGCGCGGCCGGTGTGCACACCCCAGTAGGCCTCCGCCGGGACCGCCAGCGCACCCAGCGTGTCGGATTCCGTCCGGTACACGGTCACCGCACGCCCTCCTTGATGCAGACCACCTTCGTCTGGGTCATCTCCTCGTAGGCGAAGCGCACACCCTCGCGGCCCATGCTGCCGTATTTGAAACCACCGAAGGGCATCGCGTCGAAACGGTAGTCGGACGAATCGTTGATCATCACTCCGCTCGCCTCCAACGACTGGGCGGCCGACAGCGCGCGGTCGAGGTTCGCGGTGAAAATCCCGGCGTGCAGGCTGAAGTCGACCTCGTTGGCTCGTTGGAGCGCGTCATCGAAGGAGTCGAACGGCTGGAGGCACACCACCGGCGCGAACGCCTCCTCCTGCCATATCGCGCACTCCGCCGGGACGTCCTCCAGAACCGCCGGAGTGTAGAAGGAGCCGTCCAACTGGTTGCCGCACAGCAGTGTCGCGCCGCTGGCGATGGCCGTGTCCACCTTCGCCCGGGCGGAACGGGCAGCGTCCGCAGTGATCATGGGGCCCACGTCGGTGCTCTCGTCGGCCGGGTCGCCGACGCGCAAGCGCTTCGTGCGGGCGACAAACGCATTGCGGAAGGTCTCATACGTCTCACGGGCGATCAGAATTCGTTGCGTACCAACACAATTCTGACCTGCTGCCCAGAATGCGCCAGAGACGCAAGAGTCGACCGCGAGGTCCAGGTCGGCGTCCTCCATGACGATGACAGCGGCGTTCCCGCCGAGGTCCATGGCGAGCTTCTTCAGTCCTGCCGACCGCGCGATGGCCTCGCCAGTTGCGAAGCCGCCCGTGAACGACACCATCCGCACCTCGCGGGCGGTGACGATCGCAGCCCCCACCTCGGCATCACCGTTGACGACGGTCACGACTTCTTCCGGCAGGCCCGCCTCGACGAGCGTGCCCACCAGCCGCAGCGCCGATAGCGGCGTGAGCTCGGAAGGTTTCAGAATCACCGCGTTGCCGCCCGCAATCGCCGGGCCGAGTTTGTGCGCGACCAGGTTGAGCGGGTCGTTGAACGGCGTGATGGCCGCGATGATGCCAAGCGGCTCCCGGGTGAACCATCCCTTGCGGTTCTCCGAGCCCTCGAAAGCATCGAAGGGAACCATCTCACCAGCGTTACGCCGGGCCTCAGCCGCCGACAGCGCCAGGGTGTTCACCGCACGTGCGGTCTCCTTGCGAGCCTGGGTGATGGTCTTGCCCGCCTCTTTCACAATCAGCGAAGTGAAGACCTCAGCGCGCTGCTCGACCAGCCGAGCAGCCCCCTCCAGCACGGCCGCCCGCGACGCGCGGGACATGGCCTGGGCGGTACGGCTGCCGTTGCGGGCACGCTGGAGGATGCTGTCGATGGCAGCGGCGTCCACCATGCGCACCGAGCCGATGACCTCACCGGAATAGGGGTTGCGGACGGCCGAAATCTGGTCGTCGAAAGTGCGCTCGGCTTTTAGGGCGATGTCAGCCATGAACGGTCTCCTCAAGGGCGTGCCCGCAGGAAGCGGCGGCGTCGTTTGCGTGTCGCTGGTGGATGGCGATGATGTCGGACAACAGGGCGTAGGCAGTCTCGATACGCCCAGCGCCCGGCCCGGAGACGGTGACGGTGCCGAGCAGATCGGTGCGGAAAGCCACGGCGTTGACCGGCCCAGCGATCCCGGACAACGGGTGATCGGCGGACAGCGCGATCGGTGCCACCCGGGCATCCACACTGCCGTCGGCGCGGCGGGTGGCTGAGCCGACCAGCTTCCAACGCAAGCCCTTGTCGGCGGCATCCTTGATGTCCTCCGCGGTGATCCCGGAGATCCCTTCACGGAAGACGTCCTCGCTTCGCAGGTCGGCACCGAGGACCTCGTTGGCGAGGATCATGACCTTGAGCGCAACGTCGTGTCCCTCGACGTCGGCCGTGGGATCGGCCTCCGCATATCCCAGGTCCTGGGCCTCACTGACGGCAGCTTCGAAGTCGGCACCGTCTTCCAGCCGGCCCAGGATGAAGTTGGAGGTGCCATTCATGATGCCTTCTACGCCGGTGATCCGGAGGCCGCTGAGCAGACGCTGCGCGGTACGCAGGACCGGGGTACCGCTGAGAACTGAGCCCTCGAACTCGAAGCTGACACCGTGCTCGGCAGCCAGGTTCCGGAGCTTGCGGCCGTGCAATGCGACCGGTCCCTTGTTCGTGGTGCACACGTGCTTGCCTGCTTCCAGTGCCCAGCGCACGTGGGAAACGGCGGGCTCGCCGTCGGCGGGATTGGTGAAGGTGGCCTCCGCGACGATGTCGGCGGGGACGTCGCGGATCACCCACTCGTTTCGCGGATCGGGGCTGCCGCCCTTCATGTCTGCGAAAGCCAGCTCGCCGGGAGCCGTGGCCAGCAGCGGGGCGAGGTCGAGGCCATCAAGGTCGACCAGTGATCCGGCACGTAGGTCGGTGATCGCAACGACCCGAAGGGCGAACCCGAGCTCCTGGGCGAGCTCATCGCCACGCTCCTCGATCAGCGCGGCTAGCGCCCGATTGACACCGCCGAATCCGATGAGCGCAAGGTCATATCGCCTCATTTGATGTCTCCTTCGCAGTGCGCCGCAACCCTCACAGTGCGACTACGCAAAGTCTCGCCGCCAGGAGCGGCACCGCGACCATGCCGCAACGGCCGAAGCACATGCCTGTCTGCACTGTCTCGATGACAATTCGCCCCTGTGCGCCGTTATCGACGTTCTCGCCACTGACGCCCACAACGCCAAAGCGTCGGCTTGACGGCGCTCAGGTGAATCTCCCCAGACCTGCTCATTGAAATTCCCCACCCGGCGTGGCTCCGCCGAGACGGGCGGGGCTCCTTCGAGTCTGGCGGTCTCTGACCACACACCAGCTCGAAGGAGCCCCACGTCTCATGCTCACACGGGAGGAAGACATCGACGCGCACGCCCTGCGTGCCCGGGGTTGGACGATCTCGGCGATCGCCCGTCACCTGGGGCGGGACCGCAAGACCATCCGCGCTTATCTGTCCGGTGTCCGCGAGGCGGGGGCGCGTGCCCGCGCGAGGCCGGATCCGTTCGAGCGGTTCGTGGCCTACTGTTCGGCGCGGCTGGCCGAGGACCCGCATCTGTGGGCCACCACCCTCTACGACGAGCTGCACGAGCTGGGCTATGCGCACTCGTATCCGACGCTGACCCGCCAGATCCGCGACCGGGGTTTGCGTCCGGCGTGTGAGCCGTGCCGACCGGCGAAGGGCCGGGCGGTGGCGGTGATCGAGCACCCACCGGGGGATGAGACGCAGTGGGACTGGCTTGATCTGCCCGACCCACCCGAGCACTGGGGGTGGGGTGGATGCGCGCATCTGCTGGTGGGGGCACTGTCGCACTCGAGCCGGTGGCGCGGTGTCCTGTGCCCGAGTACTGATCAGCCGCACCTGATCGATGGGCTGGACCGGGTTACCCGCGCGTTGGGCGGGTTGACCCGGGCGTGGCGGTTCGACCGGATGGCCACCGTCATCAACCCCGAGTCCGGTCGGGTGCAGGCCTCGTTCTCGGCCGTGGCCAAGCATTATGGCGTCGCGGTGCGGGCATGCCCACCACGGCGAGGTAACCGCAAGGGAGTCGTGGAGAAAGCTAATCATGTTGCGGCGCAACGGTTCTGGCGCACCCTGCCTGACGATGTCACGCCCGAGCAGGCCCAGCAGCGGCTCGAGGCCTGGTGCTCCACGCGCGGTGACACCCGGCTGCGCGCCACCGCGGATGGCAAAGCCAGCGTGGCCACCGTCGCCGCGGCCGAGCCGCTGCGCACCCCACCCGCGGACCCGTTCCCGGCGACCCTGACGGTCACCAGGATCGTCTCGGCGCAGGCGCTGGTGTCCTTCCGCGGCAACCGCTACAGCGTCGCCCCCGAACTCGCCGGCGCCACCGTCACCGTCTCCCACCGGCTCGGCGCCGGCCACGTGGATGTCGCCACCGAGTCCGGGACGGTGATCGCCCGCCACACCCTGGCACCCGAGGGCGCCGGCGTCATGGTCCGCGACCACGGCCACGTCCTAGCGCTCGAGAAAGCCGCCCTGGCCGCCACCACCACCGCGCGGCCGCACCGCAGCAAGCAGCGCATCCCACCCGGACCGGACGCACGAGCAGCCGCCGACGCCCTGCGCGCCCAGCGCACCGACACAGCGCCGACCAGCGGCGTGGACGCCAGTGGTGAGGTCGTGATCGATCTCGCCCGCTACGCCGCCGCAGCCGCCGCCCGCACCACCCTGCCCCCGGCCGACCCGGCCGACGAGAAGTAACAACGAGAGAGGAAAACACAGTGACAGCAACAAAAACAACCCCGAACACGACCCTCGACGCTGCCCCGTCCACACCGGCGCAGGCCAGCCTCTACCAGCAGCTGCGCGGTCACCTCGCGACGCTCAAGCTGCACGCCGCCGCCGAGGCACTGCCCGGTGTCCTCGAGTCCGCGACCGCCGAGGGTCTCACCCTGACCGCCGCCCTCGAACGACTCTGCTCCATCGAGGTGTCCGCGACCGAGGCCCGCCGCCTGGCCGGCAGGCTGCGCTTCGCCTCGCTGCCCACCCCCGCCACCCTGGAGGACTTCGACTACGACGCCGCCCCCACCGTCGATCCCAAGCTCATCGCCGAGCTGGCCACCTGCCGCTACATCGAGTCGGCCACCAACGTCCTGCTCATCGGCCAGCCCGGCCTCGGCAAAACCCACCTCGCCGTCGGGTTGGCACGCAAAGCCGCCGAAGCCGGCTACCGCACCTACTTCACCACCGCCGCCGACCTGGCCGCCCGCTGCCACCGCGCCGCGATCGAAGGCCGCTGGGCCACCACCATGCGCTTCTTCAACGGCCCGGCCCTCCTCGTGATCGACGAGCTGGGCTACCTCCCGCTGCCCGCCGAGGCCGCCTCCGCGTTGTTTCAGGTTGTCTCCCAACGCTATCTGAAGACCTCGATCATCCTGACCAGCAACCGCGGCGTCGGATCCTGGGGCGAGGTCCTCGGCGATACCACCGTCGCCGCGGCCCTGCTCGACCGGCTCCTGCACCGCTCCGTCGTGCTCACCCTCGAGGGCGACTCCTACCGCCTCCGCGACCACCAAGCCCGCGCCGACACGCTCCGCAAAACCACCACCGGCACCCACCAACCGCTACGCTAACCACCGCCCCCGAGTGGGGAATTTCAGCGAGCAACTCTGGCCAAAATCAATTAGCGGCGTCAGGCTCTCCCAACGCAAACCAGCTGCTGTTTCCCAGCCCTGCGGGGCTATGGCTTGCTGGCGTGTCCGCCGGACGACCGGCCACGGCTCAGCAGTGACTGTGGTGGCTCAGCTTGCGGAGGTGAAGCCCGGTAGCACGCTCAGCAGTGGAATGGTGATGAGGGTGCAGACGGTCATCGACAAGACGTTACCGATGAAGGGGTGAAAATCGGATGGCAGGCGTTTCGAGATTTGGGCGGCCAGCGGTGGTCCCGCGATAGCTCCGAGGGCAGCCCCGACAACGATGGCCTGCACCGTCGGTCCATACGTCAGCACGGTGGCCGGCGCGACGGAAACGACCGGGACGAAAGTGGGATACCAGCCGGCTTCGACCCAGCGGCGGTGGTAAACGAGAACGCCGATCGTCGCAGTGAGTACCTGGGCCATCAGCACCGCAGGCAGTAGGCCGGTGCCGTAGACCGGAGCCAACGGGTTGAGCACATAGGTCAGAATGGTTCCGGCGATCAGACCGACTGCGGCGATCTCGTTGCCGTAGAAGGGTGCTTCGGTGAAATCGGCGAGAACCCGCCGGACCACCCATCCTGGTCCTTGTCGGGAAGGCACGGCTGGTGTGCCTGCCGGAACGTCTTCCTGCCCGGCTGCCTCGGGCGTGTCCGCGGACGAATCGCCGCCAGGTTGCGGCATCCACGGCAGGTGTCGGCAGAACAAAAAAGCGATCAGAGCGCCGATCCACATGCCAGTGACGCTGCCGATCACGCCAGGAAGGCCAAGCGGAACACACACGAAGTTAACCACCAGCAGAGCAACCGGGGTTGTCAGGGCGGCCCCGAGCACGGCACCGGTGACCGCCACCGCCCACCCTGCGCCGTAGACGAGGACGATGGCTGGCGGGACGGAAACGAATGGCACGAAGGTGGGCTGCGACGTGCTGGTGACAGTCCATGCCCAGCCCCAGGCTATCTCCGACAGCAGCAGTCCCAACAGCGCGGAGCCGACTACCCAAGGCCAAAGTCCGGTGCCGTAGCTGACGGGAAATCCTGCCCAGCGGCGGCCTCGTTTCCAGGCCAGATGGGCGACCCAGCCGCCGACGAGCATGCCCAGCCCGCCGAGTTCGGTCTTGAAGAATTGCGCTTCGGTGGTGTCGCTGACCCACCAACGCAGGAACTGCGGGATGCTGGTGTAGGCCTCGTTCTGCCAGCTTTCGTAGTCGGGGAGCAGATGTGGCACTACGCTGGCGGCGCCCGGGAGCACGATGGCCAGCGCCGCCGTAATCGCTACCATCGCCAGCCCGGCCAGCCACCGGGCGACCGCGGTCGGTGGCGGTGACAGCACAAGGTTCGTGGGGAGTTTCGCGGGGCGGGTCATGAGGGCCTTCCGTCAGCGTGGAGCGCGTCGCAGCCGCGGTAGCCAAGGCTGGTGTCATCGAGATCGGCGCGGCGCGGTCGCGGGCGAGGTCGTTGAGACGTTTCAGATCAGCGCCGAGGGGGCGGCGAGCACGTCACAGAGGCCACGAGTAACGTCGTCGTTTCCCGTAAACTGAGGCGAGCTGCCTTTTGCCGCTTGACTTAGTTGGTTCCGAATGTGGCGTCAAGAGCCGCCGAGAGGTCGGCGATGAGGTCGTCCGGATCTTCCAGGCCAACCGAGAGACGCAGGTGACCATACTTCTGGAAAAGCTCGGGATAATTTTCCGAGCCGCCACGCGCTTCCCCTGCGACGTGGACGATGAGTGATTCGTCATGGCCAAGAGACACCGCAGAGGTGATGATCTTGAGGTTGGAAACGAACCGGTTCTGAGTGTCGGGGTCTCCCTCGACAGCGAAGGCCATCATTCCGCCGTAGCCACGACCGCGGAACTGACGTGCAGCGACCTCGTGCTGAGGATGCGACTCAAGCCCCGGATAGTAGACGTACGCGACTCGAGGATCGGTCTGCAAAAACGCAGCGACCTTCTCCGCGGAGCTGAAATGCTGACGCAACCGCAAGGGCAGCGTCACAGACCCGCGCATGATGAGCCAGGCGTTGAACGGGGAGATGGACCCACCGACATCGACCAGGGCCTCCGACTTGATGCGCGAGACAAGCCGACGGGAGCCGATGACAACTCCACCCATCGAGTCGCCGTGGCCATTGATGTACTTCGTCAACGAGTGGATGACGAGATCGACGCCCAGTTCGAGCGGACGGAAGAACGGAGGCGGAGTGAACGTGGAATCAATCGAAACCAGCGCCCCATCCGCGTGTGCGATCTCAGCGATAGCAGCAACATCGGCGACCTTCGTGGTCGGGTTCGCAATCGCTTCCGTATGCACCAGACGCGTATTCGGTCGCATCGCCGCCCGAACCGCTTCAAGATCACTCATGTCGACGAACGTCGTCTCGATCCTGTACTTCTCGGGGAGCAACTCCGCCATCAGGCGCCACACCGCCTCATAGGTAACGTCCCCGACCACCACATGATCGCCGGACTTCAGCAGCGAAAAGAAGACGGCATGCAAAGCAGCCACGCCTGTTGCGAACACGGCCGCATCCTCGCCACGCTCCAGAGCAGCCAGCTTCGTCTGAAGACAGATCTGATTAAACCCCGAGTTCCGCGTGTACGACAGCGTCTCGGTGTCAGACCAGTCCATCTCGGACGGGTCATCCGGAAGCAGATACGAGTTCGCCATCACGATCGGAGTACGAATCGCACCACCGGCCGAATCCGTCGTATTCCCACCATGAACAGCCTGAGTGGCAAACGCGAGACTCGCCAGGTCATGCTTGTCAGGCCGAGACCCGTTGCGAACGTTCTCACTCATCAAGATCAATCTCTTTCGTTAGGTCAACAAGCCGGTATAAGATCAGCCGAGGCAATCGTGCCTTCGAGTTAAAACCTGGTGGAGATCGCTCGGCTCTCCACCAGCAACAGTCAACTCCGACTACGCCCGAGTGCCCCGTGCACGGCAAGCCTCGCGCCGTACCGCAAGCTCACGAGCTCCACCGCGCGGGCACCTGCCGAGGTTTCGAAACCTGCAGCTCAGCGCCCAATGTCGCGTTACCCGCACATCATAGTTGCATCATACTGCACTTGGAGTGCACCGCAATACCTCGTGGTGTTCTGTGGGACACACGACCGCAGTGCACCCCTCACCCCGCCGATAGCTCAGGTGAGGGATCAGTTTCCTCCTACGCCCGGCTGCAAGACCGTCATCGAGAAATGCACGTTGTCGCTTCCCGCACACGCGTACCCGTGCAACTGATCGCCGTAGAGAACAACCGAATCTCCCTCGGCGATGCGTTCCACATTCGAGCCGACGTAGACCTCGAGCTCGCCCGCGTGCACGAACAGCACTTCCCGTGTACCCCGCGAATGGGGCTCGCTGTCGAGCCGCTCACCAGGCGCCATGTCCCAGTCCCAGAGCTCAACGACCTGCGGCGGCTCAGTCGCCCCGACGAGGACACCGCGGCCGCCGCTGGGCCCGCGCCACAGGATGTGTGATTCCCCAGCCCGGTGAACGCGAATAGGACTGACCGCGCCGTCTTCGACAAGATCGGACAGCGAGACGCCGAAGGCGCTCGCGAGTCGAAGAAGGACCGCGATGCTGGGATTCGACTGACCCTGTTCGATGATCACGAGTGTCCGTCGGCTCACGCCGGACCGCTCAGCAAGCGCGTCCAGTGTCCAGTTCCGTTCGGAGCGCCAGCGTCGGACGCGCCCACCGATGGCCTCAGCCACGGCATTCGTATCGACGGCAGGTCTGTCCGGTTCACCCATGGTGGCATCATACTGCACTCTCAGTGCAGCCGAAGGCCCAGGGCGTGTGGCGCCGCCCGCTAGATCGGCTGCCAAGGAGACTGATCAACACCAACCCCAACACGGCGAACGTCCCCACCTCCCCAGGAGGTGTGCGATTTCAATGGAAATCGAAGGTCCGATTTCCATTGAAATTGCGGTTCTCCGGCGTGTCGGGTCACGACACGCCGGAGGGTGTGGATAACTCGCACGATTTCAATGGAAATCGATTTCATCCGCATGCAGACGGGGCATCGCGGGCCTCTGCAGCTCAGCCCGGCGTGGCTGGTCGGTCAGTCGTGCTCAGCGCTCGAGCGGGCCAAGTGCATCGCGTGTGCCTCCTCGATGGAATCGGTCGCCGGCTGCGAGCCTGGCAGGGCCTGTCGCGCGGACTCCCGCAGCGTCGCGACAACGAGGATGCCGACAACCGACATTGCCATGAGGTAGTAGGCCGCAGAAAGGTGGTCACCGCTCCACCGGATAAGCGACTCGATAAACAGGGGCGCAGTGCCGCCGAAGAGTGCGACGCTGATGTTGTACGACATACCGAGTCCCCCGTAGCGGTGGCTGGTCGGGAAAAGCGCTGGAAAGGTCGAGGCGAGCGCTCCCATGTAGAGAGCGACGGGGATGCCGATCAT
Source organism: Saccharopolyspora hattusasensis (assembly GCF_050972075.1). Taxonomy (NCBI): domain Bacteria; kingdom Bacillati; phylum Actinomycetota; class Actinomycetes; order Pseudonocardiales; family Pseudonocardiaceae; genus Saccharopolyspora; species Saccharopolyspora hattusasensis. Next base: position 697,004 of record NZ_JBPCDC010000001.1, read on the forward strand.
CGTAAGACCCAGTACGACGAGGCCGATCTGGCCCGTGTTGAGCAGAAGGAAGGCCGGCATGCTCAGCACGACGACCCATCCCGACGCGGCCCAGAGCACGGCCTTTCGCCCGATCCGATCCGAGAGCATGCCGACGAAAGGCATGGAGCACGCCATGGCGATGAGCAGGGGCACGCTCACGAGGTTGCTCGAGACGGCATCGAAGCCCGGGACACCGGACAGGTATGTGGGCATGTAAGAGGTGAAGGCGTAGCCGACGGTGTTCGCGGCGGCGACGAGGCCCAGTACCTGGAGCATCTGCCGCCAGTACCGCCGGAGGAGACCGAACGGTCCGAGTGCGCGCGGCGGTTCCGTGGTTCCTGACGCCCTGAGTGCCTTGACCTGCTCGAAGTGGGGAGTCTCCCCGACGCGAAGGCGGAAGTAGATGGCGATGACACCCAGGGGTGCGGCGACCAGGAACGGGATCCGCCAGAAGCCGTCCTCCATTGCCTGCTGTCCGAACGTGACTTGTAGGACGGTCACGAACACGGCTCCTAGTGTGAAGCCGAGGTAGCTGCCCGCGTCGAGGAACGCCGTGTAAAAGCCGCGCTTGCGGTCGGGTGCGCTCTCGCTCACGAAAGTGATCGCCCCCGTCAGCTCGCCGCCTGCGGAGAAGCCCTGCACGATCTTCAGGGTGATGAGCAGGAGCGCCGCCCAGATGCCGACCGCGTCGTAGGACGGCAGCGTGCCAATGAGGAAGGTTGCGGCGACGACGAGCGCAAGGGTCGCGAAGAGCACGCGCTGGCGTCCAATGCGATCACCAAGCCACCCGCAGAACATCCCGCCCAGCGGCCTGAACAGATAGGTGCTCGCGAAGGTGCCGAGCATGAACAGGACCTGTGCCGCAGAACCGGCCTGGGGAAGGAACACCGGCCCCATCGTGACGATGAGATAGCCGAAAACGCCGACGTCGTACCATTCCATGAGGTTGCCGACGAAGGTACCGCGGACAGCGCGGCGCAGGCGTGCCCGGTCGATGACGAGGATCGAGCCGGTATCGAGTGTGCCGGGGCTGCTGGCTCTCGACGCATCCGACGAGCCAGTGGGAGTGGACATGACGACTCCTTTGTCTGTGTCCGGAAGACCGCTCACGCGGGTATGTCAGCCGAAGACGGCCGTGTAATAGGTGAGGTAGGCGGCGAGGTTCGATGTGAGATCACGGTGATCGGTGAGCGGATTGACCTCGGTCACGGCGAAAGCATCGATGTGGGGTGCGAGCGCGCGTACCGTGTCGATGGCCTGCCTGGAGGTTAGACCGCCAGGCTCATGGGCACCGGCCCCGGGTGCGTGCGCCGGATCGATCGCATCGATATCGAAGCTCAGCACGATGTGATCGGCTCCGCGAACGTGATCGAGGACGCGTTCCACCACGGATTCGACCCCGATTCGGTGGAATTCACTGGCGGTGATCTGTGCCGGACCGAGTTCGCACACGGCCGCACGTGAGCTGGGGTAGTTGAAGTGCCGCAGTCCGATCTGGATCGCGTGCTCGCGATCGACGCGCTCAAGCTCAAGCCCGCGCCGCATGCCGCTGGAGTGGCTCCACGAACCCTGCCGCTGGTTGTGGTTCATGATGTCGAGATGGGCGTCGAAGTGGATGATGCCCAGCCGTCCCGTCGTGGCCCTGTGCACTCCCTCGACGATGGCGTAGAGGACGCTATCGTCGCCTCCCAGAACCAGCGGCACGGCGCCCGCACGGACAGAGCCGGCGATCTGCTCGGCTGAACGGTCGAGTGTCTCCGAGACATCATGCGGCACAACAGAAACATCGCCGACATCGTCGATCTTTGGTGCCGGGTGAAGCTCTCCGGTCTCGAGGGAGTAGACCTCGCCGTCCTCCGATCGCATCGTCATCCACGCGAGCTGCTCACGAATCCGCGCAGGCGCGTAGCGCGATCCCGGCCATCCAAGAGTTGCCGCACCATCGAACGGGATCCCGATGAGCTCGTACCGCCGTTGTTCTCGCGCTTGCATGTGCCCGGCTCTCCTCCTCGAATCACGCCGAACCGCTCCGTTCGGCGCTCATCATCTTGAGGAGCACACGCAGACGTGTCATACACTATTTTGGCGATACCGATATTCGCGGATCGACAGATCAGTGATCGAAACGAGGGTCAAGGTTGAGCGTCACCGTTGGCGATCTGCTCGGTGCGGCAGAGCTCAAACTTCGCTGCATCGCAGGCGCCGCGGGGCTGTCGAACGTCGTGCGCTGGGTCCACGTCTCCGAGGTCGCCGACCCGACTCCGTGGCTGTCAGGCGGCGAATTCCTCCTCACGACGTTGTTCGTTCGCCGGCCTGAGGCAAACCCTGAACGGATCTTCGATGCGTTGGTCAGGGTCGGCGTGGCCGGTATCGGATGCGGCGTCAATGAGCAGCACCCTGATGTCCCCGATCGATGGGCAGAGCTGGCTGAATCCCGGGGTATCCCACTGCTGGTCGTGCCTCTGAAAACGCCCTACATTGCCATCTCGGAGTATGTCGCACGCGCCCGGATCGACGCTGCGCGGCGGCGTCTGCGCTCGCTGATGATCGCCGAGACGGCACTCGCTAACCTCTGCCTCACCGAGGACACTTGCGAACCACTCGTCCACGAGCTCGCCCGGCGGCTGCGCTGCCGCGCGGCGGTCGTCGATCGCAGACATGCCACCCTTGCCGCCTCGGGGGCTGGGGCGGAGGATTTTGCCGACGAGTTCGCCGAAACCTTCAAGCGATTCCAAGCCGGCTCGGAGCCCGCCTCGGGCGCCATCCGCGAGTCGGACCGGGACGTCGTTGTCAATCGCGGGCCGGGCACCAACGCCCCGACGCTGCTTGTCGTGCGGGAAGCCCGGTTCGATGACCAGGAACGGCTTCTCCTGGCAAGCACTGCCTCGCTGCTGGCCCTGCAGCTGTCGAGAAGTCACGTCCTCCGTGATCCCGAACGGCGCCTGCGTACTGCCTCGCTGCGGGCGATCCTCGATGCAGACACGTCTCCTGAGACGCGCTCGGATCTGCTTGCCGCGCTCGGCATTGGCCCGTCAGACAACATTCGGGTCATTGTGGCCAAGGTCGGGGCACCGGCCGTCCCGACTGATGTCGAGACGCTTGAGCGCTGTGTTCGCGACGTCGGGTGGTCGGCCAGGGCCTGGTCGACGAATGACACGATCGGCGCGCTCGTAGTACGACGTCCCGAAGCCGACTCGCCGACGCCAGAAGAATCGGGGGTGCTCTCGACTGCGCTCCGTGGCTGGGCACAGTCGTGCGGATCCTCGAAGGCGGCCGTGCGCATCGGCCTATCGCACAGTGAGCGTTCAGCTCAGGTGCTGGTCCTGTACGACGAGGCGGCCGGTTTGGCCACACTCGCCGCGCGAGGGCGCCAAACAGTCATCGCCGCCGGTGACCTCCCGCTCGAAAGTGTTGTTCCTGCGGCTCTCCCACCCGAGACAGTCCGGTACCTCCGCGCCGCGACATGGGATCGTTTGACCGACCTAGCCCTGAAGGAAGCCCTCGAGGCCTACCTCGACGCGAACGGCGTCGTGGACATCGCCGCCCGCTCGCTCGCCGTGCACCGCCAGACCCTTCGACGACGGGTGCACGGCGTGGGCGAACTGCTCGGGCTCGACCTGGATTCAGCGAGCGTGCGCGCACTCCTGGTGATCGCAAGGGAGTTTGACCGGCATTGATCGATGCCGGCCGCAACCGTGCGGCGATCGCATGGCTCAGATCTGTGATCACAGATCACAAATAGGCTTCGGCGATCGCATCCAACACACATCAGATCCGCCGCACCCCCGTGCTCGAAGCCCGGGGAGGCATTCCTTGAAGTACCTGACCGACCCCGAGCGAACACACGAAACCCGTGATGGTCGCTGTTCGCCTCACCGCGATGTTCTCCTGGGGTCCGCTGTGGGCGGTGGGATGAACACCGGTCGCTGGTTGTCGTGAGCGTTTTCGGGCGCTATAGCACCGAAAATCACGCACGGCCCACCTCTCTTCCCGCTCGGTGAACACGGGGTGCCGGTACTTCGTGACGAAAACTTTCAACAGGGCGACCAGCTGCAAATCCCGAATTGCTCACTGCGCCGGCTGCTGGAGGGCGACCTCGGCTGCGGGACGGGTCCTGCGGCGTGTGCCTAGCGCCACGCACAGCAGTGTGAGTGCCGCCGTGGCTGCGACGTAGACGGCGATCCAGCCGTATCCGCCGCTGATCGCGAACAAAGCGGTGGCGATGATCGGCGCCAGCCCGCCGCCGAAGACCCCGGCAACCTGGTAGCCGACCGAGATCCCGCTGTAGCGGACTCGCGGTGCGAACAACTCGGAGAAGAACGCGGCCATTGGGCTGTACACAGTGGCCTGGGCGACCGCGATGCCGACGACGATGGCCATGGTGATCCCGACCGAGGTTCGGGAGTCGAGCAGCCAGAAGAACGGCCACGCCCACAACGCCAGCATTGCCGCCCCGGCCATCATCACCCGCCGACGGCCGTAGCGGTCCGACAGCAGGCCCGCGATCGGGATGGTGACGATCTCGATTCCGGCGGCGATCAGCGTCGCGGTCAGCCCGATGCTTCGTGGCAGGCCGAGATTCGTCGTCAGGTAGCTCAGCGCGTACACCGAGTGCACGTAGAACGACACGTCTGTCCCGATGCGGATGCCGATGCACACCAGCACGCCCGACGGGTTGTTCCGCAGCAGTTCCACCAGCGGCAGCTTCGCCGGGGCCTTGTCCTGCTGCATCCGGACGAACTCGGGAGATTCCACCACCTTCAGCCGGATTGCGAGGCCGACCACGACCAGCACCAGGCTTGCGAGGAACGGCACCCGCCAACCCCAGGCCTCGAACGCCTCGTCGGGAAGCGCTGCCAGCAGCCCGAACGCTCCGGTGGACAGCAGCAGCCCGGCGGGCACACCGACCTGCGGCCAGCTGCCGTTGAAGCCCCGGCGGCCCGGCGGCGAGTGTTCGACGGCCATCAGCACCGCGCCGCCCCACTCGCCGCCAACCGCGATGCCCTGCACGAACCGCAGCACCACGAGCAGGATCGGGGCCGCCACTCCGATGGCGGCGAACGTCGGCAGCACCCCGACCAGGAACGTCGCCCCACCCATGATGAACAGCGTCAGCGGTTGCACGCTCAGCTTCTGGTACCGGTCGATGCCCGCAATGGCGCTGACCACCGCGATCGGCAGCTCCTCCCGTTCCAGCACCGGCCCCTGCTCGATGTTCAGCTCCAGGAAGGCGGCCACTTCCGCGGCATCCCAGGCAGCGTCCGCAACCCGGCCCGGATCACCGCCGACCCTGGTGAGCCCGGCGGCCAGGGTGTCGCCCGCGCCGTCGTCCAGCTCCAGGTGCGCGGGCAACAGGCTGCCCGCGATGGCGCGGCCGCCGACGCAGCTGAGCCCGAACTGGTTGGGCTCCTCGTTGAGGAAGTCCACCACCCGCAGGTCGTGGCGCAGCCGGATGCCCTGCTCGCGCAGGGTGCGGACCGCCACTAGCGCGGCCAGCACGCCGATGATCCCGTCGAACCGGCCGCCGCCCTCGACGGTGTCGGTGTGCGAGCCGGTCGCCAGGGCCGGTCCCGAACCCCGAGTGCCCGCGAGGGAGCCGATCAGGTTGTTCGCGGCATCGCGGCGAACCTGCAGACCCGCGTCGGCCATCCGCTCGGTCATCCAGGTCCGCGATTCGACATACCACTCCGAGATCGCCGGTCAGGTCCAGCCCGGCCGGTCCGGGGCGCGAAATTCGGCGAGGGCGTCGAGATCCGCGCGGATCCGCGCCGCCGAGCAAGCCGGGACCGTCGGGGACGATTCCGTTTTCATGGTTGAGCCTTTCGCAGGTCAGGCCCCCGGCAGCGCACTGGGCTTGCCGGGGTCGTCGAGTGCTGCTTCAAGTTGCGCGGCGGCGGCCTGGAGCGCCCGCAGTTCCGCGCGGGCGCGCGAGCCGTCGAGGCGGTGCTCCGGTCCGGCGACGCTGAACGCGCAGACGAGCTCGCCGCCACGCATCACCGGCACCCCGATCGCCACCGCGTGCTGGTCGACCTCTCCGTGGCTGATCACGTAGCGCTGCTGCCGGATCGTCTCCAGCTGGCGGCACAGCGCGCTCTTGGTCGGCGTGTTCGGGGTGAACCGCTCCATGCCGTGCTTGAGCACCTCGTGGACCACCTCCGCCGGGGCGAACGCCAACAGGGCCTTCGCCGAGGCACCGGCGTGCAGCGGGCGCAGGTGGCCCCGGGTGAACGACACCCGCATCGAGTGCGGGGAGTCGACGCTCTCCACGACCAGCGCGGACCGGCCGACGCGCACGGTCAGCAGCGCGGTTTCCGAGGTCTGCTCGACCAGCCGCCGCAGCAGCGGTAGCGCCAGCTCCCGCAGGCGCTCGTTGCCGCCTTCGCCGCTGCGGGCCAGTCGCGCGCCGACCCGGTACACGCCGTCGTCGGGTTCGAGGAAGCCCGCTGCGACGAGCGTGCGCAGGAACCGGTACACCGAACTCGTCGGCAGGCCGGTGCGCCGCGAGATCTCCTCGACGCGCTGCGGCCCGCCATCCACCACGGCGGCCAGCACGTCCAAGCCCCGCGCAAACGACGAGGGGGAGCCGGATCGGTCGGGCATGGTCGTTTCCCCTGTCAGCAGTCCGCGGCCAGGAACTCGCCGCGGCCTGCTTCGGAGTGCAGGTGGGAGCCGTCCCAGATCACCTCGCCGCGGGAAACGGTCAGCAGCACCTTGCCGCGCACCCGCATCCCGTCGAACGGGCTCCAACCCACGTTGGAGTGCAGCTCTCAGCACCGTCGACGATCCATTCCCGGTGCGGGTCGAGCACGACCAGATCGCCGTCCAGCCCCGGCTTCAGGTCGCCCTTGCGCCCGGCGAGGCCGAACGCCTTCGCCACCTTCGTCGCGGTGGTGCGCACCAGCTCGCACGGGTCGATCTTGCGCGCGTGCAACGCGCCGTGAGCGCCGCGAGTTCCATCGACACCACGATCGCCTCGACGAGTTCTGAGTTCGCCCAGACAGCCGTCCAGGCATCCAGTCGAAGACCGGATCTACAACCAACCTCGTGAGTGATCGTTCCGGTAAGAACCGGCATCACCACTCACGACCCCACCGACACCCGTCGTGAGTGACAATGCTCCGTTCCAAAAACACCCGGGTGGTCCCGAGATACATCTCCGAGTTGAGGAATCGCGACGGGCGTTTCGGTAAGGAGGACGCCGTGAGTGTTTTTGGGTGCTATGGCACCCACAAACGCTCACGGGTGTTCTTCCGCCAACCGGACACGACCAGAGGATCGTGCCGGGAGAGCTGAGTTCGGCGAACTGGAGGCCACCGCCTGCTGGAAGGTTCCGGGCAGGGTCTCGATCCCCGCAGCCGCGTTGTGTCAGGTCCACCGTCCGGTGCCGTGGGTTTCGTCCGTTGCCGTGATCTCCTGAAGTAGGGCGAGGCGACGGACTTTGCCGGTTCCGGTGCGTGGGATCTGATCCCAAGTCAGGGCAATCGGCGCTTGGAGCGGCAGAATGTCGTGGGTCGCTCGCAGCCAGCTCGCCTTGTCGAGCTCGCCGTCGACGGTGACGACGACCGGCAGCGGCGCCTTCCCCGGTTGTCCGAGGACCACGCACTCCAGCGCCTGTGGTAGCCGTTCCTCCAAGATGTCTTCGACACGCAAACAACTCATCCCCGGCACCATGTCGACCTCGCGGTCGAGCAAATCCACGCTGCCATCACGGTTGCGCACCCCGAGATCACCGGTGATCCACCAGTCGCCCCAGTGCTTGGCCTGCCATCGGTCCGTCTCCCCGACGTAGTCCAGGCAGCGGGCGGCGGTCTTGGTCAGCACGAGCCCAGGCCGGCCGCGCGGTACAGGCTCGAAGCTGTCGGGATCGACCACGCGCAACCGGGTCTTGGCCGGGACCGCGTAGCCGACGTTGCGGCTCGTGCGGCCGCTGTGCTTCAGATCGACCGAGGACCGGGTGTGGAAGCGGAAGGTCAGCGGACCGGTCTCGGACTGCCCCCATCCTTGCATCCACAGTGGACGCTTGCGGTGACTTGCGGTCAGATAGGAGCGGATCGTGGGCGGGTGCATGGCGTCGTAGGTACTCACGAACAGCCGCGTCCGCCGGAACGGGTTGTCCAGCCGCTCGGTCAACTGTGCGAACCGCACGTACGTCGCCGGTAGGGCTTCCATGACCGTCGGCGGATGTGCGCGCAACACCGGGTCCGCCCGGTCGGCGTCCTGCTGCGAGATGACGACGATCTCCCGCGGCGCCAGGCAGAACGCGCTCGCGGTCCAGCAGAAGGTGCGGCCATGCGCGTACGCGCTCGCATTGACGAGCGTATCGTCACCACGCATCCCGATCACCGGGTAGCGCACCGTCTCGAATCTCGCCAACTGGCCGATGATCGTGTTCCGCGAGTGGACTACCAGTTTGGGCGTCCCGGTCGTGCCGGAAGTGTGCATCACGGCGAGCGGATCGTCGCCATGGCGCCGGCGCGGGCCGGGTGCGCTGTGCCCGCGCACATCATCCAGGGACAGCGTGCCGGGCACCGCACCATCGAGTACCAGCGTCGTGCCGGCGAACGACGCCAGGTAGACGCCTGCCGCGCGGGCCTGTTCGAGCACCGCTGCTGTAGTGACCAGCACTTTGGGATCGAGGCGCTTGAGAAGGGCCTCGACGGTGCTGCTGGACAAGCGGTCGGAAAGCTTCGCCGGGACGGCGCCGATGCGCACAGCCGCACAGGACAACAAGTCGTAGTCCCAGTGGTTCTCCTTGACGATCGCCACTCGGTCGCGGTGGCCGGCACCAGCCGCCGCGAGCCAGCCGGCCAGTTCATGCACCAGCTCCGCGAGGTCCGCGACGCCGAACTTACGACGGTCGTCGCCGAGGTCGAAAGGGCGGTCCAGGTGAACTGTGGTGGGGGTGCCGTGTTCGGCGACTTCATCGAACAGGACGCCCATATCGTCCGGTTTCACACGGCCTCCAATGCCGAATTGAGCGACGGTCGTCGACGGTCTCTTTTTCCTCCGAGCCGGCTCAGCGTCCGCGAAGCGGCGAGCGCTCCCGCGCGCACGGCGCCTTCACTCGACGGCCGCAGTGTCAACCAGTCACCCGCGTAGTCGACCGGCGTGCAGGCGCGTGCCATGAACCCGGAACGCAACCGCAGAGCCTCCGGGGTCGCTTCGGGCAGCCCATACCGGAACCGGTGTACGAAATTCGCCGCATTGGCCGATTCCAAACCGGGCACGTAGCGGGCCGCCGCAGCGGTCAGCCGCGCGATCACCTCGGGTTCCGGAGCGTCCAGCAACTCCGCAACGGTGCGGGCATTGGCCATCAGGGTCAGGAGTCCCTTGCCCGCCGGCACGCGCCCAGGGTGCTTGGCGTGGTCGATGATGATCCCGGACAGCACCGATTCCTCGGCTTCCGGGGTGAGCAGCACATACAGCGGATGGCGGGACTCCGGTGCCACCGGTCGGTCCAGCAGGCAGCTGACCTTCAGCGTCGGCGTGAACGTGCACGCCGAAAGGAACGGACGCTCGTGGTCGGGCGTGTTGGCGTGCAGCTTCGCGGCGATCGGCGCCGGCACGCACAGCAGGACCGAACGGGCCGTCACGGTATCCCCACCGATCAGCAAGCGTGCCGAATCCCGCTCCGCAGCGACCTCGTCCACTCGCACACCGGTGGCCACGTCGAGGCCATCGGCCAGTCGGCGCGCGAGCGTGTCCATCCCATCGCGATAGGTTCGCCAGCTGCCGACCTGGCCAACGGCCAGCAGCAGACTCAACATCGGCGCCGCAGCGGAGCGCGCCGTATCCCAGCCGAAGAAACAGCCCGCAACCGGTTGGAACAGGTAATCGTGCAGTTCGTCGTGGTAGCGCCTGGTGAACTCGCGGACGGTCGCGGCGCCCAGCGGTGTGGACTCCGGAAAGTCGCAGTCGTATTCCGCCTTCCGGCGCGATGCGCCGCCGAGCACTCGCGCCAGGTCGAGGCGCGCCCGCAACGACAGCCCCGCGCCGGTGAGCATCCCAGCCCGGTCTGCGACACCGTGGTGAACGCGCCCGTCCCGCCACATACCGATGGCGCTGCCGATCTTAGGAATGTCGTCGAGCGACACCCCAAGGCGGGCCAGAAGCTGCCAGGTGGCGCGGTAGCCGTGCGGGGACAACTGCTCCGCCCCCTCATCGAGCACGAAACCTTCGTGCCGGAAGCTGTGCATCCGGCCGCCGACTTCCGGCTGCGCCTCGAACACCCGCACATCCAAGCCTGCCCGCTGCAACTCGTGCGCCGCGGTCAGGCCAGAAACGCCCGCCCCGACGACGGCGACATCGAGATCAGTGCTCACGCCGGGCCTCCCAGAGCGATGAGCAGGTTCGCCACGATCAACAGCCCGACGCTGACCCGGTGAACCTTGAAGCCCAACTTGCGGGCTCGCATGATGTCGCCGACTCGGAAGCCGAGGTAGTACTGCCGTGCGCGCAGCGCCGTCGCCGGAAGCATCAGCAGCACGAACCACCACGGCGCGGCCCCGAGCGCCGAAGCCAACGCACCGATGGCGAACTCGGCAAACGAGAGCGCACCGATGAAAATCGTGTTGCCCCGTTCGGAGACGAGAGCCGCAACGGTCGGCCGGTTCACCAAGCGGTCGCCCTCGACGTCGTTGCTGTTGGAGTAGACGCCGAACATGAGCGGGCCGAAGCCGAACAAAAGGCCCTGCACGAACACGAACCAGGAGAACTGCCCGGACACAAGGCCGTAGGGCGCGATAACCATAGAGAGGCCGAGCCAGACGAGGAAGATCTCCTGGAGCCCGCGGTAGCTCAGCTTGAGTCCGTAGGAGTACTGCAACGCCAGGACATAGAGCACGCCGGTTACCGCGACAGTCCATACCGGACTCGCGGGCGCGATCGCGAGCGTGCCCGCCCAGACCGCGGCCCCAAGCAGCGCGGCGATCCAGCCGAAGCGCTCCGCTTCGCGAGGTTCCAGCGTGCCGGCGACGAGCGGCTTCCGCAGCTTCTTACGGAGCGGATTGTCCGGCCCGTAGTTCTTGATATCGCTGCCGTCGCGGAATCCGGTGAGGTCGTCGAAAGCGACCAGCGCGACGGTCACGAGGACCTCGCCGATGAGGAAGCCAAGCAGGGTAAGGACGGTGCGTGCATCTAGCGCACCCAACGGCAGGACCACCGCGGAGGCGGCCACGAAGATGCTGAGGTAGTAGTCGTAGACGTCGAGCTTGGCTAATCGCGCGTAACTGCGGAGCTTGCTTTCCGGCCGGACTTCTCCGGTCGGGCTCGCCCGCCTCGTTTCAGTGTTCATGATCGATACCCGCTTCAGCCGGGAAACCGGATCAGTGCCGCCGTGGAACGGTCCCCGCCGTAATCCAGCTCTTGCGTCTCAACGAGCTGTGCGCCCGGCATCTGCGCGAGGTAGTCGTCCACCGACCGCAGCCGGGACCACTCGCTGACCGGGATCGCTGCCTGCGCGTACTCCACGAGCACGAAGTAACGGCTGGAGTGCGAGATCGACCGGCAGATCTCGGCCAGTGCCGCCTCGTCGAGTACGTGCATCAGCACCCAAACCGACACGGCGACATCGAACCTCCGCCCATGCCAGGGCAAGTCTTCGGCACGACCCAGCTCGAAATCTACATTGGACAGCTCGGAGCAGGATTCCTTTGCTACGTCCAGCATTCCGGGAGTCATGTCCAGCGCCGTAACACGGTCTGCCTCTGCGGCCAGAGTCGGCGTCAGGCGGCCGATCCCGCATCCGATCTCAAGCGCGGCGGACAGCGGACGGGCGAGTTCTCGTGCCGCGGTCCGCAGTTGCCCCGCCACCACCTGCCGAGTCCGCTCCGTCGTGTCGGCGTTGTACTCCGCCGGCTGGGAAGCACGCATCACGCGGGCCAGGCCCTCCCGCTGGGCCCGCTGCCGCCACTCTTCCGTTACGTCACCTGCCGTGACAATAGAGGTGTTGTTGTACATTATCTCCTCAGTTCGGATGTCCGTGCGGCCGGCGACCAGAACGGCACCGGCCGCACGGAATCAGCATCCGCGGTGAAGGTCAGCCCAACAGCTCGACGTCGGACAGGCCGAAGTGGTAGTCGCGGACGGCCGCCAGCAGCTCGTCCGTGGACAGCTCACCATTGCCGTCCTTGTCGACCCCCTGGAACGCCGCCGCGGCCTGGCTCTCGTCCATCCCCAGGGCGGTGAGCCAAGTGGCGAACTCCGCGCCGTTGATCTTCCCATCGCCGTTCTTGTCGCACAACGCCACGATGCCCTGTACCACCGGCGTCAGCGCACGGTTGAACTCGGCCTCACCCTTCTCGAAGATGAGCTTCTCCGTGACGCCAATGAACTGCGCCTCGGTGACCAGGCCGTTGCTCCCGGCCTCCTGGTCGACGTATTCGAACAGACCGATCAAGGCGTTCTTGATCGGCTGCACGTCCGCCGAGTCCACGCTCTTACCGAAAGCCTGAGCGATCTGGGCTGCCTCCTGCTCGAAGTCCGCCCGCTCCAAACGGCCGCTGCCGTCGTGGTCCCACTTGGCAAAACGCTTCTGCAGCCGCTCGGTGGCGACGGTAGTGGTCATCTCTCAATCACTCCATTTCGTTATTACCTGGAAAAAGCGGCGCGCGAGGCACGCGTCGCCTCACACAGACGTTCGCTGACCGTCCGCGTAAGATTGTTTATTTCTTAGATTTGATCCATCGGAATACCGCGGTCGATTGCGGCAGCACCGAACGCGCAGCGAGCACCGACGCCGCGTTTCAGACGGAGAAGCTCCCACTGCCCGGAGCAACGTGGGCGCCCTGTCCCGGCCCGACGGTCAGGCTCGGCCCCAGGCAGAACGGATCCCCGTAGATGCGCACCGGCTTATCGGTCTGGTTGTTCAAGACGTGTGCCGCGAGCGGCAGTTTGTAGCAGCCGTCCGGGTTCTCGTATGTGGTCAGCGGCTGCACTTCGGATTCGAAAACCGTGACCTGTCCGGTGGCCGCCAAGGCGGGAACTGCGGTAGCTCCCATCGCGGCGAGCGCACCGAGAAAACCTAGCAGCGCTATACCTGTCCTAGACATGCGGGTTCCTTTCTCACATCTCGTTTCGTTACGAGGAGGTCGCTATGGACAGCCGGTTGTAGGCGTTGATCAACGCGATGGTCCATAGCAGACTCGCCAACTGCGGTTCGTCGAAGTGCTTCTCCGCCGGCCGGTAGTCCTCGTCTGGCACCTTTCGGTCGTTGAGCAGCGTCACGGACTCGGTCAACCGCAGCGCCGCCTGCTCACTTTCGGTGAACAGGCTCGAGTCCGGCCAGTTCTCCAGCTCCTGCAAACGATGTTCGGACTCGCCCGCCTCCCGCGCGGACCGCGTGTGCATCGCGATGCAGAACTGGCACCCGTTGAGCTGCGAGGCACGGATGCGGACGAGCTCGAGCAATTTCACGTCCACACCGGATTCCCGCGCGCGTTCCTCCGCGTCCCGGCTGAGCGTGTTCAGGGCACCGAAGTTCTCCGGCGATTCCTGGATGAGATTGACTCGCTGGCTCATGGTTTCAGCTCCCAACCGGGTCACAAATCTGGGCAGTACTGCGTTCGACGGCGATTGCCGTGGTAGTACGGCGGCATACCTTCCCGGTCGGAGCCAACGGAAGTTCCGGCAACCGAACCAGGAACTCCGGTAGTTTCCGCCGTTCAAGGCCGCGCTCCTGCTCTAGGAACCCGGTGATCTCGGCGAGAGACAGCTCGGGAGTCCCCGCGGCTTGACTGATGCACGCGCACATTCGTTCGCCGAGATCGTCATCTGGTACCGGAACGCAAGCCACATCGACGACCGCCGGATGTGCGCTGATCTCACGCTCGACCTCAGCCGGGCTGATCTTGTAGCCACCCCTCGAGACGACCTGTTCGATCCTCCCGAGGACGTGCAACCGCCCGTGCTCGTCGAGCAACCCCAGGTCTCCGCTGCGTACCCAACCGCCCGGCGCGCGATAACGGGCATCGAGCTCAGGGGCCGCCACATAGCATAGCGGAGTCATCGGACCACGAGCCCAGATTTCGCCGGACTCGCCCACCGGAACAGGCTGCCCCTGGCGGTCCACGATGCGGATCGATGCGACCGACTCATCCGGAGTTCCGGTACCTGTTTCCCGGCTGGTGCCCGTTCTCGCGGTGTGGCAGTTCACCCCGTCCGATGATCCGTAGATGGTGATGACCTCGCAGCCAAGCCGCCGGCGGCATTGCGCCACGGTGACATCGGAGAGCGGAGCAGCACTCGACACGACGGCGCGCAGGCTCGACGTGTCTTCGTCCGGTGCGCTGGGATGTTCCGATAGCCGCCGCAGCATCGTCGGTACCCCGAACAGATGGGTCGGACGGTACTTGGTGACCATCCGCAGAACCTGCGCCGAATCGAACCGCTCAGCGAGCACCAGCGTCCAGCCCAAAGCCGCGATGGCAACGAAGGTCGCGCACGAACCGTAGGACGAGGCCATCGACATGAGGATGAGGCCGCGCGCCGGCCCTTTTCCGCCGTGCAGGGCCCGCACATAATTCGCTCGCCCGCCGACCATGGCGTTGTGCGAATAGGCGATCATCTTCGGCTCCGCCAAGGTACCAGAGGTGACGAGAATCCGGACGGGGGCCTCCGGATCGACCGGCCGCGGGGACCAATCGTTCGACGGGACCACGTCGTCCAGCGAGCGTGTCCCGTTCTCGCCCGCACCGAAGGTGAATACCGCGCGAATATGCGGCAGCTCGCGGGCGATGTCCGCGTCCGGCGCGGCGCCGAAGATACCGGCGCTGGCACGCGACCGGCCGAGCAAACTGATCGTATCCTTGCTACCGCGGCCCGCCGGGTACGGCAGCGCCACCGCGCCGATGGCGGCGACCGCGAGTTCCGCTACGGCCATCCGCCACCCGTTGGGCATGCGGATTCCGATGATGTCCCGCGCGCCAAGCCCGGCATCGGTCAGCGCTGCCGCGATCCGGCGCACCTCACGGTCCAGCGCTGCGTAGTCGAGCGACCGTTGCGCGTCGATGACCGCTTCGCGATCCGGGTGTGCCCGAACATGCTCGGTGAAGAGCGTGTAGACGTCCTTACCCGGGCAGTCGCCTTGGCGCACCCACTGGCTCCGCAGTTCCGCAGGCACGCAGTCCCGGATTTCGGTGTCCGCCAGGGAAATCCAGTGGTCGTTCATTCGAACTCCCAAGGTGTCAGAGGAAATACGTGCTCGTCGCGTCCCAGTGCCAAATCGAATCTCGGATCGGCGGCCAGGTCCCGCAGCTCGGTGCACACCTGTGTCGCCACCACGTCTGCCTCGGCCAACAGCGAGATCGATGTCGCCGTCGGTTGCTCCCGCAGCCTGGTAGCGATCTCGGCGGCGGTGCCGGAAGACCTGAGTCCAAGTGGCCCCGCAACGCTGCTGGGAGCTATTCCCCGCGGCAGGACGAGGTATCCGTCACCGGTCGCCAGGGGACGATCGAGCTCCGTCCACACCGGCCGGTGGCGAGGCCGCGGCACCACGCCGGCCGATGAGTACAACGAAGAGTCCACCCTCGACCCGGTACCGGTGCGAACCCGCCTGAGCAACGAAGCCAGCACTCCCTGCGCACACACCAGCCCGCCGAGAATGTCCGTGAGTGTCATCAACGACGGGGCGCTCGGCTCGTCCTCGGGGTAGGCAGCGGCGCCGAGACCGCTATGCGCCTGCACCAGGAAATCGGTGCCCACCGGTTTATCGAGCCAGGGCAGCGGTTCCCAGCCCGATGCCCACGCATAGGTGAGTCCCGGCCTGCAGCGGGCGAGATCCGCCGCATCCAGACCCAGCTGCTCGGCCTTGCCGGGCGCCCAGTTGTGCACGAACACGTCAGCCTCCGCGACGAGCTCGTAAACTGCGCGCCGACCGGAATCGGTCTTGAAGTCCAGCTCGACAACCCGTTTGCCCTCGTTCAGGGCGCGGAAGCGCGCGGAGCAATCGCCCGCCATCGGCGGGATTCCCCGCATCGGATCGCCACCCGGCGGCTCGATGCGGATGACCTCGGCCCCCAGCATCCGCAGAACATGCCCCGCTACCGGGCCCTGGACCCGCCGTGTCGACTCCACCACGACGATCCCCTCGAGTGGTCTCGCAAGGGATGTCGCCGGCCGGACCTCCCCCATACCCGGGAGAATGCGCAGGCTGCACGCGGCAACATCGACCGGATGCGCAGGATACTCCCGCAACGGCAGCGCGTGGATACCGGCGGACACGGCTGCGGCCGAAATGACGTCGTAGTCCAAGCCCGCCATCGTCTTGTGCAGTTCCGACGGCAGATTGGCCGATGCCGTGGCGAAACGCTGCTGGAAGGGCCACCAGCCCTCGCCGATCGCTGCGGGCTCGGCACCGAGCGCACGCCAGAACAGCTGCCAGCCCTCGGCATACAACGTTTCAATTTCGAACCGGATCCCGTCCCGCGACCGGAACGGTGGACGGCCACCAGCTTCCCAACTCTCCACCCAGTCGTCGTCGCTGGTCGCCGCCGCGAGATACTGCTGTACCGCCAGCAACGCGGCCTGCGCGACGGACGTGCGGACCGCGCTCAGCCGGACGCCCCGCTCGCGTGCGATGGATCCCGCCAGGACTCCCTGCGCCGCAAGTACCCCGGCCACCGTCGAGGCGTAGTCCACGCCAAGCCTGGCCGGCCGACCGGCGGCCCGCCCGTGCACGTGCATGATCCCGCACGCCGCCTGCACCGCAGACTCGTCCGGCAGCGGTATACCGACCGGGCCGGACCAATCGATATCGGCATCGACCTGCTTTGCCGCGCAGTCCGCCGGCAAGGCGCTCAGCTGCGCCTCCGCCACCCGGGCGGCGACCTCTGCGGCCGCCTTCCGAACCGGAGCCGACGTCGTCACGACTGCAGTTCCTTTCGCCCCTGCACCGAGTACATGACGCTGGACGATGCCTGGAACGACGGTTCGCGCATCGTCGCGCGCACCTCCGCCAGCTCCTCGTCTGTCATCCCCACCGAGACCAGCCCGTCCCGCAGCTGATACGTGTGGTTCAGCTGCAGCTGCAGAGCCGCCGACTGCGCGTGCCGCAACTGGATGTACGGCTGCGGGTCGATTTCCACCAGGCCCGCCGCGCGCATCGCCGCGGCGACCCGCCTTCCCCACTCGGGATCGCCGCCACGCGAGCGCATCAACCGCGTCTTGGCAGTCAGGAACTTCTGGTAGACCTGCGCGGCGCGTTCATCAGGTGCCAGCAGCAGCGGTTCGTATGCGGTGTCGAACTCTTCGATCTGCAACCA
This sequence comes from Saccharopolyspora hattusasensis, assembly GCF_050972075.1. Classification (NCBI taxonomy): domain Bacteria; kingdom Bacillati; phylum Actinomycetota; class Actinomycetes; order Pseudonocardiales; family Pseudonocardiaceae; genus Saccharopolyspora; species Saccharopolyspora hattusasensis. Next base: position 714,283 of record NZ_JBPCDC010000001.1, read on the forward strand.
GCCGCCCGGTTTCAGCGCCCGGACGAGTTTCGCCATGATCGCGTCGCGTTCGGGAAGGTGTTGGAGAACCAGCCTGGCCACGATCAGATCGAACCGGTTTTCCGGCAACGGTTCGATCCTGGCGTCGTGCACGGCCGCAGTCAGGTTTGGGTGATCACCGATGCGGCCCTGCTGGACGTCGGTGGCCAGGACGCTTCCGGTGGGCGCGACGCGGTCGGCGAGCCATCTCGCGACCGAGCCGTTGCCGGCCCCCAGCTCCAGGCAGTGCCAGCCGTCCGAAACCCCAGTGGCGGCAAGTCGTTCGGTGGTCATCGGGTCATACGCAGCGGTCAAACAGCGGTACTGCTCACCTCGGCGGCTATTGTCACTGAACACGTAGTCGTGCGTGTCGGATGCGACCGTCGTCAACGCGATACACCTTCCTCGCCGGCAAAACCGCAGACCGCGTCGGCGATGTACGTCACCTCGGAGTCACTGAGGTGCGGGTAGATCGGGAGTGCCAGGATCCGCCGGCTCGCGTATTCGGCGTTCGGCCACCGCCCGCCCGCGGGGGCGTGCGGCGCGAATCCCGCCTGCAGCGGAAGCGGCTGCGGGTAGTAGACGTGCGAGCCGATGCCCCGCTCCGCCAGGTGATCGCGCAACTCATCGCGTTCCTCGGCTTGAACGCAGTAGACGTAGTAGCAACGTCCTTCGCTCCCCGACGGCGGGGGCACGACACCACGACCGTCCAGCCCGGAGAAGCGTTCGGTGTAGTAGTCGGCGATGGCGGCCCGACGTTCCAGGCGCGCCGGGAGTCCCGCGAGCCGGTACGTCTGGAAGGCCGCCTGGATCTCGTCGAACCGGCTGTTCGTCCCGACGATTTCGTAGACGAACCGCCGCCGGTTCTGCCCGTGGTTGCGCAGCATCCGCACCCTGCGCCCCAGCTCTGGGTCGCGAGTGACGACAGCACCCCCCTCGCCGGGCATGCCGAAGGACTTCACCTGCACGAAAGAGAAGACGCCGGCCTCACCCCAAAGCCCGGCGGGCGTGCCGTCCAGCACCGCTCCCTGGGCTACCGCGGAGTCCTCGAGAAGCCGCAGCCCGTACTTCGCCGCCAGCTCCACGAAGCGCGGCATATCCGCCATGATCGAGAACATGTGCGCCGGCATGATCGCCTTGGTCCGGTCGGTGATCCGCCGCTCGACGTCGTCCGGATCGACGACCATGGTGTGCGGGGCGATGTCGGCGAAGACCGGCTTCGCCCCCACCTCGAGCACCGACGACGCCAATGGCGCACAACCGAAGGCCGGCACCACCACCTCGTCCCCGGACCCGATGTCCATCGCGCGCAGCACCAGGCCGAGAGCGCTGGTGCCACTACCGCAGGCGACGACATCGGCTGCGCCGAGCGATTCCCGCAGCAGCTCCTCGAAATCGGCGGTGCGCTCACCGAGGATGAACTTCTGCTCGCGCCCGGTGCCGATCTCCCGGAGCAGCTCGAGCATTACCTTCCGGTCGTCGGCGAACAGGTCCGTTGGAAAGAACGGGAGTTCCGAACGCATCAGGCGCACCTCCGGAAGCAGAACTCGCGAACGGCGGAGCAGACCCGGTCGAGTTGCCCGTCTTCGAGATCGGGGTACAGCGGTAGCGCCACGGCCCGCTCGCTGGCGGCTTCCGAGGTCGGGAAGTCCCCTCGCCGGTGCCCGTGCCCGGCAAAGCAGAGCTGCAGGTGCAGTGGCGTCGGGTAGTACGTCTCGGTGCCGATCCCGCACCGGGCCAGGTGGTCGACCAGCTCGTCGCGATGTTCGACCTCGATCAGGTAAGCGTAGAAGACCGCCACCGCCCCCGGTCCCCGGTCGACCACCTGCGGAAGCCGGAGCACGCCGGGTACCCCGCGAAGCCTTTCCCGGTAGGCTTCGGCCAGTTCCGCTCGGCGGGCGATGTCGGCATCCAGGCTCGTCATCTTGGCCAGCAGCACGGCCGCCTGGATGTCGTCCATCTTGCTGTTGGTGCCCACCAGACCGGTTTCGGTGGAAATACCCGGGAAGTTGTCGAGGGTCCGGCCGAATCGGCCGTGGTGCCGCAGCCCCGAGACCAGCTCAGCGATCTGCGGATCGTTCGTGAGCACCGCACCGGCGTCACCCAGCGCACCCAACGTCTTGCTGGGGAAGAACGAAAGCACACCACCGGCACCGTGCAGGCCCGCGTGGATCCCGGCCTGCCGCATCCCGATGCTCTCGGCGCTGTCCTCCAGCAGGGTCAGCCCGCGGCGGTCGACGACTTCGCGCAACGCGGGCATATCGGCCATCTGGCAGAACAAGTGCGCCGGCATCACGAAGCGGGTGCGCGGCCCCGCGACCCGGTCGACCTCGGCCGCATCCAGCGCGTAGGTGACCGGATCGATGTCGGCGAACACCGGCCGCCCGCCGGCGAGCACGACCGACGTCGCGGTGGAGACGAACGAATACGCCGGCACCACCACTTCGTCCCCGGGACGCAACCCGGCCGCGCGCAGCAACAGAATCAGCGCGTCGGTGCCGCTGTTGACCCCTACCGCGAAACGCGCACCGGTGTAGTCGGCGAGCCGGCGCTCCAATTCGCCGACCTGGCGCCCGTGGGAGAACTTCCCGTTGTCGAAGACCTCCTCGACGCGGGCGCTGATGGACGACCAAAGCCGGTCGAACGTTCGGGCTTGCGAGAAGAACGGAACAGAAACTTCGTCGGCGGCTGTTTCATTCGGCGATGTCATTAATCCTTCATCGCTGACGGGATCCGTCCCGCAGGACAATACGACCACACTCCTGTTAGGACACTCGATCGGGTTCGCGATCATGAACCTAGCCGACTCGCAACCCAGACCGAAAGCCGTCAGCCTCCTCGCTAGAATTTTTCACTCTTTCCGGTGAGAGATGAATCTCCATGTTTCGTTGCCACTTCCACCAGACCTCTGAGGACAGTAGCTTCGCTCCGACCGGACTTCCGCCGATCCGAGTTGTTCCGATCGGCATGGAACCGCTTATCCGGTCCCCCCAAAATCAACCCGCAAGGGCTACGGAGTACGATGCTGCAACCATTCGTGGTCGGCCTTGGCCGGGCAGGCGCCGGCCTGCATTTACCGGTTCTCGCAAAAGCGCGAGCCGCCGCGAGCGAACTCTTCCGGCCCGGTCCCGTCGTCGCCTGCGACCCCGACCCGGACAAGCGCCCGGCCACTCCCGGCGTGACCACTGTCGACTCCGCACGCGCGGCCGCGCAGCGACTGGACCCCGATGGCACCGTGGTACACCTCTGCACGCCGCCGCAGAATCGGGCCGAAGCGCTCGCCGGCCTCGCCGAACTCGGCTTCCAGCGGTTCATCATCGAGAAGCCCCTCGCCACCGGTGTCGATGAGCTCGGTGAGATCAGCGCGCTGCGCGGCCAGCACGGGCTCGACCCGGCGGTGGTGACGCATTGGCTGGACTCCGAGCTCACCCGCCGGCTCGTGTCATTGATCCGGCAGCAACGGCTCGGTGAACTCCGATCAATCACGGTGGCGCAGCACAAACCCCGGTTCACCCGCTCCACCGGGACCGACGGGCACCCGACGGCGTTCGACGTCGAGGTACCGCATTCCCTCGGCGTAGTGCTGCACCTGGCCGGGCCGGCGACGGTCCGGCACGCGAAGTTGACCGACATGCACGGACCGAGCGCCGTGCTCCCCCGGATGGGCAGCGCACGGCTGGTCCTGCAGCACCAGAACGGCGTCGTCACCGAGATCTTCTCCGACCTGACCGCACCGGTGAAGCAACGCCAGATCACCTTGGAATTCGACCGCGGCCAGGCGATCGGCCACTACCCCATCAGCGACAGCGACGACCACGCACAGCTGGTGATCCGCGGCGAATCTCCGGGCCGGGAGGTCTTCCGCGATGACGCACTGACCAGCTTCATGGTGCGCGCCTACCGCCATTTCCAAGGATCCGAGCGCGGCGACCACGGGACGTTCGACCTGCACTGCGACGTCGTCGGGCTGCTTGCGGCAGCGAAGCAGCACTGCCTGGCGGCCGAGCAGACCGTCACGTCCACGCCGAAAGGCAGGATTCTCCACGATGCGTGCTGAACAACCTCCCGTGCCGAACCCGCTCGCCGGTATCGGAGACGAAGCGGCCACCGCGCTGACCGACCAGATCACCGCCGTCAAACGTCTCGGCTGGTCGGCGATCGAACTGCGCACAGCAGACGGGATCGCGCTGGCGGACCTGGACGCGCAGCAGTTCTCCAGCGTGCTGCGCACCGTCCGCGCCGCGGACCTCGACGTGGTGTGCCTCGCCTCCCGAATCGGCAACTGGTCCCGGACCATTACCTCGCCGTTCGCCGACGACATGCACGAACTCGACGTCCTGGCGGAACGTTGCCACCAACTGGGCACCCGGTTGATCCGCATCATGTCCTACCCCAACGACGGCCTTCCCCACACCGAGTGGCGTGATCGCGCGCTGACGCGCGTCACCCGGCTTGCCAAACGCGCCGCAGAGCACGGCGTCACGCTGGTGCACGAGAACTGCGCGGGATGGGCAGGCAGCAACGCCGACCGGATGCTGGAACTGGTCCGCGAGGCCGGCGGTGCCTCGCTGCGGTTGCTCTTCGACACGGGCAACGGCGTCGAGTACGGCTACGACTCCCACGACTTACTCCGGCGAATCCTGCCGCACGTCGCGCACGTGCACATCAAGGACGCGATCGGCGAGCCGGGCGACGCCGCATACGTCCTGCCCGGCGAAGGGCAGTGCCGCGTCGCCGAAAGCCTGCGACTGCTGATCGCGTCCGGCTACCCGGGAGCCTTGTCGATCGAACCGCACCTGCTCAACCGGCCGCATGAAGGCGTCCAGGCGGCCGGTTCCAGCACGGAGCCGTTCGTGCAGGCCGGCCGGCGCCTGGAAACGCTGCTGAACGAAGCGGGAACGCCCGCCGCGCTCGACGAGCCGGATCGTTCCGCCAAGACCGGGCACGTCACGTCGTGATGCAGCGCGAGATCTTCGGCCGCGACGACCGGGACCTACTCCTGCACCTGCTGGCGACCCCCACCGTCGGGCCGTTGGAAGCGTCCGCAGCCGACCCACCACCGCGGCTGTGGCAAGCGCAGCGCAGCTACGCCCGGGCTGCCGCCGCCCTCGGATTCCAGACGGTGCGCCACGAAAGCCCGGCGCCTGACGTCTTGGCGCGTGCCGACGTACCGCGCACCGTGCGCGACGCCGCAGCAGACCCGCAGTTCCTCGCACAACAACCGAGCCTGGTGCTCCGCCTCGGACCCGAGCTCCCGCGCGAGGCCACCGTGCTGTTCAACGTCCACCTGGACACGGTCGCCGGCGTCGAACCGGTGGCCTTCCACGACGGCCGCTTCACCGGACGCGGCGCCATCGACGCGAAAGGGCCGGCGGTGGCCCTGCTCGCGGGCATCCGCGACGCCACCCGCACCAACCCCGCACTCGGGCGCGACGTCGGAGTACTCGTGCAGGCCGTGTCGGGCGAAGAAGGCGGCGCGATGGGCACTTTCGGGACCCGCCCGCTCGTGGAGTCCGGTTTTTTCGGCCGGCTCAACATCTTCTGCGAACCGACGGGCCTGCAGTACCTGCCCCGTGCGACGGCCTCGATGACGGCGTGCGTGCAGGTGGACGGCCACGGCGCCATCGACGACCGGCCCGACACCGGGCACAACGCCACCGTGCTCCTCGGTTTCCTCGCCCAGCACATCGCCCGTGAACTCGATCCGCGGCACCGCCCGGGCCGGCTCTGCGTAGCCGGCATCCACACCGGTGACCTGCACAACCGGGTCTACGGCAGCGGAAAACTGCTGATCAACCTCTCCTACTCGAACGCTTCCGAGGGTGCCGCGGCGGAGGCCGAACTGCTCGCAGCGGTCAACAGCGGAGTCGAGCAGTTCACCGCGACCTTCGCCGGCACCCGAGAATTCGCCCGCACCGCGGCCGACGCCTCGTCCATCACCCGCGTGGACTGGCTCAAGCGCGGCTTGCCGTGCCTGCACAACTCCGCGGCGTGGGCCGAAGAACTCCTTACCAACGCCGGCGCGGCTCGCTGGCCGGACAGCACCCCGGCCTTCACCTGCGACGCGATCTGGATGCACGGCGTTCCCGACACCTACACCGCAGTGCTGGGTCCCGGAACCCTCGACGGGAACAACGCCCACGCCGAAGGGGAATTCGCCGAACTGGACGAACTCCGGAGATACGCGTCCATCGTCTCATCGCTGCTCACCGGCTTCGCCGATCAGCACCGCCGCCAGTTCCAGGAAGGGAAGATTCGATGACGCTGCAACAGCGAACGCGGGCCGCCGCGGGCACCGTCCAGGTACGCTACGAAGACCTGCACGCCTGGGTCAGCGAACTGTTCACCGAACGCGGGATGCCGCCGCACCGCGCACGCACTGCCGCTTCCGCGCTGTGCCACGGCGATCTGACGGGATTCGACTCGCACGGCGTGTTCAACCTGTCCCGCCTCTACCTGCCGCTGTTCGACTCCGGCCGGGTCGACCCGGCCGCGGAGCCGGAGATCGTCACGGACACCGGTGCGTGCGCCGTCGTCGACTCGCGGCGCGCACTCGGCCTTTGGTCGGCCGCCGAAGCGATGGACATCGCCGTCGAACGCGCCGGAAGACACGGGATCGGCCTGGTGTCCGTCCGCGACGCGACGCACTTCGGCTGTGCGGGCTATCACGCGACACGTGCCGCCGAGCGGGGCATGGTCGGTATCGTCGCGAGCAACTGCGGAGGCCAACGCATCGCCCGGCCTCCGCTCGGCGCGCTGACGATGCTCGGGACCAATCCGCTCGCCGTCGCTGCCCCAGCCTTGCCGGACCACCCATTCGTACTGGACATGAGCACCACGGTGGTTCCCACCGGCAAGGTGCGCATCGCCGCGAGCCGCGGCGAGACCATTCCACCGGGTTGGCTCACCGACGACACCGGGAACCCGGTAACCGATCCCGCTGTCTTCGACCGCGGCACGGCGCACCTGGGTTGGCTTGGTGGATCCCCGGAAACCGGCGCCTACAAGGGTTACGGACTGGGTCTCGTCGTCGAGTTGCTGGCCGCGTTGTTACCCGGCGCCGACTTCGGCCCCGCGCCGGCGGCCCTGCAGGGCGACGGCGGCCCGCACGGACGCGACGACGGAATCGGCTTCTTCGTCCTGGCGATCGCGCCGGATCTGCTTCGCCCAGATGGCGCCTTCGGCGCCGACGCGCACACGATGTTCACCACCCTGGCCGACTGCCCGTCGGCAGCCCCGGGCGACCTTGTCCGGTATCCCGGCTGGTGGGAGGCCGAACGAGCCCTCGAACGCCACCGTTGCGGAGTCCCGATCCCCGCACACGTCCACCGCGAACTGCTCGAACTCGGGCTGCCCGGCACGGAACCGGCGGGTGGGCACCAGTGACCCCCACAGCCGGGAACGCGCGACAGGTGGCCGTCGTCGGCCTGGGCACGATCTCGAAGTACTACTTGGACGCGATCCACCAAGATCCCGGTTGGACGTTGGCGGCGGTGTGCGACATCCGTGCCGAAGCGCTGGCACCGCACCGATCCGGCACGCCGTGCTTCGGCGACCACCGCACGATGTTCCAGGAGGTAGCCCTGGACGCCGTGGTGGTCACCGCGCCCAACGACGTCCACGCGGCGGTGTGCCGGGACGCCTTGCGCGCGGGTCTCCCGGTCTGCGTGGAAAAGCCGTTGGCGGTGTCGCTCGACGACGGCCGCGAGCTAGCGGCGCTGGCCGACGCCACCGGAACACCGCTGTTCACCGCCTTCCACCGCCGGTACAACGAGAACGTGTTGCGCCTGGCGGACCAGGTCCGCCGGGGCGGCGCCATCGAGAAGCTGACCGTCCGGTACAACGAACTCATCGAAGACCACATAGGTGCCGACAGCTGGTACCTGGACCCGCTGCGGTGCGGCGGCGGATGCGTGGCCGACAACGGGCCCAACGCCTTCGACCTGGTTCGCATGTTCGTCGGCGATGTCACGGTCGCGGCCGCGAGCGTGCGACGCGACCGGCGCGGAACGGACCGCCGAGCCGTGATCGAACTGCGCTCGGCCACCGGCATCCCGGCCACCGTCGAACTCGACTGGTCGTATTCCGGGGAGATCAAAGACGTCGACGTCCTGCTCTCGGGCGGAACGCGGTTCCATGCGGACATGCTGGCCGGTCACCCTGGCTTCAAATCCTCGCTTTGGCACGAATACGCCGGAATCCTCGGCGACTTCGCCGCGACCGTCTCCGGTGCCCCGCGAGAGGACGGCGGCCTACCGGCACTCGACCTCGTCGCACAGAGCTATCGAATCGAACGAGCCGGCGTCCTGGCGCCGGAAGGGCAGGCAAGGTGAATTTCGAAGAGGACGGCGCGAAACGAGCCGTCAGCGGCACGCTGGTGAAAGTGCTGCTGCACCGCCGGGAACAACGGGGCATGTCCCTCGAACCGCACGCGAGCCGCTGTGTCCGGCGAGGCGAGGTCCACGAGCTGGTGACCACCGACCACGAGGACACCTCGCCCGGCGCCCGCATCGACCGCGTCGGCTTCCTGGGATTCGCCGAGATCGGGTGCGCCGGCGTGATCGACCGCGGCGACGAGTTATGGATCGGGGGAACGCTGCTCGGGACCGTGCTGGGCTTCGACGCTTGCCACTTTCCGAACCACTACAACATTCTGATCCAAGCCGAGACACCGGTGACCGGTGCGGACCTGCGGCTCGAGCCGGAAATGCCGGTCGCATTCGCCCCCGCACTGCTACCCGCGAAGTAAACCACCAGCGGCGAAACGCGGCCGGTGCCACCCCCACGGGATGAGCACCGGCCGCTTCGTCCGGTGATCTCGCCGACGATGTCAGTGGGTGCAAAACGAGTTCACGAACAGGCCGTCACAGCAGGGTCACGTTCGCGCCCGTGCTCCGTCCCCGGGTGTCCAGCAGCGCGCACCTGGATGCGGCGAGCTCTACCGGGTCATAGCAGGAGTGGTCCTGCATCAGGATCGCGATGTCCGCGGTCTGCAGCGCATCGGCCAGCTGGTCCACTTTGACCAGTGCCGCCCCGTCCACCGCGAACGACTGCACGTTGGGATCGTGGAAGCGGACATCCGCGCCTCGAGCCAGCAGGCCGCGCGCAACCGGGAACGCCGGCGACTCGCGCGTATCGGCCACATCCCGTTTGTAGGTCACGCCCAGCAGCACCACCCGCGCACCGGAAACCGGCTGTCCCTGCTCCTCGAGGAGCTTCACCACCCGGGTCACCACGTGCTCCGGGATGCGCTGGTTCACCTCGCGCGCGGCGGCGAGCACGTTGAACGAAAATCCCACGCTGTGCGCCTTGCTTTGGAGGTACAGCGGGTCGACCGGGATGCAATGGCCCCCGACCCCCGGTCCGGGATGGAACGCGGCGAAACCGAACGGTTTCGTCGCAGCGCAATGCAGGACATCCCAGACGTCAATGCCCATCTGGTCGCAGAACAGCGCGACCTCGTTCACCAGCGCGATGTTCACGTAGCGGTAGGTGTTCTCCAGGATCTTGGCCATCTCGGCCTCCCGCGTGCCGCGGGACACCACGAGGGTGTCGACGAATCGGCCGTAGAACGCGACGCCGTACTTGGCGCAAAGCGGAGTAACACCGCTGATGATCTTTGGCGTGTTCTGTACACCGAACGCCGCGTTGCCCGGGTCGATTCGCTCCGGCGAGTAGGCCAGGTGGAAATCGCCACCGGCGCGCAGCCCGCTGCCCCGCTCCAGGATCGGGAGCACCACCTCCTCGGTGGTGCCCGGATATGAGGTGGATTCCAGCACCACGAGGGTGCCGGGGCGCAGGTGCCCGGAAACCGTTTGGGCCGCCGTCCGCACCGCCATCAGGTCCGGCTCACCGGTGTCCGACAGCCCCGTGGGCACGCAGAGCACGATGGTGTCGGCGTCGCCGAGCACCGAAGGATCGGTAGTCGCGGTGAATCCGCTCGCTGCCATGCCGGCGATCGCCTCGTCGGAGACGTCCCGGACGTGCGAGCGACCCGCGTTGATCTCGGCCACCACTCCGCTGTTGATGTCCAGGCCGATGACTGCTAAACCGGCTTCACACGCCCGGGCTGCCAGCGGCAACCCGACGTAACCGAGCCCAACGACGACCAGTTCTGCGGACATGCGCGACTCCTAGCTACTCGTCTTGTTCAACAAGCCGAACCGATGCGAAGCTCCCGCGCGAGGTCACTTGCCGGCACGGGTCGCCGAGGACAGCGCACCGACGCTGACCATCATCACCAGCACACCGAGGATTGCGATGAAACCCGCTACCTTCTCGGGCGATTCCCGCATGACACTGGGTTCGGTTTGCTCGTAGCGCGGCGCCGGAGACTCATCGAGTGGCGAAGCAGGCGCGGCGCCAGGGGGCGTGACGGGCGATGCGGCGGGCACCACCGCATGCGTGGTGGCTCGCACCAGATGTGCGGATTCCGCCACCTCACCCCCGGTCAACGGTCTCCCGACAACCGTGAGGTCGACCGACTCCCCGAGGCTCGCCCGGCAGCGGTAGGAAAAAATCTCCCCCGGCTCCAGGCGTTCGACCTCGCGCCGGCAAGAAGCCGGCCGCCCGGTCACCACGACGTCGACCAGTGGTACCGATGAAGATATGTTCTGCACCGTGACCGGAACCTCGGCCGCATCCGTGCCCGGGATGCGCTCTATCTGCCCGATGTCCAGCGACACCGCCGCTTGCGGCGGGGGAAGCAGCTGAACCGGCCCGATCGCCTCCGCATGAACCGGCCAGCCCCCGAGGCTCCAGCCGCGCGCCTCCGCGGCCACCTGGCCGTGTAAGGGCGTTTTACCCGGGCAGGAAACCGCGCGCTGCTTTCCGGGATCGAGCCGGCCGATCGGGATGGGGCACGGTCCGGAATCGAGATCGGCCACCACACCGACCAATGGCATATCACCAGTGTTGGTGATCACGGCGGTCTGGCTTAGCCGGTCACCAGGGAGGCCTTCCGCTGGAGTCGCCTCTGTGCGGATATCGATGGCAGGCTTCCCGGTGGTCCACATGACGTGCAGCGTCCAACCGACGCCGCAGGAAGCCCCAGGCCCCTGCCAGGAGCCGTCGAAAGCGATCGTGCTCCCATCGGCAGCGAGCATGCCGGGCAGACGTTCGGTCACGTTCGCGTGTGCGATGTCGCCATGCGGACCCCCGGTAATGCGTTCGGCCACCACCCGCTCCGAACCGATCGGAAGCGCCGGCACGACCGGCTCCAGCTCCCCGATGCCGGAAAGCAGACAGTCCTTCGGCTTGCCGGTCGACTGCAGTCCGGTCCACTGGAGTTCCGCATCGACAACCCGCTTTCCACGCGGGATTTCCAGCTTGGCCACCGACGGAGCACCGGGAGGCGAGACGCCGGTGACCGTCGTGGACCCCGCGCCGGGGTCATCCGGCTCGACCCGCGCGGCCCCGGGGAAGTACGCGGAGCAGAGCAGCGGCGCCAGCAACACCAGCGCGAACACGAGCAACCAGGATGGCCTTGACACACGCCGTTTCCGCACAGCATCTCACCGCCCTTCGTGTGTTTGCTCGGGAGAAGTTCCCACACCTGCTGGCCGAATCCAACCCGGCGACGACGTCCGCCTGGGTTTTCACATCAACCCGACTGGACCGTAGCAGGGACGAGACGGGTGCCTGTAGGGCATTTCCAAATGTCCATCATGGACTCCACGGCCACATGTTCAGGCATTACCCGAGACCACACGGCGCCAAGAAGCGGTTGCGGATGCGCAGTAACCGTTCCCGACGACCGTTCAAGATCACCCTATCGTGTGAAGTTGCCGGCACTAGTCACAAGACGGGTTTCACGTCAATCCGCAGCAGGTAATGTTTTTCGAAGGTCGAGTGGTTCCGCTCCACATCCGCTCCCATTCTTGTCCTGTCAGGCAACCAAGAACGGACGTTCCGTGCTTCTCCTCACCCTGCTGGCTTTGGTGCTGTTGCCCCTGTTCGTCGTCGGGTTCACCGTGCTCAACGCCCGCCGCAAGACCGCAGCCTCCGGTGAGGCGGACTCGGACTCGCAATCGTTCGCCGGCGGCGTGCTGAACGCCTTGTTCACCGTTGTACTGGCGTTTTACATCGTGTTCGCCTGGCAGAACGGCGACGACATCAGCAAGGCCTCAGACCAAGAGGCGAACGCGCTCATCGACACGCACTGGCAGGTCAGCAGGGCGCCCGAGCCACACGCAACCACCATCCAGGCCCTGACCGCCCAGTACGCAGCGCGGGTCGCCGACCACGAATGGTCCGCACTGGACCGGGGCGAGACCGACCCCGAGACCGACCGGTTGCTGAACTCGCTACGTGCCGAGGTGCTCGCGCTCCCTGCGGACACCGAGACGCTCAAGACGGCGCGGGAACAGTCGATGCAGAACGTCCGGCAGATCGACGAAGGGCATCGCCAGCGGGTCGACGTGGCCACCGATGACCAGAATTTCAACATCATGCTGCTAATGGCCAGCATCCTCGGCGGCGTGCTGATGATCGCATTCCCGCTGATCACCGGGCTTAGCATGCGGCCGGCCAACGTCGTGACGATGGTACTGCTGACATTGACCATCGGCTTCACCATCTTCATTTCGATCGAGCTGCTGCACCCGCTGCACGGACCGTTCGGCGTCTCCCCCGACGCCTTCAAAGCGGCGCTGGACACGTTCGCCACCCACACAAGCACAGGGGCCTGACGCACCCGTCAGGTTCGCGGACCGTTCATCCGCCACACGCAGTTGGCCGTGAACCCGGCGGCGATCGAATCCGGCAGCGCACTCGGCAACGGCGTGGCGATGTAGCTACCCCACGGCGTTCACACAGCGGCCGGTGCGTGCCGTCGCGGTCCGGATCAGGAACCGCGCCCGGCGGCCGGTGCCCTCAAGATCCACGACGAGATACTTTGCTGCTTGTGCACCCATGCCGAACCCGACACCCACGGAAGCAGCAAAAAGCCCATCTATCGCCATTTCGGCGATCTTCCCACGAGAATGCCGGTGCCCGTCGGGTCGTGAGTGCTGATACCGGTTCTTACCGGTCTTGATTCCGATGAGTTGTGTTCTCGTCGATCAGGGTGTCATCAGGGCCAGTTCTTCCTCCGTCAGCGGCGGGAATTCGAGCGCCTTGAAGTTGTGGTCCAGCTGCCGCACCGAGCTGGCCCCGATGAGCGCCGAGGTCACCTGCGGCTGCCGCAGCACCCACTGCAGCGCCAGCTGCGCCAGGGACTCGGAATGCCCTCGAGGTACTTGTCCGTCAGCACCAAGGCGACGAGCCCGCACGAGAGCCACGCCGGTACGGCACTACAACCTGCGCCGAACCCACCGGCCGCTTACCGTTCGGCGGTATCTATTTGTGCTGCTAAGGGCTTTGGCCCTGCGTTCCTGCTACCCGGCCGCTACGCACAAGATCACAAACATGGACGCCCCGATCAGCGAGAACCCCAGCGCAGGGGTCGCGCCGGGGGTTCTGCTGCGGAGGATAACGACGTGGGCGGACGCCGAACGGGCTCAAGGCCCGCTCAAGGCCGGTTGGTGAGGTTCAGCGACGCAAGCGTGTTCTCGCGGTCGCGGATGTATGCGAGATCGGCAACCGCTGCCGGGCGGAACCAGTTCAGCAACTCGGCCAGAGCCCGCTGTTCATGCGGCGTCACCGAGATCTCATCCTTGACCAGGCTGGCGCAGAGATTGTTGAGCATGATCGCTTGCTCTCCAACGAAGCTCAGGGTGCGGTTGCTTTCGAGATCGTGTGGTGACAGCCGGCCTGCGAAGCGCTCAAGCAGCTGCTGAGATTTAGTGTTGAGCCAGTTCTGGTCGGCGTTGGTGACCACTCGTGGTTGATCGGCAACCTGGAGCGAAGCCAATGTCTGATCGCGGTTGTTGATGTAGTCGTAGTCGCTGGCGTCGGCTGGCACCATGCCGAGGAGCTGGGTCAACGTGTCTTTCTCCGCCGGTGTCACTTCGGTGTGGCGGTTGACCAGCATCTTGCAGATCTCGTTGAGCAACAAGATCGACTCGCCCGCTTCGCCCAGCGCCCGGTACGAGGGCAGCCGACGCTTCGGGAGCCGGTCGGCGAGTTGTTCCAGCAGCTCGCGTGCACCCTCGTTCAGCTTGGCAGCATCCATCGTCGTCCTGTCTCCGCTCACTTGCTTGAGGATACCGGGTGCGGATTGCCAAACTCGTCGTTTTGCATAACGCCCTTTCCACGAACCGGGTAGCCGGTTTGGACTTGTCCGCCGGGAGTCACGTAACCCTCAATCTCCACACCGTCCCTGGTTCCGTTGAACTTGTAGTTCCCGCTTTTTTCCAGGGTGGGCGGGCTGTCCGGGTTCTTTGCGACATCTTCAACCGTGTCGATGATCTTGTCGTCATCCCAGGCTTCGGGAAACTCGGTTTTCCCGGGGTTTCCTGTTCCTGCGACGTGACCACCTTTCCCGTCGCCTTCGCCGTCGAGGATGTGGATTTGTTTGAGGTCCGGGGTATGGATGTCTGCCGGGTTCGGCTTCTCGCCTTCGACGTTATCCCAGGCAGTGGGTTCGGCGGTCTGCTCGACGCTCCGCTGGCGTGCGGCGTCGCCGTTGGGGGTGAACCAGCGGCCGTGTGTCGTCTCTCGCTGCGGTGGCCGTGGAAGCGATGATCGCGTTCTGCCGTCAGGTCGGGCGGCCGACTCTCGCGACGGGGTACTTGGTGCTCGGCTCGTCGCAACGCGCGGCTGGTATTGCTTGATCTGTTCGGTACAGCGACGCAGGACCTCCTGGGCGTGGGTGAGTTGGTCACCACTTTCCTGTTGGTACACAAGGGCTTGTTGCGCCTCGCCGTCGTTGGTGCCGTCGAGCACCGAGAGACCGGTGCCGCCCTCCTCCAGGGCGGCCTGCGCAGTGCTGAGCTGTTCTGTTGCTTCGGAGAGCTTGCCCAGCACGAAGCTCAGTGCCTTGTCTACGTCCTCTACGGCAGACATGAACGTGATCGTGCCCGAGACCCCCGACGCCGACGCGCTCCTTTATACCCAGACCCGCGTTTCGTTGCGGAGTCCCTTGTTCCGTAGCGCTTCGTCGAGGTCGATGTTCTGTTGGTTGGCGATTGCGCACACGTAGATCAGGATGTCCCCAGTTCTTCGTCGACGGTCCCGGTGATCGACGTGTGGTCGATCGGGAGGTTTTCCGTTTTGCGGATGGCCTTGAACAGCTCGCCGAACTCTTCTCCGAGCTTGAGGGACTGCTCCAGCACAGTGCTGTCGGAGAACCCACGCTCATCCTCCATCTTCGCTACGTAGCACTGGAGGTCAGCGAGAGTCGCGCCCACTGGCAACGGATCCATCCTGATGGTCCTCCCGTGCTCGACGGGATGAGGCACTGTAGCGGGACGGCTACCGGCCACTACAGCAGGGCCAGCTGGTCATCTACGGCCCGATGTGGGTTTCTAGACCAGCCCAGCCGGAGCGCTTCACATGATCGACAAGTAGGTCCGGTCACCGCACAGAAGCGCCCCCAGCCTCCAAGCAGAGACAGGGGGCGCGCTGCGTGGCCGAGTCAGTCGAGCTCGCCGGACTTCACCCGGTCTAGGAACGCGGTGAAGACGTTCCCGCTGAACTCCAGCACCGGCCTATTCGGGTCGGCCACCTGCTTGGTGTCTCGGACGGCCCGGCCCGTGTCGGCGAAGCCAACTTCGACGCAGTTGCCGCCGTTCTCATTGGAACGCGTCGACTTCCGCCACGCGCTGTAGCTGTTCCTCATGTCGGGCATCTCATGTGCCCCTTCCGTGTTTCGCTCTTCACAGGGGTTTGAGCGCATCGCCCAGCATCCCGCACGAGTCGTCGAGACTCAACGAGAGCCGTTCGAGAACCTCGACGGTGACCATATAGCGGTCGATGTCGCCCGGATCTTCCTGGTAGACCGCGCCCCGTTGGTTCTCCAGGTAGACGAAGGCTGGCGTGTCCTCCTCGGGGAACTGCATCATCACGAAGCTGCCTGACATGGCAGGGTGTGGGCCAGCCGAAAAGGGCACAATCCGCAGCGTGACGTGATCGAGCTTGGATGACTCGATTAGGTGCTCTACCTGGCGTCGCCACGTTGCAGAGTCGCCAGCGGGGCGTCGGATCACCGACTCGTTGATGTAGAAGTGGAGACGCGGCGGTTGGCCACCGTCGAGCCGCTCTTGACGTTCGCGGCGTAGACGCACCTGTCGTTCGATCTCGTCCTCGTTCATGTCAGGCCGGTTGGCCTTCATGAGCTCCCGGACATAGTCCGACGTTTGCAGGAGTCCCGGAACGTATTCGGCCTCGTAGTTCCACAAGTCGAGCGAGTCCGCTTCGAGCCCGACGAACTGCCGGAACCATTCGGGCACCGTATCTCGGTAGGCAGTCCACCACCCGCGTTCGTTGGATTCCTTGACCAGCTTCAAAAGGTAGTCGAGCTTCGCGGCATCGATGTCATAGAGCTGGCCAAGTGCTCGAACATGAGTCGCTTTGATAGCGATCTTGGCCTTCTCGATCTTGCTGACGGCCGACTCTCCCATGACGAGCCACTCGGCGGCGTCCTTAATCGTGAGGCCAGCGCCACGCCGTAGCTCGCGCAGCATGGCGCCAAGTTGGCGTCGGCGGACGCTCGGACCTGGACGTTTCGACACGTAGACCTCCCAACGTTGATCACAGGCGTGGACAGTCTCCCACGACCAGGACATGTCCTGAAGGAATCCTCCGAATGGGTGCTTGGTACGCCTGTCCCCCAGCTCTTCTTGCCGTTAGGACATGTCCTATGGGACTCTCCTGGATAGCAGGTGATCAACAGAGAGTGCTGATCCGACTACGCCAAGGACTGTGTGTCGATGGAACGAAGCCTGATGCTGGACTCAAATGCGGGCGCATTCGCGCTCGCCGGATTCGTTTTTAGTGGTGCGTTCGTGGCTGTCGGGCTGGTGTCCACACGGGTGGTGGCGTGATGCCTCATCCGTTCCGGTGGGCGCCAGCCGATGGTCAACGGCACGCGAGTCTTGATCCGGCGCCGCATACCGGTTATCCGGCTGGTCTGGTCGTCAAGACTCTCTGCAAGCGTCAATTGCAGGTCGAGACCGGCGATATCCCGTGGTTGTGGAATACCTGCCCGGCCTGCAATGCCAAGGCGCACGAGCTCGCGCAGTGCCCAATACCGCCCGTGGCGGGTGCGCGATGAACGCTCCCGACACCCGCAGGCTTGGACAGATGATGCGCGGCGTGATCATCGCGCTGGGCGTCGCCGACGACGACCTTGAGGCCGGCCGCTACGACGCCGCCGAACGCGACCGCTTGGCGGTCTATTGCGACAACCTCTCGGCCGCACTCCGCGCCGACAGTAAGCCCGGTCGTGTGCTGATCGTCGATGCGAAGAGGGCCGACGCATGATCGCAGCCTGGTTCGCCCTCGCCTTGGTTCTCGCCGTGCTCGCCGTCCTGATGTCGGTGGCGGCCGGCGGTTACTTCGATCCCGGGAAGCACGCCGGAGCCAATGAGGGAGCCCTCACGGTGGAGTTCCTGCTTGAGCGAGCGGCGGCGGAATCGCTTTCCGGCGGCCGCCATCGCCGACACCAGGGCCCACCGGTCTACGACGCCGTGACCGGCCCGTTGTACCAGCGCCGGGGTGCGTCGCGAGGTATGGGCCGTGACTAACGCACTCCTGTGGTTCGTGACCGTGCTGACGTTCACGCTCGTCTGGGCGTTCGTGGCCGTCGATCTGGTCGACGAGTTCCGAGTTCTTCACCCCGTGTCGCGGCGCCGTGTGCGACAAGCGCGCCGCGCTGCCGAGGCGATCCGGTCCAGAGCCGTGGACCGGACTCCCGACGCCTCGCACGGGGCCTCGTCCCGCTGTCGCTGCGCCCCCGTTTGGGCAGTGGGGCGAGTCATGCCACCGGCCGGGGATTCTGTTCCTCCCGCCCCGGCCGGTGGCACCCCCACTCGCACCAGTCAGGGGTGGCGGCGATGCGGGTAGTACTCGCACGCCGCCGAACCGGCTCCCCGCTTAGCGGTCCACCGGAGGTTCACGTCTACCAGGTCGCCGATACGTCGACGACGGAACAGGCGCTCGCCGGCGAGACCGGACGTGTTCAGACCGGCACTGAAAATGGCCGGTCCATCTGGATCGCGGTGTGCGGCGATCGTCTCGCGCCGGGTGATGCCGAGCTCGTCGAAACCTACGGCGGCGCACCCTGCGCAGCGTGCTACCTCGCGCTCGCCGCCGTCAGCACCGTCGCTTCGGTTGACCGGTCCGGGGAATTCTCATCGCTGGTGACCGAGGTGCCGAGCGAGTCGGGGTTTTCGATCTCGTGGCGGGAGCGGCTCGTCCACCGCGTCACCGTCGAGTCACCCCGCCGCGAGTTCGACGGTCGGCAGGTCGTGGCCGGGTTGTGCGGCCGTCTCGGATGGGGGCCGGTCGAGAACGCTCCGGCGGGATGGCCGGTGTGCGTGGAGTGCGACGACATCGCACAGCAGCAAGAGGGGACCTAATTAGCCATGGCGGGAAAACACCGCCGGACCGGCATCATCGCGTCCGGAGTCATGTGGACCGGTGACATCAACGAGGAACCCGGCGGCAATGGTCGGGTCACGGTCGTGACCGAGCCCGAACCGGCATTACCGGTTCCCGAAGAGCACGCGGCCGGCGGCGAACGTGCCGCCGCGTTACAGACGGCCTACTCGCATGCCTCGCGCTCGCCTGACGTTCTCGCAAAGATGCTCGCCGCCCTGCACAGGATCTGACCCAGACGCGAACCTAGAGCGCCTTGCGGCCCGCTACGGTGACGTCGTGGCCGTCGTTGACTTCCGAGCGGCTGCTCGTTCGCCGTCCGTGGAGAGGTGCAGGCGTGGCTACCCGGCTCCACGATCTTCTCTTGGAAAACCGGACCGAAGAACGAGCAACCCTCACGGTGCAGCCTGCAGCCGGTCCCGCTCAGCACGCCTACGCCAACTGGGGTTGGCAGAAGGTCGCGCAAAAGCGGAACCCGCTACCTGGTTCGCCGATCTTCGACGTCCTGATCAAGGAACTCAGGTAGGGATCAGCTCGATGCCCAGAACCAGCTACCGCCGAGCGCAGCGCCCTGAAACAGTAGAAAGCGCCCCCTGCATCCGAATCGTGGATGCAGGGGGGACGCTTCAGCTGTCGCGCCAGGGGCGTAGGCGTCCACGTCGTGCGTGTAGCGCATCGCCACCTTGTGGCCCGTGCCGCTCACGGCGATGCCACGTTGCCCGCGCGGGGGCTATGTCCAAAGTGGACGTCGCTGTCGCATCCGGGGGTACGGGTCATCCGTGCAGCAGCGGTAGGAGCTGATCGCCCTGGCGCTTGATCTCCGGCAGGTAGGGGGTGTCGGAGAGCACGAAGTGGGTGATGCCGAGGCTCTGGTACTTCCGCAGCGACTTGGCCACGTCTTCGGCAGAACCGACCAGCCAGGTGGTGCCCGCACCTCCGCCGCCGAACTTGCCGGGCGTGGTGTAGAGGTTGTCGTCGAGGACCTCGCCCCGCGAGGCCAGATCAAGCAGCCGCTGCTGACCCGCGGCGGTCCGCCGGTTCGGATCGAGGAGGCCGATTCCCTTGACCTGCGCCATCTTCGCGACCTTCGCCTCGGCGTCGGCCCACGCCTGTTCGGTGGTGTCCCGCACCAATGTTGTGACCCGCAACCCGAACTCCAGCGGAGCGTGCTCGCGGCCCAGCTTCTCGCTGAGCCGCTTGAGCCGGTCGATCCGCTCGCTGATTCCGTCGAGCGGCTCGCCCCAGAAGAGCTGGACATCCGCTTCGGTAGCGGCCACCTCCTCGGCGGCTGAAGAGGCCCCGCCGAAGTAGAGCCGGGGGTGCTGGCGTTCGCCCCGGACGACCGGTCGGGGCAGCACTGTGGAGTCGGTGACGCTGAAGTGCTCGCCGCGGTAGGTGACGTTCTCCTCGGTCCACAGCTTGCGCACGATCTGGAGGAACTCCCGGGTACGGGAGTAACGGTGGGCCTGAGCGCCTTCGCTGTCGCCGTAGGCCGCCAGGTCGTCCTTGCCCGACACGATGTTCACCAGCACCCGACCGCGGGTTAGGTGGTCCAGCGTCGCGGCGGCGGCGGCGAAGTTCGCCGGACGCCAGTAACCGGGCCGGATCGCGATCAACGGCTGGAACGTCGTGGTCTGCGCGGCCAGCGCGGTGGCGACCGTGAAGGTGTCGGGTCTGCCCCATCCGGCGCCGATGAGCGCGCCGCCCCAGCCGTGTTCTTCGAGGGCTTTGGCGTGGCCGGTGAGGGTCGCCAGGCTGTTGTGTTCGTCGACGACGTCGTCGCCGCGATGGCCGGGATAGACCTGGTTCGGGATGTACCAGAGGAGTTCGAGGCTCATGGCTGAGTCCCCTGTTCTGATCGGTGGCCGGTTGTGCGAATTGCATGGGGCTCGCCCTGGAAAGCGATGCGCAGCGCGGACATCACGCCAGGGCCTTGAGCGCTGTCGGCAGTGGTCGGCTCGGCAACGGCAGCCCGAGACGCCCGCGGAGGGTGCGGTGGCCGTAGGCGTCCTGGAACAGGCCGCCCTCCGGCGTGGCGGAAGTGGCCGGGGGTCATCACCGACAGGTTGAGGTGGAATCCCTTCATGGTGTCCCTCTCGACGTGATGGCTCGGTCTGATCGCCCGGTGCGGTGGCCGGTTCCCACGAGAGGGCGGCCCGCCGGTTGCGCCGGGGACAGCGGTGCGGGTCGCCAGCCGAGCAGGGGCGCGAGTTCCCGCGCGCCGGAGGTGAGCAGGCGGACGTGTTCGTCGAAATCGGGCACCCCTGGGACGAAACTCACCAGCAGGTCGGTGATTTCGCGCAACGCGGGATCGGCGGCCAGCTCGGCGGCCAGTGCCTCCGGCGGACCGAGCAGCGCGCGGTCGCCCGTCAAGTACTCCTCGACGTCGAGGCCGGCGACGTCGCGCCGAGCGGAAAGCCAACTCTGCCAACGGCGAACGCCGGGCGTGACCAGCCGCACCGCCGCTTCGTGGTCCGGGTGCGGGTAGACGGCCCGGGAGACCTGCACCCGGGCCCGCCGGTCGGGCTCACGCCAGGCCGCGCGGTAATCCGCGATCCACCGCGCCTGCTGATGCTGCGCTTCGCGAACGGTCGTGCCGCGCCAGCCGGTCGCGCGGGAGAGCTGCAGCCCGTCGCCGGCGAGTGCGGCTGCGGCCGCCCCGGCACCGGCCCGTTGCGGGTCGCTGGTGGGGGCCTGCCACAACCGTCGCCGCACGCCGGCCGCGGGCGGGTGGAGCACCTCGCCGAGGCTGTTGAGCGCCGCACCCGCCAGCACCTCGTGCAGCCGTGCCACCGATTCGTCGAAGAGCCGGTGCCTGTCGGCCAAGTCCTTCCCGAATGCCTCCCAGGCACCCGGGAAGGGTCCCGACCCGACACCCAGCTCGAGCCGGCCGCCGCTGAGCTCATCGAGCGTCGCCGCGTCTTCGGCGACCTTGAGGGGATCCTCCAGCGGGAGTACCAGAACTCCGGTGCCCAGCGCGATCCGGCTGGTGTGCTCAGCGATCGCGGCGAGCAAGATCAGCGGCGCGGATACGTGCTCGTTGCCCTGCCGGAAGTGCCGCTGGATGACCCATCCCGAGTCGTAGCCCAGTTCCTCCGCGACCGCGAACAGCTCGATCGCTTCCCGGTACGCCCGGGCCGGCGGCTGATCACCGTCGAGGTGCAGGAGGAAGCCCAGGCGGAAGGGGCGGCCATCCTCGACACCGGCCCCGATCGTCTCAACGAGGTCGGTCATCTCAGAGCCTCAGCCCGGTACCGTGCACACCGTGCTCGTCGATCAGGGCCAGCTCTTCCTCCGTCAGCGGCGGGAATTCGAGCGCCTTGACGTTGTGGTTCAGCTGCCGCACCGAGCTGGCCCCGATCAGCGCCGAGGTCACCTGCGGCTGCCGCAGCACCCACTGCAGCGCCAGCTGCGCCAGGGACTGGCCGCGCTGCTCGGCGATCTGGTTAAGGGCGTTGGCCCGCTGCCGATAGGTGCCGTCGATGACGTCAGGTGAGAGGAACGTGCTGTTCTCCGCGCGCGCACCCGCCGGGATGCCCTCGAGGTACTTGTCCGTCAGCAGTCCCTGCGCCAACGGCGAGTAGACGACCAGGCCGAACCCTTCCTCGGCGGCCAGCTTGAGCAGCCCGTTGTGCTCCGGGCTGCGGTCGAAGATCGAGTACCGGGGCTGGTGGACCAGCAGCGGAACTCCCGACCGGCGCAGCAGGTCGGCCGCCTCGTGCGCCCGCCCGGGTGGGTAGTTGGAGATGCCGGCGTAGAGCGCCTTGCCTTGCTGCACCGCGCTGACGAGCGCACCGACGGTCTCCTCCAGCGGCGTGGTCGGGTCCGCGCGGTGGCTGTAGAAGATGTCGACGTAGTCGGTGCCCAGATCGCGCAGGCTGTGGTCGAGGGAGGCCAGCAGCGATTTGCGCGAGCCGCCCTTCTGGTAAGGGCCGGGGCCGATCGGGTTGCCGGCCTTCGTGGACAGGATCAGCTCGTCCCGGTACGGGGCCAGGTCCTTGCCCAGCACCCTCCCGAACAGCTGCTGCGCGGCGCGGTGCGGCGGGCCGTACCGATCGGCGTTGTCGAAGTGCGTGATGCCCAGGTCGAAGGCGTGCAGCACGATTTCGCGCTGGGTCTCGTAGGGGTAGTCGGTGCCGAACTTCTGCCACAGGCCGAAGGAGAACGCGGGCAGGTCAAGGCCGGAGTCGCCGGCACGCCGGTACTCGATCTTGTCGTAGCGGTCTTCGGCCGCCGCGTAAGTCTTCTCGAAAACGCCGTAGCTCATGGCTGGATTCCTTATCTGTTGCCGGTCAGCGGTTGCTCGTGCGGTCGCGGCGGAGCGCCGTCGGCTGCAGCGATGGGGTGTCGTGGCCGGTGTCCCGCTCGACGAAGTGCGTGCCGGGATCGACGATCTCGTCGATGCGGTCGAGGACGTCCGCACCGAGTTCGACGGTGGCGGCTTTGAGGTACGCCTCCAGGTGCTCCAGCGTGCGCGGGCCGATGATCACGCTGCTGACCGCCGGGTGGTTGAGCGCGAACGAAACGGCCAGCTCGACCAGTGCCAGGCCGTTGTCCTCAGCCAGCCGGGCCAGGGCGTCGGCGGCAGCCAGCTTGCGCTGGTTGCGCTCGAGGCTGATGTCGAACCGGCCGGGGACGAGGTCGGCGCGCGCGGATTCCGGCTGCTCTCCGCCGACGCGGTACTTCCCGGAAAGCCAGCCGGCGGCGAGCGGACCGTAGCTGAGCACGCCGACGCCGTACTTGCGCACGACGGGGAAGACCTCGCGCTCGGCGCTGCGAATGAGCGGGGAGTACGGCAGTTGCTCGGTGTGCGGGGCGATGAGCCCGTGCTTCTCGGCCAGCCAGTGCGCCTCGACGAGCTGGTGCGCCGGGAACACCGACGTGCCGTAGTAACGGATCTTGCCCTGCTTGATCAGGTCGTTGAGGGTCTGCAGCGTCTCCAGCAGGTCGGTGTGCGGATCCGGCCGGTGCGCCTGGTAGAGGTCGATGTGGTCGGTGCCGAGCCGGTGCAGGCTGTCCTCCACCGCACGGAGGATCCAGCGTCGGGAGTTGCCCGCGTGCTGGGGGTTGTCGCCGATCTGGCCGTGGAATTTGGTGGCCAGGAAGACATCGTCGCGGCGGCCCTTGATCGCCTTGCCCACGATCTCCTCGGACTTGCCCTGGGCGTAGACGTCGGCGGTGTCGACTGCCGTGATCCCGGCATCCAGGGCGGCCCGGATGATCCTGGTGCTCTCGCTTTCCTCCTGCCAGCGGCCGAAGTTCATGGTGCCGAGCGTCAGCGGTGTGACGAGGACGCCGGTGCGGCCGAGTGCGCGGTTGACTTCGATGGTCATCGGGTTCCTTTGGGTCGGTTTATCGGGTGGCTCAGAACAGCCCGGTTGTCGGCGGCTCCTCGCCGGTCAGGTGGTACGCGCCGGCCACTGCGGCTTTCCACTGCCGGGGGTTGTGGTTGGCGACCGTGCGGGCGTTGCGCCAGTGCCGGTCGAATCCGAGGTCGCGGTTGGTGATCGAGCCGCCGCCGACGTCGAAGAGCAGCTCGGCGGCGCGCAGCGCGGACTCGACGGCGATTACGCCGGTCTGCGCCACGGTGACCGCGGCCGCCGCGCCCGCGGCTCGCGCCTGCGGGCCGGTGAGGTCGTGCACGCCCGCCAGTGCGTCGGCGGCGAACAGCACCGCCGCGCGGGCTGCCTGTGCCCGGGCGGCGATCTCGCCCACGGTCTCGCGCACGTACGGGTCCTCGACGCTTTTGTCGGCTGTGCTGTGCTTGATCGGTCGCGCTTTCTCGCGGGCGAACCAGATGGCGTCGTCCAGCGCAGCGGCGGCGATGCCCGCTTCCACGGCCGCCAGGTAGAGCTGGGCGAAGGATCCCAGCCACGGGTTGTCGAACCGGGTGTTGTCGCGGACCTCGACTTCGTCCGCGTCGACTCGCACGTTCACCAGCCGCGTGGTGCCGCTCGCGGTGAGCCGCTGACCGACGGCGTCGAAGTCGTCGAGCCGCTGCACGCCCTCGCGATCCACCGGCACCGTGAAGCCCAGCACCGTCCCGTTCTCGTCGTGGGCCGAGCCCGAGAACCACGAGGCGTAGAGCCCACCGGTCGAGTAGTACTTCTCCCCGTTGATGACGTACCCGTCGCCGGCGCGCCGGATGGTGGTGTTGACCGTTCCACTGGCCCCGCCGGTGCGCTCGTTGGCGGTGCCGGCGAAGAGGTCGCCGTTGCGCAGCCGCTGCAGCGTCACCGCCCGGTTCGGCAGATCGCGCAGGGTCGCCACCCGGTTGGCGACGAGGTAGCTGTTTCGCAACGCCTGCGCCACGTTGGAGTCGGCCCTGGCGATGGCCATCACCAGGTCGGTGACGTCCCGCAGCGAGCCGCCGGCACCGCCGTCCTCCGCCGCGATGCCGACCAAGGTGATCCGCTGCTCGGCCAGTGCCCGGACGTCTTCGAAGGCGTACTCGCGGGCTCGTTCCCGCACGCCGGCGCAGGCTCCGATGCGCTGCAGGATCGGGGAAACCGCGGTGCGGATGCCTTCGACTGTGAACCGGCTGGGGGTGGGAAGCCGCGCAGCACGGGGCTCGGTCGCAGTGGCGCGTTCTGTGTCGACCAGTTCGGCACTCACCTCAGCGCCTCCGCGACCTCGCGCAGGCCGAACGCGGTCCGCAAGGTCGGTGGGAACGAGTCGGCAGCGGCGTCCGCGAGCTGCGGGACCAACCCCCGCAGCACGGTCACCACGTCCTCGGCGCCACCCGCGGGTACCAGTTCGAAACCGTCCAGCCGGTGCACGTCGGCCCAGGCACGGAGCTCATGGCCGACGGCTGCGGCGGCAGCCGGTTCGTCCGCGGCGACCTCGACGCGGCCGAGCAGCGCGACGTCCTCCCGGGAACGGCCGGCTCGCCGCAACGCCACCGTGAGCGCGGCGTCGGCACCGGCGGCACGCTCACGGTCGGCCACGACGACATCCGCTGATCGCGCCACCGCGGTCGGGTCGAGGTCCCCGAGATCTGCCACGAGAACGGGGCGTCCTTGAGCCGACGAGGGGCCGTCCAGGGGGCCTGCGACGCGGTAGAAGGCGGCTTCGTGGTTGATCGGTTCGATGAGCGCATCGTCGGCGACGAGGCCCGACTTCTGGTCACCGATCAGCGCCGCGCGCGGGAAGGACTCCCACAGCCGGGTCAGCACCAAGGCGTACTCCGCCCAGCGCTGGGCGGCATCGGTCGCGCTGGGGGCCGCAACGGTTGCCTCGCTCACCTCGTCGCCGCCGCCCGCGCGCAGGGCGACACCGGTTCGGCCACCGGCGGCCCGGTCCAGGGAGAGCACCCGGCGCGCGGCGTTGTAGGGCGCGTTGTGGGTCGTCGGGACCTCGGCGACGAAACCGACGCCGCCGTGGATGCCGGCGAGGTAGGCGCCTACGACGGTCGGGTCGAGCGTGCGGCCCGCTCCGCCGTCGACGAGCCGGATCGCTGCGACCCCGACTTCTGCGGCCACCGCCGCGATGGCGGCGGCTTCGGCGAGCGAGACCGGCGACGCGCCGTCGACCGGCCGGCCGGTCGCCTCGCCGACCGCGAGGGTGAGCTGGATCGCCTTGCTCATGCGGAGATCACCTGTCCTTCCTGGTACGGGTCGAGAAGATGGCGCTCGTGGGCCGCGGCGGGCACTGCGGGAAGACCGAGCCCGAGGTGCTCGCGCAGGGTCGTCCCGTCGTATTCGGTCCGGAACAGGCCTCGCTTCTGCAGCTCGGGAATCACGTGATCGGCGAAGTCGTCGAAGCCCGATGGCAGCACGTCGGGCATCACGTTGAAGCCGTCGGCCGCACCGGCGCGGAACCACGTTTCGATGTCGTCGGCGATCTGCTCCGGCGTCCCCACGACAATCCGGTGGCCACCGCCGCCGGAGAGCTTCTTCAGCAGCCGGCCGAGCGTCGGTCGTTCCCTCTCGATGATTTCCTTGACAACGCGGTAGAAGCTCTGCGAACCACCGGCCTCGTCGGGGTGGACGAGCAGCTCGGCCGGGATCGGTTCGTCGTCGCGCAGTCCGTCGAGGGAGATCCCGAGCTGGCCGGCCAACCGGTTTCGGGCGTAGGCGTCGGGGAGGATGTCGTCCAACAGCTCCCGCCGGGCCTTGGCCTCCGTCTCGGTGCTGCCCACGACGGTGGAAAGCCCCGGCAGCACCACGATTTCCTCGGGGCTGCGCCCGAACTCGGCTGCACCGTTGCGGATCTCGGTGCGGAACGCCCGGGCGTGGTCGAGGTCCTGATCGGCGGAGAAGATCACCTCGGCGACGCGGGAGGCCAGCCGCCGCCCGTCGCTGGAACCACCGGCCTGCACGACGACCGGCCGGCCTTGCGGGGAGGCGAATTGGGTCCTCGCCGCCCAGTCGGCGATGACCCGCTCGGTGAACTCGGCGGCGCGGCGGTAGCGCGAAGCGTGCTCGGGCTCGCTGGTGCGGCCGAAGTTGCGCGCCGCCACCGATCCCGCCGTGGTCACCACGTTCCAGCCGATGCGGCCGCCGCTGACGTGGTCGAGGTCGCCGAGCCGGCGCGCCAGTTCGGCGGGGTCGTTGTACGACGACGACAGCGTCCCGATCAGACCGATCCGCTCGGTCTGGGCTGCGATGCGCGCCAGAACCGTGGTGGGCTCCAGGTTGTTGCCGGTGCGGTGCTTGATACTCGGGTCGAGCAATGGGCTGTCCGCCAGGAAGACCGCGTCGAGTCTGGCTTCCTCGGCCTTCTTCGCGATCGAGGTGTAGTGCTCGATCCGGTAGCTCGCGGTGCCGTCGGTGTTCGGGAATCGCCATGACCCGCCGAAGACTCCCGCGTTGAGGATGTTGACGTTGATGTGCAGTTGACGTGACACGCTTTTCCTTGGGAGTGGTTTCAGGACGGCTTGCTTAGCGGTGCCGGTAGCGGGACCTCAGACCGCCCGGACGGTGGGAGCCCCTCCTTATGTATGTCCAGGGGCTGTCCTCGCCAGGCGACGTCTGAGAACCCGCGGCGGTGCAGGCTGAGTCCCACGCCGCAGAAGAGCCCGATTTCGCGCGAAATCGCCAACCGCCACGCCTGCAAGGTGGCGATTTCGCGAGAAATTGACCGTCACCCGGGTGAACGCCAATTTCTCGCGAAATTGCGCCGTCCACGAGGCTTCGCCGCCTCGACGGCCACCCACCCACGACGAACCTGACACCCACGGAAGCAGCAGAAGAGCCTTAATTCGGACCCTTTAGGGCACGCCGGCGGGGGCGAGCCGGGCGCCCGGGATCGCCGCCAGCAGATCCCGGGTGTACTCGTGCCGCGGCGAACGGAACACCCGCTCCACCGGGCCGGTTTCCAGCACGACACCGTCTTTCAGCACCGTGACGTCGTGCGCGATCAGGCGTACGACGCCGAGGTCGTGGGTCACGAACACGTAGCTGAGCCCGTACTCGGCCTGCAGGTCGACCAGCAGCTGCAGGATCTGCGCCTGGGCCGAGACGTCGAGCGCGCTTACCGCCTCGTCCAGGACGAGGACCTTCGGCGTGAGCGCGAGTGCCCGCGCGATCGCGACGCGCTGCCGCTGGCCTCCGGAGAGCTGGCTCGGGAGCCGGTGCAGGTAGCTCGCGTCCAGCGCCACCGCCTCCAGCAGCCCGACCACCCGGGCCGTCCGCTCCTGCTTGCGCGTCGCCAGTCCGAATGCGCGCAGCGGCTCCGCGATGATCCTGCTCACCGTGAACCGCGGGTCGAGCGAGGTGAACGGGTTCTGGAACACGAACTGCAGGTCCCGGCGGATCTCCCGCAGCTGCCCGCGGCGCAGGCCGCCCAGCACGCGATCGCCGACGCGCACCGTGCCGCTGTCCGCCGCGGTGAAGGCGGCCAGGATGCTCGCCAGCGTCGACTTGCCGGCCCCGGACTCCCCCACGATCGCGTGCGTCGTTGCCTTGCGCACCAACAGGTTTGCCGAGTCCAGCGCACTCAGCTCGCCCCGGCCCCGCAGGCGGTAGGTCTTGGTCAGCTCGCGTGCTTCCAGCACCGTCGGTGCTGCGGCGGGAACCAGCCGGGAGCCCGATGCCGGTTCAAGACGACCGAGGTGGCGCGCGGGGGCCGCGTCGAGCAACCGCCGCGTGTAGTCGTCGGTCGCGTTCTCCAGGACCTGGTGTACCGGGCCGTCTTCCACGATTTCGCCTGGCCGCATGACCAGAATCCGGTCGGAACGGTCCAGCGCGACGCCGAGGTCGTGGGTGACCAGGAGAACACCGATGCCGAGTTCCTCGCGCAGCCGCACCAGGTGGTCGAGGATGACCTTCTGGACGGTGACGTCGAGCGCGCTGGTGGGTTCGTCGGCCACGATGATCTTCGGCTTGCCGGCCAGCGCGATCGCGATGAGCGCGCGCTGCTTCATGCCGCCGCTGAGCTCGTGGGGGTATTGCTGGAACACCCGCTCGGCGTCGTTGAGGCCCGCGGTGCGCAGGCTCTCCAACGCGGCCTCCTTGTGCTGCGACGCGTTCTTCGCCGCGCGCTCGTTGAACCGGACCGCCTCGATCACCTGCTGCCCGATCTTCTTGACCGGGTTGAGCGAGGTGTTGGGGTCCTGCGGGATGAAGCCCACGTGGTTGCCCCGCACCAGTGCCATCCGCTGATCGTTCCAGCCGGTGACGTCGACGCCGGAATAGACGATGGAACCGGACCGGATCCGCGCGGAGCTCGGCAGCAGGCCGAGCGCGCCCTGGACCACGGTGGTCTTGCCCGAGCCGGACTCCCCCACCAGCGACACGAACTCGCCCGGCGCCACCCGCAGGCCGACCCCGCGGACCGCCCTGGTCCACCTGCGGTGCCCGGTGCGGTAGTCGATCGCCAGATCGGTGATCCGCAGCAGCGCCCGGTCATCCTCCGCCGCAGCGGCGGTCGCTCCAAAAGCGGTGGCAGTGTCGGCCATCAGTCGTGATCCTTCCTGAACGAGGTGCTGATCCGGTGGGTGGCGAGCACGACCACCGCCAGTGCCGCTCCCGGCAGGAGCGATATCCACGGGTAGACCGCTATGAAGTCACGTCCCTCGGCGACCAGGAGTCCCCACTCCGGCGTCGGCGGCGGCGCGCCGTAGCCGAGGAAACCGAGACCTGCCACGGCGAGGATCGAGGTGCCGATCTCCAGTGCCGCCAGCGCGAGCACCGAGCTCAGCGAATTCGGCACGATGTGCCGGAGCACCACGCCGAGCCGGCCGACACCGAGCCCGTACGCCGCGCGCACGTAATCCCGGGAGACGACGGTGAGCACCTCGGCTCGCATGACCCGCGCGAAGGAGGCGACGGACGAGATACCGACCGCGAGGGCGATGTTGTTGGTGGAGTAGCCCAGCACGGAGACGATGACCATGGCCAGCAACAGGTTCGGGATCGCGAGGAAGACGTCGACCACGCGCATGATCGCGGTGTCGGTCACGCCGCCGGCGAACCCGGCGGCCAGTCCCACAGCGGTGCCGGCACCGAACCCGATGAGCACGGCGAACAACGTGGCGGCCAGCGTGGTCCCCGCGCCGAAGACGCTGCGCGCGAAGAGGTCCCGGCCCAGTCGGTCGGTGCCGAACCAGTGTTCCGCGCTCGGCGGCGCGAAGCTGGCGCCGGGATCGCCGATGTAGGGGCTGTGGGCGGTGAACGCTCCGGGGAGCAGCGCCCAGCCGACCGCGACCAGCAGTATGA
This sequence comes from Saccharopolyspora hattusasensis, assembly GCF_050972075.1. Lineage (NCBI taxonomy): Bacteria > Bacillati > Actinomycetota > Actinomycetes > Pseudonocardiales > Pseudonocardiaceae > Saccharopolyspora > Saccharopolyspora hattusasensis. Next base: position 744,441 of record NZ_JBPCDC010000001.1, read on the forward strand.
TCCAGGCGAGCAGCAGTCCCGGCTTGCGGGCGATCCCACCGAGCCGGTCGAGCGCGCTGCGAGCGATGTCGGCCCACCGGCTGCCGGTGGGCGCGGTCAGGGCGTCGAATTCGACGGTCAACTGGTCCTCCTCAGGCCGCCGGACGGGCCGGTGGGCACGGCGAAGGTGGCGCGCAGCCGCGGATCCAGCAGCGGGTAGATCAGGTCCACGACCAGGTTGATCAGCGCGAAGGTGACGGCGACGAAGACGACGATTCCCTGCACCAGCGGGAGATCGAGCGTGTTGATCGCCGTCTGCGTCATTCGGCCGAGTCCCTTGCGGGCGAAGACCGTCTCGGTGATGACCGATCCCGCGACGAGGTTGCCGAAGGTGACCGCGGCGATGGTCAGCGCGGGCAGGCTGGCGTTGCGGAAGACGTCACCGACGATGACACGGCTGCGGGTGGCACCCTTCGCCCAGCTCGTCGTGACGTATCCCGAGCGGAACTCGGCGGCGAAGCAACGCACGAGGAGTTGCGCGATGGGACCGGAGACCGGGATCGCCAGCGTGATCAGCGGCAGCACCAGGCTCCGCCAGCCTTGATCCCCGAACGAGGGGAACCAGCCGAGCTTGAAGGAGAAGATCTGCAGCAGCAGGATGCCGGAGAGGAAGACCGGCACCGACACCGAGGCCGTCGGCAGCGACTCGACCAGGTTGCGCAACCACCGGTGCCGGGTCGAAGTCGCGACGAGCGCGATGGCGAACGCGATGACCAGCGCGAGCAGCAGCGCCCCGACGGCGAGCACCAGGGTGTGCGGGAGCACGTCGAGGACCACCGCGCTGACCGCCTGGCCCGACTGCACGGAGGTTCCGAAGTCGCCCCGCAGCGCGTGTCCGAGCCGGCCGAGGTATTGCAGGAGGACCGGCTCGTTGAAGCCGTAGCTGTCCGCGACCTGCGCGCGCACCTCCGGCGGCACGGAGTTGAGCTCGGTCGGGTCGAAGAGGAGATCGACCGGGTTGGCCGGCAGCACGAACAAGAGGACGAAGGTCAGGGTGAACGCCGCCCAGACCACGAATGCGGCCCGGCCGGCCTTCAGCGCAACGTAACGCAGCACGACTCTTCCTTTCGCAGGAGGGCGTGGCCCGCCGGGAGCCCGGGCTCCCGGCGGACGATCACTTCCGGTCGCTCTTCCAGGTGTCCACGAAGTGGTTGCGGGACTGGGCGTCGAAGACGATGCCGTGCACGTACGGCGCCTGGGCGATCACCTGCGAGGGGTTGTAGACCGGGTTCACCAGCGCGTACTTGTCGAGCAGGAGGTCCTGCGCCTCCTTGGCGTACTGGGTGCGCGCGGCCGGGTCGAGGGTCGTTTCGAGCCTGCCCAGCACCTGCGTGACCTCGTTCGCGTCGACCCCGGTGGAGTCCTTCGTGACGTACGCGCCGTTGCCGTTCTGCGGCCCGTACTGCAGGTTGAGGACCGCCGGATCGTTGCGGGAGCGGTTGGCGGCGACGACGTTCCAGTCGGTCTTCGCCTTGGCCTGCTGGGCGGTGTAGTCGGGGATCGGCACGACGGTGAGTTGCAGATCGATACCGATCTTCCGCAGGTCCTGCTGGATCGACTCGTAAGCCGGCTTGTTCACCACCAGGTTGTTGATGCCCAGCAGCTTGACCACCAGTTTCTTCCCGTCCTTGACCCGGATCCCGTCGGGGCCGGTCACCCAGCCGGCCTCGTCGAGGATCCGCGCGGCCTGCTCCGGGTCGTACTTCAGCACCGAGCCGCTGTAGTCGACGTGTCCGGGCACCGACGGTTCGAGGATCGAGTTCGCAACCGAGTAGGAGTCGGTCAGGATGGTCTTCTGGATCGTCTGCCGGTCCCAGCCGAGCTGGATCGCCTTGCGGACCGCGATGTCGTTGGTCGGGAACAGCGAGCTGTTGAAGTCGAACCGGATCGCCGTGCCGGACACGCCGCGGTGAAGTATCCCGAAACCCTGTGCGGACAAGGGCTTCTCGTCGGTCGTGCCGACGTCGAGGGTCGCGTCGATCGTGCCGGACACCAAAGAACCGGTGCGGACGCTGGCCTCCGGGATCGTGTTGAACACGATCCTGTCCAGGTATGCCTCGCCCTGGTGGCGCAGCGCGGGCGGAGCCCAGTCGTAGCCGTTTCGCTTGACCAAGACGGTTTTAGCCTGCGGCTCCCACGACTCGTATACGAACGGGCCGGTACCGATCACCTTCTTCGGGTCCGTCCGCTGCTCCGCGCTGAGCTTCAACGTCGAGGGCGACAGGAAGCCCGGTTGCGCATTGGCCGTGAACGAAGACGCCTGGAGGAAGCTCGCGAGCGGCTTCTCGAAACGGACCACGGCGGTGTACTCGTCCACCACCCTGGTTTCGAGGTAGCCGGGCAGCAGGGTGGCGCCGTTGGGCAGGATCCCCAGGCTCGGGTCGCCGTGCACGTACTGGTCGAAGTTGGCTTTGACGGCCTCGGCGTTGAACGGCGACCCGTCGCTGAACGTCACGTCCCGACGCAGGTGGAAGGTGAACTCGGTCAGTTCCTTGTTGTACTCCCACGACTGGGCCAGCCACGGCGTGATCTCACCGGTCTTGGGGTCCTGCCAGGTCAGCTTGTCGGTGATGTTGTTGCCGATCAGCGACTCGGCGTAGTTGGTGCCCCACTGCGGATCGGGGCTGCGCTGGTAGTCGATCAGCGCGAACTGCAGCGTGCCACCGCGGACGGGCGCGCCGTCGGCCGCGCCCGGATCGGCGCTGCCGCCCCTGGTTGCGGCGAAAGCGATTCCGGCGATCAGCAGGATGGCGAACGCGATCGCCGGCAACCGCCATTTCTTGCGCGCGAAGGTCGCGCTCTCGATGGAACTGCGAAGGTCGGACATGGACTTCTCCCGTGCTGGAAAGGCAGCGGACGACGGCACGAGCTGGTGACATCCGTCGTGGTCGGCAGGCATGGTCCTGCCACCGCGGGCGGATTTCTCTGCCGTTGGGCGGAAGAGGGCGCACAGCACTCTCACAGATTTGAAGGGCTCTGAAACCCGGAGGATTGCGCAGGTTCGCTGCCGGCATTCAGGCGCGAACGGTACGGCTGTCGATCAGCCCTGACACCGAGCGCTGGCGAAGAACACGAGGTCGACCTCTCGCCTGGACCATAGGAGTGAATCACTCACGAGGGGACTATATGTCGCGAAACAGGGCCAGCCAACGCATCCCACGAGGCAAGATCCCACGGAAAACACAACCGAAACACAAGGAGGCGGCCAGCTAATTAGGACGAAGCAATGTTGATGCCCTTGCCGAAGACGCCGCCGTCCGGTGGTGGCGGTCGTGGTCACGGTTGCCTCCTGGCAGGGGGATCCAGTCGTCGGCCGGGTCGGTGACGTCCGGAATCCGGCTACCGCGCAACGGAGTCTCCGGGTCGGAGTGTGTGACCGGCCTCCAGACCGGGAAACAACGACGGTCCGTGCGGGAGCGGCTGACGTCGAAGCCATGCCGTATCGGCAGCGGTGTTTCGGGCTCGGATGATCAGGAGGCCGAACACGCCGCGGAACCAATTCGCAGCAGATCCACGTGGCGGCGATTGGTCAGCAGCGGTCGGAGCACACGGCAACGCTATGGAGGCGGCCGACGCGATGTCAAGCGCGGTGCAGCATGTCACCGCCGGAGGCGCGAGGATTTCAGGTACTGGGACGGCAGCTGGCGGACGTTGACGTTCGAGATCTCGGGCAGCGATGCTTGGAAGACCGGATCGGCCACGCTACCCGGCGTGTGACGTCGCGGGCCGCTTCATTGGTCCGATGTGGATAGTGGAACTGAATCGGCCCGGATCCGTCCTTCCAAGGGGAGAAAATGGACGACCAGCGGAAACGCGCAGCGGTTCTCGATCGCCGACCAGGCGAGCTCAGGTCGATCGGCCTGGCACTGGACGAGATCGCGGCAGGCCGGCCGGCGATCGTCCACGGCTGCACGTCCGGTGACGGCGGCCTCGTGTTCGCCGCTTCGCGCGCGGACGTCGAGCTGACGGCCTTGGCGGTCCGCCATTCATCAGGCTTCCTGTGCGTGGCGCTGCCGCGCGGGCGCTGCGATGCGCTCGTGCTGCCGCCCATGTCTCCCCGGCTGCAGGAGCACCAGGGCGCGACGGTGTGCGTCACCGTGGATGCCAGCACGGGCGTGAGCACCGGCATTTCCGCCTCGGACCGAGCCAGGACCGCTCGCGTGCTCGCCGACCCCGACGCGGGCCCCGCGGACTTCACCCGGCCGGGCCACGTGGTGCCGGTGGCCGTCGGCGATGCCGGTGTGCTCGGCAACGCCGGACTCGCCGAATCGGCCTTCGACCTGGTCGGACTCGCCGGGATGCCACCGGTCGCAGTGTTCGCCCACCTGGTCAGCCCAGCGGACCCGACCCGGATGGCCACCGACGACGAACTGCGCGGATTCGCGGCGAGCGAGCACATCGCCGCCGTGTCGGTGCCCGAGATCGCAGCTGCTCGCCGGTCCGCCAGGTAAGACGACCAACTGCCGGGCACGCTCGCCACGGACGACGACAGTTGACCTTGCCTGGTCGAGGAAGTTCAAGCCGTGTTACTGACCGTGTACGTGACGGAGCCCCGATCGCATTGATCGGGGCTCCCAAAATTCTCGGCACTTGAAGCTACCGGCGATCCTGCGTATCGCCTCCCGTAACTCGGTCCCCCGGGGCACACCAAGCAATGGAACTTTGTCCGCCGCCTACCAGCCTATCTGGTCCAAATACCGTGTAGGGGCCGCGCCAACTCGCGCAAAACGCCACCGCGCGAAATCTTTCCCCTGGGTATTCGGCACGAAAACAATTGGAACCTGATCCCTCTTGATTTCCACTCACAACCCGTCCCGACGAACAGGAACCGGCCCGCGTGCCAACTCCCGTCGCCCCTTCGGCCGTACTGGTTCCTGCGAGCGCCACCGAGATCATTCCTGCGATCATCGCAGCAGTAATCACACGCCGTCGCATCATCCTGAACTCCTCTCAAGTTGACAGTCCGGGGACGAATGGAAGAGTAGTCGCCCGTCGCCGCATTCTGCTCGATAAAGCACCTTTGGTTCACCAAATCGGGGCCATTGTCCACCATCAGGGGGAGGCATACCGCACGAGAAGAAAACCTAAAGGCGGATTGTTTCCGCGTGCCGGGAAAGCATATTCCATAACGATATATGCACCTGCGCCGCGAACCGGCAGCGGGTCGTCGCGGGGTGGAACGTATATTGAATCCAAGTCCGGTTTGGCCGCAACGCCCAGCGCGAGTCATCGCGCCTGCGTGCGGCAGGAAGACTTGCGCTCGAACCCAGATGTCGTTTGTGGACGGATGCGTCAGTATTCGTGCATGAACCGGTCGAACGCGGCGTTGGCCACGCCCCACTCGTGAGTGATCAACTCGGTCGGCACGCCCGGCCGTGGTTCGGCGTCCACGGTGACGACGAACCCCGGCTCGGAAACGCGGCGGCGCAGCTGCACCAGGCATCCGCCGGCGGAGCGGCCGAACCGCTCCCCGTTGTCCTTGGACTCGACCTGCCCCGGCGTCAGGGCGGACAAGTCGTCGTTCGAGTTTTCCGCCATGCGCCCGTTGTAACCCAATCCGGCGGCCCCTGCACGGCGTTCAGCCCTCCAGCGACCTAATCAAGCACCCGCCGTTCGCCCGCACCCCGGTCCTACTGGTTCTTCGGAGCACCACCGGACGACGCCGGCACCGTGCTCTACATCGGCAACGATCACCCGCTTGCCGACCACTTCGGACGGTCGCGCGAGCTCGGCGAGATCGAGACCGGCCTGGTGAACATGGTCCAGGGCAACACGATCGCGCTCTATCAGAACCCGAAGCGGCCGTGGCACGCGCTGTGGCCGCGGATCCGCGCCAGCTGACGCTCAGCGAGGTCCCCAAGGCCCGCCGGGCCGTGGGCCGTTCGGGCCCGGCGGCTGCGGCGGACGCCCCGGCGGACGGTGCCCGCCAGGCGGGAACCCGCCGGGCGGCGGACCGCCGAAGCCCGGCGGACGCGGCTGGTAGGTCGGCAGCTGGCCCGGTGCCAGCTGCGCCGGCGGCGCGAAGAAGCCGGACCGCTCCTGCCGCGCCCACGGCGGCGGGGGCGCCTGCGGCATCCGCCGGAAGAACGCGTCCCGCGCAGTCCGCATCAACCCCAAGATGGCCTCCCGTCTGGCGAAGAACTTGTCCGGCGGGATCGTCTCCTTCTCCGCGTGCGCGTGCAAGAGTGCCAGTTCGGTTGCCGCCAACTGGTAGTCACCCATCGCCCGCGCCCCAGTCGCGCCCGCCTGCGCGCGCGCCCAGTGCCGGGCCTTCCGCCGCCCGGAGAGGCTGCCGAGCATCTGCACGTCGTTGGGCTGCACCAAGCCGCTCGGGATGTAGGCGGGCAGGTACTTGCGGATCAGGTGCACCAGCCGCTTGCGGTCCAGCACGACGACCACGACCAACGCGACCAGCACCAGGAAATCAACCAGGTACGCCACCACCATGCCCAGGAAACCGGCGAACGTCAGGCTCCCGTTCCACAGCGCGTGCAGGAAGACCGCGCCGCACCAACCGCCGACCACAGCGAAGAACCTGCCCGGGCCGCGGTGCGTCGCGGCGTAGGCGACACCGAGCCCGGTCATCGCGGTGTAAAGCGGATGCCCGAGCGGCGCGATCACGCCGCGGATCAGCACCGTCCCCCAGATCTCCCCGGTCTCCGCGCCCAATCCCTGCATGTAGTAGAGGACGTTCTCGACGAGCGCGAAGCCCAGCCCGCACATCCCGGCGTACACGATGCCGTCGGTCGGCCCGTCGATCTCGTGCCGCCGCACCCACAGCAAGTACAGCAGCAGCGCGCCCTTGAAGCTCTCCTCGACCACCGGGGCCACGACCGACACCGTGATCACCGAGGCGACCTCGGCACCCAGCGCCGGGGCCATCAGGAGCCCGCTGCCGGTGTTCACGATCAGCGCGCCGATGATGGCGACCCCGGCACCCCAGCCGAAGGCCAGCCACAGGTTGAGCTGCGGCTCCGGCTCCAACCGGTCGATGAGCAGGATCAGTGCGATGAGCACGACCGCGGTCGGCAGCGCCAGCGCGGTGCCGATCACGACGTTCAGCGGCCCGCCCTGCAGCAGGTAGAAGGCGAGCGCCAGCAGCAGGCAGAAACCGGACACCACCAGGCCGATGATCAGCGGTATCGGCGCGCGGTTGGAGCTGCGGCCTTCCAGGACGGACCGAGGACTGAGTGCGGGCATGCCCGCGAGCGTAGGAGATGGCCTCCGGATCGGCCCCGAGGACCACGCTCTTCCCCGGATCCGGCGCCTGCTATCGGCCATCCCGGTAGATCGACATCCCGGTGCCCACGTGGTCGAACAGCGTCGGCCCGAGCCAGAACCCGTCGGCCCCGCCGTCGACCTGCACGCCGCGCCCGTCCACCACCAGCTCGGCGCCCGCCTCGACCGGACGTCCATATAGGCGTTATGCGGTCCCGGTGGGCGGCGGTGACCGGCGGGCCCATGTCGCAGTTGCGCCGGCCGTCACCGACGTTGAGCTTGGCCATCCGCTCGGCGATCTTGGCGACGAGCTCGTCGCCGACCGGGTCGACGGCGAGGACCACGGAGATGGCCATGCACCGCTCCCCCGCCGAGCCGAACCCGGCGGACACCGCGGCGTCGGCGGCCAGGTCGAGATCGGCGGCCAACGCGACCCGCTTGGCCCAGCAGGCGCTACGGGATCTGGCCGAGGCGACGGCGCTCGCCGCCCGCAAGGCGAGGTTGCCGGTGCTGGTGGGGGTCATCGACGACGGCAGCCGAGCAAATTCCACCGCCTCGCTGGTGTCGTTGCACGTCGCGCTGCTGGCTTGGTCCCGTGAGTGGTTTTAGGCGCTCCAGCACCCAAAACCACTCACGGACCCAGGCACTTCCGGCACCTCATCGTCGGTCCTTGCCACCCCTCCCTGCGAAGCACGACCATGACCTCGCGCGCCACTGCGCACGGGGTGCGGGCGACGTCCTGCCAGCCGTACACCAGCCGGGCCGTTCCGCTGAGCTCGGCGAAGTTGTCCCGCCTGCGGTCCCGGAACGCCGTTTCGGCATCGCTGTGGTAAGTCCGCCCGTCCAACCGGACGATCAGCGGGACCCCGGTCGCCTCGTAGCTGCAGTCCTCCAGGAGTTTCCGGCCGAATGCGTTGACGGGCACCTGACGACGCGCGCGCGGAATCCCGTGTGCGCGCTCGACGTCGAGGAAGTAACGGGTTTCCAGCATCGACGTGAGCCCTTCGCCGAGCAGGCGAACTGCGCGATCAAGAGCGATCCGGTGGCGATAAGCAGGTCTTGCCGCCAACCGGGCGCGTATTTCCTCCGCGCCAACACGGTTCGCGGAGGCGACCGACAGCAATGTCCGCTCTGCTGACGCCTCATCGGGTTCGGCGGTGGCCAGGTCGATGACGGTATCCGCACGCGACGTCCGCGGCGGGTCGTGGGAAACGACGATTTTCTTGAAAGCGCGACTGCGGTGCACAACCACGCCGGCCTGCGGCAGGGCTGAAGTCCCGTACGGAACGGTGATGTGGATAGGGCCGTCATCGACCGGCCACCACCCCCATTCCTGCGCAGCGGTGCGGTGGCTGAGCGCGGCCGGGAGGTCGCCGTACAGGAGGGCGGCGGCAATCCGGGCCGATCGTGGGAGCGGACCGCTGAACAAGGCGACAACTCCGCGGTGGACGCGTTGCCACCTCCCGGCCTTGACGTTAGCCCGCACCACGTCGTCGCTGATCCCGAACTTCCGCAACTGTTTGCGGGCGAACACGGCGTGCTGGCTTCGGTTCAGCAGCTCCCAATCCGCCTGGTCCGATTCTCGAATGAGTAGAGGCACACCGTTAAAGAGAAGCGAGCTGCCCGCACGGATACACTCGTGAGCCTTTTAGGGGCCACAAGGCTTGGAATTACGCACGATCCGGGCATCCTCGACGGCAACATTCTGACGCATCCGCGCCGCCTCAGGATCCGGCGCCCCGAAAGCCCCGTGCGTACTTTTGGGCGTCATAGCACCCAAAAACACGCACGTGCACCTTCTGGTGGCGGGTGTAGCCGCACCTGTCCGGAGCCCGGACAGGTGCGGTTCGTCGACGCAGATCAGCGCGAGAACATCACCGATCGCACCTTGACCCCGGCCGGGGCGCTCTGCCCGGGCCGCAGCACGTAGAACACGTCGGTGGCGCAGCTGTCGTCCAGGTAGACGACCGCCGTGGCGTCGGTCCGGTTCTGCACCCGGTAGGCCGGGACGGACTGGTTGGGCAGGTCGAGCCGGTGGCAGAACCGCCCGGCCGGATCGAAGAGCCCATCCCGCTGGACCGCGCCGTACCGGTCGAACGAGTAGATGAACTCGCCCTGCGCCGCGAGCGCGGAACCGGGCAGGGTGAGCAGCAGACCGGCCGCACCGAGAGCCGCGGTGACAATTGCGCGTAGCCGCATCGAAATCGTCCCTTCTTCGGGAAAAACGGACACTACGCCGCAATAGTCGTGCGCCCGGCAGCACGCGCCACCCTGATCACCCGCCGGTGGGGTGATCACCGGCGGATTCACCGATCGGCCCTACCGCGCCACGGCCAGGGAGAGCGCGAAGTCCGCCGCGTCGTCCAGCCACCAGCGGTGCAGCTCGAAGCCTGCCACCGCGAGCTCGTCGCGGACGCGCTCGTGCCGGAACTTCGCCGAGACCTCGGTGCGGATCTCCTCGCCCTCGGCGAAATCCGCCGTCAACCCCAGTTCCGGCAGCCCGACCCGCATCGGCCGCTGCGCCCGCAGCCGCATCTCGATCCACTCCTGCTCGGCGTTCCACAACGCCACGTGCCGGAAGTTCCCGGGCTCGAAGTCGGCACCGAGTTCCCGGTTGAGGACCCGCAGCACGTTGCGGTTGAAATCCGCGGTCACCCCCCGCGCGTCGTCGTAGGCGCGGACCAGCCGGTCGGGTTCCTTCACCAGGTCGGTGCCCAGCAGCAGCCACTCCCCCGGCCGCAGCGCCGCGCGCACGGCGGCGAAGAACCGGGCGCGCTCGGCGGGGAGCAGGTTCCCGATCGTGCCGCCGAGGAACGCGACCAGCCGCCCGGCGCCCGCGTTCAACGCGGAGAGGCCGCTGGTGAAGTCGTCGACGACGCCGCGCACTCGTAGTTCCGGGTAGTCCAGCGCGATGGACTCCACCGCGGCGCGCAGCGCGGCGCCCGAGACGTCCAGCGGCACGAACCGCTCCAGGGTTTCGTTCTTGCGCAACGCGTCCAGCAACAGCCGGGTCTTCTCCGACGAACCGGACCCGAGCTCGACCAGGGTGGCCGCGCCGGTGATCTCGGCGACCTCCAGTGCGCGCTGCTGGAGGATCTGTTGCTCGGCCCGGGTCTGGTAGTACTCCGGCAGGACCGTGATCTGCTCGAAGAGGTCGCTGCCGACGGCGTCATAGAACCACTTGGGCGACAACCACTTCGGGCTGTCGGTCAGGCCCGCGCGGGCCTCGGTGCGCAGCTCCCGGGCCGCGTCTTCCTCGGTGAATCGGACTACCAGTTCCGGCTCGCTCATCGATCCCCTCCCGGCAACGACGACAGCTGCACGTTCTCGGTGTCCGCGACGAGCAGGCACCGGTCCGGGACCTCCACCCAGCCGGTGTCCGCGCCGAACGGCTCGGAGGCCACCGTCACCGCCGTCTCGGTGCGGCGCACCCACAAGGAATGCGTCCAGGTAGTGGCGATGAGCCGGGTACCGTCGGAGAGCAGCAGGTTCAGCCGCGAATCCGGCGCGGTGGCGACGACCTCGCCGACAAGCTCCCGCACCGCCTGATCCGGCTCCGCCCCCTCGACCAACCGCTGCCGCAACAACGCCCACAACACCGCCGAGTCGGTCGACGCCTCCAGGGTCAGCAGGTCCACGACTTCCAGTCGGACGGCCAGTTTCGCCAGCGAATCGGGCCAGCCGGTGACCCGGCCGTTGTGGCTGAACAGCCAGGTGTCGTCGGTGAACGGGGCGCACGCGCCAGGCGTCACCGGCATCCCGGCGGTCGCCGAGCGGACCGCCGCGACGACCGCGCCGCTGCGCACGTCCGCCGCGATCTGCCGGAAGGATCCGTCCGTCCACATCGGAATCGCGGCGCGGTAGCGGGCGGTGGCGCCGTCCGGCCGGTACCAGCCGACGCCGAAGCCGTCGGCGTTGACCGTGCCGCCGCCGCGCATGTCGTCGGGCGCCCACGCCTGCTCCAGCAGCGAATGGGCCGGTTCGAGCAGCAGTTCCGCCAGCGACACGGCTGGCCCCAAATACCCCACGTGTCGGCACATCGGTCAGTCGCGCTCCCCACGTCGTGGTGTCCGGGCGCACCGGAATCCGGCGAAGATCTGCCGCCGGATCGGGTAGTCCCAGTTCCGGAAGGTGCCGCGGCACGCGGCGGCGTCGGTGCCGAAGGAACCGCCGCGCAGCACCTTGTAGTCGGCCCCGAAGAACACCTCGGAGTACTCGCGGTACGGGAAGGCCGAAAAGCCGGGATACGGCAGGAAATCCGTCGCCGTCCACTCCCACACGTCGCCGATGAGCTGCCGCGCGCCGCACGGCGCGGCCCCGTCCGGGTACGCCCCGGCGGGTGCCGGTTGCAGGTGCCGTTGGCCCAGGTTGGCGTGTTCGGGCCGCGGATCGTCATCGCCCCACGGGTACCGGCGGGACCGGCCGCTGGCGGGATCGAACCGCGCGGCCTTCTCCCACTCGGCTTCGGTGGGCAGCCGCTTGCCCGCCCACGCCGCGTACGCCTCGGCCTCGTGGAAGCTGACGTGCACCACCGGCTCGTCCGGCGGTACCGGTTCGACGTGGCCGAACCTGCGCCGCAGCCACCGGTCGCCGTCGAGGCGCCAGAACCGCGGCGCCCGCGGGTCGGCGCGCTGCCGGTACGCCCAGCCCGCGCCGCTCCACCAGCGCGGATCGTCGTACCCACCGGCGTCGATGAAAGCCAGGTACGCGCCGTTGGTGACCGGCGTGCTGTCGAGGTAGAAGTCGTCGACGTGCACTTGGTGCGCCGGTCGCTCGTTGTCCAGCGCCCAGGGTTCCGCCGAAGTGCCCATCGTGAACGGCCCGCCGGGCACGAACACCTCGGCCTGCGGCGCTGCCGCACCGGGCGGCGGCGGGTCCGCGGTGAGGGCCGGCGGCCCGTCCCGCAACTGGTGGGTGGCCAGCATCGTTTCGTCGTGCTGCTGCTCGTGCTGCACGATCATGCCGAATGCGAAGGCTTGCTCGACCAGCCGCCGCCCCTCGAGCGGAACTCGGTCGATCAGGTCGTAGACCTTCGTGCGCACCGTCCCGACGTAGTCGCGCGCCTCGGCCGGCCCCAGCAGCGGCAGCTGCGGGCGGTCGGCGCGGGCGTGCTGGAAGGCGTCGTAGAGTTCGTCGATGTCCGGGCGGATCGCCGGCGCGCCGCCGACATCGCGCACCAGCCACAGTTCCTCCTGGCTGCCGATGTGCGCCAGGTCCCAGACCAGCGGCGACATCAACGGCGAATGCTGTTTGACGAGGTCCTCGTCGTCGACGGCGTCGGTCAGCACCGCGCTGCGCTGCCGGGTGCGCGCCAGTTCGGCGGCCACGTGCGAGCGCAAGTTCGATATCCCCAGTTCGGCCAGATCTTGCGTGCTTTCCACCGGTCACCTCCGGTTTTTCAGCGTTCGTCGGCCGCGGCGAGCCGCTTCGCCACGAAATCCGCCAGCCGGTCGGGCAGTCCCGCCGGGCTGTCCGGATCCTGCAAGTGCCGGCACGCCAGCTCGAATACGTCGTGGGCGGTGCGCGCCAACGCCCGGTCCCGCAGGCCGTGCCGTGCGGCGTGCACCCAGCGGCCGGCTGCCGGGGACGCCACCGAGAGCACCTTGTCCACCGTGGATTCCTCGCGGAACAGCGCGATCAGCGCCCCGGCGGGCAGCATCCAGTCCTGGCCGGGCTGCGCGTCGAGGTAGCGGACCTCGAAGTAGCCGCGCGGCCGCACCGGTGGGAACACCGTGGACAGGTGGTAGTCGAGATCGTCGCGGGTGGGAGGAGCCGGCAGCGCGCCGTGGATCCACTCGGCGAAGCTGATGCCGCTGGGCGCCGTCCAGTCGCCGTTGTCGCGGCGCAGGCACACGATCGTGGTGTCGAGCACCCGCTTGGCCCAGCCGGTGGCCGGGTCGACTGTGATCGGGCCGGGCCGGGTGCGCGGCGGATCGGTGCGCAGCAGCGCGCGGGTGCGGGTGGACACCCAGCCGGTACGTTCGCCGAACAGCATCGGCGAGTTCGCGAACATGGCCATCATCACCGGCCCCAGCGCGTGCAGCGCAGCCCAGCGAGCGGCCACCCGGTCCGGCTCGCCGGCGTCGAGGCAGACCTGCACCCCAGCGGTGCTGCACATCATCAAGCGGCCGTCCAGGCCGACGCGGTCGAAGGCGGTTTCCATCGCGGCGTAGCGCGGCACCCGCAGGATCCGGTTCGGGTACCGCCACGGGTCGGTGCCCTGGTCGCCGAGCACCAGCCCGGCAGCGCGCAACCGGCGCTCGACGTAATCGGCGTCGGCCGCGACGACTTCGAACAGCGACCGCATGGAAGTGGTGGGAAGGCTGGAGACCTCGACCTGGCCACCGGGTTCGACGGTGAGCGCGGATCCGTTGGGCAACTTCCGCTGCGGGCTGTCCGGGACCAGGGAGCGCGGGGCGTGCGGGCCGAGCGCGGCGATCAGCGTCGCCGGGTCGAGCGTTCGGGTCGGGTCGTCGGAGTGGTGCACGGTCCATTCGAGTTCGATGCCGAGCAGCCGCGGTGGGCCGTGCTTGAAGCACACCGACGCCACGTAGGCCTCCGCCTCGGCCCGGGTGCGGACCCGGGAGGCTGGGAAGTCAGCGGCTGCAGGATCGGTCGAAACGGGCAATATGATCACCGCCTGTAATTGGCCGGTTACCGACGCTACCGCTCCCTTCCGGCGTCCGCGACCCTTGTTCTTGAGCCCGGCAGCTGCTACGAGAACGGGGAATGTCGTTTCCCCGCCTGCTTTTCCCGACTAGCAACGCGGCACACGAGTAACGACTCCGCCGGCCGCGGCGACCATATGATTCGAGAGGGCCCACCAGGGGTGAGACGAGCGCAGCAAAACGTACGTACGGATTGCAATGTGGCGGCCGGACCTGGGACGATCAGACCATGCCTCGGGTCAGCCAGGACCACCTCGACGCCCGGCGCCGTCAGATCCTCGACGGCTCCCGGTCGTGCTTCGCGCGCTTCGGCTACGAAGGCGCCACCGTGCGACGGCTGGAAGAAGCGACCGGCCTATCCCGCGGCGCGATCTTCCACCACTTCAAGGACAAGGAATCGCTGTTCCTCGCGCTGGCCGAGGACGACGCGACCCGGATGGCCGACGTGGTCGCCGAGCAGGGGTTGGTGCAGGTTATGCGCAACCTGCTCGACGATCCCGCCGACGGCGGCGACACCCCCGGCGTGGACTGGCTCGGCGCCCGCCTGGAGGTGTCCCGCCGGCTGCGCACCGACGAGGAGTTCCGGGCGCGCTGGGCGCAGCGCTCCGAGCAGTTGACCACGGCCACCCGCGCCCGCCTGCAGCGGCAGCGCGACGCCGGGAACCTCCGCGACGACGTCGACGTGGACGTGCTGACCGCCTACCTAGAACTGGTACTCGAAGGCCTCCTGTCGCACCTGGCGATGGGCCTGCCCGCCGAGCACCTCGGCTCGGTGCTGGACCTGGTAGAGGAGAGCGTCCGCCGCCACCGCGGCGGCTGAGGGCCCGGGTCGGCGCCCTCGAAGCGGCGCTTGCGCTCCCACCGCCGCGGGGTTCTCAGCAGTCGTCCCGCAAGGACAGCCGCCCGGACATCCTGGAGTCCAGGCGACGTCCGAGCTTCCGTTGCTCGTGCCGCCGTGCAGAATGAGTCCGGAGACGAGGCCTGAGAGCCTGTCGGCGAATGCCGTCCGCGCCTTTGGAAGCGGCGTAGCCGCTTGCATTCACCTTGCCAAGACGACCATCGGCGGGTTCTGAGAGGTTTTCTGGCGAGGACGGCCCCTCCGCCGCGTATTGGACATACATCAGGAGGGGCACCCGCAGTCCAGGGAACCGCTCAGGTTCCGCTAAGCGACCACCCACCCAGGCCATTCACCAACAGGCTTTAAGGAGCAGTGCGGCGCATGTGGAGCGAGTGGTGGAACCGCTTCCTTGCTTCCGATCCGTCGCTTGCGCCGACTGCGCACCGCGGCTCAGGTGACGTTGTCGGTCGCGCTCGCGATCGCGATCATGCTACCGCTGCTCGCGTGGTGGGGGCAGCCGCTGCCGCTGGCGATGATCGGCGCGGTGGTGGCGATCAACTCCTCGCTCGGCGTCAACGACCCGGACCGGCGGCAGCAGCAGATCACCAACCTGCTGATGCCGCTGCCCGCTGCGTTCGCACTTCTGCTGTCGAGCTCACCGCGCCGTGGGCGCTGCCGCACAGCCTGCTGTTCCTGGTGGTGATCTTCGCGTCCACCTACATCCGGCGGTTCGGACCGCGGTTCTTCCCGCTGGGCATGGTCGCGTTCATGGGCTACTTCTTCGCGATGTTCCTGAGCCCGCAGCTGCCGCAGTTGCCCGCGCTGATCGCGGCTGCAGTCGCCGGAGCGCTGTCCGCGTTCGTGATGCGGTTCGTGGTGCTGCGCGACGATCCCGAAGGCGTGCTCGAACGCGGCCGCCGCACGCTGCTCGCCCAGGTGCACGGCCTGCTGCACGCGGTGCGCGACGTCGCCGAGCACCCGGATTCGGCGCAGCGCCGCCGCGAATTGCACAACCGCTCGGTCCGGCTCAACGAGACCTCGCTGATGCTGGAGAACACCGTCGGCCAGCTCGACACCTCGACGAGGCGGGCCGCGAGCTGCTGCGGCAGCGCATCCTGGACGTCGAGCTCGCGGCCGAGAACCTGCTCACCCCGCTGATGCGGCTGGTCGACCACCCCAGCGGCGGCGACACCGTGCCGCACGCGATCGGCGCGCTGCTCGCGGTGCTGCGCACCGAGCCGGAGGAGATCCGGGAAGCCACCCGGCTGGTCGCCGAGCGGATCGAGCAGCAGGGTTCGGTGGATGTCGCGATGGCGGTGCGGAGGCTCGGCGCCGGGCTCGCGGAACTGGCCGACGCGACCGGTGAACTCGGCTGGGAGCGCCAGGTCGAGGAAGCACCGGAACCGACCGAGGAAGCGGAACCATCCGACGACGGCGAGACCGGGCTGCAGCGGCCGGAGCTGCGGATGGCGATCCAGGTGACCTGCGCGACGGCGCTGGCGATCATGCTCGGCCAGCTGGTCTCGCCGAACCGGTGGTACTGGGCGGTGATCACCGCGTTCGTCGTGTTCATCAGCACCAACAGCCGCGGCGAGCTGCTGGTGCGGGCGTGGCAGCGCACCGCGGGCACCGTGCTCGGGGTGGTGGCGGGCATCCTGGTCGCCGCGCAGATCACCGGCAACACCCTGGCCGAGATCGCGATGATCCTGGTCTGCGTTTTCCTCGGCTTCTACTTCGCGGGCTACTCCTACGCGGTGATGACGTTCTTCATCACCACCTTGCTCGGCGCGCTCTACGGGATGCTCGGCACCTTCAACGTGGCGGTCCTGGAGGCTCGGCTGTGGGAGACCGCGGTCGGCGCGGCGCCGGGTGCGCTGGCGGCGGTGTTCGTGCTGCCCACCCGCACCCGCTCCCTGGTGCGCGACAACATCCAGGACTTCCTGCTGTCGCTGCGCGACTTCCTGCGCGGCACGGGCACCGAGATCAGCGAGCAGGGCACGGCCAACGGGCTGCAGGAGTCGATGCGGGAGCTCGACGATGGGCTGCAGCGGGTGATCAACAGCGCGAAGCCGCTGACCAGCTACCGGCTGCGCTCCCTGCGAAGCCAGGTCCAGCGGTCGGTGTCGATGCTCAGCGGCTGCGCCTACTACGTGCGCAACCTGGCGGTGGCGCTGTCGGCCACTGCCGACATGGTCGACGACGACACGCGCAACCGGCTTTCCGAACTGCTGTGGGCGCTGGCCGACGCGGTGGAGTCGATGACCGACGAGGCGCAGGTCAGCTTCGAAGCAGCGATGACCTCGGCGCACCGCACGGCCGACGCGCTGCACGACATCGCCGAATCACTGACCGACGGCCCCACTTCCCTGCACCGCAGCATCCGCTGGCTGGACCGCACCGCGCAGGTCGTCGAAGACCTGGCCCGCGAGCTCGGCGCGGCCACCCCCGAGAAACAACCGATCGGCTGAGCTCTCACGCGGAACCAGCGACCACCCCGGTGGGCGGAACGCCGATTTCGCGCGAAATCGCCGTTCTCCATGCTTGGCAGGTGCCGATTTCGCGCGAAATCGCCGCCTTCAGGCACCCACCGCGGAACGGGTCGCCGAGCTGGCCCGCGCCGTCACCGGGACCGGCGTCGCATTCCGCACCCCGACCGTCTACAAGGGAACCCCCGGTCGCGGACGCCCTGCGGGCGGCGTGCCCCGGGAACGGCCGGGGGACACGTACTTTCGCTGCCGGGTACGGTGTCGGATCAACGATTACGCTCCGTTCGATCCTGATCTCATTCCGTGAGGAGACGCATGTGAAGCGCTCGATCGCACTCGGTCTAGCCGTGACGGCGGTGCTGACCGGCACCGCCGTCACGGGGGTGATCGCCCAGGCCGCGCCTGGCCTGCAGTTCGGTACGTGCCCGGAGGACATCAGCAAGCCCCACCCGCAGATGCAGTGCGCCAACGTCGAAGTGCCGCTGGACTACGACGCGCCCAACGGCGAGAAGCTGCAGCTGCTGGTCTCGAAGACCCCCGCGCGCAAGCCCGAGGCCCGGCGCGGTTCGCTGCTGGTCAACCCCGGCGGTCCGGGCGGCCCGGGCATCGCCTTCGCCGGTTCGCTGTCCGGCAGGCTGCCCGCCGAGGTGCTCGACTCCTACGACCTGATCGGGTTCGACACCCGCAACACCGCGCACAGCAACCCGATCACCTGCGTGGACCCGGCGACCTTCTGGAAGAACCCGCTGCCCGACCCGGACTCTCCGCACACCCGGGAGCAGAACTGGCGGCGCGCCCAGGAGTACGCCGACGGCTGCCAGCAGCGCGCCGGCAAGTACCTGCCGCACCTGAACACCCCGGCCAACGCCCGGGATCTGGACCGGATCCGGGAAGCGCTCGGCGAGCAGAAGATCAGCTACCTCGGCTACTCCTACGGCACCTATCTCGGCGCCGTGTACGGCCAGCTGTTCCCGGAGCACGTGGACCGGATGATCCTGGACAGCGCGGTGAACCCGGACACCTCCGAGGTGTGGTACCGCAACAACCTCAACCAGAACATCGCCGCGCAGCTGCGGTTGGGCCGCTACTTCGACTGGATCGCCCGGCACGACCAGGTGTTCCACCTCGGCACCGACCGCGCCCGGGTGCAGGCCGCCTGGGACGGCATCCAGGCCGAGCTGCGCAAGGCCGCGCGCGGCAAGCTAGGCCCGTTGGAGTTCATCGACATCACATTCATGGCGCTCTATGGCGAGAACAATTGGACCGCGCTGGCCGAGGCGATCGCCGACTTCCGCCTCCGCAACGACGACCAGAAGCTCGTCGCGCAGGTCTCCACCAAGG
Source organism: Saccharopolyspora hattusasensis (assembly GCF_050972075.1). Lineage (NCBI taxonomy): Bacteria > Bacillati > Actinomycetota > Actinomycetes > Pseudonocardiales > Pseudonocardiaceae > Saccharopolyspora > Saccharopolyspora hattusasensis. The sequence goes on from NZ_JBPCDC010000001.1 coordinate 763,031, forward strand.
ATGCGGCCGCGGAGAACGAGAACGCCATCTACAACGCCGTCGAATGCGCGGACGCCCCGTGGCCGGCCCGCCGCCGCGAATGGGAGCGCGACTCCGCCGAGCTGGCCGCCAACAACCCGCTCGGGGCTTGGTACAACAGCTGGGGCGTCGCCCCGTGCCGGGTGTGGCACGGTCCCCGGCAGCAGCCGGTGAAGATCACCGGTGAGGGGCTGCCGCCGCTGCTGGTGTTCAACTCGGAGTACGACGTGGCCACCCCCTACGCGGGCGCCGTGGAGATGCACCGATCGCTGCCGTCCTCGGTGCTGGTCACCGAGAAGGACGCGGGCAAGCACGGGGTGTGGGCGTTGGCCGGCAACGCCGACGCCGACCGGATCGGCACCGACTACCTGGTCAGGGGCGTGGTGCCGAGCGGGAACGTCAGCGTGCCGGGCCACCCGGACCCGGACCCGAAGAACCCGGCGGCCGCCCGGACCTTCGACCTGCACTGAGTCCGTCCGCCGTGAGAAGGCCGGTTCCGGGATCGTCGGGACCGGCCTTCGCCCGCTTGCCCTGGCGGTCCGCTGTTGAAGCACCGCCACGCAGACGAGCCTGGAAATTCCCTAGTTCACGCCGTGCATGTAGCGCTTGATGCTCTTCGAGGCGAGCAGCAGCAGGACCGCGCAACCAATCGTGGCCACGCCGACGATGCCGAAGTAGACCTGCTGGTTGTCCACCGAGTACAGCTTCACGACCTGCGCGCCCAGACCCTGTCCCATCGCCGGGGCCAGGAAGTACAGGCCCATGGTCTGGGAGGCGAAGACCTTCGGCGCCAGCTTGGTGCTCACCGACAGGCCGACCGGCGAGAGCATCAGCTCGCCGACGGTCATGATCACGAACACCAGCGCCAGCATGACCGGCAGGTGCTTCTCGTCGCCGGCGACGAACTTCGACAGCACCACCCACAGGAACGAGACGCCGACGAAGAACAGCCCGCCGACGAACTTCTGCGGGGTGGACGGCTGCCGCTCGCCGAGCTTCGTCCACAGCCACGCCATCACCGGCGCCAGTAGGATGATCGCCAGCGAGTTGATGGACTGGAACCAGGAAGCCGGGATCACGAAGCCGAGGACGTTCAGGTCGGTGTCCGCCTCGGCGAGGTTCGCCAGCGTGTTCGGCTGCTGCTCGAACACAAAACACTTAAGAACCGGAACCGCGCATCTTGCGCGTGTGCTCCCGGAGCTGTTCCTTGCTGTCCTCCAGGTCGAACCTGGCTTGACCACCTGGCGTGAACAGCTCAGGTACCAAGATCCCAGCCTGCACGTACCTCGCCACTGAACGACGCGAGACCCCCAGCTCGTCTGCGAGCTGGGACGACGTGAGCAACTTCGGCCGGGGCATAAGCCCGAACGTGTCACGTTTGTCTGTCGTTGGCTCGGTTGCTGGCCCAGTCCGGTTAGCATAGCTCACATGTCCCAGTTGGCCCAGTCTGAGAGCGGCTACGACGCTGTCCTAGTCGACGGACGCCGTTGGTGGGTTTGCCCAATCGGTGGCCCTCGGTGCTACCGCGTGCTTGTCGACACGGGGCAGATGGCAACAGACGCTATGGAAATCCACGTAGAGCTACACGGCGTAGGAGTGCCCTGCCAGATATGCGGCAGCTGTCACGGAGCGCACTAGCATCATCTTCTCCGCAGAGCAACTCGGCTGTACCGTGGTCACATGAGTAACCAACGGTCACTAGGTGACCGCATACGGGAGCTGCGTGGGGCGATCTACACACAACAGGCGCTTGCGGACCGGGCGGGTCTGTCTGTTGTCCTGATCCGCAAGCTTGAGCAGGGTGCGAGGCAGACAACGAGCGTCGCAAGCCTCCACAAAATCGCCCGCGCTCTTGATGTGACACTCGCGGATCTACTGGTACCGGTCTCGATACCGGAACATGACCAGGACCAAGGGGTGACGGCGCTGAGACACGCTGTAAGTCTGGTGGGCGTCCCGAAGGACACCCCCGCAACGTTGCAAGAAGCAAGATTCGCGGAGATAGACACGTGGCGCATGTATTGGAGCGGTCAACACGACGTGGCAATGGTCAAATTGCCGCAGCAGATTAGACGCCTTGAGTCAGGGCTAGCGGCGTCAAACGAAACTGACCGGCCGGTTTACCTTCACTCCCTGTCTCAGGTGCTATGGGCTGCTGGACGGGTTCTTACCCTGCTACGTCACCCGGATGCAGCGTATCTAGCCACCCAGCGGGCTATCAGCCTGTCAGCCGAGTTGGGCGACCCTGTAATGACGGCAGCAGCTACGGGCTCTTTGGCCTGGCAACTGATAGTCGCCGGGCGGTATGCGGAATCACAAGACCTGTCGCTCTCCACAGCCGCATCAATTGAGCCGGGTAAAAACCACACGACTTCTCAAATGAGCGTATTCGGGTCCTTGCTTCTGCACGCAGGTAATTCGCATGCCCGTGCGGGTAACGCTGTGTCTGCAAAACACTATCTGGACGAGGCGAGGGAAATAGCCGCAAAGGTCCCAGACGGTCTACACAGCCACAACACTATCTTCGGGGCGTCATGGATAGCAATGCAGCACACTGATATAGCAATAAGCCTGGGGGAATTCGGGGATGCGCTAACGGCTTCCCAAACCATGCCGGGTGGACCTTCAGTATTGCCCCTGCAAACTCAGTGCAGACACAATACAGACCGAGCCCTACTTTATCTCAAGACAGGGTCCGCAGACAGGTCGATAGCGCTATTGTCTTCAATTTCCTCCGCTGCCCCATTTTGGTTTCGGAATCAGCGATTGCCGAAATCTGTTGTTGGGGACCTACTACACACCCCGGCATCGAAATCACCACAACTGCGCACTCTCGCTAGGACGTTGAACGTTCACTAGCCCAATCGGGTAGTGATACACGACGTATCACCTGCACTCGTCCTGCGCCGACAAACTTTCTCCCGGGCGGTCCCCGTCGATCGGGTACTCGCGAAGTGCCCCCCCGACCGATCGGCGGGGACTGCCCTACCAGAACAAGGAGGAGGAGCCAGTTGTGGGAACGAGTTCGCCGATGGCAGCTGGTCGGCCCGACCAGACGCCCGAGGGCAGCAACGTGCAGTGGTTCCGCTACAAACATGGCGTCGTCCGTGAATCGAAACGTGTCCTGCACTGCGCGGAGGGATCGGAAGAATCTCGGGATGGCACGGTGACGTCCGTGTCTGGGGAGAAGTTCCCACGCGTGCAGGTGGAGGTGTGCAAGGAAGGTGAGGGGGCACCGTGCGTTCCCTGCCTGCTAGTCGTCCTTGGCCGAGCGGATCGACTGGCCGATATTCCACCAGTGGTGAGTCAGGTTCCGGCCGACACGCTTGCTGTGATGCTTGCCGAAGTCCAATGGGCGATCAGCGATGCGCAGTTCAATATCGTGCGGGGGGACTACCCCCTGGAGAATCAGGTGGCGCTAGCGGACAAATTGCGGCGACTCTCCCATGTACTTCACGTTCGGGCGCATGCCATGAGATCAGGCGGGGGCACAGAGTGAGCGGACCAGTGTCCGCGATGGAGGGGTACGCGTGTGTGCCTGGGGTCCGGGTGGTTTGGACTGACCATCTCGGGTATGTGCACGAACGCAAGCCCGGCACCATTGCGACGTCGCGATGCGGGCTCAACATGGGCAAGTCCAATACGCCACCGCTCGTGAGACCGTGCCGCGACTGCCTTGAAGAGGCAATGCGGGAAGAGTCACCTGCCGAAGTGGCTATCGGACGGCATAGACGTACCGCATGACCCCAGACACGGCCCGGCATCGGTCCGTCGCGGCCGCACCCACGTGATTCCGTCATTTTCAAACTAGTACGAACGGTTTTAATGTAGTGAGAACTTCACCGCAAAGATTCAGCACCGATGAGTTGATAAATCTCACCAAGGGAGAGAGGGACGTCATATATTGTATTGCCTGCGAACTTACCGACAGTGAAATTGCGATGCGGTTGTTCATCTCGAAAGATACCGTAAAGTCGCGACTGGGTGGTCTCTACCGCAAGTTTAATCTACGCAACCGTGTCGGCGCGGTGATTCTGGGGTACGAGCTCGGCATCCTCAAGCCGTCAAATGTTGAGCAATTCAGAAATGTCGAAAGTTCGACGAGTGACCATACATCCCGCATATGTCTGCCGGTCCGCCAGCAAGACATGAAAGAAATGGAAGCTTTGGTGGATCTTCTTGCCAGGCGCGTGAAAAGACATCTCCTCACTGAGGCTATGTAGACGCGGCAGTAGCAGGCGGCGAATGTAGGACAAACAAAAAAGACCCCCTCCCGGCCGAAGCCGAGAGGGGGTTCTTGTGTTCTCTGACAACTAGAATGTACCGGTCCGGTTCGCTGTCCGGCAGGCTGCCCGCCGAGGTGCTCGACTCCTACGACCTGATCGGGTTCGACACCCGCAACACCGCGCACAGCAACCCGATCACCTGCGTGGACCCGGCGACCTTCTGGAAGAACCCGCTGCCCGACCCGGACTCTCCGCACACCCGGGAGCAGAACTGGCGGCGCGCCCAGGAGTACGCCGACGGCTGCCAGCAGCGCGCCGGCAAGTACCTGCCGCACCTGAACACCCCGGCCAACGCCCGGGATCTGGACCGGATCCGGGAAGCGCTCGGCGAGCAGAAGATCAGCTACCTCGGCTACTCCTACGGCACCTATCTCGGCGCCGTGTACGGCCAGCTGTTCCCGGAGCACGTGGACCGGATGATCCTGGACAGCGCGGTGAACCCGGACACCTCCGAGGTGTGGTACCGCAACAACCTCAACCAGAACATCGCCGCGCAGCTGCGGTTGGGCCGCTACTTCGACTGGATCGCCCGGCACGACCAGGTGTTCCACCTCGGCACCGACCGCGCCCGGGTGCAGGCCGCCTGGGACGGCATCCAGGCCGAGCTGCGCAAGGCCGCGCGCGGCAAGCTAGGCCCGTTGGAGTTCATCGACATCACATTCATGGCGCTCTATGGCGAGAACAATTGGACCGCGCTGGCCGAGGCGATCGCCGACTTCCGCCTCCGCAACGACGACCAGAAGCTCGTCGCGCAGGTCTCCACCAAGGATGCGGCCGCGGAGAACGAGAACGCCATCTACAACGCCGTCGAATGCGCGGACGCCCCGTGGCCGGCCCGCCGCCGCGAATGGGAGCGCGACTCCGCCGAGCTGGCCGCCAACAACCCGCTCGGGGCTTGGTACAACAGCTGGGGCGTCGCCCCGTGCCGGGTGTGGCACGGTCCCCGGCAGCAGCCGGTGAAGATCACCGGTGAGGGGCTGCCGCCGCTGCTGGTGTTCAACTCGGAGTACGACGTGGCCACCCCCTACGCGGGCGCCGTGGAGATGCACCGATCGCTGCCGTCCTCGGTGCTGGTCACCGAGAAGGACGCGGGCAAGCACGGGGTGTGGGCGTTGGCCGGCAACGCCGACGCCGACCGGATCGGCACCGACTACCTGGTCAGGGGCGTGGTGCCGAGCGGGAACGTCAGCGTGCCGGGCCACCCGGACCCGGACCCGAAGAACCCGGCGGCCGCCCGGACCTTCGACCTGCACTGAGTCCGTCCGCCGTGAGAAGGCCGGTTCCGGGATCGTCGGGACCGGCCTTCGCCCGCTTGCCCTGGCGGTCCGCTGTTGAAGCACCGCCACGCAGACGAGCCTGGAAATTCCCTAGTTCACGCCGTGCATGTAGCGCTTGATGCTCTTCGAGGCGAGCAGCAGCAGGACCGCGCAACCAATCGTGGCCACGCCGACGATGCCGAAGTAGACCTGCTGGTTGTCCACCGAGTACAGCTTCACGACCTGCGCACCCAGACCCTGTCCCATCGCCGGGGCCAGGAAGTACAGGCCCATGGTCTGGGAGGCGAAGACCTTCGGCGCCAGCTTGGTGCTCACCGACAGGCCGACCGGCGAGAGCATCAGCTCGCCGACGGTCATGATCACGAACACCAGCGCCAGCATGACCGGCAGGTGCTTCTCGTCGCCGGCGACGAACTTCGACAGCACCACCCACAGGAACGAGACGCCGACGAAGAACAGCCCGCCGACGAACTTCTGCGGGGTGGACGGCTGCCGCTCGCCGAGCTTCGTCCACAGCCACGCCATCACCGGCGCCAGTAGGATGATCGCCAGCGAGTTGATGGACTGGAACCAGGAAGCCGGGATCACGAAGCCGAGGACGTTCAGGTCGGTGTCCGCCTCGGCGAGGTTCGCCAGCGTGTTCGGCTGCTGCTCGAACAGCAGGAAGAACAGCGCGGTCGCCAGGAAAAGCGGGATGTAGGCGATCAGCCGGTCCCGCTCGATCTTGGTGATCTGCTTGCTGGAGAGCATCACCACGAAGTAGACGATCGGCAGCACGGCCGAGATCAGGCTGATCAGGTTGACCAGACCGTCCAGGCCCATCACACCGCTGACCGAAAGGCCCACCAGGACCGCGATGAACACCGCTGCGAGGCCGGCCGTGCGGCCCAGCACCCGGCCCTTGTGCCCGGCGCGCAGCGGGTTGACCGGTGCTCGCCCGGCCGAACCCAGGTTCTTGCGCCCGAGCAGGTACTGGACCAGGCCCAGCGCCATGCCGACGGCCGCCGCACCGAACCCGGCGTGCCAGCTGACCTTCTCACCGAGGGTGCCGACAACGAACGGGGCCAGGAACCCGCCGAGGTTGATGCCCATGTAATAGATCGAGAACCCGGCGTCGCGGCGAGTGTCGTTCTCGCCGTAGAGTCCGCCGACGAGGCCCGAGATGTTCGGCTTCAGCAGGCCGGTGCCGATCACCAGCAGCACCAGCCCGAGCACCACCGTGGCGACGCCGCCGGGCAGGGCGAGGCTGATGTGGCCGAGCATGATGACGCAGCCGCCGTAGAACACCGCCCGCTGGGCACCGACCACCCGATCCGCCAGCCAGCCACCGAGGACACCGGTCATGTAGACCGAGGCGCCGTAGACGCCGACCACCGACAGCGCGGTCGACTCGGGGATGCCCAAGCCGCCTTCAGCGACCGCGAAGTACAGGTAGTACCCGAGGATCGCTCGCATGCCGTAGTAGGAGAACCGCTCCCACATCTCGGTGAAGAACAGCGTCGACAAGCCGCGCGGGTGCCCGAAGAAGCCCCGCTGCGGTGCGTCCGCAACCGTGGGTGTGCTCACGATCACGTCCTCTCTTGTGTGACCTCGCGGCGGTGCCCGCCCGACGAACTGCGGCAGGTTACGGCTCCCAGAAGTGGCTCAGACCACCGGGGCGTAAACCCGCCGCGACGCGGATGCCGCGCACACCCCGATCCGGCCACACTGGACGCCTGGCCAGGGATTCCGCCGCCACCACTGGGCGCCCCGTGACCGAATTCACAGGAGGAATCATGCAGCTGTTGGATGCGCACCGCAGGGCCATGGCGGAGTTCGACAACCGGGTGGGGCACATCGGCGACGACCAGTGGGACTCCCCTACGCCCTGCGCGCAGTGGTGCGTCCGGGACCTGCTCAACCACCTGGTGTCCGAGCAGCTGTGGGCGCCATGGCTGCTCGACGGCGCCATTCTGGACGAGGTCGGCGACCGCTTCGACGGCGACGTGCTGGGCACCGAACCGGTCGGCGCGTGGCGGGAGGCAGCCGCGGCGGCCCGGCGCGCGTGGGACGAACCGGGGGCGACCAGCGGTGAGGTCAACGTCACCGGCGGCGTGATCCCGGCCGAGGACTACGGCTGGCAGATGACGCTGGACCTTGCCGTGCACGCCTGGGACCTGGCCCGCGGCATCGGCGACGACGACCGGCTGGATCCGGCTCTGGTCGCTGCCGTGCGCACGGTGTTCGCCCCGCAGATCCCGGCTTGGGAGGGCATGGGGATCTTCGCCCCGCCGCGACCGGTGGCGGCCGACGCCGACGAGCAGACGAAGCTGCTGGCACTGCTCGGGAGATCGTGGTGATGTTCTCGCCGCCGAATCTGCGACGGACACGTATACTGGCGACGTATTTTTCCGGATTTGCGTCTAGGAGTGACGTCTTCAGTGCGCGAAGCGCAATCCCCAGAGGGCAGTACCGGGCCGGGACATAGTCCCGGCTTTCCGCGACTGGTGGCCGATGCCCCGTTCTGGGGTGGTCGGTGATGGACATCCTGTTGGCCGTTCTCGGCCTTGTTTTCGTTGGCGTGTTGACGTTGGGCACCGGGTTGGCGGTTGCCGCGGAGTTCTCGCTGACGTCTCTGGAACGCAGTACGGTGGACGCGCATGTGCGTCAGGTCGGTGACCGGCGTGCGAGGGCGGTGCAGAAGGCACACCGGACGTTGTCGTTCCAGCTTTCCGGCGCCCAGGTCGCGATCACGTTGACCACGCTGGTCACCGGGTACGTGGCGGAGCCGTTGATCGGTGACCTGATCCGCCCGGGGCTGACCGCGCTCGGGTTGCCCGGTGAGGCGGCCGGGGCGGTGTCGCTGACGCTGGCGATCCTGCTGGCCACGACCCTGTCGATGGTCTTCGGGGAGATGGTGCCCAAGAACCTCGCCATCGCGCGCCCACTGCCCACCGCCCGTGCCGTGTCGGGCTACCACGCCCGGTTCTCGCAGGTCTTCCGGTGGCTGATCGATGCGATGAACAATAGCGCCAACTGGGTCGTGCGCCGTTTCGGCATCGAACCCCAAGAAGAACTCCGATCCGCCCGTTCCCCCGAAGAACTCGGCTCGATCGTGCGCTCCAGCGCCGAACACGGAACGCTGGACTCCTCGACCGCGCAACTGATGGACCGGTCGCTGCGCTTCGGCGACCGCACGGCCGAGGAATTGATGACCCCGCGCGTCCGCGTGGAATCCCTGACCGTCGGCGACAGCGTGATGGATCTGCTCGACACCGCCCGCCGCACCGGGTTCTCCCGCTTCCCTGTGCACGGCGGTGATTTGGACGAGATCCACGGTGTCGTCCACGTCAAGCAAGCGTTCGGCGTCCCCGCCGGACTCCGCGAAACGACCCCGGTGAGGTCGCTGGCCCGCCCGGTGCCGACCGTGCCGGAGACATTGGACGGCGACGCGCTGCTGAACCGGCTGCGCGGATCGGGGTTGCAGCTGGCCGTGGTGGTCGACGAGTACGGCGGTAGCGCGGGCATCGTGACCCTGGAGGACGTCGTCGAGGAGATCATCGGCGACGTCCGCGACGAACACGACCGCCGCGAAATCGCCGCGGTGCGCCGCCTCGGTGACGACACCTGGATCATCTCCGGACGACTGCGCCCGGACGAACTGGCCGAGGCCACCGGATTCGCCATGCCCGACGGGGAATACGAGACCGTTGCCGGCTTCGTGCTGGCTCGACTGGGACGCATTCCCGAGGTCGGCGACCACCTCATCCCGGACGGATGGCGGCTGGCCGTCACCCGGATGGACCGCCACCGGATCGCAGAACTGCGCCTCACCCACCAGCCGACCCACGCCGAGGCCGTGGAGGAGGTTCGATGAGCGACGGTTCCGCGATCGTGCTGGGTGTTGTCCTGCTGCTGCTCAACGCGTTCTTCGTGGGCGCGGAGTTCTCCCTGCTGTCCTCCCGCCGGGACCGGCTGGAAGCGCTGCTGGCCCAAGGCAAAACCCGCGCCCGAGTGGTGATCAAAGCCAGCCAGGAAGGCTCGCTGATGCTCACCAGCGCCCAACTCGGCATCACCCTCTGCTCCCTGGGCCTGGGCCGCCTCGGCGAACCCGCCGTCGCCCACCAACTCCGAACACCCTTCACCGCTCTCGGCATCCCCGACACCATCACCCACGCCGTGGCGTTCACCATCGCACTAGCGATCGTGGTCATACTCCACGTCCTCGTCGGCGAAATGGTCCCCAAAAACCTCGCCATCGCCGAACCCGAACGACTCGCCCTCTGGCTGGTCCCACCCCTGGTCGGCTTCGTCAAACTCGCCCGGCCACTCATCGCCCTGTTCAACATGATGGCCAACACCGTGCTCCGCCTGCTACGCGTAGAACCCAAAGACGAACTCGACACCGCCTACACCTCCGCCGAACTCGCCGAACTCCTCGTCGAATCACGCCGCGAAGGCCTCCTCGACCAATCCGAACACCGCCGACTCGCCCAAACACTGTCCTCAGTGGAACACACCGTCGCAGACGTCCTCGTCCCCCTACCCGACCTCACCACACTCCCGCAACACCCCACCCTCGGCGACGTCGAACAAGCCGTCGCCCACACCGGATTCTCCCGGTTCCCCCTCCGCCGCGGCGACGGAACACTCACCGGCTACCTCCACATCAAAGACGTTCTCGACCAAGCCGGACACGACCCCACAACCCCCATCGCCCCCGCCCGCATCCGACGACTACCCACCGTCCCAGCCCACGCCCGCCTCGACCACGCCATGACCTCCCTACGCCGCACAGGCAGCCACCTCGCCACCGCAACCGACACCACCGGCCAACCCATCGGCATCGTCGCCCTCGAAGACCTCGTCGAGGAATACGTCGGCACCGTCCGCGACGCCACCCACGTGCGCTGACGGCCGGGAGGTGCTTTCGGGTGCTGCAGCGTCCGAAAGCGCTCCCAGGCCGAGGCCGGGTGGGACGCCTTCGCGCAGGTAGACGTCGTGCTTGCCGGTCACGGGCCGCTGCAGGTCGACCGGCACCGGCTGCCACCTCTGCCCGTCCACCGAGGACGAGCCGCAGACCGGTCCGGGGACTTCCTGGACCTCGACTGGTTCCGGTTCCACCGCTGACCGCCGCCGCGAATTCGTGCTCGGCCTGCTGACCGCCACGGCGTCCCGCAAGGCCCGGCTCGGCTGCTTCGGCCTACACGAGTGGGCCATGGCCTACCGGACGCAACCGGAGGACTTCCGGCACACCGGGTGGCCGTTGCGGCTCGGCCACCACGGCACCGACGAGGTCGTCGAGTCGATTCCGGTCAACTGCACGCGCCACGACACGTTCCGGTTCTTCACCCCGCAGGCCCGACCGCGCAACGCCTGCAGCCCGAACGCGCCGACCAGGTGCGTCTGGAGCAGCCGGGCCGCCAGCACGTGAACATGGACATACCGAAGTTTCCGGTTCTTACAAGCCAAGGGCTTCTACGTTCTCCCGCCATTGACCTACCGAAGTTGGCCCTTCGGGCAAGGTACTCTAACCCGCTGATCTGCGGAAACTAACCAGCCAGAGCAAGCAAACGTTCTTGCAGCGCGCCACCTTGAGGACAGCGGCTAGACCTGGGTGTGTGATGTCGCGCTTGAACACTTCGCCCGCTGCTTCCTGGATGCCCCTCTCGTACGCCTCGATGATCTCTGGAGTAGCCCGCCTGCGTCCAGTCTCCACATTCCCGAGCGTGGACTTGGCGAAGTGTGTCGCCTTGGCCATGTCGTCAAGGCTCATCTTCACATCGTTCCGCCACGACTGCGCTCACGAACAAGGTGTCAAGAGGTGCACGGATGGCTAGTGACGATAAGGAAGATAAACAGCAGAACCCGGAAGAGGAGAAGCCAGAAAAACTCCCAACGCCGTATTGGCTTTGGAGCCAGCACTAATCAGTTGTCACCCGTTCAGGTGATTGCCTCAAGCCCCCAAATAAGGTAAGCAGGTTCCCATGTTCGCGATCACGCACCCGGGGCGAAAATGCTACATATGCAACGGCCGCAGGGTCATTGCAGTATCGATCCGGGACGACGATGGCGATGAGATTTTCGAAGATCGAATCTGCATTCGCTGTGGGGGCAAGGGAGTCATCACGGATGGATTCGGGCTTGAACAAATCCCAGAAGTACGAGAACCGAATTGGCCAAGTCAGACGTGTATCTGTGAGTACGAGCGAGACGGACCAATGGGGCACCCTCAGTGCCCCGCACGATAAGGAGAGACCTAATGCAGCCAAACACTCCTAGCCACAAGACGCCGCCTAGGTGCCCTGTGTGCGGGCATAACTTCTGCATTTGCCCCAAGTCGTAGAAACAAAAAAAGCCCCCTCGCGCAGAGGGAGGGGGCTTTCTTCATTGCACGGTCCTTAGAACCCGGTTGTACCAGAGCAGTTTACCACGGCGTACGGACCCTTGCTGGCGTTCTCGGCAAGCACCTTTCCGTCAACAGTGATCCGGGCACTTCAGCATCCGGCGACAACCCTGAGGATCTTGAAAATAGTCTGAGCCCGCCAGGGTTTATGAACGGGATCTTCGCCGAAATACTCCTCGTTTCACTTGACCGGGAAATTTCCGTAGTGCACGACTCCGCCGGGCCAGCGGGCCCAGTCGCCGAAGTGCCCTTTGTGAATCCCGGGTGCGCTCCATAATCGCTTCAACCTCGCCCTCGGCGACGCCCGCGATTACGTTAGCGACCATGCGACCGAACCAAGTCGAAAGGTCGAAGTCCTCGGTAACCGAGACAAGATCTTTCTCGTTCTCGAAACACCAAGACATGACCTTGTTCAGGTAGATACTGCCGGTGGCCAACCGATCGAGCTTCCAGGTAGCAACGATGTCCCAAGCATGGACCTTCTCCGGCTTGCTGAACCACGGCCCGAGCTCCGGCGCGTTGAACGGGTCCACGGACCGAGACACGTCGGTGTCGATCGCCCAATCGATCACTTCATGCCCGTTGGCCTTCGCCCATGAGCAGGTCAGCCGGGAAGTTACACCCTTCTAAGAGACTGTTGGGTAACTGGGGCGACACTGAGCGTGGCGTGATGTTGATCACGGTCGGTGTGTCGAGATGACAAAGAGATCATCCCCGCCGTGATCTTGTTGTGTGTGCAACTGCGATACCGGCGGGGATGATCGCCGCCCATGTTATCCGTCCAGTCTGACCGATGAGGTGTGGGCGGTCCTGGAGCCGTTGATGCCGGTACGAGACCGCCGAAAGGGCGGTATGGCAAGGAAATACGACGATCGCCTGGTGCTGGACGGGATCTTCTACGTGCTGCGTTCGGGTTGTCAGTGGCGGATGATTCCCCGTGATCTGCTGCCCTGGGACGCGGCCTATCGCTGGTTTCGGGACTGGAGTGCCGACGGCACGATCGACCGTGTCCACGACGCGCTGCGCGATCAGGTTCGGCGCCAGGCCGGACGCACGGCGGACCCGTCGGCGGCCGTGCTCGACGCCCAGTCCATCAAAAGCAGCGAGGGAGGGCAGGAACGCGGGTTCGATATGGGCAAGAAAACGACAGGCCGCAAACGGCACCTGGTCGTGGACACCCTCGGCCTGCTGCTGGTCGTCATGGTCACCTCCGCATCGGTGCAGGACCGCGCGGAGCGCGGCGGGCGCGAGATCCTGCGACGCCTGGCGGCCCGGTTCCCCTCGATCGCTCTGGTGTGGGCCGATGGCGGATACGCCAACTCCGTCGTCAACGGCCTGCTGGCCTGGGCGAAGGAAAAACTCGGACTGGTACTGGAAATCGTCAAACGCAGCGACGATGTCAAGGGGTTCCAGGTGCTACCACGTAGGTGGGTGGTCGAACGAACTTTTGGGTGGCTGATCCGCAACCGTCGCCTCGCCCGCGACTACGAACGCCTGACCGCGAACTCCGAAAACATGATCAAACTCGCGATGATCCGCCTCATGGCCACCCGGCTCGCCGGCCAGAGCATCCGGTGGTCCAACGCCACCGAACGCGAAGCCGCCCGCCGACTCACCGCCGAAACCAACATCGCTGCGTAACCACCCAGTTACCCAACAGTCTCTAAGAAGACCACGCATCGAGCTATCAATGTCGCTCGACCGTACGAGGGCTTGCCGGAACCGTCAGCATCGACGTCTTCAAATGGGCCTACAAGCTGGACCCGTTCGTTCCTGCGGAAATGGTCGCGGACTGCTTCGAGCTCGCGGTTCGGATCCGGGAGCTCGACATGCGGGCGCCCGTACGACCTGCGCGACCTCGGCTACGAGCCCGTACCGATCGAAACCCCCGACGGCCGCGCCGACTACGTCCGACGGCAGCGCACCTTCGCCACCGAGGCCGCCGTCCTGCGGCAACGCCTGATCGACACCTGCCACGAGATCCTCGACTGGGCCGCCCAGCCGGCGTGATCACCTTTCGCCGGCGGCGGCGCGGGCGGCGAGGATGCGGTTGACGTTGCGTTCGGACCAGTCGGCGATCGCTTCCACCGGCCCACGTAGGGAATGCCCGAGGTCGGTCAGCTCGTAGGTCACCTTCGGCGGCACCTCCGGGTACACGGTCCGGATCAGCAAGCCGTCGCGTTCCAGCGCGCGCAACGTCTGCGTCAGCACCTTCGGAGCCACCCCGCCGATGCCCGTGCGCAGCTGCGTGAAGCGCATCGGGCCGTCAGACAGCAGCGTCACTACCAGCACCGTCCATTTGTCCCCGATGCGGTCCAGCACTAGACGGGTCGGGCAGTTCGGATCCGTCAGATTCCCACGCTTGAGGATGCCGTCCTCGCTGGTAACCACGAGGTACTTATAACACGTTCGAGCAGTCGGTCACAACTGGTTACCTCAGGGCCGGGACCCGTGAGCACTTTTCGGTGCTATAGCACCGAAAAGTGCTCACGGATTTTTGGTAGTTCGCGATGCGAATCACCGGTTCGTTCGGTGGTAAATTGGATGAATGGGCAAGACCTCAGGTGAGGCGATGGGGGTCGTCACCGCGCTGGTACGTTCCGCTTTCCTCGTGAATGCCGTGTACGCCGAGTCGAGTCGCGAATACGGGCTGACACCGCAGCAAGGGCAGCTGCTGTGCGTGCTGATGGCGCAGCCGTACGGCATGGGCGAGCTGGGCGCGATGCTGGGACTGGCGAAATCGAGTCTCACCGGTCTGGTGGACCGGACCGCCCAGCGCGGCCTAGTCCAGCGCGAGGCGGATCCGGAGGACGCGCGCGCGGTCCAGGTCGCCCTCACCGCAGAGGGCCGCGATCTCGTCGACGAGTTCTACGCCGAGACCTGCCGCAGGATCGAAAGGCTGCCGGCCGGCCTCAGCGACACCGACCGCAGCGCACTCGCGGACCTGCTGGGCAAGGTGGTGCTGGAAAACGAGGTGCCGGTGGTCTTCCTGGAGCCCGCCCCGGCCATGCACCAGCGCTGAGGACGCCAAGCGATCCCAGAAAGCCGGTCACCGCGGAACGCGGGAACAGCAACGGGCGGCGAGGTCAGGTAATCCGGAAGCCGTAAGGCAGTTCGAGGCGGTGCGCGGCCAGCAGTTCGGCGTCGGCCAGCAGTTCCGCGGTGGGACCGTCCGCGACCACCGTGCCGTGGTCGATCAGCACGCTGCGCGGGCACAGCTGCAACGCGTACGGCAGGTCGTGGGTGACCATGAGCATCGTGCCGCCCCAGGCCAGCAGCACCTCGGCTAGTTCGCGCCGGGCCACCGGTTCAAGGTTCGACGACGGCTCGTCCAGCACCAGCAGCTCCGGCTGGCACGCGAGCACCGCGGCCAGCGCGACCCGCTTGCGCTGACCACCGGAGAGGTGCAGCGGCGAGCGGTCAGCGTGTTCGGCCATGCCCACCGCGTCGAGAGCCGACCGGACGCGTTCCGCCAACGCCTCGCCGCGTTCCCCGAAGTTCGCCGGGCCGAACGCGACGTCCTCCCGCACGGTCGGCATGAACAACTGGTCGTCGGGGTCCTGGAACACCAGCCCGACGCGGCGGCGGATCTCCTTCAAGTTCCGCGAATCCACCGGCAGTCCACCGACGTGGATGCTGCCCGACTCGGCGCGCAGCACGCCGTTGAGGTGCAGCGTCATGGTCGTCTTGCCCGCGCCGTTGGGGCCGAGCACCGCGACCCGCTCCCCCCGTTCGACGCGCAGGTCCACCCCGGTCAGCGCGCGGTGGCCGTCCGGGTAGCGGAACGCCAACCCGGAAACCTCCAGCGCCGGAGCGGAATCCGACTCGGCGGTGCGCTCCGGCAATGATTCGGTCAGGCGGTCCACAAGGCGACTCCCAGCACGACTGCGGCGACGGCCGGTGGCGCCATGCCCAGCCACCACGCCGCCGATGATGTCCGGCGCGATTCTCCCAGCTCGGGCATCGCACCCTGCCAACCCCGTGACACCATCGCCAGGTGCACGCGCTCGCCGCGCTCGTAGGACCGGATAAACAGGCTCCCGATCCCGCGCGCGGTCGCGCCGATCTGCCACAGGAACCGCGGATCGTGGCCGCGGCAGATCCGCGCGACCCGCATCCGCTTGGCCTCGGCGACGATCACCTCGGCGTAGCGCAGCATCAGCGTGATGATGGTGATCAGCAGCCTGGGCGCGCGCAGGCGCTGCAGGCCGACCACCAGCTCCCGGGGCGCGGTCGTGGCGGCCAGCAGCAGCGAGGTGGCCAGCCCGAGCGTGCCCTTCGCCAAGATGTTCCAGCCCGCCAGCAGCCCCTCGGTGGACAGCGCGAAACCCGCCACCTCCGTCGTCGCGCCGCCCGCGGTGAACGGCAGCACCAACGCGAGCACCACGAACGGCACCTCGATCAGCAGGCGACTGGCCAGCCAGCGCGGCGGAACCCTGGCCACCAGCACCAGCCCCGACAGCAGCCCGGCATACCCGCCGAAAGCCCAGAACACCTCGCGCGGCGTCGCCACCACGCACAGCACCATCAGGAAAGCCGCCACGATCTTGACCTCGGGCGGCAGGCGGTGCGGCGCCGAATCGCCGGGCAGGTGCAGCGCGCCGGCGTGGCCGGCACCCATCGCTACTCGCCTCCGGTCCGGCGACGCAGGCCCCAGAACAAACCACCCGCGGCACCGAGCGTGACCACCGCGCCGATCACGCCGGCCACCCCGGTCCAGCGGTCATCGCCACCGACGGCGTAATCCGCCAGCGGACCGCTGGCCAGCGCGTGGTCCTGGGCGTGCTGCGCGATGCACTGGCCGTCCAACCGCTCGCCCTGGTCGGTCTCGACCACGGTGCAGCCGCGCTGGGTGACCGCGTCCAGGCCGTCCGGGTCGGAATCCGCGAAGTAGGCGACCCCGCCCGCGATGACGAGGATGAACAGGCCGAAGACCAACAGGAAACTCCGACGCGGCGCACTCATCGCACGTTCTCCTTCGTCTGCTTCCCGATGCGCAACAGGTGGACCAGGTCCGGTCTGGCGGCTGCCACCGCACCCACCGTGGCGGCCGTGATCATGCCCTCTCCAATGCCGATGAGGCAGTGCACCCCGACCACCGCGAGCGCAGCGGTGCCCGTGCCGTAACCGGCGGCGCCGCCGAGCGCGTACTCGATGACGAAGCCGCCGGAGGCGGCGACGGTGTTCACCCAGGCCGCGACGAAGGCAGTCACCAGCAACCCGGCGCGGCTGCGCAGCGCGAGGCGGCGCAGCGCGAGCGCGACAAGGTAGCCGACGGCGGTGCCGATCAGCGCCATGTTGGTGATGTTCGCGCCCAGCATGGTCAGCCCGCCGTCGGCGAACAGCAGCGCCTGCACCACGAGCACGATCGCCACGCACAGCGCGCCGACCCACGGCCCGGCCAAGATCGCCGCCAGCGCCCCGCCGAGCAGGTGCCCGCTGACGCCGGGCAGCACCGGGAAGTTGATCATCTGCGCGGCGAAGACGAACGCGGCCACCAGCCCGGCCATCGGCGCCGTCCGGTCGTCCAGGTCGGCCCGCGCCTTGGCCAGCGCGACCGCCAGCCCGGCGATCGCCACGACCGCGAACAGCAGCGCCGTCTGCGCGTTCAGCAGCCCGTCACTCATGTGCATGGCGAGCGTGGTGGTCTGCACGACGCATTCCCTCCCAACCTGAGCAGTTGCGCATCGAGAGTAGTTGCCGCAATACCGCTATCACCAGTGTCTGGCAGGAGTCCTAGATCGCAGTTCGGCGCAAAAAACCGTCGACCCGGGCAAAACACCCGGGCCGACGGTTCAAGTCCCTTCGGTCAGTCGCGAACGGCCAGCGCCAGTTCACCGTTGGCGTCCTGCTCGGCGTCCAACACCTTGTCGCCGAGCAGCGTCGCGACCTGCGATTCGAGGAACACCCGCACGCCGGATTCCTCGATCACCTCGTCGCCGGCCTGCGGTTGGTCGGCGATCGACGCCTGCAGGCCCTGCTCAGCCGGCGCGATGCGCAGGCCGGAACCTTCCGGAGAGTCGCCGCCGACGAGGACGAGCTTGATGACCTCCGCCGCGCTCTCACTGATGGTGAGCATTGCTCCACTTCCTCTCGGAGCCGGTCAGGTGACCGGGCCACCGTGTCACCCCGCCCACACCGCACGCAAACCGAACCCGACCGGACGTGTCGCACCCACCCCGAACACGGAGGCGCCCCCGGCCGCAACGGCGGACCGGAGGCGCTCCCACCAACGGACGTCCCTCACGACTGGTAGGCGTCCAGGGGCGGGCAGGAGCAGACCAGGTTGCGGTCGCCGCGGGCCCCATCGATGCGGCGCACCGGCGGCCACACCTTCACCACATCGGTGCCCAGCGGGTAGGCCGCCTCCTCGCGGGAGTACGCGTGGTCCCAGTCCTTAGCCAGTGAGGCCGCCGTGTGCGGGGCGCCCACCAGCGGGTTGTCGTCGGCCGGCCACTGCCCGGCGACGACCTTGTCGATCTCCGCGCGGATGGCGATCATCGCCTCGCAGAAGCGGTCCAGCTCCGCCAGGTTCTCGCTCTCGGTCGGCTCGACCATCAGCGTCCCGGCCACCGGGAAAGACATCGTCGGCGCGTGGATGCCGTAGTCGGCCAGCCGCTTGGCGACGTCGTCGACGGTGATTCCGCTGGTCTTGCTGATCTGCCGCAGGTCAAGGATGCACTCGTGCGCCACGAAGCCGCCTTTGCCGGTGTAGAGCACCGGGAAGTAGGTGTTCAGGCGGCGGGCGACGTAGTTGGCGGCGGCCACCGCGGTCAGCGTCGCGCGGCGCAGGCCGTCGGCACCCATCATCCGCACGTACGCCCAGGAGATCGGCAGGATCGAGGCGCTGCCCCACGGCGCGGCGCTGATCGGGCCGACGCCGGAGACCGGTCCGGCTGCGGGCTGCATCGGGTGGTTCGGCAGGAACGGCGCCAGGTGCTCGCGCACGCCGATCGGGCCGACGCCCGGCCCGCCACCGCCGTGCGGGATGCAGAACGTCTTGTGCAGGTTCAGGTGCGAGACGTCGGAACCGAACTTGCCCATCCGCGCCAGGCCGATCAGGGCGTTGAGGTTCGCCCCGTCGACGTACACCTGGCCGCCCGCGTCGTGCACCAGGCCGCACACCTCGCGCACGGTGTCCTCGTACACGCCGTGCGTGGACGGGTAGGTGATCATGATCGCGGCGAGGTCGTCGGCGTGCTCGGTGACCAGCTCGCGCAGGTGCTCCAGCTCGATGTTTCCGGTGTCGTCGCAGCGGACCACGATCACCCGCATCCCGGCCATCACGGCGCTGGCGGCGTTGGTGCCGTGCGCGCTCGCCGGGATCAGGCACAGGTCCCGGTCGGCGGCACCACGGCTGCGGTGGTAGGCCCGAATCGCCAGCAGCCCGGCGAACTCGCCCTGACTACCGGCGTTCGGCTGCAGGCTCACCGCGTCGTAGCCGGTGACCTCCGCCAACCAGGTCTCCAGGTCCTTGACGATCGACAGCAGACCCTCGGCGTCCTGCGCGGGCGCGAACGGGTGCAGCGAACCGAACTCCGGCCAGGTGATCGGCTCCATCTCGGCCGTCGCGTTGAGCTTCATGGTGCACGAGCCCAGCGGGATCATGCTGCGGTCCAGCGCGATGTCCTTGTCCGACAGCTGCCGCAGGTAGCGCAGCAGCGAGGTCTCGGAGCGGTGGGTGTGGAACACCGGGTGCGTCAGGTACTCCGAGGTGCGCTCCAGCGCCGCGGGCAGCGCGTCCGGCGTCTCGATGTCGAGTTCGTCGGCGTCGCCGACGGTGACGCCGAAGGCCTGCCACACCGCCGCCAGGTGCGCCCGCGTGGTGGTCTCGTCGCAGCTGATGCCGACGTGGTCGGCGTCCACCCGGCGCAGGTTGATGCCGACCCGGCGGGCCGTGGCGACAACGTCGTCGGCCTTGCCCGGCACCCTCGCGACGACGGTGTCGAAGAACTCCCGGTGCAGCACCTCGACCCCGCCGCGGCGCAGCTGCTCGGCGAGCACGGCGGCCATCCGGTGCGCGCGGGTCGCGATCGACCGCAGCCCGGCGGGGCCGTGGTACACGGCATACATCGACGCCACGACGGCCAGCAGGACCTGCGCGGTGCAGATGTTGCTGGTGGCCTTCTCGCGGCGGATGTGCTGTTCGCGGGTCTGCAGCGCCAGCCGGTAGGCCTGGTTGCCGTCGGCGTCGACGCTCACGCCGACCAACCGGCCCGGCAGCTGCCGTTCGAGTCCCTTGGCCACGGCCATGAATCCGGCGTGCGGGCCGCCGAAGCCCATCGGCACCCCGAATCGCTGGGTGCTGCCGACCACCACGTCCGCGCCGATCTCGCCGGGCGAGCGCAGCAGCGTCAGCGCCAGCAGGTCGGCCGCGACGACGACCTTGGCGCCGCGCCGGTGCACCTCGGCGATGATCTGCTCCTGGTCGCGCACCGCACCGGAGGCACCCGGGTAGGACAGCAGCGCGCCGAAGAACTCGTCCTCCGGCAGCGCCTGCGCGCCAGCGGACAGGTCGGCGACGACGATCTCGATGCCCAGCGGCTCCGCGCGGGTCTCGATCACCGCGATGGTCTGCGGCAGCGTGTCGGCGTCCACCACGAACCGCGGCGACTTCGACCGGCCCGCGCGGCGCACCAGCGTCATGCCCTCGGCCGCCGCGGTGGACTCGTCGAGCATCGACGCGTTGGCCACCGGCACCCCGGCCAGGTCGGCCACCATCGTCTGGAAGTTCAGCAGCGCTTCGAGCCGACCCTGCGAGATCTCCGGCTGGTACGGGGTGTAGGCGGTGTACCAGGCCGGGCTCTCCAGCACGTTGCGCAGGATCACCGGCGGCGTGACCGTGCCGTAGTAGCCCAGCCCGATCATCTCGGCGTGCGGGCGACAGCGGCGCGCGAGCTCGCGCAGCTCGGCCAGCGCCTCGGACTCGGTGGCCGGCTCGGGCAGCGCCAGCTGCAGGTCGCCTTCCCGGATGGTGTCCGGCACGGCGTTCTGACCCAGCTCCTCCAACGAGCCGACGCCGATCACGTCGAGCATGCGGGCAAGCTCGGCCGGCATCGGCCCGACGTGCCGGTCGGCGAACGGCGTTCCGTGCTCCAGGGCGGCCAGTGGAATGCGATCGTGGGTCACGTCGGTCATCGCCAAACCTCAATTGTCGCGGCGGGCAAAGGGCGGCAGAACAGCCGGAACTGCTCTGCTCTCCCCCTCTGTCACTGTCCGCGAAGCGAACGCCTGAGAGCTTCACCCGGGAACCGGGCTTGCACCGTCGGCGGGATGCGCCACAGCCGTGGTGCATCCTCTTTCCAGAGGCATCTCGCCCGTGCGGTCCAGGTGGCCTGAGAGGTTGGCGGGGAGGTTTGCTCCTTCGGCGCCGACCACGGCCGAAGCCGGGCCGGACTCTCCCGCACGGGGTCGGCGATGTGCCGCAGCTTACCCGACCAGGGGGTCGAGCGGACCCGTGATGTCACCGGCCGCACACCACCGGCCGGGGCCGGCCGCGATCAGCCCGTTTCAGCCTGCCGGTCGCGCCGGCGGCGGGACAATTCGTCGTCGACCAGCGGCACCAGCTCGCCGCCGTCGGCCCGCTCGGCCGGGAAGTCGTGGATGGTGCCGCTGATCTCGCGCATCGCGCCGCTGACGGCGATGCCGAACACCCCTTGGCCACCTTGCAGCAGGTCGACCACCTCCTCGGCAGAGGTGCACTCGTAGACCGTCGTCCCGTCGCTGAACAGCGTGAGCCGGGCCAGGTCCTGCACGCCTCGGTTGCGCAGGTGGTCCACCGCGACCCGGATGTTGTGCAGCGAAACCCCGGTGTCCAGCAGTCGCTTGACCACCTTGAGCACCAGGATGTCCTTGAACGAGTAGAGGCGCTGCGAGCCCGAGCCGGCGGCGCTGCGGATGGACGGGCCGACCAGCTTGGTGCGCGCCCAGTAGTCCAACTGGCGGTAGGTGATGCCGGCGATCTGGCAGGCGGCCGGACCCCGGTAGCCGACCAGCTCGTCCGGCATTGCGGCGTCGGGGAACAGCTCGCCCTGCTCCGCGGCAGCATCCCGGTTGGGCGCTTCCTCGACCACGCCTGCCTCCCCTCGTCCGGCACGAAGCCGACGACGACGATCACCAGCGCCCGGACCGTCGCGATCCGGGGCCGCGAACACCGCCCAGCGACCGAATCACACCGGGGCAATTCGCGTAAGTTCGACGGTATGCCTGCCCCGCGGGGAGGTCAACGCGACGCGCGGGCCCCGGACGACCCGGCCCCCGCCCGCAGCGCGCGGACAGGGGCCGGGAGGTCTCGTCGGGTCGATCGGCAGGCTCAGGTGTCCGCGCCGCGGAAGTCCTCCGGCGACACGGAGTCGAGGAACTCGCGGAACTTCTCGACCTCGTCCTCCTGCTCGTCCGGGATGATCAGCCCGGCCTCGTCCAGCACCGATTCGTCGGCGTGGATCGGCACCCCGATGCGCAGTGCCAGCGCCACCGAGTCGCTCGGCCGCGCCGAGACCCGCACATCCCCGTCGAACACCAGCTCGGCGAAGAAGGTGCCGTCCTGGAGATCGGTGATCCGCACCTGTTCAAGGTCGCGTCCCAGGGCCCCAATGACGTCCTTCAGCAGGTCGTGAGTCAGGGGTCTCTGCGGCCGCACACCCTGCTGCTCGAGTGCGATGGCGGTCGCCTCGACCGAGCCGATCCAGATCGGCAGGTAACGCTCGCCGTGCGCCTCGCGCAACAGCAGAATCGGCTGGTTTGCTGGTAGTTCAACTCGCACGCCGACGACGCGCATCTCGCTGCTCATCGTCACATCGCCTCCTCCAGCGCGCCGAAGCGTGACATCCCCGTCGAGGATCGCGCACCGACGCCTCCGACGCTACCCGCGTTGCGGCGGACACGCCCATCCCTTAGCGGTCTGGTCGACCACCGAATTCGCGGCCTTCCTGCCGGTGCATCTGGCCCGAACCACAGGCTGAGCTCCTTATCGAGCATTACCAGCACGATACACCGCCCACCGCCCCGTTGGGCCGGTGGAAAGAGGACCGCTGCAACGTGGAAACCGGTTGCGACGTCGGGAAATTCCCCGCGCGAGGATGCAGTTGATCTCGGCTGCGCAGTACCTTGACGCGCTAGCGGGGCGACGCCGCTTCGGCGTCGCCCCGCTGGCGGGTCGACAAGTCGTTCCCAGGGCGTCCTCAGCGGGCGCCTGGGCCCCCATCGATCGGACCAGTAAGGAATACCAGGCGGAACTTCCCGATCTGCACCTCGTCACCGTTGGCGAGCACCGAGGTGTCCACCGGTTCCCGGTTGACGTAGGTACCGTTCAGGCTGCCGACGTCTACGACCACGAAGTCGTTGCCTTCGCGCCGGAACTCGGCGTGCCGACGGGAAACCGTGACGTCGTCGAGGAAGATGTCGCTGTCGGGGTGTCGTCCCGCGCTGGTGGTCTCCCGGTCCAGCAGGAATCGCGACCCCGCGTTGGGGCCGCGCTTCACCACCAGCAGGGCGGACCCTGCGGGCAGCGCATCGACCCCGGATGCGGATGCGGATGCGGATGCGGCGGCGGGCTCCGGGGACGCACTCTCGGTGCTTTCCGGCTCCGAGAGGAAGGGCCTGAAGACCGAGGTGGTCTCCGGTGACTGCTCCGGCGGAACATCGCCGTGCCCGGGGAATTGGCTCACCTGAGCTCTCCTCTACGCGGATAGATCGTGCCAAGTATGTACCCAACGTACAGTGCAGGTACAAGCACGGAACGCGGGACTCCCGACATCTTCCTCCCGGACCCCGACAGTCCGACGATCTTGCCTGGTCGGATCAGGATTCGGTCAGCTTCTGGTAGGCCTGGGCGTCGAGCAGGGCGTCCAGCTGGGCCGGGTCGGCGAGCTTGAGCTCGACCATCCAGCCGCCCCCCAGCGGTGCCGAATTGACCAGCTCCGGTTCGTCTTCCAGCTGGTCGTTGCGGGCCACCACCTCGCCGCTCACCGGGGCGTAGATCTCGGAGACGCTCTTGGTCGACTCGACCTCGCCCATCGACTCGCCAGAGGTGACCTGCTGGCCGGGTTCCGGCAGCTGCACGAACACCACGTCGCCCAGCTGCTGCTGGGCGTATTCGGTGATCCCGATGCGCACCGTGTCGTCGCCGGTGCGCTGAACCCATTCGTGCTCTTCGGTGTACTTGATCTCGTCCGGGGCCGCCACGTGGTCCCGCCTTCCTGGTCCGCTGGTGCTGTGGATCACCGGCCACGAGCTTCACGTGATCGGCTCGGCGAGCGTATTCACCACGCGGCACAGGCCGCAAGGCGACTCTCGAACCCATGCGCACCCATGCCGCACCAAGGGCACCTCTTGCCGATTTGCTCAACAAGAGGTGCCCTTCGCGCGGGACGACCGAACGGTGCTCAGACCGGTTTGGCGCGGGCCTGATGGACCGCCGCCACCACCTGCCCGAGGTAGAGGATGCCGGCCCACAGGTAGAGCGCGCCGCCCCAGCAGGTGAAGGCGTAGGCGATCGGGCGCACCACATCGGACAGCGGGAAGTCCTCCTGCACCAACAGCAACAGCGGGAACGCGTACATCAGGCAGAAGGTCGCGGCCTTGCCGAGGTAGTGCACGTCCGGCGGCTCGTAACCGTGCCATCGCAACGCCGGCAGGCACAGCGTGAGCACCACGTCGCGGATGACGAGCGCGGCGGCGACCCACCAGGGCACCACGTCGCGCAGCACGAAGGCGACCAGGGTGGCGACTATGTAGAGGCGATCGGCGGCCGGGTCGAGCAGTTCGCCGATGCGGCTGTACTGGTTGAGCCAGCGGGCGAGCTTGCCGTCGAGCCAGTCGGTGATACCGCTGATCACCAGCACCAGGAGCGCGAGCAGGTCAGCCTTGGGGCCGAGCAGCAGCCAGAGGAACACCGGCACGCCGGCCAGCCGGATCACGCTGAGCAGGTTCGGCAGCGTCCACCACGGATCGGCCCACACACCCGCGGCCGCCTCCCGGATCCGGGCTATGCCGGGATCGGGTCGTCCTGCTGCGGGTTCCTGGCCCGCCGGACCGGCGTTCATCCCGCCGTCTCCGCTCGTGGTGTTCTCCGTGGTGCGCTCAGCATCCTGCACCACGAGCCTCCCCTGAATGGTTGTGCGTCCTGCCCCCACTTCGGACGCAACTTGTGCATCCCGGCCAGATCAGGGTCTCACATTCCTCGCACAACACACTTGGCGGCCGGGCTCCCGCGAAGCCGGTCGATCGGGCTGCTCCGCGCGGCGGGAGCCGTCGGCCACCGGCGCGGGCTAGGCCTGCCTATGGCTCCAGCCGCGGCGGCGGAGATCCGCATCGGTGAGGAACCGGGCCCGGCCTCGGTCGTCGACACCCGCCCAGCGAGCCCCGGTGGACCCTTCGCGAACGTAGGAATGGCCACCGCTCCACACCACGCTGCACGGCGCGGTGGGCAGTTCGGCGGACGGGCTGCGTGCGGGTTCAACCCCGGCGGCAGCGGCCTCGGCGGACTGGGCGGCGAATGCCTGTGAAGACAGGGCCGGTTCCGTGCTCATCGTTGTAGCACCTCCGATTCGGTTGTCGGCGCGATGCGCCGTGGTGTTAGCCCGATCATCGACTTCGATTGATTGTGTTCGGCCGAGCACGCTCTGTCGCGCCGATCCGCCCACCCAGCGCCAAACGGACACGTTGTGTCGCCGAAGTGCATCCGGATATCCGAACGGCGCTCAGCGCGACCGAAGTCCGGTCACCGCTCGTCCGATCATCCGTGTTTCGGTTGTGACAAAAGCGTTTCGCACTTCGCTGCGGGTGACCCTGGCGCTACTCCGCGTTGTGCGGTAGGACCACAGGCGACATCGCAGCGGGAGCGGGAGGAATGTGGTCATGGGTGCGTATGCCGAGGCCTACCGGCGGAGCCTGGCCGACCCGGAGGGCTTCTGGCTCGACGCGGCGGCCGCGATCGAGTGGGAGCAGGCACCCTCGCGTGCCTTGGACGCCACCGGGGATCCGTTCTTCCGGTGGTTCCCCGACGGCGTCCTCAACACCTGCTTCAACGCGCTGGACCGGCACGTCCGCGATGGCCGCGGCGAGCAGACGGCGCTGATCTGGGATTCGGCGATGACCGGCGAGGTGCGCCGCTGGACCTACCGGGAGCTGCTGGACCGGGTGGCGCTGTTCGCCGGGGCGTTGCGGGCGCAGGGCGCCGAGCCGGGCGATCGCGTCGTGATCTACCTGCCGATGATCTCCGAGGCCGTCGTGGCGATGCTGGCCTGCGCGCGTATCGGGGCGGTGCATTCGGTGGTCTTCGGCGGCTTCGCGCCGAAGGAGTTGGCGGCGCGCATCGACGACGCCCGCCCGACGGTGATCGTCGCGGCGTCGTGCGGCCTGGAGCCGAACCGGATCGTCGAGTACAAGCCGATCGTCGACGAAGCGCTGCGGATGACCGAGCACCAGCCGAAGCGGGTGATCGTGTTCCAGCGCGAGCAGGCCCTCGCCGAGCTCGGCGAGCGCGACGTGGACTGGCAGGACGCGCTGGCGCAGGCCGAACCGGCCGATTGCGTGCCGGTGAAGGCCACCGATCCGCTGTACGTGCTCTACACCTCGGGCACCACCGGGCGCCCGAAGGGCGTGGTGCGCGACAACGGCGGGCACGCGGTCGCCCTGCGCTGGTCGATGGCCAACATCTACGACATCGGGCCGGGTGACGTCTTCTGGGCCGCCTCGGACGTCGGCTGGGTGGTCGGCCACTCCTACATCGTCTACGCGCCGCTGCTGACCGGGGCGACGACCGTGGTCTACGAGGGCAAGCCGGTGGGCACGCCAGACGCGGGGGCGTTCTGGCGGGTCATCGCCGACCACCGCGTCAAGGCGCTGTTCACCGCGCCGACCGCGTTCCGGGCGATCAAGCGGATGGACCCGGACGCGGAGCTGCTGGCCGCCCACGACGCCACGAGCCTGCAGACGCTGTTCCTGGCCGGCGAGCGGCTGGACCCGGAGACCTACCACTGGGCGTCGAAGCGGCTCGGCGTGCCGGTGGTCGACCACTGGTGGCAGACCGAGACGGGCTGGCCGATCTGCGCGAACCTGCGCGGGCTGGAGCCGATGCCGGTCAAGGCGGGGTCGCCGACAGTGCCCGTGCCCGGCTACGACGTCGTGGTGCTGGACCAGGCCGGGCAGCCGCTGCCGCCGGAGACCGACGGTGCGATCTGCATCAAGCTGCCGCTGCCGCCGGGCACGCTGCCGACGCTGTGGGGCGCCGACGAGCGGTTCCGCGAGTCCTACCTGTCGCGCTACCCCGGCTACTACCTCACCGGCGACAACGGCTACATCGACGCCGACGGCTACCTGTTCGTGATGGGCCGCACCGACGACGTGATCAACGTCGCCGGGCACCGGTTGTCGACCGGCTCGATGGAGGCGGTGCTCGCGGAGCATCCGGCGGTCGCCGAGTGCGCGGTGATCGGGGTGCACGACTCGCTGAAGGGACAGGTGCCGCGCGGGTTCGTGGTGCTGAAGTCCGGTGTGGACATCGCCGAAGAGACGCTGCGCGACGAGCTGATCGCGGCGGTTCGGACGCAGATCGGGCCGGTAGCGGCGTTCCGGGACGTGGCGGTGGTCGACGGGCTGCCCAAGACCCGCTCCGGGAAGATCCTGCGCAAGTCGATGCGCGAGATCGCCGATACCGGCGACACCAAGGTGCCCTCCACCATCGAGGACCCGGGGGTGCTGGACAAGCTGCGGCCCGCGCTTCGCGGCGAGGGGGGCCCAACTGTTCGGGGAGCTGGGTAAATATGTGTCGTTTCGGGTTGGCATGGTGTGCCGCGAAGGAACCTGGCAGGTAGGCCCGATACGCCCAGTTGGAGGCTGTCCGTTCGGAATTTGGTCTATACCTTTATGGGGCCGTTCCCCGATCATGGAGCGAGACACATGACCAGACCGCCCCTACCGACGGTTCGCAAGGCAGCGCTCGCCGTCGTGGCGGGTGCGCTGCTCACCGGTGGGCTCGTAGCTCCCGCCGGCGGCGCACCAGCCGTGGAGAACACCGTGATGGAAAACATCATCCCCGCCCCCGAGTCGGTGCAGCCGGCCCCCGGAACCACCTTCGAACTGACCGGGCAGACCTCGGTCAAAGCCGCCGGCGAAGCCGCCGAGGCCGGCGAGTACCTGGCCGGAATCCTGCGTCCGGCCACCGGATTCCCGGTGCCGGTCGACCAGCGCGCGCTCGGCTCCGGCGACATCTCGCTGGCGCTGGACGGATCGCCTGAGCTCGGCGCGGCCGGGTATCGACTGCAGGCGGCCGACGACAACATCGGCATACACGCGACCAGTGTCGAGGGCCTGTTCAACGGCGTGCAGACGCTGCGCCAGCTGCTGCCCGCCGCGATCGAGAGCCCGACCGAGCAGCCCGGGCCATGGACCGTGCCCGGCGGCGAGATCGTCGACAAGCCGAGGTTCGAGCACCGGGCCACGATGCTCGACGTCGCGCGACACTTCTTCACCGTGGACCAGGTCAAGCTCTACATCGACCAGGTCGCCCGCTACAAGATCAACTGGTTGCACCTGCACCTCACCGACGACCAGGGCTGGCGGATCCAGATCAACAGCTGGCCGCGGCTGACCGAGTACGGCGGTAGCACCGAGGTCGGCGGCGGCCCGGGCGGGTACTACACGCAGGAGGACTACGCGGAGATCGTCGAGTACGCCGCGTCCCGGCACATCACCGTCGTGCCGGAGATCGACATGCCCGGCCACACCAACGCCGCACTCGCTTCCTACACCGAGTTCAACTGCGACGGCGTCGCGCCGCCGCTGTACACCGGGATCGAGGTCGGCTTCAGCTCGTTCTGCGTGGACAAAGAGATCACCTACCGGTTCGTCGAAGACGTCGTCCGGGAGATCGCGGCGATCACCCCCGGGCCGTACCTGCACATCGGCGGCGACGAGGCGCACTCGACCACCGACGAGGACTACAAGCAGTTCTTCGAGCGGGTGATCCCGCTGCCCGCCAAGTACGGCAAGACCGCGCTGGGCTGGCACGAGTACGGCAAGGCGGCTCCGGAGGGCGACGCGGTGCTGCAGTACTGGGGCACCACCGACTTCGACCCGCTGCTCACCGATGCGGTCGCCCGGGGCAATAAGATCCTGGCCTCCCCGGCGAATAAGTCCTATTTGGACCAGAAGTACGACGAGAACACCGCGCTGGGCCTGCACTGGGCGGGCTACATCGAAGTCGCCGACGCCTACGGCTGGGATCCGGGCAGCTACCTGAAGGGCGTGCCGGAGGAGTCGATCCTCGGCGTGGAAGCACCGCTGTGGTCGGAAACCCTGGAGAACTCGGACCACATCGAGTTCATGGCCTTCCCCCGGCTACCGGCCATCGCCGAACTCGGCTGGTCTCCCAAGTCCGCCCAGAACTGGGAGTCCTTCAGCCAACGCCTGGCCACCCACGCCCCGCGACTGGCGGCATCGGGCATCGACTACCACCGATCCCCCCAAATCCCCTGGCAAGACTGAGTCGTTGAATAGTTGACTTTCTCCCCGCGCCTAAAGGCGGGGGAATCCAACCTTCACAGGTTGGGTTTCCTGCTTCATAGCCGACTGCGCGCGAGCAAGCTCGCCCCGGCTTACACCAGCTCCACAGGCATCGCCGGGTTTCCACCCGGCTACCGCTCGACCAGCGGCAAGGATGTTCTTCGCGGCGTTGTGGTCCCGGTCGTGCCGAGTGCCGCAGTCGGGGCACGTCCAGTGCCGCACCGACAGTTTCAGGTTCTTCAGCAGGTGCCCGCAGTTCGAGCAGGTCTTTGAGCTCGGGTACCAGCGGTCAACGACAACGACGATCTTTCCCGCTCGCTCGGCTTTGTATTCGAGCTGGCGCCGGAACTCGCTCCACCCGCAATCAGAGATCGCCTTGGCCAGTTTTCGGTTGCGGACCATGTTTCTCACCGCGAGGTCTTCGACCGCGACCAGGTCATTGTTACGAACCAGGCCCGTTGAGGTGCGGTGCAGGAAGTCCTGCCGCGCGTGCCGCACCTTGCGGTGCGCCCGAGCAACCTTGGCTTTAGCCTTGCGGCGGTTCGCTGAACCGCGCTGCTTGCGGGCCATCTGACGTTGATAGCGGGCAAGGTTGCGGGCCTTACGGTCCAAGTGACCGGCGTTGGGGATCTTCTCCCCGGTGGACAGGACAGCGAAGTCTTTCACGCCCAGGTCAACGCCGACCGTGCGGCCGGTGGCCGGGGCGTGTTCGGGCTCGTCGGTGTCCACGGCGAAGGTCACATACCAGCGGCCGTCAGGCTCGCGGGAAACGATCACCATAGTCGGATTCAGAAACTGAAGAACCTCTGCACCCCAGGACCACACATACTCAAGCGGCGCACCCAGCAACCACGACAAACGCCGATTTCGCGCGAAAACGCCACCCAGCAACCACGACAAACGCCGATTTCGCGCGAAAACGCCACCCAGCAACCACGACAAACGCCGATTTCGCGCGAAAACGCCACCCAGCAACCACGACAAACGCCGATTTCGCGCGAAAACGCGGCCCCTTCGACGGGGCGGGTCAGCGCGCGATGCCCTGGACGAAGCCCAGGTCCAGGAGATCCTGCGGGCGCAGGCGCAGGCGTCCGGCGAGTTCCGGCACTTCGGCCGGGTCGCGCTTGAGGATCGCGGCGCTGGATTCCGGTGCTATCACGGCGAAGTACGCATCCGAGGTGATCCAGGTCCGCTCCGGGGCCGCCAGCGCCAGGGCACCGCCCGAGCCGCCCTCGCCGACGACCAGCGTGGTGACCGGCACCTGCGCGTCGGCGACCGCGGCGAAGACCTCCGCGATGGCCGGCCCGATGGCACCGCGTTCGGCCGCCGCGTCGTTGGCCGCGCCCGGGGTGTCGACCAGCGTCAGCACGGGGATGCCGAGCTGGTCGGCGAGCCGAATCAGCCGGGCCGCGGTGCGGAACCCGGCCGGGGTGTTCGCTGTTCCTGTCTGGGCGGCGAAGGCGATGGTGCGCCCGTTGTGGTCGCCGAATCCGCAGATCATCCCCTCGTCGTAGCCACCGGCCCGGTCGCCGCTGATCTCGAAGCGCCGGGCGAGGTAGGCGTCCAGGTAGGCCCGGGCGCGCGGCCGGTCGGCCGAGCGCGCCCGCTGCACCGCGTCCCAGCCGGTCGCGGGCAGGGCGCCTGCGGTCAGCGCGGCCGGGACCGGGGCGGGTTCAGCCGGCCAGACCAGCTGCTGCGGGTGCAGCAGCGACAACAGGTCCGCCAGCACGCGGGGCAGTTCGGCATCGCCGACGACCCGGTCGACCTGGCCGTCGGCGAGCTTGCCCTCGGCGTGGAACGCCTCGCCGGTATCCCCCGCGCTGCGCACCCGGCTGCCACCGAAGGCGACCGCCGCGTCGGACGTCGCCAGCACGACGTCGGCCGCCGCCGCCAGCGCTACCCACATGCCGCCGGTGGTCGGGTTGCGCAGCACCGCGACGTGCGGGATCCGGTCCTTGCGGGTCAGCAGGCAGGCCCGCGCGATCTCCTGCAACTGGCGCAGGGCGCAGATCCCCTCCTGCATGCGGCTGCCGCCCGAAGCCACCAGCGAGATCACCGGCAGCCGGAGCTCCCGGGCCTGTTCGAAAGCCGCCACGATGCGCGCCCCGGACGCCTCTCCGACCGAGCCGCCGAGGAAGGCGAAGTCGAAGGCGACGAGCACCGCCTGCCGCGACCCGACCCAACCCCGCCCGCACAGGACAGACTCCTCCGCCCCGGTCCGCTCGGTCGCGCGGGCGCGCTGGTCGTCGTAGCCGGGCCAGCCCAGCGGGCCGTCCGCTGCCGACGGCCCGGCCGGGGGCTCGAACTCCTCGAACCCCCGGCTGATCGATTCGACCAGCGCGCGAGCCGCGGAGTGCTCAGCCATGCTGCAGCGCTTTCTTCTGCACCTTGCCCATCTCGTTGCGCGGCAACGCATCCAGGAACCGCACCTCGCGCGGCCGCTTGTGCGGGGTGAGCAGCCGGGCGACATGGTCGGCCAACTCCTGCTCGGCGACCTGCTGGCCGGGTGCGCGCACGATCCAGGCGATGATCCGCTCGCCCAGGTCGGCGTCGGGCTCGCCGGTGACCGCGACCTCGGCGACCGCCGGGTGCTCCAGCAGGCAGTTCTCGATCTCGCCCGCGCCGATCTTGTAGCCGCCGCTCTTGATGATGTCGGTGGCCTTGCGGCCGACGATCCGGATGTAGCCGTCCGGCGCGCGGGTGGCCACGTCACCGGTGCGGAACCAGCCGTCGACGAACGCCGCGTCGGTGGCGTCCGGCCGGTTGAGGTAGCCGCTGAACAGGTTCGAGCCACGCACCAGGATCTCGCCGACGGTCTCGTCGTCGCTGGCGGTGATCGCCTCGCCCTGCTCGTCGACGAGTTTGAGCTCGACCCCGGCGAACGGGCGCCCCACGTAGCCGGGCCGGCGGTCCCCGTCGGCGCGCACGCCGCAGTTCATGATCGTCTCGCTCATGCCGTAGCGCTCCACGACCCGCTGCCCGGTGAGGCGCTCGATGCGCTCGTGCTCGGCCGCGGGCAGCGCCGCGGAACCGGAGACCAGCAGCCGCGCCTTGCCGACCGACCGCCCGATCTGCGGGTCGCGCTCGGCGTCCTCGGCCAGCCGGTGGTACATGGTCGGCACGCCGAACATCATCGTCGCGGGCCCGGCGAGCTCTTCGGCCACGGCGGCGGACGAGAACTTGCCCAGGTGGTGGACCGTCCCGCCGAGCCGCACCGGGCCGAGCGTGCCGAGGATCAGCCCGTGCACGTGGAACAACGGCAGGGCGTGCACCAGCACGTCGCGGTCGGTCCACTCCCAGGCCTCGGCCAGCGCGTCGAGGTTGGCGCGGATCGCGCGGTGAGGCAGCACCACGCCCTTCGGCGGCCCGGTGGTGCCCGAGGTGTAGACGATCAGCGCGGGGTCGTCCTCGCCGGCCTCCGACGGCAGCTCACCGCCGCGGATGCCCAGGTCAACCTCGTGCACCGGCACGTCGCCGAGCCCCTCCGGGCGCTGGAAACCGGGCGGGGCCAGCAGGAGTTCCGGCTTGCTGTCGCCGAGGATGTGCACGAGCTCCCGCTCCCCCACCTTAGGGTTGATCGGCACCACCGCGACGCCAGCGCTCAGCCCTCCGAT
This sequence comes from Saccharopolyspora hattusasensis, assembly GCF_050972075.1. NCBI lineage: Bacteria > Bacillati > Actinomycetota > Actinomycetes > Pseudonocardiales > Pseudonocardiaceae > Saccharopolyspora > Saccharopolyspora hattusasensis. The sequence goes on from NZ_JBPCDC010000001.1 coordinate 796,116, forward strand.
TACGGCGGCGCAGGTCTCCGGCGTGGCGGTCGCCCAAACCGCGATCCGCTTCGTGGTTCCGACCCGCTCGGCGATCGCGGCGGCCACCTCCGACAGCTCCCGGTAGTTCAGCGCGCGCGGCCCGAACCGCAGCGCCTCCTTCTCGTTGGGCTTTCGCAACTTGGGGAACAGCACGTGCGCCGCGCCGGCCATGACCACCTCCACGCTCCTCAATGTCCCGCCCGCGGACCGGCGATGCCCGGCGAGCCGGAAGCCGACAGTGGTCCACTGGCTTGACCACTTTCGCGCCGATCTCGACGCCGCGTCAAGGAAGTGTGGCAAAATTGGCTCATCCACTCGGCCAGATGGCCGGTGTTAGCCTTCTCACCATTGATTCCCGGCCTGGAGGAACCCGGTGCCCGAAGCCCTGCGCCCACTCGCCCGCCCCCGCCTGTACGAGCAGGTGGTGCAGCGACTGCGGGAGCACGTGGCTGATTCGGGCCTGCGCGTCGGCGACCGGCTACCGCCGGAGCGGGAACTCGCGGAGCGGCTCGGCGTCAGCCGGGCGTCGGTCAAGCAGGCGATCGTCGTGCTCGAAGTGCAAGGCCTCGTCGAGGTGCGCCACGGCGGTGGCACCTACCTTCGCCGCGAATCGCTGGACGCGGAACCGGTCGCCGACCTGGTCGCGCGCAAGCGCCGCCTGCCGGAGGTTCTAGAGGCGCGAGAGGCGCTGGAGACCAAGCTCGCGGAGCTGGCCGCGCAGCGGCGCACCGAAGCAGACCTCGCCGAGATCGACGCGGCGCTGGCGGACATGCGCCGCGAGATAGCCGAAGGCGGGCTCGGCAGCGAGGGGGACCGCCGGTTCCACGCCGCGATCACCGCCGCCGCGCACAGCTCGCTGCTGGGCGACTTCATGCGGACCATCGCCGCGGAGATCACCGAGAGCCGCCAGGAGTCGCTGCGCCAACCCAACCGGCCGGGCAAGTCGCTGGCCCAGCACGAACGCATCGCCGAGGCGATCCGGGCGGGCAACCCGCGCGCGGCGGTCACCGCCATGCGCCGCCACCTCCAAACGGTCAGCCGGGTTCGCCTCCTCTCCTGGGACCCGGACGCCGATCCCACCCGATCCAGCGAGGAGTGAGGGGCACCCGTCGCGGCGGAGGGTGGGCCGGTAGGCTCTGGCGGGCCTGTTCCAGCAGCTACGGAGCTTTCGACTTGATCCACCATCCAGGTTCGCAACGCGGGCGTGCCGTCGGCCGGGTGGTCCGGTGATCGGGTGGTTGCTGGCCACTGCGGGCACCGCCGCGCTCGGCAGCGTGTTCCCACTGGTCAACATCGAGCTCTACCTGCTCGGCGTGGTCTCCACCGTGGACGGCGTCAGCTGGTGGGCGTTCGGGCTGGCCGCGGCCGTCGGCCAAATCGCCGGGAAGACGCTGTTCTACCTGGCCGGCAAGGGCGGCTTCGCGCTCGGCGAGCGGTTGCGCAAACGCGTCGAAGTCAAGCGTCGCGGCAGGTGGTCCGCCTGGTTCGAGAAGTTCCACCAGCGGACGCAGGAACGCCCGTGGTGGGGACTGGGCGTGCTGTGCCTCAGCGCCGTCCCTGGCATCCCGCCCTACAGCCTGATGTGCTTTTTCTCCGGCGCGGCGGGCATTCCGCTGGTGGGCTTCCTGGCCGCAAGCCTCGTCGGCCGAGCGGCGCACTTCCTGATCGTCGCTGGTGCGCCGGAACTGCTGCACTGGCTCCCGTCCGCGCTGGGGTCGTGAGCGGTTGTTGCGGTAAGAACCGGAACAACAGCTCACGACCACACTTCACGCTGCGTCGAGTTCCTCGATGGCCTTGGCGCCGAGGGCGATAAGCGTGGCCAGGTTCTCCCGGCCAATGGTGAGGATGTATTCACTGCGATGTCCACAGTGGAGGGTTACGACGTCATTGCACCGATCGATCTCGTACCGCATCGTGACCTTCTCCGCCATCTCGACGTAGGACTCGACAGAGATACCGGAGTAGTGAAACAGGGCCATGCTCCCGACCTTCCTCAGTGGACGACTAGGGTGACTTCCCGGAAGAGCTTTAGATAAGTCCGACTGTCGGACTATCTTGAGATTAAGTCCAACAGTCGGACTTTGGTATCCCTCTGTCGGGTGCTGATCAGGAACTTCAGGAGGCATCGCATGGGCCAAGCTCGCCAGACCGTGGAGCGCCGACAGCTCGGCCTGATGCTTCGCAGATTGCGCAAGGAAGCCGCGAAGTCCCAGCAGGAAGCGGCGAAAGCGATCGGCAAGGTCCGGTCGCGCATCGTCGATCTGGAGGACGGTCGCAGCGCCACACCCGAGGACGATCTCATCAAACTGCTCGACTGTTACGGCATTGCCGACGAACAGCGCGAGACGGTGCTCGCCCTTGGCATGGAAGCCCGAAAGCGCCAGCGCAGAAGGACCTACACGGACCTGCTCCCCGGAGCCTTCCAACGCTTCGCCGACCTCGAAGCCAGCGCCACGGAGATCAGCAGCTACGAATCCGGCGTCATCCCAGGCTTGTTGCAGTCGCCGGGCTACGTGCGCGCAGTGATCGAAGAGTGCGACGGGGTCTGGTGGGACGCCACCACGACCGCCGAGCTGGAACAGCGCATCGCGTTCCGACTCGAACGGCAGGAGCGGAGCTTGAGCCTAGCCGAGCCGCGATCTTTTCGATTCGTGCTCACCGAGGATTCGCTACGAGCAGTCGTCGGTAGTCCGGAGGTGATGCGCGAGCAGGTACAACATCTGGCAGCCGTCATCGACACACGGGACGACCTCGTTGTGCAGCTCCTGAAACAGGACGCGATCCGAAATCCGGCCCGAGGTGGCGGTTTCACCGTCTTCGGCTTCGCCGACAGGGGATCCCCTGTCGGCTTCTCCAGCACGGTCTTCAGTCCCTCGACCTACCACAGCGACGAGGCCGACACAGCGGTCATGCTCCGCGCTTTCCGTGAGATTCAAAGCCTTGCGCTCGACCGCGACAGGTCACGACGATTGGTAGATCAGATCTTGAAGGGTGGCTGATCATGTCGCGAGATCAAACCGGCACCGGCTGGTTCAAAAGCTCCAGGAGCACTGGCAGCAGCGACAACTGCGTCGAGGTCCGGTTGCTGGACGGCTCCGTCCGGGTGCGGGACTCCAAGGCTCCCGAAGACGGCGTGCTGAGCTTCGGCTCCGCCGCTTGGAACACCTTCTTGAGCTCCTTAAAGCCGTAGCGTTTCCGCTGGTCACTACCCGTGAGTGGTTTTGGATGCCATAACACCCAAAACCACTCACGGGTCTTCGGCAGCGGAAATGGTGCGCCTTGCCAGTACGACCTCGGCGAGGGCTACGACCAGGGCGGCCGTGACGAAGCCGACCGAGACGATCAGGCCGTCCGAGATCGCCGCGTCGAAGCCGCTCGTCGTCAGGGTGCCGAAGAACAGACCCGAGGCCGCCGCCGTGCCCACCGCCGAGCCGATGCGCTGGCCCGTCTGCTGGACTCCCGCCGCCGTCCCGCCGTGGGCGGCGTCGATCTCGCTCAGCGTCACCGTCTGGTTCGGCGAGATCACCAGGCCGCTGCCGGTTCCGGCGATCAGCAGTGGCAGGGCCGTCACCATTCCGGCCGCCTCCCCCGGATGCGTGGCCAGCAACAGGTCCGTCGCCAGCAGGCCGAGCAGCGCCGCCGCTAAGCCGATGATCACCAATCGTCGGCCCATCCGGTGCACGATCCGGCCGCCGACGGCCGACGCCACCGCCGAGCCGACCGCGAACGGCGTCAGCGCCAGCCCGGCCTGCAGCGCCGAATAGCCGAGGCCGCGCTGGAAGTACACCGCCAGCACGAAAAAGATGCTCGTGAACCCGGCGAAGTACAGCAGCCCCAGCGTTGCGCCGAACGAGTAGCTGCGGATCTTCAGCAGCCGCAGGTTCACCAGCGGCGCGCGCCCCCTCGCCCGGTACCAGTACTCCCACGCCACGAACAGCGCCAGCAGGACCGCGGCGACGATCAGCAGGAACCACGGCGCGCCATGGCCGCTCTCCTGCTCGACCAGCGGCAACAACAGGCACAGCAGGCCACCGCCGAGCAGCAGCACCCCGACCAGGTCGAGGCTGCGGGACTGTTCGCGCGCGCCGTCGCGCGGCAGCACCCGCAGCCCATAGAGCACCGCCGCGATACCGATGGGCAGGTTCACGAAGAACACCCAGCGCCAGCCGTGCTCCTGCCCGGCAAGCTGGATGATCAGGCCGCCCAGCAGCGGGCCGATCGCCGTCGAGATGCCGACCACCGCGCCGAACAGGCCGAAAGCCTTGCCGCGCTCGCGGCCGTGGAACAGTCGCTGCATAAGGCCGAGCACCTGCGGGTTGAGCAACCCGCCGGCCACCCCCTGCAGCAGGCGGGCGATGACCAGCCACAGCGAGGTCAACGCGAATCCGGCCAGTGCGCTGGCCAGCGTGAAAGCCGCCAGCGCCAGCAGGAACATCCGGCTGCGGCCCCGGTCGTCGCCGAGCCGACCGGCCGGCACCAGGACCAGCCCGAAGGTCAGGGCGTAGCCGGAGACCACCCACGACAGCGCCGCCGCCGGCGCGTCCAGCCCCTGCTGGATCGACGGCAGCGCGACGTTGACGATGCTGACGTCGAGCAGGGTCATGAACCCGGCGACCAGGCAGATGGCCAGCACTCGCCAGCGCCGCGCGCTCTCCTGCCCCGCGGCGGTCTTCGCCACCGGCCTGGTGCTGTTCACGAGTTCAGCTCAGCACGTTCGTTCTGCGCTCGCACCATCCGAGACTCGCACCGGCATTGCGACCGACTGACTTATCAATCACAACCCACTCCATGCAGGATCGTCGCGACGGGCCATGTTAACGCGATTGGCCAAGCATGTTTCTCGAATGCGAGGCAGCCCACGGCAACCCGCCGGGATCGCAACACGCACAGTTCATTGCGATTCTCGCAACGTGCTGTTAGCGTTCCGTCCCGTGGAGGACACGACGGCCACGTTGCGCCAGCGAGTGCGCGATGTATTGCGCAAGTATCCCGGGAGCCAGCGTGCCTTCGCCGAGCGGATCGGACTGGACCCAACGAAGCTCTCCAAATCGCTGACCGGGACGCGCCGGTTCACCCCGGTCGAGCTCACCCGGATCGCCGAGCTCACCGGCGTCACGGTGAACTGGCTGATCAACGGCGGCGACGACATCGAGACGGTTGCCGCCGCGCCGCAGCGCACCGCACGGCCCGGGCGCGAACCCGGCGACCTCCGCGAAGCGGGCCGGTACCAGCAGATCCTCGACGCCGCCTGGACGCTAATCGCCGAGCGCGGCTACCACTCGGTGCGGATCGCCGACGTTGCCAAGGCCTGCGGCACCAGCGCCGCGACCATCCACTACTACTTCCCCGGCCGCAACGACCTGCTCACCGAGACCCTGCGTTACTCGGTGCGGCTGGCCTTCGACCGGCAGGTCGCCGAGCTGCACAGCATCGAGGACGCCCACGAACGCCTGCTGCGGCTGGTGGAGCTCCAGCTGCCCACGCCGGGTCTGCTGCGCGCGGAGTGGTCGATCTGGCTGCAGGTGTGGACCGAGAGCGCCCTGAACCCAGATCTCCAGGTGCTGCACAGCGATTCCTACACGCGCTGGCACGACACGATCGCCCGCACCATCCGGCAGGGCCAGCAGCAGGGCGTGTTCACCGACACCGACGCGGAAGAGCTCACCGTGACGCTGACCGCGCTCATCGACGGGCTGGGCATCCAGGTGCTCGCCGGGCGGCCCGGCCGGTCGGTGGAGCGGATGCGGCGGGTGCTGCGCGAGTTCGTCGAGCGCGAGATCGTCCGGCATTGAAGTGAAAACCCACCCGGGCGCGGATTCCGGTGCGCCCGGGCGATCAGCCGCATCCACGGAAGGGAGAGCCCCATGGGCAACGAAGTGATCATCACCGCCGCGCTCACCGGCGCCGGTGACACCACCGGCAAGAGCGAGTTCGTCCCGGTCACCCCGGAGCAGATCGCCAAGTCCGCGGTGGAGGCCGCCGCGGCCGGCGCGGCTGTGGTGCACATCCACGTCCGCAACATCGAGACCGGGCAGGGCTCCCGCGACGTGTCGCTCTACCGCGAGGTGCTGGAGCGGATCAAGGAGACCGGGATCGACGTGGTCATCAACCTGACCGCAGGATGGGCGGCGACCTGGTCATCGACGTCGACGACCCGCTCAAGCCGGTGGACGGCACCGACCTGGTCAACGGCCTGGACCGGCTGCCGCACGTCGAGGAGCTGTTGCCGGACATCTGCACGCTGGACTGCGGTTCGCTGAACTTCGGGGAGGGCAGCCAGCTCTACATCTCCACCCCGGACATGCTGCGCGCCGGCGCCAAGCGGATCCAGGAGCTGGGCGTCAAGCCGGAGCTGGAGATCTTCGACACCGGCAACCTGTGGTTCGCCACCAAGCTGATCGAGGAGGGTCTGATCGCCGCCCCGCCGCTGTTCCAGCTGTGCGCGGGCATCCCGTGGGGCGCCCCGCCGAACCCGGGCCTGCTGCAGGCGATGGTGAACATGCTGCCCGCCGGCGCGAACTGGGCGAGCTTCGCCATCGGCCGCGACCAGCTGCGCTGGGTGGGCCTGACGGCCGCGCTGGGCGGCAACGTCCGCGTCGGCCTGGAGGACAACCTCTACCTGAGCCGGGGCGTAAAGGCCACCAACGGACAGCTGGTCGAACGCGCGGTGACGATCGTCGAGGGCATGGGCATCAGGGTCGCCACCCCGAACCAGGCCCGCGAACAGCTCGGCCTCGAGAAGCGTTGACACCAGACGTTCCGTAGGCCCGGCGATTTCGCGCGAAATCGCCGCCCGTCCCCCATGCGGACCGGCGATTTCGCGCGAAATCGCCGCCCGTCCCCCGTACAGACCGGCGATTTCGCGCGAAATCGCCGCCCGTCCCCCGTACAGACCGGCGATTTCGCGCGAAATCGCCGCCCCCGACGCGAGCGGCTGCGGCCGCGTCGAAGACGACCTCGAAAAGGAAATTCCAAGTTGAACGAGAACACCCCCTCCCCCGCGGCGGTGCGGCGGGTCACGTGCATCGGTGCCGGTGTCATCGGCGGCGGTTGGGTCGCGCACTTCCTGGCGCGCGGCTACCAGGTGACCGCGTGGGACCCGGCCCCGGACTTCGAGGCCAAGCTGCGTCGGCTGGTCGACTCCGCCTGGCCCGCCCTGATCGAACTCGGGTTGGCCGACGGCGCCTCCCGCGACAACCTCGTCATCGCCCCGACGCTGGCAGAAGCCGTCGCCGAGGCCGATTTCGTGCAGGAGAGCGCGCCGGAAGACCTTGCGCTCAAACGGGATCTGCTGGCCCGCATCGACGGGGCGACCCCGGCGGGCGTCGTGGTCTCGTCGTCCACCTCCGGCTACGGCATGACCGAGATGCAGGTGGACTGCCCGACGCCGCAGCGGTTCGTGGTCGGGCACCCGTTCAACCCGCCATACCTCATCCCGCTGGTCGAGGTCGTCGGCGGCGAGCGGACCGAGCCGTGGGCGGTGCAGTGGGCAGCGGAGTTCTTCGAGGTCGCCGGCAAGTCGGTGATCACCATGGACCGCGAGGTGCCGGGCTTGATCGCCAACCGGCTGCAGGAAGCGATCTGGCGCGAGGCGCTGCACATGGTCGCCAACGGCGAGGCCACACCGGCGCAGATCGACGCTTCGATCACCGAAGGGCCCGGCCTGCGCTGGCCGCTGCTCGGACCGTGCCTGACCTTCCACCTTGCCGGTGGTGAGGGCGGCATGGCGCACATGCTGGACCACTTCGGCCCGTCGCTAAAGTCGCCATGGACCCGGCTGGAGGCGCCGGAGCTCACCGACGAGCTGCGCGACGCCATGGTCAAGGGCTGCGAGGAGGCCGCCGACGGCCGCAGCATCGCCGAACTGATCGCCGACCGCGACCTCGCGGTGATCGCCGTTATGCGTGCGATCGATGGCGTGCGCAACGGCAAGCCGTGACGGGGCTGCGGGAGTACCGGTGGATCGACTACAACGGGCCACCACAGCGAGGCCTACTACGTGCTGGTGTTCGGGTTCGCCACCGACGCGGTGATGGATCAGGTGGGGCTGGACGCGTCCTACCGCACCGACACGGGCTGCTCGCTTTACACGGTGGAGGCCCACGTGCGTTACCTGCGGGAGGTCAAGTCGGCTTCGGACCTGGTAGTGACCAGCCGCATTGTGGGCACCGGCGCCAAAAAGGTTCGCCTCTGCCACGAGATGTCAGTCGACGGTGCATTGGTGGCGACCGAGGAGATCATGGCGCTGCACGTGAACGGCCAGCAGGGCGGCACGACTCCGTTCCCGACGGCTGTGGCGGAGCGGTTCGCCGACCTGGACGAGCCCGCGCCGGAGTACGCGGGCCGATCCATCGGCTGAACGCCTCAGGTGGGCGGGACCCCTGGGTCCCGCTCACCTGGCGACAACAACCCGGTAGAGCACCGCACACCGCTGGCTAGGACGAGGAGCGTGCCGGCGGCAGCGAGCATCCGGGCTTCGGCATATCCGCCGACGGCGAGGAATCCGGGCGCAAGAGGCCGCTGCGCCCAACACCACCGCGAGGACGAGTTCCGCGGGTCCAGACCGACAATGCCGAGATCGTTTCGCGCCGTGCCACACCTGCATCAAATAGACCGTGCACAACACCTGGTTCAGGTGACCGCACCCGACACCACGAGCAGCCAGAAACCCGGATGCCGCAACAAGGTTGTGCGCTCTGCGCCGTGCGGACGGGACCACCGCCAGCCGGCCAAGGCTGCCACGGCGGACAAGACGATCAGGACGCCCAGGACGGCCGACACCATTTTCTCCCAGGTTGAAAGCGCGTTCGAGGCAGCGGCTATCCGGGGAAGGCGGGAGGTTGACCACGTCCATTCCCCCGCGCTGGGCGTACCGTTGACGGCAACAACCTGTGTCCTCGGGAGGTCGCGGGTGAACTCGACCGGTTTCGCGTCGGCGCACGACTGCGCCCGCGGGTTGTTCACAGGAGTCGGACTCGGCGACGCCATGGGCGCCCCGTTCGAAGGCAAGCCATCGGTCAGCGAGCTGACCTTGCGGGAGTTCGAGCACTCCAACCACCAGCTGCGCTACACCGACGATACCGCGCTGACCATCGCCGTGGCCAAACACCTGCTGGAGCGTGCCCGCCTCGGCGGGCACCTGCTAGACGAGGGCGAGCTCGCCGCCGCCCTCGCCTGCGCCTGGAACCGGGAACCGTGGCGCGGATTCGCAACCTCGGCGGCGGACCTGTTCGGGCAGCTCAACTCGGGCGTGCCGTGGCGGGATGCGGCCGTGTCGATGTTCCGCGGGCAGGGTTCGTTCGGCAACGGCGCCGCGATGCGCTGCGCGCCGGTGGCGTTGGCCGCGCAAAGCGCCCACCACGCCGCGGAACTGGGCCGCCGCGCGGCATCGGTGACCCATGGCCACCCCGACGGGCAGGAAGGCGCGGCGGTGCAGGCCTGCAGCGCGTACCTGGCCCTGCACACCAGCGGGTCGCTCGACCCGGAATCTTTCCTGCGCAAGCTGGCCCACGTCATCCACGAACCGGGGTGGGTGCGGCGGCTGCAAGCGGTCGCCGCACAGCTTGGGCACCGGGACCCGCACCGCGCCGCCGAGGAGCTCGGCAACGACGTGCGGGCCACGCATTCGGTGCCGCTGGCGCTGTGGGCGTTCCTCGGCCACGCCGAAAGCCCGGTCGACGTCGTGCGGCAGTGCATCCGGGCCGGCGGCGACACCGACACCATCGCCAGCATGGCGGCGGCGCTCACCGGGGCCATGCGCGGCGCCGCTGGCTGGCCGCAGTCATGGCTGCGCCGCTTGGAGGGTCTCGACCGGCTGCACGACCTGGGCGACCAACTCGCGCGGTTGTCGCCGTGAGCCGCGCGCCGTGTGGCCAGGCTCGTTACCGTTGTGGTTGATCCGGCCAGCAACCGACTGGAGGAATCGATGGACCCCGAAACCCCGGAAGCCGACGCCGCCGAACAGGCGCGCCAAGCCGAGGAAATGCCCGACGAGGAAGAGCCGGAACCGATCGAGGTCCCCCTCGACGCCGACCCCGCGGACCTCGCCGACCAGCACCGCCCGGTCCCGGTGGACGACTCCTACGACCACGACTGACCGGTCCACCGGCGATTCCAGCGAGCGTTCTCCAACCTCTTCTTGCATAGCGGTGCTGCGGGTAACGGAACCCCAGCGGCCTTCTCGGCTGTGGGAGCCCGGACGCACGTATGACCACGCGTCCGGGCTGTCCTCTCGGTCGGCATCGTGCTGGTCGACCCGATCCTGCGGAGCCTCGCCGAGGCCCGCAGCGCCACCGCCGAGCACTGAAGCCAGCCCCGCCAGCCGGGGTTGGCGCAATTTCGCGAGAAATTTACCGTCACCCGGGTGAACGTCAATTTCTCGCGAAATTGCACCCCGCCCCACGGCACGGCGCGGGGTGATCACGGAACGTGGTGGGTCGCTTCATCAGGGGTTGGTGCGATTTCTCGCGAAATTGTCCGCACCTGCGGGCTGGGCGGATCAGGGTTGGCAGTTGGGGCAGTGTGGTATGCGACTCGGGCTTCGACGCCGTCGAGAAGACCGCTGAGAACCCGCGGCGGTGCCAGTTACGAGGTGGGCCAAGGCGGCTACGCCGTTTGCGGCAGCCCCGTACCGATGGGGCTTCCGCATCGCGGCTGCGGATCGGCCAGTATGGGCTCAATGCGAATCGGCGCGCTGATTTCCGATTGAAATCGCCTCACACCGGGTCGGGGAGGACTCGGCCGGGGTTGAGGATGCCGTGGGGGTCGAGGGCGTTCTTGATCGTTCGCTGGGTCCATAGGCCCGCGTCGTCGAGCTCCTCGCCCAGCCAGCGCCGCTTGAGGTGGCCGACGCCGTGCTCACCGGTGATGGTGCCGCCGAGCTCCAGCCCCAGTTCCATGATCGCGTCGAACGCGTGCTGCGCGCGGACCACCTCGTCCGGGGCGTCGGAATCGAAGGCGACGACCGGATGCATGTTGCCGTCGCCGGCATGCCCGGCGCACAGCACCTGCACCCGGTGCTGCTCCGCGATCCTCTCCAGTCCCTCGACCAGGTCCACCAGCCGCCGCCTGGGCACGCACACGTCGTCGACCAGCAGCGACAGGCCGAGCTTCTCGTGGGCGTCCCCGACCAGCCGCCGGGCCCGCATCAGCAGCTCGCCCTCGGCCAGGTCGTCCGCGACGACCACCTCGGTGGCGGCGAAGGAACGAGCCACGCGCTCGAAGGCCGCCAGGTCGGCCGGAGCGGCCTCGCCGCGGTCGGACTGCACGAGGAGCATTCCTGCCACGCCGTCCGGGAAGCCGAGGTCTGCGATGCGCTGCACCGCGCGCACCGTCGGGGCGTCCATGAACTCCAGCACCGACGGCCGGTAGCCCTCCCCCAGGTATCCGGCGACGGCGCGGGCCGCGTCGGCGATCGTCGGGAAGAACGCGACCGCGGTCAGCGGCTGCGCTGCGGCCGGCCGCAGCGCGACGGTGACCTCGGTGACCACGCCGAGGGTTCCCTCGGAGCCGACCATCAGCCGGGTCAGGTCGTAGCCGGCGACGCCCTTGGCGGTGCGGCGCCCCGTGCGCATCACCCGGCCGTCGGCGAGCACCACCTCCAGGCCGCGCACGAAGTCGCCGGTCACGCCGTACTTCACGCAGCACATGCCCCCGGCGTTGGTGGCCACGTTGCCACCGATGGTCGAGATGCTGCGGGAACCCGGGTCGGGCGGGTAGAACAGCCCGTGCTCGGCGGCCTTCGCCGCGAACACGCCGTTGACAACGCCGGGCTGCACGACGGCGATCTGCTCGTCGGTGTCGATCTCGACGATCTGGTCCATCTTCTCCAGCGAGAGCAGGATGCAGCCGTCGATGGCGTTGGCCGCGCCGGACAGCCCGGAGCGCGCGCCCTGCGGCACCACCGGAACCCGGTTCTCGTGCGCCCACTTCAGCGTCGTCGCGACGTCCTCAGTGGACCGCGCGCGGACCAGCACCGATGGTTTTCCGGCCGGGCAGAAGGTGGCCCGGTCCCTGCGGTGGGCCTCCAGCACGTCGACGTCGTCGAACACGCGGCCCTCCGGCAACAGCTCCCGCAGCGGGTGCACGTCAGTGGCGGTCATCGGCTGCTCTCGTCTCCGGCCTCGGGGCGCATGGTCTTACTTCTGAACCTAACCCGTGCCTCCGCGGATCTCCCAGACCCGGACCCGCAGTGTGCGCTTGCTCGCCCGGGAACGATCATGGCCCACCCGCCGAGCGACGCCGCAGTTCACCCGCGACTATCCGGACCAAAGGCCGAACAAGGCGGCAAATCCCTCGCGCCAGCTCGGCCACATCGGCCGCCAGCCCAGCGTTTCGCGTAATCGGAAGTTGGTGGCACCGCGCTGCTCGGTCAGCTGGTGCACGGTCAACCAGTCCAGCTGCGCCCTGGCCTGGTCCATGGTCAGCGAAACCGGGGCCGGGCCGCCCGCCATCCGCGCGTAGGCCGGTAACCATTCCATCGATTCGGCGGGCTCGTTGTCCACGACGTTGTAGGCACCTGGCTCACCGCCGGTGACCAACGCGAGCACCGCCCCGGCCGCGTCGTCGACGTGGGTGAACGACGTCAGGCCGACGCCGTCGTCCACCAGCGGTAGCGCGCTGCCGCAGACCCGCGCGTGGATCGTCCCGCCCGGCGCGTAGTGGGTGTTCGGGCCGTACAGCGCGCCGTAGCGCAGCGTGACGCCCTCGATGTCCGGACAGGTCAGCACCGCTTCTTCTATCGCCGCAAGGGCTCGGACCGCGTCGCCCCAGCAGCCCGGCGCGTCTGTCCACAGTGGTGATTCCTCGTCCAGCACGTCGTGCCCGTGCGGGCGGTAGGCGGCGGTCATGCTCTGACCGATGATGCGCCGCGCGCCCACCTCGACGGCGGCCTCAACCAGATTCCGGGACCCGCGCTCGCGCAACTGCGCGGTGCGGCGCAAGCCCTCGTCCAGGTCGGCTCTTCCGAAGCCGGACGTCTGGTCGATGACCACGTCCGGCTCGACGCGGCGCAATTCCCGTCGCAATCCGGCCGAATCCAACAGGTCGGCGACTGCGACGTCGTCGGCCGGAGCCGCGCCGTCCAGCCGGTCCGCGTGGCGGACGAGCGCGGTCACGTGATGACCGCGGTCCCGCAGCAGCGGAAGCAGTGTTCTCCCGACCACGCCGGTCGCACCGGCGACAACCACACGCAGGGGCACTTCGACCTCGCACCGGGTTAAACGTCAGCGGGCTGGAAGCGTACCCCGGCGACGTACCCCTTAATGAGTGAAAAGGGTTGTCCTCCTCGGCGGCAGACCGGCACCGCAGGCGGCCCGGATCTGCCGCCCATCGGAGGCGGCATCAGAGCTCTCTCCGATGCGTCGTCATGCCTGTCCGGCACGACCTGGTTCAGATCACGCGGATGTCCGCGGCCTGCGGACCCTTCGGACCCTGAGCGATCTCGAACTCCACCCGCTGCTCTTCCTCCAGCGTGCGGAAACCGGTGGACTGGATCGCGGAGTAGTGGGCGAAGACGTCAGCGCCACCGCCGTCGGGGGTGATGAACCCGTAGCCCTTCTCCGCGTTGAACCACTTCACCTTACCGGTAGCCATTCCTTGTTTCTCCTGATTCTGCTGGCCAGGGTCGACACTGCGCAGACCCCCGGTCACCGAGCTGATCACCCGGTGCCCAACGCTGCTGCGGAGCACCACGGCACAAAAAAAGTGCCTGCGTTCTGGCAGGCACTTTCCAGTACTGCTGGGACCAAAACTGCAACCACCGCAAAGCTAGCACTCCGACTGCGGGTTGTCACACATCGATTGCCCCGTGTCAGTAACGAGCCAACCCGCAGTCGCAGCACCTCGAAACCGCTGGCGTCAGGGGATGCTCAGCAGCCCGCGACCAGCCGCCTCAGCGGCCCGATTCTCCTCGTTCCGGTGCTCGGCGAGCAGCAGTGCTGCGGTCCGCGGCGTGCGCCCCTCGGTGTCCCAGGCCGCCAGCAGCGGCGGGATCTTGGCCAGCATCTCCTCGCGCAACACCTGGAACGAGAGCACCGGATCGGCGTCGACCCGCCCGAGCAGCAACCACCACGCCCAAGCCACCGCGCCGGCGTTGGCGACGAAGTCCGGGATCACCGGAATGCCGCGCGTCGCGAGCATTTCCTCTGCGTCCGAGGTGACCGGGGTGTTGGCCGCCTCGATGATCACCTTCGCGGCGATCTCCGGCACCTGCGGCGCCTTGATCGTGAACGAGACCGCGGCCGGGATCAGCACGTCCACCTCGACGGAGAGGACGGCTTCGCGCGGCAGCCGCTGGACGTCCGGCGGCACCTGGGCCCGGTCGATCTCGCCGAAGCGGTCGCGGGTTTCCAGCAGCGCTGGGACATCCAGCCCGTCCGGGTGGAACAGGGTGCCCGCCGCGTCGGCCAGCGCGACGACCTTGAGCCCCGCCTCGTGCAGGTAGTAGGCCGCGCCGCCGCCCATCGTGCCGACGCCCTGCACGGCCACTGTGGTCTCCTGCTGCGCCCAGCCGCGGGCGTGCACGACGCCCAGGCAGCTCTGCGCGACGCCGTAGCCGCCGACCACGTCGCCGAGGAGCAGGCCGCCCGGCACCGGCGCGTTGAGCCCAGCGCGAACCCGGCGAAGCGTGCGCTCCGCGTCCGGCGCCCGGCGGATCGCCGCATGGTAAGACTGGTGCAGCCCGGCCTCGGCGAACACCTCGTCGATCAAGTGCTGCGGCACCCCGAGGTCTTCGGCCGTCACCCAGTGCGCATCGAGCCACGGCCGCATCGCCTGAACGAAACGGCTCAGCACGCCGCGGGCGGCGGGATCCTTCGGATCGCAGTCGATGCCGCCCTTCGCGCCGCCGACCGGCAGGTCGAACACGGCAGTCTTGCGCGCCATGCCTCGGGCCAGTGCCTCCACCTCGGACAGCGTGCAGCCGGCCCGCATCCGAGTCCCGCCGGTGGCGAGACCGGACACCAAGCTGTGCACGACCAGGTAACCGTTGCAGCCGGTCACCGAGTCCGTCCAGATCACCCTCATCAGCGGGTCGCGGTCGACGAGTGCCACGGGCCGAACCTCCTCTCAGAGCGCATACCTGACACGGGCGCGCGCGCCCGGGATCCATCAGTGATCGATGTTGCGGCGACCCGCGGGGCACCCGCGGCCGTCACCGGCACTGCCGAAGACTCCGGTCAGTGATGTCGCAGCCAAAGCGGGCAAGAAGACAACCAACGAGCCGGACTGGGGTTGCGATAAGACTCGGTTCGCATAGCACACCTCCCGCGTCCGGCTGGAATGGCTCGAAATTAAACGGGACCTCGTCGGATTGTCAACAATCTGCGCTCAGCGCTCTCGTTACGTCATCGGAACGGGTGCCTGCCCCCCGGTTACCTGGGAGTTCGGGGGGTCACAACTTGTTGCGAAACGTGATCAACTGGGCCGCGACGATCACCCGGACGGGGTCTTAAGCTTCCGGTCACGACGTACGACGGTGCCGCGCGAACCGGACCGGAACTTGGCCGAAACGGCTCCCACGGTTCCCGCGCGACTGGGAGGATGCAGGCATGAGCCAACCGGGACCCCATGACCGACCGGGATCGCTGGACGAGGTCGCGCAGCAGCAGCTGCTCCAGGAGATCGGCCGCGTCATCGTGCGCTCCCTCCCTCCCGGCTGGCAGCAAGCCACCGTCGAATACCGCGAACTCGGCGACCACCACGAACTCGTCGCGCAACTGCTCGCCCCCAACGGCACGGTCGTCCCGCTGGCCGTGCCCACCGAAGTCGCTGGTCTGTTCGTGCAGTTGCGCCACGGCATGTACCAGCCCGACCGCGGAACCTGGATCAGCGCGCTCTACCGGCTGCAGCGACCGGGTAGCTACACCGTCGACTTCAACGGCGACTACGAGCCGAACTGGCGCGTCGCTCCCCCACCCGAAGCCTTCGCCGAGGAGCTGCGCCGCTACCCGCGCCCCGCGGCGGCCACGCCGGACTGGCTGGCGCCGCCGAGCACCGGGCCGGGGCTGCGCACCGCGGAGGTCTTCGACGATGGCGGACGGCCGATCACCGAGCGGCCGGGGCTCGACCCGGCCGAGCTCGACCAGGTGGCGGAGTACCTGGAGCGGGCCCCGGTCGTGCTGGCCGCGCGCAGCTACGACACCGACCGGCTGGATCCGAACCGCAGCCCGGCGGTGCCAATGACCTTCCACACCGACGGCAGCTGGATCTGGCCCGGCGCGGTCGGCTACTACCTGCGCCAGCACGGCGTCGCGCCGGAGGCGGAGCTGGTGGCCCACATCCGCAGCCGCAGCTTCCAGATCCCCGAGGTCGACGAGTCCGCCCGCGAGCAGGCCGTCGCGGTCATCACCGGCGACGGCCGCTGACAGCCCGCTCGGCCCGGCGCGATTTCGCGCGAGACCGACAGCGCCTCGCGCGCTGAGGGGACGCCTCCGGGCGGAGTGGCGCGGCGAGCCGGACTTCTGGTTCGCCGAAGACCGGGCCGCTCCTCGGCGTGATGCTGCGACAATCTCGGCATGCGCGAGGTGGCCTTCATGGGCGGACCGGTGGCCACAATGGACGCCGCGCGCTCGTTCACCGACGCCGTCACGGTGCGCGGCGGCCGGATCGCGGCCGTCGGGGACGCCGCCGTACGAGCCCGGTTGACCCCGTCGACCGAGGTGATCGACCTCGGCGGCCGGCTGCTGCTGCCCGGTTTCCACGACGCGCACGTGCACCCGGTGTACGGCGGCATCGAGCGGCTGCGCTGCGACCTCACCGAATGCCTCGACGCCGCCGACTGCCTGCGGCTCATCGCCGAGTTCCGGCCGGATGCGGGCTGGGTGCTCGGCGGCGGCTGGGACACGGGGCAGTTCCCGCACGGCACAGCCGACCGCGCCGCCCTGGACGCGGTGACCGGCGACCGACCGGCGTACCTGCTCAACCGTGACCACCACGGCGCGTGGGTGAATTCCGCGGCGCTGCGGCTGGCCGGGATCGACCGGGACACTCCGGATCCGCCGGACGGCCGGATCGAACGCGACGCCGCCGGCGAACCCGCCGGGACCCTGCACGAGGGCGCCACCCGCCTGGTCGAGCAGGTGCTGCCGCCGGCCGGCGCGCAGGAGTACCTCGCGGGGCTGCTGGAGGGGCAGCGCTACCTGCATTCGTGCGGGGTGACGTCCTGGCACGACGCGATCATCGGCCCGTACCTCGGCTACGACGACCCGCTGGAGACCTACCTGAGCGCCGACCGGCAGAGCCTGCTGACCGGCAAGGTCCGCGGCGCGCTGTGGTGGGACCGCGCTCGCGGCAGGGAACAGATCGAGGAGCTCCGCCAGCGGCGCAGGCGGGCGCGCGGGCGGCGGTTCCGCGCCGACGCAGTGAAGATCATGCAGGACGGGGTTTGCGAGAGCTTCACCGCGGCGCTGCAGCTGCCCTACCTCGGCAACCACGGCCGCGGCATGTCCTTCGTGGACCCCGATGTCCTCTCGGCCGTGGTGCCCGAGCTCGCCTCCGACGGCTTCCAGCTGCACTTCCACGCCATCGGCGACCAAGCGGTGCGCGACGTGCTGGACGCGCTCGCCGCGGCCACCACCGGCCGGGACCTGCGCCACCAGATCGCCCACGTGCAGGTGGTGCACCCAAGCGATGTCCCGCGGTTCCACGAACTCGGCGTCACCGCGACGATCCAGCCCCGCTGGGCGGTCAACGATGCCGCCATGACCGAGCTGACCGTGCCGCACCTGGGACACCGGCGAGCCGGTTGGCAGTACCCGTTCCGGTCGCTGCGCGCCGCCGGAGCGGTGCTCGCCGCCGGCAGCGACTGGCCAGTCTCCGACGCCGATCCGATGCGGGCGGTGCACGTTGCGGTCAACCGGCGCGAACCCGGCACCGACGATGCGCCGTTCGTGCCGGAACAAGCACTGGACCTGGTGGATGCGCTCGCCGCCTACACCGCGGGCAGTGCCTGGGTGAACCACGTGGACGGGGACACCGGCACCGTCGAAGTGGGCAAGGCCGCCGATCTCGTCGTGCTAGACCGAGACCCGTTCTCGTTGCCACCAGAGGAAATCGGGCAGTGCCGGGTGGACCTGACGATGGTCGACGGCGTGGTCGTGCACGAGCGGAAGGCGTGACTCACCGCAGCGCCGCGCTGGGCTGGTCGGGCGATGCCGAATCCCGATCGTGTACAACCCGTTCCGCGGGCACTGGCCGTCGCGGCCTTCGCTGGTTTCGTGCCCAGGGTCGGCGACCATCGCAGATAGGTCAGGTGCGCGAACCAATGCAGCCCTTTCGACTGCCGGATTTCTACCTGTCCTACCCGGCGCGGCTGAACCCGAACCTCGGACGGGCGCGCGAGCACAGCAAGGCGTGGGCCTACGGGATGGACATGATCGACGTGCCGCAAGAAGGCAAGCCGATCTGGGACGAAGCGGACTTCGACCGTCACGACTACGCGCTGCTGTGCGCGTACACGCATCCGGACGCGGACAGTCCGGAGCTGGACCTGACTGGCACCAGGAATGCTGGCGATACTCCGACTCCGAGCTGCGCCACAACGCCTCGCTCGGGCCGGCACCGCTCAGCCCCACACCGCTCGGGCCGGCATCGAGCGTTCTCCGCGGTCCCAACGGCCTCGGCACCGCGCTGGCCCGCCTGGCATCGTCCTGGGACCCGGTGCTCGGCTGAGGCCCGACGCGGCGCAATTTCGCGAGAAATCGACCGTCACCCGGGTGAAGGCACAATTCTCGCGAAATTGCGCCAACCCCGGGTGACGGAGCCGGGCTTCAGCTACGGATCGTCATCACAGCTCACACCAGGGCGCCGTGCTGGATGACGTGGCGGGTGTGCTCGGGGTCGGCGAGGTTGGCGATGCCGGCCAGCGGGTCGCCGTCCAGAACCACGAGGTCGGCCAGGGCACCCACCCGCAGCGTGCCGATCTCGCCGGTCATGCCGAGGAGGTCGGCGGCGGTGCTGGTCGCCGAGCGGATGATGTCCAGCGGCTGCTGGACCTCGCTGCGGATCCGGAACTCCTCGTTCTGGCGGTGCATGCCGCCGAGCAGGTCGCTGCCATAGACGATCTTGACGCCTGCGCGGTGCGCCATTTCCAGCGCCGCCAACCCGGCCCCGAGCGCGTCGTCGACCTTGCGCCAGCTGTCCTCCGGCAGCCCGAACTCGCGGGCCTCGGCCTTCAAAGCCCGATAGGTCACCAGGGTCGGCACCAGGAACGCGTCGTGCACCAGGAACTCTGCCAGTGGCGTTTTCCCCTCGCTCGCACCGGGATTGGCGGTCGCCCAGGCCATCGCCGCCCAGCTGTCCACTGTGGATCCCGAGCGGATCCGCCGGTCCATCGAGGCAGCCGAGACCCAATGGTCGCGCTTCGGCCTGATGCACCGCCAGCCCCGCCGCAGTTGACACCGAAGGCAGTTCCGGGAGCGGATTTGCACGGCGGCGCGGTTAGCAGTCCTCGCGAGAACTACCGTCCTCGTCCCGCTGCAGGTCGCGTGAATACCCCATTCACCACGCCGGAACAGGAAATCACCGCGGTTGGGACCCCCGAAAATACAGGGGCCCCAACCCGCGAGCGGTTGACACAGCTCCCGCAACTCCTACATACCTGCCGCCCGCGAACTCTCCGACACCGGCCTCGGCCGAAAGGCCACGTCACTCGACGCGACCGGCGCTCCGGCCACGGCCGTCCAGTGCGCGAGGTACTTGGCCGCCTCGGCGGCCAGCAGCGCGTCCAGCTCGACCCGGTTCGCGTTCTTGCGCAGCCGCAACGGTTTGCCGCGACGCACGTCGAGCACCATCGGCGTCGCACCCGGCCGCAGGGCCGGCATCGCGCGCTCCAGGACCCGCAGCGCGAGGTTCGCGGAATCCGTGCCCAGCTGCGGCTCCTTCAGGTACGGCAGCACGACCTCGGTCCGACCGCCCCGGTGGCGCAACGCCAGCGAGCTGCGCTCCGAGATCGTGATCGCGAGCCCGCCGATCTCCCAACGCGTGGAAACGGTCGGGAGGCCGGTGACCTTGGCGCGCCCCCACCAGCGCTCGAATCCCGCATGCAGCTGCCGGAAGTGCGGTTGTTGCACCGGACGCGCCTGCCGCACCGCCGCCGCGACGATCTCCACCGCGTCCGGCGAGGTCACCGCCCGCCGCAGCGCCAGCCGGAACGGCCCGTAGAACGCCCACGCCATGCTCGTCTCATCGAGGTAGATCTCCCGCTGGTCCCGAACGATGCCCGCGCAACCACGCGGCGTGCTGCGCATGTAGTCGAGGAACGAACCGAGACTGATCTGCACACCGTCCACGAGTACCCCTTCCCGCAGTCGAGGGCAGCATCCAACGCCACAGCGAACCGCCCATCGAAACGACAGTCCACAGTGGTCTAAATGCGCCCAATCACCCTGCCCGACAACAATATTCTAGCACTTCAGAGACCCGTTTTAGAACACGCATTCGAGTGATTTTGGATCTTGTCGGATGGGCGGAGCACAGGCGACGACCGGACCGGCGCGATCATCTACGCGGACGCCACCGGCGTCCTGACCCGCGACGGTGCAATGCACGAGCCCGGCGGTCGTCAACCGCCCCGCGCGGCCCAGGTCACGCCAGCGCGCGGTATGCCGCTGCTCCCAGGGCTGCGATGGCGTCGCAGGCGGGGCCTCCCCGGTAGCCGGTGCGGGAGCGTTCGTCGGTGAGCTCGTCGACCAGCACCGCGACCACCGCTCGCGGCCGGTCGGCGCCGATCAGCCCCACGTCGTGGCGCAGCCCGAGCAGCTCGCCGGTCTTGTTCCAGCACTGCGCCCCGTCCGGCAGCAGCGCGGGCAGCCGGTCCCGAACCTGCTGCTTGGACAGGACTTCCAGCGCGTGCTCGGTCAGCTCCGGTGGCAGCGCCGCTCCCCTGGCCAACGCGTCGAGCACGCGCGCCTGGTCCAGCGCGGTGGTCTCGTTGCGGCCGTGGGCGTTGGGGTCCATCAGCCGGCGCTCGACACGGGTCGCCGTGCACCCCAAGTCGGCGGAGCAGTCCCGGATCGCCTCGAAACCGACCGCGTCGATCACCGCGTTCGTGGCGGCGTTGTCGCTGATCACGATCATCAGCGTGATCAGGTCACGCAGCGAAATCCGCGTCACGCTGGGAAGTTCCCGCAGGATGCCGAACCCGCCGACCCGCTCGGCGGGCAACTCGACGTATTCGTCCAGCTCGATCCGCCCGTCCTGCACGGCGCGCAGCGCGGCGATCATGATCAGCACCTTGATCGTGCTGGCGGCGTGCACGACCCGCTCCGCATCGACCAGCACGGGCTCCTGTTCGTCGAGGTCCCAGGCCGCGAACCCGGCCCGCCCGGGGAGGCCGTCGAACGCCAACTCGGCCCGCAACCGCTCCGCAAACCCCATCACTCGCCTCCCGTCGGGTGAAATTCGGCCTGGTGAGGGAAACCTTCGAGCGGCTGTGCCGACTGAAGAAGCGGCTGTGCCGCTGAAGAAGCGGCCGTGCCGATCGAGGGTGTCCCCACCCATCAGCTGCCCGGGCCGGATCAGGACGATGAACAGGACCGCGAACAAGGCCAGGTTGGCGACCATGATGGCCCACCCGTTGAACACCATCATCCGCAGGTTCCGGGAGCACGCCAGGCCCGGCTGCCCGATCATGTCCGGCCCAGGGAACGGCCCGGGGAACGGCCCGGACCAGTCGATCTGCGAGGAACGACACCAGCACCGCGGGCCAGGCTCTGCCGATCCCGGTCCCCAGCCGTCCCGCCCCGGCGGCCAGAACAGCAGGAACAGCCACAGCGGCAGTCCGGGCACGCGCAGCATCCGCCGGTCGGTTTGCTCCTCCGGTTTCGGTACCGTGCGGCGGAAGATCCCGTTCGGCCCGTCCCGAACAGCGACCCTCCGGTCTCAGCAGTCTCATCTCGCACCGAATACCTCACCGCTGGCGACGACGGTTCGCGCCCACGCGATGCGGGGACGTCTGTAGATGGAGATCATCCGGGAAAGGCGCGAAGCACGCAGCGGTAGCGATCCACATGTCGCCGCGGAAGGCGGGGAGAAGCACGTGTATCCCCTAACCAATCGAGCGCAAGCTGTGCTGTCGCTCAGGGGGAACAGAAATCACTCTTCTGATTCTCCGCGAACGCGCCCCCGGGGACTTACGGTGATCCCGGCGGCGGAGGTGTCGCGCGGCACACCTGCGCACTAGTACCCGAACGAGCTGGAAGAGGTGCATGTCGGTGCAGTCGACGTTGAACTCCGTGATCGGTCCGGACGCACCCGCCCGGGTCGACGGCGGAGGCGAGTACCTTTCGCGCAACCCTGCGAACCTGGAGGACGTCGTCGCCGAGGTCTCCCTCGGCGGACCCGGGACACTGCTGGCCGCGACCGAACAGGCGCAGCGGGCGCAGCGCGCATGGGCGCAGGTGCCCGCGCCGGTGCGCGGGCGGGTGGTGGCCGGGCTGGGCCGGTTGGTCGAGGCGAACAAGGAGCCACTGGCGCGGCTGGTGACCCGGGAGATCGGCAAGCCCTACGCCGAAGCGCTCGGCGAGGTGCAGGAGATCATCGACACCTGCGACTTCTTCCTCGGCGAAGGCCGCAGGCTCTACGGGCAGACGGTGCCCTCGGAGATGCCGGACAAGCAGCTGTTCACCTTCCGCGTGCCGGTGGGCGTCGCCGTGGTGATCACCGCGGGTAACTTCCCGGTCGCGGTGCCGTCCTGGTACATGGTGCCCGCGCTGCTGTGCGGCAACGCCGTGGTGTGGAAGCCCGCCGAGTACGCCGCGGGCGCGGCGCGGGCGCTGGCCGAGCTGGCCTGGCGCGCCGGGGTGCCCAAGGGCGTGCTCAACCTCGTCTACACCGACGGCGAGGCGACCTTCGAGGGACTGGAGTCCGCGCTGGCGGCGGGCACCGTCAACAAGGTCGGGTTCACCGGGTCCAGCGCGGTCGGCGCGCGGGTCGGCGAGCTGTGCGGCCGGTACCTGCAGAGCCCGTGCCTGGAGCTGGGCGGCAAGAACCCGATGGTCGTCGCCCCGGACGCCGAGCTCGACCTCGCAGTGGAGGGCGCGCTGTTCTCCGGGTGGGGTACCGCCGGGCAACGCTGCACCTCGCTGGGCAACCTGATCGTGCACCGCGACGTGCACGACGAGTTCGTGCGCCGGCTCGACGCGGCGCTGCGCGCGGCCACCATCGGCGACCCGACCGGTGACGTGCTCTACGGCCCGCTGCTGGACCAGAAGTTCGCGGACAACTTCGAGAACATCCTGGGCAACATCGCCGAGCACCACACCGTGCTGGGTTCGGAGTCGGTCGGGCGGATCGGGGATTCGGCGCCGCGCAAGGGCTTCCAGGGCGATGCCTCGACCGGGCTGTACTACCACCCGGTGCTGCTGGACGGGCTGCGGCCGGACGACCACGTGTTCCGCAACGAGACCTTCGGCCCGATCGTCGGCGTCACCACCTACGACGCGCTGGACGAGGCCATCGAGCTGGGCAACGCCCCCGGCTACGGGTTGTCCGCGGCGATCTACACCACCGACCCGGCCACCGCGTTCCGGTTCCGGCAGGG
This sequence comes from Saccharopolyspora hattusasensis, assembly GCF_050972075.1. Lineage (NCBI taxonomy): Bacteria > Bacillati > Actinomycetota > Actinomycetes > Pseudonocardiales > Pseudonocardiaceae > Saccharopolyspora > Saccharopolyspora hattusasensis. Next base: position 819,676 of record NZ_JBPCDC010000001.1, read on the forward strand.
CATCGGGGCGGGCATGGTCAGCGTGAACAACTCGACCTCCGGCGCGGAGGCGCACCTGCCCTTCGGCGGAAACGGCAAGTCCGGCAACGGCAGCCGCCAGTCCGGCATCTGGGTGCTCGACCAGTTCACCCGCTGGCAGTCGTTGAACTGGGACTTCTCCGGCAAGCTGCAGAAGGCCCAGATGGACGTCGACACCGTCGAGCCGGACCTGGACTTCCGGCTGCCCCCGGAACTCGGCGGTGCCCGGTGATGCTGCCGGGCCGGGCCGAGGTCGTCGTGATCGGCGGCGGCGTGATGGGCATCAGCACCGCCTTCCACCTCGCCGAAGCCGGCGTGGACGTGCTGCTGCTGGAGCGCGACGATTTCGGCGAAGGCAGCACGAGCAAGGCCGCCGGCGGGGTGCGCGCGCAGTTCTCCGACCCGGTCAACATCGAGCTCGGGCAGCGCAGCCTGAACGCGTTCGAGGACTTCGCGCGGCGGCCCGGCGGCGAGATCGACCTCAAGCAGTTCGGCTACCTGTTCCTGCTGTCGGATCCCGACGACGTCGCGACGTTCGAGCGGAGCGTGCGGCTGCAGAACGGGTTCGGCGTGCCGAGCCGGATGCTGACCGTCACCGAGGCCTGCGAGCTCTCGCCGTACGTGGTGCCGGACGGGCTGCTGGCGGCCGCCTTCTCCCCCACCGACGGGCACTGCACCCCGGAGGCGGTGGTGCAGGGTTACGCGCAGGCTGCCCGGCAGCACGGCGCCCTGCTGCGGCGGCACTGCCCAGTGACCGGCATCGAGGTCACCGGCGGTGAGATCACCGCGGTGCACACCCATTTCGGTTCCGTCGAAACGTCGACCGTGGTCTGCGCGGCGGGCGCGTGGTCGGCGTCGGTCGGCGAGTTCGCCGGCGTCGAGCTGCCGGTCCGGCCGCTGCGGCGGCAGATCCTGGTCACCGAGCCCGTGCCGGACCTGCGGCCCCGGCTGCCGTTCACCATCGACTTCAGCACCAGCTTCTACTTCCACGACGAAGGACCGGGTCTGCTCATCGGCATGTCCGACCCCGACGAGGAGTACGGGTTCCGGCTCAACACCGACGACCGCTGGCTCGGGAGGCTCGCCGACACCGTGGCGCGGCGCGCACCGCGGCTGGCCGACATCGGCGTCGCGAACGGCTGGGCCGGGCTCTACGAGGTCACGCCCGACCACAACGCCCTGGTCGGGGAGGCGGCGAGACCGAGCCGGTTCCTATACGCCACCGGCTTCTCCGGCCACGGCTTCCTGCAGGGACCGGCCATCGGCGAAGTCATGCGCGACCTCGTGCTCGGCCGACCGCCGGTCGTCGACGTCACCGGCCTCGACGTCCGCCGTTTCGCCGGCACCGGGGTCCGGCCCGAGCACAACCGCGTCTGAAAGGCGGAACCCGGGCACATCCGCGGCCCTTTCGAGCGGATCCCCCGACACGCAGTGCGGCTCGGCCGCTTCGAGGACGAAGACTTCGTAAGACACGAGCGAATCCCCCCGATATCCGGGCTGTGCTCGGCGCAGCCGACGAAGGAGCGCGAACCGTGCGTGATCTGTTGCAGGAGATCGACGAGTGGGGCCCGGAGAAGGTGGTGTGCGTCTCGGACTCGCGCACCGGCATGCGGGGCGTGCTGGTCATCGACAACACCGCCCGCGGCACCGGCAAGGGCGGCACCCGGATGAGCCCGACCGTCACCGTCGGCGAGATCGCCCGGCTGGCCCGCGTGATGACCTGGAAGTGGGCCGCGGTCGACCTGTTCCACGGCGGCGCGAAGGCAGGCATCTTCGCCGACCCGGACGCGCCGGACAAGGAGCGGATCGTGCGGGCCTTCGCGCGGCGGCTGGCCGACCAGATCCCGGCCAGCTACGTCGCAGGGCTGGACATGGGGATGACCGAGCAAGACGCGGCGATCATCCAGGACGAGCTCGGCGACCGCGGCGCGGCGGTCGGCGTCCCCGAATCGCTGGGCGGCGTGCCCTACGACCAGTTGGGCGTGACCGGTCACGGCGTCGCCGAGGCCGTGGACGCGGCGCTGGTCCACCAGGGCCGCAGCGTGGCCGGGGCGCGGGTGGCGTTGCAGGGCTTCGGCGCCGTCGGGGCCGCCGCCGCGAAGCGGCTGCACGAGCTCGGCGCACAGCTGGTCGCGCTGTCCACGATCGACGGTTCGGTGCACGACCCGGCAGGGCTCGACGTGCCGCAGTGGCTGGACGCCCGCGCCGAGTTCGGCGACGCGTGCGTGGCCAAGGCCTCGGCGCAGCACCGGATCCCGCGCGGCGAGGAGCTTCAGGTGGACTGCGACGTGCTGATCCCGGCCGCCGGGCAGGACGTCATCGACGAATCCGTCGCCGCGGAGATCCGGGCCGGGTTGATCGTGGAGGGGGCGAACCTGCCGACCACGCCCAACGCCCGCCACCTGCTGGCGGGCCGGGAGATCACCATCGTGCCGGACTTCATCGCCAACGCCGGCGGTGCCATCGCAGCCGGTTTCGCCATGGACGCGCGGCATTCCGCGTTCCGGCCGGAACCGGCGGCGATCCTGCGGACGGTGGCGGAACGGACCCGCAAAAACACGGCTCTGGTCCTGGACACCGCGCAGGCCGGTGGCGTACTACCTCACCAGGCGGCGCTGGACCTGGCCAAGGAACGCGTGCGGACTGCGATGCAGCTGCGGGGCCGATTGCCGAGCGCCGCGACCGCGTGAGGACTGCCTTGAACTCACATCGCGCGGCGCTGCCGGCACTCGGGGCGAGCCGGCCCCGGGTGCACGGCTTCGAAGACGAGAGCAGAGGGGGTCAGGCGTGCTCAACCCGATCCACTTGAGAACCCTGCAGGAATGCGTTCGCACCGGCTCGTTCGCCGAGGCCGGGCGGGTGCTCGGCTACACGGCATCGGCGGTGTCGCAACAAATGGCGCTGCTGGAACGCGCGGTCGGCGCGCCGCTGTTCGAGCGTTCCGCGCGCAGCGCCCGCAGCACCGCGCTGGCGATCCGGCTCGCCGACCGCAGCCGCGACGCGCTCGGTGCGCTCGACGCGCTGGAGCGCGAGGTCCGGGCGATGGTCGCCGGGGAGGAAGGCAGCCTGCGGCTGGCCAGCTTCGCCACCGCCAACGCTCGCGTGCTGCCGGACGTGCTCGCCGCCGTGGTCTCCCAACGGCCGAGCGCCGAGGTGCAACTCGACGAGGGCGAGCCGGACGAGGTGCTCGGCGACGTGCTGGACGGCGTCCTGGACGCGGCCGTGGTCTTCGAGTATGACCTCGATCCGCGGCAGTGGCCGATCGAGCTGTGCGTGGAAGAGCTGATGGCCGAGCCGCTGCGGCTGGCGCTGCCCGAGGCGCACCGGCTGGCCGGGGCCGCGGAGGTGGACTTGCGCGAGCTCGCCGGGGACGCCTGGATCTGCACCCGGCCAGACACCGCGGGGGCGCGGGCGCTGGTGCGGCTGGCCGCCGCGGCCGGGTTCGTGCCGCGGATCACCTTCCGCAGCAACGACTACTCGGTGATCCGGGACCTGGTGGCCCGCGACCTCGGCGTGGCGGTGCTGCCCGGGCTGGCGATCCCCGACGACCACGTGCGCATCTCCCGGATCGCCGGCTGGCAGCCGCACCGCCGGGTAAAGGCCTTGTACCGCAAGCAGAACACGAACCCGCTGCTGCCGATCGCGCTGGAATGCCTGGCCAAGTCGTGCGCCCAGGTGGCCAACGACTGGCACGCGGTACCGGGCGCGTAGTGGGTGCCGTGAGTCTTGCGAATCGCTGTAGCGGCCCGAAGGGCTCACGGCACCGAGCCCTGTTGCAGACTCACAACCGCTCGCCATACGGAGGACCTATGAGCGACAAGACCGAACCCGTTGACGAGTTCTTCCGGACCGCCGTGGCCGGTTGGTCCGCCCGGCCGTCGACCGGGTCGGGGCAGGACGACGAACTGCTGGCGCTGTTCGACTCGCAAGCCGGCAGCAGGCACCTGGACTTCAAGGCGCGGCAACTGGGCTCGCAGGGCAAGGGCTTCTACAGCATCGGCTCGTCCGGGCACGAGTCCAACGCCGCAGTCGCCGCCGCGCTGCGGCCCACGGACCCGGCGCTGCTGCACTACCGCTCCGGCGGCTTCTACGTCCGCCGCGGCCGGCAGGTGCCGGGCCAGCACCCGCTGCGCGACGTGCTGCTGGGCATCGTCGCCTCGTCCGATGAGCCGATCTCCGCCGGTCGGCACAAGGTATTCGGCAACGCCGAGCTGTCCGTGATCCCGCAGACCTCGACCATCGCCTCGCACCTGCCGCGCGCGGTGGGCCTGGCTTTCTCGCTCGGCCGGACCGCCAAGCTCGGCGTCCCGGCCGCCTGGCCGGCAGATTCCGTCGTGGTGTGCAGCTTCGGCGACGCCTCGGCGAACCACTCCACCGCGACCGGCGCGATCAACTCCGCGCTGCACTGCGCCTTCCAGGGCCTGCCGATGCCGCTGCTGCTGGTGTGCGAGGACAACGGCATCGGGATCAGCGTGCGCACGCCGCAGGGCTGGATCGAATCCACCTACGGCGACCGCAACGGCCTGCGGTACTTCAAGGTCGACGGCGACGACCCAGTGCGCTGCCTGGCGGTCGCGCGGGAGGCCGCGGACTGGGTCCGCGAGCACCGCGCCCCGGCGTTCCTGCACCTGCGGACGGTGCGGTTGATGGGGCACGCCGGGTCGGACGTGGAGTCCGGTTACCGGTCGCGCACCGAGATCACCGCGGACTACCAGCGCGATCCGCTGCGCGCCACCGCAAAAGCACTGGTGGACAACGGGATTCTGCGCCCCGATGAGGTGCTCGCGCGCTACGAGGATAAGCGGGCCGAGGTCGCGCGCATCGCCGAGGAGGCGCTCGGCCGCCGGAAGCTGGGCAGCGCTGCCGAGGTGATGGCCTCGATCTGCCAGGACCGGCCGGACGTCGTCGCGCGCCGGGCGGGTGAGGTTCCGTCGTGGCGCTCGGAGTTCTTCGGTGATCAGCTCCCGGAGTCCGAGGGGCCGCTCACCCTGGCGCAGGCGATCAACCGTTCGCTGGCCGAAGAGCTGGCCCGCGATCCGCGCGTCGTGGTCTTCGGCGAGGACGTCGCCCGCAAGGGCGGGGTGTACGGGGTGACGCGCGGACTGCGCAAGAAGTTCGGCGGCACCAAGGTGTTCGACACGCTGCTGGACGAGCAGAGCATCCTGGGCACGGCGCTCGGCGCGGGGCTCGCCGGGCTGCTGCCGATCCCCGAGATCCAGTACCTCGCCTACGTGCACAACGCGGCCGACCAGCTGCGTGGCGAAGGCAGCACGCTGAGCTTCTTCTCCAACGGCCAGTACCGGAACCCGATGGTGGTGCGCATCGCGGGTTACGGCTACCAGAAGGGCTTCGGCGGCCATTTCCACAACGACAACAGCGTCGCCGCGCTGCGCGACCTGCCGGGCGTTGTGGTCGCGTCGCCTTCCCGGCCGGACGACGCCGCCGCGATGATGCGCACCTGCGTGGCGGCCGCGCACGAGGACGGCCGGCTGTGCGTGTTCCTGGAGCCGATCGCGCTGTACCACATGCGTGACCTGCACGAATCCAGCGACGGCGAGTGGCTGGCGCCGTACCCGGTACCGGGTGAGCACCACGTGCCGATCGGCCGCGCCCGGGAGCACGGCGACGGAGAAGATCTGACGCTGGTCAGCTTCGGCAACGGGGTGCCGATGAGCCTGCGGGTCGCGAAGCGGCTTGAGGAGCGTGGCATCGGGGCCCGGGTGCTGGATCTGCGCTGGTTGGCGCCGCTGCCGGTCGAGGACCTGCTCGCGTCGGCGCGCGCGACCGGGCGGGTGCTGGTGGTCGACGAAACCCGCCGCAGCGGCGGCGTTTCCGAGCCGGTGGTGACGGCGCTGGTCGACGGCGGGTTCCGCGGCCAGATCGGCCGCGTCACCAGCGAGGACAGCTTCATCCCGCTGGGCGCGGCGGCCAACCACGTCCTGCTCGACGAGGACAGCATCGAGACGGCGGCGCTGGAACTGGCGAAGAGGTGACCTTCGCCACTGGCCCGCGAGTGCTTTTGGGCTCAGCCAGGACGACTACGGTGCGCTCCGGGGCGCGCAGGCCGGGCAGCAGCTTGACGGTGATCTCGCGGACGCCGGGCAGGGCGCCGAGCTCGCCGCGGCGGTCCGCGTGATCACGCCGAGCGCAGGCCACCCCAACGTTAACCAACGCGGCCGCCGCCCCGGCCGCCGCCTGCGGCGGGCCCAACCGCAGGTCAGCGCGCGAGGGCATCCATAGTGAACTGCTCGGGGAAAGGTGAGCGCGCCACCGCCTGCTCCGCGGTGAGCGTCCCCGCCGCCACCGCCCGGCACAGCTCGGCCACGGCCGCCAGCTCGGCGCGCTGGCGCCGCACGAACTCGCGGTCCACCGGTTCGCCATGCCCGGGCAGCACGATCGGCGCGTTCAGCGCGAGGATGGCGTCCAGCGCGGCCGGCCACTCCTGCGGGTATGCGTCACCGAACTGCGGTGGTGCACCGTGCTCGACCAAATCGCCCGCGAACACGACGCCCGCGTCCGGCACGTGCACGACCAGGTCGTGGTCGGTGTGCGCCGGTCCGAAGTGGAGCAGCGCCACGTCACGCCCGCCGAGGTCGAGCACCGCCCGGTCATCGACCAGGTTGTCGGGCAGCGCGATCCGCACGGCGTTGATGCGGTCGGCGATCTCGTGCTCACCCCGCTCGCGGTAGTGCCGCGCCCACTTCTCGCGCTGACCCTCCCCCGCGGCCACGAGTCGGGTGCGGCACCTGTCGTGCGCCCAGACCGGGCACGGGGTGAACGCCTCGGTGCCGAAGCTGTGGTCGAAGTGCGCGTGGGTCAGGACCACCGACCAGGGCAGCGGCGTGACCTCGCGGACCGCCGCGGCGAGCTCGGCGCCCTGCCCGGCGTCCCCACCCGTGTCGATGACCAGGCAGCGTGCGCTTCCCACGACGAGGCCGACCGAGAGGTCCAGCTCGTCGTAGCGGCGCACCAGCACGCCGTCGGCCACGTCGATCCAGCTCCCCACTTCGCACCCACCTCGCAGTCACGGCGAATCGATACGAGCTCCACCCCGCGAGTGCATTCTCCGCCGTGCCTGGCACCGCGTCGGCCGCGCCCCGCTCCGGTGTCGGAGCTCAGTGCCCGTTCTTCGCGATGATGGCGTTCACCAGTTCGCCGCCCCCGGGAAGTCCATCATGATCCACACCGGTGCGGGGCAGGTCGTTGCCGGTGAGGTGTTTCAGGGCGTAGTCGTTGACGCCGCGGAAACCGGCGGCGCCGCACGACCGCCTCCGGGAAGGCGGCCGGGCTGGAGCCGCTGGAGAAGTTCAAGAACTTTGAGCTGGGTTCTTGGGTCCGGAGACGGGGGCACGCCGTTGCTTCGTCTAGGTTTCTGGCTTGTCCAGAGTCAGGAACTGAGGAGCGGAGAACGGCGTGCCGGAAGGCAGTTCATGGCGTGCCGTGGTGGGCGTCGTCGGTGGCGGGCGCTGTATCTCGCAACCACCCGGGTGTTTTTTGGAACGGAGCATTGCCACTCACGATGGGTGTCGGTCCGGTCGTGAGTGGCAATGCCGGTTCTTACCGGAACCATCACTCACGACGAGTGCCCGTCCGGTCGTGAGTGATGATGCCGGTACACCAATAGACGGGACAAACGGTCCGTTCACCTCATCCGCCCAAGAGCGCCACCCGGCGGCAGCAACGACGTACCCACCATCGCTGCACAACCCGCACCACATCCCGAACAGCCGCTATCAGCGCAAAAGCGCTCACGGGTCTCACGCCTGGAAGCCGTGTTGCCAGATCTCCCGGGATACCTTGATCGGATCGGCCACCACGGTCGACGGCACGTTCCACACCCGGGCCGAGCGGTCGGCGACGGTGTAGGCAGGCCACCCCGGGTCACCGGTCGCCGCGAACGAAACCCACGCCTTGCGCAGCTGGCCGGACAGCTGCTCGAAGCCCGGCGGGATCTCGCCGCCGAACATCGACTTGCCGAGCTCATCCGCAACGATTCCAAAGGTGAACGGCACGTCCAGCCCGTGGTGCGCGCCGAACGCACCGCCGCGCACCGGGCTCGACCAGGCGAACTCGTAGGCGTAGCTGCGGCCGCCAGCCGCGGCGTGCGCTTCAGCGCTCCACAGCGACGGCATCCGGAACAGCTGATCGCTGAGCATCAGCGAGAACAGCTCGGCATCCTCGATCCCCGGATACCCGGCGCGGTACCGGCCCACCACCGACGGATCCAGCCGCAGCCGCTGCGCCATCAGCACCGGGTCCTTGACCTCCGCGGGAAGGTCCACTGTGAACATTCGGGCTTCGTCGGCGGTGTATCCGCTGATCAGATCCACGTCGCGGCCCGCGCCGGCGCGCAGCGCGACCCACGGCAGGTCGTCGAGCACCTCGCCGTCGAGGATCACCGCGTACGGCGTGGAATTCGTCCAGTCCGCGCGGTTCTCGTTCTGCTCCGCCATCACTGGCAGCTGCGCCGCGTGGATCGCCTCCGACGGCACCGCCGCCAGCTCCTCGGCGGTGGCCGGGACACCGAGCGGACCGACGATGAGCTCGCTGAGCTTGCGCGCCTCGTCCTCGGCGCAGTACAGCGAGCCGACGCTCTGCGCGATCGCGCGGCGGAACAACCCGCTCCGGGCCGATCCCCCGATCAGCGTGGCCACCGAGGTCGCGCCCGCGGACTCGCCGAAGATCGTCACATTGCCCGGGTTGCCGCCGAACGCGGCGATGTTGTCGCGCACCCAGCGCAACGCCGCGAGCTGGTCCAGGATGCCGCGGTTGGACGGCGCATCGGCAACCCAACCGAAACCCTCATAACCGACCCGGTAGTTCACCGTCACCGCGACGACCCCGGCCTGCGCGAACAACGCCGGATCGTAGTCGGCGGCCGTACCTCCCAGATAGGCCCCGCCGTGGAACCAGACCATGACCGGCAGGCCGCCGCTGCGATCCGGGGTCCACACGTTGACGCTCAGGCAGTCGGTGCTGTCACCGGGATTCCACGGCGACGGGAACCCGGGGATCACCGCCGGTTGCGGCACCGACGCGCTGAACTCCAACGCGTCCCGCACCCCTTCCCACCGCTGCGGGGCAACAGGCGCCTGGAACCGGCGCGCCCCGTCCAGCGGTGCCGCGTACGGAATCCCCCTGAAAATGCTCAAGTCTTCGTTCGCGGTTCCCCGCACCGCGCCCTGTTCGGTCCGCACCAAAAGATCCATGCCCCCCATAAAACCAGCGAAAGCGCGGCCGTGTTGCCCGATCGACGTAGTGCACGGTTCACGACCGGTCGTCGAGTTCGGCCACCGCGAACGGCAGCGCTTCGCCGAGCTTCTCCAGGTCCGGCAACGCCGCGCGATTGGCGTGCACGCCCACGTGCACGGTGGCGCGGTACTGCGAGACCGCGATCGCCAGCGCGTGCCCGGCCACCAGCGGGGCCACCGGGTACAGCTCCGCCAACTCCGCCCCTCCCAGGGCGGCCCGGAAACCCGGCAGCGGCACGTTGGTGATCACGGTGTCGAACAGCAGCGCGGCACCTTGCCCGGCCAGCGGCGCGGCCACCTGGTGCACGATCTGCGGGACCCGCCCGGCAAGCACCGGGAACGCTCCCGGCCCGCGCAGCGGACCCGCGCTCTTGTTGCGACCCATCGCGACCCGGATCGCCTGCAGCCGCGCCACCGGGTCCGGCTCCCCCACCGGCAGATCGCACAGGTAGCCGGACAGCTGGTTGTTCCCTCGCGCGTTGTCGCCGCGACGACAGCTGACCGGGATCAGCGCCCGCAGCGGCAGCTTGTCGGCCGGGTGCCCGCGCGCGGCCAGCCACCGGCGGAACGCCCCGGCGAGCACCGCGAGCACGACGTCGTTGGTGGTGCCGCCGTGCCGGGCGCGGATCCGCCGCAGGTCAGCGAGGCCGATCGGGATCAGCGCCACCCGCCGCGCCGCGGAAGCGGAAGCGCGCAACGGCGAATCCGGGATCGGCAGCCGCATGCTGCGCACTACCGACGAGGCGATGCCGAGCGTTTCACCGGACTTCGACAGGGTTCCGCGAACCGCATCGAACAGCTGCTGCGGTTTGCGGAGCAGGTCCAGCGGGCTGCCGTCGGGTTCGGGCAGCGGTTCCGGCGCCTCGGGCGTGAAGCCGTCGAGCAGCCCCAAACCCGTCTCGACCGCTTCCCGGCCATCGGCGAGGGCGTGGTGGAACTTCGCCAGCACCGCGAACCGGTCCCCGTCCAGCCCGGTGATCAGGTGCAGTTCCCACAGCGGACGGCGCCGGTCCAGCGGGTCCGCGATGAGCTCCGCGACCAGCTCGGCCAATTCCTGCCGCCCGCCCGGCGAGGGCACCTGGTGGCTGCGCACCTGCTCGGCCGCGTCGAATTCCGGCGCTTCCGCCCAACGGGCCTGGCCGGGCAGCCACGACTGGCCGAGCCGCAGCCGCAGCCGCGCGATCCGCTGGGCCCGCTCGGCCAGCAGCGCCAGCAGCCACACCCGGTCCGCCGGTTCCGACGGCCGGAACACCGCGACCGCACCGATGTGCATCGGCGCGGTTTCCTGCTCCAGGCACAGGAACGCCCAGTCGAGCGCACTGACCTCGGTCGTCATCATCGCCGCACCTCACCACGCGATTCGAGAACAGCTTGCCGGAAACAATCCGGGCCGGAATCGGAATAGTTCACCGGACTGGTTACGGAATTGTTTCCACCCCGGAAATTCCCAGCGATCGGCAGACCCGGGAGGTGATCTGATCCGCGAGCGAATCGAATGACCGCCCCGACGAAGCGGAAAATCGATTCGTCTTCTACGGGCCGCCCGGACTCGAAACCGGGGCCGCCGCCGACGGGGCGGGCAGGGCCTGGAGGTGCTGGCGACAACGGCACTGAGGTGGTCCCTCCTGTCACGGCGGGCAACGCCCGACGACGCCGGGCACCGCCGCGGCAACGCTTGCGGCTCGCTCCTGACGGCGCGCGCGGTCCGGGGTGGGTGGCGATTTCGCGCGAAACCGTCACATCCCACGCGTGCCGGATGACGATTTCGCGCGAAATCGCCGCTCCCCTTGGACCGATTGCGGCCGGATCGACTGAATTGAGCCGACCGAGCCGCGAATGCGTCGACTTTAAACCAAAACGAGGACGGATGAAAACGAGGACCGCCGACAGCGACGAGCATGATGCAGGCCTTGATCGCTCCGATAGGTACCGATCAAACGCTCCGGGTCACCCATAAGTATGCATGGCGGCCGCCCGCGACGGCGCGGCGGACCGGATTCGATGACACCGCGCACCCGCCGCGCGCGGAGCACGACGTCGCGCGGTGAGCGAACTCACCCAGCTGCCGGACCCGGAACGCGAGAACCTCCGCCCGCTCGGGGACGGCGGTTCCCGGTCGCGCGAGGTCAGCTCACGGCGCCCAGTGGTCGAGCATGGCCGCGAAGGTCTCGAAGGCCGCCTTGTTGTAGCCGTAGGGCGCTTCCAGGTGGACGCTGAGCGGGAAGCCGAGGTCGTGCACCCCGTCGATGACCCGCTTGTAGAGGTCCACGACCCGCTGCTTGCGCTGCTCGAAGCCCAGGTCCGCGGTCTGCGCCACGAATTCCTGCTCGGCGGCCACGGCCGGGTTGCCCGGGTCCTGGATGAGCCACTGGATCAGATTCTTCCTGCTCTCCACACCCGGGATGAACCCGAAGGAAAGCAGGATCTCCGGGCGGTGCGGCGTGGTCCGGGCGAACTCAGCGAGGAACCGGACGATCGCGTCGGAGTAGAGCAGCTGGGTCATGCCGTAGGTGGCGCCGCGCTCGCACTTGAAGCCGAACCGGCCCTGCTCGCCGTCCCGGGTCGGGATCAGGATCGAACCGCGGTGCGGCACCACGTCCTGGAACTTGGCCAGGGCGTCGGTGGGCGCGACGCCGGGCCCCTCGCCGTCGGCCATGTTGCGCGGCACCCCGACGAACGCGATGCCGTCCATGCCCGCGTCGCGCAGGTTGTGCAGGCGCTCGGTCAGCTGCTGCTCGTCGTGGAAAGCGGTGACCTGCGTGCACAGCCCGCGCATGCCGCCCAGTTCGGGCTCGATCGTCCGCCAGAAGTCGATGGTGTCCATCTTCTCCCGGAAGTCGACCGGCCGGTCCCCGTCCTCCTGGATGATGCCGGGGATCATCACGTGTTTGATGTGACCGGCCAGCCCGGCGGCGCGGCTGAGCCCGGCGACCTTGCGACCTTCCGCGACGGCCATCTGCACGCCACCGTCGAGGGCGGGCGGTACCAGTTCGAGTGCGATGGTGTTCATGTCGGCCTCAGGTTTTCCTTCTGTCGGCTTTCGGTCACCGCAGCGCCCGGTCGAGATGCACTCCTGCGACTGCTCTTCTCGACGAGCAGGGACCGTTTTTCCTCTGATGACTGGGGATTCTTTCGCGGAAATGCGAATTGCGTTATCCTGAAAGGATCGTCGTTCAGCCACTCGCAGAAAAGGCTGTGCATTCGGATCAGCGACGCGGCCGAGCCCCGGCCGGGTACGCGCTTTCGCCGGTCGGCGAATCCTATGGGCGAAATCGGTTGCGCGGAGCGCGGTTTCAGCGCCGGGGCGGATGTCCGGCGGCTTCCCCGGCCGAGGAGAGCCGCCGTTGCGACCCGGTACCGCTGCGCGAAAGCGAAGCGGTACCGGGCAGTTCGATCAGTAGCGGTAGTGGTCGGGCTTGTAGGGGCCGTCGACGTCGACACCGATGTAGGCGGCCTGCTCCTTGGAGAGCTTGGTCAGCTTCACACCCAGAGCGTCCAGGTGCAGGCGGGCCACCTTCTCATCCAGGTGCTTGGGCAGCACATACACCTGCTTGTCGTACTCCCCCGGCTTGGTGAACAACTCGATCTGCGCGATCGTCTGGTTGGTGAAGGAATTCGACATCACGAAGCTGGGGTGCCCGGTGGCGTTGCCCAGGTTCAGCAACCGGCCCTCCGACAGCACAATGACCGAATGCCCGTCCTCGAACACGTACTCGTGGACCTGCGGCTTGATCTCCTGCTTACGGACACCAGGCGTTTTCTCCAACCCCGCCATATCGATCTCGTTGTCGAAATGACCGATGTTGCCCACGATCGCCTGGTGCTTCATCCGCCCCATGTGCTCGGCGGTGATGATGTCGAAGTTCCCCGTCGTCGTGACGAAGATGTCAGCGATCTCCACGACATCTTCCAGCGTGGTCACCTGATAACCGTCCATCACCGCCTGCAACGCGCAGATCGGGTCGATCTCGGTCACGATCACCCGCGCACCCTGGCCCCGCAGCGACTCCGCCGAGCCCTTACCCACGTCGCCGTAACCACACACCACCGCGACCTTGCCGCCGATGAGCACATCCGTGGCACGGTTGATGCCATCGATCAGCGAGTGCCGGCACCCGTACTTGTTGTCGAACTTCGACTTCGTCACCGAGTCATTGACATTGATCGCCGGGAACAACAGATCCCCGGTCTTGGCCAGCTCATACAGCCGGTGCACACCGGTCGTGGTCTCCTCGGTCACACCCTTGACCTCACCGGCGATCTTCGTGAACCGCTTGCCGTCCACGGCGACGCTGGCACGCAGCGTCTCCAGGATGACCTTGTACTCCTCCGGGTCATCATCTCCAGCCTGCGGCACCACCCCGGCAGCCTCGAACTCCACACCCTTGTGCACCAACAGCGTGGCGTCACCACCATCATCGAGGATCATGTTCGGACCCTCACCACCACCGAACTGGAACAACTGGTCGGTGCACCACCAGTACTCCTCCAGCGACTCACCCTTCCACGCGAACACCGACACACCCGCAGGCGCCTCCGGCGTCCCGTCCGGACCCACCACAACCGCAGCGGCGGCCTCGTCCTGGGTCGAGAAGATGTTGCACGACACCCACCGGACCTCGGCACCCAGCGCGACCAGCGTCTCGATCAACACCGCCGTCTGCACCGTCATGTGCAACGAACCCGCAATCCGCGCACCCCTCAACGGCTGCGAGCCCGCAAACTCCTCACGCGTCGCCATCAAACCCGGCATCTCATGCTCAGCCAACCGGATCTGATGCCGCCCGGCCTCAGCCAACCCCAGATCCCGGACAGCGAACTCCAGGCCGTTGACCTTCTGCAACTCGACGCTCATGACTACCTTTCTCTACTTCCGGATTCAGACAGGCGGGAATCAGGTGTTGAAGTACTTCGCCTCTGGATGGTGGGCGATGATCGCGTCGGTGGACTGCTCGGGGTGCAGCTGGAACTCCTCTGAGAGCACCACGCCGATGCGCTCGGCCGCTAACAGGTCGACGATCTTCGCCCGGTCCTCGATGTCCGGGCAGGCGCCGTAGCCGAAGGAGTACCGCGCGCCGCGGTAGCCGAGCTTGAAGTACTCCTGCACGTCGGCCGGGTCCTCCTCGGCCACCGAACCGCCCGAGGACCACAGAAGCTCCCGCCGGACGCGGCGGTGCCAGTACTCGGCCAGCGCTTCGGTGAGCTGCACGCCCATGCCGTGCACCTCCAGGTAGTCCCGGTAGGCGTTCTTGGCGAACAGTTCGTTGGCGAAATCGGCGATCGGCTGGCCCATGGTGACCAGCTGCATCGGCAGCACGTCCACCTGGCCGGTCTGCTCGGCCTGCTCCCGCGACCGGAAGAAGTCCGCCAGGCACAGCCGCCGGTCGCGCTTCTGCCGCGGGAAGAAGAACCGGTGCCGCTCCGGGGCGTCCGGCTCTTCCTTGTCCAGCACGACGAGGTGGTTCCCCTCGGTCACGCACGGGAAGTAGCCGTAGACCACGGCCGCGTGCTGCAGGATACCCGCGGTGGACAGCTCGTCGATCCAGTGCCGCAGCCGCGGCCGGCCCTCGGACTCGACGAGTTCCTCGTAGGACGGTCCCTCGCCCTTCTTCGCGCCGCGCAGGCCCCACTGGCCGAAGAACGTGGCCCGCTCGTCCAGCAGTGCCAGGTAGTCGGCGACCGCGACGCCCTTGACCACCTTCGAGCCCCAGAACGGCGGCGTCGGCACCGGTGCGCCCGCGTCCACATCGGACCGCGTGGTGTCGGTGTACTCCGGCTCCGGCCCCTGCTCGGCCTTGCGCTTCTCGGCGATGCGCAGCGACCGCTCGCGACGAGCCTTGCGTTCGGCCTTCTTCTCCCGCTCGGCCGCATCGTCGGCAGGCGCGTCACCGCGCTTGACGGCCATGATGCGGTCCATCAGGTGCAGGCCTTCGAAGGCGTCCTTCGCGTAGCGCACATCGCCCTGGTAGACCTCGTCCAGGTCGTTCTCCACATAGGACCTGGTGAGCGCCGCCCCGCCCAGCATCACCGGGTACTTCTGGGACATCCCCTTGGAGTTGAGCTCCTCCAGGTTCTCCTTCATGATCACGGTCGACTTCACCAGCAGCCCGGACATGCCGATGGCGTCGACCTTGTGCTCCTCGGCGGCTTCCACGATGGCGCTGATCGGCTGCTTGATGCCGATGTTGACCACGTCGTAGCCGTTGTTGGACACGATGATGTCGACCAGGTTCTTGCCGATGTCGTGCACATCGCCCTTGACCGTGGCCAGCAGCAGCTTGCCCTTGCCGCCGGAGTCGTCCTTCTCCATGTGCGGTTCGAGGTGGGCGACCGCGGCCTTCATCACCTCGGCGGACTGCAGCACGAACGGCAGCTGCATCTGGCCAGAGCCGAACAGCTCGCCCACGACCTTCATGCCGGCCAGCAGGTTCTCGTTGATGATCTCCAGCGGCGGCTTCTCCGCCATCGCCGCGTCCAGATCCGCTTCGAGCCCGTTGCGCTCGCCGTCGACGATCCGCCGCTCCAGGCGCTCGAACAGCGGCAGCTTCGCCAGCTCCTCGGCGCGCGAGGCGCTGCTGGACTTCGCGGTCTTGCCCTCGAAGAGCTCCATCAACTTCTGCAGCGGGTCGTATCCCTCGCTGCGCCGGTCGTAGACCAGGTCGAGCGCGACCTGCCGCTGCTCCTCATCGATCTTGCTCATCGGCAGGATCTTCGAAGCGTTCAGGATCGCGGTGTCCAGGCCTGCTTCCCGGCATTCGTTGAGGAACACCGAGTTCAGCACCTGCCGCGCCGCCGGGTTGAGTCCGAACGAGACGTTCGACAAGCCGAGCGTCGTCTGGACGTCCGGGTGGCGCTTCTTGAGCTCCCGGATCGCGTTGATCGTCTCGATGGCGTCCTTGCGGACCTCTTCCTGGCCGGTGGTGATCGGGAAGACCAGGCAGTCGATGATGATCGAAGACTTCTCCAGACCCCAGTTGGTGGTCATGTCCTCGATCAGCCGCTCGGCGACCCGCACCTTCCACTCGGCGGTGCGCGCCTGGCCTTCCTCGTCGATGCAGGTCACCACGACGGTGGCACCGTGCTCGACCACGAGCCTCATCACGCGCTCGTACCGCGAGCCCGGCTCGTGACCGTCCTCGTAGTTCACGGAGTTGACCGCGCACCGGCCGCCCAGGTGATCCAGACCGGCCTCGATCACGTCCGGCTCCGTGGAGTCCACCATGATCGGCAGGGTCGAGGAGGTCGCCAGGCGCGACGCCAGTTCACGCATGTCGACCGTGCCATCGCGGCCGACGTAGTCCACGCACAGGTCCAGCATGTGCGCGCCCTCGCGGGTCTGGGCCTTGGCGATCTCCACGCAGTCGTCGTAACGACCTTCCAGCATCGCCACGCGGAACGCCTTGGAACCGTTGGTGTTCGTGCGCTCACCGATGTTGAGGATCGACGCGTCCTGTTCGAACGGCACCGACTGATACATCGACGAGATCGACGGGATGTGCTCGGGCTGGCGCACCTTCGGCGGCAGCGACGCGACGGCCTCGGCCACCGCGCGCACGTGCTCGGTGGTGGTGCCGCAGCAGCCGCCGACCAGCCGGGCGCCGAAGTCGTTGACGAACCCGACCAGCGCGTCGGCCAGCTCGTCGGGCTGCAGCGGGTACACCGCGCCATTGGGGCCGAGCTGGGGCAGACCGGCGTTGGGCATTACCGAGATCGGGATCCGGGAGTTCTGCGCCAGCACCCGCAGGTGCTCGCTCATCTCCGCCGGACCGGTCGCGCAGTTCATCCCGATCAGGTCGATGCCCAGCGGCTCCAGCGCGGTCAGCGCCGCGCCGATCTCGGAGCCGACCAGCATCGTCCCCGTGGTCTCCACGGTGACCTGAGCGATGATCGGCAGCTGGCGACCGGCCTGGGCCATCGCCCGCTTCGCGGCCACGATCGCGGCCTTGGTCTGCAGCAGGTCCTGCGAGGTCTCCACCAGCACCACGTCGATGCCGCCGTCGAGCATGCCCAGCATCTGCTCGACGTAGGCGTCGCGCAGCACGGTGTAGGGCGCGTGGCCCAGCGTCGGCAGCTTGGTGCCCGGACCGACCGAACCGAGCACGTACCGCGGCCGCTCCGGCGTCGAGTACTCGTCGGCGGCCTCGCGGGCCAGCGCCGAGCCCTTCTCCGCCAGCTCCCGGATCCGTTCCGGGATGTCGTACTCGCTGAGGTTGGCCAGGTTCGCGCCGAACGTGTTGGTCTCGATCGCGTCCGAGCCGGCCTCGAGGTAGCCCCGGTAGATCGAGGACACCACGTCGGGCCGGGTCACGTTCAGGATCTCGTTGCAGCCCTCCAGGTTGGCGAAGTCGTCCAACGTCAGGTCGAACGCCTGCAGCGCGGTGCCCATGCCGCCGTCGGCGACGAGGACGCGTTCGCCGAGGGCGGTGAGGAACCCGCTCGGATCGTTCTGCCGGTCTGGCATGCCCTGCTACTCCCGTTCTCAGCGAAGCTTCGGCTGGACCTCGGCCGCGGCGGCGTCGCCATACGCCTCGGCGATGCGGGCGACGAACGAGTCGCGCTCCACCTCGTACTCCTGGGGGCCGTCGGTCTCCAGCGAAACGGTCGCCAGCGTGCAGCCGAGCTGCAGCGAGCGCTCCAGCCCGAAGTCGTGGGTCAGCCCGGCCAGGAACCCGGCGCGCAGCGCGTCGCCGACGCCGGTGGGGTCGCCCTTCTGGTTCTCCTTCGGCGGCACGACCTCGATGGTCGGGTCCGACTTGGACTCCACCTGCACGCCCTTCGGGCCGAGCGAGGTCACCCAGATGCCGACGCGCTCCAGCACGTCGGTGTGGGTCCAACCGGTGCTCTGCAGCAGCAGGCCGTGCTCGTACTCGTTGGTGAACAGGTACTCCGCGCCCTCGACGAGCTTGCGGATGTCGTCGCCTTCCATCCGGGCGAGCTGCTGGCCCGGGTCGGCGAGGAACCGGTAGCCGCGGTCCCGGCACTCCTGGGTGTGCCGCAGCATCGCGTCCGGGTCGTTGGCGGAGATCACCACGACGTCGAGGCCACCGAGCCGGTCGGCGACCGGCTTTAGCTCGATCTCGCGGGCCTCGGCCATCGCGCCCGCGTAGAACGAGGCGATCTGGTTGTGGTCGGTGTCGGTGGTGCAGAGGAACCGCGCCGTGTGCTTGGTCCCGGAGACGTGCACCGAGTTGGTGTCCACTCCGTGGCGCTCCAGCCATGCGCGGTACTCGTCGAAGTCCCGGCCGACGGCGCCGACGAGGGCCGAGCCGACGCCGAGCTGGCCGAGGCCGAAGGTGATGTTGGCCGCGATCCCGCCGCGGCGCACCTCCAGCTCGTCGACCAGGAACGACAGCGACACCTGCTCGAGGCGATCAGCGACGAGCTGATCGGTGAACCTACCGGGGTAGGACATCAGATGGTCGGTGGCGATCGAACCGGTCACCGCAATCCGCACTGCATTACTCCTTCACCAGGGTAGTCGGCTGCCGCTGCGGCACCGACCACGAAGCTCTACTGGACCCGGGCCGGCACAGCGGGCTGCGGGGCGCGCGCCACGCCCCGCAGTCCGCCGCCACGGCTTCGGTCAACGTCAGATGCCGGCGGCGCTCTTCAGCGCCTCGGCCCGGTCGGTGCGCTCCCACGGCAGGTCGACGTCGCTGCGCCCGAAGTGACCGTACGCTGCGGTCTGGGCGTAGATCGGCCGCAGGAGGTCCAGGTCACGCACGATGGCCGCGGGACGCAGGTCGAAGACGTCGTTGATCGCCGCCTGGATCTTGACCGGGTCGACGTTCTCGGTGCCGAAGGTCTCCACGAACAGGCCCACCGGGGCGGCCTTGCCGATCGCGTAGGCGACCTGCACCTCGATGCGGCTCGCCAGGCCCGCCGCGACCGCGTTCTTGGCCACCCACCGCATCGCGTAGGCGGCGGAGCGGTCGACCTTCGACGGGTCCTTGCCGGAGAACGCGCCGCCGCCGTGGCGGGCCATGCCGCCGTAGGTGTCGACGATGATCTTCCGGCCGGTCAGGCCCGCGTCGCCCATCGGGCCACCGACGACGAACCGGCCGGTCGGGTTCACCAGCAGCCGGCTGTCGGCGGACTCCAGGCCGACCCGCTGGATCTCCGGGTCGATGACCTTCTCCTTGATGTCCCCGGTCAGCATGCCTTCGAGGTCGATGTCGGCGGCGTGCTGGGTGGAGAGCACCACGGTGTCCAGGCGCACCGGCTGGTCGCCGGCGTACTCGATGGTCACCTGGGTCTTGCCGTCGGGGCGCAGGTACGGCAGCACGCCGTCCTTGCGAACCTTGGTCAGCCGCCGCGACAGGCGGTGCGCCAGCGCGATCGGCAGCGGCATCAGCTCGTCGGTGTCGGTGCAGGCGTAGCCGAACATCAGGCCCTGGTCGCCGGCGCCCTGTTTGGCGATCTCGTCGATCACGCCCTCGACCCGTGTCTCGTGCGCGACATCCACGCCCTGCGCGATGTCCGGCGACTGCGAGCCGATGGCGACGTTCACGCCGCAGGAAGCACCGTCGAAGCCCTTGGCCGAGGAGTCGTAGCCGATCTCCAGGATCTTCTCCCGCACGATCGTCGGGATGTCCGCGTAGGCGTCAGTGGTCACCTCGCCGGCCACGTGCACCTGGCCGGTGGTCACCATCGTCTCCACCGCGACCCGCGACTGCGGGTCCTGGGACAACAACGCGTCCAGCACGGCGTCGCTGATCGCATCGCAGATCTTGTCCGGGTGTCCCTCGGTCACCGACTCGCTGGTGAACAACCTGCGGTTGATCTCACTCACGACTGCTCCTCACCTCACAGCTGATGCAGCTCTAGATCCTTGCGTACGATAGTGGCGATTTACGGCACCGGGGGGTCCGAAACTGTTTCCAGTCTCATCTTGCGGGGCGGTACCGATTCCGTGCGTGGGCTTAACGGCTGCGCCGCGTTAAGAACGAAGACCGAACCCACCTCGGACACCTCTCATGCTCGAGCGTGGATGATGCCCCAGGCCAAGTTGCCCGCTTTGCCACCGGCGACCCAGTTCTTCAGACCGGCCTTCATCTTGATGCGGTACTCGTCGCTGATCCGGTCGGCGAGCTCCGCTTCCTTACCCTCCAGGACCTCCAGCACCCGCGCGTAGTGCGTCGGCAGGTATGCGGTCAGGTCTTCGAAGTCGAAGTCCTGCAGGCCGAGGCGGGCCAGTTCGCGGCGGTAGAAGCCGGGCGAGCCCATGGTGTCCAGGTTGAGCCGGTCCAGGATCGGCCCGAGGTCCCGCAGCTTGGCGTCGTCGGCGGCCATCGGATCGGTGAAGATGAAGGAACCCCCGCCCTTGAGCACGCGGGTCACCTCCTCCAGGACCCGCTCCCGGTCGCCGCTGTGCAGGATCGCATCCTGCGACCAGACGATGTCGAAAGCATTGTCCTGGAACGGGATGTCCTCGAAGGAACCATCCTTGACCTCGATCAACTCGTCCAGCCCGGCGGCGCGGTTGAACTCGATATTTCGGGCGTTCTCGACCTCGCTGAGATTCAGGCAGGACACCTTGCAACCGTAGGTCCCGGCCAGGTAGCGCGCCGCGCCGCCGTAGCCGGAGCCGATGTCCAGGATGCGGGTGCCCGGGCTGATCTGGACCTTGGCGGTCATCCGCTCCACAGTGCGCCGCGAGGCGGCGTCGATGTTCTCGTCCGGGGTCTCGTAGAGGCCGATGTGAATGTCGTTGCCGCCCCAGACGTGGTAGTAGAAGTTGTCCGCGTCCTCGGAGTTGTAGTAGTCCCGCGCGGTGTGTACCGCGGTCGAGTACACGTCGGAGAGTTCCTCGTCCGGGCGGTACTTCTTCTCGGCCACGTGAATGAAGAAGTCCGGCTCGGTGTCGTGGTAGGTCTCCTGGAAGTCGCCGTAGGTGTCGATCCGCTGGAAACCGACTTCGCGCATGAGCCGCCGCATGTAGTTCTTCCGCAGCGGATACATGTTCAGGAAGAATTCAGATCGATCGGGGAACGTGTACTTGAATCGCGCCAGGCCGTCATCGATGTAATCGGGTTCCGCGGAAACGTCTTCGCCGGCGTAGTAATAGGTGTGCTTCGAGGAGAATCCGCTGTCCAGAATCGAGTCGTAATTGCGCTGATCGATGATCAGCACGCCGTCGTGCTTGAGCATCGCGTAGAACTCGGCCAGCGCTTTGCGCCGATCCCGTTCGGAGAACAGGTGGGTGAACGAGTTGCCCAGGCAGATGATCGCGTCGTATTCGCCGTGGACGTCACGATTCAGCCAGCGCCAGTCGGCGTGCACCACCCGCAGGATGTGGCCGCCGTAGGTCAATCCGTTGCTGAACGCCTTGGCCAGCATCTGGGGGCTGCCGTCGGCGCTGACCGCCTCGAAGCCCTCCTCCAGCAGCCGCACGGAGTGGAACCCGGTGCCGGTGGCCACGTCGAGGACGGAGCGGACGCCGCGGGCCTTGAGCTGGTCGATGAAGAACGAACCCTCGCTCTGGTAGCGCTTCTTCCAGTCGATCAGCTCGTCCCACTTCTCGACGAAACCGCCGACGTACTCGTACGTGTAGTGGTCTGATTCGCGCACCTCCAGCGGATTTTCGCCGAACACCTGCTCCTCGCGGGCCACCAGATCAGCGGTATCCGGAGATCCTTGGTGCTCGGTCGAGGCAAGGTCGTCCACGCTCTTGACCATTCTTCACTCCCACCACTCACGTTGGTCATGCGCCACCGCAAACTCGGGTGCGCGCAAAAATCCGTGCCCCGAGCTCCTCCCGTGGCCGTGCCGGGTCGCCGCTGCGAAAAAGGCAACACCTGGACCGGCGTGGGCAGCCGAGAAACACTCAAGGCCGCAACACCTACGCCGATCACCAGCCAGTCGGCACCTTTGCCAACCGGCGCTGACGCGGTATTCCTGCGTCGATTAACCAAACTAGGCGAACGAGATCGCAAAGCAAGCATACAAACGTGTGACGCTAATCACCGGAATACTATGATAGCGTGGTTCGGATTGTCACCCTGGGTGAATAAATGCGCCGCCACCTGCGCCGATTCGGCGCATTTTGAAGAGAGATAACGATCGCACAAGTGCAAGTCGGCAACGATCTGTGTACACTGACGCGCGCATCGCGTACCACAGCAACTGCAAATTGCACAACCGCGACCGCCGACAAAAATATTAAAACTAGGCATCGCGGCGGTTGACTTTTCTTTTTCGGTCATTCCATCGCGGGATGGAGCACGGATGTTACGGTGCACGCATCCCGGAAGCGAGCCATTTTCGGCGCCGCCGGAGATCCCGCTTGTCGGCCACCACCCACCGCCCTCCCCCATCAGGCCTGCTCCACGTTCCCCCGGCCGGGGCGTCGACGGAAGAAGCATCGCCGCACCGGCCCCAGGGAAGTGTGGCACGCACCATTGGCGCGTGCCACCGGAGCCCCGCGGCGGCCCCGCGGCCAGGTGGTGGCCGGGTCGAGCAGCGGCACCGTGAGTGATTTGCGGTGTCATAGCACCCGAAAGTACTCACGGCTCCTGTTCTTTTGCGGAACCTCGCGAGCCCTACCGATCCATGCCGGTTGCTCCGAATTGCGGGCGCTCTTTCGGCCGCGTTGACTGTGCGTGCGTTCATGGTCATTGTTGCCGGTTGATGGTGATTGCTCTTCCCCTTTTTCGGCAAGTCCGTCTGGAGGCAATCGTGCTGCTGCGCGCCCTGCTGCTCACCACGCTGTTGGCCACCGCCTCCGGGGTCCCCGCGGCCGCCGCCGGTTCCGCCGCGGCCGCCGACCCGTGGCGCCCCAAGCCACCGCCGCTGACCACGCCGTGGACCGACCAGGTCGGCCCGGGCAACGCCCTCCCCGAGTACCCGCGCCCGCAGCTGACCCGCGAGCACTGGCTGAACCTCAACGGATTGTGGTCCTACGGCGGCGGAGCCACCCCGCCGACCGCGGCGACCGAGCAGATATTGGTGCCTTATCCCCCGGAATCCGGTCTTTCCGGCATCCAGCGCCACGACGACCACATGCTCTACCGGCGGACCTTCGAGGTGCCGCCGGACTGGTCCGGGCAGCGGCTGCTGCTGCACTTCGGCGGGGTGGACCAGAAGGCCGAGGTGTCGGTCAACGGCCGGACCGCGGCGGTTCACGAGGGCGGCTACACCGAGTTCAGCGCCGACATCACCGACGCGCTCCGCCCCGGCGCCAAGCAGGAACTGGTGGTGGCCGTCGAGGACCGCAACGACGCCAACCCCTACCCGGTGGGCAAGCAGCGCAACAAGGCGGGCGGGATCCTCTACACCGGGACATCGGGGATCTGGCAGACGGTCTGGTTGGAGCCGGTGCCCGACGCGCACATCGCCAAGCTCGACATCAACCCGGATCTGCGCGGTTTCGACCTGACCGCCCGGACTTCGGCGCGCGCCGGGGAACGGGTCGAGGCGGTCGTCCTCGACACCGATCGCAACGAGGTGTCGCGCGCCAGCGGCCCGGCCGGCACGGCCCTGCGGCTGCCGGTGGCAGATCCGCACCTGTGGACCCCCGACGACCCCTACCTCTACGACATCACGGTCCGGCTGGTCGGCGCCGACGGCCGCACCGTGGACGAGGTCGGCAGCTACGGCGGCCTGCGAACCGTCGAGCTGGTCGACGACTCGCAGGGGCGGCCGCGGATGGCGCTCAACGGCCGGATCCTGTTCCAGCACGGGCCGTTGGACCAGGGATTCTGGCCGGACGGGAGCTACACCGCGCCGACCGACGAGGCGCTGCGGTTCGACGTCGCCGAAACCAAGCGGCTCGGGTTCAACATGATCCGCAAGCACGTGAAGGTCGAACCGGCCCGCTGGTACTACTGGACCGACCGGCTGGGCCTGCTGGTGTGGCAGGACATGCCGTCGCTGCCGATCGACCTGGCCGACCCGCCCGGCAGCAACCCGCCGCCGGGCGAGGAGGCCCGCGCGAACTTCCGCGACGAACTCACCGCCATGATCGACCAGCTGCGCAGCGTCCCCTCGATCGTGGCGTGGGTGCCGTTCAACGAGGGCTGGGGCGAGTTCGAGACCGCCGAGGTCGCCGAGCTGGTCCGGCGCACCGACCCGACGCGGCTGGTCAACGCCAACAGCGGGGTGAACTGCTGCTACTCGCTGCCGGACACCGGCGCGGGCGACATCTACGACGACCACACCTACGTCGGTCCGGGCAGCCCGGAGGCGCGCGGCGAGCGGGCATCGGTGGACGGCGAGTACGGCGGGCTGGGGCTGGTCGAGGAAGGCCACCTGTGGCCCGGCGAGCCGGGCGCGTACGAGATGACCAACAGCCGCGCCGAGCTGACCGACCGCTACGCCGAGGTCAGCCGCGACCTCGCCCGCATTGTCGAGACCAACGGGCTGTCCGCGGCGATCTACACCCAGACCACGGACGTGGAGAACGAGGTCAACGGGTTCTTCACCTACGACCGGCGGATCCTCAAGCCCAACCCGGACGTCGTCCGCGCCCACAACCTCGCGGTGATCGACGCGGGTACGCCGTGACCACTGGCGGACGGGACCGCCACCGACCACAGTGGACGACATCACGACAAGTGATCAACGCTCGGCCTCATCACCCTGGACCGGCGCAATTTCGTGAGAAATCGCCCGTCACCCGGGTGAATGTCAATTTCTCACGAAATTGCCCACCCCCAGGAGGTTCAGGATGCGACGCTTCACCCGGCGGGCCGCGCTCGCCACCGCTGCGGGCGCGACGAGCGCCGCCGCCCTCGCCGGCCACGCCACCGCGCAGCCATCCGGTTCCGGTGGAGCGGGAGGCCGGCAGACCGCGAACGGGCGGCTGTACGAGATCCGCTCCGGGCGGCAGCGGGCGGTGATCGCCGGGGTGTCGGCGACGTTGCTGTCGTGGCAGGTCGACGGCGTGGAGATGCTCCTGACGCACCCCGCCGACGAGGTCGGCGAGGGCTTCCAGGGCAAGACGATCCTGCCGTGGCCGAACCGCATCGACCACGGCCGCTACACCTTCGGCGGCGAGGAGTTGCAGGTCGCGATCAACGAACCGAAGCGCGATGCGGCGCTGCACGGGATGATGAGCTTCGTGGAGTGGCAGCCGGTGCGGCACCGCGCCGACGGCGTGGTACTGGAGTACCTGCTGCCGCCGGACTACGGCTACCCATTCCGGCTGGCATTCCGCACCGAGTACACAGTGGACGATTCCGGGGTGCGCAGCACGCTCAGCGCGAAGAACGTCGGCGACGGCGCCGCGCCGTTCGGCACCGCCAACCACACCTACCTCGCCGCCGGCGGGGACCGCATCGACGACATCGTCTTCGAGCTGCCCGCGGACACCTACTACGTGGTCAATGACCGGCTGATCCCGACCGGCACCGCCCCGGTCGAGGGCACCGAGTACGACTACCGGTCGCCGCGGCGGATCGGACCGACCGAAATGGACACCGCGTTCACCGGGCTGCGCCGCGGATCCGACGGCAGCGCCGTGGTGCGGTTCGCCCGCCCGGACGGCGTGACCGCGGAGCTCTGGGTCGACCGCACGCACGGCTACCTGCAGGTCTACACCGACGACAGCCCGTCGACCGACCGCCCGGCGCGGGCCGGGATCACCGTGGAGCCGATGACGTGCGCGCCGAACGCGTTCGTCACCGGCGACGGCCTGATCACCCTGCGGCCGGGCGAAACCCACCGCGGCACCTGGGGTTACCGCATTTCTCGTGAGTGATCGTTCCGTTCTTACCGGAACTACCACTTACGAACCGTTCTGCTTACGCGTCCGGCTCGACCCAGTCCTGGTCGCCTTCCTGGAGCCAGTCGCTGATGTTGCTCAGCTTCGAGCCGAGCAGATCGGCTTGTTCTGGCCCGATCAGGATGTGCCGCCCGGCGGAATCGGTGACCCGCACTTCGGGAATCCGTAGCGCGACGGTGACCGGCCCTTTGTTGCCCTGTGGCGGAATGCGCCAGGTCTTCTCCTCGGCGGTCTCCGCCATGATCCGCAGGTCCAGTTCGGTCCGCTTCCGCGCGAGTTCGTCACTCATGCCCTCTCCCGAATTCCTCTCATGTTTGCCCTGGTCATGGGCGTGTCACGGGAGGGTGCGCCTTTGCGACAGCTGCAAACAAGTGCGCAATCGTGTGATTGATCATGGATTCGTTCGATGCCACCCTGGAGATTGTCCACATCGGATCCGAATGGGGGATCTCCGATTATGCCAGGAAACGGTCACACCTCTGTCCGCTCCCGCCAGGTCGCCGCGCAACTGCGCAGCCTTCGCGAGCGAGCACAACTTAGTTGCAGTGATGTCGCGCGCACGCTTGGGTTGTCGGTGAGCAAGGTCAGTCGAATGGAGACCGCCAGCAGCGGCATGCAGATCGAGGACGTCGCCGCGATGCTCGGCCTCTACAAGGTCTCGGCGACGAAACGCCAGGAAGTCCTCGACATGCTGCGCCGAGCCGACGAGAAGGGCTGGTGGCAACGCCAAGCGGGTCTCCCCCAGCTATGGCGGAACTTGATCGACTTCGAGGCCAAGGCGACCCGCATCCAGAACTTCGAGAACATGGTTGTGCCGGGGCTGCTGCAAACAGCGGAGTACTGCCGCGCAGTGATCCAGGGCATCAACGACACGCTCAGCGACGAGGAGATCGACCGTCTCGTGGCTACTCGGATGGCTCGGCAGGCGGCCCTGACGCGTACCCGTGCGCCGCAACTCCTCGCCGTAGTCGACGAAAACGTACTCCGGCGTCCCATCGGCGGTGATGGGATCATGCATCGGCAACTGCTCCATCTGGGTACTTTTGCCGAACGTCCGAACATCACTTTGCGGGTGGTGCAAAGCTCGGCCGGGGCCTACGTCGGCGCGCGAGGCTCGTTCATGATCCTGGAGTTTTCCGAGGAACCCGACCTCGCCTACATAGAGAACCAGGGTATGGCGATGTTGCTCGAAGAAGAAGCTGATCTTGCTTCCTACCGCCTTGCGCTGAGCAATATCCTCAGTGCGGCACTGAAGCCTGCCGAGTCGGCCGACCTGGTTCGCCAGCTGGCGGCCGAGAAATGATGCGAGAGGAGCGCGGAATGACTGCGCTGAACCTGACGACCGCCCGTTGGCGCAAGAGCAGCTACAGCACTGATCAAGCCAACTGCGTTGAGGTGGCGTTCCTGGACGCAACGTGGCGCAAGAGCAGTCGAAGCACCGACACCTCCAACTGCGTCGAGGTGGCGTTCGCCGGGCCTGCTGTCGGGGTGCGGGACTCGAAGGACCCCGACGGCGCCGTGCTGGCCTTCCCGGACGAGCGGTGGTCTCGGTTCGTTGACTCGCTGCGCTGAGGGTGTGTGGTTGTTCCGGTTCTTACCGGAACAACCACACACGAGCGAGACCAGTAAAGTGACCGGGTGGCCGAGTACATCCAGATTCCGACTCCTGCCGGGAAGTTCGACGCGCTGACCGCCGGTCCCGAGGACGGCCGCCCGGTGCTGCTGCTGCACGGCTTCCCGGAGGCGGCGGTGCAGTGGAGCGAGCAGTTGTCGGTGCTCGGCGGCGCGGAGTGCTTCGCGGTGGCGCCTGATCAGCGCGGCTACTCCCCCGGTGTGCGCCCGGAGCAGGTCGCCGCTTACCGGTTGGAAGAGCTCGTCGACGACGTGCTGGCGATCGCCGAACACTTCGGCTGGCAGCGCTTCGACCTGGTCGGCCACGACTGGGGCGCCGCCGTGGCGTGGGCGACCGCCGCCGAGCACCCGGACCGGGTCCGCACGCTGACCGCGGTGTCGGTGCCGCACCTGGACCCGTTCGGTGAGGCGATGCGCACCGACGAGGACCAGCACCAGCGCTCGGCGTACATGCAGGCGTACCGGTCCTCCACCGCGGAGAAGGCCCTGCTGGCCGACCACGCCAAGAAGCTGCGGCAGATCTACTACCCGGGCGTGCCCCAGCACCACGTCGACGACTACGTGCAGCGGTTCACCGAACCGGGCGCGTTGACGGCGGCGCTGAACTGGTACCGCGCGCACCGCTTCGAGAACCACAAGATCGGCCCGATCACCGTGCCGACGCTGTACGTGTGGAGCACCGAGGACGTTGCGATCGGCTCAACGGCGGCGCTGGCCACCGCCGAGCACGTTACGGGCCCCTACCGCTTCGAGATGCTGGAAGAAGTCTCGCACTGGATCCCGGAAGAAGCCCCGGAAACCCTCACCCGGCTCCTCCTCCAACACCTGGTCGCCCACCAGGACTGACCGGCGGGAAACCGCTGCTTGACGTACAGCGCGGTCGCTCGACCAGCGGCCGCCCGAGCGCGGCTGAAGCCGACTACTCGTCGGCGTCGAGGCTGCCCAGCGCGGCGGCGAGGAAGGTGACGAAGTCGGGGCCGATGGCTTCGAAGACCGACGGGTCGTGGCCGCCCGGGAGGACCGAAACCACCGGCGTGTGGGCGTATTCGTCGACCAGGCGGTTGATGCCGTCCAGGAACGGGTCCTCGTCTCCGGTCCACACGCCGACCGGCACGTCGCCGAGATCTCCCAGGCGGCGCACCGGGTCCACTGCGGACCAATCCTCCTCGGTGGCGAAGGCTTCCTTCTCCCGCATGCCTTCCCAGCTCACCTGCAGGGCCGGGGCGACCGCCGCGACGGCCGCGACCGGGTGACCGGCCAGGTTGCGGTCGGCGGCGTAGTTCAGCGCGCCGAAGCCGCCGGTGGAGATGCCCGCGACCGCGAAGGGCCGGCCGTCGCGGTCACCCATGCCGCGCTCCTGCAGCCAGCGCGGGAGTTCGTCGTGGAGCAGGGCGGCGAGGTCGCCGTTGGCCGATCCGTCGTTCCAGTACGGGTTGTAGCCACCGTCGACGACGGCGAAGCCGAACGCGGGGATGGAGTCCTCGCGGTAAAGCCGTTCCAGCGACGCGAGCGTGTCGTACGGGATCGGGGTCGGGTGGACTCCGTCGCGGCCGTGCAGGTAGAGCACCATCGGGAGATCCGCAGTGGACTCCAGCGCACCCGGGTACGCGAGGTAGAGCTGCACCGGGGCCTGGCGGTGCTCGGAGTACACGTACTCGGTGCGGATCACCGGAATGTCCTGTTCGGACAGTGCCGGCTCCACCGCCGGGGCCGGTGACGGCGCGTCGTGCGGCTGCGGCGCTGCGCAGCCGGCCAGGCCCGCGACCAGCAGCACCGCAATCAGCAGGCGGCGAGCAATCCGTTCGCGCACCACGTCACCCTTCACGGTCCGGTTGGTCCAGTTCGACACCTTAGGACCTGTTTCCGAAACCGTTTCGCGTGGGTGGTCGCCTGCCCGGACTGCGCGCTGATCAACTTCCAGGGCGACGGCAGCGCCGCCTACACCGTCCAGGCGCTGTGGACGAGGCCCGCGAGAGCCTCGAGTCACCGCGGTGATCTGCGCGAACTCCCGCTACCGGATCCTGGAAGCCGAGCTCCAGCGGGCGGGCATCGACGAGCCCGGGACGGCGGCGGCGAGCATAACGAGCCTGGCCGAGCCCGCTGCGGACTGGACGGCCGTGCTGTAGTACCTGGCGATTTCGCGCGAAATCGCCACCCGCCAGGCGTGCCGAACGGCGATTTCGCGCGAAATCGCCAGGGCGCACCTGGTGGCTCGGGGGCCTGGGGGGAGTCGACCGTGAGTCCCTTCGGACGTGGGTCCAAAGGGACTCACGGACCCCCAGTCATCAACCCGCGACGAGCATCCGCTCGTCGTCGAGCAAGCCGTGGCGCATCGCGAACGACGCCGCCTCCAGCCTGGAGTGCACCCCGAGCTTGGTCAGCACCGACTGCACGTGCGTTCGCACCGTCGTCGGCGCCACCCCCAGTTGCTTGGCCATCGCCGTCGTGTGCGCGCCGGCGACGAGCAGCCGCAGGCATTGCCTTTCCCGCGCGGTCAGGTGCGACGCCAGCCGCAGGGCGTCTGTGGTGCCGGCCAGGCGGGGCGCCCGCGAGGCCGCCAGCTCGACCACGGCCTCGCCGTCCATGACCCCGCGGATCGCCCCGGCCAGCACCGACAGCCCGCACATCTTGTTCACGTACCCCGCCGCCCCCTTGGCCAGCGCATCGCGCATGCCCCGGACGTCACCGTCGGCGGTGAGCACCAGGAGCCTCGTTCTCCCGCCTGCGTTGAGGATCTCGCCGATCGCGTCCAGCCCGTCGCCGTCGCCGAAGTAGCGGTCCAGCAGGCAGATATCGGGCTGGTGCTCGCGGACCGCCTCGACGACGCCTGGCACGTCGTGGGCGGTTCCCACGACGTCGCAACCGTGCCGCGGCAGCGTCGCGACCAGCGCATCGACGAAGATCACGTGATCGTCGCCGAGTACCAGATCGACCATGTTCTCGTTCCCCCCGCTCAGGGCGCGCGGCCGGACGGGAACACCAGCACGGCACACGTGCCCCGGCATGGCTCCGAGTCGATCTGCAGGTCGGCCCCGCAGCGCTGCGCCAGCGCCAGCACGATGCCCAACCCGAGCGATGACGCGCCCTGCGGTCCGTCGCCGAAACCCGGCCCGTCGTCGGTGATCTCGATGCGCACCTCGCCGAGCTCGCCGCGGCGAACCGCCACCGCGACCCGGCCGCCGCACCCAGCGGCGCGCACCGCGTTGTCCAGCAGGTTCGACACCATCCGCCACAGCAGCGTCTGGTCGGTTCGCATCCAGACGTCCTCGTCGGCGTGCAGCGAGATCTCGGCCTTCCCGGACAACGATTTCACCGCGACGAGCTGGGTCAGCAGTTCGCGCGGCGCGAAGAGCTCCTCGCTTGGCTGCCCGGCCCGCAGGGCCACCAGCTCAAGCAGCCGGTCCAGCTCCAGTTCCATCAGTTGCAGCCGGTGCGCCGCATCGCCGGGCAGCGCCGGGTCGCCGCGCAACCCGTCCGCGAGATAGGACAGCGTCGCAAGACCGTGCCCGAGATCGTGCAGCAGGCTGTGCAACTCCGCGCCACCTCGCGAACCTGGACCCCGCGTCCGCTGATGTCCAGGCGCCCTCGCCGAATCGGTAATCGTGTGCACCGCGACTCCTCTCCCCCAAACGGCAGTCTGTGCTACCTGACAAATCGGATGCGGCGGGCGCGGCGTTGCACCTGCTACCCGAAGGGGACCCCGACTACTCCACGTGCAGCAGGCGTCCGCACGACAGGCGCGGGGAAGTAGTGTTCTCGCGGTAACCCCGCTACCGTCGGTCACCAACAGGCTGCGCAGGATGTTTCGAAACACGTTTTCTGGAGCGGGTTCCGTACGCCCCGACGAGTGCGTCGGCGAGCGTCGCGATCCGGTAGCGGTCGTCCAACCGGGTGCGGGCCGTCGCGGCGAGCCGGTCGGCTACGTCGGGCGAGTCCAGCAGGTGCGCCACCGCCGCGGCCAGCAGTTCGGGGCGCCGGGGCGGCACCAGCAGCCCGGTCTCACCGGGGGCAACCACATCGCTGACCGCGTTGACGGTGGTGGCCACCACCGGCACGCCGCACACCATCGCCTCGACGACCGCCAGCGGCAGGCCCTCGTACCGGCTGGGCAGCGCGAACACGTCGAATGCGGGCAGCAGTTTCGCGACGTCGTCGCGCTCGCCCGCCAGTACGACGCGAGCCCCGCTCGCGGCTATCTGCGCGCGCATCCGCTCGGTCAGCTCGCCGCCGCCGATCCACACCCCGACCACGCCGGGTCGGTCCAGCAGGCGCAGCGCGGTGACGAAGTCCTCCGGCGACTTCTGGAAGGTCAGCCGCCCCACCGCGCCGACCACGACGTCCGTCGGTGCCAGCCCGAGCTCCTGCCTGGCGCGCTGCCTGGTCCGCTCGGTGCGCATCGGCACCTCGTGCTCGACGGCCACGCCGATAGTGCGGATGCGATCCGGGGCGATCAGCCCGCGCCGCAGCGCCTCGACCGCCACTCCGGTGCCCACGCACAGGGCGAGGTCGGTGATCCGCCCGAGGACGCGTTCGATCTCGACGTAGCCACGGCGCCGCAACCCGCTCTGGAACTGGTGGAACGGGAACCCGTGGTAGGTGTGCACGATCCGGTCGGCGCCGGCCCGGCGCGCCGCGATCCGGCCAACCGCACCAGCCTTCGAACAGTGGGTGTGCACGATGTCGAAGCGGCGCCGTTTCAGCAACGCCGTTAGGCGGTGCAGGGCGAGCAGGTCGTGGCCCGGCGAGATGGGCGCGCGCAGCGCGGGCTCCACGATCACCTCCAGCCCGGCGGCCTCGGCGTCGGCCAGCAGCCGGCCGGACCCCGTGATCACCGCGACCCGGTGCGTGGCCGGATCCAGCGCCTTGGCCCCGCGCAGGGCCATCACCCCGGCGCCGCCTTCCAGGCGCGTGATCATCGTGGCCACCCGCAACGGCTCCGCGCTCACCGCTCGGTGGTCCCGTCCGCTTCGCCGTCCACGCGCAGTCCGGCGGCGCAGGCGACGCTGACCGCCTCCAGCTGGCTGTGCACCCGGAGCTTGGCCAGGATGCTGCGGGTGTGGGTGCGGACGGTCTCGGTGGAGATCATCAGGTCCTCGGCGATCTGCGCGCCCCTCTTACCGGCGACCATGCCGGCGAGCACGTCCCGCTCGCGGTCGCTGAGCACGTCCAGCGGCCCGTTGCGCTGCCCCGCTCGCACGGCGTCCTCGCGCAGTCCGCGCAGCACGGCGCCGAGCAGTTCCGGCGGGTACCAGCTGTGCCCGCGGGGCACCCCGCGCAGCACCTCGGTGAGACCCTCGACGCCGCGTTCCTTCGGCACCCAGGCCGCCGCACCGGCCCGTGCGGCGTCGACGGCCTGCCGGGCATCGCGGCTCCCGGTCAGCACCACGATTCCCGCGGCGGGCCGGGCTTCCTGCAAGCGCCGCACCAGGCGCCCGGCACCGACCGGTTCCACGTCGACCGTGATCACGTCTGGTCGGGACTGCCACACCACGTCGGGCAGTCGCGGGTCGCCGGTCTGGCAGTGCCCCACGACCCACAGGTCAGGCACCTCCGCCAGCCGGGCGCTGAGCGCCTCGGCCAGCATGAGGTGGTCGTCCACCATGAGCAGCCGCACCACATCCACAGCCCCAGCGTGACGCCACCGGGCCGACGAGACCTCCCCCAGCTGCACGAGAACACCCTCCCGCGTGAAGCGCACCATTGCCCCGTCCGTGTCTGCCGCCGCAGAGTCCCGCAATTTCCATTGAAATCGAAGCTTCGATTTCAATGGAAATTGCGACACCACTTGCTCCGGGAGGTCTTGAGATGGGGCGTTGAGGAACTCCTTGGATGCCCTCCACCCCTTCACTTGGTCGGGGTCGTGCGCGGGGTGACGGGCGCGTCGATGGTGCGGCGGCCGGGGCTGCGCCACCGTCCAGAGGACTTCGACAGCCACGCCGCGGGTATCGCAGACAGTGCGATACCCGCGTCCAGCACTCGTAGCGCCAGGAAGAAGCATGCGAACAGCAGGAACCTCGGCTGCCGCTGCAACACCGCAACTATGCACGTCAGCACCAGATCCGGGACCACCACACCGAAGAACAGCGTCGGCAGCGTCGCGAAACCGGCGACGAAGTCGTGCACCTCGTCCACGACCGGCACCGCGAGCCCGTCGAACAGCAGGGGCACGATCAGCGCCAGCGCCACGAAGGGCAACAGCACCAGCATGAAGCTGCTGGCCAACATCTCCAGCAGCAGCAGCGCCAGCATCAGGCTGAACAGGTTGGCCCGCGGCGGGTGCAGCCGGACCGTCTGCCACAGGCCGAGCGACCAGCGCTTGCACTGCTTCACGTAGTCCTTGAAGTTGCCCGGGTCCTGGGTGGCCGCCACCGCCGACGGCGTGAAACCGACCTTCCCCAGCCGTTTCTGGTACACCTCGAAGGTCATGTTGAAGTCCTCGATGACCAGCCCCGGCGGGTTGACCTCGATGCGCGGCAGCACCTCGGCGCGGTACATGCTGGCGAAGCCGGGCACGATGTGGGTGGCGTTGACCCGCCGCCAGGTCTGGCCGAACTTCATCAGGTACTGGGTCATGGTGTAGATCCGCTGCCGGTGGAAGGCCACCAGCTTGCCGATCGGCCCGAGCGCGCGGTCCCGCCACGACGTCGTGACGCAGCCCGCCACCGCGACGACCGCGGGATCGTCGAACAGCGGCAGCGCCGCCCGGAAGTAGCCGGGCTCGACGTGCGTGTCGGCGTCCAGCAGCATCACGACCTCGAAGCGATCGACCAGCCCGAACCGGCGGATCGCCTCCTGCAGCGCGCCGGCCTTGCCGACGTTGCGCGCCGTGCTGATCACGTGCACCCCGCACTCTTCGGCGAGTTCCACCGTGCGGTCGGTCGAGCCGTCGGAGACCACGTGCACGTTCTCCGGCGGCACGAGGGCGGTGATCGCCTGGATGCTGTCGACGATGACGCGTTCCTCGTTGTGGGCCGGCATCAGCACCGCCACGTCCGCGACGCCCACCCGCGTCGGCGGGTCATGGCGGTGCTGCCGGTCCCGGCCGACCACGACGCGCTGGCCGGACACCGACGTCGCGCCCCGTTGCTGCCACCAGCGCTGCGTCGAGGAGTCGAGCAGGCGCATCAGCCCGATCAAGCCCCACAGCGTGAAGTTGGTGCCGAACACCGCGATGGCCAGCACCCACCAAGGAATCATCCAACTCTCCAAAGTAGACGAATCGCGGACGGTGTCATTGCGCGCCGTCGAGCGGCAGGCTCTGCCGCAGCTCCCGCCACGTTTCGGTGTCCTCGTAGCCGAACATCCACAGGTAGACGCCGCGGATGCCGGAGCCGCGCGCCGCCTCGAACTTCGCCTTGGAGCTCGCGGCGTTCTCGAACCACACCTCGTGCTCCCGTCCCTGCTCGTCGATGTAGCGGAACCACGGCGACTGCGTCAGCCCGTCGTAGTTGACCTTCGCCCGGTGCTCGGTGGACAGCCGGAAGGCCTGCAGCCAGGTCACCGCGGTGCCGTTGCCGTCCACCCAGTCGTAGCCGTACAGCGGCACGCCGAGCACGATCCGCTCCGGCGGGATCTGGGTCTTGGCGTAGTTCAGCGTTTCCCGGACCCAGGTGATCGGCGCGACCGGGCCAGGCGGCGAGGTGCCCCAGTGGTAGTCGTAGCCCATCAGCCGGACCTCGTCGGCCGCCCTGCCGATCGCGGCGTAGTCCTGCGCGACGTTGCGCTCGTCGTATCCGGCGTCAGTGGCCTTCGCGAACACCGCCACCGCCAGCGTCTTCCCCTCGTCATTCAGGGCCTTGCCCAGTTCGGTGATGAAGTCGGTGAAGACCTGCCGGTCGCCGGCGCGCAGGTTTTCGTAGTCGATGTCGATGCCCGAGTAGTCCTCGCGCTTGACGAGCTCGACGATCTCGTCGATGTGGGCGCGCCGCTTCGCCGGGTCGTGCAGCATCTTGGCGACCGGTTCGTAGGCCCATTTGCCGTCGGTGATGTTCGCCAGCGATGGCACGATCGGGATGCCCGCCGCGCGCAGCTGCCCGATCTGCCTGCCGACCTCGGCGGTCTGCTCCGGGGGGTACTGGTTGGCCAGCCGGCCGTCCTGGCTCAGCCCGTAGATCCAGGGCGAAACCTCGTTGACCGCCTTCCGGTTCTGGGTCACCATCGACGTGCCGTTGTTGAGGTTCCAGAACGGTAGCGATGCGACGGCCAGCGAGCCGGGCAGCGGTGGTCCTCCGCCGCGCGGCATCAGCGTCATCACGACGAGCACCACCGCCACCGCGATCAGCGCCAGGAACCAGATCGACCCGCCCAGCCGGCTGAAGGCCCGGACCCGGTCGGCGGGGGTGTCCGATGTGGATGGTTGGGATCCGCGGGGCTCTCGCGCGCTCGCCGCGGGCCGGGCCCTTTCCATGAGCCGGCGCATCGTATCGGTCTTCTGCCGCATGTCGCCCTCCGCACCTCAAGCCGTCGCGGGCTGCCCGGCTCGCACCTGCTCGTCGATCACATCGCGGACGATGTCGTCGAGCGTGCGCTCCGGCCGGAAGTCGATCAGCTCGCGCGCGCGGGAGCAGTCCGGGACGCGACGTTGCAGGTCCTCGTACCCCGGCCCGTACGCCTCCTCGTAGGGGACCTGGATGGTGCCGCTGGACGAGTCGGTCATCGCGATGATCCGGGCGGCGAGCTCCTCGATGGACACCTGCTCGGTGTTGCCGAGGTTGACCGCCATGCCCTGCGCCCGGTCCAGCAGCGCCAGCCGCATCAGCGCAGGCACCACGTCGGCGACGTGGCAGAAGCAGCGGATCTGCTTGCCGGTACCGAAGATCGTCACCGGTCGGCCCTGCAGCGCCTGCGCAACCAGCCGCGGGATGACCATGCCGTACCGGCCGCTCTGCCGCGGTCCGACCGTGTTGAACAACCGCACGATGACCGCCCTGAGCCCGAGCTCCCGCACGTAGTTGTGGGTGATGCTCTCGTCGATGGCCTTGGCCTCGGAGTAGGTCCAGCGCGATTTCAGCGGCGAGCCGATGATCCGGTCGTCGCCCTCGGAAAGCCCGACCTTGTCGTTCTTGCCGTAGATCTCGCTGGTGGAGGCGACCAGCACCCGCGCGTCGTGCCGCAGGGCGGCGTCCAGCACGTTCTCGGTGCCGTGGATGTTGGTCAGCAGCCCATGCAGGGTGCGTTCCTGGATGACGAACGCGCCGACGGCGGCGGCCAGGTGGAACACCACGTCCGCGTCGGCCATCACCTCATCGACCAGGGACGCGTCCAGGATGCTGCCCTGCACCATCCGCAGGTTCGGGTCGCCGACCGGGAGGTTCTCGACACGCCCGGTGCTCAGGTCGTCGAGCCCGACCACCTGGTGGCCGTCCGCGAGCAGCCGTTCGACCAGGTGGGATCCGATGAAACCGGCTGCGCCGGTGACCATTGCTCGCATCACGACCTCCCCACCGGTACGGCGCCGCCGCGCCGCTGCCACAGCCGCGCGTACAGGTCGTCGAGGCGGTCGGTGACCGCCTCGATGCCGTAGGCCCGGCGGATCGCGGGCTCGTCGGCGCGCGGCCGGGCGGCCAGGATCTCGGAGGCGATCTCCGCGCGCATCCGCTCCGCGTTGCCGGGCACCTGACGGGCCCGGTCGGTCTCGATGCCGATCAGCGCCGGGCAGGTGGTGTAGAGCACCGGGATGCCGTTGGCCATCGCCTCCAGCACGGACAGGCCGAAGGTCTCCTGCTCGGAGGAGGCGATGAAAAGGTCCAGCGCGGACAGCATCGCGGCGACGTCGTGCCGCTGCCCGGCGAAGATCACGTGCTCGGCGACGCCGTGCTCGCGAGCCAGTGCCTCCAGCCGCGCCCGGTCCGGCCCGTCGCCCACGATCAGCAGCTTGGTCTCCTGGCCCAGCATCGGGGCCATCGAGTCGATCACCAGGTTGAAGCGCTTGTTCGGGTCCAGGCGACCGAGCACGCCGACCACGTAGGCTTCGTCGCTGATCCCGTGCTCGCGGCGCACCCGGGCGCGCGCGGCCCCGTCGAACTCGACCCGGCCGAAGTCGACGCCGTTGGGGATGACGGTGATCTTGCGCGCGGGCATGCCCCAGTTGCGCAACCGCTCCGCGACGGTTTCGGACACCGCGATGGTGGCGTCCGAGCACAGGTCGGTGCCCAGGTAGAGCGCCCGGACCCCGAAGGTCATGCGGCGGCGCTCCAGGTGGGTCTCGCCGATGGAGTGCTCGGTGGAAACCACCACCTTGGTGCCGGCCAGCCGGGCGGCGAGCCGCCCGTACACGCACGCCCGGTACAGGTGGGTGTGCACCACGTCGTAGCGGCCTTCGCGGATCACGTCGCGCAGCCGCAGCACGGCGCCGACCTGGGTGTTGCGGGTCATGCCGAGGTCGCGCACCCGCACCCCGTCGCCGGTGATCATCCGGGCCACATCACCTGGGTTGTACAGCGAAACCACGTCGGCGTCGTGCTTGGTGTGCTGCAGGATCGACCGCAGCTGCAGCTCGGCACCGCCGACACCGAGCCCGGTGATCACGTGCAATACCTTCATTGCTTCCCCCCAATTGGTCTTCCGAGTCATTTCTCGCAGCGGCGCGGGCGTTGGCGTCGGGTTCCGGCCGCCCGCAGGACGATCGCGGCCGTGCGCGCCACGATCACGGCGTCCCACCACGGCGACCAGTACTCGATGTACTGGTTGTCGAACCGCGCGCGGTCCGGGATGGACGTGTCGCCGTGCAGGCCTTGCACCTGCGCCCAGCCGGTCATTCCGCCGCGCATCCGGTGCCGGTCGGCGTAGCGCGGGATCTCCCGTCCGAACCGCACCGCGTAGTACGGCCGCTCCGGGCGGGGCCCCACCAGCGACATGTCGCCGCGCAGCACGTTGACCAGCTGCGGCAGCTCGTCGAGGTGCGTGCCGCGCAGCCAACGTCCGAGCGCGGTGCACTGGTCGGCGGTCACCGACCAGTGCTCCCCCAGATCGCCGTTGACGGTGCGGAGCTTGACGACCTCGCTGGTCCGCCCGGTCCGCGTCACGCGCAGCTGGCGGAAGAACGTCCTGCCGCCACCGCTGAGCGCGACCAGCGCGGCCAGTGCGAGCAGCAGCGGTCCCGACACGAACAACATCAGTCCACTGAGGACTACGTCGGAGGCGCGCTTGACCAGCGCACCCGCCCGGCTGTGGCCGAAGCGGCGCAGCGGGATCAGCGGCACGCCCCAGATCTCGTCCATGCTGGCGCGCGGCAGCGCCATGCCCAGCTCGTGCAGCCGGGGCACAACGCAGACATCCGCCGGCAGCGGGCGGCAAGCGCGGATCAGGGTAACCAGGTACGCGTCTTCTGCGCACACGATCACCCGCGTGATGCGCTGCGTGGCGAGGATTTCCGCCAGCCCGCTCGGCTGGGCGAGCAACCGGGGCCGCAGCCCGAACTCGGGATGCTCGGCCGCCAGCTCGGCGATTTCCCCGGCCGGCGCGTCGGATCCGACGATCAGCGTCGGCTCGTTCAGCAGCCCGCGCCGATAGCCGCCGCGCAGCACCGAGTACAAGCCACCGCGAGCCACGAGCAGGCCGGCCAACCCCGAAGCGCCCATCAGGAGCAGCGCATCGCCGGAGTGCCATGGCAGCAGCACCACCAGCGGTGCACCGGCCGCGACCGCGAGCTGCGGCAGCTGGTCCGACACCCGCAGGCAGATCCGCAGCCGGTGCTGGCCCTGCGCGGCCAGCACCACCAGCACCGCCAGCGCGAACCCCGCACCGAGCAGCCAGTGCACGCCGACCACCGGGATCAGCACCACCAGCACCGCGATGTCGACCGCTGGCAGCACCCAGCCCCCGACCTGCCGCGACACCCGCAGCCCGTGGCCGCTCGCGGCAAGCGGCCACAGCTGCGCCACGGCGGGATCGGTCACGCTCATCCGGCACCCCCGACGACCACCGGCCGCGCCGTGGTCGCGTCGATCCGGGCGGTCATCATCCGAACCGCGTAGTCGGCGCCGTAGACGAACCGCATGACCGGCCCGTGGCTCGGCGCCACCAGCGGCCCGGCGAAGTACAGGCCCGGCACCGACGACTCGAAGTCCTTGCCGACGCGCGGCGTTCCGTCGATCGTGCGGATGGCCGACCGCAGCCCGGCCGACAGCATCGGCAGCCGGGTGATCTCCGGCGGGTAGCCGGTGGCGCAGATGACGTGGTCCGCGGTGAACGCGCGGACCTCGCCGCCGACGCGCACCCCGAGCCGCACCTGGTCGCCGGTGGCCTTGGCCCAGTCCAGCCGGTGCCCGACGTGCACCGGGAAGCGGCCCTCGACCCGCTCGCGCAGCCACCAGCCCCCGGCTGGCCCGAGCGCGGTGCGCGCCCGGTAGATCCTGGTTGCCCTGGGCAGGTGCCGGAACACCTTCGGGTGCTCGGAGTAGAACCAGGTGGACAGCCCCGAACCGAGCCCGGCCTCCGGCTCACGCATCCGGCTCCACAGCGGACGATCCGGTAGCAGCGGCTTCCCGTTCCACGCGATGCTTGGCGCGCGCGCCACCAGCCGCGCGTTGGCGCCGTTCTCGTGCAGCAGCGCCGCAGTCTCCAGCGCGGACTGCCCGGCGCCCACGACGATCACGTCCTGACCGTCGAAGGAGCTCAGGTCGTCGTGCACCGAGCTGTGCGTGCAAAGCTCGGCGGGCAGTTCGGAGAACACTCCCGGGATCCGCGCGAAGTACTCGACGCCGACCGCGACGACCACCTGGCTCGCCTCGACGCGCTCCCCGCTGCTCAACGTCAGCTCGAACCGGCCCGGCCGCTGCTCGATGTCGGCGACCAGCTCCTCCTCCACGTCCAGGCCGCGGCCCTGCTGGAACCACTCGCCGTAGTCGACGAAGTTCTCCAGCGACACCGGCACGCCGTAGTCCGCGTAGCGGCGCCCGGTCTCCAGGCAGAAGTTGCGCAGCGTGTGCGTGCCATCCGGGTCGGACAGGTTCGAGGCGAAGCCCTGCGACTTCAGGTACATGCCGCGCGGCATGTGGGCGCGCCACAGGTTCATCGGCAACCCGAACTGCCGGTAGGACAGGCCGGCCCGGCGCAGGTGCGCGGCCAGCGACAGGCCGTATGGCCCGGCACCAACGATGGCAACGTCAACGAGATCGCTCATCTGCACTCCTCGAACAGCCGCTTGCGGCGGCGTCTGGTCGGTTTCCCCAGGGCGTGGTTGCGCCCCGGGACGTACTGGGGCTCGGCGAGCTCCGGATGGCGGGTGCGGCGGTGCAACGGCCACGGCCGGGCAACCGCGCGGCAGACCATCCAGAGGCACATCAGGACGAACGGCAGCAGGTCGTCGCGGGCGAACCAGGCGGTCTCGTGCGCGCCGCGCACCGACGACACCCAGGACCGCAACCCCAATTCGCCGCGCCGCAAGTACCCCAGGGCCGCGATCGGGTCGTAGTTCTCCACCAGGAACCGCCTGCCGACCGGCTGCCGACCCTCCGGGACCTCTTGCCCCGTGAGGTCCAGGTAGGACGCGAGCGCGACGTCCACGCCCGCGTCGTCGCGGAACAACCGGAACTGGGCGCCCAGCCGCGGATTGAAGTCCAGCAGCTTGTAGCGCCGGTCGCGGGCGTCCCAACGGAAATCGAGGTCCACGATGCCGCTGAACGCCAACTGTTCCAGCAGTTTCGCGGATTCCTTCAGCAGCGCCTCGTTCTCCACGCAGCGCCCGAGACTGGTCAGCCCCGCGTGCGCGGGATAGGAGCGTTCCTTGACGCCGGTGAAGGCCGGGCGACACACCGACGCGGCGTCGCAGTAGCCGTGGAAGAACCAGTCGTCGCCCGGCCCGCCCGGGATGAACTCCTGCAGCATCAGGCCGCCGACGGCGGCGTCCCCGCAGCGGCCGTAGAGCTCGGCCAGCTCCTCCTCATCGCCGACGATCGTGGTGCTGCGCACCCCGCCCGGCGTCCCGAGCCACGGCGCGGAAAGCTTCGCCACCAGCGGATACCCCACCTCGGCCGCGAATTCCAACGCCTCGTCCCACGCGCCGACCAGCGTCGCCTCTGCGCAAGGTACATCCAGTTGGCGGCACAGCTGGAACATCGAGTACTTCCCGGCCAGCTGGCGCGGGAGATCGCGGGCCGGCTGGGCGAACCGGAAGAACGGCCGCAGCGGATCACCGTGCTCGGCCAGGAAGATCGCGGCCGCGTCGTCGGTAGGGATCAGCACCGACGGCCGGCCGATCCGATCGGCCAGCTCCGCGAGCCCGTCGCGGATCCGGTCGGTCTCCGCCGGATCCGGGCTCCACAGCCAACGCCCGCGCAGGTAGCGGGAATGCGCCGCCGGGGCCAGGGAATCCTCCTGCACGGCGTACACCGGCACCCCGGCCCGGCCGAGGCTGCGGATCACCCCGAGCCCGCCGTGGTGCATGACGTTCGGATCGAGTTTGAACACCACCGCGGGCGTGGACGTGTCGAATGGGAGCATCGGCGCCACCCCCGTCACAGCACGCGCCGGTGCGGCACGGCGTCGAACTGGTAGGTCGCGTCGAGAACCCGCGGGCAGTTTCGCGCCCAGCCGTAGTCGACGCCGGGGTGCAGGGTGTGCAGCACGGTGACGTCCCAGTCCCGGCCGCGCGGCGCCGGCTCGCTGACCATCCGGGTGCCGTCGGCCAGGGTGATCTCCGACAGCAGCGGGTCGAAGTAGTGCACGTCGATCCCGATCCGGCGCAGCCCGGCGAGGATCGGCAGCGCCGGGGACTCGCGGAGGTCCCGCACACCCGCCTTGTAGCTGACCCCGGCGACCACCACCCGGGCCCCGGAGTGGTCGATGCCCGCGGCGGCGAGCATCTCCACCACGCGCTGCACCACCTGGCCTGGCCGCTGGTCGATCGAGCGCATCGCCTGCTCGATGAGCGGCGCCGAAACGCCCTCCCGCCGCAGCTGCCACAGCAGGTAGTACGGGTCGCACGGGATGCAGTGCCCACCAACGCCGGGCCCCGGGAAGCTACCCAGGAACCCGTACGGCTTGGTCCCGGCCGCGATGGTCACCTCGATCGGGTCCAGGCCGAGCGCCGAGCACGCGTCGGCCATCTCGTTGGCCAGCGCCAGGTTCACCGCGCGGAAGATGTTCTCGTAGAGCTTGGTGAGCTCGGCGGCCTCCGGCGAGCTCACCAGGTACACCGAATCGGTCATCCGCGACACGACCTCGGCGGCCCGGTCGGCGCACCGCGGCGTGACGCCTCCGACGACGCGCGGGGTCTCCCGTTGCACGTGGTCGAAGTTGCCGGGGTCAATGCGCTCCGGGCTGAACGCGACGTGCACGTCGGTGCCCACCCGCATGCCCCGCTGCTCCAGCGGCTCGACCAGCAGCTGCCGGGTGGTGCCCGCGAACGTCGTCGAGGTCAGGATGATCGTCTGACCTCGGCGGGCGAACGAGACCACGGTCTCGCAGGCCGCCCGCAAGGCGGTCAGGTCCGGCTGGTGCGCGGTGTCGACCGGCGTCGGCACGCACACGATCACCGCGTCCGCGCCGGCGAGCACCGACGGATCGCAGGTCAGCTGCAGGTCGCCCGCGGCCAGTGAAGCAGCCAACGCGCGCCGCTCCAGCTCGGGCATGTCCACCTCGCCGGCCTTGATGGCTTGCAAGCGGTCCTCGCTGATGTCGAAGCCGATGACCCGCGCCGTCGGCGACTGCAGCGCGCACGCGGTGGGCAGTCCCACGTAGCCCAACCCGACGACGACCACCGATTCGGTGCGTTCGGGCAGCCTCGGCTCGAACGCGATCAGCCGGTCCGCCAACAGGCGTTCCCGGCCGTTGACCGCCAACGCAAGCGGATGTTCAGTCACGGTTCCTCCCCCAGTTCGCCGTGCTCAAAGCACTCTCGCACCTTGTTACCGACCGGTTCTCCCACAGCGGGGGGAGCTCGCTTACCGAATCCTGACGAGGCCCGCGGATCAGTCCCGTCCGGCGGCGCGGAGGCACGGCGATTTCGCGCGAAATCGTCACCTTGCAGGCGTGGCAAGCGGCGATTTCGCGCGAAATCGGCGGTTCTCGAACGAGCCACCTAGCGCTTGATCTTCAGCTCGTGGCGCAGTCGCTTGGCCAGCAGTCGCAGCGAGCCGTCCCGGTCCCCCACGTAGGTGCGCGGCAGGGCGTGCCGGCTGGACAGCGGCGAACGCCAGATCGCGCAGGCGTAGTCGTACCCGGCCGCCTCGACCGTGTTCATCACCCGCAGGTCGACATCGCCGTACGGGTAGCAGAATCCGCTGACGTCCTGGCCGGTGAGTTCGCCCAGCAGCTCCCGGCTCTCGGCCACCTCCACGAGCAGCTCGCCATTGTCCAGTTCGGACATCCGCCGGTGCAGCATCCCGTGCGAGCCGACCTCCATCCCCGCGTCGGCGACCTCGCGGATCTCCTCGGAGGTCAACAGCCGCTTGCGCGGGCCGTCGGCGTCCCAGGCGTTGTGCCCGCCGGGCCGCCCGGCGATCACGAAGACGGTCGCGGTGAAACCGTGCTTCAACAACGATGGCTGTACATTGTGGACGAAATCCGTGTAGCCGTCGTCGAAGGTCAACCCGACCAAACCGCGTCCGTTCCCGGTCCGGCGCGCCCAC
Source organism: Saccharopolyspora hattusasensis (assembly GCF_050972075.1). Classification (NCBI taxonomy): domain Bacteria; kingdom Bacillati; phylum Actinomycetota; class Actinomycetes; order Pseudonocardiales; family Pseudonocardiaceae; genus Saccharopolyspora; species Saccharopolyspora hattusasensis. The sequence goes on from NZ_JBPCDC010000001.1 coordinate 863,871, forward strand.
ATCAGCTCGCGCATCGACACCCCGCGCAGCCCCTTGCGGCGCAACCAGCGCAGCTGGCGGTCGAAGCGCTGCGGGTCGACGGTCACCAGATACGGATCGCGGGCATAGGTAGCCACCGAGTGGTACATCAACACGTACGGGAACGGACGTTCGGTACCGGTCCGGACCCAATTGCTAACGGTCTGCGTCATGACGTGGCCGCTTTCCTCGGCAGCAGGTGCCGCAAAACGCTAGGCGCACGGCGGCGCACCTGGATCCGGCCACTGCGGTAAGCCCACTACCGCATCAGCAGGATTGTCACCAGGAGGGAGTGCAATTTCGTGAGAAATTGACGTTCACCCGGGTGACGGTAAATTTCTCGCGAAATCGCACCCCACCTGGGAAAACGGGCCGGGTAGGACACGGAGCGTGACGCTCGGCGTCACTCCGGGGCGGCGCGATTTCTCGCGAAATTGGCAGCTCAGAGCGCTCCGTATTCGCCGACGCGGCGGCCTCCCACCCAGGTCTGCAGGGTCTTGGTCTGCCAGCGGGCCCGGCCGGGCGGCGGGTCCAGCGGGTCCTGGTCGAGGATGACGAAGTCCGCCCACTTGCCCGGCTCCAGACCGCCGAGCACCCGTTCCTGGTGCGCGGCGAACGCGGCATCGAGGGTGAACGAGCGCAACGCCTCCTCCGGGCTCATCGACTGCTCCGGGTACCACCCGCCGACGGGCTGACCGTCGCGGTCGGTGCGGGTGACCGCGGCGTGCAGACCGTCGAAGGGATTTTCCGAGGACACCGGGAAATCCGAGCCGGCGGCGATGGTGATGCCCTGGTCGAGCATGGTCCGCCACGCGTAGGCACCCGCGATGCGGCGGTGTCCGACTCGCTTCTCGGCCATGTTCATGTCGTCGGTGGCGTGCACCGGCTGCATCGAGGCGATGATGCCGCGTGCCCGAAGTCGCGGAATGTCTTCCACCGCAAGGACTTGCGCGTGCTCAATGCGGTGCCGCATGCCGCCGCCGACTTCGGCCATGGCCGCTTCGTAGGCGTCGAGCACCATTCGGTTCCCAGCGTCGCCGATGGCGTGCGTGGCGACCTGGAAGCCGTCCCGCATCACCTGCGTAACGCGGCTCTTCAGCTCCGCGGCGTCCAGCTGCGGCAGCCCGGAGTTGCCCGGATCGTCGTCGTAGGGCCGGAGCATGGCGGCGCCGTGGCTGCCGAGCGCGCCGTCGATGTAAAGCTTGACGGTGCGGACGCGCAGCATGTCGTTGGCGACGGAGTCGGTGCGCGCCTTCGCGCCGAGCTCGTGGAAGGCGTCGTAGGTCAGAAACGAGTTGGTGCGGATGGTCAGCTCGCCGGAGTTCGCGAGCTGGTGCAGCACCGCGAGTTCGGCGGCCCCGGTGCCCGCATCACCGACCGAGGTGAGCCCGACCTCGTTGAGCTTGCGCTGCGCGGCGAGGAAGTTCTGCTTGATGTCCTCGATCGTCGGCTTCGGCAGGTGCTGTTCGACGAGGTCCTGCGCCGCATCGACGAAGGCCCCGGTCGGCGCGCCCTCGGCCCCGCGCACGATCTCGCCGCCGGGCGGGGTCTGGGTGTCGCGGGTGACGCCGACCTGCCGCAACGCGGCCGAGTTCGCCACCCCGGCGTGCCCGTCGACCCGGATCAGCCACACCGGCCGGTCGGGCACCACCGGGTCCAGGTCCGCCGCCGACGGCAGCCGGCCGAGTCCCCAGATCACGTCGTTCCAGCCGCGCCCGAGGATCCACTGCCGTTCCGGGTGCTGCGCCGCGAAGGTCTTGAGCGCCTGCATCGCCTCTTGCAGGGACTTCGTCCCGGCGAGGTTGAGCTGCGAGACATTGGCACCGAGCTGCCCGAAGTGCCCGTGCGCGTCGTGCAGGCCGGGGATCAGCACGCGACCGCGCCCGTCGATGCGCTCCGCTCCACCGGCGCTACCCACGTCGAGCCCGCCGACTCGGCCGTCCGCCTCGATCAGCAGGCTGCCGAAGGCGCGCGGCCCGTCCGCTGTCAGCGTGAAGCCCCGCACGTTGTCGATCAGCTTCCGCCCGCCCGGCGACCCCGCGCCGGTGCCACCGCTCGCGCAACCAGCGGAGACCGCCGCTCCGGCGGCGGCCAGCCCGACCAGCTTCAGGAACTGCGCGCGGGAGATCCGGAGCCGTGGGGAAGGCCGACAGTACTCCTGACACATCGCCGGACCTCCGTTGGTCGCGCTCGGTTGATCACCTGCAGGCGAACGTAATTCGAAAGCCCTTGGGCAGTCAATGAACCAGTGGAGGGGCGATGCACCACCAATGCTTGTGCTCAGCCGCTCGTGAGTGGCGAAGCCGGTAAGAACCGGCGTAGCCGCTCACGACCCCGTCGTGCCTGGATCAGCAGGCGACGGGCAGGGACTCGGGGCCGCGGTTGATCGTACCGCGACGCCAGCGCATCTCCTCGGGGCGGCACGCCAAGCGCAGTTGCGGAAAGTGCCGCAGCAATCCGGAAATCATGGTCAGAGCCTCCATCCGGGCGAGCGCGGCTCCGGCGCAGAAGTGGGCGCCGTGCCCGAAAGCGATGTGCGGGTTGTCGGCGCGTTCGACGTCCAATCGGTGCGGGTCGGCGAAGATCCCCGGATCGCGGTTGGCCGCGAGGTAGGAGACGTACACGGCATCGCCCTCGGCGATGGTGACGTCGCCGATGCGGATGTCCTCCATGGCGATGCGCGGCAGGCCGACACCGTTGCGGTGCGGCACATACCGGAACAATTCTTCGACCGCCTGCTGCACCAAGCCATCACCTAGCAACGCGCGCTGCTCGGGGTGGGTGAGCAGCACGTAGATCATGCTCGAACTGTTGTTGCGGACCGCGTCCATGCCGTTGAGCTGCAGGATGACAGCCAGGGAGATCAGCTCGGCCTGGCTGAGCTCGCCCGCCGTCCGCGCAGCAACCAGACCGCTGAACACGTCATCGCCCGGCTTCCTCCGAAGGCGCTCGGCGAGGTCGGTGAAGTACTGGCGGAGCTCGGCCTTGACGGCGTCTGCTTCGACGCGGGAATGCTTGCTGGACAACAAGATCTGCCGCCAGGAATGCATCTGCGGCCAGTCCAGGCGAGGCACGCCCATGAGTTCGCCGATGACCTGCGTGGACAGTGGTCCGGTGAAAGAGCCGACGAGGTCTGCGGGTGGGCCTTGCACGGCCACGCGCTGGAGCAGCTCATCCGCGATCCGCTCCGCGCGCGGCCGGATCGTTTCCACGCGGCGCGGGGTGAAGTTCTGCGAGAGCAGCCGCCGCAGGCGGGCGTGATCGGGTGGATCGGTACGTCCGATACCGCCGGGGAGCCCGACGACGTGCGGAGTCATGCTGGTGACGGGCCGATCGACGGTGGCGGCACGGCTGAACCCGGGATGCGAGGCGACGCCCCTGACGTCCTCGTACCGGGTGACCAGCCAAGCGTCGCCCTCGCCGAAGCGGAGCCGGATCCGGGCGACCGGCTCCTCGGCGAGGAGCCTGGTGAGGAACGGATCGAAGGCGAGCCCGTCGAGGTCGTCGACGGGCCACAAGTGCGCGACACGATCGGAGCCCGGCTGCACACCGCTCATGCGTGGTCTCCTCCACAGGGCAGCCAACACGGCACGAATGACCGCCACACGGTTCCCAACACGACGACCTCAGAGTCACCCCGGCCCACTCACCCCGCCGCCCGAAACCCCCGATCCAGTGCCCCGCACGAGTCATGAGCGGAAACCGCCGGACCACCGACCATTCCCGCCCACGTCCCCGCAACAGCGGTCACTTCCCGACGTCGCCCTGATTCGCCCGAAGCTCGCGGAGAGCACGTTCCCCTTGCGTCACAAGCCTTTCCAGACCCGGCTCAGTGAAGACGATGTCCATCCCCTCCAACTGCCCGCCGACGTGGAACTCCACCTCCTCGCCGAAGACCGCGTAGTCCATCGAGCAGTCCTCGATCCTGACCCACGCAGCAACCTGAAACCGACCCATGCTCGACCTTCCTTCTCCAACTGCTGCGAAACGAGTTCGAACTGGCGCATTTGAAGCGATGTCGCCAACAGCGCAGTCCCCGCCGCAGATCACAAAAACTATCGTGATCGATAATTTTCATCGCAGCAACGAGCGGCACTCGATCAGGTAAGCCGTTCACACGATCCGCCGAACAGACGCACGGTAGGCTGCGCACGGCGTATCGGCTGATCAACGGCAACGGATGTCAACGGAGGTGTCGGGTGGCACAGAAAGTCGCGAACGTCCGGCAGCGAAGAGTTGCTCGCACGCTACGCGATTGGCGCAGATCGAAGGGCGCGACGCAGGAAGAAGTAGCCAAACCGCTCCACTGGTCGGTGCCCAAGCTCAGCCGCTACGAACGCGCCGACACCATCGCGGGCCCCGCCGAGATCATCGCCATCGGCACAGTGCTCGGCGTCGAAGAAGCAGAACGCGACGGCTTGGTCCAACTGGCGGTCGCTTCGCTTGAGACCGGCTGGTGGAACACCTACGCACCCGACGCGGTTCGAGGGGACTTCGAGGACTACCTCGAAGTCGAGGAAGTGGCGACGCGCCTGCAAATATTCGAGATCCATCTCGTGCCCGGACTTCTGCAAACCGCCGAGTACTACGAGGCGATCCTCCGAGAAGCAGTCAAGGGCTCGCACGAAGAACTGCTGAACGCACGTCGGCAGCTTCGCCAGGAACGTCAAGCCAGACTGGACGCGGAAAGCCCGCTGGGCTACCACGCGATCGTCCACGAGTCGGCCCTGCGCCTGCCGATCGGCGGCTCCGAGGTCATGCGAAACCAGCTTGAGCACCTGCTGACCCGGAACGAGCTGCCCAACGTGACCCTCCAACTCCTTCCGATCGACGTGGGCGCCTATCCCGGGCTCGGATGCGCTTACCACCTGGTGACTTCCGGACCGGACGACGTCCAGGGCGTGTACCTGGAGAATCTGCACGACGGCGTCTACTTGGAGGATGACGCAGAGATCCAAGTATATACGCTGGCTTTCGAGCGCCTGACGGAAAGAGCGCTCAGCCCGGAGTCTTCGGTCCAGCAGATCATGGAACTCCGGGAGCATTGGAGTTAGAGACAAGGAGTCACGGCATGGCCGCGCCAGACTTCACGAGCGCCCGCTGGCGCAAAAGCACCTACAGCAACGAGGCGAACGCCTGCGTCGAAGTGGCGTCAGCAACCAGTTGGAGAAAGTCCACCTGCTCTCAGGGCGAGAACGCTTGCGTAGAGGTCGCTTCGACCCCCGACGTGGCCGGAGTCCGCGACTCCAAGCAACACGGCAGCGGCCCGATCCTCGCATTCGACCGTGGGTTATGGAACCGCTTCATCGGCAAGCTCAAGTCCGGAAGCTTCGATCAGCCGTAGCGCCAGGTCCAGCTCGGGGCCGTGAGTCTTTTCGGCAGCCACAGCAGCCCAAGAGACTCACGGTAGCACCTAGTGCTCGGTGACGAGCGGTGGTCAGCACTGGAAGTAGAAGTACCCCTCGTCGCCGATCGCGACGAGCTGCCGATCGCGGATCACCGTAGCCTTCAGTCGATCCGGCCGGGCACACGTCTCCACTGGTGGTTCCGCAAGAGTGTCCGTGTACTCGATGCCGATGACTCGATCATCGTAAACGGCGGTGTAATCGCCGCATTCGTCGTACTGCAAGCACTCCTCGGCCACGGCGAAATCGAAGCCTGCTTGTTCCTTGGCCCGGCTGCTCAGCTCTGCGGCGTTCTTCTGTCCGATGAGCAGGCCAGCGCCGTGTGCGACTCGTGCGAGTTCTGCCGCGAATGCCAGGTTGTCCTCAGCCGTGAGCGCTCCATCCGAGCGGCTGTAGGAATCCAGATTGTCGATCTCCACGGCGTCGAACCCCGCCGCCGAACATGACTTGATCGTCCGGTCCTCGATTTCGGTCAGCCGCCGCCGCTTGTCCGCCGTCGAGGTGTCGACGATGAGCTCGTCCGGCCATTCCTCGTCGACGACCGGAAGCCCGTCGTCGCCGAACAGGATCATGTCACGGCGATCGCGCAGCCACAGCTCGCGTTCCGCTGGCTGCGTCTGGAACCCATTCACGTAGCAGATGTTGTAGACACCGGGAGCGGGTTGGGCGGTGCTGTCCCGGACCACCACCCCGACACCCGCGGGCGGAGGATAAGCACCACCCAACTGGTAGTCGACCGCCGCAGCCGCGGGAAATTCCCGTGCGGCATCCGGATCTGCCACCTCCCGGACGGTCGCGGGTGCACGCGGCTCTTCGGCTGAGCCCGGAGGGAGCGAGCATCCAGCGATTGCGGTCACCGCAACGGCGACCACCCAGAACGATGAGCGCACCGCCGACTTCATGCCCTCTGCCTCCATCACGATGCTCGCGCGCACTCCCCGACCTGATTCGGCGATTCGAAGTCAAGACCGGAATGTTCGACCGAGCCTAGGCGGCATTCAGATCAGGTGATGCGCGAAGGGCGCCTTCGGGCAACTCAATTGCTCGAAGGCGCCCTTCGCCTACTTAGCTGGATGGGGCCAAGCTGCGCGAGAGGCACTCGGCGACCAAACCAGTTGGTCGCCAAGTGCCCTCACCCTGTCAGATGGTCCAGGAGTCGTTGCCCGTACGGTCCTCGGCGTCGATGAAGCGGAGCGAGACCGCCTGGTCCGCCTGGCCATGGCCTCGGTCGAAACCGACTGGTGGAGCGCATACGGCCCCGACGCAGTTCGCGGCGACTTCGAGGACTACCTCGAAGTAGAGGCTGCCGCCACTTTGCTGTTCAGCTTCGAAATCCACCTTGTGCCAGGACTTCTGCAAACCGCCGAGTACCAAAAGGCAATCCTTCACGAGGGCGTGCGCAGCCCGGACGACGAACTCGCGAGTGCACGCCGTGACGTTCGCCAAGAACGACAGTCGAGGTTGGATGCCACCAATGATCCGTTGAGCTATCACGCCATCGTTCACGAGTCTGCATTGCATCTGCCGATCGGCGGCACCGACGTCATGCGGGAACGGCTAGAATTCGTGCTTACCCGCAGCGAACTCCAGAACATCACGGTGCAGGTCCTTCCGATCGATGCCGGCGCGTATCCGGGCATGGGCACAGCATTCCACCTGGCCACCTTCGGTCCCGACAGCGCTGAGGGCGCGTACTTGGACAACTTGCACTACGGCATGTACGTGGAGGAAGAGTCGGAGATCCACGCGTATCGCCTCGCGTTCGAGCGTCTGCGCGAAAAGGCGCTCGACCCAGCGACGTCCGTCCTTCGGATCGCGGACATCCGAGACAGCATGACCTGAAGACAAGGAGTTACCGAATGCCTACGCCAAAGTTCGCCAGTGCCCACTGGCGCAAGAGCACCTACAGCAACGAAACCGGGGCCTGCATAGAGGTTGCTTCAGTTCCCGACCTGACCGGAATACGAGACTCCAAGCAACACGGCAGCGGCCCGATCCTCGCATTCGACCGCGAGTTATGGAGCGCCTTCATCAGCAAGCTCAAGACCGGGCGCTTCGACCGGCCGTAGCAGGATGCCTCATCAGTACCGATCAGATCATCCAAGTGTCTCTGTCCCAACCGGACAAACAGCCGGTCCGGCTCCTGCGAGTCCAGACCGGCTGTCATCCGCCAGGTTTTTGTTACTTGGGCAGCCTCGGCTCGATCTGGCGAGCGACCTTCTCGGCTTCGCCGCACGTGTCCGGCACCGAGTCGCGGGTGATCCCGACCACGTCGACGATCACGACGCCGCCGCCCGCGTCTACGACCAGGGAGCAGGCGCCCTGACCCGTTGCACCGGCCGCAACCCCACGCGCAGCTTTCCGGCCATTCAGGCCAATCGAGTCGTAGCTATCCCACTGACCGTTGTTCTTGTAGCTGTCTACAGTCTGTTTCTGGTTCTTGTACAGGGTCAACAGGGTCTTCTCACCTTCGAACCCGCAACCCGGTTCGTCCTTGAACTGCTCCCGCGCTTCACCAGGACCCACCACACCAGCTGCGTTCAGATCCTCTGACGTCAGGAAGCTGCACGGGTCGAATTCCGCCAACCCACCAGATCCTCCTGCTTGGGTCGTCGGGGACTCGCTGTTTCCACCATGAGAAGTCTCACCACTGGGTCCGCCTGAGCAGGCAGCTAGGCCGAGCATCGCCATACCTGCAACTGTCGAAATCAGCGAACGGGAACGTCGGGTCACTGCATACCTCGCTGAAGATCTTGGGCTTGCTGTTCGTCGGTCGCACGATAGTCCCTGGCTGCAGCTCTGAAGGCATCCGCCTGCTTCTGCAACTCGTCCTGCATCATTCGGATTAGCGTGAGTGCACCCGACCCCTCGTGGTTCGCCTTGTCCATGAACCGCTGCGCAAGCTGCTGCCCATCCGGGTAGTTCCCAAGCCCGCTGACACGGCTGATCTGGTTCGCGTCCCTCACCAGCTTGCCCAGTTCGCGGATCTCGTCATCACAGCGCTTGGCAGCCTTCTCCGCGACCTCGGGGTCCAGCGCCAGCTTACCGGCGCTCACCTGCTGGTTGATCCACTGAGTCTGATTTCTCACCGCTTGCAATCCCTCCGCTGCAGCAGCAAAACCAGCGTCTGGGCTCGACATGACACTCCCCACCTCGTCACCCGATCAAGCTAATCCGGTCGAAGACTAGCGTGGCAACGAAGCCGCAGGCAGTAATTCCGCTGAAGATCTCTGTTCTAATTAGCCTGCATCATTCATCTGGCCGCGAATAGGCGGGAACGCGCAGTGCGCACTTGATCCTTTTTCGGTCGCGCCGATCATTGTGACCTGCCGTTGACAGCCAGGAGTCCGTGGGAGGCGGGTTGCCGCGGCCCACGGACTCCTGGCCCTTTCGGTTCCGGTCAGATGGTCCAGGAGTCGTTGCCCGTCAGGAGGGAATGGAGGTCGGCGGGCTTGGCCTGCACCGCCTCCTCGACCTGGGCTCGGGCTTGGTCGTCGTAGGTCGGGCGGGTCACCGCTCGGAAGATGCCCGTTACCGCCGGGTTGAGGTCCTGGCCGCCCAGGCGGGACAGCGCGAAGGCGTAGGACGGGTCTTCGCGGTTGGCGTCGTGGACCACCACGTCGGACTCGTCCACTTCGGACAGCTTGGTGACCCGGAAGCCGTCGCGGTCGTTGATCACCGCGTAGCGCTCGTCTTCCGGGCCGAACACGATCGGCTCGCCGTGCTTGAGCGCGACGATCCGGCGCTGCTTCTCGTCGTTGTCCTTCAGCACGTCGAACGCGCCGTCGTTGAAGATCGGGCAGTTCTGGTAGATCTCCACCAGCGCGCTGCCGCGGTGCTCCGCCGCCGCCTTCAGCGTCTCGGTCACGCTCGCACGGTCCGAATCGATCACCCGTGCCACGAACGACGCCTCCGCACCCAGCGCCAGCGACACCGGGTTGAACGGGTGGTCCAGCGATCCGGCCGGCGTCGACTTGGTGACCTTGCCGACCTCGCTGGTCGGCGAGTACTGGCCCTTGGTCAGCCCGTAGATCCGGTTGTTGAACAGCAAGATCTTCAGGTTCACGTTGCGGCGCAGGGCGTGGATCAGGTGGTTGCCGCCGATGGACAGCGCGTCGCCGTCACCGGTCACCACCCACACCGACAGGTCCGGTCGGCTGGTGGCCAGGCCGGTGGCGATCGCCGGCGCGCGGCCGTGGATCGAGTGCATCCCGTAGGTGTTCATGTAGTACGGGAACCGGGACGAACACCCGATGCCCGAGATGAACACGATGTTCTCGCGCTTGAGCCCCAGCGACGGCAGGAAGCCCTGCACCGCGTTGAGCACGACGTAGTCACCGCACCCCGGGCACCAGCGGACTTCCTGGTCGGACTTGAAGTCCTTCGCCTTCTGCGGCTCGTCAGTGGTCGGCACGCCGGCCAGCCCGCCGAGGACCGGGATTCCCAGATCGGTGGTGGTCACGCGGGCACCCCCTGCACAACTTCGGTGAGCACGTTCTGCAGCTCCTCGGCCCGGAACGGGAGTCCGGCGACCTTCGTGTAGGACTGCACGTCTACCAGGTAGCGGGCGCGCAGCAGCATCGCCAGCTGGCCGAGGTTCATCTCCGGGATGATCACCTTGTCGTAACTCCGCAAGACGTCGCCGAGGTTTCCCGGCATCGGGTTCAGGTAGCGCAGGTGAGCCTGGGCGATCGACATGCCCTGCGCGCGCACCCGGCGGCAGGCGGCGCCGATCGGCCCGAACGACGAGCCCCAGCCGAGCACCAGCACGCGGGCGTCGCCGACGGGGTCGTCGACGGTGATGTCCGGAACCTGAACGCCGTCGATCTTGGCCTGGCGCAGCCGGACCATCTTGTCGTGGTTGTCCGGGTCGTAGGAGATGTTGCCCTTGCCGTCGGCCTTCTCCAGGCCGCCGACGCGGTGCTCCAACCCGGGCGTGCCCGGCACGGCCCACTCGCGGGCCAGGGTCTCGGGGTCGCGCACGTAGGGCCAGAACTCCCCGGAGCCGTCCGGGGCGTTGGGCTCGGTGGCGAACTCGACCCGCAGGTCGGGCAGCTGGTCGACATTCGGGATGAGCCACGGCTCGGAGCCGTTGGCGATCGCGCCGTCGGACAGCAGCAGCACCGGGGTCCGGTAGGCCAGCGCGATTCGCGCGGCGTCCAGAGCGGCCTCGAAGCAGTCCGCCGGCGAGCGAGGGGCGATCACCGGCACCGGCGACTCGCCGTTGCGGCCGTAGAGCGCCTGCAGCAGGTCCGCCTGCTCGGTCTTGGTGGGCAGCCCGGTGGACGGCCCGCCGCGCTGGATGTCGCACACCAGCAGCGGCAGTTCCAGCGTCACCGCCAGGCCGATGGTCTCGGACTTCAGTGCCAACCCCGGCCCGGACGTGGTGGTCACGCCCAGCGCACCGCCGAAGGAGGCGCCCAGCGCCGCGCCGACACCGGCGATCTCGTCCTCCGCCTGGAAGGTCGTGACGCCGAAGTTCTTGTGCTTGGCCAGCTCGTGCAGCACGTCCGAGGCGGGCGTGATCGGGTAGGTGCCGAGGAACACCGGCAGCCCGCTGCGCTGCCCCGCGGCGACGATGCCGTAGGCGAGCGCGGTGTTGCCGGTGATCTGCCGGTAGGTCCCGGTGGGCAGCTTGGCGGGCGCGACCTCGTAGGTGACCGCGAAGGCCTCGGTGGTCTCGCCGTAGTTCCAGCCCGCCCGGAACGCCAGGATGTTGGCCTCGGCGATCTGCGGCTTCTTCGCGAACTTCTCCCGCAGGAACCGCTCGGTGCCCTCGGTGGGCCGGTGGTACATCCACGACAGCAGGCCGAGGGCGAACATGTTCTTGCAGCGCTCGGCGTCCTTCTTGCCCAGCCCGCTGCCTTCGAGCGCGCCCTGGGTGAGGGTGGCCATCGCGACCTGGTGCACCGCGTAGCGCTCCAGTTCGCCGCTTTCCAGCGGGTTGGCCTCGTAGCCGACCTTCGAGAGGTTGCGCTTGCTGAACTCGTCGGTGTTGACGATCAGGATCCCGCCGTGCGGCAGATCGCCGATGTTGGCCTTCAGCGCCGCCGGGTTCATCGCCACCAGCACGTCCGGCCGGTCGCCGGGGGTGAGAATGTCGTAATCGGCGAAGTGCAGCTGGAAGCTGGACACACCGGGCAGGGTTCCGGCGGGGGCCCGGATCTCGGCCGGGAAGTTCGGCAGCGTTGCCAGGTCGTTCCCGAAGGCCGCGGCCTCCGAGGTGAAGCGGTCTCCGGTCAGCTGCATGCCGTCGCCGGAGTCACCCGCGAACCGGATCACCACCCGGTTCAGCTTCCGGGTGCCGTTCGACCGGTGCCCGTTCGTCGTACTCAATTGGCCCGTTCCCCTTCACCTGCAGGCAACGTTCATACTGTGGCGAACGATACAGCCCCGGTTCTTATTCCGATCACGACCAGGGCCCCACGCCCCACACTTTCCGCACGCGCCCGCACGAATCCCCCGAACCACCGCGATCTTCACCGAAACGATCGAGTTCCGCATTCGGCCGCAGGTGGCGACACCTGTATCGAACTACCCGGAACGCGGCACCCACAACCAGGCACGACGCGAAAACCCGGACATGTGAGCTCGACCATACCGATCAGCCGATCAGCCGGAAACTCATGTGATACCTGCCACTCTATCTGGTTTCTCATGATGCGGGAGCGCCTTTCCCCGGAACGGCCGATACCTTCCGCGCGGCATCCTCGGTTTACTGCGACGATCCACTGGCTGGAGGAAACATGCCGTTGCATCCGGAGGCCGAGCCGTTCGTCGCGCTCATGCAGGAGTACTTCCCCGACCTCGGCGGCGCGGTCACCGACGCCGCGCAAGCCCGCGCGATGATGTCCGAGGGCACGGCGGCGCGGCCCCGCCAACCGGTGGCGAAGGTCGAAGACCGGCTCATCCCCGGCCCGCCCGGCGTGCGGATCCCGGTGCGCATCTACTGGCCGCGAGCCAGCGGCGAGCCGATGCCGGTGGTCGTGTACTTCCATGGCGGCGGCTGGGTTCTCGGCGATCTGGAAAGCCACGACGGCGTCGCCCGCTCGATGGCCAACGGCACCGGGGCGATCGTCATCGCCGTGCACTACCGGCGCGCCCCGGAACACCGCTACCCGGCAGCCGCCGATGATGCTTACGCCGCAACGCAATGGGCCGCCGAACACGCCGTGGAGCTCGGCGGCGACCCGGCCCGCCTCGCGGTCGCCGGGGACAGCGCCGGCGGCAACCTGGCCGCGGTGACGTCGCTGCGGGCCAACGAGAACGGTGGCCCGGACATCGGCTTCCAGCTGCTCGTCTACCCGGTCACCGACCATGACTTCACCACCGAGTCCTATGTGGACAGCGGCCCGGACTGCCTGGTCATGACGAGCCACATGATGTGGTTCTGGGACCAGTACGTACCCGACTCAGCCGACCGCGACCACCCGCACGCCTCCCCACTGCGCGCCGCCGACCTCTCCGGGCTGCCGCCCGCGCACGTCCTGACCGCCGGCCGCGACCCGCTGCGCACCGAGGGCCAGCGCTACGCCGAGCGGCTGCAAGCGGCGGACGTGCCCACCAGCACCCAGCACTGCCCGGGCCTGTTCCACGGCTTCACCGGCGGCGTCGACCTGCTGCGGCCCGCCGGTGAAGCGATGGCCGAGGCGTACCGCGTGCTGCGAGAAGTCCTGAAACCGGAGGAGAAGTGACCGCGCGGGCAGAAGCTGTTCGAACACCTCGACGCCCGGCGCAGCGTGGGTTCGTCGGTTCCGACCCGGTGCCGCGCGAGGCGATCGAGAGCGCCGGGATCGCCTGCGGCATGTTCATCAGCGCGCTGCACACGATGGTCCCGGACCTGACCCGCAAGCCCATCGGCGAGGCGCTGACCTGGTCCTGACACCCGCGCGATCGGTCCGCACCGGAGTATCCCCGGCACCGGGCCCGCCCGATCGGAGTTCGAGGTGCGCGCCCCGACCTGCGGTGCTGGGCTGGTAGTCGACAGCGAACGAGGAGGTGGACACGGTGGTCGAAGAGGTCGACGTCGTGGTCATCGGCATGGGGCCGGGCGGCGAGGACGTGGCGGGACGGCTGGCGAGCGCGGGCCTGGACGTGGTCGGGGTCGAATCGCGGCTGGTCGGCGGCGAGTGCCCGTACTTCGCCTGCATCCCGACCAAGATGATGGTGCGGGCCGCCGACGCCCTCGGCGAGGCGCGCCGGATGCCCGAACTCGCCGGGCAGGCGACCGTGCGGCCGGACTGGACACCGGTCGCGAAGCGGATCCGCGACGAGGCGACCACCGACTGGAACGACGAGGTCGCGGTGCGGCGCTTCGAGGACACCGGCGGCCGGCTGGTGCGCGGCGTCGGCCGGATCAGCGCGCCCGGCGAGGTCACCGTCGACGGCCAGGTGTTCCGGGCCCGCCGCGGCATCGTGCTCAACCCCGGCACCGATCCGGTGGTCCCGCCGATCGACGGGCTCGCCGAGAGCCCGTACTGGACAAACCGCAACGCGGTGCCCGCGACCAGCGCGCCGGAGTCGCTGCTGGTGCTCGGCGGCGGCCCGGTCGGGCTGGAGTTCACGCAGGTCTTCGCCCGGTTCGGCACCGCGGTGACGGTTCTGGAGATGCATCCGCGGCTGCTGTCGGTGGCCGAACCAGAGGCCTCCGAGGTGGTCACGGAGGCGCTGCGCGCCGACGGCGTACAAATACGCACCGGCTGCGCGGTCGACCGCGTCAAGTACGACGACCAGTTCCAGGTGCACCTGGATTCGGGAGAGGTGTTGACCGCCGAGCGCCTGCTGGTCGCCACCGGTCGGGGCACCGACCTGCGCGCGCTGGGGGTCGCGGCCGTCGGGTTGGACGACCAGGCCAGGAGCATCCCGGTCGACGGCCGCATGCGGGCCGCCGACGGCGTTTGGGCGATCGGCGACATCACCGGTCGAGGCGCCTTCACGCACACCTCGGTCTACCAGTCCCGGATCGCGGCGGCCGACATCCTCGGTCAGGGCAGCGAGGTCGCCGACTACCGCGCGATGCCCTCTGTCATCTTCACCGACCCCGAGGTCGCCACCGTCGGGCTGACCGAATCCCGGGCCCGGAAGCAGGAAATCGCGGTGCGCACCGCCACCACCCAGATCTCCGCGTCGACGCGCGGCTGGATCCACAAGATCGACAACGAGGGGATCATCAAGCTCGTCGCCGACGCCGAACGGGGCGTGCTGGTCGGCGCCACCGTGGTCGCGCCCGCCGGCGGTGAGATCATCGGCGCGCTGGCCGTGGCCGTGCACGCCGAGGTCCCGGTGCAGCGCCTGCGCGAGATGATCTTCGCCTACCCGACGTTCCACCGGGCGATCGAGGCGACCCTCGCCGAACTGGACGCCTGACGGGCCGGTCAGCGGCCGCCGCCGTGCGCCTCCCGGCGGCGGCGCTTGCTGGCGTACATGTCGCGGTCGGCGCTGTGCAGCAGCATGTCCGGCGCGACAGCAGGGTCGGAAGTGGTGGTGTAGCCGACGCTGGCGCGCAGCCGCATTCGGGCCCCGTGCACCTTCACATCGGTGTTCAGGTGCTGCTCCACGCGATCCCGCAGGGACCGCGCCGCGTCCTCGTCCGGCAGCAGGCTGACCACGACGAACTCGTCGCCACCGATGCGGGCGACGGTGTCACCGGCCCGCACCGCCAGCTGCAGCTCGCGCGCGGTGGCGATCAGCAGCTGATCGCCCAGCGCGTGCCCGAAGCGGTCGTTGACCGGCTTGAGCTGGTCCAGATCGGCCAGCACTACCACCAGCACGCCGTCGTCGCGCGCCAGCTGCTGCAGACCGTGGTCGAGCCGGTCGGCCAGCAGCGCCCGGTTCGCCAGCCCGGTCAGCGGGTCGTGCAGTGCCAGGTGCGCGAGGTGGGCGTCCACCAGGCGTTGCTCGCCGATGTCCTCGTACTGGCTGACGACGAACGCCGGCGCGCCGTCAGCGCCCGGCACGGTGGTCGCCCGGATCAGCATCCAGATCGGGTGGCCGTTCTTGTGCCGGTAGCGCTTCTCGATGCTGATGCTGTCCCGGTTGCCCTCGATGAGTTCGTCGAGAGCGACCATGCCCTGCTCCTCGTCGTCCTCGTAGGTGACGTCGGCGAACGCCATCGACAGCATCTCCTCGCGCGTGTAGCCGAGCATGCCACAGAGCGTGTCGTTGACCTCCGTCCACGCGCCCTTGAGGTCCAGCACCGCCATGCCGATCGGCGCGTTGGCGAAGCTGCGCTGCCAGAGCAGCTCCGCCTCCCGGCGCCGGGTGATGTCCTGGATCTGCGACAGGAAGTGGATTGCCCGGCCGTGGCTGTCCCGGATGAACGA
This sequence comes from Saccharopolyspora hattusasensis, assembly GCF_050972075.1. Taxonomy (NCBI): domain Bacteria; kingdom Bacillati; phylum Actinomycetota; class Actinomycetes; order Pseudonocardiales; family Pseudonocardiaceae; genus Saccharopolyspora; species Saccharopolyspora hattusasensis. The sequence continues at coordinate 879,616 of NZ_JBPCDC010000001.1, forward strand.
CCGCGCCACCGACGCCCAGATGACGCTGCCATCGGAGCGGATGTAGCGCTTCTCCAGAAGGTCCGGGGACTCCACCGGCCCCTCCGGGTCGATGTCGTCGGGGTGCGTGACGGCCCGGTAGTCCAGGCCCTCCAGCTCCTCCCTGCGGTAGCCGAGCATCCGGCACATGGCTTCGTTGACGTACCGGTAGTGGCCCTGCAAGTCGAGGATCGCCATCGCAGACGCCGCCTGGTCGAAGACGCGCAGCCAGGGCACGCCAGCGGCGAAGTTCGGCTCCGAGGGGGACATGAGAACCGAACCATAGCGGGCCGGACCCCGGCACGCATCGGCCTGGTGGTCCGCCTCGCGTGTCAGGCGTCGCCGCGGTTCATCGCCAGCAGCCGGTCCAGCACCGCTGGCGAGGCCTTGACGCCGTCGTGCTCGTACTCGCCAGCAGCTCGGCGGCCTCCCGCAGCCGCACCAGCGACGGGTCCTGTCCGAACAGCCAGGGGTAGATCATCTCGCCGGTGAAGTTGACCCGCCCGGACCGGGGCCAGTCGAACTCGTCGAACTCCGCACGCACCCGGTGGGCGGACCACTGCGACGCGGCGCCCTGGCAGTAGATGGCGTCGTGCAGCGCGGCGAAGGATCGGTGCCGTTTGCGGCGGTGATGCGCACCTCGTCGGCCTCCTCCAGCAGGCCAGAACACCCGTGAGCGTTTGTGGGTGCCATAGCACCTAAAAACACTCACGGCTGTTCTTGGCTTACCGATGCCATGCAGGCCTTCCGCGAGAAGCGCAAGCCCGAATTCCGGGGTCGGCGACCACTGTGGACGGACGGCTGCACCTTCGGTCGGCGGCGATTGCTGCTAACCGCTGCGCTCGGGGCGATCACCAGCTCCGGCGGGGCGGGCGGCGCTCGCCGCAGGCGAAACCGGCCTCTGGGAGCGGCTCACAGCCTGAGCTGCCGCCACGCGCGTCGGGGACAGTGCCGTCGTCGCGATGCGAGGCCGGGACGGGCAGACGCGGTGGCAGAATCACTGGCACGTACCGTGCCAGCCACATCCCGTTCCCCGCACCATGCCCGATCCCCGGCAGCACCCCGTATTCTGTCGGTGTGACGGTGGCATCCGAATCCTCGGCCCACAACGGCTCCGCCATTCCGCGCGGCCAGGGCGGCGACGCGCTCTCCGTCGCGGCGCGCGAGATCTTCGCCGAGCGCGGATACCACGGCGCATCCATCCGCGACATCGCCAAGCGGGCCGGATTGAGCCTGTCCGCGCTGTACTACTGGCATTCCAGCAAGCAGGAGCTGTTCGCCGGGCTGCTCGAGGACAGCGTCAACGATTACGTGCAGGCCTGCGACGCGGCTCTTCGCGACTGCGGCGACGATCCGGTCGAGCGGCTACGCGCGATCGTGCGCGCCACGGTGGACTACCGGGTGCGGCGGCGGGTGGAAAGCACCATCGCGGTGCGGGAGATCCGGAACCTGGAGGACGAGCACGCGCGGCGGCTCGCCGCGCTGCGCGAGTCGGCGACCCGGCTGTTCCAGGACATCATCGACGATGGCGTGCGGCGCGGGGCCTTCTCCTGCGAGCACCCCGTCGAGGCCCGCCTCGCGATCCAGGCCGCCTGCAACGCGATCCCGCAGTGGTATGACCCGGAAAGCGATGTGGGACCGGCCGAACTGGCCGACCGCTACGTCACCATCGCGTTGCGCATCGTGGGCGCCTAGCTCCGGCGCGGGACGGCGAAACCTGACCGTTCTTCGGACCGCTTCAGCCCGCAGGGCGCGCTCGGCGACGAGCAGCTGGCAGCAGCCCGCGAGCTCGCGCCGCGCCGGGCTGTCCGGGCTGGCCGCATCCTCAGCCACGTCTACCAGCACGCAGCCTTGTATCGGCTTCCATGGGCCAGATGATTGAATGACCGTCGTGAAGGCGCATACGGCGATGAAATTCCGTCGGTACCCGATGCGGGGCGCTCTCCCGCCTGAAGGCAGGCGGAAGATTCCTTCACCGGCACGGCGCATGGAGTACCGGAAACGCACCAAACAGCCCAATCCGGCCGACTTCCGGCTGCTGGGCGGGGAAAGCGAGTGAGTATGTCCGAAGTGGAGTACCGGCAGTCGCGGTTCTCGGCACCTGCCGGATCCACCGACATCCTGCTGATCCGGCACGGGGAATCCGCCCCGGCGCGCCCGGACCAGCCCTTCCAGCTGGTGGACGGCCAGGGCGACCCGGAGCTCGCCCCGGCGGGCTGGGAGCAAGCCGAGCTGGTCGCGGACCGCCTCGCCGCCGTGCAGCTGGACGCCATCTACGTGACCACCCTGCAGCGGACCGCGCAGACCGCCGCACCGCTGGCGGCCCGCCTCGGCCTGACCACGCTGGTCGAGCCCGACATGCGCGAGGTGCACCTGGGCGACTGGGAAGGTGGGCTGTTCCGGCAGAAGGTCTCGCAGAACGACCCGGTGATCCAGCAGATGCTCGCCGAGCAGCGCTGGGACGTCATCCCGGGCGCGGAGTCCACCGAGGCACTGACCACGCGGCTGCGCGGCGCGATCGAACGGCTCACCGCCGCGCACCCGGACCAGCAAATCGCGGTGTTCACCCACGGCGGCGTCATCGGCCACGTGATGGCCATGGCTACGGGCTCGCGGCCGCTCGCGTTCCTGGGAGCGAACAACGGCTCGATCTCGCAGATCGTGATCACCGAGGACCGCTGGATCGTCCGCCGTTTCAACGACTCCGCCCATATCGACGACGGTCTGAGCAAAACGGCCTCCCCCCTGAGCTGACCACTTTTCGAAGAGCTCGTCTGTGAACTTGTCAGCCCGACGTGGTCCGTGCGGGCTCGGCCGAGGGCGACGTGCTCGCGCTGCACCCGGCCATCCTCGACGACGGTCACACGATGCGCTCCAGCTCTCCGAACAGTCGCTTGTTCTGCTTGGCGTTGGGCACCACGAAGGCGCCTTCGGCTTCCACCAGCACGGTGTCGGGGTCGTCTGCGGTGCTTATCGTGCCCACCGAGTTGGTCCACCGCCCGTCGAGCCGCACCACCCGGCCGACGATGCGCAGCGGCGTCGTCAGTGGCACCGGGCGCCGATAGCGCAGCGACAGCTTCACGGTCATGCCGGGCTTGCCGTTCGCCGCGTGCGCGTGCCCGAGGATCTGGTCCAGCAGCAGCGCGCTGATGCCGCCGTGCACGTAGCTGGGCGGGCCCTCGTAGGCCAGGCCCAGCGTGCAGGTGCCGATCGCGATCCCGTCGACGATCTCCACCCGCATCGGCGGCGCGATCGGGTTGCCCGGCCCGGCCGCCGGGTTGTAGAGCCGCCGGGGCCGCCGACCATCGTCCGCAGTGGGCGGTTGGCCGCGCTCGCGGCGCGCGGAGGACAGCGCCGGCACCAGGGCGCGGACCTGCTCCGCGGCCTCGACAAGGGTCTCGGTGTCGACCTCCGTCGACACCGCCGCCTCGGTCAGCTCGCGCAGCGCGGCACCGAGCTCGCGCACCGCGCGGCGTCGGTCCCGCAGGTCGGATTCGGCGTCGTACGACAAGGCGCTCATTCACCTCGCCAAACCGGTGCGCGCTTCTCGGCGAACGCCCGCGCGCCCTCCTGGGCGTCGGCGGAGGTGAACACCGAGGTCTGACGCAGGTCCAACACCGCACAGGCCCATAGCCACGATCAATTACAGCCTCCTATCCTGCGGTGATGGATCTGCGGTCGGTTGAATACTTCATGGCGGTCATCGACCACGGTAGCGTCACGAAGGCCGCGCAGGCCCGCTACATCGCACAGCCTTCGCCGTCGCAGGCGATCCGGAGCCTGGAGCGGCACGGGATGCAGCTGTAGTGCACGCGATGGCCGTCGTGCCGGTGAGCCATTCGCCGCAACCTTCTGGTCGCTTGGCGTTCGCGGTGCCGACCGCTTCTGGTGGTTCACAATGCCGTCAATTTCCGGAAAAGTCGGGCCCCGACTTGGCCAAACCGGCGTGGAGGTGACGGGAAGTTGGGTCCGGACGGCCAGTTCAGCCGTGGCGAGCGGTTCGGCCGTGGCGAGCGGTTCACCGCAGTGACGACCGGCCTGATGGTCGCGTTGTTGCCGGTGCTGGCGCTGCACGGCGATTCCCCGATCGAACCCGCCGACCAGTCCGCGCAGGCCGCGCCGGGACTCCCGCCGGGCGTGGCCGCCGACGGAGAGCTGCCCGCCGACGATCGGCTGAGCCCCGAGTTCCTGGAAGAGGTGCGCACCGAGCCCGACCTGTCCGCGCACGCCGAGCCCGCCGACCAGGTGCCACCCGGCCCGCTGGGCATCCCGGCACCGGCGCTGGCCGCCTATCAGCGCGCCGAGCGGACGTTGGCACGTACCGATCCGGGGTGCGGCGTGCACTGGTCGGTGCTGGCCGGGATCGGGCGCATCGAGTCGAACCACGCGCGGTCCGGCCGGGTGGACGTGAACGGCCGGACCCTGTCGCCGATCCTGGGGCCGCAGTTGTCCGGTGGACCAGGTGTGGCCGCCATCCGCGACACCGACGGCGGCCGACTGGACGGCGACCGGACGTGGGATCGCGCGGTCGGTCCGATGCAGTTCATCCCGTCCACCTGGCGCAGCCACGCCGCCGACGGCAACGGTGACGGCGTCAGCGATCCCCACAACGTCTTCGACGCGACGCTCGCATCCGGCGAATACCTGTGCAGCGGCAACGGGAATCTCCGTGACCGCGCGCAGCTGGCGGCGGCGGTGTTCCGCTACAACCACTCGGAGTCCTACGTCCGCTCGGTGCTCACCTGGGCCGACGCCTATGCCCGCGGCGCCATGCCCACCCCCAGCGACGCTTCGATCCCTGGCGATCCAACCCTTCTCGCGTTCGCCCCGCCACCACCGGTCGCCGCCCCGGTGCCCGGTGGTGGCGCAATGGCCGCTCCCCCGCCCGCCGCGGCTCCACCTCCCGCCGCCGCTCCACCTCCTGGCGGAGCTCCGCCACCTCCCCCACCAGTCGCGACCACGCCGCCGCCACCACCGTCGTCCGAGCCGCCTCCCCCACCACCACCGTCGTCCGAGCCGCCACCGCCGCCACCACCGTCGTCCGAGCCCCCTCCGTCGTCCGAGCCCCCTCCGTCGTCCGAGCCACCGCCTCCGACGAGCTCGGCGCCGCCGCCGAGCAGCTCACAACCACCGCCCAGCGCCTAGCAGCAGCCCTACTGGTCGCATGGGCACAGTGCCCACCTCCATCGAAGGCATCTGAGGTGAGGGGCACCCTTGGGCGGGTGACCGCTTCGTCAGGCGGGTGAACCGCTCAAAGGTGCCCCTCACCTCGAATAATTACGTGATTGGGCGGTCTGTTGGGGCGATTGGAGTTGGGAGGATGGCTCGGCCGGTCAGGTAGTGGTCGACTCCTGCTGCCGCCGAGCGGCCCTCGGCTATCGCCCAGACGATCAGGGACTGGCCTCGGCCGATGTCCCCCGCCGTGAAGACCCCGTCCACACTTGACATGAAGTTCTCGTCGCGGGCGACGTTGCCGCGTGCGTCCAGGGTGACGCCCAGCTGTTCCAGCAGACCTGCTCGTTCCGGGCCCACGAAGCCCATCGCGAGCAGCACCAGCTGTGCCGGGAGCTCCCGCTCTGTGCCTTGCACCGGCTCGAAGCCGGCGTCGGTGCGCCGCACCTCCACCAGGCGCAGCGCTCGCACCTCGCCTTGGTCGTCGCCCAGGAACTCCTGGGTGTTGACCGAGTACAGGCGCTCCCCGCCCTCCTCGTGCGCCGAGGAGACCCGGTAGATCATCGGGTAGGTCGGCCACGGGTGCGACTCGGATCGGGACGCCGGCGGCATCGGCATGATCTCCAGCTGCGTGACCGAAGCCGCGCCCTGCCGGTGCGCCGTACCCACGCAGTCCGCTCCCGTGTCACCGCCGCCGATGACCACCACGTGCTTGCCCTCGGCGTGGATCGGCGAGCGCGCCAGGTCGCCCTCCTGCACCTTGTTCGCCAGCGGCAGGTACTCCATCGCCTGGTGCACGCCGTCCAGTTCACGCCCCGGCACCGGCAGGTCGCGGGCCTGCGTCGCGCCGCCCGCGAGCACCACCGCGTCGTAGTCGGCGCGCAGCTGCTCGACCGTCACGTCCACGCCGACGTTCACGCCGGTGCGGAATTCGGTGCCTTCGGCCCGCATCTGGCCCAGGCGCCGGTCCAGCCGGCGCTTCTCCAGCTTGAACTCCGGGATGCCGTAGCGCAGCAGCCCGCCGATGCGGTCCGCCCGCTCGTAGACAACCACCCGGTGGCCCACGCGGGTCAGCTGCTGCGCCGCCGCGAGTCCGGCGGGCCCGGAGCCGACCACGGCGACTTTCTTGCCCGTGACGGCGCGAGGCAGCTGCGGCCGGATTAAGCCGTCGTCCCAGGCCTTGTCGGTGATCGTGATCTCGACCTGCTTGATGCTGACCGGGTCGGAGTTGATGCCGACGACGCAGGCCGTCTCGCACGGCGCGGGGCACAACGTCCCGGTGAACTCCGGGAAGTTGTTCGTGGCGTGCAACCGCTGCGCGGCCTCCTGCCAGTCGTCCCGCCACACCAGGTCGTTCCACTCCGGAATCAGGTTGCCCAGCGGGCAGCCCTGGTGGCAGAACGGGATCCCGCAGTCCATGCAGCGGCCGGCCTGCTTCTGCAGCTTGGGCTGTTCCAACTCCAGGTAGACCTCGCGCCAGTCCTTGATGCGCACGTCCACCGGGCGACGCTGCGGCATTTCCCGCGGTGTCGTCATGAATCCCTTGGGATCAGCCATGTGCGGCCTCCATGATCGCCTCGTTGACGTCGCGCCCGTCGCGTTCGGCGGCGCTTCGGGCTGCGAGCACCCGCTTGAAGTCCTTCGGCATGACCTTCCCGAAGCGTTCGACCGCGGTGTCCCAGTCGGCCAGCAGTTCCCGCGCCACGGCCGACTCGGTCTGCTCGTAGTGCCGCCGCAGCCGGTCGTGCAGGAACTCGCGGTCCGCGGCGTCCAGCGGGTCCAGGTCGGCCATCTCGGGGTTGATCCGCTTGGGGTTCAGGTCCAGCAGGTACGCGATGCCGCCGGACATGCCGGCCGCGAAGTTGCGCCCGGTGCTGCCGAGGATCACCACGCGACCACCGGTCATGTACTCGCAACCGTGGTCACCGACGCCTTCGACGACGGCCACGGCACCCGAGTTGCGCACCGCGAACCGCTCGCCGACCACGCCGCGCACGAACATCTCGCCACCGGTCGCGCCGTAGAGCAGCACGTTTCCGGCGATGATGTTCTGCTCGGCCGCGAACGGCGCCGAAGCGTCCGGGCGAACCACGATTCGCCCGCCGGACAAGCCCTTTCCGACGTAGTCGTTGGCGTCGCCCAGCAGCCGCAGGGTGATGCCCCGCGGCAGGAACGCGCCGAAGGACTGCCCGGCCGATCCGGTGAACGTCACGTCGATGGTGTCGTCCGGCAGGCCTTCGCCGCCCCACCGCCGGGTCAGCTCCGAGCCGAGCATGGTTCCGACCGTGCGGTTGACGTTGCGCACCGGCATGTCCAGCCGGGCCGGGGTGCCTTCCTTCAGGGCCCCCTCGCACAGCTGGATCAGCGTGTTGTCCAGCGCCTTCTCCAGACCGTGGTCCTGCTCGGCGGTCTGGTGCCGCGCAGCGCCGCGCGGCAGTTCCGGCACGTGCGTGATCGGCGCCAGGTCGAGACCCTGAGCCTTCCAGTGCCGCACCGCCTCGGAGGTGTCCAGCAGGCCGGCGTTCCCGATCGCCTCGGCGAGTGTCCGGAATCCCAGCGCTGCCAGGTATTCCCGCACTTCCTGCGCGATGAACTCGAAGAAGTTCACCACGTATTCGGCCTTGCCGGTGAACTTCTCGCGCAGCTGCGGGTTCTGGGTGGCTACGCCCACCGGGCAGGTGTCGAGGTGGCAGACCCGCATCATGATGCAGCCGGAGACCACCAGCGGCGCGGTGGCGAAACCGTATTCCTCGGCACCCAGCAGAGCCGCGATCACCACGTCGCGGCCGGTCTTGAGCTGACCATCGGTCTGCACCACGATCCGGTCGCGCAGGTCGTTGGCCAGCAGCGTCTGCTGCGTCTCGGCCAACCCGAGTTCCCACGGACCACCCGCATGCTTGATCGACGACAGCGGCGAAGCACCGGTGCCGCCGTCGTGCCCGGAGATCAGCACGACATCGGCGTGCGCCTTGGACACCCCCGCGGCAACCGTGCCGACCCCGACCTCGGACACCAGCTTGACGTGGATCCGCGCCCTGGGGTTGGCGTTCTTCAGGTCGTGGATGAGCTGCGCCAGGTCCTCGATCGAGTAGATGTCGTGGTGCGGTGGCGGGGAGATCAGGCCCACGCCCGGAGTGGAGTGCCGGGTCTTGGCCACCCACGGGTACACCTTGTGGCCGGGCAGCTGCCCGCCCTCGCCGGGCTTCGCGCCCTGCGCCATCTTGATCTGGATGTCGTCGGAGTTGACCAGGTACTCGCTGGTCACGCCGAACCTGCCGCTGGCGACCTGCTTGATCGCCGAGCGCCGCGAATCGCCGCTGGTGTCCGGGGTGAAGCGCTCGGCGTCCTCGCCGCCCTCGCCGGTGTTGGATTTGCCGCCCAACCGGTTCATCGCGATGGCCAGCACCTCGTGCATCTCCTGCGAGATGGAGCCGTAGGAGATGGCGCCGGTGGCGAACCGCTTCACGATGGACGAGACCGGCTCGACCTGCTCGATCGGCACCGGTTTTCGCGCGCCCTCGCGGAATTTGAACAGCCCGCGCAGGGTCATCAGCTCCCGCGACTGGTCGTCGACGGCCCTGGTGTACTCCTTGAACACCTCGTAGCGGCCGCTGCGGGTGGAGTGCTGGAGTTTGAACACCGTCTGCGGGTTGAACAGGTGCGGCTCGCCTTCGCGCCGCCACTGGTACTCGCCGCCGACCTGCAGCGTCCGGTGCGGCGCCGCCACGCCGTCGGACGGGTAGGCCCGGCGGTGGCGTTCGGCGATCTCCTGCGCCAGCACGTCGAATCCGACGCCGCCGAGCCGCGAAGTGGTGCCGGTGAAGCACTGCTGCACGACCTCGTCGCCGAGCCCGATGGCCTCGAAGATCTGCGCACCGGTGTAGGAGGCCACAGTGGACACGCCCATCTTGGACATGGTCTTGCGAACGCCCTTGCCCAGCGCCTTGATGAGGTTCGCGGTCGCTTGCTTTGCGTCCACGCCCTGGATGACTCCGCCGCGAACCAGGTCCTCAACGGTGGCCATCGCCACATACGGGTTAACGGCGGCGGCGCCGTAACCGATGAGCAAAGCGACATGGTGCACTTCGCGGACGTCACCGGCTTCGACGATCAGGCCCACCTGGGTGCGCTTCTTCTCGCGCACCAGGTGGTGGTGCACGGCACCGGTGGCCAGCAGCGACGGGATCGGCGCGTGCTCGGCGTCGGCCGAGCGGTCCGAGAGCACCAGCACGTGCGCCCCGTCCGCGACGGCGGCCGAGACCTCTTCGCAGATCTCGTCGAGCCGCGTGCGCAGCGCCTCGCCACCACCTGCGACGTGGTAGGTAATCTGGATCACCGCGGGCTTGAGGCCCGGACGGTCGCCGTCGTCGTTGAGGTGCACGATCTTGGCGAGCTCGTCGTTGTCCAGCACCGGGAACGGCAGCGCCAAGTTCCGGCAGGCCCGCGGGTCGTGGTCGAGCAGGTTGTGCTCGGGCCCGACGTGGGTGCGCAGCGAGGTGACCAGCTCTTCCCGGATCGCGTCCAGCGGCGGGTTGGTGACCTGCGCGAAGAGCTGCGTGAAGTAGTCGAACAGCTGCCGTGGCCGCTCGGAGAAGGCGGCGAAGGGCACGTCGTTGCCCATCGAGCCGATCGGCTCGGCGCCGGTGGTGGCCATCGGCTTGAGCAGGACGCCCAGCTCTTCCTGCGAGTAGCCGAAGACCTGCTGCCGGTGCACCAGCGAGTCGTGCGAGGGCAGCTCGCGCTCGCGGTCCGGCAGGTCCGCCAGGTGCACCACGCCCGCGTCCAGCCACTCCTGGTACGGGAATTCGGCGGCGAGTTCGCCCTTGATCTCGTCGTCGTCGATGATGCGGCCCTTGCCAGTGTCGACCAGGAACATCCGGCCCGGCTGCAGGCGGCCCTTGCGGACGATCCTGTCCGCGTCGACCTCCAGCACGCCGACTTCGCTGGCGAGCACCACGAGCCCGTCCTCGGTGACCCAGTAGCGCCCCGGCCGCAGGCCGTTGCGGTCGAGCACCGCGCCGATCTGGGTGCCGTCGGTGAACGCCACCAGCGCCGGGCCGTCCCAGGGTTCCATCAGGTAGTTGTGGAACTCGTAGAACGCGCGGCGGGCCGGGTCCATCTCGGCGTGGTTCTCCCACGCCTCCGGGATCATCATCAGCACCGCGTGCGGCAGCGACCGGCCGCCCAGGTGCAGCAGTTCCAGCACCTCGTCGAAGGTCGCCGAGTCGCTGGCGTCCGGGGTGGCGATCGGGAACAGCCGCCGCAGGTCACCGGGGATCAGGTCGGTGGCCAGCATGCTCTCCCGGGTCCGCATCCAGTTGCGGTTGCCCTTGAGCGTGTTGATCTCGCCGTTGTGCGCGATGAACCGGTACGGGTGCGCCAGCGGCCACGACGGGAACGTGTTGGTGGAGAACCGGCTGTGCACCAGGCCGATCGCGCTGGCGAAGCGTTCGTCGCGCAGGTCGGGGTAGAACCCGCCGAGCTGGGCCTCGGTCAGCATCCCCTTGTAGACGATGGTGCGCGCCGACAGGCTCGGGAAGTACACGTCGGCTTCGTGCTCGGCCCGCTTGCGGACGCAGAACGCCCGCCGCTCGAACTCCAGCGCCGTCTCGCCGTGCGCGGCATCGGTGCCGTGGCCGACGAAGAGCTGCCGGAAGCCGGGCATCGTTTCGCGCGCCGAACTGCCGGCGCAGCCGGTTTCCACCGGCAGTTCGCGCCAGCCGAGCAGCCGCAGGCCCTCCTCGGTCACGATCCGCTCGATGGTCGCCACCGCGTGCGCCGCGTCATCGGTGTCGGCGGGCAGGAACGCGGTTCCCGCCGCGTAACCGCCGCGTTCGGGCAGCTCGAAGGGTACGACGGCGCGGAAGAACTCGTCCGGGATCTGGGTCAGCAGACCGACGCCGTCCCCGGTCTCGGGGTCGGCGCCCTTGGCGCCGCGGTGCTCCAGGTTGCGCAGCGCCGTCAGCGCTTTCGCAACCAGGTCGTGGCTACGCCGACCGCGCAGGTCGGCGACGAAGGCGACACCGCACGCGTCGTGTTCGTTGGCCGGGTCGTAGAGACCGTGGGCAGCGGCGCTACGTTGCGCCGATTTTCTTGCATGGTGGGAAAGGGGCATCAGACCTCCCGTCGTCAGGCCGCGGGCTGCAGCAGGGCATGACCCACCCACTGAGATCCCGCAAGAGCCTTTGGGGGCACTGACAAAAGGATGCGCCGTTGCACTCTTGGTCAGTTTGAGGCACTCTACATAGCGAGCGGCCGAAAAGCTACCGTTGAGTAACACGAAGTTAAGCGAAGATTACGGGGCTCCCGGCCATTGGGACATCGTTGTCGCAGCCCCTGCGGGCTCGGGAATTCTGCACCACGGCAATGTCCATACGCGACCGTTTGGCGCTCCGAGTGGCGTTGTTCACGATCTTCTTGCGGAGCACCGAATCATTGCCCAACCCTTCGGATTCGGTTCTCCAGCCAAGCGTTTTCCGTAATCGACCGCACACCGAGCGTGCAGTACGGCAGAATCATCCGGTCCCGACGAATTCGTCCCGTTGACCGTCCAATGTCGAGAAGATGCCGGAAAACCCGGCGCCGGAGGAGCGGCGGGCAGCCGAATCAACTCCGGATCGCGGGCGTCGCGAACGGTTCTTCCGGCGCAACCACCAACGGACAATTTAGGGCAAACCGACCGAGGAGCGTGACCAGCACCAAACCGAGCAGCAGATAGGGGTTGCCGAACAGGTGCTGCAGCGGCGTCCACGGCGGGCCGGTGGGCAGCATCCTGAACGATGCGACGAGCACGGTCACCAGGGTCACCCCGGCGACCACGAGCCAACCCGGGCTGCGCAGTCGGGCTGCGTAGGCGAGCAGCACCAGCAGCCCGGGCCCGCACCAGACCCAATGATCCGACCACGACGTCGGCGACACCAGCAGCGCCAACAGGCCGTTGGCGGTCACGGCGAGCGTCGGCTCGGACCGGCGGATCGCGAACGCCACGACGGCCACGCAGGCCAGCGAGATCGCCAGCCACAGCCCGTTCTGCGCCACCGCGGGCAGTTCCAGCCGGGCCAAGCCGCCCATGATCGACTGGTTGGTGTGGAAGGCGGAGCCGCTGACGCCGTGCGCCGGACCTTTGCCGAACCAGTACTCCACTGCCGCCTGGTAGTTCAGCGCGAAGCCCGCCAGGGTGCCGAGCGCGGCGGTCGCCACCGCGGTCACCACCGCCCGGAAGTCCTTTCGGAACAGGAAGAACAGCAGGAATGCCGCAGGGGTGAGCTTGATCGCCGCGGCGATGCCGATCAGCAGCCCGCGCGGCCAGCGCGGGTTGCGCGCCAGGCAATCGACGATCACCAGGCCCATCAGGGCGATGTTGATCTGGCCGAGCCCGAACGAGGCGTAGACAGGCTCCAGGAACAGCGTCCACGGCAGCAGCGCCACCGCCACCGCGAACGCCCCGCGCCTGCCGACCACCGGCCACAGGTGCCGGGTGACCAGGTACAGCGCCGCGCCGATGGCGAGCAGGTCCACGACGTAGAGCGCGACCAGCCCGGCGACGAACGGCAGCAGCGCGAACGGCAGCAGCGGCAGCAGCGCGAACGGCGGGTACACCCAGGGCAGCACCCGGCCGATGCTGACGGTCGGGGCGGTGTTCATGATGTCGCCACCGGCCAGCCAGGTGTGCACCGCCCAGCGGTACACCTGGTAGTCGATGCCGGATCCCTGGTCCAGGCCGGCCCGGCGCATCAGCACCAGCAGCGTGAAGGATGCGATCAGCAGCGGCACCGAGAGCGCGATGATGACGCGAGAGTAGTTCACGACGATTCGGCGAAGCCGGCCCGGCAGGCCGCCGAGGTTCAGGACAGCATGGCCGGACTCGAACTGCACCGTGGCCAACTGGGTCCTCTCGATCAGGCGACCGGCGTCGACCACCGTCGCGTGATCACCCGATCATGCCGAGTTCGCCAGGTCGCGGGAAACACCCGTGAACAACCGAGGAACTCTAACCCACCTCCGACCTCGGCCGGCACGCGCCTCGCCGCCGGACAACGAGTTACCGGGCGGTTCCATAGAGTGATTCCAGCACCTTGGCCAGCAGTTCGCCCAGTTTCTCCCGTTCGTCCGCCGCACGTCGAGCTCCCGGCGGTCGCGCCGGGACGAGGTGCGGGTGATCAGACCTCCGCCTCCAGCCGGGCCAGCCGCTTGGTGGTGGCCGCCCCGGAGGACAGCGTCTCCTTGGTGAGCCCGACCCGTGGTGTACGAGATGGCGCTGGATCTCCTCCGCGTCGAACCCGAGCAGAGCATGCTCGTCGCGGCACACCCCTGGGACCTGCGCGCCGCAGCGGCGAAAGGCAACCGAACGGCATACGAAGGCTAACGTTCCGCCATCGCGATCCTTGGTGTCCCGAACCCCGACAAGACCGGGCGCGAACCCGACCTCGACGCAGTTGTGGGTTTCATTGCTGCGGCTGGACTTTCGCCAACCTGTGAGCTGACTTTCGTTCTCCACCTTGTTTATTCCTCGCCTCACGGACCAGTTGCAATGACCTGTCGGCCGACGCCGCAGCGCCGAGCACGTGACGCCACGTGCGGCGATACGTGCCGACGGCCTCCCGATCGTCCACGTAGCGAGCTTCTCCCAACAGATCGAGATAAACCAGGCCCGGATGGCCCTGCAACGATGGCGGAAACGTCATCAGCGTCCAAGATGTGCCCTGCCCCTGATGTGCGCCGGCATTGAGTGGCAGGACTTGCAGATCGACAGTCGGAGTCCGTGCGACCTCCAAGAGGTAGTCGAGTTGCTCCCGCATCGCAGCAGCGTCCCCACGATTCCGGTACAACACGCTTTCTTCGACAACGACATGCAGTTCGACCGGCCGATCTGACCTGATGAAGATCTGCTTGCGCTCCATGCGCGCCTCGACCAGTTGCTTGACCTCCAGATCCGACCGGTTCGGATCGGCACGAAACGGCTGGACCAACCCCCGAGCACGAGTCATCGTCGAAGCCTGGTGCCCGTGCGCGCGCCCGGGACCAGGGTCCTGAGCGCCCCGGTCCTCAGCTCTCCTCCGGGTCCAGGTGGTACAGCTCAGGGAGGTTGACCACGATCGCCTCCTGGGTGCTGCGGGCGATCACCACCACCGCCGGGTCGTTCGGGTCCGGGTTCTCCTCGCGGTGCGGCACGAATGGCGGCACGAAGATGTAGTCGCCCGGCTCGGTCTTGATCCGGATCTCCTCGACGCCGTCGTGGAAGACGAATTCCGGGTGGCCGCTGACCACGTAGATCGCCGTCTCCGCGTCGCCGTGGTGGTGGTTGTCCGACGACGTCGACGGGCCGACGTGCGTCTCCCCCATCCAGATCCGCTCCGAACCGACCAGGTCACCGCTGATCGCCGCGAGCCGCCGCATGCCCTCGGTCTGCGCGGTCTTGTTGTCGAGGTCGGCGGCCCGGACGTGGTGCAGCCGGGTGCGCAGCGAGCGGCGCCGTTCCTCGGGCACCGAGGTCGCGAGATCCGGGTGGAACGCGTCATGCTGGGTGGTCATCAGATTCCTTCCTTGCTCACCGATCGCCGACCAGCGGCGCCCCGTCGAGGAACGCGGCGACCTGACGGCCGAGCTCGCGCCACACCTCGGCGCCGGGTGAACCGTTGTGCACCGAGGTAACCCCACCTTCGACCGCTCGCACAACCTCGCCGATGGTGATCTTCTCGGCCGGCCGCGCCAGCGAGTAGCCGCCGTCGCAGCCGCGCTGGCTGGTCACCAGCCCGGCCCGCCGCAGCTCGACCATCAGGTTGACCAGCGAATTCAGCGGGATACCCTGGTTCCGGGCGATGACCTCGCACTTGACCGGTTCGCTGCCGCTCCCGACCAGTTCACGCAGCGCCCGCACCGAGTAGTCGGTACGGGCCGAGATGTGCACCGGAGCGGACCTGCGGGCGCGCGGCGCGGCCAGCGTCTCGGGCAGCAGCACCGCGCCCTTGCCGATCTCCTCGCAGAACAGCACGATGCGCGCGGCCACGCTCCGGTGGAACTTGTCGTTGAGGATGTCGTGCACGCCGTCCTTGAACACCGCCAGCGAACTCTGCGGGTGCTTGGCCGCCAGCGAGGTCACCGGGGCGACCGGCGCGAGCGTGTCCGCGTCGCCGTGCAGCAGCAGGACCGGCACGTCGGGCAGCTGCTTCGGCGGCTCGGGGACGTCCTCGGTCAACCGGCCCCACTCGAACTCCGGATCGTTCTCCAGCAGTTCGCGGTGCACCGGGCACGACGTGCGCGCCCCGATCTCGTCGGCCCGGTCGACCGGACTCTGCCCCCGGGCGAGCGGGGTGCCCGCGAGGATCAGGCCGTCCACCTCGATCTCCAGCCCGAGCGCCCACGCACGCAGCGCCCCGACGTCGGTGCCGACCAGGAACCGAGCCGCGCCGGGGTGGAACCACGTCTCGGGATCGGTGTCCGGTTCCGGCACCACCACGCCGTAGCCGTCGGCGGACAGTCTCCGGCCGAAGCGCTGGTAAACGGCCGGGTTCTCGCCTCTGCCGAGCAGCACCGCCAAGGTGCCGCGGCAGGCCCCCTCAGGAGCCCAAGTCCGGCTCATGTCAACTCCTCACTTGCCGGGGTACAGGTCCCGGTCGCAGGCCTTGGTCACGTCCACCCGCTTGCGCAGCACGCCCGCCTCGTAGTAGCGGTCGGCCACGGCTTGCAGGCCGGCGACCACATCATCGGTCAACGGCCGGACCTCCTGCTTGGTCCGGGTCAGGATCTGATGCGCCACCTGCGGTTCCAGCGACGTCAGCTTCTCGTAGACGCGCTGGTACTCCTCGGGGTGCTCGTCGCTCCACCGCCACGCCGCCTCGAACCGGCGCATCGCGTCGGCCAGCGCCTCCCGCTTGAGCGGGTCCGCGGCGGCCGCGGTGGACACCGACAGGATGCCGTTGCGGCCGTTGATGCCTTGGCCGTCGCGGATCACCCGGGCTCCGGCGTTTTCCGCGATCGACAGGTACGGGTCGAAGGTCGCCCAGGCATCGATGTGCCCGGCGCTGAAGCCCGCCTGCGCGTCTGTCGGCAGGCTGAAGGTGATCTGCACGTCCTGCTGCGTCAGCCCGGCCTCCTCCAGCGCGCCGAGCGCGGTGTAGTGCGAGACGCTGCCGGGCGCGGTGGAAACCACGAGGTGCTTGCCGCGCAGGTCGGCCACGGTGCGGATCGGCGATCCCGGGGGCACGATGATCGCCGTCGATGACGGGGACGCCGCGGTGGCCACGGCGGGCCGGGCCGGCACGCCACCGGCGATGGCCTGCACCGTGGGCGCGTCGGCTGCGGTCGCGGTGTCCACGTCGCCGGAGCGCATGGCCTCGAAAAGCGGTGCCGCGCCTTGAAAGTTGGCCCAGCGGATCTTGTAGGGGGCGTCCTTGAACGCTCCGGACGCTTCCACCCTGGCGCGCAGTCCACCGGCCTGGTCGCCGAGCACCAGGGTCACGTCGGACAGCGATTTGGGCGAGTTGCTCCCGGCGCAGCCGGCCACGGCGAGAAGCACCGCGCCCAGCACCGCCACCAGGGTTCTAGTCGTTCGCACTCTGTTGTCTCCAGTCTCAGTCGAGCAGATCCGGCTGCTCGTGCACGATCTCCTCGAAGAGCGGGGCGAAGGTCACCCAGCCCGGATCGCGGTGCTCCTGGTACCGCTGCCGGGTGTGCTGCGCGATCTCGTGCGGGATCAGCTGCAGCGGCCCGGCCGCCTGGGCGACGACCTGGACCTTCGGGTTCCGCTCGGCGGCGGCGTACAGCGACACCGCCTCCTCCAGGCTGCGGCCGACGGTCAGCAACCCGTGGTTGGCCAGAATGGCCAGCCTGCGCTGTCCGAGCGTCGAGGCGATCCGGCGGCCTCGATGTCGTCGAAGCCGGGCCGGGCCGGGAAGCTGTTCTGCCGCAGGGAAAGCGACCGGGCGAACTCGGATCGCCCAGGTGCGGCGGTGGTCATGATGTTCTCCTCTTGGTGTCTCCGCGCGCTGACCGGTGGCGATTTCGCGCGAAATCGCCGTTCCCCACGCCTGGCAGGTGGCGATTTCGCGCGAAATCGCCGTTCCCCACGCCTGACCGGTGGCGATTTCGCGCGAAATCGCCACACCTCGTGTCAGGCCGCGGCGCGGCGGGCGATTTCCTGGCGCACCAACGGGATCAGCTCGCGGCCGTAGTCGACCGCGTCGTCGAACGGGTCGTAGCCGCGGATCAGCAGGGTCGTCACGCCGATGTCGACGTAGTCCAGCAGCGCCGCCGCCACCGTCTCTGGAGTTCCCACGAGCGCGGTCGAGTTGCCCGCCGCGTTCGTGGCCGCCGCCGTGGGTGTCCACAGTGCACGGTCGTGCAGCTCTCCCGCCTCGGCGGCGGCGAGGAGTCGCTGCGAGCCGACGTTGGCGACCTGCTGGCCCGGTTTGAGGGTCTTCGGCCCGGTGAACGACGCCAATCCGCCGCGCGCGGCGTTGATCCGGTCGAGGATGCGGTGCGCCCGCTCCCACGCCTGCTCCTCGGTCGCGGCCAGGATCGGCCGGAACGACACGCTGATCCGCGGCGGCTCGGAGCGCCCGGCATCGGCTGCGGCCTTGCGGACCGCAACGATCTGCTCGGCCGTCTGCGCCAGCGGCTCGCCCCACATCGCGTAGACGTCGGCGTGCTTGCCTCCGACGCGAAGCGCGGCCTCCGAGGAGCCGCCGAAGTACAGCGGAATCCCGGACTGCTGCACCGGGCGGACGACCGCGTTGTAGTCCTCGAAACGATAGTGCGCGCCCTCGTGGCTCACGGGCCCCTCGGCGGTCCACACCCGGCGGAGGACGTCCAGGTACTCGTCGGTGCGCGCGTATCGCTCGTCCTTGCCCAGGTAGTCGCCGTCGCGGCGCTGGTCCGCGTCGTTGCCGCCGGTGATGATGTGCACCGCGATCCGGCCGCCGGTGAGGTGGTCGGCGGTGGCGAAGGTGCGGGCCGCCAGCGTCGGGGCCACGAAGCCGGGCCGGTGCGCGATCAGGAAGCCGAGCCGCTCGGTGTGCGCCGCCGCGTAGGCGGCCAGCTGGGTGTTCTCCGGGCTGCTCGACCCGTAGCCGATCAGCACCCGGTCGAACCCGGCCGCCTCGTGGGCCTGGGCGAACTTGCGCAGGAACGCCGGGTTGACCACCGGTCCGTCGGCGGCGTGGATCTCCGAGACGTGCTGCGCCCCGATCATCCCGATGAACTCGACGGTCATGACGAACTCCCTTCTCCGGTCCCGACACCCAGCCAGGACAGCAATTCCGCGCGCAGCGCCAGGAAAGCCGGATCGGTCACATCGCGTGGGCGGTCCAGGTCCAGTACCTGGTCGTAGCCGATGCGGCCGTCGCGCATCACCAGCACCCGGTCGGCCAGCAGCAGCGCCTCCTCCACGTCGTGCGTGACGAGCAAGATCGCGCAGCCGTGGCGTTGCCACAGCTCGCCGACCAGCTGCTGGGCCTTGATGCGGGTCAGCGCGTCCAGCGCCGAGAACGGCTCGTCCAGCAGCAGCAGGTCCGGTTCTCGTACCAGTGCGCGCGCCAGCGACGCCCGCTGCGCCTCCCCGCCGGAGAGCACCTTCGGCCACACGTCCACGCGGTGGCCGAGACCGACCTCTTCCAGTGCCGCCACCGCCCGCGCCTTGTCCTGGCGACCGGAAAGTCCGAGGATCACATTGCGCCACACGCGTTTCCACGGCATCAGCCGCGGCGCCTGGAACGCCACCGCGCGCCGGACGGCCACCTCGACCTCGCCGGTCACCTCTCGGTCGAGGTCGGCCAGGATCCGCAGCAGCGTGCTCTTGCCGCAGCCGCTCGGGCCGAGCAGCGCCACGAACTGACCGGGTTCGATCTCCAGGTCCAGGTCGTCGAGCACGGTGCGGTCGCCGAAGCGTCGGCTCAGGCCGCGCACCGACGCGGGTTTCACTACGCTCCGCTGAACGCCGGTCGCCATGCCAGCACGGTCCTTTCCAGCAGTCGGACGATGAAGTCGGCGACGAGGCCGAGCAGTGCGTACAGC
Source organism: Saccharopolyspora hattusasensis (assembly GCF_050972075.1). Taxonomy (NCBI): domain Bacteria; kingdom Bacillati; phylum Actinomycetota; class Actinomycetes; order Pseudonocardiales; family Pseudonocardiaceae; genus Saccharopolyspora; species Saccharopolyspora hattusasensis. The sequence continues at coordinate 898,816 of NZ_JBPCDC010000001.1, forward strand.
ACCAGGCAGACCACGATCACGTCGGTCTGGAAGAACTCGCGGGCCATGTTCATCTCGTAGCCGATGCCCGCGGTGGCGTTGATCGTCTCGCCGAAGACCAGCGCCAGCCACGCCGAACCCAGCGAATACCGCAGCCCCACCAGGGCGTTGGGCATCGCGGCGGGCAGGATGATGTGCCGCACCTGGGCGAACCAGCCGAGCCCGAGCGTCTTGGCCGCCTCCACCAGGCCCGCGTCGACGTTGCGGATACCGCCGTAAATGTTCATGTACAGGGGGAAGGTCACGGCCAGCGCGATCAGCACGATCTTGGGCTGCTCGCCGATGCCGAACCAGATGATCAGCAGCGGGATCAGGCCGATCACCGGCACCGTGCGCAGCATCTGCATCGGCGCGTCGATGAGGTCTTCGCCGCGCCGGAACAACCCGGACAGCGTCGCCAGCACGATGGCGACGACGACGCCGACCACCAGCCCGGCGCCGACCCGTTGCAGCGAGGCCGCGATCGCCTCCTGCAGCCGCCCTTCGTCCCAGAGCTCTACCGCGGTGCCGGCGACCGTCGCGGGCGAGGCGAGGGTGTCGTCGCTGAGCACCCCGGTGCTGCTGAGGACCTGCCAGAGCACTACCAGCGCGATCGGGCTGATCAGCTTGAAAAGCCAACGGGGAACCCGGTTTTCACGCCGGGCGGTGCGGGTTTGCACGGTGGTGACGGGGATCGGGTTTCGTTCGGTCGGTGCGCCGGTGGGCGCGCGTTCGGTGGATACAGTCATCTGCACTCTCCGGAGGGCATGAGGACGCAGCGCGGCCACGACTGATCGGCCGTGCTCGGGAATTACGTAGCGCCGGAGCTGTTTCCACTGGTCAAGTGCCGTGCGCGTTTTCAGGTGCTATGGGATCCTGGTGGTTAATTGGTTCAGGCTGCCAGGCTGAGTTCGAGGCGGGAGAGGTGGCTGGTGCGGGTCCGGTCGAGCGGGTGGCCGTTCCACCAAGCGTCGAGTCTGATCAGGTTCAGTGCGGCGGCTGAGTAGACGTGGTCGAGGTGGGTCTTGGCCAGGCCTCGGTAGCGGGCACGGCGTAGTCCGGTGACGGCCGTGGCCTGGCGGATCGTGCCTTCGACGCCCGCGCGGAGGGCGTAGTCCTTCTGCCAGTCCTGGGTCTCCTGCTCGGCGCGGGCCCGTCGCAGTGCCTCGGTCATCTCCCTGGGATGTAAGGAGATCTGTCGGCGTCCGCTTTTCGCGGTGGTGCACTGCGCCCGATGTGGGCAGGAGCCACAGACCGTCTTGGAGAACGTGACCACCGTCTTGGGGACCCCGTCTTGGACACAAGGAGTCCACGACGAGCTGAGTTGTCCAGCCGGGCAGGTCACCCGTTGGGCCTGCCAGTCGACGGCGAAGTCCGACGCGGCGAATCCCTCGTGGGCCTTGGCCTGGCGGGAGCGGTCCAGCAGCACAGGGGTGATCAGCGCGATGCCGAAGTTCTCCAGGGACCCCACGATCAGTTCGGCGGACGGGTAACCGGAATCAAGGTAGTGCTCGTCGGGCAGCAGATCCCGTTTCCGCAGAGCCTGATGGATCGGTTCGAGCATCGTGCTGTCAGAGACGGTGGCGTCGGTCGTGGCGACGTTCGTGATCAGATTCGGCTTCTGCGCGGCAGGACAGCGACAGCCGGCATCCTCGGCGGGTTCCGTCGGGGCGGGAGCCGCACAGGTCTCACTGATGTGGACCTTGAAGCCGTTCCAGAACATATCCCGCTTGACGCCCCAACGGGCGTCGGTGTCGTAGGGTGAGGTCAAGCGCCGACAGCCGGGCGGGAGACCACCATCCTTATCGATGTCATTCCCCCGCCGCTTGATCACCTCTCGTCCATTCCTGGCCACGGTGCGCGTGTAGTTCTGGACCAGCACCACGCGCAGGATCTCCACGGCCGGGAGTTCACGCAGCCACGTCGGCGAGGCGGGCGCGTAGACGGCTGCCAGTAACGTGAAGCCGTCTTTGCCGTAGGACAGGGCGAGTTCGTCCTTCTTGGTCTGCGAGGCCGGCAAGCGCCAGGTGTCGATCCGCTGCTGGTAACGCCGGCTCCAGCCCGGAACGTCGAGCACCTCGGCCACCCAATGCGGGGCCGCGGCGGACAGGGCTTCCAGACAAGCCCGCACCGCCTCACCCGCCAACTCCAGCCGGTTGAGGTCCCGCACCGCGGCGATCACATGCGTGGAGTCCGTGCGTTGCTTGCCACCAGCGGTGACCAAGCCCTTGTCCCGCAACACCGCCAGCAGCAGGTCCAGGGCCTTCTCCTCCAGCCGGTGCTGGACAACGCGGGCACGGAACTCGCTGAGCACCGTGTGGTCGAAACCGGGGTCGGTCAACTCCAGCCCCAGCGCGTATTTCCAGGCGAGGTTGGTGCGCACCGCGTCGGCGGCCTGTCGGTCGGTCAGATCCTCCGCCTTCTGCAGCACCGTGATCATGGCGAGCATGCCCGGCGACCAGCCGGGCTTGCCACGAGCCCCGAACGCCGAGGCGAACTCAGCGTCCGCGAACAGCTCACCGAGCTGATCACGGACCTGCACAGCCAACGGCACCTCACGTCGCCCGCTGTACATCGCCCGGATCGCCGCGGCGATCTCCGGGACCGGCTCCGGCCAGGGCTGCGGCTGCACCGACACCACGATCTCCATCCTGCGGCCAGACACCACAAGACTGCCGCAAGATCATCATCCCGGGCCTACCCAACACACCCTCACCCAACCCGAGAATTAACCACCAGGGTCCTATGGCACCCGAAAACGCGCACGGGTTTTCTACGACGCGCGTGAAGCAGCGGAGAAAGCCGTTACCGGCAACAGAGTGCGGAGGACACGCGCACGAAGTCCACGTAACCTCGTGTCGTCAGGGCCGCTGTCCGGATCATGCCCAAGACCGTAACCGGACACCCAGGTCGTGTAAACCCAACTCCACAGATTGGGATTGTGATCGGATCCACCCGTTCAGCTGGAAGCGGAACGCGCCCACCTGGCGTAACTGTCCACAGTGCACCCCACGACGTTCACCGGCCGCTGGCTGGTCCGCGGCGGCCTCGTCGTCGCCACCATCACCCGCACCCGATCAGACGACGAGTGAAGGGCACCTCCCGCCAAGTTGGTTGGCTGAAGAGCCAAGTTGCTCGGCAAGAGGTGCCCTTTACACCGATCTCAATCGGTCGGGTCAGGCATTGGCGCCGTTCTTGAGGGCCTGGGCGACCGCGACCACGCGCTTGGCCTGGACCGCCGCGGCCGCGCGCGTGACGTCGTCGACCTTGTTCGCACCCTGGGCGTCAACGTGGCTGGTGCCGTATGGGTTGCCGTCGGCGAACTTCGCACCGTCGGTGTAGCCCGGGGCCACCACGATGCCGCCAAAGTGGTGGAACGTGTTGTACAGCGCCAGCAGCGTCGACTCCTGGCCGCCGTGCGCGGTGGAGCTGGAGGTGAAGCCGCTGTAGACCTTGTCGGCCAACTGCCCCTGCGCCCACTGGCCGCCGAGGGTGTCGATGAACTGCTTGAGCTGCGACGCGATGTTGCCGAATCGGGTCGGCGAGCCGAACAGCACCGCGTCGGCCCACACCACGTCCTCCGGGGTGGCCTCGGGGATGGACTTGGTGGCCTCGACGTTGGCGCGCCACGCCGGGTTGCTGTCGATCGCCGCGTCGGGGGCGAGCTCCGGAGCGCGCCGCAGCCGAACCTCGGCGCCGGCCGCCTCGGCCTCGGCGACCAGGGTGTTGGCGATCTCGGTGCCGGTTCCGGTGGCCGAGTAGTAGATGACGCTGACCTTGACGGGGGTGCTCACTGTCTGACTCCTGTTCGCCGGGCTGGGCGGCTGTGCCGGAACCAGTCGCCTTATCTCTTTCGAGGAAAACAATACCCGGGCGAAATCTTCTTTGCAAGAGATTTCCTGGCGAGCTGTTTCAGGTAGACTGGCGGGGCCGCAAACGCAGGAAGGAGCATCCCGGTGAGCAGCAAGACCGGCCCGGACCCATGCACCGACGATGACGAGATCATCACCTGGTGGGGACTGGTGATCGAGGGCTACCACGTCACGCAGGAGCACATCGCGGCCGAGATCAGCGAGCGCTTCCGACTCCCCCAGGCGTCCTTCGACATCCTGCTCCGCCTGGTCCGCACCCCCGAGCACCGGATGCCCATGACCAAGCTCGCCCACGAGGCGGCGCTCAGCAGCGGCGGCTTCACCAAGGTCGCCGACCGCCTCGCCAAGGCCGACCTGATCCGCCGCGAGCCGTGCGACACGGACCGACGGGTCACCTACGCGGTGCTCACCGAGCACGGCCGCGACATCGCCGAACGCTCCCGCGCAGCGTGTGCCGAGATCCTGCGCAAGCGCGTCCTGGCGCCACTCGGCAAGGCCGACTCCGCCGCGCTCGCCGACGCCATGCGCACCCTCCGCGCCGCCAACAGCCCGGACTGACCGCAGCCCTTCGGCCTGCCGACGAATGACACCGGCCCGACGTATCCACCGCGGCGCTGTGCTACGAACGAAACGGCGGCGGAGTGGCCGCCACCGGGACTCGAAGGAGCAAGCGATGCGCGAAGCGGTGATCTGCGAACCGCTGCGCGGAGCCCGATCGGCCGGTTCGGCGGGGTGTTCAAGACCGTGCCCGCCGGCGAGCTGGCGTCGACGGTGATCAAGGCCCTGGTGGACCGCACCGGGCTGCCCGGTGGGGCGATCGACGAGGTGATCCTCGGCCAGTGCTACCCGAATTCCGACGCCCCGGCGATCGGTCGAGTCGCCGCGCTGGACGCGGGCCTGCCCGTCGAGGTCGGCGGCACCCAGGTGGACCGGCGTTGCGGGTCCGGTTTGCAGGCCGTGCTGGACGGCGCGATGCAGGTGCAGACCGGCGTCAGCGACGTGGTGCTGGCCGGCGGCGCGGAAAGCATGAGCAGCGCGCCGTTCTACACCACCGAGGCGCGGTGGGGTATCCGCGGCAGCGGGCTGGAGTTGCACGACGCGCTGGCACGCGGCCGGGTGACCGCGGGCGGCAAGAAGTTCCCGGTGCCGGGCGGGATGCTGGAAACAGCGGAGAACCTGCGCCGCGAGTACGAGATCTCACGCACCGAGCAGGACGAGCTCTCGGTCCGCTCGCAGCAGCGCGCCGCCGCCGCGCAGCAGGCCGGGCGGTTCGACGACGAGATCGTGCCGGTGACGGTGCGTTCCCGCAAGGGCGACACCGTTGTCGACGTGGACGAACACCCGCGCCCGGATACCACTATGGAAAGCCTGTCGGCGCTGAAGCCGGTGCTCGGCAAGTCCGATCCGGAGGCGACTGTCACCGCGGGCAACGCCAGCGGGCAGAACGATGCCGCCGCGGTTTGCGTGGTGACGACGCCGGAACCGACGGAACTCGGACTGCGCCCGCTGGTGCGGCTGGTGTCCTGGGCGCGGGCCGGCGTGCCGCCGCGCACGATGGGCATCGGCCCGGTCCCGGCGACCGCGAAAGCCTTGCAGCGCACCGGAATCTGCCTGGCCGACGTCGATCTGATCGAGCTCAACGAGGCATTCGCGGCGCAGGTGCTGGCCTGCACCCGCGAGTGGGAACGCTCACGGGACCTATCTGAGCACGCGCCCCTGGTTCCGGCGAGTTCCGGGGGTGATCCCGGGCAGGGCTCTGACCATCAGCGATCGCCCGCGCTCAACCGGGAATCGGCACGGCCGCGCCGGTGACGGTCACCTGGGGATCAGCGGGGTCGATGCTGACGACGAGTTCGCTGCGCCGCCCCATGTCCTGCCCTTGCACAATGGTGATCCGGCTCGAGCTCGACATCTTCCCCAGGGTCCGCAGGTAGCCGCCGTACGCGGCCGCGGCCGCGCCGGTCGCCGGGTCCTCGACGACGCCTCCGATCGGGAACGGGTCGCGGGCGTGCACGATCTCGGCGTCCTGCTGCCAGAAGATGTGCACCGTGGTCCAGCCGTGCTCCCGCATCACGTCGGCGAGCCCGTCGAAGTCGTAGTCGAGGTCGGCCAGGCGTTCGCGGGATCGCGCGGCCAGCACGAGGTGGTCGTTGCCGCCGAACGCGACGTGCGGCGGCCAGGCGGGATCGAGGTCGCCGCGAGACCAGCCCAGGACGTCCAGGGCGCGGTCGAGTTCCGCGTCGGTCGCCGACCGCGACCGGGTGGGCACGCTGGTGAGACTGGCGACGATGCCGTCCTGCTTGTCGGTCCGCACCTCGATGGTGCCCGCCGGGGTTTCGAAGACCAGGTCGCCGACCCCGTCGCGTTCGGCCAGCGCGACGGCGGTGGCGATCGTGGCGTGACCGCAGAAGGCGACTTCGGCCAGCGGGCTGAAGAAGCGGAGCCCGTAGCGGCGCGCGGCCGGATCGATCGGGCTGAGGAACGCCGTCTCGGAGTAGCCGACGTCGGCGGCGATCCGCTGCATGGTGGGGTCGTCGAGCTCCTGGGCGTCGAGCACGACCCCAGCGGGGTTCCCGCCGCTGGGGTCGGTGGTGAAAGCGGCGTAGCGCTGCACATCGGTCATGCCACGAACACTGCCCGCAACGCGCTCTCGTGTCCAACCATAGTTACCGATCATCCCCATTTCAGAAGTCGATACCATTGACCTCACCGGCCACGTGATGCTGGAGCTGATGCTGACCCGGCCCGGCGACCGGGGTTCGACGATCGTCCTATGTGGTCAGATCTCGTAGGTGGCGTCGGCCCGGACCAGCTCCGCGGGGCCGTCGAAGGCTTCGGTGGCCTCTTCGAGGAGTGCTCTTGTACCGTCCACGGGGAGTAGTGGGTGAGCAGCAGTTTGCCGACTCCCGCCGATGCCGCCGCTGCGCCTGCTTGTTTGCCCGACAGGTGCATTCCGCTTGGCTGGCCCGGGGAGTCCAGCCAGGATTCTTCGGACAGCACGACGTCCGCTCCGGCCGCCAGCTTGGCGATCCCGTCGCTGGGGCCGGTGTCTCCAGTGAAGGCGAACACCCTGCCCTCCGCCTCGATGCGCAGGCCCCAGGTCGGGCACAGGTGGTCGACCGGGACCGCGCGGATCTCGAACGCACCGACCTGCACCGGATCGACCGGTGGGGCCAGGAACTCGAAGGTGTCCGAGAGGTCCGTGTCAGCGAGCTGCTCGGCCTTCGCCGCGTAAAGCGCGGCCAGGCGGCTCGGCGCTTCCGGCGGCGCATACACGGGCAGGCGTTGCTGTTTCGGGTCGCGCGGCGGGTTCGGCCGGTAGCGCAGGTACCCCGCCAGCGGGGCGACGTCGTGTTCAGGTTCACCGGCACATTGATCGACGCCGCGAGGTTCCCCGCCGAACGGCCCGGCACCCCATCGGCCGAACGGCCGAATCGTGAACCCGCAGGTGGGCCAAGTATCGGCATCGGCATGTGTCCTCGCCCCCCGAATACCCGGATGGTCGACCGCCCGCGCACCGAACGAGGAACGCTGGCGCCGGCAATGGAAGTGGCGCCCCAACCGTGGCCCACGACGGCTCAATCAGGCGGAGGAGATCGGATAAACAAACAGCTGCGCGATTTCGCGCGAAATCGGCACTTGCCAGGCGTGGCCAACGCCGATTTCGCGCGAAATCGCCGGTCCTCGTGGGGGGAGGGCGGCGATTTCGCGCGAAATCGCCGCGTCGTGCGTCGCGGGCCGCAGCGACCGGGTGTTGCGTAGCTAACGGCGCTGGCTGCGGCTGGTGCGTCGTGGTCACCGCGTCCGGTAGCGTGATCTAGCAGGGACCAACCCGGACTATGGGGTGAATGCAATGCTTTGGACGGTCATCGGCTGGCTCGTTTTCGGGCTCATCGCGGGCTTCATCGCTCGAGCGGTCGTGCCGGGCAAGGACGACATCGGCATCCTGATGACGATCGTGATCGGCGTCGCGGGATCGGTCGTCGGCGGTTTCCTGTTCGGCCTGCTCACCGTCGGTTTCCGCGGATTCCAGCCTGCCGGGTGGATCGGCTCCATCATCGGCGCCGTCATCGTCCTGGTCATCTACAACAAGGTCACCGGGCGCAAGCGGCTCCGCCGCTGACCTGCGCACCCGGTGGGCCAACGAGCGCCCGGCCCACCGGGACGAGCCCGGCTTCAGTCGTCGTAGGGGTCGTCGTTGCCCGCGGTACCGTACTCGCTGGCCTGGCTGGGATCGACGATCGCGAAGCGCGCCCCGGTCGGATCCCGCAGGACGGCGACGCGGCCGAGGCTGGAGTCGTAGGGATCGACCCGGATCCGGCCGTCCAGGGCGACCGCCCGGTGCACCAGTTCGTCGGTGCCCACCTCTTCGTCCACGCCGAGGTAGAGCAGCCAGTGCGGTCGGGCTTCGGTGCTCATGTGCTCCCGGATCATGCTGACCCGGGCGAGCACGGAATCCTCGTCGAGGTACCACACCTCGTATCCGGTGCGGTGTTCGGTGCCGAACTGCTCGGCGGTGTAGCCGAAAAGTTCGGCGTAGAAGTGGTCCGCGGTCTGGGCCTTGATGGTCACCAGTTCGGCCCAGACCAGGGTGCCCGGCAGGCCGACGTCGAACTGCCAGGAAGGATCCGGTTCCAGCAGCCCGAATTCGTCGCCGGCGGGGCTGGTCAGCACCAGTTTCACGCCCAGCTCTGGCACGCGGCTGCGGGGCACGATGATCTGCGCACCGAGCTTTCCGGCTTCGGCGGCCGTTCTCGCGCTGTCCTCGGCGGCGAGGAACAGCCGCCACTGGGACCGGCCGTCGGCGGAATCCCGGATGCTGGCCACCGGAAAGCCCTCGTGGGCGGCGATCACGTGCAAGCCGGCGCGCGGGTCGTGGTGGGTCTCGTAGTCCCAGCCGAACAACCCGGCGTAGAACTCGCAGGCCTTGTCGACGTTGGTGGTGACGAGTTCGATCCAGCACGGCGTCCCGTCGAGGAGGTTCCCGCGCGACGCATCCAATTCAGTTCCCATGACGAACGCACCCCCAGCGGCCGGCCCGTGATCATCACCATTATCTCCCGCCGGTCGCCGGTCAACTGATCGGCGCGGATCACGATCCGGCCAAACATCCGGATATTTCGAATATTTCCCGACGAGCACCCCGGAGCCCTAATTGGACTTCGGCGCTGCGGCGCGAGGATGCGCGCGCCCCGCGGCATGGCTACGGGGTCACCGACGAGCTCACCCTCGCAGCTCACACCGCCGCCCAGAACGAACCGGGAAACAGCCTCCTGTTGCCGCCGCGTTCAGCGTTCTCGGTGCAGGCCTCTGCTGATGCCCGCCGCGACCGTCGTGGCCAACGTCCAGCCGACGGCGATGAGGACGACGGTGACCCACTGCGAAGCGCCGCGCGCTTGCCACATGTCGTCGTGGCCGAGGGTGACCACCGGCAGCATCTGGTCCAATGCGTACAACAGCGGGTTCCAGACCGGGTGGTCCTGCTCGTTGATCGGGATCAGCGGGTGGAAAGCGAACCACGCCGTGCCACCGGTTACGAACAGGAGCATCCAGGCCAGCGCCCGCAGCGGCCGATATCCGTAGCCGACCGTGATCCGCTGCAAGAGGCTCCACAGCCGCACCGGCCATCGCAGGCCTGGACGGGCGGCGGCACTGATCGCCGCATAACGGTGGCGCTGCTTCTCGATGAGCGTCGTGACCGCGTGCTCTTCAAGCCCGTTGGCCCGGAATACCTTGGCGAGCTGGTCGTACGGGCCCGGCTGGTACACGTCGTCCGAGGTGGCGCGCAGCAGGCCGAGCCGTCGCCGCACCCGTTCCTGGTCCGCGAGCTCGTAAGACTCGGAGAAGTTCTCGTAGGCGAACTCCTCGAAGTCGAGGCCACCGGTGGCCGCCCAGAGCTCGGCGTTGTCGGCGAGCAGTTCGCACTGCGCCTGCCGCAGCGTGATCCTCCCCTGCGGCGCGGTGCGCGGGAAGAGGGTCATCTCCTGCGTCACCACGCCGAATGCGTTCAGCGCCGCTGGTGAAGCACCGTCGCCGAGCTCGCAGCCCCAGAAGTTGAGGTGTCGGCCGACCGCGGTCCACCGCAGTTCCACCGCGCCCTCGGCGCGGAACGGCCGGCTGCCCTCCGCGCACACCAGGTCGCGTTCGATCCGGGCGGCTCGCAGGTCCAGCGATGCCTTGTACGCCTTTCGGTGCTGGTGCCATGCGGGCTTGGTCAGGTGCGCCGAACGCAGGTCGATGTTCGCGCCGACCCGCACGCCCTGCAGCTGGAGCGATCCGGCGATCGCGGTGTCGCGGCATTCCAGGTTGCTGCCCACGACCGCCCTGCTGGCCCGCAGGACGTCGGTGCGCGGCCCCACCAGTTGCGCGTCGTTGAGCTGGATGCTGCCGCTGACCTGGATGTCGGTCATCCGGAACTGCCCGTGCACGACGATCTTGCGCGCGTCGAGGTTGCCGAGGATCTGCGTGCCGTCGAGGTGCGCCGCGCGCAGCGGATGCTCCACCGAAGCTGCTGGTGAGCGCAACCAGCCCAGGTCGAGCCGGGCGCCCGCCATCCGTAGGTTGCCGCCGACGGTGGCGCTGACGAGCCGAAGCGTGCCGCCGCTGCGGAAGTTCTGGTCGAGCTGGATATCGCCGCGGATCTCCGCGCGGTCGGCGATCAGGGTCGCGGCCGGGTCGTCGTGCTGCGAGTCGCCGTGGCGCGGCGGCTGGACGCCAGGTTCGAGCACCGCGTCTCGCAGCCGCAGATCACCTGAGATGCGTGCGCTCGGCAGCAGCAGCCGTCCGGCCGCCGTGAACGGCCTGCCGGTGCCCGGGTCGACGTCCAGTCGCAGCGAGCCGCCGATCTGGATCCCGGTGGCGTTTAGCGCATTGCGGCCTCGGTTGCGCAGAACTCCGCCGGACAGCGTCAGGTTGCCGCCGACCTGCGCGCCGGGGATGCGGATCTCCCCCGCAGCCTGCAGGCGGATGCCCAGCAACGCACCGGATACCTTCAGCCGGTCGCCGTAGATCGCGCGGTGTCCGGGATTGCGCAGTTCGCTGTCGTTGAGCAGCAGCGAGCCGCCGAGATCTGCGTCGGCCAGATCCAGGACTCCGCCGATGCTCCGGCAGCCGCGCAGCACTGTGTCGTTGCTGACGCTGAGGTTGCGCGCGTTGAGGCCGGGGAACCGGCAGCGCCACATCACCAGCCCGGCCAGGCGGGCCTGCCGCAGGTCCGGGGCGTTCTCGAACCGGCAGCCGACGAATTCCAGCAGGTAGGGCAGTTCGGCGTTGCGCAGCTCGACCCGGCCGGTGATCGCCGCGTCCTCGATCTGGATCACCAGCGGTTGGGCGCCGCGGCGGTTGAACAGGCGCCAGCCGCCGTCTTCCAGGGAGTCGATCAGCCGGCGGGCGAGGTATTCGCCACGGATCTCCCGTTCCGCCGCCTCGCCGTGCCCGTCCACCGGCGGCGCGGCCTCGTCGGCCGGCACCGTGCCCGGCCTGAGCAGGTCGTCGAAGCGCCGCTCGGCGACGCTCTGCGGTCCACCGTTGTCCCACGGTCTGCCCGGCACGGCGTGCTCTCCATCGCTGTTCGGCCAAGTGATCCACACGTACGGTAGCCGATCGGCCACCCCCGCATGAGACGTTCGGCCGGATCCGCGGGTCGCGCGCACCCCCGGGAATTTCGTCCACACTGGACAAATCTCGGCCCCGGACGGAGGGACGGATGAGATCAACGTCACGACTCCTCGATCGGGGGCGAGCCCTGACACTGGGATCTGGGATGCTGCGCCCGCCAGGCCAAGATCGAAACGCCAACGCAGGGAGGATGCCCATGAGCATCATCGGCTGGATCGTGCTGGGACTGCTCGCCGGCGGTATCGCGAAGGTGCTCATGCCGGGCCGGGACCCCGGCGGCTGCATCGTCACGATCCTGCTCGGCGTCGCGGGAGCCTTCGTGGGCGGCTGGGTCGGCAAGACCCTCTTCCACGTCGAGCTCGGCACGTTCTTCGACCTGCGCACCTGGGGCCTGGCGATCCTGGGCGCGCTGATCCTGCTGATCGGCTACCGCCTGATCTTCGGCAAGCCCCGCGACTAAGGCCTGTTTCGGAAGTGGTTTGCGTAGCGGTGCGGGTAGCGGAACCTCAGACGCCTTCTCACTGCGGGATCCCCGACATCATGATGCCGAGCCCGCGGCCCGCGTTCGCACCAACCGGCTGGCGGCGCGGGCGTTCGCGCTGGTGATGGAGAATGCGGGCATGCGCATTTCGGCCAAGGTGGATTACGCGGTACGTGCTCTCGTCGAGCTCGCGCGCCTGTCACCGGGAACGGTGGCAAGGGCCGAAGATGTGGCCGCCGCCCAGGACATCCCGCGCAACTTCCTGCTGGCGGTGTTGGCCGACCTGCGCCGGAGCGGGATCGTCGCCAGTCGGCGCGGCCAGGCCGGGGGCTGGGTGCTGGCCCGCCCGGCGGAAGCGGTGTCCGTGGCGGACGTGATCCGGGCCGTGGACGGGCCGCTGGTGAGCGTGCACGGGGTGCGACCGGAAGACGTCCGCTACGAACCTTCGGTGGCCGTGCTGCAGCAGGTGTGGATCGCCGTTCGCAGCAGCCTGCGGGAGGTGCTGGAGGAGGTCACCCTGGCCGACCTGATGCACGACAACCTCCCGGTCGCCGTGGCCGGACGCACCCGCAGCCCCGAGGTGTGGCAGAGCCGGTCAACGCGGCGGCGTCCTACCACGTGAGACCACGTGCTCAACTGGCGGATCAAACTGTACTGTCCCTATCGACTTTGTCGCCAATACGACGAAAGAGCAGGTCGGAACGGGTCTGGCGGGCCGAAGCAAGGCCCCGGCACCGGTTCTGCTCCCGTCGTCCGAAGGGACCGCAACGTGAGCATCGCGCCACGCAAACCACGGGCACTGGCCGTGGCGGCCGCCGCACTCTCCTTGTTCGCCGCCGTGGCCGGGTGCTCGCGCGCCGAACGCACCACCTCCGATGCCGAGGCGCCGCCGGCGAACACCGCCCCGGCCGCCGAGGTGCGCCTGGGTTACTTCCCGAACGTCACCCACGCTTCGGCACTGATCGGCCTGGACAAGGGCCTGTTCGGCAAGGAGCTGGGCGCCACCAAGCTCACGCCGGTGCAGTTCAGCGCCGGGCCAGAGGAGGTCTCGGCGCTGCTGGGCGGCTCGCTGGACATCGGTTTCATCGGCTCCGGCCCGGCGATCAACGCCTTCGCCAAGTCCGGCGGGCAGACGGTTCGCCTAATCTCGGGGGCCACCTCCGGCGGCGCCCAGCTCGTCGTCGCGCCGCAGATCAACAGCCCGCAGGACCTCCGGGGCAAGACCGTCGCGGCGCCGCAGTTCGGCAACACCCAGGACGTCGCGCTGAAGAAGTGGCTCGCCAACAACCAGCTCGGCGACGTCCAGGTGCAGAACATCGAGAACTCCCAGACCCTCGACCAGTTCCGGCAGGGCCGGCTGGCCGGTGCCTGGCTGCCCGAGCCGTGGGCATCGCGCCTGGTGCACGACGCGGGCGCCAAGGTGCTTCTCGACGAGAAGCAGCTGTGGCCGGAGGGGAAGTTCCCGACCACGGTCGTCGTGGTGCGCACCGAATTCCTCAAGCAGCATCCGCAGACCGTGCAGGCCGTCCTGCGCGGCTTGCTCGCCGCCAACGACCTCGCCGCCGCGAATCCGGCCGAAGCCAAGACCGCCGTCAACAAGCAGCTCAAGGAGCTGACCGGCAAGGAGCTGTCGCCCGAGGTCATCGACCGGGCGTTCACCGGGATCGAGCTGACCGCCGACCCGCTGGCCTCCCGGTTCCCGCAGCTGGCCCAGGACCAGGTGACCGCGGGGATCGAGCGGCAGGCCCCCGACCTGAAAGGCCTGGTGGACGTCACCGCGATCAACGCCGTGCTGGAAGCGGCCGGCAAGCCGAAGGTCGCCGACGGCGGACTGTCCGGATGATCGACCACGTCGCGAGGAAGGCAACCGAGAAATGACCGCCGTCCTGCACGCCCCCGCGAACGCCGACCACGTGGTCCGGTTGACCGGGGTGCACAAGAGCTTCGGCGAGGCACGCCGCAGCATCACGGCGCTGCACGGCATCCATCTGACCGTCCGGCCGGGCGAGTTCGTCTGCCTGCTCGGCGCGTCGGGGTGCGGCAAGACGACGCTGCTCAACCTGATCGCCGGGTTGGACGAGCCGTCGCGGGGCACGATCGAGCTGAGCGGCTCGCGGCCCGCCGTGATGTTCCAGGAAGCCGCGCTGATGCCCTGGCTGACCGCGGCGGGCAACGTCGAACTGCCGCTGCGCCTGGCCGGAGTCGACCGCGCCACCCGCCGCGAACGCGGTCGCGAACTGCTGGACCTGGTCCGGTTGGGGAACGTGGGCGGCAAGCGCCCGCACGAACTCTCCGGCGGGATGCGCCAGCGGGTGGCGCTGGCCCGCGCGCTGGCGTCCGCGCTCGGCGCCTCCGACGACGACGCGTCCGCCTCGCTGCTGCTGATGGACGAGCCGTTCTCCGCGCTGGACGCGATCACGCGGGACGTGTTGCAGTCCGAACTGCTGCGCGTGTGGGAGTCCACCGGGGCCGCGGTGATGTTCGTGACCCACGACGTCCGGGAAGCGGTCCGGCTCGGCCAGCGCGTGGTGCTGCTGTCGTCCCGGCCGGGCCGGGTCGTGCAGGAGTGGACCACCGATCAGTCCACTTCGGACGGTCCGGGTCTCGTCGAGGTGATCAACCGTCGGCTTCGGGAGGTGATCAGCGACCATGCCTCGGCCTGACAGCATCCGCACCACCACGCCGGACACCGATCTCGACGCCGCGGTAGAAGCCGGTCTCGACGCCCTGGACACCCCGCCCGACCCGCAGCCGGACACCCGCAACCGCTGGCGCCGGTTCGCGGGCGCCGTCCTGCCTCCACTGGTCGCGCTCGCCTTGGCGCTCACCGCCTGGCAGGCGCTGTGGGCATCCGCGCTGTGGCCGGAGTTCAAGCTGCCGGAGCCGCAGGCGGTCGGCTTGGAACTGTGGGACGAGATCACCAGCGGCAACGCGCTGAGCTTCATCTGGACCTCCGTGCACCGCGCCGTGATCGGGTTCCTCATCGGCATCGCCATCGCGACCCCGTTGGGACTCCTGGTGGCCAAGGTCCGGGTGATCCGCTCGGCGATCGGCCCGCTGTTGTCCGGTCTGCAGAGCCTGCCGTCGGTGGCCTGGGTTCCGGCCGCCGTGCTCTGGTTCGGCGTCACCCCCGCGACGATGTACACGGTGCTGCTGCTGGGTTGCGTCCCCTCGATCGCCAACGGCTTGGTCGCCGGGATCGACCAGATCCCGCCGATCCTACCGAGGGTCGGCAAGGCGCTGGGTGCGGGCCGACTCGCGACGGCCCGGCACATCCTGCTGCCCGCCGCGCTGCCCGGCTACCTGGCCGGGTTGAAGCAGGGATGGGCGTTCTCCTGGCGCTCCCTGATGGCCGCCGAGATCATCGCCACATCCCCCGAACTGGGCAAGGGCCTCGGGGCCTACCTGGAAAACGGCCGCCTGCTCTCCGACATGCCCACCGTCATCGCCGCCATCGCGCTGATCCTGCTGGTGGGCGTGGGCATCGAACTGCTGGTCTTCCGTCCGCTGGAACGCGGCATCCTGCGCGCCCGCGGCCTCGGGACCGCGTGAGAGGGCCAAGGCTGTTCGGAACTCGTCTTCGCGTGGCGGCGCGGGTGGCGGCCGCGGCACCCCGATCGACACCGGGAAACCCCAGTCGTACGGGTGGCCGGCCAGTGCTCGATGAAGATCGCGCGGATCTCGGTCTTCGCCGACTCGCCTAAGCCACGGCGCAGCAACGAAAACCAGGGCACGCGAAGGCGCCACCCCACCACACCACACCACCGGCACGATTGTCGTGAGCGGTTTCGAGCGCTATAGCCCCGAAAACCGCGCACGGGCCACCTCGGAACGCACCGATCATCACCACCGCCCGCACCTCCTAGGCGAATGGCCGACCGAGACGAATCCCGCACCTGCCAGCGAAAAGCGACTACCGGTCAAACCCGGCTACGGATCAACCTGCAACCAAACCGCCACAAGCCCGGCCCCGGGATTCCGCCACCCTGCAATGCAAAAGCCCCACCCCGCCAGACCGCTCCTGGCCATCCCCGTGGCACAAAGCCGAACCGGGGCTGCGGGACGGAGGTCAAGCCGTTCACCCCCGAAGGGGCGGCCGAAGGCCGGGCTTGACCTCCGGCCCGCACCCCCACACTCCACCCACCACGGGGATGGCCCACCCACAACAGAACCGCCGCAAGCCCCAAACCCGGCAAAAGCCCAACCTAGAAAGCGAAACACACCGCCACTCCCCCCCGCCCCCTTTGCCGGCGCCGTTGTCGCCGACGTCGTGGACGTTGTCAAGCCTCCGCGATGATCTTCCGTGGTACGAGCAACCGGCATTGTCTGTTGGCGTCCCCGACTCCGAAACAGGCGCGCTCGCCTGGCAGGCCCAACCCCCGATGTTTCCGGCGAACGGCACCAACGCGGAACCCGTCGACTACTGGTTGGGCGGACTGCACCACACGCCGATGGACGCACACACGGAAGTACCGATCGACCTCGTCCTACGGGCCGTTGACGAGTGATCGCCGGCAGCACCGGGCCGCCTCGCACATTGGTTGACGCAAGGCACGCCACCAGCGGTGATGGCGTCCCCGCCCGGTGTCGGGGCGCTTGGTGCGCGGCGCCGTCCAGCCGGAGGGCCGGGGCGGGCGCGAGGTTTGGGACAGATCATCCAAAGTGGATCTTTCGACGACCCCGCAGCAGGCGATGTTCATCTCTTGCTCGTCGGTCCTTGTGGCTCGCCGCGCCACCGGCGAAATCCGGTCTGCCCCGATGTCGACCACAGTGGATGAACTCGACGCGATGCAGATGCGGGTGCGTCCGCAGGACAAGTCCGTCCTACCTGCGCTTCTCGTCGTTCGTGCCAGTGCCCAGAACTGCCGGAACAAGATCCAGATAGCGGATTTGTCCTGGTCAGGAATCAAACGGGAACCCCGGGACCGGCCGGGTTCGGGTATACACTGCACCCTGTTGAGAAACGACGGGTCACCTGATCTCACGGGGGCCGGTACGCCGCAGATCCCCGCACCGGCCGCCCGCCCGGCCGACGGCGTCGTCGCAGGGCTCAGGTGTCCACGACAGCGAATGGAAGTGCACCCATGGGTTCGCTCAGTGCCTGGCACTGGCTGATCGTGCTCGCTGCGGTCCTGCTGCTGTTCGGATCGGCAAAGCTGCCGCAGATGGCGCGCTCGCTCGGCCAGTCCGCCCGCGTGCTCAAGGCCGAGGCTCGCGGCCTGAAGGAGGACGAGCAGGCCGCCTCCCGGCCCACCACCGAGCAGGACCGGCTGGACACCGGCAAGCCCAGCCCGCAGCAGGCCGACGACAAGCAGCAGGCCGACGACAAGCAGCAGGTCGACGACAAGCAGCGCAACGACCCCAAGAACTGACGGGTCCTCCCCGGCCGGGTTCGACCCGGCGCGCGAGGAGGACCACCGGCAGTACCGGCTTCCGGCCCCGGCCGCCCACGACGACCGGGGCCGCCGCGCGTCGGCCGGGCTCAGCCACGGCGGAAGCACCGTGTTCTGCACCGCCCGCACCCAGAACAGCGTGTCGGCGTAGACGCCGGGCCCATCGGCCCTAGCGGGTGTTGTTCGCGCTCGCGACCCTCTTCCTCAGCGGGCTTCAGGTTCGCCGGTAGCACCAAACGCGGGTGGTGGGCACGCGCGACGACCGCAGGGAGGCACCGGATGCGCCAGGAGAGACCCAAGCGGCACGACCGGTCCGAAGACGAGGCACCTGAGCCGACGCCCAGCGGCCAGGACCGGCGCGACGAGCTCGACGACACCACCGACGCCATGCTGGACGAGATCGACGACGTCCTCGAGGAGAACGCCGCCGAGTTCGTGCGCTCGTACATCCAGAAAGGCGGCGAGTGACCGCACCGGCATCGGCTCGTCGTCCCCCGGAATCGTTTCCGCCATGCGCCTCGTCCGTCTGGGCGATATGGGCGTTTCCCGGTGACAGTCCACACTGTTCTGTCCGCGACCCGCCGTGATGCCCGCCGGCAAGCCTCCTGCCGGAAGTCCACCCGTCACCGGGCGGTCGCTGGGGAGGCACACTGGAGGAAAGGCTGAGTCCGGCGGGTTGCGGGGTGCGGTCATGCGCGGAACGGTCCCGGTGGGGCGAGTAGCTGGGGTGCGGATCGGGCTGCACTGGAGCGTGCTCGGCATCGTCGTCCTGGTCGCCGCCGGATTGGCCGTCTACCAGCTGCCGCTGGCGTTTCCCGGGCACTCCTCGCTCGGCTACGCGCTGGCCGGGGTCGCCGCCGCGGTCCTCCTGGTCGCCTCGCTGCTGGCGCACGAACTCGCGCACGCGATCGTGGCCCTCCGCAACGGCGTCGCCGTCGAGGGCATCACGCTGTGGCTGCTGGGCGGTATCGCCCGGCTGCGGGGCGAAGCGCGCAGCCCCGGCGCTGACCTGCGCATATCTATCGTCGGTCCCGCAACCAGCGCGGCCGTGGGCGTGGTCTTCGGCGCGCTGGCCTGGGGCGCGGCCCGGTCGGACGCGAGCGACCTGATCGTCGGGGTGCTGAGCTACCTGGCCCTGCTGAACCTCGTGCTGGCGGTGTTCAACCTCGTTCCGGCGGCTCCGCTGGACGGTGGCCGCGTGCTGCGCGCGGCGCTGTGGCGGTGGCACGGGGACCGGTTCAAAGCGGCCGTGTGGTCGGCGCGCGCCGGGCTCGGGCTCGGCTACCTGCTCATCGCCGCCGGATTCGCGCAGTTGATCACTCAGGGGGCCGCCGGACTGTGGTGGGTCCTGCTGGGGTTGTTCATCACGAACGTGGCCTTCGCCGAGGAGCGCCAGGCCCGCGTGGGGTTGGCCCTGGCCGGAGTGCGGGTGCGGGATGTGATGTCGCACCCGGTCGAGGCGGTGGACGGCCGGTTGACGGTCGGCGATTTCCTGATCCGCGAACGCGGGCACGCCAGCTTCCCGGTGCTGCTCGAGGACGGCAGCGTCGGCGGATTGGTCTCCCTCCGCCGCGTCCGCTCCCTAGCCGCGCACGACCGACCGACGACCGCCCTGCGCGACGCCGCCTGCCCGATGGACCGCGTGCCCACCGCGGCACCGGACGAGCCCCTGGCATTGGTCCTGCCCCGGCTGTCCGAGTCCACCGACGGCCGCATCCTGGTCTTCGACGACAGCAGGTTGGTGGGCATCGTGTCGCCTTCGGACATCAGCAGGACCATCGTGGCGCACGGTCTCGAAGTCGCCCTGCCCGCAACCGTTGAACGCGAAGCGAACCGGAAAGCCCCGCCGTCGAACTGGTGGTATCCCGGCCAGCCGCACTCCCGCTGACCGGCGGCGTTCACAGTGCCTGTTCGAGGCGGTGCCGGACGGCTTCGGCGGACCGCACCAGCACTTGCGTCGGGAGCACGTCCACCGATGTGGGGCCGGTGAGCAGGCGAGCCGACTCGGGTAGCCACCGCAGGTCTCGCGCGAACCGGCGCCGCGCGGTCTGGACCGGCTCCGGCTGAGCGGCCCGCACGCCACCGCACATGACGGGCTGTAGGAGCGGTTCGCGCCCGGCTGGGGGCTTTTCGGTGCGCAGCGCGAGCAGATCGGGTTGTCCGGGTTCGCCGCGGTAGACCTGCTTCGCGCCGGGTGCGGTCAGCTTGCCCGCAGACAGCTTCATCACCGGCATTCCGCCGTATTCGACCAGCTTGTAGGCGCTGTCCAGGGACGGCGCGTCAGCGGACACCCCCATGCGGGTGCCCACGCCGAACAGGTCTATCGGCGTGGCGGCGAGTTCCGCGAGCGCGTGTTCGTCGAGCCCGCCGCTGGCCATGATCCGAGCGCGGGTCAGCCCGGCGTCGTCGAGCAGCCGACGCGCCTGCACCGCCAGGTCCCCGAGGTCGCCGGAGTCCAGCCGGATCCCGATGCGGTTACCGGCCGGCAGGTCCTTGGCGACCTCGATCGCCGTGCGCACGCCGCGCAGGGTGTCGTAGGTGTCGACCAAAAACACCGTGGCATCCGGGAAATCGGCGGCGAACGCCCGGAACGCGGTGCGCTCGTCGGGGAACGCTTCGACGTAGGAGTGCGCCATCGTGCCAGCGGCCACCAGTCCGAACTCGCGTGCGGCGGCCACGTAGCTGGTGCCCGCGAATCCAGCGATGGCCGAGGCACGAGCGACCGCCCGGGCGGCCTCCAGACCGTGGGTTCGGCGGGCGGCGAAATCGACCAGATCCGCTTGCGGTGCGGCGATCCGGCACCGCGCCGCCTTGGCCGCCACCGACGACTGGAACGTCACGAAGTTCAGCAGCGCCGTCTCCACCAGCTGCGCCTGCGGCAGCGGCGCCGTCACTTCCAGGAAGGGCTCACCGGCGAAAACCACCCGCCCTTCGGGCACGGCCCACACGTCACCGGTGAAGCGCAGCTCCGCCAACGCCGCCAGGTCGCTTTCCGCCAGGTGCACGACGTCGCCGAGGTACGTCAGGTCGTCGGCGCTGAAATGCAGCCGCGCCAGGAAGTCCAGGCAGTCGGCGAGTCCTGCCGCGACGAGAAAACCGCGTTCACGCGGGAGTTCCCGCGCGAACAGGCTGAAGGTCGCCGGGGCCGTCATGTCCCGGCGCAGGTAGCTGGCCGCCATCCTGAGCTCGTACAGATCGGTGCGCAGACCCGTCATGGCCGTCGTCACCTCTCAGCAATGAGCCGACGGGGTCCTCCGACCGTCGCGCAGCCCGCGCGCCGTCTGCAAGGGGAGATGGTCACCGGACGCGAGTTGCTCGTGGGAGCCGTGTGAGCGGCGTTCGCGGTGTGGCGCAACGGCGGTGGCAACAGAGGACCTTCGGCCGCATGACTGCACGCCCTGCGCCCGCAACGCTCGACGAACATCCCGTTCACCGAGGCCCGCCGGGAGGAATCGATGAGTGTAGGCCACGAGATGCGCTGGGGCGGGCTGGCCGGCCTCGCTTCGCTCGTGCTCGCCATCGTGGCGGGCATCCTGCTCCGCGGCGCTCCCAGGATCACCGCTCCAGCGACACCATCGCCTTGTACCTGACCAGGGCGTTGCAGGTGACGGCCGCGCAGCGGGCCGGCATCGATCCGCTGCTGGCCGCCGCCGCGAACGGCTCCGGGGGCGTGCTCGGCAAGATGATCTCGCCGCAGAACCTGGCCATCGCCGCCGGGGCGGTCGGCATGGCGGGCCGGGAGGGCGACATCTTCCGCCGGGTGCTGCCGTGGAGCATCGGCTTCCTGGCCCAGATGTGCGTGCTCGTCTACCTGCAGTCCCTGCCGGTCCTGGCCTGGATGGTCGTCTGACCACCGCTGATCGCTCCCGATCCGGCGTGATGTTCGCGGGCCGCTTGGATACGGCGGCGGAACGGAATTCGAACAATCCCTTAACGGCGGGCGAGAAGATGCTGCCCGCCGGCCCGCGAGCACGACTTGGCGCCGGGGAGCTTCCATAGGATGGGCCGAGCGGCGACTCCGCCAACGGGCGGTGTCGGCTGCTGCCCGAATGTGATTGGTGCGCTGGGGTGAGGATGGAAGATCAGGCCACGACGACCAGAGCGAGCGCGGCCGAGCGGGTCGGCGACCTGCTCACCGCGTGGGTCGACCGGTTCCCGGCCTGGCTTCGCCGCGCGGTCTCCCGCGAGTTCGTCGGCTTCGCGATCCTGGGCGGGTTCACCTTCCTGATCGACCTCGCCATCCTGGCGTCGCTGCGCACTTGGACCCCGTTGCCGCTGCCGGTCGCCGTGACCGTGTCATACGTGTTCGCCTTCGGGCTGAACTTCGTGCTCAACCGAACGGTCAACTTCCGGTCGCACGCCCCGGTCGGCGGCCAGGTCCTCCGCTACGCGATTGTCGTCGTCTGCGACTACGGGCTCACCATTGGCGTGACCACGGGGTTTGCCGCGCTGGGCGTGGACTTCCGGCTGGCCAGGCTGGTCGCCGGGGCGTGCGTAGCGCTGTTCACCTACACCGCCTCCCGCCGGTGGGTGTTCCGACAGGAGGAACGCGACCGGCCTGGCACGGCGCCCGAACCCTACGAAGCCCGCTGACATACGTCCACTGAGGACGATGCGGCGAAGCCCCAACGTCAGAGCCGCACACGCGGTGTGGAGGGACGACTGCGGTGACGGTGGATGGGCTACTGCGCCAGGTCGGCCTTCCTGGGCTTCGTCCTGGTCACCGCCGTCGACCTCGTCCTCAACTGGTGGGACGCCACGTCGTGGCCGGGGTGGCTGACGTTCCTGGCGGTGGTCGCCATCTCGGTGGCGGTCATCCCCGTGCAGGCCGCCACCGAGGAATACGTCTGCCGCGACTGGCTCGTGCAGAACTTCGCGTCCTGGGCCCGCACGCCGTGGCCCGGTGCGGTGGCCAGCTCGTTGCTGTTCGTCGTACTGCCAGCGGTGCCACGGTGCTAGCTAGCAAGGTGCTTCACCGCGTCGCAGTAGTCGATCACGCGATCTGCATACTCTGTCGCGGCCTCCACTCGTCGCCGATTCCGACGTGTGGACTGGAGGTGGCCTTCGTGCGGTCAGCGTCGCTGCGCCTCGACCAGCCAGTTGGCCGAGTCGTAGAGCACACCGCGATCGGTGCAGTGCTCGGTCATGCTCGCCCGCAGGTCGTCGAGAGCTCGTTCCCTGCCATCCGCGTCGAGGCCCTCGAGCAGGCCGGCGAACTGGCCGGAGACGAAATCGCAGGCGTCGTCGACGTCGCGGCCGAAGTACATCGGCTCGTTGAGACCGCGCAACCGAACGCCGGAAAGCCCGGCCGAGGTCAGCAGCGCCCGCACCCGGCCGGGGTCGCCGAAGGAGAACGGCGGCGGTTCCGGCAGATCCCGGCCGGAGGCCAGCGCCGTCCGGAAGGCGCTGATCCACTCGTTGCGCTCGATGGGCTGCCAGACCAGCAGGACCATGCGCCCGCCCCGGCGTATGGCGCGCACGACGTTCTCGAAAGCCGCTGCGGGATCGCCGAAGAACATCACGCCATGCCGGCTGATGGCGACGTCGAAGTGCTCCTCGGCGAACTCGTGGATCTGGGCGTCTGCTTGCAAAAAGGTCGCGTTCGCCACCTGCTCCCGCTCCGCCCGCGCGCGGGCGAGCTCGACCATCTGCGAGGAGAGGTCCACGCCCAGCGCAGCGCCGGTGGCCGCCCGGCGGGCGGCGTCCCGGGTCGTCTGCCCGGTCCCGCACCCGATGTCCAGCACGTTCAAAGCTGGACCGATCCCCGCCGCGTC
The DNA here is from genome assembly GCF_050972075.1 of Saccharopolyspora hattusasensis. Classification (NCBI taxonomy): domain Bacteria; kingdom Bacillati; phylum Actinomycetota; class Actinomycetes; order Pseudonocardiales; family Pseudonocardiaceae; genus Saccharopolyspora; species Saccharopolyspora hattusasensis. The sequence continues at coordinate 921,971 of NZ_JBPCDC010000001.1, forward strand.
GAGGAATTGGTCGCGGTAGCGGGCGACGCCTTCGTCGATGCGGTCGGCGCGGGCGGTCCAGTGGTCACCCTGGGCGCCGTCCCAGGCGCGAAGCTGCTCGACGTTGGACGAATCGACCTGCACTGCAACACGCTCGTTCACCAGACCCCCAAGTACGAAGCAACGTTGGATGAGACTAGAGGGACGAGAGTCCGTGAGTGATTTTGGGTGCTATCGCGACCAAAACCACTCACGGTAGGGTCTCACCGAAGGCGGCGCACTGCGGCACTGCCGCCGATCAACAGGAGCAACATCGCCAGGGCCCAGCGCCGCTTCTCCTTGGTGTCATGCCCAGCGTGATCAGCGCCAGGTTCCTGCGTCGGCGGAGCGTAGGCGCCGGGCTCCGGAGGCGGTGCGGGGGGCGGTCGGGAGGACGTCGGCAGGGTCGGTGGCGGAATCCGGCTCGGCGTGGGCGCAGTGGAGCTTTGGCCGGGACGCGTCGGGGTCGGCGTCGGAGCTAGGGTCGTCGAAAGCGGCGGCTGGGTCGATGGAGTCGTGGTCGGCGGCTGGGGCGGCGGTGGGCTGGGCGGTGGGGTCTGGCGTAGGCACCCGGCGGCGTCGGAGCTCGACATCGGTGGCATCGTGGCCAGCCTCGTCACCGAACCGTCGCGGCTGACCCGGTACAGCCCGCCGACCTGGTTGGCCGTGACGTAGAGGGCCCGGTCGGGACCGATCACCACCGATCCGTAGCCGCTCGGCGGCAACCCCGGCGCATCCGCGAGCTTGCTGACGCGCCCGCTGCCCCGGTCGATGCGCACGACCGCCGGCAGGCCGTGGTGGGTCATAGAAACCCCGTACAACTCGCCGTCCACCGGATCGACGTCGAAGTCGTCCAACGCGAACGGCCCGTGCCACGGCTGGATCGCCGTCATCGACAGCACGCTCAGGTACATCGCACTCGTCGGATCGACGTCCACTGCGTACAGGAATCCGCCATCCCCGACGTACCAGCGGTTCCCCTTGATCGCACCGGCTTTCGGGGAGGTCAGCGGACGCGCGGCGGCTCTCACCGGGCCCAGGTCATGCGCCCGTCCGGCCCGGTCCAGCGCCACCACGTGGGCGCCGTCGGGGAACCGCCCGAACGGGCCCCGCTCGGCCATGCCGTACACCAGGCCCTGCGAACCGGAATAGCCGCCGGAATAGCCGAGCGCGTTCATCTGGTACTCCAGCATGCCGAGCCCGGTGCTGTCCGCAGCCGGTAGCACCACCCGGTACAGCGCGGAAACCGAGCCCGGCCCGATGTTGCGGACCTGCAGTACCGTGCATCCCGGTGCCGCCCCCGCGGACACCACCCAGCCCGCCGGGGCCACCAGCACCACCGCCACAAGAGCCGCCGCAAGGGCCGCCGCAAGGGCCGCGAAACGCCACCGCATCAACTTCGACCGAGCCGTTCGAGCGCCCACAGGAATGCGTCCGGACCGATCCGCGATCCGCCGCTGAACGGGTTCTGCAACTGGAAGATCGCGAACAGCAGCAACGCCAACGCACCGGCCAATGTGGACACCAGCACGATGTGCGGGAACAGCTTGGTGCCGCCGAAGAGGTTCGTCAGCAGCACGCACACCACGTTGCCCAGGATCAGCACGAACCACACGACCGCGACCACGCCGCGGTCGAACGCCCTGGTGAGCCGCTCGTGCCGCTCCTGGTAGACCTGGCCGAGCTGGGTGATCGCCTCGGTCTTGCGGTCCTCCTGGAACTCCCCGTCGGCGGGCGCCTGCAGCACCGTCGCCCGCAACCGGTCGAGCTGCGCCCAACCCGGGCCGTCCACCTGGCCGCTCTGCTGCATGACGGGCCATTCCCCGTCGATGACCGTGCGCACGTACTGCGTGCTGAGCTCGCGCGCCTCGTCACCGGTCGACCCGGGCAGCGCATCCGCCGCCCAGGAAACCGAAACCAGGGCCTGCGCCTCCCGGTAGACGCCTTCACGCGCGTCGGTCACGGTGTCGAACAGCGTCACCAGCACGAAGGCCAGCACCACCGCCTGCAGACCGCAGACGATGGTGAACACCTGGCCGGCCGCGTCGTTGTTGCTCGGCCACCCCTCGTCCTGACCGAGCCGGCGCACCAGGTAGCCGATCATCGCGGCGGCCACCGACGCGCTCAGCACCCAGATCAGGCCGTTGAGGTAAATGCTCATTCCGCTCCTCCGACGGCGGATTCGCCGCGCACCACGACCTGCCGCGGCTCGGGCAGCAGCAGGTCGCCGACGCCGCACCCGAGCACCGCGCAGATGATGTCGAGGTCGTCCAGCTTCAGGCTGGCCGGGGTCTTGGACCACAGACCGGACATCTTCCCGGCGGAAATAACCAGGCCACGCTCGGCGAGCCGCCGTTGCATGTCGGTGGCCTTCCAGATGCCGCGCTGGGCCGCGACCAACCGCAGGTTCCACTTCATGCCGACATCTCCCCCCGAGTCGCTCCGAGCGACTGGACGCCGCATTCGCACACGCTCCCCCGCCTCCCAAACTCAAGCCGCGGGCGCCGACAACGTCTGGTCGACGCGATTTCAGGATTTCCGAAGAAGAACCGGGCAGAACCCGGTTTCAACGTGAACCGAACAGTACTCCTCGATCACCAGAACTCGGATAACCCGATTCGTGGAATCCGAGATCACAGCTTCGTCGCCCACCCGGAGCAATCCCCCCGGGGAATATGCCAGAAATTGCGCATTTGATTGGCGCGAACGGAATCCATTTGGCCGAATACCGGAATGCGATCGCATCGACGATCACGCTGCGTTCCGCGCAAGCCGCGATTCAGGTGATCTTGACGATGCGACATTCGCGCCGGTCCGGGCCATCGCACGCAGCACGTTCGGGTGACTGTACGGCCGAGATCGCTGGTGCTAACGTCGCCGTCGGCAGCGAGAAGGCACGCTGCGGAACCGACGGCATTCCCGCCTCGGGACATTCCATTCGGACTCCTCGAATTCACTGAACAATCACTGTTGAAGATTTCCTGGCCGCCCCTTCACGAACAGAGATGATTGGTGGTATTGGCGTGACTGTGACGGATCCGCTCAACACCGGCGACGCCGAAGCGCCGCAGTTGAGCCTGAGCACGGCGGCGGCGCGGAACCTGGCCACGACGACGAAATCCGTCCCGCAGATGCAGGGCATCACGTCGCGGTGGCTGCTGCGGATGCTCCCGTGGGTGCAGGCCTCCGGCGGTGCGTACCGGGTCAACCGGCGGCTGAGCTACACCCTCGGCGACGGGCGGGTCACCTTCACCAACACCGGCGCCGACATCCGGGTCATCCCGCAAGAGCTGCGGGAACTCCCGCTGCTGCGCGGATTCGACGACGATTCGGTGCTGGGTGCGCTGGCCGACCGCTTCGAGCAGCGTGAGTTCGAGCCGGGCCAGGTGATCGCCACCGCCGGGCAGCCGGCGGACCAGGTCGTGCTCATCGCGCACGGCAAGATCAACAAGATCGGCACCGGCGAGTACGGCGACGACACCGTCCTGGGCGTGCTCGCCGACGGCGAGTACTTCGGCGCGCACATCCTCGGCGGCGAACCGACCACCTGGAACCACACGTACAAAGCGGTCACGCCTTGTACCGTGCTTTCCTTGCGGCAGCAGTCCTTCCACGACATGAACGGCAGCTCCGAGGCGCTGCGCGAATACATCCGGTCCGCGCTGTCCGGACCGAAGGGCGCGCACAACGTGCACGGCGAGGCGGACATCGAGGTCGCCTCCGGGCACTCCGGCGAACCGACGCTGGCCGGCACCTACGTCGACTACGAGCTCGCGCCCCGGGAGTACGAACTCAGCGTCGCACAGACGGTTCTGCGCGTCCACAGCCGCGTCGCGGACCTCTACAACCAGCCGATGAACCAGACCGAGCAGCAGCTACGGCTGACCATCGAAGCGCTGCGCGAGCGGCAGGAAGAGGAGCTGATCAACAACCGCGACTTCGGCCTGCTGCACAACGCGGACCTCCGCCAGCGGATCCACACCCGCACCGGCCCGCCCACCCCCGACGACCTCGACGAACTGCTTGCGCTCGTGTGGAAGGACCCCGGGTTCTTCCTCGCCCACCCGCGCACGATCGCGGCGTTCGGGCAGGAGTGCAGCAAGCGCGGCATCTACCCGCAGAGCATCGACCTCGGTGGCCACCAGGTGCCGGCGTGGCGCGGGGTACCGATCCTGCCGTGCAACAAGCTGCACGTCAGCGACACCCGCACCAGCTCCATTCTGCTCGTCCGCACCGGTGAGGAGAACCAGGGCGTCGTCGGCCTGCACCAGACCGGCATCCCGGACGAGTACCGGCCCGGCCTGTCGGTGCGCTTCATGGGCGTCAACGACCAGGCGATCGTCTCGTACCTGGTCAGCGCCTACTACTCGGCGGCGATCCTGGTCCCCGACGCGATCGGGGTGCTCGAACACGTCGAACTCGGCCGGGAGAGCTGATCCCGCGTCCGTCCACATCGGAACGCCTTGGGAGTTCGAGGAAAACGCGCCGGAGCGGGTGGCCGCGACCCGTCCGCTCCGGCCCCCAGTGCACATCCGACGACACCGCCATGAACCCGGCATCAGCTTCGCGCCTCAAGGAGAAAAGACATCGTGACCGTGACAGAGCCGGATCTCGGCGTCGAGGAGCAGAACGCGCAAAGCCTTAGCACGGCGGCGGCGCGGAACCTGGCGACGACGACCAAGTCCCAGCCGCAGATGCAGGGCACCACCTCTCGGTGGTTGCTGCGGATGCTGCCGTGGGTGGACGTGTCGGCGGGAACCTACCGGGTCAATCGGCGGTTGACCTACGCCGTCGGTGACGGGCGGATCACCTTCACCAACACCGGCGCCGACGTACGGGTCATCCCGCAGGAACTCGGCGAACTGCCGCTGCTGCGCGGATTCGACGACGATTCGGTGCTGGGTGCGCTTGCCGACCGCTTCGAGCAGCGTGAGTTCGAGCCGGGCCAGGTGATCGCGACCGCCGGAGAGCTCGCGGACCGGGTCGTGCTCATCGCGCACGGCAAGGTAAACCAGATCGGCACCGGCGAGTACGGCGACGACACCATGCTGAAAGTGCTCGCCGACGGCGAGTTCTTCGGCGCACACGCGCTGGCCGCCGATCAGGCGACTTGGAACCACACTTACAAAGCGGTCACGCCGTGCATCGCCCTGGCGCTGAGCATTCGGGCACTGCATGAGGTGAACAGCCAGTTCGAGCGCCTCCGGACGCACATCGCCAACAACCGCGACAACCCGGCGCCGGCCCAGAACAAGCACGGCGAGGCGGAAATCGAGGTCGCCTCCGGGCACTTTGGCGAACCGACGCTGGCCGGCACCTACGTCGACTACGAGCTCGAACCCCGCGAATACGAACTCAACGTCGCGCAAGCGATCCTCCGGGTGCACAGCCGCGTCGCGGACCTCTACAACCAGCCGATGAACCAGACCGAGCAGCAGCTACGGATGACCATCGAAGCGCTGCGCGAACGGCAAGAGCACGAACTGATCAACAATTGCGACTTCGGCCTGCTGCACAACGCGGACCTCCGCCAGCGGATCCACACCCGCACCGGCCCGCCTACCCCCGACGACCTCGACGAACTGCTCTCCCGCCGCCGCAAGACCCGGTTCTTCCTGGCCCACCCGCAGACCATCGCCGCCTTCGGCCGGGAGTGCAACCGCCGCGGCATCTACCCGCAGACCACCGAGGCCCAGGGCCGCCAGGTGCACGCCTGGCGGGGCGTGCCGCTGCTGCCCAGCGACAAGATCCCGATCAGCGACCGCGGCACCAGCTCCATCCTGGCGATGCGCACCGGCGAGGACGACCAGGGCGTCGTCGGCCTCCAGCAGACCGGCATCCCCGACGAGTACCGGCCCGGCCTGTCGGTGCGATTCATGGGCATCAACGACCAAGCGGTCATCTCCTACCTGGTCAGCACCTACTTCTCCACCGCCGTCCTGGTCCCGGACGCCCTCGGCGTCCTCGAACACGTCGAGATCGGCCGCTGACAACGCTTCTTCCCACAGCACAGCAAGATCGGTTGAAGGGAAATCGGATGACCACCATTCACCAGGATGCCAACAAGGCGGGTACGGCCTACGAGGCGCTGACGCGTAGCCGCGCGATGGTCGAGCCCGCCCTGCGGGCAGCGGTCGACCGGTTGCCCACCCGCATGCAGCAGATCTCCGGCTACCACCTCGGTTGGCTGGACGAGCGCGGCAATCCGGTCCGCGCCGACCGGGGAAAGGCGTTGCGCCCCACGATGGTGCTGCTCGCCGCCGGCGCTGTCGGTGGAGATCCGGCCGACGCGGTACCCGCAGCCGTCGCGGTGGAGTTGGCGCACAACTTCTCGCTGCTGCACGACGATGTGATGGACGGCGATGTCAGCCGGAGACACCGCCCGACGGCGTGGACGGTGTTCGGCAGCGGCCCCGCCATCCTCGTCGGCGATGCCATGCAGTCACTCGCCGCCGACGTGCTGTGCTCGTGCCGGCATCCCGAGGCGGCCACTGCGCTGCGGACCTTGAACACCGCCGTGCTGAACCTTGTCAACGGCCAGATCGCGGACCTCGCCTTCGAGGACCGGCGCAACGTCGAACTGACCGAATGCCAGCGGATGGCCCGGGACAAAACGGGGGCGCTGCTGGGTTGTGCCTGCGCTCTCGGCGCGATGTTCGGCGGCGGCAAGCCCGACCAGATAGCCCGGCTCCGCAGCTTCGGCGAGCGGCTGGGGCTGGCTTTCCAGCACGTCGACGACCTGCTCGGGATCTGGGGCGATCCGGCGGTCACCGGTAAACCGGTGTTCTCCGACCTGCGCACCCGCAAGAAGACCCTGCCGGTGGTTTCCGCGCTGACCTCCGGCACGCCGGCCGGTCGGCGGCTGGCCGCCCTCTACCTCCGCGACCAGCCGCTGTCCGGCAGCGACCTGGCCCAAGCCGCCGATCTGATCGCGCTGGCCGGCGGGCGCGCCTGGAGCCAGAACCAAGCGGACGACCTGCTCGCATCCGCGCTGAGCGACCTGCACCGCTGCGACCCGGCCCCGCGCGCGGCCGAGGAGCTCAGCGCCCTCGCCCACCTGGTGACCCGCCGCGACCACTGACGCCGACCGCCGATCACGGCCGCCACCCGCATCTGGGAACACCGCCTCCGGGCAGCGGCCGGTGTTCGGCAACAGCCGACCGATTTTGGAGTGCAGTCATGCCGAGTCAACAGCGCACGGTGCTGCTCGCCGCACCGCGCTCGTTCTGCGCCGGGGTCGACCGCGCCATCGAGATCGTGGAGCAGGCGCTCGCGCTCCGCGGCGGCCCGATCTACGTGCGCAAGCAGATCGTGCACAACACGCACGTGGTGGCCGATCTGGAGAGCCGGGGCGCGGTGTTCGTCGATGAGCTCGACGCGGTGCCCGACGGCGCCACCGTGGTCTTCTCGGCGCACGGGGTTTCCCCTGCCGTACGGGAGGAAGCGCAGCGGCGGGGCCTAGCGGTCATCGACGCGACCTGCCCGCTGGTGGCGAAGGTGCACGCCGAGGTGCGGCGGTTCGCAGGGCGCGGCGACACCCTGGTGCTCATCGGCCACAGTGGACACGAGGAGGTGGAGGGCACGCTCGGCGAGGCGCCCGACCAGACGGTGCTGGTGGAATCCGTCGAGGACGTCGGCGAGATCGAGGTGCCGGACCCGAGGCGGGTGTCCTACCTGACGCAAACCACCCTCGCCGTAGACGAGACGGCGGACATCGTCGCCGCGCTGCGGCGCCGCTTCCCGGCCGTCCGCGGGCCATCCTCGAAGGACATCTGCTACGCCAGCACCAATCGGCAGGACGCGCTGTCGGCGATCGCCGGGGAGTGCGACCTGGTGCTGGTGATCGGCTCGGCGAACTCGTCGAACTCGAAGCGCCTGGTGGAGCTGGCCCGCCGCCAGGGCACCGCCGCCCACCTGATCGACGACGTCACCGACATCCAGCCCGCATGGCTCGCCGGCGCCGAGACGATAGGCCTCACCGCGGGAGCATCGGCTCCGCCGGGCCTGGTCGAGGACGTCATCGACCACCTCGAACCGGCCACGGTCATCGAGCACGAGACGACCCGCGAAGAGATCCGCTTCGGCCTGCCAGCCACACTCCGCTGAACGGGTTGCCAGGGCGATGGACCGGAACCCAGGGCGTGGGTCCACGTGCAGATGGGTGTTGATCAGCGGACTAGCAGTTGGTTGAGGGGCACCCACGACCTTCGCCACGGTTGCCCCTGAACTCAGCTTTCCTCGGTGCGGCGGCGGAAGGCTCCGATGATCGCAGCCGCGAGGGCCGCCACGAGGAATGAGGTGAGGGCAGCGCTCATCCACGTCGGTACTGTGAAGCCGAGCGCGTCCCGCACACCCGTCCACAGCCGGCTCCACCAGCCGAGCTCACCCGGGTTGATCAGCTGGAACGCCGAGAAGCCGAGCAGCCAGGCCAGCAGCATGCCCCAGCGGGACGGGGCCTGCGCGGACAGGTCCCAGTCGCGGCGGCGGGCGTGCCCGAAGTAGTCCACCGCAAGCACGCCGAACATCGGCACGAACACCGAGCCGATCAGCAGCAGGAAGTTCGAGAACTGGGCGATGTCCAGGGTCAGCGCGAGCAGCGTGATCACCGCGCCGATGACCAGGCACAGCACCCGGCGGTCCGCGCTGGGCCGCAGGTTCTGGATGGAGACCGCGGTCGAGTAGGTGTTGGCGAAGGACTGGTCGACCTCGCGCAGCACCAGGATCCCGAAGAAGATCACCCCGAGCGGCACCGCCAGCAGCGGGTCGAACGCCTTGTCGGCATCGCCGGCGACCAGCGCCAACCCGAGTAGCCCCAGCAGGTAGCAGGCGATCTGGGTGACTGAGTAGCCCACCGTCGCGGCGGTGAACGCGCCGGTCGCCGACTTCGAGTGCCGCGAGTAGTCCGAGGCGACCGGGATCCAGGACACCGCGACCGCCAGCGCGGCGTCCGCACCCGGCCAGAACCCCTGCCAGGAACCGGTGTTCATGTCCGGCAGCGGGTGGCTAACCAGCAGTTGGACGAAGAAGTACACCATCGCGATCGCCACCGCGATGCTGACGTAGCGCCGCAGCAGGCGCAGCGCGCCGAGCGGGCGCAGCGCGAGCGCGGTGGTCAGCGCCCCGGCCAGCACCACGTACAACCACCGCGGGCCGCCACCGAACAGCGCCTCCGCGCCCTGCGCGATCACCAGCAGCTCGAAGGTGCCCCAGCCGACCAACTGCAGGGCGTTCAGCACGGTCGGCAGGTACGACAGCTTGGTGCCGAAAAGGCCGCGCAGCAACATCATCGCGGGCGCCCCGGTGCGCGCCCCGGGGATCGCCGAAATGCCGACCATGATGCTGCCGATCACGGTGCCCACCACGCACGCGGTGACGGCGGCCGTGAAGGACAGCTGCGGCACTCCGCTCGGCGCGAGCACGGCCAGCGCCCCGCTGAACCCGAGCAGGCTCACCCCGAGATTTCCCCAGAAAGCGCCCTGGTCGAGCACGCCCAGCGTCTTGGGCGCCGGTTCGTCCAGGGTGTGCGGAACTTCGGCACGATCGACGTCAAGCGCCATCAACAGCTCCCTACGCCGGCATTATCCGGACAGGTTCTGCGGTCGGTGGCGCGTGCGGTGCCACCCTCTCAGCCCGGTACGCCCGAGCTCCCGCGTGGATAAGTCGGAGGCACCTTACCCCGACGAGGTGACTGATGTCAGGTGGGCCCGATCACCTGCGGAGGTTGCTTCGGGCAGCTCCGGCGCGGCGACCTTCTTCGCCAGCAGTTCGTAGGCGGATTCCCGATCGACGGCCTGCTCGTACTTTCCGCGAAAATCGGACGACGCCGCGGCGGCCCGCACCCGGACGAGCGATGCCTGAACCGGTCCGGCTGCGGGTCCCATTGACCTCGACCTTGGTCTAACTCCTAGCCTCGGGAGTAGCGCAGCACGACGAGGAAAGCGAGCAAACCCATGGCCGTCCAACTCAACCACACGATCGTCGCCACTTCCGACAAGATCGCCAACGCGCGGTTCGTCGCCGACCTGCTGGGGCTACCCCAACCGGAACCCTTCGGGCCGTTCATGTGCGTCCAGACCAGCAACGACGTCACGTTGGACTACCTGGAGACCGGCGAGGAGATCAACCCGCAGCACTACGCGTTCCTGGTCACCGAAGGCGAGTTCGACGAGATCTTCGCGCGGATCCAGGCTCAGGACCTGCCGTACTGGGCGGACCCGGGGCACCACGAGGCGGGGCGGATCAACACCCGGGACGGTGGGCGCGGCGTCTACTTCGACGACCCCGACGGCCACGTCCTGGAGATCCTAACCCGCCCCTACGGCAGCGGCGACCAATCCAGCTGACCCACCACCTGGCCATGTCAGGACCCGCGAGCGTATTGGCCTCTGCTGAGGCGTTTTTTTGATTCGTAGGGCAAATGTGTGGTCTCAGGCGGCGTAGCGGACTTCGGGTTTGCCCGGTGGAGGAAGGAGCGGGCCGCTTGTTTCAACTCGTCGCGGGTTTTCGATGCTGTGCCGGTGGTCATGGTCCTTTTGAGGTCGGCACCCTGGATCTCGTCGGGGTTGAGCTCGGGGCTGTATCCGGGCAGGAAGTGCATCCCGATCGCCGCAGCGTGATCGTCCACCCACTTGCGGACGGTCTTACGGCGGTGGACAGGACGACCGTCGACGATCACCTGGACCGTACGGTCCAGGTGACGGGTCAGACTGTCCAGGTGACGGGTCAGACTGTCCAGAAACGGCACGAACACGCCGGCGTTGAACGACCCGGTGTAGACGGTGAAGTACAGCTCGCCCCTTGTTACCGATCGCGCACATGGCGTTCACGCTGAACCGTTTCCCCGGTCTTGCCCACCACCGGTGTCCGGCCGGCCGGTGCCCAGGTTCGGCAGGTTCGGCCCACTGCGGCATCAGAGCGGATCCCGGTCTGGTCCAGCCACACGATCACCGCACCTCGCGGCAAGCGCGAGCAACGATGGCCGGATAGTCCTCCCCCCATCGGCGCACGGCCTCGGGGTCCCGCTCGTAGGCCTGCGGATCGGTCTCTACGGCGACACACCCCAACAGCGCAGATAGTCGCCGACGGTGCGCAAACTCAACACGACGCCGTGGCGCACCCGGATCAACTCGGCCACCGCCTTGCGGGTCCACACCACCCCAGCCGAACGCAGCGGAGCTGCACGACCAGCCCGAAAAGGGACCGCATCCGCACCTGCATGCGCTGCCGACACACCCTCACCACCCGCCTGTGGTCACCCGAGGACGGCGCAATTTCGCGAGAAATTGCGCCCACCCCGGGTGACGGGGCATCGTCGCGCTTCGTGATCGCCGCAGTGCGTTCGTGCAGGTGGTGGCAATTTCGCGAGAAATTGACCGTCACCCGGGTGAACGTCAATTTCTCGCGAAATTGACCCCACCCTTCGCCCCACCGAAGGAGAACCACCGATGTCCTGGGCCCAGCTCAGCACGTTCGTCCTGTTCACCCTGCTGATCCTCGCCATATTCACCACCCAGCTACCCGCAAGAGCCCTCGCGTTCTCGATCCGGCCAGCACGCCGGAGGCGGCGGCGAAGCCGCCTACACGGTCTGGCACCTCATAGCCGACATCGAAGCCGAAACCCGCAACGAAGACACCGGGCGGAACAAGAACACCCCCACAGACCACCGGGATCCCCACAGCCGACCCAGGCCAGCCCGGCGCCCCAGGAGGAGCCCACCCGGCGGCACCTCCTGTGTGCCTGAACGCTCGTGAGTGATCCTTCCGGTTCTTACCGGAAGGATCACTCACGAGGAGTACCGGGACCTGTGGATCGTGCGGTTCGCCCCGGACGGGAAGTGCCTGGCCTTCGAAGAATGGCCCTTCTGGCCCGGCAAGGACTACCGCGCCGAACCCCGCTGACGCGCCGATTCTTCGCCAAGCGGTCGCCGGTTAGTCACCGCCGCCTCACCGCCGCAGGAGGCTCGGCGATCACCATGCTCACGTGCAGGACGCGATCACGGCGGGCCCGCCCGGCCCGCGACGAACACGGACCCTGGCGGTGCTCGGCGATTCGGTCGCCGTGGGCATGGGCGATCCGGTGGTCGGCGGGTGGCGCGGGTTCGCGCCGCTGCTGGCCGAAGCGCTCGGCGCCGCGGAGGTCGCGAACGTGGCATCGAGCGGGGCGCGCGTCGCAGCCGTGCGCGACGCCCAGTTGCCCGCCGCCCTCCGCGCCGCGCCCGATGCGGCCGTGGTGATGGTCGGCATGAACGACACGATGCGCTCCGACTTCGACGCCCGACGGCTGCGGCGGCAGCTCAACGACGTCGTGCGCGCGCTCACCGCCGCGGGCGCGACCGTCGTTACGATCCGTTACCACGACCACGGCCGGGTCTTCCGGTTGCCCGGGCCGCTGCGGAGGGCACTGGCCAGGCGTATCGGCGAGCTCAACCGGATCTTGGACGCCGTCGCCGAGACGCATGCCGTCGCTGTGGTGGACCTGGACCTGTTGCCGGGCGCCTACAGCCCGGCAACGTGGAGCGTCGACCGCTTGCACCCGTCCGAACTCGGGCACCGGATGCTCGCGGCAGCCTTCGCCGACCGGTTCGCGGCAGCCGGGTTGGCCGTGCCCGGCGAGGTCTCGCTGGAATGCTCCGGGGGCGCGCGGGTCAGCGGCTTCGACCACCTGCGGTGGCTGCTCGCCAAGGGCCTGCCGTGGCTGCTCGGGCGCGGTCACGACCTGCTCTGGTTTTCCTTGCGGACGCTGCTGGACGCCGTGCTGGGCAAGCGGCGAACCGGACCGCATCTGTCCATTGAGGACATTCGGAGCCCAGAGGGGAAAACCGGCTGAGCGCGTAGCCGGTTTCATCAGGCGAGTTCTCGGTACCGATCAACCGATTGGCGCATGCCGTGACCTGGGTCGGCGTCGTAGGTGCCATCCGGGTTGCGCAGGCCGAACGCATTGGACCTACACGAATCGGATCCCGGAGTCCAGGCGGCGGAACTGAGGGCCTGTCGGCGAATGCCGTCCGCGCCTTTGGAAGCGGCGTAGCCGCTTGCATTCACCTTGCCAAGACGACCATCGGCGGGTTCTGAGAGGTTTTCTGGCGAGGACGGCCCCTCCGCCGCGTATTGGACATACATCAGGAGGGGCACCCGCAGTCCGGATGTCTCTCAGGTTCTGCTAAGCGACCACCCACCCAGACCATTCACCATCAGGCTCTGAGGTTGCGCTACCCGCACCGCCACGCAGGACGGGCCTGGAAACGGCCGCTACAACAGGGTCAGGTCAGGAACCTGTCCAGGGTGATGGGCAGGTCCCGGACCCGGATTCCGGTTGCGTGGTGCGCCGCGTTGGCTATCGCCGCCGCCGTGCCCACGATGCCGAGCTCGCCGATCCCCTTTGCCCCCATCGGATTCACGTACGGGTCGTGCTCGTCGATCCAGTCCGCCTCGATGCTGCCGATGTCGGCGTTGGCCGGGATGTGGTACCCGGCGAAGTCGTGGTTGACCACATGGCCGAACCGGGGGTCTACGACGCTGCGCTCGTGCAGCGCCATGGACAGCCCCATGGTCATCCCGCCGATCAGCTGCGACCGCCCGGTCTTGGCGTTGATCATCCGGCCGACCGCGAATATCCCCAGCAGCCGCGGCACCCGCACCTCCCCGGTGCTGGTGTGCACCCGGACCTCGGCGAACTGCGCGCCGAAGCTGTGCATCGACATCTGCCCAGCGTACGGGTTGTCCGGGATAGCCCCGGTGACCTCGACGCCCTCGTCGGGGATCGGGCTGCTGTTGGGCAGCTCCGCGCGCAGCCGGCGGGCCGCGTCCACGATCGCCGAGCCCCAGCACAGGATCCCGGTCGAGCCGCCGGCACCGGAGGCGTACGGCAGATCGGTGTCGCCGATGCTCAGCACCACCTCGGACATCTCGACCCCCAGCGCGTCCGCAGCTATCTGGGTGAGCGCGGTCCACGCCCCGGTGCCGATGTCGGCGGCCCCGATGTGGACCCGGTACCGGCCGTCCGGCCGGGCCTGGATGGTGGCCCGCGAGCCCGGCATGCTGAACACCGGATACGTCGAGGCGGCCACCCCGGTGCCGACCAGCCAGGGCCCGTCGCGGTGCGCGCGCGGCGCCGGGTCTCGCGCCGCCCAACCGAACCGCTGGGCGCCCTCGCGCAGGCAGGCGACCAGGTTCCGGCTGGAGAACGGCCGCCCCGTTTCGGGGTCGGTCTCCGGTTCGTTTCGGATGCGGAACTCGACGGGGTCCAGGCCGCAGGCGATCGCCATCTCGTCCATCGCGACCTCCAGGCCGAACATGCCCGGGGCTTCGCCGGGCGCGCGCATCCACGACGGCACCGGGACGTCGAGCTCGACGAGCCGGTGCGTGGTGCGGCGGTTCGGCGCGGCGTACATGACGCGGGTCGGCACGGCGGTCTGCTCGGCGAACTCCTTGATCCGGGAGGTCTGCTCGACCACGTCGTGGCTGATCGCGGTCAGCCGGCCGGACGCCTCGCTGCCCATGCGGATCCGCTGGATGGTGCCGGTGCGGTAGCCGACCACCGAGAACATCTGCTGCCGGGTCAGCACGAGCTTCGCCGGGCGCGGGGCGACGAGCTGCGCGGCCATCGCGGCCAGGACCACGTGTGCGTGCGGCAGCCCCTTCGAACCGAAGCCGCCGCCGGTGTGCGGGCAGACCACGTGGATCCGTTGCGGATCCATGCCGAACAGTGCCGCGATGGAGTCGCGCACCCAGTGCACACCCTGCGTGGAGTCGTAGAGGGTGAGCTCGTTGTCGGACCAGATCGCGATGGTGGCGTGTGGCTCCAGCGGGTTGTTGTGCTCCTGCGGCGTGGTGTAGGTGGCGTCGAGGATCACTGCCGCCGAGGCGAGGGCGCCGTCCACGTCACCGTCGGTGGTGTCGGTCTGGAAGCCGCCGTTGACCTCGTCGGGTTTGACCAGGTCGGCGCGGGCGGCGTGGAACGAGACGTCGTGCTCGCGCGGTTCGTAGCTCGGCCGCACCAGGCTCGCCGCGCGCCGGGCGGCTTCCGCGGTCTCGGCCAGCACGCCGCCGATGAACTGCCCGCGGAAGGCGACCTCGGGCGACTGCAGGATCGCCAGTTCGGCGTCCTGCGTCGAGGCCAGCCGCGGCGCGTTCTCGTGGGTCAGCACGCCCACCACGCCCTGTTCGGCCATCGCCTCCGTGGTTTCGATGCCGGTGATGCGGCCAAGCGCGATTTCGGACTGCAGCGGGAACACGTACACCGGCTGGTCGACCGGGTGCTCGGCGGCGTACAGGGCTGCGCCCCGGACCTTCTCGGCACCCTCGATGCGGTCGATCGGCGCACCGATCAAGGGGGTCGTGACGGTCATCGCCGCACCTCCAGGAGCTCAATGAGGACTGCCACAATCATGTTGCGCGCCAACTGGATCTTGAACTCGTTGCCGGGAAGCGGGCGGGCGTCGGCGAGCTCCGCAGCGGCTGCCTCACGGAACTCCTCCTCCGTCGCGGCGGCGCCGCGCAGCACCGCCTCGGCCCGCGTCGCCCGCCACGGCTTGTGCGCGACCCCGCCCAACGCCAGCCGGACATCGCGCACCTCGCCGTCGACGGCGTCCAGCGCAGCGGCCACCGATACCAGGGCGAACGCGTAGGAAGCGCGGTCGCGGGCCTTGCGGTACCGGGAGTTCGCCGCGAAGTCCAGCGACGGGATGTCGATGGAGGTGATCAGCTCACCGTGCTCCAGGACCGTGTCCCGCTCGGGCTCGTCCCCGGGCAGCCGATGCAGCCCGACCAGCGGAATCGCCCGCTGCCCGTGCGGCCCCTGGGTGTTGACCACCGCATCGAGCGCGACCATCGCCACCGCCATGTCGGACGGGTGCGTGGCGGCGCACAAGTCGGAGGCGCCGAGGATCGCGTGCTCGCGATGGAAGCCGTCCCTCGCCGAGCAGCCCGTCCCGGGATCCCGTTTGTTGCAGGGCGTCGTGACGTCCTGGAAGTACGCGCATCTGGTGCGCTGCAACAGGTTCCCGCCGGCCGTCGCGAGGTTGCGCAGCTGCCCGGAAGCGCCCTCCAGCACCGCCTGCGACAACATCGGGAAGCGCTCGCGGATCACCGGATCGGCCGCCAGGGTGCTGTTGGTGACCGCGGCGCCGATGCGCACGAACTCGGGGTGCTGCTCGACCCGGTCGGAGGTCAGCTGCCGGACGTCGACCAGCACGTCCGGCTGCTCGACCTCCAGCTTCATCAGATCGACCAGGTTCGTGCCGCCCGCCAGGAACGCCGCGTTGGGCGTCGCGGCGAGGGTGCTCACCGCGGTACCGACGTCGGGGGCGAGCTGGTAACGGAACGGCTTCATCGCTGCGCCACCTCCGCGATGGCGGGGATGATGTTGGCGTACGCGCCGCAGCGGCAGAGGTTTCCGCTCATCCGCTCGCGGATCTCGTCGTCGAGCCCGGCACCGTCCGCGGTGACCGCGCTCGGCTCACCGTCGTGCATCTCGCACAACACGCCGACGGCCGACACCACCTGGCCGGGCGTGCAATATCCACATTGGAACGCGTCGTGCTCGATGAAAGCCCGCTGCACCGGGTGTAGATCCGCCCCGGCCAGGCCGTCCGCGGTGCGGAACTCCGCGCCGTCGAAGGCGACCGCCAGCATCAGGCAGCTGTCGACCCTACGGTCCCCCAGCAGCAGGGTGCACGCGCCGCACTGGCCGTGGTCGCAGCCCTTCTTAGGGCTCATGATCCCCAACCGCTCCCGCAGGGCGTCGAGCACGGTCGTCCGCGTGTCGACCGTGAGGCGGTGCTCGATCCCGTCCACGACGAGGGTGATTTCGGCTTCCACGGTGCCCTCCCCTCCAACCTGTTATCAGGCTTACCCGGGAGGCTGCCGCGTCACGCACGCCGCTTCAGAGCTCTTCTTCCGCCGCGGCTCGCTCGTCGGTGGTCTCGTCGAGGCCGTCGTAGCGCAGTGCTCGGACGAGCTCGACACCCGCTCCACAGGTCTCCGCCGAGCTCGTCCGCGTCGACGCTCTCCGCGTCCTGCAATGTCGTCGGCTTCGGTTCTTCGCGCGGCACCTCGGTTCCCTGCTGCGGCTACGACATGCCAGTCACCGTTCGGCGAGCGTGACAACATCCACACTGCCGAGTCGCTGCCGAGTCGCTGCCGAGCCGCTGCCTTGCGGCGCCGACCTTGACCACACACCCATTTCCGGCTAATCCTGGTTGCCGGGATGCGGAAAGTCGCTCCCGGATCGCGCATCTTCCAGCCCCGCCCAGGGGTCGTCCTTCTGTGCCAGCCGCCGCGCCATGTTCGCCAGGCCGTAGGACTGCGGTGCCACGCGGCCGAGCTCGTCGAGGTCGAGCGGGGTCGCGGCCGGGGCTCCCGCGCGGGCGCGCAGCGAGTAGGGCGCGATCATCGTCTGGCCGTAGGCGTTGCGGTTGGTGTCCAGGAAGATCCGGTCGCCACGCTTGTCCTTGCGCTGCTCGACGGTGAGCCGGTCCGGCTCATCGCCCGCCATTGCATCGGCTAGCTCCCGGATGGCCGCCCGAACCTCGTCGAATCCCCGTTCGCCGCGCAGCGGGGCGGCGACGTGAAATCCCTTGCCGCCGGTCGCCTGCACGTGCGGCGACAGCCCGGCGCCCCGGAACCGCTCGCACACCAATCGCACCACGTCGCGGAGTTCGGCCAGGTCCGTTCCCTCCGGCGGGTCCAGGTCCAGCACCGCGAGGATCGGCCGATCCAGATCATCCACTGTGGACAATCCGG
The DNA here is from genome assembly GCF_050972075.1 of Saccharopolyspora hattusasensis. Taxonomy (NCBI): domain Bacteria; kingdom Bacillati; phylum Actinomycetota; class Actinomycetes; order Pseudonocardiales; family Pseudonocardiaceae; genus Saccharopolyspora; species Saccharopolyspora hattusasensis. Next base: position 939,731 of record NZ_JBPCDC010000001.1, read on the forward strand.
CGTGGAACTCCAGGCACGCCTGGTTTGCCAGGTAGAGGAGCGTCGCCGCGTCGTCGACGACGGCGTGGTGCACCACGCCCTGGCCGCCTCGCTGCGGCACGGACGCCACGCGCACCCATTCCGGGAAGTGGTTCGACGCCTCCTTCTGGAAGAACCCGCCGGAGCCGATGCCGTCTGGGAAGCGGCGCAGCGTCAGCGGTTTGCCGCGCGTGTGCGCGACCATCACCGCCGCCACCGACCGGAAATACTCGACCACGTCCTGCTTCCGGTAGCCGTCATCGGGGTACAGGACCTTCTCCGGGTTGGACAGCTCGATCCGCCGCCCCTCGACCTCGAGCTGCGCAGCCACGGGCGATCACCGCAGCTCGTCGTTGGTCCGACCGGTCAGCACTGATTGGGGCTGCGTGCTGACCGGGTTGCGCCGCCGGTCGGCGCCCTCGTCGTCCACCTTCACCAGCAACCACTGCTCGCGGCCGCGGAAGTCGGTGCGGGACAGGGCGAAAGCCCCGCGCAGCTTCTCGCCGTCCAGCCAGACCTTGACGTGCCCGGCGGAGAGCCCGTCTGCCATGGCGACCGGTTCGCCACCCCGCTCGGTGTCGTTGCGGTACGTTCCGGTGTCCCAGACGACGACCGTGCCCGCGCCGTAGCCCTCCGGGATCCCGCCCTCGAACTCGACGTAGTCGAGCGGGTGGTCCTCGGTCGGGGTGGCCAGCCGTTTCTCGCGTGGGTCCAGCGACGGCCCCTTGGGCACCGCCCACGACTTGAGCACGCCGTCAACTTCCAGCCGGAAGTCGTAGTGCAGGCTCGACGCGTCGTGCTTCTGCACCACGAACCGCGGCTCGTCGCCCGGCTCGCCGCCGGAGGGTTCCCCAGAACGTTCGAGAGCGCGTTTGCGATGGTAGGTAGCCAGCTTCTTCCCAGACATGCCGTCGGCGTACCCGGCGCACGGCCGGGTTTAACCGGCACCGGCACCCGGTCGTTCAGTTACCGGGCAGGCCGGCAGGAGGCGGGTGAGGCGAACGGACAGTTCGTGCCGCCTACCGAGGCGAACAGTCCGTTCGCTTCGAACCCCGAGGCCGACCACCGCACTCACCGCGCTACCCGGAACCGGCTCGGAAAGCCCCCGAGGGGCGCTCCCGGGGTCGTTCGGTGGCGGGTGTGCCGTCAGCGGGGTCCGGACAGCACGTTCCCGGCCTCGGTGAGCAGGTTCGCCAGCGCCTCCGCCAGCACCTCCGCCAGCACCGAGACCCGTGAGTGTTTTAGGGTGCCACAGCGCCCAAAAACACTCACGGGACATCGCCGGCGAGTTCGACGATCTTGGGCACCAGCAAGAACGTGCCGACGCCACCGGCCTGGTCCGCCCGGGCGGCGACGGCTACCGGGTCGACGATTTCCGACGCGCCTTCCTGGAGAGCAGCGGGCGCCGGATCGCCCGCGGCACCAAACCAGATCCAGCGCAACATCATCGCCGAACGCGACCTCGGTCTGCCAAAGTGCCCACGCGGCGCACGTCGGCCCGGCTTGATGCCATTGTGCGCGGAGTGGGGTGGTCGCGTTGAGACGATCGGGTGAAGTCTGGTACCGGGCGCAGCCGATTTTGTTCCCATGGGACGAGAAACCGACAGGCGGTGCGCCAACCCCAGGGAGACGAACCATGCAGCAGCACGTGCACGCCGAACTGATCGGCGGCCCTGAAGACGGCCGCTCGTTCATCATCCCCGCCCCGGAGACGGACTTACCGATCGGGCAGTTCACCTTCCCGGCGCCCTGCGACGGCGAGGCACCGTGCGCCCGCTACGACCGGCAAGACCGCCGCGCGGACGGCGTGTGGCGCTACCAGTACGCGGGCGAGCAAGCCATCTTCCACTGACCAGGCTCCCGTGCCCGCAGCAGGAATCACCGCGCGGTGACCGCTTCCGGCGTGGGCTTCGGCTCTTCCCCGGCGATCCGCGAATCCGCGTTCCTGATGTCGGGGATCTCCCGAGGTTCCACCACCCGCACCGGCCATGGCGCTCTCCCCCGGCGACATCCATCACCTCATCTGGCCAATTGCCACAACTACACATCTGGCGCGCCGGTCGATCGCGACCGCGGCGGTCACGCCGGCAATCGCGGATCGGCCGAGTCACCTCCCAGCCGCGCGCCCGATGGGTGCGCCTCACCTAGTTGACGGGTGGTGTGACAGGGTTCGGGTTATGCGGATCGCTTCCTGGAACGTCAACTCCGTCGGTGCTCGGTTGCCCAAGCTGCTCGACTGGCTGAGCACCGCTGAGCCGGACGTGCTGTGCGTGCAGGAGCTCAAGTGCGCCGCCGACGCCTTCCCCTTCGACGAGGTCGGCGAGCTCGGCTACGAGGTCGCCGCGCACGGCACCGGCCGCTGGAACGGCGTGGCCGTGCTGTCCCGGGTCGGCATCGACGAGGTACGCCACGGGCTGCTCGACGAGCCGGGCTTCCAGGCCGACGGCGCGATGTTCGAGACCCAGGAGCCCCGGGCGATCGGCGCGACCTGCGGCGGCGTCCGGGTGTGGTCCGTATACGTCCCCAACGGCCGCGAAGTCGGCCACCCGCACTACGTCTACAAGCTGCGGTGGCTCGACGCGCTGCGCGCCACCGCCATCGAGGAGATGGCCGCCGCCCGGCCGTTCGCCGTGCTCGGCGACTTCAACATCGCCCCGACCGACGCCGACGTCTGGGACGTCGCCGCCTTCGCCGACAGCACCCACGTCACGGAGGACGAGCGCAAAGCGCTTGCCGCGCTTGCGGAAACCGGCCTCGCCGAGGTCTACCCGCGGGCGCTGAAGTACGACATCCCGTTCACCTACTGGGACTACCGGGCGCTGCGCTTCCCGAACAACCAGGGCATGCGCATCGACCTGGTCTACGGCAACGAGCAGTTCACCGGTGCGGTCACCGATTCCTACGTGGACCGCGAAGCCCGCAAGGGCAAGGGCATCTCCGACCACGCCCCGGTGGTCGTCGACCTCGACCTGCCGTGATCGATCCCCAGCGCGATTCCTCGATCGTCCGGTCGGCACGAGCCTGGACCCGAGCCCAGCAGCGGGACAGCTCGACGCCGAATCCGCCGTCACCGGCGACGTCTGAAGGCCGACCCCTGGCGACGGCGTCGGCCTCCAGGTCTTCGATCAGCGGTTGTAGACGGCCACGTAGTCGACCAGCATCGGGTGGCCGGGTTCGGTGGCCGGGTTGGGAGTCGTCGTACCCGAGTCGCCGTTCGGGAACCCTCCCCCCATCGCCACGTTGAGCAGCAGGAAGTATCCCTCGTGCGAGGTCATGTTCTGCCAGGCCTTCGGGCTGATCTGGGACTCGCGCACCGAGTGGAACTGCTGGCCATCGACGTACCAGCGCAGTTCCTCGGTGGGACCGGCCCGGTCCCACTCGACGCGGTAGGTGTGGAATCCGGCCTGGCAGGCCACGTCGGGGCAGGGGCGGCTGCCGCCGAGACCGGTCATCTCGTTGCACGACCCGCCGGGGGCGACATCGCAGTGCAGGACGCCATGCGTCTCGTCCTTGCCGTTGACGTTCTCCATCACGTCGAACTCGCCGATGCCGGGCCAGTTCTGGTAGTTGCCGCGGTACGGCGACCCCAGCGCCCAGAACGCGGGCCAGTAGCCGAGCGCCGCCTCGCCGGTGACGCTGGGAACCTGGAGGCGTGCCTCGATGCGGAGGACGCCGCCCTCAGCTGCTTTGAAGTCGGCCCGCTTTGTTTCGATCCGCGCCGAGGTCCAGTTCCCTGCGACGTCGCGTAGCGGCGTGATCTTCAGGTTCCCGTCGCCGTCGTGGGCGAGGTTGGCCGGGTCGGAGGTGTAGGTCTGGATCTCCCCGGTGCCCCAGTTGGGCGGCCCGCCGGGGTAGGAGGTCCCCGCGTCGATGATCCACTCGGATGACGGCCCCGTGCCGGCGGCCCCGGTGAAGTCGTCGCTGAAGGTCAGCTTCCAGCCCGCCTCCGGCGGCGGCACGTCGGCCGAAGCGGAGGGGACAGCGAATCCGACGATGGCCAGCCCCGCGGAAAGGGCAGCGGCGGCGATGCGGCGGCGTGTCAACCTGGTTGTCAAGTGTTCCTCCCGACGGTCCTTAACCTTCCAGTGAGCGCCCCCGAGGAACGGGGATCTCGATCACGGGATCCGCTACCCATCAAAACTTTTGTGCCTACAACAAACAACCGGCAAACGCACCATTCCCCTGCAAAAGGCAGGGCAACGCCTTCTCGGGGTTCCCAGATTCCCAGGCGCGCCAGAAACCCGTCCGACGATTTGGTACTTCGTGTTCAGCCTTTTTCGCCTAAAACGCAACAGGCTCCAGCACCTTCCAAACCGCCCGGTTGGCGCCCAAAAACGTTCACGGTCCATCACGCCTCTGCGGATTCGGCGGTGGCGTGGTCGTAGTAGGTGAGGGTGCCGCGGGCTCCGTGGAGGGCGAAGTCGGCCTCCGGGGTTGCCGGTTTCCCCGCCATCTCGATGATTTCGCGCATCGTCACGTTCACCAGGTCGTCGAGGGCCCGCCAGCGGGCCGCCGGGTCGGTGGGTTCCTGGGCCTCCGGGGCGAAGTCCGCCTCGCACCGCCGCAGGCCCTCGCGCAGTTGCCGGATCAGCTTCATGAACGTGTCGTGATCTCCGCTGGGCACCAGGTCGTCGGCGCGGGATGCCAGCTGCCCGGCCATGTAGGCGATGTCGTCGACGTGGTTGCCGAGCCACTTGCGGCGGCGGTAGATGCCGCCCAGCTCCGGCCACCGCTTGCGGGCCGCCTGCCGCGACCGGCCGGTGATCGCGCTCAGGTCCGCGAGGCTCGCGCCCAGCCACACCGTCTCCTCCGCAGCCGAGGCGGTCTGCCGCCACGCCGCCTCGGACATCAACTCCTCCACCTCCAGCGCGGCCCCCAGCCTGCCGAGCGCGGCCACCCGGCGATCCTGCTCGTCGCCGACGTCGCTGCCCTTCGGGCCCGGATCGATCGCCTCCACCGGTACCGCTACCGCCAACTGGCGAACCAGCCGCTCGGCCTCTTCCGCCGACATGTCCAACCTCCTTGTGAACCTTTGGTTCACAGTATCATTGTGAACCTCGGGTTTACACTCGGATTTCTTCGACGCGGCCGTGCACGGAGCACCGCACGACGCTGCTATTCCGGCCAAACCCGCACGCCCCACCTTGGACGACGTCGTCCTCGCGCTCACCGGCCGAAGCCTCCGCGAAGCCGAAAAATCCTGAAATCCCAACCGAAAACCCGGTCCCGCACCTCGCCGAAGCCGGGCGGGCGCTGTTCTCCGGCCAGCTCCTGGACCCGTCGGTGCCGCAGGGGATCATCGCGGCCGCAGCGATCGCCGTGGCCGGCCTCTGGTCGGGAACTCGTGCGATGAAGCGCGGCAGCTGAGCCTTCCTCGCATAGGCTGGGGGCCAGCGACCTAGGAGGAGGATCCGTGTCGGTCACCGGTGAGCAAGCCGCGGATGTCCGCGTTCCCCTGCGCGACCAGGTGCGCGAGGAGTTGCAGGCCCGCATCGCCGACGGTCGGCTGCGCCCCGGTGACCGGATCTTCGAGCAGGACCTCGCCGCCGAACTCGGGATCTCCCGGGTTCCGGTGCGCGAGGCCATCCGGATGCTGCAGAGCGAAGGCTTCGTCGACGTGCTGCCGCGCCGGCGTGGTGTGTTCGTCCGCGGGCTGGACCGCCAGCAAGCCAAGGAGCTGTTCGAGGTGCGCGAGGCCCTCGAGGTCTACGCCGCGCGCCTGGCGCAGCTGGCCGATCTGGCCCGCCGGGCGCGGGAGGCTCACGAAGCCGGCGACGTCGACACGATGTCCAGCTCCAACGCGTCCTTCCACGACAAGCTGGTCTCGCTCGCGGGCAACGATCTGATGGCGTCGATCCTGGAACCGCTGCATGGCCGGCTGGCGTGGCTGTTCCGGATGAACCTCGAACCCGAGCGGGTCTGCACGGAGCACGAGCAGCTCCAGTCCGCGATCGCCGCCGGCGACGCCGACCGGGCCGCCGCGGTCGCGCAGCAGCACGTCCTGTCCAGCCAGCGAATGGTCCTGGAACGGATGCTGCCCTGACCGCTCGCTGCAGCGCCTTGATCGGTGCGGCCGCGTTCACCGACGATCGGCACGAACCCGCGCGACGGCAAGCGATTCCGGTTCGTGAGCGCGCAACCGGGTTGGAGCCCGGTTGCGCGCTCACGAGGTGTCATGCCTTGGGGACCCGGAGGATCAGGGCATCGCCCTGGCCTCCGCCGCCGCACAACGCCGCCGCACCGGTGCCACCACCACGACGCTTGAGCTCCAACGCCAGATGCAACGCCAACCGCGCACCCGACATGCCGATCGGATGCCCCAACGCGATCGCACCACCGTTGACGTTGACCCTGTCCTCACCCACACCCAACGCACGAGCGGACACGATCCCCACCGCCGCGAACGCCTCGTTGATCTCCACCAGATCCAGACCCGCGGCGTCGACCCCCTCCTTGACACACGCGGCCCTGATCGCATTCGACGGCTGCTCATGCAAACTCGCATCCGGACCCGCCACCACACCATGCGCGCCGATCTCGGCCAACCAGCTCAACCCCAGCTCCTCGGCCCTGGCCTTGCTCATCACCACGACCGCCGCCGCACCATCGGAAATCTGCGACGCCGAACCCGCCGTGATCGTGCCATCCGCAGCGAAAGCCGGACGCAACTTCGCCAACGTCTCAACCGTGGTGTCACCACGAATACCCTCATCGGCATCCACCACCACCGGATCACCCTTACGGCGCGGCACCTCGACCGGGGCGATCTCCTCCGCGAACACACCCCGCTCCACCGCCGCAGCGGCACGCTGGTGCGAACGAGCCGCGAAAGCGTCCTGCTCCTGCCTGCTCACGCCATACCCAGCGTTGTACTTCTCGGTCGACAAACCCATCGCGACCTGGTCAAACGCGCAAAACAGGCCGTCGTGGGCCAGGTGGTCGAGCATCTGCACGTCGCCGTACTTGAAACCCTCCCGCGACCCGGTCAGCAGATGCGGCGCCTGCGTCATCGACTCCTGACCACCGGCCACCACGATCTCGAACTCACCCGCCCGGATCAGCTGATCAGCCAACGCGATCGCATCCAACCCCGACAGACACACCTTGTTGATCGTCAACGCCGGCACATCCATCGGGATACCCGCGGCCACCGCCGCCTGCCGCGCCGGGATCTGCCCCGCACCAGCGGTCAGCACCTGACCCATGATCGTGTACCCGACCTGATCCGGACCCACCCCAGCCCGCTCCAACGCCGCCCTGATCGCGACCCCACCCAGCTGCGCACCAGAGAAGTCCTTGAGCGAGCCGAGCAACCGCCCCATCGGGGTCCGCGCACCCGCCACGATCACAGAACTACCGGTCGTTCGTGCTCTTTCCATTGGTCCACTCCCAAAATCGGTCCGTCGCGTCCGAAAGCTGCTACGTCTGACCGGGATTGACGCCCGGGTCACCGACGAGACCGGCGTCGGTGCTCGTGAGCATCACCGCGTCGCAACCGGTTCCAGGATCGGGGCCCCGGTCTTGTCGCGGACCTCGCTCTCGGGGACGCCGGGGGCGAGCGAGACCAGGCGCAGCCCCTCCGCCGTCACGTCGAGCACCGCCAGGTCCGTGACGATCCGGTCGACCACGCCGGCACCGGTCAGCGGCAGCGTGCACCGCCCGACGATCTTCGGGGTGCCGTCCTTGGCCACGTGATCGGTGAGCACGACGATCTTGCGGGCACCGACGACCAGGTCCATCGCACCGCCCATGCCCTTCACCAGGGCACCAGGGATCGTCCAGTTCGCCAGATCGCCGCCTTCGCTCACCTGGAGGGCGCCCAGGATGGCGATGTCGATGTGCCCGCCGCGCATCATCGCGAACGACTCCGCCGAATCGAAGTAGCTCGCTCCGGGATTGACCGTGACGGTCTGCTTCCCGGCGTTGATGAGGTCGGCGTCTTCCTCTCCCTCGAAGGGGAAGGGCCCCAGGCCCAGGATGCCGTTCTCGCTCTGCAGCGTCACCTGCACGCCGTCCGGGATGTGGTTGGCGACCAGCGTCGGGATGCCGATCCCGAGGTTGACGTAGTCGCCGTCGCGGAGTTCGGCGGCGGCGATCGCCGCCATCTCGTCGCGAGTCCAGGTCATGGGTTGCTCCTAATCGGCCAGGGCGGGGACGCGGGGCCGCACCGTGCGCTTCTCGATGTCCTTGATGCGGGGCCGGGCGAGGACCAGGCGGTCGACGTAGATGCCCGGGGTGATGACTCGTTCCGGGTCGAGGTACTCCTCACTCAGGTGCTCGGCCTCGACCACCGTCACCTTCCCGCTGGTCGCGATGACCGGGTTGAAGTTCCGCGCGCTCGCCCGGTAGACGAGGTTGCCGGCCGGGTCCGCGGTGTGGGCGTGCACGAGCGCCACGTCAGCGACGATCCCCCGTTCCTGGACGTAGGTCTGCCCGTCGAACTCCGCCAATGGCTTGCCGTCGGCTACCGGGGTTCCGACGCCCGCGCGGGTGTAGAATGCCGCGATTCCCGCGCCGCCGGCCCGCAACCGCTCGGACAGCGTCCCCTGCGGCGCGAACTCCACGACCAGCGCCTTGTCCAGGTACTGCTGCGCGAACAGCTTGTTCTCACCCACGTAGGACGCGATCACCTTGGCCACCTGGCGGTTCTCGAGCAGCAGCCCGAGTCCCTTGCCATCGACACCCATGTTGTTGGAGACCACCGTCAAACCGGTGACCCCGCTGTCACGGACGACCTCGATGAGGTCGCTCGGGATCCCGCACAGGCCGAAGCCGCCGACGGCGATCGTCATCCCGTCTTCGAGCACCTCGGCCAGTGCCTCCGCCGCACTCGAGCGCAGCTTTGACAACTCATCACCCCTTCATCGGTCCGCTGCATGAACAGCAGCAGTAAAGGAGCAACCTCGTGTTCACCGCAACAAACAGGGACGAACCACTGCCGAATCGCTCGTCGGGTGACCGTTGATCGACCTCGGCGTTCACTCAGTGGACGCTAGGGTGGAGGCATGAGCGCTAGCCCCAACGCCCATTTGATCGGCCGGGTCGGCTCGGTGCTCCGGGCGCTGTCCGCCGCCAACGAGGCGGGGGCGGCCACCAGCGATCTCGCCCGGGCCACCGACCTCCCCCGGCCGACCGTGCACCGCCTGCTCAGCTCCCTGGCGGATGAGGGGTTCGTCGACCGCGACCGGCGCACGGGCCGGTGGTTCCTGGGCCCCGAGCTGTACCTGCTGGGGCAGACGGCCGGCACCCGCTACGACGTGACGCACCACGCCCGCGCGAGCGTGCACCGGCTGGCGGCCAAGACCGGTGAAAGCGCGTTCTTCTCGGCACTGCGAGGAGAGGAAACGGTGTGCCTGCTCCGCGAGGACGGCGACTTCCCGATCCGGTCCTTCGTGCTCTACGAGGGCGCCCGGTTCCCGCTCGGAGTCGTCTCCGCCGGCCTGGTCATCCTCGCCTTCCTTGACGACGCTGAGATCGACGCCTACCTGGAGCGGACCGACTTGATCAGCCGATGGGGCCAGACGCACGCCCCCGAGGAAGTGCACGCCCGCATCGCCCGCACCCGGCGCGACGGCTACTCCGTAAACCCCGGTCTGGTGGTCGAGGGGAGCTGGGGCATGGCGGCGGCGGTGTTCGACCGCGCGGGCCAACCCGCGTGGGCCCTGACGCTGACCGGAATCGAGCCCCGCTTCCGCCCAGAGCGGCAACCCGAACTCGGCGCCCTCCTCCTGCACGAGGCCCACGCCCTCAGCCGAACGCTGGAGACCTCCGCCCGCAAGGCGCACCTTTGATCCGGAAGCAGTAGAAGCCAGCACGGACTCTGGCCCTTGGTCTGCCCCGCTTGTTCGTTGGCGAGTGGTCTCCGCCTGCAAGGGAGGGCTGTGCCCTCTTCCCCGTCGACCTGGCGCAGCCCGATCAGGCAGCGTCCTTCCGGGAGGCGACAGTGACCGGTTCAAGATCGCAGCGGTAGCTCACGCCAAGATGTAACTCCTGTAGTTCTGGTGAGGCTACGCATCTTGGGTGCTGGTAGACGCTTAAGCGGTTAGCCTGCCACAGCATCTGGTGTGATCATCTGAGCATTTGGCATCCATACGTACTCCGCCCCTGGGTGTCCGTCTGAGCGGCTTCCGGAGCGTTTCGGCGGGTTCCACCCGACCGCGTAGAGCGGGCCGGTGAGGTCGAGTCCGAGTTCTTCGCGGACTTCTCGTCCGCATGCTGCGGTGGGTGGCGCGTTTTGTTCGATCAGTCCGCCCGGTAGGTGCCATCGCTGGTCGTCGACCGGGCGGACGATCAGCCATCGGCCGTCGTGGTCCTGGATGAGACCGCGTGCTGTGCCCGGGGTCCGCCGGGGTGCGCCGGTGCTGTTCGGCTCATTTCCGGGTTGCGATGATCAGCCTTCGCGCGCCCCGCCGGAGGAGGTCTCCAGCGACCCATGCGCCCAGGCTGGCCGGGTCGTCGAGGGGGCTCCAGCCGTGGGAGCGGACCCATTGGGAGCCGTCGCGGTTGAAGACCATGCCGAACAGGCTGAGTTTCCCGTCAGCGGTGGTGTGGGTTGTCCGGCTATGGGGCTGTTGCGGTGCCCCCGGAGCATGTGCAGCATCGTCCGTTCGGCTGCGATGTGGCGGGCGATGTCCGGGTCGTTGAGTTCTTCCAGCAGCCGCGTGACCGGTTCGTCGGCCGCGACTTTCCGCTACCGACCCTACGCGCCGCCGCGGCGAAGGTCGCCACCTGGCCGTGAGTGATTTTGGGTGCCATAGCACCAAAAAACGCTCACGGGCGTGGAGTCGAGGTGGGAAAGGAGGTGGGACGATCTCCCACCTCATGCCGAAGGCATACGAAGCGCTGCCGCCTGCTTCTCCACTGGCGACAACATCATCAGCGGCCAGTATGCCGATGCCGGGCAGCCGCCGGGCGGCTCAGCGTCCGAAGTCCTGCGTCCAGTAGTAGCCATTGGTGTCGACGGCGACGCCGATGGTCTTGTTGGAGCAGTTGAGGATGTTGGCCTTGTGGCCGTCGGACTTCATCCAGCCGTCCATGACCTGTTGTGCGGTCTGGTAGCCCATGGCGATGTTCTCTGCGCCCGGCGACGGGTAGCCGGCCTTCGAGATGCGCTGCGAGAAGGTCACACCGTCGGGGGTGGTGTGATCGAGGTAGGCGCGTTTGGCCATGTCGGCACTATGGACCTTGGCCGACGAGGAGAGCCGGGAGTCCACCGAAACGGACTTGCAGCCGGCGTCGGCGCGCTTCCCGTTCACGAGGCTGACGACCTGGTCCTCGACCGAGGGAGCCGCGCCCGCTGCGGGGGCCCATGCGGCGGCGGTTCCGACACCGATCAAGAAAGCAGTCAGGACAGTTACGGAGCGTCGATAATTCGGGGATTTCATGCCGTTGCAAGCTACCCCATTCGAATGAGATCAAACCGTAACCTGTGGAGACAGTCACTCTTTGTAGTACGGAGAGTAGTGGTGCAACCACTGGACGGTTCGATCGCAGCCCACAGGCGCTCGGCCAGCAGGGGGTCCTCGATATATAGTGATGCGTGCATGTGTGCATGCTTTGCGCGATATCCGCCGCGACCGGCCTGATCGCGCCACTGCCGCAGACGGCGACGGTGAACAGTACTCCCGTAAGTCCGGCAACGCCGAGCCGCGCCGAGCCGCGCCGACGCACGCCACGTCGTCGCCCCCGACGGACGGAACCCCGCAAGTCACGCTGACTTCGGGCTCGACCTGCTCGGCGGCTGCTGCGGCTCGACGCAGACCGGATTTCCCCACGGCGCAACGGCACTCGCCGACGCCGCGCTGACCCGGTCCACCGAACTCGGGTGCGCGCACACGGAATTCCACGCGCAATCACGAAGCGGGCGGCCAGTTCCGGAGGACGGCGTCGAGGGCATCCAAGGCCCTGGACCAGGAGATGTCCGCCTCGCGCGGGTGGTGGCGGAACCCGCCCGCCGCCTCCAAACTCACGTACCCGTGGATGACGCTGCCCAGCAGCCGCACGGCATCCGTCTGGTCGGGCTCCGACAGGTCGTAGCCGCGCAGGATCGCCCGCGTCATCTCCGAGTGCCGACGCGCCGCATTGGCGGCCGCCGTCTCCGCATCGAGCTCGATCTGCGCCGCCGCGAACCTCCCCGGGTGCTCGTTGGCGTAATCCCGGTAGGCATTGGCGAAGGCGACGAGGGCGTTACAGGCTCGCGTCCGTGACGCCGAATCGGCGCGCGAGCGCCGAGACGGTCACGTTCTCGAAGCCGGCCTCGTCGGCCAGTTCCGCCGCAGCCCGGATCAGGCGTTCGGCGTTCAGCCCCGCGCGTGCCATCCGCACCCCTTTCCTAGAGTCGAAGGACGTCGAAATCCGGCCGCCACAGGCGGAAACCACGGAGCTGGCCGCCCTGCGCACCGACGCCCACGGCTACCGCACGGCTTAGCGCCAATGGTGGTAGATCAGGTCGCGAGGATCCCCGCCCCCGATGCCGATCAAGAACTCCGGCGTATCCCCCATAAGGGCGGCAGGTGGCGACGCGCCATCGGATCTGCTACCCACACGCCCGAACGTCACGAAAGATGCCCATCCGTGACCAGCATCGACGAGGCCCTGCAGCTCTACCCGGAGCTCGCTGTCCTAATCGCGCTATCGCACGCCCTGTGGACCTTCTGGTACCTGACCGACACGGCCGGGCGCCCGGAGTGGCTCGTCGGTGTGCTGAACTGGCCGGAGTACAGCGATGCGCTGTGGATCGTCGATCGCGGAGAGGCCCTCGCGGTTCGGCTGCGCGTCGACTCGCCGGGCACGCGCGGAGGGGTCGTCTGGCAATCCGCGGGCTCGTTGACCGCCGCCATCGACGCGCTTCGCGCGCTCCCCGCGCCGGATGAGCCCGGTGCGCCGAGCCGGGTGATCCGGTCCGGACCGTTCTGGCCGCCGCGCGGTTTCTGCTGACTCCGTCCCGCCGGCTCTTCGATCGGCGTCACGGGTAGCGCACCCGCGGATGCGCGGGATCGAAGGCCTGCCTGGCGCGATCACGACGTTCGAGGGCGGCGAAGAACCGGACCATGCCGGCCTGCCCGCGCAGGCCCGCCGCCAGCTCACGTCGGCTGCACTCCTCGGTCGGGCAATTGTCGAGCAGGTCTCGCGCGGCCCGGTCCAATTCGGCGGCGAGCCTCTCCAGCAGGGCGGCCCGTTCGGCGTGGTCGTGGGTGATCGCGCATCGTCGCATCAGATCTCGGATGCGCACGACGGTGGTCCGTGGATACATCGAGAAGGGCACGTCCGCGGCTGTCATGCGCTTTCTCCCTGCGAATCCGGCGACACGCCGAGTACTACCGCATTCGCCAGACCTGGGCAGCGCGCCCGGGGCCCGCAACCCCGCAGTCGCGGCGTCCAACGCCGCCAGCGGAGCTCATTCCCCCAGCGTGGCAAGGTCTTGCCACTCAACCGAGCGGATTTTGGGTCGACGGCCGTCGTCAGCACCCGAGTGACCTCGTGCACTCCGCGCGGGAACTTCGCCGGATACCGATGAGTTCGCGTATCTGCTTCAGTCAGTATCGGCCGCGGGATCGGTACCGGGCGAGGAGCGCTTGGCCCGGACCCGCGCGTCGTCAACGAGACAGGAGATCCACCGATGGGCAAGATCCGCGTTCAGGAGTTCGTCAGCCTCGACGGCGTGTTCGAGAACCCGAGCTGGACCGCCGAATACGGCTTCACCGACGAGATGGGCGAGTCGATCGGCCACCTGACGGAATCCAGCTCGGCGATCCTGTTGGGACGCACCACCTACGAGATGTTCGCCCCGGCCTGGTCCGGCCGCACCGCCGAGGACGACCCGGGCGCGCCGTTCTTCAACAACTCCCCGAAGCACGTGGTGTCGTCCACCCTGACCTCCGCCGACGAGTGGCAGAACTCAACGGTGCTCGGGGCCTACGCCCCTCAGGCGATCCGCAAGCTGAAAGAGGAGACCGACGGCATCTACATCAGCGGCAGCGGCACCCTGGTGCGCGCGCTGCTGGCCGACGGCCTGATCGACGAACTGCACCTGCTGGTCTACCCGGTCGTCCTGGGCTCGGGGGCGAAGCTGTTCCCGGAGGGCACGCAGCGCATCCCGCTGGCCCTGGCCGCGCAGGAAGCGTTCCGGAACGGGGTTGTGCACCTGACCTACGGCCCCGCCAAGTCCTGAGCCGCTCTGCTGAACAGATCCCGTGAGTGTGCGCCGTCCGGTTCTTTTTCGTTGCTATAGAGACGGTTTCCAAACTCGTCCCGCGTGGCGGTGTACTGTCGTTCCGGGACCGCGCCTCCTCGCCGTGGAGGTCACACAAAGCTGCGGATGTGCTTGAGTCCTAGCGGGTGGTGTTCGAGTCGATCACGCTGAGCTTGCGGCTGCCGACTGTGACCGTGACCGGTGCGGAGGACGTCAGACGTACTCGCGTCGAGAGGGGTCACCAGCGCGGTCCGGCCACGAACAGGGCGGCGATAATGCGTTCGACCATCCGTCGGTGCCGATCAAGTGCAGGCCTGGACTCGATTCCGATGTAAAGACGCTGTGGAGCCGCCTGCCGTCGTCGGCGGCGACAGGCGGCCCAGATGGCCCAGATGGTCCGATCAATCCACCAGGCTTCGATGCCGCTCTCCCGCAGTGGGTGTCTGCCCAGTTAGGCCACCTGCGGGTACCGGCGTCCAGGTGCGCGACTGCCAGGTGCCGACGGACATTTCGGCGGTGATTCCCGGGCCGAACGCGGCGATCATGCCGCGGGCGGCGTCGGGCAGGGAGCCCTCGTCGAACAGGCGTCGCAGCGCGTCGAGGACGACGACGCTGGCGATGTTCCCGTACTCGGTCAGGGGTGGCCCAGCTGTGCCGGAACGAGGTCTTCGGCACCTGCAGCAGGCGCTGGAGGTCCTCAAGGATGCGAGGGCCACCAGCGTGCATGATGTAGAAGTCGAGATCCGAGACGTTCCAGCCGTGACTCTCCGCCAGTCCACGAAGGGCAGGCGCCACAGGCTCCATGGTCGTGGGCACACGTCGGTCCAACCGGAAGTGAAAACCGGTACTCCTGACCGAGTAGGAAATCCAGTCCTCGGTATCCGGTATCAGGTGTGCTGCGTTGCGTTCCAGCCGTATGCCCTCACCGCCTTCCCGCGCACGACCGCGGCTCCGACGGCGTCAGCGAACAATCCGTCACAGAGTATGTCGCCGAGGCTGTCGTCGGTGGGCTGGTAGCACAACGAGCAGAACTCGCACGCGACGATTAGTGCGTTCGCTGCCGGTTGGGCGGCACAGAAATCGTGCGCGCGGTTGATCGCCGCGGCGCCCGCGGCGCATCCCAGTTGTGCGATCGGCAGTTGCCTGGTATCCGGACGGAATCCCAGTGAGTTGATCATCCACGCGGTCATGGACGGCATCGTGAACCCGGTGCAGCTCACGTAGATGATCAGGTCGATGTCGCCAGCGTCGAGCCCAGCGTTGCCGAGGGCTCGGTGGACCACAGCGGGCACTCGGGACTTCGCTTCTTCGGCGTAGATCGAGTTCCTGGTTTCGAATCCCGGGTGCCGGAGTGTCTCCTCGATCGGCCGGATGATATGCCGTTTGCGCACGCCGGTGTTCTCGATCAGTCGCAGCGCCAATGGCAGCTGCGGGTGGTCTCGGTACATGCGGCGTGCCAGATCGAGGGTTTCGTCCAAAGTGACGATGTGCTCGGGAACGGCCACTGCGGGCCGGCATAGCACTGGCACTTCAGATTTCCGCCTTCGTCTGGCCGTCGCTCGTGTCGGAGGTCAGGCGGCGGGCCGTGACGAACAGGTAATTGTTCGGGGACCAACTGTCGATGATCTCGAACCCCATTTCACGGATCCGGCTCGTGAGCACGTCTCGATCGAAGGAGGACACGTTGAACGCCGTTTCGTGACGCCGTTGGAAATGTCTCTGCAGGGGCCGGGCCGTGGTCCGAAAGGTGAGCAGGGTCAGCGAACCGCCCGGCCGCAGGACACGGGCCATCTCACTGAGCGCGGCCCAGGGGTTCGCGAACAGTTGGAGCGCGTTCCAGCAGTTGACCGCGCCCACCGACCCACTGGCGATGGGCAGGCTGGTCACGCTCGCGCGACCAATCGGGATTCCGGGAAGCGCGGCGTGGAACTGATCGACCATCGCCCTGCTGACGTCCACACCGACGACCCGGTCGGCGCCCACGATGTCGGCCAATGGCCGGGTCCACCTGCCCGATCCGCACGCGACGTCAAGGACCGGGCCATCCACCGGGCGGATATGGTCCCGGAGGTACGCGTACTCGTCCTCGAAGGTGATCTCGCCCGCCCAGTCCGCAGCCATGAGCGCCACGAAACTCAGCCGGTGGGACTCATATCTGGCCACGTGCAGGGGATCCTTGAGGAACATCAGGCCTAGCCCCGCCTGGCTGAATTCCGTGCCGGGTAAGAAGTCGACGACCGTGTCGGCGATGTCGTACCCCTTGCCGCACCGCGGACATTCAGACGGGACAGCCAGGTCCAGTGGGTTAAGACAGTCGGGGCAGCAGAAGACATCGTGTTGGTGGTGCGGCACCGCCGCGCTCGTGGCCGTGTTCTGGGTGCCGGGTGCGGGTTCACGGACGTCGAGACGTTCGCGGGTGTCCTGGAGTAGTTCCGCTGGTGTCTGTCTTGCACCCGGGAGATCTGCCGATTCGCGATCCGCCGCGTCCTCCGCCTGCGCGCCGAGGAGCGCCAGGATCGCCATCGTTTCCAGATCCCGGATCTCACGATGGTCCTCGTCGGGCAGGGCGAGGCTCGCCCGCCACTCCTGGTCGATCTGCTTCTCGTGGGTGTCCAGCACCCAGTGCGTCGGTGAGGGCCAGCACCGGCCGAGTGGGAAGCGGGATTCGGCAGCCGGGTCCTCGGTGCACCGGGCCACCCGTGCCGCATCCGGTGCGGACACGTGCGGAGACCGCGTCAACCCCTCGATCAGGTCGCCCTGGGCTGGGAAGTGGGCCAGTAGGTACAGCAGTGACGTCCTGGCCGCGTTTTCCGTCGACCCCAGCCGGCTGAGGAGCTCTCGGTATCCGTCATAACCCTTCGCGACCGCGGCGTACACCGCATCGGACAGGGCCGGGTCCGGCGCGTGCCCTTCGGCGAACACTCCGAGCGCCAGAGCCAACCACGGGCGCCACGCCGGGGCGACGGCCGGCAACATGGTACTCAAGTGCTCAGCGGCGTCGACGGTGGCCGGATACACCCTTCCCTCGAACCAGACATCCGAAAGAAGCTGATCGAACAACGCGGGGCGGTAGGCAAGCTGGCCCGATTCGGCGATCAGGCGTGCGGCCTGAAAGAAGTTGGTAGCGGGACCGAAGCGGCCCACCGAAGGTGGAACTGAATCGATGTTTCGCACCAGGATCTCCTAACAAACACGCCGGGTGCCCGACGCGGTCACGACTGTGGTCTAATTAGCCCAAGCTGTGTCCGGCTAGTAGGTCAGCGGACAGGCCAACCCTTCTCCACGAGAATTGCCAGCAGCAGAGTTGGGCGTGGTGGTGGGCGTCATCGCCTTTTTCAACCGGCACCCAGACAGAAATGGTCTTTGTATTCGATGTCTCTGCACTCCTGCCGATAGGTCGACGTAGGTAGCTGCAGTCGTATCGTGGCCGATAGAGCCTGATGGCCGACGCTGGCATATACCACCCTTTTGTTATTATGTGACATATTGCCGCAGGCAGACGCCGGTCGGCGCACCGTTGCCCTTTTGTACTAATTCCGCTGCCCGCTTGTGCACCCTTGGAAACTTTGACGACCGCCTCCGCTGCCAAGGCAGCATGATCAACCCCCGAAGGCCTTACGAACTCGACCACTTAAAAGGAACTGCCGGGGAACAAGACGTAACGTCCCGGTTTTTTGAAACATATTGTGGTATGGGTGATTTCGTGGTGACCGAGGCGGAGCTTGCGGCGAAGTTCTCGGTGGTGCTGCCGCATCTGGATGAGCGGCAGTGTCGGTTGGTGTTGGGCGCCGTGGCGCGGGCAGCGGGTGTGCGTGAAGCGACGGTGTCTCGCGGGGGACCAAGCTGGAATCGGGTGAGCCGCCGGTGAGTCGGGTCCGTCGGCCCGGTGGTGGTTGTAAGCGGGTGGCTGAGATCGATCCCGGGCTGGTCCCGGCGTTGTTGGCGCTGGTCGAACCCGACGAGCGTGGTGATCCGGAGTCGCCGTTGCGGTGGACGACGCGCTGACCCGTAACCTCGCCGCCGCGTTGTGCGACCAGGGTCACCTAGTCCTAGTGTCCGCCGATGTGGTGGCCGACCTGCTGCGCGAGCAGGGGTTCAGTTTACAGGCGAATGCGGAAACCCTGGAAGGCAAACAGAACCCGGATCGCGATGCTCAGTTCCGATACATCAACGACCAGGTCAAAACTCATCAGGACGCCGGTGAACCGGGGGTGAACCGGTCAGGGCGTGTGCAAGGTTGATCTGAGGGTTGCGGCGGGTTTCTGTCCAGGTGGGATGCGAGACGAGGGCGCGGTTTCCGGTGGGAGATCATCGGGTTGTCCGAGCCGTGACGGTTTATCCAGGAGCCGCGCTCTCGTGTTCTTGGCTTCCCTGATTCCGGTTGTGCTTGACCGGCCCACCCTCACAGTCGAGTCCATGCGGGGTCGTGTGGACGGTCTCTGGCGGGCTCTGGAGGCGGTGGGCGGCGAATCCTGTATGGGTTTGCCGTTACTGCCGTTACTGCCGTTACTGCCGTTGCTGCCGTTGCTGCCGGCTCTGGCGGCCCTGCCGGCCCTGGCGGCCCTGGCGGTGAACGCCGTTGCGAAGACGTTCATCGAGTCCGCCTCGGCGGAGAGAACCCGCAAGTTCCATTGAAATCGAACCTTCGATTTCAATGGAACTTGCGGAACGTCGGCGTGTCGCACCCCGACACGCCGATGCCTGTGGACAACCTCCGCAATTTCAATGGAAATCGTGGGCGGGCACGGACGTGCCGGGGCCCGCAGCCTGGAAGGTCCTTGTTCTGGACAGAAACCTGCGAACCGATCTGCTCGGGGCCCGGCAGGGCATCCGGATGGCGCTGGCGCCGCCCGAACGGCAGCTTCCCAGGACCCGACCTTTCGCGCGGGCATCACCCACGTCACGATCGATGTGTCCACTGTGTACAACTCGATGGTCGCCGCCAGCGGCCTACTACCGGGCGCCACCCTGATCGTGATGCCTTTCACGTGGTTCGACTGGCCAACAAGATGGTCGGCGACGTCCGCCGCCGGGTCTCCTTCGAGCACTACCGGCGCCGTGGCCGCGTGGGTGATCCCGCGAAATCCGAAATGCTCGTCGCAGCCGCTTTCCGGCCGGTGTTCAACGATCGAGAGGGTGAACGCGCTCTGCGGCTGCTTTCCTCGTTCCCCTTACTGAGCTTTCGCGATCTGGGGTGACGGTCGTGTGATCTCGACTGGCTGTGTCGATGATCAACCAGCGTGTGGTGGCGTGACGGGATCGGGCTGCGATCGAGCACGGCGGGTGTTCGGTGGCGCGGACGGTGTCGACGCCACGCTTGGCACAGGTGATGGCCTCGTCATAGTGTCGGGGCAGAGGTTTGGCCAGTTCGACGCCTTTGACGCTCGGCCAACACCCGAAATCCCCTTCCAAAACACGAAGTCAGTTCTGGCGTTCCGCGACAACCTCCCAAGCGGGGAACTGGGCGAATCCGTCGCTGAATGCCACCTCGTCCCCGGAAGGTTCGGGAAGGTTGATCGCCGCGCATACTGTGCGGAGCAGATCAAGAGTATAGGCAACACTGATCACGCCAGGGGTGATGTCGGTGATGGCCCACCCCGCTGGCGGCAGCGTCGCATACAACTCGTCGCGGGTGATGCGGAACGGGCCGGGCAGTGTCGCCGGCAGCGCCTCAGAGACGCAGGTCATCAGGAGGCGAGCGTCTGTCCGGCACACTCTGTGCAACTCACGGATGTATACCTGGCGTTGCTCGATGGTTAGGCAGTGATACAGGGCGGAGTCGATCACCGTGTTGTAGGCAGTAGGCAACTTCAGGTCGATGGCGTCGGCGACCGTGAATCGCACCGGGAGGTCATCATTGGCACGAGTACGGGCAATATCCAATGCGTGCGGGGCGGCGTCGAACCCGGTGACCTGGTAGTTGTGCTGGGCCAACCACACTGCGTTGGAACCGGTGCCGCAGCCAGCATCCAGCACGTGCCCGGTTATCAACCCGGCGTCGTGCCAGCGCACTACTGTCGGACTTGGGTCAGCTGAATCCCACACGGGTATATCTAGGGAAATACCGGGTAATGGCTTGCGAGCGTAGAGAGCATCATATTGGAGAGGGGTCAGATACAGTTCGCCAGTGGGCGGGATGGTCATGGTGGGGTTCCTTCTAATCGGGGGTGCGCAGCGCCATAGCACCAGGGCAAAGTCACGTTGACTTATGTGGTCCGTTGCGGCTTCGCGGATCATTCCACGCCCACCCGCCCACCAACGGCGGGATGGTCTGTGTTGACGTCGGCGTGGGTGAGGGAACGAGGCCGGTGTCAATGGCTTTTGGAGCGGTGGCTGTTGTGACGGCGAGGAAGGCGTGGGCGGGCATCGCGAGGGTGATGTGCCGGCGCCGGGCGTGGTAGCAGCGTATCTGGTAGTGGTACGACTTCATTTTTCTCGCCCTGGAGCCATTCCTCGACACCCATTGTCTGGACACTGGTATTACGAGCAGTCGCTTTCTTCACTCCCGCCTACAAGCTTCATTGCGGCCGAAGTAACAGAAACCTCCTACACATCTAAGCTTCTGTCACACCCCACTGCCCAACCGTACATTCTTCGATGCCCTAACGGGCACACCACGTGACCTCGCTCCGTCACCCGAAGCCCTCATCGCCCTCGCCATGCTCGCCCTCGGCGGCCACCGACCCACCCTCCCCGGACGCGCCTAACCCACCCACGGAAGCAGCAGAAGAGCGATTTCGCGCGAAATCGCCACGCGGCACACGTGGCGAGCGACGATTTCGCGCGAAATCGCCGCACTCTCCGCTACCCGCAAGCATTCGAAGTGCTGTCCAGTTCGCCTCAGCCGGCGAGATCGCCTGAACCGGTCGGGGCGCCGAGGCGTAGCTCCAGGCCGTCCACCAGCGCTCGCAGGCCCTGCTTTAACAGGTCGTCCAGGACTAGGTCGTAGCCTTCAGCGGAGAGCGCGGTCAGCATCCTCGCGAACGTCGGGTAGCGGCCAGAACCGGTGATCGCGGCCAGCGCGGGCGCCTGGTTGTCCATCCAATCGGACTCCGACAACCCGGATGAGCCGACGGCGTGCTGCTCGCGTTCGAGATGAATCGCGATGCCCTGCACGTAGCTGAAGAACAGCACGTGCAGGTCGCACAGGTCGGCTGCGCCGAGGCTGAAGCCGTCGAACGCGGCGAGCGCCCATTCCGCGTGCACTGCCAGGTTGGGCAGCGGCACCGGGCGGGTGATCGGGCCGAGCTGGGCCAGCCACGGGTGCCGCCTGTACAGCGACCACAACGTTCGCGCGCCCAGTTCCAGGCGGGCGCGCCAGCTGGTCGGCGGCCGCGCCGGGTAGCCCCGCTCGCCGAATGCGGCGTCGGCCATCAACATGATCAGCTCGTCTTTGCCTGCCACATGCCGGTACGGCGCCATCGCCGCGACCCCGAGGCGGGCGGCGACGCCGCGCATCGAAAGCACGGCAAGTCCTTCGTCGTCGGCGATCTCGATGGCTGCCCGCACGATCCGCTCGCGGGTCAGACCATGCTGCTGCCTGCGCGGCGCGGGGCCGCGGGCGGGCTGATGCGCCGGGCGGGACTTGGCCTTCGGCGCGGGCCTGCGGTCAGCGACCACGGTTCCGGAGCGGGGTTCGGCGCGCACCAGGCCTTCTTGGTTAACGTGGCCAGAGCTTTGGCCGCGGTGGCCATGGCGACGCCCCATTCGGCGGCGATCCGGCGAGTGGAAGGCACCTAGGCACCCGGCGCCAGTTCGCCCTGCTCGATCCGGCGCCGGAGCTCGTCGGCGATGCTCAGATACCGCGGTTCTGACAGCATACCCACTCCATTCTGACCTAGTACAGATAGTCAACTGTACTAGATCAGTTTTGGACTTTTTATCCATCCAGGGAAGTGTTCGCGCAGCGCAACCGCAACGAGCGTACGTCGAACACTGGAGGTAACCGATGCGGAACGTTCTGATCTCCGGCGCGAGCATCGCCGGCCCGGCACTGGCCTACTGGCTGCGGCGCAAGGGTTTCTCGGTGACCGTGGTGGAAAGGGCGCCCGGTCAGCGCAAGGGCCGCCAGGCGGTCGACATCCGCGGCGTCGCGCTTGAGGTGATGGATCGGATGGGCCTCGGCGAACACGTGCGGGCGGCTCGCACCCGGATGCGGGGAATGTCCATGGTGGACGATGAAGGCAACGAGCTGTTCCGGTCCGAGGAGCAGGCTTTCAGCAGTGGCCGGTTGGGCGGCGAGGACGTCGAGCTCCTGCGCGAGGACCTGACTGCGATGCTGTACGAGGTGACCAAGGACCAGGTGGAGTACGTCTTCCACGACTCGATCTCCGCCCTGGAGCAGGACGAGCACGGTGTCCGGGTCGAGTTCGATCACGGTGGTTTCCGCACTTTCGACTTCGTGATCGGCGCGGACGGCGCGCACTCCGCCGTGCGCCGCCTGGCTTTCGGCCCTGAGCAGCAGTTCAGCAAGCACCTCGGCCAGTACCTGGCGATCTTCCCGGCGGCCAACTTCCTGGGCCTCAACAACTGGCAATTCTGGTTCCACGACGAGGAATCCGGTACCGGCGGGGCTATCTACCCGGTGCGCGACAACGCGGAACTACGGGTCACCCTCGGCTTCCTGTCCGAGCCTGTTACCTACGACCACCGGGACGTCTCGCAGCAGAAGCAGATCGTCACCGACCGGTTGGCCGGCCTCGGCTGGGAGGTCCCGAAGCTCCTGGCGGCAATGGCCGACGCGCCGGACTTCCATTTCGACGCGATGGCGCAAATCCACATGGACCGCTGGACGACCGGCCTGGTCCGCGCTGGTCGGCGACGCCGGCTACTGCGCCTCGGCGCTGTCCGGGCAGGGCACCAGCCTGGCCCTGGTCGGCGCCTACGTGCTCGCCGAGGAACTGAGCCGGTCCGACGTCGATCACGCCGCCGCGTTCGCCGCCTACGAGCGGCGGATGCGCCCGTTCGTCGCCCTCAACCAGGCGCTGGCCACCGAGAACCCCGGTGGCCCCGCGTCCGAGGAGTCGGTGGCCCGCGCCAAGAACGGCATCTCACTGGACATCGACGCGACCGTCAGCGGATGAGCCGCCGACGATCTTAAGGGGTGCCCGCTGACGGCGCGATGCCCAGCCCCCTATCCCTCAAGGTACATCGCGGGGTCAGCGCTGGTTCGTCTGTCGGCCATCTGGCGGAACTACGGTTCGTCCGAATTTCCGATCCTGTGTGGACGCACGCCGTGCGGACGCGCATTGGCCGAAAAGGTGGCACATGTCAGAGAACACCGGCCCCAGCGCAGCAACCCCGTCCCGCCGCAAGGTCCTGTTAGCCGGCACGGCAGCCCTCGGTGCGGCAGCGCTGGGCAGCACCGGCCTTGGTGCCGTCGCCAGCGCGTCCCCCGGCGCGGGCGCCGTGCCGATCCGCGAGCCGTTCTCGCTCGGCGTCGCCTCCGGTGACCCGTTGCCTTCCGGCGTCGTGCTGTGGACCCGGCTGGCCCCGAATCCCCTCGCCGAGGACGGGCTCGGCGGCATGCCCAACCAGGTCGTGCCGGTGCAATGGCAGGTCGCCACCGACGAGCGGTTCCGCCGCATCGTCGCTGCCGGAAGCGAGATGGCCCGGCCGGAATCGGCGCACTCGGTGCACGTCGAGCTCGATGGCCTGGAACCCGGCACCGAGTACTTCTACCGCTTCCGGGTCGAGGACGAGCTCAGCCGGATCGGCCGCACGAAGACCGCGCCGCGCTTCGGCGCGCGGCTCGACCGTTTCGCGTTCGCCTTCGCCAGCTGCCAGAACTACCCCGTCGGCCACTTCAGCGCCTACTCCCACATGGTCGAGGAGGACCTCGACCTGGTCGCCTTCCTCGGCGACTACATCTACGAGGGCCCGGCCATGGGCACCATCGGCCGCCCGCACGTGCCCGCGCGCGAGATCTTCGGCCTCGCCGACTACCGCACGCGACTCGCCCAGTACAAGACCGACCCGGATCTGCAGGCCGCGCACGCCGCCTTCCCGTGGGCGGTCGTCTTCGACGACCACGAGGTCGAGAACAACTGGGCCGGCGACCGCTCCCAGCCGGACAACGAGCCCGACCAGGACCCGGCCGTCTTCCGCCAGCGCCGCGCCGAGGCGTTCCAGGCCTACTACGAGAACATGCCGCTGCGCGCGACGCAGCGCCCGTCGGGCGCGAACATCCGCATCAACCGCCGGCTGACCTTCGGCGACCTGGTTGACTTCCACCTGCTGGACACGCGCCAGTACCGCGACTTCCAGGACCAGGCCAAACGCCTGGACCCCGCGCGCACGATCCTGGGCACCGACCAGCGCGACTGGCTGTTCGGGAACCTGCGCGGCCAGACCGCCAGCTGGAACGTGCTGGCGCAGCAGGTCTTCTTCTCGCAGCGCGACTTCACCGCGGGCGACGTCGATTCCTTCAGCGATGACGCCTGGGACAACTACGTCGTGGAGCGCAACCTCGTGCGCGACCAGTTGGCCAAGGCTTCCAACCCGGTCGTGATCACCGGCGACGTGCACGCCAACTACGTCGCCGACGTCAAGGCCAACTTCGACGACCCGGCCTCGGCGACAGTGGCCACCGAGCTGGTCGGCACCTCGATCACTTCGAACGGCAACGGCGTCGACCAGAACCCCACCGACGCGGTCCAGCTCCAGGAGAACCCGCACATCAAGTTCATCAACCGCAATCGCGGCTACGTCCGCAACACCATCACCCACTCTGAGTGGAAGGCCGACTTCCGCGTCATCGACTACGTCGAGACGCCCGGAGCTCCCGTCCGCGACCGCGCCCGCTTCGTGATCGAGAACGGCCGCCCCGGCGCCCAGCAGGTCTGACCGCCAGGGTGCGGGTGCGGGATTTCCGTACCCGCACCCGGCTTTCAGCCCGCGGTTCGGGTCAGCGGCCGGAGAGCGGGATGACCTCGCCGGTACAGCGGCCGTCCGGGTGCATCAACCAACCCACCCGCTGGCCCCATCGGCCCACAACGAACACTCGGTAGCGCGAAGGCCGCTAGAATCCACCTCTAGAACGGATCGGGACGTTCCCAGCCACGGAACAGATCCGTGGCTGGCTGAAGGCCGGAGTGGTCGATCAGGGCCGGTACTCACCGACCATGGAGGGAACCCCTCAGGGAGGTGTGATTTCACCGCTGCTATTGAATATCGCGTTGCAGGGAATGGAATCAGCCGCGGGAGTCCAATACGACTACCGTGGCTGTGTGAAGGCCGGATGCCCGACCGTCGTGACCTACGCGGATGATTTTGTGGCCCTGTGCCACACCCGCGAACAGGCCGAGACAGTCCGGGACCGGCTGAGCACCTGGCTGAAGGAACGAGGTCTTTCCCTGAACCAGGAAAAGACGAGAATCGGGCGGATTGATGCCGGGTTCGACTTCCTCTCCTTCACCATTCGCCGCTACTACGTCAGCGGCGGCACCAAGGTACTCACCAAGCCCAGCCGCGACGCACTCACCAAGATCCGGCGGCGAAACGCCCAGGAGCTGCGCACCCTGCGCAGCTCCACCCCGGCCGAGGTGATCAGGACGCTGAACCCGATCATCCGAGGCCAGGCGAACTACTACCGGCCCGGGGCGTCCAAGAAGTCCTACCAGGCCCTGGACGACCATCTGTGGCAACACCTCTACAAGTGGGCGCGCCGCAGACACCCCCGCAAGTCCGCAATGCCTTGGTGGCGCCGGAAAACGGCGTGGCGGGCCGCAACCGGTGGATACGCAGCCGCAGGTAGTCGGCGATCACCGCGGCGTCACCGGGATCGGACTTCGCGCCGGAGAGCACCTCCGCCTCCCGCCACGTCTTGATCGCGTTCGGCTTGACCGGCAGCACTGGGTGCCCGGCCTCCAGCAGGGCGTCCACCAGGCGCCCATCCGGGCACTCGATCGCGACCGGCACCTGCTCGGCCTCACCCAGTTTGCCCAGCCGGGCGGCCAGCTTCGCGAACCCGGCCGCAGTGTGCTCAATGGTGAACGTGGCGACCTTACGGCCGGTCCGGTCCAGCACGCACACAGCGTGCTCGGTCGCAGCCCAGTCGATCCCGACGAAGTACAACGACCCATCTTCCAGCGACAACCCCGTCACCTTCCCACTCGAAGCACGAGGCAGGAACCCGACGGAAACGAAGGAACCGACTGTCGAGTGATCATTAACCGGCGCTCTACGGCGCATCCCTCTGTCATCGCTCAGCGGTTCCGTGGAAGCCGGGGGCGGCAGTGTCATCGAGGCCCACGAAGGGCGACCACAGAAGGCCGTCACCCCGGCTTCCGCCTAGTTCCTACCACAAGCCCCATCCAAGGGCCCGCACGGAAGAGGGTGCACCGGTGACCGCTGACAGCCTCCTGAAGGCGCTCCGCGAAGAAGGCCGCATCGTGATCGTCGGCGCCTCGCTGGCCGGACTGCGCACCGCCGAACAACTGCGCGAGGAGGGCTTCACCGGTTCCCTCACCTTGATCGGGGACGAGCCGCACGAGCCGTACGACCGGCCCCCGCTGTCGAAGCAGGTGCTGATCGGCCGGGCGCTGCCGGAGGACACCGCGCTTCCCCGGCGGCGCGCCATCGATGCGCAGTGGCGGCTGGGCGTCGCCGCGATCGGGCTCGACCGCAGGCGCGTCCGGCTGGCCGACGGGGAGGACGTCGAGTACGACCGCCTGCTGATCGCCACCGGCGTGCGCTCCCGGCCGTGGCCGCACGAAACCGAGGCCGCGCTGGATGGTATGTGCGTGCTGCGCACGAGGGAGGACACCGCCCGGCTCGACCGCCTGCTGTCCAGGAGGCCGAGCCGGGTGCTGATGGCGCCGGTTTCACCGGCTCGGAGATCGCCTCGGCCTGCCGGGAACGCTGCGGGTAGCTGGGTGGTGAGCATTGGCGAGGATCAGCAGGGTGAGCAGGACGAACGTGCTGAGCTGGATCCAGAACATCGGTGGTTCTCCTTCGGTTGGGCGCGGGGTGTCAATTTCGCGAGAAATTGGCGTTCACCCGGGTGACGGTCAATTTCTCGCGAAATTGCGCCGTCCTCTTCGGGCCGGTCGTGCAGCTCCGCCACGTTCGGGCTGGCTGGGTGGTGTGGACCCGCAAGGCGGTGGCCGATCCGGGGGGTGCGGCGCCGTCGGCCGGACACCGGTGGTGGGCAAGCGGCAAACGGTTCAGCGTGAACGCGATGTGCGCGATCGGTAACAAGGGCGAGCTGTACTTCACCGTCTACACCGGCTCGTTCAACGCCGGCGTGTTCGTGCCGTTTCTGAACCGGCTGACCCGTTACCTGGACCGTAAGGTCGACCTGATCGTCGACGGTCACCCTGTCCACCGCCGCAAGACCGTCCGGAAGTGGGTGGACGATCGCGCTGCGTCGATCGAGGTCGCTGACGAACGTGACGTCGGGCACCGGGGTGTCCGGGATGTTGTGGGTGAGCACGATGCTCGGTCCCGTCCACTGCCCGGCGTAGGCGCCCTCGCTCTCGGTCCCCCTGTTCGGATCGTCACCGCGGAAGGTGTTGTTGCCGATCAGGAGGGCGCCGACCTGGTGCACGATGGCAGCCGTGGCCGAATCTGATTCCAGCTCCAGTTCGCCCAGCCAGGACATGTCACCGCCCGGTCCCGCGATGAAACCGTCCAAACGACATGCTGCACTGGTACTGCACCGTGCTCATGAGCACCTCCGCGTGATCCACACCGCTGGGCGCGGTTCCCGCACGCTATCAGCGACTCGCCGGCCGCATCGCCGATTCCGGAATCGCCCACCTGTACAAGCGAAGATGCCGCGGAACAGGAAGCTCCGCGGCATCTTCGAATTGTCCGATGTGGACGGTGCTCGTCGGTCTCCCGACCGCGAGCCGGTCAGTCGGTGCCGAACTCCATCGCGGCGCGGTCGAGCGTCTCGCCTTCGCCGGAGACCGGAACCTCGCCGCGCGCGGCGATTGCCTCGGCTCCGCCCTGCGGCATCGCGCCGATCAGCCCGGTCGAGGCCGCCTGGGCGGCACCGATGAACGCGGGGCTGGTGCCGACCATGCCGAGACCGGCGTACTGCTCCAGCTTGGCGCGCGAGTCGGCGATGTCCAGGTTGCGCATGGTGAGCTGGCCGATCCGGTCCACCGGGCCGAACGCCGCGTCCTCGGTGCGCTCCATCGACAGCTTGTCCGGGTGGTAGCTGAATGCGGGACCGGAGGTGTTGAGGATCGAGTAGTCCTCACCGCGCCGCAGCCGCAGCACGACCTCGCCGGTGACCGCCATGCCGACCCAGCGCTGCAGCGACTCGCGCAGCATCAGCGCCTGCGGGTCGAGCCAGCGGCCCTCGTACATCAGCCGACCGAGCCGCCGACCCTCGTTGTGGTAGGCCGCCAGGGTGTCCTCGTTGTGGATCGCGTTGACCAGCCGCTCGTACGCGGCGTGCAGCAGCGCCATGCCGGGGGCCTCGTAGATGCCGCGGCTCTTGGCCTCGATCACCCGGTTCTCGATCTGGTCCGACATGCCCAGGCCGTGCCGGCCACCGATCGCGTTCGCCTCCATCACCAGGTCGACCGGGGTGGCGAACGCCTTGCCGTTGATCGTCACCGGGCGACCCTGCTGGAAGCCGATGGTCACGTCCTCGGTGGCGATCTCGACCTCGGGGTCCCAGAACCGCACTCCCATGATCGGGTCCACGGTCTCGATGCCGGTGTCGAGGTGCTCCAGGGTTTTGGCCTCGTGGGTGGCACCCCAGATGTTGGCGTCGGTCGAGTACGCCTTCTCGGCGCTGTCGCGGTAGGGCAGGTCGTGCGCGAGCAGCCACTCCGACATCTCCGTGCGGCCGCCGAGCTCGGAGACGAAGTCCGCGTCGAGCCAGGGCTTGTAGATGCGCAGGTGCGGGTTCGCGAGCAGGCCGTACCGGTAGAACCGCTCGATGTCGTTGCCCTTGAACGTCGATCCGTCGCCCCAGATCTGCACGCTGTCCTCGAGCATCGCCCGGACCAGCAGGGTCCCCGTGACCGCGCGACCGAGCGGCGTTGTGTTGAAGTACGGGCGCCCGCCGGAGCGGATGTGGAACGCACCGCAGGTCAGCGCGGCCAGGCCCTCCTCGACCAGCGCCGCGCGACAGTCGACCAAGCGCGCGATCTCGGCACCGTAGGTCAGCGCGCGGCCGGGCACCGAGGCGATGTCGGGCTCGTCGTACTGGCCGATGTCGGCGGTGTAGGTGCACGGGACGGCACCCTTGTCGCGCATCCACGCGACCGCGACCGAAGTGTCGAGGCCGCCGGAGAAGGCGATGCCGACGCGCTCGCCGACGGGCAGGGAGGTGAGAACCTTGGACATGAGAGAAAGTATGCATCGTGATGAATGACCATGCAAATCCGGGGGTCGCCTCCGCCCGAACGCACGCGGCCGACCACCAGAAGCATTCACCACACACCCCTGGCCGGCCAAGTTCCAGCTCGAACACTCAATCGATACAGGCCCACCGCGGCAGGAACTTCGACTTCGCACCATGGTCGACCAGCGTTCGATGCTCTCCGAGGTCTTCGCGATGCCCAGAGACGCGCTCTCGGCGGCATGAGCGTGCGCTGGATGATGATGTTCTGTCTCGCTAATGGCCACGTTCTGCGACTACGGCATGGTTCGAGGTCGTGGCCGTTCGACGTTGGCACACCCACGGTTTGCCGTGTCAGTTGGGGATGACCGGAACGTACAGGTTTGAGGCGTGGTCGCCGCCGAGGTGGATGGTGGCACCGTGTCCGCTTCTGCGGTCGCCTGGGTCGTTGTGCGCGAGCGGTCCCATGTTGTCGTCGTCGGCTTGGACACGCAGTTGGAGGCGCTGCCCGGGTTCGAGTGTGATGGAGGTGGGCCAGATCTCCACTTCGAGCAGGGTTGGCACGCCGGGTTCGAGGGGCTGGATCTCGTCGTGGCTGTGCCACGGGCGGTGCGCAAGGGTGCGTTCGGGGTCGAGTTTACGGTGGGAGGCGCGCAGCCAGCCGATGCCCATCGGCACCGGTGTGGCTGCCCCGCCGGGACCGATCGCGGGGATGCGCTTGCCGTCGACGTCGTACTGTTCGAGTTGGACGAAGACGTCCAGGTCGCCGGCGATGTGCGAGACCCACAGCCGCAAGGCGAGCGGGCCGGTGAGTTCCAGCCGTTCGGTGGCGGTGAAATCGAAGGTGGCCGGGTACGGCGCCCGGCCCTCGGCCGGCTGATGCCAGCTGAGTTCCTTCTGCCCCAGGTAAAGCTGGCGCCACTGTGTGCGGGGAAGCGGCCAGTTCTGTTCGTCGCGCCATTCGACGTCGTGGCCGCGGCGGATCGCGAGCCGGACGGGCGGGACGCCGTCCATCGCGGTCTGGTCGCCGCCGAGGAAGCGTTGCAGGAACCGCAACTGGAGGTCCTTGGCCCAGTCCGCGTAGTAGGGGTCGATGTGGGAGCCGACGTGGACTACGAGCCATTTGTACTCGGAGGCGGCATCGAGCCACCCTTCGATGTTGCCGCGCAGGTGCAGGTGGATCGAGCCCCAGTTCCCCGCCGACAGCACGGGCACCCGCACTTGGGCGAGGTCGACGGTTCGCTCGCGGTACCAGTCGTCGAGCAGCTCGCGTGATCTGAGGTCGTCGGGCATGCTGGCGTGGTCGTCGTCGCCCAGCTGCGGGATGATCTGCCGCTGCCACCAACTCTCGGTGGCGTTGGTGTAGATGCCGCCCTGGCGGCCCCAGTCGCGGTAGAAGTCGGTGCAGCCTTCCCAGGCGACGACCGCGGCCAGGTGCGGCGGCTGGAGCGCGGCGACGTGCCAGCCCATCATCGCGTACCAGGAGATGCCGCTGCTGGCGACCTTGCCGGTTGACCACGGCTGCACGCCGCACCATTCGATGACGTCGTAGAAGTCTTCGGCGTCCTTGCGGCTGAAGACGTCGAGGCGACCGGCGGACTTGCCGGTGCCGCGCGCGTCGGCGCGGACCACGGCGTACCCGCGTTCGGTCCACCACTGCGGATTCGGGGTCTCCCACACCATGTGGTCGCCCTGGTCGACGAGCTCGTACAGGGGAAAACGCTCCGGCCAGTGCACGTCCTTGCCATAGGGGCTCATCGACGCGATCACGGGCACCGGTTGCTCGCCGTCGGGCCGGAACACGTCGATGACGATCGGTGTGCCGTCTCTGGTCGGGACGGTCACGTCGCGGTCGATTCGCATGGGTATCCCCCTCTTGTTGCGCGCCTCCGCCGGGCGGCGGTGCCGCCCGCACAATATGGGGGTCGAGCGCGGCCTGCAGGCGCTCGCGGTCGTCCAGGACGCCCTCGCCGAGGCCGCCGAGCCATACGGGGACGACATCCGCAGGGGGGACCGCGGGCTGGCCCTGCGGGTGGCCGCCCGCACCATCACCAGCTCGTGCGTGCACCGGGCCGCCACCTGCCAGTCCTGGCCGGATGGGTTGACCTGGGCCAGCTGGGCCGACGAGACCACCGAGATGACCGTGGCCTACCTGACCTCCCAGAACGCACTACGCACCATTGATCGCGTCCACATCGCCTCCACGACCCGAAAGCCGGTTCGGTCAGTCCTTTTCGGCGTAGACGGCGGTTTCGAGTGCAGCCACGGGCATGCTCCGGCCGGCCGGTGCGAGATAGCGGTCGGCGTACTCCTGCGGGCCCAGCTGCTCGACCTGCCGCCAGCCGTAGCCCGCGAGGAAGTCTCCGATCTGCTCGGGGTCGAGCCCGAAGCGCCAGAGCTTGCGCCTGACCACGTACTCCTCGTGCAGCGCCTCGCCACCGCGCAGCGATGTCCCGTCGAGGAAGTCCTCGCGGAGGAAGGTGCACACGAGCCGGCTGCCGGCGGATGCCGACGCCAGGAACTCGAACATCGCGCGCACCGACTCCCCGGCCATGTAGGGCGTGACGGCTTCCGCGATGAACAACGTCGGCTGCCCGGGCCGGTAACCGTGCGCCGAGAGCGCCGCCGGCAGCTCACCGGATTCGAGATCGACCGGCACCAGCGCCACGGATTCGCCGAGCCGTCCGCGCAGCAGGTTCCGCTTGCGGTCGATGTTCTCGGGCAGGTCCACCTCGTAGATCCGGGTGCGGTGCGGATCGGGTTGCCGGTGGGCGCGGGTGTCGAAGCCGGCACCGAGGATCACCACGGCCTCGACGCCCGCGCTCACGGCGTCCGCGAACCTTTCGTCGATGTAGCACTTCCGGCACAGCGTGCTCGCCCAGATTCCCGGCATCTTCCGCTCGGTCGCGTTGATCAGCCATCGGCGGACCGGCCGGAACCTGGTCAGCGCCACGAGCGGTCGCACCCCGGCGGGCAGGAACCGGTGGGCCAGTTCGTCGCGCACCAGCGGGTTGCCGTCGCGCTGATCGACCGCGACGAACGCGATCGGGCCTACCGCGGTCCGGGTCGCACCGTTGCCCACGTCGCCTCCACTCCAACTCGATAAGATATGTCCCGCGCAAGTCTTACAGTCGAATCCATTACCATGCAAGGAAAATTCCCTTGTCCACCCAGAAGTGTCCAATGTAGATGTCGAGGCGCGCCCGCTTCGCTATGTTCGCGACGAGCCCCCGGCAGAAGGAGATGCGGTGCAACGATCGCAGGAAGTCCCGATCCACATGCGGCGGGCCGGGTTCGACCCGGTTCCCGAACTCAGCTCGCTCCGGCAGCACGACGGCATCGTCCGGGTCACCAGCGGTTTCGGCGTGGACACCTGGCTGATCACCCGCTACGCGGACGTCCGCAGCGTGCTTTCCGACTGGGAGAGCTTCAGCAACACCATGCAGGCCGGCGTTCTGGAGTCCGAAGCACCGGAGCCCGGCGACGATGCGAACGCCATTCGCGCGACGCTCAACCTGCTCGCTTCCGACCCTCCCGAGCACACCCGGCTGCGCCGGACCGTCGCACCGGAGTTCACGGCCCGCCGGCTGCGCCAGCTGGAGCCGCGGATCACCGGGATCGTCAACGATCACCTCGACGCCCTGGAGCTCTCCGGCGCGCCAGGCGACCTCGTTCCCGCCTTCACCAACCCGGTTCCGGTGCTGGTCATCTGCGAGCTCCTAGGCGTCCCGCACGAGGACCGCGAGGACTTCCAGAAGCGCACCGACGGCTTTCTCGACATCGCCACGTCCAATGCGGAACGCGCCGCGCTGCAGGCCGAATCGCACGCCTACATGGCAAAGCTCGTCGCCCGCAACAGGGTTGAGCCCGGCGACGGGCTGCTGGGACGGCTGGTGAGCCGGCACGGTACCGAGCTCGACGACGCGGAACTCGTCGGCCTGGCCAGCCTGCTCCTGCTGGCCGGGTCCGAGACCACGTCGAACATGCTCGCGCTCGGTACGCTCGCCCTGCTGCGGCACCCCGAGCAGCTCGACATGCTGCGGCGGGACCCCGGGCTGGTAGACGCCGCGATCGAAGAGCTGTTGCGCTGGTTGTCCATTCTCCACAACACCACCGCGAAGGTCGCCACCCGGCAGGTGCAGATCGCCGGGCGCACGATCAACGCCGGTGACCTCGTGATGTGCTCGCTGCCCGCCGCCAACCGCGACCCGGATTTCGTGGTGCGGCCGGACGAGCTGGACATCACCCGTCCGGCGTCGCGGCACGTCGCGTTCGGGCACGGACCGCATCACTGCATCGGTGCGCCGCTGGCCCGCCTGCAGATGCGGATCGCGCTTCCCGCTCTGCTCGGCCGGTTCCCCGGGCTGCGGCTGGCCGCCGAGCCCGGGTTCCGCTCCGGCCACCTGACCCACGGCCTGGATTCGCTGCCGGTGATGTGGTGATCCGATACGGCCGACGCGCCCCCAGCTGGGGGCGCGTTGTCAGGTCATGGCCCCGGTGTGCTGGTGTTCGGCCGACCGCGCAGCGGCATCGGGCCCGACCGGGATCACCAGGTGGGTCGGCGCGGGGGCGTTGTCGTCGACGCTCGCGGTGAACTCCCTGCCGTCGTCGCGGCAGACGAACTGCATGACCTGCCGGCCCGCCGCCGCGGCCCGGATGAGCCCGCCGGTGGTGGCCCACACCCCGGACAGGTAGAAGTTCTCCAGCCCGGGCAGTCGCGGCCCGTGCTTCTTGATCACCTTCTCCATCGTCTCGCCGCCCTCGACGAACGGCTGCCAGCCGAGCACCGTGCCGTCGTAGTTGCCGGTGTAGCGGACCTGGGTCAGCGGTGTGGAGATGTCGCGGACGACCACCGCGTCCTTCAGGCCCGGGTAGCGCTGGTCCAGGAAGTCCACGATCGCGTTCTTCACCTGGCGCTTCGCCGCGTAGTACGCGGTGCCGCGGCGCACCGAGAGGGTGTGCCGCGGCTCCCCCTTGCGTATCCGGGTGGCCTGCTCCGGGCCGGTGGACAGCGCGCGCCACGGCTCGATGTCGCAGAAGTAGGTGGCGTAGACGATGGTCTTCCCGTGCGGTGCCAGCTCCGGGTAGTGCGAGCTGCGGAACTGGACGTTGATGCTGGGGTGCCGGATGCCGATCAGCTCGCCGGCCAGCTCCCCGTCGAGCAGGTGGGTGGTGCACGGCTCGCCGTCCGGGAAGGGCCGGTCCAGACCGAGGAAGAGCGCGAAGTACCCCGGGAAGATCATGCCCGGCTCGTTGATCGTGCTGGTGTAGAGCTCGCGGTGGGTGTCGGTCAGGTAGCGGCCGCCGAGCAGCTTCATCGTCGTGGTGTGGCCGTCGCAGGCCGACACCACGATGTCGGCCCGGAACTCGGACCCGTCGCTGAGCCGCACCCCCACCGCGCGGTCGTTCTCGACCAGCACCTCCTCGACCTTCGCGTGGTAGGTGATCTCGCCGCCTAGCCGGCGGTAGCGCCGTTCGATCGACTCCGCCAGGCCCAGCGATCCGCCCTCGGGCACCCCGGCCGAACCGTTCGCGTGCGCCGCCAGCTGGAAGTAGAACGGCAGCACCGGGAACGCCTGGTGCTTCTCGTAGAGGATGAAGTTGAACGCCTCCCGCAGCAGCGGATCGCGGAACTTCGCGGAGTAGTCCGTCATCAGCGTGCCGATCGATTTGCGGATGAGGTTGAAGTAGGGCGCGAAGGACGCCAGCATCCGCCAGCGTTCGAAGGTCCCCATCAGGCCGACCGGCTTCAGGAAGGGGTACACCGACAGCAGCTTGCGGAACTTGCGCAGTCCGTTGCAGAAGTCCCGGATCAGCCGCGCGTCGGCCGGCGAGAGGTCGAGCAGGTGCGCCTGCAGCCGGTCCGGGTCGGAGTAGAAGTAGACGGCGCGGCCGTCGCGGCCGCGCACGATGTTGAAGACGTCGAAGTGGCGCATCTGCTTGCCCTGCAGGGCGCCGAGTTCCAGCCAGATCTGGTGCATCTCGTTGCCCGGACCGTTGCCGAGCAGCCAGCTCACGCAGCAGTCGAACGTGAAATCGCCCTTGTCCCAGGCGGTGCAGCAGCCGCCTGGGATCTCGTGCATCTCGAAGATCCGGCTGCGGTAGCCGTTCATCTGCGCGTAGCAGCCGGTGGACAGGCCCCCGAGCCCCCCGCCGATGATGATCATGGTTTGCCGCGACATGTTCAGGCCTCCTCGGTCAACTGCATGGGCCGGACGTCGAGTTGGGGCAGGTGGCCGAGCATGTCCGGGCACCAGGCCCGGCCACCGGTGCTTTCCCATGCCTGGAACGGGATGCCGAGCTCCTCGCACAGGTATTGGGTGACGAATCGTCCGCTGGCGGCGGCCTTGATCAGCCCGCCGCCGCCGACCCATTGGCCCGCCATCGAGAAACCGGCCAGCCCCGGCAGCCGCATCCGCTGCTTTTCGACCAGCTCGGTCGCCAGGTCGTCGGCTTCGGTGAAGCCCATCCAGCCGAGGATGCTGCCGTTGTGGTTGCCGGTGTAGCGGTGGTTGGTCGTCGGCGTGGCCACGTCGACGACCTCGATGCGCCCGCCGATGCCGGGATAGCGCTTCTCCAGGAACCCGCGCATGAACTCGGCCGCCTTGCGCTTCTCCGCCCAGTACCCGCGGCGGTTGCGGGTGCGCAGCTCGCGCCAGTACCCGAATTCGCTGAAGTAGGTGCAGTGGAACAGTGCTTTGCCCGGCGGCGCGCACCCGGGCCAGTAGCGGGAGCGCAGCTGCACCACGAGGCTGTCCTGCAGGACGCGCGGCAGTGCTGCGGCGTCCTGTCCGGACAGCAGGTAGGTGGTGCTGTGCGGGGTTTCGGGTGGCAGATCTCCGTCGACGCCGACGAACACCGAGACCATGCTCGGGTACACGATGCCTGGTTTGCCGAGCATCTCGGTGTAGAGCTTGTCGATGGCCGGGCTGGTGTACTTGCCGTCCAGGAAGCGGTAGATCGTGGTGTTCCCGTCGCAGGCCGAGATGACGTGATCGGCGTAGAACCGGTCGCCGTTTTTCAGTTCCACGCCGACGGCCCGGTCGTCCTCGACCAGAACGCGCGCCACGCGGGCGCGGTAGCTGATCTCGCCGCCGAGCTCGGTGTAGCGGTTCTCGATGGACCGTGCCAGCCCCAGCGAGCCGCCCTGCGGAAAGCCCGCGTTCCCGTGGTAGGCGCAGGCGATGTTGTACAGGTACGGCAGCAGCGGGAAGCATTCGTGGTCCTGGAAGAAGACGTTGGGGAACGCCCGCCGCAGCAGCGGATCCCGGAACTTCGCGGTGAAGTCCTCCATCTGCGTCGCCGAGGTGCGCCAGAAGAGGAAGAACGCCGGGAGCACCTTCCACAGCATGTCCAGCTTCTCGGGCAGGGTCTTCAGCGGCGGCGGCTTCAGGAACGGGAAGAGGTCGAGCCGCAGGAAGCGCCGCAGGTCCCGGCAGAACGACTTGATCAGCTGCGCGTCGGCGGGCGAGACCTCCAGCAGGTGCCGCTGGAGCCGGTCCGGGTCGTTGTAGAAGGTCACCTCGCGATCGTTGTCGTCCACGACGCGGTTGAACATCTCGAAGTTGGTGATCGCCTTGCCGTCGAGCGCGCCGAGCTCGCGCCAGATCTGGTTGGCTTCGTTGCCGGGCGCGGTGCCGATCAGCCACTCGATGCAGTAGTCGAAGATGTAGCCCTCGCGCGACCACGCCGTGCAGCAGCCTCCTGGCAGCACGTGCTTCTCCAGGATGCGGGTGTCCATCCCGCTCATCTGCGCGTAGCAGCCGGCCGCCAGGCCCGCGACTCCCCCACCGATGATGATGACGCTCGGCTTGCCGGCCGCACCGTTGTCACGCGTCATTGCCCGCACCTCCCGCCAGGATCTCGCGCACCAGGCCCGCGTTTGCCGGGAGGTGCGCCTCGTCGAGCATTTCCGCGTGGCTGCCGGAGCCGCGGTGCACGTCGCTGCGCGTGGCGGAGCTGCCGTGCCAGCTGCCCGGGGCGTCGGCGGCGTAGTACTCGGCCTTGTCGTGGTCGGAGATCACGCTCACCGCGGCCCGGACCGTCCCGGTGTTCGGTGTTCGGCTGCAGTAGTGCAGGTAGTCCCTGGCTTGTTCGCGGGTTTCCGCGGCGACCACCTCGGATCCGGTGTGCTTGCGAAGATGTTCGGCGAGCTCGTGCTCGAACGCGTCGAGGTGTTCCTCGCCGAGCTGGAAGGACTCGCCGATCCGGTAGGAGTCCATGATGACCACATCGGACACTTCGCGGCCGCGCCGCTCCAGCTCCCCGGCCACCTCGAAGGCGAGGTTGCCGCCGAGCGAGTAGCCGAGCAGGACGCACCTGCCGTCGGGCTGGCCGTCCTCGACCAGGTCCGCGTAGCGGCGCACCTTGTCGTCGCCGGTCAGGTAGTTGAACGCGACGATGCGGCGAGCCGGCAGGTGCGCGGCGAACCGCCGGTAGACCAGCCCGTGCCCGCCGGCCGGCGGGAAGCAGAACAGCGGGTCACCGCCGTTGTTGAAGGTCAGGTAGGGCTGGGCCCCGCCGATCCGGCCGATGATGATTTGCTCCAGCGTGGTGGCCATGCCGTGCAGCGTGGTGCTTTTGAACAGCTGGCTGACCGGGATGCTGATGTTGAACTCGGCCTGCAGGTGGTGGATGAGCTCGATCAGCCTGATCGAACTGCCGCCGATCTCGAAGAAGTCGTCCCGAAGCCCGGCCTGCTCCAGGCCCAGCACCGACTTCCAGTGCTCGGCCATGCGCTCCTCGAACAGGGTCACCGGTTCGTCGTCGGCTTCGTCCT
Organism: Saccharopolyspora hattusasensis; assembly: GCF_050972075.1. Classification (NCBI taxonomy): domain Bacteria; kingdom Bacillati; phylum Actinomycetota; class Actinomycetes; order Pseudonocardiales; family Pseudonocardiaceae; genus Saccharopolyspora; species Saccharopolyspora hattusasensis. The sequence continues at coordinate 978,023 of NZ_JBPCDC010000001.1, forward strand.
GGGCGGGTCGGGGCTCGGGCAGCGCGGCGATGTCGACCTTGCCGTTGGGGGTGAGCGGCAAGGCGGCGACCTCGACGAGGTGCGACGGGATCATGAACGTCGGCAGGTATTCGGCGAGGTGCCTGCGCAGCGCCCGGCCGTCCAGCGTCGCGCCGTCGGCGGGCACGTAGTAGGCGCACAGCACGCTGTTCCCGTCGGCGTCCGGCCGTGCCGTGACGACCGACTGCGCGAGTCCCGGCCAGGCCACCAGCCGTGCCTCGATCTCGCCGGTCTCGATGCGGTGGCCGTGCACCTTGATCTGCGCGTCCGCGCGCCCGAGCAGGTGCACGGTGCCGTCGGCGTCCCAGCGGGCCAGATCGCCGGTGCGGTACAGCCGTACCGGTTCCGGCCCGAAGGCGTGGGTGACGAACCGCTGCGCGGTCTGCTCGTCGTCGCCGAGGTAGCCGGTGGCCACGCCGTCGCCGCCGACCCACAGCTCGCCCGGCACGCCCGGCGGCACCGGCTGGTCGTGCCGGTCGAGGATGTAGAGCCTGCTGTTGGGCAGCGGCCGGCCGATGGGGACCAGTTGGCTCGGCGCGAGGTGGTCGGCCGGGCCTTCGAAGCAGGCGCTGTCGATGGTGGCCTCGCTGAGCCCGTAGGAGTTGATCACGCGGGTGGCCGGGCCGCACAGTTCGCGCAACCGCTGGTACTCCTCGACCTTCCACGCATCAGAGCCGACGACCAGCAGGCGCATGAAGTCGAGACGTTCGCCGGTCCGCTCGCAGTGCCCCATCAGGCCGCGCACGACGGCGGGCACGAATTCGGCGCAGTCGACGCGCTCCGCGCGCATCGTCTCGTACAGCCGGGCGGTGTTGAACAGCAGCTCGCGGTTGATCAGCACCAGGGTTGCGCCGGAGCACAGCGCTCGCACCAGATCGCCGGTGAACACGTCGAAAGCGAAGCTCGCCAGCTGCAGGTGCACGTGGACGTCCTCGTCGAGGCGGTATTCCGCCTGCCACGCCCGGTACGCCGAGGACAGGTTGCGGTGGCTGACCCGCACGGCCTTCGGGCGGCCGGTCGAGCCGGAGGTGTAGATGACGTAGGCGGTCGAATCGAGGTCGGCCGGGCCGTCCGAGGCTTCCGCCCCGGCCTCGCAACGCAGCTCTGCCGGCGTCAGCACGACGTCCACTCCGGCCAGCCGGTCCCGGTGAGCGTCGTCGACGACGGCCAGGCCGACGCCCGCGCCGCGCACCATGTCGGCGAGCCGCTCCGCCGGGTAGTCAGGATCCAGCGGCAGATAGGCGGCGCCGGCGCGCAGCACCGCGAGCAGCGTGACGATCAGCTCGGGTGATTTGTCCATGCACAGCGCCACGATCGCGCCGTCGGAGACGCCGAGTTCGCGCAACCGGTGCGCGACGCCCCGGGACTCGCGTTCGAGCTCCGCGTAGCTGAGTCGCCGTACCTCTCCGGTTTCCGATGGCACCGAAACGGCGATCGCATCGGGCCGCTCGGCGGCCATTTCGCTGATCAACCGGTGCACCGGCACATCACCGGGCGCCTGCCGGTCGCGGCCGCTGAACTTCTCCAGCAGCTGCTCGGATTCGGCGGCGTCGAGCATCCGCACGTGCGTGATGGATGCGGCGGCGGGAGTGCGGGTCAGCGAGTCGACCAGGTTGCGGTAGTGCGCGGCCAGCCGCTGGATCGTCTCGGGGCGGAACAGGTCGGAGTTGTACTTGAAGACGCAGTGGAAGCGCCGGTCCGCTTCGTCCTCGTAGGCCGACAGCGTGATGTCGAACTGCCCTTCCTCCTCCGGCAGTTCGACGTACTCCAGCCGGTAGCCGTACTTCTCGGTGGCAACCTTGTGGGTGAGCAGGATGAACATGGCCTGGAACAGCGCCGACCGGCTCGGGTCGTGCGCCCCGCCCAGCTCGTCGACCAGCAGCACGAACGGGTACTCCTGGTTGTCCAGCCCGTTGAGGACGGTGTCGCGGGTGCGGGCCAGCAGTTCTCCGACGGTCGGCTCCCCGGACAGGCTCACGTGCAACGGCAGCGGGTTGATGAAGTAGCCGTACACCGAGGCGAACTCGTCCTGCGTCCGGCCGCTCACCGGGCTGCCGACGATCACATCGTCCTGCCCCGAGTAGCTGTGCAGCAGCAGGTAGTAGGCGGAGAGCAGGACCACGAACACGGTCACGTCGTGCTCGCGCGCCAGCGCGTGCACCCGCGCGGTCAGCTCCTCGTCGAGGACGAAGAACTCGGAGGCGCCGTTGTTGGTCTGCACGGCCGGGCGCGGCTTGTCGGTGGGCAGGTTCAGCACTGGCGGCTCGGCGGGCAGCGCCTGCCGCCAGTAGTCGAGCATCCGCTGCGCGTCCTGGCTGGCCAGGAACCGGTTCTGCCAGTTGAGGAAGTTCAGGTAGGTGGCGGTCGCCGGGGGCAGTTCGGCGCGGCGGCCGGCCCGCAACGCCTCATAGACCGCGAGCAGTTCTTCGATGAAGGTGAACGTCGAGATCGCGTCGGAGACGATGTGGTGCACGGCCTTGGTGATCACCCAGCGGTCCGGGCCGCGCCGGAACAGCCGGAAGCGCACCAGCGGGTCGTTCTCGAGGTCGTAGGGCTTGCGGTACTCGCGGATGATCAGCTGGTAGATGTCGTCCCAGGACTCGTCGCGGACGTCGAACAGCTCGATGTCCGGCTTGATCGCCGAGGAGATCCGCTGCACCGGTTCGCCGTCGACCAGGACGAAGTTCGCCCGCAGGCTGGGGTGCCGTTCCAGCATCGCCCGGTAAGCCTCGAACATCAGGTCCGGGTCGAGTTCGGTGCGCACCTCCACCGCGCCGCCGATGTTGTAGGCGAAGCCGTCCGGGTTGAGCTGCTTGAGGAACCACAGGGCCTGCTGGTTCTGCGTCAACGGGTACTGCCGCTGGTCGCGGAACTCCTCGACCTCCGCGCCGGTGCCCGCGTCGTTGCCCGCGGCGGCCAGCTGGTCGTGCAGCCGGTCGACGAGTTCGCCGACCGGCGCGCTGCCCAGCAGCGCCACCACCGGCAGCGCCACGCCGAACTCGGTTTGCATGCGGGCGCGGAGTTCCATCGCCAGCAGCGAGTCCAGTCCCAGCGCGTTGAGGCCCGCCGTCTCGTCGATCTGGGCGGGCTGAACCCGGAGCACGGCGGCGACCAGCTCACAGAAGTGCCCGGCGAGCAGCTGTCGGCGCCGGTCCGGCGCGGTGCCGTGGAACTCCTCCAGGAAATTTCCGTCCACATCGGACTCAGAGGCCGCTTCGGCGGCGAGATCGGCGACCAGCAGCGGCGGCGCGGGGTACCAGGACAGGAACGTCGGCCAGTCGACGATCGTGGCCACCAGCAGCTGGGCGCGGTCCTCGCCGATGACCCGCTCGAGCACCGCCATCCCGGCCTCCGGCGACAGCGAGCTCATGCCCCGGCTGTTGCGGTAGTGCTCGACCAGGCCGAGTTCGGCGATCATGCCGGTCGCCCACGGACCCCAGTCGATGCTCAGCGCCGGGAGCCCGAGCGACCGCCGGTGGTGGGCCAGCGCGTCGAGGAACGCGTTGCCCGCCGCGTAGTTCGTCTGGCCCGCCGTGGTCAGCACCGAGGCGATCGAGGCGAACAGCACGAAGTGGTCGAGCGGTTCGTCACGCAACTGCCGGTGCAGCACGGCGGCACCGACGGTCTTCGGATCGTGCACGGTGTCGAACGTCTGCCGGTCCATCTCCGGCAGCAGCACGTCTTCGACGTTGCCCGCGAGGTGGAAAACCCCGCGGATGGGCGGCAGGCCCTGGCGCCGGTGGCCGGCGAGCCAGGCGCCGAAAGCGGTCTCGTCGGCGACGTCCAGCGACACCGGGACCGGCTGCGCGCCGAGCGCCTCCAACTCCTTGACCAGGGCCACCTTCTGGCCGATCGCGGTGTCCGGGCCGATGTCGCACCACTGGTCGCGGGCGGGCAGGTCGGTGCGGCCGACCAGGATCAGGCGGCGGGCTCCGCGCTTGGCCAGCGTCCGGCACACGAGCCGGCCGAGCGCGCCGAACGCGCCGGTGACCAGGTAGCTGCCGTCGGCCCGCAGCCGCAGCGGAAGCGGGTTGAGCAGGTCGTCGGGCCGGGCGAGGCGGCTGGTGTGCCTGCGGTCGCCGCGAAGGGCGATCTCCTCCTCGTCGGCGTCCTCCTCGTCGGCGGCGGCGATCTCACGCAGGAGCGCGGCCGCGTCGGCGACCACATCCGTTGCGGCGAGGTCGAGATCGATCAGCTTGCCCCGGTTCGCGGTGAGTTCCTGCTGCCACAGCACCCGGCCGATGCCCCAGGCCGGCGCGCCCAGCGGCTCGACCTCGGCACCGTCGGACACCGCCTGGGCACCGCGCGTGACGACGTGCAGCCTGGCCCGGACCTGTTCGGCGAGCAGCGCTTGCGCGAGGGCGAGCAGCGAGTGGGTCCCTGTGGTGTGCTGCCGCGCGCGTTCGGAGCCGTCGGCCGACTCGAAGGCCGGGCGGTCCAGGTTCCACAGGTGCACCACGGCGTCGAAGGAACTGGGCAGTTCGGTGAGCAGGCGCCGCAGGTCGGCTGCGTTGCCCGGCACGACCGTCGATTCACGCTCGCCTCGCCGGTACTCCTCCCCCATGCGCACCAGGTGGCAGCGCCCTCCCCGGGCGCGCGCCTGCGCGGCGAGTTCGTCACCGATGCCCTGCGAATCGGCGAGGATCAGCAGGTCGCCGGGCGCATCGGCGCGCCCGGGCAAATCCCGGGCGGGCACCCAGGTCGGCACGAGCAGCCAATTGTCCATTGTGGCCGGTGAGACGCCGGCCGGCACCTGCTCGATGTCGGCGGCGCGGAATCCCTCGATGTGGCCGAGCACTGTTCCGTCATCGGCGTACACGGTGAGGTCGCCGACGAGTTCGTCGCCGTCGCGGCGCACGATCGTGGCGTGCGCCCAGATCGGCTGGTCACCGATCGGCCCGGTCCGCACATCGGCGATGGACAGCGGCAGCCGGATGCCGGTTCCCGCAACGTCCTCGGCGATCAGCGGGGTCAGCAACGTCTGGAAGCACGCGTCCAGCAGCGCCGGGTGGAAGTGGTGGCCCGCGGTGTCGCCGAGCGCTTCGGTCGGCCGGATGCGGGCGAGCGCCTCGTCCGGCCCGATCCAGACCTGCTCGATGGCCTGGAACGCCGGGCCGTAGTGGTAGCCGAGCCCGGCCAACGCCGCGTAGCAGTCCGGGCCGTCGAGGCGCCGCGGGCATCGCGCGCGGATCGCATCCGCGTCCAGCGCCGCACCCGGCGGGCTCGGCTGGACGGCGCGCAACGCCCCGGTGGCGTGCACGGCATGGCGGTCCTCGCCGTTCACCGTCGCGATGGTGAACGCGGCGTCGCCGGAGCAGGACAGCTGCACCCGTCTCGCCTCGTTCTCCGGCAGGAACAACGCCTTCCGAAGTTCGATGTCGGCCAACGCGACAGCGGTGCCGCCGGTCATGGCCCGCACCGCCTGCGCCGCCATCTCCAGGTAGCCGGCGGCGGGGAACACCACGTCGCCCTGGATGCGGTGGTCGCGCAGGTAAGGCATCGACTCGATGTCGAGGCTCGCCTCCCAGCCGGGGTTCGCGGTGGGCAGGCGCCGCCCGAGCAGCGGGTGGTCGACGCGGCCGAGCCGCACCTGCGCGACCGGCGCGGGCTCCACCCAGTAGCGGTCGCGACGCCACGGGTAGGCCGGCAGCGAAACCGCCCGGCCCGCGGGTTCGAGCACGTCCCAGGCGATGTCGACACCGAAGTTGTGCAGGGTCGCCAGGGACGCTGCGAACCGCTCGGCCTCGTCTTCGCCGCGGCGGATGGACGGCACCGTGGTGCCTTCGACCTGCTTGTCCAGCAGGCATTCCCGGATCGAGTGCGCCAGAACCGGATGGGGGCCGATCTCCAGGAACAACCGATACCCGTCGTCGGCGAGGCGGTCCACCGCCGCCCGGAAGCGGACGCTGTCGCGGACGTTGCGCCACCAGTAGCCGGCGTCCAGCTCGGTGCCGTCCGCGATGCCCTCCTGGCCGGTCAGGTAGAGCGGGACCAGCGCCGGATTCGGCCGCAGCCCATCCAAAGAGGACAGCAGCTCGTCCTTGATCAGTTCCATGCGCGCGCTGTGGTAGGGCACGCGGACAGCCAGGAATTTCGCGAAGATCTGCGCCTCGCTGAGCTCGTCGGCGAGCTGAGCGAGCGCCTCCTCGTCCCCGGCGAGGGTGCACGTGGTGGGACCGTTGATCGCCGCCACCGACACCCGGTCCCCGAAGGGCTGCACCCGCCGCTGCGCATCGGCCTCGGTGAGGCTCACGGCGAGCATCGTGCCCGTGCCGACGAGCTTCTGCTGGAGCCGGCTGCGGTGGACGATGATCCGCACCGCATCGGCCAGGCTGTAGACCCCGGCCTCGTAGAACGCCGCAACTTCGCCGGTGCTGTGCCCGACGATCGCGTCCGGCCGCACCCCGTAGTGCCGCCACAGCGCGGCCAGCCCGACCTGCACGGCGAAGTTCGCCGGCTGCGCCAGCCACGTCTCGGCCATCTGCGAGTCCACCTCGTCGGCGGTGAGTTCGGTGAGCAGCGACCAGCCTGCGATGCGGTTGATCTCCCGGTCGCAGCGTTCGACCGCCTCCCGGAAGACGGGCTCGCTAGCCAGCAGCTGCCGTCCCATGGCCCACCACTGCGGCCCCATGCCGGTGAACACCCACACCAGCCGCCGCTCCTCGCGCAGCTGGCCGGAAAGCACGCTCGGATGAGCATCACCCCGCGCGCATTCGGCCAGCCGCCGGGCAAGTTCCTCCTTCGAGGAGTACACAATGGACACCCGGTGGTCGTGGTGCTGGCGGCGGTGCGCCAGGGTGTGCCCGAGGTCGGTCGGGTCGACCTCGTCGAGCCGGGCCGCGATGCGCGCCGCCAGTTCCGGGAGTGCCGCCGGATCCTGCGCCGTCAGCGGCAGGATGCGGTGCGTGCGGTGCGCGGGCGGACGCTCGGCCTCCGGTCGTGGGGGCGCTTCCTCCAGCACGACGTGGGCGTTCGTGCCGCCGAAGCCGAACGAGTTCACACCGGCGCGGGCCGGGCCGTCGTGCTCGGGCCAGTCGATCAGCCGATCCGGGATCTCGTACGGCTGGGCCGCCAGGTCGATGCCGGGATTGATGCGCGTGAGGTTGATGTGCGGTGCGATCTTGCGGTTCTTCAGCGACAGCGCGGTTTTGATCAGCCCGGCCATCCCGGCCGCCGACTCGGTGTGCCCGATGTTCGTCTTGACCGAGCCGATGTAGCACTTCTCCCCCGGTTTCCGGCCGATCCACAGCGCCTGCCCGAGCGCGTTGGCCTCGATCGGATCGCCCACCGGGGTGGAAGTCCCGTGCGCCTCGACGTACTGGAGCGCGCCGGGGCTGATGCCTGCCTCGGCGCAGACCTGCGCGATCAGCCCGGCCTGCGCGTCCGCGTTCGGCACCGTGATGCCGTTGGTGCGGCCGTCCTGGTTGACGCCGCTGGCGGTGATCACCGCGTGGATCGGGTCGCCGTCGCGCAGCGCGTCGTCGAGGAGTTTCAGCGCGACCACCGCGACGCCCTCGGACCGCACGTAACCGTTCGCCGAAGCGTCGAAGGTGCGGGAACGGCCGTCCGGGGAGAGGAAACCGCCCTTCGTCTCCGCGATCGTGTACTGCGGTGCCATGTGCAGCAGCGTGCCGCCGGCCAGCGCGAGGCTGCTCTCCCCACGGCGCAGGCTCTGGCACGCCAGGTGCACCGCCACCAGCGAGGAACTGCAGGCGGTGTCGATGGAGACGCTCGGCCCGCGCAGGTCCAGGCAGTAGGAGATGCGGTTGGACGCCATCGTCATCATCGTGCCGGTGGCGGTGTGCGCGGCCAGCGTTTCGAAGCCGAGATCGGCGAACTGGAGGATCTTGTAGTCCAGTGTGAACGCACCCACGAAGACACCGACGTCGCGGCCGGCCAGTGCCGCCGGCTTCTGTCCGCCGTCCTCCAGCGCCTCCCACGCGACCTCCAGCAGCTTGCGCTGCTGCGGGTCCATGTGCTCGGCCTCGCGCGGGCTGATCCCGAAGAACGCCGGGTCGAACTCGTCGAACCCGTCGATGTAGCCGCCGCGCCCACCGACCAGCCGCCCCGGTTTGGTCTTGTCCCGGCTGCCGAGCGTCCCCACGTCGTACCGGTCGACCGGGGTCGGCACGATGCAGTCCTTGCCGTCGGCCAGGTTCTGCCAGAAGGTCCGGTGATCTGAGGCGCCGCCGGGAAACCGGCAGCCGATGCCGATGAGCGCGACCTTGTTTCCGGAAGCAGGATTCTGCGAGTTCACCATCGTCGATTCCTCGGGTCGGGCGCAGTGGCGCGAACTTGGCACGATCGCTCGAATTGGCAAGGGGTCGAAAGAGACCGGCGAATCATCTGACGTGCGAATGCGCGGACGCGCAACGACGTGCTGACATGCCGTCGGTGCGCAGCGCGGGAACGAGCCGATAGCTCGTTCCGCCGAGGTCTGGTGCGAGGATGTCGTCAGCCGGAGCAGGCCAGCGGCGCTCGACCGCACGTACCGGTGCACCAGGGCGAAACACCAAGCACGGCAACGAAGTCAAACCCACCGCGCAGGCGCTGACCGATCCACATCACGCACTCCCCCATTTCGCACCCGGACGATCTTAGCTCACATCAATACCGGGGACCACCACCGCTCACCACCCCATTCCTACTAATAGGGATGCGGAATATGCCTACTTATAGGTGGAGATTACGGAATATCCCAGACGCTAGATGGCAATTTGGAATATGCCAACGAATGGCGGGGGCGACCTGGCGATCAACGCCGATTTCCGCGCATCGCGGCGCGGTCCGACTCGGTCCGACTCGGTCCGATTCGGTGCGGTCCGATTCGGTACTGTGCGAACGGGACGGAAGGATGGGGATGAGCGACCCGACGAGGCTCGGACGGTTCACGGCGCCCGCGGACCGCGACATCGTGGTCTTCCTGCTCGGCGCGCGGATCAACACCTTGACCGCTGTGCGCAGCTGGGCCCCGGTGATCGCGGGCTTCCGCCGGATGATGAGGGAGCTCAGGGCGGATCCGGACAGCGGCCTCCTCGGACACCTGGTCCTGCCTCGCCCACCCCGGCTGCTGACGGTGGTGCAGTACTGGAAGTCGCCCGAGAAGCTGTATGCCTACGCGGCGGATCCGGACCGGCAACACCGTCCCATGTGGACTGATTTCTACCGGCGGACGCAGGCCGCGGGCGACCACATCGGAATCTGGCACGAGACCCACATCGTCCCGGCCGGCTTCCACGAGAGCGTTTACGTGAACATGCCCCGGTTCGGCCTGGGAAAAGCGATCGGCAGCGCACCGATCGACCGGGACACCGACCGTGCCGCCGACCGGCTGCGCGGCACCCGGCCGAACCGGGAAAGCCGATCAGTCCCAGTCGACCGGGAGGCTGCGGACGCTGTAGATGACGGTGTCGTCGCGCATCGGGATCTGCTCTGGCGGCACCGCAAGTCTCAGCGTCGAGAATTCCCGCAGCAGCCCCGAGAAGCCGATGCGCAGCTCGATTCGGGCAAGTTGCGCACCGAGGCAGTGGTGGACGCCGTGGCCGAACGACATGTGACCGCCCGCCTGGCGGGTCAGATCCAGCCGATCGGGGTCCGGGAATTGCGCCGGGTCGCGATTGGCGGCCGGTAGCGACAGCGTCATCAGGTCGCCGTAGCGAATGGATTCGCCGTGAAACTCGAAGTCGGCCAGGGCGGCGCGGGTCGCGCCGAAGTGGTTGATCGTCAGGTAGCGCAGCAATTCCTCGACCGCGCCGTCGATCAGCGACGGATCGCCGCGCAGCGCGGCGAGCTGGTCCGGATGGCTCAGCAGCGCGTAGGTGCCCAGCGCGAGCATGCTCGTGGTCGTGTCCTGGGCAGCGGTGACCAGCATCGCGGCCATCGTGGTGATCTCGTCGTCGCTCAGCTCATCGTCGGCGGTCAGCGAGCTGAGCAGGTCATCGCCCGGCCGGTGCCGCTTGTCGCGCACGAACTCCGCCAGCACCTCGCACACGGCCCGCCACCCGGCGCCCACCCGTTCTTCGTCGTCGTCGAGGGCCAGCACCTGTTCGGTGGCCTTGCGGAACCCGGCCTCGTCGGCGATGCGGATGCCGAGCAGCTCGCCGATCACCCGGCCGGACACCGGGACCGCGAAGGACGCCACCAGGTCGGCGGGGCCGCCGGCGCGCCGCATGGCCGTCAGGTGTTCGGCGACGAGCCGCTCGATCTGCGGTTCCAGCGCCCGCATCCGGCGCGGGCCGAACCCGCCCGCGAGCTTCCGCCGGTACCAGGTGTGCTCCGGTGGGTCGAGCACGCTGAACATCCCCGGTGGAACTTGCCAATTCGCGTCGACAGGCATCGGAAACCGCTGCAGGTCCAGGCGCGAGCCGAAGCGCGGGTCGACCAGCACCTCCCGGACCAGCGCGTGGCCGGTCACCAGCCAGCCGTTGCGCCCGTCAGGGCAGTGCATCCTGGCCAGCGGCCGGTGCTCCCGCAGCTCCCTGAGCCCGTCGTACGGGTCGAACGGGCAGCTGCGCACATCCGGATGCCGCACCGGCTCCGGTTGGGTCTCCGACATCTCGCACTCCCCCTGGAAATCCGCCGGAATCGGCGTGCCCGGTGGGCATGATCGGGTAGCCGATGCCGCCCGGCACTTCGAGTCACCCGACCGATTCAGGCGGCCGAGGCTACCAGGCCTCCACCAGAAGCCGGGTGACCTTGTCGATCTCCAGGGCTCGCGAGTTGGGATACGGCTTGGCGACAACCCGTTCGGCGCAGCCCGACTCGCGGTACGTTTGAACGAGCGCCGACCCCAACCCGCGCGACGCGCCGGTAACCAGCCAAACGCGCATGTTCCGCCTTCGCATAAGGCCGCTCGCCGACTACCGGCAATCATGCCAGGCCGCCCGCGAGATGCCTCGTCGGCAACGCCCCAGGCCCGCTCGAGAGGTACCCGGGGCGTGTGCTGCCAGCGCGAGACGGACAGGTAATCCGCGTTATCCGAACTGGCCGACCTGGTAGTCGCCGGCGGGCTGCTGGACGACGACGTTCAACCGGTTGAAGGCGTTGATGAGGGCGATGAGCGACACCAAGGCGGCGAGCTGGTCCTCGTCGTAGTGCTTGGCGGCGTTCGCCCACGCCTCGTCCGTGACACCGCCGGCCGCGTCGGCGATGCGGGTGCCCTGCTCCGCAAGCTCCAGAGCAGCGCGCTCGGCTTCGGTGAACACCGTGGCCTCCCGCCAGGCGGCGATCAGGTTGAGGCGCACCGAGGTCTCCCCGGCGTGCGCGGCTTCCTTGGTGTGCATGTCGGTGCAGAAGCCGCAGCCGTTGATCTGGCTGGCGCGGATCTTCACCAGTTCTTGCGTCGGGGCCGGCAGCGTCGAGTCCGAGGCCACCTTGCTCGCCGACACGATGTGCTTAAGGAACTTGGCGGCGACCGGGTTGCCGAAGAGGTTCAAGCGAGCGTCCACGGGGAGCTCCTTTGCCGTTGCTTGTGCTTACACATCTCTGACGCGATAGCCCGGCGAGGTGTGACAGGAATCAATGTGACGCGCGTCTCCCCTGCCCGAAGCACGCGATTGTCCACAGCGGACGATCTCGGCGAAATCACCCCGGGACGAGTCCGCCCCGCAGCAACGGCAATCCCGTGGCAGCACCACGGTCAGCAGCAGTGCTCGCCGCGCCAGGCTTCGCGCCCTTCCTTCACCGCCACGGCCGCGATCACGAGCGCGACCGCCGGGTCTGCCCAGTACCAGCCGAACAGGCCGTTGAGCAGCAGGCCGACCAGCAGCACGCCGGAAAGGTAGGTGCACAACAAGGTTTGTCTGGAATCGGCCACGGCACTGTTGGAGCCCAGCTCCCGACCGGCGCGCCGTTGAGCGTAGGACAGCACCGGCATGATCGCCAGGCTCAGTACCGCCAGGACGATTCCGGCCGTCGAGTGCCCGGCTTCCGAACCGCCGAGCAGCGCACGCACCGATTCGACCGCGACGTATGCGGCCAGCGCGAAGAACGACGCGCCGATGATCTTTAACGTGATCCGCTCCCGCGCTTCCGGGTCCGGCCCGCTGAACTGCCAGGCCACCGCCGCCGCCGAGGCCACCTCGATCGCCGAGTCCAGCCCGAAACCGATCAGCGCCGTGGACGAGGAAGCCGTGCCGGCCGTGATCGCCACGATCGCCTCGATGACGTTGTAGGTGATCGTCGCCGCGACGAACCACCGGATGCGCCGACGCAGCACCGCCCGGCGCTCATCACCCAGGCCGTCATTCGCTTCCGCGGGCGCCGAGCAGCAGCCGTCGCCGCAGCTGGCCGCCGGCTTAGGCGATTCCGCCTCACTCACCACGCACCTCGATGACTCTTGAAACCCGGCCGGTACCGCTGTCGGTGCCGTAGTTCGGGCACAGGGCCACGGCCCGACCGGTCGCGGCCAGCAGCGTCTCGGCCGATGCCAGCAGTTCCAGCAACTCCGGTCGCGCGAGCGAGTAGTACACCTGCCGCCCCTCGGGCCGCCCGACCACCAGCCCGCAGTCCCGCAGGCATGCCACATGCGCCGACACCGTGGACTGGGCCAACCCCAGCTCGCCCACCAGGTCCGCCACCCGGGCTTCACCCTCGGCCAGCCGCCGCGTGATCGCCAACCGGGTGCCGTCCGACAAGCTGTGGAACAAGGCCACCGCCGCGTCCAGCCCGTCCGCCGCCGGTCTCGACGACGGGCATTCCACCGTACTATTCATCGTCATTCAACGATGATAGCGGGTTCCACCGATGAACATTCCCTTCGCCGCCGGGCCGCGCTGCCGGACCGGACAGCTCCCCGCCCGACCAGGCCCCATGTCCATCCCGCCGCGGCAAAGCGCAGCCTCCGCCCAGGCGGACGGACGATCCCTAAAAGATGGGATTGAGAGTTGACCCTCAGTACCCCCCAGGGGTATAAATCTCGGTGTGCGGATACAGCAACCCCCTAGGGGTACCGATCCGCACCAGACCGTACGACAGACACCGAGGAGCATCTGATGGCCGAGTCCAACTACACCGTTGTCGGCATGACCTGCGGGCACTGCGTGCAGTCGGTGACCGAAGAGGTCGGCAAGATCGGCGGCGTCTCTGACGTGGCCGTCGACCTGCCCACCGGCGCGATCACCGTGACCAGCACCGAGGCGATCAGCGACGCCGACGTCCGGGCCGCCGTCGAAGAGGCCGGCTACGAGCTGGCCGCCAGCTGACCGCCACCCCCGACCGGACCGGGAACCCGCCCGGGCTCCCGGCCTGGCCAGCACAGTGAGGAAATGTCTTGAACACAGCAGGCAAGCTCTCCGCCTACGGTGCGGCGCTCGCCCTGGTCGCTGGCGGCGCCTGGGCAGCCGGTACCGCTGTCGGTCCCTTCCCCGCCATGTCCGCCCCGAGCGGCCACGGCGACATGCCCGGCGGTGAGGTCGCCGGACACGGGGACACCCACAGCGGCACCGTCGCGGAGACCGACCTGCCGGGCGGACTGGCGTCGTCCAGGGGCGGCTACACCCTCGCGCCCACCGACACGACGCACGCCACCGGCACCACCGAGCCCTTCTCCTTCCGAATCCTCGGCCCGGACGGCAACACGGTCACCGGCTTCGACATCGAGCACGACAAGCGGATGCACCTCATCGTGGTGCGCCGCGACACCGCGGGATTCCAGCACCTGCACCCGGAAATGGCTGCGGACGGCACCTGGACCGTCCCGCTGAACCTGCCCGAAGCCGGCAGCTACCGGGTCTTCACCGACTTCGTCCCGGCCGGCGCCGCTTCGACCACCCTCGGCACCGACATCGCGGCGGGCGGCGCGTTCGAGCCCCGCACCTTCGCCCCCTCGCGGGTGTCCGAAGTAGATGGCTACCAGGTGCGGCTGGACGGCGAACTCGTTCCGGGCCAGGCGTCCCCGGTGCGGCTCACGGTGACCAAGGACGGCGTTCCCGTCACCGACCTGCAGCCCTACCTGTCCGCCTACGGGCACCTGGTGTCCCTGCGCACCGGCGATCTCGCCTACCTGCACGTACACCCCGAGGGAGCGCCCGGCGACGGCCGCACCGCGCCTGGTCCGCAGATCGACTTCGTCGCGGAAGTGCCCACCGTCGGCAACTACCGGCTGTTCCTGGACTTCCAGCACAACGGCGCCGTACGCACCGCCGAGTTCACTGTGGACACCGTGGACACTGTAGACGACGCCACACCGGCGACCGGCCACGACACCGGAAGCGGCCACGCCGGTCACTGAGTCGGACCCGGCAGAGCAGCGAGGAGGATTCGGGCATGACTGCCACTGAGCAGAACCACGGGCAATCGACCGGCGAGGTCGAGCTCTCGATCTCAGGTATGACGTGCGCGTCCTGCGCCGCGCGCATCGAACGCAAGCTGAACAAGCTCGACGGCGTCGCGGCCACGGTCAACTACGCCACGGAGAAGGCGAAGGTCAGCGTCCCGGAAGGCCTTGACCCGCAACGGCTCGTCGCGGAGGTCGAGGCCGCAGGGTACGGCGCCAGCCTGCCCGCGATGGAGGCGGCCAGGACCGCAGCGGTCGTCGAAGAACCCGGCGACCCGACGCGGTCCCTGCGGCAGCGGCTGACCGGCTCGACCGTGCTGTCCGTGCCCGTGATCGCGTTGGCGATGATCCCGGCCCTGCAGTTCACCTACTGGCAGTGGATCTCGCTGACGCTGGCCGCACCGGTGCTGGCGTGGGGCGCCTGGCCGTTCCACAAGGCGGCGTGGACGAACCTGCGCCACGGCGCGGCCACGATGGACACCCTGGTCTCCATGGGCACCATCACGGCGTTCCTGTGGTCCCTGTACGCACTGCTGTTCGGCACCGCTGGCACCCCCGGCATGACGCACCCGTTCGAGCTGACGATCCAGCGCATGAACGGGGATGGCTCGATCTACTTCGAGGTGGCGGCCGGTGTCACCACCTTCATCCTGGCGGGGCGCTACTTCGAGGCCCGCTCGAAGCGCCGCGCCGGAGCCGCCCTGCGCGCGCTGCTTGAACTCGGCGCGAAGGATGTCGCGGTGCTCCGCAACGGCCGCGAGGTCCGCATCCCCACCAGCGAGCTGGCCGTCGGGGACCGGTTCGTCGTCCGGCCGGGCGAGAAGATCGCCACCGACGGCGTGGTCGAGGAAGGCAACTCGGCGGTCGACGCCAGCATGCTCACCGGCGAATCCGTCCCGGTCGAGGTCGGTCCCGGCGACAATATCGTCGGTGCCACCGTCAACGCCGGCGGTCGGCTGGTGGTGCGGGCGATCCGAGTCGGTTCGGACACCCAGCTCGCCCAGATGGCCAAGCTGGTCGAGGACGCGCAGACCGGCAAGGCCGCCGTGCAGCGGCTGGCCGACCGGATCTCCGCGGTGTTCGTCCCCATCGTCATCGCCCTGTCGATCGGCACGCTCGCGTTCTGGCTCGGCGCCGGTGGCGGCGTGGCGGCCGCCTTCACCGCCGCCGTCGCGGTGCTGATCATCGCCTGCCCGTGCGCCCTGGGCCTGGCCACGCCGACCGCGCTGCTGGTCGGCACGGGTCGGGGCGCTCAGCTCGGCATCCTGATCAAGGGCCCGGAAGTGCTGGAGTCCACCCGGCGCATCGACACCGTCGTCCTGGACAAGACCGGCACCGTCACCACCGGCCAGATGAAGCTGATCGACATCTACCTCACCCCCGGCACCGATCGCGACGAGGTCCTGCGGATCGCCGGGGCGCTGGAGAACGCCTCCGAACACCCCATCGCCCGCACCATCGCGCGCGGCGCGGAGCAGGCGGTGGGCGGGCTGCCCGCGGTGGAGGGCTTCACCAACGTGGAAGGCCTGGGTGTGCAGGGCATCGTAGACGGACGCGCCGTGCTGGTCGGCCGCTCGGAGCTGCTGGCGGAGTGGAGCCAGCCGCTAACCGCAGAGCTCGCCGCAGCGAAGGCCGATGCGGAAGCAGAAGGCGGCACCGCGGTGGCGGTCGCGTGGGACGGGCAGGCGCGGGCGGTGCTGGTCGTCGCCGACACGGTCAAGCCCACCTCGGCGCAGGCCATCGCGCAGCTGCGGGAGCTCGGCCTGACCCCGGTGCTGCTCACCGGCGACAACGAGGCCGTCGCCAAGTCCGTGGCCAAGCAGGTCGGAATCGACGAGGTCATCGCCGAGGTGCTGCCGAAGGACAAGGTCGACGTGGTCACGCGCCTGCAGGGCGAGGGCAAGGTCGTGGCGATGGTCGGCGACGGTGTCAACGACGCGGCCGCCCTGGCCCAGGCCGACCTCGGCCTGGCCATGGGAACCGGCACCGACGTGGCCATCGAGGCCAGCGACCTGACCCTGGTCCGCGGCGACCTCCGGGCCGCTGTCGACGCGATCCGGCTGTCCCGCCGCACCCTGCGGACCATCAAGGGCAACCTGTTCTGGGCCTTCGCCTACAACGTGGCCGCCCTCCCGCTGGCCGCGGCGGGCCTGCTCAACCCGATGATCGCCGGTGCCGCGATGGCGTTCAGCTCGGTGTTCGTGGTCAGCAACAGCCTGCGGCTGCGCGGTTTCCGCAGCACCGCAGGAGCCCCGGCCACTCCGGCCCAGGTCATCGACCGGCGGGAAGAACAGCCGTGAGTGTTTTTGGGTGCTATGGCACCCAAAAACACTCACGGCGTGATTCGGCAGGTGGTCCTGTTCCCGGCGTGATATCCCGTTCCAGACAACCGAAACCGGACGACGCAGTCGGTTCCCATCCGGCGGCGGGCGGCCGTTCCCGGTCACCTCACGACACGGGGGAACGCGATGAACCTTCGCATCCTTGACTCCGGCACCCGATCCGAAGTGATCGTCCGCCGGCCGCCGGGCGGCCTGTTCCGGATGTGCCTGCGGCTGCCCGAGCACAGCCCAGCCGGAGCCGACGGGTTGCGCGTGCTGCTCGTCGCCGACGCGATCCGGCGCGTGCTGGAGGAGATCTACGGCATCCAGGTGCAGACCGCGGCGGCAATCGGGACCGCGTCGAACGGCTGGGAACGCGCCCTCGACGCGCTGTGGATTCCGCCGCCCATTCGCGCCAAGTCGATCGACGACGCCGCGCAGCTGCTCGGCGGACCGGCCGATGCGGTGCTGGAAAGCGGCCACGAAAGCAGTCCGCGCGGCCAGTGGTCGTGCGCCCTGCACCTCCCGCTGCGGCTCTGGATCGGGCCGGTGCTCACGGACTTCGGCCACGGCACGCCCGACTTCGTGACAGCGCTGACCGACGACGGGCACGACCCGCTCGCCCTGCGGCTCGCGCTGCTCCGCGAGCGCTACGACCAACCGCTGCCCCTCACGCGCACGCGCCTGGACCGCGCGGATGTCGTCCTGGATCGGTGGCGTCGCCTCGTGGCGGAATGGGCGGACCACCCGTCGGCACCGATGCCCGCCCACGTCGTCGAACGGGCGTACGTCGCGCTGGACGAACACCTCGACATCGGCGCGCTCGTCGAGATCCTGCAAGCCCTCGCCGACGATGCCACCGTGCGGCCCGGCGCCAAGTTCGAGACCTTCGTGCACTTCGACCGGATCCTGGCGCTGGAGCTCGTCCGCTACCTCACCCACCCGCCTGCGTGAGCACCCACCGGCCCCCGGACTTACCGTGGGGTTGTCCCTGGTGTTGTCACCGCGGCCGGCGTCGGCGCTGGTGGTTTCCACGTTCGGGGCCCGGGGTCGCGGAGCGCCATCCAGCCTCGCACCGGGAGCTGACATGCAACTGGAGATGGTCGTCGAGATCCCGGAGGGTTCGCGGAACAAGTACGAGATGGACCACGCCATCGGCCGGATCCGCTTGGACCGCACGCTGTTCACCGCCGCCCAGTACCCCGCCGACTACGGCTACATCCCGGGCACGGTCGCCGAGGACGGGGACCCGCTCGACGCGCTCGTCCCGCTGGGCCAGCCCACCTTCCCCGGCTGCGCGGTCCGGGTGAGGCCGGTGGCGGTGTTCTGGATGCACGACGAGAAGGGTCCGGACGCCAAGATCCTTTGCGTGGCCACCGATGATCCGCGCATGGACCACATCCGCGACCTGGGCGATGTCCCCCAGCACCAACTCAACGAGATCGGCCACTTCTTCGGTATCTACAAGGAGCTGGAGCCGTGCAAGACCGGCGAAGCACGCGGCTGGCAGGGCCTCGCCGACGCCGAAAGGCTCATCAACGACGCCCGCAGACGCGCCGACGCCGGCGAGGGGATTCCCGGCCTACCGGCCCCGGCGCTGGGCGCGAGACACTTCGACGGGCGCGAACGCCGGACTTCCCGACGGCAGCCAACTAATTAGGAAAGGCCCGCTGACCTGCGCTTCCGCACCGGCCAGCGGGCCCCTTCCGATCGTCGTATCCGTTGCGGATGTTCACCCGCGGAACGCAGGTGAACATCCGCAGAGCGGCAACACCGCATTTCAACGCCGCGCGCTCACGACCTGGAAGCCGCTTCGCTCGGGTCGCGCCCGGCACCGGCGACGCCCTCCGACTCGGCGGATCCCGAGGACCGGCTGACGAACAGCGAGGCGATGAACGCGAGCACACCGATACCGGCAGCGACGAAGAACCCGGTGCGCAGGCCCGCCGCATCGGGGGTGCTGGCCGTGGCGGCGCTTCCCAGGGACGCCACCGTGACGAACACCGCGGTGCCGAACGCGCCCGCGACCTGCTGGAGGGTCGCCAGGATCGCGCTGCCGTGCGAGTAGAGGTGGCCGGGCAGCGAGCTGAGCGACTCGGTCATCAGCGGCGTCATCATCAGCCCGAGCCCGGCCATCAGCAGGACGTGGGTGGCGATGACGGCGGCCAGCGGCGAGCCCGGCCCGAGGATGGCGAACAGCAGCAGCGACACGGCCATCGCCAGCGCGCCCGGGATCACCAGCGGGCGCGCGCCGTAGCGGTCGAACAGCCGCCCCACCGGGCGCCCGAGCAGCCCGAGGACCAACCCGCCTGGCAGTACGGCCAACCCGGTGACGAACGTGCTGGCGTGCAGGACGGTCTGGAGGTACAGCGGCAGCAGGATCGCCCCGGCCCCCAGCAGGCACATGAACAGCAGGGCGGCGAGGACCAAGGCCACGACGAACGAGCGATTGCTGAACGGGCGCAGGTCGAGCAGGGCTCGGTCCTGACGCTGCAGGCGAATCTGGCGCGCGACGAACGCGCCGAGCGCCACGACGCCGACCACGATGGGCACCCACGCCGGAACCAGGTGCTCCCCGCCGGCCTCCCCGATGGCAGATAGGCCGTAGAGGAGACCACCGAAGCCGAAGGCCGACAGCAGCACCGAGACCAGGTCCAGCGGCACCGAGCGGGTCTCGCTGTCTAACCGCATCCAGACGGCCCCGATGGCCAGCGCCAAGAGCGCCAGCGGCAGCACGATCCAGAACATCCAGCGCCAACCCAAGGAGGCCAGCACCGCACCGCCGATCGTCGGCCCCACGGCGGGAGCGACGGCGATGACGATCGTGATCGTGCCCATCGTCGCGCCGCGCTTCGCCGGCGGCACGAGGCGCATCACCGAGGTCATCAACAGCGGCAGCATGACCGCGGTGCCGCACGCCTGCACCACGCGCCCGGCCAGCAGCACCGCGAAACCCGGAGCGAGCCCGCTGACCAGCGTGCCCGCGCTGAACAGCGTCAGCGAGGCCAGGAAGATCTGGCGCGGTGTGAAGCGCTCCAGCAGGAAGCCGGTGGTGGGGATGACCACGGCCATCGTCAGGAGGAAGCCGCTGGTCAGCCACTGCACTGTCGTGGTGGAGACCCCGAGGTCGACGGTGAGGTCGCGCAAAGCGACGCTCAGGATCGTCTCGTTGAGGATCATCACGAACGCCGAAGCGACGAGCACGGTGATCAGCACGGGAGCTTGCGGCGGCGCTGGGCCGCGTTCGGAGTCCGCGGTCGCGGTACTCGCGGAGTCGATCATGGTTTGGGGACACCTCGCTGATGTAGGTCGAGCTCGACCGCCGGCGCGGCCCAGGTGGAGCCGCTACTCGTCATCGAGCACAAGATCGGAATTCCGAGTCTGCACGCGCGCCGAGGCGTCGGAACGCGTGTTCGCGGAGAGCAGGTGCGGCGCCATCGAGCTGGGTCCTGGCGCTGCTGCCACCGCGCCCCGGTGACCAGCTTGCTCCGCCGGGGAAGAGTGTCCCCGATGCCACCGACAAACGCAGGGATCAGGACGCCGGCCCCCTCGCCGACGAGCGGCGATAGGCAGGCGCGTCGTGATCATCCCGACAGCGGCGTGGTGTCGATGCATTCACCGCCCACCCCCACCGCCGATCCGCACCGGCAGCCCGCGCAGCACCTCCCACCCGGGGCCGTGACTCCGTTTCGCAGCTATAAGCGAGCTATAAGCAAGCTATAAGCCCGAAAGACCAAGGCCCCGCGACGAAACCGACGATCTTGATCGCACCCGCTCCGAAATCCGCCACTTCGGACGGATGTGGCCGGTCTCACCAAATTCCCCGGAGTTCCCGGCATGGCGATGATGACCAGTCTCGTCGCTCGGCGTAATCGATCGAATTCGCTGCGCTGAAGGGACTTTCGTCACGGCTACAGGACGGCGGCGGTCAGCCCTGCCGCTGGTGCAGCGCGCGGATCTCGGCCAGCACCTCCCGCGTCACCGGATCTGCGATGTCGGCGAAGTCGTCGTGCTTCCTGAGGTACTTCGCGACGAACGGGCAGACCGGGACGATCCGCTTGCCCTCGGTGCGGGTGTCGCTCAACGCATCGGAGATCAGCGCGGTGGCCAGCCCGCGTCCGGCGAACCGGTCGTCAATCTCGGTGTGGTAGAACACCCGCTGCCCGTCGCGGTCGACGTACTCGGTGAACCCCGCGAGCTCATCATCGACGCTGATCTCGTAGCGGTGGCGTTCGACCGCGTTCCGCACGATCTGCCCAGTGCCCATCTCGTCCTCCCCTTCGATCACCCGCCATTATGCCCGCGGCCCTGGCGTATAAACGGCTACGTGAAACCGCAACAGGGGTGGAGGCTCCGATGAGCAACCTCGAAACCGCGCCCGCCGAACTCACCTGCGAGAACAGCGGCGAGGCCCCAACCGTGCGCGGACGGGTTCTGGAGCCGCGGATGGTCCCCCTCGGCGGTCCACGTGCGATGACGGTGCGCCGCACGCTGCCGCAGCGGGCGCAGTCGCTGATCGGAGCCTGGTGCTTCATCGACCACTACGGGCCCGACGAGGTCTCCTCGACCGGCGGCATGCGCGTCGACGGACACCCGCACACCGGCTTGCAGACGGTGTCGTGGCTCTTCAGCGGCGAAATCGAGCACCGCGACACCGTCGGCAGCCACGCCTTCGTCCGGCCCGGCGAGCTGAACCTGATGACCGCAGGCTCCGGCATCGCCCACTCCGAGCACTCGACGCAGAACACGACGGTGCTGCACGGAGCGCAGCTGTGGGTGGCGCTGCCCGGACAACACCGCTTCGTCGCCCCCGACTTCGAGAGCTACGCACCGCCGGCACTGGACGTGGACGGCGCCCGCGTGCTCGTCTTCCTGGGCAGCCTGCTCGGCCACACCTCTCCCGTGCAGACCTACACGCCGCTGCTAGGGGCGGAGATCACACTGCGCGCGGGCCAGTCGTTGCGGCTGGACGTCGCTCCCGAGTTCGAGCACGGCGTGCTCGTCGACACTGGCGAGGTGACCGCCGCCGGTGTCGACGCGACCGAAGGGCAGCTCGTCTACCAGCAGACCGGTGCGCAACACCTGGACCTGGTGGCGGCGGACCGGGATGTGCGCGTCCTGCTGCTCGGCGGGCAACCGCTCGGCGAGCAGATCGTGATGTGGTGGAACTTCATCGGACGCAGCCACGAGGAGGTCGCCGCGTTCCGCGCACAGTGGCAGCACGAACGCGAACACCAGGACGGCGACGAGAAGACCCAGTACGGGCCGTTCCCCGGCCAGTGGCGCGAAACCCTGCCCGCCCCCGAACTCCCCAACGCCCGCCTCAAACTCCGCGGGTAGCCACGGGATTCGGGTGACGCGGGCAGGCGCGTCGCATGAGGAACGGTTCGAGAGTGTCCTCGCCTCGCCGTCGCGCGAACTCCTCGGTGGCGAGGGCCGTGTCTGACCCCCTCCATCCGAGTTCCGGCACCCGGAACACGAACACCGCGGTGAAAGCAGCGCCCCACCCCGGGGCCGTCACCTGTCGCGTGCTCCAAGGCTTGTCAACGGTTCACGGAAGCGGGTCGGAGGTCGCCCGCCCACACCGTCCCGCATCCGGGCCGCCGGAAGCCGGCGGCCCCGGTGCACCGATCTCCGGCGTCAGTCGCCCGGTGCTCGGTAGTCGAACTCCTTCGACACCGCCTCGTCCACCTCGGCAGGCGTCAGCAGGACTACCGTTCCCGTGCGTGCGCCGCCGGAGCCGCTGACCGCCAGGCCGAGCGACGCCGCCGAGGCGTTGTCCGGCAGGTCGACGACGACGTAGGTGTCGTATTCGCCGAAGGCGAAGTAGAACGACTCGACCTCGCCACCAAGCTTGGCGACCGCGTTTCGCACCGCCTCCACCCGGGCCGTGCCGCCTTTCTTCTGCAAGCCCCTGACACCCTCGGCGGTGTAGGTCGCCCGCACCAGGTACTTGGACACTTCGATCACACCCTCGGTTGATCGCGCACGGGTCGTTCGCTGTCTCCCTCCTTCACGGAAGGCTTAAAGTGCACGGTCCGTCGCCGAGGCGTGCGGAGAAAGAGTCCAAGGGCCTCGCACATCCGGTTGAATTCATTCAATACTGAAAATATTAATCAAAGAAGAACATTGGGGCCGGGACTCGACGACGAGACGCCCAATCCGTCAAGACCCAAACCCGCACAACCCCGACCCCAACAACGTCCATTGAGGACGCTCAACGACGACATCGGGGCCGCCGCGCACCAGCCCGGTCACCGACTTCTCGCCCGGGACCGCAATTTCCATTGAAATCGAACCTTCTGAGGTTTCGCAGTTTTGGTGGTGACACGATCGGTTGATCTTGGTGTCGGGTGGGGGTGGCGGGGCCGGAGATAGCGGAAGCATCGGCGTGCTACTAACCGCCCGCTGATGGGGAGATTCGCCGATGCTTCCTGCTGGAACCGTACTCGCGTCCTTACTGTCTGTGCTGGAGGGGGTGCGGTTGGTGTTCACCGCGCCGACGTTCATCACGTTCACGCAGCTGGTGACGGGGCTTTTGGCGGCCACGGGCCCGCGGACGGTGACCGGGATGTGGGGCGCGGCGGGGCTGGCGGGGGTGTCGCATCACGCGCGGGCGCACCGGTTTTTCTCCGATGCCCGCTGGAGTCCGGACGCCCTGGGGCTGGCGCTGGCCCGGCTGGTGGTGGCCCGTCTCGTCGATGACGGCCGGCCGTTGCGGGTCGGCATCGACGACACACTGTTCCACCGCTACGGTTCCAAGACCCACGGGGTGTTCTGGCAGCACGACGGCTCGGCCAAAGGCCGTGACGGTATCGGCCGCGGTAACTGTTTCGTGGTCGCCGGGCTGATCGTGACACTGCCGTTCATGGCACGCCAGGTGTGCCTGCCGGTGCTGTTTCGCTTGTACATCCCCAAGAACAAGTCCGGGATCTCCAAACCCGATCTCGCGCGGGAACTGGTAGGGCTTGTGGCGGCAGCGTTTCCCGGACGCCAGATCGACGTCGTCGTCGATGCCGCCTACCGTGGCCCGGCCTGGCGCACCCCGTTCCCGGCCAAGGTCACCTTCACCACCCGCCTGGCCTCCAACGCCGTGCTGTACGGCCCGCGCCCGCCGCGCACCGGCCGGCGCGGGCGCCCCCGGCTCAAAGGCGACCGGCTGGGTACCCCCGCGGACCTGGCCGCTACCGCCACCTGGCGGCGCACCCGGGTGCGCCGCTACGGCAGTACCGACACCGTGCTGATCGCGGTGATCCCGTGTCTGTGGTGGGGATCGCTGTACACCACCCCGGTGGTCGTGGTGCTGGTCAAAACCCCCGACTCCACCAAGCCCTACGACATCGCTGTGGTCTCCACCGACACCACCGCCACCGGCGAAGCCCTCATCGCCCGCTACGCCGACCGCTGGTCGATCGAGCAAACGATCAAGGACTGTAAAACCCTCCTCGGCACCGGTGAGACCGCCAACCGGGTACCCGCCGCCGTGCAGCGCAGCGTGCCCTTCACCATGCTGGGCCTGACCATCCTTATCCTCTGGTACGCCCAGCACGGCAACGCCGTGACCGACCTGGCCATCGCCCACGCCGGCCGACCCTGGTACCGCCGCAAGACCCACATCAGCATCGACGACATGCTCATCGCCTTCCGCCGAGCCCGAATAACAACGATCAGCGCAGGTCACAACACACCTGATCAAAACCCGACCAGTCCCCCGACCAGCACCCCCACCGCCGCATAACCGCGAAACCTCAGAACCTTCGATTTCAATGGAAATTGCGGAAATCCTCCACAGGGGACCCGGTAGATCAACTCCGCTGCAGGACCGACCCCAAGCGCCAGACGAGGAGGCACGCACCAAGCTCGCCCGGTTCTTCACATCCGCAAACGGAAGAACTACAGTCATCTCTCGACGAGAAGACACCTGGAGCCCAGTTCTCAAGCTGCCATTTGCCTATCCTATACGTAGTTTCCCGCACAACCGAAGGATCACGTATGGAGTTGGCAGCGCGGATGTCCGACGAAACCACCGGCCGGCTGCTCGCGGTGAGCGACCTGCACGTCGGGTACGCCGAGAACAAGTCCGTCGTGGACCGCCTCCGGCCGACGACGGACTCCGACTGGCTGATCGTGGCGGGCGACGTGGCCGAACACGTCGCGGAGATCGAAGGCACCCTCGACCTGCTCAGCCAGCGGTTCGCCCAGGTCGTGTGGGTCCCCGGCAACCACGAGCTGTGGACCCACGAAAAAGACCGGGTCAAGGCCCGTGGCGAGGAGCGCTACCGCCTGCTGGTGGAGAGCTGCCGGAAGCTGGGCGTGCTGACCCCGGAGGACCCGTACCCGATCTGGCGCGGCATCGGCGGGCCGGTACGGATCGTGCCGCTCTTCCTGCTCTATGACTACACGTTCCGGCCGTCTGGCACGCGGAATAAGGACGAGGCCCTGCGCGTGGCTTACAACGCAGGCGTGGTGTGCAGCGACGAGTTCCTGCTGCACCCCGACCCGCACCCCAGCCGGGAAGCGTGGTGCCACGCCCGCATCACCGAGACCGAGGCCCGGCTCACCGCGCTCGACGACGAGCTGCCGACCGTGCTGGTCAACCACTACCCGCTGGTCCGGACGCCGACGGACGTGCTCTACCACCCGGAGTTCGCCCAGTGGTGCGGCACCGAGCGCACCGCCGACTGGCACTTGCGGTTCCGCGCCCGTTGCGTGGTGTACGGGCACCTGCACATCCCCCGGATAACACACCACGACGGAGTTCCGTTCCACGAGGTCTCCATCGGCTATCCCAGGGAATGGCGCCGGCACGGCCACCCGCACGGCCTGCTGCGGCAGGTCCTGTCCCCCGAGACCGCGGGGGTTGTGCGGTGATCGAGGAGATCCTGGCGCCCGGGGTGGTGACGGAGGAGGCCTTCTCCGACAACGGCGCTTCCCCGCTGTTCCCCGAGGAGCTCGCGCTGGTGGCCAGAGCCGTGCCCAAGCGCCGCAACGAGTTCACCACCACCCGCGGGTGCGCGCGGAAGGCGCTGGGTTCGCTGGGGTTTGCGCCGGCACCGCTGCTGACTGGCAAGCGCGGGGCACCAATCTGGCCCGACGACGTCGTCGGCAGCATGACCCACTGCGACGGTTACCGGGCGGCCGTGGTGGCCCACCAGTCCGACTTCCTGGCCCTCGGCATCGATGCCGAACCCGCCGGACCGCTGCCCGAAGGGGTCCTGGACGCAATAGCCCGCCCGGAAGAACTCGTCCGGCTCAAGGAGCTCGCAGCCACCTGGGAGGAGGTCTGCTGGGACAGAATCCTCTTCAGTGCCAAGGAATCCGTCTACAAGACCTGGTTCCCGGTGACGCAGCAATGGCTGGGGTTCGAGGACGCCTCGATCGACATCGACCCGGACACGGGCGCGTTCCGGGCCCGTTTGCTCGTGACGGCGGAGGCGTTCGAGCCGCGCGCCGAGTTCCACGGCCGCTGGATGGTCCGCGACGGACTCGTCCTCACCGCGATCTCCCACCCCCGTTAAGGACCAGAACGCCGGCCTGGGGAATCGCGGCGGTGGGAGGTGCGGTGCCCGCGTCGAGGAGCGCATCAGCGAACGCAGATGACCGCCGTGAGCGCTTTTGGGTGCTATGGCACCCACAAACACTCACGGGTGTTCTTCCCAGCGTTGGGCCAGTTCGATGAACGCTTCGGCAGCCGCGCTGAGGTAGGCGTTCTTGCGGCGCAGGATGTTCACGGTGCGTGCGGGCAGATGCGGGGTCAGCGGGATCGGGTGCAGGCCCGGGTGGTCGCGCGTGATGGCGTCCGAGAGAACCGTGGCCAGGGCGCTCCACTGGACGACTTCGGTCAGTGCCTCACGGACGGAATCCGAAGACGTCAGCCCCACCGGCCAGGCCGTTGCCCGAGCCGTCGCCTGATCCCGAAGACCCCGGCGCGGCACAACCCGTGCCCGCCGTTCCCGCTCCCGGCAGGAGCGACCGACCGAAAGGAACGGCCGCCGTGGTGCACGCCCAGTTCGATCCCACCGCCCGCCAGCAGCTCGCGAACGCGGCGGTCGATGCCAAGATCCGCAAGGACCTGACGTGGCAGCAAATCGCCAACGCCACCGGCCTGTCGGTTTCCTTCGTGACCGCCGCCGTGCTGGGTCGGCACGCCCTGCCCGCGGCCGCCGCCGAGACGGTCGCGGCGCTCCTGGGCCTCGACGAGGACGCGATCGTGCTGCTGCAGACCATCCCGACCCGCGGCTCCATCCCCGGCGGCGTCCCGACCGACCCGACCATCTACCGGTTCTACGAGATGCGGCGAGCTCCCGCACGGCCGCGACACTTACGGCAGGTAGTCGAGCGATGCGAACCATTCGCCCCGGCCCTTCGGAGTGAGGTCGAGGACGTGCCAGACCGGGCTGAGCAGGTCGATGCCTCGTTGGTCGATGTCTTCGGACATCCGCGGGTGCGTCGTGTAGACGTGGCGCACCGCGCCGCTGTCGTCGCGCGCGAAGACCGACACCGTCGAATCCTGGTTGCCTTCGGCGTCCTCGCTGGCGAGGTCGTACTTGAACGCGCCCGAACCCGCGCTGAGCAGTCGCACGTTCGTCCACCCCCGGTTCCTGGCGTGTTGCCGCAGCGCGGGCAGGTCGGCCGCGGCGACGACGGCGAAGTCGACGTTCTGCGCTAGGTGCTGGGCGACTCCGTTGAGCCCGTCGATCCACATCGTGCACATCGGGCACGGCCGGGTCTGCTGCTTCCCGTACATGAGGTGGTAGATGACGAGGTCCCGACCGGGTGCGGTGAACAGTTCGCTCAGCCGCACCTTCCGGGTCGGGGTGTCGCCGGCGTCGAGGTCCGCGGGTCCTTCCTCGAATGTGTAGTCGTCGACGACGGGACCGAGCGGTAGTCCGCGCCGCAGCTCGGCGACCCGTTCGCGGTGGCGCATCAGCTCGATCTCGGCCTGGCGCAGGTCTTCGCGGGCTTGGAGGTACTCGGCGGACTCCGCGGTGAGGTTGGTGTGACGCATTGCTACCTCCGTGGCTGCTTCGACCAGCGGCAGCCAGGCGGCCCGCCGGTGTGCCCCTTGGACGGCCCAGTTCGTACCCGATGCGCTCCGGTGTGAAACCGACTGGCTCCCGGTGCCCGGATCGCTCCAGCTTCCCGGTGGCACGACGACGGCCGACGAATCGCTCACAACCCGCCGGAGCGCGGGCCGGTGACGAAGTCCGCGATCGCAGTGCGGAACTCCGCCCGGCACACCATCCAACTCGAGCAAGATGATCTGCAACACATCTGATCACGCAGCGGCAGATCCCGCCGACTGACCGGAAATCCCCTGCACGAAATTAATTTCAGAATTCCCGAAAAGGACGCAGAGAACAAGCCGTCCGATTCGTTTCCGTGAACCATCACCGACCACGTGCCGACCACCCTTTTAGCCGTATTGACGCGGGCAAACAGCCTCATAGACTCGTGCACCGGATCCAGTTCACATCCCACACAGCATCAGGTGAGGAACCACTTCACGACCGCGCAGTACGAAGCCACGCCAGCCGATCCGACTTCTCTTGCACAGCAACAGATCCAGAATTCGCGAAAAGAGAGCAAGAATTCGTCGTCGAACGCGCCCGCAACCGGCAGGCGCCTCGACATGCACCCAATCCGGAGGTTCGTGACGTGTCGTCACCCGATGCCGAACCGTTCTTGTCCCTGCAAACCCAAGCTGCGCGGCTGCTCGCGACCACGACGAAAACGCCGCCGCAAATGCAGTCCATCAGCTCCCGGAACCTGCTCAAACGGCTCCCGTGGATCACCGTCTCCAGCGGCACGTACCGGGTGAACCGGCGCTTGCAGATCAAGGTCGGCCGAGGTCGCGTGTCCTTCCTCCAGGAAGGCGCCGACGTCCGCATCATCCCGCACACGCTCACGGAGCTCTCCGCGCTGCGGGGCTACCGCGACACCGGCGTCCTGGAACGCCTCGCGGGCTTGTTCACGGTCCGCCAGGTCACGCCGGGAGAGGTGCTGGCGGAAGAAGGCCAGCCGGTCCGGGAAGTGTTCGTCGTCGCGCACGGCCGGGTCGAGCGCCTCGCGACCGGCGAGTACGGCACCGTCGACCGCCTCGGCGTGATCACCGACGGGGACCAGGTCGGTGACGAAGCCGTCGGCGTCGAAGAACCCACTTGGTCGGCGACGCTGCGGTGCTCCACCGCGGGCACGATCATGGTCCTGAACTGGGACTCTCTGCTCGAACTCCTCGACGGCGAGGAGGGCCTGCGCACGCACTTGCAGGGCTTCGCCCGGCGTCGCGCGCTGCCGCAGAACCGCAGGGGCGAAGCCGAAATCGCGCTCTCCGCGGGCCACGAAGGCGAAGCACTGGTCCCGGGGACCTTCGTCGACTACGAGCTCTCGCCGCGCGAATACGAGCTGTCGCTGACCCAGACGATCCTGCGGATCCACACCCGAGTCGCCGACCTCTACAACGACCCGATGAACCAGGTCGAGGAACAGCTCCGGCTTACGGTGGAGGAGATCCGCGAGACCCAGGAGCGCGAGCTGCTGCACAACCCGGATTTCGGGCTGCTGCACAACACCGCCTACGACCAACGCATCTCCACCCGCACCGGCCCGCCGACACCTGACGACATGGACGACCTGCTGTCGATGCGCCGGTCGACGGACGCGTTCTTCGCTCACCCGAAGGCGATCACGGGGTTCCTGCGGGAGTGCAACCGGCGCGGGCTGGCGGTGGATGCGACCACGCTCGAAGACGGGTCGAAGGCCCTGTCCTGGCGCGGCGTCCCGGTCTTCCCGCTGGGCAAGATCGGCATCAGCGACCACAACACCACAGCGATCATCGCCATGCGGCGCGGTGAAGACCGGCAGGGCGTCGTGGGCCTGCGGCCGGCCGCGCTGCCGGATGAAACGCAGCCCGGCTTGAACGTCCGCTTCATGGGCATCAGCGACCAGGCCATCCTGCGCTACCTGGTGACCGCTTACTACAGCGTCGCTGCCCTGGTCCCGGATGCGGTCGGGCTGCTGGAGCACGTGGAAATCGGCCGGGAGTCCTGATGATCGAGCTCGTCGAGCACGAAACCCCCGTTCCCTTCCAGCAACCGCACACCGGGGGCGTCCAGGGAACGAGCGCGTGCGTTGCACCGGGACGGCAGCGGAAGACGGCCGTCCTGCACTGTCCGCCGCCACCACCCGAACGCCCGGAGATCGCGGCGGAGATCAACCACCGCTCCGTCGCGTGGCTCATCGAGGTCGGCCTGGGCAGCGAGGAGAACATCGCCGGCGTCCACAAACACGATCCGGGACGCGGCATCACGTTGTGCCACCCGGGAAGCGAGGACGTCGAGCGCATGACGGCCGCGGCGAAGATGATCGTGGCCGAAACGGCGGTGGACGACTACTTCTGCGAAACCAACAGCCGCCGCGATGCCAACGACCAGTCGATCGGGCCGAACCTCTCGCTGACGCAGTCCGCGATCGACGCGCCGCGCCTGACCCCCACCTACCAGGCGGTGTGGGAAAAGCGCCGCGACAACCACCCGGTGCTGCGCGCCCAGCACGAGGCATTCGACGACCTCAAGCAGATCAGCAGCCCGGCGCAGGCCCAACGCGTCCGCCACGACATCGCCCAGCTCTACCTGGGTTACAACGCCGAGAACGGGTGGCGCACGATCAACCGGCTGCCGCCCGTCTGGCAGTACCTCGCCAACCGGCAGATGAACTCGTTCCGCCCCTGCCTCGACCTCACCGACGTCCTCGACGGCTACGAAATCCCGGCGGAGCTGTTCACCCACCCCCTGGTGCAGGACTGCATCGCGCGGGCATCGCTGATCGCCACCCTCTACAACGACCTGGCCGGCTGCGAGCGGGAGATCCGCGATCACGGCCTGCCATTCAACCTGCCGGCCGTGATCGCCGCGGAAGAGCACATCCCGCTCGACGAGGCGTTCATCAAGTCCTGCGACATCCACAACGAGCTGATCCGGGCGTTCGAGGAGGACACCGAGCGCGCCGCGGCCGCGCTCCCGGACCCGGCAGTCGCCCGCTACCTGACCGGACTGTGGTCATGGCTCGCGGGAAGCCGCCACTGGCATTTCACCACCGCACGGCACACCTGACGAAGGGAAGCACCGACGATGACCGAGACGACCTACCGGACCACCCCCGCCGCCAGCGTTTACCAAGGCAGCATCGCGAACTACTGGAACCAGGAGGCCAACCCGGTCAATCTCGAACTCGGCGAGGTCAGCGGCTACTTCCACCACCACTACGGCATCGGCGAGCCCGACTGGTCGGTCACCGAAGGCGACCCCGGAACCATCCGCGAACGCCTCACCCGGGAACTGCACCGCCTGGAAGGCCAGCAAGCCGAATTCCTGCTGGACCACCTGGGGAAGGTCTCCCCGGGGCAGCGGATCATGGACGCCGGGTGCGGACGCGGCGGCTCCAGCTTCCTGGCCCACGAACGGTTCGGCTGCGCGGTGGACGGCATCTCGATCTCGCGCAAGCAGGTCGACTTCGCAAATGCCCAAGCGCGGCAACGCCAAGTCGCCGACAAGGTCGCGTTCCACCAGCTGAACATGCTCGACACCGGGTTTGAAGCCGGCAGCATGCAGGCGATCTGGAACAACGAGTCCACGATGTACACCGACCTGAACGACCTCTTCGCCGAGCACTCCCGGCTGCTGGCGCGCGGCGGGCGGTACGTGACGATCACCGGCTGCTACAACGACGTCTACGGCCTGCCGTCGCGCGCGGTCTCCACGATCAACGCGCACTACATCTGCGACATCCACCCCCGCTCCGGCTACTTCCGCGCGATGGCCGCGAACCGGCTGGTGCCCACCGCCGTGGTGGACCTGACCGAGGCGACCCTGCCCTACTGGCGGCTGCGCGCCCAATCACCCCTGGTGACGGGGATCGAGGAGGCGTTCATCGAGGCGTACGAGAACGGCAGCTTCCAGTACATGCTCATAGCCGCCGACCGCGTGTAACCCGAAGCCGCCTGTAACTGCGTCCAGCCCGATCAGGCAGTGTCAAGGAGCACCGTACGGCCTTCAGTGAGGTTGGCGCGGTCTGCACCTTGACGCTGCCTGACAGCGCGGGCTTCACCGTCTTCCGGAGACTTGCCGAGGGCCTGGGGCGGAAGCCATCGTGAGCGGTTTCAAGCGCTATAGCACCGAAAATCACGCACGGCCACCTCGGAACGCAGCGATCCGCAGCGCCTGACGCCCCTACGAGCGGCGGCGGGGTTTCCCGCGCTTGCCGCCCTTGCCGCCCTTAAGAGCGCCGGAACGCCGGTTCCCGCCGGTCGGCTTGCGGGGGGCAAGTTTCTTCGCGTCGCCAGCGGGGCGCTTGGGCTTCGGCGGGGCCGACGGGCGCCCGCGCGTGCTGTTGACCGTTCGCCCGCGGACGATTCCGATGAACTGCTCCATCAAGTCGGTGGTCTCGTCGTCCAGCCACGCCAGCGCGACGCTCGACTGCGGGACGTCCGCGAGCGGCCGGTAGGTGAGGTCCTTGCGGTGGTGCAGGCGGGCGAGCGACTGCGGGACGACGAGCAGCCCCACGCCGGCCGCCACCAGTTCGATGGCAGCCGCGGTCGTTGCCGGGCGCTCGACCGCCGGCCGCCCGGGCGGCTGTTCCCAGTCGAGGGTGTCGTCGAGCGGGTGCAGCACGATGTCGTCGGCCAGGTCGTCGGGCGACACCTCTTCGGCCGCGGCCACGACGTGGTCCTTCGGGACCACGACCACCGTCGTCTCGGTGTAGAGGGGGATCGCGTGCAGCCCCGTCCGGTCTGTCGGGAACCGGAGGAGGACCGCGTCCGCGTCGCGGTCGCGCACCACGCCGGCGGCTTCGGCGGCGGACACCTGGACGAGGTTCAGCGGAACCTCTGGCGATCGTTCGTCCCAGATCCGCGCCCACTTGCCGGGTGTCACCCCCGGGATGTACGCGAGCGTGAACGACGGAGATCCGTCCGAGGCTGTCACGAGGCCAGATTACCGGGCGTGACCGCAGGCAGCGCACGCGCGGTCGATACCCTTGAGGGCATGACGTCGCAGAAGACCTCCCAGACGATGAAGCCCAAGACCGCGGCGAGGAAGCTGAACGTGTACCTCGAAGCCACCCCCGCGGAGTTCCAGGAGGGTGTCGTCTCGCGCGACGAGTTGAACGCCCTGCAGGCCGACCCGCCGGAGTGGCTGCGGGAACTGCGCCGCAACGGCCCGCACCCGCGGCAGGTCGTCGCGGCGAGGCTGCGCATCTCCATCGGCGGTCTCGCACGTGGCGGCATCACCGACCCGCTCACCACCGAGCAGATCGAAGCGCTGAAGACCGAAGACCCGGAGTGGCTCCAGCAGGAACGTGCCACTCAGGCCGACGTCCGCAAGGAAGCGCTACGCATCAAGGAGAAGGCGGCGGCCCGCCGCCCCCGTTCCTGGTAGCAGCACCAGACCCGCTAAACGCGGCGCGTCGGCGAGCAGGACCCGGCGCGCCAGCGTGCCGATCTGACCCGGCCACCGAAGCATCGGGCCGCGGCTTGGGCGGCAGTGCCGACGATCCGCTCCCGGAAGCCGGGGGCGAAGCGCTCGAGCTGCGCGGTGATCGTTTCGGTCGCGTCGCCGGTGTATCCGCGGGGCACCAGTGCGCGAATGAATACCCCACATCTGCGATGCGCCCGGAGTAATTGCATCGATCTCGCGAATTCCCCGATTCGCATTTCGAGCGCGAGCGGATCGTCCGGCCGGGAGTCCAAAGTAGAGCGACATGGCGGTTCCAGGCGGAACGGCACCAAACATTCAGCTCTCTGCAGCGGTGTGCCGCATTCTCCACGGAAGCGGCACCGGGGAGGACCTCGCTGAGAGACTCGGGGAAATGCGAGTTGTCGATGAGGTCCAGCATTGCGGTCGGTGCGGACGGGCTCGAAGACGCCGTCTTCGCACGCGTGCAGTGCCGTGTTGCGGGGCGCCGGCCAACGCCTTGCAGCGTCAACTGAACGGCCGGTAGCGTCGATTGCCAACCGTCGAGCAGACGGTTGGAAACGTGAGACGCCTTCCCTCGAAGCGAGCTGATAATTACCCAAGAGCTGCAAGCAGAGTCGCCCCGTCCGCCGGATTCGTCGACCGGGTGACGTTGGTCCTCCACAGAACGAATGGAGATTCGGTGAACACGCATGAGGAAGCGGCTGCGTGTGGCTTGAGTGGTCGGTGGGAGCCGAGCAACGGGTTCCGGCAGTCGGCAGCGCAGATCGACACCGAGCGGTTGATCGGCGAGGTCGCCGCGGACCTCAGGGATTGCGCCATCTTCGCCATCGACCGCGACGGCCTGGTGACCAGCTGGAACGCGGGTGCTCAGCGGATCAAGGGGTTCTCCAGCGAGGAAATCATCGGGCGCCACTTCTCGAGGTTCTACCCGCGCGAGCAGGTCGAGGCGGGATTCCCGTCCTGGGAGCTGAGCCAGGCTGCCGCGCACGGTTTCTTCATCGACCGGGGCTGGCGCGTGCGCAAGAACGGCACGCGCTTCTGGGCGCACGTCGTGATCACGGCGCAACGGGCCCCGGACGGCAGCTTGACCGGCTTCATCAAGGTGACCCGCGACGAGTCCGAGGGACGCACGCAGCGCGAGCGGTCGGCTCGGCGGTTCACCGACCTGTTCCAGCTCGCACCGGTGGGCATTGCGCTGCTCGACGAGTCCGACCAGGTCCTCGACGCCAACGCGGCGCTGTGCGATCTGCTGGGCTACCGGTTGCATGGCAAGGCCGCGTCCGAGTTGATGCACCCCGACGACGCCGGGTTCGGGTTGGTCCCGCACCCAGCGAGGGCGGGCGGCGAGAGGATGTCGCACCGGGTTCTCACCCGCGCAGATGGTGAGCCGGTGTTCTGCCACGTGCGGTGCGCGGCCTCGGTGCAGGACGACGGGGACCGGTTCTGGTTGGCCGTGTTCCAGGACGTCACGGAGCAGATCCGCCGCGCCGAGGTCCTGCACCATCAGGCCACGCACGATCCGACGACCGGGCTACTCAACCGGCAGGGCGTCGACGAACTGCTCGTCCCCATGCTCGACCGCAGCAGCGACCAGATAGCCGTGCTGTTCTGCGACATCGACAACTTCAAGCGCGTCAACGACTCGCTAGGCCACGATGCAGGCGACGAACTGCTGGTAGCGCTCGCCCGCCGCCTGCGCAACGAGCTCCCGGCGTGCTGCACGCCCGCGCGGCTCTACGGGGACGAGTTCCTGATCATCTGCTCGAACGTGCAAGCCTGCGGCGGGCTCGACGCGCTCACCAACACGGCGGCCGACCTGCTTCGCGCGGTCGTCCCGCTGCAGGGTCGGCTGGTCAGCGTCACCGCCTCCATCGGCGCGACAACGCCCGAGGAGCACACCACGACGCAGAACATGATCCGCGACGCCGAGGCGGCGATGTTCAACACCAAGAGGGGCCGCGGACGCGCGCGGACGGGCCAGGGCACTCCCACCGCGCAGCTGACCTTGGAAGAAGATCTCCGCGCCGCGCTGCGCCACGATCGCCTGCAACTGCACTACCAGCCGATCGTCGCTAGGGACGGAACCATCATCTTGGCCGAAGCGCTCGTGCGGTGGCCACATCCGGACCGCGGACTCCTCACACCGGACACGATCTTGTCGGTCGCCGAGAACGGCGGTCTTATGCACGACCTGGACAGCTGGGTGCTGCACACCGCCCTGCGGGAGGCGGTCACCTGGCAGCAGCCGATCGGCGTCACGGTCAACGTCTCCGGAATCCGTCCCGACGCCCCGAACTTCAGCGACGAGGTCTCAACTGCGATCACCGCCAGCGGTATCGCCCCCGACCGCGTCGTCCTGGAAATGGTCGAAACGCTGTTCGTGGACCTGCCCGCGAAACCGCGCAGGGCGATGCGGGAGCTCGCTCGGACGGGAGTCCGGTTCGCCATGGACGACTTCGGCACCGGCTATTCCTCGCTGGCTCGGCTCAAGGACCTGCCGACCAAGATCGTCAAGCTCGACCGGCGGTTCGTCTCCGGCATGGGATCGGACCCGGCCGATCTCGGGATCGCGCGTGCTGTGGTGGAACTGGCCCGGGCTATGGACCGCACCTGCATCGCCGAAGGCGTCGAGAACACCACCCAGCACGCGCTGCTGAACAGCCTCGGCATCGACGCCTGCCAAGGATTCCTGTTCTCCCGCCCGCTGCCCGCAGCGGAGTTCCACGCCCTCCTCAAGTCCCCGGAGTCCGCCGCCCCCGCAAACCCGGCGTGGGCGTAGGCAGGCCCTCAGTTCAGTTCGAGCACTGCCCCAACGGTGTTCTGACCGGTGTTCAGACCCCGCCGGAGCGCATCGAGGGTTTCGGCGGCCTGGCGTCGGGATACGGCTGCGCTCGCAACCACGGCCGACCGGTGAAATGTGCCGGGGAACAGGTGCAACTCGACCGATACGCCGTCGCCGAGCAGGCCGGACGCGTAGGCCAACCCCTCATCGCGCAGCGGGTCGTTCTCGTAAACCGACACGTACGCCGGGGGAAGGCCGGAGAAATCGCTGGCGCGAGCCGGTGCGGCGTAAGGAGGAACGGCCCCGTCGCAGCCCTCCAGGTAGTACCGCCAGCTCAGCACCGCGTCGGCTCGAT
Organism: Saccharopolyspora hattusasensis; assembly: GCF_050972075.1. Classification (NCBI taxonomy): domain Bacteria; kingdom Bacillati; phylum Actinomycetota; class Actinomycetes; order Pseudonocardiales; family Pseudonocardiaceae; genus Saccharopolyspora; species Saccharopolyspora hattusasensis. The sequence goes on from NZ_JBPCDC010000001.1 coordinate 1,014,267, forward strand.
TCCACAATGGAGTGTCGTCGAACGTCCGCATCGAGGTAGTGTCCAGTCGGTCGTCGACCTCGGGGGCATCGAGCAGTTGGAAGCACAGAAGTGGTCCGCCGCGGTCGCGGACGAGCAGGGTGAGCGCGGCGGCGAGACCGCCGCCGGCGCTCATCCCGTACACGCCGATCCGCTCAGCGTCGACCCCGAGCGCTCCACTTCCAGCGGCGATCCAGCGCAGCGCTGAATCGCAGTCCTGCAGGGCAGCCGGATACGGATGTTCCGGGGCCAGCCGGTATTCGACAGCCACGACGACCGCAGGCACCCGAGTGCACAGATCCGCGGCTTGCGCGGTGACCGCGTCCAGCCCGCCCATCACGAATCCACCGCCGTGCAACAAGAGCAGAGCGGGAAGCGGGCCGGCGGCATCGGGCGGCTTGCAGACCCTGACCTGCACGGAGCCACCATCCACACCGGGCACCGCGCGGTCGGTCATGACGACCTCGTCGGGCTGCGCCATGCCCGCAGCCATTTGCCGCATCCGGGCGCGGGCCCCAGCGAGGTCCTGGATGTGCAGGTCGGGCAGCGCGGGCAGGGCTGCTGCCAGCTCGGGATCCAGATACACGTGGCCACCCCCTTGCCGAGGTCACCACATTGTCCGGCCAGTGCGCCCGGCCCTGCCACCGCTGCGACGATCCCGAAATGCCAGCATCGACTCGGGCAGTGGCGCGGTGAGCATCGTGGAAAACCCGTGAGTGTTTTTAGGTGCTATGGCACCCAAAAACACTCACGGGTTTTGGAGCGGTCGGACGGTGAGGATCTGCTGGGCTTGTCCGACCGGGCCCTTGATGTCGTGCAGGACGGTGCTGGTGATGCCTTGGCCGGTGCCGCCGAAGACGACGGTGGTGTCCAGGCCGGTCCAGCTGCCTTCGGGCTGCCGGTGGAGGTGGATCGTCAGGTCGACGTTGGGCCACATCCAGTCGGTGGGTGACTGGCGCGAGGCGATGCCGTTGGCGGTGTCGACGAGCGCGATGTAGGACGCCAGCGGGCTGCTGGACTCACCGGCGACGAGGTCCATCTCGGTGGAGATCCAGGCCGTCGTGCGGCCGGGCTGCGGCGGCGCGAGCGGGCGGGCGTTCAAGGAGGCGATATACCCGCCGGGCCACACCAAGTCCATCGGCCAGGGGGCGACTTCTTCGGGCGGGGTGAGCGGGTCTGCACCACCGCCCGCGACGGCTTCGGTGTCCAGGACTGCGAGGCGCCATGCGCGGGCCTTGACAACCGGGCGGTCGGCGACGAGCACGGTGGCTTCGATCAGTTCGATGGTGCGGCCTGGCCGGATGGTCTCCACCCGGATCTCGCTCTCGTCGAGCGCGAGGCGCCCGAGGATGTCGAAGCTGATGCGGCCGAGGACCAGGCCGTCGCCCGCACGCGCGGCCAGATGCTGGTCGATCGCGTGGACGATGAGTCCGCCCAGCGGGCTGAAGTGCTGCTCGTCCGGGTTCCACGCGCCGCTGGCATGGCAGGTGGGCTTGTAGCGGCGTTCGTCGATCCGCTCGTAGTAGCTGTTCGTGGCAGGAGTGCCGGCGTTCACGGGGTTTCTCCAGGGACTGCGGGCGGGTGCGGCCGTGCCGCTTTCAACGCTCAGGATCGTAAGACGGCGCGACGCGAGGTGACCCCCAGCGTTGGGAACCTCTCCCGGGGCGTCGACGTGATCAAGCGGACCCCAGACACGCTTACCGAAGGGCTAGAGCCGGTCTGCTGGATCACTTGGTCCAACAGACCGGCTCTAGCCGCGCCGGCCCCAGGCGGAGATCATCGGCGCGGTCGCCAGGTCGGGCAGTCGGCCGGCCGCCAGGTTGGCCAGGTGCTCGTCGATCTCCCTCCGGGTGGCCAGGCTGGCCGCGATCAGCCGGTCGGCCACCTGCTCCACGGTGGCCCGCTCCAGCACCACGCAGGCCGAGTCGGTGATCGGGAAGAAGCCTTCGGCACCCACCTCGGCCAGTCCTTCGGCACGGAGCAGCCGGGGAAGGGTGCGTCCGTAACCGAGGTCGGCGTGCCGGCTCGCCATCAGCGAGCGGAACCCCTCCCGCAACCGATTCGCCAACCGCTGCTCGGGGCCGTGCTCGTCGGGGCAGATCAGGGGCTGCAGCCCCGGATCGGCCTCCTCCAGCAGCAGCCAGCCGCCGGGGCGAAGCGCACCGACCATGGCGCGCAGCGCCGCCTCACGAGCCGGCACGTGGGTGAGCACGAGGCGGGCGTGCACCAGGTCGAACTCGCCGGCCGGGGGCGGTTCGGCTCCGACATCGTGCTGGAGGACCTCGACGCCCGGCTCGGCCGAGACCAGCCAGCCGGTGTCGATGTCGGTGGCGATCACCCTGCCACGTGGTCCGGCCCTGCGGGCCAGCCAGTTCGGGATCGTGGCGCCACCCGCGCCGATCTCCCAGCACCGCCAGCCCTCGGCGACACCCAGCCGCTCGAAATGCCGGCAGGTGACCGGGTCTAGCAACCGCGCCAGCGCGGTGAATCGCTCACCGGCCTCCGGCTGTTGGTTCTCCAACAGGTAACCTTCGCCCATCGGCCCAGCCTAAATCGTTGTTCCACGAATGTGCCGATCCTGTGATCGGCGTCTGCCGGCTCGTCACTGCGGGCTCGTCACTGCCGGCTCGTCGCTGGCGGATCAGGTGCGGCTGAGGATCGCCATCGGCCGCCCCACCATCGGCGGTGTCGCCGGATCGCGTTCGTTCGCCCCCTCGACCGCGGTGGTCACGCTCGCATCGAACGGGTTGACGGCCCGTGAACGTGCAGCACCTGGAGAGCCTCAACGACGTGGTGGCGTCACCCGGGTGGGGCGCAATTTCGCGAGAAATTGACGTCCACCCGGGTGAACGCACAATTCTCGCGAAATTGTGCTCCCGCCGGCGCGTCAGCCACCGCGGGTCGAACTGGCCAAGATGGACCTGCCGTCCCCGGAAACCGGAGATCACCGTCGTGTGTGCTGTTCCCTCAGCCCACTGCCGTTTCGGCAGCGGGCCGCACCGACTCGTGGCGCACCCGCGTTTCGCGTGCGACCGCCACCGTGACGATGGTGATGCCGCAGGTCAGCAGCAGGAAGATGACGACGCCGGCGATGCTGTGGTCGAACCACAACAGGAGCGAACTCGCGAGCAGGGGGGCGAGCCCACCGGTCAGGACGGTGCCGATGTTGTTGGCCACGCCCACGGCCGTGAAGCGGACCTTGGTGCTGAACAGCTCGGCGAAAAAGGCCGGTTGGGCGCCCAGGACGGCCGATTGGCCGATGCCGAGGGTGACCAGCAGTGCCAGCAGGACCAGCCAGGGCTGCTCGGTGTCGAGCACGCGGAAGAACGGATAGCAGGCCGCCGCCATCACCACCGCGCCGAGAATGCTGACCGGACGCCTGCCCCACCGGTCGGACAGCGCCCCGAAAAGCGGCACGGACGCGAGCTTCACGACCGACACGGCCATGATCCCGGTGAGCACCGGGCCGGTGGCGAGACCCGCGTCCTGGGCGTATGCGACGGAGAAGGTGCCGAAGATGTAGTACCCGCAGTTCTCCGCCGCCCCGGCGCAGATGACGATGATCATCTCCTTGGGGTACTTCCGCCACGACTCCACGAACCGGCTCTTCGCCAGCCGCTGGCGCCACGACGCCCGTCCGGCGCGGTGGTCCGGCCGGGCGGCCTCTTCACGGGCTTGGCGCTTCAGTTCCTGCTGGAAGTCCTCCGTTTCGTCCAAAGACCGGCGCACCCACAGGCCGAACAACGTCAGCACCGCGCTGAGCAGGAAAGGAATGCGCCATCCCCAGTCGAGGAATGCTTGCTGTGAAAGAGTTGTCGAAGCGATCGTCATCGCACCCGTCGACAGCAACGTGCCCGTGCCGGTGCCGATGGCCGGGAGGCTGCTGAGCAGTCCTCGCCAGCGCGCCGGAGCGTTTTCGAAAAGCAGGATCAGCGCGCCGGTTTTCTCCCCGCCGGCGGCGAAGCCCTGGAGGAAGCGGAGGAGCGTCAGCAGCAGTGGAGCGGCGACACCGATGGACCCATAGGTGGGCAGCAGCCCGATTCCGGTGGTGGCGATCCCCATCAGCAGCAGCGTGACCACGAGGACGTGCTTGCGCCCCTTGCGGTCGCCGAGTTCGCCGAAGTAGGCCCCGCCGAGCGGGCGCCCGAGGAAGCCGATCGCGAACGTGCCGAAAGCCGCGACCGTGCCCACCAGGGGATCTCCGCCTGGGAAGTAGAGCTTGTTGAACACCAGCGAAGCGGCGGTGGCGTACAGGGCGAAGTCGTACCACTCCACCGTGGTGCCGAAGACCGCCGCAGCGGTCACTTTCGGCTGGAAGACCGGGCGCTGTGCTGTTGGCGTACTCATGGGACTCCCTTGTCACTTACGAGTGCCACCTAGTGGTACTCTTGTGCCGCTAGATGGTTCCGTGATGTTATGGGTAGGCCGACCCCCTGACAAGGGGGGTTGCGCCACCGCACCGAAAGGCGACTCATGCCCGAAACCGACTCCGCCGGCGTGCGGAGCGTGCGCCGCGCCCTGGAACTGCTGGGGATGTTCGACTCCGAACACCCCGCGCGCACCGTCCGCGAGCTGATCGACGCCACCGGGCTGGCGAAGTCCACGGTCGTCCGGCTGGTGCACACGCTCCAGCAGGAAGGTCTGCTGTGGACGCGCCCCGACGGGCTGCTGGCGCCGGGCCCGGGACTGCTGCGCTGGGCACACCTGGCGCGCGAAGCGTGGAAGCCGCCGGAGGAAGCGCTCACCTGTCTCAAGGAGCTGTCGGAGTCCAGCGGTGGCGAAACGGTGAACATCTACGTCCGCACCCACACCACCCGCATCTGCATCGCCCAGCACGAAGGCACCCAGAACCTGCGCCACGTAGTCCGGGTCGGCGACACGCTACCCCTCTGGGGTGGTGCCGCCAGCCATGTGCTGCTCTCCCGCAGCGAACGCGAGGACGTCGTGGCGGTGGCCGAGACGTCCCCTAGGGGCGCGGAGCACGCGGACGACCTCTGGAAGCGGAGCCGGGCAGCGGCCGAGTCCGGCTGGTCGGTCAGCCACGGGGAACGCGAGGCGGGTGTCTCCGGCATCGCCGCCCCGATCTTCGCCCGCACCGGGGAAGTAGCCGCGGCCGTGGCCCTCGGCGGCCCCACCACCCGCTTCACCGACGCGCAGGTGCGCGACTGGATCCCCGTGCTCACCGGCGCCGCCGCACGGCTGACATCCCTCGACTTCATCGGAGCCGCGCAATGACGACCGCGACCAGGAAGCTGCTGGACGGCGTGCGGGTCCTCGACCTGACCAACGTCCTCGCCGGCCCCTTCGCCAGCTACCAGCTCGCCCTGCACGGGGCCGACGTGATCAAGATCGAGATCCCGCACGTCGGAGATCTCGCCCGCAGGCTCGGCGCCGACCGCGACCTCTCCGATGAACTGCTCGGCGCATCGTTCCTCGCCCAGAACTCCGGCAAGCGGTCCATGACGCTCAACCTGAAACACGAGGCGGGCCGGAAGATCCTGCTGCGCGCGGTCACCCGCGCCGACGTCCTGGTGGAGAACTTCCGGCCCGGCGTCATGGAACGCCTCGGCGTCGGACCCGACCGGCTGCGCGAGGAGAACCCGCGGCTGATCTACTGCGCCATCTCCGGCTTCGGCCAGAGCGGACCGCTGCGCGACCGACCCGCCTACGACCAGATCATCCAGGGCCTTTCCGGCATGATGAGCGTGACCGGGAACGAGGATGACGCCCCGCTGCGCGCGGGATTCCCCGTCGCGGACACCCTCGGCGGGATGGCCGCCGCCTTCGCGATCAGCACCGCCCTCGTGCACCGCGAGCGCACCGGCGAAGGAGCCGTGCTGGACGTGTCCATGCTGGAGGCCGCCTTGACCGCGATGGGCTGGGTCACCTCCAACTACCTCGTCTCCGGCACCGATCCGCGCCCGATGGGCAACGAGAACTTCACCGCCGCCCCCTCCGGCACCTTCGCCACCGCCGATGGCCACCTCAACATCTCCGCAAACCAGCAGCACCAGTACGCCACCCTGTGCCTCCTGCTGGACCGCCCCGACCTCGTCGACGACCCGCGCTTCGCCCACCCCGCCGACCGCAAGAACAACCGCACCGGGCTCCGCGGCGAACTGGAGCGGTCGCTGCGGCTGCGAACGGCCAAGGAATGGGAGGAAGTGCTTTCGGCTGCCGGTGTTCCAGCCGCCCGGGTGCTTTCCGTGCCCGACGCGCTGGACCTGGAGCAGATCGCCGAACGCGGTTTCGTGCACCACCTGCCGTTCCCCGATGGACGCGATCGCCGGCTGTCCGTGCTCGGCAGTCCTGTGCGCGTGAACGGCAACGCCGCGGGCCCGGCCGGCACCGCGCCGCTGCTCGGCGAGCACACCCGTGACGTGCTGGCCGAACTCGGCTACGCGGACAGCGAGATCACCGAACTGCAGGAACGAGGCACCGTATGAGCACCCCCGACGCCGCCGACTGGTGGTCCACCGCGATCAGCCGCATCCGCCCCGGCGAAATCCTGCTGCGCGGCTACCCCGTCGAGCAACTCATCGGTCGGGTCACCTTCGCCGAGCAGATCTGGCTGCTGCTCCGCGGAGAACTTCCTTCCGCCGCCCAGGGTCGCCTGCTGGAGGCCGCCCTCGTCGCCGCCGTCGACCACGGCCCGCAGGCGCCGTCGATCGCCGCCGCTCGCATGGCCGCCACGTGCGGTGTCGGCCTCAACAGCGCCGTGGCCACCGGCGCCGGGCTCCTCGGCGACACCCACGGCGGCGCGGGCCAGCAGTGCATGGCGATCCTCGCCGACCTCGCCGAAGCCGACGATGTGCGCCGAGCCGCCCGCGATCTGGTCGCCTCCTACCGCGCCGAACGCCGCCACATCCCGGGATTCGGCCACCGCTTCCACCCCCGCGACCCGCGCCGCGATCCGCTCCTCGAACTCGTCGCGGAAGCGATCGAAGCCGGCGAAGTGCCGGGCCGCGCCTTGGAAGCAGGCCTCGCACTGGAAGCCGCGCTCGCGGAAGGCCGCTCCCGACCGGTACCCATGAACATCGACGGAGCAACCGCCATCGTCTATTCCGAACTCGGGTTTCCCCCGGAACTGGGCCGAGGGCTGTTCGTCCTCTCCCGCAGCGTCGGCATCCTCGCCCACGCCTGGGAGGAGACCCAAACCGGCGCCCGCATCAAGGGCCCGCTGCCGAAGTCCGTCCTCGCCGGATACCACGGGGAACAACCACGGCACCTGCACCGCTGATCCGGCCCGCCGGCGAACTTACAGTGAAGCTTGCGCATCACCCGGTCACTGGTCGGCCTGCTGCCGGTGACCTGCCCGAAGTGGCCGCCTAGAGCCGTGAGTACTTTTCGGTGCTATAACACCGAAAAGTACTCACGGGCCTGTTGAGGTGCCGGTCGGCGCACCGGGAGGGGGAGAAATGCGCCGACCGATCAGGATTCAAGCTTGGTGAGCCAGTCTCACCGCACAAACGGGTGGTGATCGTTGTGCCGACGAGGACGCGTTTGTACCTTTCGTCTTGCTAACTGCATGCCACGGCATCAGGAGGACGAATGTCCCTGCACGGACCGCGTCGACGTAGTAGGTGGTTGTTCGGTTCGACGGCGTTGGCGGCGGCACTCGTCGCCGGGCCCGCCGTGCAGCCTTCCCCCGCGACCGCGCAGGACGCGAGCGCCAGCCTGCGCTTCTGGGAGCGCGCGCTGCAGCAGGAGGTCGACGCGGACAGCGCGGCGCGCATGAGCGAAGCGATGTCCGCCTACACCGGCAGAGTCGGAACCGACGGCGCCACGCGCAGGGCGCAGTACTCGATGAACAAGCTGGCCGAGTGGGGCTTGCACCCGAGGCTGGAGAGCTACGGTGTCCACGCCTCGGTGCCGCGCGACATCTCGGCGACCATGACCGGGCCCGAACGGCGGGAACTGGAGGTGAAGGAACCTCCTTTCCCGTGGCACGAGGGATTCGACGACGTAGTCGTCGGGTACAACGCCTATTCCCCGCCTGGGGACGTCACCGCGGACGTGGTCTACGTGAACTACGGCCTGCCGGACGACTACGCCGAGCTGGCGAAGATGGGCGTCGACGTCCGGGGCAAGATCGTGCTGGCCCGCTACGGGCAGAGCTTTCGCGGCGTGAAGTCGAAGGTGGCCGAAGAACACGGCGCCGCAGGGGTAATCCTGTACTCCGACCCAGCGGACGACGGCTTCACCAAGGGCGCCGTCTACCCCGACGGGCCGTGGCGCAACGCCGACAGCATCCAGCGCGGCAGCGTGCAGTACATCTTCCAGTACCCGGGCGACCCGCTCACACCCGGAAAACCGGCCACCCCGGACACACCACGCATCGCTCCGTCCGAAGCGGACAACATGACGAGCGTGCCGACCACACCGATCTCCTACCGCCAAGCGCAGCACCTGTTGGCGGCGCTGCAAGGCCCACCTGCGCCCGAGGGGTGGCAGGGCGGTTTGGACCTGGACTACCGGGTGGGTCCCGGACCGACCCGCGTCGACCTCGACCTGGACATCGACTACCAGCAGATCCCGGTCAACGACGTGATCGTGGAGATCCCCGGTTCCAAGCACCCGGAGCAGAAGGTGGTCCTCGGGGCGCACTTCGACTCGTGGACCTACGGCACCGAGGACGACGTGGCCGGGTGGACCACCCTGATGGAAGCGGCTCGGGCGCTGGCCGAACTGCGCGATCGCGGTTGGCAGCCGGAGCGGACCATCGTGCTCGCCGGCTGGGACGGCGAGGAGTACGGGCTGCTGGGGTCCACCGAATGGGTCGAGCAGCACCGGGCCGATCTGTTCAAGAACGCGTTGGTGTACCTCAACATGGACGGCGCGGGCGGCGGCGAGAACTTCTCCGCCGGGTCCGTTCCGGCACTCGACCGCGTGCTGACCGACATCGCCAAGGACATCCGGGATCCCGAGCACGGCACGCTGTACCGCAACTGGCAACAGTCTTCGGGCGAGCAGAACCCGGTGCCGGAGCGGTTGGGCAGCGGATCGGACTACACGGCATTCCTGGACCACCTCGGCATCGCCTCGGCCGAGTTCGGCACGTCGACACCGGGCGGCGAGTACCACAGCGCCTATGACGACCTGCACCTCATGCGCAACTTCCTCGACCCGGGTTACCGCTACCACGAGGTGTCCGCCGCGTACGCGGGCACTTTCGCGCTGCGCCTGGCCGGTTCGGCGACCGCACCGCTGGTCTACTCCGACTACGCGGCCGCAGTCGCGGGTCACCTGCGGGATCTCGACGAGAAGCAGACCGGCCAGCAGATTGTCGATCTCACCCCCGCCTACGCCGCCGCTCGGGAATGGGAGAAGGCGGCCAAGCAGTTGGAGAACGGACGACACGTCCACGCCGATGCCGTCTACGACGCGCTGATCGCCCAGGAGCGTGCGTTGACCCAACAGGAAGGTCTGCCCGGCCGGGACTGGTACAAGCACATGGTCTACGCACCGGGCCTGTACACCGGTTATGCGGTGCAGCCGTTGCCGGCGATCGATGACGCCATCACCGACCGCGATACCGCAACGGCCGAGAAGTACCGCGATCTGCTGATCGATTCCCTGCACAAGGCCGCCGAAGCAGCCCGGGGAGCTGCGGGCTAGCACGGCCCGGATGTATTGAGGGTGCCGCCGATTTCGCGCGAAATCGGCACCCGGCAGGCGTGGGCAGTGGCGATTTCGCGCGAAATCGCCCGTCGGCACGCGTGGGGAACGGCGATTTCGCGCGAAATCGGCACCCGGCAGGCGGCCTGCGAAATTGGCGCCTCTCCACGGCGGCCTGGATGGTGGGGGCCTGGGAGCGAATGGTGATCAATAGGGCGATCAGAGTTCGTAGCCGCGGCACTACACGTCGTAGTAAAGCTCGAACTCGTACGGGTTCGGGCGCAGTCGCAGCGGGTCGATCTCGTGCTCACGCTTGAAGGCGATCCAGGTCTCGATCACGTCCGGGGTGAAGACGTCACCGCGCAGCAGGAAGTCCTGGTCGGCCACGAGGCTTTCCAGCACGGCGTCCAGCGAGGACGGAACCTGGACGACGTCGGCGGACTCCTCCGGCGGTAGCTCGTAGAGGTCCTTGTCGATCGGGTCGGGCGGCTCGGTCTTGTTCGCGACGCCGTCCAGGCCGGCGAGCATCATCGCCGCGAAGGCCAGGTACGGGTTCCCGGAGGAGTCCGGGCAGCGGAACTCGATGCGTTTGGCCTTCGGGCTGGCGCCGGTCACCGGGATGCGGATGCAGGCCGAGCGGTTGCGCTGGGAGTAGACCAGGTTCACCGGCGCCTCGAAGCCGGGCACCATGCGGTGGTACGAGTTCACCGTCGGGTTGGTGAACGCCAGCAGGCTCGGCGCGTGGTGCAGGATGCCGCCGATGTAGTGCCGCGCGAGGTCGGAGAGCCCCGCGTAGCCCGTCTCGTCGTAGAACAGCGGCTTGCCCTTCTTCCACAACGACTGGTGGGTGTGCATGCCGGAACCGTTGTCGCCGAACAGCGGCTTGGGCATGAACGTGGCCGTCTTGCCGTGCCGCCACGCGGTGTTCTTCACGATGTACTTGTAGAGCTGGAGGTCGTCCGCGGCGTGCAGCAGCGTGTTGAAGCGGTAGTTGATCTCGGCCTGACCCGCGGTGCCGACCTCGTGGTGGGCCTTCTCCACGGTGAAACCCGCATCGATCAGGTTCAGCACGATCTCGTCGCGCAGGTCCGCCAGGTGGTCGGTGGGCGGCACCGGGAAGTACCCCGCCTTGTACTTGATCTTGTATCCCTGGTTGCCCCCGTCCTCGGCGCGACCGGTGTTCCACCAGCCCTCGATGGCATCGATCTCGTGGAACGAGGTGTTCTCCGCATTCGCGAACCGCACTGAGTCGAAGAGGTAGAACTCGGCTTCCGGCCCGAAGTAGGCCAGGTCGGCGATGCCGGAGTCGGCGAGGTACTGCTCCGCCTTGCGCGCGATGTTGCGCGGATCGCGGCCGTAGGGCTGTAGCGTGAACGGATCGTGCACGAAGAAGTTGAGGCTCAACGTCTTCTTGGTGCGGAACGGGTCCAGTCGAGCGGTGTAGGGGTCGGGCAGCAGGAGCATGTCCGACTCGTGGATCGCCTGGAATCCGCGCACCGACGACCCGTCGAAGGCGATGCCCTCGTCGAAGATCTCGGCGGCGAACGACTTGGCGGGCACCGCGAAGTGCTGCATAATGCCCGGGAGATCGCAGAACCGGACATCGATGAACTTCACGTCCTCATCGGAGATGAACCGCAGGACCTCCTCCGGGCTGTTGAACATCGCTACCTCCAAAATTCTCGGTCTGGTTTCAGGAAGCGAGCGCCCGGCGCAGGAACTGCCCGGTGTAGCTGGTCTCGTCGTCGGCGACCGCTTCGGGAGTGCCCGTGGCGACCACCCGGCCACCGGCCGATCCGGCCTCGGGCCCCAGGTCGATGATCCAGTCGGCGGTCTTGACGACCTCGACGTTGTGCTCGATGACGATGACCGTGTTGCCGACGTCCACCAGCCGTTGCAGCACGTCGAGCAGCTTGTGGACGTCGTCGAAGTGCAGTCCCGTGGTGGGCTCGTCCAGGATGTACACGGTGCCGCCGTTCGAGCGCCGGGTGAGCTCCGTCGCGAGCTTCACCCGCTGCGCCTCACCACCGGACAACGTCGGCGCGGGCTGCCCCAGCCGCACGTACCCCAGCCCGACGTCGACCAGCGTGCGCAGGCGGCGGGCGATGCCCGGCAACGCCCCGAAGAACTCCAGCGCCTGTTCGATGGGCATGTCCAGGACCTCCGCGATCGTCTTCCCCTTGTAGCGCACGTCCAGGGTTTCGCGGTTGTAGCGGGCCCCGCCGCACTCCTCACACGGCACGTACACGTCGGGGAGGAACTGCATCTCGATCCGGATGGTTCCGGCGCCGGCACATGCTTCGCAGCGTCCACCCGGCACGTTGAAGGAGAACCGCCCCGGCCGGTAGCCGCGAACCTTGGCCGTGGTGGTGGCGGCGAACAGGTTGCGGATGGGATCGAACGCCCCGGTGTAGGTCGCGGGGTTGGAACGCGGCGTGCGGCCGATCGGCGACTGGTCGACGTGGACGACCTTGTCGATGCTGTCGATTCCGGTGATGGAGCCGTGCTTTCCCGGCACCGCGCGGGAGCCGTGCAGCTTCCGGGCCAGCCCGTTGTAGACGATGTCATTGACCAAAGTGGACTTCCCCGAACCGGAAACGCCGGTTACGGCGATCATGCAGCCCAGCGGGAAGGACACGTCGATGCCGCGCAGGTTGTGCTCCCGCGCCGCGTGGACCGTGAGGACGCGGTTGCGGTCGACCGCACGTCGCACGGCCGGTACCGGGATCTTGCGGCGACCCGTCAGGTATTCGGCGGTCAGCGACTTCTGGTTGGCCAGCAGGGTGTCCAGCGGACCGCTGTGCACGATCGTCCCGCCGTGCTCACCCGCGCCGGGCCCGATGTCCACGACCCAGTCGGCGGCGCGGATGGTGTCCTCGTCGTGTTCGACGACGATCAGCGTGTTGCCGAGGTCGCGCAGCCGGGTCAGCGTTGCGAGCAAGCGGTGGTTGTCGCGCGGGTGCAGGCCGATCGAAGGTTCGTCCAGCACGTAGAGGACCCCGGCCAGCCCGGAGCCGATCTGCGTGGCCAAGCGGATCCGCTGGGCCTCTCCCCCGGCGAGCGTGCCCGCCGCCCGATCCAGCGACAGGTAGTCCAGCCCGACATCCAGCAGGAAACCCAGGCGCGCCTGGGTTTCCGAGAGCACGCGGCCGACGATCGCGCGTTCGCGGCGGCCGAGCACCAGGCCGCGCAGGAACTCCGCGCAGCCCGCCACCGACAGCGCGGACACCTCGGCGATCGAGCGCTTTCCCAGCGTCTTGTGCTCCAGCGTGACGGCGAGGACTTCCGGTTTCAAGCGGGCGCCCGCGCATTCCGGGCAGGGCACTTCCCGCAGGTAGCCCTCGTACCGCTGGCGCAGGTAGTCCGACTCGGTCTGCTCCAGGCGGCGTTCCAGGAACGGAATCACTCCCTCGAAGCGGGCGTAGTAGGACCGCCGCCGGCCGTAGCGGTTGCGGTACTGCACGTGGATCTGGTCGTCGGAGCCGTAGAGCACCGCTTTCTGGACCCTCGCGGGCAGCCGTCGCCACGGGGTGTCCACCGAGAAGCCCCGGGCGTCGGCCAGAGAGCTCAGCAGGCGCTGGAAGTACTCGCTGGTCTGACCGCCCTGCCACGGCGCCACGACACCATCCGCCAGCGACAACTCGGGATTCGCGATCACCAGTTCCGGGTCGACCTCGCGGCGCACCCCGATCCCGGTGCACACCGGACATGCGCCGTACGGGGAGTTGAAGGAGAAGGACCGCGGCTCGAAGTCCTGCACGCCGATGGGGTGGCCGCGGGAGCACGCGAGGTTCTGCGAGAACGACCACTGCCGGTCCAGCGACCGCGGCGGCTGGTCGACGAACTCCATGATCACGACCCCGTCCGCCAGTCCCAGCGCCGCCTCCACCGACTCCGTCAAGCGCTGCCTCGCCTCCGGTTTGACCACGAGCCGGTCGACGACCACTTCGACGGAGTGCTTCTCCTGCTTCTTCAGCTTCGGCACGTCGTCGAGGTGGTGCACCTCGCCGTCCACCGACACCCGCGCGTAACCCTGCGATCGCAGGCGGGCGAAAAGTTCCGCGTACTCGCCCTTGCGCCCCCGCACCACCGGCGCCAGCACCTGGAACCGGGTGCGCTCGGGCAGGGCCAGCACCTGGTCGACGATCTGCTGCGGGGTCTGCCTGCTGATCCGCTCGCCGCAGACCGGGCAGTGCGGCTCGCCCACGCGGGCGTACAGCAGCCGCAGGTAGTCGTAGACCTCGGTGACGGTGCCCACCGTCGACCGTGGGTTGTGGCTGGTGGCCTTCTGATCGATCGACACCGCGGGCGAGAGTCCTTCGATGACTTCCACGTCCGGCTTGTCCATCTGGCCCAGGAACTGCCGCGCGTACGCCGACAGCGACTCCACGTACCGGCGCTGGCCTTCCGCGAAGATCGTGTCGAACGCCAGGGAAGACTTCCCGGAACCGGACAGACCCGTGAACACGATCAAGCTGTCCCGGGGCAGGTCGACACCCACGCCGCGCAAGTTGTGCTCACGCGCGCCACGCACGACCAATCGGTCAGCCACGGCTCAAGAACCAGACCACGTCAGGACAACACAGCCAGTTTGGCACAGGGCCGCGCCGTGGCGCACCGCAGCGGCGGGCCCCGACGGGGGGGCTCGCAGGCGCTCAGGCCGTGCCGGTGAAGACTCGCTCCAGATAGGGGTTGATCAGGATTCCTTTCGGATCGAGAGATTGGCGGATCCGCTGCACGTCGTTCCAGCGTGGATAGCGGGGCGCGAGGCTGCTTGCGGTGTGGGAATGCAGCTTCGCCCAGTGCGGGCGACCATCGAAATCGCTAAGAACCCTTCCGGCGACCTGATATATCTTGTCGTGCGGGCTGTGCGCATCGGTCGCCAAATTGACGTATCCCGTCGGGCGCCCGTAAGCCGGGCTGAGCGGGATGTCATTGCCGGACGCCACCCGTATCTCCAGGGGTAGCGAAACCACCTCGCCGGACGACGGTAGTACTCGACGCAACTCTTGCAACACCTGCCCCAACGCCTCGAGCGGCACGGCGTACTCCATCGACACCACGCGTACGCGTTGTGGAAACGTGAAAATGCGATGGCTCACGTCGACGAACGACCGAAGCGGGCGGCGCGTCAGGACTCTGGAGGCAAATGGCACGAGCGCAGCATCGCGCCGGTGGGCCCAGAGCACACCTTGCAGTCCGGCATGGCCCGCCAGGTAGTGATCTCGCCACGCCTGCCACCGGGACGGGGGCCGCAGCGGCGCCGTCGTGCGCGACATGGCCCGGATGTGTACCTGGTCGCTCCACATGGGCGAGAAGAAGACGGGGTGGTCAATGCTCTCGACGTGTTCGGGCAGGCGCTCAATGAACCGGGCGAATGGCTCTGTTCTCTCCTCGAGGCTGAGCGAAAATGCCGGTACGCAACGAAATGTGATCGTAGAGATCACTCCCAGAGCGCCCAAGCCCAGCCGAGCAGCCGAGAACACGTCTGGTTCGGACGTCGCCGAGCACTCCACGAGATCCCCGCGTCCCGTGACGAGCCGCATACTCGCGATCTGACTCGACAGGCAGCCATAGCGGTTGCCCGAACCGTGCGTCCCCGTCGAGACCAGGCCGGCCGCGGTTTGAACGTTGATGCTCCCCATGTTCTCGATCGCGAGTCCGTACCGGTCCAACTCGGCGTTGATGCGCCAGAGCGGTGTGCCGGCCTGGACCGTGACCGTCATGGCGGCGGGGTCCACCGCGATGACATCAGCGTACTCGTGCTGATCAACGAGGATGCTGTCCGTGCTGACCAGTGGCGCGAAGGAGTGCCCGTTTCCGGCGACGCGTAACGGCTGACCGGCGGAACATGCGTCCCGCACTTGCTGGACCAGCTCGTCCTCACTGCGCGGGCTGACGCGACGGGCCGGGTGGCACCGGGCGGACCCTGCCCAGTTCGTCCAGTCCCCGCTGGCACCAGCGTGCGCTGCGATACCGGTCATGGCAGGAACCTGTGCGAGGCGTAGCCGACTTCCTTGTAAATCCACTTGTACGTCTCGGAAATTCCGTCGCGCAGCGAGATGGATGGTGCCCAGCCGAGCTGCTTGCGGATGAGCGTGTTGTCGCTGTTTCGTCCCCGCACACCTTGAGCAGCGGATAGGTTGTGGTGCCGGGTTAGTGAGCAGCCAGCGAGTTCCTGGACCAGATCGACAAGTTGGTTGATGGTTACGAGCTCCTCGCTGCCCAGGTTGAGTGGCTGGTCGCAGTCGCTGCGCATGATGCGGCGAATACCCTCGACGCAGTCGTCGATGTAGGTGAAACTCCTGGTCTGCTCCCCGTCGCCCCAGATCTCGATCTTGTCGTCGCCGTTGATCACCGCAGCGGCGATTTTCCGGCAGCTCGCGGCCGGGGCTTTCTCGCGTCCGCCGTCCCACGTTCCATGCGGGCCGTAGATGTTATGGAAGCGGGCTACCCGGGTGCGCAGGCCGAAGTCCTCGGAGAAATGCCGGCACATGCGCTCGTCGAAGAGCTTCTCCCACCCGTAACCGTCTTCGGGCATCGCCGGATAAGCCATCTCTTCCCGCAACGCTTCAAGATCCGGGGCGGTCTGGTGGGCGGCGGCGTAGACACAGGCGGACGAGGAGAAGAAGAACCGGTCCACGCCGGCATCCCGGCTGGCCATCAGCAGGTGCGTGTTGATCAGCACTGACAACATGCAGCGGGCCTTGTTGCCTTCGATGAAACCAATGCCACCCATGTCGGCGGCCAGGTTATAAACCTCGTCCATCCCGTCGGCCGCCGCGTGTGCCGCGTCGAGAAGAGACAGATCGGCCACGACGTTCTCCGCGTCGGGGTGTACCTGGAACCACTCGTCAACCGGTTTGCAGTCGACCACTCGAACCCGGTAGCCCTCGCGCAGCAGGCGAGCGGCCAAGTGCCCGCCGATGAAGCCCCCACCGCCGGCGACGAGAGCTGAACTACTGTGGTCACTCACGGCAATCAACTCCTCTAGACATATACGATTGGACATATACAATTAGACATATACGATTAATCCGGAAAGCGTCGATTGTTCCGACGTTTTGCAACGCAATCCGCAGCCCTGGCCGTTAGGCCTTTCTCCTGATCGTCGATACGTCGCGTTGCACATCGACTACTGTGCGATCAGGTACTCCGGGGTGTCAGGGCACGAGGATCTCCTCGAAGCGGTCGGCTATCGGCTCGATCGCAAAGGCACGGCGGGCGTACTGCCGTCCCGCGCTTCCCATGCGCTGCCGACGTGCGGGGTCAGCGAGCAGGGCGAACGCCGCTTCCACGTATTCATCCGGGTCGTCTGGGCTGACTACTTGCCCCGCTCCGATTTCCGCAAGCAGCTGCGCGGCACGATTCGTCGAGGGGATAGCAGCGAGCACCGGGCGTCCGGCGCATAGATAGGCCAGCACCTTGGAGGGAACTGACATCTGACCCGCCTCTGTGCTCAGCCCAGCGAGTAGCACGTCAGCCGCCGCGAACATGCGCGGGACGTGGTCGTAGGGCTGAAAGTCGTATAACTGCATCCGACGTATTCCTAGTGCGCGTGCACTTTCCAGTGCACGGCGGCCGCTTCCCTCGCTGACGACGAACAGGACGCCGGTGTTCCGGGCATCGCAGGCCTTCGCCAACCGCACCAGCAGGTCTGCGCCGTGACGATCGTCCAGCGTGCCGGAGTAGAGGAGAATGGGCTCTCCGGAACTGCGGCAGGAGCTCGCCGGTGCCCAGTCGTCGCCGTCGCATTCCATTTCTGCTAGCGGCGCCCAGTTCTCTATCACCGTGATGTGCTCCGGCTGCACCCCCCACTGACGAACGAAAGCCGCGAACGGCTCTGCGATGGCAACAACCGCATCGCTGCTCAGCAAGGTGGCCTTCTCGCACCGTGCGGTGCGTTCCCAGTCGTAGGGGCGGGTTTTCGCGCTGGGTGCACGCGCGGAGTAGACATCCTGCAACCAGTACACGAACCGGATTCGCTGCTCAGCGCAGGTTCGCTGGATGTGCCGCTGAACCGGGACCGGGCTATTCCCCGAAATCACCACGTGGGGTTTGAAGTCTCTGATGAGGCTGCCGACGTCTTGGCCGTATGTGTCAGGGCCCGGACTCGGGTGTTGTTGCCGAGGCACACCAATGATCGACAGGCGGCCGGATTCTGGTTTTCCGGCCTGCAGATTCCCTTGTCCGACTGCGATGGCCGAGCAGTACACATGACGGACATCATGTCCTCGCCGTGCCAATTCGCGGCTGAGTTCGATTTGGAACGGATGCCCCAGGTAATCGTGGACAACTATGCGCGCGGGGCGTTGACTGGCAATGATGACCTCCGGATGCCGTTTCCAGCTACACCCGCGCGGCTTGCCGGATCGCCGCACAGCCGTGGACGCCGTGCTTGGCGCACTCCGATGGGTACCTTTGGCGCGTAGCTCGGTCCAGCATGAGAATGTTCGGGATGTGTGCGGAATGGGCGTTGAAATGCGGTGACGCTCCGGGAAAGCGGATCGCCCGGCGAGGCTGACCCAAGCTC
The DNA here is from genome assembly GCF_050972075.1 of Saccharopolyspora hattusasensis. NCBI lineage: Bacteria > Bacillati > Actinomycetota > Actinomycetes > Pseudonocardiales > Pseudonocardiaceae > Saccharopolyspora > Saccharopolyspora hattusasensis. Next base: position 1,032,436 of record NZ_JBPCDC010000001.1, read on the forward strand.
GCGAGGTCGGTCCGCGCTCGACCAGCGAACTTGGCCTGCGGGATCCCATGCCGGAACCTCCTTTCGCTGCGCCAGAGCCCACCACGTTTTTTGTCTGAGCAGGCAGTACCCAAGGCGCCGTTGCCTTGGCCGTGCGCCCCGAGGTTGCTGCGGTTGGCGCCGTCACTTCTTATCCGAACGGCGCATCAGACTCAGCGATCCAGAGGAAGAAGTGCACTAAGGTTGCCCGTTCGGACCGCTGTTTGCCGCGTCTGGTTCAGGTCGCGCGATTCCCAGCCGACCATGGGGGGCCTTGAACGGACCGCGCAGTGTGATGCCACGGTCAGCTCCGAGGCTCGTGAGCGGATCGAGGCGTGGTGCGCGTTCGCTATTCCATAAATTCATGCCGTGAGGACAGCCATGATCGACGCGCGCCAGCGGAATACCGCGTTCCTGGTCGCCGGCTGCTTCTTCATGGAGAATTTGGACAGCACAATCGTCACCACGGCCGCCCCTAGCATCGGCGAGTCGTTCGGCGTGCCACCGACTGCGGTCGGCCTGGTGATGACGGCTTACCTCGTCACCTTCTCCGTGCTGATCCCACTTAGCGCCTGGCTGACCAGCAGGCTGGGTGTCCGGCCGGTGTTTCTGGCCGCGATCGTGATTTTCACCCTGGCCTCGCTCGGTTGTGCAGCCAGCGGCAGCCTTCCGGTGTTGGTGGCCATGCGTGTGCTGCAGGGCGTCGGAGCCGCGATGATGGTGCCCGTCGGGCGGATGGCAGTGCTGTCCAGGACGGCTAAGCCGGACCTGTTGCGGATGATGGCCTACATCGTGTGGCCCGGTCTGGTGGCACCCGTCGTCGCACCGCTAGCCGGTGCACTGATCACCACGTATGCGTCCTGGCAGTGGCTGTTCCTGATCAACGTGCCGCTCGGCGTGTTCGCCTCTGTTGTGGCGTGGAAACTGGTCGGGGAAGCCGACAGCGGGAAGGCCCAGCGACCACTGGACTGGCTCGGCCTGGTGCTCACCTGCGGCGGGCTCGGCGGGCTCACCTATACCGCGCACCTGATTTCGGACAGCGACACGGGCTGGCCGGTGACCACCACGCTGACCGCGCTGTGTCTCGCCGGCCTCGGCGTGGCAGGCTGGCACCTGCTGCGTACCCCTAACCCGCTGGTCACCCTGCACACGCTGCGCGTGCCGACCTTCCGTCTCTCCCAGTCCAGCGGGTTCCTGTTCTGGATCGTGGTCGGAGCCGCACCGTTCTTGTGCCCGCTGATGTGGCAGAACGTGTTCGGCTACAGCGCGATCACCTCGGGCACGATGGTGCTTTTCATCTTCGTCGGCAACCTGGCGATCAAGCCGGCGACCACCCCATTGCTCAACCACTTCGGCTTCCGGCCGGTGCTGCTCGCCGCCACGATCACCCTCGCGCTGTCCATGATCGGTCTCGGCTTTACCACCGCCTCCACCCCGTTACCCGTGCTCGCCGCGCTGGCCTTGCTGTCCGGGGTCGCCCGCTCGGTGGGGCTGACCGCGTACGCCACGATCGGGCTCAGCGATGTCCCGCCCGAGCAGATGCGCGACGCCAACACGCTGGCTGCCACCACGCAGCAGTTGTCCACCGGGCTGGCCATCGCGCTGGCCACGGTAGCTCTGCGGCTCGGCGCGCCCCTGGGTGAGATGGTGTTCGGTGCGCGCAGTGGGGCGGCCTATCCCGTGGCCTTCACCCTGCTCGGGCTGACCGCGCTGATCGCCACCGCCGGGGCGTTACGCCTCCACCCACAGGCCGGCGACGCCGTGCGCACGCAGGCGAGCGCCACCTCCACCCGGCAACCAGGCTGATGCGTTCCGCACGGGTCTCAGCCGTCCTGAACGACAGCCCATGCGGCCAAGCGCGCGAATTGATCGGCTCGTCGGCCACTCAGCCACCAGACACCAGCCACGCCACCAGCCACCAGCCACCACAACAAGATCAACTATTCGAGGCGTCGTGGGTGGTGACTGAAGGTCATTTACGGGCACAAAGCCGTGCGCGTCCGTGCTCAACCTGCGCACGAGGCTTGGGTTCCCGCTCGCATCATGCTTGGGTCCAGGGCGGGAGCCAATTCAGTGATCACCCTAGGAGAACGCGATGCCGGAGAAGCTGACCGTGGATCTTCACCCGATCTTCCGCAGCGACAGGGACATCGACAATGCGGTACGCAACGCGATCTTCCGTGCCGCCGGCCAGAACTTGCCGCTCGTCGAGATCATTCCAGGCAAGGGCTCCGGCAAGCTCAAGAACCGCGTTCTCGCGATGCTGAAGCAGCCCCACATCAAGAAGCTGTACCGGCGTGTGGAGGTGGCCCCCGGCAACGACGGGATGGTGCTGGTGCACTTGAGGTAGGCGAACACCGCCACATCCACAGCGGCATCCTGGAGACAGGCGAACGGTGTTCAAGATCAGTCTGTGCAGCTGCGCCGCGACGCAGCCGGGTTGCGCGAAACGGGACTAGAAGCTGATCCGCAGTTCGTCCCCGCCCCCTCCCCCGAAACACGCAATTCACCGCCGGTAGCCGAATCGTCGCTGTTTGGCGCCGGTTTTCGCCGCTGATCGCCACTCTCCGCACACGCTCAGATACTGGGCGCCGCTTCGAGGTCGTCACCGGCGACCTCGACGTCGCCGGCGTCGTGCCGCGTCGTCCTCGTCGACGGCGGGAAGATCGTCGCCGACCTCCCACCGGCGGACTTCTGCTCCGACAACAACACCAATCCCCGCATCCGCGCCTTCCTGGACAAGGTCCTCTGATGTGATGAAGGGGCGGGGCCTCGCTCCTGGTGGGTTTCCCCCGGCGGATGCCGGGGGTTTCTCACGTCCACCACGTTGAAGGAGACCCCTGTGAGCAAGTATGAGGTGCGGCGACTGGTCGCCGAGCACCGGTGGGATGGTCGGCCGAGCGCGCGGTGAACGTGACGGAGCTTAACGCCGCCGTCCACCAGGCCCGCTGACCCGGGGGTGCGCAATTTCGCGAGAAATTGACGTTCACCCGGGTGAACGTCAATTTCTCGCGAAATGGGTTATGAAGCAGCGGCCGATCTCGCGGCCTCTGCCGCATGATGTCATGATCAAAACAAACGCCCCAATCCACCTGTACGCACTGTAACGGCTGATGCGCCTGATCGTGCTGATGTGTGCAATGTGCACAACGGCCATGATGCGGCGATGCCCCGCACCAGGGGTGCGGGGCATCGTACAGGTGGCGGGGTCGCGACTAAGATCGGCTTCTCGTTTGTTCCCATTGTGGGCTCATGGCCTCAGTGATGAGATACTTTTTCATGCGCCTGGCAATAAGATCCGCTAAAGCTTCCATTTCTTTCATGTCTTGTTGGCAGACCGGAAGACATATGTGGGATGTATGGTCAATCGGCGAATCTTCCGCATTTCGGAATTGCTCGGAATATGACGGAGTGAGGATTCCGAGCTCGTATCCCAGAATCACAGCACCGACACGGTTGCGTAGATTAAACTTGCGGTAGATATTACCCAATCGGGACTTTACGGTATCTTTCGAGATGTACAACCGCATTGCAATTTCATCGTCGGTAAGTTCGCAGGCGACACAATATATAACGTCCCTCTCCGCCTTGGTGAGATTTATCAACTTGTCTTTGCTGAATCTTTGCGGGGACGTTCTCACTACATTAAAACCGTTCGTACTAGTTTGAAAATGAGGGAATCACGTGGATGCGGCCGGTTGGCGTGACAGGCCCAATGAACGCCAACCGGCCGCGAACGGACCATGCCGGGCCGGGGGGCGTACCGCGTCGTTGCGGTTGACCGGCACGGGCCGTGTCTGGGGTTAAGCGGTGCGCCTGTGGCGTCCGCTGATCACCTTGGCCGGTGACTCTTCCCGCAATGCCTCTTCAAGGCAGTCGGGGCAGGCTCTCGCGGCTGGTGGCGTGTTGGATTTGCCCATGTTGAGCCCGCATCGCGACGTCGCAATGGTTCCGGGCTCGCGTTCGTGTGCGAACCCGAGATGGTCAGTCCAGACCACACGGACCGTTGGCGGTCCCGCGTCCCCTTCCATGGCGGGCGCTGGTGCGAATAAGTCCAATCCGCTCATTGCGCCTCACCATCGCCCGGAGCATCACTCTTCGCCGCATAGGTCTGGTAGTGCAGGAGGGCCTTTACAGCGTTGATAAGACAGACTTCTACGTCTCGTAGCAGCGTTTCCGTGCACTTGCCCCGGGGGAGTTTCTCGGCTGCTTCGTCGCACGTGGCTTGAGTCACGCGTAGTACGCCTGCTAGCGCTGCTTCTGGCGAGTACCGCCGGACGGTCGGCGACGGGGCACAGGGCACAACCTGTTCGTCATCGTCCGTCCGGGAGCCCCTTGTTGGGTCGATCGGCGGTAGTGGAACGATGCCCCGACCTGCCATGACGGTCCCTCGCTTCCCGATCTCAAGTCTGCTTCCGTAAGCATCTGCTGTACTAGTAAGCACTATGGGTGCTTGCGCATCGGAAGCGGCAATGCTCAAATCGGGTGATCTACGTAAGCTATCATGACGATAGGATGTGTTTCATGCCTGTAAGCACTCGATCACCACGCGCTAGGGCGCTCTGCGCCGCGTTGCGCGAAGCTCGCCTTGCGAGTGGAATTGGTGTTCGCGAACTTGGGCGAATTCTCGGCCTATCTGATACAAGTATTTCATTGTGGGAAAACGGACATAGGGTGCCAAACGTCGAACAGGTCGCAATGATTTTGGCGGCCGTTCGTACGTCGCCAGAAGAACGCGAGCGGATTCTTTCGCTTGCTCGCCATGTACGCGAGCCCAACTGGCTCACAGTTGGAATGGAGGGAATCCCGCAACAACTAGCCGGTGTGGTTGAGTGCGAACGTAGCGCAGTCTCAATAATCGAATGGATACCTATTGGCATCCCCGGACTGTTGCAAACTTCGGACTACAAGCGCTCCATATATCAGGCTGATGATCAGCCGGAAAGAGATATTGAGCTACGCGTAATGGTCGCTGCCGGTAGGCGCGACGTGCTCACACGTGTAAATGAACCGGTACGGTTCGACGCCCTGATTGGTGAAGCTGCGCTATACGAGCCTATCGGGTCTGACCCGATAATGATAGACCAGCTACGACACCTAGCCGCCATGAGTGAGCGGAAAAATATCAGGGTTCAAATAGTACCGCAACGTATCGGCTGGCATCCGGGATGGGCCGGTCCTTTCATCATGTACGAATTTCCAGACGCCTCTCCGGTGGTTTACTTTGAACATTACAGCTCGGGGGCATTCATTCCCAACGAACATGAAGTGGCAGCCTATCATAAGTCAATAAATAAACTTAAAAGTATTGCCATGAGCCCCGGAGAATCAACCGATCTTATCTCTAAGATTGCAAATGATATGGAGGTTGCACCATGAGTACCGACCGCTGGATGAAATCCAGTTACAGTCAGTCAAACGGCGCGTGTGTCGAATTAACCACTCCCCTGGACCGTATCCGCGATTCAAAGGACCCGGACGGGCCGATCCTGAAAGTGGACGTGTCCGCGTTCGTTCAGGCGGTGAGGGCGGGTCGGTTCGACCGCTAAAAAAACAGTGGTGCCCCGGTACGTCGTACCGGGGCACCGTTGTGTCAGAAGGGTTGAATGCGTCGGTGTGGTTAACCGTCCCTCGGACGCGGCGAGCGTATCAGGTCTTACCGTTCTGTCTTCGGTGATCCTCGATGACTCCTTGCCAGGTGAGGTATCGCTGTTCAGGCACGCTGAACGTGCACGTGCGGCAAGTCCAGCAGTCGTTAATTCGGTGTAGGACGTGGCGGGTTGCACGGTCGCGGTAATCACGTCCGTTGTTGAACGGGTAGCGTTTGAATTGGAGTCGCACGTTGGCGCGGCGGTTCGCCACAGAGGTGCGCCGAGCATTCCCGGATGGTGTGCGGCTTGTCGACTTCACCTCAATCTGTGACGGTAGGTCGGTCGTGCCGACGGTGGTCGAGGCATTCGGGCTCCCTGAGTGCATCGGCGATACCGGAATCGATACGGTCGCGAAGGAGCTCGCTAACAAGCAGTCACTGCTTGTGCTCGACAACTGTGAGCACCTGGTGGAGGCGTGCGCCAAGTTCGCTGACGCGGCACTGCGCGCTGCGCCAGGGTTGCGGATCCTGGCGACGAGCCGGGAAACTCTGTCGATCCTCGGCGAGTGCGTCCTGCCGGTGCCGAGCCTGTCGGTGCCGCCCGTTGGTGTGACGCTGTCCCCAGCGGCGCTGGACGAGTACGACGCGGTGCGCTTGTTCGTGGATCGCGCCGATGCGATGGTCTCCGGGTTCGTACTCGACGACCGCAACGCCGCGGCTGTGGCGACGCTCTGCCGGCGATTGGACGGAATTCCGCTGGAGATCGAAATAACCGCGCTTCGGCTGCAGGCGCTGTCGGTGCACCAGATCGTAGAACGATTACCGAACAGGTTCCAGCTGTTGACGACCTCTTCCAGCGTTGCTCGATCACCGCTGCATCGCGATGCGCGTGCCTCGGCGCAGTGGAGTTCCGAACTCTGCTCGAAGCATGAGCGCGCGCTGTGGGCCCGCCTGTCGGTGTTCCCTGGCGAGTTCGATCTAGAGGCGGGCGAGAAGGTCGGCGCCGGCAGCGGGATGCGGGCTGACGACGTGGTCTATTACCTGACCCACCTGGTCAAGAAGTCGATCTTGGTCCGGATCGATCAGGACTCGCGCGCACGGTACTGGCTGCCGGAGACGTTCCGGTGTTATGGCCGCGAATTGCTGAGCGAGTCAGGGGACGAAGCCTCGGTCATGCTGCGGTATCGCGACTGGTGCAAGTCCTCGGTGCCGCCGGCGACCAGCGGGGGGCCTAACCCCATAAGCACCGCAGTGAGAGAGCCAGTCGCGGCGCCCACACTCACGGCTCGCCCGGCCGGGACCGATGCTCGAATCGTGTTGACTCGCCGGGAATTGCAAATCGCCGAGTTGGTCTCGCAGGGTTTGCGCGACAAAGAGATCGGAGCGAGATTGATGATCGCCCCCCCGAACGGTCGAATCACACGTCGAGCACATCCGGGTCAAGCTCGGTTTCCGCTCCCGCACACAGATCGCCGCGTGGGTGTCACGGCCGATCAAAAGTCCATTGTAGACTATTTCTATCCGCCGGTGTGCCTCAAGATCCGCGGCGCGGGTGCTCGAGAACGGCGCGGCCCCGGCCGTGGTGGCCGTGCGGCGGCGATGCGGCTCAGCGGGTCTGCGGCCCGGTTTCCTCGACGGCTCAAGTCACTGATGTGGCAGGTCGGACCCGTGGAACGCCTCCGCCGCTCGGTCGTGGTTGATCCACTACCGAACGGCGGAGGCTAGTTGGCAAGCGTCAGGCTCACGGAGTGTTCGAGTGCCGGCCGGGTGTGATCACGACCTTGAGCGCCTGGTTGGCCGCGGAGTTCTTGAACACGTCGTAGGCCTCGTCGATCTGGTCGAAAGTGAACGAGTGGGTGCCCATCTTCTCCGACGGGATGCGCCCGCTGGCGACCATCTTGAGCAGGGTCGGGATCGAGACGGTGTCGACCAGGCCCATCGTCATGGTCACGTTGCTGATCCACATGTCCTGCATCGGGATCTCGACCGGTGTCCCGTGCACGCCGACGTTGGCGAGGGTGCCGCCGGGCCGCACAATCGATGCGGCGGTGAGCAGGGTCTCCGGATAGCCGACGGCTTCGATCGCGACGTCGACGCCGAGCCCGTCGGTGAGCGCGATGACGTCACTGACGGTGCCGGGTCCGACTTCGACTGCGTCGGTGGCCCCGAACTCCAGCGCCTTCTCCAGGCGGAACTTGTTGGAGTCGATCGCGATCACCTTGGACGCGCCCCACAGACCGGTGGTGAGCACTGCGGACAGTCCGACCGCACCAGCGCCGACGACCGCGACCGTGTGGCCGGGTCGGACGTTGCCCGCGAGGACGCCGACCTCGTAGCCGGTCGGCAGGGAATCGGCGAGGAAGATCGCTTGCTCGTCGCTGACGGCCTCCGGAACGGCATAGAGCGACGTGTCCGCGTACGGGACACGAACGTACTCGGCCTGAGTACCGTCGATCAGGTGGCCCAAGATCCAGCCGATCCCGCCCACGGTCTGGCAGTGCGACGGCATGCCCCGCTGGCAGTACTCACAGCGACCGCACTTGGTGATTGCCGGGACCAGCACCCGGTCTCCCACGGAGAACCCGCGAACCGCGGCCCCGACCTCGGTGATCGTGCCGACCGCCTCGTGACCGAGGATCCGGCCGTCGGTCACCGCTGGAACATCGCCCTGCAGGATGTGCAGGTCCGTACCGCAGATCGTGGTCGTATCGACCTTGACCACGACGTCGGTGGGTTCCTGCACGGCCGCGTCCGGTACGTCCTCCCAGGCCTTGTTGTCCGGACCGTGGTAAACAAGTGCCTTCATCTGCTACCTCCGTTGGTCGCACGTCGCACGCCCGGCTCGTTGCTGGTTGGCCGGCACGTCGGCTTGACCGACGCTAGTGACGCCGTTGACACATGGCTGTCTCGTTATGGGACTGCTTCGACCCGGGCCGGACCGCAGAAGTGGATCATCGACCCGTTGGCGGGACACTCGATGTAGCCGATGTAGCCGATGTAGCTGATGTAGCTGATGCCGAAGGCGTCGATCTTGCACGTCGCCGCAAGGCCCAGCGGCAGGTCCGGCCGGGGTCCAGCGGATCTTGCCCGAGAGGTCCGATTTCCATTGAAATTGCGGAAGTTGTCCACAGCCACCGGTGTGTCGTGACCCGACACGCCGCCACCCCGCAAGTTCCATTGAAATTGCGGAAGTTGTCCACAGCCACCGGTGTGTCGTGACCCGACACGCCGCCACCCCGCAAGTTCCATTGAAATTGCGGAAGTTGTCCACAGCCACCGGTGTGTCGTGACCCGACACGCCGCCACCCCGCAAGTTCCATTGAAATTGCGGAAGTTGTCCACAGCCACCGGTGTGTCGTGACCCGACACGCCGCCACCCCGCAAGTTCCATTGAAATTGGGGCTTTTCGCGTTTCTCAAATCTCGTGAGACCGGCTGCTACCGGTGGCGCCGGTGGCGCCACAAACTCGAGACGCCCCAGCGCGGCAGAAGTCGCGAGCGGGCGGGGACCCGTGCAGGTTGCCCGGGCCCCCGCCCCGCGGCTAGCCAATCACGACCACTCGACCGCCGCGACCGCCCAGTACGGAACATGACGGCGTCATCTCCCCGGGACGAATCAGGGCGAGGTATGGCCGTTGCTCGACAGCGTTGAACCTCAGTAGATGTTGGACGGCCGGACCATGCCTTCGGCGAGATCGCCGAAGCCGGGAGCGACGATCGCGCCGGGGTTGCCGATGATCTCCTCCACGACGGCGGTCTCGGTCGTGATGAGCAGTGCCGCAATCGATGCGGCGCTTTCGAGCGCGGCGCGCGTGACCTTGAACGGGTCGATCACACCGTCGTCGAACATGTCGACATATTCACCGGTGAGGGCGTTGAACCCGTGCCCGAGCGGCAAGCCGGCGACCACCTCGACGACCTCGTCGCCGTCGAAGCCGGCGTTGATCGCGATCCAACGGAGGGGTTCGGCAAGAGCGCGTCGCACGACAGCCCACCCGATTGCCTCGTCCTCGGGGAGATCGACATCCTTGAGTGCCCGGTGTGATTGCACCAGTGCGGTTCCACCACCGGACACGATCCCCTCCTCCACCGCAGCGCGGGTGGCGGCCAGAGCGTCCTCGACGCGAAGCATCCGCTCCTTGAGCTCGACGCTGGTGGCGCCGCCCACTCGGATGACGGCGACCCGTCCGGTGAGCCGGGCAATGCGCAGTTCGAGGCTTTCCTGGTCGGCGTCGATCTTGGCACGCTCGCGCTGGGCCTCGAGCTGCGCGAGACGGGCGTCGAGGAGACGCTGGTCCCCGTGACCGCCGACGATTGTCGTCTCGTTCTCGGTTACCGTGATGCGGTCACACGAACCGAGATGGCCGACAGTCACCTCGGACAGCTCGATGCCGGTGTCCTTGGCGATTACATGTCCACCCAGCGCCACCGCGAGGTCTTCCAGTTCGGCGACGCGGCGGTGCCCGAAACCGGGTGCTCGCACGACCACCGACTGCATCGTCTTGTGCATGTTGCCGCCGACGAGGAGTTGCAGAGCCGGTCCGTCGACTTCCTCGGCCAGCACGACCAGCGGCCGGTCGGCGCGCTTGGCCACCTCGATGCTCGGCATGATTTCCTGCACCTGGGTGATCTTCTTGTTTGTCAGCAGAATCAGCGGATTGTTGTGCACCGCTTCCATCCGCTCTGGGTCGGTGACCATGTACCCGGAGGTGTAACCGTGGTCGAACTCGATGCCGTCGACGATGTCGACGGACAATCCGAGAGTGTCGCTCTCCTCGGTGGTGACCACTCCGGACTTGCCGACGTAGTCGACGGCCTGCGCGATGGCATGTCCGATCGTTTCGTCATCACTGGCGGCGAGGGTCGCGATCCGCTGCAGGTCGATCTGGCCACTGACCTGGGACGACTGATCGCGGAGCGAGTCGACGACCACGGACACGGCTCGCTCGATGCCGCGGCGCACTCGCATGGGGTTGGCGCCGGCTTCGACGGCCCGGAGCCCCTCGCGGACCATCGCCTGAGCCAGCACGGTCGCGGTGGTGGTTCCATCGCCGACCACACCATTGGTTTTCATCGCCACTTCCTTGACCAGCTGGGCGCCCATGTTGGCGAAGGGTTCGCGTAGCTGGATCTCGCGGGCGATGGTCACGCCGTCATTGGTGATCGTGGGGGGTCCGGTGAGCTTTTCGAGTACCGCGTTGCGTCCCTTGGGGCCGAGGGTCACCTTGACCGCGTCGGCGAGGGCGTTGACGCCGTGCTCGAGCCGCGACCGTGCTTCCTTGTTGTACCGCAGCTCTTTGGCCATGGCTGATATTCCCTTCGTGCTTTCTCGTACGGAGATTGCGGTCTTCTACGGGATGAGAATCGCCCGGCCGCGCACCCGCCCGCCATCGAGATCGTCAAGTGCCTGCTGGAAGTTCTCGAGGCGGTACTTGGTCGTGTGCAAAGCGACTTTGCCCTGGGCAGCAAGGGTCATGAGCTCCTGCAGGTCGTTGTAGGAGCCGACGAGGTTTCCGATGAAGTTGATTTCCGTGGAGATCACGTCGATCGTCGGGACGTCGATGTTCTCGCCGTATCCGACGACGTAGTAGTTTCCCGCGCGGCGCAGCATCGCGATTCCTTCCCGGGTCGCGCCGCCCTCGCCGACGAAGTCGACGACGGCTTCGGCGCCGTGCCCACCGGTCAGGTTCAGCACCTGCTGGATGTGGGTGCCGTCGGCGACGATGCCGTGATCGGCGCCGATCTGCACCGCGAGCTCGACCGCGGCGGGGTTGCGGTCGAGCACGACCACGGTGACTCCGGAGATCGCCTTGAGGACCTGGATGCCGATGTGGCCGAGCCCGCCGGCACCGATCACCACGCACACGTCCCCGGGCCGGGTCGTCTTCGCCACCTTCGCGACCGCGTGGTACGCCGTCAGGCCCGCGTCGGCGAGCGCAGCCACGTCGGCCGGCTCGAGCGAGTCGTCGATCCGTATCACGCTGCGGGCGGTGGTACGCAGGTATTCCGCGTAGCCGCCGTTGACGTCGATGCCGGGGAACTTGCTGTCCTGGCAGTGGACGTCGTCGCCGGAGCGGCAGGCGCGGCACAGCCCGCACGTGATGAGTGGATGCAGGATCACCTTGTCGCCGACCGCGACGTTCGTGACGGAACCGCCCACGGCGTGGACCCAACCCGCGTTTTCGTGGCCAATCGTGTAGGGCAGATCGACGCCGCTCTTTTCCTCCCACTGCCCTTCGAGGATGTGCAGATCGGTGCGGCAGACGCCGGCACCGCCGATTCGCACGATGACATCGAGCGGGCCCTCGACCGTGGGTTCGGGAATGTCGGTGAGCTGCAACTTGGTGTGGTATCCCACAACCTGCACGGCCTTCATCGCGGACTCCTGGTTGTTCTGAGGTTGGTGATCCGGGGCGCCGCGCCGACGGACTCGCTGTCGGTGTAGCGCGTGGCGAGCAGGCCACGGCAGAAGTGGGCGTTGCCTTCCATCGAGATACGCACCGACTTGGCGAGTCGCAGGCGCATGGGCACCGACTCGGGAGGTATGCGCTTGCCGTTGTCGTCGATGAACACCCGGCTGGCCGGGCAGCTGCTCAGTCCGATGCCGGCGCGGCGGCGCAGCAGCGCGTCTTTGTTCTCTCCTGGCGCGAGGTCGCCGAGGGTGATTCGGTAGATTTCGTTCGCTTGCAGGTCGGTTCGCTTCAGGTGCGCCTCAACGCACCGTTCCATCGCCGCTGCGTGCGCCTTGGAGAGGAACGTTCTGCGCAGCTCACGTAGGCTCTCCTCCGCCTCGGGGCCGAACGTCCCGACGTAGCCCGCGTCGGCGGCCAGACCGGCGTTGATCTTTTCGCTGTCGTGATGGTCGTCCAGCAGCACCCGTACCTGACCGATGTCCTCGACCAGGCGCAGGGCATCCAGTGTGTCGGAGGCCATGAGGTAGGCGAAATTCGGCGAGCAGAAGGCGGTGGGGAGCCGCAGGTGGACGGTGACTCCGTCGTCGTCGAGGGTAACCGACCGGACGAAGCCCAGATCGATGATCGGCGCGTCCAACTCCGGGTCCATGACCGTCGACAGCGCTTCGATGACGTCCTCTTCCGTGCAGACAGCGGTGGCGGTCATGACGCCACGGTCTCCCGCGCCCCGGCAGCGACCTCGACGCCTTCCTGTCCGGCCGGCTCGGCCAACTGCAGGTTTGCGGGAACGTCGATGCCGTAGAGGGCTGCCGCGTTGAGCCCGAGGATCTTTTTCTTCTGGTCGACGGTGATCTGCCCGTATTCGGTGAGCATGTCCTCGGGGATCTGGAAGTCGACGAAGCGCTCGATGAGCCATCGAGGTGTCCACAGGGCGTAATCGCTGGAGAACTGGATGCGGTTTTCGTCGAGCCAATAGAGCAGCTCGCCGATGATCTGGGCGAAGTACCGTGGTCTGGTGTGGATGAACGGCATTGCGACGGCGAGGCCGGCGTGCACGTTCGGTTCCTGGGTTGCGATCCAGCAGAAGTCTTCCAGCCGAGGGAGACCGCAGTGCTCGACGACGAAGTTCAGTTCCGGGAAGTCCGATGCCGCCTTGTCGACGTCCGCGACGTCGAAGGCGTCGCGGTCCAGCGGCCGGATGGTGGGTCCCTTGTGGATGTGGATGTTGGTGATCCCCAGTTCCTGGCAGGTCTCCAGGTAGCGATAGCTCCAGGGGTCGTCCAATTTGTACCCGCGTGAATCGCCTTGCCACTCGGCCGTGTAGAGCTTCACACCCTTGAGCTTGAACCGCTCGGCGTCGCGCCGGAGCTGGTCCAGCCCGGCCTGCCCGAATCGGGGATCCCAGCAGTGGTTGTAGGTCAGCTTGTCGGGATACCGCTGGGCGAGCGCGAAAGCTTCCTCGGTCTGCCCGAACCCGTTGCGGTAGAAGGCCCCGAGGCGGGCGGGCTGGAAGATCGCGTGGTCGACGTACCCGTCGGTGAACAGGTCGCGCATCAGGCGCTCGCCGCCGTAGTAGAGGTACTCCTCGTACGACCACAGCTCCGACTCCGGGCTCAGGTTGCGGTGGTAGTCGTAGAAGCAGTCGATGAACTGCTTGCCGTGGACGTTGAGCTGGTTTTCGGGACGAGCATCCCACAGTGCGATGTGCGCATCGACGATGAAGTAATTCTCGCCATCCTTCTGGTACATCGAGTCCTCGCTTGGTCCTGGTTCGGATAGATGGTGGGTGGTCCGTCTGGGGCCACCGCAGTGGCCCCAGACGGGCACGGTCACTTCGCCGTGAGATCGAACCCGATGTACTCGGCGGCATCCTCGGGGCTGGCGAACAGCAGGGTCTTGTCGTCGAGGTGGACCATGCGCCCGTAGTGGGTGGAGCTGATCTCCTCGAAGATGGAGCCGTCGAACTCTTCGCCCAAAGCCTCGGTGAGCTCGTCGTAGTCGAAGGTGAGCAGACGCTGGCCGTCGACGCGGATCATCGACGGGTACTCCGTTAGCTCCACGCCGTCCTTCGCGCCCATCACTTCCGCAACGACCCGGCCGACGGGGGTGTTCATCAAGGTGACGCCACACATGTTGGAGAACTCGGTGGACGAACCGAATTGCATGTTCACTTGTCCAACTCCTCGGGGATGTCGAGCCCGATGTCATCGAGCAGGGAACGGAACTTGGCCGTGGCGGCGTCGAGACTGGTTGCGAAGGTGACCGCCTTGTCTGCCGGCTGCGACCAGATCGGCTGCAGCGCCCGCGCCGCCGCGAGACACCGCGGCACCCAGGCCACCAGCCAGGTGCGGAACAGCTCCTTGTTCGACTCCCCGTGCTCGCTGTCGCGGACGAGCAACCGGAAGAGGTTGCGGGTATAGGCGAGGTCCCGGTCGTAGTCGTGCTCACCGGTGCCCACGATCGTGGGCGTGATGTAGTCGCCGTTGCCGGCGGCGATCTGCATGACCAGTTCGCTGCGGAACAGAGAACCCACCAGTTGCTCGAAGACGATGTTGGAGCCGAACAGCAGCTCACACCAATCCGGTACCGCGGTCAGCCGCTCGACGACCTCACGGGTGGGCTGCCATTCGGGCGCGGACTGCCAGACCTCCTTGTGCGCCGCCCCGTCGAAGTCCTCAGCAGCCTCCGACAGGTCAAGATTGAACAGCGCCAGGTCCTGAGCGAACCGCATCTTGTGGGCGGCGTTCACCGCGACAGCGGTGTTGATCATGTTCGTCGGACAGGAACGCTGGATGGAGGTGAACACGTGTAGCGCCAGCCCGTTCTCGGCATGCATCCACGCGCCCAGGTTGCGGGCGATGAACGTCAACCACGGGGTGCCCCATGCGTCGTAGACCCGGGCGCGCTTGGCGTTGAACAGGCACAACTCCACCTGGTGGACGACCTTGGAGTTGTTGCGGTAGATGGTCTGGTCCCACTCCTCGTTCGGGTCGCGGAAGGCATGCCAGTTCGCCGACTGCGCGGCCGTCCAGTCCTGCGGGTATCCGCCGGGGCCGTTGCCGAAGCCGTAGATCCACCCCTGGGTCAGGTGCCGGTCGGGGTCGGGCTGTACGTCGACGGTCACGTCCTCGTACATCGTCGAGCGCAACTTGGCCGGCTTGTAGTAGTTGAAGGTGCGGCTTCGGGAGCTGGGGAACTCCAGCGCGCCGGCCTCGGAGTCGGTGAATTCGATCTTGGGGAAGCTGCGTTGCCTGGTTCCGGTGGTTTCAGTCATCTCGTTTCTCAGTTCTTGTCGGCGAAGAAAGTAAGATGGGTTCCCGCTGCGACTACTCGAAGGCTGGTGGGTTCCTGCTGCGACTACTCGAAGGCTGGGCTGGTGAACT
The DNA here is from genome assembly GCF_050972075.1 of Saccharopolyspora hattusasensis. NCBI lineage: Bacteria > Bacillati > Actinomycetota > Actinomycetes > Pseudonocardiales > Pseudonocardiaceae > Saccharopolyspora > Saccharopolyspora hattusasensis. The sequence goes on from NZ_JBPCDC010000001.1 coordinate 1,047,839, forward strand.
TGTCGTAGAAGACCTGATCCTTCGGGGTGTTGTTCGCCTCGAGCAGTTCGAGCGCCGCATCCACCATCGGCGGCGGCCCACACAGGTAGACCTCGGACTTGCCGATGTCCGGTTCACGGCGACTGACGACGTCGGTGACATTGCCTTCCTCGACGGCGATCTGGCCCGAGGGCCAGGGGTCCGTCGATTCCGAGAGGCAGGCCACGAACGTGAAGCCCGTCAGGTTCTTCCCGAGCTCGAGGATCTCGTCGAGGTAGAACAGGTCTCGTGGGGTGCGGGCTCCGTAGTAGAAGTGCACCTGCCGGGTGTTGCCTGTTTCGCTCATGTGCCGCAGCAGCGACAGAATCGGCGCCATCCCTGCTCCGCCTCCGATGAAGACAATCGGCAGGACGTGCCCCTCTTTGAGGGTGAACGACCCGTAGGGGCCGGTCAGGGAGATCTCGTCACCCACCGAGATCCCGTCCTCGAGCAGGCGGGCGAACTTGCCTCCCGGGTACTTCTTGATGAGGAATTCGACCTGTCCCGGCGTCGATTGTGTCGTCGCCATGGAGAAGGACCGGTGTTCCCCCGTTCCCGGGATCTGCAGGTCGGCGTACTGTCCCGGTTTGAACTCGTACGCCGCGGGATCGACGGGCTGCAGACGCAGCGACACGATGTCCTTGGTCATCGGCTCGAGCGCAACCACCTGTGTGCGCACATCCTGGATGGCAACACCGCTGAGTAGTTCGTCCTCGTCGAAGTTCAGCAGTTCGATGGTGCAATCGCTGAAGGCATGTGAGCGGCACAGCAGCACGAATCCCTCTTCGACCTCGGCGTCGTTACACGCGAAGGTCGAGTAGTTCTCCATCTGAATCTCGCCGTCGAGGACATAGGACTTGCAGGCCGAGCACCGCCCCTCGCGGCAGCCGTGCATCAGGTGAATTCCCTGCCGGAATGCGGCATCGAGGATGTTCTCCTCCTCGCCGACTTCCATCTCGATGTCAACAGGCTCGAAGTTGATACGGTGCATGTCGGCCACGGGTTTGTCTCCTTGGCTCGGAAAATGTGGTGATGCGGGTGGCGCCGGAGTGGACACGACGCCACCCGCCGACCCGGGTCAGGCCGGAACTGCGCCTGCGCGATATGCGGCGATGTGGGCTTCGCGTTCGGCGTCGGACATCTCGTTCAAGAGCACGTTCGGGCTCTGGAACGTGTTGCCCCGCACGTCGTCGAGAGTCCACAGCTTCTTCGGGTCGTCCAGATCGAGATGCGGCTGGCCCACGAGTGTCTTCCCGTCGTCGCGGACGTACCCGAGATCGGAGACGATGTCGGCGAGATCCTTACCGTGGTGCAGGGTTTCCCACTCACGGAATCCGGTCAGCCGGCCCATGTTCGGCGTCGGCCTGCCCTGGTACTCGCCACGGAAAGCGACGGCGTCGGTCCAGTAGCAGGTTTCCGAGCAGTAGGTCCGCCACTGGTCGTCGACCTTCTCCACGACCATGTCCTCGCGGATGAGTGCGGGCACCATGCAGGTCCAGCACCGGTGCGGGTACTGGTACCCGACCTCCTCGAACGCGATCGGCTTGTTCCGGCCGGGGTAGGCAAGCCGGTTGTACTCTTCCCACCACTTGCCGTACTTCGAGTACCAGCCGGGGTACTTGTGCTCGAACCACTCGAAGTCGGCGTCGGTCATCGCGTCGATCCGCCAGTAGTTGACCGGCCACCCGGTGGCGAAGAACCGGGCCACCTCGTGGACGTAGCCCTTGTCGACGATGCGCTTCCACGCCTCCTCGACCAGGTCGTGCGGAATCGTCAGCCCGTACTTCTCGAGCGGGATGAGGTAACTGCGGTAGTAGTCGTCGTAGATCCACCGACGCCACATCTCGGCATAGCTCTCCCGATCCTTGCGGCGGTCCTTCGTGCCGTACTCGATGAACGTGCCGATCGCGGCGTCGACCACGCAGTGGTTGTTCCACCACGCGTACCGCAGGTCCCGCTCGAGCAGCGGACGGTTCCGTTCGTCGGCGAGCGCCATGAGCAGGATCGAGTAGCCGTTGGAGATGTGCCGCGACTCGTCCGACTGCACCGAATGGAACACGGTCGGCAACAGGTAGTCACCGTTGGCCGCGGCCTCGTCGGGCATAGCCACGAACAGCGTGTTCGTGAACGCGGTCTCCGCGACCACGGTCAGGTAGATGTTCGCCGCGGTGATGGCGTCACCGGTAATGAACCCTTCACCGAACTGCCGGCCGATGGTGCCCGCGTAGTTATTCGCGAACGCCTTCTCCGTCATGTCGAACCCGGCGGGGTCGATGTAGTTGTTCATGTACAACTTCTTGAGGTTCATCTGAATCGTCGAGTGGCGAACCTCGTCGATCATCTGCACCGCGAGCCCGTTGTGGATCTCCGGGTTGGGTACGGCATCGATGGCCATCGGCATTGCCCGCGCAGCCGAGATCTCCGGGAACGGGATGATCGACAGGAACAACTTCTGCCACTCGAGCCACCGCTGCTGCACCTGACGGAACATGTTGCCGCGGATGGCCCCGTCCATGGCGCCGTACACGCGGTTGTCCTTCTCCTCCTCCATCGGGAAGTAGGACCGCATGATCTGCTTGAGCGGGTCCTTCTTCGGGGCCTTCTCGAAGGTGTAGTCGGTGCCGAACCTGGTCGCCGGAGTGGCGAACGTCGGCTCCCACGAGAGCTCGGTGATCTTCTTGTGAGCTTTGCTCAGGCTCTGCCTGCTCAACGCCTGCCTCCCGGGTGGGATGGGTTCTTGGTCCGACGACGGTCCGCAGCTGAGGGGCGATTCGATGCCGTGTTCGACACTTGGCATCGCCGCGTTCGACACTTGTCATCGCCGTGTTCGACGCCCGTCATCTCCTTGTACGACGCCCGTCATCGCGGTGAAATGGAACCCCGCAGCAGGCTGTGGCGAGCGTCTCAATCTGAGACTTATCTCACGTTGAGACGTGGCTACCGTGCCCGGTGAACCGGGCAGGGCGGCCCGCGGTGCGCGAAAACCGCGCCTGCCGGCGGCCGGAATCGAGAGGACAGACATGCCACGTCGCCTACCGATCAATACCCGAGAGGTGCAGGAAGCGCGCGAGCGGTTCCTGAGCACACACGAACCCGATAGCACCGTCGTGCGAGAGAGCATCCTGACCTCGTGGCGCCGCTCGCAAGCGTTGCGCGTGCAGGTCGACTCGCCACACCTGCCCTTCGTGCGGGAACCGAACCTCGACTGCCCGCTCGCCACGGCCGCCGCGCCGGTGCTCCGGCAGCTGGCCGACGGGCTGGCCGATGAGGCGGTAAGCGTTATCTTGACCTCGGCCGATGGAGTCGTACTGACCAGGATCGGCGCGAGCAGGGGCCTCAGTCGCCACCTCGACGCCGTCCAGCTGGCTCCCGGATACAGCTACGCCGAGGAATTCGTCGGCACCAACGGGATCGGCACCGCCCTCGAAACCCGTGCGCCGACGTTGGTGATGGGTTCCGAACACTACGCCGAGCAGCTCGGCCGCCTGGCCTGCGCCGGCGTCCCGATCACCCACCCGATATCCGGCATCCTCATCGGCGCGCTCGACCTGACGGGCTGGGTCGACGACGGCGGCGGCTCCCTGCTGGCCACGCTCGCCAAAACCGCCACCAATCAGATCGAGGGGCGACTACTCGCGCAGGCCAGCAAGCAAGAGACCGCGCTGCTCAACGCCTACATGAGGGCCTGCCGCCGCTCCCCACAGCACGGTGTGCTGGCCTTCGGTCACGACCTCGTCCTGATGAACGGGCACCTACGCCAGGAGCTGGACGCCCGGGACCAGGCCGCCCTGCTCGAGCACGCGGTGGACTCGACCGCGACCACCGCTCCCCGCCTCGTCGCCACCCTGCCGAGTGGGCAAACCGTCCGGCTCTGCAGCGCCGAAGATTTTCCCCAGGTAAGCCGCGCCACGATGGCCCTGTTCCACGTGCACCTGATCGTCGAAGCGTCCCCGGCCTTCGTTTCCGCCGCCGTGCAGACCCACCCGCTGCCGGGCGTCGTCGGCTCCAGCGTCTCGTGGCGCCGCAGCTGCCAGCAGATCGCGCGTTGCGTGCGTGAGGGGCGGTGGGTCGTGGTCTCCGGGGAGCCCGGTGCCGGTCGCTGCGAAACGCTCAAAGCAGCGGCAGCACAATACAACCCGTCCGCAATTACGCGGGTTCTCTCGGCGGCCGATCTCCGTGGTCCCGCCGGCGACCGAATCCTTGCCCAAGAACTCGACAGGGAGCGCTTCAGCATCATCCTGCGCGACCTCGACACGCTGGGGCAGGCTCGGCTGGCCGTCCTCGCCGACCTGTTCCAAGGACGCGAGCACGCCGGTTGGGTCGGCGCAACCATCAGCACCGCAAGCCACGACACCACCCTCGACGCGCTGATCTTGCCTTTCTTCGGCGAGACCGTGCCCGTGCCCGCGCTGCGCCACCGCATCGAGGACCTCCACGAACTGGTGCCGCACCTGCTCCGTCGGCTCGGTCACGGCGCCGACCTGACCGTCTCACCTCAGACGATGCGGCAACTGTCGAAGTACAGCTGGCCCGGCAACGTCGCGCAGCTGGGTCAGGTGCTGCATGAGGTGATCCAGCGGCAACGTTCCGGAACCATCGGCGTCGATCAGCTGCCACCGGTGTGTCGCGCCCTGTCACGCCGCACGCTCACCCAGATCGAGGCCCTCGAACGAGACGCCATCGTTCGCAGCCTCGCGGAGAACCGGGGCAACAAGAAAGACGCGGCCGCCGCGCTCGGCGTCTCCCGCGCGACGATCTACCGCAAGATCAAAGAATTCGGCATCGACCTCTGACCGGACTTCCGTGGGGCAGATGTAGGTGGCCGTGACGCGGCAAAATTGCGAGGATTGTCTCATATTGAGATATACAAAAGCTCTTGGCCGGTGTTTGATTCCCGTCATCCCGGGCTCCGCGACAACCTCGGGAACGTCCCGGCACACACGGCTGCAGGCGCCGCGTTATCGCACGACCACGAAATCTCAGGCGGTGTGGGCAATCGCCAGCCAACGCCGGGGAGGAGCTCCGTTGAGGATGAACGCTGAAATGAACAGCAGTCTGCTTCGGCAGGTGTGGGATGTCCTGGGGGGGAATCCATCCACCGGGTGAGCAGCATTCCCTGACCGAACTTGGCTTTGTCACGGCGGTTTCCACTAACGGTTTGGATGTGCGAATCCTCCTGCGCGTCCCCAAAGCCATGTGCTGGACGGAAGGGCAAAGTCAGTTGCTGGCCGACCTCGAAAAGGCCGTACGCGGGATGCTGACGCTTGGTAAAGTCGAACTGACGGTGAAACCATACAAAGGCGTTCTGGACATCTCAGACCCGAATCCGCGAGTATGGGTGTGATTTGGGGCGGGATATGGTGATGGGTGTCGCTCTGACCTGGGATGATGTTGATTGTGAAGTCAATTTCATCTGGTCGGAGAGGACACCCATCTGGTGGGCAGTGTAGTTGATGGTCGGCGCACGCTAGCGAAGGTGCGGGTCGGTGTGCCGGATTTGTCGTTGACCCAGGTGTCGGGGATGGCGGCGGTGACCGAGCTGGTGGACCGGCTGGGTGTGATCGCGGAGCTGGATGAGGCGGTCGGGCCGATTAAGGAACGGGACCGAGGCTTCGGGCCGGGTGAGCTGATGGTGGGGCTGGCGTGCGCGCAGCTGGCCGGGCAGGATTTCCTGGTCGGTCTGGACCGGGTACGTGAGGATGCCGCCGGCCAGAAGATCTCGCCGGTGCCGGGATTGCCCTCAACGACCGCAGCCGGTCTGGCACGGCGGTTCACTGATCCACAATGGACGGCGGTGGAGGCCGGGATCGCCGCGGTCACCGAACGCGCGTATGAGCTCTCGCCCGCGGCGCGGCGGGCGCGGCTGGCCGCCTCCGTGACGATCGACCTGGACACCTCCGATGTCGAAGTCTACGGGCGTAAGAAACGCGGCGTGGCCTATAACCATGAGGGCCGGCGTGTGGGGCGTCCGCATGTGGCGTGTTGGGCGGAGACCGAAGCAGTGCTGGCTGCGGAGTTGTTCTCCGGCAACGACGACGCTCGTGCGAGCGCACCGGCGATGTTACGGCGGGCGCTGAAAGGCCTGCCGCGTGCGGTGCGGGGCGCCCGGATACGGCTACGGGCCGACACCGGTTATTTCGACGGTGCCCTCGCGCGGGCGGCGCTGGCCGAGGGTGCGGAGTTCGCGATCGGCGCGAAACGCATCGCACCTCTGTGGCGGCTACTGGACGGGCTCTCGGAGGACGACTGGACCGACGCCCGGGACATGACCGGCGCGCAGGTCGCGGTCGCCTCCTACAGGCCGAACTGGTGGCCCACCGGCACCGAGATCCTCATCCGCCGTGTGAAACTGGACATCTCCCAGGTCTCGGCCGATCCCCGTTCCCGGCGGCGCCGCACCCTGCACCCCAACCAGCGCACCCTGCCGCTGGATGAACTCGGAAGTGCTGACTGGATCTACGCCTACTCGTTCATCTGCACCAACATTGACGTGTCCACCCCAGCCAAGGCGGTCGCGGTCGAGTACTGGTACCGCCACCGCACCACGATCGAAAACCTGTTTCGCGACAGCAAACATGGCGCCGCGCTACGACATCTGCCCAGCGGCTACAAGGAAGTCAACACCGCCTGGATGCACGGCGCGCTGCTGGCGGTGAACATTGCCGCCTGGCTACACGAACTCACCGGCAAGCCCGATGGCGAAACCGTGACAGGACACGGGATCCGTGGCGGCAAAGCCATGATCGCAACCCTACGGCACCGGCTCATCTGCGTCCCCGCGCGCCTGATTTCCCATGCGGGACAAGCCATCCTGCGTCTCCCACCCGGACATCACCTGCTCGCCGGGATCCTCACCACACTGAGAACACTCCCCGCGATCCCCTGACCACCCGGCCCACCGGCCCCGACCAAGGACCCGGACAACGCGAACCCGGCGCGACAACCGGGCCACCACCATGCCCACAACCCAAAAACACCGCAGCGGAGATCAACACCAAATACAACATGATCAACCCAACCCACTATTCACGGATTCGGGTCAGATCCTCTTCCATGCACGACCATGATCAGTGACCACGGGAGTGACGCGTCCGCTTTCCACCCGGCCGCACCGGCCACAGGGCCCGTTGATCACTACGGTTGCCTCGCCGATGCCGTCGACTCTGGCTGGATCATCGACGACGTCGAACAAACCAAGGCCCGGTGCGGGTCGCCCAACCATGAGCTCCGCACTGCCAGCGTGCGCGTCGTCATCCGCGCACGCGTTGAACAGCACAACTGCAGCCCGGCTTGGGCCCGGGACTGACGGCGCTGCGTCGTGCGACGAGCAAAGCCCGTAACTGCCCTGCGGGGCCCGTGCGCGCTTCGCGAGTGGCGGTCGCATCACCGGGAAGTACCGCGCTATAGGCGGGCTATAGGGAGGCTACAGGGGCTACAGGGGCACTTTCCGCGTCCACCGGAACGGATTTGCCCCTGCGGCTCCCTCGTGCCGGTCTGTTTCCCGGCGCGGCTTACGGCAGCCCGCAGGCGTGCAGGCTGCCGCCCGTGCTGGGCAGGAGCGTCCCGAGCGGATGCAGCCCCACGGCCTGCAGATCCAGCCCAGCCCGTTCGGCGACTGTCCGCGCCGCGGAGAGAATGCGGGACTCGGCCGGATCCTCCACGCATATCAGCAATCGCCCAGATCGTCCGTGCAGCTCTGGGCAACCGGCTCGCAGGACTTGCACCACATAGGCCAACCGGACCAGCTCGGAGTAACTGGTGACCTGCTCGGTCGCAGCGATGCGGCGCCAGACCGGATCGGCATCGGCTAGAAACCGCAGCGCCTGGCGGGGCGTGGTACCTGGCAACCGGCCGCGGGCAATGTCCGCAATACCGGCCAGCCCCTCGACGCCGACGGCGTGCAGGCCCTCGGCGAGACATCGCCGCTCCACCAACGCGTGGACCTGGGCGTTGCGCTGACGCACCAAATCCTGCCAGTATTGCCACAATTCCGGTGGCAGCATTGGCGCACCCTGCTCGTCCAGCAAGGCGGCCAAGTAGTGCAGCCGGGGTATGTCCCAGTCCATTGTGGAAGGCACTCGTATCGCCGCCCACCGCGCTAACGCGCCCGCGAGTCCGGCCAGTGCCGCTGAGGTCGTGGTCTCATATGCGGAAAGCTCCGAGTCGGCCCGCAGAGTGTGCAGGGTGCGCACCTGCTCAGGTTGCGGTGCCCGCGTCAATTCCACCGCTCCCGCCGCTCCCACCGCAAACAATGCTCCGGTCCCCCACAGACACAGTCCGGAGGACAGCACCACCTCGTCGACCGCGACCTGACGCGCACGCAACTGCGACAGCCCGGCCGCACGCACCCAGTGCCGGTCATCCTCCCCGCCAAGAGCCACGAACCAGCTGCCGCCCGCTGGTGACGACTCCTCCACCGCTGCTCCGCCCAGCGCCACATCCCGCGCGCCAAGCAAGCTAAGCAGGTGCTCCAATCCGCGCCGCGCCCGCCTCAATGACTTGCACTCCGGTGCGCTGGAGTGCAAAGTGAACCGCTCGGTCAATTGCACCTTCCCAACGGCGGTCGCGCACCACGGCACCGGGACACCAGCCGTCTGCGGAGACGGCTCGAGTCGCAGCATGTGAAACCTCCTGGCGAGAGGAACTCGGGGAAACGGAAAGCGCCTGACATCACCACCACCGAGCCGGGATGCCGTCGCCTGTCGTCTCTAAAAGAACGCGTGCTACTAGTACAAGTTGGCGATGTGCGATGTGGTCCGACCGAGCTAACGGTGCCTATATGAACAGCTGTTCGTGCACTTTTTTCCGTCGGTCGATGGCCGCATGCATTGCCGGGTGACCTGGTGTCTTTCACGACGCCCGCGCAAAGACGTCGGCGCACCGCATTAGCAGACTCCACATAGCGTCCGCGAGTTTCATTGAGTGTTCCCCGACCTCTTCTTGCATTGCGGTGCGGGCTCGCGGTATCTCAGCGGTGTTCTCGGCTCCGGGAGATCCCGGACTTGTGTGACCGAGTTGCGCGCAGGAAAGGTGCGCAATGCGAACGATGCGTACTCTCGTCGCGGGTGTCGTTGCGGGAGACGAGCAAAGCTCAATCCGTGCGATTTCCGGCAGCAAAAAACGAGAAGCAGACTCGCGACCCGCCGCGGCGAAGGCCGCCACCTGGCCGTGAGTGATTTTGGGTGCCATAGCACCAAAAAACGCTCACGGGCCTTGGGCTGGGCGGATCCGCGAGGCCTGCAAGTTCTGCAGGCGACGGTCACCGGAATGTCCACGATGGATCGCAGTTCGGCGGCGATGCGGGACGCCGTCGCCCCCGGCAGGCGAGCAGCGCGCCCCGGTTACGGTCGGGCGAGGTCAGCAGGTCAGTGAGCAGCTCGCCGCGCACCTCGTCCTCCGCTTTCGGGCCGTGAGTGATTTTGGGCGCCATAGCACCGAAAACCGCTCACGGGCCTTGGTCCTGCACCGCGCACACCCTGGTGGCGGCGAGGTTGTTGATGCCCGGTCCACCCCGATGAAGTCGCGAGGCTCGAACTGTGCCTCCTCAGGTACCTCGCAGGTGGCGAGGAGGAGCCACTTACCGTCCCCGGAAAATCAGGGCCGATTCGCCCTGCCTACACCCGGCGAGCTTCGTGAGTGCTTCGGGTGCGCCGCAGGTCTTGCCCGGCAGGTGCCGGCTTCGACGTGCTGACCGAGGATCTCGTCGCGTTGGCTGAGCCGCCGACGGAAAAACTTTCGTCACGGCCCGGAAACCGGAGTGTGCTCATCGCGCACGCGATGCTACGGAATTGTCGGCCTACCGTCGATTCGCCATCTTGAATGGTGCCCGAAATTCCGGTAACCGTGCCCGGAAAGCAAACCCGATTGCCGGTTTTTGTCTGGTGGACAATGCTTTCAGCGGCTTGACAATGATCACGACTGCCCGCAATCTGACGGAGGCTCTGATCTAGAATGTGGTGACAGGCGTTGGAAATACCGTGTGCGGCAACGGAAAGGCCTTCATTCACGTGACTCAGATCATTCATCAGCTGTCCCTGAACGAAAACACTTCCCGACCATTGCCCGGCGTGCTCGAAGCGGCCGAAAGCAGCCTCGGCCGCATGCACCTCACGCTCGACGCGCTGGCCACCGGACTCACCAACGCGATCGCGGAGCGGTTCGCGATCGCGCCGAAGCGGGTGGTCGCCGGCGCCGGTTCGGGGGCCCTGCTCCAGCAGTTCCTCACCGCGCACTCCGGTGCCGGCACTTCTGTCGTGCACGCCTGGCCGTCGTTCGAGCTTTACCCGCTGCTGATCCGCAACGCGCTGGCCGAACCGGTCGCGGTGCCCTCGGACGGAGACTGCCAGGACCTGGCAGCGCTGGCCGCCGCCGTCACTCCGCAGACGAAGATCGTGCTGCTGTGCAACCCGAACAACCCGACCGGCGAGGTGCTCGGCCGCGCCGAGCTGGCGGACTTCCTCGCCGCGCTGCCCCCGCACGTGCTGGTGCTGATCGACGAGGCGTACCGCGAGTTCGCCGACCCGGCGCACATCGCCGACGGGCTCGCCCTCGCGGCGGCCGACGACCGGGTCGCGGTCGTGCGCACGTTCTCCAAGTCGCACGGCCTGCTCGGCCTCCGCGTCGGATACCTGGTGGCGGCCGAACCGGTGGCCACGGCGTTGCGTCCGATGCTGCCGTTCTACCGGGTGCCGACCGTCGCGCAGGCCGCGGCGCTGGCGGCGCTCGACGCGGAGGACGCGATGCGCGAACGCTGTCGGGTGGTGGCGGCCGAGCGCGACCGCGTGCGGACCGGGCTCCTCGACCTGGGCTGGGACGTGCCGCCCAGCGGCGGGAACTTCCTGTGGCTGCGGCTCGGCGACCGGAACAAGTCCTTTGTGGACTACCTTGCCGCGCGCGGCGTCGTGGTGCGCGAGATCGCCGGTGCCGGGGTGCGCGTGAGCACCGGGACGCCGGAGGCAAACGACGCGTTGCTGGTGCTGGCCAAGGAGTTCGCCAGATGACTGCTCCCGACGCCTTGAGCCAAAAGGTCACCTCGTCCCAGGTCGCGGCGGACATCCGGCGCACGCTCACCGCGCGTTGGCCCGCCACCGATGATCGTCTCGACGAAGTCTCCCGCTACGCGCTGCTGTCGCCGGGCAAGCTGCTGCGGCCGCTGATGCTGGCGGCCTCGGCCGAAGCCGTCGGCGGCGATCGCGAAGCGGTGATGCCCGCAGCGCTGGCCGTGGAATACCTGCACGCGGCGTCGCTGGTGCACGACGACATCATCGACGGCGACGACACCCGCCGTGGCCGGGCATCGGTGCACGCCCGCTACAGCGTGTCCGACGCGATCGTCACCGGGGATGCGTTGATCATCAAGCTGTTCGGCGCGCTTGCCGAATGCGCGGTGCCGGAGGCGAACATCCTGTCCGCAGTGCGCATACTCGCGCGAGCCGGCGAAGACCTGTGCCGCGGGCAGGTGCAGGAGGCGCTGCTGGTGCCGCCTGCGCACGACACGCCGGGCAGCGGTCTCGCGGCCTACCTCCAGGTGGCCGCGCTCAAGACCGGTGCGCTATTCCGCGGCTCCTGCCGGGCCGGTGCGGTGCTCGGCGGCGGATCGCCCGGTGCGGTCGACGCCGTCACGGAGTTCGCCGAGCACACGGGCCTCGCCTTCCAGATGTACGACGACCTGCTGCCGTTCCTCGGTGATCCCGCGGTCACCGGGAAACCGGGCACGAGTGACGTGGCGAACCTCCGCCCGACCTTCCCGGTGTTGCTGGCCCACCGCGAGGGAGGACCGGCCGAGCGGTCCCGGATCGTGCAGGTGCTGGCCGGCGGGCTCCGGCCGGATGCGGCGCTGGCCGCCTTGCGCGAGGTGGTGGTGGCGACGGGCGCGCTTGACCTCGCACTGGCGCAGGCGCGAGAGGAGGTGCGGCTGGCCAAGTCCGGGCTCGGCGTGCTCCCCGTCGCCGAGGCGGCCGGTCTGCTCGGCGCGGTGGCCGAGCTCGCGGTGCGGAGGGACCGCTGACCGTGGCGCCGGCGATCACGCGACTGTGCCGGCGAATCGGCTGGTCGGTTCTCGCTCACGTGCAGACCTGGCGCCCCTACACCTCGTGCTACCCCGCGCTGCTCGGCCTCGCGGGGACCGCGGTGGCCGGGGGCGCGGGCCGTGCGGACGCGCTGGTCGTGGCGGCGCTGGCCCCGACGCTGGGTTGGCTGTCCGGGCACTACCTCGGCGACTACTTCGACCGCAATCTCGACGCGATCGGCAAGCCGCATCGGCCGATCCCGTCGGGACGGCTGTCCACCGAGGCCGCGCTGTGCGGTGGCCTGGCGTGCGCGGCGCTTTCGGCCGTGCTGGTGGTGTGGGCGAACTGGCGGATCGTGCCGCTGTTCGTCGTCGCGGTGGCCGGGATCGTCGGCTACAGCAAGGTGTTCAAGAGCCGCGGCATCGCCGGCAACGTCACGCGCGGCGCGCTCACCGCGCTCGCCCTCGTGATCGGCGCAATGGTGGCTGCGCCATGGCCCCCGTGGCCGCTGCTGCCGGTGGCGGCGGGTTTCCTCCTGCACGACACCGCGTCGAATCTGGTGGGAACGATCCGCGACGTCGACGGCGACCGCGCCGGTGGTTACCGCTCGGTGCCGGTGCGCCGCGGCGTCCGGCACGCGGTCCGGCTCGCCCTGCGCCTGTACAGCGGTGGTGTCGCGGTGGTCGTGCTCGGCGCGGTTTGGGCGACAACGGATCCGGCCGCCCAGCTCGCTATCACCGCCGTCGCCGCCATCATCGGGGCCCGCGCGTTCACGCCGTTGGTGCGCGCGGGCGACGTCGTGGGCGCGCGGACCGCGTTGCGCGCCCACGAACTGCTGGTGGCCGAACGCCTCGCGCTCGCCGCCGCGGTCATCGCAGGTGCCACCGGCAGCCGCTTCGCGCTCGCACTCGTGCTGCCCGTACTGCTGTTCTCGCTGCTCACCCAAGCGCTGATGCGCGCCCGCCACGAGTTCCCGCCCGCCCCTACGGTGGCCGGGAGAAAGGACCCGGCGTGACGTTCCCGCGTTCCGACCAGATCACCGAGGCGATCACCGAGGGCGCCGAGGCGCTGTTCGCCGCACAACGCGCGGACGGGGTGTTCGACTACGGAGGAACAGGCCTGACCTCGACGCTCGGCACGGTTGGCGCGGTGTGCGCGCTGCACTTCGCCGATCCCGGAGGGGCCGCGGACCTGATCGAGGCAGGCGTCGGCTGGCTCAATCGCACGCAGGCCGCCGAAGGCGGCTGGGCGATGGTGCCCGGCGAGGCGTCCGAGGCCGGGCCGACGGCAGTGGCGTCGGCCGTGCTGCACCTGACAGATCCGCGCGGCAACGCCGCCGCGGTCGAGGCCGGTCAGGAATGGATGCGGGAATTCGGTGGCCTGGAAGCGATCCCGCACGCGGAGGTCGTCGCGTGGTGCCGGCAGTTCTACGGCTTCGCGGGCTGGCTCGACGCGCGCGAGATGCGGCGGTTCCCACTTGAGCTGGCGCTGCTGCCCGGGCTGTACCGGCGGCTGTTCGACCTGCGCGCGCCGATGGTCTCCGCGCTCGGCCTCGCCCAGGCGCGGCACAAACCGCTGACCCGGCTGCAGCGGTCGTTGGCGAAACTCGCGGAGCCGAACGCGCTCGCGGTGATCCGGCAGGTCTACGAGCACGAGGGCAGCACCGGCGGCTGGTGCGAGGACGCCTGGGTGACCGGGCTGATCTGCGCCGGGCTCGCGCGCGCCGGGCTGGGCGGTGACATGGTCGACGGCGCCGTCGGCTGGTTCCGCCGGATGGCCGCGCCCGACGGCTCGTGGTCGAGCGGGCCGCTGGACCTGACCTGGTCGATGTACGCCACCGCCGGCCTGCTCGAAGCGGGGTACGCAGCGGATCCCCGGCTGACCGCCGTCAAGGAGCTCTTCCTTCGCCTGCAACAGGATCAGCCTTTCACCGCATTCGGCTGCGCGCCCGGGTTCTGGGGCTGGTCGGGCACTCGCGGCTGGCCCGCGACGTTGGAGACCGGCGAAATCTTGTCCGCGCTGAACCACTTGCCCGGCACGGACCAGGCCGACGCCGTGCGCCGCGGCGTCACCTGGCTGACGCTGCAGCAGGACACCCGCGGCTCGTGGGGCTTGTGCGTGCGAAACACGAAGGTCGCCAACAGCGGACCGTGCCCGCACATGACCGCGCAGGCCGTGGACGGGCTGCTGGACTCGGGCGTACCCGCCGAAGACCGCCGCGTCCGCCGCGCGCTGCGCTGGCTGGGAAAGGCGCAGAAGCCGGACGGAAGTTTCGAGTCCGTCTGGTACCGCATGCACACCGCGGGCACCTCGGCCGTGCTCCAGACTTTCGCCAAAGCCGGTGCGGCAAAGGGGGAACCGGCACGACGCGCGCGGGCGTGGCTCGAACGCACGCGGCTGGCCGACGGCTCGTGGGGCACCGGCGACGGCGAGCCCGGGACCGTCGAGGAGACCGGCTGGGCGGTGTCGGCGCTGCTGGCCGCCGGGGCCGAACCGGATTCCGCGCGGTCCGGTGTGGACTGGCTGCTGGCGCACCGGCTGCCCGCCGGCGGCTGGCCCGCCGCGAACGTCAACGAATACGTGCGGCACGTCTGCCGGTACCCGAATCCCGCGTTAGCCCACGGTCTCGCGCTGAAAGCCCTTGCCCGCTACCGGAAGGCGGTGGCGGGATGAGCTACGACGTCGTGGTGTGCGGCGCCGGCGTCGCCGGGCTGGCGGCGGCGTGCGCGCTGGGCCGGCTGGGCCGGCGCGTGCTGCTGGTGGACAAGCAGGAGCGGGTGCGGCCGGTCGCCAAGGGCGAGGTCTTCCAGCCGGGGGCACTGGCGATCCTGCACGAGTGGGGCGTCGCGCTGCGACTGGAAGCGGCCGGGGCACTGCGGCTCGGGAAGCTGGTCGCCCGCGACGCCGAAGGCCGCGCGCAGATGGCTCTCGACTACGCGCGCCTGCCCGTGCAGCGCAACTGGCTGCTCGCCCACGATTACCCGGCGATCCTCGAAGCGCTTGCGAAATCCCTGCCGGACAACGTCGAGTTCTGCCGTGGAGAACTGGTGACCGGCCTGATTTTCACCGGCGGCCGGGTCACCGGCGTCCGGATCGGCGACGATGTCGTCGAGGCAGCGCTCGTGGTGGCTGCCGATGGCGTGTCGTCCCGCCTGCGCCGCGAGGCCGGCATCGAGATCCGCCGCGACGACTACCCGCACCGGCTGGTCGCGCTGGAGCTGCACGACGCACCGGAGGTCGAACCCGACTTCTCCGCCTACGTCACACCACGCGGGCTACGCCTGCGCTACCCGTTGCCGGAGGGCCGGATCCGGCTCTACGCGCAGACCGGGGCGCACGAGATGCGCGGTCTCGACGCCGACGGACTGGATCGCTGGGCCACCGACCTGGTCCGGGAGACTCCCGCGCTCGCACCGCTGGAGGCATCGATCCGCACGCACCTCGCCGCCCGGCAGTTGCTGCCGGTGTCCCGATTCCTCGCGCCATCGCTCGCCGTCCCGGGCCTGGCGCTGGTCGGGGAAAGCGGGCACACCGTGCACCCGATGGCCGCGCAGGGCATGAACAGCGCGATCGCCGACGCTCACGAGCTCGCCACGATGCTGCGGCAGGGCGGCTCGCTCGCCCCGGCCGCCGTCGACCACGCGCTGGCGCGGTATTCGGCCGCACGCCGGGAGAATCTGGCGCACATCGGCAGAACGAGCCACAACGCGGCGCGGATGATCACGGACCTGTCGTGGGTGGGCCGGTTCGCCGGCCGCCGGGCGCTGCGCGGCACCGGGGGCAACGACCGCATCCGCTACACCGTGATGCACACGATGTCCGGGCTGGGCGTGCACTCGCTGACCCCGCTGGACCGGCTGCACCAGCTGGGGTTGCTGCCGGACCCGCGGGCCCGGCGGCTCCCGTCCTGGGCGTGAGCGCGGTGTCAGCCCGTGCACTCCACGACGACCAGCCCGCTCGGCCAGCGGTGCGTGGCGTGCACCGACAGGCCCGCAGCGGCGGCCAGCGCGTGGAAGTCGTTGACGCTGCGCTCACGACCGCCCAGCAGCGTCAGCGACTGCAGGTCGAACGAGGAGTTGTTCTTCGCGTGCTCCTCACCGGCGAGCACCTCGACGATCGCGACGCGTCCGTCCGGCCCCGCGGCCTCGCCGCAGCGGCGCAGGATCTTCGTGGCGTTCTCGTCGTTCCAGTCGGTCAGCACCCGCGACACCAGCAGCACGTCGTAGCCGGCCGGCAGCGGATCGAAGAAGCTGCCGCCGACGAACTCCGCGCGTTCGGACAACCCCGCCTCGGCGAACGCCTGCTCGGCTTCGGGACGCACCGGTGGCAGGTCCAGCACGGCGCCCGTCAGGTGCTGGTGCTTGAGCAGCACCTCCGAGAGCAGTGCCCCCGTGCCACCACCGACGTCGAGCACCCGCCGCACCCCGGACCAGTCGTACTCCGCGGCCACGGCCGGGCCGGTCTGCCAGGCGTGCGCGGCCATGATCGCGCCGAAGAACAGCCGCAGCCGTTCGTCGCGCTGGTAGTCCGCCCAGAACTCGACGTCGTGCACCCGGCCGTACGCGGATTCGCCGGTGCGCACCGAATGCAGCATCCCGGTGTAGGCGAGGTCCATCTTCGTGCCCGGGCCGCCGATGTCGAGCCAGCCGCGCTGCCAGCGGTGGTTCTCGCCGAGCAGTTCGCGCGACAGCGGTGTGAGCCCGTAGGCGCCCGGCGCCGTTTCGGCGAACAGGCCGACGGACACCAGGTGCCGCAGCAGCCGCGCGAGCGAGTCCTCATCGCACTCGCTCGCGGCGGCCAGCTCCGCCAGGCCGGTGGTGCCGGCCTCGACCAACTCCGGCAGCCGCAGGGCGACCGCGGTGCGGATCGCGAACGGGGTCGCCAGGTCCACGAGGCGGGCGAGCTCGGCAGCGGCATCGTGCGGCATGAGCGTCCTTTCGACGAAGGTGTTCGGGGGCCGCCGGAAACGACGTCCGGCACGACCAGAGTGCCAATTCAGAACAATTCACGTCAACCATCGCCCGAATGTTTTTCCCGGGCGACGAAAGGGCATTTCGCCCTGCCCGAAAACGTCAGAGAAAGGCGGAGAAAAATGACCGAGAACCGTTTCGACGTGCGCCCGGTGTCCGGGGCCCTCGGCGCGGAAGTGCGCGGCGTTCCGCTCGACGCGCTGACCGACTCCGATTTCACCGTGCTGCGGGAACTGCTGCTGAACCACCTCGTGCTGTTCTTCCCGGACGCGGCCGCCCTCGAACCGGAAGCGCACAAGGCGTTCGGCCGCCGGTTCGG
Organism: Saccharopolyspora hattusasensis; assembly: GCF_050972075.1. Taxonomy (NCBI): domain Bacteria; kingdom Bacillati; phylum Actinomycetota; class Actinomycetes; order Pseudonocardiales; family Pseudonocardiaceae; genus Saccharopolyspora; species Saccharopolyspora hattusasensis. The sequence continues at coordinate 1,065,154 of NZ_JBPCDC010000001.1, forward strand.
CGAACTGGAGGTGCACCCGTTCCTGCCGAAGCTTCCCGGGCACGACGAGCTGGTGGTGCTGGACTCCGATCAGGGCGCGCGCGCCGACGTCTGGCACACCGACGTCACGTTCAGCCCCTCGCCGCCGATCGCGTCGGTGCTGCAGCTCGTGGAATGCCCGCCGGCAGGCGGCGACACGATGTGGAGCAACCAGTACCTGGCCTTCGAAGCGCTGTCCGCGCCGGTGCGCGACCTGCTCGAAGGGCTCACCGCGGTGCACGTCTTCAAGCACCCGAACGGGTCGTTCCGCAGCGAGACCGAGCACCCCGTGGTGCGCACGCACCCGGAAACCGGCCGCCGCTCGCTGTACGTCAACCGCATGTTCACCCGCCGAATCCCGCAGCTGACCTCGGGTGAGAGCGACGCGCTGCTGAACCACCTGTTCGAAGTTTCCGAGAGCCCGCAACGGGTTTGCCGCTACCGCTGGATCCCCGGCGCGGTCGCGGTCTGGGACAACCGAGCGACCCAGCACTACGCCGTGAACGACTACACCGGCCGCCGGGTCGGCCGCCGCGTCACGGTGCTCGGCGACAAGCCCGTCGGCGAACCGGCCCGCTGGCCCCACCACGAGGAGGGCGTGCTCAGCGCGTCGACCAGTAATTAAGCCCGCCGACCGCGTTTCCCAGCCCCGTCGGCTCAGGAAGACACGATTTGGAGCTGCGCGCCGCGATCTTGCACTGTCCACAAGAGAGCGACCAGTGCCCGCCCGGTCGTGAGTGACAATCCCCGGACACGCCTAGCCCACGGAAGAAGCAGAAGAGCCCAAAAGGGCCGCGGGCGCAACCGATGTCGCGCCCGCGGCCGTGCCCTACTGGCCGGATCACCACTTCGCCATCGTGGGCCTGCTAACGGTGCCCTGCGCACCGAGACCCAGGCCGTCCTTACTGTTGTACGACGCGGCACCGACGTGGAACGTCGACCCGTCGGGGCGAATGCCCCACACGTCGACCGGGGCGTCCACGCCGTGGGTGCTGAGCTTGTGAATCCAGCAGTTGCCCGGCCGCTGAACGGTACTGGACATGCCGACCGTGGTCATGCCGCCGCCGAGTTCGGCCGGGTGAACTTCCACGTAGGCGGAGTAGTTACCCTGGGCACAGATCTGGATATGCCCGTTCGGAATGGTCGAGGCCGAGGCGCTCGCCACCGTGCCCGTCAGCAGCGCACTGCTGAGTAGACCGGTCGCGCCGAGCCCCACCACGACCCGCTTCACTGCATTCTTCACACCCATGAAGATTCCTTTCAAGAAATATCGGGGCGCCCTGTTCAAGCGCGTTGCCCAGTAGCCAACCAGCCGCCTCGGGCACTCTCAACCGAGAAACTCCATAGCAGGACGAACGGGTATCAGAGAATGCCCGAAAATCTAATTCGACCCACCGTCTCCGCACGACATCGGACCCGTATTCAGAGCGTGTGCCATTTCCAGAACCGGCTTTTGTGACTGATCTGCGGGCGGCGCGACCTGCTATTTGGTCCCAAATGCAGGGGCACTCAGTTGCTTCGTCCCACCGAGACCGTCCGGTCAAGCGGACAGCTGCTCGGTGAAGCGGTTGAGATCAGCCGAGACAGCATCCGCCAGCGGCATCACGTCTTCCTCCCAACCCCTTTTCCTGCCAGCCAACTGGGTTTCCGGCCGGAATCCGTTGACCACACCACCCGGGTCGAACGCGATCGCAACACCGCTGTAGCGCAGCTGCGGCGGGAACAGTTCCGTGAGCAGCGAGCCCGCGGCCCGGTGCTCGTCGGCTTGCTGGCATCGCTGCTCGGGTCGGCGGCTTCTTACCGCCGCATCTCGGCGCGGTGACGTCCGCCAAGCCAAGCCAAGCGCTGGCGGCGGATCACGCTGACGACGCAGACTGCCGCTCCGCGATGCGGCCGGAGCGGCAGTAGCTGTTTCAGGAGTCTCGGGTCAGCGGAGGATTAGTGTTCACTCCGGTCGAACGCCCTTGGACTCGCGGACGGGCTCAGCACAGGATGATGCGGTCCAGGTACGGGCTAATGCCACGGGACGTGTGGCTGCGGGTTTGACCGGGCGTGATGGAGAAACAGCGACTGTCCGCACCTCGTGCCATGATCAGTTGGACCCGGTAGTTGCGCTTGCACGAGTTGGTGACCCACACCGTGGTGTAGATTTTCCCCTTCTTCTCCTTGTCCAGCATGCACTTGGGTGCCGTGGTTTCCATCGGAGCAATCCCGGAATCGGCTACCGGATTCGCGGCCGCGGCAGGGCCGAGAGCCGTGATGGCCGAGAACGCCATCAGGAAGACGGCGGCGGTCGCGCGCCAGTTAGCGGTGATGCGCATGTATTTTCCCTTCGCATTCTGTTGCGATTTCCTTCATTCCCGCCGAGAAACGGGCAGGCGGAACGTCGAAATCTTGCTGGCGCGACCGAGTCCACGTCAACACAAGCGCCCTGTCCCGGAAGGTCCGATTCGATAACGGCTGATCAGCGCCTTGTCCGGAAGCCGGTCCGGCCTCGCGCCGCCGATCTCGAACAGCTCGAATGGACGATGCCGAGTGATGCGCGACCGACGAAGATGGCAGGTATGGAAATCCTGGGGGCAAAGCCGCGCGACGCCGTGGAGTTCGTAGCGCTGATGCGACGGCTCAAGCAAGAATCACAGCTGACCTACCGGCAATTGGAGGAGCGTGCGGCCGCGCGTGGTGAGATTTTGGCGCGCAGCACGTTGGCCGACGTTCTAGGCGGAAAGAGGCTACCGCGTCCGGAATTGCTGACTGCCTTCGTGCACGCCTGCGGGCGCGGAAGCGAAGCGACGGCATGGCTTGATGCGTTGGACGTGATCGCTCGCGGGGAAGCACTCGAACATGGGCTGGACAAAGCCGACCCCGCACCCACAGAACCGGCCGAAGCAGCGCCAACAGAACCGGTCAGGCACGGACAGCCGAGCCACAGGAGGTTCAAAGGGTATCTCCTGCCACTGACAATGGCCGCCGCGTTCGGAGCCGTTACCGCGTCGATCGCCTGGATGCTGATCCCATTCGGCCGGCCAGCCGGGGACGTCCAGCACACGGAGTCCACCACTTCGGGTATCTGGTCAACACTGCCGCGTGGGTGGGTACGACTGCGCCCCGTTACGGCTCCTCACCTGTGCCTGACCGATGGGCGCGTCCAGAACCACCGGTATGTCCCACTGGTGGCGGTGCAGCGCCCGTGCGACGAAGTGGCGCCGCAAACTACCCTGCTGGAGCCCACGGGTGAAGGTAATTACCGCATCCAGTGGCACCACCCCGACTACGGCAGGGGATGCCTGAAGGCACTGCCCGAGGGGCCCGGGGCCGGACTGCTGGAACCAAGGGACGACTGCGAACAAGGCAGTTCTTTCGAGATCGAACCCAGCGGACTGTATGGGAGTGGACAGTACGTGCTCCGGGTGAAGGGCCAGGGGTGCGTAGGCATCGTCGGCTCGAGCACCGCCGAAGGCACCGAAGCAGAAATGGAACCGTGCGTGGGAAAAGGTGGTCAGGTGTTCGTCATCGATCTCCTACCATGAATCCGCAACGAAGTCGTGAGTGCGAAAGCGGCCTCCAGTCCGTTTTCGCACTCACGACCGGAGCGGACCGCGTGCCACGGCATTCGCCCGGTTGCGCAACTTCAGCCTGCCGAGGATCACCGGCCCCGAGTCGGGCGCTCCGACTACCCGCCGGGCGTCGAGGTCCGACAGCGCGGAGTTCTCGACGCTCGAGGCGAAATTGCTGGCGGACGACATTCCCGTCCGGGAGGTGCGCTACGATCGCTGCGAGAATGGTCCAGCGCCACCGGAATTCTCTTCGATGTGCACTGGATTACTTGCTAGGATTGCCTCACAGCGGTTACTGTCCGTTGGTGGCCACTGACCGCCGCCGTACGCGGGCGGTACGTGACCCGCCCGTCGGTTATCGGCTGGGCATCCGGCTGCTCTATGGTTGAGTACGAGACAACGGCGCTGCCGCGTGCTACGGCATGGTCTGGTCAAGGCTCGCAGTAGTCTTACCTGCAAGTGTCGCGGATCGAGGCGGGGCACGCTCCCGAGACAGGTGATCATGGCCGAACGGATTCAGGTCGAACTCGTCGATGACATCGACGGGTCCCTAGCCAACCACACCGTCACCTTCGCGCTGGATGGTGTGACGTATGAAATCGACCTGAACGACGAGCACGCCCAAAGACTCCGGGCCGTCCTCGACCGCTACATCAAGGCCGCGCGCTCCCCGAAGCCCGAGCCGGCGCGCAGCACGCGCCAGCAGGAGCGCGAGGAGGAGCAGGTCCGGCAGGCCAACAAGCAGCTGACCGAGCAGATCCGCGGCGCCGCGCAGCGCACCCGCGAACACCTCAGCAAGAAGGCCGCCGAGCCGGTCGAGCCGGAGCCGGTCAAGCCCGAGCAGCCCGAGCCTGTCGAGGAAACGCTTTTCGACACGACTCCGGCCGAAGAGCCGAAGCCGGGAGCGGCCCGCGTCCGGGCAGTCTCGATGCCGCAGTTCTCTTCCGCAGTCGACTGAGCTCGAGGACACCCTCGCGGCTGATAAACACCCTCGCAGCTTGCCGATCAACGGGTCCAGCGCATCCCCAAGCGCTTTCGGCGGTTCCTTCGTTGGGTGAGAACGGCACCGACCACCGCCTGCGGCTCGGGTAGCACCGGCATAACGTCGAAGAGATGGGCACGGCCGGAAAAGCTTCGCGCGGCGGCTACGTTCCGCCGGGGCTCGGGCTCGTCACGCTGGGCTGGAAGGTGCACGTTTCGGCCACGCTGGACAACGCGGAGAGGGTGCTGTCGACCGTCCACGAGTACTGCCTGCGGGAGCGTGTCGCGTTCAAACACTTGCGCAGCCCCAAGGTTCTCCTGTCCCGCAACGCCAAATATGCGCCGCGGTCCGCGAGCGGCAAGTTCGCTACAATTTATCCACTCGACGAGCATCAGCTGGAACTGGTGCTGGAAGAATTGTCTCAGCAATTGCGGGGCGAGGCGGGCCCGTACATCCTCAGCGACCTTCGCTATGGGCCGGGACCATTGTACGTCCGTTACGGCGGGTTCGTGGAGCGTTCGGTGGAGTTGGACGGAACTCGCGTGCTCGCCATACAGGGCCCGGACGGAGCGCTGGTTCCCGACAAACGCGGGACGAGTTTCTCCGTCCCCGACTGGGTTAATCGTTCGCAGCTACACGAACAGGCACGGGAGATTCCAAATACGAGATTCATTATTGGTCGGTCCGGGCGGATTCATTCAGCTGCACACCACATGGCACGAAACGCCGCAAGGCTTGAAGATTTCAACCATCATACCGTTTCGAGGGAAGAAATGAACGACGCGTTGCAGGTTCCCGACGACCAAGAATTTCTGGACGAGTTCGGGGAAGCTCCAAGTGAACTGGATGAACCATGGATAAGAAAACTCACCGTTCAGACAGAGAACGGCGAGCTGCTGCTCAGCTACGACGAAAATGAGCGGTCGATCCGATTTGTTTGGAAGCAAGACGGAAACATTCTGTGGGATTTCTTCAGGGAATCCGCGCTCTCGCTGGCCATCCGATCCGAACACGGAGAAACCCGCTTCATTGCCGAGTTCGATTCCGGTGAACTTTCTGGTGAGCTGAACGTCAGAGTTTTCCCTGCGGTTGCGGTCAAAGATTCCTTGATGCGCGGCTAGACATCGTCGGCTGCTTCTACCGCTTCAGGGCTTGGGATTTCTTTCCAAAGTCACCGCGTCCGGAACGCATTACGGACGCGGTGACACCGAACTCATATCTTCATTCTGCCGCCGTCGGCGAATGTGAGGTCGACGTGTTTATCCGGGGAGTCCGAGCCAACCGGCGAAGTTGGTGAGATCGGGGTTTGACCTGCGGTGATCGTGTACCAGCAATGCGGCGGTTTGGCGGACCATCGGATGCAGCCTTTTCCGGACTAACCCTGACTTTTCATGGCGGTCGGTGAGCGGGTGAGGGGGTTGGGTTTTGCTGTGGTGGGGCTGGTTTTCGCGGCCTGGGCGTGATGGTTGCCCGGCTGTCGGGCCGGGTGGCCGGGGGTTCCACGGGCCCCGGGGTCTTTCTTGGGTCGTAGGGGCGGGTTGGCGCTGGTTAGGGTGCTTGTGGCAGGGCGGTGATGCGCTGCCAGGCGCTCTCGATCTGGGTGGCCCAGGGCCAGGTGCGGGGAATTTTGAGTCGTCGTCGGCGGCCGCCGCGGACGAGGCGGGCCGCGGTGTGCAGGATGCGGTAGCGCAACGTTTTCGGCTCGGCTTTGGCCAAAGCGCCGTCGAGGGCGAGGAGTTTGAGCCAGGAGAGCAGGATGGCGGCGGTCATGGAGGTGGTCAGCCAGGCGGTGTTGATCGCGAAGTCGCGGGAGGGGAATCGGCCCAGGCCGGTGTCCTTGCCGGTGCGGATGCAGTCCTCCACCCGGGCGTGCACCCGGTGCGCGGCGTCGATGTACTGCGACTGCCCCAGCCACCCCTTCGTGGTCTCGGGACGGTTGGTGACCCACAGCGTGTAGCGCCACCCGTCTTGGGTTTCGAACAGGGTCAGCTGCGCCCCAGGATGGGGACGTTCGCGACGCACGAACACCCGCATCTTCTCCGGCCAGGCGGAGAGTTGGTCGCCGCCTGGTCCCTGCCGCAGCAGCCCGGTCAGCTCGGCCACGTGGGCCTGCTCGACCCAGCAGCGGGCGTGTGTGCACCGGGGGTTGTCGCAGGCGTCCTCGGCGCGTCGCTCACGCAGCTGCCCGCGCGGCCCGATCGCCTGCACCCACGCCCGCTCGGGCACCAGCCGGATCGCGGTCTTCTCCCGCTCGGTCAGCGCCCACCCCACCGAGTAGATGAGCTGGTATCCGCGCCGGGACGCGAGCTTGTCCAGATGTGCGATGAGCTCGTGACTGGCGCCGGCACCGTCCACAGTGACCATCAACCGCCTCCGAAACTGTTGTGGCAGCGCGGCAATCGCACTATCGGTGATGGCGATGTGGTCCTCGGCTGTGTTGCTGCCGGCCGAACCGCGGCGCAGCATCCACGCCAGCGGCTCACCCCCGGTGTTGTCGCAGTAGGCCTGCAGCGGGTGATGGCCGAACCCCTTGAAGTTCGCCTCCGCCCACTCCTTGTCCGAATGCGCGTCAGTGACCGTCGCGTCGATGCGGACGCAGGTCACCCCCTCCAGGGTCTTGTCCGCGATGCGCACCCCGGGAAGCGTGCCGTGGCGTGTCACGATCTGGTCCCACGCATACCGGCGGGCAGTGTTCACTGCGGCGGTGATCTTCTTCGCCGTGCGGGTTCCGCCGTCGGCGATCTCTTCCAACGTCCGCCACGCGGTGGGCACCGACGCCACCGGCCCGAACAGCTCCCGCTGGTCACCCATCACCCGGAAATCGCTGATCGCCCGCGCCCCGTCGGCGATCGCGCACGCCACATCCGCTACCACCCGGCCCCGGTTATGCACCAGCAACCGGGTGCCGGCCAGCGCCTTCGACAAGCCTGCGGTCAAACCCGTCTTATCGGTCAACCCGCGCAGCAGCGCAAGCCCGGCGTGCGACACGATCCCCTCACCATCAGCGGTGACTTCCAAACCCCGCGACCACCCAGTAGCCTGCACCTCGAAAGTGCTCCTCACCTTGGTTGCGATACGGACGTCAGACACCCGTATCCTCCCAGGTCAGGAGCACTTTCTGTGTTCAGGCACGCCGCAACACAACCGACCCACATGAAAAGTCAGGGCTAATGATCGACGGGCAGGGTTCAGCACCTTGTGGGTATCGACATCGCGGCACCAGTGTGATGTTGGGGCCGTGTTGGCGAGGTCGGTCATTGTGGGTCGCGGATGATGGGGATGCCGAGGTTGACTGGGCCGGTGGGCTGTCGATCACGCATGCGATCCAGGCGGACGAGCTTCTTTGTGGCCTCGTTCAGGCTGACTTCGAGTCCTTGGACCTCGCCGAGCCACCCGTTCAGCTTCGCTTCTTGGATGCGATCTTTGAGATTGCCGATGATTTCGACCAGGCGGGGCCGTTCTTTGGGAGAAATCCGAAGCATGGCGCACCGCAAACACGCGTGCTCGTGCTGACACGGCGTCCCATATGGACGGCCGCAGTCTCCCAACGCCACCTTGCGAAGCTGGAAGTGCTGCTGGAACTCGCGCCACTCTTCTGCGGTCGGTTCGCGGTACTCGGCCTGCGGCCGCATGGCTCGCCGCTTGTCGAGGAAGGCGCGGTAAGAGCGCACCAAGTCCTCTTGGAAAACAGCCAGGTAGGTTTCCGTTGTGGCCACGGTCTTGTGACCAAGCAACCTTGCTGCGATGTGAACCGGAAGCCCGCCGGTCACCGCGTCCGTGGTGAACATCCTGCGGAAGTCGTGCGGCGTGTAGATCAGCGGCTGGCCTGTTGCATCCCGCAGACCGGTAGCGGCCAGCACTGTGTTGATGAGCTTGTAGACCGTGGTGACGCTGATAGTCATGTGGCGGGAGCCCAACGCTCGCTGGAAGAGGTGCGGCAGGGGCGGGCCAGTGACTCGCTCATACGGGTCGTAGCGGGCGACGAGCGGGACCGCTCCATCATTGTCCTTGCGCAGCCGGGTGATGACGGTGGCCAGGACACTGGCCAACTCGGGACTGACTAGCAGCAGCCGTTCCTCATTTCCTTTGGACGGCACGATTTGCAGCAGGGGAACGATTTCACCGGTATCCGGCAGCTGGTAGGACACCAACGCTAGATGGGTGATCTCCAGTAGTTCCTCGAGGCGGATGCCGGTATGGCGGAGCGTTTCGACGACCGCCCAGGCCCAGAACGCCTCGTCTTCGCGGCGGGTCAGGTTGGTCGTCTCATCGGTGGCCAGGTTCTGCGCTTCGATAGGAAGGTTCGCCTGTTGGCGGGCTGTCCTGGTCAGCGCTTTGGGGGCTGTCCGGCGGTAGCGAGTGCCTGCGTGGTCGAACACTTCACCCGGATCGTGCTCGCCGGCGGCTTCCAGCAACGCCGCTGTCTCGGCCCGGAGGCGTTCGGCGACGTCGGCCAACAGCGGAAGATGAGGAAGTCGCTCTCGGACGCGCTGGTGCATCTCGGAGATAATCCTCTTGCGGGACTTGATATATCCCTGGGTATCGATCTTGCGCACTGGGCTGGGAACCGCCCATGGCGCCCAGCTGGGGTCCTCCAGCGCCCATTCCTGGATGTCGAGATAGAAGGCCCTCACTCGCATGAAGAGGCGGTGGAAGTCCTTGCTCTCCCTGGTTTGTCCGTCCTTGGTGACGAACAATCGCGCCCGTTCTTTCCATGCCTGGGCCGCCTCGTCTGGCAGGTGCAGGGTGTCGATACCCGGATGGTGCTGCTCGATGTTGGCCCAGAAACGCCCGGCCAGGTGGCTGGCCAGGCTGCGGAACGAGCCGTAGTCCATCGCCGGCCGACGCTCGTCGAGATAGCGGACGAGGACATCGCGGACAGGCCGGCACTGGATATCGAAGTCGTCGACCAACTCCCCGGTGCGAAGTTGCCCTCGTTTCAGGGCCGCCCGCAGAGTGACGCCTTCCGGGGTGATTCCGAGCACGCTGAGCAGATCCCAAGCCAGGTGCAGCCCCCGGACCGCTCTGCCGCAGTGGCGATGGCTCCAGGCGTGCAACTCCAGCACGTCCTCCGCGGTCACCTGGTCGAGGTCCTTGCCGGTGCGCAGCACGATCTTGCTGCACACGCTCAACGCCTCACCGCGCTCGCGGGCGCTGAGTCCCCGTTCGATCGCGGCGCGCTCGACGCGGGCGAACGACTTCGGCGAGATGACCATCCGTGTCCGGTCGAACAGGTTGTTGGACCGGTAGCGGGTAAGAAAGTCGTAGTTAGGCACGATCACTCGACACAGCACCAAGGCAGCCAGCCCGACAAGGTGTTGATACCGCTTGGTGTGAGGCTGACGTGTGTCCTCCGGCGCGAGCCCGTCAAGCCAATCCGGGCCGCCGTCGGCCCCGGCCGATACCCATCTGTCCTGCCAGCCTGAACCGGGGTGTTCAAGCAGCCAGTTCAAGATCACACGGGCACCCTTGGTGATCCGGTTCTGGTGCTCGGCGCGGCCTGGCCAGTCCGGTAGCTGGCGCAGCAACCGCAGGACATCCTCGATTGGCAGATGGTCGGCGGAGCCGGTTCGCCGCTGATCGAGCAGATGGAAGTGGTCGTTGGTGATGCGTCGGCCTTGGCGGCTGCGGAGGTTCAGCTGGACTGTCGCGGTGGTCATTGTGGGTTCCTCCCGAACAACACCGAGAGGTCTGCGTCGTCATATCCGACCGCCACCGGCGGTGGTTGCTGCGGCTGCTGCCGGTCGGTCAGATGCTGCTGGACCCGACGGACCACCTGTGCCTCGTCCTCCACGAGATACACATCCGACGTGGTACTCAGGTGCGCGTGGCCTAGGATTGTCTGCACGTCCCGCATGGACAGTGACTCATCCCGGCTCATCCGGATCGCCGCAGTGTGCCTGAGATCGTGCATGGACCAGTTCGTTCCCAAGACGGCGTTAACGCGACGGAAAACCGCACGCAGAGCCTCGTAGTTCATCGGCTGACGCCGCAGTCCGGTGCCCCGGTCACGGCGGCGGAGGGTCAGCCAAAGCGGCTCGTCTCGATCCAGCAGGTCGCCGATATCGGCCAAATACAGGCGAATCCACACAAACGCCTCTGAACTGGCGGGCAGCCACTGCTCTGTGCGGGTGCCCTTACGGATCACGCGGACCAGTTGATCTCCCCAGTCCAAATCGACGCCTCGAACGCCGAGCAGTTCCGACGCTCGGGCGCCGTTGCTGACCGCCACCGCAAGGATCGCCCGGTCCCGATTGGAGCGCATAGCCGAGAACAGCTCGTTCCACCGTTCGTCGGGCATCGCCCGAGGTTTCCGTTTGGGAACCCTGGGGTTGTAGCGCAGACGGCCCTCAGCCCGGAACGGCTCCAGAGGGTTGTGATGGGAGTTGGGCCGACGCCCCTTGACCCGCTCCTGCGGCACCGGGTTGATCAGCGGGCCCGCACCTATGTCCTCGATCCAGAACTGGTAGAAGCTCCGCAGCACCGCGTTCGAGTGCCGGATTGTTCGCGGCTCGTACTGGTCTCCCTGATGGCGCTTGCCAGTGATCGGGTTGACACAGCCCGCAGTGCCTGCCGATTTCGTCCGCGGCCTCTGTCCGGGCTTGGCAGCCTGCTTGAGCCACAGCACCAGATCCCGAACCTCAGCCGGGGTGGCCTTGTCCCAGTCCACCCCAACGGCCCGCAGCCACCGCCACCACCGCAGAAGATCATAGGCATAACTGCGCACCGAGCCCGGCCGGTTGTCCCGGGCCACGAACTCAACCAGGAACCGACGCACCGGTTCCACCGGCACACCATCGGGATCGACCACCAGCCACGGCACCGACCCCGCAGCCGACACAACTCGTCCCCACCGCGGAAGCCGGATCGAGCCGACATTACGTTCAACCTCGTCAAACACCCTCGTCCACCTCTCCGATCAAGGTGGACCAGATCTACCGACTACCCAGTGACAAGCAGCCCCATCTAGACGGCGTGTCGCCCAGTAATCCGGTCAACAGAACGGGTTTGCTGCGGTGCGATCCGTCGAGCCTCCTGCAAGGACCGCAAGGCGTTCTTGCGGTCTCCGTGCATGTGGTAGGCCCGTGCGAGGTCAATGAAGTGGTGGCTTTGCCGTTGCTTGGGCATGGCTCGTGACGGACGCCATCGCTGTGCCGCCTCCAATGCCGCTGTGGAGTCCTGGAACTCTACAAAAGCGGCTCTTCGCAGTGGAGCGGATCCTGTATCCGAGTGATCACTTGTGGTGATAGCTGATTGTTGCGTTCTGTAGCCGCGCCCGTGGCTTGTGTAGGGCGGGGACGAGGTGCGCCCACCGAACCTGTGATGATCTTTGTCGACCAAGAGCAAGGATCATCGGTAGAGGCGGGTGGGCGCGTGTCACAGACTACGGTGCCGGCGCAGTTGCTGGGACTGGACGGGGTCGAGATCGATGTGATCGAGCGGGAGGCGGATGGTTCCTGGACGGTGCATGTGACGACCGCGGCCCCGCGGGCGGCGTGCTGTCCGGGCTGTGGGCACGCCGCGGAGCGGGTCAGAGAGTCCACGGTGCATACCGTCAAGCACGTGACGATGGTCGCGATGCGGGTGAGCTGGCACAAGTCTCGATTCTGGTGTGGGAACGCCGAGTGCGGTAACGCGAGCTTCGTCGAGACGGGGCCGCTGGCCGATCGGCGAGCCGGGATCTCGTCGCACGCCAGGACGGTGACGGGGCATCTGGTCGGGGACTGGCTGGTGCCGGTGTCCCGGGTGGCCGCCGGGGTCGGGATGGCCTGGCACACCGTGCATGACGCGTTCGTCGGGGTGGCCGCCCAGGCGGGGATCGTGGTCACCGACACCACCACGACCACCGACCGTGGGGCCGGTGTGGCCTGCGACGCCGGGCCCGATCGTCAGGACGGGGAGACCGCCGGCGGCGGTGACCCGAGGGTGGCCGACGCGGATCCCGGTGCTGTCGGCACCGATCTGCACCAAGGAGAAGCTCTCCGAGCGGGCACGGAACAAGCTGTTGTGTGTCCTGGCCGATCTGGGCGGGTACGGCCGGCAGATCGGTGCGGCGTGGCGGGCCAAGGAACTGCTCCGCGCGGTGATCGGCCTCTCGCCCAACCAGACCGGCGTGGCAACCACCGGCCACCGGCTACGCCGGGCATTCCACGCGTTCTTCACCTTCTGCGGCACGATCGGCGCCAGCGTCCCGGAGATCGTGACCCTGGCCCAGACCATCTCCACCTGGCGTACCGAGATCGCCCGGGGCGTGCTCACCGGCCACAGCAACGCCGCCGCCGAGGGCGTCAACCGTCTGGTCAAGCTCGTCTACCGGGGTGCGTTCGGGTTCACCAACGTCACCCATCAACAACGCCGCTCCCGCTACACCGCGTCCCGGTCCACCCGCCCCGAATGGCTACACACCGTCAACACCTCTGCTGCACCATGCGTAGTCACATGATTACAAGATCCCGCCAGATGCGAAGAGCCGTGAAACATCACTGACACCACGACAGAAATACGCCAGCGACGCATGCCGGAAACGACACCACCGACGCACCCAACACAGCGACGGTCCAGGCTGATCCAGCGGCCCGATACGGCGGCCCCAAAAGCTCTCACAGCCCACACCACCAGGCCGCCGACCCGCCCAGCAGCGGAGCCACCACAACACACCGCCACCACGCCGCCCAGCGGCATCGACCACACAGCGTCACGAATCCGAGCAGGTGACGGCGATTTTTTCTGCGCATGTCCGGGTTGGGGAAATATGATCACCCTCTACGCCCTAACCAATTTCGCGAGAAATTGACCACCACCCGGGTGAACGCGGAAGGGCCCGATGTCGGCAGATCTCCAAGGCGGGCCGGGGGTGGTGGGCTGCGAGCGCATGGTGATCAATAGGACGATCAAGGTTCGTAGCCGCTGCACTGGCTCGCAGGGGTTGAGCTTCTCGAACGTCACCGGGTTCGTGATCGAGGACAGGGTCGTGGGTAATCAGGCTGCAGCTGCTCAGCAACAAATACGGCGACCTGGGCTCGGGAGGCGCCCCGAGCCTGGTGAAAAAAGCGCTGCGCATGGCTTTCGGCCATGCGCAGCATTTCACGAATCGGTCGCGATCTCCTCGTTGGTGCTGAACCGACCCGAGGTAAACATCGCCCTCGGCAACGAGCGGGCCAGCGCACGACCGTGCGCGGTGGTCAGCGTCTCCTTCGTCCCGCTGGAAGGCGGTAGCCGTCCAGCGAGGTGCACGGGTTATCTCGATGTCAGTCCGCAACTCGATCGACCGAGGCACCGTCCAGGATGGCGTTCGAGGCCCCGTCCGGGATGGCGTTGGCGGCCACGACGTGCGAATAGAACCGGGCGCTGTCTTTGATCGTGCGCTGCTGGGTGTCGAAGTCGACGTGAACGAGACCGAACCGCTGCGAATACCCCATCGCCCACTCGAAGTTGTCCAGCAACGACCAGGCGAGGTAGCCGCGAACGTCTGCGCCTTGCTCGATCGCCCGGTGGACGGCGCGGAGGTGCTCGGCGAAGTAGCGGATCCGTTCGCCGTCTCGGATCCGGCCGTCGAAGTCGACCGCGTCAGGGAAAGCAGCGCCGTTCTCCGCCACCACGAGCGGAAGGTCCGGGCAGTGCCGGTGCAGCCACAGCAACAGGTCAGTCAGCGACTCTGGTGTCTGCTCCCAACCGAACGAGGTGAGCGGGCCGCGCGGCGGAAGCACGTTGAAGCCCCGCAAACCTGGAAGGCCGCAGTTGCTCGGTGCGGTTGGATCCGGCAACGGTGCCACGCGGGTCGGCGCGTAATAGTTCACCCCGAGCCAGTCGATCGGGGCGGCAATCGTCGTCAGGTCGCCATCATGGATCGCGGGTTCCAGGGCCTGCAGGTGAGCGACATCGCCGAGCACGTCCTCGGGATAGCCGCGGCCCAGCACCGGATCGAGGAAGATCCTGTTATGCATACCATCGAATTTGCGCGCCGCCTCGCGGTGCGGCTCGTCGTCCACATCGACCAGTACCGGCGAGAAGTTCAGCACGATGGAAAATCGCTGCCCAGGGCTTGCGGCTGTCCGCAATACGTCCATTGCCCATCCGTGAGCCAACAGGAGATGGTGTCCTGCGACTAGCGCCGTGCCGGGATCGACGATTCCGGGCGCATGAACCCCGTTGCCGTAGCCGAGAAAGGCCGAGCAGAACGGCTCGTTGAGCGTCGTCCACTCCTGGACTCGATCGCCGAGAGCGCTGTACACCGTCGCCGCGTAATCGGCGAACCGTGCGGCGGTGTCGCGGACGCGCCATCCCCCGGTGTCTTCGAGTGCCTGCGGCAGATCCCAGTGGTAGAGCGTGACCATCGGATTAATGCCGTGGCTGAGCAGCTCGTCGACAAGCCGATCGTAGAACGCGATTCCCGATGGTTGCAACGTCCGCCCGTCCGGCATGACTCGGGGCCAGGACACCGAGAAGCGGTACGTCGGGAACCCGAGTTCCGCGATCAGTGCGACGTCTTCGGGGTAGCGGTGAAAGTGATCGCAGGCCGTCTCACCCGTGTCGCCGTTGACGACCGTGCCCTCCCGGGCGGTGAACGTGTCCCAGATGGACGCCCCACGACCATCTTCTTTCGCACCACCTTCGATCTGATACGAGGCCGTGGCAACCCCCCAGGCAAAGCCCGGTGGGAATGCAAGTTCCTGCCCGTTGGTCATAACCACCTCATCCGTTGACTGAAGCCCGCGTAATTCCGTTCACGATCTGACGTGCAAGCAAGACAAATACGATGATAACGGGCAAAACGCCGAGAGTCGTACCGGTCAGCATCAACGAGTAGTCCAGGAAGTACCCGCTCGCCAGCCTCGACAGGGCGACCTGAACGGTGGGGCTCTCGTTCGGGTCCAGCACGATCAGCGGCCAGAAGAAATCGTTCCACGCCGCCATGAACGTCACCATGCCCAGCACCGCCGCCTGGGGACGGATCGCAGGGACCGCGACGTGCCAGAACGTTCCCCACAGCGAACAGCCGTCGACCCGGGCCGCATCGACCAGCTCGACGTGCACCGCCTCCTCGCACGCTTGGCGCATCCAGAACACGCTGAACGCGTTGATCAGTCCCGGCACGATCACCGCTTCCAAACGGCCGTACCATCCGAAGTTTCCGACCACCATGTACAGGGGGACCACGCCGAGCTGGGCGGGCACCATCACCGTGCCGAGCACGACCAGGAACAGGGTGTTCCTTCCCGGGAAGCGCAGGCGGGCGAAAGCGAATCCGGCGAAGCTCGACAGCACGACGGTCGAGACCATGACTGTGCCCGACACGATCAACGAGTTCTGGATCGCCAACCAGAAATCCACGGTGTCGAAGACACGTCGGACGTTGTCCAGGAAGTAGCCGCCTGGGATCAGCGGAGGAGTCACCTCACCGATCGCCGATCCGTCACTCGAAGCCACCACGAAGGACCAGTACAGCGGGAAAACCGACGTCGCGACCACCGCGAAGAGGAAGCCGTAGACCAGACCGCCGGGCCGGCGGTCCAGTCGCCGCGCGCCCGCAGATCCGCGAACCCGCGGCGGCCGGCCAACAACACTCGCGCTCATGACTCAACCGCCTCCCCGAATGCGGCGGACCAGCGCGAAGTTCGCCAAGGCGGACAGCAGGCAAACAATGAACAGCACCCACGCGATTGCCGCCGCGTACCCGGCGTCGAACAGGCCGAACCCCTTCTCGTAGAGGTACATGGTCAACGTCTGGAACTGGCGGTCGTTGCCACCAACACCCGCGGTTCCCGACGAGTCGAACAGCTGCGGCTCCGCGAACAGCTGCAGGCCGCCGATCGTCGACACCACCACGGTGAAGATGATGGTCGGCCGGATTCCGGGGACGGTGATCGACCAGAACGACCGCCACCTCGATGCTCCGTCCAGCGCTGCGGCTTCGTAGAGCTCCCTCGAGACGTTGCGCATGGCCGCCAGGTAAAGCAGGGCGTTGTAGCCGGTCCAACGCCACATCACCATGACCGCGATGGCCAGGTGGGAGGACCAGCGCTGCGCCTCCCATTCCACGGGTTCCACGCCGAGCATTCCCAAGATCCAGTTGATCACGCCGAAATCACGCCCGAACAACTGACCGAAGACCAGCGCCACGGCTACCACTGAAACGACGTTCGGCAGCAGGACGCCGGCCCGCCATGCGGTTCCCGCCCGCAGTGGCCGGTTGAGCAAGGCCGCAATGCCGAGAGCGGCCAACAACTGCGGAACGGTGGAAACCAGGAAGATGCTCGCGGTGTTGAACAGGGCGTTGTAGAAGTCGGGGTCGGCGAACAGCGCAGCGTAGTTCGCCAACCCGACGAAACCCTGATCACCGTCGATCAGCTGCCAGTCGTGCAGCGAGACCCACGCGGTGTACAGCAGCGGGAAAAGGCCGAACACCGCGAACAGCACGAAGAAGGGCGCGATGAAGAGGTAGGGCGAGACTCGACCGTCGATCCTGGCGAGCAGTTGGCTCGAGCGTGAACCCGAAACTGTTGACGGCAAGGCCGACGGGCGCGCTGGCATCGGTCTCTACTTGACTGCTTCGCGTGCCTGCTGGACTGCTTCGGCCCACGCCTCGTCGAGGGTTTGCTTCCCGTCTTCGACGCGGCCAAGCGCCAGACCGAACTTCGGGCGCACGAGGCTGTCCTTGGGACCGCGGTAGTTCGGTCGCAGGCTGTCCGCGGCGGACGCGTAGATCTTGCCCACCGGCGCGTTGTTGAAGTACGGATCGGTCTTGCTGACCACCTCGGGGGCCTGGTAGGCGGCTGGTGTGCTGGGCAGGATTCCGCTCTGCAAGAAGATCTTCTTCTGCTGTTCTGGAGCGGTCAGCCACTTCGCGACGTCGTAGGCTTCCTTCTGGTGCGAGCTCTGCTTGGGCACAGCAAGGTAGGAGCCGCCCTGGTTGCCGCTGTTGCCGGGGACCGTCGTGACGTCCCACTTGCCCGTGTTCGCATTGCCGCCCGCATCCTTGACCTGCTCCAGCATCCAGGCCGGGCAGTTCATGACGGCGAACGAACCCTGCTTGACCGCGACGTTCCACGCCTGGGTGTAGGTGGTCACCTTGGCGGTCTGGCCCTTCGCCCCGATGCTCCCGGCGATGTCGAAGGCGCGGCGCAGGTTCGGATTCCGGTCAGCGATGAACGAATCGTCCGTCTTGGAGAAGAAGTTCTCCTCGGACTGGTTGAGGATCGCGGTGTAAAGGCTGCCGGCAGAATCGGCGAACTTCGCATCAGGTACTGCCGCGCTGAACCGATCGGCAACCCGGGCGAACTCTTCCCAGGTCGGCCACAGCTTGGCCACCTCATCGCGGTCGGTTGGCAGGCCGGCCTTCCCGAACATGTCACGGCGGTAGCAGAGCGCGAGACCACCCATGTCCGTCCCGAGGCCGAGGACGAAGCTGCCGTCCTTGCTGGCCCCCTGCTCCCACTTCCAAGGGGACCACTGGCCCTGCAACTCCTTGGCCCCGAAATCGGCAAGGTTGACGAACTTGTCCTTGGACTGCAGGAACTGCGGCATGTACTGCTCTTCGATCGCGATGACGTCGGCGACGCCGCTCCCGCCTGCGAGATGGGTGGCCAGCCCCTTGTGGTGCGCCTCGAAGTCGGAGACCTGGGGCACGAGGTCGATGTTGGGGTGCTGCGCCTCGTACTCCGCGAACAGCGGTTCGTAGCCGAACTCACCGAAGGTCGCGACCTTGATCTCAATCTTCCCGCTGTCGGATCCGCCGGCTCCCCCGCACCCTGCCAGCGCCCCCAGCAGGATTGCGCTCAACGCGAGGGCTGACCAGGATGAACGTCTTATCGTCATCGCACTTCCTCATCTGTCAGTCGCGAACCACCATGGCGCAGACTGATCATGAGTTCACCAAGTGCCCGAGAAGCATGTCCACATCGGGAAGCAAAATCTGCCCATTGGTACATCCGGCCGCGGTCATACGACCGCGGATGAGCGCGCGGAGTCGCGTGGACCACGGGCGTCAACCCCCTCCAAAGGGACTTGCGAAGCATGCTCACTTGCTGACAGAATCTCTTCATTTTCGCTCTACGCCCGTACCGCGCGCCTGTGGTTTGGTCGTTCAGGCTGACGCTGCTACGGCATCGAGCTGCCAGAAGAACGCGTCGCCGAGCGAGCTGCCAGAAGAACGCGTCGCCGAGCGAGCTTCCTCGTTCGGCGACGCAAACAGACTCTCCGGCATCCGCGGGGCGGCGGTCAGCAATTCTCGCCCATCCACCACCCCTGCCGCGGCGCCCGAACGGGGACAGACTATTGAAGCGTGTCAGATCACGCCTGCACGCATTGCGTAGGCGACGACATGTGGCCGGTTGCGCAACTTGAGCCTGTTGGTCATTCCGTAGATGACGTTCTTCACGGTGCGCTCCGAATAGGCCAGCTTTTCAGCGATATCAGCAGTATCCAAGCCCTCGGCCAGCAAGCGGACGACATCGAGCTCGCGCGGTGTCAACCCGGAAGCGCTGATGCCGCGCGGCGCCAGGACCTCCCGCTGCAGACGAGCAATCTCGCGGAGCAGCTCTCCCATCAGGTCCGGCGGCAGCACGCCACCTCCGGTCGCGGCGACCTGGATGACTCTTATCAAATGATCCTCGGTGGCCGCAGTGCGTGGAATCACCGCCGCCACACCACATTCGACCGCCGCGAGCAAACCAGCCGGATCCAACTGGTCAATCACCAGGACCGCACTGCGCTCCAAGTCGGCCCCCAAGGCGCGCAAGGCGGTCACCCCGTCAGTCAGTCGCTCGGCTGCCAGGACGACGACGTCCACCTCGACGAGGTTTCGATTCGGCACCACCAACACCTCGGCGCGAGAGTCGAGGCAGCTTTCAAGCCCAGCATGCGTAATGGCATCGGAGGAAAGCACAGCCACGCGAACTCGTTCCATCGCACCTCCCGTGGTTCTCTACTCTGCACCGAACAACCTGCCGGAGCCGACTCCACAAGGTCTCTACGTCTTCTCCAGATCGGCTGGAAACATGTGAAGTCCCGCCGGAATCACGCCATCGCACATCCGCACATGTGCTTAGCCGAACCCGTCCACCACGTGCGGGTCCGTGCAACCTCGCAGGGACGCGAGGGCAACGTGCTAGCCGGTACCTCAGCGGGGCGCTAACGTTGCAATGCAGGATCGGGATCGAATACTCCTACCTGAGGCCTGCGATCGCGTCAATTGCCAGCCAAAGGCGGTCCGCATCCCCGCGGCAGAAGGATCAGCCGCGCGCATACGTACCTTTTGCTCTGACCGCCCCAGGGGAGGATGAGATGTCCGTCACGGACCGGGACACAGCCCTGCCGGGCGCCCAGCAACAGGATTTCACAGACGCCCTCGACCAGGTGCTCTTCCACATGGGCTCGGCCCTTGACGAGGAGCAAACGGCCGTGGTGGCAGCCCACCTGGAGCGCGGGAACGTGCTGCCCGCGGCGGAGGCGATGGCGTCCATCGGGGCGGCGAGACGGCGGCGGATGTCGCGTGAAGACCGCGTCCTTCTCCGGTTGGTCATCGAAACGTACGACGGCAACCTCACGGACATCGATCGCTTGGACACGCAAGCCGTCCTTGACGCCCCGACCGTCAGAATCAAAGCACCTCGATTCCTCGGTCTGGCTTGATTCTCCCGGAAGCACCCGAAAACCAGGCTACGCGGAACTACCGGAGGCTGCCCCGCACGAAGGGCATGGCGCCTGCGCCGTCCAAGGCACCTCCCCTGGAAACCCACGCGAGGGGGTAGGAATTCCTACCCCCTATTTTGCTGCCAGAAAACGCGGCGAGACCGAAGAACACCCGTGAGTAAAACATTCACCGGGTGCGCGGAGAGTGTGGGTTCTAGTGTTGAGCTGACAGTCGGTGATCAAGTGGGGGCCGGTGATCACGGCGTTGATCGGATGCGGTGTGATCGTGAAGTGCCGGTGCCGGATGAGTGCGGCCGGGTGCATACGGCCACTCGCCCGGTGGGCGCTCGTGGTGGCGCGGTGGGCTACGGCCCGAACCTGCAAAGTTTCGCGGTGCATCTGATGGTCGTGCACTTCATCCCCGCGCACCGCTGCGTGCAACTGCTCCAGTCGCTGACTGGCGCCGCCCCGTCGGTGGGGTTCGTGCACGGCATGCTGCATCGTGCCGCCGGGCTGCTGGCCGAGGTCGACAAGCGCATCCGCACGCTGATCACCCAGGCCTACGCCGTCTGCTGCGATGAAACCCCACTGCGGGTCGGGTCACGTACACCCAAGCCGGGCAGGAAGAAAGCCGAGAAGTACCTGCTGGTCGCGTGCACCGAGCTCTACACCCACTACCTGCTCGGCGACCGGGACCTGGCCACCTTCAAGGCGTTCGTGCTGGCCGATCCGGCCGGCTCGGTGATCGTGCACGACCGCTACCAAAACTACGACTCCGCCGAGCTCGGTGAGCTGACCCACCAGTTGTGCTGCCAGCATTTGCTTCGTGATCTTGATGGTGCCGCCGAGATCTATCCCGATGCGCACTGGCCCACCCAGATCGCCGATGCGCTGCGCGGGCTGATCCACCACGCCAACCTCACCCGCGACGCCGGTCGTGATGCCATCGACGAACAGACGAAGAATGCGCTGATCAAGCGGCTTCGAGATGGTGTACTGGTTGGGCTGTCCGACACAACCAGCCATGGCAACCGTCCCGGTGAACGTAAAGCCCGGCTGTTGCTGGAAGTCCTGCGCGACCGCGAGCCCGACGTGCTGCGCTTCGCCCACGATCTGAAGGTGCCGCCCACCTCCAACCAGGCCGAACGCGACCTACGGCCCAGCACAGTGCAACAAAACATCTCCGGGCGACTGACCAGCGAGAAACGCACCACCGACCGCTACCGAATCCGCGGATACCTCTCCACCGCGGTCAAACACGGTCACAACCGCACCCGTGAGTGTTTGTGGGTGCCCTAGCACCCAAAAGCGCTCACGGCCACCCGACTCAATGCAGGTCAGTCTGCAGTAATCGACTGAGTTCCTCGTCGATGCTCATCCACTGGCCCTCGTCACCGGGGGCGACGACGCCGTAGGTCTCGTCGAGGAACTCCGCAAGTTTGGCAGCGGGCGCTTCGAAGGCCGCCTGCCCGGACGGCGAGCTCAATGCGATGATGACGACCTCGTGGTTGTCGAGTTGGGGGATGATCTGCACGTCACCTTCGCCACTCGCAACGACCAGTCCGTCCGCCAGCAGGTCCCGGGCGATCAACCAGTCGATCTGACCACTCATCCCCGCGTGGAAGCTCATGTTCACGGCGTACGGCTCACTGCTCTCGTACCGCATTTCCACCCTAACCGGCGTCTTCACGCCCGCCGGGGCCGTCAGGCCGAAAACCGCGGTAGAGCGGATCGTCTTGTGGTTCTGGCTCACCATGGCTGCACTCCTAAGCGTCGAATCCTGCACGTCACACAGCATGGCCGTCCTCGATCCACAACTTCTTCACGCCGTCTTCAGCTCGTCGCAAACCGCCGGCGACCACCCGCCGCAAGCGGTGGAACAGCTCGGGAGGTCCAGCCGACGAGCAGAAACGACACCGACCGCGAGACGCCGCCAAAGACGCAGCGGTGTCAAAGCACTCCTCCTGACGGCGCACGTGCGCGAAGGGGCAATCCTTCGGGCAAACAGCACGCGTGTACAAACGGGCAATCCTTCGAGCAAACAAGATCAAGGACACAAACGGATGCCCGAAGGTGCACTATCTTACAGGAGACCCAACCATCGGTGGCTTCTGTGTAACTAGGGGTGGCAATGCCTGTGAGCGTGAGCGGCCCGCTCAAGGTCGAATTGCTGGGGCCTTCGCGCGCTTGGCTCGGACAAGAGGAGATCACGCTGGGCCCACCACGCCAGCGAGCGGTGTTCGCGGCGGTAGCGCTGCACGCCAATCACGCCGTCTCCCGGCATGAACTCATCGATGCACTGTGGGGAGAACGCCCTCCCACCAGCGCCGAAGGCAGCGTCTACACCTACATTTCAGGCCTGCGCCGCAGCCTGGAACCGCAGCGCTCCCGACGGTCCAACGACGGCATCCTGGTCTCACAACCAGCCGGTTACACGCTTCGGCTCGCTCCGGAAGACCTGGACGTCGCCGTCTTCGAGCGGCTGCGCGACCAGGGTCGGCAACAGCTTTCCTCCGGTGACACTGAGGCCGCGGTCGAATCCCTGAACGCTGCGTTGGGTCTGTGGCGCGGGGAAGCGCTGTCCGGCGTCCCGGGGCCATTCGCCGAGCGCCAACGCGAACGCCTGGCGGAATTGCGCCTAGCGACCATCGAGCACCGTTCGAAGGCTGTCCTCGCACTGGGCGGTCACGTGGATCTGGCTGCGGAGCTCGCCGGGCTGGTCCGCGACTTCCCGTTACGGGAGTCCCTGCGCGTGTTGTTGATGACCACCCTGTACCGCAGCGGACGGCCGGCGGAGGCATTGGAGGTCTACCGGGACGCCCGCCGAATGCTGGTTGAGGAGCTCGGCGTCGAACCAGGGCCCGAGCTGAGTCGAGTGCACGAACAGATCCTGGCCAACGATCCTGCGTTGGACGCAGAGCCGGCGAGGCCACCGGCGGCTGGCAAAGTACCACGGTCGGCCAGCTGCCCACCGCTGTCGGTCGTTCCGGCCCACGTCACCCGTGCACTGCAGCGAAGCGAGGAAAGCCGCTTCGTCGGACGCACTTCGGAGGTCACCCGCCTGCGGGACTTGGTTACCGAGGTGCTCGCGGGCCGTGGCCGGCCGGTATGGATCGAGGGCGATCCGGGGATCGGGAAATCCGAGCTGCTCACAGTTGCTCTCGCCGATGCCGGCCGCCGCGGCTGCCAACTCGCATGGGCGGTGGCTGACGAACTGAGTCAGCGATTCCCGCTCCAGGTCATGACGGAGTGTCTCGGGATCGATGCGACGGCATCCGACCCGCGGCGGGCACAGCTTGCCGCCACCCTGCACGGCGAGCATTCCGCCGACCCGGTCCACCGGCTGCTCGAACTCGTCGATGAGATCTGCGTGATCTCGCCGCTGATTCTGGTCATCGACGATCTGCAGTGGGCGGACGAGGCCAGCGTTCTGGTGTGGCACCGGCTCTGCGCGGCGACGCGCCAATTGCCGCTGCTGCTGGTCGCGGCATCACGCCCGGCACCAGACCGGGCGGAGGTGGGACAGCTGCGCCGCGCCGTCGAATCGCGGGATGGCGAGGTTTTCCTGATGGCTCCGCTGTCCGAGACCGAGACCGACCAGCTGCTCGGCGAATTGGTCGGCGCCAAACCAGGTCCGGTGCTGCGGGAAATAGCCGGACGCGCCGCGGGAAATCCGATGTACGTGCAGGAAATGACCGACGCCTTGCTGCGGGCCGATGCCGTGGCCATCGGCGACGGCACTGCCGACGTCCCCGCGTCATCGATCTCGGATGCTCCTCAATCCCTCGTTGCCGCTGTCGGTAGGCGACTCGACTTCCTTTCCCCGCGCGCCCGGGAAGTGCTCCGCTGGGGTGCGCTGTTCGGTCTGGAATTCTCCGTCACCGACGTCGCCGCGGCCACTGGCCAACAAGCGTTCGAGCTTCTGTCGGCCTTCGAGGAAGCTGTCGCTGCCGATGTCGTCGTCGATGCCGAGACCCAACTGGCGTTCCGGCACCCGCTACTGCGGCAGGCGCTCTACGACGGAATCCCGAAGGCGGTGCGGGGTGCGCTGCACCGGCAGGCGGCGGAGGCATTCGCCCGCGGCGGTGCCCCGGTGCGGCAGGTCGCCGAACAGCTCCTGGCCGCACCGGCTGCCGACGACCGCTGGGTGCTGGAGTGGCTGGCGGACAACCACGTCGCCGTGTCCAACCGGGCACCGCTGATCGCCATCGAGCTGTTCGAGCGTGCGCTCGAAACCTGCCCGGCCAGTGACGCCAACCGAGAGGTGCTGCTCGCCGCGCTCGCGAAGGTGCTGTTCCGGGCGGGCCGCGACGCGGAGCCGAAAGTGCGGCAAGCCCTCGCCGTCGCGACCGACCCGTACCGGTCGGCGGAGATGCGGCAGCTGCTGGCAGCGATGTTGTTCCGAAGAGGCGAAACAGCCGTGGCGATCGACACTCTGGGGGGCTCGGCCGACAATCCCTCGGTACCAGAGATCTGGCGAGCCAGGCACAGATCGCTGCAGGCGAACTTCCGCCGCGGCGACCTCAGCGACCTCGACGCGACCGAGGAAAGCGCCGTTGACGCCTATGCGGAGGCGGTGACGGCGGGTGAGCCCTACCCGATCGCGCACGCGTTGCAGACCAGGTGGCTGGTGGACACGGTGCGCCGGGATCACCTGCGAGCGCTGGAGTACGTCGACAAGGCGCTCGAGGTGATCGGCGATGATCCCGACCTCTCCGAATTCCGCTTCGATCTGCTCGACAACCGGACGTTCACCTTGCAGAACCTGGATCGCCTGGACGAGGCGGAAGAGACGATGCGCTCGGCCCGCAAGGTCGCGGCACAGGACCTCTCGTCCAGCGGTCTTCAGGTGACCGAGGCGGTGCACTACTACTGGGTGGGCCGCTGGGACGAAGCCATGCTCGAGTTGCAGACCCTGACCGAGGATGGACCTGCGATCTCGTTCTACGGGTTGCGCGAGCCCGGTCCGGCCGCGTTGCTCTCACACGGAGTCGGCGCGTTGATCGCCGGGCGGCGGGAAGACGCCAAGACGATCGCGCGTCATCTCGACGCTGCCGAGGAGTACTCGCCGTCGAGCGGCGCGGAGCGGGAAAACGTCGACTTCTTGCTGGTCGCGCAGGCACTGGCGGCCGAGCAACGCGGGGAACCGGAAAAGGCCCTGTCCATCATGGATCCGATCCTAAGTCCGGGGTTCGCGCCCCTGATGCTGCGGCACCAATGGCTGCCGGACCTCGTCCGGCTGGCGGTTGAGCTCGGCGATCTCAACCGGGCACACCAGGCGTTGGACGTGTGCCGAGAGGAAGCGGTCGAGGAAAGCCAGCCGGCTCGGGCGTTCACCGCGGCTGCCCGCTGCGAAGGGCTCATCTCCGGCGACCCCGAACCGATCATGGCCGCGGTGCAGCACTACCGGGAGGTGGGGCGCGGGATCGAACTCGCCGCGGCTCTAGAAGATGTCGCGCTGCTCCTGGCCCAACGGGATCTGCGGGACGACGCCCAGCGCACACTCGACGAGGCCGTCCAGCAATTCGGCCTGCTGTCTGCCCGCTGGGACATCCGCCGAGCCGAGTCCAGGCTACGCGCACATGGGATTCTCCCGAGTCCGCACACCCGGGTCACGCGCCCCGCCGACGGCTGGGCTGCCCTGTCCCTGGAAGAGGTCAGGATCGCAATCCTGGTCTCGGAAGGACGTTCCAACCCGGACATCGCTGCCGAGCTGGCCGTACCACGACGAATTGTGCAAAGTCATGTAACCAGCATCCTGGGCAAGCTGAACGTGCACTCTCGATTCGCCGTCGTCGACGAAGTTCGCAGACACGTCCCAGACCACGCGCTGGCCGAGGTTCACAGGTAATCGCCTGGGTCGACATCCAGCAACAGGTCTCGCAACGCCGCGCGCAACCGTTCGACCTGCAACGGCGTGAGCACCACATCAAGACCATCTGGAGTGGTCAGAACCATCCTCCGTCCAGCGAACACAAGCGTCAGTTCGCGATCGCTGCCCTGTTCGTCGGAGCATGGAAGCACGCATCCCGCTGTATTCGCGGGGATCTCATCCGTGGCGAGCATCGAGGTCCTCCTTCGCGCCGCGACCTTCCGGCATACGCCGGATTCGGTCGCCAGCGCCGGGAAGTTAGCCGAGGGCCACCTGTTTCGCGCAGTCGCTCACCCACGTGGCCCGTCTCCTTCTGATCAGATCGCTCCGACTCTCATCGCATAGGCCACCGCGTGTGGCCGGTTGCGCAGGTTGAGTCGATTGGTCACCCCATAGACGACGTTCTTGACCGTCCGCTCGGAGTAGCACAACTGTTGTGCGATCTCCGCGGTGTCCAGTCCGTCAGCCATCAACCGCAGTACGTCTACTTCCCGGGAGGTCAACCCGGATGCGTTCAAGCCTTTCGGGGTCAACACTTCCCGCTGCAGGTAATCGACCTGCTTGAGTAACTCGCCCAGCAGGTTGGGTGGCATCATGGCGCCACCCTTGGCCGCGGCGATCACGCTGTTGATCAGTCTCGATCCGGTAGCCGCGGTGCGCGGCAGCACGGCCACGACGCGGGATTCGACCGCACCGAGCACATCAGCCGGGTTGAGTTCGTTGGTGACCAGCACTCTGGGCATCGACCACTGCTGTGCGGAATGCCGCATATCGGTCAGAATCTTGGCATTGACGCGGTCTGCGGCGAACACGATCACATCGGCTTCAGCGGGGTTGGCGACCACGAAGAGCTCGGTCCGCGTCTTGAGGAAACTCGTCAAGCCCGCCAGGGTGATCGGATCCTCGGCCTGCACACCCACGCGCACTCGGTTCATCGGGGCCTCCCACACGCTCTGTGATGTCTTGATCTCAGTGTGCGAAGACCGTCTTCACAATTTCTCTACACTTTCTCTACGTTTGTTGTCCCTGATCAGAACTGCTGCACGGTCAGGCTGCACCGGCTCCACTCGTCGAGCAGGAGGTCGATCCAGACGACATGCAGTTGGGCGGCCTGTTCGTTACCCGCCGCACGGCACCACAGGACGTACTGGCGGGCGTCCGACATCTCAGTCTCCAATTGCCGCAACACAAGCCCGCCATCCTCCGGCCGTCCTTCCGTTCCCAACACGTTTCCTCCCCGTCATGTCTGGACAACCAGGCCGAGTCGCGCTGCACGGAGCAGCCGTTGGGGGAACGTACGCGCAAATGCGACCGGCCTCTCCCCCACAAGCCAGTTGCGGTCACGCCAACCGGACGCCGCACGAACGGGCAATCGGCGTTCGGGACTGCGTCGGAATACTGGCGAATAGTTTAGCGCCCGCGACGCGGAAAACAGAACGGATCTGGACAATGGTTCCGCTCCGCGCACGGAAATACGAGAACGCGGTCACGGGCTACCCCGAATCGCCCGTGACCACGTCCCGTGCCGGCGTTCCCTAGGCGCGGACAAAGGGCGCACCGACGTTCTGGAGGAGCCCGGCTAATGATCCTCGCCGGTTCCCTCCAGAGCCTTCGCCGCGGCCACTCGCTTGCGGACGCAGAACCAGCCGATCACCAGCGCGATTACAAGCACCGGCACGCACAGCAGGGTCATCCGTCCCGCCGGGACGTCGAACCACATCAGGACCGCGACGGACAGCAAGAACGCGATCGTGACGATCTGGGTGACCGGCGAGCCTGGCAAGCGGTAGGTCGGCCGCGTGACTGCTCCGGTCCGCGCCTTGCGCACGAACAGGAGGTGGCACAGCATGATCATGCCCCAGGTGGTGATGATCGCGATCGCGGTGAAGTTCAGGACGATCTCGAACGCATCAGCGGGCACCACGTAGTTCAGCCCCACACCGAGCACGCAGACCGCGCCGGTGAGCATGATCCCGCCGTAGGGAACCTGGCTGCGGTTCATCAAGCCGGTGAACTTCGGAGCCGAACCGGCTGCCGCCATCGAGCGCAGGATGCGGCCGGTGGAGTAAAGCCCCGAGTTGAGGCTGGACATCGCCGCGGTCAGCACCACGAGGTTCATCACGTCACCCACGGCCGGAACTCCGACCTGCGACAGGACAGTCACGAACGGGCTCTCGCCCTTCTCGTACGCGTTCCACGGCAGCAGCATCGACAGCAACACCACCGAGCCGACGTAGAAGATGCCGATCCGCCACATGATCGAGTTGATCGCCTTCGGCATGATCTTCGCGGGGTTCTCCGTCTCCCCCGCGGCGACGCCGACCAGCTCCACGGCGGCATAGGCGAACACGATCCCCTGGACCACGAGGACCAGCGGCACCAGACCGTTGGGAAGGATACCTCCGTGGTCCGCGATCAACTGCGGCCCCGGCACCGTGCCACCGATCGGTTGCGCCACAACCAGCAGAACGATACCGACGGCCATGAAGGCGACCAGTGCGCCGACCTTGACGATCGCGAACCAGAACTCCATCTCACCGAAAAGCCGCACAGAGACGAGGTTCAGCGAAAGCACCACCACCAGCGCCGCCAGCGCCAGCACCCACTGCGGCACGGGCGTGAACATGCTCCAGTAGTGCGCATACAGCGAGATCGCAGTGATGTCGGCAATACCCGTGGTCGCCCAGTTCAGGAAATACATCCACCCGGCAACGAAGGCACCCTTCTCACCCATGAACTCCCGCGCATAGGACACGAAGGCACCCGACGACGGCCGATGCAGAATCAGCTCGCCCAGCGCACGCACAACGAGGAACGCGAACACACCGCAGACGGCGTACGCGATCGCAAGCGCCGGACCAGCCTGCGCCAACCGCCCACCCGCCCCGAGGAAAAGTCCGGTTCCGATCGCACCCCCAATCGCTATCATGTTGATGTGCCGGGGTTTCAGGGACTTGCGGTATCCCCTGTCTCCTGGGTCAACATGTATTTCCCGTTCCGGCTGACTAGGATCCTGCAATGTTTGCTTAGTCACAGAGTTCTCTCGTTTCCGGTGTCGTCTCCTGAACAACACGCCAATGCGACCCACGGGAGATCGCCAGACCCGTCGTGCTCGTGACACTTGGAGAGGAATGCTGGGGCCAAGTTTGCGAATGGTCAAGGTCTCCACACGAGAACGGGTTTTCCGGGCAGCCCCCATGTCCCACTGAGGCAACGATTCCGGTTTTGCTCCGAAAATCCGGCGCGAACGAACAGCGTCCGTAGCGCTGCATTTTGCCGACGAAGCACCGAATTGTGATTTAGGCCATCTCGGGCAACCAAAGGTGCACGTGGGTGCCGACCAATCGTGAATTACCCGCTTACTTTCGTAACATCGACGTTACGAGTCGGCTGATGCAGCGACATCGAGAACCGGCGGCGCAAGTCCCGCCACGACAACGACATGTGGAGGCGATCAACGTGAGCACCGTTCGGTGGCGGCCGGTCGACGGCGCCAGACATGCCATGCGCAAGGAGCAACTTCACTGCGAACTCGGCACCGAATTCGCCGCACTTTGCGGTAAGACCATCAAACTGGTCCGACCAAAGGAAACCGACTGGTTCTGGGACAGCTGCCCAGACTGCTGGGCTGCGGCGAAGATCATTAACAGCGCCGCGGCCCGCGAGAGGACGCTGCACCGAGGGTGATTCCGGCGAGGGGTCGGGCACCGTGCCCGTGGTGGGCCAGGACGAGTGCGACTCGGACGATGATGCCGATTCACGAGCCCATGGTGCCGATTCGCGAGCCCGGTGGTGAAATTCCGGGTTCGACATCGCAAGCCCCGGGACGAGATCCCGCCGGGCCGAGTCAAGGCTTGGACGTTGCCGCCCTGCCGTCGGGTCTTGCCGGAATACCAGCACCGGTCGATCTGGGCGCCTTTGGCAGTTGTGGTTCGCGCCGACATGGCCGGCGGAGAAGAAACCTTTCCGTCCACGATCGCAAAATCGTGAGCGTGGATTTTGGTTCGCTGGAGGGCTTCGTGCCGATCCGGTCCTGGGCTGCCACCCATGATGACCTGTCGAGCTACCGGTAGCCGGTCGCGTTATCACGGGTCGACGTGGGACCGCACGACGGTCCCCAAAACGCCGCAGCCCCAGCAAAGCCTCCGGGCACGGGTCAGGGCAAAGGCAAGATCACTGTGTGTTGCGCCCCGCAACTTGGAGTGACAGGACGGGGAGTGTTCGTGTGCGGTCCCTGCTGATCCATTCGGTTGTCCGGCGGATGTCGTTGTGTCCAGTTATGCGAAGCATCGATATTGCGGTATTCCGTAATGTTGCCAGTATATGGGCGCCGGTGCCGGTATAGATTTGTTGTGCGTCTTCGTGGTATGTTGTGTCACGGATATGATGGCTTTTGTTTTCTATTCCCCAGTGGTCGCGGACTTGGTCGTGCAGGTCTTCGGCGGTGACTGTGGTGGTGTTCTGGCTGGTGATGATCCAGGCGTGCTCTTTGCTGACGAGTTCTCCGGAGAGGGTTGTTTCTTCTCGTTTGACGCAGGCTACGGAGCGCGCGTGTGGGAAATCGATTCCGTCGGCGTCGGTAATCCAGGTAGTCCAGCGGCGTATCCGGCCGTGGGTGTCATCGACGACGACATGATGCGGGGTTTTCCGCAAGAACGGAAGAGTGCGGTCGTATATCTTTTTCTTAAGCGCCGCTTGATTTCCCTTTACTGTCATAACGTAGTCGAATCCGCGTTCGCCGGCGATGTATTCGGCGGTCTCTCGCTGGGTGTGCACGGCGTCCATGGTGACCACCACACGGCCGTCCACACCGCGGGAGACACCGTCGAGCAGGGTCTTGACCTGGGTGATCTCGTTGGTGCCCGAGGGAACGGCCACTTGGGCGACGGTGACACCATCGCAGTGGATCATCGCGGAGAACAGCGTGAACGACTCGTGATCCCCGATCCACGAACCGCGCAGCACTTTGCCGTCGATAGCCAGTCGCAACGTGCCGCCCGGGATAGGCCGGGCATGACGCAGCAGCCACGGCCCGATCAGTCCTTCCAGCTTCGCTACATCGACATTTTCCAGTGCGCGCCGGATCGTGGACGTATCCGGGACACGGAAAAACCCGCGGAACCAGCACCATCGTCCACCTATTTTCCGCAGTAACGACGCCGGCAGATCGGCGACCTGGTCGGCGATCTGCCGGAAATTCGACGCGCCCGCCAGCACCGCGATCAACGACGCCGCGAGAAGGAACGCCAAACTGTACACACGGCCCTTCCGCTTACGGCGATCCGGCACCTTGCCGAGCAACTTCATCAGTTCCGCCAGATCGGCATCATCACCGTCGGCGCTACCCGGAAACGACGCCCATGACGAGCTATGAGAAAATGACAACGGATGGCCTTCTTCTGGAGTTTGGTTTTCGCAATTTCCATGATCCCAGAAGGAGGCCATCCTCCATCTCCCGGCCCAGCACGCCAACCCGGCCGGCTACCCTACGAGCCGAGTTGATCACTCCGCGCGATCTTGCCTTAGCCCTGGGGCACGGGTGCAGCGGCCAGCGTGCCTCGCGTGTGCCGATGCGGCAGGTGACCAGGAGTATCCTGCCTTTTGTGGTCTTTGATCAACTCTTGGACCAGGCTTTACTTAAACCACCCCGCTGAATCGACTTTGCACCCGAAAGTGTGTAATTAGGAGCGACTCTTGGCGGCATGGGCTCGGGTATTGTCACCGCGCGCACTCGAGCGGCTGACTCCGGTTGATGCGCCTTGCGCCTCGCTGGGGAATGTACTGAGGACTGGAGTGACCCGATGACAGCCGAACTCCGCATCGAGTTGCTCGGCCCGGTGCGGGCCTGGCGCGGAACCGACGAGCTCGCGCTCGGTTCGGCCCATCGGCGGGCCGTCCTGGCCATCCTGGCGACCTACGCCAACCGTGCCGTCTCGCGGCAGGAACTCATCGACGCAGTGTGGGGCGAGACTCCCCCGACCAGCGCGGAAGGCAGCATCTACACGTATGTTTCCGGCATCCGCCACGCCCTGGAGCCCGGGCGCCCACGGCGCTATGCCGAGGAGCTCCTGACCTCGGTGAGCGCTGGCTACTGCCTGCGGATTCCGGCCGAGGCGTGCGATGCGCACCGCTTCCAGGAGCACCGTGATCGCGCCCAGCGCTGCTGGGCCGCACGGGACGCGGCCGGGGCCATTGAAGCTTTGGATTCCGCCCTGCGGCTTTGGAAGGGCGAGGCGCTCTCAGGCATTCCCGGACCGTTCGCCACGAACCAACGAGCGCGCCTCGCCGAATTGCACCTCGCGACATTGGAACGGCGCGCCGAGCTCATGCTCGCCGCGGGGGGACATGCCGAGATCGTCGCGGAGCTGTCGATTCTGGCACGTGAGCACCCGCTGCGAGAAGGGTTGCGCGAGCTGTTGATACTCGCGCTCTACAGATGTGGCCGACAGGCTGACGCGCTGGCGGTCTTCCACGAAACCCGCCGAACGCTGATCGAAGAGTTGGGCACCGAACCGAGGCCGAGGCTGCAAGACCTGCACGAGCAAATACTCGCCAATGCTCCCGGACTGGCGCACACCGACGTTCAGGTATCAGTCCCGCCGAAACCGGCGCCACCCAAGGTTGCGTGGGCGGGATCTCCGCAACCCATCCGTCCCGCCAACTTCGTCGGCCGTGCGGACGAGGTGGCCTTCCTACGCACGGCGGTGTCCGAGGTCGCTGCGGGGAATGGGCAGTCGGTGTGGCTGGAAGGCGTGGCCGGCATCGGGAAATCCTGGTTGCTGGCCGAAGGACTCGCCGAGGCGACGGCGTCGGGCTGCCAACTCGCGTGGGGGGTGTGCGACGAACTCGACCAGCCTTTCACGCTGCACGCCCTGCTGGACTGCCTCGGTATCGAGGCGGATTCGGCGGATCCGCGGCGTGCCGCACTGGCTTGCGCTCTGGGCGGCGGTCCCCGCGCATCGGTTCCCGCAGACTGCCTACCGAAGGCCGTGCACCGCCTGCTCGGACTGGTCAGCGAGCTGTGCGCGGAAGCTCCGCTGATCTTGGTGCTCGACGACCTCCAGTGGGCCGACGAAACGAGCCTGCTGGTATGGCAGCGCTTGCGCCAGGTCAGCAGGCAGCAGCCGCTGCTGCTCATCGGGGCGTGCAGACCCATGTCGTCTCGGCCTGGACTGCAGCGACTGCGCGCCCACGCAGAAGCCGAGAGCGAGGCTCTCGTGCTCGCGCCGTTATCGGATTCCGAGGTGGGCGATCTCGTCAGGAAGATCGTTGGACTGCCGGTCAACGCCGAGGTGCGGAACCTGGTCCACAGCGCGGGTGGAAACCCCCTGTACGTCCGGGAGATCGTCAACGGTCTGCTGCGCACGGGCTCGATCATCTTCACCGACGACAAAGCCGAGACCGACCCCTCGTTGCGAGGGGTGGTTCCGGACGTCGTGCTCTCGGCGATCGGGAGCCAGCTGGCGTTCTTGTCCGGCCCGGCCGCGGATTTCCTGCGTTGGGCCGCACTGCTCGGCGAACGCTTCTCGCCGGCCGACGTGGCGACCGCGCTGGGCAAGCCGGCGTCGGAACTGAGCGAGGTGATCGACGAGGCGTGTGCCACCGGGCAGCTGAAGGAATGCGGTGAAATGCTCGCCTTTCGTTATCCGGTGGTGCACCAAGCCTTCTACAGCCGGATTCCCAAGGCCGTCCGGCTGGCGTTGCACAGGCAGTTGGCAACAGCCCTGGCTCAGGCCGGGGCGCCAGCCGAGCGGATCGCTGGCCAGTTGATCGCAGCACCGGAGCCGGTGGATTCGTGGGTGGTCGACTGGCTGCTAGCCAACGTCGCCGTCCTGGCCAGCAACGCGCCGCGCACCGCGACGGCGTTGTTGCGCGCCGCACTCAACCGCGTATCGATTTCCGGTCCGGCGCGCGAGGAGCTGGCGGCGGCCTTCGCCCGACTGCTGTTCTCGCTGGGCCGAGTACCGGCGAACACAGCTCAGTACGTGTTGGCCAGGACCACCGACAGTTTGCTCGCCGCGGAGGCGCGTCTGATCCTCGCTTACAGCCACTACCGCAAAGACCAGCTCGATGCCGCCCTCAGCACGCTTCGTCCGGCGATGTGTGACGAGCATGTTGCCGATAGCTGGAAGAGGCGGGTTCAGCCCCTGCTCGCCAGCTTGGACTCCGCCGACCCGGCCGTGGTGCCGAAGCAACGCGTGGCGCACGGCTCGCTCGACCGACCGGATGCCTTCTGCGCGGTGCCCGAACTGGCCGACCTGTGGCTGCTCGCCCTGCAGGACACGACACTCGCGCTTCAGAGTCTGGACCACCTCAACGATCCCTTGGCGGCTTTGCGAGCTGCCGAGCATTTCGCGATCTCACACACCCTGCCTGGCGAGGTCGCGCTTGCCGGCGCAGTGCACTACTACTGGCTGGGGATGTGGGACGACGCGCTCGCCAGGATCACCGCGGTGACCGAGTGTGCACCGGAGACGGAGTCGTACTTGCTGGCGCGGCCAGGTGCGTCCACGATCGTGCACGGAGTCGCAGCGTTGGTCGCCGCGCACCGCGACGATCAGGAGACGGCGTTGGCACACCTGCACTGCGCAGGACAGTGGTCGCGAACCGAGTTCCAGCCCGGCGTCGATTTCGTGCTCGCGACACGGTCGCTGCTCGCCGAGCAGCAGGGCCGGCTGTCTGAGGCGCTGGGCTGGCTCACCCCCGTCATCGAATCGGACTTCGCGCCGATGGTGCATCGTTACCGATGGCTTCCCAGAGTGGTCCGGTTGGCGACGCACCTGGGCAAATTTGATCAGGCACGAGCCGCGCTGCGGGTGTGCGAGTCCGATTTCATCCGAACCCCGTCACCGTCACGTGAGGCCGCAGTCGCACATTGCCGAGGACTCGTCACCCGCGGTCCCGGGGAGGTCGTCGCGGCGGCAGACCACTACCGGTGCATTGGCCGCAGGATTGAACGCGCCGCCGCCGACGAGGACGCCGCAGCCCTGCTCACCGAGCGTGGTCTTGTCGAGGAAGCCAGGGCCGCACTGATGTCTGCCCTTTCGGCATTCACCGATGTGGGGGCGTGCTGGAACATTCGACGCGTCGAGTCTCGGATCCGAGAGCTCGGAAACCACCGAATCGCAGCCGCACCAGCGGCACATCAGACGTCCTCGCCGCCACAGTAATAGCTGAAGCACGTCAATGATCTTGGACGGGTTCTCGGTGGGTTTCCTCAGGCTGCGGTGGGCGCTGGGCACTCCGGTGGCTTGTGTGGACACTACGTTGCGTCGATTCGGTTGCGCGCCAACGTATCTACTGAGGACGGTGACGATCGACCGGGTGGCTGGGCCCCCGGTGCGGCATCCGGATATCGTTGCGGCGGGCGAAACGTGAGTACCGGCAGGCCCGGCAGGGCCGGCACTACGGCTGCAAGGCAGTGACCGCTGGCCGGCCGCTGAAACTACTAACCGAACACGCCGGGAACGCCGTTCCCGTTACAGACCCCGACAGTACCCCGACAGACCCCCGGAAGCGAAACAGCCGGACACTAGTGGTCGCGATGGTCTTTTGGAGTGTGGCCGAAGTGCTGGCGGAATGCCTTGGTGAAGGTGTGGGCCGAGTTGAATCCGGATTCGTAGGCGATTTGGGCGATTGTTTTGTGAACATTGGCGGGGTTCTCGAGTTGTTGTTGCGCGTAGTGGAGGCGTTCTTGGCGAATTAGTTCGCTTGGGGTGGTTCCGGCTTGGCGGAGAACGGTTTGGATCTGTCGTTGCGACCAGCCGAGCGCTTGTGCGATGGATTCCGTGTTGAGTCTAGGGTCTCGCGCGTTGCCGCGAATGTGTTGGCGTATTTGGAGTTCGATCTCGCGCGCGTGGCTTGTCGGCGGTTGGGTATCGCCGAGGGCGAGCAGGCAAACCAGGTCGGTGAGGTGTTGGCTTGCTCGGTCGAATTGGGTTGCAGTGAGGGTGTGGCGTTCGGTTTTGAGGGTGACGAGGCTGGTGTGGATTAGTCGCCCGAGACCGCGGGTGAGGTCCATTTCGGTGTTGAGTAGTGCGCCGCGACCGAGACGGTGGTCAATCTCGCGTCTGGGCATGGTGAGGATCATGCCCTTGTGACGGGATCCGACGCCGAGGTCGAACGGAGTGTTCGTGGTGAACAGCGCGCCGGTGCCGACGGTGACCATACGCTGGTTGCCGGCGTGGCGTAACGCGAGCGTGCCGCGGGTGGTGACGACGAATCTGTACCGCTCGTCGGGGACGGTATGAATATGGCGCTTGGTGCGCTGGACCCATTGCGGGGTTGAGACGCCCCAGGTCACGAGTTGGTAGGACCGGGTGCGTTGGCAGGTTGCGCGGCCTTGGAAGTCGTCCGGCCGGAGGACTCGGGAGTTGGCGGTGCAATGGAACGAGCTGATCCGCTCGCACCAGTATTCGAGCTGGTCGGCGCGTGGCCGGTCCACGCTGGTGGTATCCACGCTGATGGTATCCACGTGGTAAGTCGGTGGCATCGCGGCCTCGGGCTGTATCAGGGACGGATACCGGGGAGTCTAGGCCGTGTGCCTTGGCGCCACTAGACCGTTCAGTGGCAGGAGAACGCCCGTGAGTGTTTGCGGGTGCCATAGCACCCACAAACACTCACGGATCCGGGCGGCCCGCCCGCCGCCGGCTAACCGCGCCGGAGACCTTTCCCGATCAAGTAAACCGCCAACCGGCCCCGACAGCGCAGTCGTGCGCGTGTGGGCCGTTGTCGTGCGTTTCTAGGCGTAACAACGCCCCACACGCCCTCTTACAGTCGCCTTACCCGCACCAACAGGGACTCACAGAGAGGTAGGCATGGCCACACACGCCTTGCTGTATCGATTAACGGACAAAGAGTCGGATCGGTTACCGTCGTATAACGAGCTGCGGAAAACCGGGAGCGGGCGGGAAAATCAGACTTTCGGCTCGGAGCATTCGTGGCATGGCGCGTCGAGTCACCACGAACCCGACGATCCCGAGCATCGCCGGTTCGTGCGCCCGGTGGCGGTTATCGCGGATATCATCGGCGCAGATCCAACCGAGCAAGCAGATTTCAGACCTTGGTCGCAGGCGTTTGCCGCGACTTTCGCTCCCGGTATCCACGGCGAGGCACCGGACACAACGATCCGCACTGCGAGCGAACTGATTGAAGAAAGCGCTGCGCGCCGTGCTCGACAATCCTGGGAAGATCCCGGCTGTCCTACCTACCGAAAAGACTGACCAAGCTTAGGTAGCGAAGCGCCAGAACGAGCACCACTATGCAGGAAAAAACAATGGAAAAAATCCGCGTGGTCATTCACTCGCCGGATCACTTGACGCACTTGGGACTGGCCAACTGCCTGGACGGAGACAAGCAGATCGTCGAGACCGGGGACGACAAAGCTGATGTGGCCGTGATCGTCATCGAAAACGCCGACATATCCACGATGAAAGAGCTGCAGCTACTCAGGCCCGAGGCTGCCACTCCCCTGCTCCTCATCGTGGGCGGCCGGTGGCACGCCGACATCTCCGCTGCGGTAGAACAGGGTGTTCGCGGAGTCCTGTGGCGCCGACATTTCTCCTCTACGTCGTTCATCCAGGCCGTTCGTGCCGTCGGCAGCGGTGGCGGATACTTCCCCACCTCACTACAAGGCGCACTCATCGAGCAAATCGTGCACACCTACCGCGAAGTACTCGCACCGCAAGACTTGACCGCTTCCGGGTTCACCAACCGCGAAATAGATGCGCTCCTCCTCGTCTCCGAAGGATTCGATCTCCAACAAATAGCCGAGAAACTGCACTACTCAGAACGCACTGTCAAGAATATCCTCTACCAGTTCATGAAGCGGTTCAACCTCCACAACCGCGCTCACGCCGTCGCCTACGCAATCCGCTCAGGTCTCATCTAGCCGGATACCGCGGCCAGCGGCCCGGAAAGCGGAGCATCAGGGCTCATGCCCGGCGTGGAGCCCCGCAGGACCCAACTCGTGCGCCCTCTGCCCCGCTCATCCGGTTACGCAGCCACCTACTCGACAATCCAGCCGTGCTTCGCCGCAAGTGCAACGAAGTCCTCGCGAACTAGCTGAATCTGCTCAGCGGTCAGACCGGGAAGTCGCTGGAGAAGCTGTTCAGTTACCTCGCTCCGCAGCTCATCCTCGGTTAGGACGTCGCACATTTCCTCCGCCTCCGCCGACTTCACGGTCGGCGGGGCGGCAGGTTTTGCGGCAGGCTTTGCGGCAGGCTTTGCCTCATTGCCACCATTGCCTTCCACGACATGGACGTTATATGCCTTGAGCCCCCGTTGGCCCTCCATCACCTCGAACGTCACCCTGGTACCGATCGCGAGCGAACTCCAGCCACGCCCGAGCGAGTCGATGTGGAAGAACACGTCTTCCTGAGACCCGCCATCCTGAGCGATGAACCCAAACCCGCGCTCTTCCTCGAACCGAACAATGCGACCAGTCAACACCGGAAAACCTCAACCTCCCGAAACACCGTTGCGCTAGAACCTGCCAAAGACACGTCCACAACTCGAGAACCGACACAGAAGCCTGCCCGAATGGCTTCGCAACGGTGCCCAGATTTCCCTTTCCTGGTCATCGCCCCAGCCAGATCAGGTCTGCCTGAACGAGGATAGATCTTGGAACAGCTCCAACGAGGCTGCGACGTCGATCGCGACGTCGATAGGGTGCCCGCTCAACAAAGTTGACCACGTGGAGCGTTATTCAGGCAGCGGGTGATCACCTCAAAATAGAGCAACGACCCCAAACCGGGTAAGATCGTTTTCTCCCAAAGAAGACGATTTAAAAGTAGGGCCTTGCGTTATCAGTCTACTACAGGGCTTGCTACTGACCAGATCGAGGAGCTTGTCGTGCGTATCTGGCAGATCGTCCAGTGTCGCGGCAAGCAACCGTGGCCTCTGACGGTGGGACTGTATCGGGCTGTCGTGATCACTTTGGTGAGCGGATCGCTGCGTTGTCGACACAGGTGGCGGACCTGTTGGAAGCCAACGAGGAGTTGGCGGCGAAGCTGGCCCGGCTGGAGCACCTGCTGACCCGTAACTCGAGCAATTCCTCGATACCGCCGTCGAAGGATGACGACCCTGGCCGGACGCCGCCGGCGGCGAAGCCGCAACGGCGGGTTGGCGGGCCGAAGCGTGCGCGGGGTAAGCAGCCGGGGGCGCCGGGTGCGAACCTGGCCTGGGCCGACAACCCGACCAAGCAGATAGACCGGTTCCCGACCGGGCCTTGCGAGTGCGGCCATGACCTGGCTGGGGCCACCGATCTGGGGATCGTGGATCGCTATCAGCAGCACGAGCTCCCGCTGATCAGCGTCACGGTGACGCAGTACGACCAGCATCAGGTGCGCTGCGGCTGCGGCCGGCTGCACACCGCCACCCGCCCCGAGGGCGCCCGCACCGGGTTGGTCGGGTACGGGCCGAACCTGCAAAGTTTCGCTGTCTATCTGATGGTGGTGCACTTCATCCCCGCCACGCGAGTGGTCGAGGTGCTCCAGTCGCTGACCGGCGCCACCCCAGCGTCGGGTTCGTGCACGGCATGCTCGACCGCACCGCAACACTGCTACCACCAACTGTGCTGCCAGCATCTCCTGCGTGATCTTGCTGGTGCCGCCGAAACCTACTCCGACGCGCACTGGCCCACCCAGATCACCGACGCGCTGCGCGGCCTGATCCACCACGCCAACCTCGCCCGCGACGCCGGCCGCCGCGCCCTCAACGACGCCGTCCGCGACAAGCTCATCAACAATTTCCGGGACGGGGTGAAGGTCGGGCTGTCCGACACCACCAGCCACGGCACCAAGCCCGGTGAGCGCAAGGCCAGGCTGCTACTGGAGGTCGTGGGCGACCGCGAGGACGACGTGCTGCGATTCGCCCACGACCTGCGCGTACCACCCACCTCCAACCAGGCCGAACGCGACCTGAGACCGGCCAAGATCCAACAGAAGATCTCCGGGCGGCTCACCAGCGAAGCCCGCACCAAGGACCGCTACCTGATCCGCGGCTACCTCTCCACCGCCGCCAAGCACGGCCGCAACACGATAGACGCCCTGCGCGAAGCGATCCTCGGTCACCCGTGGATGCCGCCAGACCCCGCCCCAACCTAACCCCGCACCCCCGCACCCCTCCGGCAACCCCGCGGCACCGCGAGCAATTCGGCATGCCCTCACGACCAGAAACCGCACCTCAAACCCGCCCCTGAATGTTTACCTTTCAGGGGCGGGCCCTGGCACGTCCGTGCCCGCCCACGATTTCCATTGAAATTGCGGAGGTTGTCCACAGGCATCGGCGTGTCGGGGTGCGACACGCCGACGGTCCGCAAGTTCCATTGAAATCGAAGGTTCGATTTCAATGGAACTTGCGGGTTCTCTCCGCCGAGGCGGACTCGATGAACGTCTTCGCACCGGCGTTCACCGCCAGGGCCGGCAGAGTCGGCAGCAACGGCAACACATACAGGATTCCCCGCCCACCGCCTCCAGAGCCCGCCAGAGACCGTCCACACGACCCCGCAAGGACTCGACTGTGACGGTGGGCCGGTCAAGCACAACCCGAATCAGGGAAGCCAAGAACACAAGAGCACGGCTCCTGGATAGACCGTCACGGCTTGGACAACCCGATGATCTCCCACCGGAAACCGCGCCCTCGTCTCGCATCCCACCTGGACAGAAACCCGCCGCAACCCTCAGATCAACCTTGCACACACCCTGACCTCCGCCGGTACGGGTTGGGCAGGCCGCAAGTTCGCTGCCGCGGTGGTGAAGGCGGCGCGCACCACCGGCCAGGAAACTCCTGGACTGGCGGCGATTTCGCAGTCCACCCGCTTGGCCATGGTCACCGCCGTGCTGCGGCGAGCCTTCTAACTACGCGAGCGGGGCTGGACGTCACCAAACCGGTGCTGGCGGTCATCGACGGCCCAAGGCAGTACAAACGGGCAGCGAAAGCCGTGTAAAGGGCAACGGCACGCCGCTCGCTGTCAGCTTACGGCAATATTGATCTCACGTTGGGCTATACCAGTAAAACTGTTATACGACTCCGCTGCCGGCGAAATTGTCGTGGGGTGTAGGGGGTATGCCCGCTGACTCATTAGCCGGACACAGCTTGGGCTAATTAGACCACAGTCGTGACCGCGCCGGGCACCCGGCGTGTTTGTTAGGAGATCCTGGTGCGAAACATCGATTCAGTTCCACCTTCGGTGGGCCGCTTCGGTCCCGCTACCAACTTCTTTCAGGCCGCACGCCTGATCGCCGAATCGG
Organism: Saccharopolyspora hattusasensis; assembly: GCF_050972075.1. Lineage (NCBI taxonomy): Bacteria > Bacillati > Actinomycetota > Actinomycetes > Pseudonocardiales > Pseudonocardiaceae > Saccharopolyspora > Saccharopolyspora hattusasensis. The sequence continues at coordinate 1,106,464 of NZ_JBPCDC010000001.1, forward strand.
GCCAGCTTGCCTACCGCCCCGCGTTGTTCGATCAGCTTCTTTCGGATGTCTGGTTCGAGGGAAGGGTGTATCCGGCCACCGTCGACGCCGCTGAGCACTTGAGTACCATGTTGCCGGCCGTCGCCCCGGCGTGGCGCCCGTGGTTGGCTCTGGCGCTCGGAGTGTTCGCCGAAGGGCACGCGCCGGACCCGGCCCTTCCCGATGCGGTGTACGCCGCGGTCGCGAAGGGTTATGACGGATACCGAGAGCTCCTCAGCCGGCTGGGGTCGACGGAAAACGCGGCCAGGACGTCACTGCTGTACCTACTGGCCCACTTCCCAGCCCAGGGCGACCTGATCGAGGGGTTGACGCGGTCTCCGCACGTGTCCGCACCGGATGCGGCACGGGTGGCCCGGTGCACCGAGGACCCGGCTGCCGAATCCCGCTTCCCACTCGGCCGGTGCTGGCCCTCACCGACGCACTGGGTGCTGGACACCCACGAGAAGCAGATCGACCAGGAGTGGCGGGCGAGCCTCGCCCTGCCCGACGAGGACCATCGTGAAATCCGGGATCTGGAAACGATGGCGATCCTGGCGCTCCTCGGCGCGCAGGCGGAGGACGCGGCGGATCGCGAATCGGCAGATCTCCCGGGTGCAAGACAGACACCAGCGGAACTACTCCAGGACACCCGCGAACGTCTCGACGTCCGTGAACCCGCACCCGGCACCCAGAACACGGCCACGAGCGCGGCGGTGCCGCACCACCAACACGATGTCTTCTGCTGCCCCGACTGTCTTAACCCACTGGACCTGGCTGTCCCGTCTGAATGTCCGCGGTGCGGCAAACGGTACGACATCGCCGACACGGTCGTCGACTTCTTACCCGGCACGGAATTCAGCCAGGCAGGACTGGGCCTGATGTTCCTCAAGGACCCCCTGCACGTGGCCAGATACGAGTCTCTCCGGCCGAATTTCGTCGCGCTCATGGCTGCGGACTGGGCGGGCGAGATCACCTTCGAGGACGAGTACGCGTACCTCCGGGACCATGTCCGCCCGGTGGATGGCCCGGTTCTCGACGTCGCGTGCGGATCGGGCAGGTGGACCCGGCCATTGGCCGACATCGTGGGCGCCGACCGGGTCGTCGGTGTGGACGTCAGCAGGGCGATGGTCGATCAGTTCCACGCCGCGCTTCCCGGAATCCCGATTGGTCGCGCGAGCGTGACCAGCCTGCCCATCGCCGGTGGGTCGGTGGGTGCGGTCAACTGCTGGAACGCGCTCCAACTGTTCGCGAACCCCTGGGCCGCGCTCAGTGAGATGGCCCGTGTCCTGCGGCCGGGCGGTTCGCTGACCCTGCTCACCTTTCGGACCACGGCCCGGCCCCTGCAGAGACATTTCCAACGGCGTCACGAAACGGCGTTCAACGTGTCCTCCTTCGATCGAGACGTGCTCACGAGCCGGATCCGTGAAATGGGGTTCGAGATCATCGACAGTTGGTCCCCGAACAATTACCTGTTCGTCACGGCCCGCCGCCTGACCTCCGGTGCGAGCGACAGCCCAGCGAAGGCGGAGATCTGAAGTGCCAGTGTCATGCCGACCCGCAGTGTGCCGTTGACCTGGACGCCGGTACCGGTACCCGCAGGTGGCCTAACACCGTTGGTGCCGGCATCATCGCGGCCGAGCGAGATTACCCACCGCGGCGGCGAGCTCGAGCGCTTGATCTGCGTTCAAGCGCGGATCGCAGGCTGTCTCGTACCGCCGCCCTAAATCGTCTACGTGCACCGGCGGCGTTCCGCCGACGCATTCGGTGACGGCCTCGCCGGTGAGCTCCAGGTGCACGCCGCCCGGATGTGTACCCAGCTCGTGGTGCACCTCGAAGAAGCCCGTCACCTCGTCGAGCACATCGTCGAGGAGCCGGGTCTTGTAACCACCGGGCGAGGCGAACGTGTTGCCGTGCATGGGATCGCACACCCATGTCACGAATGCGCTCTCAGCGGTCACCTTCTCCACAAGTGGCGGTAGCATGTCACGGATCTTCTTCGCGCCCATTCGAGTGATCAGTACGAGCCGACCCGGCTGACGGTCTGGATCCAACCTGTCGATCAAGGCCAGCACGTCGTCGGAGTTCGCCGTTGGACCCAGCTTGACGCCGATCGGATTGCCGATACCGCTGGCGAACTGCACATGCGCACCATCGAGATTCCTTGTTCTCTCGCCGATCCACAGGAAGTGGCCCGATGTGCCGTAGCGCCGCCCAGTCAACGGGTCCGTGCGGCAAAGCGCTTCTTCGTAGGGAAGCAGCAAGGCCTCATGACCGGTGAAGATCTCGCTGCCGCTCAGGCCGGACTTGCTTGTTCGCGGAGATGGCAGTCCCAGCTCACCGCTCGGTGTGCGCTCATCCAACTTGCGAAGCTCGGCCAAGGTGTCGGCAGCCGTCCCATACGCCTGGAGGAGCCTGCGCGGGTCCGGAGTCCGTGCTTCGGCTGTGAACGCCTGCCCGTTCACAGCGTCGCCGCGGTAACTCGGCAGTGTTGCTCCAGCGCGGGTTTCAGTGGGCGACGACCGGGGCTTCGCGTACTGCCCTGCGATGCGGCCCACCGTCACCACCGGTAGGTTCGCGCTACCGGCCAGGATCTCGGCCATCTGGCGCAGCAAACGCACCTTGCGGCCGATGGTTTCCGGGGAGGTCGCTGCGAAGGTCTCCGCGCAGTCCCCTCCTTGGAGCAAGAAAGCTTCGCCTCGCGCGACCGCGGCAAGCCGGTCCAGCAACCGGTCGCACTCCCGGGGCGAAACGAGCTGTGGCTGTTCGGCCAGCCTCGCCACCACGGCCCGCAAAGCTTCGGGGTCCGGCCAGATCGGCTGTTGCGCGGCTGACGGGGAAAGGATCGAGTTCGGTTCTCTCACTTGACGCATTCTTATCATCCTCGGTAAATCCGAAGTAACGCCGCAGCGAAGGCGCTGCCGCCATCGCCGAAACTCGGCTGGTAGGTCTCGGTGATCTCCGCTTCCCGAACCGGCTCAATCCGCGGTCCTCCCACATCCTTGCGGGTGCGCTGAACCTGCCGGGACAGGTCTCGGCGAGCAGGCAGCAATTCGATGCCGCGCTGGTCGAAATCATCAATCCTTCGGCCAAACACCGACACGTCGACCTTGCCGTGGACGTACTCGTCCGGCATGGACATGAGAGACATGGCTACCTCCTGGCTACAGCGATGAGATGAGTTTGAGCGGCTGCTCGATATGATCGGCGACGTAGCGGAGGAACCCGGACGCGACGTCTCCATCACAGACTCGGTGGTCGAATGTCAAGCCGAGTTGCACGACCTGGCGCACAGCCAACTCACCTTCGTGGACCCAGGGCTTGGCCACGATGCGGCCCACGCCGAGCATCGCTGCCTCCGGGTGATTGATGATCGGTGTGGCACCGTCGATTCCATAACGGCCGTAGTTGTTCAGTGTGATGGTCGCACCGGTCAGTTCGGACGGAGTCAGCGTGCCGGCCCGAGCGGATTCGGCGAGCCGCCCGATCTCACTGGACAGTTGCGAGAGGGTCATCCGGTTGGCTTTGTGCACCACCGGAACCAGCAGCCCCTTGTCAGTCTGTGCCGCGAAGCCGAGATTGACGTTGGAGAAGCGGATGATCTCCTGGCCACCAGGATCTACTGTGGAATTCAATTCGGGGTACCGGAGCGAGGCGGCGACGCAGATGCGTGCTAGCAGCGCAAGCAGACCAGTCCGCTCGGTAGCGGAGCTGAGTACGTCCCTGGCCGCGAGCAGGTCGGTCGCATCGGCATCGACCCAACACGTAACGTCTGGTATCTCACGTCGGCTGCGGGAAAGCTTGTCGGCGATTTTCTTGCGCACCGAGCGAATCGGAATGCGCTCGGCTTCCGTACCCTCGACCGCATCGGCTCGGCGGGCTGCGGCTACCGCTCTTTCGACGTCCGCGCGCAGGACAAGGCCACCCGCGCCCGTGCCCACGACGGTCCGCAGGTCAATCCCGTTCACCCTGGCGAGGCGGCGAACCAGTGGTGAGACCACAGCGACCGAAGCGCCGGCCAGATCCGGCGGGGAGGTATGCGGGACGGATGTGGGACGCACGACGGTGTTCGCGGTGTGCTGAACAGGCACCGGGCGAACACGGCGGCGGTTCCGAGGGGGAACGGCACGGACGCCAGAGCCGACAAGCACCTTGCCCACATCCTGCACCCTGCCCACATCCTGCGACCGCTCGGGCGTGACCTCGACTGTTACCAGAGTGCTGCCAACAGCGCGGACCTCTCCCACCGCTCCCACCCGACTGGTGACTGTTCCCTCGTACGGGCAAGGCAGTTCGACTGTGGCCTTTGCGGTCTCCACCTCGACCACCGGCTGGTCGACCCGCACGTGATCGCCAATGTCCACGAGCCATCGAACGATTTCCGCATCGACGAGGCCTTCACCGATGTCAGGCAGCCGGAACTCACGGATCGGCGACATGTCAGCAGCTCTCCCCATCGGATGGGCTCGACTCCCATTGCAGGCGAGCCACGGCATCGAGAATCCGGTCCACGGAAGGCAGGTGGTGGCTCTCCAGCATCGGTGGCGGGTACGGAATGTCCAGCCCCGCGACCCGCAGAATCGGCGCTTCCAAGTGGTGGAAGCACCGCTCGGTGATGCGCGCCGCGATCTCCGCGCCCGGACCCGCGAAACCGGCAGACTCATGCACCACGACCGCGCGTCCGGTCCGCCGCACCGCGGCGGACACCGTTTCGTCGTCGAACGGCACCAACGTGCGTAGGTCCAGGACTTCGAGCTGCCAGCCTTCCTTGATGGCTTCGTCCGCCGCCTCCATGCACACCGGCAGGCTTGGACCATACGTGATCAGCGTCGCCGAAGTCCCGTGCCGACGGACCGCCGCGGTGCCGATAGGATCCACTTCCGGAATGGACTGCGGCGACCACTGAGCTTTGGACCAGTACAGCCTCTTGGGTTCCAGGAAGATCACCGGGTCATCGGAAGAGATCGATGCCCGCAGCAGGCCGTAGGCGTCGGCATGGGTGGCCGGGCAGACGACGTGCAGCCCCGGCGTGTGCATGTAGTAGCCCTCAGATGAGTCGCTATGGTGCTCGACCGCACCGATTCCGCCGCCGTAGGGAATGCGGATGGTGATCGGTAGCTGGATGCGGCCCTGCGTCCGGTTGCGCATGCGGGCGACGTGGCTGACCAGTTGCTCGAAGGCCGGGTATGCGAAGGAATCGAACTGCATCTCCACGACCGGGCGCAGCCCGTTCATCGCCATTCCCACGGCGGTTCCCAAGATCCCCGCCTCCGCCAAGGGAGTATCCGCGCACCGGTCACTGCCGAATTCGGCGGCCAATCCGTCGGTGATCCGGAATACTCCGCCCAGCGTACCCACATCCTCGCCCATGATGTGCACGGCTGGATCCTCGCGCAAAGCGTCCCGCAGGGCTGCGTTGAGTACCTGCGCCATCGTCATCGAGCGCTGGTTCGGAGTCCTTGCTTCGGGGACTGATCCCGCAACAACGGCCGAAGCTTTAGTCACAGTTGGCCGTCCCCTTCTGCTTGCGCCTGCAGTTCGGCCCGCACCATTGCTTCCTGCTCGCTCAACTGGGTCGTCTTCTCGGCGAAGACGTGCGAGAACAATGTCATCGGGTCCGGGCTAGGCGGGTGGTCGTGGCGCTCGCGCAGGTCTGCCGCGAAGTCGTCGGCCGAGCGCGCCGCTGCCTCGACGTCGGCGTCGTCGAGAACGCCCATGTCTCGCAAGGATCGTTCCAGCACCAGGACCGGGTCGTGCCCGCGCCACCGGTCGACCTCCGAAGGATCGCGATACCGGCTGTCATCGTCGGAGTTGGTGTGCGGATCGATGCGGTAGGTCATCGCCTCCACCAGGGTAGGTCCGCCGCCGTGCCGAGCGCGTTCCACGGCTTCGGCTAGAACCTGGTGTACGGCGACCACGTCGTTGCCGTCGACAAGACGTCCCGGCAGCCCGAAGCCGACCGCTTTGTCGGCCAGCGCCAGTGCGGCGCTCTGCTTGGCCAGCGGGACGGAGATGGCGAACCTGTTGTTCTGCACCAGGAAGACCACCGGCGCCCGCAAAACCGCAGCGAAGTTGACCGCCTCGTAGAAGTCACCTTCGCTTGTGCCGCCGTCCCCCACCATCGCGAGGGCAACGGTGTCCTCGCCTTTCAACCGAGCGGCCCGCGCGAGCCCGACAGCGTGCGGAAGCTGGGTAGCAAGCGGTGTGGTCAGCGGGGCAACCCGATGCGCGTAGGGATCGTATCCGTGGTGCCAGTCCCCACGCATCACTGCCAACGCCTCAACGGGGTCAACGCCTCGGACAATTGCGGCGAGCGTGTCGCGGTAGGTGGGGAAAAGCCAGTCCTGCGGTGACAAGGCGCGGGCGGCCGCGACCTCACACGCCTCTTGCCCGGTGGTTGATGGGTAAACGGCGAGTCTTCCCTGCTTCGCCAACGCCGTTGCCTGCAGGTTGTAGCGTCGACCCCGCACAACATCCCGGTACAGGGTCCGCAAGAGCTCGTCGTCGATGTCAGCGGCCTTGGCCGTTCCAAGGACCTGGAACGGCTCCCGTTCAGGAAGTAGTGCGGCAGGGTCGATCTGTGGCGACTGCACCGGCGTTGAGACGGTGACATCGACTTTCTCAACAGTAGTGGTCATGCTGGACTCATCACCGTGTCATCGATGAACTCGCCGACCGGAAGCCGTGGTCGCACCAACTGCGGGACGGCCTCGATTGGCCGGTTCTTCCCCAGCGACTCATGTGCCGCGACGAACTCGTTGCTGCATTGCGCCGCAGCGCAGCCGATTTCGCCGCCGAGTATCACGGCGGCCATGATCTCTGCGAGCTTCTTGGCCTTTCCCGCACCATAGCAGTCCACTATGGAAAGCGTTGAGCGGAAAGCGGGAAGCCCAGTTCCGCCACCAACAGTCCCCACGATGAGGGTCGGCAGGGTTATGGACACCTCGAGATCACCGGACGGCAGGAACTGGCAGTCCACCACTCCTTGTGAACATTCACCAAGGTAAGCCATGTCCTGCCCGAAGGCCTGGAACAGCGCGGCCATGCCGTTGACCGCATGGATATTGAGGGAAGGACTTCCGTGCAGGGCCAGTGCATTCTTGTAGTTCCGGATGTACCTGGCCAGTTGATCCAGACCAACTCGGGTCATCGTCCGCACCACTTCCTCTTTCAGGACGGTGCGGGCAATGACCTTCTTCCCCTTCTTGCGGGCAGGGATGTTCTTCTTGTCCTCCGGGTACGGCACGAATTCCTCGCGCACCAGACCGCTGTTTTTCTTGACATAATTGGACACTAGGCTCACGGCCTTGCTGACCATGTTGCTACCCATCGCGTCACCCGTGGTGCACCGCAGCGACAAGATGACGGAAGTACCCGCACAATCATAGGAAATTTCCGCCACCCCGAGATGACGACTGCTGCCGGCCGCTATCTCGCGAATAACGTCCTCGCGTTCCCGGCACCACTCGATGAGCCGCGCCGAGGCATCGAGGGAATCCGTGGTGAGCTGGGTGGCACGCAAGAAATAGTCGTCATACACCAGGGTCTCGCAACCTCCCGACCGGTTCATCACCTTAGCTCCGCGCGAATACGATGCGAGCAGGGTGCCCTCGAGGGTGGCCATTGGGACCGCGAAGGTTCCTCGCGCTTCCCTACCCCGGATTTCGAGGGGACCGCACAGTCCGAGTGGAATGGGAACCGCACCTACGAAGTTTTCGATGTTGCCCCGAACATCCGATTCCGCAAGGTCACTTCTCAACGGCTCGTAGGATTCGCCGGTCCCTTCGAGCAATTGCTTGATCAAACCAATGCGCTCATCGGAGCTGTGGCGCGAAATTACGATGTCCACAGCCGACTCTCCGGACGGATGGACGTGGTCGGCCGCCTGGCGCTCTTCGCATCGTTGCATTTCGGTGCCGGCGTCGATGCGCGTCTGGGTCTCGAAGTCTGGACGGATGATATCGAACAAGGTGACCGCTCCCACTCGTGCACCTATGGCCAACAACAACGGATTCGCCACCGTCTCGACGGGCTCGAGGGTTTCGGCGTCGAGCGCCTCGAAGTAGTCGAGTTCAACGTCACCTGATAGGACTTCCACCGCTATCGCTGCCAGTGCGCGCTCACGCAGAACGGCAGCATCGGTTGCTCCGTTGCTCAGCGAGTCGGCAGCGGCGCGCAGCGCGCGGTACAGCGCAACAGCCTGCGGCCGATGGTCACCCAGGCGCAGGTTGCGGCTCGACATCGCCAAACCGTCGGACTCTCGTGCTGTCGGCAACACCTTGACCGACGCCGCAAGGTTCAGGTCTCGAACCATGCGCTCCGCCGCAACCCACTCCGGCAGGTCCTTCTCCTCGAAGAACACGACGTCCGGTTCAACGATGTCGAACAGCTTCGTGGCGATCGTGCACTTCCCCGGAAACTGGCAGTCCTTGGTCAGCCCCGTGCGCCGAATCACCTCGACCAGCGGCACGCCCAGGCCAACGGCCGTGGCCAACTTGTCCGGGGAGATCTCCGCCGCTTCCGGAGCGAACAACACATCCACACCTAGTCGGGCCGCGATCTCGGCATCACGCTGCTCGTCGCGGGGATAGTCCTCGAAGCCGCCTTCGTCGCTGAACTGAGCCGGGTCGGCGAAAGCGGACACCACCACGACGTCACACTCTCGTCGCGCCGCGTTCATTAAGGATTCATGACCCCCGTGTAATGCGCCCTTCGTAGGGACGAGACCAATGTTTCGTCCGCGCAGGCGCATTTCCCTTGCGTAGTCGCGAATCTCGGCTACCGTTCGGACTATCTTCATGACCAAGGCTCGTCTCCGTATCGCCCGATGCCGGCTAAAATCCGTCGCCGCCATCCAGCTAGAGGGCGTCGACCAAAGTTCAGAAACCAAGGCACAGTCAGCGTTGGCTGCTTGCCCAGCGAGATGGGAGGTGCGAAAGATCAGCACTGTCCCTTCTGGTTGCGAGGGTTCCCTTTGTGAGGTTCCTCGCGAAGGAGGATGCCCCAACCGCCGCCCATTTGTCAGCGTCCCGGGATCCGAAAGTGGCCCACTCTGCCCGTAAATCCTGTAACGGTTGCCTGACCAGGCAGCCGGCAATGCTCCGATTACGTGCACGTAACGGCTCAGACAGCCCAGTGCGGAGAGCTTCAGGGCAACGGACGCCCAGCGTCGGTGATCCCGTACTCGGCCAGCACCTGCCGCTGGCCCTCCGCGGTGCCGCCGCCGTGGCTGCCCATCGCGGGCACCACGAACGGTTTCGCGCCGCAGCCGGTCAGGGCGTCGACGAGGGTGGCACCGAGGCGTTCGTCCTCGTTCAGATAGCGGGACGAACAAGACCGGGGCACCGCCCTGGTACTCGGCGGTGCCCCAACGTGCCCACGTCGGATTGCGGCTATTGCGGGGTTGCGACCATTGCGCCACCTCTTACCGATGACGTAGTTGATCCCCACAACCCGGCACGCTTCCCGGCTGCTCACACCGTTCACGCAAGATCAAAATAAGCGGGCCGCTCCCGGCCCAGCTTTTTGCGCCCCCGCGGCGGACGGTCGCGACGAATCTCTAAACCCATCGCTTCCCCGAAGTCCAGGCGTTGCGACACCCTGGAACCCAAGGACGTCCTGGCCCTTTACGGCCGAACGTTCGCCGTGTGCCCACCAACCGATCAGAGTAACGAAAACCTCCTACATATGTGCGCTTTCGTCACACCTAGTTGCCTAAATGGTACATATTTCACCGTCCTAACGGGCGCGCCACGTGACCTTGCTCCCTGACTTGCACGGAAGTCAATGGCTAAGTGGAAGTGACGACAAATGGAACTCTTCGCGCAAGGGCTTTTCGCCCCGGAATGCCCGGTGATCTTGGACAAACGGTGACGTCTTGGTGGTGGAGATGCGGCGGGACGGCAGCGCCGTCACTCGGGAAGATGCGGAAACGCGGGAACTGCACGCTATCAAAAGGGATGTCTCGTCCTCTCGCCAGGAGGCGGCGAGTACGGCATGATCGGTGCTGGTGGTCCCGGGAAACTGTCCGGTATCGATCAGCTCCTGACGGCGACAGTTGTCGATCGTCTGAACGCTGAATTCGCGAGCGCGGAGGTACAGAATGCGCAGGTTCGTTGACATCTCGGTGCCTCTGCGGGCGGGGATCGCCTCGGACCCTCCCGGAAACTGCCCGGAGATCGACTACCTGAACCACCAAGACACCGCGGCGGACATGGTCACCTACTTCCCCGGAGCACAGGTGGAAGACCTGCCGGATGGTGAGGGGTGGGCGGTAGAGCGCGTGCGGTTGTCCACGCACAACGGGACCCATTTGGACGCTCCGTACCACTACTCGGCGGTGATGAACGGCGGCGAACGCGCGATCACCGTTGACGAGGTGCCGCTGGAATGGTGTTTCCAGCCCGGGGTGAAGCTGGACTTCAGGAAGTTTCCAGACGGGTACGTCGTCTCCGCACTTGACGTCGAGGAGGAGCTCGAGCGCATTGGGCACGAGCTGGCACCCCTGGAGATCGTGGTGGTCAACACTTCCGCGGGGATGAAGTACGGCGCGAACGACTACGTGTCCTCCGGCTGCGGTATGGGCCGGGAGGCCACGTTGTACCTGCTGGAACGAGGCGTGCGACTGACCGGGACTGACGCGTGGAGCTGGGACGTGCCGTTCGTGCACACGGCCGCCAGGTACGCTGCCGAAGGCGATCCTTCAGTGATCTGGGAGGGACATCGGGTGGGGCGCCAGATCGGGTACTGCCACCTGGAGAAGCTGCACAACCTCGAGTCGTTGCCGTCCACCGGCTTCCTGGTCTCCTGCTTCCCGGTGAAGGTTCACGCCGCGTCGGCAGGGTGGACCCGGGCGGTCGCCATCTTCGAGCATTGATCACAAGCGACACGAGGAAGTCCAAGGGCCGCCGGTCGGCGACGAACCGTGCCCGGAAGGCATTGGAGGCCTCCGGGCATGGCTGATCTCCGGTCCATCGCCCCGGTTTTCGTCGCCCCGGGCTCGTCCGGTGTGGCGATACGCGAGCGGCTCAAAGACCTCCTCGTGCAGGACGAGAAGGTGCTACCGGTTCTTCCCAAGTGGTGATCGGTGTCATTACGAACGCCGATCACCTTGCTGCTTGGCATCTGGATACCCGTGGAAATCCGATCGGCAATCCGCGCCGCTTCTCCTTCGAATCATCCGGGCCGGCGGATCACCGCAAGCAGAGCACCCAAGACCGTTCGGGGTGTTAGCCTGAGCGGGAGTGAGTCCTGGCACCAGGACTCACTCCCGCTCAACGTTTAGGGAACGGTGTCGATGTCGGGTGTCACAACCCGTACATCGACACCCCAGCGGCGGGCCGACAGCGTCGATGACCCAGTGCGCCGCGGAGTGCGAGACCCCGAACACGGGACGATCTGACGCATGGTCGGATTCGTCCGCCAGTTGCATCGCGGAAGGCAGTTTATCCGCGCAGAGCCCGATGACCGCTCCGCATTGCAACGCCGGCTTCCTCACGACCGGCAGCGCTCGAACGCTACCCCGACCGCCGGAAGTCGAGTTGGACCGTGATGTCCATTCCTCCGATGTGGACACTAGGAGTGAGCAGTTCGAGGTGCTCCCCATCTCGGGAGAACCTGCAGTGGCGCACCAGGTCCCGTCCCGTCCAATTGGGGAAGGTGGAGAACTCGACGTGGTGGGTGATCACCATCTCGGATTCATCCACTGTGTACTTTCCGCTGTAGGAGATGTAGGAACCGTACGCCCTGGCCCATTCGTCCTGGGTGCCACCGTCGAGCGCCTCGGTGCCGAACGCCGGCCGGTCCACCGCGCTGAAAACCGCGTACATGGCGCCGTCCGCCTGGTAACACAACATCCCATGCCAGCCGTAGCACGGCGAGAACCACAGCTTCTTGCGCGAGATCGCGTCCACCTGGAACACGGCGAGATGATCCCATCTGCCAAGTAATGACTCGCGCACGCCGATCGTGCTCATGCGGACCCGACGGTGAGGCTGTCGGAGTGCTGGTGCACGATGTGCCAGCCCGTGCCGTCGTGCCGGGCAGTGAGCGTCAGCCTCCGGGTGGACTCCGGTCCGCCGTCTCTGGGTTGGAAGCGTTCCAGCCGCACCGAGCACATCACTCCCGCGCTGCCGAACTCCGCGACGACGTCCTGGTGCAGCACCGCGGGGCCGGCGCTGACCATCGCCGAAACGGCGTTCATCCGTTCCTGAACGGCGGACCATCCCACCAGCGTTCCGCCGAACGCTCCCATGAGACACACGTCGTCGTCCTTTGCCCAGAGTTCCTGGTACGGCGCGGGATCACCGGATGCGAACGCCTCGGCCGCGGCCGAGATCCGCTGGCTGAACCGTGTCCAGTCGTTTTCTGGCCGTGGGGTCACACCAGGCTCCTTTGGGGGGTTTGCGCCGGGTCGCGCGGCGTGGGCAGCTCGTGCTCCTCACCCGAGGACAACAGGTACTCGATGACATCGTTGATCGTCGGACAGGTGATGAGCAGAGACGGAGGCAGCCTGCGCTCCAGCGCGGTGCCGAGCCTCCTCGCGAGAGCCGTCGACATGACCGAGTCCATTCCGTAGTCGCCGAAGGGCGTGTCGGGGGCAATCTCCTCCGCGGCCATGCCGAGCTCGGTCCCGACCTGCTTGCGCACGAACGCGAGTACCGCCCGCCTGCGTTCCTCCGGGCTCACCGTGGCCATCAGCAGCTGCTCGTCCGATCTCGTCGGCGCAGCGCCATCTGCCTCGGTGGAAAGCTCGCTCAGCACGGCACGCCGAATGCTCGGATCACCTGTCGGCACCACCGGCAACACCGCCACGTACGCACCCGCACGTCGAGCGCTGCCCTGCCAAGCCGCGAACGCCTCGTCGGTAGTGAGGGTGCCGATGCCCTGTGCGGCGAGCTCCGCGTCGACATAGCGGTTGTCCCCCATTCCCATTCCCTGCCAGGACGTCCACGCCCAGCTGGTCGTTCCCTGGCAGCCCTTTGCCCGGCGCAGCTGGGCGAGCCCGTCGAGGAATGAGTTGGCCGCGGCGTAGGTGGCCTGTCCCGGCAGGCCCAGCAGTTGCCCGCAGGACGAGAACAGCGCGAAGAAGTCGAGAGTTCCCGGCGGGAAGAGTTCGTGCAACACCCACGCCCCGCGGGCCTTGGGGCTCAGCACGGTGCGCACCGATTCCCCGTCGACGTCGACCGCCATACGACTGTCCAGAACTCCGGCGGCGTGCACGACACCATGGATCTCCGGGAAACCCAGAGCGTCCACCGACAGCGCCGAGGACACCGCGGCGACGTCGGCGATATCGCAGGCCACCACGCGCACGACGGCCCCGAGAGCCTCCAGCGCCCGCACGGCACGCACCCTCTCCTCGGTGGTCTTGTCCCATGCCTCGTCCCACCGCGACCGCGGCGGCAGCGGGGTTCGCGTGATGAGCACCAGCCTGCGTGCTCCCCGGCCGACGAGCCAGCGCGCGGTCGCCACGCCGAGCGCGCCGAGCCCACCGGTCACGAGGTAGCTCGCGTCCGGACGGCACACCAGGTCGTCGTCGCGTCGGGACTCCGGCTCGAACGGCACCAGCCTCGGCACGGTCCAGGATTTCGCGTGGTGCGCGAGCACGCTCTCGCCCGGCTTCGCGCTCAGCGCCAGCGCGACATCCGGAGCGGCAGCGCCGCCATGCTGCTGCCGCACGTCTAGAACTCCACCCCACAGCTCCGGGTGCTCACCCTCGAGCACCCGGCCCAGCCCCCACAGGGGCAGCTGTGCGGGCGCGGACTCAGCGCCGCTGTCGCGAACTCCATCGGTGAGGAACCACAGCCGCGCACCGGGCACGTTCGCCGTCTTCAGCCCACTGAGCACCTTCAGCGCGGTGGTGATCGACTGCTGGGCGGCTTCGACCGGTCCGTTGCCCGCGGTCGAAGCAGGCACAATCACGGCAGGACGCGGCCCCGCTGCGGGCAACGCGCGGTCGAGTTCCACAACGTCGTGCACCCGGGCGCAGCGCACGCGCAGCACCGCTGCGACCTCCTCCACCAGTGCCACGGCCTCGGCGGAGCCACCGATCAGCACCACGCCGGTGGGCGGAGTTCCCTCGGTGAGCGCCGCAGGCCGCCACACGACCTGGTGCACGGGCTCCACGTCCTGTGCGCCTGCCGAAGCGGGCGCGGAGCGAAACCGCACGTCCTCCAGTTCTGCGATGATCCTGCCGCCCGCGGTGGCGATGTGGATGGTCGTGGTTGCGTCCTCGGTACCTGGCCAGGTCAGCACCACAATCGAGGCGAGCGGGTTGCCGACTACGGCTACTCGCCCGATGTCCGTGCACGTACTACCTGGCGGGCAAGCGAGACTGAGCGCCGCATCGAGTGCTGCCGCCCACGTCGGCCTGGTGTCCTGCGCGACGGTCACCAACGCCACGGCCGTGTCGCCGGTCCTTTCGACGTGGTGGGCGGTCCATGGGAAGTTCTCGCCTCGCACCGTGGGTTCGCCCTGGTCTGGCAGGAGATCCGATGGCACGAAAGCGTTGCGCGGCGTCAACGGCCGCCGGCACAACGTCGCCTCCAAGTGCGGTGCACCCGACTCGTGACCGGCGTCGTCGCTCCACGACGACAACCTGAGCTGGCCCTCCTGCACGGTGACCTGGACCGTGCGACCCGACACCGGCAGCGCCAGGCCGAACCTCATGTCTTCGGCGGCCGCGGTGCCCCCCGCGGCCAGCGCGGTCGCCACGAGCACCGAAACCGGAATGTCCGATGTCGACGGCATGCAGGGCGTCGTCGAGTCGTCGAGGTAGGTCGTCCACATGTCGACCGAGGTGCGCGCGTGCACCCGCACCGATGCTCCGAGCAGATGTCCTGCCGCCGGATCATGCAACGCGGCGTGCGGAACCTGATGACCTGTCCGCGGCCGGTACGCGCGGTGCTGCCACGCCGTCGCCGGCAACGTCAGGGCTCGGCCCGCCGCGAGCGTGCGCCAGTCGACCTCGGCGCCGTCGCAGTGCATCGCCGCGAGTCCGAACAGCAGCGATCGCTCGCCGTCCCGGTGCCTGCGCAGAGTTCCAGTGGCGAAGGCGACATGGCCGCCGAGCGAGGACACCTCGTCCACGGAGTGCGTCACGACGGGGTGCGGAGAAATCTCCAGGAACCGGGTGTGCCCGTCCTCCAGCGCTGCCGTCACCGCCTCGCTGAAGTGGACCGCGTTGCGGAGGTTCGCCGCCCAGTAGCTCGCGGACCTCTCCCTCGGTGTCCTCGTGTCCGGGAACGCCGTGCTGTACAAAGGGATCGCCGGTTCGCTCACCCGCAGCCCGGTGAGCGCGGCGACCAGCGGCTCGACCAGCGAGTCCATGTGCGCGCTGTGGAACGCGACGTCCGAGGACACCTCGCGCACCGTCAGCCCTTCCGCTCGCCAGCGCTCAGCCAGCTCTACGACGGCGTCTAGGCCCCCGGACACGACCGTCGACGCGGGCGAGGTGTGCACCGCGACTTCCACGCCGGCAGGCAGCATCGGCGCGACCTCGTCGGCGGGCAGCGCGACCATGAGCATCCTGCCCTTGCCCGCCACCTCGCCGAGCAATCGCGATCGCCTGCACGCGAGTCTCGCCGCCTCGTCCAGGTCGAGCACCCGCGCGGCAACAGCGGCCGCGATTTCACCGACGGAATGCCCGATCACGGCAGCCGGCCGCTGCCCCCACGACTCCAGCACGGCCGCGAGACCCACCTGAACGGCGAAGATCATCGGCTGGATGACGTCGGTCCGGCTGAACTGCCCCGCTGCCAGCACCTCGGCAGGCGTCCAGCCCAGCTCATCGGAATACACCGGCGCAAGCCTGTCCAGAACTGCGGCGAACACAGGTTGCGAGTCGAGCAAGTCGCGGGCCATGCCGTCCCACTGGGAACCATGCCCGGAGAACACCCATACAGGCGCGGATTCGGGGCGGGCATCCGCGCGCACGACGTTCGTCGCGCTGTCGCCTTCGGACAGTGCGCGCAAGGCGCTGACGACGTCCTCCCGGCTCCGTGCGACCACTGCGGCCCGGCACCGCTGCCGCGCCCGCCGCAGCGCCAGGGTGTGCGCAACGTCGGCGAGACCGGTCGATGACTCGGCGGCCAGGTGGTCCGCCAGCGCGCGCGCCTGGTCTCGCAGCGCCTGCTCCGACGCAGCGGAGAGCACGAACGCGCGTTCGGCGTCGGGTTCGGAGTCTCCTCGCGGAGCGGGATCGCCCTCCTGCAACACGACGTGGGCGATCGTGCCCCCGTAGCCGAAACTGGACACCCCGGCGCGCCGCACCCGATGGGGCTCGGCGGGCCACGGCGTCGGCTCGGTAACCACCCGGAGACCGTTGTCGTCCCAGTCGATGGCGGGACTCAACTTCGACAACCGGGTGGGGGGCAGCACGCCGTCGCGGAGCGCCCGCACCGTCTTGATCAGACCGACGATGCCGGAGGCGGCTTCGAGGTGTCCCACATTCGACTTGACCGAGCCGATCAGGCACTCGGCTCCCGGCTGCCTGCCTCGGCCGTACACCTCGGCGAGGGCGGCGGCTTCGACCTTGTCCCCCAGCCTGGTGCCGGTCCCGTGCGCCTCCACGTAGTCGACAGTTCCGGGATCGACACCCGCCGACGCGCAGGCCTTCCGGATCATGTCAGCCTGTGCATCCGCGCTGGGTTCCATGATCCCGTTAGTACGCCCGTCCTGCACCACCGCGCTGCCCAATAGCACGGCTCGCACGGGGTTTCCGGCCCTCCGGGCGTCGCTCACGCGTTGGAGCACCACCACCCCGCACCCCTCGCTGCGTCCGTACCCGTCGGCGTCGGCGTCGAAGGGCTTCGAACGCCCATCCGCCGCGATCGCACCGGCAAGCTGCAGCGACCTGGTCGGGCCCGGCGTCAAAGACAGACCGATCCCGCCGACGACAGCAAGATCACATTCACCGCGGCGCAAGCTCTCACAAGCGAGGTGCACCGCGACGAGAGACGCCGAGCACGCGGTGTCGACCGCGATACTCGAACCACGAAGGTCCAACGCATAGGACACCCGGTTCGCCGCACCGCATTGCGCGGCACCGATGCCGCTCCACGCCTCTACCCTGGGCAGGTCCTCGAGCACGCGCCTGCCGTGATCGGAGGGACCGATCCCCACGAAGACGCCGCCGTCGCCGCCGGCCAGGGAGGTGGGATCGATTCCGGCGTTCTCCAACGCCTCCCAGGCGACTTCCAGCATGATCCGGTGCTGTGGATCCATCTGAGCGGCTTCTCGCGGGGAGACTCCGAAGAACGCGGCATCGAAACCGAACGGATCGTCCAGGTAACCACCCATCCGCCAGGTGTCACGGACTGCACCGGTCCATTCGGGCGCGACTCTTTCATATTCAGACCACCGCGCCCGGGGAACTTCGGAAGAAACGTTGCCAAACGCATTCAACAATTCACGCAACGCGACCGAATCATTTATACCCGCCGGCAATCGACACGCCGTACCCACAACAGCCACAGCAGCGTCGCGCCGCACATCATTGCGCGTCATTAGAGCCCCTCGGTGATTCGATTTCGGAAATTCGAACGCGCCCCAGCATCGGCGACGGTAACGGGCTGGATAGTTGCACTGGCGGTAGAATGCGTGCGGCTATCTGCAAATCGTCTTTCATGACACTTTCTCCAAAGTGAACCACCGGTTGCCTGGGTGTCCGGTCAGCTATCTGAAGCCCGCGTTGCTCATGTGCGCGCCTGTGGGGATGGGAATCGTTCGGTGTGCTCGCGGGGCTTTTGACGGCAAACTGGACCGGATCGGACAAGGTCATCCGGCTGGCCAGGTCATCCAATGACCGCGGCCGACTCCCGCGAGTCAGCAGTGCGCTACAGCTTGAGACCGAGCCAGGCGGGGCGGGGTTCGTGCCCATGATGTTAGTGCACAGCTGAAGAATTCGGCGGGTGTCTGCCATCGTAGAATCTTGCGTGAAGACGTCGTCACAGTCAGCGGTCCACCACACCGCCGGCAGTGAATCCTCAGCTTGTTGTCCGGAAACCAGTGCTCGTGATCAAAACAAATTTCCTTTGAGTCCAACTCTCAGTAGAACTTCAGCAGAAATCCGTCTTGATCGCCGCCCGAATCTACCACCAGATATCCTGGTGATGTGTCAAGACCGGCGGCAACCTTGCCGTTTTCCGCGGTGGACCATGTTGTCATTCCTTCATGAAATAAATCTGCAGTCGCTGCCTTGCGAGCAAGTTGGTCAAGAAATGAAGAGCGAAACCCCCGCCGAACGAAGATGCCGCATCCTTCATGCTCAGTTCGCCGACCGGTCGCCACAGGGCGGCGCCCGGCATGGTCATCGCCCTCGAGACCGCTGGCGTGAAAGAGCTCTTCAGAGAGGTTCAACCGGCGCAGTGTGCGCTGACATCAGCCCCAGGCAGCAACGGTGCTGATCTGGGCCGCATGTCGTCCACGGACAGAGGTTTCGGCACGGGGCCTCCATGTGTTCAGTTCTTCTCGCCAGGCACCTGTCATTGATTCACTTGGACTATTCCAGCGCAATAGAACGTTCCGCTCGGCGGAACGGTGCCGCCGAGGTTCGCGCTGGCCCCGATGCCCTAGCAGGCGATGGACATCACGAGACCTCGGTCGCGGACCTAGCCCGCACCTCCGCCTGGCGTACTGACCTGGGAAGTCGGGGACGCGGCGAGCGGGTGGGCCGTCGAGGTTGATGTGGTACTGGAAGCGTTCGACCTTGCCGTTGGTCTGCGGCCGGTAGGCGCGGGAGCGCAGGTATGTGATCCCGGCGGCCTGATCCGGGAGGCCACGGCTACTACGAGGCCTCCCATCGTTCAAACGTGCACCTGGTTGACGCCAGCACCCGTCCTCGCAACCGGGTTCGACGCGATGACCAACGACCTCGACATACAGTATGCTGTAGCCGAATTGCCCAAAAGGGCAAGATTTGCCGAGAAACCGTGAAGAATCACCAGAGTCGTGGTTCGCCAGCTGCCGGTTGCCTGAAATGCTCCTATCGCTTCGCGGGCCTACGCGCGAATTGAGAGGCACCAAAGCGATGGATCAAGGTCGGAGCTCGGTGATCGACAAGGCATTCGTTCTGATTTCCGTGTTGCAAGGTGATGCTACCGCGATGCGGCTTTCCGACCTGAGCAGACGCACTAGATTACCGAAATCAACGACACACCGCATGCTGCATGCGCTTATCGACGCAGGCGTCGTCGAACGCAACGGAACACTTTACCAGATCGCCGTAAAGGATACTAAGCGGGAGCCCTCGAGCAACATCCCTGGTGAACTGATCCGTGGAGTGGCCCCGTACCTCGGGGATTTGCTGATGCATACTCGGTTGACCACGAGCCTTGCGACCCTGAATGGAAGGGATGTCGAGTTCCTTCAGCGGGTATACGGCCATCAGGATCTGTGGCTGCCGAGTGACGAATCGGGTCGCGGCCCCGCCCTTGACACTGCTGCGGGGCGCGCGCTTCTTGCCTATGACAGGGCCGCTGCGCTGCGGGCGGCTCAACTGGCCGGCTTGGGCCCTGATGACGTCGCGCAGCTCGATGGCAAACTGATGGGCATTCGGCAGAACGGTTATTCAGTCGGGCATCATTCGTGTGGCGCGACTTGCCTTGCGGTGCCGTTGCTGTTGCCCGGTTGCCCGGCTCTGGCGTTGACGGTGCGAGGCAGTACCAAGTCTGTCGACCACGATCGAACGTTATACTGGCTACGGCGAGTGGCTGACATTATCATGCGAGAATTGCGACGCGACGTCATTCTCGCCGCTACCACGAACAAACCTTCCTCTAACTTGCGTGTACCACGACAGCGACGTGCCCAGTTTTCCGGACATGTGGCAATCCCCTGAAACCGTAAAGGGTTGATTTGTAGGGATGTTGTTGGTTGTGGTCAGCGCCGCGCTGCTGGGGCGGGCGGGGCCGTGGGGCCTGCCTGTGCTGCTGCGCGTTAGGGGCCGTAGAGGCTCCGGGGTCAAGGGCGGGCCGCGGGCCCGTCGCGTAGCGATGCCGACAGCATGCTTTGCTGCTGAGCCGGGTCACAGCGGGATGTTGCCGTGCCAACCGCGGCCTGCGGGGGCAGCGGCCAGTGCTTCGGCGACCCGGCGGCGGGTGGTCTTCGGGTCGATTACCTCGTCGACCACACCGATCGACATCGCCCGGACCACCCCACCGGCGACCCGCTCGTGCTCCTCGGTGAGCTTGGCCTGCAACGCCTCGCGCTCCCCCTCGGGCGCGGCGGCCAGCGTCTTGCGGTGCAGGATGCCGACCGCGGCCTTGGCCCCCATCACCGCGACCTCCGCCTCCGGCCAGGCGAACACGGTGGTCGCGCCCAGCGAGCGGGCGTTCATCGCGATGTACGCGCCACCGTAAGACTTGCGGGTCACCAGCGTCACCCGCGGCACCACGGCCTCACCGAAAGCGTGCAACAGCTTCGCGCCACGCCGCACCACACCGCCCCATTCCTGGCCGACCCCGGGCAGATAACCGGGCACATCGACGAGCACCAGCAGCGGCACGCCGAACGAGTCGCACATCCGCACGAACCGGGCGGCCTTCTCCGCCGACAGCGAGTCCAGGCAACCACCCTTGCGCAGCGGATTGTTCGCGATCACACCGATGCTGCGGCCGCCGAGCCGACCGAGACCGACCACGATGTTCGCAGCCCACTTGGCCTGCAACTCCTCGAAGTCCGCACCGCCGTCGGCGCGGGCGTCGAGGATGCCGCGGATCACCGGCTTCACGTCATAGGCACGCTGCGGGCGGTCCGGCAGCAGCGCACGCAGATCGCCGGCGCCCTGCACGGAATGCAGGTCGAACACGCCCGGCCTCGCGAACAACCCCGTCAGCCGCCGCGCCCGCACGTACGCGTCGGTCTCGTCGTCGGCGACCACGTGCACCACGCCGGACTTCCCGCCATGCGCGGAGATACCGCCCAGACCCTCCTGGTCGATCTGCTCGCCGGTCACGCTGCGGACCACATCCGGTCCGGTGACGAACACGCGCCCGGCCGGGGACATGATGACCACATCCGTCAGCGCCGGGCCGTACGCGGCGCCACCGGCGGCCGGGCCCACCACCACCGAGATCTGCGGCACCCGACCGGACGCGCGGATCATCGCCGCGAACATCCGGCCCATGCCATCCAGCGACTCCACCCCCTCGGGGATGCGGGCGCCGCCGGAATGCCACACGCCGATCACCGGGCAGCGCTCCCGCACCGCCACGTCGATGGCGTCCACGATGTGCCCGCAACCCTCGGCACCCAGCGCGCCACCCATCTTGGTGGCATCGCTGCAGTAGACGACCACCTTCGTGCCATCGACACGGCCGCGCACCGCGAACATCCCGCTGCTGTCACGCGGGTGCAGCGGCTCGATCGACTCCGGATCGAGCAGCTGATCCAGCCGCACCTCGGGATCACGCGGATCCCGCTGCTGCTGCACGCTCTCCGGCCGGCTGGCCACTGCGGTCATCGGATCCTCCGGGAAGTCGGTGTCAGGCGGTCTTTCGAGGTTCTCGGGTTCCTGCGGGTCAGTGGCTCTTGAGGGGCACCGGCGCTAGCGCTCGCGAAGGGGCACCTCCGACCAGGTTCACCACCCGATGAGGTGGGTTCTTCCGCAATTTCCATTGAAATCGAACCTTCGATTTCAATGGAAATTGCGGGTTTCGCGACGCGCACCGAGACTCGCGGCGGGATCGAAACCCGGTACGCGGCCGGAAAAGTCGACCTGGAGCCCGGCCGGCTCAGGCGTCGGTGGCCGCCGTCGGACCACCTTCGGCGATCTGCTTCCAGTTCTCGTCCACGTCGATCCCCGCGGGCATGATGAGCCCGCTGCCGGTGACCGCCACCGCGAATCCGGACATCAGACGGCCACTCCCTTTTTCTCCAACGCTTCGAGGATGTCAGTCAACGTGGCCATTTTCTCCATCTCGGCATCGGTGACCTCAACCCCGAAATTCTGCTCGAGCAATTGACCTAGTTCTACCTGCGCCAATGAGTCGAGGCCCAGGTCGTCGAGCGAGGCGTCGGGCTTCAGAGCCGAGTTTTCGACATCGAACCAGCTCGTCAGTAATTCGCCGAGTCGGGTGTACAAATCGCTCATCACGGTCTCCTTCTGGATTCAAGGCGAAAAATTCACAGTGGACTGTCTACCGGAATGTTCGGCCACACCAAGACTGTGGAACCCCAGGACAATCCCGCCCCGAATGCGGTGATCAGCACCCTGTCCCCCGGGCGCAGTTCGCCACCAGCGGCGGCGCTGGCCAGGACGAGCGGGATGGACGCCGATAGGGCGTTTCCGACTCGATCGATGTTGATCAGAACCCGCTCCGGCGCGATACCCAACCGGTTGGCGACGGAGGTCAGGATGCGGATGTTGGCCTGGTGTCCGACGAAGCGATCCACCTCCGTCAACGACCAGCCGGCACGATCGAGCACGGCAAGTGACGATTCCGTCATCCGGGCAATCGCCTGCTGATAGATCGCCCGTCCGGCCATCGATAGATACCAGTCCTCGGTCGGCGCCTCGCCGTGACCGAGCCCGGTCGCGGACCGCTGCCGTGAGCCACCACCTTGGATGGCCAGCAGATCCGCTTGCGCGCCGTCGCTTCCCAGGTCGAACGGTCCGATCGCGCCCGGCTCATCTGGGTTTCCGCGACGCAGGACCACCGCCCCGGCTCCATCGCCGAAGATCGGCGCGGTGGTGCGATCCCCCGGGTCGACGAACGTCGAGAACGCTTCGGCACCAATGAAAAGGACACTTTCTGCGACGCCGGCGCTAATGAGCCCGGCGCACGTGGCAAGGCCATAGACGAAGCCACTGCACGCAGAGGTCAGGTCGTAAGCTGCGACAGTGCCCAGCCCGAGCCTCGACGCCACCTCCGGCGCTCCGGCCGGACAGATCCGGTCTGGTGAGGTCGTCGCGACAACGACCGCATCGACCCCGGGCACCCCGGCTGCTTTCAGCGCCCGACCGCCGGCCTCCACCGCCAAGTCCACCGTCGCCACACCGTTCGAGACGGCCCGACGCTGCACGATGCCCGTGCGGCGCTCGATCCACTCCTCGGACGTGTCCAGCCTCGAGCACAAATCATTATTCGTGACAACCGCGGGAGGCAACCACGCAGCCAATCCCGCGATAACAGCGCTGACTGCCATCCCGACCAACTCCGTTGCTAAATGAATTGATGGTTCGCACCTGAAACGTTTGAGCTTTTTCACGCTTTTGACGTGCGGCGGAGGGGAGGGTGGATATCGTGCCACTCCAAATACATTCCGGGGGCCGGCCCTCGACTCCACACGGCGCCTGAAGTTTATCCATATCGGCGCGTTCACTGCGCCATATAGAGGCACTTTCGGTCAGCTATGCTGCACGAAAGTACCGCCCGGCATGCAAACCTGTGAGTGCGGCGTCTCGGCAACTCTGGACCATTGCAACCGACGACCAATGTGGACCTCTGGAAACCGCACGAGACCAACCCCAGATTGAAGACTTTGCGGACTCCTCCGACGTCGCACGCGTTGACGGTCTTGACCGAATCCGTCAAGTGGCTGCCCGAAATGGCCGACGATGGTGCCTGGACAACTCTTGTTGCCAGTGCTGCGGCTCGGCCAGTATGGCTCCGGTCAGATCGTGGCCCGGCTGTCTCCTCCTGTCACACCTCCCCCCGGCAGGAGGAGACCCTGCGGGGGCCGGTCAACGGTAGCGTAACCGGCCCCCGCGGGAGCCCCAACGGCAAACGCATCGGGCGGCCCCATCGCTGCAGTGTCGGGTGGCGGGCTATTCCGCGCGGTCACACCTGGCCCGGGGCAGGGGCTGCACTGAGGTCACTGATCAGAGCCGTGCTTGATGCCCGAGTAGGCGGCGAGCCAGCCCGTGGCGCAGTAGTCACCGCGCCGTGTGAACAGGGCGATCTCAGCGTGCTCCTCGGAAGTGTCCGGCAAAGCGGGTAAGGCTGCTTGGCCAGTGTGCAGCATCGCGGTTGCGCGCTTCGTCCCCTCCCAGGTGATGGCGATCGATCCGACTGGGCCTTTCGCTCTGCCCCTGCCACTTTCCGAGCCGAGGACGGCTCCGGTAGCGCGCTCGCGCAGCAGCGCTACGTAGTCGTCCTGTTCGAGGCGGCAGCCTTGCGGTCGAGTGGTGGATTCCCAGTCCGGCCTTGTGATTCCGCGTGCGGTGGCGGCTTCCCACAGCTTCGGGACCGCGTTTTCGGCGTGCAGCGGTGTTGCGATCTGTTCGCACATCCACAGCAATCTGCCGGCTCCTCGTGGCGGTTGGCAGCGCCGCCAGCGGATGCGCCTGCTCAGATCGGCAGCGACGATCGCACACCACGGATGGAGGGTGCGGAGATACCCTTGGGTGCCCAGCCAGTGCAGGTATCGCGGTGCTTCTTCGAGCACCGGGTACATGGTCGGGTATGGGATGCCACCGATCTGCCGAGCGCGCGCGTGAAACGCGGAAGGCGTGTTCGCGGCGGTGAGCAGCGTCGCTTTCGCCAGATCGCCGGGCGCGTAACGTCCCTGCCCGGTTCCCGCTGGGCGAACGTCGTCGTGGAGCCGTCCGTTCGACTCGATCAGTCGCAGGACCGTGGTTTTCAGGTCTTCGCTGATCGAGGCCTGGGCGAGTTTCGGAACAATTGTGGACAACGCGCCGATGAGAACTTGCTCGGCAACTTCGGCGTCGGCGGGCACCGGCTGGCCCGCGAGCGCTTTGCGGAGTTCGTGTCCGACCGTAGTCGATACCATGATGCGCGCGGTGACCGTGCCGAGTTCGGTTGGTGCGAGCGCGATGTCGTCGTCGGGGGTGCAGGTGGCGCTCAGATAGCCGCCTTCCACCAGGAAGTCGACGGCATGCCGGAGTGGGGCGAGACTGTGGCTGCCCTGGTGGTGGGCGAGCGTCTGCACCCACCACCGCTCGGCCTCCCGGAGCGAGTGGATGCGTTGTTGCACCGCTTCGGCGAGGATGTGGTCGGGAAGGTTCGACTGGATCTGCGAATCCACCTTGTGGCCTCGGCTCAGCCGGGCCTGCCAGTGCGGCCGTTCGGTTTCGTTGACGATCAGGAAGGCCCAGCCTTGGTTTTCGCCGGTGCCCACGCGTCCCGCTCGCCCGAACATCTGCTGCACGGTGGCGACATCGATGTTGTTCAAGCCGACCTGTGTATCGCGCACGACCACCGCGCGGGCCGGCAGGTTCACCCCGGCCGCGACCGTCGAGGTCGCCACGAGCACGTCGAGGTCGCGTTGCCGGAAGCCTCGTTCGTCGTCTTGTCGGTGATCCCAACCCTTGTAATGCAAGCCGACCCGCGCCTGCCGGCATGCGGTGTGGAGCCGATCGAGGTCGTCCGGGTGAACGCCATCGATGTTCGCTCCGCGGCTGCCTGCGATGATCAGCGCGGTTTGGCGGACACCTCGCTTGCTGCCGCAGAACACGAGCACGCTCCCGCCGTCCGAGGTGATGAGACCGGTCAGGGAACTGGCCAATCGGGTGCGGGCGGCCTCGCTCTGACTCCAGTCCGAATGCGCCGAGATGGTGGGAAGCTGCCAGGTCAACCGGCTTGGCCGCCACACCGTGCGCACCAGCTCGGCGTGCAGCCAGTCTGCGATTTCTCCCGCGTTGGATACGGTCGCCGACAAGCCCACGATCCGCGTCCGCGCATCGCCGTCTCTGACGCGGGCGAGCAGAGCTTCGAGGACCGAGCCCCGGGTTGGGTCCCCGAGTAGGTGGATCTCGTCGACGATAAGACAGCCCACCGTCCCCAACGCTTCCCGGAACGACGAGGCGCGGCAGATCGCTTCGAACTTCTCAGTGGTGGCGACCCAGAGATCGGCATCGCGCACGCGTTGGATATCGACGCTGTACTCACCGGAGAGCCGCTCCACCCGTAGCCCGCCCTGGCGCCACGCGTCGAGTTCCTGGTTCAGCTCGTCGGTGAGGGATCGTTGCGGCACCAACCATGCTGCTTTGCGCCCGTGCTCCTTGATCGCGCGCAGGGCCGCCATCATCCCGATCACTGTCTTTCCGGTGCCGGTAGGCGCGACGACGACCACGTTCTCCTCGCCGTGCAGAATGTGCGGCGCTGCCTCGGATTGCGCTGGGTTGAGCATCCGGTGGGGCAGGAAACCAAGCCAGTCCGATGGCACGAGTTCACTCGCGGGCTTGGACGTGACCGGCCCGGAATCGATCGGCGCGTGGATGTTCCAAAGTAGATCGAAGGTATCGCGGGCCGCCGACGCCGCCGGGCCGAGCGCGCTCGGGAAAGTCCTCGGTGTAGCACGTATCAAGTGGCATTCACCGCTGGTGACAGCCAACCGGCCATTGTGCGCGAGGGTGCTGATGGTGTCCTGTTCGACGAGGTACCGCGCTGTCCGAACCGGAATACCATCGACGAGCAACTTTTCCTGAAGTGTTGCAAATTCGGCATGATCGGGGAGCATGACCCGGACGTCTACTCCCGGCGGATGATCCGGAATCGACGCATCCGGGTCGGTGATCTTCATCCAATGCAGCGGCGCGGAGTCGGCGGCTAAGGACATTGCCGAACATGTCCTCCCCGGCTAGCAGCGACTCCTTGATCGCCAGCCACGTTACCGCATGCCGAGTGGGGCCGAGCCATGTCTCGGTAGTCCGGATGCCAGCGAGCGTGCGGGCGCTGGTGCGCCACCACGCGTGGATCGTCTTCTTCGACGAGTCCGGACTGTCGCTGACACCGACCGTGCGCCGCAGCCAGGCACCCATCGGGTAAACGCCGGTGCTCCAGAACCGGTTCAACTGGAAACGTGCCTCGATGGCCGCTGCCCTGTGCAACGACTGCGCGTTGTTCTCGATCGCTACCAGGAGGTACCGAGTGGTGGTGGGGCTTCTCAATTCCACGAAGCGCGGATGGCGACGGTAGTGACGCCCGGTCCGAAGCCGACAAGCAGCCCAGTTGCCCCTGGGTGCGAGCTCGCTTGGTGCCAAGTTCGGGCGAGGACGTCCAGGACGGCGACACTGGCGGTATTGCCGAGTTCCCGAAGACTGGCACGGGAAAAGGCGAACAGTTCCTCGGAACAGCCGAGTCCGTCCCTGAGCGCGTCCATAATCTTGGGGCCGCCGGTGTGGGAGACGAGGAACTGCGGGGCCCATTGCGGCTCGGGGCTGTTCGTTCGGAGCCACGCCGCCAGATGCGGCACGGTTTTGATTATGCAGTCAGTGACGGATGGCAGGGTGTCGAAGTGAAAGCCCGCCTCGTCGACGCGGTAGACCATGTCGTCGAGGGAAGCCGGTAGAAGGTACTCCCAGGCGGCACCTAGGCGTAGGCCGCTGCGGGTGTCGTCGGCCGAGACCACAGTGGCCGCGCACGCATCCCCGAACAAAGCGCCGGAGACGAGGCTGGAAATGGTGAGGTCGTCCGCTTGGTAGGACAGGGAAGGGAGTTCCACCGCAACAACCAGGACGTGGGTTGCGTCGGGGTGAGCCGCGAGGTCCTGAGCGGCCCGGGCGAGCGCGTAGGCACCGCCAGCACAGCCCATCTGGGCGATGGGCGTGCGGCGTACGGTGGGGCGCAGTCCGAGTGTGTTGACCAGATGTGCGTCCACGCCAGGTAGGGAGTGACCGGTGCAGTTGGCAACCACCAGGGCATCAATGTCGTTCGCGGTGCAGTTGGCTGCGTCCAGGGCGTCGAGGGCGGTGTTTGTGGCCAGTCCGACGGCGTGTTCGAGGTGAAGACGATTCCGTTTGCTCAGGCCCGTGTGCGCGACGATCTGGTCGAACGGGATGACGGCGCGCCGGGACCGCACGGTGGTGTTTTCCAGCACTCGTCGGATGGCGGCGATTTTCGGGTTGCCCCGCAGGCGGCGTGTCAAATGGTCCAGGACTTCGCTTTGGTCCAGCACATGGGGCGGTAGCCCCACGACGGGGCGAGAGACGATGGGCACTGCTACCCTTTCACGGCCACGATGGCGGCGTTCGCGCCGGCCGCAGCCAGCGGGACGACGCGGGGCTGCTCGAACCCGGCTTCGAGGAGCCACGTTGTGTACTCGGTCTCCGAGTAGTTCTTGCCCCCCTCGGTCTCGATGAGCATGTTCATCCCCATCAGGGCGGCGGCTGGAGGGCCGGTGCGCTCAGGATTCAGCACCAGTTCGCACACGACAACTGCGCCACCCGGCGGAAGCGCCGCGTAGCACTTGGCCAGGAGCTGACGATTGCTCGCCTCGTCCCAGTCGTGGAGGATCATGCTCAGCAGGATGACGTCGTAGCCACTGGGCAGCGGCTGGTCGTCGAGGAAGTCGCCGGCGGTCGTGTCGAGCACGTTGCCCAGGCCCGATTCCGCGATCTTGTCCTCGGCGAGGTCGCACACGTGTGGAAGATCGAATACGGTGGCCGACAGGTGCGGGTAGCGGCGGCACAGCTCGATCGGAAATGCTCCCTGCCCGCCCCCGACGTCCAGCAGCCTGTTGTGCGCAGCGAAGTCGTAGGAGTCGCCCAGTGCTCGGGCGGTGAACGTGGAGATGGAATACATGGCCTCCCAGAACAGGGCCATCATCACCGGATCTTCGGCCGCGAACGGCGAATCCTGGGTCTCCGGGTCCCAAGTGGCGGGTCGGTTCGTGCGCAGCGCTTGAACCACCCGGTGCCAGGCGGGGTACTCGCGCTGATCGCAGAACCGGACGAAGCCGCCGAAGTAGTAAGGACGGCCCACCACGAGGAACTCCTCCGCGACCGGCGCGTTGCGGTATTCGTTCCCGGTCTTCTCCAACAATCCCAGGGACGCACAGGCGGCCAGCAGCAGATCAGTGGGCCGATCGGGCATTCCGAGGGCCTCGGACGCTGCTTCGAGTGTGGCCGAGCCGAGGTTGGAGAGCTTGGTGAACAGCTCCAGCTCGACGGCGGCGGCGAAGCTCTTGAAACTCCAGAACCCCGTAGTTAACTGCATCAACGACGCCGGAGTCAACTCGGGAGATTGTTCAACCTGACCCTGGAGCTTGATTCGAGGGTGCGGTAGCGGGCGTAAGTCTTCCAACGAGGCGGTTGATTCCACTACGTCAGCCACGGTCGTTCTCCTCTTCTCCGGCGCGTATCTGCACGTTCCCGCCCGCGGCGCGGTGTCCGAGACCTGGGAGAAAACGATCTCCACTGTGGATTCCGCCGTTGATCTAGATGATTTTCCGGCACGCTCGGGGCGGTTGCGGTGAAAAGCTATGCGGCGGACTCAAGGAGAAGAAGGGGGGATCTCTCGGTCTACCCGAAAGTGCCTTCGGGGGTTGCCTGAATGTCTCGTTGCTAGCGCAAGGATCGCCTCTACTGCTGTAGCCTCGCGAGGCCCGGCCACCCAGACGAGTCCGCCGTCAGTGGTCCCGGTGGGGCCGGAACGCAGGTAGAAGGCTTAGGCTTCGTCGACGGTTACCCAGCGGGCGGCCCCCTGCTCCCACTGCCCGAGCCACCATCGCGCGGGCCGTTCTCGTGAGTGCGAAAACCGGCTAGAGCCCGTTTTCGCACTCACGACCGCACCGAAAACGGTCGGTGGATCCAGGCTCAGGTGCCGACGATCTCGGCCAGGCCTGGGATGTCTTCCGGGAGCAGGACGCAGAGATCCTCCAGCGTCGGAGACGCCGTCAGACGCAGGCGTTTCGCGTGGCGGGTCACCGCTTCGTCCATGACCTGGCGGGCATAGCGGCCATTGCCGAACGACGTGCCCCGTGGCACAGCGACGAAGTGGGCACGCAGGGCCGCCACCGTCGGCCCAGTGCACTCGTAGCCGGCCGACGCCGCGTGCTGAGTGACGATGGTGACCAGTTCGTCGTTGGTGTAGTCGGCGAACCGGACCCGATGGGAGAACCGCGAGGACAGTCCCGGGTTGGCGGCCAGGAAATCCTCCATCTGCTCCTCGTAGCCGGCCGCCACCACCACGACTTCGTCGCGGTGGTCCTCCATCAGCTTCACCAGGGTGTCGATGGCCTCGCGACCGAAGTCGTTCCCGGAGCCGCGCTGCGACGACAACGTGTACGCCTCGTCGATGAACAGCACGCCACCGCGAGCCCGCTCGAATGCGTCCGTCGTGCGCTGCGCGGTGTGGCCGACGTACTCGCCTACCAGGTTGGCCCGGCCAACCTCGATCACCTGGCCGCGCTGCAGAACCCCGAGCGAGGCGAGGATTTCGCCGTAGAGCCGGGCCACGGTCGTCTTACCGGTACCGGGCGGCCCGCCGAAGATCAGGTGCCTGCTCAGCGACGGCACCGGGAGTCCGGCGGCTTGCCGCTGCCGGGCCGAAGCCAGCAGATCGACCATGTTGCTGACCTCGGACTTCACCTCGGCCAGTCCGACCATCTGCTGCAGCTTGTTGAGCAGTGCGTCGACCTTCTCGGTGTCGGCGGCCGCCGCGCCCGCACCGATTCCGCTGCCGGGCAGCGGCCCGATGTCCTCGGGCAGCAGGCGGGTCATTTCGACCGCGTTGGCATCCGGGACATCGGCCAGGCGGTAGGCCTGTCGCCCGATCATTTCCTCGAACACCTTCCGGGCGGTGCGACCGTTGCCGAAAGTCTCGTCGCGCGGCAGCTTCTCGAAGTAGTTCAGCGCCGCTTCGCGGGTCTCGAACTCCAGCCGGAAGTCGTTTGCCCGGCACAGGCCTTCCACGATCGTGACCAGGTCCGCCGAGGAGTAGTCAGCGAACTCGATCGTGCGGGAGAACCGAGAGCCGAGGCCCGGGTTGGACGCCAGGAACTTCCGCATTTCCACGGTGTATCCGGCCACGATCACCACGACGTCGTCGCGGTGGTCCTCCATCAGCTTGACCAACGTGTCGATCGCTTCGCGACCGAAGTCCGCGCCGCCCCCGCTGCCCGCCGACAGCGCGTACGCCTCGTCGATGAACAGCACGCCGCCCAAGGCTTTCTCGAAGCACTCGGTGGTTTTCAGGGCCGTTCCGCCGACGATGCTGGCGACCAGATCGGCGCGGCCCACCTCGACGAGCTGCCCGGTCCGCAGCACACCCAACTCTGCGAGGATCTTGCCGTATAGCCGTGCCACCGTGGTCTTACCGGTACCGGGCGCGCCGGTGAACACGAGGTGCCGGCTCATCGGAGGCATCGGGAGGCCGACAGCGGCCCGCCGTTCAGCCATCTGCTCCAGCCGGGTCAGGATCTCCACTTCCCGCTTGACGTCTGCCAGGCCCACGAGCGAGTTCAGCTCGTCGAGCAGTCCGCCCAGCGGCCCTTCGAACTTGCGAGACGCGGACTCCGGCTTTCCCTCCTGCTCGGCGGTTTTGCCCAGCGTCTTGGCCGAGCGGGTGCTCCCGGACTGCTTCAGCTGCTCGGACAACCGCGAGTCGCCGCCACCGGTCGTGTCGCTTTGCGGGTCTTTGTTCCGCTTGCTCTCGATACCGTTGAGCTGCAGGTTGTCCCGACGCACCGAGATGCGCAGGCCGGCACCACCGTTGGATTCGAACAGACATTCACGAATGTTGATCGGCTCGGTGGACGCGACCACGACGCCGTCGCCACCGTTGCCGGACGCCTCGCACTGCGACATGCTGCCGGTGGTACCGGCCGCCCATTCGATACCGGACCCTTCCGACGCGGCGGCCCGGGTCTGGGTCAGTTCCACCGACGACCCGCTGGAAATCAGCATGCCCTGCTGGCCGGCCCCGGACAGGTCACATCCATGCAGCGTCGCCTCACTGTCGGCGACCAGGATGTTGACCTCGGTGCTGCCCGACACCGTGACGCCGCGCAAGTCGAGATGCCCGCCATCGGAGGCCCGCACACCCACTGCCTCGGAGCCCGTGACCGCCAGGTCCTCGGCCGACAGGCGACCGCGCTCTGTAGCCAGAACTCCGTCCGCGGCCGATGCCTCGATCACCGCACCGAACAGCCGCGCTGACGCACCACCGCGGACCTCGATGCCGCAGCCACCGGATGCCAGGATTTGAATGTCTGAAAAGGACGGTTTAGCGGAATCGCTAACCAGGATCCCCGTCGCCCCACTGCCTTCGACACGCAGTTCGTTGAACTCCGTGTGCGACTCGCCGACGAACACGCCGACGTCATTGGAACCGCTGACCTCGCACTCGGTGAATGCACCGGCCGACCCGTCCAGCACGTGGATGCCGTATCCGACCGGGCGCCTGACCTGGACGCGACGCATCTCCGGCGCGGCCTGCTGCATGAGCACGATGCCCTGTGCCGCCGCGTCGTCGATCGAGCAGTCCTCCAGCAGCGGCGTGGCACCGGAAGCCACCAGCACGCCGACACCGTCGGTCTCCACGATGGAGGTTCCAGTGACCTGCAGGGTGCTGCCGCTTTCGATGACGACCGCGGGGTTGCCGGCCCGCACGATGCGGCAGTCCCGCACCGTGCCGCGCGACCGCTCGGCCGCCAGCACAGCACTTCCGTTCACGTCGGTGATCGTGCAGTCCAGGAGTAGCGGGGTGGCAGCAGTGCGGAACACGACAGCGGCGTTCTTCATCTCGCGCCACGTGCATTTGTCGAAACTGCCCCCGCCCCTTTCCACGACGATCAGCCCGGCACCCCCGGGGTTGACGAAAGTGCAGGCATGCGCGAGCACCTCCGCCTGGCCCCGCACAAACACCGCAGCGGCCGACTCGGCCTCCACGGTGCACTCGTCCAACCGGAGACGACCGGACGGCACGTCGATCGCCGACGTTTCAGTACCGCTGTGCACGACGACGATGCCGGAGAGCGCGGCCGATTCGGCGGTCATCTGGACCGCCGGGTCCACACTGGACTCGATGCGGACGGCTCCTGCGGACCCGGCGGCCGACAGCGTCACGTCGCGGTGCAGGACCACCGATTCCCGGTAGGTGCCGGGCTGGATGGAGATGACGTCGCCGGCCCGGGCTGCCGCCACGGCGTCACCGATGGTGCGGTAGCAGTCAGGTCCGGTGGCGGAGACGGTCAGCATCGATCTCGTGCTGCCACCGTTGATCAGCTTGCCTGCCACATCGACTCCTGGGGTGCGGGCGCGAACAGTTCGGCGAGGACGTGGTGGTAGGTGAGATGGCTGAGCACCGAAGGCGGGGTCGTCGACGTCAACGCGTGGTCGACCAGGTCGGGCTCCGGGGACAGCTGGTAGCGCTCCAGGTAGTAGATCACAGAGTCGCTCCAGATCCAGGTGCCGTCGGAGCGGAAACTGACCGGCACCGGGGCAGCTTGGCCGGGTTCCATCACGTCGTCCATCCGTGCCTCGCTGCTCAGCACGGTCTCTCCGGCCCGTAAGAAGGAGAGGGCCCGTGCCGCGTCAGCATCCGGTAGCCGCGGGTGGTCGGGCTCGAAGTACGGTCCCCGCGCCGGGTCCGCGCCGTCGAATGTGCGCGCGAGGTGGAGGCGGGGTGGAGGCGCCGCCGTCCACACCAGCTCAGCCTTCTCTAGCGCGGCTTCGTGGTAGGGAGAGAGTTCCGTGCCTTCGGTGAACAGCTCGATCCTGGGCTCGACACCCGATTCCACCAGGCTGTGCTGCGCTTCGGCGGCGAGCTCGACCACGTCGGAGCTCGGCTCCACTTCTCCCAGGTAGAGCCGCACTTCGCTGTCTTCGGATCGGCGAACGACACGCCACAGCCCGAGCAGCCCGCCAACCCGGCTCGCGGCCTCGACCACGATCGCGTCCTGCTGATCCATCCCGTCCTGGTCGCTGGGAGGCGTGCTGAACTCGGCGACCGGCAGTGGCAACTCGGCCAGGAGGGCCGCTTTTTCCAGCTCCGCAGTGCGCACACCGTGCTGGGCGGCCAAGGTTTGGATCAGCTCCATCTCGTGTTGGACCAGCGCCAGCCCTCTTGTCGTGACAGCGGTGACGAGAAACGCGACCACCTGGTCTTCCTCGCCGTCGGCCAGACAGGTTCGCATGATGGCCAGGCCGTCATCTGGCACCCGGCCCGCGAAGCACAACAGGAGTTCGTAGAGATCCTTGCGCTCCACCACGGATGCTGCGTCGGTCACGACGCGCTCCCCGCGCCCACTGCCACGGGAGTCCTGGGCATGCCCGGCAACGCGGCGAACCTGGCCTCTTCTTCGGCATCCGGTTCAGCTTCTCGAACGCCGTCCCGCGCGGCGGCTGCGGCCTCGAGCTTCTTCCGGATGCGGCTGGCGCGACGCTCGCCGCTTTCGCTGGTGGGGTCCCAGCCAGGAGTCACTTCGGCCAGCAACACCCGAGGCTTGGCGGCCGTGCGGTCGACGTCCACCACCTGAAACACCGTGCCAGGCAGGAACACGACGTCGGTTTGACGCGCCCCTTCGACCAGGCCCGCCAGGCGACGGGACGTGATCGACCAGATGAGCACTTCCACGGCGCCCGGCACGGCCGCTGCCGGATCGGCCCTCGCCACCATCGGGGCGGGCTCCAGCAGTTCGGCTCCCACCACGTAGTCATCGACCGCGGCGGCGTCGGATGGGCCACCTCGGACCACGACGCCCTGCAGCGACGGCAACCTCCGCAGCCCGCCGGCCAGGCAGTGCAGGTAGGACCGCTCGATCTGGCCGCCGCCGGATCGGATCGCCTCCACCACTTCGGTCTGCTCGGACGAGGCGAAAATCTGGGCGGCGGCCAACTCCGTCGTCAGGGCTTCAGTGGTTCCGCCTCCCGCGCGCATGCCAGGACGCTCGGCGAGCATCCGTGTCACCATCTGCGTCGCCGCGTCGAACCGCCAGCCGAGTGAAGCCCGGAACTTCCTGCGCTCCTCGTCGGTGCTGACGTGGTCGGCCAGCAGCAACGGGGTGGCCGCCGGCGCGGGTTCCGGCGCGGCGTCCTGCTCCACGGGTTCCGGTGACGGGGCCTGCTCCGTGGGCTCCGCAGCGGCCTCCGGCTCCGCGGGCTCCGGTGACGGGGCCTGCTCCGCAGGTTCCGCAGCGGCCTCCGGCTCAGGGGGTGCCGGTGACGGGTCCGGCTGGGACGACAGGTCCGTCTCGGGCTGCACGTCCGGTGCCGACGAAAGGTCCGGTACGGGAGACGCCTCCGGCACAGATGACAGGTCTGGTATGGGTGTTGCGTTCTTCTGGTCCGAAACCGGTTGGGCGGCCTGGGCAGCAGCACCGCTCTTGGTCGGGGCGGCAGCGGCACTTTCCGGCGCGACCGGCGGCATCGGTTCCTGCGGCGCAACGGGCGCCGCCCATGCTTCCGTCGTGGGCAGCGGCGGCTCGACCGCTGCCGATCCGGCTGCCG
Organism: Saccharopolyspora hattusasensis; assembly: GCF_050972075.1. Taxonomy (NCBI): domain Bacteria; kingdom Bacillati; phylum Actinomycetota; class Actinomycetes; order Pseudonocardiales; family Pseudonocardiaceae; genus Saccharopolyspora; species Saccharopolyspora hattusasensis. The sequence continues at coordinate 1,141,613 of NZ_JBPCDC010000001.1, forward strand.
ATGCCGCACGGACCGAAGGCGCTATCGGCAGGACCAATGTCGGCCCATCATCAAAGTCCCTGAGAGCGTGCATCTCAGGGACTACGTACCGTCCCAGACGCGGCTCAGTCCGACCGGTATCCGCCGGCGATCCGCCCGCTGCATTCGCGGAAACCGGTGCCTGCGAATCCTGCTGCGCGTCGTGATCGGGGCGCGCAACGGGTGGGATGGCGAAAGTGGAGCTTGAAAGCGCCAGCCCGGACACCGACGGGGCGGGAGGCAGGCTGGCTGGCGGGACAGGCGAGTCGTCGGCCGGTGAGAACCGCGAGCTTTCGGCCGGCAGCGGTGATTCTGATGTTACGGGGTCCGGCGTGCCAGATCCGGATCGGCGCCGCCGCTGCCAGCTCGTTCCGACCGGTCGTATCCGACCACGACGGTCGACCGTGACCGGTGCCGGATCACGGTGCGCAGGCGGCTGGGGGGAACGAACATCGCGGGCACCGCCCTCTGTCGGCCTGCCCCGAGTCGGGACCGCAACATCGGGACCGCCGCCCACGGCTTTGGGCCGGCCAACGGCAGGCGAGCCCTGCGGCAACGGGGACGTGCTCCGCCCCGCTTCGGGCTCCGCGGTGGCCGGCAGCTCCGGACCACTCGGCACCTGATGATCGGCGGGTCGGTCGGTCTTTGCCGGGCTGAGCTGGTCGAGCCGAATCGTTGCAGCAGCAGCCTCCGGCGGCACAGCAGCCTCCGGCGGCACAGCAGCCTCCGGCGGCGCAGCAGCTGTCTGCGGCGCAGCAGCTGTCTGCGGCGCAGCAGGCTCCGGTGGCACAGCAGCCTCCGGTGGCGCACCAGCCTCCAGTGGCGCACCAGCCTCCAGTGGCACAGCAGCCTTCTGTGGCAGAGCAGCTGTCTGTGGCACAGCAGCCTTCTGCGGCGCAGCAGCTTTCTGCGGCGCACCAGCCTTCTCTGACGTGGCCCGATGAGGTTTCGGACCGGCCGGAGTCAGAACGTTCATGGGCACCCGCAGTGCCCCACCCAGCCCCACGAGGGAACCCGGGTGGACCCAATGCGACGCCACTAGACGCAGCCGCTGCTGGGCGTCTTCCGGCAGGGAGCGGGCGAACTTCTCGATCGCGGCGAGGGCCCGGGCAGGCACCTCATCGGAGGCCCTGGTGACCGCGGTGACGATCAGGTTCACGTGATCGGGATCCACCGGCAACCGAGTGGCGACGGCTTCCGGTGTGGCAGTGGCCGGTCGCACCAGAAAACCGCATGGGATCAGGTCAACCAGCCAGCCCTCGGTGAGCCAGTACCGACCGGGGCCGGCACCGTGCAGTCCCGGTGCCGGGGCCACTCCGCTGCACGGTGTCGGGGCACCATGCGGCAGGTACATGCTTTCGTGCAGGAACGGCCGCCACGTCGGGTAGCCGGCCCGGTTGATCGCGACCATGCCTCGAGCACCGGCCTCGGCGTAATACGGCATGCCATGGCTCGCGCGCACTGGGACACCCAGGTAAGCGGCGAGCTGCTGCGCGAACGGCACCGGTCCCACCGGCTCGGGTCCGTAGACGGTGAGCACGAAGTTGTGCCGGACCGAATCCGGCAAGGATTCTACGAGTCTCGCGACGTCCGCCACGTCCGGAACTTTTTCGCCCGGTGCTCCGACCACGATGCGGAGCCGGTCATCCGGTGGCACGCCGAAGCCGCTGTCGAACAGCGGGGCCGGGCGGGTGTTCGCGGTCCGCACCCACAGGCCGGCCGGGATCGCCACCACACTCGTCCGGTCGGTGGTCTGCGCCGCGAAGTCCTCGGGCAACTCTGATTCCCACGGCGGTGCGGGAAATCGGGGCCCGTCGCGCTTGGTCATTCGCCCGCGCCTGAAGCGCACCCACCCGGCGCCGGGCCCCGCCGAGAAAAGCTCGCCGCCGCGCAGAATGACCAGTTCACCGTCGGGTGCGATCACTTCGACACCCAACTGCCGGGCCAGTCTCGCCGCGAGCGGCGGCGTTCCATCCGGGTTGGCACGACCGGACCCACTGGCCACCAGCCGCACGTTGTCCCGGCGACGGCCGCGGCCACGCGACAGCGCGCCGCTGAGGTCGGTCAGCACCTCGGAATCGTGTGCGTGCAGCGCCGCGTACCCCATCTGGTCCACGACGACTGCCTTGCGGTGATCCTCGGCGGCCACCTTGTCCGCGAACGCCAAGCGAGGGTCCCGGGCCCCGCCGGCGCGAACGAGCACCGACGCACCAGCCCGTTCAACCACGATCGCAGCCATCCGCAACACACCTCCGCGCTAACACCGTCACCTTGTGCACGAACCACAACGTGCGTAGGGTTCACCCAAGTTGGGCTCTTCCATACTGCCCTCACAGTGTTGCCACGTCACGACACAAAAGTCCTCGACCGAAGAGCCTTTCGGGAAGATCGGGTCGAACAGGCAGATATTTCTACCCATTGCTGCCTTTCGCTTCCGAATCCGCTGCGCTGCCGCTAGGTAGCTTTTCGGAGTTCTTGCCTTCGGCTTAACCATCGGTCCATAAGCCTTTTGGGATGTTAGGACGCCGTGAGTGCTTTTGGGTGCTATGGCACCCAAAAACGCTCACGGATGTTCTTCCGCCACCTTTGCCCAAGGTGTCAACAGGCTTTGCCGGGGTGCCTCACCTCGTCTGATCCGGCTCAGCGGGTCCAGACTGGTTCGGTTTCCGGGGGTCGGCGTAGTACGTCCATTGCTCGGTGTATGGCCACCGTGTCCAGTTCCGGGGGAAGTAGGCCGGCGTCGCGGATGTGGGCCAGTAGGTCCGGATCTGGCGCCAGTTGGTGGTGTTCCAGGTAGTACGCGATGGTGTCCGGCCAGATCCAGGTGCCGTCGGTGCGGAAGCTCATTGGGACGACCGCTCCGCGGGCAGGATCGACGACGTCCTCCAGGGTGGCCGTCGTGATCATTAGGGCAGTGCCGGCGCGTAGGTAGTCGAGGATCTGGCCACGTTCGGCTTCATTGTCCATCCGGGGGTGGTCCGGGGCGAAGCTCGGGCCGGAAATCGGGTCCACCGCGTCGAAAACCCGCGCCACCGTGATTTCCGGCGCCTCGGTAGCGGCCCACAGGAGCGCGCCGTAGGCTCGGGCCGCCTGCTGGTACGTGGGCACCGGGCCGACGGCCGGGGTGACCTCGACCTGCGGAGCCGCTTCACCGGCGGCGACGAGCGCTTCCTGCAGCCGAGCGGTGAGCGCGGGTAGGTCGTCATCGTCGGCTTCGACGACGTAGACAGCTCGCGGCGGCGGATACGGCGCGCCATCCGGGACCATTCGCCATGCACGCCACATTCCGTGCGCGGCCGGCTCGTCACCGAGGACCTCGATCAGTGCCGCCACGGCGGAATCGTCGGTGGAGTCAACGGAATCCGGCGGTTGGGCGCTGAACTGCCACACCAGCGGCGGATCGTCGATCGTGGGCTCGATGCTTTCCAGGACGTCCAGCGATACACCTTCCGCCTCGGAGACGGTCACGAGCACATCCAGATCCTCCACGGTGAGCGGTAGGACGTAGCGCGCGACGGTGGAGACTACCGCGCGGGCAACCTCGTCGAACCGGTCGTCCGCGAGCCAGGCACGAGCCTGCGTGACCAACTCATCCGGTGCGAATCCGGCCTGTCGTAAAAGTACTTCGTGCAAGGCGGCCCTTACGTCCGCTTTCTGGTCAGGTGTGGTCATTTCCTTCTCCTCGAAACGTTGTCGGTACGAAAACTTGGGCGGACCACCTGGTCGCTAGCCATCAAAATCGGAACCGAGCTCAGGGGTTTCGATCCATCGCGTCCGGGGCCGTGTCATCCGGCTGGGCGCTGGGCCGCGCTGCCGCCGTGCTTCACTGGTCATCCGGAGCTCGCCTGGAGTCGCCGTCCCGCGCCAAGCCCAGCCGGTAATTCCGCAAAAACTGCTCCATTTCCAGCATCCCCCCAGCTTCGACGCGATCTTGTACACCTGATCCAGGGGCCAGCTTCCCTGCTCCGCCGCCGCCTTCGCAAGTGCGAACTGGGCCCGCACCTTCGGAAGGGAATCCGCGGGCAACGCAGCCAAATGCCCGTCCAGAAGCCCGACCAACCTCGTCAACTCAACAACCACGTCCCCCGTAATCTTGGCTAACTGCCGGTGCAGCTCCTCATCCAACGTCGGCAAGTCCTGCCCCCACTACAGAAGAAAATCCCGATCCTGAAACGCAAACCAATCCTGCCGAGACTTAATCGCCTCCAGCGACGCCCGCACCTGCGCAGCCAACTCCGCCAGCGACGCCCGCGCCTGCTCATCCGACTCCCCCTTCGCGCGGGCCTCACTCTCTGTCATCGCCCGGCCGTCGGAGCGTGGTTGAGCCCGCACAAACCACCGAGGCAACTCCTCCGGAGGGATTGGACCGCCGCCGAACCACCCTCCCCGCATCAGCATCCTACTGCCCAGAAGCCACCACACCACCCACAACCGACCCCTGGTGGGCAGCGGCCGTGACCGTCGACGGCCCAGCCTGCGACTCACCCGGATACACCTGCCCCGCCCCCCGCTGCGAAGACCCACCCAACGGCTCGCGCTGCCCCGCACCACCCACAGC
>NZ_JBPCDC010000001.1:1146288-3163788 GCF_050972075.1 Saccharopolyspora hattusasensis
GCCCTCAGCACGCCACGCATCCTGCCAAGCGTTTGAGTCAACCCCGCCCCCCTTTCCACGCACCCATTCCAGTCCTTCCGCAGTCGTCTTGGCCCCTCCCTCCGTTTGAGCCCGCACCACCCACCGACCCAACTCCTCCCGAGGAATCCCGGGCCGATGAACCTGCTTCTCCTTCCCGCCCTCAGCACGCCACGCATCCAGCCAAGCTTTTGTGTCAACCCCGAACCCCTTTCCCTGCACCCATTTCAGTCCTTCCTCAGCCGTCTTGGCCCCTCCCTCCGTTTGAGCCCGCACAACCCACCCACCCAACTCCTCCCGAGGAATCCCGGGCCGATGAACCTGCTTCTCCTTCCCGCCCTCAGCACGCCACGCATCCTGCCAAGCGTTTGTGTCAACCCCGAACCCCTTTCCACGCACCCATTTCAGTCCTTCCTCAGCCGTCTTGGCCTTTCCCTCCGTTTGAGCCCGCACAACCCACCCACCCAGCTCCTCCCGAGGGATCCCGGGCCGCCGGACCCGCTTCACCCGCCCCGCCTCAGCATCCTGCTGCCCAGAGGGCCCAGAGGCCGCCGCACCACCCAGGCCGGCGGCGGCCTTTCGCTTGCGACCCATCCACCTGATCACCGGGGTCGGATGGGTTCCGTCGGGGTCGGGCGGCGGCGCGGTGCCATCCAGCGTGACCGCGGCACCCAGGTCCGGCCCCGGCCGTCCACAGTGATTCGCCCTCGGAGCCCAGCAACTCCCAGTGGCCGATACCCAGCCCGTTTTCGAACCGCGGCAACAACGTGCCATCCCCCGCGACCGTGACCAGGGTGGCATGCACACGCTTGTCCATGGTTTGAACCACATCGTCGATTGTTGTCCACACCCATGCGCACAGCGCACGCGCGAACCGCTGCGCGAACGTGAACTGGCCCGGCTCTCCTAGTCGATTGGCGGCGCATCCCAGCAGCGCGATGGTCAGTCCCGGGACGAAACACGGGTCTTGCCGCACCTCGTCGGCGAAGACTTCGGGTGACACCTCCCGGCCATCACGCAACACCGCCAACCCACCGGGCGTCACATGCACACCAACGATCTGAGTGCCCGGTAAAACGGGTACCGACCGCTCGGCCTGCGCGATCGTCTCGACAGAATCACCGGGCCCGGCGAACAGCAACGGTTGCGGTCGTGACGCGGGAGTCACCTCCATGGGCAGCTCAACCAGCCACGGCCGGCTTCCGTCCTGAACGGTCCCGACCCCTCCCGCATCTATAGCTCGCCCCGGATACACCTGCCCCGCCCCCCGCTGCGAAGACCCACCCAACGGCTCGCGCTGCCCCGCACCACCCACAACCGACGACACATCCCCAACACCACGCTCCGACGGCCAGGCAGTACGCCCCCAATCCGGCGCACCCGCCAGACCCGCATCCCGCACCTTCTCCGCCAGCATTTCAGCATGCGTCCGCGCCGCCGCGACCGCCTCTAGCTCGGACACACCGTCCTGCCGCGCCTGATGCAACGTCACCGCAACCTGATCCACCACCAAATCAAACACCACCCGCTCCGGCGGCCTCACACCCACAAACCTCGGAGCGAACAAATACGAACTCACCAGCTGCGCAGCCTCCCACTTCAACCTTGCCACCTCGACCTCCAGCCAACCCTGCACCTCAGCAAATCTCCCCCAATCCACCGGCAACAAACCCAGATCGCCAGCAACATCCCCCTCACCAACACCGTCAACCCACTCCCACGGGAATGGATCCTCATCCTCAAAAACAGCAGACCAGTCACCCAAAACCCCACGACGCCACGCCTTCCGCCAAGCGTTTGTCCCAACCCCGAGCCCCCGTCCCCGCACCCATTTCAGTCCTTCCGCAGCCGTCTTGGCCCCTCCCTCCGTTTGAGCCCGCACCACCCACCGACCCAACTCCTCCCGAGGAATCCCGGGCCTCTGAACCTGCTTCTCCTTCCCGCCCTCAGCACGCCACGCATCCAGCCAAGCGTTTTGTGTCAACCCCGAACCCCTTTCCCTGCACCCATTTCAGTCCTGCCGCAGCCGTCTTGGCCCCTCCCTCCGTTTGAGCCCGCACAACCCACCCACCCAACTCCTCCCGAGGAATCCCGGGCCTCTGAACCTGCTTCTCCTTCCCGCCCTCAGCACGCCACGCATCCAGCCAAGCTTTTGTGTCAACCCCGAACCCCTTTCCCTGCACCCATTTCAGTCCTTCCTCAGCCGTCTTGGCCCCTCCCTCCGTTTGAGCCCGCACAACCCACCGAGGCAACTCCTCCCGAGGGATCCCGGGCCTCTGAACCTGCTTCTCCTTCCCGCCCTCAGCACGCCACGCCTCCAGCCAAGCGTTTCTGTCAACCCCGAACCCCTGTCCATTCACCCATTTCAGTCCTTCCTCAGCCGTCTCGGCGCCTCCCTCCGTTTGAGCCCGCACAACCCACCGACCCAGCTCCTCCGGAGGGATCCCGGGCCGCCGGACCCGCTTCACCTTCCCCGCCTCAGCATCCTGCTGCCCAGAGGCCACCGCACCACCCGGGCCGGCGGCGGCCTTTCGCTTGCGACCCATCCACCTGATCACCGGGGTCGGATGGGTTCCGTCGGTGTAGGGCGGCGGCGCGGTGCCATCCAGCGTGACCGCGGCACCCAGGTCCGGCCCGGCCGTCCACAGTGATTCGCCCTCGGAGCCCAGCAGGTCCCAGTGGCCGATACCCAGCCCGTTTTCGAACCGCGGCAACAACGTGCCATCCCCCGCGACCGTGACCAGGGTGGCATGCACACGCTTGTCCATGGTTTGAACCACATCGTCGATTGTTGTCCACACCCATGCGCACAGCGCACGCGCGAACCGCTGCGCGAACGTGAACTGGCCCGGCTCTCCTAGTCGATTGGCGGCACATCCCAGCAGCGCGATGGTCAGTCCCGGGACAAAACGCGGGTCTTGTCGCACCTCGTCGGCGAAGACTTCGGGTGACACCTCCCGGCCATCACGCAACACCGCCAACCCACCGGGCGTCACATGCACACCGACGATCTGAGTGCCCGGTAAAACGGGTACCGACTCGGCGGCCTGCGCGATCGTCTCGACAGAATCACCGGGCCCGGCGAACAGCAACGGTTGCGGTCGTGACGCGGGAGTCACCTCCACGGGCAGCTCAACCGGCCACGGCCGGCTTCCGTCCTGAACGGTCCCGACCCCTCCCGCATCAGCATCCTGCTGCCCAAAAGCCACCACACCACCCACAGCCGACGACACATCCCCAACACCACGCTCCGACGGCCGGGCAGTACGGCCCCAATCCGGCGCACCCGCCAGACCCGCATCCCGCACCTTCTCCGCCAGCACTTCCGCATGCGTCCGCGCCGCCGCAACCGCCTCTAGCTCGGACACACCGTCCTGCCGTGCCTGATGCAACGTCACCGCAACCTGATCCACCACCAAATCAAACACCACCCGCTCCGGCGGCCTCACACCCACAAACCCCGGAGCGAACAAATACGAACTCACCAGCTGCGCAGCCTCCCACTTCAACCTCGCCACCTCAACCTCCAGCCAACCCTGCACCTCAGCAAATCTCCCCCAATCCACCGCCAACAAACCCAGATCACCAGCGACATCCCCCTCACCAACACCGTCAAACCACTCCCACGGGAATGGATCCTCATCCTCAAAAACAGCAGACCAGTCACCCAAAACCCCACGACGCCACGCCTCCAGCCAAGCGTTTGTCCCAACCCCGAGCCCCTGTCCACGCACCCATTTCAGTCCTTCCGCAGCCGTCTTGGCCCCTCCCTCCGTTTGAGCCCGCACAACCCACCGACCCAACTCCTCCCGAGGAATCCCGGGCCGCCGAACCTGAACCCGCTTCTCCTTCCCGCCCTCAGCACGCCACGCATCCTGCCAAGCGTTTCTGTTAACCCCGACCCCCTGTCCCTGCACCCATTTCAGTCCTTCCGCAGTCGTCTTGGCCTTTCCCTCCGTTTGAGCCCGCACAACCCACCGAGGCAACTCCTCCGGAGGGATCCCGGGCCGATGAACCTGCTTCTCCTTCCCGCCCTCAGCACGCCACGCATCCAGCCAAGCGTTTGAGTCAACCCCGAACCCCTTTCCACGCACCCATTTCAATCCTGCCGCAGCCGACTTGGCCTTTCCCTCCGTTTGAGCCCGCACCACCCACCGAGGCAATTCCTCCGGAGGAATCCCGGGCCGATGAACCTGCTTCTCCTTCCCGCCCTCAGCACGCCACGCATCCAGCCAAGCGGTTCTCTCAACCCCGACCCCCTGTCCCTGCACCCATTCCCGTCCTTCCGCAGCCGTCTCGGCCCCTCCCTCCGTTTGAGCCCGCACAACCCACCCACCCAACTCCTCCCGAGGAATCCCGGGCCGCCGGGCCTGCTTCTCCTTCCCGCCCTCAGCACGCCACGCATCCAGCCAAGCTTTTGTGTCAACCCCGAACCCCTGTCCCTGCACCCATTCCCGTCCTTCCGCAGCCGTCTTGGCCCCTCCCTCCGTTTGAGCCCGCACCACCCACCGAGGCAACTCCTCCGGAGGAATCCCGGGCCGATGAACCTGCTTCTCCTTCCCGCCCTCAGCACGCCACGCATCCAGCCAAACATTTTTCCCCGCCCCGAACCCCTGTCCCTGCACCCATTCCCGTCCTTCCGCAGCCGTCTTGGCCCCTCCCTCCGTTTGCGCCCGCACAACCCACCCACCCAACTCCTCCGGAGGGATCCCGGGCCGCCGGACCCGCTTCACCCGCCCCGCCTCAGCATCCTGCTGCCCAGAGGCCGCCGCACCACCCAGGCCGGCGGCGGCCTTTCGCTTGCGACCCATCCACCTGATCACCGGGGTCGGATGGGTTCCGTCGGTGTCGGGCGGCGGCGCGGTGCCATCCAGCGTGACCGCGGCACCCAGGTCCGGCCCCGACCTCCACAGTGATTCGCCCTCGGAGCCCAGCAACTCCCAGTGGCCGATACCCAGCCCGTTTTCGAACCGCGGCAACAACGTGCCATCCCCCGCGACCGTGACCAGGGTGGCATGCACACGCTTGTCCATGGTTTGAACCACATCGTCGATTGTTGTCCACACCCATGCGCACAGCGCACGCGCGAACCGCTGCGCGAACGTGAACTGGCCCGGCTCTCCTAGTCGATTGGCGGCGCATCCCAGCAGCGCGATGGTCAGTCCCGGGACAAAACGCGGGTCTTGTCGCACCTCGTCGGCGAAGACTTCGGGTGACACCTCCCGGCCATCACGCAACACCGCCAACCCACCGGGCGTCACATGCACACCAACGATCTGAGTGCCCGGTAAAACGGGTACCGACCGCTCGGCCTGCGCGATCGTCTCGACGGAATCACCGGGCCCGGCGAACAGCAACGGTTGCGGTCGTGACGCGGGAGTCACCTCCATGGGCAGCTCAACCGGCCACGGCCGGCTTCCGTCCTGAACGGTCCCGGCCCCTCCCGCATCAGCATCCTGCTGCCCAAAAGCCACCACACCACCCACAGCCGACGACACATCCCCAACACCACGCTCCGACGGCCGGGCAGTACGGCCCCAATCCGGCGCACCCGCCAGACCCGCATCCCGCACCTTCTCCGCCAGCACTTCCGCATGCGTCCGCGCCGCCGCAACCGCCTCTAGCTCGGACACACCGTCCTGCCGTGCCTGATGCAACGTCACCGCAACCTGATCCACCACCAAATCAAACACCACCCGCTCCGGCGGCCTCACACCCACAAACCTCGGAGCGAACAAGTACGAACTCACCAGCTGCGCAGCCTCCCACTTCAACCTCGCCACCTCAACCTCCGGCCAACCCTGCACCTCAGCAAATCTCCCCCAATCCACCGGCAACAAACCCAGATCGCCAGCAACATCCCCCTCACCAACACCGTCAAACCACTCCCACGGGAATGGATCCTCATCCTCAAAAACAGCAGACCAGTCACCCAAAACCCCACGACGCCACGCCTCCCGCCAAGCGTTTGTCCCAACCCCGAGCCCCTGTCCACGCACCCATTTCAGTCCTTCCTCAGCCGTCTTGGCCCCTCCCTCCGTTTGAGCCCGCACAACCCACCCACCCAACTCCTCCCGAGGAATCCCGGGCCTCTGAACCCGCTTCGCCTTCCCGCCCTCAGCACGCCACGCATCCCCCCAAGCGTTTGAGTCAACCCCGACCCCCTGTCCCTGCACCCATTTCAGTCCTTCCTCAGCCGTCTTGGCCCCTCCCTCCGTTTGAGCCCGCACCACCCACCGAGGCAACTCCTCCCGAGGAATCCCGGGCCTCTGAACCTGCTTCTCCTTCCCGCCCTCAGCACGCCACGCATCCAGCCAAACATTTTTCCCCGCCCCGAACCCCTGTCCCTGCACCCATTCCCGTCCTTCCGCAGCCGTCTTGGCCCCTCCCTCCGTTTGCGCCCGCACCACCCACCCACCCAACTCCTCCGGAGGGATCCCGGGCCGCCGGACCCGCTTCACCTTCCCCGCCTCAGCATCCTGCTGCCCAGAGGCCACCGCACCACCCAGGCCGGCGGCGGCCTTTCGCTTGCGACCCATCCACCTGATCACCGGGGTCGGATGGGTTCCGTCGGTGTCGGGCGGCAGCGCGGTGCCATCCAGCGTGACCGCGGCACCCAGGTCCGGCCCGGCCGTCCACAGTGATTCGCCCTCGGAGCCCAGCAACTCCCAGTGGCCGATACCCAGCCCGTTTTCGAACCGCGGCAACAACGTGCCATCCCCCGCGACCGTGACCAGGGTGGCATGCACACGCTTGTCCCTGGTTTGAACCACATCGTCGATTGTTGTCCACACCCATGCGCACAGCGCACGCGCGAACCGCTGCGCGAACGTGAACTGGCCCGGCTCTCCTAGTCGATTGGCGGCGCATCCCAGCAGCGCGATGGTCAGTCCCGGGACAAAACGCGGGTCTTGCCGCACCTCGTCGGCGAAGACTTCGGGTGACACCTCCCGGCCATCACGCAACACCGCCAACCCACCGGGCGTCACATGCACACCGACGATCTGAGTGCCCGGTAAAACGGGTACCGACCGCTCGGCCTGCGCGATCGTCTCGACGGAATCACCGGGCCCGGCGAACAGCAACGGTTGCGGTCGTGACGCGGGAGTCACCTCCATGGGCAGCTCAACCGGCCACGGCCGGCTTCCGTCCTGAACGGTCCCGGCCCCTCCCGCATCAGCATCCTGCTGCCCAAAAGCCACCACACCACCCACAACCGACGACACATCCCCAACACCACGCTCCGACGGCCAGGCAGTACGCCCCCAATCCGGCGCACCCGCCAGACCCGCATCCCGCACCTTCTCCGCCAGCACTTCAGCATGCGTCCGCGCCGCCGCAACCGGCTCGGACACACCGTCCTGCCGTGCCTGATGCAACGTCACCGCAACCTGATCCACCACCAAATCAAACACCACCCGCTCCGGCGGCCTCACACCCACAAACCCCGGAGCGAACAAAAACGAACTCACCAGCTGCGCAGCCTCCCACTTCAACCTCGCCACCTCAACCTCCGGCCAACCCTGCACCTCAGCAAATCTCCCCCAATCCACCGGCAACAAACCCAGATCGCCAGCAACATCCCCCCCACCAACACCGTCAAACCACTCCCACGGGAATGGATCCTCATCCTCAAAAACAGCAGACCAGTCACCCAAAACCCCACGACGCCACGCCTTCCGCCAAGCGTTTGTCCCAACCCCGAGCCCCTGTCCACGCACCCATTTCAGTCCTTCCTCAACCGTCTTGGCCCCTCCCTCCGTTTGAGCCCGCACAACCCACCGACCCAACTCCTCCCGAGGAATCCCGGGCCGATGAACCCGCTTCGCCTTCCCGCCCTCAGCACGCCACGCATCCTCCCAAGCGTTTGCGTTAACCCCGAACCCCTGTCCATTCACCCATTCCCGTCCTTCCTTAGCCGTCTTGGCCTTTCCCTCCGTTTGAGCCCGCACAACCCACCGAGGCAACTCCTCCCGAGGGATCCCGGGCCGCCGGACCTGCTTCTCCTTCCCGCCCTCAGCACGCCACGCATCCAGCCAAGCGGTTCTGTCAACCCCGAACTCCTGTCCATTCACCCATTTCAGTCCTTCCTCAGCCGTCTCGGCGCCTCCCTCCGTTTGAGCCCGCACAACCCACCCACCCAGCTCCTCCGGAGGGATCCCGGGCCGCCGGACCCGCTTCACCCGCCCCGCCTCAGCATCCTGCTGCCCAGAGGCCACCGCACCACCCAGGCCGGCGGCCTTTCGCTTGCGACCCATCCACCTGATCACCGGGGTCGGATGGGTTCCGTCGGGATAGACCGGCGGCGCGGTGCCATCCAGCGTGACCGCGGCACCCAGGTCCGGCCCCGACCTCCACAGTGATTCGCCCTCGGAGCCCAGCAACTCCCAGTGGCCGATACCCAGCCCGTTTTCGAACCGCGGCAACAACGTGCCATCCCCCGCGACCGTGACCAGGGTGGCATGCACACGCTTGTCCATGGTTTGAACCACATCGTCGATTGTTGTCCACACCCATGCGCACAGCGCACGCGCGAACCGCTGCGCGAACGTGAACTGGCCCGGCTCTCGTAGTCGATTGGCGGCGCATCCCAGCAGCGCGATGGTCAGTCCCGGGACAAAACGCAGGTCTTGCCGCACCTCGTCGGCGAAGACTTCGGGTGACACCTCCCGGCCATCACGCAACACCGCCAACCCACCGGGCGTCACATGCACACCAACGATCTGAGTGCCCGGTAAAACGGGTACCGACCGCTCGGCCTGCGCGATCGTCTCGACGGAATCACCGGGCCCGGCGAACAGCAGCGGTTGCGGTCGTGACGCGGGAGTCACCTCCATGGGCAGCTCAACCGGCCACGGCCGGCTTCCGTCCTGAGCGGTCCCGGCCCCTCCCGCATCTATAGCTCGCCCCGGATACACCTGCCCCGCCCCCCGCTGCGAAGACCCACCCAACGGCTCGCGCTGCCCCGCACCACCCACAACCGACGACACATCCCCAACACCACGCTCCGACGGCCAGGCAGTACGCCCCCAATCCGGCGCACCCGCCAGACCCGCATCCCGCACCTTCTCCGCCAGCACTTCAGCATGCGTCCGCGCCGCCGCAACCGGCTCGGACACACCATCCTGCCGCGCCTGATGCAACGTCACCGCAACCTGATCCACCACCAAATCAAACACCACCCGCTCCGGCGGCCTCACACCCACAAACCCCGGAGCGAACAAAAACGAACTCACCAGCTGCGCAGCCTCCCACTTCAACCTCGCCACCTCGACCTCCAGCCAACCCTGCACCTCAGCAAATCTCCCCCAATCCACCGGCAACAAACCCAGATCGCCAGCAACATCCCCCTCACCAACACCGTCAACCCACCCCCACGGGAATGGATCCTCATCCTCAAAAACAGCAGACCAGTCACCCAAAACCCCACGACGCCACGCCTCCAGCCAAGCGTTTGTCCCAACCCCGAGCCCCCGTCCCTGCACCCATTTCAGTCCTTCCTCAGCCGTCTTGGCCCCTCCCTCCGTTTGAGCCCGCACAACCCACCGACCCAACTCCTCCCGAGGAATCCCGGGCCGCCGGGCCCGCTTCTCGTTCCCGCCCTCAGCACGCCACGCATCCAGCCAAGCGTTTCTGTCAACCCCGACCCCCTTTCCACGCACCCATTCCAGTCCTTCCTCAGCCGTCTTGGCCCCTCCCTCCGTTTGAGCCCGCACCACCCACCCACCCAACTCCTCCCGAGGAATCCCGGGCCGCCGGGCCCGCTTCTCGTTCCCGCCCTCAGCACGCCACGCATCCAGCCAAGCTTTACTCTTAACCCCGAACCCCTGTCCCTGCACCCATTCCAGTCCTTCCTCAACCGACTCGGCCTTTCCCTCCGTTTTAGCCCGCACAACCCACCCACCCAACTCCTCCGGAGGAATCCCGGGCCGCCGAACCCGCTTCACCTTCCCCGCCTCAGCATCCTGCTGCCCAGAGGGCCCAGAGGCCCCCGCACCACCCGGGCCGGCGGCGGCCTTTCGCTTGCGACCCATCCACCTGATCACCGGGGTGGGGTGGGTTCCGTCGGTGTAGCGCGGCGGGGCGGTGTCGTCCGGTGTGACCGCGGCAGCCAGGTCCGGTCCGGCCGTCCGCTCTGGTTGGCCTTCGGGGTCTAGCAGGTCCCAGTGGCCGGTGCCCTGCCCGTCTTTGAACCGCGGCAGCAACGTGCCGTCCCCGGCGACCGTGACCTGGGTGGCGTGCACACGCTTGTCCGTGGTTTGAACCACATCGTCGGTTGTTGTCCACATGTGTTGGCGCAGTGCTCGGGCGAGCCGCTGCGCGAACGTGGGTTGGCCCGGCTCTGGTTCTCGGTTGGCGGCGCAGCCCAGCAGCGCGATGGTCAGCCCCGGGAGGAAGCGCGGGTCTTGTCGCACCTCGTCGGCGAAGACTTCGGGCGTCACCTCCCGGCCATCGGGCAGCACCGCCAGCCCACCGGGCGTCACATGCACACCGACGGGTTGGATGTCCGCCGGCAGGTGGGGTGCCGACCGTGCAGCCTGTGCGATCGTCTCGGGGGAATCCTCGGGGCCGGCGAACAGCAGGGGTTGCGGTCGTGGGGTGGGGGTCACCTCGGTGGGGGGATCGACCGGTCGGGGCCGGCTGCCGTCGGCGCGGTGCAGCATCCATTTCGGGCCCCGGCCCCGGTTGACCCGTGCCAGCACGTCCGCGCCGCTACGGTCGCGCCGGGTGGTGACCTCGGTGTTGGGGATGATGGTGTCGTCGTGCCCGAGGACCAGTAGTGGTTTGCTGCCCTCTGGGCGGGTGGCGGCGTGATACGACGAGCGGGTCCAGGTGGTGTAGTCGGCGGTGTCGGTGGCCCCGTGGATGGCCAGACTTACCGGCGCGCTGCGTGCGCCCCAGCGGAAGTCGGATCGTGGCGCGGTTCCCGCTTGTGCCGGGGTGCCGGTACTGGCCAGTGCTGCGACGAGGTCCGCGCCGGGAAGCCGGCGGGTGCCGCCCGCGGCCGCCAGCAGGTGCCAGTGCCCGGCGGTGGCGGAGCGGACCTCACCGCCGAGTATCGCTTCGGCCCGTTCGCTCCAGGTCGGCGCCCCACCGCGAACGAAAGACAAATTGCCGGTGACCACTCGGCCGTCGATGACATGCCAGACCTCGTGATCAGCCGCGATCACGTCGACACCGAGGGTGTCACGCAGCCCGGCCGCATCGGAGAGCTCCAGCGTTCCCTCAGTTCCCACCAGCACGATCGGCCGTCTGGCCCAGCCCGGTAGCCGCTCGATCCGCGCGGACAGCTCGGGCACGGTGAGGGTGCCGCCGGAGGCGGTCAGCCCGACCACCAAGTGGCCACGGACCTTGGGCAGCAGCCCGGCTGCGTGCTCATCGCCGGTGTGGGGTGTCCAGACCGCGGGCAGCGCGGCCGGGCCCGGGCCCGGGGCCGGTGCGGTAGCGGGGGCCGGGGCCGGTGCGGTAGCGGTATCCGGCGTCACATGCACACCCACCACCTGCACACCCCGCAAACCGCTGGCCAACTCCACCACCGGCGCAACCGACCCGAGATCATCATTTTTGCCCCCGAACACCGCCGGCTCCAGACTCAACCACCGCTCGAGATCCCGCATCCGCTCCAGTTGCGAGTCAATCAAGAGCAGCTCCTCCGGGGTCCAGTTCCCCTTTTGCGCCATCGCCTTCGCTTGCACGACCCCGGCACGCACATCCGGACGGAAATCCGCCGGCAACACCGACAAATGCCCCTCCACACGACCAACCAACCCCACGAACTCAACAACCCCAGACGACCTGACAACCTCGGCCAACCACCGCTCGACCTTCCGCATCCCCGCCAGCATCCGATCCTCCGGGGTCCTCCCCTGCTGCGCCATCGCCCTCGCTTGCACGACCATGGCACGCACATCCGGACGGAAATCCGCCGGCAACACCGACAAATGCCCCTCCAACCGCCCAACCAACCCCACCAACTCAACAACCCCAGCCGGCGTCTCCCGATCCGCACCCTCGTTTCGCCTGGCCGTTGCGCCGCTCCCCATATCGTCGTTCTCAATCGCGGCCAACTCCGCCTCCACGGCCGCGATACTCCCCTGCACCTTCGCCCACTCTGCCCCGTGAACGTCAACCGACTCCACCAACTTCGCCCGCTGAGTCTTGAACGTCGCCAGCAACGTATACGCCTTCTTGCGGGCCCTATTCTTCTTCTCCCTTTCCGCATTCTTTGCCTTCCGGTCCGCCTCCAGTTTCGCAATCGCGGGCAACTTTGCTTGCACCTCCGCGATACGCCCCGGCAACCCCTCCAACTCCTCCAACTCCTCCCCCCGAGTCTCGTTACGCGCCGTCAACGTCTCCAACTTCGCCTGCCGAGCCATGAGCTCCCTCAGCGACTTACTCTCCTGCGCCCAGTCTTCCTTATAGCGGTCCTTGTGCTTACGGGCGTTTGCGTTCTTCTGGTTGCGCATCCGCTTATATTTCTGCAGCACCTCCTGCGCAGCCGCTTCAGCCCGCTTCAACGCCTCCCACTCACTCCGGGACTCCTTATGGGACTCCGGCAACGTATCCGGATCCGCCTGCAGAACCTCCGTAAACCCCGGCAACTCCTCCAACTCAGCTAGGCCAGCCCGAGCCGCCGCCAGCGACTCCTCCGCATCCGCAACCTTCTGCTTCTTCCTTTCCTCGTAGCTTCTGTCAACACCTGCACGCTTTGCCTTCTCGGCCGTCTGGTCGTCCGTGATCCTCTGCAGCTCTTCCCGCGCATCCTGTACTTTCTGCTGCAGCTCAGCCGCGTCCAACTCCTGCGACGCCGCCAACGAAGCCTGAACAGAGTTAGAGTTAGGCCGCTTCAAAACCGCCTCCAACTCCGCAACCCGCGCAGCCTTCGCCGCTTTCTTGCGATGCCACTGCTCCCTCCTTCTTGCCTTCCTTTCCTCGTTTCCCGCACTGCTGGTCCGGCTTGGTCCTGGTGTGCCCGCCCACCTGAACACCGGGGCCGGGGGTGCTCCTTGCGCATAACTCGGCGCCAGCGTGCCGTTGACCGCCGTCCGCAACTCCGAACCATGCGCATCCACCTCCCTGCCGCGCAGCTCCGGCAACGCCTTCAACGCCGCCTGCCGAGCGTTGACCGCCGCCCGCAACTCCGAACCATGCGCCTCCAACTTGCCATCGCGAGAACGGAGGTACCACTGGCCGGTTCCCTTGCCATTGTCAAACACCGGAAAAATACGACCATCCTGCGTCGCAACCGTTTCCGTAGCGTGAATCGCAGCATCAGCGGTCTGCCACACGTCGGACTCGGTGGTCCACATCCACTCCACACCCGCCGCGTCCGCGAACCGTTTCGCAAACGAGTCCTCTCCTCCCGGCGGCTGCCGCAACGCACCACAAGCCAAAAACGCCACCGGCACACCCGGCACAAAACGCGCGTCCCTCAGCACCCGCGCCGCGAAGTCCTCAGGCGTTTCAAAAACGCCATCCGCCAACTCCGCCCACCCATCCGGCGTCACATGCACACCCACCACCTGCACACCCCGCAAACCGCTGGCCAACTTCACCACGCCGGGATCAACTTCGAACACAACCGGCTCCAGACGCAACCACTGCTCGAGATCCCGCATCCGCTCCAGTTGCGAGTCAATCAAGAGCAGCTCCTCCGGGGTCCAGTTCCCCTTCTGCGCCATCGCCTTCGCTTGCACGACCCCGGCACGCACATCCGGACGGAAATCCGACGGCAACACCGACAAATGCCCCTCCACACGCCCAACCAACCCCACGAACTCAACAACCCCAGACGACCTGACAACCTCGGCCAACCACCGCTCGACCTTCCGCATCCCCGCCAGCATCCGATCCTCCGGGGTCCTCCCCTGCCGCGCCATCGCCCTCGCTTGCACGACCATGGCACGCACATCCGGACGGAAATCCGACGGCAACACCGACAAATGCCCCTCCACACGACCAACCAACCCCACCAACTCAACAACCCCAGACGACCTGACAACCTCACTCAACCACCGCTCGAGCTCCCGCATCTCCGCCAGCTTCGAATCAATCGCGGGCGGATCCGCCCGGGTCCAGCTTCCCTTCTTCACCATCGCCCACGCTTCCTCAACCTGGACACGCAAATCCGGACGGAAATCCGCCGACAACACCGACAAATGCCCCTCCACACGCCCAACCAACCCCACCAACTCAACAACCCCAGCCGGCGCCTCCCGATCCGCACCCCCGTTTCCCCTGGCCGTTGCGCCGCTCCCCATATCGTCGTTCGCAATCGCGGCCAACTCCGCCTCCACGTCCGCGATACTCCCCTGCACCTCCTCCCCCAACGGATTCGCCTTCCTGCGGGCCTTACGCACGTCTTTCGAATTCTTTGCCTTCCGGTCCGCCTCCAGTTTCGCAATCGCGGGCAACTTTGCTTGCACCTCCGCGATACGCCCCGGCAACCCCGCCAACTCCGCCAACTCCTCCCCCCGAGTCTCGTTAGGCGCCGTCAACGCCTCCAACTTCGCCTGCCGAGCCATGAGCTCCCTCAGCGACTTACTCTCCTGCGCCCACTCATCCTTATAGCGGTCCTTGGACTTACGCTTTCGTGCGGCATCCTGATTGCGCATCCGCTCACCTTTCTGCAGCACCTTCTGCGCCGCCGCTTCAGCCCGCTTCAACGCCTCCCACTTCCTCCGGGACTTCTTATGGGACTCCGGCAACGTATCCGGATCCGCCTGCAGAACCTCCGTAAACCCCGGCAACTCCTCCAACTTAGCTAGGCCAGCCCGAGCCGCCGCCAGCGACGCCTCCGCATCCGCAACCTTCTGCTTCTTCCTTTCCATGTACCTTTTCTGAGCATCTACATGCTTTGCTTTCTCGGCCGTCTGGTCGTCCGCGATCTTCTGCAGCTCCGCCTGCGCATCCTGTTCCTTCTGCTGCAGCTCCCCCCACTGCCTCAGCTTAGCCGCATCCAACTCCTGCGACGCCGCCAACGAAGCCTGACGAGAGTTAGCCCGCTTCAGAAACGCCTCCAACTCCGCAACCCGCGCAGCCTTCTCCACTCTCTTGCGATGCCACTGCTCCCTCTTTCTTGCATTACTCTTCTCGTTTTGCGCAGTCGCGTTCCCGCTTGGTCCTGGTGTGCCCGCGTGTTCCCTCTCGAGCTGTTCTCTCTCGCCGACGACACTCTCGGCGTCATCGGTCGCCGCATTTCCCGACACACCCGCGGTGGACTCCGGCTGCATGTCCCTAACCGGCCCCGGCTCCGGCTCCGCGCCCTCAATCACGGGCGATGCCTCGAGCCTCAGATGCTTCAGTTGCTCCAGGAACCGCTGCGCATCCCCTATCCGATCCTCCTGATCTGCATTCGTCAGCAGCCGATGCGCGATCGCATCCCACAATTCGTGATCATCATCCGGTATTATTTCCACGAAGTGCCGGTAGACCTCACCGACCAAATCATGATTTTGACCAGGCGGTACGTACAGCTGCGCTAACGTGCCGCCTGCTTTATCGAAAATCTTCCGCAATTCCCGGTTCGCGTTCGCTCGGCGAACGGCAGCCTCGACTTCCATTGCCCGGCTGCGGATCGCGGTTAAATCTCCTCTTATAGCCAACCACTCCGCGATCTTGGTTTCATATTCGTCCCGCAGGGCAGCGTTTTCCTCCTCCTCCAAAATCTGCCGCAGAGACTCCACCGCATCTTGCAAATCGCGGATCGCAAGAACACTGGCGCCCCAAGAATCCTGAGATCTGTAGAACCGCTTCCCCAAACTGGCAGTGTATGTCCCGCGACGCAGGTCCTCAAGTGCCGCATTTCGCAGCACCTCGTTGACAGCCTTATCGTCTTGCAACCCGCTCAGCGCCTTGCCAATCGTCAGGCGGCGCCAATGCATCAGGTTTGCTTTAGATTGTTTGTTTTCAGGCAACGGCCCCATCCCGGCGGAAAGCAAGTTGTCGGCCGTATGCGGTTCCGCACCGCCGGTCAGGTCACCAGCCAGGTAACGGGCCAGTTCCCACCGCAACTGCCGCAACTGCGGATCGTCCTGTGGGTTCGTCATCAACTGCTGCAACTGCTGATCATCCCGCAGGTTATTCCGCCTCATCAGCAACTCGTGTGCCATCACATCCCGGAAGGGCTCCGACTCCTTAAGAGGCCCCAAGGCCTGGTTCGCCTGAGCACGCAAAAGGTCCACGGCTTCTTGATCTTCGGCGGCGTGGGTCCACTTCCGCAACTCCTGACCGGCCTTCTCGAATTTGTGTTGTATCGAGCTAATCCGGGAAATAACGTCCAGCGCTAGATCATCAGCGACCCCGCGCACCATCGGGGCATCAGCCTCCGCCGGGTTCGCAGCACGAACTGCCTGCCAACGCGCCTCTTCCGCTTTCGCCGTCTCGAACTCGTCGGGAGTCAAACCACTGACCGCCACGCCAAGGTCAGGGTCACCGGCCAGGTAACCGGCCATTATCCCGCGCACCGCCTGAGCACCACGACGGTCACCCGGATGCTCACCCAACCACTTCGCCAGCACAGTCCGGAACCGCAACGACACACTTAGCGGCCCCAAGACCCCGTCCGCATTAGCCAACAACCTGTCCACAGCATCACGACCCACGATCCCGGCCCACTTATCCAACCGTATCGCGTCCCGCTCGTACCACTCATCCCAGTCCCGCACCGCCTTCAACCCATGTAGTTTTCGCTCGAACTCCCGGGGGTCCACTTGATTCCCCGGATTTTTCAGCATGTGATATGCCATTACATCCCGGAGACCGTTATGGCCCTCAAGAGCTTCCATGTGCGGCTTCACTGCATCTATCAGTTGGTCTACTGGTAGCTCCTGCTCGCGCATGCTGTCCAGCCCAGCGTTCGCTTCAGCGATCAACGCACTCAGCTTGGCCGCCGCAGAAGACTCCCCGGACCGCCCCGCTACCCTAGCGGACTCACCAGCAGACGAAGCCCCTCCCGCGCCCAACCGCGCAGCCCGCGACTTACGCTGATTCTCCCTCCACTTACGAACGCGTTCCGCGTGAAGGACACGCAAACGCTTATCCTCCGCCTCACGCAGGTCGAGCTTCTTCTGCATTGACGCGATACTCTGCGGCAGCTCCTCCAGCCGATTCTCCCGCTGCGTCCGCAAATCCGCATCCGCCGCATCCGCCCACCCCGGCGACTCCTCCAACGAAGCCAGTTCAGCCTGAGCCCGCTGCAGCGACACCTCCAACTCCGCAATCTCCGCACGCCGCGCCGCCGTCTTGTCGGCCCGACGCTGGTTGGAACTTTTCCTCCGCCTTTCAAGCCTTTGCTCAACCGTCTCGGTCGGCTTCCGTCTTCGATTGCCCTGCCGCTTCTTGGTCACCTGGGCCGGGTGTCCCTCCACATTGCGCGCATCCGACGAAGATCCCGACGGACCGCCGTCCGCGGTGTGTTCCGCCGGACCGGCTCCGGCGTGGATGACCGGTTCGCTGCGCCGCGTACCCAGCCTGTCCGCCAGATCCCGGGAAAACTCCACCACCTGGTGATCCTGGTGATCCTCGCCGAGATCGCGGCGCTTGGCGGCGACCAGCGCCACCACATCCTCCAGCGGCACGACAGCATCCCCACGAGCCAACCCCGCGACGTCATGCGCGAGCCACACAATCTGCCCCGCCGTCTCCTTTTCGTCGCTGGACAGGTCCAGCTTCTGCGCCTGGTCGATCGCGTGGTTCAGTTCCTCCTGCGTCCACTGCCCCACCGGTATCCGACTGGTATCCCGCACCGTGCCCGCCCCGGCACCGGGCGTGACCGCCGCGGGCTGTACCTCCCCAGCCACCGACCTCTCCTGGACAGACCCCGTCCCGGTAGCCGATGCCTCACCCCCGGCCACCGTCTTGCCACCGGCGGCGGCCGGGAACGTTGCCGAGGCGTCCGCCAGACCGGCCACGCCCCCACTCCGCCCGCCGGCCAGCACCCCGGCACCAGGCCCGGCCAGCGGCTTGGGACGAGAACCATCCGCGGGGAACACCATGAACCGCGGCTCGCGCCCGGCCTGTCCCGGCATCATCGCGACAACGTTGCGGCCCAAATCCCGCGCCAGTGCCGGCCCCTGACCCGATGGCACCACCACACCCGCGTCCGGATCGCTGTCGGACACCAGCAGCACCGGCCCGCCCGTGGAACCCGCGGCACCCTGCACGAACTCCACCAACCTGCCACCAGCAACCACCTCCGCGGACACCGGCACCCGCACCGTGTCCGCCGGCAAGCCCGCCAGCACCGCCGCCGGATCCCGATGCAGAGACGGCGCCGCCTGCGACCCCTCCCCCGGCAGCGTCACCGAATCCGGCGACACCACCGCCTCATCTTGGCGATGCGAATCCCCACGCCCCGCAACCGAGTCCACACCGGGGTCCCCATCGCGGCCGGTCACCCCACCCGGCGACCCCGGATGCCCCCCAGGCACACGACCGCCGGAGTCCGCAGCAGACCCGGACCCGACAGCCTCCGGGCGCGAGGGATCCGCAGGCACACCACCGGGGCCCACGACAGACCCGGACCCGACAGCCTCCGGGCGCGAGGGATCCGCAGGCACATCAGAAGCATGTGGGGTCACCGTCGGGGGGTCTGGTGTCTTCGAGGCAGACACCTCCAGCGGCCGCTTTCCGGGCACGGCCTGATCGTCACCGGGATCCGGACTGTACGGCGGCGGCGGTGTGCCCGGCCGGTCCGGGTCAACACCCGGTACCCCACCGGAATATGCCGGTGGTGGTGTGCCCGGCCGGTGCTGCCCGGAACCGGGCACCACCGGAACATCACGAACCGGGGTCCCGCCCGGCACACCGCCATCGGCACCCCGCTTACCGTCCGTGCCGTCCGTGCCGTCCTTACCGTCCTTACCGTCTGTACCGCCCACAACAACGGCAGACACCACAGCGGAACCGGGCACCACCAGGCCATCACCAGAAGACACCGACACCGCAGCCGAATCCACCGACCCGGTATCCGAGAACACAGAGTCCACATCAGACACACTCGAGGAATCCGAGCCGGCCCCGGAATCCGAGCCGGCCCAGCCATCCGATCGCGAACCATCCGATTGCGAGCCATCCGATTGCGAGGCATCGGATGGGATGAACGTGCTGTCTTTGTCTGGGGAGCCAGGGATGTCCCCTGTCTGCGACCCGGACCCTGCCCCCGGCAGCGGGGTCTTCTCCCCACCGGACCCGCCACCATCGCCGCTGCCGCCGTCCCCCCGGCCGGTGCCCTCGAGGTACGGGCTCGGGCCTTCCGGGTGCAGCTTGCCCCGCAACGCCAAACCCGCCAGAGTGCCCAGACCGCTGAACACCGTCTCGAACCCACCCGCCGACAACGAATACGGGTTCCACGTCAACGGCCCACCCTGCAACAACTGATACAACGCTTCCCCGAAAAACTCCGACAACGAACCCGCCACCGCGTCCCCGAACCCGCTGCCCATCTTCACCAACCACATCGTCCCCACCTGCATCCCCGCATAGTTATCCAGGCTCTTGCCCACCGCGTCCGCGAACTTCGCCATCGCCGACACCGGATACAACTCCGCGTGCTCGGCCACCGCTTTCTTCACCGCCGCCTCCAGGATCGCCGCGTCCACGTCATCGCCCAGGCCCTTCACCAGCACCTTCGTCAACGTGTTGCTGACCAGACCGCCTACCGCCGACATCGGCAGCGCCACCAACGCCGAGAACGCCCCCATCCCCGCCGCCTGCTCGGTCAGCGTCCTATCCCACTTCTGAGCCGATTTCTCACCCAGCATCGTCAGCTGGGCCGGCACATCCGGCAGCACGTTGAAGACCACACCACCAGCCGCCATCATCGCCAACCGCGTGAACAACTGCCCCCACCACGTCGTCAACCGAAGCCGCATCACCGCCATCCGCGCCGCCAGCCACAACAGCGACGCACCACCGGTCGCCCCCGCGAACTGCATCGCCCACGCCATCTCTATCCACAGCAATTGCAGGCTATAAATCGTCATCAACTTCAGATACCGCACCTGCTGCGACGTCGTCCGCACGAACACCGCTAAATCCAGTAACCCCGCCTGACCCGAGGACAACAACCCATCAAAAATCCCCAACCCGTCCGCGAACCGGTCCGCCGCCCTCCCCGAAAACTCCGTCCGCACCTTCCCCACCAACTCCGCCACCAACCCCCTCACCTCACCCAGCTCCGCCGCACCCGACTCCAACGCATCCGCCACCGCGAATAACGCACCCTCATCCGCATCCGTCATATCCTCACCGGTCAACACCTGAAAAAGCCGCCGCACCCCCTCCGGCACCATGATCGACGAAAACATCACACCCACCCCGCCCCAACGCCACCACAACCCAAGCCAGCAACGATATACGCGGCAAGCAGCCCTTCCGCCCCGCCGGTAACCAGCCCTGTGACCCGCGAGCGCGGTGACGCACCAAAACCCAGTAGCCGGGCGGCCTCAGCCGCCCGGCACCCGAACCACAACACGCCCCTCACAACGAGAACATGGCTCCTTCCAGCAAGAACATGCACCACTCCACTCAAATCCATAAAGCTATCACTTGCGGGCGGACACGCTCACGAGCGAACGGGGGAACTACAACACGTATTCGTACTAACGAGCCAAAGCGCATGACACGGAACTCGACAAGCCCACCTCGCCGTCACAGCGGTACACCAACCACGCCTCCACCTTTTCAACAGCCCCAGCGTATTCGTCCGCCGCGACCTCCGACGGCAGCAGCCCGCCGACGGAATCATCTTGCCGGCAGCGGAAACGCGCCACCACAAGCACAGCCACCTCGGCGTCATTCCGCTCGGCGACAGTCCCGCGTAGACCGTCGAGAAAGGCCACAGCGTGATCCACATAACCGCATACAGCAGGTCACCAGCCAGTTCACGCCCGGTTAAGCTGACGACGCAACCACACCACGGCCCGGGTCCCCACACCCCCGTCCACAACGGTCCCGGCCGCATCCGCCCCACGTAGCGCACGTCACAACCTCCGCACCGGGGAAATACGCCGCCAGCATCCGATCCCACCAGCCCGGCGTCTCGCCGGCCGGATCCCACGGCAGCGCCGAGGCAAGCCGGCAATTCACCGCGGCACCCGTCGCGATCACACAGTTACGTGCGTTGACCCGCCGAGAGGGCCGCCTCCTCACCCCTCAACACCACACGCTCAATAGGTGTCGTGCAACCAGGAACGCGCCCGCTCCGCGAGCTCGTTCATGCCGCTCCGCCACTCACCCGCCAGACCATCTCCAGCGCAGTATGAGCCCATCTACCCAGCCTCCAAACCCCTTACCCGAAGAGCACCGCACCACATGCCCGCCCAGACCACCGGAGCTTCCCGCGCACCATAGAGACATCGCCGATAGGCAGCGACGGAGCCGCAACGGCGACATCTTTGATCAACAGATCAGAAAGGGCTCGGCCCGGAACTTCCGGGAACGAGCCCGCCAACCACACAACTCCTCCAGGAGCTGGGCGTCAACCAAGGCACACCGGAACTCGATCGGCGAGCCCCTGAGTGCAAGACTCTCCTACCCGCTCAATGAGTGTGCGCGGGCACCACTGAGTGACCTCCCGCACATGCCCACAACCTTCTCGACCGTGAAGGGCCCGTCACCGCGTGGTGACGGGCCCTTCCGTGTGATGGAAAACCTATGCGGTGTAGGCGATTGCGTCGAATTCGTGGTTGATGACGCCATCCTGGAACGCCAGCAGTTCGGCATCGGTGAACACCAACTCGACGGCTGCCCAGCCGCGACGGCGGAACACGTACATACCGTCCGCATCGCGGCGAGTGACCTCCAAGCACAGCCCCTCGGCGCAGCCCTCACGAGCACCGGCTAAGAACGCATCGAACTCCTCGGCAGTGAACACCAGCCGATGGTCATCCGGCCCACCGAACACCGTCTTGTCGTCACGCAGCTCGACCCAACCATCCCGGCGGGCGACACACACGCAATCCTTATCAGGGCGGCTTTTGCTGGCCTTCCGGAATTCCGTCTCCGCGAAGGTAAACGAGGGAGCTGTGTTCATCGGCAATCTCCTTCGATGTTACTTGGATGGGGACGATCGTGCGGAGTCGGCAGTAACGCTCTTCAGGAACCGCCGAGTCTCCGCGAACGTCAGAGCAGCGTTCGCGAGACGTGCCCACGCCGCCTCATACGCTTTGAGCGCCTTCTTGTCATCGACGTACCGGATCTCGATTTCACCCTCGACGTATGCCAGTTCCAATGGCCCGGCCGCGCCGGGCGAAGGCACACGGATCAACACGAACGGACTCGAAATCGGCGATCGTCGACCGGCCGGGCGGTCGAACGGCATGATCTGTAGGTGCACGTTCGGCCGGTTGCTGAGTTTGATGAGGTGGTCGATCTGCTCGCGAATGACCGACTTGTCGCCCCATACTCGCCGGACACATGATTCCGACAGCACGAACTGGACCAGCGGCGGCTCGTCCCTGTCGAGGATGTCCTGCCGCGCCAGCCTGCCCTGGATGCGATCTTCCAGCGTCACGCCGTTGATCTCGGGCTGATCGGCATGCATCGCCCGGACGTACGCCTCGCACTGCAGTAGCCCCGGTACGACCTCGACCTCAACTGCACGGATTTGATCAGCGTGCTTCTCCAGGTCAACTCGTAGCCGGATGTCCTCGGAGTACGCGCGGTTGTGGCCGGTGGTCCAGAAGCCTCGCTTGTGGTTGTCCCTACGCAGGTCGCGCAGTGCTTCCAGATAGCCCTCATCGGTGAAGCCAAGCTTCGACGCCAGAAGCACGAGGTCGCCGGGGCTGATGCTGCTCGCGCCACTGATCAGGCTGGCAATGCGCGGCTGACTCGTCTCAATGAGTTTGGCAGCCTCGGCCTGCGACGAGTCCGCCTTCTGGATCATGTGGGCGATCTCGCGCCCAAGCAGCAGCTTCTTGGCCGTGCGAACGGTTGCGGGCATCTGCTCTGCCTCTTCTGTGATTGACGAGCGGCGTTGCCGAGCGAGGCGATACCTCCCTTCGCCACAAAGGGTACCGCCCCACAGCCACTCGATCGGATGGGTGTCTACGACTTGATTATTTAACTTGCTTGGATCAAGCTTAGATCAACAGGCCAGCGTGATCCAGATCTCGACAAGATCGACACACCTTATAAAGGAGCGGGATATGCCCATGTTCGACACGCCGGTGCATCCGCACCCAATCGGGCGAAATGCTGCTTTAAGCAACGGCTTCCAGCCTCTGTGAGACCCGCCCGGGCCGTTCCGTGTCCTCCCGACAGGACGGGCCGGGCATATGAGGCGGGCGGCGCAGCGTCGAGACCGAGCGGTGTACCCCGACACCGCGCGCCCCTCGGGCTCCGCGCGCCGCCCGCCACCCCTCCAAACCCCGAACACCGGAGCCTCCATGTCCCAGCCCCAGCCACAACAGCGCTACTTCTGGCTACCAGTGCCAGACGAGTCCAGCACCTACGGACTCGTGCGGCACGCTTTCGCCGGCACCCGCCTGGACACCGGCACAGCCGACGAAGCGTTCTGCGGCAACACCTTCGCCCTGGCCAATCCATCCGAAATGGACTGGATTCACGCCAAGACCTGCCAGGACTGCAACACGCTGCTCAAAGCAATGAAAGGCTGGCCACGGTGACCTCCCCCATGCGCTGGCCCGACGGCACCCCAGCCGACCCCGAACCCGACAACACCCCGACCACCGACAACCACCTCTGGCGGTTCACCGAGTCACCCCTCCGGGCCCGCATCGACCACGAACTCAAAGAACGAATCATCCAGCGCCTTCGCGCGCTCTGAAGACCCGGCCCGATGCCGCGACCTCCCCTACTCGCGGCGGCATCGAGCCGCGCGGCCGGGCGGAGTGGACGCCCCCCGACACACCGCCCGGCCGCACCCCCCAACGACAAGGACTACACCTCCCGCGAGCCGGACAGAAATTCCACGACACGGTGCGTGGTCACCGCGTCCAAGGGAGCAGGAGGGTGGTCGGCGGTGCGGATGTGGGCCAGCAACTCCTCGTCGGGCGCCAACCCGTGCTGCTCGAGGTAGTAACAGACGATGTCCGGCCAGATCCACACCCCATCGGAACGGAAACTCACCGGCACCACAGACCCCCGTGACCGATCCACCACATCGTCCATTGTGGAATCCGTATCCAGAACCACGGTGCCGGCACGGAGATAGTCCAGCACCCGGTCCCGCTCCACCGCATCGAGCAGCCGCGGGTGATCCTCCTCGAACACCGGCTCCCCGGCCTCATAGACACCATCGAAGGCACGCGCCAAACGCAACCCGGCAGGCTCTGTCGCCGCCCACACCAACCGGCCGTAAGACCGCGCCGCCCGCTGATACACCGGCACCTCACCACCAGAAGCCACCACCTCCACCCGCGGCACACCGGAACCGGCCACCGCCAGCGCCCGCTGAAGCCGACCCGTCAACCCCACCAAATCGACACCACTTCCAGCCTCCACCACATACACCGGCAACCACGGGCCCTGACCACTGATCGGGACACGCCACGCACACCACAACCCCCGAACACCAGCGGTCTCCGACAACACCGCCACCAACCCAGCCACCGCCACCTCATCGACACCCGCAGAACCGGCCGGCGAGCCGGTGAAATGCCACGCCAGAACCCGCTGCTCATCACCGGTCGGGATACGGCTGAACATCGAGGTCGCGGAATCGGCCAAAAACCCGGCCAGCACACCCATCTGCCGCAAAGTCAGCGCCACACCACCAGCAGCCAACTCCTGACACACCGACTCAGCAACCCGGCCGATCCCGCCCTCCGCCAACACCTGCCGAGCCGTCGCAAGAAACTCATCCGACACCCGGCCGGCAAGACCGAGCAACACACCATGCAGCCCTACCAAGCGCTCATCACCAACGGACACGTTCCGTCCCTCCCCGGGCACCACCCCCGGCTCATCAAACATCACGACCCCGATCCACGTGTGGGCCAGTACCGATAAACCTCCGCGGGTTTGTCATAAAGTCTGGTACTGGATTCCATCAACGCATCCCCCACATCAGCCTTACCGGTACTCCGGCTGTCAATCTGGCTGGGATCGTCCTTGTTTTTGGTGAACTCGATCCAGCCCTCTCTGGCGGGACGGAATCGAACGTGACCATCCTTAAGCCGTTCGTAGACGCCGGTGAGCAGACGCCCGTCCGGGGTTCTGTACACGTCCGACATAGTCGCCAATACCGGTCCCTTAACGGACCTCAGCACCTCTGCCAGCAGCGCTCCGGAGGCGCGGGGAATCGCCAGCAAAGTCCACGTTTCTTCGCTGTACGATCCGTATCCGAGGTAGTACGTCTGAAGCAAACGGGCGAACAGCCGAAGATCGATCACCTCCCCATTCGGGAGAGGAATCCCGGAACGGTCTGACGTCATCCGGGCCACGACGAGGCTCGCGTCCTTGTACAACTGGTACGAGTACGCCTTGGCGACGACCTGCGCCTTCGACGCACCCGGGGCCGGGAACAGCAACGACCGTTCGGGCAGGCTCACGAACAGCGCCGGATAGCCGGCTTCGACATCACTGAGCTTCCACGGGCGTGTCCAGGCGAAAAGCTGCACCACCTGCGCCTGCCCGGCCTCGCTCAGCGGCAACAACTCCAGGAACTCCACCAGCTTCTCCAGCCAGGCCCCCTCATCCCTCGTCTGGTCGTCATAACCCAGCAGATCCGGATCACCCATCAGCCGATCCAGCTCCCGGTAGATCGCCGGATCGGTGCCGGCCAGCATGATCGCCGCGCTCAACTCCGCCCGCACCTGCCACAACGCCGGATTCCTGGTCAGCTCACCCGCGTCCCCAGCCCACACCCGGAACTCGAGCCGATCGTCCTCATATCCAAGGATCCTGGTGGTTAATTGGTTCAGGCTGCCAGGCTGAGTTCGAGGCGGGAGAGGTGGCTGGTGCGGGTCCGGTCGAGCGGGTGGCCGTTCCACCAAGCGTCGAGTCTGATCAGGTTCAGTGCGGCGGCTGAGTAGACGTGGTCGAGGTGGGTCTTGGCCAGGCCTCGGTAGCGGGCACGGCGTAGTCCGGTGACGGCCGTGGCCTGGCGGATCGTGCCTTCGACGCCCGCGCGGAGGGCGTAGTCCTTCTGCCAGTCCTGGGTCTCCTGCTCGGCGCGGGCCCGTCGCAGTGCCTCGGTCATCTCCCTGGGATGTAAGGAGATCTGTCGGCGTCCGCTTTTCGCGGTGGTGCACTGCGCCCGATGTGGGCAGGAGCCACAGACCGTCTTGGAGAACGTGACCACCGTCTTGGGGACCCCGTCTTGGACACAAGGAGTCCACGACGAGCTGAGTTGTCCAGCCGGGCAGGTCACCCGTTGGGCCTGCCAGTCGACGGCGAAGTCCGACGCGGCGAATCCCTCGTGGGCCTTGGCCTGGCGGGAGCGGTCCAGCAGCACAGGGGTGATCAGCGCGATGCCGAAGTTCTCCAGGGACCCCACGATCAGTTCGGCGGACGGGTAACCGGAATCAAGGTAGTGCTCGTCGGGCAGCAGATCCCGTTTCCGCAGAGCCTGATGGATCGGTTCGAGCATCGTGCTGTCAGAGACGGTGGCGTCGGTCGTGGCGACGTTCGTGATCAGATTCGGCTTCTGCGCGGCAGGACAGCGACAGCCGGCATCCTCGGCGGGTTCCGTCGGGGCGGGAGCCGCACAGGTCTCACTGATGTGGACCTTGAAGCCGTTCCAGAACATATCCCGCTTGACGCCCCAACGGGCGTCGGTGTCGTAGGGTGAGGTCAAGCGCCGACAGCCGGGCGGGAGACCACCATCCTTATCGATGTCATTCCCCCGCCGCTTGATCACCTCTCGTCCATTCCTGGCCACGGTGCGCGTGTAGTTCTGGACCAGCACCACGCGCAGGATCTCCACGGCCGGGAGTTCACGCAGCCACGTCGGCGAGGCGGGCGCGTAGACGGCTGCCAGTAACGTGAAGCCGTCTTTGCCGTAGGACAGGGCGAGTTCGTCCTTCTTGGTCTGCGAGGCCGGCAAGCGCCAGGTGTCGATCCGCTGCTGGTAACGCCGGCTCCAGCCCGGAACGTCGAGCACCTCGGCCACCCAATGCGGGGCCGCGGCGGACAGGGCTTCCAGACAAGCCCGCACCGCCTCACCCGCCAACTCCAGCCGGTTGAGGTCCCGCACCGCGGCGATCACATGCGTGGAGTCCGTGCGTTGCTTGCCACCAGCGGTGACCAAGCCCTTGTCCCGCAACACCGCCAGCAGCAGGTCCAGGGCCTTCTCCTCCAGCCGGTGCTGGACAACGCGGGCACGGAACTCGCTGAGCACCGTGTGGTCGAAACCGGGGTCGGTCAACTCCAGCCCCAGCGCGTATTTCCAGGCGAGGTTGGTGCGCACCGCGTCGGCGGCCTGTCGGTCGGTCAGATCCTCCGCCTTCTGCAGCACCGTGATCATGGCGAGCATGCCCGGCGACCAGCCGGGCTTGCCACGAGCCCCGAACGCCGTGGCGAACTCAGCGTCCGCGAACAGCTCACCGAGCTGATCACGGACCTGCACAGCCAACGGCACCTCACGTCGCCCGCTGTACATCGCCCGGATCGCCGCGGCGATCTCCGGGACCGGCTCCGGCCAGGGCTGCGGCTGCACCGACACCACGATCTCCATCCTGCGGCCAGACACCACAAGACTGCCGCAAGATCATCATCCCGGGCCTACCCAACACACCCTCACCCAACCCGAGAATTAACCACCAGGGTCATCCAAGGACGTCAAAACGCACCGCACGAAACCTCTCGGTCGGGTCGTGCAGGGATTCGTGCCCGTCGTCACCGGTGTCGTCGTCCACCGCGTACGGATCCGACGGAAGCGAAATCGGCCCAGCGTTCCTGACCTTGCGTTGCTTCGACTCGTCGCCGCCTGCAACGTTACCCAGCCGGAAAAGCAACGCCTCGAAGACCTTCACGACCTGCGCCACACGCACGTACTGCCGGGGGGTCAACGACCAGTCGAAACTGACATTGATATGCCCCCCTGACTCCGAGCCATAACCGCCCTGCCGCTGTACCGCGCTCAGCAACTTCTCCATACTGGGCCACAACTGCTCACTGACGGGCCGCTTAGGGTCATTACGCAGGATCGGCGATGTCGCCTCCACCTCGAAACGCTCCGCCTCCTTTTGCAACGCCCACCTACCGTCAAGCAAAATCTCCTCGTAATCCTCCATCCAAGGCAACAGCTTCGAGCCGTGGGCGGTCCGCCAATCCACCAGCCCCTCTCGTTCGAGCTCCGCCCCCAGACTGTTGACCCGCTCATCGAAATTTTCGCCGGGGAGCTTGAACTCGACCTCTAATCCCAGACGCGCGTCCGGCCGGGAGCTCACCCCACCGGGCACACCGTCTTTGAAGTAGGTGATCGGAACACGCCTCTGCGCTTTCGCCTGCTTCGCCTGCATATACACCTCATGCACCTTCGCCCGGCGAGCATCGCGCAAAACCCTCACCGCCGCCTCCACTCCAGGCAACTCCTCCTCAACTTTCTGCACCTGCGCTGGAGTCCAGGGTCCCTGCCATACCAGGTTTTTCGCAGCTTCGGTCTTCTCACGCACACCGTTCGGATTGTATTCCGGCGGCATTGTCCTCAAATGCCGCTCCATTCGAGCCGTCAGCTCAGCCAACTTCGCAATCCCATCCGGCACGAACTTGGCCAACTCGGCCTGCAAAGCCCTCTCCGACTCCCGCAACGCCTGCCGATCCTCATCCCGCCCCTGCACCACCTCCAACTCCGCCTTCTGCACCTCAAGCACCTCCACCGCATCCGGCAAAGCCGCAATCCGATCACGAATCTCAACCTCGGTCGGCACAGCCTGCTCCTCCAGCCCCCTCTGATCCCCGGCACCGCCCGCGAGGTTCTGGAGGCTCAGCGCGAGCAGATCACCGAGTGGATCATCCACCGGCACCGCAGCACCCGACTGTGAAGGCCCACCGCTGGTGTGCCGACCCGACCCCGCCGCGGACTCCCCCGAACGCCCCGCCTGACCCACAGGCCCGGCCCCGGCCCGGATGCTCAGCCCGCTACTGCCCTCCGCCAGGACCGTGCCCAACCGCTCCGCCAACTCCCGGGAAAACGCCTCCACCTGGCCCCGATCACCGCGGAGCTCGCGACCCCTGGCCGCGACCAAGGTCACCACATCATCCACCGACACATCGCCCCGGCCAGCCAGCTTCCGCGGGTCATGCGTGCGCTGCACAATCAGCCGCACCGCGTCTTTTTCCTCACTGGACAAGCCCAGCTGCCTCGCCCGCTTGATCTCCTCCAGCACATCCGCATCCGACCACTGCCCCACCGGCGCTGCGCCCGGCGCTGTGCCGGACGCTGTGCCCGGCGCTGCCGGAACACCAGCCGAGTCCTCCACCAGACCGGCCTCCGGAAACGGCTCAACGCCGCCATCCGGCGACGCTTCCCGCCCAGCCCCAGCCTGCTCCGCCGGATCCGCATCAACCCCGAAAAATCCGACGGAATCCTCCCCGTACTCATCAAGAAACGCAGTGAAATCATCGTCGGCATCCTGGTTCAGGAACGCACGCAACTCGGTCGGGACAAACTCCTCATAAGCATCCTCACCCAGCATCACCCCAGCATCCACCGCACCCGGCGGCACCCACACCCCATCCACATCCGCCACCGCCCAATCAAACCCTTCCAGATCGAGATCAGCCCACCACGCGTCCCAGCCGTCCTGATCAGCCCCAGTCCACACCGATACTCCCTCAGGCCCCACACCCTGCCCGACCACCGGGGCCCCACTACCAACCCCGGTCTCCGTCACCTCCCGGACCTTCTTCTTCCGCCCCTGCCCCGCCACCTTCGACCGCAGCGCCGCCAGCTTCGACCGCAGCGCCGCCAGCTCCTTCGCCTGCTTGTCAGTCAGCTCCTCCCGCTCCTCCAACTCCGCAACCCGATC
Organism: Saccharopolyspora hattusasensis; assembly: GCF_050972075.1. Taxonomy (NCBI): domain Bacteria; kingdom Bacillati; phylum Actinomycetota; class Actinomycetes; order Pseudonocardiales; family Pseudonocardiaceae; genus Saccharopolyspora; species Saccharopolyspora hattusasensis. The sequence continues at coordinate 1,176,246 of NZ_JBPCDC010000001.1, forward strand.
GGCAGCAGCCTTTCCCGCCCGGTACCGTCCCGCGTCCCTTTCCTTCCGTTCCTGCCACTGCTTCGCCTTCGGCCGAAGCGCCGCCAGCTCCTTTGCCTGCTTGTCAGTCAGCTCCTCCCGCTCCTCCAACTCCGCAACCCGATCGGCAGCAGCCTTTCCCGCCCGGTACCGTCCCGCGTCCCTTTCCTTCCGTTCCAGCCACTGCTTCGCCTTCGGCCGAAGCGCCGCCAGCTCCTTTGCCTGCTTGTCAGTCAGCTCCTCCCGCTCCTCCAACTCCGCAACCCGATCGGCAGCAGCCTTTCCCGCCCGGTACCGTCCCGTGTCCACGTCCTTCCATTCCTGCCACTGCTTCGCCTTCGGCCGAAGCGCCGCCAGCTCCTTTGCCTGCTTGTCAGTCAGCTCCTCCCGCTCCTCCAACTCCGCAACCCGATCGGCAGCAGCCTTTCCCGCCCGGTGATACTCCGCGGCATTATCCTTCTGTTCCTGCCACTTCTTCGCCTTCGGCCGAAGCGCCGCCAGCTCCTTCGCCTGCTCGTCAGTCAGCTCCTCCCGCTCCTCCAACTCCGCAACCCGATCGGCAGCAGCCTTTCCCGCCCGGTACCGTCCCGCGTCCCTTTCCTTCCGTTCCAGCCACTTCTTCGCCTTCGGCTGGAGCGCCGCCAGCGCCTCCGCCTGCCCCTTAGTCAGCGGCCTCGCCAACGTCTCCAACTCCGTAACACGGGCGGCAGCAGCCTTTTCCGCCTGGTACCGCTTCGCGTTCTGTTCCTTCTTTTTCAGTTTCTTCTCCGCACTCGGGTCCGGCGGTGCTGCCTGATCCGTCGGCGTGAGCACCTCACTCCCACCATCTCCCGGACTCCCGGAAACCCCAGCAGCAACGGTTGTTGCCGCCTTCCGCCGCTTGGACGCCCCGGTACTCACGCCGGCCGCCCCCCGCTTCCTCTTCCTGCCCTTCGGCTCCCTCTGATCCGCGGCACCGCCCACCGTGTCATCCACCGGCACCGCAGCACCCGACTGTAAAGTCCCACCGCTGGTGTGCCGACCCGATCCCGCCGCGGACTCCCCCGAACGCCCCGCCTGACTCACAGGCCCGGCCTCGGCCTGGATGCTCAGCCCGCTACTGCCCTTCGCCTCACCAAAAGACAGACCGTCAGGCTCAACCCCAAAGAACCCAACGGAACCATCCCAGACCGGATACTCACGAAGGAACTCCGCGAAATCCCGCACCTCGGCAACCGCCCCAACACCACCCGCATCCGGCCACGCGTCCCGATCAGCCCCACTCCGCTCGGCCGGACCCGCATCCCCCGACACACCCAAATCCGCATTCGGCTGCGCAAGCCACTCACCGAGATCGACGCTCTCGACCCGCGACGCTTCCCGCCCAGCCCCAGCCGACTCCGGTACCCCGCTCAGCTCCATTGGATCCTGCTCGTCTTGATGCGCACTTGCCCCCACACCCGCAATCCGCCCCAAACCATTGAGCTTCTCGTTCTTTTCCGCCAGCCTTCCCTTCGTCTCCTTCAACGGCTCCGCAACATCAGGCAACCCAAGCAGCTGCTCCCGCAACCTTTCCAGCCTGTCCTTAATCTCGGCACTCTGCGGCAACGCCTCCAATTCCTTGATCTCCCGAATAGCCCCATTCCTTTCCCGGACTTGTTTCTGCAGATCATTTTTCTTCTTCGTGTATCTTCCTATTTCCCGCCGTAAATCGAGCTCGTCCTGGCCCTCCGGAGTCAGCTCCCCCAACTTCTCCCAATTCTCCAACTCCGCAACCCGGTCAGCTTCGCCCCTTATTCTCTTCTTGTACCTCGCGTCAGCTTCCCTCACTTTCCGCTGCCGCTCCTTATTCTTCGCCTCGCGCTCCGCCAACTCCTCTCCTTCCTTCGGATTCAATTTCCCCTCCTCCTTCCTCTTCGCCCTCAACTCCCTAATCCGGGCGTTGTCGGCCGTTCTCTTATCGTTGAATCTCACGCTAGCTTCCCTCAGTTGCTGCTGCCGCTTCTCCACCTCCGGCTCGCCATCCGCCAACTCCTTCTCTTCCTCCGAATCCAACTCTTCCTCCCTCTCCCTCTTCCCCGTCAACTTCGCAACCCGTGCCTTGCGGGCCTTGTGCGCCTGGGCCAGCTCCGCGTTAGATTTGCTCCGTTGCTGCTGCCGCTTCTCCACCTTCGCCTCGAGCTCCGCCAACTCCTTCTCTTTCTCCGGATCCAACTCTTCCCCGCTCTCCCTCTTCTTCTCCCTCTCCGCCTTCAACTCCGCAATCCGGGCCATGGCCTCCTTGTACGCCTGGGCCTGCCTCGTGTTATTTTCCTGCTTTTTCCACTTCCTCTCCGCAATCCGCGCGTCCTTTTCTGCCTGATGGGTCGGCGCGGACCCATCGCCCTCGCCGCCTTGATTCCCGGAATCGATCCCAGCAGCAACGGTTGTTGCCGCCTTCCGCCTCTTGGACGCCCGGGAACCCACGCCGACCGCCCCCCGCGTCCTCTTCGTGCCCTTCGGCTCCCTCTGCTCCGCGGCACCGCTCGCGGGGTCATCCACCGCCGCCGCAGCATCCGACTGTGAAGGCCCACCGCTGGTGTGCCGACCCGATCCCGCCGCGGACTCCCCCGAACGCCCCGCCTGACCCACAGGCCCGGCCCCGGCCCGGATGCTCAGCCCGCTACTGCCCTCCGCCAGGACCGTGCCCAGCCGCTCCGCCAACTCCCGGGAAAACGCCTCCACCTGGCCCCAATCACCGCCGAGCGCGCGACGCCTGGCCGCGACCAAGGTCACCACGTCATCCACCGACACATCGCCCCGGCCAGCAAGCATCCGCGGGTCATGCATGCGCTGCACAATCAACCGCACCGCGTCTTTTTCCTCACTGGACAAGCCCAGCAGCCTCACCCGCTTGATCTCCTCCAGCACATCCGCATCCGACCACTGCCCCACCGGCGCTGCGCCCGGCGCTGCCGGAACATCAGCCGAGTCCTCCTCCAGGACGGCCAGGCCCCCACGCCCCCCGTCCGGCACCGCAGCACCGGACCCGGCCCGGATGACCGGTCTGCTGCCCCGCGTACGCAGCCTGTCGGCCAGTGCCTGGGAAAACTCCACCACCAGATCCCGGTGGTCATCGCCGAGGTCGCGGTACTTGGCCGCGACCAGCGCCACCACATCCCTCAGCGGCACGGCAGCATCCCCACGAGCCAACACCGCGACGTCATGCGCGAGCCGCACAATCTGCCCCGCCGTCTCCTTTTCGTCTCTGGACAGGTCCAGCTTCCTCGCCTCGGCGATCGCGCTGGCGAGTTCCTCCTGCGTCCACTGACCCACCGGTATCCGACTGATATCCCGCACCGTGCCCGCCCCGGCATCGGGCGGGGTCTCCGCAGGCTGTCCCTCCCCAAACACCGACCTCTGCTGGGCAGACCCCGTCCCGGTAGCCGATGCCTCACCCCCGGCCACCGTCTTGCCACCGGCGGCCGGGACCGTTGCCGAGGCGTCCGCCAGACCGGCCACGCCCCCACTCCGCCCGCCGGTCAGTACCGCGGCACCAGGCCCGGCCAGCGGCTTGGGACGAGAACCATCCGCAGGGAACACCATGAACCGCGGCTCGCGCCCGTCCTGTCCCGGCATCATCGCGACAACGTGGCGGCCCAAATCCCGCGCCAGCGCCGAACCCTGACCCGGTGTCACCACCACACCCGCAGTCGGATCGCCGTCGGAAACCAGCAGCACAGGCCCGCCCATGGAATCCGCGACACCCTGCACGAACTTTGCCAACCCGCCACCAGCAACCACCTCCGCGGTCACCGGCACCCGCACCGTGTCCGCCGGCAAGTCCACCGGCAACACCGCGACCGGATCCCGATGCAGAGACGACGCCGCCGGCGACCCCTCCCCCGACAGCGTCACCGAACCCGCCGACACCACAGGCCCGTCCTGGCAATGCGAATCCCCACGCCCCGCAACCGAGGCCGTACCGGGATCCCCATCGCGGCCGGCCACCCCACCCGGCGCCACCGGATCCCCCGCGGGCACACCACTGCCGGGGCCCACGACAGACCCGGACCCGACAGCCTCCGACCTCGGATGCCCCGCAGGCACACGACCGTCGGCGCCCACAACAGACCCAGGCCTGACAGTCTCCGGGCGCGCGGCATCCGCGGGCACATCAGAAGCATGTGGGGTCACCGTCGGGAAGTCCGGTGTCTTCGAGGCAGACACCTCCAGCGGCCGCTTCCCAGGCACGGCCTGATCGCCACCGGCAACCGGACTGTACGGCGGTGGCGGTGTGCCCGGCCGGTCCGGGTCAACACCCGGTACCCCACCGGAATATGCCGGTGGTGGTGTGCCCGGCCGGTGCTGCCCGGCACCGGGCACCACCGGAACATCACCGGCCGCGTCCCTGCCCGGCGCACCCCCATCGGCACCCCGCTTACCGTCCGTGCCGTCCGTGCCGTCCTTACCGTCCTTACCGTCTGTGCCGCCCATAACAACGGCAGACACCACAGCGGAACCGGGCACCACCAGGCCATCACCAGAAGACACCGACACCGCGGCCGAATCCACCGACCCGGTATCTGAGAACACAGAGTCCACATCAGACATACTCGAGGAATCCGGGCCGGCCCCGGAATCCGAGCCGGCCCAGCCATCCCATCGCGAACCATCCGGTCGCGAGGCATCCGAGGCATCCGATTGCGAGGTATCGTAGGCATCGGATGGGATGAACGTGCTGTTTTTGTCTGGGGTGCCAGGGATATCCCCTGTCTGCGACCCGGACCCTGCCCCCGGCAGCGGGGTCTTCTCCCCACCGGTCCCGCCACCATCGTCGCTGCCGTCCCCGCCCCGGCCGGTGCTCTCGAGGTACGGGCTCGGGCCTTCCGGGTGCAGCTTGCCCCGCAACGCCAAACCCGCCAGATTGCCCACACCGCTGAACACCGTCTCGAAGAAACCCGCCGTCAAACTAAACGGGTTCCAGGTCACCTTCTGGCCCGTGGCCGCCGCATACAACGCTTCCCCGAAAAACTCCGACAACGCGTTCTCCAACGCCTCCCCCACGCTATGCCCGAACCGCGCCAGCCACATCGCCCCCACCGACATCCCCGCATAGTCATCCAGACTCTTGCCCACCGCGTCCGCGAACTTCGCCATCGCCGACACCGGATACAACTCCGCGTGCTCGGCCACCGCTTTCTTCGCCGCCGCCTCCAGGATCGCCGCGTCCACGTCATCGCCCAGGCCTTTCACCAGGACCTTCGTCAACGTGTTGCTGACCAGACCGCCCAGCGCCGACATCGGCAGCGCCACCAACGCCGAGAACGCCCCCATCCCGGCCGCCTGCTCGGTCAGCGTCCCATCCCACTTCTGAGCCGATTCCTCACCCAGCATCTGCACCTGGGCCTGCAGATCCGGCACCACGTTGAAGACCACACCACCAGCCGCCATCATCGCCAACCGCATGAACAACTGCCTCCACCAGCTCGTCAACAAAAACCGCATCACCGCCATCCGCGCCGCCAGCCACGCCAGCGTCGCGCCAGCGGTCGCCCCCGCAAAATACATCGCCCACGCCATCTCTACCGCCAGTAACTCCAAACCATAAATCGTCACCAGCTTCAGATACCGCACCTGCTGCGACGTCTTCCGCACGAACGCCGCTAAATCCAGTAACCCCGCCTGGCCCGAGGACAACAACCCATCAAAAATCCCCAACCCGTCCGCGAACCGGTCCGCCGCCTTCCCCGAAAACTCCGTCCGCACCTTCCCCACCAACTCCGCCACCAACCCCCTCACCTCACCCAGCTCCGCCGCACCCGACTCCAACGCATCCGCCACCGCGAACAACGCACCCTCATCCGCATCCGTCATATCCTCACCGGTCAACACCTGAAAAAGCCGCCTCACCCCCTCCGGCACCATGATCGACGAAAACATCACACCCACCCCACCCCAACGCCACCCCAACCCAAGGCAGCAACGATATACGCGGGAATCAGCCCTTGGATCCACCGACGCGGTGACGCGCAAAAACCCGATAACCGGGCGGCCTCAGCCGCCCGGCACCCGAACCACAACACGCCTCTCACAACGAGAACAACGGCTCCTTCAAGGAGCAAGGCTCACGACGCCACTCGAATCCATAAAGGCGTCGCTTTCGACGGATATACTCGCGAGTGAAAGGGGAACTGCAGCACGTATTCGTACTCACGAGCCAAAGCGCATGACACGGAACTCGAACGGTGCGGTTTCGATGAGCGGCTGAGCACGCCCGTCCATCGGGTCAAAAAGCTGAACACCCTCGGTCTCGTTCACGGCCACCAACAGATGCCCGACGCTCTCCCGGCCCCGGGGATCCTTCCTGCGCAGCCACACCAGTGCCTGGGTTCGCGCGGGAAAAGAAGCGATCTCCTCCAGAACCCCGAACCAATGCTCGTGAACGCTGCTACCGGCCACGGGTCCAAGCTCGGCCACCATAGGACCGAACCACGCAGCCTGCGCGGGCTCCGGCGGCGGCATCAACCCCGGCTTTCCGGCGTTCCAGTCATCCAGCCACGTCCACGGATCACGGTTGGGCAAACCGAACGGCTCTTCACCGGCCGCTTTCGGGACCACCACAGCCGCATCCAGCATCTGGTCACGCCAGTCGCCACTGTCCTGGAAACTCCGGGTAGTACAGGCGAACAACCAGCCACGCTCGGTCTCATCGGCCGGATCAGGACCGACTAGCTCCACCTCGCCGTCATAGCGGTATCCCAGCCACGCCTGCGCCTTCTCGACAGCCCCGGCGAATTCGTCCGCCGCGGCCTCCGACGGCAGCAGCCCGCCGACCGACTCACCTTGCGGGCGGCGGAAACGCGCCACCACAAGCTCAGCCACCTCGGAGTCGTTCTGCTCGGCGACAGTCCCACGTAGACCGTCGAGAAAGACCACAGCGTCATCCGCGTAGTCCGCAAACAGCAGGTGACCGGCCAGTTCACGCCCACCGAGCTGACGACGCAACCACACCACGGCCCGAGTCCCCACGCCCCCGTCCACAATGGCCCTGCTCGCATCCGCCCACGTCGAGCAGATCAACACCTCGGCATCGGGGAAATACGCCGCCAGCATCCGATCCCACCAGCCCGGCGTCTCACCGGCCGGATCCCACGGCAGCGCCGAGGCAGGCCGGCAATTCACCGCGGCATCGGTCGCGATCACACAGTTACGCGCGTTGACCCGCCAACGCCACGCCCCCGGCTCACGCCGTGACACATTGAGAGCCTCATCCAGCGGACCGGCATTAGACGCGGGAAACGGATCCGCCCCGTCCAGAGGAACGCAGATCGTCGCCGCCAACATCGGCTCATCAGACTCGACATAGCGGCAACCGAAGAACGCCACCCGCTCCGTCGAGAGGATCGCCTCCTCATCCCTCAACACCACACGCTGCCCATAGGTGTCGTGCAACCAGGTGCGCGCCCGCTCCGCGACCTCGTTCATGCCGCTCCACCCCTCACTCGCAAAACTATCTCCCGCGCAGTATGAGTCCACCACACCCAGCCTCCAAACCCCTTACCCGAACGTCAGGCACAACCTGCCCGCCCGGACTACTGTCTTTCCGGTGGTGTACGTGAGAGACGCCTGTCCGTAAAGCCTCCGATGCCCGACCGGTGACCAGCTCTCGCACAACGCGAAGTAGCTGGTGTATGACCAGCACATATGGCGTGTTCCTTGACCTGGACGTCGACACGGGCGAGCCCCATGCCGCGGGCCTGGCCCCGACCGGAAAGTGCCTGCACGATGTGCCCCTGCCCACCTCCTGGTCTCGGACGGTCAGCGCGGTGATCGCCGTCTCGACGACACCCGCCGCGCCGAGCGTATGTCCCAATTGCGGCTTCGAACTGGAAATGGGCGGCGCGGAAGCTCCGAACACTGCGCGCATCGCGGCCAGTTCGGCGGTGTCGTTCGCGGGGGTGCCCGTACCGTGGCCGTTGACGTAATCCACGTCCTCAGGACGCACCCCCGCGTCCTCCAGCGCCATGGTCATCGCCCGTGCCAGGCCTTCTCCGTTCGGCGGCGGCGAGGTTACGTGGAATGCGTCTGAACTCAGGCCGTACGTTCACATACGCGATCACTCCGTCTTGCGGATCGGCCTCGAGGGACAGGACCGCGATGCCTTCCCCCAGGTTGATCCCGCTGCTGCCCTGGTACCGCCGAGACGGTGCGGGGTCGATCGCCTTCCAGCTCCGGAAGGCCGCCATCCTCGTCACCGTCAGCGTCTCCCGATGACGAGCATGGCCCGCGCCCGACCGGCACGCAGAACATCGATCGCGCAGCAGATGGCGTTCGTGCCCGCGATGCCGCCGGTCCCGAACACCGCGCGAGGGCCAGTGGCCCCGATCACCTCGGCGACATCGTCGAGCACCGAATAGGGCTGGCCAGTCCGCCACGCCACTTCGGGGGCACCGTTGGTGCCCATGACCCGCCCATGACCACGCCGGTATCGGCTAGCAGACCGTCTTCCGAAATGGCCGCCGCGAGCGAGGCCAGATCAACCGCGCTGCCTGTTCTCGATACGTAGACACCGTCGAATTCACCTGTCGTGCGCACGGCGCTTTCTCCTGCCTGTACACGACTCCAGGCAGCTATTCAGCTGGTTGGTGCCCGGTCGCGGCGGGTTGATCGACGCTTGAGATGATCTTGGCGTGTCGGGTCTGGAGTCGATGTCGCGTGAGGAGTTGCTTGCGCTGGTTGCCGCCCAGGCCAAGACGATTGAGGCGTTGACCGAGCGGGTGGCGGAGCTGGAGCGCCGGTTGTCGGCGGACTCGTCGAACTCGTCACGTCCGCCGTCGTCGGATGCGCCGTGGTTCAAGCCGGCGAGGAAACGCTCATCGCGGACGAAGTCGAAGCGTAAGCCCGGCAAACAGCCCGGTGCGTCTTCGGCGTCGTTGTCGCTGACCGATGATCCGGACCGGCGGGTGGTGATCTCGCCGTCAGAATGCCGCCGGTGTCATTCCTCGCTGGATGACGCGGTGGAGGTCTCTCGTCAGCGGCGGCAGGTGGCCGATGCGGCGCCGGTGCCACCGCCGCGGGTGGTGGAATATCAGCGGGTGTCGCGGCGCTGCGGGTGCTGCGGGACGGTGACCACACCCGGCCGGGATGAGATCGACGCCGATGATCCGTGCCGCGAGGTGGTGTCCGCGCCTGGCTCGCCGGTACGGATCGGCCCGGAAACCCTTGCCCGATGCGCGGTTTTGACCTGCGCCCGTCACCTGCCGATCGGCCGGGCACGACAGTTGCTGGTCGCCTTGACCGGCATGGATCTCTCGACCGGGTTCCTCGCCGGTGTTCGCGGGCGTGCGGCCCGCAAGCTGGAGAAACAGTTCCGTACCCACATGCAGGGGTTGCTGGCCGCCGCGCCGGTGCTGCACGCCGACGAGACCACCGGCCGTGCCGCCGGGGCGCTGTCTTATGTACACGTCGCGTGCACCGAATACCTGACCCTGATGCACGTCGGGAGCCGCACCATCGCCGATATCGACGCCGGCGGCGTCCTGCCCGAGTTCAGCGGTGTTCTGGTCCGGGACGGCTACCCCGGCTATGAACACCTCACCGGCGCAGTACACGCCTGGTGCGGGGCGCACGTGCTCCGCGACCTGCGGTCGGTCTCCGACGCCGACCCCACCGGACAGGTGTGGGCCAGTGCGATGGCCACCACCCTCATCGAAGCCCATCACGCCGCCCGCAACGCGCGCGATCAGGGCGAACAAGTCCTCGATGCCGCCGTCGTCACCCGAATACGCAGCCTCTATCACGGAGCACTCGCCCGGGGCCGCGACGACAACCACGGCAAACAAGGCCCCTGGGCACCACCGCCCGATCACTGATCCGCCGGTTCCACCGATACGAGGACATGATCCTGCGGTTCGCCACCGACCTGGCCGTGCCCTTCACCAACAACGAGGCCGAACGAGCCGTCCGCCCCGTCAAGATCCAGCAACGCACCTCCGGCGGCTGCTGGCGCACCCTCCAGGGCCTCACCGACTTCGCCCTCGTCCAGTCCTACCTGGACACCGCCACCAAATGGGGCCTGAACAAACTCGACGCCCTCCGCAAACTATTCACCACCGGCCCATGGCTCCCACCAGCACTCACCCCAGCTGAATAGCTACGACTCCAGGTCTGCTCGAGGTCGCGCCCGAATCCGGTGTCGAGCATGATTCGGGTAATGGCGATGACTGGCGTCACCGGCGTAGTTTCCCTGTCTCGCTGCGTTCGATGGCCGGCACGACAAGAACTTCGTACGGCACGAGGTTCCATGACTTGAGGGCGATCCGGACGGCCTTGACGACATCGGGGCCGCCTGGCCCGTCCGGTACGACGAGGACGGTAAAGTTCTCGCCGCGCACTGGGTCGTCGACCAGGACGCAGGCGACGTCCTTGCTCGGCACAGTGTCGCGAAGCCTGTGCTCGACCTCGTCGAAGTCCACCCGCACGCCATTGATCTTGCGGAGCCGGGTACGCCTGCCGTGGAAGCGGAAGTGCCGTGGGTCGACGACCTCCACGAAACCGCCGGTGGCTCACTCCTCCACAACCGGCCCACCAAAAACCAGCCCATCCCCCTCAACACCGAACAACCCGTCGGAATCCTCCCCGTACTCATCAAGGAACGCAGCGAAATCATCGACCCCGGCAACCGGCCCAGCATCCTGAGCACCCGCGGCATCGTCCCCGGCATCCTGGTTCAGGAACGCAAGCAACTCGGTCGCGACAAACTCCTCATACGCATCCTCGCCCAGCATCACCCCAGCATCCACCGCACCTTGGGGCACCCACACACCATCCACATCCGCCACCGCCCCATCAAGCCACGCATCCAGATCCACCTCAGCCGACCACGCGTCCCGGCCGTCCTGATCAGTCCCAGTCCACCCCGCTACCCCTTCAGGCCCCACACCCTGCCCCACCACCGGGGCCCCACTACCCCCGGTCTCCGTCACCGCCCGGACCTTCTTCCGCCCCCGCCCACGCCCCGCCACCTTCGACCGCAGCTCCGCCAACTCCCCCGCCTGCCCCTCAGTCATCTGCTCCCACTCCTCCAACTCCTCCAACTCCGCAACACGATCGGCAGCAGCCTTTACCACCCGGTGGTAAACCGCGACCCTTTCCTTCTTTTTCTGCCACTGCTGCGCCTTCGGCCGAAGCACCGCCAGCTCCCCCGTCTGCTCGTCAGTCAGCTGCTCCCGCTCCTCCAACTCCTCCAACTCCGCAACCCGGGCGGCAGCAGCCTTTCCCGCCCGGTACCAAACCACGAAGGCTTCCTTCCGTTTCTGCCACTGCTGCGCCTTCGGCCGAAGCACCGCCAGCTCCCCCGTCTGCTCGTCAGTCAGCTGCTCCCGCTCCTCCAACTCCTCCAACTCCGCAACCCGGACGGCAGCAGCCTTTCCCACCCTGCGATACTTCGCGGAAGATTCCTTCTGTTTCTGCCACTGCTGCGCCTTCGGCCGAAGCGCCGCCAGCTCCGCCGCCTGCTCGTCAGTCAGCTGCTCCCGCTCCTCCAACTCCGCAACACGATCGGCAGCAGCCTTTCCCACCCGGTGATACTTCGCGTCAGATTCCTTCTTTTTCTGCTTCCGCTGCGCCACCTTCCGCTGGAGCGCCGCCAGCTCCTCCGCCTGCCCCTCAGTCAGCGGCCTCGCCAACTCCTCCAACTCCGCAACCCGATCGGCAGCAGCCTTTACCAACCTGCGATACTTCGCGTCAGATTCCTTCTGTTTCTGCTTCCGCTGCGCCACCTTCGGCTGGAGCTCCGCCAGCTCCGCCGCCTGCCCCTCAGTCAGCGGCCTCGCCAACCCCTCCAACTCCACAACCCGATCGGCAGCAGCCTTTCCCGCCTGGTACCGATTCGCGTTATCTTCCTTCAGTTTCTGCCACGTCTGCGCCTTCGGCCGGAGCTTCTCCAGCTCCTTCTCCTCATCCGGCGTCAGCGGCCCCTTCTCCTTCAACGCCTCCAACTCCGCAACCCGGACGGCAGCAGCCTTTCCCACCCGCTTATACTTCGCGGTATATTCCTTCTGTTTCTGCCACTGCTGCGCCTTCGGCTGGAGCTTCTCCAGCTCCTCCGCCTGCCCCTCAGTCAGCGGCCTCGCCAACCCCTCCAACTCCGCAACCCGATCGGCAGCAACCTTTCCCACCCGCTTATACTTCGCGGTATATTCCTTCTGTTTCTGCCACTGCTGCGCCTTCGGCTGGAGCTTCTCCAGCTCCTCCGCCTTCTCCTTAGTCAGCGGCCTCGCCAACGCCTCCAACTCCGCAACACGGGCGGCAGCAGCCTTTCTCGCCTGGTACCGCTTCGCGTTCTGTTCCTTCTGTTTCCGTTTCTTCTCCGCACTCGGGTCCTGGTCCTGCGGTGCTGCCTGATCCGTCGGCGTGAGCACCTCACTCCCACCATCCCCCAGGCTCCCGGAAACAGCCCCAACAGCAGCGGCTGCGTCCACCTTCCGCCGCTTGGGTGCCCGGGAACCCCCACCAGCCTCCCCCCGCGAACCAGAACCCTGGTCAGCCTCCCCCCGCGCCCTCTTCGCGCCCCTCGTGCCCCTCGTGCCCTTCGTGCCGGCTTTCTGCGCCGCAGTCCGCGGGACCTCCTGCTGTACCGCCTGACCCGTCGGCACGGACCCATCGCCCTCGCCACCTCGACTCCCGGAACCAGCCCCAGCCACGGGTTCTGGCACCTTCCGCCGCTTGAACGCCCCAGCAGAAGAACTCTCACCAGCCTCCCCCCGCGAATCCTGGTCAGCCCCCTCCCGCGTCCTCTTCGTGCCCCTGGTGCCGGCTTTGCCCGCCACCGGCCCGGACGCACCACCCCGACGCTTGGGACCCGTCACCACAGCGGGCAACCCAGACCCCCCGTCCTGGTGCCGCAGCCCGCAACCACTGGGCGGCAACACCACCTCCCCCTCCCCACCCACCCCGGACACCGGAACCACCCACATCCCGGTCGCAGCCAAAACCTCAGCGTCCTCGGCTTTCTCCCCCTTCTGCGGATTCCACAGCACGACCCGCCCGTGCCCATCACCGTCTTCCGCACGCACCGCAGCGATCACATGCGCACTACCATCGGCACGCTGGTAAATCACCGGCACAGCCACACCCACCAGCCCACCCCGCACATACCACTCAACCCCAGCCACCCCAGCCACCGGCCGGGCCCTCGCCCCGAACGCCACCTCCAACCGAGCCGGATCCCGGTCACCCACAGCCGGCCCCGCCACGAACTGCCGACCGAACTTCACAGAATTATGAAACGCCACCACCGCCTCCAGGCAATTCACCCGGAAACCCTCATCACCGCACCGATAATTCGCCTGATTCACCCCCGACAGGAACCGATACCCAGACCCCACCCACCCACCCTCCGCTACCGGATCTGAAACCCCCCACACCCCAGAATCCCGCCACACCACATCCGGCCACACCGCATGCTCCGGAAACGGCTCACCGAAAAACGCCCCGTCCGGATCTTCAACCCCAAACAACCCCACGGGATCTTCCCAGTCGGTGTAGTCGGGGAGGAAACCGGCGAAATCATCCCCCCGGGCAACCGGCCCAGCACCGCCGGCACCCGCAGCCTCGTCCCCGGCATCCTGGTTCAGGAACGCAAGCAACTCGGTCGCGACAAACTCCTCATACGCATCCTCGCTTAGCATCACCCCAGATTCCGCGGCGCCCTGAGGCACCCACACCCCATCCACATCCGCCACCGCCCCAGCAAGCCACGCATCCAGATCCACCTCAGCCGACCATCCGTCCCGGCCGTCCTGCTCAGCCCCAGTCCACCCCGATACCCCCACGGGCCCCACACCCTGCCCCACCACCGGGGCCCCACTACCCACCCCGGTCCCCGACACCTCCCCGACCTTCTTCCGGCCCCGCCCCGCCACCTTCGACCGAAGCACCGCCAACTCCCCCACCTGCCCCTCAGTCAGCTGCTCCCACTCCTCCAACTCCTCCAACACCGCAACACGATCGGCAGCAGCCTTCACCACCCGGTACCAAACCGCGACCCTTTCCTTCCGTTTCTGCCACTGCTGCGCCTTCGGCCGGAGCGCCGCCAGCTCCTTCTCCTGCTCGTCAGTCAGCTGCTCCCGCTCCTTCAACTCCTCCAACTCCCCAACACGATCGGCAGCAGCCTTTCCCACCCGGTACCAAACCACGAACCATTCCTTCTGTTTCTGCCACTGCTGCGCCTTCGGCCGAAGCACCGCCAACTCCCCCGCCTGCTCCTCAGTCAGCTGCTCCCGCTCCTTCAACTCCTCCAACTCCGCAACCCGATCGGCAGCAGCCTTTCCCACCCTGCGATACTTCGCGGAAGATTCCTTCTTTTTCTGCCACCGCTGCGCCTTCTGCTGGAGCGCCGCCAGCTCCTCCGCCTGCCCCTCAGTCAGCGGCCTCGGCGACTTCTCCAACTCCGCAACCCGATCGGCAGCAGCCTTTCCCACCCTGCGATACTTCGCGGAAGATTCCTTCTTTTTCTGCCACCGCTGCGCCTTCTGTTGGAGCGCCGCCAGCTCCTTCGCCTGCTCGTCAGTCAGCTGCTCCCGCTCCTTCAACTCCTCCAACTCCGCAACCCGATCGGCAGCAGCCTTTACCACCCGGTGATACTTCGCGGTATATTCCTTCTGTTTCTGCCACTGCTGCGCCTTCGGCTGGAGCTTCTCCAGCTCCTCCGCCTTCTCCTTAGTCAGCGGCCTCGCCAACGCCTCCAACTCCGCAACACGGGCGGCAGCAGCCTTTCTCGCCTGGTACCGCTTCGCGTTCTGTTCCTTCTGTTTCCGTTTCTTCTCCGCACTCGGGTCCTGCGGTGCTGCCTGATCCCTCGGCGTGAGCACCTCACTCCCACCATCCCCCAGACTCCCGGAAACAGCCCCAACAGCAGCGGCTGCGTCCACCTTCCGCCGCTTGGGTGCCCGGGAACCCCCACCAGCCTCCCCCCGCGAACCAGAACCCTGGTCAGCCTCCCCCCGCGCCCTCTTCGCGCCCCTCGTGCCCCTCGTGCCCTTCGTGCCGGCTTTCTGCGCCGCAGTCCGCGGGACCTCCTGCTGTACCGCCTGACCCGTCGGCACGGACCCATCGCCCTCGCCACCTCGACTCCCGGAACCAGCCCCAGCCACGGGTTCTGGCACCTTCCGCCGCTTGAACGCCCCAGCAGAAGAACCCTCGCCAGCCTCCCCCCGGGAATCCTGGTCAGCCCCCTCCCGCGTCCTCTTCGTGCCCTTGGTGCCGGTTTTGCCCGCCACCGGCCCGGACGCACCACCCCGACGCTTGGGACCCGTCACCACAGCGGGCAACCCAGACCCCCCGTCCTGGTGCCGCAGCCCGCAACCACTGGGCGGCAACACCACCTCCCCCTCCCCACCCACCCCGGACACCGGAACCACCCACATCCCGGTCGCAGCCAAAACCTCAGCGTCCTCGGCTTTCTCCCCCTTCTGCGGATTCCACAGCACGACCCGCCCGTGCCCATCACCGTCTTCCGCATGCACCGCAGCGATCACATGCGCACTACCATCGGCACGCTGGTAAATCACCGGCACAGCCACACCCACCAGCCCACCCCGCACATACCACTCAACCCCAGCCACCCCAGCCACCGGCCGGGCCCTCGCCCCGAACGCCACCTCCAACCGAGCCGGATCCCGGTCACCCACAGCCGGCCCCGCCACGAACTGCCGACCGAACTTCACAGAATTATGAAACGCCACCACCGCCTCCAGGCAATTCACCCGGAAACCCTCATCACCGCACCGATAATTCGCCTGATTCACCCCCGACAGGAACCGATACCCAGACCCCACCGGCCCACCCTCCGCTACCGGATCTGAAACCCCCCACACCCCAGAATCCCGCCCCACCGCATCCGGCCCTGGCGCATCCGGCCCTAGCGCATCCTCCGGCGCTCGTTTCGGGCCCGCACCACCGGGTTCGTTGCCACCGGGCCTGGCCTGGTTCGCGCTCACACCACTAGGCCAGGCCCGGCGACGTCCTACACCAGCAGCGGGATCGGCGGAAGTGCGTCGGGCCCCCTCACCGGTCGCTTCTCCTTCCCGGGACGCCAGCCCGGGCTGTTCCGACACGCGGGAAACACCGCGCCTGGGCTGCACTACCGCCCCGCCCGGACCAGCATCACGGGACCGGGCAGCATCACCCTTTGGACTCGACCGCTGGAGCTGTCCCGCCATCGATTCCAGGCCGCGTTCCACAACACCAGCAGAATCAGCACCGCTGGACATGCCGGCCACCTGGGCCACCGCCACGGGATCAGCCGACCACGGCACCGCGCCAGAATCCCCGGACTCCTCCTCCACAGCGGTTGCATCAACCCGGCGCAGGTCCTGTTCCCGCCACGACGCCGACCGGGGGCCGGGAAGCCCTGTGCCCGCCTGGCCAGCGTGTGTGGTGGCCCCGGGCCGTGGGTCCCCGACCACCGACCTCGCCTGGGCAGATGCCCTCTGGGCAGCCGATGCCTCACCCCGGGCCACCGTCTTGCCACCGGCGGCCGGGACCGTTGCCGAGGCGTCCGCCAGACCGGCCACGCCCCCACTCCGCCCGCCGGTCAGCACCGCGGCACCAGGCCCGGCCAGCGGCTTGGGACGAGAACCATCCGCGGGGAACACCATGAACCGCGGCTCGCGCCCGGCCTGTCCCGGCGTCGTCATCGCGACAACGTGGCGGCCCAAATCCTGCGCCAGTGCCGACCCCTGACCCGGTGTCACCACCACACCCGCAGTCGGATCGCTGGGGGATACCAGCAGCACAGGCCCGCCCGTGGAATCCGCGACACCGTCCGGCATGAAATCCGCCAACCTGCCACCAGCAACCACCTCCGCCGGCACCAGCACCCGCACCGCGTCCGCCGGCAAGCCCTCCGGCGACACCGCCGCCGGATCCCGATGCAGAGACGGCGCCGCCTGCGACCCCTCCCCCGGCAGCGTCACCGAATCCGCCGACACCACCGCCTCATCTTGGCGATGCGAATCCCCACGCCCCGCAACCGAGTCCACACCGGGATCCCCATCGCGGCCGGTCACCCCACCCGGCGACCCCGGATACCCCCCGGCCACACGACCATCGGAATCCACGACAGACCCGGACCCGACAGTCTCCGATGCCGGATGCCCCGCAGGCACACGATCGTCGGGGCCCACGACAGACCCAGGCCTGCCGGTCTCCGGGCGCGGGGTGTCCGCGGGCACATCGGAAGCATGTGGGGTCACCGTCGGGGAGTCCGGTGTCTTCGAGGCAGACACCTCCAGCGGCCGCTTCCCGGGCACGGCCTGATCGTCACCGGGACCCGGACTGTACGGCGGTGGTGGTGTGCCCGGCCGGTCCGGACCAACACCCGGTCCCCCACCGGGATATGCCGGTGGTGGTGTGCCCGGCCGGTACTGGCCGGCACCGGGCACCACCGGAACGTCACGAGCCGGGGTCCCGCCCGGCACACCGCCATCGGCACCCCGCTTACCGTCCGTGCCGTCCTTACCGTCCGTGCCGCCCACAACAACGGCAGACACCGGAGCGGAACCGCGCACCACCAGGTCATCATCAGAAGGCACCGACACCGCAGCCGAATCCACCGACCCGGTATCCGAGAACACAGTGTCCACATCAGACACACTCGAAGAATCCGAGCCGGCCCCGGAATCCGAGCCAGTCCAGCGATCCGAGCCAGTCCAGCGATCCGACCGCGAGCCATCCGATCGCGAGGCATCCGAGGCATCCGATCGCGAGGCATCCGAGGCATCCGATCGCGAGGCATCGGATGGGAGGAATGTGCTGTCTTTGTCTGGGGTGCCAGGGATGTTCCCTGTCTGCGACCCGGACCCGATTCCCGGCGGCGGGGTCTTCTCCCCACCGGACCCGCCACCATCGTCGCTGCCGTCCCCGCCCCGGCCGGTGCCCTCGAGGTACGGGCTCGGGCCTTGCGGGTGCAGCTTGCCCCGCAACGCCAAACCCGCCAGAGTGCCCACACCGCTGAACACCGTCTCGAACCCACCCGCCGTCAACGAATACGGGTTCCACGTCACCGGCAGACCCGCCGCCGCCGCATACGCCACCTCCCCGAACAACTCCGACAACGAGCCCGCCAACGCCTCCCCGAGCCCGCTGCCGAACCGCTCCGCCCACATCGCCCGCACCGACATCCCCGCATAGTTGTCCAGATGCTCCGCCACGACATCCGCGAATTTCGCCATTGCCGATACCGGATACAACTCCGCGTGCTCGGCCACCGCTTTCTTCGCCGCTGCCTCCAGGATCGCCGCGTCCACGTCATCGCCCAGGGCCTTCACCAGGACCTTCGTCAACGTGTTGCTGACCAGACCGCCCACCGCCGACATCGGCAGCGCCACCAACGCCGAGAAAGCCCCCATCCCCGCCGCCTGCTCGGTCAGCGTCCCATCCCACTTCGCAGCCGATTTCTCACCCAGCATCTGCACCTGGGCCTGCAGATCCGGCACCACGTTGAACGCCACACCACCAGCCGCCATCATCGCCAACCGCATGAACAACTGCCCCCACCACCGCGTCAACCACACCCGCATCGCCGCCATCCGCGCCGCCAGCCACAACAGCGACGCACCACCGGTCGCCCCCGCAAACCGCATCGCCCACGCCATCTCTAACCACAGTAACTCCAAGCTATAAATCGTCATCAACTTCAGATACCGCACCTGCTGCGACGTAGCCCGCACGAACACCGCTAAATCCAGTAACGACCCCTGCCCCGAGGACAACAACCCATCAAAAATCCCCAACCCGTCCGCGAACCGGTCCGCCGCTTTCCCCGAAAACTCCGTCCGGACCTTTCCCACCAACTCCGCCACCAACCCCCCCACCTCACCCAGCTCCGCCGCCTCGGACTCCAACGCGTCCGCCACCGCGAACAACGCACCCTCATCCGCGTCCGTCATATCCTCACCGGTCAACACCTGGAAAAGCCGCCGCACCCCCTCCGGCACCATGATCGACGAAAACATCACACCCACCCCGGCCCAAGGCCACCACAACCCAAGGCAGCAACGAGGTATGCGGCAAGCAGCCCTTCCGCCCCGCTGAGCGCCGGCCCTGTGACCCGCGAGCGCGGTGACGTACCAAAAACCGGTAGCCGGGCGGCCTCAGCCGCCCGGCACCCGGACCACAACACACCTCTCACAACGAGAACAGGGCTCCTTCCAGCAGGAACATGCACCACTCCACTCAAATCCATGAAGGTATCACTTGCCAGCGGACACGCTCACGAGCGAAAGGGGGAACTACAACACGTATTCGTACTAACGAGCCGAAGCGCGTGACACGGAACTCGAGAAGCCCACATCGCCGTCACAGCGGTACGCCGACCACGCCTCCGCCTTTTCAACAGCCCCAGCGAATTCGTCCGCCGCGACCTCCGACGGCAGCAGCCCGCCGACGGAATCATCTTGCCGACGGTGGAAACGCGCCACCACAAGCTCAGCCACCTCGGCCTCATTCTGCTCGGCGACAGTCCCGCGTAGACCGTCGAGAAAAGCCACAGCGTCATCCACATAATCCGCATACAGCAGGTCACCAGCCAGTTCACGCCCGCCGAACTGACGGCGCAACCACACCACGGCCCGAGCCCCCACACCCCCGTCCACAACGGTCCCGGCCGCATCCGCCCACGTAGCGCACGTCACAACCTCCGCACCGGGGAAAATACGCCGCCAGCATCCGACCCCACCAGCCCGGCGTCTCGCCGGCCGGATCCCACCGCAGCGCCGAGGCAAGCCGGTAATTCACCGCGGCACCCGTCGCGATCACACAGTTCCGTGCGTTGACCCGCCGAGAGGACCGCCTCCTCACCCCTCAACACCACACGCTCAACAGGTGTCGTGCAACCAGGAACGCGCCCGCTCCGCGAGCCCGTTCATGCCGCTCCGCCACTCACCCGCCAAACCATCTCCAGCGCAGTATGAGTGAGCCCACCCTACCCAGCCTCCAAACCCCTTACCCGAAGATCACCGCACCACATGCCCGCCCAGACCACCGGGACTTCCTCGCACCATAGAGACATCGCCGATAGGCAGTGACGGAGCCACAACGGCAACATTTTTGATCAACAGATCAGAAGAGGCTCACCCCGGAACTTCCGGGAACGAGCCCGCCAATCACACAACTGGTCCAGGAGCTGGGCGTCAACCAAGGCGCACCGGACTCGATCGGCGAGCCCCTGCGTGCAAGACTCCTACGCGCTCCATGAGCGTGCGCGGGCACCACTGAGGGACCTCCCGCACATGCGCCCACAACCTTCTCGACCGTGAAGGGCCCGTCACCGCGTGGTGACGGGCCCCCGTGTGATGGAAAACCTATGCGGTGTAGGCGATTGCGTCGAATTCGTGGTTGATGACGCCATCCTGGAACGCCAGCAGTTCGGCATCGGTGAACACCAGCTCGACGGCTGCCCAGCCGCGACGGCGGAACACGTACATGCCGTCCTCGTCGCGGAGGGTGACCTCCAGGCACAGCCCCTCGGCGCAGCCCTCACGAGCACCGGCTAAGAACGCGTCGAACTCCTCGGCGGTGAACAGCAACCGATGGTCATCCGGCGCGCCGAACACCGTCTTGTCGTCACGCAGTTCGACCCAACCATCCCGGCGGGCGACACATACGCACGACAGGTCGGGCTGGCTGCGGGCGGCCTTGCGGAACTCACCTTCAGCAAATAACGGCGGCGTGGTGTTCATGCGGACTCCTTGATATTTGAATCTATTCCTTGAACTCGCGTGCGACCTGTGCAAGAAACTTGCGGGTCTCGGCAAAGTTCAGAGCAGCAGCACTCAGTCGGGCCCAAGCAGTGTCGTGCGCAGCGAGCGCCTTCTTGTCGTCGATGTATCGGATCTCGGCCACGCCTTCGACGTACGCCAGTTCCAGCGGTCCGGCCTGGCCCGGCGAAGGAACACGAAGCAGCACAAAGTTATTGCCGATCGGCGACTTGCGCCCAGGAGCGGACTCGTAGGGCATCACCTGGATCATGACGTTCTCTCGATTCGAGAGCTTGATCATGTGGTCAAGCTGCTGGCGCATGACCTCACGCCCGTCGCCCCACAACCGACGCAAGCAGGACTCGGAAAGCACGAACCGCAAGGACGGCGGCTCGGACTTGTCGAGGATGTCTTGTCGAGCAAGACGGGCGTTCACACGCTCGTCAAACGTCAAGCCGTCGATCTCGGGCAGATCCGCATACATGGCCCGTACGTACGCTTCGCACTGCAGCAGGCCTGGGATGACTTCGACCTGGGACCAGCGAATCTGATCCGCGTGTTTCTCTAGATCAACCAGCAGGCGCACCTCCTCGCCGTAGGCGCGGTTGTGCCCTGCGCTCCAGAAGCCCCGTTTGTGGTTGTCGCGCCGCATTTCGCGCAACGCTTCCTGGTAGCCGTCGTCAGTGAAGCCGAGCTTCGACGCCAACAGCATCAAGTCACCAAGCGCGATGGCGCCGGTGCCGCCGATGAGCGCGTTGATCCGGCTCTGGCTCGTCTCGATCAACTTGGCAGCTTCAGTCTGCGAGATTCCGGCAGTATCGATCATGTGCGCGATCTCGCGTCCGAGCAGCAACTTCTTTGCCGTACGGATGATTGCCATGTGGCTGCCTCTCAGTAGGCGCCCGGGCCTGCGTGAGCTACCTCCCTTCGCCAAGAAGGGTATCGCCCAAGCACACCCGATCGGGGCGGCTAGTCAAAGGTAGATTACCTGATTATGGTTACCTCATGTCGATCTCCAGTACAAGGTTACCCGCGTCTGACGCCAGAGGCTATCGCCGGTTGGATGACCGCTCGTTGCCAGCCCCGATCACCCTGGTTCCTCACGTCGAGCGCTGCAGAAGTTCGCTTTAAGCAACGGCTTCCAGCCTCTGTGAGACCCGCCCGGGCCGTTCCGTGTCCTCCCGACAGGACGGGCCGGGCATATGAGGCGGGCGGCGCAGCGTCGAGACCGAGCGGTGTACCCCGACACCGCGCGCCCCTCGGGCTCCGCGCGCCGCCCGCCACCCCTCCAAACCCCGAACACCGGAGCCTCCATGTCCCATCCCCAGCCACAACAGCGCTACTTCTGGCTACCAGTGCCAGACGAGTCCAGCACCTACGGACTCGTGCGGCACGCTTTCGCCGGCACCCGCCTGGACACCGGCACAGCCGGCGAAGCGTTCTGCGGCAACACCTTCGCCCTGGCCAATCCATCCGAAATGGACTGGATTCACGCCAAGACCTGCCAGGACTGCAACACGCTGCTCAAAGCAATGAAAGGCTGGCCACGGTGACCTCCCCCATGCGCTGGCCCGACGGCACCCCAGCCGACCCCGAACCCGACAACCCCCCGACCACCGACAACCACCTCTGGCGGTTCACCGAGTCACCCCTCCGGGCCCGCACCGACCACGAACTCAAAGAACGAATCATCCAGCGCCTTCGCGCACTCTGAAGACCCGGCCCGATGCCGCGACCTCCCCTACTCGCGGCGGCATCGAGCCGCGCGGCCGGGCGGAGTGGACGCCCCCCGACACACCCCGGCCGCACCCCCCAACGACAAGGACTACACCTCCCGCGAGCCGGACAGAAACTCCACGACACGATGCGTGGTCACCGCGTCCAAGGGAGCAGGAGGGTGGTCGACGGTGCGGATGTGAGCCAGCAACTCCTCGTCGGGCGCCAACCCGTGCCGCTCCAGGTAGTAACAGACGATGTCCGGCCAAATCCACACCCCATCGGAACGGAAACTCACCGGCACCACAGACCCCCGCGACCGATCCACCACATCGTCCATTGTGGAATCCGTATCCAGAACCACGGTGCCGGCACGGAGATAGTCCAGCACCCGGTCCCGCTCCACCGCATCGAGCAGCCGCGGGTGATCCTCCTCGAACACCGGCTCCCCGGCCTCATCGACACCATCGAAGGCACGCGCCAAACGCAACCCGGCAGGCTCTGTCGCCGCCCACACCAACCGGCCGTAAGACCGCGCCGCCCGCTGATACACCGGCACCTCACCACCAGACGCCACCACCTCCACCCGCGGCACACCGGAACCGGCCACCGCCAGCGCCCGCTGAAGCCGACCCGTCAACCCCACCAAATCGACACCACTTCCAGCCTCCACCACATACACCGGCAACCACGGGCCCTGACCACTGATCGAGACACGCCACGCACACCACAACCCCCGAACACCAGCGGTCTCCGACAACACCGCCACCAACCCAGCCACCGCCACCTCATCGACACCCGCAGAACCGGCCGGCGAGCCGGTGAAATGCCACGCCAGAACCCGCTGCTCATCACCGGTCGGGATACGGCTGAACATCGAGGTCGCGGAATCGGCCAAAAACCCGGCCAGCACACCCATCTGCCGAAAAGTCAGCGCCACACCACCAGCAGCCAACTCCTGACACACCGACTCAGCAACCCGGCCGATCCCGCCCTCCGCCAACACCTGCCGAGCCGTCGCAAGAAACTCATCCGACACCCGGCCGGCAAGGCCGAGCAACAGATCATGCATCCCCACCACACGCTCATCTACCACGGACACGTTCCGTCCCTTCCTGGGGCACCATCCCCAGCTCATCAAACATCACGACCCCGATCCACGTGCGGGCCAGTACCGATAAACCTCCGCAGGCTCGTCAGGCCGACGCCTGGTCCTGGAAACCATCAACGCCTCCCCCAGATCATACTTACCAGTAGCCTGGCTGGGCGCATCTTCGT
Organism: Saccharopolyspora hattusasensis; assembly: GCF_050972075.1. Taxonomy (NCBI): domain Bacteria; kingdom Bacillati; phylum Actinomycetota; class Actinomycetes; order Pseudonocardiales; family Pseudonocardiaceae; genus Saccharopolyspora; species Saccharopolyspora hattusasensis. The sequence continues at coordinate 1,199,981 of NZ_JBPCDC010000001.1, forward strand.
TGTTGGTGAACTCGACCCACCCCTCTCTTCTGTCGGGACGGAATCGAACGCGACCATCGCTTTCCTGTTCATAAAAGCCGGTAAGCAGGCGCCCGTCCGGGGTCTTGTACACGTCCGCCATAGTCGCCAATACCGGTCCGTTAACGACCGACAGCACCTCTACCAGCAGGTCAATGGAGACGCCGCGAATCGCCAGCACCGTCCACATTTCTTCGTCGTCGAACCACCCGCGTCCGACGTGGTACGCCTTGAGCAAACGGGCGAAATCCTCAAAATCGATCTTCTGCCCATTCCGGAGGCGAATCCCGGAACGGTCTGACGTCATCCGGGCCACGACGAGGCTCGTGTCCTTGTACAACTGGTACGAGTACGCCTTGGCGAGGACCTGCGCCTTCGACGCACCCGGGGCCGGGAACAGCACCGACTGTTCGGGCAGGCTCACGACCAGCGCCGGATAGTCGGCTTCGACATCGCTGAGCTTCCACGGGCGTGTCCAGGCGAAAAGCTGCACCACCTGCGCCTGCGCCGCCTCGCTCAGCGGCAACAACTCCAGGAACTCCAACAGCTTCTCCAGCCAGGCCCCCTCGTCCCTGGTCTGGTCGTCATAACCCAGCAGATCCGGATCGCGCATCAGCCGATCCAGCTCCCGGTAGATCGCCGGATCGGTGCCGGCCAGCTCGATCGCCGCGCTCACCTCGGCACGCACCTGCCACAACGCGGGATTCTCGGTCCGCTCACCCGCGTCCCCGGCCCAACCCCGGAACTCGAGCCGATCGTCCTCATATCCCAAGACGTCAAAACGCACCGCACGATACTTGTCGGTCGGGTTGGGAAGGGATTCGTTCCTGTAGTCACCGGTGTCGTCGTCCACCGCGTACGGATCCGACGGAAGCGGAATCGGCCCAGCGTACCTGACGTTGCGTTGCTTCGACCCGTCGCCGCCTGCAATGTTGCCCAGCCGGAAAAGCAACGCCTCGAAGACCTTCGCGATCTGCGCCACACGCACGTACTGCACAGGGGTCAACTCCCAGTCAAAACTGACATTGATATGCCCCCCTGACTCTGAGCCATCACCGCCCTGCCGCCGTACCGCGCTCAGCAACTTCTCCATACCGGGCCACACCTGCTCGCTCACGGGCCGCTCAGTGTCATTACGCAGGATCGGCGATACCGCCTCCACCTCGAAAGGCTTCGACTCCTTGAGCAACGCCCACCTACCGTCAAGCAGAATCTTCTCGGCATCGACCTTACGAACCAGCTTCGAGCCGTGGGCGGTCCGCCAATCCACCAGCCCCTCTCGTTCGAGCTCCGCCCCCAAACGGTCGACCCGCGCATCGAAATCATCCCCCGGGAGCTTGAACTCGACCTCGAATCCCAGACGCACGTCCCGCCGGGAGCTCACCCCACCCGGCACACCGTCCTCGAAATACCTGACCGGAACACGCCCCTCGTCAATCGCCTCCCTCGCCTCCTTATACACCTCACCCACCTTCTCCCGGCGATCATTGCGCAACCTCCTCTCCACCCTTTGCAAGTCACCCAAGCGCGAGTCAACCGTCCGCAAGTCCTCCTGAGTCCAGGATCCCCACTGTACGAACTGCTTCACACCTTCGACGTACCGACGCACACCCTCCGGATCGAACTCCGGCGGCAGCGTCCCCAAATGCCGCTTCATCCGACCCACCAGCTCAGTCAACCTCGCAATCCCATCCGGCAGGAACTTGGCCAACTCGGCCCTCAACGCCGCCAACTCGGCATGAAAAGCTCGCTCCGACTCCCACAACGCCTGCCGCTCCTCATCCCGCCCCTGCACCACCTCCAACTCCGCCTTCTGCGCCTCAAGCAACTCCAACGCCTCCTGCACAGCCGCGATCCGATCGCGAATCTCAACCTCGGTCGGCGCAGCCTGCTCCTCCGGCCCCCTCTGATCCCCGGCACCGCCCGCGAGGTTCTGGAGGCTCAGCGCGGGCAGATCACCGTGTGGGTCATCCACCGGCACCGCAGCATCCGACTGTGAAGGCCCACCGCTGGTGTGCCGACCCGATCCCGCCGCGGACTCCCCCAAACGCCCCGCCTGACCCACAGGCCCGGCCCCGGCCCGGATGCTCAACCCGCTACTGCCCTCCGCCAGGACCGTGCCCAGCCGCTCCGCCAACTCCCGGGAGAACGCCTCCACCTGGCCCCAATCACCGCGGAGCGCGCGACGCCTGGCCGCAACCAAGGTCACCACATCATCCACCGACACGGCGCCCCGGAGCTCCCGCGGGTCATGCGTGCGCTGCACAATCAGCCGCACCGCGTCTTTTTCCTCACTGGACAAGCCCAGCTGCCCCGCCTGCTTGATCTCCTCCAGCACATCCGCATCCGACCACTGCCCCACCGGCACTGCGCCCGGCGCTGCCGGAACACCAGCCGAGTCCTCCGCCAGGACGGCCTCCGGAAACGACTCACCAAAAGACAGACCGTCAGGCTCAACCCCAAAGAACCCAACGGAACCATCCCAGACCGAATACTCACGAAGGAACTCCGCGAAATACCCCACCTCGGCAACCGCCCCAACACCCGCATCCTCTCCCCTCTCCGGCGACGCCCCTCCCTGTTCGCGCCTCCGCTCGACATCCAACATCTCATCAAACAACGCATCGCCAACAACGCCGCCATCCGGCCACGCGTCCCGATCAGCCCCACTCCGCTCCGCCGGATCCGCATCCACCGACACACCCAAATCCGCATTCGCCCACGCAAGCCACTCACCGAGATCGCTCCCGACCGGCGACCCTTCCCGCCCAGCCCCAGCGGACTCCGATACCCCGCTCAGCACCATTGGATCCTCGCCCTGCTGCCCACTTGCCCCCACACCCGCAATCCACCCCAAACCATTGAGCTTCTCGTTCTTTTCCGCCAGCCTTCCCTTCGCCTCCTTCAACGACTCCGCAACATCAGGCAACCCACGCACCTGCTCCCGCAACATTTCCAGCCTATCCTTAATCTCGTCACTCTGGTGCAGCAACGCCCCTAACTTCTTGATCTCCTCAGTAGCCCTATTCATTTCCCGGACTTGTCTTTGCAGATCATTTTTCTTCTTCGTATATTTTCCTATTTCTCGCAATAAATCGAGCTCAGTCTGCTGCTCCGGAGTCAGCAGCCTCAACTCCTCCCAATTCTCCAGGTCCACAACCCGGGCCCTGCGGTCTTTGTACGGCTGGGCCTGCTTCGCTTTCCTTTTCCTCCATTCCTGCCTCTGCTCCTTCACCTTCAGCTCGAGCTCCGCCAACTCCTTCTCTTCCTTCGAATCCAACTCTTCCCCCCTCTTCAAATCCGCAACCCGGGTGCGCTTGTTAGTGCTCTTCTGGTCCCGCCTCGCGTTAGCTTTCCTCCATTGCTGCTGCCGCTTCTCCACCTTCGGATCGAGCTCCGCCAACTCCTTCTCTTCCTCCGAATCCAACTCTTCCCCCCTCTTCCTCTTCCTCTCCCTCTTCGCCCTCAAATCCGCAACCCGGGCGTGGTTGTTACTTATCTTCTGCTTCCACCTCGCGCTAGCTTCCCTCCGTTGCTGCTGCCGCTTCTCCACCTTCGCCTCGAGCTCCGCCAACTCCTTCTCTTTCACCGGATCCAACTCTTCCCCTCTCTCCCTCTCCCTCTCCCTCTCCGCCTTCAAATCCGCAACCCGGGCCATGGCCTCCTTGTGCGCCTTGGCCTTCTTCGCGTTACGTTCCTGCTGTTTCCGCTTCCTCTCCGCAATCCGCGCGTCCTGTGCTGCCTCATGGGGCGGCGCGGACCCATCGCCCTCGCCGCCTTGATTCCCGGAAACAGACCCAGCAGCAACGGTCGTTGCCGCCTTCCGCCGCTTGGACACCCGGGAAATCACGCCGGCCGCCCCCCGCGTCCTCTTCTTGCCCTTCGGCTCCCTCTGCTCCGCGGCACCGCTCGCGGGGTCATCCACCGCCGCCGCAGCATCCGACTGTGACGGCCCACCGCTGGTGTGCCGACCCGATCCCGCCGCGGACTCCCCCAAACGCCCCGCCTGCCCCACCGGCCCGGCCCCGGCCCGGATGCTCAGCCCGCTACTGCCCTCCGCCAGGACCGTGCCCAACCGCTCCGCCAACTCCCGGGAAAACGCCTCCACCTGGCCCCGATCACCGCGGAGCGCGCGACGCCTGGCCGCGACCAAGGCCATCACATCGTCCACCGACACATCGCCCCGGCCAGCCAGCTTCCGCGGGTCATGCGTGCGCTGCACAGTCAGCCGCACCGCGTCTTTTTCCTCACTGGACAAGCCCAGCTGCCTCGCCCCCTTGATCTCCTCCCGCACATCCGCATCCGACCACTGCCCCACCGGCACTGCGCCCGGCGCTGCCGGAACACCAGCCGAGTCCTCCTCCAGGACGGCCTCCGGAAACGACTCAACGCCGCCATCCGGCGACGCTTCCCGATCAGCCCCACTCTGCTCCGCCGGACCCGCATCCCCCGACACACCCAAATCCGCATTCGCCCGCGCAAGCCACTCACTGAGATCGCTCTCAACCCCGAAAAATCCGACGGAATCCTCCCCGTACTCATCAAGAAACGCAGCGAAATCATCCTCGTCATCCTGTTCCAGGTACGCAAGCAACTCGGTCGCGACGAACTCGTCAAAAGCATCCTCACCCAGCATCACCCCAGCATCCGCGGCGCCTTGGGGCACCCACACCCCATCCACATCCGCCACCGCCCGATCAAGCCACGTATCCGGATCGAGGTCAGCCCACCACGCGTCCCGGCCGTGCTGATCAGCCACAGACCACCCCGATACTCCCTCAGGCCCCACACCCTGCCCGACCACCGGGGCCCCACTACCCACCCCGGTCTCCGTCACCTCCCGGAGCTTCTTCTTCCGCCCCCGCCCCGCCACCTTCGACCTCAGCGCCGCCAGCTCCTTCGCCTGTGCGTCAGTCAGCTGCTCCCACTTCTCCAACTCCGCAACCCGGGCGAGGTCGGCATGGTACGCCTGGGAATACCTCGCTGTAGCTTCCCTCCATTGCTGTTGCTGCTTCTTCACCTTCGCCTCGCGCTCCGCCAACTCCTTCTCTTCCTCCGAACCCAACTCTTCCCCCCTCTCCCGCTTCCCCTTCAAATCCGCAACCCGGGCGAGGTCGGCATGGTACGCCTGGGCCTTCCTCGCTGTAGCTTCCCTCCATTGCTGTTGCTGCTTCTTCACCTTCGCCTCGCGCTCCGCCAACTCCTTCTCTTCCTCCGAATTCAACTTTTCCCCCCTCTCCCGCTTCCCCTTCAAATCCGCAACCCGGGCGAGGTCGGCCTTGTGCGCCTGGGCCTTTCTCGCGTCAGCTTCCCTCCGTTGCTTCACCTTCGCCTCGCGCTCCGCCAACTCCTTCTCTTCCTCCGAATTCAACTTTTCCCCCCTCTCCCGCTTCCCCTTCAAATCCGCAACCCGGGCGAGGTCGGCCTTGTGCGCCTGGGCCTTTCTCGCGTCAGCTTCCCTCCGTTGCTTCACCTTCGCCTCGCGCTCCGCCAACTCCTTCTCTTCCTCCGAATCCAACTCTTCCCCCCTCTCCCGCTTCCCGGTCAACTCCGCAACCCGGGCGAGGTCGGCATGGTACGCCTGGGAATACCTCGCTGTAGCTTCCCTCCATTGCTGTTGCCGCTTCTTCACCTTCGCCTCGCGCTCCGCCAACTCCTCCTTTTCCTTCGAATCCAACTTTCCCTCCCTCTCCCTCTTCCCGGTCAACTCCGCAACCCGGGCGAGGTCGGCCTTGTGCGCCTGGGCCTTCCTCGCGTCAGCTTCCCTCCGCTTCTTCACCTTCGCCTCGCGCTCCGCCAACTCCTTCTCTTCCTTCGAATCCAACTTTTCCCCCCTCTCCCGCTTCCCTGTCAACTCCGCAACCCGGGCGAGGTCGGCTTGGTACGCCTGGTCCTGCCTCGCTACATATTCCCTCCCTTGCTGTTGCCGCTTCTTCACCTTCGGCTCGCGCTCCGCCAACTCCTTCTCTTCCTCCGAATCCAACTCTTCCCCCCCCTTCTGCTTCCCCTTCAAATCCGCAACCCGGGCGCGGTTTTTACTTCTCTTCTGTTCATATCTCGCGTCAGCTTCCCTCCGTTGCTGTTGCCGCTTCTTCACAATCGGCTCGAGCTTCTCCAACTCCTTCTCTTCCTCCGAATCCAACTTTTCCTTCCTATCGCGCTTCCCTGTCAACAACGCAAACCTGGCAGCTTCGTCCCTTGCCTTCTTTCTGGACGTCGCGGCAGCTTCCCTCCGTCTCACCTTCGCCTCGAGCTCCGCGCCCTCGCCGCCTTGATTCCCGGAATCGATCGCAGCAGCAACGGTTGTTTCCGCGTTCCGCCTCTTGGACGCCCGGGAACTCACGCCGGCCGCCCGCCGCGTCCTCTTCGTGCCCTTCGGCTCCCTCTGCTCCGCGGCACCGCTCGCGGGGTCATCCACCGCCGCCGCAGCACCCGACTGTGAAGGCCCACCGCTGGTGTGCCGACCCGACCCCGCCGCGGTCTCCCCCGAACGCCCCGCCTGACCCGCAGTCCCGGCCCCGGCCCGGATGCTCAGCCCGCTACTGCCCTCCGCCAGGACCGTGCCCAGCCGCTCCGCCAACTCCCGGGAAAACGCCTCCACCTGGCGCCAATCACCGCGGAGCGCGCCACTCCTGGCCGCGACCAAGGTCACCACATCGTCCACCGACACGGGATCGGCCGGCGACACGGCAGCGCTCCAGCCAGCCAGCATCCGCGGGTCATGCATGCGCTGCACAATCAACCGCACCGGGTCTTTTTTCTCACTGGACAAGCCCAGCTTCCTCGCCCGCTTGATCTCCTCCAGCACATCCGCATCCGACCACTGCCCCACCGGCACTGCGCCCAGCGCTGTGCCCGGCGCTGCCGGAACACGAACCGAGGCCTCCGCCAGACTGGCCAGGCCCCCACGCCCCCCGTCCGGCACCGCAGCACCGGACCCGGCCACCGGCCCGGCCGAACCATCCACCGCGAACACCGTCCACTGTGGCGTGCCCCCGACCGGCCCCGGCGTCAACGCGACCACACCACGCCCCAGACCCCGCGCCAGCTCCGAGCCCTGCCCCGGCGACACCACCACACCCACACCCGGATCACCTTGCGACACCAACACCACAGGCCCACCCGTAGAACCCGCCACACCCTCCACGAACCCGACCAGCCCACCCCCGGAAACCACCCCCGCCGGCACCGCCACCGGCACCGAGTTCACCGGCAACCCCACAGGCAAAGGCACCCCCCGTACGGGCCAGTACCGATACACCTCCGCAGGTTCGTCGGGCGTAAGTCTGGTCCTGGAATCCGTCAACGCCTCGCCCAGATCAGCCTTACCGGTAAGCCGGGTGCGCGGTTCTTCATCGGTGTCGTAGCTGTCGGTGAGGTGTGCTGGGATGAGTTCCATCCACCCACCAGAGGGACGGAATCGCACGTGCCCGGTTTCATCCGTTTCGTTAACACCGGTGAGCAGACGTCCGTCTTTCGTCTTGTACAAGTCCTGCACCGTCGCCAATACCGGTCCTTCAACTGCCTCGAGCACCGCTGCCAGCAGCGGAGCGGGGGCGCCAGGAATCGCCAGCAAGGTCCACAGATCGTTTCCCCGTCCGACCATGCGCTTTTTGAGTAATCGGGCGGAACTTTCGAAATCGATAACGTCATTCCCGAGGAGAATCCCGTTACCGTCCGGCGCCAACCGGGCCACGACGAGGCTCGCGTACTTGTACAACTGGTATGAGTACGCCTCGGCGACGACCTGCCCCTTCTTAGCACCCGGGCCCGGGAACAGCACCGACTGTTCGGGCAGGCCCACGACCAGCGCCGCGTAGCTCGCATCGTCACCAGTCAACTTCCACGGCCGTGTCCAGGCGAAAAGCTGCACCACCTGCGCCTGCGCGTCCTCGCTCAGCGGCAACAACTCCAGGAACTCCACCAACTTCTCCAGCCAGGCCCCCTCGTCCCTGGTCTGGTCGTCATAACCCAGCAGATCAAGATCAGCCATCCGCCGATCCAGATCCGGGTAGATCGTCGGATCTGTGGCGGCCAGCATGATCGCCGCGCTCAACTCGGCCCGCACCTGCCACAACGCGGGATTCTCGGTCCGCTCACCCGCGTCCCCGGCCCAAAACCGGAACTCGAACCGATCTTCATTGTCCCCAAAGGCCTCAACACGCACCGCCCGGTACTTGTCGTCCGGGTCGTGAACGGGATAGTACGAGTCGGCATTCCGACCATATTCGTCTACTGTGTACGGATCCGGTGGCAGCGGAACCGGCCCTGCATACCCGCCCTCACGCTGCTTCGACCCATCACCGCCTGCCACGTTGCCCAACCGGAAAAGCAACGCCTCGGAGACCTTCACGAGCTGCAACGCACGCACGATCTGCCGGGGGGTCAACGACCAGTCGAAACTGACATTGATGTGCCCCCCTGACTCCGAGCCATCACCGCCCTGCCGCTGTACCGCGCTCAGCAACTTCTCCATACTGGGCCACACAGTGTCCCTACGCAGGATCGGCGATGTCGCCTCCACCTCAAAAGGCTTCGACTCCTTGAGCAACACCCACTTACCCCCGGCCGCGATCACCTTGGCTTCCTTCTTAAAAACCAGCTTCGAGCCGTGGGCGGTCCGCCAATCCACCAGCCCCTCTCGTTCGAGCTCCGCCCCCAAACTGTCGACCCGCGCATCGAAATCATCCTCCGGGAGCTTGAACTCGACCTCGAATCCCAGACGCACATCCTTGCGGGAGCTCACCCCACCCGGCACACCGTCCGGGAAATACCTGATGGGAACACGCCCGTGCGCAATCGCCCGCCTCGCCTCCGCATACACCTCACGCACCTTCGCCCGGCGATCATTGCGCAACCTCCTCTCCACCCTCTGCAAGTCACCCAAGCGCGACTCAACTGTCCGCAAGTCCTCCTGAGTCCAGGCTCCCCGCTGTACGAACTGCTTCACACCTTCGACGTACCGACGCACACCGTACGGATCGAACTCCGGCGGCATCGTCCCCAAATGCCGCTTCATCCGACCCACCAGCTCAGTCAACCTCGCAATCCCAGCCGGCACGACCCGCTCCCGCACCGCCTCCTGCGCCTCAAGCTGCTTCACCGCAGCGTCCAAAGCCGCAACCAGCGCATCGGTATCAATCTCAGTCGGCGCAGCCTGCTCCTGCGGCCCCCTCTGATCCCCAGAACCACCCACCGTGTCATCCACCGGCACCGCAGCACCCGACTGTGAAGTCCCACCGCTGGTGTGCCGACCCGATCCCCATCCCGCCTCGGACTCCCCCCGCCCCGTCTGCCCATTCTCGTCCGAAACGGACGAGGATGCCGCAGCCCGCCCCTCCCGATCAACGCCGCCATCCGACCACGCTTCCCGCCCAGCCCCAGCCGACTCCGATACCCCGCTCAGCACCATTGCATTCTGCTGGCCCTTCTGCCCACTTGCCCCCACACCCGCAATCGGCCCCAAACCATCGAGCTTCTCCTTCTTTTCCGCCAGCCTTCTCTTCGTCTCCTTCAACGGCTCCGCAACATCAGGCAACCCAAGCACCTGCTCCCGCAACCTTTTCAGCATGTCGTTAATCTCGGCACTCTGCGGCAACGCCTCCAAATCCTTGATCTCCTCAATAGCCCTATTCCTTTCCCGGGCTTGTTTCTGCAGATCATTTTTCTTCTTCGTGTACGCTTTTATTTCCCGCCGCAAATCGAGCTCGTCCTGCTCCTCCGGAGTCAGCTCCCCCAACTTCTCCCGATTCTCCAGGTCCGCAACCCGGGCAGCTTCGCCCCTTGCCTTCTTGTAGGACCTCGCGCTAGCTTCGCTCCTTGACCGCTGCCACTTCGCCAATTCCAGCTCACCCTTCGCCAACTCCTTCTCTTCCTCCGAATCCAACTCTTCCCCCCTCGCCCTCTTCCTCTCCCTCTCCGCCTCCAACTTCGCAACCCGGGCCTTGCGTTCCTTGTGCGCCTGGACCTGCTTCGCGCTCTCGTTCCTCCATTGCTGCTGCCGCCTCTCCACCTTCAGCTTGCGCTCCGCCAACTCCTTCTCTTCCTCCGAATCCAACTCTTCCCCCCTCGCCCTCTTCCTCTCCCTCTCCGCCTCCAACTTCGCAACCCGGGCCTTGCGTTCCTTGTGCGCCTGGACCTGCTTCGCGCTCTCGTTCCTCCATTGCTGCTGCCGCCTCTCCACCTTCAGCTTGCGCTCCGCCAACTCCTTCTCTTCCTCCGAATCCAACTCTTCCCCCCTCGCCCTCTTCCTCTCCCTCTCCGCCTCCAACTTCGCAACCTGGGCCATGTTGTCCTTGTACGCCTGGGCCTGCTTCGCGTTACTTGCCTGCTTTCGCTCCTTCCTCTTCGCAATTTGCGCATCCTGTGCTGCCTGATGGGTCGGCGCGGACCCATCGCCCTCGCCGCCTTGATTCCCGGAACCACTCCCAGCAGGGGGTTCTTGCACCTTCCGCCGCTTGGACGCCCCGGCATTCTCCTCAGGCTCCCCTTCCCGCCTCCTCTTTGCGCTCCGGTCGGCTTCAGACCCGACGCCAGGCTTACGCTTGGGACCTGTCACCTCGGTGGGTAGCCCGGATCCCCCGTCCTCGCGCCGCGACCCGGAACCGTCTGCCGGCAACTCCACCTCCTGAGTCCGCACCACATCCAGCACCGGAATCACCCACATCCCGGTCGCAGCCTCGACATCGGCGTCGTCGGCTTCCTTCCTCTTCTGCGGATCCAGCAGAACGACCCGCTCTCCTACATTCACCGCAGAGATCACATGCGCACTACCGTCCTGTCGCGCGTAAATTACCGGCACAGCAACACCCAGCGGACCGCTCGCCACATACTGCTTAACCAAAGCCACACCATCCATCCGCCGGGACCGCCTATCGAACGCCCGCTCCATCCGAGCCGGATCCCGATCACCAAGAGCAGGCGCCACCTCATACTGCCGGTTGAACTTCAGAGAGTTATAGAACGCCACATTCGCCTCTAAGCAATCCTTCCGAGAATGCTCATCACCAGAAAAGTTCGGGTTCACCCCCTTCAGGAACCGATACACAGCCTCCGACACGACCTCGCCCTTCGCACCCGGCGGCAACTCATCCACAACCGGCTCACCAACATCCTGCCCGTCCCACTCCCTGCCAAACAACCCACCCTCCCCGTCGTTATGTTCATTAATGAACGAAGCGAAATCATCGTCCCCCTCCCGAACTCCCGCCCCCACATCGCTCGCGCCCTCCCCGGCTTTCTTGAACTCGGCCAACTCGCTCGCGAAAGACTCGCCATAGGCCTCATTCCACTCTGCGATCTCATCAACCTCCCCCACCTCACTCCGCACCTCCACCCCCCGCTGCCCAACAGCCTCCAGACCCGGAATCTCCCCAGGACCAGGCTTCCCCTCATACTGCATCGACTCCAACGTCGCCTTATTCTCCCTCAGCCTTTTCCTCACTTCCTTCAAGTCGTCCTTAAGACGATTCAGTTCCGCCACCTTCTCAGCCCCCAGCGCATTCTTCCTGCGATATACGTGGTTCTGCAGCGACGATTCCTCCTTGTGGCCCTCCCACACTTTCCGCCACAAAGCAAGCGCGATCTGCTGATTCGAATCCGGATCGGACAATGCCGACAACTTCGCAATCATCACATCAGGCCGCCGACGCTTAGCTTTAATCCTCTCCTTGTTCCTTTGCCGATAAACCTCATCATGTTTCTTTTTTTTATCCCTATTGGTTCGGTCCCAATCCTTTTTGGCTTTCGCCTTCTTTTCCTTATTATTCCGATTCCACTCCGCACGCTTCTCTCTATTGTTCCGTGCATACTTCGCGTCGGCTTCTTTCCTTCCTTTCTTTGTCTGTTTTGGCGGCGTCGGCTCCAAAGTCGCTTGCTCCGCCCCCACCAACTCCACCGCAGTCAGCTCAGCTGGGTCTACTGTCAGATCGGTCGGCGCGGACCCATATCCCCCGCCACCTAGGCTCCCGGAAGCAACCCCAGCAGAAGAACTCTCGCCAGGCTCACTCCGCGGCGTCTTCGCGCGCGTGCTAGCCACCTGCTGCCCGCCGGGATGCTGACGCTTGGGACCTGTCACCTCGGTGGGTAGCCCGGATCCCCCGTCCTCGCGCCGCGACCGGGAACCGTCTGCCGGCAACTCCACCTCCTGAGTCCGCACCACATCCAGCACCGGAATCACCCACATCCCGGTCGCAGCCTCGACATCGGCGGCGTCGGCTTCCTTCCTCTTCTGCGGATCCAGCAGAACGACCCGCTCTCCTAAATTCACCCCAGAGATCACATGCGCGCTATCGTCCTGTCGCGCGTAAATTATCGGCACAGCAACACCCAGCGGACCGCTCGCCACATACTGCTTAACCCAAGCCACACCATCCATCCGCCGGGCCCGCCGATTGAACGCCCGCTCCATCCGAGCCGGATCCCGATCACCAACAGCAGGCGCCACCTCATACTGCAGGTTGAACTTCAGAGAGTTATAGAACGCCACATTCGCCTCTAGGCAATCCCTCCGAGAATGCTCATCACCAGAAAAGTTCGGGTTCACCCCCTTCAGGAACCGATACACAGCCTCCGACACGACCTCGCTCTTCGCACCCCGCGGCAACCCCTCATCCACAACCAGCTCACCAACATCCTGCCCGTCCCACTCCCTGCCAAACAATCCACCCTCCCCGTCGTTATGTTCATTAATGAACGCAGTGAAATCACCGTCCCCCTCCCGAACTCCCGCCCCCACATCGCTCGCGCCCTCTCCGGCCTTCTTGAACTCGGCCAACTCGCTCGCGAAAGACTCGCCATAAGCCTCATTCCACTCTTCGGTCTCAAAGTCCTTAACCTCCCCCACCTCACTCCGCACCTCCACCCCTTGCTGCCCAACAGCCTCCAGACCCGCAATCTCCCCAGGACCAGGCTTCCCCTCATACTGCATCGACTCCAACGTCGCCCTATTTTCCCTCAGCCTTCTCCTCACTTCCTTCAACTCGCCCTTAAGACGATTCAGTTCCGCCACCTTCTCAGCCCCCAGCGCATTCTTCCTGCGATATACCTTGTCCTGCAGCGACGATTCCTTCTTGTGGCCCTCCCGCACTTTCCACCACAAATCAAGCGCGATCTGCTGATTCGAATCCAGATCGGACAACGCCGACAACTTCGCAATCATCACATCAGGCTGCCGACGCTTAGCTTTAATCCTCTCCCTGTTCCTTTGCCGATAATCCGCATTATCTTGCCTTCTTTTATCCTTATTGTCTCGGTTCCAAACCTTGTTGTATTTCGCCTTCTTTCCCTTATTTTCCCGGCGCCACTTCGCACGCCTCTCCTTATTATTCCGTTCATACTTCGCGTCGGCTTCTTTCCTTCCTTTCTTTGTCTGTTTTGGCGGCGTCGGCTCCTCCTGCGGCTCCGAAGTCGCTTGCTCCGCCCCCACCAACTCCACCGCAGTCAGCTCAGCTGGGTCTACTGTCAGATCGGTCGGCGCGGACCCATATCCCCCGCCACCTAAGCTCCCGGAGGCACCCCCAGCAGAAGAACTCTCGCCAGGCTCGTTCCGCGGCCTCTTCGCGCGCGTGCCAGCCACCTGCTGCCCGCCGGGACGCTGACGCTTGGGACCTGTCACCTCGGTGGGCAGCCCAGCCCCCCAGCCCTCGCGCCGTAGCTCGGAACCCGCTGCCGGCAATACCACCGGCGCCTCCGGTTCCACCTCCGGGTCGTTGAGCGCTTGCTCGGAGACCGGAGTCGACGCGGTGCGTCCCGGATCGCCGTCGGTAGGGGAGTCCGTCGCGGTGGGGGCGATCTGGCTTGCCCGGCTTTCATCGGTCCCGGAAGGGCGGCGTCGGATGCTGTCCGGCTCCGGTTCCTCCTGGATCGGTGCCAGCCCCCGTTCGCCCGGCGCGTGCGACGGCCCCGGCCGGGCAGATCTTGCGGGACCATTGTCCGGCGTCCGAACCGTAGCCGTATCCGGTCTCGGGCTCGGTCGCGTCGACCTCCGCCGAGCGGTTTGGAATTCGTGTGCCAAGTTCCGCGACAGCTCGTCGGCCAGCCGCTGGTCATCCTGTGACAGCGGACGCGCCAGGACCGCCGCCATGTCGTGGTGCAACGCCAGGAGGTCATCCGCACGCTGGCCGTCCAGAGCGTTGAAATCGTGGTCCCTGGCAAGGACCGTCTCCGCCCGCCACCGTAACGACTCCTGTTCGAGCGCACTGAGCTTGCCGAAGACCGGCCGCGACCGTTGTGCCTCGCGCCGCAGGTCCTCCCGAGTCCACCCCTGGCCGTTCGGGCTGACCCCGGATTCCGCGGGATCGCGCAGGACCGGGCCCGGCTCGATCCAGATCTCCACCCGCGTCGGTCCTTCGGCGTGCAGGAACTGCGGCGGTGCGGTCAGTCCGACGTCGTTGGCGTTGAAACGGGCGCCGCTGGGGAGGTCACTCTGCGCAAGGGCAAGCTTGCTGTGCAGGTCACGTGTGACGCGGGAGAAATCGTGCCCGGCCTGTGACACGCCATCGGGTCGTCTGTCGAGATTGCCGCGCACGACATAGCGAGCGCGGGGCCGGCGTCCGTCCCTTGTTGCATCGACGGCCTTTTGCGCCACCCGGAACAAGGCGAGGCGGTTCTGCAACTGCGCCCCGGGGCCCTCGCTGATGATCAGGCTCGCGTCGCTTGGAGCACCCGCCAGCGCGGGGTCGGTACGGGCGTGGGCGAGTTGGGTCTCGTAGTGGCGCTTGGCCTGCCACCACTTGTCTTCGGCGTCCCGTGTGCGCGTGTCCGCCTCGTCCGAAGCCTGCTGCGCTGTCAGCCTGCGATACGCGGCAGCCAGCCGCTGCTTGTCATCGGCGCGTTGTTCGGCTTGCGTGGCCTGGGACAGGTGGAAATCCGCGGCGCGTTTCTGGTCGCTCGCGGAGGCCCATTCCTGGTCCCGATCGGCGAATTCCTTCGTCGCGGCCACCAACCCGGCCGGTAGCTCGCCGCCGCGGTCGCTGCGGCGGATCAGGTAACCGGCCCCGAACTTGGCGCTGACGCCGGCTCGCCGCTTTCCGATGCTGTGCTGCGCGGGGGTGGCGAGCAGGAGGAACTCCGCGCCGTGCAGCCAGGTGCTGGTGATGTCCTTCAACGCAGAGTCCGCACTCACGCTGGGTTTCGATTCGCGGTCCGACCCGGAGCCCGTTCGGTGTTCGGTTTCGGATTCGTGTCCGCCGCGGGAGATCAGCGGAATGACCCAGTCACCGCCCTGGCCGAATTCGTGGCGGCCTTCCTCGTAGGTCTTCGCTCCCTCGGGGTGCGACACGCCCCCGGCGTAAAACGGTGCCGCGAACAGGACATGCCCGCTGCCCGAACCCCTCTCGTGCTCCTCCGTCGAACGGATGTTCGCCGAGCCATCCAGTGTGATTCGCCCGCTCGTCGAGGACAGCGCGCCCCGATCCGGAATCTTGAGGTATAGGTCGAGGTTCACGCCCAGCCCGGGCGGCAGGTCGACCGGCACAGTCTTGGGTTCCGGATCTGTCAAGGGGCTCAGCAGCGCCTCCAAGCGGTGCGGGGTGAACCACGCCCGCAAGCTCCGGCGCGCCTGCGCGGTCACCGAGCCCCCGGCGGAGGTGATCGCTTGCTCGGCGGCGGCGATCAGGTCCTCGGCATTCCCGCGGAACTCCACTGCCCGGAACTTGTTGGCCTCAGGCAGAACCTCGGCGTCGTGGTCGGTCTTCCAGCGCTGGATGGCCTCGTCCGTTGCCTGCGATGCCGGCAGATCGGTGATCTCGGCCGCGCCGGACCGCTGGGCCAGGTCCGCGGGCAGGGTGTCCTCGACCGCCGTGCTCACCCCGACGGTGCGAACATCCGGGGCCGCGGCGATGCGTTCCCCGTGACGCTCGATACGCACATCGAAAAGCACCTCCGCGCGGTGCGACGCCAGCGCACCACGCCGGACCGTCTCGGAGCTCAGGTAACTCGGGGTCGCGCTCTGCGCGCGGCTGCGGACCTGCTTCAGCCATTCGGAGATGTGCACGAATCCCAGGCCCAGCCTGCCGAAAGGGGGCCCGTGGTGCGGGATCGAATCACCGCTCGCCGGCCCGGCTCCACCCGGGGACTCGGACCCGTTCACCACGACACCCGGGATCACCGAGGCCATGACTTCGAGGAAGACCGTGGTGACGCTGCGGATCTTGCTTGCGGCGATGGAGGCCACGCTGGCCGTCGCAAGCCCGCCGTGCTTGATCCCTTCCGCCTCCAGTTCACCCAGAAGTTCGGCCCCCACGTGCAGTTCGTAGGTGTGCCCCTTCCAGCGGCCTTCCCACGCCAGCTGTGTGCTCGCTCCCCCGTTCTCGAGATCGCCGAGCTTGGCCTGCACGTCGGACAGGAACTGCTGGGCCGTGCGGTCGTTGCCACCAGGCGTGCCCAGCGCGGAAACCGGCAGCAGCCAGTCGGCCGCGTCGGGACCGAGATCGGGTCGCTGGGAAATCTGCTCGCGCAGCAACGGAATCAGGTCACTCAAGTCCACCGGTTCGGTAACCCCCCGGCTCCAGGACGGGGTGCCCAGCGTGTGCCCGGCGGGAACCTTCGCCTCAGGTTCGCGGGCTCGCGGCGCCTCGGACTCGGCCTGCCTGGATTTGATCTCCTGCAACTGCCGGTCGTCCACCCATACCGTCATCGACGCAGGCAGCGTGAACCGCTCGGCGGAACGAGCCGGCGGCTTCTCCTTGAACACCCCGGACTTGTCGATCTTGCCCACGGTCTTGACCTCGACGCCAACGGTAGGCACGAGGTCCACCGTCACCAGGTGGAGCTCCCGCGGTCCGCCCGTCTCCGACCGGGTGAGGCTGCTGTCCGCCGCACGTCCCCGTTCGCGCCGGACGTTGCCGGGACCCGGGACCCACTCATTGATACCCAAAGTGGACAAGACGCCGGTGTGGTCATCCACCGCGATGATCCCGGGCTCGATGGAGTTCGACCAGAAGAAGGTGCCGGCCGTGCTGCTACCGGTGGCGCGTCCACCCGTCACCGACCGCGTCGGCTGTTCCCAGATCGTGACCGGATTACCGTCACCATCCAGCACCGGCTCGGGGTTTTTCATGACGAGCGAATACTCGACCACAGCACGCTGAGCCCAGCGGCGCTTCTCCGACGACAAGCCGTCCACCCGGAACTTCTTGCTGCCGGCACGCGGAGTCGCACGTACCTCGTTGAGCGAAATCCCGCGATCGATCAGGTTCGCGTTGCCACCGAGTTCCCAGATCCGGTGCCCGGAAAGTTCCCTGAGCTGCCGGTACGCCGAGTCCCGAAGGTGTTTGAGACCATGCACGGACACGACCTGCATACCGTCGAAAACCCGGGACAGGCCCTGCCGCATCGTCTCCTCGTTATAGGACACCTCGGTGGGCTCGACGGGTTTGACCGCCGCGGCGCGCAGCTCCTCCAACTGGGCCTTGAGCTGGTCGGCCTGCCATGCAGGCAGCTCCACGACGATGTCGGTCTCCACCACACCCGGATCCCGGCCCTCCGCCTGGGCCGACCTATCCACAATCGGCAACGGCTCAACCGCCGGCGTGTGCAGCCCCGACCGGCCGATCGTCACACCCTTGACCAGCTGGTTCCATTCCTGCCAGTGCTCCCCGGACGCCGTATACCGCACCCGGTAAGCCAGCCGCTTGCGCGGTTCCTTGCCCACACCGCCGGTGGCAGCCGGCTCCTTGCCCCGAGGGCCACCGAAGGACAACGAAATGTCCTCCCCCACGTGTGAGGACTTGCTCCGCTCGAAACCGAACTTGTGGTAGCTGGTGACAAGGGAGAACTGGCCGGCCAACGCCCCGTAGACGCGGGCCACAAACCCACCCCCGAGCTTCCACGACACGCCCCGGCTCTGCTTGACCGACTGCGATTCCGACATCGTCAACCGGGCATCGGTCTCCTCGACCACATCCATTTCCCGGACGTCGAGCACCTCCGCCGCCACCTTCAGCGACACGTGATAGTCATGTCCCCGACCGCGCTCGACCATCTCCAGCGACGCGGCCTGATCGGTGAGCATGTCCTCGACCACCCGCGGGGACGACAAATGGCTGCCCGCGAGCGAACTTTCGATCTGATGACCCCGCTCCAGCTGCCTGTTCGCCTTGCCCGAAATTCCCTTGACCAGCTTCGGATCATCAAAATCGACGACGAGATCGGTGTCCCGCCAAGCCCAGCCAAGCCCCGGGACGGTAGCCCACCGGTGATGCCCCGGAATGGTATGCGCCGAATCGCGAAGGATCCTGGCCAGCTTCGCGCCCGCACCACTGGATTCCAGCGCGGCGCGGGTGATGTCAGCCACGCGATTCGGGTGCGGCCGGCCGTCCTCCGCCAGGAGACCGGCTGCTCGCGCGAACTCCGACGGCGTCCAGTGAATGTCATCGATGGCATCGGGGAACGTGATCGGGGACCGACCGGGCAAGCGGACCTGCAGGTCGTACACAGTGCGGTAACGAACGATCTGGACCTTGCGGGAAGAACTGTCGCCGACCTTCGACGAATCGAGGAACTCCTGGTCACGGCTGCGGCCGCCACCGACCGCGGCAAAAGGGCCTGCCGCTGCGGAAACCATCCCGACGTCCACCGCCGGCCCCGCGGCCCCCGAAACCTCACCCGCACGCCCCGAACCGTGAACGTTCACCACTGTGGTGCCGTCCTCGAAGACCGACTCCGACGGTGCGTTGTCCATAGTCTCGAGATAAGCGACTTCCCTGGCCACCGCCCGGATCTGCACACCATGGGTGCGGCTGGACAGCACCCGCTTGAACCAGTTTCCCGAACGCAGCACCACATCCAACGAAACCCAGCCCCGACCCGCGGCCGCCGCTTGCTCGCTCACCCGCATGCGCGGCAGAACCCGCCCGATATTGTCCAGGCTCAAAGACTTCCGGAGGGCTTTCCGCGAATCCTTGTCCAGCGACCCAAACTGGGCGGCCACCTGCTCATGGATCGCCGGCGGCTGTCCCGACTTCGTCTTCGTCCGCAAGGGTTTGCCCTGATACCGACCACGAGTCGACTGCCTGACCGTAGGCGGCGCCTCCAGCACCGAGGGAGGCAGCTCACCCGGCATCGGCACAGCACGTGCACGCGTGATCGGCCGCAACCCCGAAGGCACACTCAACTTGGTGGCGACCGGGCCGGCGTCAGGATGATGACGTCCACCGACGATCGTGACAGGACCAGTGCTGTGGCCGTCCTCATCAACCCGGGAAACCCGGAACGTCAACGGCATATACACCTGCCGTGAGCCGGCGTATTCGCTGTCACTGCCCGGGGTCGCGCGCTCCGGCAACGCGATACGCATCGACTGGCTGTGCGTTTCCGCGCGGTTCGTGACCTGGTTCGACGCCAAACCAGTCGGCACATCGACATGGCCCAGAACGAAAAGACCCGGCACAACCGGTATGAAGAACAACTGCTGGAAACGCGGCCGATGACTGAACCCATTCTTCGCGCCCGACACATGATCAGTGGTAAAGGCGGCCGACTGCTCAGTGGCGTCACCCCCCACGACTTCGCTGCCCCGCCAATCGAACTCCGCCTGCACCCGCACCGTCACACCACCGACCTCGAACTCCCTGCCCTCACCAAGCAAGGTGCCGACCTGCTTCCGCGCGGCATACTCCACCTCTTCAATGCCGACCGGATCGGTGCCCTCGGGCACCAATCCCTTCACCGCCTCGATGACCTGATCGGCTCCGAGCGTCTCGGCGATCTGCTGCGCCGTGCCCAACGATTCGCTACGGCGGAGATAGCCAGGAACCCGCAACCGAGAACTGTCCTGGGGCGCATCGACACCGTCAGCCCGCACCTGAACATCCGCCGGTTGGTTTGGCGGTTTGCCGTCGTTGGAGGAATCGCTTGACCGTTCGACCGGAGCCGTTCCATCGGACAGCTCGGTCAGGTTGGTCAGATTGGTCAGATTGGTATCGGTTCGATCCACCAGGCGGCTGATATCAGAACCCGAATCAGAATCCGAGCTGGACGAACCCCCGATCGACCGGGCATCACCGTCAGTGGCGTAACCCTGGATCGGCTCCACACCAGGCCAGGCCTTACGACGACGCGCACCCTTCTCACCAGTGGAGTCAGCATCACCGTCCACAACAGACCCCGTGGAGCGCATCGAACTCTCGAACGACTCGTCCCTGTAGCCCACGCGCGCAAGCCGCTCCAACAACCCTTTCTTTTCGTCGTTAATGAAGCGATCGAATTCGTCGCTGTCCGCTTCATCCCTCTCCGCTTTATCGTCCGCCGCATCCGCCACATACGCGTCGTCAGCGGACGTGCCAGGACTCGGCTCGGCATCCCGCGCAGGGATCGTCGGGTCGCCGACCCGACGGTCCCGTACCTCGCCACCATCGCGGCCAAACGACCGGGCACCATCACCACTGCCAAAGGTGATATCGGCAAACCAGTCGTGGTCGAGCCCCTGGTCGAACGCCTCCACCGACTCCTTACTCCGCAGCCCGAACGTCCCCGCCTCCGAACTACTACCGCCCAGCGACTGGACACCGTCGTCACTAACGAAGTCGCTATCGGCCGGCCCCGAACCGACCCCGTCCTCGGAATCCCGACTCCGGTGCCCGAACGTCCCCGCACCCCCACCACCATCGCTCTCGGTGGCACTCACCACATCCTCGGTGGACGCCGACCGCGGAGCCTCCACGGTCTCCGACCCCGCCTCACCAGCGGGCTTCGACAGCCCATCCCCACCCGGCTCCGGCCCGGCACCCGAACTCACAGCCGCCATCGCTGTCCAAATACGGGCCAACTTTTCCTTCAACTCGGCAACAGACCGGGAGCCTTCACGCGACAACAACAACTGATGGGCAGCCATCACACTCAAGAAATCCTGCGAGGAATTAAAGGGCGGGCCCAACTCCTCAGACGCGGCCGCCAACAAATCGAACATTTCCTCGCTAGACACTGTCGACAACCGCAAGTCGGCCTCATCGCTCAATACCCGCAGTTCATCCCTAGCAGCAGCCTCGCGATCAACAGCGTCATTCATCGCTGTCCAAATACCGGTCAACTGTTCCTTCATCTCGGCAACAGACCGGGAGCCTTCACGCGACAACAACTGATGGGCTGCCATCACACTCAAGAAATCCGAGTCGGGGGAGGAATTAAGTGGCTCGCCCAACTCCTCAGACGCGGCCGCCAACAAATCTAGCATTTCCTCCATAGACACTGTCGACAACTGCGAAGCGGCCTCATCGCTCAATACCCGCAGTTCATCCCTAGCAGCAGCCTCGCGATCAACAGCGTCATTCATCGCTGTCCAAATACCGGTCAACTGTTCCTTCATCTCGGCAACAGACTGGGAGCCTTCACGCGACAACAACAACTGATGGGCGGCCATCACACTCAAGAAATCCTGCGAGGAATTAAGGGGCGGGCCCAACTCCTCATACGCGGCCGCCGACAAATCGAGCATTTCCTCGCTACTAGGCACTGTCGACAACCGCAAGTTGGCCTCATTGCTCAATGCCTCCAGCTCATCCATAGCAGCCTTGCGATCAACAGCGTCAACAACGGCAGCAGACCCACCATCAGACGAAGGCCCAACCCCACCAGACAATTCCGCAGCACGCACCTGCGCGGCCTGCCCCCCCTTCGTAGGCTCGTAAGGCCTCTTCGCACGCCGCTCCTCCTCCCCCGGCTGATCCGCGTCCGACTCCCTCCGCCTCTTCGACGCCTCCGACTCCGCCTGTTGATCCTGCGCCCCCTTCAGCGACTCATTCTGATGGCCCGAATTCCAACCCGCCGCAGCCATCAACTCATGTAGCCACTGCTCGCGCTCCAAGCTGCCCTGGATATCTCCCGGATTACTCAACATGTAATGAGCCAACACATCGCGGAGACCGTCATCACCCCCAAAAACTCCGCGCGCCTGCAGATCAGCGATCACACGGTCTACGCCTACCACCCCGCCTACGTCAACTGACAGGTTTGTGTCGCGCATCGTCTGTAACCCAGCTGTCGCGTTAGCGATCAACTCACTCAGCTTGGCCGCCGCAGACTCCGCTGATCGTTCCGCTGCCTGACCCTCCGGTCGCGGAACCACACTCGCATCACCGTCCACAACAGACCCCGTGGCGGGCATTGAGCTCTCGGACGGCTCCCCGCCTTCGTGCAAAAGCCGAAGCTGATCCCGCCACCCTTGCAGTTCCTCCTCGAAGAAGTGATCGAAATCGAAGTCCTCGCTCTCTGCGTCAGGGCCGTCGATCTGATCAGCCGGTACCTCGCCACCGTCACCACCCAACGGCACCCCATCCCCACCCAGCTCCGCACTCACAGCCGTCGCCGCAATCCTCAGATCACGCAGTTGCTGTAGGAACTTCTGCGCATCCCGTATCCGAACCTCTACCTGACCTGTAGTCGTCAGTAGCCGATGCGCGACCGCATCCCGCAATTCTTGATCATCATCCTGTATTCCCCCGAAGTGGTCGTTGAATTCGGCGAGCAGCACATCATGATCTGGACCGGGCAGAACGGTCAGCGTCGCGAGCCCGCCCGCTGCTGTATTGAAAATGTCCCGCAATTTCCGGCTCGCGTTATCTCGGCGCACCAACCGAACAGCAGCGGCAGCTTCCAGTCCCCAACTACGGACCGTACGTGCAGTCAAATTCGGCTTTATATCCAACCACTGCGTGATCTTTACTTCATATTTGGCCCGCAGGTCATGGTCTGTCTCCGGCTCCGCCAAAATCTCCTGCAGGGAGTCCGCCGAAGCTTTTAAATCGGAGATCAGTTGGGTCCTGACATTATTAATAATTCCCTTACCCCAGCGCGCACTTCTGTTGTACCGACGCCCCAAAGCGAGGTCGGAGTAATTGTTGCGAAGTGCGTCCTCAAATGCCTCTTTTCCCAGCACCCGTTTGACAGCCTTATCGTCCCGCAACCCACTCAGCGCCTTGCCAACCGCCACACGCCGATTATGCATCCGTGTTGCTTCAGATTTGGTTCCAAGCAACGGCCCCATCCCGGCGGAAAGCAAGTTGTCGTTGTCGGCCGTATCCGGGTCCGCACCGCCGCTCAGGTCACCAGCCAGGTAACGGACCAGTTTAAATCGCAACTCCTGCAACTGCTCATCACTCTGCGGGTCCGTCATAAACTGCTGCAACTGCTGATCATCCCGGGGGTTCGTCAGCAACTCGCGTGCCATCACATCCCGGAAGGGCCGCGACTCCTTAAGAGGCCCCAAGACCTGGTTCGCCTGATCATGCAAACGGTCCACGGTACGTTGATCTTCGTCCCGCAACGCCTGAGCGGCCTCCTCGAATTCGTGCTGTATCAAGCTAATCCGGGAAATAACGTCCAGCGCTCGATCATCATCGACCCCACGCACCATCGGGGCAGCGACCTCCGCCGGGTTCCGAGCAGCCCGCCGACTCTCCTCTTCCCGTCTCACCGCCTCGAGTTCGTCGCGAGTCAAACCACTCACCGCCACGCCAAGGTCACCGAGGTCATCGGCCAGGTAACCGACCAATTCCTCGCGCAGTTTCCGGGCATCGTCCGAGTCACCCGGATGCTCACCCAACCGGTGCGCCAGCACAGTCCGGAACCGCGCCGACTCACTCAGCGGCCCCAACACCGCGTCCGCATCTTCCAACAACTGGTCCTTAGCATCACTTCCCACGATCCCGGCCCACTCATCCAACCGTTTCTTGGCCCGCTCGTATCGCTCATCCCAGTAGTCCAACTTCTGTAGTTTTCGACCAAACTCCTTGACGCCCTCGTCATCCCCCGGATGACGCAGGATGTAATGCGCCATCACATCCAGGAGACCGTCACGCACCCCAAGAGCTCCCATGCCCGACTGCTGCTGCTTAACTGCATCGATCAGTTGGTCTACTTGCACCCCCTGCCCCTGCCCGCGCATATCATTCAGCTCAGCCTTCGCGCTGGCGATCAATGCATTTAGCTCTGCGGATGCCGACCGCTCAGTCTCCGCCGTCGCCGCGCCCCTCAGACGACGCAGTCGCTGTAGGAACTCCTGCGCATCCAGTATCCGATCCTCTTCCTGACCTGCCTTCGTCAGCCACCGATGCGCGAGCGCCGTATGCAATTTCTCATCCTGGATTGGCCCGAAGCGATCGTCTACGTCAGCGAACGCGTCGTTCACCGGATCTGGACCGTGCTGAGTTTTCAGCTCCTCTAACTCGCTGTCTGCTCTCTGGAAAATCTCCTGGAGTTTCGGTTTCGCGATATGTTGGCCTAGGTGCCGAACATCAGCGGTAGCTTCCTCTATCTGACGACGGTAAATTCTACCAATAGCCCTTTTATTAGGTCTCAACCATTCCGTGATCTTGTTTTCATATTCACGCCGCAGGTCACCGCTTGCCTCCACATCTTCCAAAATCTTCCGCAGAGAGTTCGCAGCAGCCTCCAAATCAGATTTCAGCTGACTCCTGGCCTCCTTAAGAATTTCAACAGCCCAGTCGCGGCTTTTGTTGTACCGACGTTGGAAATCGAGGTCGGAGTAATCGTTGTGAAGTGCGTCCTCCAGTGCCTCGTTTC
This sequence comes from Saccharopolyspora hattusasensis, assembly GCF_050972075.1. NCBI lineage: Bacteria > Bacillati > Actinomycetota > Actinomycetes > Pseudonocardiales > Pseudonocardiaceae > Saccharopolyspora > Saccharopolyspora hattusasensis. The sequence continues at coordinate 1,224,518 of NZ_JBPCDC010000001.1, forward strand.
GCAGCACCCGTTTGACAGCCTTATCGGTCCGCAAACCACTCAGCGCCTTGCCCACCGCCACACGCCGAGCATACTTCCGAAACCTTTCCGAATTCTCGTCTTCGCGCTCCGTGGACACGGTAGCGGCAAGCAAGCCGTCGGCAGCACTCGGGTTCTCACCGCCGCTCAGGTCACCATACAGGTAACGGGCCAGTTTATACCGCAACTTCTGCAACTGCTCATCACTCTGCGGGTTCTTCATAAACTGCTGCAACTGCTCATCATTCCGCGGGTTCGTCAGCAACTCGCGTGCCATCACATCCCGGAAGGGCCGCGACTCCTTAAGAGGCCCCAAGACCTGGTTCGCCTGATCATACAAACGGTCCACGGTATGTTGATCTTCGTCCCGCAACGCCTGAGCGGCCTCCTCGAATTCGTGCTGTATCGAGCGAATCCGGGAAGCCTCCACGTTGGTGATCAACGCAGACAGCTCGGCAGACGCCGACCCCGAAGCCTCCACGTTGGTGATCAACGCATCCAGCTCGGCAGACGCCGACCCCGAAGCCTCCACGTTGGTGATCAACGCATCCAGCTCGGCAGACGCCGACCCCGAAGCCTCCTCGTTGGTGTCCATTGCATCCAGCTCGGCAGGCTCCGACCCCGCACCCGCACTCACCGCCGTCGCCGCGCTCCTCAGACGACGCAGTCGGTCTAGGAACTCCTGCGCATCCTCTATCCGATCCTCTACCTGACCTGCATTCGTCAGCAGCCGATGCGCGACCGCATCCCGCAATTCGTGATCATCATCCAGTATTCCTCCGAAGTGCGCGTCGAACTTGCTGCGCACATCATGATCTATACCGGGCAGATCGCGCAGCGTCGCGAACCCTCCCTCTGCTGCCTCGAAAATGTCCCGCAATTTCCGGCTCGCGTTATCTCCGCGCACCAACCGAACAGCAGCGGCAGCTTCCAGTCCCCGACGACGGACCGTACGTCCATACAACCCCGGCCTTATATCCAACCACTGCGTGATCTTTACTTCATATTTGACCCGCAGGTCATGGTCTGTCTCCGGCTCCGCCAAAATCTCCCGCAGAGAGTCCGCCGAAGCTTTTAAATCGGAGATCAGCTGGCGCCTGGCATCCCTAAGAATTCCCTGAACCCACGTCTCACCTCTGTGGTACCGATCTATCAAATCGTCGGCGGAGTAATCGTTGTGAAGTGCGTCCTCAAGTGCCTCGTTTCGCACCACCTTGCTGACAGCCTCATCGTTAAACAACCCACTCAGCGCCTTGCCCACCGCCACACGCCGCACATACTTCTGACGCCCTTCCCAAAGCTTGTCTCTCGGCTCCGTGATGGGCACGGTAGCGGCAAGCAAGCGTTCGGCAACCTTCGGGTTCTCACCTCCACTCAGGTCACCAGCCAGGTAACTGGCCAGTTTAAACCGCAACTTCTGCAACTGCTCATCACTCTGCGGGTTCTTCATAAACTGCTGCAACTGCTCATCATCCCGCGGGTTCGCCAGCAACTCGCGTGCCATCACATCCCGGAAGGGCTCCGACTCTTTAAGAGGCCCCAAGACCTGTTTCGCCTGAGCATACAAATCGTCCACGGCATCTTGACCTTTAGTGTGGGTCAACTGCCACAACGCCTGAGCGGCCTCCTCAAATTCGTGCTGTATCGAACTAATGCGGGAAAAAACGTACAGCGCTGGATCAGCATCGACCCCGCGCACCATCGGGGCAGCGGCCTCCGCCGGGTTCCGAGCTTCCCCCCAACTCTCCTCTTCCAGTCTCACCGTCTCGAGTGCGTCGCGAGACAAACCACTCACCGCCAGGCCAAGGTCACCAAGGTCATCGGCCAGGTAACGGACCATTTCCTCGCGCAGTTTCCGGGCATCGTCCGAGTCACCCGGATGCTCACCCAACCGGTGCGCCAGCACAGTCCGGAACCGTTCCGACTCATTCAGCGGCCCCAAAATCCCGGCCGCATCAACCCGCAACCGGTTCACAGCCGTATGATCCGTGATCCAGGTCCACTCACGCAATTGCGCCTTGGCCCGCTCGTATCGTTCATCCCAGTCGAACGTCTGTAGTTTTCGACCAAACGCCTTGACGCCCTCGTCATCCCCCGGATGCTGCAGTATGTGATACGCCATCACCTCCGGGAGACCGTCACGGACCCCAGGAGCTCCCATACCCGGCTGCTGCTGCTTCACTTCATCGATCAGTTGGTCTACCTGCCTCTGCTCCTGCTCCCCCCGATCGCGCATAATATTCAGCGCAACATTCGCGTTGGTGATCAACGCATCCAGCTCGGCAGACGCCGACCCCGAAGCCTCCTCGATGGTGTCCATTGCATCCACCCCGGCAGACACCGACCCCGAAGCCTCCTCGATGGTGTCCGACCCCGCACCCGCACTCACCGCCGTCGCCGCGCTCCTCAGACGACGCAGTCGCTCTAGGAACTCCTGCGCATCCTCTATCCGATCCTCTACCTGACCTGCATTCGTCAGCAGCCGATGCGCGACCGCATCCCGCAATTCGTGATCATCATCCAGTATTCCTCCGAAGTGCGCGTCGAACTCGCTGCGCACATCATGATCTACGGGCAGATCGCGCAGCGTCGCGGACCCGCCTTCTGCTGCCTCGAAAATGTCCCGCAATTTCCGGCTCGCGTTATCTCCGCGCACCAACTGAACAGCAGCGGCAGCGTCCAGTCCCCGACGACGGATCGTACGTCCATACAACCCCGGCTTTATATCCAACCACTGCGTGATCTTTACTTCATATTTGACCCGCAGGTCATGGTCTGTCTCCGGCTCCGCCAAAATCTCCCGCAGAGAGTCCGCCGAAGCTTTTAAATCGGAGATCAGCTGGCGCCTGGCATCCCTAAGAATTCCCTGAACCCACGTCTCACCTCTGTGGTACCGATCTATCAAATCGTCGGCGGAGTAATCGTTGCGAAGTGCGTCCTCAAGTGCCTCGTTTCGCACCACCTTGCTGACAGCCTCATCGTTAAACAACCCACTCAGCGCCTTGCCCACCGCCACACGCCGCACATACTTCTGACGCCCTTCCCAAAGCTTGTCTCTCGGCTCCGTGATGGGCACGGTAGCGGCAAGCAAGCGTTCGGCAACCTTCGGGTTCTCACCTCCACTCAGGTCACCAGCCAGGTAACTGGCCAGTTTAAACCGCAACTTCTGCAACTGCTCATCACTCTGCGGGTTCTTCATAAACTGCTGCAACTGCTCATCATCCCGCGGGTTCGCCAGCAACTCGCGTGCCATCACATCCCGGAAGGGCTCCGACTCTTTAAGAGGCCCCAAGACCTGTTTCGCCTGAGCATACAAATCGTCCACGGCATCTTGACCTTTAGTGTGGGTCAACTGCCACAACGCCTGAGCGGCCTCCTCAAATTCGTGCTGTATCGAACTAATGCGGGAAAAAACGTACAGCGCTGGATCAGCATCGACCCCGCGCACCATCGGGGCAGCGGCCTCCGCCGGGTTCCGAGCTTCCCCCCAACTCTCCTCTTCCAGTCTCACCGTCTCGAGTGCGTCGCGAGACAAACCACTCACCGCCAGGCCAAGGTCACCAAGGTCATCGGCCAGGTAACGGACCATTTCCTCGCGCAGTTTCCGGGCATCGTCCGAGTCACCCGGATGCTCACCCAACCGGTGCGCCAGCACAGTCCGGAACCGTTCCGACTCATTCAGCGGCCCCAAAATCCCGGCCGCATCAACCCGCAACCGGTTCACAGCCGTATGATCCGTGATCCAGGTCCACTCACGCAATTGCGCCTTGGCCCGCTCGTATCGTTCATCCCAGTCGAACGTCTGTAGTTTTCGACCAAACGCCTTGACGCCCTCGTCATCCCCCGGATGCTGCAGTATGTGATACGCCATCACCTCCGGGAGACCGTCACGGACCCCAGGAGCTCCCATACCCGGCTGCTGCTGCTTCACTTCATCGATCAGTTGGTCTACCTGCCTCTGCTCCTGCTCCCCCCGATCGCGCATAATATTCAGCGCAACATTCGCGTTGGTGATCAACGCATCCAGCTCGGCAGACGCCGACCCCGAAGCCTCCTCGATGGTGTCCGACCCCGCACCCGCACTCACCGCCGTCGCCGCGCTCCTCAGACGACGCAGTCGCTCTAGGAACTCCTGCGCATCCTCTACCTGACCTGCATTCGTCAGCAGCCGATGCGCGACCGCATCCCGCAATTCGTGATCATCATCCAGTATTCCTCCGAAGTGCGCGTCGAACTCGCTGCGCACATCATGATCTACGGGCAGATCGCGCAGCGTCGCGAACCCGCCTTCTGCTGCCTCGAAAATGTCCCGCAATTTCCGGCTCGCGTTATCTCCGCGCACCAACCGAACAGCAGCGGCAGCTTCCAGTCCCCGACTACGGACCGTACGTCCATGCGGCCACGTCGGCTTTATATCCAACCAATGCGTGATCTTTACTTCATATTTGGCCCGCAGGTCATGGTCTGTCTCCGGCTCCGCCAAAATCTCCCGCAGAGAGTCCGCCGAAGCTTTTAAATCGGAGATCAGCTGGCGCCTGGCATCCCTAAGAATTCCCTGAACCCACGTCTCACCTCTGTGGTACCGACGTACCAAATCGTCGGGGGAGTAATCGTTGTGAAGTGCGTCCTTAAGTGCCTCGTTTCGCAGCACCTCGTTGACAGCCTCATCGTTCCACAACCCACTCAGCGCCTTACCCAGCGCCACACGCCGCTGATACTTTTCTATGTGCTCCGCGCGCACAGTAGCGGCGGGCAAGCCGCCGGCAGCACTCGGGTTCTCACCGCCACTCAGGTCACCAGCCAGGTAACTGGCCAGTTTAAACCGCAACTTCTGCAACTGCTCATCATTCTGCGGGTTGGTCATAAACTGCTGCAACTGCTGATCATCCCGCGGGTTCGTCAGCAACTCGCGTGCCATCACATCCCGGAAGGGCTTCGACTCCTTAAGAGGCCCCAAGACCTGTTTCGCCTGAGCATACAACTCGTCCACGGCACCTTGACCTTCGTCGTGGGTCAACTGCCGCAACGCCTGAGCGGCCTCCTCGAATTCTCGCTGTATCGAACTCATCCGGGAAGTAACGTCCAGCGCTGGATCAGCATCGACCCCGCGCACCATCGGGGCAGCGACCTCCGCCGGGTTCCGAACTGCCCGCCAACTCTCCTCTTCCCCTCTCACCGCATCGAGTTCGTCGCGAGACAAACCACTCACCGCCACGCCAAGGTCACCTTGGTCATCGGGCAGGTCACCGAGGTCATCGGCCAGGTAACCGACCATTTCCTCTCGCAGTTTCCGGGCATAGTCCGAGTCACCCGGATGCTCACCCAACCGGTGCGCCAGCACAGTCCGGAACCGCTTCGACCTCCTCAGCGGCCCCAACACCTCGTCCGCATCAGCCAACAACCGGTCCTTAGCACTACCACCCACGATCCCGGCCCACTCACGCAATTGCGCCTCGGCCCGCTCGTATCGTTCATCCCAGTCGAACGTCTGTAGTTTTCGACCAAACTTCTTGACTTCCTCGTCAGTCCTCTCATGAAACAGCATGTAACGCGCCATCACATCCAGGAGACCGTCACGGGCCACAAGAGCTTCCATGCCCGACTGCTGCTTCAATGCATCGATCAGTCGGTCTACTTCCCGCCCCTCGGCGCGCATAATATTCAGTTGAGCCTTGGACCTGGCGATCATTCCATTCAGCCTGGCGGACGCCGACAGCGGAGCCTGCACGGTCTGTGGCCCCGCATTGCCAGCGAACAGCGGCACCCCAGCCCCACCCGGCTCTGGGCCGGCGCCCGCGCTGACGTGCGGCAGCCGGCTCATTTGGTGCGTTAGCTCGTCAAGCAGTTCCTTCGCAGCATCTTGATTATTCGGGGACGTCAGGTAATGATGCGCCATCCGCACCCGAGCAATCGGGTACTCCCGAAGCAGGCCCAAAATGGCGTCCGCGCGCTCAAAAGCCTCGGCCTTCCTGTCCGAGTCAGCCCCCTCCAACTCACTCCGCGCGGCCTCGTAGGACTGCATAAACGGATCAAGGTTCGTCCCACTGCCCACACTGGACGCGGATACTCGCTCCTCAGACCGACTGGTCCCGCCCGGGCTTTCACTACGCTCCCCAGGGCCTGGCTCGGCATCCCGCCCAGGAGCCCTCGGGCCGTCGTCCTGACCAGCCGGTACTTCGCCATCGTCGCCACCCAACGACCTGGCATCATGACGGCTGTCAGAGTCGCTGTCGCTCAGCCTCGAGTCGACCCCGTCCTCGGACTCCGGACTGCGGATCCCGAACGTCTCCTCATCCCAAAAACCACCACCCAACGACTCGACACGCTCACCACTAACAGAGTCGCTCCCACTCAGCCAGGACTCGACCTCACCCCCCGGCTCCAGACTCCCTCTCCCGAACGTCTCCTCATCCCAAAAACCACCACCCAACGACTCGACACGCTCACCACTAACAGAGTCGATACTGCTCAGCCAGGACTCGACCCCGCCCTCGGACTCCGAACTCCGGCTCCCGAACGTCCGCGCGTCCCAACCACCACCACCCAACGACTCGACACCATCACCGCCGACAGAGTCGCCATCGCCCTTCCCCGAACGAACCCCATCCCTAGACTCCGGACTCCGACGCCCGAATGTCCCCACATCTGAACCATTCTCAACGGAACTCAAACGCTCGGAATCCGGTTCCGGCCTGAAACCAGCCGCCTGGACCGATCTGCCAGCGCCATAACCCCAGTCGCCATCCGCCACGAACGGGCCTGCAGTAGCGGTATCGGGTACGTCTGCCTTCGCGTTCAGGAAAAGCTCCCGCAGAGAACGGATCGCTGCGTCCTCCGTCTGAGGGCGATCTGCCAACTCCGCCCCACTGGATACCAGCAGCTTCAGATCCAGTGACTCCGCCAACCGCTGCGCGGCCAACGTGCCATTTTTCTGCGCAGCGTGGAACGCCAACGCGCTCAGCACCGTCTCATGCACCCGTCGCGCCCGGTCGAGCCGGAATTTGGTCATCTCAGGCTGGGGCTGCACCCAACGCAACATCCGCAGCCGCAACTGCTCCGCCTCCGCGTGCGGAAACTCCGCCAACTGGTCCGCGGACAGAGCAAGGTCCCGAACGAGATCCTTCAGCGACTGCTGCTCGACAGGGTCGCCCCTGTCCCCTGCACCATCAGGACCAACATCACTCGCCTGATCAGCAGTCTCACGCGACGGCACGTTCGGCAAAGGCACGCCGGCATCCCGAATCGCATCCGCAACCGCAAGCGCGTTATTCCACGCCGAATCAACAGTGTTCCGGAACTCCGCAATCACACCGTCAACGACCTCGGGGTCCATACCCGCATCGACCAACGCGACGATCTCGTGCTCCGCCCACGCCTCGGCCACCGCCGCCGAAAACTCCGCCGAATCCGGCCGCTGGGCAAAGGCGATCCCCACTGTCCGCAACAACTTGTTGACACGCGGGTCCGGCGCAGTCGGCAACTCACCGACCACCGACGCCGCAAGCTTCTCGTAAGGCTCATAGCTGTGAACCGGCTGATCAGCCGACGACGGCCGATCGGCAAGATCGCTCCGCTGCCCATCACCAGCCGGATCTTCGGTGTACGGTGGCGGCGGATCCACATACGGCGGGGGAGCATCCACTCGAGTCTGCTCCCGCAGCATATCCACCACGTCGGCAAGACCAGCCATGTTCTCTGTGCCGGTCAATAATTCTTCGGCAATACGCTGAGCGTGCCGGGCAGCTATGTTGGTCTCCTCATTGGACACCAGCCCATGAATAAGCCGATCCGTTACCGCAATTTCCACACGCCGATACAGCCCCTCCACCTCCGGCGCCAACTCGCCAACACCGCGCGCGGGGCCGTCAAGCAATTCGCTCAGCGGCTGGTTCTCCAAGATCGCGCGAGCCTTCTGCTGCACATTCCGGTCATCCTGGCGATTCGCGCCCTCTAGCTCGTTGAACGCCGCATAATCCCTGTTCGGGAGTCTGGCGGCCCAGTCTTGCTGGAAACTCTGGATGAGGTTCATCCCGTCGGTGTCGCCGATCCGCTGCAGCATGACCGACCATGGCACCAGATAACCCTCGTCATCCGGCACCCCCACCTCCCCGTAACGGGTGTGAGTGCGTAATTGCTCGGCGAGTGCACGTACCTCCGCCAACTGCTCCCACGCATCACGGCGTGGCGCGCCACCCGCCAACTGATCGGCCAGCATGGCACGAATGCCGTCGTGGAAGACCTGCTGCGTCTCTTCAGCCACCGTGCCCGGAATCGCCGGCGGCAACGGCCCCACCATCGCTTCCGCCAACTCCTTGACAACCGCCACCGATGCCGGGTCAGCGGACGCCCCCCACTGTTCCACTCGAACCGCAGCCGCCCCCATCCGCTCCGTCCACTGATCCAATGCGGCATCGCCCCGCGCAGCTACTTCGTCGAAATCAAGCATCGCGACAAAGTCGTCACCAAGCTCTTTGATCAAACTGTCTAGATCCCGGCCGCGTGCGATTTCCCGCGCCTCCCCGCCACCCGCCAGCAGGTCGGTCACCATCGATCGAAGCCCGTCGTGGAAGAACTGGTACACCTCTTCAGGCATGGTGTCCGGCCTCGTCTGCGGCAACAGAGTCACCATCGACTCCGCAAACTCGTGGACGGTATCCACCGATGCCGCACCGGCGGATTTCTCCCACTGCTCCACTCGATCCGCGGCCTCACCGATCCGCTCCGCCCACGTCACCATCGCGGCATCGATCCGCTCAGCCATCTCCCCGGAATCAAGCCTGGGATCGAGCAACGCACGAAAGTCGTCACGAAGCGCCGTGACCACACCGTGAGCGTCGACCCGACGCGCGATCTCCTGCCGCACCGCATACTGCACCGATTCCCACAGACGCACCTGCTCGTCAACCAACGGGCCCCGTCCCGTAACCCCCTCCGGACGCTCACCCATCTTCTGCTCCGCTGCCGTGCCCGCCAGCCCAACGACCTGATCATCAAACCGATCACCGCTAGCCAAATAGCGGGCCCACCGAACCTCGAACTCATCCGCCGTACGAGACGGCACCGCCCGCTCGACGGCGTCACCGTCGGCCCGCTGCCCGTCCGTCACACCGGCAGCACCATCGTCCTGCGAAACAACGCCGCCCACCGCCGAGACAGCACCACCACCGTCCACAACAGACCCCGCGGCGCGCATTGAGCTCCCGGACGGTTTCTCCTTTTCGCCCAAGCGCTCAAGCCGATCCAGCAACCCTTGCTTTTCGTTGTTCATGAAGGTATCGAATTCGTCGCTCTCCGCGTCCTCGATCGCGGCACCCGCCACATGCGCATCGTCAGTGGGTGTGCCAGCGCTGGGTTCGGCGTCCCGCGCAGGAGCCCCCGGGTCGTCGACCTGACCAGCCGGTACCTCACCACCGTCGCGGGACGACGACCGGGGACCATCAACAGGGAGAAGGGCGATCTCAGCCAGCCACGATTCGACGTCGAACCGCTTCTCGGACTCCTGACTCCCGCGCCCGAACGTCCCCGCACTCCCACCACCATCGCTCTCGGTCGCATCCGCCACATCCTCGGTGGACTCCGGCCGCACATCCCCACCCAGTGCGGGCACCACGCCCGCATCACCGACCGATTCGGGCCCCGCACCCCGGCCTGTCCCCGACTCGGGCCCGGCGCCCGCACGCACAGCCGTCAAGGCCACCAACATACGGGCCAGTCTGTTCCGTACCCGCGCGATCTCACCGTCCCCGTCTCCACGCATCATGTGGTAGGCCAGCACGCTTACAGCCCGCGGCGAGCCGTTAAATGGCCTCCCCAATTTTATGGACGCGCTGTCCAACCAGATTTTCCGTTCCGGGCCAGACAATTCCGCCAACCCCAAATTGGCCTCATCGCTCGACCAAAGCAGTTCCCGCTCCGCAGCAGCACGACTCGACGAGCTCGCCAGGCCACGCCATTTCTTCTCGACCGCCCGCATCCCAGGCAACCTGTCCTTGACCTGCTGCAGATCCTCTGCGGTCCAGGCTCCCTGCCGTACCATGCGTTTCGCAACGTCGACGTTCCGTTTACGCTCACCGTCCGGATCGAATCCCGGCATCGCTTCCAGATGCAGTTCCATCCGGCCCGCCAACTCGGCCACCTCCGCGATCCCGGCGAGGTTACCGAGCCGCTCCAGCCGCACCGACTCCGGCAAATCGAGCACTCGCGGCAACTGGCCATCCAACGCCGCCTGCACCGGTTCGGCATGCCGAGCCCACCAAGCCACAGCATCGCCCGCGGCCGCCATCACACCCAGCGTCAACATCGACCCGGGATGGATCCTTCTGCCATCACCCTGGACCGCGTCCACGAAATAATGCGCCTGCCCGCCTTCAAAGAAATCACCAGAGGGATGCGTATTCGGGTCGTTGCCGTGCACATACGCTGCCCGCAGGGCATCCTGCGAGGTCTCTGCCCACAGGGCATCCCACGGGTTCGCCAGCGGCACCCTCAGCACAAGGAAATGAACGTCGTCCCCCGCCCACTGCCCCATGAACTCCCGCACGGCATCGGGGCCACCGGTCAGCCGGGGCTGCGGGATAACACCCCCGGTCGCGGCCTGGAACAGCCCACTCGCCGCACCTCCCACCACCCGCCGCAACACACCAGAGTGCAGCATGCCTTCCGCGGCACGGACGCTGTCGGCGATCTGCTCCAGCAACCCCGTGGCCGCCTCAGAACCCGGAGCAGGAATCACGATGCCCGAGCCCGCCACCATGGCCTTCGCGACCTCATTGCCGAGCAAAACCTGAACAACGATGTAGTTGACCGAAGCCCTCAGCGACTCCCCGAGTCCATCCATGACCTCTCGCGATTCGGGCCGCAGAGACGGAACTGAGTCCTTCACCTTCTTCCACTGTTCCCAAGCCTCGGACGGGAACTCGCTTCCCTTCTTGGCATCGGACCACGCGAGACGGCGCTCAGCCTCCCGTATCCAGTTCTCGCTCCAACCCAACCGCCTGAACGGCGCTGGCGGGACGAACCCATCCCGGATAGCCCGCAAAACAGCCAGGCGCAGCTTCGCAGGCGCCCCCACGAGGGGCTCGCGGACGCCCGCCAGCCACTCCCATACCTCCGACTCGTGTCCAGGAAACGAGACGGAGTCGGTCACCTCGAGTGCTCGGCCCGGACCGAGGTAACGCACCAGCTCCGAGCTCGGGAGCCGGGCAGCCTCGCGCATCAACCGCAGATGGGTCGGGCCGGGCTGTTGGCTGCCATCCAGCCACCTCTGAGCCGTGGACTCGTTAACTCTGGCCACGAAGGCCGCGCGGGCCGTGCCGAGGTGAGCCACCAATCCCCGATCCGGGACTCCCGCCGGAACAGCACCCCCGGCGACGTAGTCCACCACATCGCCCAGAGTCCACGGCAGCAAACCCTCCATGGCCGGCAAACCGAGAACCCTTTGCGCGGCGGTAAGTTCCTTCCCCTGCGAGGCCCTCTGCACGTCCTCCCCGGGGTCCGGCTGCCGTTGCGAGGTCACCTGCACGCCCCTCCGGGGGTCCAGCTCCCCCTGCAAGGCCATCTCCCAGCCCAGCTGCTTCAGAAGGCCCAGGCTCTGCTCCCGCAACCGGTCAGCCAGCGCGACCGCCCCTTCCGGCCCGCCGAACGCCTCGACAATCGTGTCCAGCAAGATCCCGCGCATCACCGCACGATCGCCGCCGCGGCGCCACTCGTGATCGCCGATCGCCGCGCCGACCTGGGCATCCGTACCGAAGAAGCGCGTGAGGTAGTCAACCTCACGACCGTCCAGGGCATGCACCAACTCCTGCAGCACGTTCAGCTCCCGCTGGCTGGGCTGCCCGTCCCGCTCACCGGCACGCTGCGGTGGCGGACCCTCGAGCACCGGCACCTCCACCTGGATGTCGGGCCCGCTCCCGGCACGCACCACCTGGCCCAGGCCACCGAGCCTGGCCACCTCTTGCCGCAGCTCGTCGCGGTACTCAGCCGCGCTGCGGGGGACACCCGGTTGGGCACGCCGTTCCTCGCCCCACTCCCCCAGACGATGGCGGCGATCGGCCAGGCCCACCATGAAATGCCCCAGAACCTGCAACCGCTCCTCGTACAGCTCACCGGGCGGCACCAGTTCTTCGACCAGTGTCTTGACCTCCTCCCGCCCGCCGTAGGTGCTGACCGTCGACCCGATGATCGCCCGGCGCAACGCCTCGGCATGCCCTTCGGGCAGGTACGACCACATCCGCCACACCCGCGCCGTGGCCTCATCCACCCCCAACGCCTGAGCCAGATACCGGCTCTCACGCACCGCCGGGTTGACCATATCCATCAACTCCGCAGGCCCCTCATCCTGCAAAGTCGCGAACAACCCACCCCATTCGACCTCACGGCCACGACGCCACAGCCCCGGATCCGCCAGCCCGTACTCCACCCTGACACCAGCCGGATCCACCACATGCACGAAGAACTCAAACGACTCCCCGATGTTCTCCAAGCCGGCATCCCGCGGCAATTCCCCGTCCGGATTCAGACGATCCGGCACCATCGCCAACTGATCCGGCGCCCCCTCGGTCAGGGGGCCCCACAAGTCCTCCGGCCGCTTGGCGCCATCCGGCCTCCCTGGCGCGTACTCGCCCATCACATGCCAGGCGTCGATGCCCTCCTCCACTAACTCCCGACCGTCCAGATCCGACCACGTGTGGACTCTCCACGTCGTCTTCCGCTTCCTCACCACCACCGCACGGTCCGCAACGCCCAACAAGTCCAGCCGCATCCGCAGGTGCGCCAAGACGTTGTGACCATCAACGTCGGCCAGCCTCGGCTCCGCAGGCACTCCCGTCGCCGCCTGGAAAGCGTCCAGCGCCGCGCGCCCCTCCTCAGAAAGCCCCGCCAAATCCTCCGCGCCCAGCACCACACGCCGGCCATCCACCACATCCGGCAGCGACCCCCGCGACCCATCCCGCCCGTACTCCGCGTCGCCGCCACGCGGCTCAGACCCCCCCTCCACCGAAGGCGTCAGCGGCGTCAACGGCTTCAGCTCACCGAAGGGCACCGGGACGGGCTCCACACCGGACAGCCGTGCCGACCCGGCCCCGGCCTGGATGACCGGCTCGCTGCGCCGCGTACGCAGCAAGTCCGCCAGCGCCCAGGAAAACTCCACCACCTCGGCCCGGTGCTCCGGGCCGACGTCGTGGTACTTGGCCGCGACCAGCGCAACCACATCCTCCAGCGGCACCACAGCAACCCCACGAGCCAACGCCGCGACGTCATGCGTGCTCCGCACAATCTGCCCGGCCTTCTCCTTTTCGTCGCTGGACAGGTCCAGCTCCAGCTCCTTCGCCTCGGCGATCGCGCGGTCCAGATCCTCCTGCGTCCACTGCCCCACCGGTATCTCACTGGTATCCCGTACCGTGCCCGCCCCGGCACCGGGCGTGGTCGCCGCGGGCTCTACCCCCGCGGCCACCGACCGCGCCTGGGCAGCCGTCCGCTCGACGGCGTCACCGTCGGCCCGCTGCCCGTCCGTAACACCGCCAGCACCATCGTCCTGCGAAACAACGCCGCCCTCCGCCGAGACAGCACCACCACCGTCCACAACAGACTCCGTGGCGCGCATTGAGCTCCCGGACGGTTTCTCCTTTTCGCCCAAGCGCTCAAGCCGATCCAGCAACCCTTGCTTTTCGTTGTTCATGAAGGTATCGAATTCGTCGCTCTCCGCGTCCTCGATCGCGGCACCCGCCACATGCGCATCGTCAGTGGGTGCGCCAGGGCTCGGCTCGGCGTCCCGCGCAGGAGCCCCCGGGCCGTCGACCTGACCAGCCGGTACCTCGCCACCGTCACGGCCGAACGCCCGACGGAGACCATCACCACGGAGAAAGGCGATCTCAGTCAGCCACGATTTGAACCGCTCCTCGGAGTCCAGACTCCCGCGCCCGAACGTCCCCGCACCCCCACCACCATCGCTCCCGGTGGAACCCACCACATCCTCGGTGGACTCCGACCGCGAAGCGGTCGCCGGATCACCCGACGCATCCCCAGTGAACTCCGGCCACGCATCCCCACCCAGTGCGGGCACCACGCCCGCATCACCGACCGATTCGGACCCCGCACCCCGGCCCGTCCCCGACTCGGGCCTGGCCCCCGCACTCACCGCCGTCAAGGCCACCAACATACGGGCCAGTCTGTTCCGTACCCGCGCGATCTCACCGTCCCCGACACCACGCATCATGTGATAGGCCAGCACGCTTACAGCCCGCTGCGAGCCATTAAATGACGCCCCCAATGCTATGGATGCGCGGTCCAACAAGATTTTCCGTGCCGGGCCAGACAATTCCTTCAACGCCACATCGGCCTCATCGCTCGACCAAAGCAGTTCCCGCTGCGCAGCAGCACGACTCGACAAGCTCGCCAGGCCACGCCATTTCTTCTCGACCGCCCGCATCCCAGGCAACCCGTCCTTGACCCACTGCAAATCCTCTGCGGTCCACGCTCCCTGCCGTACCATGCGTTTCGCAACGTCGACGTTCCGTGTACGCTCACCCTCCGGATCGAATCCCGGCATCGCTTCCAGATGCAGTTCCATCCGGCCCGCCAACTCGGCCACCTCCGCGATCCCGGCGAGGTTACCGAGCCGCTCCCGCCGCACCGATTCCGGCAAATCGAGCACTCGCGGCAACCGGCCATCCAACGCCGCCTGCACCGGCCCACCCAGAATGACGTCGCCGGCCGCAGGCTGCGAACCCTCCCCCGGCGACGCGGACGCTGCGAAACCATCGCTATCACTGTCGGCCGCGGGGGAGCGCAGGTCGTCAGGCTGAGCCCACCAAGCCAAGGCATCGCCCGCGGCCGCCATCACACCCAACGACAACGTCGACGCGGGATGGATCCTTCGGCCATCACCCTGGACCGCGTCCACGAAGTAGTGCGCCTGCCCGTCTTCAAAGAAGTCACCAGAGGGGAACGTATTCGGGTCGTTGCCGTTCACATACGCTGCCCGCGGGGCATCCTGCGAGGTCGCTACCCACGGGGTCGCCGACGGCACCCTAAGCACAAGGAAATGAACGTCGTCCCCCGCCCACTGCTCCATGAACTCCCGCACGGCATCGGGGCCACCGGTCAGCCGGGGCTGCGGGACAACACCCCCGGTCGCGGCCTGGAACTCCTCACTCGCCGCACCTCCCACCACCCGCCGCAACACACCAGAGTGCAGCATGCCGTCCGCAGCACGGACGCTGTCGGCGATCTGATCCAGCAACTCCGTGGCCGCCTTCGGACCCGGGGCGGGAATCACGATGCCCGATCCCCGCACCATGGCCTTCGCGATCTCATTGCCCAGCAGAACCTGAACAATGATGTAGTTGACCGAAGCTTTCAGCGAATTCCCGAGCCCATCGATGACCGCTCGCGATTCGGGCCGCAGAGGCGGAACTGGGGCATTCACCTTCTTCCACTGTTCCCAAGCCTCGGACGGGAACTCGCTTCCCTTCTTGGCATCGGACCACGCGAGACGGCGCTCAGCCTCCCGTATCCAGTTCTCGCTCCAACCCAACCGCCTGGACGACGCGGGCGGGACGAGCCCCTCCCGGATAGCCCGCAGAACATCCAGGCGCAGCTTCGCAGGCTCCCCCACGGGGGGCTCGCGCACGCCCGCCAGCCACTCCCATACCTCCGACTCGTGTCTAGCAAGCCAGCCGGTGTCGGTCACCTCGAGTGCTCGGCCCGGACCGAGGTAACGCACCAGCTCCGAGCTCGGGAGCCGGGCAGCCTCACGCATCAACCGCAGATGGGTCGGGCCGGGCTGTTGGCGGCCGTCCAGCCACCACTGAGCCGTGGACTCGTTAACTCTGGCCACGAAGGCCGCGCGGGCCGTGCCGAGGTGAGCCACCAATCCCCGATCCGGGACTCCCGCCGGAACAGCACCCTCGGCGACGTAGTCCACCACATCGCCCAGAGTCCACGGCAGCAAACCCTCCATGGCCGGCAAACCGAGAACCGTTTCCGCGGCGGTAAGTTCCTTCCCCTGCGAGGCCCTCTGCACGTCCTCCCCGGGGTCCGGCTGCCGTTGCGAGGTCACCTGCACGCCCCTCCGGGGGTCCAGCTCCCCCTGCAAGGCCATCTCCCAGCCCAGCTGCTTCAGAAGGCCCAGGCTCTGCTCCCGCAACCGGTCAGCCAGCGCGACCGCCCCTTCCGGCCCGCCGAACGCCTCGACAAACAGGTCGAGCAAGATCCCACGCACCACCGCACGATCACCGCCACGGCCAAGACGCAACGCGCTCACGTCGTCCGGACGAACGCCGATCGCCCGGACGACCTGCCAGTCCTCACCGAAGAAGCGCGTGAGGTAGTCAAACTCACGACCGTCCAGGGCGTGCACCAACTCACGCAGCACGTTCAGCTCCCGCCCGGTGGGCTGCCGGCCTGACACACCGGCACGCTGCGGTGCCGGACCGCGGAACACCGGCACCTCCACCCGGATGCCGGGCTCGCTCCCGGCACGCACCACCTCGTCCAGGCCGCCGAGCCTGACCACCTTCTGCCGCAGTTCGGCACGGTACTGGGCCGCGATGCGGAGGACACCCTGTGGGGCACGCCCTTCCTCGCCCCACCTCCCCAGCCGACGGCGGCGATCGGCCAGGCCCACCATGAGCTCTCCCAGAGCACGCAACCGCTCCTCGGTCCGCTGACCGTCCGGCAGCAGGTCTTTGACCAGACGCTTGACCGCTTCTCGCCCGCCGTAGGTGCTGACCACCGACCCGATGATCACCCGGCGCAACGCCTCGGCATGCCCTTCGGGCAGGTACGACCACATCCGCCACACCCGCGCCGTGGCCTCATCCACCCCCAACACCTGAGCCAGATACCGGCTCTCACGCACCGACGGGTTGACCATATTCATCAACTCCGCAGGCCGCCCCTCATCCTGCAAAGCCGCGAACAACCCACCCCATTCGACCTCACGGCCACGACGCCACAGCCCCGGATCCGCCAGCCCGTACTCCACCCTGACACCAGCCGGATCCACCACATGCACGAAGAACTCAACCGAATCGCCAATGTTCACCAACCGGGTATCCGACGGCCAAACCCTGTCCGGATCCAGATGCCGCGGCACCCCCACCCGGTCACTCACCCGCCCCTGGGGCAGCAGGCCCCACGATTCCTCCGGCCATCTGGCGATATTCGGCCTCACCCCTGGCGCGTACTCGCCCATCACATACCAGACTTGGTCGATACCCTCCTCGACCAACACCGTTGGATCCGACGACTGCCCCGTGCCGCGGGTTTCCCACTTCGTCTTCCACTTCCTCACCACCAGCGCATGGTCCGCATCGCCCGACGGGCCCAGCCGCATCCGCAGGTACGCCACGACATTGTGAACATCAACATCGGCCAGCCTCGGCTGCGCAGGCACTCCCGTCGCCGCCTGGAAAGCCTCCAGCGCCAAGCGCCCCCCCATGGCAGGAGCCCCCGCCACATCCTCCGCGCTCAGCACCGACCGGTCATCCACCACATCCGGCAGCGACCCCCTCGACCCATCCCGCCCGTACTCCGCGTCGCCGGCACGCTGCTCAGACCCCCCATCCACCGGAGGCTTCAGCGGCGTCAGCGGCTTCAGCTCACCGAAGGGCACCGGGGCGGGCTCCACACTGGATAGCCGTGCCGGCCCGGCCCCGGCGTGGATGACCGGCTCGCTGCGCCGCGTACCCAGCCAGTCCGCCAGCGCCCCGGAAAACTCCACCACCTGATCCTGGTGATCATCGCCGAGGTCGTGGTACTTGGCCGCGACCAGCGCCACCACATCCTCCAACGGCACGACAGCATCCCCGCGAGCCAACCCCGCGACGTCATGCGCGCGCCGCACAATCTGCCGCGCCGTCTCCTTTTCCCTGCTGGACAGGTCCAGCTCCTCCGCCTCGGCGATCGCGCGGACGAGTTCCTCCTGCGTCCACTGCCCCACCGGTATCCGACTGGTATCCCGTACCGTGCCCGCCCCGACATCGGGCGTGGTCGACGCGGGCTGTACCCCCCCAGTCACCGACCTCGCCTGGGCAGACCCCGTCCCGGTAGCCGGTGCCTTACCCCGGGCCACCGTCTTGTCACCGGCGGCCGGGACCGTTGCCGAGGCGTCCGCCAGACCGGCCACGTCCCCGCTCCGCCCGCCGGCCAGCACCCCGGCACCAGGCCCGGCCAGCGACTTGGGACGAGAACCATCCGCGGGGAACACCATGAACCGCGGCTCGCGCCCGGCCTGTCCCGGCATCATCGCGACAACGTTGCGGCCCAAATCCCGCGCCAGTGCCAACCCCTGGCCCCGCGTCACCACCACACCCGCGTTCGGATCGCTGGGGGACACCAGCAGCACAGGCCCGCCCGTGGAATCCGCGCCATGGCTCCGCACGAACTCCGCCAACTTCAACCTGCCACCAGCAACCACCTCCGCGGTCACCGGCACCCGCACCGTGTCCGCCGGCAAGCCCGCCAGCAGCACCGCCGCCGGATCCCGATGCAGAGACGGCGCCGCCTGCGACCCCTCCCCCGGCAGTGTCGCCGAGTCCGGGGACACCACCGCCCCGTCCTGGCGATGCGAATCCCCACGCCCCGCAACCGAGTCCGCACCGGGGTCCCCATCGCGGCCGGTCACCCCACTCGGCGACTCCGGATGCCGCCCGGACACACCACTGCCGGAGTCCGCAGCAGACCCGGACCCGACAGTCTCCGATGCCGGATGCCCCGCAGGCACACCACCGTCGGGGCCCACGACAGACCCAGACCCGACAGTCTCCGGGCGCGCGGCATCCGCAGGCACACCACCCTCGGGGCCCACGACAGACCCAGACCTGACAGCCTCCGGGCGCGCGGCATCCGCAGGCACACCACCATTGGGGCCCACGACAGACCCTGGCCTGACAGTCTCCGGGCGCGCGGCATCCGCAGGCACACCACCATTGGGGCCCACGACAGACCCAGGCCTGCCGGTCTCCGGGCGCGGGGCATCCGCGGGTACATCAGAAGCATGTGGGGTCACTGTCGGGGAGTCCGGTGTCTTCGAGGCAGACACCTCCAGCGGCCGCTTCCCGGGCACGGCCTGATCGCCACCGGGATCCGGACTGTACGGCGGCGGCGGTGTGCCCGGCCGGTCCGGGTCAACACCCGGTACCCCACGGGAATATGCCGGTGGTGGTGTGCCCGGCCGGTGCTCCCCGGAACCGGGCAGCACCGGAACACCACCGGCCGCGTCCCTGCCCGGCGCACCGCCATCGGCACCCCGCTTACCGTCCGTGCCGTCCTTACCGTCTGTGCCGCCCACAACAACGGCAGACACCACAGCGGAACCGGGCACCACCAGGCCATCACCAGAAGACACCGACACCGCAGCCGAATCCACCGACCCGGTATCCGAGAACACAGAGTCCACATCAGACACACTCGAGGAATCCGAGCCGGCCCCGGAATCCGAGCCGGCCCAGCCATCCGATCGCGAACCATCCGATTGCGAGCCATCCGATCGCGAACCATCCGATCGCGAACCATCCGATTGCGAGCCATCCGATTGCGAGGCATCGGATGGGAGGAACGTGCTGTCTTTGTCTGGGGAGCCAGGGATGTCCCCTGTCTGCGACCCGGACCCTGCCCCCGGCAGCGGGGTCTTCTCCCCACCGGTCCCGCCACCATCGTCGCTGCCGTCCCCGCCCTCGCCGGTGCCCTCGAGGTACGGGCTCGGGCCTTCCGGGTGCAGCTTGCCCCGCAACGCCAAACCCGCCAGATTGCCCACACCGCTGAACACCGTCTCGAACAAACCCGCCGTCAAACTAAACGGGTTCCAGGTCACCTCCTGGCCCGTGGCCGCCAAATATCCCGCCTCCCCGAAAAACTCCGACAACGCGTTCTCCAACGCCTCCCCCACGCTATGCCCGAACCGCGCCAGCCACATCGCCCCCACCGACATCCCCGCATAGTCATCCAGGCTCTTGCCCACCGCGTCCGCGAACTTCGCCATCGCCGACACCGGATACAACTCCGCGTGCTCGGCCACCGCTTTCTTCGCCGCCGCCTCCAGGATCGCCGCGTCCACGTCATCGCCCAGGCCCTTCACCAGGACCTTCGTCAACGTGTTGCTGACCAGACCGCCCAGCGCCGACATCGGCAGCGCCACCAACGCCGAGAACGCCCCCATCCCGGCCGCCTGCTCGGTCAGCGTCCCATCCCACTTCTGAGCCGATTTCTCACCCAGCATCTGCACCTGGGCCTGCAGATCCGGCACCACGTTGAAGACCACACCACCAGCCGCCATCATCGCCAACCGCATGAACAACTGCCTCCACCAGCTCGTCAACAAAAACCGCATCACCGCCATCCGCGCCGCCAGCCACGCCAGCGTCGCGCCAGCGGTCGCCCCCGCAAAATACATCGCCCACGCCATCTCTACCGCCAGTAACTCCAAACCATAAATCGTCACCAGCTTCAGATACCGCACCTGCTGCGACGTCTTCCGCACGAACGCCGCTAAATCCAGTAACCCCGCCTGGCCCGAGGACAACAACCCATCAAAAATCCCCAACCCGTCCGCGAACCGGTCCGCCGCCTTCCCCGAAAACTCCGTCCGTACCTTCCCCACCAACTCCGCCACCAACGCCCGCACCTCACCCAGCCCCGCCGCACCCGACTCCAACACGTCCGCCACCGCGAACAACACACCCTCATCCGCATCCGTCATATCCTCACCGGTCAACACCTGAAAAAGCCGCCTCACCCCCTCCGGCACCATGATCGACGAAAACATCACACCCACCCAACCTTGAAACGACTGATGATCCGTATCATCCCTTGTGGTCAGACCATCACGCCTTTAGACGTTGCAAGAACGCGCGTTCGGACAGCAAGAAGTAGAAAAAAGGGCAACGTTCGAACCGAACATGCTACCCCGACGCCAACCCGGACCGGGCGGACACGCCTTTGGATGCCGAGGCGGGTCCGCTAGGACCCGCCTCCAGCCCCGCCGATCTTGACGACCGACTCCGGTATCGACCTTGTAGTGCCGACGGCACCGGCTTTGCGACGCAGGCACATCACAGAATGCGCGGCTACTTCCGACCGCCGTGCCCGGCAGCCTTTTCGGCGTCGTCAACCATGCTCTCCAAGAACTGACTTAGTGCTCTCAAGCCATCTCCTTTTTCCCCCAAGACTGTTATGAGGAGGTTGACGATCTTCTGAATCTTGTAGAGCTCCTGCATTTTTTGCGTCACCGGGCGCACGATTCCGTCCGTCGTCCCTGCGGCGTTCTGAGCCAGCACCCCGCTAGCCACGAGGGGACGGAGTACGCCCCCCACGCGCTTTGCGAGATCGTCAACCGTACCTGTGCTGAGCTTAATCGCGCTTATGTCAGCCCAAAAGACTTCGTTTTCACTTGCCATCTGGCTCCGCCTCCTTGTTCTTCTCGCTCTGCTTGGTGTCTTCGGGGAAAATTGGTGTTTGCGCTATGCGGACAGCCTCCTCGAACATTCGGTCAAGGTCGAATTCGGTATTGAGTACCTCGCCGAACTGGGAACCGGATGCTGTCGGCGCCAGCTGGGTGAACACGTCCATGGACTTCTTCGCGGCCTCGTCCTGCGCCGCCTGGACCGCCTCGACGATCCGGCCGGCCAGCTCGGCCGGCGCCAGGTTGCGGTAGCGCGTACCCGACAGCTTGAGTTCTGTGAGCCGCAGCTTGTGATCTACGACGGCCGAGATCATGCGGTCCTTGGTCCGGAAGGACGTGGTCTCCTGCTCGGCCTCCTGCTGAGCTTCGCGAATGCGCTTCTGTTGACTGCGAAGCTCCTCAAGCGCCGCCTCCAGCTCATCGAACATGGGCGAGGACATGACATCTCTCCTTTCCTGGCACGGAGTTTGGTTACCTCCGCACTACGCGTGTCGGGTTGCGGTCTCTGCGTCCTGCTCGTCTTCGGCGGGCTGCTGCGCCGGCTGACGCGGCCCGCGAATCGGCCCGGCGGCCACGATCGACTCGTCGAACTCGTAGTCTTCCTCGTCCGGCCGGCCGATCACGCTAAACCCGGCGGCCTCGTTGGCGCCCCAGACTTCCTCGTCCTCGGACAACCACGTCTGGCGCTCGCGTTCCTTCTGATCGTTACCCGCGCCGCCCGCGCCGCCCGCGCCGCCCATCATCGGGGGCATCATCGGTGGCATCATGCCGGAACCCGGCATGCCGTTAGGGCCGTTCATCCCCGGCCATCCACCGGACAGCGCCGCTGCAGGCGGGGCAGGCGGGCCAGCGGTGCCACCACCCAGACCCGAACCGAACGAGGTCGGCGAAGCAGCATTCACGCCGACAGGCGCCGGAGCGCCAGGGCTGAAACCAGCCCCGGATCCAGCCCCAGATCCAGCCCCGAAACCAGCCCCGGAACCCGGCAACGGCTTCCCGTTGGAATCGAAGCCAGGCAACGGCTTCCCATTCGAATCAAAGCCCGGCAACGGCTGCCCATTTTTGTCGAAGCCAGGCAACGGCTGCCCATTGGAATCGAAGCCAGGCAACGGCTGCCCATTCGAATCGAAACCAGGCAACGGCTGCCCATTGGAATCGAAGCCAGGCAACGGCTGCCCATTCGAATCAAAGCCCGGCAACGGCTGCCCATTTTTGTCGAAGCCAGGCAACGGCTTCCCATTGGAATCGAAGCCAGGCAACGGCTTCCCATTCGAATCAAAGCCCGGCAACGGCTGCCCATTTTTGTCGAAGCCAGGCAACGGCTGCCCATTGGAATCGAAGCCAGGCAACGGCTGCCCATTCGAATCGAAGCCAGGCAACGGCTTCCCATTCGAATCGAAGCCAGGCAACGGCTGCCCGTTGGAATCAAAGCCCGGCAACGGCTTGCCGTTGGAATCGAAACCAGGCAACGGCTGCCCGTTTTTGCCGAAGCCCGGCAACGGCTTCCCATTCGAATCAAAGCCCAGTCGATTCCGGTTCAAGTCAAAGTCGATCGGCTTAGATGTTACAGGCCTTCGCGGATCGTTGAAGCCAGGCAACGGCTTCCCGTTGGAATCGAAGCCCGGCAACGGCTTGCCGTTGGAATCGAAACCAGGCAACGGCTGCCCGTTTTTGCCGAAGCCCGGCAACGGTTTCCCGTTTTTGTCGAACCCGCCGGACCCACCACCGTTGGCACCCGGCTGTTTGGACTTGGTGAACGCGCTGGTTGGGCCAAGCGGAACTGGCGGCGGCGCACCCCCATCCGCCAACGGCTTGCCGTTTTTGCCGAAGCCCGGCAACGGCTTCCCATTTTCGTCGAAGCCCGGCAACGGCTGCCCGTTTTTGTCGAAGCCCGGCAACGGCTGCCCGTTTTTGTCGAAGCCCGGCAACGGCTTCCCGTTTTTGTCGAACCCGCCGGACCCACCACCGTTGGCACCCGGCTGTTTGGACTTGGTGAACACGCCGGTTGGGCCAAGCGGAACTGGCGGCGGCGCACCCCCATCCGGCTTGGGAATATTCGAACTAGCGTTGGGATCCGGCACCGGCGTAGCCTCCACCTTCGGCGGCGGCGGAATCTTCACCTCCGGCGGCGGCGGAATCTTCACCTCCGGCGGCGGCGGAATCTTCACCTCCGGCGGCGGCGGAATCTTCACCTCCGGCGGCGGCGGAATCTTCACCTTCGGCGGCGGCCCCATGGAACCACCAGCACCACCGCCGGAAGAGTTGCTGGGCGTCGGCTCGACCAGTGCGGTCATGGCAGTGGTAGCGGTAACCAAAGCTGGGTACAGGTTCGCCATGGCATCTCGCGCGGCAATGTCCAGCTCGTCGAGCGCCGACGAGATCACCTTGTTGATCTCGTCGTTCATCTTGTTCCAGGGGGCGGCGGTGGCGAGATTCCCGAGCTGGTAATAATCCAGGCATTCGCGGATGTACTCTTCCGCTGCGTCCCGGCCATCGTCCTTGTATATATTGTCCAGTCGGTAAGTATCCCCCGGGACCCCCTCGTCTACGAGGACTATGCCCCAATGCCGAATATGGAAGGTCACATCCTCCGCCCAGTAATACGCCCCTTTCTGGGGCAACCCGACGATTTTATTCCGGATCTGAAACCAGGTGCCAGTGATCGCAGCTATCGCCGCATCCAGCTGCCACCCCACGTCGCCCAACACCTCGGACACCCTGACTCCGTAGTTGTCGGTGACCTGCTTATGCACGTCTTCGAGCGCATCGGCATAGGTGTCCATGCGGCGCTGAATCACCGCCGCCGCCCGCCCCTGGAATTTCGAGTCGTCCCGGTCCAGGTTCTTGGCCCAGGCGCGGAAGTGCTGAGCGGAGGACCGCAGCCAGGCCTCGTACTCCTTGACCTTTTGCTGAGCCTCATAAACGGATAGAACATCCAGCGAGCCGCGCCGTGATGTGCACAGATCGTTGGCGATCGTATCCATCTTTAGACACAGTTCATCCCACGCCTTGAATGCTTCACTGTTGTAACTGGCCGCATAATAGAGCTTATCCCAGGCGTGATAGCTGATCTGCGTCTGGGACGGGTTATCCTTGTCCCACGCCCCACCCGAAAGATTATCGTCGAATTTGAGCCAGCTCTTATCCCCACCTCGAAAGTCGACTTTGTCGCCGGTGAGCGCGAGGAGTACCTCTCCGATGCCCCACTCCGAGAAGTGGGTGTTGTCGGGGACCTTCAGCTCGGACGCCTCGGATGACTCGGGTGTTTTTTCCTCAGCCATGAGCTCTCCTCAATCACGGCGACTATCCGTTCGACTGACTGGTTGGGACTACTGCTGGTTCACCGGAAAAGCCGCGCCGGTTCCAGCTCATCGAACATGGGCGAGGACATGGGCACCTCTCCTTTCCTGGCACGGATTTTGGTTACCTCCGCACTACGCGTTTCGGGTTGCGGTCTCCGCGTCCTGCTCGTCTTCAGCGGGCTGCTGCGCCGGCTGACGCGGCCCGCGAATCGGCCCGGCGGCCACGATCGACTCGTCGAACTCATAGTCTTCCTCGTCCGGCCGGCCGATCACGCTAAACCCGGCGGCCTCGTTGGCGCCCCAGACCTCCTCGTCCTCGGACAACCACGTCTGCCGCTCGCGTTCCTTCTGATCGTTACCCGCGCCGCCCGCGCCGCCCATGCCGCCCATCATCGGGGGCATCATCGGTGGCATCATGCCGGAACCCGGGATGCCGTTATTGCCGTTCGTCCCCGGCCATCCACCGGACAGCACCGCTGCAGGCGGGGCAGGCGGGCCAGCGGTGCCACCGCCCAGACCCGAACCGACCGAGGTCGGCGAAGCAGCATTCACGACAGGCGCCGGAGCGCCAAGGCTGGAACCAGCCCCGAAACCAGCCCCGGAACCCGACGACCCGGAACCCGACCCGGAACCTGGCAGCGGCTTGCCGTCCGAATCGAACCCAGGCAACGGATTTCCGTTCGAATCAAAGCCCGGCAACGGATGCCCAGTCGAATCGAAACCAGGCAACGGATGCCCAGTCGAATCAAAGCCCGGCAACGGATGCCCAGTCGGATCAAAACCAGGCAACGGCATGCCGTTGTCGTCAAAGCCCGGCAACGGCTTCCCAGTCGAATCAAAACCAGGCAACGGCATGCCGTTGTCGTCAAAGCCCGGCAACGGCTTCCCAGTCGAATCAAAACCAGGCAACGGCATGCCGTTGTCGTCAAAGCCCGGCAACGGCTTCCCAGTCGAATCAAAACCAGGCAACGGCATGCCGTTGTCGTCAAAGCCCGGCAACGGCTTCCCAGTCGAATCAAAACCAGGCAACGGCATGCCGTTGTCGTCAAAGCCCGGCAACGGCTTCCCAGTCGAATCAAAACCAGGCAACGGCATGCCGTTGTCGTCAAAGCCCGGCAACGGCTTCCCATTTTCGTCGAAACCGCCGGACCCACCACCGTTGGCACCCGGCTGTTTTGACTTGGTGAACACCCCGGTTGGGCCGGGCGGAACTGGCAGCGGCGCACCACCATCCGCCAACGGCTTCCCGTTGCCGTCGAAGCCCGGCAGCGGCTTCCCGTTGCCGTCAAAGCCCGGCAGCGGCTTCCCGTTGCCGTCAAAGCCCGGCAGCGGCTTCCCGTTGCCGTCAAAGCCCGGCAACGGCTTCCCATTTTCGTCGAAACCGCCGGACCCACCACCGTTGGCACCCGGCTGTTTTGACTTGGTGAACACCCCGGTTGGGCCGGGCGGAACTGGCGGCGGCGCACCCCCATCCGCCGACGACTTCCCGTTGGGATCCGGCAACGGCGCGAATTTCTCCTGCTCGGCGACCTTCGCGGCGCCGGTTCCGCCGGAGCCGCCGGCCCCACCACCGTTGGGATCCGGCAACGGCTTCCCGTCCCCGTCGAAGCCGCCGGACCCACCACCGTTGGGATCCGGCAACGGCTTCCCGTCTCCGTCGAAGCCGCCGGCCCCACCACCGTTGGGATCCGGCAACGGCTTCCCGTCCCCGTCGAAGCCGCCGGACCCACCACCGTTGGGATCCGGCAACGGCGGAGCCTCCGCCTTAGGCGGCGGCGGAATCTTCACCTCCGGCGGCGGTGGAATCTTCACCTCCGGCGGCGGCGGAATCTTCACCTTCGGCGGCGGTCCCATGGAACCACCACCACCGCCGGACGAGTTGCCGGGCGTCGGCTCGACCAGTGCGGTCAGGGCGGTCGTAGCGGTAACCATAGCTGGGTGCAGGTTCGCCATGGCTTCTCGCGCGGCAGTGTCCAGCTCGTCGAGCGCCGACGAGATCTTCTTGTTGACCTCGTCGTTCATCTTGTTCCAGGCGTCCGCGGTCATGACATTCCCGTAGTCGGTACTAGCCAGCCAGCTGCGAATGACCTTCTCCGCTTCATCCCGGTCTTTAATTTCGTCCAATTTATACTGGGGATGAGCCGACTTGGGCGCCACTAAGCCATTATCGATAATATACTTGGTCACATTCGACACACTGGAATACGCCGATTTCTGGGGAATCCCAACGAGTTTACTCCGGGAGACCTGCCACCAGGTGTTAGTGATCGCAGCTATGACCGCAGACAGCTCGTACCTCAGGTCGCCCAACGCCGAGGAAACCCTGATTCCGTAGTTGTCGGTGACCTGCTTATGCACGTCTTCTTGCGCATCGGCATAGGTGTCCATGCGGCGCTGAATCACCGACGCCGCCTGCCCCTGGAATTTCGAGCCGTCCTGGTCCAGGTTCTTGGCCCAGGCGCGAAAATCCGAGGCCGAATATTTCAAAAATTGCTCGTACAGCTTGACTCGTTCTTCAGCATCGAAAACAGATTGCACATCCAGCGAGCCGCGCTGTCCCGTGGCCAAGTCGTTGGCGATGGCATCCATCTTGAGGCACAGGTCATCCCACGCCTTGAATGCTTCGTCATTGTAACTAGCCGCATAATAGAGCTTGTCCCAGGCGTGATACTGGATCAGCGCCGAATTCGGTTTACCTTTGTCCCAGGCCCCGCCCGAAGCATCTGTGTCGAACTTGATCCAGGTCTGGTTCGCGGCCGATCGAAAGTCGACTTGGTCGCCGGTGAGCGCGAGGAGTACCTCTCCGATGCCCCATTCCGAGAAGTGGGTGTTGTCGGGGACCTTCAGCTCGGA
Organism: Saccharopolyspora hattusasensis; assembly: GCF_050972075.1. Classification (NCBI taxonomy): domain Bacteria; kingdom Bacillati; phylum Actinomycetota; class Actinomycetes; order Pseudonocardiales; family Pseudonocardiaceae; genus Saccharopolyspora; species Saccharopolyspora hattusasensis. Next base: position 1,252,091 of record NZ_JBPCDC010000001.1, read on the forward strand.
TGATTTTTCTTCAGCCATGAGCTCTCCTCAATCACCGGCGACAAGCCGTTCGACTGACTGGTTGGGGCAACTGCTTCGTCAGGAAAAGCCGCGCCGGCTTAACCAAATTGAATCCTCCAGCGGCCAGGTGCGTTTGGAGGCTTCAATATGCACTCAGAGCAATACTGACGGATCACGATGCGGGCGAAGCTACCGGCTACTTGCCGCCATCCTTGCCGCCATCCTTGCCGCCATCCTTGCCCCCATCGCTGCCGCCATCCTTGCCGCCATCTTTGCCGCCGTCGCTGCCGCCATCGGCCCCGTACGACGACGAGCCGCTCGGTTCTCCGACGTCCGGGTACTTGTTCAAGAACTTTTCGGAACTGTATTTCGCGAGGTCGTCGGTTTTTTCGAAGATGTCCTTGGCCTCATTGAGGGCATCGATGAAATCCTGCCAGCTCTTACTGGACTTCCGGTTGATACCGTCAACCGAGGTGCCGAAGCTGTTGGCGTTTGTGGTGAAATCCTTCACCGCGGCCCAGCTCGAGTTACCGATTTTGAGCCTGTTGCCCAACGTGGCGTCAAGCCGAATATCCGCGCCAGGCTTAAGAAACATCTTGACCAGCCCGTGATCGACCTCATCGATTGCCCTGATCAATCGTTCGTACTGACTCCGGTCGAACGCCGTAATCGGTTTACCTGGAACATTGGAACCCGACATGGCTTTCCTCCTTTGCTACGCGGGTGATGTGTGGCGGCTCGGCCCGAGGCGCGTTGCGCGGCAACCCCGGGCCGAGCCTTCGCATTCACTGCCGAATGCGTCCGTCAGAAGATGGACGCGCTGCGGCGGTCTCCGTCATGGAAGGTGTTAGCAACCTCGTACGAAGCCGTCACTACGCGTCCCAGCTTCTGCTGCATTTCCGCGTAGTTCCCGCGCCACTGCACCTGCTGTTCGTGCCACAGCGGCGCCGCCTGGCCCTGGACCGCATCGTTCGTCCGCGCGAGGAAGCTCTCGAGGTCGTCGATGATTTTACCCATTTGTTTTACGGCCACCGCGAGTTGGTTATTCGTGTCGCCGTAGTTGGTGTGGTTGACTAGAAAGTCAGACAAGACATTCCCCTTTCATGGGAGTGGACTTAGAACTGTTTTCAGTAGCTCGCTTGGCTTTCGGACTCATCAGCAGCACGCAGCAACAGCTGCCGCAGGCCCTTTACCTTTTCGTTCAGGGTGCTCAGGTTGCCCTCGATCTGCCCGAATTCCGACGCCCAATCGTTGAACCGAGCCTCGAGGATCTTCCCGGAACGCGACTGGTTCGACCTATACACCGCACCAGACGTCTCAACCACGGTGTATCGCAGTGTCCGAATCTTGGAAAGGGCATCGTCGGTGGCCTGGATGATACCGGCCAACTGAGGGTCCTGGAGCCCGAACGAGCCGCCGGGAGTGTATTGCACCCTTCCGGGGAGTTCACTCATTTTTTTTCTCCTTGTTGACTGAAATGAAACCGCGATATTTCGGCATTGCCCGACACCGGGCCGTCGTTGTCACGATGTAGCGGCGTCACCCCCCACCCTTGCCGGACAACACTGGACCAGTGGGAAGCAGGTCCAGCAAACTCGCGGGCACCCCCACCGCCCCCGCTCCCGAGTAGCCCAGCGCAGCGGCCGAACCCTCGTTCGCCACCGGGAATTTCGCCCCGGGCTCCGCGACCAGGTACAGGCCGGCACCGGTCACCCCGGGAGCCGGAAGGGTTCGCACCAACATTCCGCTACCCGGCTGCATCGCGATCCGGTCCGCGGTCAGCTTGTTGCGGACGAAGCCAGGGCCGTCGACGACTTCGGCGTTCCACACGCTGGGCCGTGACACCAGGCGCTGGGAGATGTCGCCGCCGATGGTGACGGCCTGAACGCACGGGCTCCGACCGTCCATCAAAGTCGGCGGAGAAGGCGGCCATGCCGCCATCGCCTCGGGTGCGGGCAACACCGTGGCAGACGCCAGGGCCGCCGAACTGAGCTTCCGCGCCGCCACCTGCGTGCCGCCATATGCGGCCGCGGTGGCCGGGTTGCCGAGCGCCAGCGCGGCTCCAGTCTTGGTCACCGGAAGCAGCCCGTGCCGGGCCAGGATGAAGTACCGTTCCGACATCCCGACGCCGTTGACCACGAAAACCTGGCCGATCATGGTCTGCTGACCGTCCAGCACGGGGCCGGGCTCGCCTTGGCCCGACACCGACGGCGCCCCGAGATCGGCAGCGGCGGGTAGCGCGTTCACCCAGGCGTCGCGAACTCGGATGGCCGAATTGTCGTTGTACCCGAGCGCCCGGCTTACCCACGGCGCTGTCAGCTTCATCCGCCGGTCCCGCCACGCCAGGTATTCCGTCCCGTCAGCGGAGCTCACCAGGACGGCCCGATCGTCCGGCACGGGCAGCGCATCGGGTGCCGAACCGACGCCCAGCGAGAGCACCGGACGCGGCGAGCCCGTGGCATCCACCGCCGATTCGGCACAGACCAGCCAGGTGCCGTCGACCGGTCCGCCGGGGTCCGGCAACGAATCCGGCGCTCCGATGACGCCGACCGGTGTCCCGCGCGGCACGTCGGCCAGCGAGGACTTCGGAGTGCTGGCCACCTGCATGTTCGGTCCGAGCAGCAGTCGGGCGGAGGCGAGGTTCAGCACCGGACGCAGCACGCCGTCGGCCAGCACATACCGGGTGCCGGTTTCCTTTTCCACGATCAGCGTGCCCGGCTGCGTCCACTTCGTCGCGCCACCCGGCGATAACATCGAAGCCACGGCGAACCCGGCCACGATCAGCACGGCCAGCATGAAGCCGATCACCATGCCGAGCGGGGTGCGCCGCAGCGGCGGGGTGGCCATGTCCGGCTCCGCGCGCACCAGCGCGGCAACCAGCCGCGCGGTCATGAACGAGTGCGCTTGGACCTGGTCACTACGCGAATGCATGGCACACCTCCTTCGACTGATCTGCGCTGTTCTGTTTCAGAGCCTGTTGGTGAATGGTCTGAGTGGGTGGTCGCTTAGCGGAGCCTGGGAGCTTCCCCGGACCGCGGGTGCGCCTCCTCGTGTATGTCCAATACGCGGCGGAGGGGCCGTCGTCGCCAGGAAACCTCTCGGAACCCGCCGATGGTCGTCTTGGCAAGGTGGCTGCAAGCGGCTGCGCCGCTTCCAAAAGCGTGGACGGCATTCGCCGACAGGTTCTCAGGACCATCCGGCACGCACCCGGGCGTAGAGATCCATCGCGGCCAGCGCGAGGGGAATGATCGAGATGGCCAGAATGGTCTGGCCCCAGTCGGCAGCACGGCCCCAGTGCGGCAGCAGCTTGCGGCCCGGCAGCTTGCGGGCACCCGCGTACAGCAGGCCGGCCACCACGATCAGTGCCCCAACCAGGGAAAGTCGCAGCGCCAGCGGGCCGAAGGCACACAGGGCAGTCAGCACCATCCCGGCACCGACGAGTCCGGGGATCAGCACGGCCAGCCGTTGCCGGGCGCTGAGCAACTCGCGGCAGTGCAGCATGAGCAGCGTCGATGCCACCGATGCCAGTGTCATCGGCGCCCAGCCGGGGCTCCACGCGAGTACCGTCAGACAGCAGGCTCCCACGATGCCGAGTCCGACGTAGAGGGCGGTGACGAACTCGTCGGCGCGGGCCGTGTTGGCCAGTAGTTCCCGGCTCGGTTCGGGGTCGACGTCCTGCTGGAACTCCTCGGCCGTGTCGGGCAGCGGCGCTATGCGCAGGCCAGCCATGCGGGCGCCGAGCACCGGAACACGCATGCCGAGCGTCAATGTCAGGGCGAGCACGATCGCCGCAGAGCCCTTCGCGCCGATCACATCCCACATGGACAGCCCGCCGGCGATCGCCGTGAGTATCCCGGCCACCCCGGCGGAGATGAAGCCGGAGTCCGAACCGCCGCCTACCGCGATCCTTCCGAGCACCGCGACGACAGCCACGCAGCACCCGGCCGAGAGAATTGAGGGAGCGGTCAGCACGCCCGGGGCCTCGAACAGAGACCGCCGCAGTACGGGCAACGCCAGTCCCGCCACGAGAGCGAAGCCGATCGCGCTGGCCGACAGCAACACACTTCCGCCCTTGTCGCCAGCCGCACGGGAGGCGGCAGCGGCACCGACCAACAGGAGCACTGCCACACCGGCGGCCACGACGGCGACGCCGACGCCGACGCCGACGGTCGGCACCAGCAGCAGCCCGAAAGCCAGCACCACACCGACCAATCCGAGGAACAGCCGCCGGGTCAGCTCCGGTCGCCAGGCGTCCCTGCGGTCGGAGATTCCGGTGGCCACCCCGTCGGCCAGGTCGTCGAAGTCCGCCGGCGGCAACTGGTCGTTGCGGGGCCGAAGGTAGAGCATGTCGCCGTCGTAGAGACCGAGCGCGGCAGTGCCGAGGTCCTCGTCCAACGGCGCCTCGCCCAGCTTCTGCAGCACCCAGCCCCCGTGCTGCAGGCCGACGTTGCCCAACTCCTGGCCGAGATGACCCAGGAAAGTCGGCAGCAGGTCGGCCACCGGCACGTGCGCCGGCACCGCCAGCTCGATGCGCGACTTGGGGCCGTAGATCGTCAGCCGGCACACCTCACCGGCGCCGACCGTGGGCTGGGTTGTTCCCGTCATGCCCACAACACGCAGCCGTCTCAGCGGGAAGTTCACCCCAACGGCCCGATCCCATCGAAGTTGGGTAATAACGGGCAGATCCGCAGAGACGTCCGCATCCGCGTCTCAACCAAAGCAGACGAATCCGGGCCGGGTTGCCCCCGTGCGGCCCACTCCAGCAGCAGCGTCAAGAAGGGACAGAATGTGGTGAGCGTGACGTTGTTCCGCCGGCGCCCACGGCAGAAGCCGCCGGAGATGCCCAGCGGGGAACTTTCCTGCGGGAACCGCCCGTACTGTCCAAACCCCTCGTGAGTGACTAATCCGGTAAGAACCGGCATCATCACTCACGACCCCACCCACACCCACCCACACCCGTGTTCGTGAGTGAGCACGCACAGACGGCCGCATTCCCGTGGGAGATCGCCGCAATTTATCCAACGCGCGGCTAACCTTCGATCGATATCACCTGGCGGCCAAGCCGTCCGAGGCCGACCAGGACCCCAGCTATGCCGCTGAGTACCCGCACGGCTGGTGCGCCGGCGCCAAATGCTCCCGCCTGCAACCCATCACGGGCTTCGTCGACCTCGTCCGGCGGCACTGGAACGGCATCATCGCCTGGCCCGCCTCCAGCGCCCCAACGGACTGCCCGAAGGCACCAACTCGCTCATCCAGGCCGCCAAGGCCGCGCCAAGGCCCGCGCCCGTGGATACAGCAACAAGAACAAGGTGATCACCATCGCCTACCGCATCGCCGGCAAACTCCCTCTACCACAGTCACCGACCCAGCAGTTGCATGAACTGGTAACCACACCATCACGCAAAGCTACTCACACAAAACAGCGACGAGCCATGACGAGCCATGAGAAAATGGTAACGGATGGCCTTCTTCTGGAGTTTGGTTATTCGCAATCTCCACGATCCCAGAAGGAGGCCATCCTCCATTTCCCGGCCGAGCACTCCAACCCGGCCGGCTACCCTACAAGCCGGGTTGAGCACTCCGCGCGATCATGCCTCAACCCTGAACCTTCCCCTTTCATAGGAGTGGATTTAGAACTGTTTTCAGTGGCTCGCTTGGCTTTCGGATTCATCAGCAGCACGCAGCATGACCTGCCGCAGGGCCTTTACCTTCTCGTTCAGATTGGTCAGATTGGCCTCGATCTGCCCGAATTCCGACGCCCAATCGTTGAACCGCGCCTCGAAGATCTTCCCGGAACGCGACTGGTTCGCCCTATACACGGCACCAGACGTCTCATTCACGGTGTATCTCAGCGTCCGAATCTGGGCCAGGGCATCGTCGGTGGCCTGGATGATACCGGCCAACTGAGCGTCCTGGAGCCCGTACGCCGTGGAAGCATCGACGTGAGGATTCTTGGACGTAACGAATGTGGGCATTATGATCTCTACGGGAGTCAGGGGCGTTATGGGCGTTTCGCCTGGCTCTCGAACGGGAGCAAAATTGTCTTGTATTCTCATTCCCGCTGAATATTCACTCATTTTTTCTCCCTGTTGACTGAAATGAAACCGCGATATTTCGGCGTTGCCCGACCCCGCAGTCGCATGAACTGGTAACCACACCATCACGCAAAGCTACCCACACTGATTTCAGTGGCCCGCTTGGCTTTCGGATTCATCAGCAGCACGCAGCATAATCTGCCGCATGGCCTTTACCGTCTCGTTCAGATTGGTCAGATTGCCCTCGATCTGCCCGAATTCCGAAGCCCAATCGTTGAACCGCGCCTCGAGGATCTTCCCGGAACGCGACTGGTTCGCCCTATACACCGCACCAGACGTCTCAACCACGGTGTATCGCAGCGTCCGAATCTGGGCCAGGGCATCGTCGGTGGCCTGGATGATACCGGCCAACTGAGCGTCCTGGAGACCGTACGCCGTGGGAGCATCGACTTGAGGACTCTTGTACGTAACGAATGAGGGTACGCGCTCTGTAAAGGGCGTGATTGGCGTTTCGCCTGGCTCCTGAATGGGAGCTAAATTCTTTTGTATTACCATTCCTGCTTTTAGTTCACTCATTTTTTCTCCCTGTTGACTGAAATGAAACCGCGATATTTCGGCGTTGCCCGACACCGGGCACCGACACTGGGCCGTCGTTGTCTCGATGTAGCGGCGTCACCTCCTACCCTTGCCGGACAGCTGGACCAGTGGGAAGCAGGTCCAGCAAACTCGCTGCATCGCGATCCGGTCCCCGGTCAGCTTGCTGCGGACTGCGGACGAAGCCAGGACCACCGACGACTGCAGCACCCACACCCCATGCTGCGAGCCGGCGCTGCCCAACTCCTGGCCGAGACGCCAGGAAGGTCGGCAGCAGGCCGGCCACCGGCACGTGCGCCGGCACCGCCAGCTCGATGCGCGACTTGGAGCCTTAGGTCGTCAGCGGGCACATCTCACCGGCGCCGACCGTGGGCTGCGTTGTTCCCGTCATGCCCACAACACGCAGCCGTCTCAGCGGGAAGTTCCCCCCAACGGCCCGATGCGATCGAAGTTGGGTAACAACGGGCAGATCCGCAGAGACGTCCGCATCCGTGTCTCAACCAACAGCAGACGAATCCGAACCGGGTTGCCCCGCACGGCGGCCCACTCCAGCAGCAGCTTCAAGAAGGGACAGAGCGCGGTGAGCGTGACGTTGTTCCGCCGGCCCCCACGGCAGAAGCCGCCGGAGATGCCCAGCGGAGAACTTTCCCTGCAGGAACCTCCCGTACTGTCCGAATCGGTCAGCGGGGGCTTCGGCGGCATGCTCATGTACCTGCCGATGGCGCTCGGTTCCGGCGCGATGATGCTGATGTTCATGGGCAACAGGGGCGGCATAGCGCTGATCGGCGTCGCACTGATGTCGGTCGGGATGCTGGCCATGGGATTCGGGCAGATGGCACGGGGCGCGGGCGAACGCAAGCGCCGCATGCGCGGCGAACGCCGCGACTACCTGCGCTATCTCGGACAGATCCGCAAACAGGTGCGCGACGCCGCCGCAGAGCAGCGCACTGCGCTGGTGTGGCGGCACCCGGATCCTGACGCCCTTTGGTCGATGGCGATGAGCGCGCGGCTGTGGGAGCGGCGCATCTCGCACCCCGACTTCGCCGAGATCCGGATCGGCTTGATCCCGCAGAAACTGGCCATGACCATCACGCCGCCGCAGAGCAAGCCGGTGGAGGACCTCGAGCCACTGTCGGCACGGGCGTTGCGCCGCTTCATCCGCGCGTACAACACCATCAACGATCTGCCGACCGCGATCTTCCTGCGCGGCTTCGCCCAAATTCAAATGCGCGGGGACGCCGAAGCCGGCCGGCAGCTGATGCGGGCGATGCTGTCGCAACTGGTCACCTTCCACTCCCCCGATGATCTGAAGGTCGCGGTATGCACCAGCGAAACCCGAGCGGCGGAATGGGATTGGGTGAAGTGGCTGCCGCACTCACAGCACGGCACGGAACAGGACGGCGCGGGCAACGTGCGGCTCATCGCAGACTCGGCCGCCGGCCTGGATGCGCTGCTCGCCGACGAGTTGGGCGAACGTGGCCGGTTCGAGGCGGGAACCTCGCCGTCCCGGGACGAGCCCTATGTGGTGGTGGTCGTCGACGGTGTGGAGTTGCCCACCGAGTCCAGGTTAATGGGCACCGGATTCCGCAATGCCATCCTGCTCAACCTGGTCGACAGCTGGCCGAGCCCCGCCAACCGGACCGTGCTGCGGTTGGATGTCGCCCCGGACTCGCTGGAGATGGTCCGCAACGACCGCTCCGGTGACGAAGTCCGCACCAAGCTGGCCACCCCCGACGCCCTCAGCAAACGCAAGGCCGCGTCCCTTGCGCGCAACATCTCGCCGTTCCGGCTGGGCGCGACCACCGACATCGTCGAGCCGATGGTCACCGACTTCGACCTCGGCGCGCTGCTGGGCGTCGGCGAGATGGACCAGTTGGACCCGGCGAAGGTCTGGCCCCGGACCAGTGCTCCGGACCGGCTGCGGGTGCCGATCGGCATCGCCGAGAACGGCACCCACATCGAGCTGGACATCAAGGAGTCCGCCCAAGGCGGGATGGGGCCGCACGGTCTGCTGATCGGTGCGACCGGCTCGGGTAAGAGCGAACTGCTGCGCACGCTCGTTCTCGCCATGGCCATCAAGCACTCGTCGGAGTTCCTGAACTTCGTCCTGGTGGACTTCAAGGGTGGCGCGACGTTCCTCGGCCTCGACAAGCTGCCGCACACCTCCGCGGTGATCACCAACCTGGCCGACGAGGCCGATCTGGTCACGCGTATGCAGGACGCGCTGCAGGGCGAGATGGTGCGGCGGCAGGAACTGCTGCGCAGCGCGGGCAATTACAGTTCCCTGCTGGACTACGAGAAAGCCCGGGCCGGCGGTGCGCCGCTGGATCCGATGCCCAGTCTGTTCGTGGTGGTCGACGAGTTCAGCGAGCTGCTCGCTTCGCACCCGGACTTCTCCGAGCTGTTCGTCATGATCGGCCGGCTGGGCCGCTCACTCGGTGTGCATCTGCTGCTGGCCAGTCAGCGCATCGACGACAGCCGCATGCACAAGCTGGAAAGCCACCTGTCGTACCGGATCGGCCTGCGCACGTTCTCCGCGATGGAGAGCCGTTCGGTGATCGGTGTCCCGGACGCCTACCAGCTGCCCAGCGCGCCGGGCAACGGCTACCTGCGTTCCGACGTCGCCACGCTGATCCGGTTCAAGGCCGCCTACGTATCCGCGCCGTTCAAGCGGCGCACCGTCGAACAGCGTCAGGAGGAAGTGCGGCGACAGGTCGTGCCGTTCGGGGCAGCGCGGCTGCCCGACCGGGAAGCGGAGCCGGTGCAGCCGGAGCCGGTCGAGACGCAGGCCGACGACGCCGACGAGCCGACCGAGACGCTGCTGCAGGTGGCGGTCAGTCGGCTGCGCGGTCAAGGACCGCCGGCGCACCAGGTTTGGTTGCCGCCGCTGGCCGACCCGCCAACGCTGGACCAGTTGCTCCCGCCGCTGGCGCCCGACCCGGCGCTCGGGTTGAGCTCGGCCGGCTGGCCAGGTCGCGGTCGGCTGACGGTGCCCGTTGGCGTGGTCGACAAACCCTTCGAGCAGGCCCGGGACCTCTACCTGGCAGACCTGTCAGGAGTCGGCGGACACGTCGGCATCGCCGGTGGACCCCAGTCGGGCAAGAGCACGCTGCTACGCGCGCTGATCGCCGGACTCGCATTGACCCACAGCCCGGCGGAGGTGCAGTTCTACTGCCTCGACTTCGGCGGCGGCACCCTGCAAACGCTCAGCGAGCTGCCGCACGTCGGCGGCGTGGCCGGCCGGATGGACACCGAGCGGGTCAGCCGCACGGTCGCCGAGGTGCAGGGTGTGCTGACCATGCGGGAGAAGCTGTTCGCCAAGCACGCCGTGGAGAACATGGCCGCCTACCGCGCAATGCGCCGCGAGGGCCGGGTCACCGAGGACCCGTTCGGCGACGTGTTCCTGGTTGTCGACGGCTGGACAACGATACGAGCCGACTTCGACCAGCACGACGAAACCATCCGGCAGATCGCCGCGCGCGGTCTGACCTACGGAATCCACGTGGCGTTGACGTCCGCCCGGTGGTCGGATATCCACAGCCAACTGCGCGACCAGCTCGGTACCCGGCTGGAGCTGAGGCTGGGCGACGCCATCGACTCGGTGATCGACATGCGCGCCGCACAGGGGGTGCCCAAGCAGCCCGGACGCGGCCTCACCCCCGACAAGCTGCACTTCCTGGCCGCAGTGCCGCGCATCGACGGTTGGCAGCGCACCGACGATCTGTCCGACGCGGCACGCTCCCTCGCCGAGACGGTCGACGACAGCTGGAACGGGCCGCCGGCACCCCCGGTCCGAATGCTGCCCGCAGTGCTGCCGGCCACCGAACTTCCTGCGCCGCAAGGGAAGTTGCGGGTGCCGCTGGGCCTGGGCGAATCGGACCTGCAGCCGGTCTGGCACGACTTCACCAAGCAACCGCACCTGACGGTGCTCGGCGACACCGCCAGCGGCAAAACCGCCGTACTACGGCTGATCGCCGACGCAATGACGAAGAACTACGCCCCCGGTGAGGCGGAAGCGATCCTCATCGACTCCCGCCGGGCGCTGCTCGACGCCCTTCCGGACACCTACCGCCGCGGCTTCGCGTTCTCGTCCGCTGCGGCAGCCGAACTCATCGGCCCGACCACCGCCGAACTGCGCGAACGGCTGCCTGGACCGGACGTCACACCGCAGCAGCTGCAGCGCCGGGACTGGTGGTCGGGGCCGGAGGTGTTCATCTTCGTCGACGACTACGACCTGCTGGTCACCCCGATGGGCGGACCGCTGGACACGCTGCTCGAACTGCTGCCGCAGGCCGCCGACATCGGTCTGCATGTCATTCTGACGCGCAGCGCGGCCGGTTCCGGCCGTGTCTCGATGGATTCGGTGGTACGCCGCCTGCAGGAGTCCAACACACCGGACCTCGTGCTGTCCTGTCCCCCGACGGAAATGCCGCTCCTCAACGGAATGCGCCCCCGCAACCTCGCCCCCGGCCGCGCCCATCTCGTCACGCGGCGCAACGCGACACTGCTCCAAACCGCCTGGCTGGAACCGGCCGAAGAAACCGTCGGGAGCCCCCAGTGAGCGATGAGTGGCGCGGCGTCAGGTGCGCGGATTCGGGCCTCACCTCGAGCGCGGGTGGTGGCGATTTCGCGCGAAATCGCCGATCCCCACGCCTGTGTGGTGGCGATTTCGCGCGAAATCGCCAGTCCCCACGCCTGCGTAGCGGCGATTTCGCGCGAAATCGCCAGTCCCCACCCCTGCGTGGTGGCGATTTCGCGCGAAATCGCCGCCAGTCCCCACCCCAATCCGCGCGGGCTCTAAGGCGGCACAGGCTGGTGGCGACCGTGCTGCTGGTCCTTGTCGGGCTTGTCGCCGTGCCGTCTCCGGTTTCCGCGCAGTCCGGCCAGTGCGCCGCGCCCGCTAACGACATCGTGCGCGAGGTGCCATGGCCGCAACGCCGGCTCGCGCCGCAACTGGCGTGGGAGCTCGACACGGGCGGCGCGACGCTGGTGGGAGTCGTGGACACCGGCGTGAGCGCGGCGGCGCCGACACTCGCGGGCCGGGTGCGGCCGGGCACGGACCTGCTGTCTCCCGGTCCGGCGAACGACGACTGCGCGGGCCGTGGGACGTTCATGGCGGGCCTGATCGCGGCCAAACCGACCGCCGGGGTGGGATTCGCCGGTATCGCGCCGGATGCCCAAATCCTGCCGATCCGGGTGGCCGAGAACACCAACGAGGTCGACCCCGTCAAGCTGGCCAGCGGAATCCGGCTCGCGGTGGATGGCGGCGCCAAGGTGATCGCGGTGTCGCTGGCCACGCCCGTCCCCGCCGCCGAGTTGCGCGCGGCCGTGAATTACGCGGCGGCACGTGACGTGCTCGTCATCGCGGCGGCCGATGTCGACATGCAGAACGGCCAAACCCCCTACCCGGCCGCATTTCCCTCGGTGCTTGCGGTTTCCGGGATCGACGAGACAGGGGCGCCGATTCGGAAGTCGGACACCCCGCCTCCCGTGACACCCGCGTTGGTGGCACCCGGGAACAACGTGCTGGGCGTTGCCCCGAGCGGTTCCGGTCACTTCGTCGCCTCCGGCGGCGGGGTCGGCGTCGCCTTCGTGGCGGGCGTCGCGGCGCTGGTGCGCAGCTACCGCCCAACGCTCACCGCCGACGAGGTTCGGCACCGCCTGCTGACCACGGCCGACCACCCGGGCTCCACGCTCCCGGACCGCGCGCTGGGGTTCGGCGTTGTCGACCCTTACGCCGCGCTGGCGACCTTGCTTCCGGAGGAATCCGGCGACAAGCCGCTGTCCGAGCCGGTTCCGCCGCTGCAGCTGCCGCCGGTTCCGGTCATCGACCACCGACCGGAGCAGATTGCGCTGGCGCTCGCATTCCTGATGATCGGCGCACTCGTGGCCGGCGGTTTGGCGGCCGTGGTCATCCGACGTGGCCGCAACCGCGGTTGGCGCTCCGCGTGGACCGCCGAAACGCCGCAGGACCAAGACACCAATTCGACGGAGCAAAAGCAGGAGGCCGTTGCGACAACCGACGAACAAGACGCGCGGATCGGGGAATCCGACCTGACACCACATGCGGTCGCACCTGCGCCGGGGCCCGCACCGCAGGAACGCCCCAGTTACGCAACCGGCGGCAACCCGCGCGACGCATAGAACACCTGGGCTCCGATGTTCGGTGCTGCTGCAGGTCCGAACCAGAAGGCGTGACTAGCAGCAACCCGTGAACGCGAAAGACCACCGGGGACGGCCCAGGGTGAAACGGTCATCGACCTTGCCCTTTGAGGCAGAGTTCGGGTCCAGGGCGCCTATCGAGCTTGACCACGCTGTGCGGCACGGCTGAATCTTTGCGGTGCAAAACCATGTGGAGCATGGCACGGCAAGTGTCGAGCAAGGAGCGGGTCGTGGAGTCTTTCGCTTACGGCACTGTCCTGGTCGACCGCGACGACGAAGTGCGGCACCTCAAGGACGCGGTCCGCCAGGTCGTACAGGGGCGCGGCGCAGCGGTCTGGATCGACGGTGAGGCGGGCATCGGCAAGTCGGCGTTGCTCGCTGCCGGGCTGGCCGGTGCCGAAGAACTCGGCTGCCAGGTGTTGCGGGCAACCGCCGACGAGTTCGCCCAGCGTTGCGAGCTGCGCGTCGTGCTCGACTGCCTTGGTATCACCCCGAATTCGCCTGACCCGGACCAGCGAGCCATCAGTGACATGCTCTCCGGTGCCGGTGCCGACCCGCCAGCGGCCGCGACCGAGCGGTTGTTGGTACTCATCGAGGACATGTGCACCACCACACCGGTGATCATGGTGATCGACGACATGCAGTGGGCCGACCCGGCCAGTCTCGTCGTCTGGCACCGCCTGGGCCGGATGATCAGGCGCCTTCCGTTGTTGCTGATCGCCGCCTGCGGCCCTGTCCCGCACCGGCCCGACCTGGCGCTACTTCGTCGCGACCAGACCGTCATGCGGAACACCGTCATCGCGCTGGGCCCTCTCTGCGAAGCGGCGACGGCCGAACTCGCCGGGCAACTGCTCGACGCCGACGCGGTCGGCTCTGCGCTCCGCCAGATCTTGCAGGGTGCAGCAGGAAACCCCTGTTATGTTCACGCAATCGTCAATTCACTGCAACGTGATGGCCACCTCACCCGATTGGCGGATAACGCCGTCGAGCTGACCTCCGAATTAGCGAGGATGCCCGAGTCGTTAACGACGGCCATTTCGGCTCAGCTGCGCCACGTCAGCGGCAGCGCATGGGAAGTGTTGCGGATGGCGGCGCTTCTCGGCCCGGCGTTCTCGGCCACCGAACTGAGCGCGATGTCCGGCCGCTCGGTGACCGACTTGGTTGGCGTCCTCGAAGAAGGCATCGCCTCCGGCGTCCTGGTCGAATTCGGTGCCCACCTGAAATTCCGGCACACCGTGGTCCGGCAGGCGCTGTATGAAAACATCCCGAAACCGATCCGAGTCGCACTGCACAACCAGGCGGCCCGCGCACTTGCCCCAACCGGGGCCAGGATCGAGTTCGTTGCCGAGCACCTGCTCGCTGCCTTACCCGGCGACGCCGCCATCGGCATCGACGAGTGGGGCGTCGACTGGCTCCTGCACAATGCCCACAAGCTGGTCCACCGCGCCTCGGAACCGGCGGTCGACCTGCTCACCCTCGGTTCAAACGCACTGGAGCCCGACGACCCGCGACGCCAACCGCTGCGGATCAGGTTGACTGAGGCGCTGCTGCTGCTCGGCCGCACGGAGGAAGCCGGGAATCTGGCCGAAGGAATCCTGGCCGAAGGAATCCCGACCGAAGGAACCCTGGCCGGCAGCCGAGACCCCGAGATCACTGCCGAGACGAGCTGGTTCCTCGCGTGGTCGCTGAACATGGGGGGCAGGGTTGACAAAGCCCGGATCGTGGCCGAAAACGCCATCGGCGCCGGAAAAGCCGACAGGACGACCAATTTGGCTAGTCGCTGGACCGCACGACTGCATGGACTGCGCGCCAGAATCACGCTTTCCCTCGGCCAGGTCGAGACCGCGGAAACGGCGGCCCGACGGGCGCTGGACATCGGACGGCAGGCCGGCGATCCGTTCGCGATCGGCCTAGCACTGCACGTGACCGGCTTGATTTCCGCCCAACGGCGGGATCTTGCCAGGGCGGCAGCCGACTTCGATCGCGCACTGTCCGAGTTGGGCAACAGCCCCGAGTCCACCGATCAGCGGCTGCTGATCCTGGTCGACCTGCGCGGCGTGCTCTTCGAACTCGGCAAGGTCGACAAGGCCGAGGAGACCGTGCAGGAAATGCAGGCCATTGCGCAACGTTCCGGGACGTCGCCCAAGCGCGGCGTGGCGAGACCGTGCGCTGCCGAGCATCTCCATGCCACCGGCAGGTGGGACGAAGCGGTGGCCGAACTGAAAGCGGCGATGGAGTGCTACGACCGGATGTCTGCCCCGCAACAATCGCGACTGCGTTGCCTGGCAGCGGTCATCGCAGGTCACCGCGACCAACGCGACACGATGGAAGAACATCTTGCCGCAGTCCCCGAAAGCCCAGACCGATACACGGAGTTAGCGCTGCTGGCACAAGCGACGTTGTGCGAAAGGGACGGTCGTCAGGACGATGCCGCGGCAGCTCTGGACGCTGCGCTGGCCCGCGATGAGCACCCGGGCACCCGGCACGCGTGGCTCCCGCTGCTGGTCCGGCTGGCGCTGGCCCTCGATGATCGCGACACCGCGCTACGGGCCACGGAAGCCTGCGAAGCCGATACCGTCCGCGGGTCAGCGCCGGCCATCGCGGCGGCGGCCAGACATTGCCGAGGGATGCTGGAGGGCGATCCGGCGTTGATCGACGCCGTCGTTGAGGCATACCGGCGGTTGGACCAACCTCCGAAATGCGCTCAGGCACTAGAAGATTCCGCCGTTCTGCACGCCAGAAACGGCGATCTCGGCGTCGCCCGCGCCGCGTACCTTGAAGCGACTCGCATCTACACCGACCTGGGCGCCAACTGGGACCTGCAGCGCGCCGACGCCCGGCTGCGCCCGCACGGTATGCGTCGACTGCGCGTACGTCGCCGGAATGCGACCACCGGATGGGAAGCCCTGACGCCAACCGAACTCAGGGTCGCCAGACTCGTCGCGGCAGGCCACGCCAACGCGGACATCGCGGCGACTCTCTTCGCCTCCAGACGCACCATCGAGGTGCACGTTTCGCGCATCCTGGCAAAACTCGGAGCGCGCTCCAGGGTCGAGATCGCCATCGAAGCCACCCGGCAGCCGGGCATCGACCAACACACTCCACGGCCAATTCGCCAAAAAGACCGCCTATGCGGCTGAATCAATCGCACGCGGCACCCAGAGGAGGCTTGTAGTTGGGGGCCGTGACCAACTCGCTTAGGCACAGGTGCCCTCATCACAATGACCATCACGTTCGCGTCACAGATTCGCCCCGCAAAAGGTCCACTAGTTGCCCTTCTCTACCTCATTTGGCGGTGTACGTGAGCTCACTGATTCCCCGGCTCAGTACAAGAGGAAACCTAGTAGTACAAGCAAGTGATCGAGCACAACCGCGGTACGCCACGCCGCCGTCGACTGGTCGCGCGGACAGCTCGGATCGCACCAGGGTGGTCATCATGTTGAATTCCATTGCCGCGCGCGGGGAGGATAAGGCTCGCTCCAGCGAGCCGTACAGGCCCGCTCCCGACCCGCAATCCGTGGTCAACCAGCTTTACCGGGACTATTTCGTGGCTCTGCAGGTCTACGTCAGCCGGATGATGTCCGATCCGCACCAGGCCGAGGACATCGTCCAGGAGACGATGCTGCGCGCCTGGCGGCACGCTGACGCGCTCAGCCGTCCCGAACTCGGTTCGGCCTGGGGCTGGCTGACAAAGGTGGCGCGCAACATCGCCATCGACAAGATCCGTGCCCGCCGGGCACGCCCCGACGAGGTCGAGGAGTCCGCGGGCACCGGAGTCGGCATCCTGGGAGACTACTCGGATGACGTGATCACATCGATGTCGGTGGCCAAAGCGCTGCAAGAACTCATCCCGGAACACCGCAGCGTGCTCTTCCAGGTGTACTTCGCCGACCGGACCGCGGCCAGCGCCGCCGACGTCCTAGGAATTCCCGTAGGCACGGTCAAATCCCGCCTGCATCACGCACTCCGCAAGCTGAAGGCATCGATGGAGCCCACCGAACAAGCGGCATGATCCAAGTCTGTCGGACCTCGTCACAGCGAAGTGCGAGTCACGACGACGCTCGCAAAGGCGCACCCGCGGCCAACCCGTGAAGGTGCACCAGCAGCCAACCCCGGTGAAGGCGCACCAGCGGCCAACCCGTGAAGGTGCACCTCCGACCACGTTCACCACCCGATGGGGTGAGTTCTTCCGCAATTTCAATGGAAATCAGACCTTCGATTTCTGGCGAGGATCACCAGGTTGAACGGGACGAACGCGCTGAGCTGGCTCCAGAACATCAGTTGTTCTCATTCGGTTGGGCGAGGGGTGTCAAATTTCGTGAGAAATTGACGTTCACCCGGGTGAACGTCAATTTCTCACGAAATTGCGCCGCCCTCGGGTGATCGCAGGCGGGGTGGCCGCAGACTGCGGGCCCCCCGGCCGCCGAGGCCGCCTGCGGCGATGTCGCCTCCGGGGCCACCGCCTGCGGGCCGGAGGCTGGAACTGCACCCGAGGAGTCCGCCAGACGGGCCTACTCCTCGCGCTCCCCGGCCGGCGCCGGAGCACCGGGGATTGGGCAAGGCCAAGCGCCGGGCCACCGACAAAAGCACGCCTGGCGGCACCCGCAAGCCGGGCAACCGGAAGGCGGCCGGCACGAGGACCCCGGCCCAGCCGGGCAGTCCCCGAGCGCAAGACGGCCAGCCAGATCGGCAAGCGCAAGACAACCGGCAAGACCGCTCACGCGGCCTGAGCGCGTCACCGAGCGGCCGGGGTGGCAGTGCGCCCCCGGCCCGCCCTGGTGTCCGTACTCGGCCTGCGGTCCTTCGATGACCAGCTGCGTTGTTCCGTTGCTCTCGGCAATCCGGCGGCCCACTCATAGATAGGTGGTGACTTAACCGGCTAAGTTGCTATTGCAGGGTTCCGCAGGCTGTTACATGCGTTCTGGTGCGCTGATGCCGAGCAGGCCGAGCCCGTGTTGCAGTGTGCGTGCCGTGAGTTGACAGAGAGCGAGTCGGTTGCTGCGGATGCGTTCTTCGGCGCCCAGGACGTGGCAGGCTTCGTAGAAGTTGGTGAAGTCGCGGGCGAGGTCGTAGAGGTATCCGCAGAGCTTGTGCGGTTCCAGGGTCTCGCTGACGTCGGTAAGGGCCGTGCTGTAGGCGTCGAGTTCGAGCGCCAGCGCGCGTTCGGCTGGCTGAAGTTCGACGGTCGGGTCGATCGAGACCTCCGGGTCTCCGGCCTTCCGCAGGATCGAGCGGATGCGGGTGTGTGCGTACTGGAGGTAGACGCCGGTGTTGCCGTTGAACGACACCATGCGGTCGAGGTCGAAGGCGTAATCCTTGATTCGTGAACTGGACAGGTCGGCGTACTTGACGGCGCCGATGCCCGCCTGCTCGGCGATCTGGTCCAGTTCCTCGGCAGCCAGGTCGGGGTCTTTTTCGTGAACGACGGCGCGAGCGCGTGCCACGGCGTCGTCGAGGAGATCCATCAGGCGCACAGTGCCGCCGGAGCGGGTCTTGAACGGGCGTCCGTCCGGCCCGAGAACGGTGCCGTAGGGCACGTGTGCGGCATCGACGCTGTCGGTGAGCCAGCCCGCGCGATGGGCGGCTTCGAAGATCATTTGGAAGTGCAGGGCTTGGCGGGAGTCGGTGACGTACAGCAGGCGGTTGGCCTTGAGGTCGTGGATGCGGTAGCGGATGGTGGCGAGGTCTGTGGTGTCGTAGCCGTAGCCGCCGTCACGTTTGCGCACCATCAGGGGGGCGGGATTGCCGTCCGGGCCGGTGACCTCTTCGGAGAAGATCACTATTGCGTCAGCGCTTTCGACGGCGATGCCCGCCTCGGTCAGTTCGGTGACCACATCGCCGAGCAGGTGGTTGTAGAACGACTCGCCGACCGAGTCTTCGGGGGTGAGCAGTACGCCGAGCCGGTCGTAGATGTCGCGGAAGGCTTTTTGGGACTCGGCGACGATTTCTTTCCAGCGCGTGATGGTGTCGGGGTCGCCGGATTGCAGGGCGACTACACGTTGACGTGAGCGGTCGGCGAAGTCGGAGTCGGCGTCGAACAATGCGCGTGCAGCACGGTACAGCCCGTCGAGCGCGGAGACGGCCGACGTGCCCGCTTCAAGTTCGTCGTGGTGCCAAGTGCTTTCCGGGTGCTCGTTGAGGTACTGGATGAGCATCCCGAACTGGGTGCCCCAGTCGCCGAGGTGGTTTTGGCGGATGACTTCAGAGCCAAGAAAACCGAGGACACGTGCGAGGCTGTCGCCGATGATCGTGGTGCGCAGGTGTCCGACGTGCATTTCCTTGGCAATGTTGGGCGCGGAGTAGTCGATGACGGTCCGCTGGCCCTCGTTGGGCGTTCCGACTCCGAGGCGGGGGCTGGCCAGGCGTGCGGCGGCCTGGTTCCAGATGAGCTGATCGGGCACGGTGATGTTGAGGAACCCAGGACCGGATATCTCAACCGGTGTGACCGGCCCGCGGTCGCCGGCCAGGGCCGTTGCGAGGGCGTCGGCGAGTTCGGCGGGCTTGGTATGGGCAAGTTTGGCCAGGGCGAGGGCTGCGTTCGACTGGAAATCGGCGTGCTCGGATCGGCGGACGAGCGGATCGGCTCCGGCCAGCCCGGGACGGACATGGGCGATCGCCTGGGACACGCTGTCGGCGACCTGGCCGACCAGCGGCAGCACCTCGTGGTTCGTCACTGAATACACCCTCCTTTTCAAAGGGCATTGTCCCGCGCCGCAGCATTCAGCTCGCACGCAGCCCGACGCTGTCTGATCGCGGCTCGACACTCACCGTGATCAGGCTCGAAGCGGCGGCTGTCAACCTGCCGGAGAATGCCGTCTCGCGCTAGTTGGACGAGCCCGCGACGGCGCGTGGTGCACGTTGGCCATGCGGTCCGCCAGCTCGGCCACCTCCGCGATCCCGGCGAGGTTACCGAGCCGCTCCAGCCGCTCCAGCCGCTCGGACTCCAGCTGAAGCACTCATGGAAATCAGACCTTCGATTTCAGTTGGAAATGGGCTATGAAGCTTCAGGCCCTTTCCTCAAGATCTGCCACCTGATAGCCAGAATCAAAATAATCACCCCAATCGACCTGTACGCACTGTAACGGCTGATGTGAACAAGCGTCGTGATATGGGCAAGCCGCACAGTGTCCGTGCCAGGGCGTGTGCAAGGTTGACCTGTCCGGTTTAGGTAGTTTCGGATAGGGAGGTGGGTGGCAGGTTGGCCAGGTGGGTGGCAGGTTGGCCAGGTGGTGGACCGTTTCGATACCGGCGGCTTTGCCGTTCGGGCGGCGCCAGCGCCATATTCGGATGCCCGGCCGGGCCCCGAGCAGATCGGTTCGCAGGTTTCCGTCCAGAACAAGGACCTTCCAGGCTGCGGGTCCTGGCACGTCCGTGCCCGCCCACGATTTCCATTGAAATTGCGGAGGTTGTCCACAGGCATCGGCGTGTCGGGGTGCGACACGCCGACGGTCCGCAAGTTCCATTGAAATCGAAGGTTCGATTTCAATGGAACTTGCGGGTTCTCTCCGCCTAGGCGGACTCGATGAACGTCTTCGCGCCGGCGGTCACCGCCAGCACCGCCAGGGCCGGCAGCAACGGCAACCCATACAGGAGATTCCCCGCCCACCGCCTCCAGAGCCCGCCAGAGACCGTCCACACGACCCCGCAAGGACTCGACTGTGACGGTGGGCCGGTCAAGCACAACCCGAATCAGGGAAGCCAAGAACACAAGAGCGCGGCTCCTGGATAGACCGTCACGGCTTGGACAACCCGATGATCTCCCACCCGAAACCGCGCCCTCGTCTCGCATCCCACCTGGACAGAAACCCGCCGCAGCCCTCAGATCAACCTTGCACACGCCCTGGTGTCCGTGCTGTGGCGGCGGCGGACACGATGCCCCGCACCAGGGGGTGCGGGGCATCGTACAGGTGGCGGGGTCGCGACTAAGATCGGCTTCTCGTTTGTTCCCATTGTCGGCTCATGGTCTCAGTGACGAGATATTTTTTCATGTGTCTGGCAAGAAGATCCGCCAAAGCTTCCATTTCTTTCACGTCTTGTCGGCGGACCGGCAGACATATGCGGGATGTATGGTCAATCGGCGAGTCTTCGGCATTTCTGAATTGCTCGGCATGTGACGCCTTGAGGATTCCGAGCTCGTATCCCAGAATCACCGCACCGACACGGTTGCGTAGGTTAAACTTGCGGTAGATACTACCCAGTCGGGACTTTACGGTATCTTTCGAGATGTACAACCGCATTGCAATTTCATTGTCGGTAAGTTCGCAGGCGATGCAATATATGACGTCCCTCTCTCCCTTGGTGAGATTTATCAACTCGTCTGTGCTGAATCTTTGCGGTGACGTTCTCACTACATTAAAACCGTTCGTACTAGTTTGAAAATGAGGGAATCACGTGGATGCGGCCGGTTGGCGTGACAGGCCCAATGAACGCCAACCGGCCGCGAACGGACCATGCCGGGCCGGGGGGCGTACCGCGTCGTTGCGGTTGACCGGCACGGGCCGTGTCTGGGGTTAAGCGATGCGCCTGTGGCGTCCGCCGATCACCTTGGCCGGTGACTCTTCCCGCAATGCCTCTTTAAGGCAGTCGGGACACGCTCTCGCGGCCGGGGGCGTGTTGGATTTGCCCATGTTGAGCCCGCATCGCGATATCGCGATGGTTCCGGGCTTGCGTTCGTGTGCGAACCCGAGATGGTCAGTCCAGACCACCCGGACCCCTGGCGGTCCGGGGTCCCCTTCTGTCACGGGCGCTGGTGCGAATAAAGACGCCGCGGTCACTTCGTGCCCCCAGTGGTGCTCTTGGTGTCCAGGTAGCCCTTTACGGCTCCCGCGACGATCTCAAGGCCGTGGGCAAGGTCGTACAGCTGTATATCTACGCAGCGGTTGTGAATGAGGTTGTCGCAGGCATCCCTGATCGCGTGCTCGGCCTGCCGGAGCAGCAGCGTCAGATGTGACTGTGACGAGTAGCGCCGGACGGGCGCAGGCTGGTTGCACGACACCAGTTCTTCAGCGGCATCGGCATCCGTGTCGGACTCCGGCGTTCCGTTCGCCCCTCCTGACATGATGCCTCCTAGCTTCGTACGGGTACTGTAGTACATGTACTAAGACGCAGACTATCTCAGTACGGGTACTGATGTGGGTAGCCCTTTCGGGGGAACTGGCTCGTATCCGTACTTCGCTTAAAGTGAGCACATGACCTTGCGACGATTGATGTTGGGCAGGAGCCTTGAACAGTGGCGAGAGAACGCGGGCATGTCTCGCGAAGCTGTCGCCGCTGAGCTGGGGTGCACGCCCGGCCGGGTGCGGCACTTGGAGAGTGGCCGCAACGTCCCCACTCGTCCTGATCTGATCGTGATGTGCTCGCTGTACGGCGTGCCCGAGGATGAACGCGCCGCTCTGCTGGAGACACGCTCAGAGGCGCAGAAGTCGGGTTGGTGGCAGACGTACCGTCTGCCGAAGTGGCTAGCGAGCTACGTCACGTTGGAAACGGACGCAACCAGGGTGCGCAACTGGGAAGGTGAGTTGATCCCTGGTCTGCTTCAGACGGAGCAGTACGCCCGGCGGGTTGCCACCCTTGGTGATCTCAACGCCACGCCAGCGGAGGTCAGCAAGCGTGTAGAGGCTCGTATGCGTCGGCAGGAGCGGCTGACCGCAGACGGTCAGCCGTTGGAGCTGGTAGCGCTGATGTCGGAGGCGGCGGTTCAGCGGTGCGCCGCCGATCCGGCGGTTGCTCACGATCAGCTTTCGCACCTGATCAAGATCGGTCAGAGTCCGAACGTCTCAATCCGCGTGATCCCGATCAATGTCGGCATCCACCAAGCTATGGGCGGCGGTTTCGCGCTGCTGGACTTCCCTCCCGACACTTGGCCGGAGACCGGCCACCAGGAGTACAACGTTGGTGGTCACCTGGTAGACGACCCCGATGCGTTGGCCGCGCTCGGTAGGCTGTTCGATGCACTGCAAGAGCGGGCACTGACTCAGGCTGACAGTGCCCGCTTGATCTCGCAGTACATCGGTTGAAGTGAAAGCGAGCGAACATGGATCTCACCCACGCCCACTGGCGCAAGTCTAGCCGCAGCACGGCGCAAGGTCAGTGCGTTGAAGTTGCGACCAACCTACTGGGTGTCGCTGCCATCCGAGACAGCAAGAATCCGGCTGGTGAGCCGCTTGTGATGGAGCCCGGCAAGCTTGCCGCGTTCGTCGGGTCCGTGAAGGCTGGTCGATTCGACCACTGAGCGAATACAGCGGTGTCCCCTGGTACGACGTACCGGGGGCACCGCTGTGTCTGTGGGTCAGGTCTCGGCGGCACCCTCAGCACAAGGAAATGAACTTCGTCCTCCGCTGTCTGCCGCATGAATTCCCGCACGGCAGCCTCCTGGAATCGTTTACTCGCCGCACCACGCACAACCCGCCGCAACACACCAGAGTGCAGCATGCCTTTCGCGGCACGGTGGTGGTCGGCGATCTTCTTCAGCGACTCCGTGGCCGCCTCAGGACCAGGGTCAGGAATCAGATCCCGAGCCCCGCACCATGGCCTTCGCAACGTCATTGCCGAGCAGTACCTGAACAACGATGTAGTTGACCGAAGCCTTCAGCGACTGCCCGAGTTCATCGATTCGCCTTCGGGAACTGCTCGCTGCCCTGACGCCGGCAGCGGGGGCGCCGGTTCGATCGCATCCGCATCCACCGACTGCCCACCGGAGAAAGATCCCTCCGCAGCAGCACCACGCGACGAGCGCGCCAGGTCGCGCCATTTCTTCTCGACCGCCCGCATCCCAGGCAACCTGTCCTTGACCCGCTGCAGATCCTCTGCGGTCCAGGCTCCCTGCCGTACCATGCGTTTCGCAGCTTCGACGTTCCGTGCATACACACCGCCCGGATCGAATCCCCGCGGCATCGCTTCAAGGTGCTGTTCCATGCGGTCCGCCAACTCGGCCACCTCCGCGATCCCGGCGAGGTTACCGAGCCGCTCCAGCCGCACGGACTCCGGCAAATCGAGCACTCGCGGCAACCGGCCATCCAGCGCCGCCTGCACCGGCCCACCCAGAATGACGTCGGCGGCCGCCGGCTGCGAACCCTCCCCCGGCGACGCGGGCGCTGCGAAACCATCGCCATCACTGTCGGCCGCGGAGGCGCGCAGGTCGTCAGGCAGAGCCCACCAAGCCAAGGCATCGCCCGCGGCCGCCATCACGCCCAACTCCAACGTTGACGCGGGATGGATCCTTCTGCCATCACCCTGGACCGCGTCCACGAAATAGTGCGCCTGCCCGCCTTCAAAGAAATCACCAGAGGGATACGTATTCGGGTCGTTGCCGTGCACATACGCTGCCTGCGGGACATCCGGCGAGGTCTCTGCCCACGGGGCATCCTGCGGGGTCGCCGGCGGCACTCTCAGCACAAGGAAATGAACGTCGTCCCGCGCCCACTGCTTCATGAACTTCCGCACGGCGTCGGGGCCATCGGTCAGCCGGGGCTGCGGGACAACACCCCCGGTCGCGGCCTGGAACTGCTTACTCGCCGCACCTTCCACAACCCGCCGCAGCACACCAGAGTGCAGCATGCCGTTCGCGGCGCGGACGCTGTCGGCGATCTGATCCAGCAACTCCTTGGCCGCCTTGGGACCCGCCTTGGGAATCACGATGCCCGATCCCCGCACCATGGCCTTCGCGATCTTATTGCCGAGCAGTACCTGAACAACGATGTAGTTGACCGAAGCAGTCAGCGACTCCCCGAGTTCATCGAAGGCCGTTCGCGATTTGGGCTGCAGAGACGGAACTGAGGCCTTCACCTCCTGCCACTGTTCCCAAGCCTTGGACGGGAACTTTTCTCCCTTCTTGGCATCGGCCCACGCGAGACGGCGCTCAGCCTCCCGTATCCAGTTCTCGTTCCACACCAGCCTGAACGGCGCTGGCGGGACGAGCCCATGCCTGATAGCCCGCAGAACCTCCAGGCGCAGCTTCCCGGCTTCCCCCGCGGGGGGCTCGAGGAACCCCATCAGCCAATGCCATACACCCGACTCGTCGCTAGCAAGCCAGCCGGTGTCGGTCACCTCGATTGCTCGGCCCGGACCGAGGAAGCGCACCAGCTCCGAGCCCGAGAGCCGGGCAGCCTCGCGCATCGCCCGCCGTTCGCGTGTGTCGGGCTGTCGACTGCCGTCCAGCCACGCCTGGGCCGTGGAGTCGTCAACTTCGGTCACGGCGGCCGCTCGGGCCACACCGAGGTGAGCCACCAATTCCTCATCCGGGACTTCGGCCGGAATAGCATTTCCGGCGACGAAGTCCACCACTTTGTCCAGAGGCCACGCCCACCAATCTCGCGTGATCTGCAATCTGAAAAATTCCCGCGCGGCGGTAGATGCCTCCTTCGGCCGCTCTTGCGAGAACATCTCCAGGCCCCGCTGGGGGCCCAGCTCCCCCTGCAAGGCCATCTCCAGGCCCCGCTGGGGGCCCAGCTCCCAAAATCGGTCCGCCAGCGCGACCGCCCCTTCCGGCCCTCCGAACGCCGCGACAACCGCGTCGAGCACGATCCCAAGCACCGCCGCACGATCGCTGGGACGGCTGCGACGCCACCCGGCCACGTCTTCCGGCGAAACGCCGATCGCCCGGGCAACGTCATGGGCATTACCGAAGAAGCGCGTCAGGTAGTCAAACTCACGGCCGTCCAGGGCGTGTACCAACTCCTGCAGCACCCTCAGCTTCCGCGGACTGGGCGGCGGGCCCAGCTCACCGGCACGCTGCGGTGCCGGACCACCGAGCTCGCGCACCGGCACCAGGATGTCGGGCTCGCTCCCGGCACGCACCACCTCGTCCAGGCCACCGAGCTCGGCCACCTCTTTCCGCAGTTCGGCACGGTACTGGGCCGCGCTGCGGGGGACACCCGGTTGGGCACGCCGTTCCTCGCCCCACTCCCCCAGCAGACGGCGGCGATCGGCCAGGCGCACCATGATCTGCCCCAGAACCTGCAACCGCTCCTCGTACCGCTCACCGGGCGGCACCAGGTCTTCGACCAGTGTCTTGACCTCCTGCCGCCCGCCGTAGGTGCTGACCACCGAACCGATGATCGCCCGGCGCAACGCCTCGGCATGCCACGCTTCGGGAAGGTGCGACCACATCCGCCACACCCGCGCCGTGGCCTCATCCACCCCCAACCCCTGAGCCAGATAACGGCTCCGGCGCACCCCCGGATTGACCATATTCATCAACTCCGCAGGCCCCTCATCCTGCAAAGCCGCGAACAACGCACCCCATTCGACCTCACGGCCACGACGCCACAGCCCCGGATCCGCCAGCCCGTACTCCACCCTGACACCCGCCGGATCCACCACATGCACGAAGAACTCAAACGACTCGCCGATCTTCTCCAACCGGATACGCCGCGACGAAACCCCGTTCGGATGCGCCAACTCAGCCCACAAATGATCCGCCGTCCCCTGGGTCAGCGGGCCCCACAAGTCCCCCGGCCGCTTGGTGCCATCCGGCCTCGCCCCGTGCGCGTACTCGCCCATCACATACCAGACGTCGATGTTCTCCTCGTCCCACACCTGACCGACCAGATCCGGATCCGTCGGTTTCCACTTGATCTCCTGCTTCTTCACCACCACCGCATGGCCCGCAACGCCCCAACAGTCCAGCATCTGAAGGAACGCCACGACATTGTGACCATCAACATCGGCCAGCCTCGGCGCCGCGGGCACTCCTCGCGTCGCTGCCCTGAAAGCGTCCAGCGCCGCGCGCCTCTCCTCAGAAACCCCCGCCAAATCCGCCGCGCCCAGCACTACTCGCCGACCATCCACCACATCCGGCAGCGATCGCCGTGACCCAACCTTCAGGTACTCCGCGTCGCCGCCACGCGGCTCAGACTCCCCATCCACCGGAGGCTTCAGCTCACCAAACGGCACCCGGGCGGAATCCACATCGGACAGCCATGCTCGTCCCGCCCCACCGGCAAGCCCGGGTCGGATACTCCCTCCCTCCCGCAAAGTGCCGGTGATGATGCTGAGAGCGCGGGCATACTTCATGAGCTCCCCGTTAAGGCGCTCCCTCCTAGCCCCCTCGGCCCGCTCGACCCAT
The DNA here is from genome assembly GCF_050972075.1 of Saccharopolyspora hattusasensis. Lineage (NCBI taxonomy): Bacteria > Bacillati > Actinomycetota > Actinomycetes > Pseudonocardiales > Pseudonocardiaceae > Saccharopolyspora > Saccharopolyspora hattusasensis. The sequence continues at coordinate 1,278,947 of NZ_JBPCDC010000001.1, forward strand.
TCCGCTTCATAGGTCACCAAACGGCTCAACGCCACAAAAACCGGGTCATCGTGCTTGTTTGCCTCACGGCTCAGCTCGTTGACTTCGGTGAGCACATACTGCGCGCGCCGCGCTGCCACCAAGGGCACCGGCGGCATCCCCGGCGGATACGGAACTCTTCCCGCCGCCTCCACGATGTCCTCCAGCGACTTCAACCCACCCATCTGACCCTTCGCCTCCAGCACCCCCACAGGCGACGTCAGGCCATCCTGCGCCGTCGGCGAAGGCGGATCGCCTTCGGGAACGGCCCGCTGCCCTGACGCCGGCAGCGGGGGTGCCGGCTCGATCGCATCCGCATCCACCGACTGCCCACCGGTATCCCGTACCGTGCCCGCCCCGGCATCACGTGTGGTGGCCGAAGACTGCGGGCCCCCGGCCGCCGAGGCCGGAACAGCACCCGAGGAATCCGCCAGACCGGCCAACTCCTCGCGTTCCCCGGCCGGCGCCGGAGCACTCGGCCCGCCTGCCGGCCTGGGGCGAGAACCATCCGCGGCGGACACACCCGACGTCTCCTCCAGGCGCCGCCTGGCACGCAGCTCGGCCGTGCGGTTCATCTCGATGAGGCGGCTTTCATTATTCCGAAACCAGAAATCGGCCTCAAAAAGATCCCCCGGGAATGCCGGCGATCTCTCTGGATGCGGAAACCAAACGTGCGCGGGCGCGAGCAAGACGATAGCCCGCCCTTTGGGAAACACCCCCCCGTCGTCATATGTGCGCGACGGCCCGGTTCTGCTGTCGTCGATGTACTGCTGATGTATCTCTTCCGCCGTACCGTAATAGTAAGTAACGGTCTCGCCATGGGCGTAAACACCCATCTGACGGAGCCACTCTTCCACCGTCAGCGGACGCGCATCGTGATCGCCGCTGTTGGCACTGATGGCCCAGTCCAGCACCCACAACCTCGGCCCGGAATCGGTATGCTCCGCGACCATCGGCGCGACGTGATATTCAATTTCCACTTTCGCGGGCTTGCCCGGCAACGCAGCTTCTGCATATGGGGAATAAAAGCTCAACTTGGGCATGTCGCGGGCAACAAAGATTTGCATCGGATAGGCGCCCATTCGCACCAGGTCCATCACCCAGGCGTGCGCCCGGAGGTAGCAGCCTTCTTCGGGATGATCATAACGAACCGGCGTCTCGCCCAGTGAATAATTTTCGAATGTGGTGTCCTTCAGCTTCCGGTGCCACTCGATTATCTGCTCCATCGAAGCGGGCCGCGAAATGACCTCGCCCAAGACGTTCCCGATCGCTTCGTGATAATCACTCCGCAGCTGGATCAAGTCCGTTCGCAAGTCCGAGCCGAACTGGGTCTTGTAAGCCGATTGCACCGCCCAAATCTTGCGTAGGTCACGGTCCAGCGCACCCATCAGGCGCATCGCGGCTTCGAAAGACTGCTCCCGCACCACAGGATCGGACGCCCCCAAACCTGTGGACACGTACCCACGAACCGCAGCCGCGTACTCGAACACATCCCGACGGTGGTGCGTCTTGTAACCGAGTCCCGGCGGCACCGAGGTAAACGGCGGCTCGGGGTCACCGGCGTCAGAGGAATCAGCCTGCATTCCCAACAACTGTGCCGCATACGCGGCATCCTCCCCGCCGAGGACATCGGCCAACACCAAATCCAGCTCCCGACCGGTATGCGCCTGGAACGCCCGGTACAGTCCCTCGACTGCGACCCGCTTTCCCCGCACCGAGCGCAACGCATCCATTACCGAGTCGACATCAATGTCGTTCTGCGACAACAGCGTGTCCAACGTTCGAGCCCGCCACTGCGCCACCGACCCGAAATCCTCCGGCCGGATGGCGGCAAGCGTCGGCGAACCCGCATCCGCCGACCCCGGGCGGAACCCGTACGCCCGCGTGCTCTCTTCCAGCTGCGCCAGATGCCGCGGCAACAGCCGACCACCACTACTACCCCACCACATCACGCTTTCGTCGCCATACACCCGGTTCCGGCGCGGTATCGCGATCCGCTGGTTCTTGGACACCGGCATGTCGTCCCGATGGAACACAGGCCGCGCATCCTGCCCGGGCCAACGCTGTTGCGGGGTTTCATCCAGAATTCCCAGATAGAGCCCCAAGATCCAGGCGAGCTGCGCCTCGGAACCCACGCGATCCATGTTCAGGACGCTTGCCTGCATGCTGCTGGCCTGGGAGATCGCCTGGTGCGCATTTTCCGGATCGTCCGGGAACTCGACCCGCACATGGAACTGCTCGCCCGACGGAAACCGGTAACCCTGGTTGAAATACCGATCAGCCACGGCGCGTACCTTCTCAACGAACGTCGCGCGATCGATGGACCCCATAAGCGAGTCGGTTTCCAGGAAAAATTTGAGGGTGTACTCCTGAACCCAACGACCCTCCACCTTGATCCGCCGCACATCGTATCGCACCAACTGCTCGGTGCCCGCGATAGCCCTTGGGGTGCTGTGACCCATCACTTCCACTAATTCGGACTGAACCGAGAAGTCCGGCTTAGCCTGCCGCAGATTCTCCCACTGGTCAGGTCGCACGGGCACCGGCTCGGGATCGAACCACGAAGCGGTCTTCGCCCGACTACGCCGCCACGAAGGATCTGTTGATGGAATATCAAGCAGTGCCGCAAAGTCGTCATAAAGCGCTTTCATCAACTCCGCGATGTCGCGACCATTCGCTATCTCCCGTGTCTCCCCCACACCTGTCAGCAGTTCGGTCAGCACTAGGCGTATTGCGTTGTGCACTAAGAAAATTGCTTCGTACACGTCGTTATCCACCGTGCCCGGCTCCGCCTCTGGCATCGGCCCCAGCATCAGCGCCGCCACTCCGTGGACGGTACTTACCGACGCCGGGTCAGCGGACGCCTCCCACTGCTCCACCCGGTCCGTAGCCTGGCCGATCCGCTCCGCCCACCGCTCCACCGCGGTATCAGGCCGCTCAGCAAAGTCATTACGAAGTGCATTGATCAAGCCGCCGAATTCGACACGGCGCACGATCTCCAGTTCCACCGCACGGGTGATCGAATCCCACAGACGCTCTTGCTCGTCGACCGACGGCCCCCGACCGGCAACCCCCTCCGGACGCTCACCCATCCACTGCTGCACGGCCACCGCCGCCCACAATCCAACTTGATCACCGGACTCCCCATTGGCAGCCAAATAGTCGGCCCACCGAGCCTTAAACTCATCCACCGTGCGATATGGCATGGTCCGCTCGACGGCTGCACCTTCGTCCTGCGGTCTGTCCGGCACGGAGGCAGCGACATCATCCTGCGAAACAGCGCCGCCCTCCGCCGAGACAACACCACCGTCGGGCCTTGGGCTCGCAGACGGCACCCCGTCGTCGCCCCTCAACCGGGAAAGCCGGTCCCGCAGCTTCTTCAGTTCCGCCTCATCGGGTTCGCTCTCGGTGTCGTTCGCCGCATCAGCCGACGCATCCTCAGTGGGCTCCGACCGCGCATCCCCACGCCGCGCGGGCACCGCGCCCTCATCTCCGACCGATTCGGGCCCCGTCCCCGGGCCCGTCTTCGGCTCGGGCCCGGCGCCCGCACTCACAGCTATCAAGTCCAACCAAATACGGCGCAGCGTCGCCTGTATCTGCGCGATCTCATCGTCCCCGACGCCACGCATCATGTTATATGCCATCACGCTTACAGCCCGCGACAAACCATTAAGTGGCGCCCCTAATTTTTCGGATGCGCCGTCCAACAAGGAGTCCCTTGCCTCGTCGGACAATTCCTTCAACCCCGCATCGGCCTGATCGCTCAACCTTTGCAGTTCCCGATCCGCAGCAGCACGACGCAACGAGCGCTCGGCCCCGCCAGTAACCCGCATACTCGTTAACGGCCCCGCGTCACCGGACTCCTCCGACTGGACGGAATCCGCATCGGATGACTCAGGGGATACGTAGAATAATTCAGCTTCGCCGCCACCACCGAATCGTGATTCAGCGAATCCCCCGCCGATTATTGTGCCGCCACCGCCGAATCCTCCGCCGTACTGTGCGGGCTCTTGCGGTAGATGCACGACATAGTCATACGCCCCGGCCCCACCCTCGACGCCATACTTGTCCCAATGCGGCCGCAAATCCATCATGAACGGCTCCGTTCCTCGACCCGCCCTTGATGCCGCGTCGAGGAAGATGCCACCACTCCCGAAGGTAGCCGAAACAACCTTCTCGTTCCCGTTAATGAGCTGCCCAGCGACATCGTCCCTGTTCCGCCGATCAGCGTGGTAACCGCCGATCAACACAACAACTTTCGCGCCAGGAGTACCGTTAAGAATTTCTTTGATCCGGTCAGCCATGAACGAAACCCGTGCGTCCTTAGAGGCGCCCTCAAACGGATCGACATCTACCGGGACAACCTCAATCCCTGCCCGCGAAACCGCGCGAACAACCTCCTCATAGCCACCACGAGACCCCAGCGGCCCCACCGCGACACCAGACAAGGAAACATACCGCCCAGCATTAAGCGCCTGAAAAGCAGGGTTCCCCGGCGCCTCGACAGCATAATGCGTCACCCCAATATCCTTCAGATGCTGCACATACCCAAGGAGATGCCGACGTATCGCGCTATTACTATGATCTTCCCCCAACATCAAAACCCGGGCGTCACCGAACAACTTCCCATAATCAATCGACTCGGCGTGCTGCCGCACCACCTCCGCCCAAACCTCCTCCGGCTCCCGCCTGCTACCTCCCCCGGCAGACGAAGACCCCGCACCTACCGCGCCCGCCGTCCCCCCACCCCCCAACAAACCCGACGTACCCGACTGCCCACCCCGCACACCCCACCCGCCAGTAACCCGCATACTCGTCAACGGCCCCACGTCACCGGACTCCGCGCCACCGGCGAATCGTCCGCCGAATCCACCGCCGTACTGTGCGGGCTCTCGCGGTAGATGCACGACATAGTCATACGCCCCGGCCCCGCCCTGGACATGATCCTTGTCCCAATGCGGCCGCAAATCCATCATGAACGGCTCCGTTCCTCGACCCGCCCTTGATGCCGCGCCGAGGAAGAAGCCGATATTGCCGCGCCCCACGAAGGTAGCCGAAACGACCTTCTCGTTCCCGTTAATGAGCCGCCCAGCGACATCGTCCCTGTTCCGATCAGCGTGGAAACGGCCGATCAACACAACAACCTTCGCGCCAGGAGTACCGTTAAGAATTTCTTTGATCCGGTCAGCCATGAACGAAACCCGCGCGTCCTTAGAGGCGCGCTGACGCGGATCGACATCTACCGGGACAACCTCAATCCCCGCCCCCGCGATCGCGCGAACAAGCTCCTCATAGCCACCACTAAGCGGCGGCCCCACCCTGACACCAGACAAGGAAACATCCTGCCCAGCATTAAGCGCCTGAAAGGCAGGGTTCGCCGGCGCCTCGACAGCATAATGCGTCACCCCAATATCCTTCAGACCCTGCACATACCCAACGAGATGCCGACGTATCGCGCTATCGATACGATTGTCCCCCAACATCAAAACCCGGGCTTCACCGAACAACTTTCCATAATCAATCGACTCGGCGTGCTGCCGCACCACCTCCGACCAAACCTCCATCGGCTCCCGCCTGCTACCTCCCCCGGCAGACGAAGACCCCGCACCTAGCGCGCCCGCCGTCCCTGCCCACCTCATCAACGGGGTGGGTTCCGCCCACTCTGCATAACGCGGCTCAGCCCAGCCGTTGAACGCCGCCCGCAACTCCGAACCGTGCTTGACCAGATCCCCACCCGAATCAGGGCGGTACCAATGACCGGTCCCCTTACCATCGACAAACTCCGGCCGCATACGACCGTCCTCCGTCACAACCGTCTTCGTAGCGTGGAACAAACCATCCTCGGTCAGCCACACATCATCATCAGTCCCCCAGTCCGCTGTCGTACCCAACTCCTTCGCGACCCGGTCGGCAAACGAAGCCCCACCCCCGACCGGCTGCCGGAACGCACCACAGCCCAAAAACGCCAACGGAAAGCCCGGCACAAAATGCTCGCTCTCCCAAAACTCGTTAGCGAAATCCTCGGGCGTGACCTTCCGGCCATCCCGCAACTCCGCAAGCCCATCCTCCGTGACATGCACTGCCACCACCTGCACACCCCGCAAGCCCCGCGCCAACCCCCGCACCAACCCCTCCACGCGCGCAGCCTGCTCACTGTCACCAGACGCAAAGAACAGCAATGGCTCCACCGACGGCACACCAGCCAACTCCGCCGTCAGTTCGTTCACCGGCCGCGGCCGATACCGCCCGCTCCCATCCACCCGGCACACCATCCACTTCGGCCCCCCGCGACCACGAAGATCGACCCGCGCCAACACATCCGCACCAGTACTCTCCTGCACCCCGGCGATCAAGCCAAGGGACACAACCACATCGCCATGCCCCAGCACCACCAGCGTCTTACCACCCTCCGCAGCATCCGAAGCCGCGTAGGACGGCGACCGCGTCCACGCCGTGTACTCGACGCTTTCCTCCGACCCCTGGATCTGAAACTCCACTGGCGTGCGATGCACACCACTCGGCGAGACGGAACCCAGCCGCCCACTGAGCCAACTAGTCGCGCCCGCCAACGACACCAAGTGACGCATGTCCACTTCGTCGAAGCGGGTACCGTGGTCGCGTTCAAGGGAATTCCTGACGTCGTGCGCCAACCGCGCCAGGTCGTGCACCGTCTCCACCTTGGGCCGCTGGCCATCGATCTCGTTTGCCACGTCCATCAGCTCGAGCCAGCGACGAATCTCGTCGATCTCCACAGTCCCGGGCGACCGGGTTTCCTGCGGTCCGGTCGGAAGGTTGGACACCGGACTCGGCAGCTCGGCGACCAGGCTCCGCAGATGGTCAACCGGCCGGGCATAAGAGCGTCCGGGGCCGTCCCCGAAACCGGCGTCGATCAGCGTCCGAATCCGCCGCATCCACCGCGGAGCCTCGTCAAATCCGGACAGATCCGGAATAATCTCCCAGTACAATCCCGTCAAATCCGTCAGGGACTGCCGGTAATCATCCGGCAGACCAGTCGCGTCTCCAAGCCCGATCTCCCGCGCCAGCCCTTCCCAATCCTCGCTGCCATCCGGGTTGACCCGCATAGCAATCCCCGTCACCAACGAAGACAGGACCGCGTCGTTAAGTCGCGCTGGCGACTCCGCCGGCTCGATGACTCCCCAAGACCGGGTGTCTTCGAACCATGACAGCACTCGCGTGGCCCAATCCGCCGTCTGTTCGTCCGCAGAGCCCTCGAGCGCGGTCAGCCTGTCCCCCATTCGCCACCAATTCCTGTCGGCGTTCCAGATCGCCTCCAAAGCCTGCTCCGGGCCGTTCGTCCACATCGCCGCCAACGCCTGCGCCGAATCGCCGCCGTCCGCAAGAACCTCCCGCGCCATCCCCGCCAAATCCACCAGGTCAAGCAAGTGCAAAAGGGTGGCCTGCCCACCGGATCGGCCTTCGAAGCCCTCCACCATGCCGGCTAGGGAATTAAAAGAAATGTTCGACGACTCGGGATCAAGCTGGTTGGCCAACCACGCCAGGGCATGCAGCCTCTCCATGTCCTCCGTCCCGCGATACAACCGACTCGCCAGCCCTATGACTGGGAACAGTCGCCCGCGGCTCACCAAATCCTCGCCGATCCGATCAACGATCGCGTTGTAGCCACCAACGTTGTGCACCACGTCCATTCCCTCGAGCCAGAGACGGATCTCGACGAGTCCCACCTCGCCGGGGGGCTGGGGCTCCTGCGGTCCGTTCTGAAGGTTGACCACCGGCCCGGACACATCAGCCACCAGGCGCCGCAGATCGTCAAGTCCCAGGGTGTAGAAGGGAGCACTGCCGCCGCTGTAATGAATGTGGGCGTCGATCAGCGTCCGAATCCGCCGCATCCACCGCGGAGCCTCGTCAAATCGGGACAGATCCGGACCTATCTCCCAGTACAACTCCGCCAGATTCAGCAGAGACTGCTCGAAATCGGCCGACAGACCGGTCCCGTCCCCCAGCCCGACCTCCGCCGCAAGCTTGCTCCAGTCGCCCTCAAACCGCGCAGCAATCCTCTCCACGAACGGAATCAGGACCAAGGCGTTCAGGCTCGCGTGCGACTCCGCCGGCTCCCTGACCACCTCAGACCGAGCTTCGTCGAGCCTAGCCAGCACTTCCCGGGCCCACTCCGCCGTCTGGTCGTCACGCTCGGCGAGCGCAGTTGTCTTGAGCTCGGTCAGCCGGTTCGCCGTCCTTTCCCAACGCCTGTCGGCCTTGTCGGCCTTCCAAATCGCCTCCAAAGCCCGCTTCGGATCGCCGTCGACCCGACCAAGGTCCTCTCGCGCCATCGCCGCCAACTCCACCAGGCGGCCCACCTCCGAAGAAGAGGCGTTCCCATCGGCTCGGCCTTCGAAATCCGCCGCCATGCGGGTAAGGGACGAACGCCAAATGTTCGACGACACGGGATCAAGCTGGTTGGCAAGCCACGCCAGACCGCGCAGCATCTCCAAACCTGGCTGCTCGCCATACAACTCCACTGCCAGATCTATGACCGGGAACAGTCGCCTGCCGCCCACCAAATCCGCGCCGACCTCACCGACGAACTCGTGGTAACCCCCTACGTCATGCACTACGTCCATCAGCTCGAGCCAGTCACGAATCCCGTCGAGTCCCACATCCCCGGGCGACCAAACCGGCCCGTACGCAACGGCTACCAGGCTCTGCAGCTCACCCATCGTCCGCTTATAGAAGGCAGCACCCTCCTTGCCGTCGTCGAAGCCGGCATCGATCAACATCCGGATCCGCCGCATCCACAGCGGAGCGTCCTCAAATCGGGACAGGTCCGGATCTATCTCCCAGTACAACTCCGCCAGATTCAGCAGAGACTGCTCGGCATCGGCCGACAGGTCGGTCCCGTCCCCCAGCCCTACCTCCGCCGCAAGCTTGCTCCAGTCGCCCTCAAACCGCGCAGCAATCCTCTCCACGAACGGAGTCAGGACCAAGGCGTTCAGGCGCGCCTGCGACGCCGCCGGCTCCTCGACCACCACAGACCGAGCTTCCTCGAACTCAACCAGCACTTCCCGGGCCCGCTCCACCATCTGCTCGTCACCCGCGGTGCTCTTGAGCGTATCCAGCCTTTCCCTCACTTGCTGCCAAGGCTTGTCGGCGTTCCACATCGCCTCCAACGCCTGTACCAGATCGCCGTCGACCTGACCAAGGTGCTCCCGCGCCCTCCCCACCAACGACACCAGGCCACGCACCTTCGAAATGCCAACGTTTTCAGCGGATAGGCCTTCGAAGCCCGCAACCATGTCGATAAGGGATGACCACATCGACATGGTCGACGGCTCGACATCAAGCTGGTTGGCCCACCACCCCAGACCGCGCAGCATCTCCAAACCCGGCTGCTTGCCGTACAACTCCACTGCCAGCCGTATGACCGGGAACAGCCGCCTGCCGCCCACCAAATCCGCGCCGACCTCACCGACGAACTCGTGGTAACCCCCAACGTCATGCACTACGTCCATCTGCTCGAGCCAGGGACGAATCTCGTCGAGTCGCATATCCCCGGGCGAACGAAGCTCCTGCTGTCCGGTCTCAGGGTTCAATACCGGCCCGTACGCAACGGCTACCAGGCTCCGCAGCTCACCCATCGTCCGCTGATAGAAGGCAGCACCCTCCTTGCCGTCGTCGAAGCCGGCATCGATCAACAACCGGATCCGCCGCATCCACCGCGGAGCGTCCTCAAATCGGGACAGACCCGGATCTATCTCCCAGTACAACTCCGCCAGATTCAGCAGAGACTCCTTGGAATCGGCCGACAGGTCGGTCCCGTCCCCCAGCCCTACCTCCGCCGCAAGCTCGCTCCAGTGGCCCTCAAACCGCTCAGCAGCAATCTTTGCCATGAACGGAGTCAAGACCAACTCGTTCAGGCGCGCCTGCGACTCCGCCGGCTCCTCGAGCACCACAGACCGAGCTTCCTCGAACTCAACAAGCACTCCCCGGGCCCACTCCACCATCGGTTTGTCCCGCCCGGTCCTCTCGAGCGCGTTCAGCCTGCCCCTCGCCCGCTGCCAAGGCAGATCGGCGTTCCACATCGCCTTCAACGCCTGCACCGGACCGACCCGCTGACCCCCATCAGCACCGGCATCGGCACCGGCACCGGCATCGGCATCGGCATCGGCACCGGCATCGGCACCGGCATGGGCTTGAACGGTACCCAGCCGACCAAAAACCTCTCGCGCCCTGACCGCCAACCCCACCAACTCACGCACTTCCGAACCAGACACATTCATATCGGCTCGGCCGTCGAAACCCGCCATCATGCGGGTAAGGGACACCCACGAAATATTCCACGACACGGGATCAAGCTGACCGGCCAACCACCCCAGGTCGTCTAACGCTTCCATGTCTGGTTTCGCGCCATACAACTGCCTCGCCAGCCGCATGACCGGCAACCCGCGCCTGCCGCCCACCAAAGTGGTGAGCGGCAGGCGCGGGTTGTCGCCCACAACAGCCGCGTGGACCTCCCCAAGACGGAGCACCACGTCCATCCGCTTGATCCAGCGACGAACATCGCCGTCCGGCAGACCCTCCGGCAGCGGTTTCTCGCGCTGACCCGTCACATGGTCGACCCACTCCTCCAGATCCGCCACCAGCTCCCGCAGATCGGCAAGCGTCCGGTCATAGAAAGCAGCACCCTGCCTGCCGTCTTCGAAACCGACGTCGATCAACACCCGGAGCAGTTTCATCCGCGACACATCCACCGCGTCCGACTGGCGCCCATCGAAACCAACATCCCACGCCAACTCCGCCAGAGACCCCAAAGCCTCCCGGAAATCACCCCTCCCAACATCCAGCCCGACCTCCCGCGCCAGCCCCTCCCAACCATCCCCACCCTCTCCCGCGAACGGCTGAGCAAGCCCCGCCACCAACTCCTCACCAGGCGGCGGCACGTCGCGGAGTCGATCCGCATCCGCCTGGAATCCCTGCATCAGATCCTCAAACGGATCCATCCCCTCCCTGAGTCCCTCATCCAGGACCTCAACCTCGCGCGCCAGGTCCCCGGGCAACCGCACCTGCGGCATGGCAGCGCGTTCGTCCACCGGCGCGCGCAGGTGCACCCAGTCCGGACTCAGCCCGATCCGGCCTTCCCGCAAGGGAAGGTCGTCATAGGGGCCCACCGTTGGTTGCCCACCCGCGTCTGGCCGAGTGGACTCCCACCTGCCACGGGAAGGCAAAAACGGGAGCAGCCGACCATCATCACCCACAGACGGGTCGGCAACCATCGAAGCGAACCCGCCGGTATCCGGACCGAACCACACCATGTACCGCGTCCAGCGAACTTCAGACCCCAACGCCGCATCCAACGCCCGCGCATACGCCTCGGAGACCTCACACGCATACAGCCACACCACAGCATCCCGATTCCAGTTAGGTGACGACCGGATCACATCAGCCAGGGTCCGCGGAGATACCGACCGCCCATTCACCATCACGCCTCCCGCACGATCACCACGCACCGCCACCACAAACCCGCCACCCCTCAACGGCAACTCCCGCACAGCAGCACGCACCTCCGCACCCACATCCGAGGCCATAATCCCCGCGCGAATCACCTCCACCGGCACCGGCTCACCCGCCGCGTCCAGCCCCTCCACCGGCACCGGCTCACCCGCCGCGTCCAGCCCCTCCACGCCAGCGCCCGAAACCTCAGCCGACTCAGGCTCCCGCAAACCCGCACCAGCGGACGAAGATGCCCCCGCACCAGACGATTCCGCGCCCCCCGTCAGCTCCTCAGCCGTTCTCTTCCGCCCACGCCGGACTGCGCCGTCCTGGCCGCTCTCCTGCCGCGCGTCGCTCACCAACCCCTCCAACACCCCCTGCTCGGCCTCGATACGCCCCGCCAACTCCTCGATCTCCGCCCGCAGAGCCCCAATACGCTCCCGCAACTCCAACTCCACACCCTCACCGGCATTCCCCGCTGACAACGCCGCCAACTCCGCCTGCCGAGCCATGGCCTGCTGCAGCGACGCCGCCAACTCCGCCTGCCGAGACTCGGCCTGCTGCAGCGACTTCCGCACCTCCGCAACCCGCAGCTGTCGCGCCAAGTCGCGCAGTTTGATTCCCGACCGCTCGCCGTACAAATGCTCTGCCAACGCTATGACCGACAACAGCCGCCTGCCGCCCACCAAATCCTCGCCGATCTCACCGACGAGCTTGCGGTAACCACCGAGGTCGTGCACAAGATCCATACGCCCAAGCCAGCGACGTATCTCCCAGCCCTCCACAGTCCCGGGCGACCGAGGCCGGTCCTGTCGGGTCTGACGATTGACCCTCGGCAGATCGGCCACCAGGCTCCGCAGATCATCAATCGTCCGGGCATAAGAGGCGGCACCCTCCGTGCCGTCGTCGAAGCCGGTATCAATCAACACCCGGATTCGCCGCATCCACAGCGGAGCCTCGTCAAATCGGGACAGATCCGGATCTATCTCCCCGTACAAATCCGCCAGATTCAGCAGGGACTGCTCGAAATCGGCCGGCAGACCAGTCCCGTCCCCCAGCCCTACCTCCGCCGCAAGCTTGCTCCAGTCGCCCTCAAACCGCTCAGCAATCCACTCCACGAACGGAGTCAGGACAACGGCGTTCAGGCGCGCCTGCGACTCCGCCGGATCCTTGACCACCACAGCCCGAGCGTCCGCGAAGTCGAACAGCCTTGCCCTGGCCCACTGCGCCGTCTGTTCGTCACCCTCCTCGATCGCATTATCCTCGATCTCTTTCAGCCAGTTCTCCTTCCTTTCCCAGAGCCTGTCGGCCTTCCAAATCGCCTCCAACGCTCCCTTCCCATCGCCGTCGACCTGACCAAGAAACTCTTGCGCTCTCCCCGCCAACAACGCCAGGCGGTACACGTCCGAAAGGGAATGGTCACCGGCTTGGCCTTCGAAGCCCGCAAACACGTTTGTGAGGTACTCCAACGAAATGTTCGACGACACGGGATCAAGCTGGTTGGCCAACCACGCCAGACCATGGAACATTTCCATGTCCGCCGTTTCGTCGTGCAACTTCTCTGCCAGCCGTACAACCGGGAACAGCCGCCCGCCACCCACCAAATCCGCGCCGACCTCACCGGCAATCTTGCCGACACCACCAAGATCGTGCACCAGATCCATCCGCTTGAGCCAGCGACGAATCCCCCATAAATCGATGGGCAGGTTTCGGAGATCGTCAAACGTCCTGGCGTAGAAGTCGGCACCCTCCTTGCCGTCCTCGAAACCGGCATCGATCAACACCCGGAACCGCCGCATCCACAGCGGAGCCTTGTCAAATTGGGACAGGTGCGGATCTCCCTCCCAGTACAACCCCGTCAGATTCAGCAGGGACTGCTCGAAATCGGCCGGCAGACCAGTCCCGTCCCCCAGCCCTACCTCCGCCGCAAGCTTGCTCCAGTCGCCCTCAAACCGCTCAGCAATCCTCTCCACGACCGGAGTCAGGACAACGGCGTTCAGGCGCGCCTGCGACTCCGCCCGCTCCCTGACCACCACAGACCGAGCTTCCTCGAGCCTAGCCATCAACCCGCGGGCCCACTCCTCCATCGGTACGTCGTCTTTGTCATGCGCGGTCCTTACGAGCGCGGCCAGCCTGTCCCTCACTTGCTGCCAAGGCTTGTCGGCGTTCCACATCGCCTCCAACGCCTTCTTCGGATCGCCATCGACCTGACCAAGGTGCTCCCGCGCCCTCCCCACCAACGACACCAGGTCACGCACATCAGGAACCTCGACGTGTTCACGGGGTGGGTCTTCGAAGCCCGCAATCATGTCGGTAAGGGACGACCACAACGACATGGTCGACGGCTCGACATCAAGCTGGTTGGCCCACCACCCCAGACCGCGCAGCATCTCCAAACCCGGCCGCTCGCCATACAACCACATTGCCAGCCGTATGACCGGGAACAGCCGCCTGCCGCCCACCAAATCCGGGCCGACCTCACCGACGAACTCGTGGTAACCGCCGAGGTCGTGCACTACGTCCATCACCTCGAGCCAGGGACGAATCTCGTCGAGTCGCATATCCCCGGGCGACCGAAGCTCCCGCTGTCCGGTCTCAGAGTTGAACACCGGCCCGAACGCAACGGCCACCAGGCTCCGCAGCTCACCCATCGTCCGCTGATAGAAGGCAGCACCCACCTTGCCGTCCTCGAAGGCGGCATCGATCAACAACCGGATCCGCCGCATCCACAGCGGAGCGTCCTCAAATCGGGACAGACCCGGATCAATCTCCCAGTACAACTCCGCCAGATTCAGCAGAGACTGCTCGGCATCGGCCGACAGGTCGGTCCCGTCCCCCAGCCCTACCTCCGCCGCAAGCTCGCTCGAGCCGCCCTCAAACCGCTCAGCAATCCTCTCCACGAACGGAATCAGGACCAAGGCGTTCAGGCGCGCCTGCGACGCCGCCGGCTCCTCGACCACCACAGACCGAGCTTCCTCGAACTCAAACAGCACTTCCCGGGCCCGCTCCACCATCTGCTCGTCACCCGCGGTGCTCTTGAGCGTATCCAGCCTTTCCCTCACTTGCTGCCAAGGCTTGTCGGCGTTCCACATCGCCTCCAACGCCTGTACCAGATCGCCGTCGACCTGACCAAGGTGCTCCCGCGCCCTCCCCACCAACGACACCAGGCCACGCACCTTCGAAATGCCAACGTTTTCAGCGGATAGGCCTTCGAAGCCCGCAACCATGTTGATAAGGGATGACCACATCGACATGGTCGACGGCTCGACATCAAGCTGGTTGGCCCACCACCCCAGACCGCGCAGCATCTCCAAACCCGGCTGCTTGCCGTACAAATCCACTGCCAGCCGTATGACCGGGAACAGCCGCCTGCCGCCCACCAAATCCGCGCCGACCTTGCCGACGAACTCGTGGTAACCGCCGAGGTCATCCACTACGTCCATCCGCTCGAGCCAGGGACGAATCTGGTCGAGTCGCACATCCCAGGGCGACCGAAGCTCCCGCTGTCCGGTCTCAGGGTTGAACACCGGACCGGACGCAACGGCCACCAGGCTCCGCAGCTCACCCATCGTCCGCTGATAGAAGGCAGCACCCACCTTGCCGTCGTCAAAGCCGGCATCGATCAACACCCGGATCCGCCGCATCCACCGCGGAGCGTCCTCAAATCGGGACAGACCCGGATCTATCTCCCAGTACAACTCCGCCAGATTCAGCAGAGACTGCTCGGCATCGGCCGACAGTTCGGTCCCGTCCCCCAGCCCTACCTCCGCCGCAAGCTTGCTCCGGTCGCCCTCAAACCGCGCAGCAATCCTCTTCACGACCGGAGTCAGGACAACGGCGTTCAGGCTCGCCTGTGACTTCGCCGGCTCCTCGACCACCACAGACCGAGCTTCCTCGAGCCTAGCCAGCACTTCCCGGGCCCACTCCACCATCTGCTCGTCCCGCCCGGTCCTCTCGAGCGCGTTCAGCCTGCCCCTCGCCCGCTGCCAAGGCAGATCGACGTTCCACATCGCCTTCAACGCCTGCACCGGACTGACCCGCTGATCCCCATCAGCACCGGCATCGGCCCCGGCATGGGCACCGGCATCGGCACCGGCATCGGCACCGGCATGGGCTTGAACGGTACCCAGCCGACCAAAAACCTCTCGCGCCCTGACCGCCAACCCCACCAACTCACGCACTTCCGAACCAGGCGCATTCATATCGGCTCGGCCGTCGAAACCCGCCATCATGCGGGTAAGGGACACCCGCGAAATATTCGACGACACGGGATCAAGCTGACCGGCCAACCACCTCAGGTCGTCTAACGCTTCCATGTCTGGTTTCGCGCCATACAACTGCCTCGCCAGCCGCATGACCGGCAACCCGCGCCTGCCGCCCACCAAAGTGGTGAGCGGCAAACGCGGGTTGTCGCCCACCACAGCCGCATGGACCTCACCAAGACGGAGCACCACGTCCATCCGCTCGATCCAGCCACGAACCTCGTCGTCCGGCAGATCCTCCGGCTGCGGTTTCTCGCGCTGACCCGTCACATGGTCGACCGACTCCTCCAGATCCGCCACCAGCTCCCGCAGATCGGCAAGCGTCCGGTCATAGAAAGCAGCACCCTGCCTGCCGTCTTCGAAACCGACGTCGATCAACACCCTGAGCAGTTTCATCCGCGACACATCCACCGCGTCCGACTGGCGCCCATCGAAACCAACATCCCACGCCAACTCCGCCAGAGACCTCAAAGCCTCCCGGAAATCATCCCTGCCAACATCCAGCCCGACCTCCCGCGCCAGCTCCTCCCTACCATCCCCAACCTCCCCCGCGATCGCGAACGGCTGAGCAAGCTCCGCCACCAACTCCTCACCAGGAAAAAGCAGCGGCACGTCCTCGCGGAGTCGATCCGCATCCGCCTGGAATCCCCGCATCAGATCCTCAAACGGATCCACCTCCCCCCGAAGTCCCTGATCCAGGACCTCAACCTCCGGCGCCAGGTCCTCGGGCAACCGCGCCTGCGGCCTGGCAGCGCTTTCGTCCACCGGCGCGCGCAGGTGCACCGGGTGCGGCAATCCCAAACCACTCGGTGTTTCCGCATCGAGCGGGAACCCATCCGGCCCAAGCTCCACCGGTTCATCGACCCCCGGCAGGTGCTCCAGCACCCGGCCGGTCGGCGGTTCCTGCAGCCGCATCACACCATCCGCCGTCACCACCGCCGCGGTCACCATCGCGAGGGAATCACCAGTGCCTGGCCCCATCCACGTCAACCCACCCACACCATGCCGCACCCGCGAATTCAGTAGCTCCTTCAACTCCGTCACATACTCCTGC
This sequence comes from Saccharopolyspora hattusasensis, assembly GCF_050972075.1. Taxonomy (NCBI): domain Bacteria; kingdom Bacillati; phylum Actinomycetota; class Actinomycetes; order Pseudonocardiales; family Pseudonocardiaceae; genus Saccharopolyspora; species Saccharopolyspora hattusasensis. Next base: position 1,295,747 of record NZ_JBPCDC010000001.1, read on the forward strand.
GACACCGCACACGCGAACAACCACACCGACGCCCCAGCCTCCGGATCCCAGTTAGGTGACCGGCGGATCACATCAGCCAGCGTGCGCGCATCCACCGACCGCCCATCCACCAACACCCGACCACGTCCATCACCACGCGCCACCACCACAAACCGGTCGCTTCGATACGAGATCCGCTGCGCAGCGCCAAGAAGACGACCATCATCGGAAAGCCCGGACCGCAGGAACAAGCCGGCCTGGATCGCACGGGGCTCCTGCCGCAGCACGCTCTGGAAAGCACCGGCAACACCATGCAGACCGGGCGCCGCATCCCGCTCAAAGGGCCCACCTGAACCGCTGTCATCGCTGCGGCCCACCCCGGCCCTGGGCGCCTCGCTGCGCGACTCCGGCAACTCGACGGCCCGAACAATCGTCCTCAATGGACCATTCGCGTCCGGATCCCCCGTCGACACATCACGGGCGACGGATTCCAGACCCGACCGCAACTCCTCCAGACGCAGCACCTGCCGCCCGTCCTCCACAGCCCAGCGCCGCACGTTCACCGGTCCCCGGAAACGCGCGGCCTCCGCCATCGCCGCCCGCAAATCCGGCCGGTAGTCATCCGGCAAGTCCGCCATATGCGCGGCAATCCGGTCATACGCACTCCACAACCCGGACAGCGCCGAATTGATCCGGTCCGACACCCACCGCGAACCCACCTCCCGCAACATCCCGGGCCCCGGCGCAACAGCAACAAGTTGGGTCGCGAGGCTTCGGATGTCCTCATGCGACACCCGTGCGCCAGCGCGCAAACCGAGGAAGTCACGAACAACACTCCGCAGGTTCTCTGGACCCACCCCCGTCGCCCGCAAGCCCGCAATAGCGTCCTCCAACGCACCGGCCACCTGCCGGGCGTGCCGCACATCCGCCACGTCCAGATCCGCGGCGCTACGAACATCGGCAAGCACCGACGCCAACGCGCCAAGACGAACGATCCGACGCCGATCAGCGTCGCCCAGCGCACCATCCCCAGCCACACCCAGCTCGTCGCGGCCGAACCGCCGGACCAACTCATCAGCCAGCATCAACGGACCCACCGGCACAAGATCGGCCGCCTCACGCGCCGCCCGAATCTGCCCGGCCAGCTCCATAGCACGGGTCTGGAGCTGCTCCAGCCGATCCGCCACCAGCGCATCCGCCGGCCGCAACAGCACCAGGCCGCTCTCCATATCCCGGAAGACCTGCGCACCGGCAACCGACGCTATCCCGTCGGCCAGTACCCGCAGATCCCCCCGGTACCAACTCGGCAACGACGCCAAATCCTCCGTCATCTCCTCCACAGCCCGCCGCAACGCAACCACCGCGCTCTCGACATGTTCAGTCACCAAGCGGCGCTCCGTATTCCAGGCCCGCTCCAGCCTCTCCCACCGCACCATGTGGAATAAGACCAATGCGCGATTCAACTGCCGGGCCAGTCTCCCTTCCAGGGGCACCTCTTCCGCACGTGCCTGCGACATGATCAGGTCGGCCAGATGACGCACATCGTCGTCAGTCACCGCACGCGCAGCAGCGCCCCCGAACCGGTCCCCCGGGCGGAGACGCTCCTCCCACAACTGAACCACCGACCGCAGATACTCAGTCAGCCCCGCTTCGTCCAGTTCGGCAGGCATCGGACCCAGCCGGTCGTCCACGCCCACCAGCCGCAACCCCCGCAGGCGCGGCCCCAGCTGATCAATGTCCGCGGCCTGCCGCAACTGGTCCAGAGTCGGCCGGTCGCCATCCCTGGCCACCGCCAACCGCGCAACGTTGGTCAACCATTTCCACCCCTGACTCACAAGCTCGTCCAGGTACCGCCGATTCAGATTCTCAAACTGTGAATCCACGCCAACAACCACTTGGGCCACAGCGCGTCCGCCACCGTGCTCCTCCGCCAACGCCACCAGCGCGGCCACGGCAGGATCGCTCACATCGGCGCTGGCCTCCTGGATCAGCCATTCACCGGTGATCTGGAGATCAGCCAACGAGTCCACACGAGAATGGTCGGTCGGCCGCCAAGGCGTCTCCCTCTCCTCCTGGAGGTTAGCCCGGAAAACATCGACACGAGCCAGCAAGCCCCTCCGGTTGTTCGCCTCCAGCCGCACACGTTCGTCAGCCAACCGGCCGTCAATGGACTCCAGAGCACTCAGCGCTGGATCGCCGGTGAGCTTCACAGGGGCCGCCTGATCGCGCCAAACACGCCGCAAGGTTTCAAAGCTGACCTCACCCAGAAGCTTCGCGGAATCGATGAACTTCACCAGCGTCTGCACGTCCGCATCCGACACCGGCCGTTTGTCAGCCGGGTTGAAGTCCCGCACCATCTGCCGCACATGATCGATCGTGACGCTCTCGCCAACATCCGGATAGCGGCGCCGAACCGCGTCGAACAGCCGACGAATGTCACGCAAGTCCGAGAAAGCCCCTCTCCACCAAAATCCGAGGGGAGGCGGATCGTCACCCGGGTCCCTGCCGAACACGTCCAACATCAGCCGGGCGATGGTGACCAAACGCTGCTCGTAATTGGTCACCCACCGCGGACTGAGCCGCCGGAAGCCCGTCTCCTGATGATGCAACCCGATCGTTTCGGCCAACTCAGCCCAGCCGCGTGCCCTATGCGCGTAATCCGCCACCACGCGCCACGCCTCCTCCGCACGGCGGTCCACATCAACCGGACCCGTCGCACCATCCGCGCGACCTTCCCCGACAACCCCCGGACGACCGCTGGACCCAGCCACCGCACCTGAGCCCACCGAATCCGCTTCATCCGAATCGAACTGCCACCCTCCCGAGGTCGCCTGGGAAGCCGCGTCGCCCTGTACCGAGACAGCACCACCATCCACAGCAGTCTCCGCGGCGGACACCGTTTCCTCGGCCGCCGTGTCGTCATTCAGGTGCACCGGGTGCGGCAATCCCAAACCACGCGGTGTTTCCGCATCGAGCGGGAACCCATCCGGCCCAAGCTCCACCGGTTCATCGACCCCCGGCAGGTACTCCAGCACCCGGCCGGTCGGCGGTTCCTGCAGCCGCATCACACCATTCGCCGTCACCACCGCCGTGGTCGTCACCATCGCGAGGGAATCACCAGTGCCTGGCCCGATCCACGTCAACCCACCCACACCATGCCGCACCCGCGAATTCAGTAGCTCCTTCAACTCCGTCACATACTCCGGCGACACCGCACACGCGAACAACCACACCGACGCCCCAGCCTCCGGATCCCAGTTGGGTGACCGGCGGATCACATCGGCCAGCGTGCGCGCATCCACCGGCCGCCCATCCACCAACACCCCACCACGTCCATCACCACGCGCCACCACCACAAACCGGTCAGGTCGAGACGAGATCCGCCGCGCGGCGCCAAGAAGAAGATCATCATCGGAAAGCCCGGACCGCAGGAACAAACCGGCCCGGATCGCACTCACCCCCATCTCCGCGATCTTCAGACCATACAGTCGCTGCAGAAACGCCTGAGCATCCCCTGTACGGTCCTGAGCATCCCCTAAATGACTTCCATTCGTCAGCCACCAATGCACCACCGCCCTCCGCAATTGATCATCCTGCATTCTCCCGAAGCGCTGGTCTACGTCAAGGAACGCTTGGACCACCGAAGCTGGACCGGACAGATCTTCGAACTGCTGCAACCAGTCGGCTGCCTCGAAAATATTCCGCAATTCCAGTTTCGCGGCATTTCGGAGCCGCTCAAGAGCATCCGAAGCTACCTGTACCCGGCTGCGGATCTCTTTGACCTGCACCCCTTCTAGAGCCGACCACTCCGCGATCTTGGCTTCATATGCATACCGCAGGTCAGCGTATTCCTCCACCACCGCCAAAATCTGCCGTAGAGACCCCGCCGTAGCTTGCAAATCGAAGATCAGCTGCTTCCTGACATCCTCGAGAACTTGGCGACCCCAAGTCCTAGATCTGTTGAACCGAGCCGCCAAAGCGTCGGCTTTGTAATTCCCGCGAAGCGCCTCCTCGCGCCCCTCAGTCTGCAGCACCCGTGTGACAGCAGCCTTGTCCCGCAAACCACTAAGCGCCACGCCAACCGCCAGGCGCCGGTGATACTCCTGCACTGATTCAGAAGTTTTCTCGCGGGGATTCCGGGTAACCGTGGCGGAAAGCAACTTGTTGGCAGTACTCGGATCCGCACCGTCGCTCAGGTCACCAGCCAGGTAAGAGACCAGTTCCCACCGCAACTCCTGCAACTGCTGATCAGCCTGCGGGTTCGTCATCAACTGCTGCTGCTCCTGCGGTTTATCCCGCAGGTTCTCCAGCTTCTTCAGCAACGCGTGTGCCATCACATCCCGGAACGGCTCCGACTCCGCGAGAGGCCCCAAGACCCGGTCCGCGACAGCGTACAAACCGTCCACGACGCCTTGATCTTGTTCGTCGGCGACCTGGCGCAACGCCCTACCGGCCTCCGCGAGCCTGCGCTTTACCGAACTAACCCGAGAGTCCAGCGCTGGATCAGCCTCGACCGTGCTCATCATCGGGACAGTAACGGCCGCAGCCTCCGCCTGGTTCGAGTACGCCCTCTGCAACTCCTCAACAGCAGCGGCAGCATCCGATACCCGACCACGGATCGTTTTGACCTGCGCCGAATCTAGACCCCGCAACCACTTCTCGATCTTGGTTTTATATTGTTTACGCAGGCCAGTGTTCATCTTCGGCTCCGCCAAAATCCGCTGCAGCGACCCCACCATAGCCTTCAAATCGGAGGCCAGCTGCTTCCGGACCACCTTAAAAACATTGAAACCCCAAGCCTCAGATCTCGCGAACCGAGCCCCCAAACCGGCGGCGGTGATGTATTCCGTGCGAAGCGCCTCCGCAATCGCCTCCTTCCGCAGCGCCTCGTTGACATCCTTGTCCCCCAAACCACTAAGCTCCCTGCCAAGGAGCAGGTGCCGCGCATAAATCTGGTGTGCGTCAGCTCGATCGGCTCTAGGCTCTGAGGTCACCGTGGTGTCGGCAGTGCTCGGTTCCGGACGGCCGCTCAGGTCACCAGCCAGGTAACAGATCAGTCTCCACCGCAACTCCTGCACCTGCTGATCAGCCTGGGGGTTCGTCATCAACTGCTGCTGCTCCTGCGGTTTATCCCCCAGGTTCTCCAGCTTCTTCAGCAACGCGTGTGCCATCACATCCCGGAACGGCTTCGACACCGCGAGAGGCCCCAAGACCTCGCCCGCGGCAGCGTACAAACCGTTCACGCGATCTTGATCTTGTTCGCTGGCCAACGCTTGACCGGCCTCCGCGAATTCCCGCTTTATCAGGTATTTCTTCTCTTCCGTTCTCACCGCCTCGATCTCGTCGTGAGTCAGACCGCTCACCACCACGCCAAGGTCACCAAGGTCACCGGCCAGGTAATCGGCCATTTCCCCCCGCACCGCCTCAGCACCGCGCGCGTCGTCCGGATGCTCATCCAACCAGTGCGCCAGCACAACCCGGAACCGCTTCGACTTACTCAACGGCCCTAAAATCCTGTCCGCATCAGACAACAACCGGACCACACGACCACGATCCGCGCTCCTGAGCCACTTACGCAAATGCGCCTTAGCCCGGTTGTATCGCTCGTCCCAGTCCCGCACCGCCAACTCACGTAGTTCTTGATACGACTGCGGGTCCCCCACCGCCAACTCACGTAGTTCTTGATGCAACTCCACGATGCCCTTGCCATTCTCCGGAGGACTCAGCATGTAGTGCGCCATCACATGCCGGAGTTCTGCAGGGACCCCAAGAGCTCCCATGCTCGGCTTCACCGCATCGATCAGACCGTCTACGCCTACGTCCACCCCGTCTACGCGAACTTTTCGCCCCTCATTGCGCATTCTCTGCAACCCCGCCTCCGCGTCAGCGATCCGCGCCCTCAGCTCGGCCGCCGCAGAAGGCTTCCCTGAGCCTGCCGCCTGATTCAATCCACCGGAGCCGTGCGACTGCGACGGATCCTCGCCATAACCCCGCGCAAGCTGTTGTTCCTGACCTCCATGCGTCACGAGCGCATCTTGCAACTCTTGAAGAGCATCGGCAGCTTCCGATGCCCGATTACGGACCGTCGGGGTATTCGCCGAATCTATGTTATTCAACCACTTCTCGATCTCGGCTTCATATTTGTTCCGCAAGCCATTCATCTCCGGCTTCGCCAAAATCTGCTGCAGCGACCCCACCGCAGCCTTCAAATCGGAGATCAGCCGCTCCCGGACCTTCGCAAAAACACGGGAACCCCAAGACTCAGATCTCGCGAACTGAGCTGCCAAACCGGCGGCGGTGGTGTATTCCGTGCGAAGCGCCTCCGCAATCGCCTCCTCCCGCAGCACCCTGTTGACATCCGCGTCCTCCAAACCACTAAGCTGCACGCCAAGCTTCACGCGCCGCTTATAAACCTCCCGTCCGTCAACTCGATCGGCTCCAGGCTCTGAGAGTCCCTCTGAGATCACCGTGGTGTCGACAGTGCTCGGTTCCGGACGGCCACTCAGGTCACCAGCCAGGTAACAGACCAGTCTCCACCGCAACTCCTGCACCTGCTGATCAGCCTGGGGGTTCGTCATCAACTGCTGCAGCTCCTGCGGTTTATCCCGCAGATCCTCCAGCTTCTTCAGCAACGCGTGTGCCATCACATCCCGGAACGGGATCGACTCCGCGAGAGGCCCCAGGACCTCGCCCGCGACAGCGTACAAACCGTTCACGAGAGCTCGATCTTGTTCACTGGCCAACGCTTGACGGATCTCCGCGAATTCCTGCTTTATCAAGCTTACGGCCGCAGCCTCCGCCTGATCCCGAGCACGATCCGCCTGCCAACGCTCCTGGACGCTCGGCCACACCAGGCCCCTATCCGGCTCCGGACCCGCGCCCGCACTCACGGCCGACGCCGCGAGCCTCAGACCATGCAGTCGCTGCAGAAACGCCTCCGCATCCTCTAACTGACCGCCATTCGTCACCAGCCGATGCGCGACCGCATCCCGCAATTGAAGATCACCCTGGAATTCCCCGAAAATCTGGTAGAACTCGCCGTCCTCAACCTCTCGACCGTACCGAGCTTGCAGTTGCGCGAACCCGCCTCTCGTTGTCTCGTAAATCCACCGCAATTTCTGCACGGCGTAGTTTCGGTACTCCCCCCGAAATTCCTCAACAGCAGCGACAGCTTCCGATGCCCGATCAAAGACTGTCTTGGTTTGTGCCTTATCTATATTATTCTCCCACTTCTTAATCTTGGCGCGATAAGCATTCCGTAGGTTAGTGATTGCCGCCGCCTCCGCCGCCGCCTCCGCCGCCGCCTCCGCCTCCGCCGCCTCCGCCTCCACCTCCACCTTCACCAAAATGTGTCGCAGAGACTCCACCGAATTTTCCAAATCGGAGGACAGTTCCTTTTTGACTTTCTCAAGAACACTGGCACCCCAATTCTTGGCTCTGTTGTATCGTTCTCCCAAACGTTCGGAGGTGTACCACCTGCGACACGCCTCCGCAATTGCGTCGCGCCGCAGCATTTCGTTGACAGCAGTATCGTCCCGCAAACCACTAAGCACCTTGCCGACCGCTATGTTCCGCTGATAAATCCTCAGTGCTTCAGATCGATTTTTATTAGGCGCCCGGGTGGCCGCAGCGGGACGCGAGTTGTCGGCAGTGCTCGGTTCCGGACGGCCGCTCAGGTCACCAGCCAGGTAACAGATCAGTCTCCACCGCAACTCCTGCACCTGCTGATCAGCCTGGGGGTTCGTCATCAACTGCTGCTGCTCCTGCGGTTTGTCCCCCAGGTTCTCCAGCTTCTTCAGCAATGCGTGTGCCATCACATCCTTGAACGGCTTCGACTCCGCGAGAGGCCCCAAGACCTTGTCCACGGCAACATACAAACGGTCCACAGCATCAAAAACAGCGATATCTTTCCACTCGTCCAACTCCACCACGGCCCGCACGCATCGCTCATCCCAGTCCCGCACCGTGTCCACCTCCGCCTGCACCGTCTCGATACGCTCCTGCAGGGCCGTCAACTCCCGGTGCTGAGCCGAATCCAACTCCCGCCCCGGCTCCAACGCCGCCTCCAACTCCGCCTTCTGAGCCGCCAGCGCCGCCAGCGCCGCCAGCTCCGCCAGCCCTGCCTCAATCCGCTCAGCCCGCTGCTCCCGCTCCGTCTGGTGCCCGGCATGACCCGCGGCTTCATCCGCCGGCACCGCAGCATGTGGCTGTGAAGGCCCGCCCCTTTGGCCCGAACTCCCACCCGCCGCAGAAGACTCCCCGAACTGTCCCGCTGCCTGACCCTCCGGCCCCGGACCCGGACCCGGCTCCGGACCCGCGCCCGCACTGATGCCCGTCATCGCCATCCAAATAGCGGCCAGCCTTCCCCGCACCGCGTCAACGGGCTCCGCACGCTCCGCGGCTTCATCCGGAGACAAAGGATCGTTCATCATGTTCAAGCTATTGGCCATCACCCTCACAAGCTCCGGCTCCCTATTAAGAGGCGACCCCAACTTGTTCTCCGCCTCCGCCAACAAACGGCGCTTAGAGTCGCTAGAAAGCGCTACCAAGACGCTCTTGGCGTGCCTTTCCAGTCCCCTCAGATTCTCAGCAGCGGCACGACGACCGGGACGGACAACATCAGCCGACCCCCCACCAGGCGACTCCGCAACCCGCCTCTCCTCCTCCAAAATCCCCCGGAGAAGCCCCCCTTCCAAATCGGAGACCGGCTGCTTCTTGACAGCACCAAGTACCTCGCGACCCCAACGCTCGGATCTGTTGTACGAATCCCCCAACTCTTTGCCGGTGTAATACGGCCAACGACGCACGTCCTCAGATGCCTCCTTCCGCAGGACCTTGTTGACATCAGCTGCGGACAAACCACTAAGCGCTCTGCCGGCCGCCACGTGCCGCCGAAAAATCTCCTTTCCTTCAGCTCGATGGTCTCTAGGCGCCGGGGTCGCCGTGGCACGACGCAAGTTGTCGGCAGTTCTCGGCTTCGCACCGCCACTCACGTCACCAGCCAGGTAACAGACCAGTTTCCGCCGCAACTCCTGCACCTGCTGATCAGCCCGCGGTTTCATCAACTCGCGTGCCATCACATACCGGAACGGCTTGGACCCCCCGAGAGGCCCCAAGACCTTGACCGCGTCAGCGTACAAACCGTTCACGCGAGCTCGATCTTGTTCGCTGGCCAACGCTTGACCGGCCTCCTCAAACGTCCGCCTTACCGAACTAAACTCAGAAATAACGCGCAGCGCTGATTCATAAGCGTCCCCGCGCACCATCGGTGCCACAGCCTCCGCCTGGTTCCCGGCACGAGCTGCCTGCTCTTGTGCTCTCGCCTCCTCGAACGCGTCGCGAGGCAAACCACTCACCGCCATGCCAATGCCAGAGTCACCGCCCAGATAACCGGCCAGATAACCGGCCATTTCCACCCGCACCGCCTGAGCACCGTGCCAGTCACCCGAATGCTCACCCAACCAGTGCGCCATCACAACCCGGAACCGCCCGGACGCCTTCAGCGGCCCCAAAACCGCTTCCGCATCAGCCAACAACCGGTTCACAACATCATCAAAATCAGCGATCTCTTTCCACTCCTGCAACTCCACAACGGCCCGCTTGTATCGCTCATCCCAGTCCTGCACGACCGCCTCACGGAGCGTGTCCACCTCCGCCTGCACCGTCTCGATATGCTCCTGCAGCGCCTTCAACTCCCGGTGCTGAACCGGATCCCACGCCCGCCCCTCCAACATCACCTCTCGGATCGGATCGAACTTCTGCCCCGGGAACTCCACCTCCTTCCGAGCCGCCAGCTCCGCCAGCTCCGCCAGCCCTGCCTCAATCCGCTCAGCCCGCTGCTCCCGCTCCGTCTGGTGCCCGGCACCACCCGCGCCCTCACCCACCGGCACCACAGCATGTGGCTGTGAAGGCCCGCCCCTTTGGCCCGAACCCCCACCCGCCGCAGAAGACTCCCCGGACCGTCCCGCTGCCTGCCCCCCCGGCCGCGGCCCCGGACCCGGCTCCGGACCCGCGCCCGCACTGATATGCGCCAGCCCGATCATCTGGCGCTCCCGCTCTACACGCAGCCGCTCCGCGACAGTTTCATCATCCGGGGACGTCAGGTACTGATGCGCCATCAGCACCCGAGCCTTCAGACTCTCCCCAGACCCCAAAATACTGTCCGCGTACGCATACGCCTCGGCCCGCCTGCCCGGGTCAGCCCCCTTCAACTCACGCAGCGCAACCCCGAAAGCACCACCGTCCCCACCAGTCCCCTCGACGGGCAACGTTCCCCCCGACGGCGAGCCTCCCCGCAAGAGACTAAGCCGGGCCAGCAGCGCCTCCCGTGCCTTCTTGCCGAGACCGCCCCCGGCGTCATCGGTCCCCGCATCACTCACATCCGGCTCCGGACCCGCGCCCGCACTGATATGCGCCCCCGCCCTCCAAAAATCGGCCAGCCTTCCCCGCTCCGCGGCAACACGCTCCGCGACTTCCTCCGGAGACAAGCCGTCCATCATGTCCAAGCTATGAGCCATCACGCTCACAAGCGCCGGCGTCCCATTAAGAGGCGCCCCCAACTCCTCCTCCGCCTCCGCCCACAACGACTTGCGCTTTTCCTCGTCAGTCAGCGCCAGCGCCTCCAAGTACCTGTCAGCCTGCTCGCTCAGTACCCGCAGATCCGCCGCAGCATCAGCCGACCGCCCACCAGACAACGCCGCAACCCGCCTCCCCTCTTCCTCTCTGTCCCTCTTCCTCTTCCTAGAAGCAAGCAAGCTCTCCCTGTTCTGTTCGCGCCTCTGCTCATCGTCCACCGCAATCTCGCGCAAATCCGCCTCCGCAGCCGTTTTAGCCCGCTCCAGCTCCTTCCACTTCGTTTCCTGAGCCGCATCCCACTCCGCCCTCGGCACCTCGTTCAACTCTGCCTGCCCAGCCACAGCCTCCGCCCGTGAAGCCTCCAACTTTGCAATCCGCTCAGCCCGCTCCTCCCGCTTTCTGGCCTTCCAGTTTCTGACCCTTTCCCGCGCCCTGTCCTCCTTTTCCTCCTCGGCCTTCTCAAGGTTCTTAAGCGTGTCCACCTCCGCCTGCACCGTCTCGATACGCTCCGGCAGCGCCTCCAATTTCGCCTGCCGAACGTGATCCCACGCCTTCTCCTGCGCCGACTCCAACTCCGCCTTCTGAGCCTCCAGCTTCGCCAGCTCCGCCAGCCCTGCCGCAATCCGCTCACGCCGCTCGGCCCGCTCTTGTTTGACACGAATCCGCCGGTCCTTGAGACGCGCTGCTATCTTTTCCTTCCGCTCCTTTTCCAACTCCTCCGGCACCGCCGCGGTACTCTGCTGGATGCCCGGTTTGCTGCTCAGCCTGTCCGCCAGCGCCCGGGAAAACTCCACCACCTGGTCCCGATGATCCTCGCCGAGCTCGCGGTACTCGGCCGCGACCAGCGCCACCACACCCTCCAGCGGCACGACAGCCTCCCCGCGAGCCAACCGCTGGAAATCATGCGTGTCCCGCACAATCTTCCGCGCCGTCTTCTTTTCGCTGCTGGACAAGCGCAGCGTCTTCGTCCGGGCGATCTTCCATTCCAGTTCCTGCTGCGTCCACTGCCCGACCGGTTTCCCGCCGGTATCCCGCACCGTGCCCGCCCCGGCATCGTGTGTGATCGCCGCGGGCTGTCCCTCCCGAGCCACTGACCTCTCCTGGGCAGACGCCGTCCCGGCAGCCCGCACCGTGTCCGCCGGCAAGCCCACCGTGTCCAGCGCCGCGCGCCCCTCCTCGGACACCCCCGCCAAATCCTCCGCGTTCAGCACCCGCCGGTCATCCACCACATCCGGCAACGGCCCCCGTGACCCACCCCGCGCGGACTCCGCGCCGCCGCCACGCAGCTCAGCCCCCCCATCCACCGAAGGCTTCAGTTCACCGAAGGGCACCGGGGCGGGCTCCACACCGGACGCGGACGGCCGTGCCGGTCCGGCCCCGGCGTGGATGACCGGCTCGCTGCGCCGCGTACCCAGCATGTCCGCCAGCGCCCCGGAAAACTCCACCACCTGATCCCGGTGCTCCGGGCCGAGGTCGTGGTACTTGGCGGCGACCAGCGCCACCACATCCTCCAGCGGCACAACAGCATCCCCGCGAGCCAACCCCACGACGTCATGCGTGCCCTGCACAATCTGCCCGGCTTTCTCCTTTTCCATGCTGGACAACTCCAGCTGCTTCGCCTCGGCGATCGCGCGGCGCAGTTCCGACGGCGTCCACTGACCCACCGGTATCCGACTGGTATCCCGTACCGTGCCCGCCCCGGCATCGGGTGCAGCGGCCGCGGGCTGTCCCTCCCCAACCACCGACCTCTGCTGGGCAGCCGGTGCCTCACCCCGGGCCACCGGCTCCCCACCGGAGGCCGGGACCGTCGTCGAGGCGTCCGCCAAGCCGGCCACGCCCCCACTCCGCCCGGCGGCGAGCACCGCGGCACCAGGCCCAGCCAGCAGCTTGGGACGAGAACCATCCGCGGGGAATACCGTTAACTGCGGCTCGCGCCCGGCCTGTCCCGGCGTCATCGCGACAACGTTGCGGCCCAGATACTGCGCCAGTGCCGACCCTTGACCCGATGGCACCACCACACCCGCGTCCGGATCGCTGTCGGACACCAGCAGCACAGGCCCGCCCGTGGAACCCGCGACACCGTCCGGCATGAACTCCGCCAACCCCAACCTGCCACCAGCAACCACATTCGCGGGCACCGGCACCCGCACCGTGTCCGCCGGCAACACCGCCGGCAACACCGCCACCGGATCCCGATGCACAGACGACGCCGCCTGCGACCCCTCCCCCGGCAGCGTCACCGAATCCGGCGACACCACCGCCTCGTCCACAGCGGGATCCCCATCACGGCCGGCCACCCCACCCGGCGACCCCGGATGCCCCCCAGGCACACCACTGCCGGAAACAGACCCGGACCCGACAGCCTCCGGGCGCGCGACATCCGCAGACACACCACCGTCGGAGCCCACGACAGACCCGGACCCGACAGTCCCCGGACGCGCGGCATCCGCAGGCACACCACCGGGGCCCACGACAGACCCGGACCTGACAGTCTCCGGGCGCGGGGCATCCGCGGGCACATCAGACGTATGTGGGGTCACCGTCGGGAAGTCCGGTGTCTTCGAGGCAGACACCTCCAGCGGCCGCTTCCCAGGCACGGCCTGATCGCCACCGGGACCCGGACTGTACGGCGGCGGCGGTGTGCCCGGCCGGTCCGGACCAAAACCCGACACCCCACCGGAATATGCCGGTGGTGGTGTGCCCGGCCGGTGCTGCCCGGCACCCGGCCCCACCGGAACATCACCGGCCGCGTCCCTGCCCGGCACACCGCCATCGGCACCCCGCTTACCGTCCGTACCGTCCTTACCGTCCGTGCCGTCCTTACCGTCTGTGCCGCCCACAACAACGGCAGACACCACAGCGGAACCGGGCACCACCAGGCCATCACCAGAAGACACCGACACCGCAGCCGAATCCACCGACCCGGTATCCGAGAACACAGAGTCCACATCAGACACACTCGAGGAATCCGACCCGGCCCCGGAATCCGAGCCCGCCCAGCCATCCCATCGCGAACCATCCGGTCGCGAGGCATCGGATGGGATGAACGTGCTGTTTTTGTCTGGGGAGCCAGGGATGTCCCCTGTCTGCGACCCGGACCCTGCCCCCGGCAGCGGGGTCTTCTCCCCACCGGACCCGCCACCATCGTCGCTGCCGCCCCCACCCCGGCCGGTGCCCTCGAGGTACGGGCTCGGGCCTTCCGGGTGCAGCTTGCCCCGCAACGCCAAACCCGCCAGGTTGCCCACACCGCTGAACACCGTCTCGAAGAAACCCGCCGTCAAACTAAACGGGTTCCAGGTCACCTTCTGGCCCGTGGCCGCCGCATACAACGCTTCCCCGAACAACTCCGACAACGAGCCCGCCACCGCCTCCCCCACGCTATGCCCGAACCGCGCCAGCCACATCGCCCCCACCGACATCCCCGCATAGTTATCCAGGCTCTTGCCCACCGCGTCCGCGAACTTCGCCATCGCCGATACCGGATACAACTCCGCGTGCTCGGCCACCGCTTTCTTCACCGCCGCCTCCAGGATCGCCGCATCCACGTCATCGCCCAGGCCCTTCACCAGGACCTTCGTCAACGTGTTGCTGACCAGACCGCCCACCGCCGACATCGGCAGCGCCACCAACGCCGAGAACGCCCCCATCCCCGCCGCCTGCTCGGTCAGCGTCCTATCCCACTTCTCAGCCGATTCCTCACCCCACATCTGCAGCTGGGCCTGCACGTCCGGCAGCACGTTGAAGACCACACCACCAGCCGCCATCATCGCCAACCGCATGAACAACTGCCTCCACCAGCTCGTCAACAAAAACCGCATCACCGCCATCCGCGCCGCCAGCCACGCCAGCGTCGCACCAGCGGTCGCCCCCGCAAACTGCATCGCCCACGACATCTCCACCGCCAGCAATTCCAGGCTATAAATCGTCACCAGTTTCAGATACCGCACCTGCTGCGACGTCTTCCGCACGAACACCGCTAAATCCAGTAACCCCGCCTGGCCCGAGGACAACAACCCATCAAAAATCCCCAACCCGTCCGCGAACCGGTCCGCCGCTTTCCCCGAAAACTCCGTCCGCACCTTCCCCACCAACTCCGCCACCAACGCCCGCACCTCACCCAGCCCCGCCGCACCCGACTCCAACGCATCCGCCACCGCGAACAACACACCCTCATCCGCATCCGTCATATCCTCACCGGTCAACACCTGAAAAAGCCGCCTCACCCCCTCCGGCACCATGATCGACGAAAACATCACACCCACCCCATCCTCAAACCAGCGACTAGAAAGTCTTGAGCCGCCCCGGTCCGTCCCCGGGTTTCATCTGTGGGGAAGAAGAAAGTCGTGTCTCGTTCCAAGAACCACCCGCCGGAGTCACGTGAGCGGGCTGTCCGAAAGGCCGCCGAGGCTCGCGGGGAGCATGCCCCGCAGCGGTCAGCGATGCAGGCGCTGGCCGATCCACCAGGTGTCGGGACAGCCGAGACGGCGCGCAGATGGGTTCGCCACAGCGAGACCGACACCGCGGCGCGTGCGGGTGTAGCGTCCGAAAAGTCAGCGGAGTCGCAACGGCTACGCCAGGAGAATACGGAACTCAAGCGCGACAACGCGATTCTCACGGCGACGTCGGCTTTCTTCGCCGTCGAGACCGACCGGCCACATCGCTGATCACGGAGTTCATTGCAGACCACCACGACCTCCGCAAGACGCGCCTGCGGTAGCGCGTCGAGTCGACCCGTGCCGCGCTCCTGAACTTGGTGCGAAAGCCCGACGCCCCGCACAGCTGTCCCACAAGTAAAGGTCTCCAGCCCCACCTGGGCGATTCGCCCTGAGCGAGGTTGGCGAATCCAGTCGAGAAACCTGTCCGTGACATCAGGAAACGGATGTGGGGCTGCCAGCAGAAACCAACGTTCCTGACCAAGCATCGCCCCTCACCACTTCTCATCATGCGCGATTCAACATCGCACACGCAACATCGGAACGATGTTGCCAGACAACACGGCACTCCACCACGAAAGACCGACAAGTGTGCCCCTTTAACCCGGGCGACAGAAGAAAAGAGGCATCGGCCTCGCTCCGACACCGAGCTTGTTCGTGACCTCCATTGCGACCGGTGCAGGGTGCCGTTGCCGCAGGTCGGGTGTCGTGAGTGCGAAAACGGGCTCCAGCCCGTTTTCGCACTCACGACTGGTGACCAGGCACGATGGCTCTACACGTGCAGGCCGGTGATCTACACAGTTCGGTCCGCCCCAGGTACCCACCGCAGGCCGTGACCTACGGCCCCATCGAGAATTGCCCGCCCACCACACTGGTCATCGCCTGGCCTTCTCCCGCAGCCGCGGCGTGGCTGTAGGGCGCGCGGCCGCCGCCGAGCTCCGCAGCGCGGGGACGGTCGTTGAGACGGTCAAGCGGCTGTGACAGGCGTCTCGCCATAGGCTGCCCTGGGTTGAAACGCAGGGCGTGTGCAAGGTTGATCTGAGGGTTGCGGGGGATTTCTGTCCAGGTGGGACGCGAGACGAGGGCGCGGTTTCCGGTAGGAGATCATCGGGTTGTCCGAGCCGTGACGGTCTATCCAGGAGCCGCGCTCTCGTGTTCTTGGCTTCCCTGATTCCGGTTGTGCTTGACCGGCCCACCCTCACAGTCGAGTCCATGCGGGGTCGTGTGGACGGACTCTGGCGGGCTCTGGAGGCGGTGGGCGGCGAATCCTGTATGGGTTTGCCGTTGCTGCCGTTGCTGCCGTTGCTGCCGGCTCTGGCGGCCCTGCCGGCCCTGGCGGTGAACGCCGGTGCGGAGACGTTCATCGAGTCCGCCTCGGCGGAGAGAACCCGCAAGTTCCATTGAAATCGAACCTTCGATTTCAATGGAACTTGCGGACCGTCGGCGTGTCGCACCCCGACACGCCGATGCCTGTGGACAACCTCCGCAATTTCAATGGAAATCGTGGGCGGGCACGGACGTGCCAGGACCCGCAGCCTGGAAGGTCCTTGTTCTGGACGGAAACCTGCGAACCGATCTGCTCGGGGCCCGGCAGGGCATCCGGATGGCGCTGGCGCCGCCCGAACGGCAAAGCCGCCGGTATCGAAACGGTCCACCACCTGGCCAACCTGCCACCCACCTGGCCAACCTGCCACCCACCCCTAGCCAGCGGCACGTCGCGGAGTCGATCCGCATCCGCCTGGAATCCCTGCATCAGATCCTCAAACGGATCCATCCCCCCGAAGTCCCTGATTCAGGTCATCAATCTCCCGCTCCAGGCCCGCAATCTCCTACCCCAGGTCCCCGGGCAACCGCACCTGCGGCCTGGCAGCGCTTTCGTCCACCGGCGCGCGCAGGTGCACCGGGTGCGGCAGTCCCAAACCACTCGGTGTTTCCGGATCGAGCGGGAACGCACCCGGCCCAAGGTCCACCGGTTCATCGACCCCAGGCAGGTGCTCCAGCACCCGGCCGGTCGGCGGTTCCTGCGGCCGCATCGCACCATCCGCCGTCACCACCGCCGCGGTCACCATCGCGAGGGAATCACCGGTGCCTGGCCCAATCCACGTCAACCCACCCACACCATGCCGCACCCGCGAATTCAGTAGCTCCTTCAGCTCTTTCACATACGCCGGCGACACCGCACACGCGAACAACCACACCGACGCCCCAGCCTCCGGATCCCAGTTAGGTGACCGGCGGATCACATCAGCCAGGGTCCGCGGAGATACCGACCGCCCATCCACCAACACCCGACCACGTCCATCACCACGCGCCACCACCACAAACCGGTCGCTTCGATACGAGATCCGCTGCGCAGCGCCAAGAAGACGACCATCATCGGAAAGCCCGGACCGCAGGAACAAGCCGGCCCGGATCGCACGGGGCTCCTGCCGCAGCACGCTCTGGAAAGCACCGGCAACACCATGCAGACCGGGCGCCGCATCCCGCTCAAAGGGCCCACCTGAACCGCTGTCATCGCTGCGGCCCACCCCGGCCCTGGGCGCCTCGCTGCGCGCCTCCAGCGACTCGACGGCCCGAACCATCGTCGTCAGTGAACTATTCGCGTCCGGATCCCCCATCGACACATCACGGGCGAGGGATTCCAGGCCCGACCGCGACTCCTCCAGACGCAGCACCTGCCGCCCGTCCTCCACAGCCCAGCGCGCGTTCACCGGTCCCCGGAAACGCGCGGCCTCCGCCATCGCCGCCCGCAAATCCGGCCGGTAGTCACCCGGCAAGTCCGCCATATGCCTGGCAATCCGGTCATACGCACTCCACAACCCGGACAACGCCGAATTGATCCGGTCCGACACCCACCGCGAACCCACCTCCCGCAACATCCCGGGTTCCGGCGCAACAGCAACGAGTTGGGTCGCGAGGCTTCGGATGTCCTCATGCGACACCCGTGCGCCAGCGGGCAAACCGAGGAAGTCACGAACAACACTCCGCAGGTTCTCTGGACCCACCCCCGTCGCCCGCAAGCCCGCATTAGCGTCCTCCAACGCACCGGCCACCTGCCGGGCGTGCCGCACATCCTCCACGTCCAGATCCGCGGCGCTACGAACATCGGCAAGCACCGACGCCAACGCGCCAAGACGAACGATCCGACGCCGATCAGCGTCGCCCAGCGCACCATCCCCAGCCACACCCAGCTCGTCGCGGCCGAACCGCCGGACCAACTCATCAGCCAGCATCAACGGACCCACCGGCACAAGATCGGCCGCCTCACGCGCCGCCCGAATCTGCCCGGCCAGCGCCACAGCACGGGTCTGGAGCTGCTCCAGCCGATCCGCCACCAGCGCATCCGCCGGCCGCAACAGCACCAGGCCGCTCTCCATATCCCGGAAGACCTGCGCACCGGCAACCGACGCTATCCCGTCGGCCAGTACCCGCAGATCCCCCCGGTACCAACTCGGCAACGACGCCAAATCCCACGTCATCTCCTCCACAGCCCGCCGCAACGCAACCACCGCGCCCTCGACACGTTCAGTCACCGCGCGGCGCTCCGTATTCCAGACCCGCTCCAGCCTCGCCCACGTCACCGTCCCCACCCCCCCACGTGCCAGCGACATCATCAGATCGGCCAGATGACGCACATCGTCCTCAGTCACCGGACGCGCAACAACGCGCCCAACCTGACGCTCCGCGCCGGGACCCGCCGCCCACAACTCAACCGCCGACCGCAGATACCCGGCCAGCCTCGCTTCGTCCAGATCGGCAGGCATCGGACCCAGCCGGTCGTCCACACCCTGCACCCGCAACATCAGCACGCGCGGAATGAGCCGACCAAGTTCCGCGGCCTGCCGCAACTGATCCAGAGTCGGCCGGTCGCCAAATCTGTCCATCGCCAACCACGCAATGTTGGTCAACCGCGCCCACACCCGATGCACAGTGTCGCGCAGGTTCTGCCGGTCCCGTGCCGCATACCGTGAATCCACGTCAACCGCTTGGGCCACAGCGCGTCCGCCACCGTGCTCCTCCGCCAACGCCACCAGCGCGGCCACGGCACGATCGCTCACATCGGCGCTCGCCTCCTGGATCAGCCATTCACCGGTGATCTGGAGATCACCCAACGAGTCCACACGAGAAAGGTCGGTCGGCCGCCAAGGCGTCTCCCTCTCCTGCTGGACGTTAGCCCGGAAAATATCGACACGAGTCAGTAATAAGCCCTCCCGGTTGTTCGCCTCCAACCGCTCACGCATGGGCCCCGACCAGTCGGCAATGATCTCCAGAGCACTCAGCGCTGCACGGCCGGGGTTTTCGACAAGGTCCGTCTGAGCGCGCCAAGCACTCCGCAAGGTTTTGAAGGTGACCCCACGCCAACGATCCCTCGCGGATTCGACGAGCCTCACCAGTGTCCGCACGTCCACATCCGACACCGGCCGTCTGTCAGCCGGGTTAAAGTCCCGCACCATCCGCCGCACATGATCGATCGTCACGTACTCGCCAACATACGGATAGCGGCGTCGAACCGCGTCGAACAGCCGACGAACATCACGCAAATCTGAGACAGGACGCGCATCGTCGCCCGGGGCACTATCGAACACCTCCAACATCAGCTCGGCGATGTTGACCAAACGCCGCTCATAATTGGGCACCCACCGCGGACTGAACCGCCGGAAGCCCCGCTCCTGATGATGCAACCCGATCGCTTCGGCCAACTCAGCCCAACCGCCTGCGGTATCCGCGTAATCATCCAGCACATTCCACGCTTGTGCCACACGGTTTACATCAATCGGACCCGTCGCACCATCCGCGCGACCTTCCCCGACAACCCCCGGCCGAACGCTCGGCCCAGCCACCGCACCTACGCCCGTCGAATCCCCTCCATCCGAATCAGACTCCCCCTCCGCCGAGGTTTCCTGCCTCTGCACCCGCGGCCCGAGCGGATCAAGTTCTGTGGCCCGCACCTGATACAGAGTCGGCCGGGCGCCATATCTGTCCATCGCCAACCGCACAACGATGGCCAACTGCTCCCAATCCCATCGCACAACGTCGCCCAGGTTCTGCCGGTCCCGTGCCGCATACCGTGAATCCACGCCAACCGCTTGGGCCACAGCGCGTCCGCCACCGTGCTCCTCCGCCAACGCCACCAGCGCGGCCACGGCACGATCGCTCACATCGGCGCTCGCCTCCTGGATCAGCCATTCACCGGTGATCTGGAGATCACCCAACGAGCTCAAACGAGAACGGTCGGTCGGCCGCCAATGCGTCCCCCTCTCCTCCCGGACGTTAGCCCGGAAAACATCGACACGAGCCAGCAAGCCCCTCCGGTTGTTCGCCTCCAGCCACACACGATTGGCCTCCAACCGGCCGGCAATGGACTCCAGAGCACCCAGCACCACAAGGCCGGGAAGCTCTACAGGGACCGTCTGCGCGCGCCAAACACTCTCCAAGCTTTCGAAGGTGGCCCCACGCCAACGATCCCTCGCGATTTCAACGAGCTCCACCAGTGTCCGCACATCCGCATCCGACACCGGCCGTCTGTCAGCCGGGTTGAAGTCCCGCACCATCTGCCGCACATGATCGATCGTCACGCTCTCGCCAACATACGGATAGCGGCGTCGAACCGCGTCGAACAGCCGACGAACATTATGCAAGTCCGAGACAGGACGCGCACTTTCACCCCAGGCACTACCGAACACGTCCAACATCAGCCGGGTGACGGTGATCAAACGCTGCTCATAATTGGGCACCCGCCGTGAACTGAGCCGCCGGAAGCCCGTCTCCTGACGATGCAGCCCGATCTCGCGGGCCAACTCAGCCCAACCGCCAACGCTATCCGCGTAATCCGCCACCACGCGCCGCGCCTGTTCCACACGGTCCACATCAACCGGACCCGTCGCACCATCCGCGCGACTTTCCCCGACAACCCCCAGCCGAACGCTGGACCCAGCCACCGCACCTGAGCCCGCCGAATCCGCTTCATCCGAATCGAACTGCCACCCTCCCGAGGTCGCCTGTGAAACCGCGTCGCCCTGTACCGAGACAGCATCACCATCCACAGCAGACTCCGCGGTGGACACCGTTTCCTCGGACGCCGTGTCGTCATTCAGGTGCACCGGGTGCGGCAATCCCAAACCACGCGGTGTTTCCGGATCGCGCCGGAACCCATCCGGCCCAAGCTCCACCGGTTCATCGACCCCCGGCAGGTACTCCAGCACCCGGCCGGTCGGCGGTTCCTGCAGCCGCATCACACCATTCGCCGTCACCACCGCCGTGGTCGTCACCATCGCGAGGGAATCACCAGTGCCTGGCCCGATCCACGTCAACCCACCCACACCATGCCGCACCCGCGAATTCAGTAGCTCCTTCAACTCCGTCACATACTCCGGCGACACCGCACACGCGAACAACCACACCGACACCCCAGCCTCCGGATCCCAGTTGGGTGACCGGCGGATCACATCGGCCAGCGTGCGCGCATCCACCGGCCGCCCATCCACCAACACCCCACCACGTCCATCACCACGCGCCACCACCACAAACCGGTCAGGTCGAGACGAGATCCGCCGCGCAGCGCCAAGAAGAAGACCATCATCGGAAAGCCCGGACCGCAGGAACAAGCCGGCCCGGATCGCACTCACCCCCATCGCCGCGATCTTCAGGCCATACAGTCGCTGCAGAAACGCCTGTGCATGCCCTGTACGGTCCTGAGCATCCCCTAAATGACTTCCATTCGTCAGCCACCAATGCACCACCGCCCGCCGCAATTGATCATCCTGCATTCTCCCGAAGCGCTGGTCTACGTCAAAGAACGCTTGGACCACCGAAGCTGGACCGGACAGATCTTCGAACTGCTGCAACCAGTCGGCTGCCTCGAAAATATTCTGCAATTCCAGTTTCGCGGCATTTCGGAGCCGCTCAAGAGCATCCGAAGCTACCTGTACCCGGCTGCGGATCTCTTTGACGTCCACCCCTTCTAGAGCCGACCACTCCGCGATCTTGGCTTCATATGCGTACCACAGGTCAGTGTATGGCTCCACCGCCGCCAAAATCTGCCGTAGAGACCCCGCCGTAGCTTGCAAATCGAAGATCAGCTGCTTCCTGACATCTTCGAGAACTTGGCGACCCCAATTCCTAGATCTGTTGAACCGAGCCCCCAAAGTGTCCTCCTTGTAATTCCTGGAAAGCGCCTCCTCGCGCCCCTCAGTCTGCAGCACCCGTTTGACAGCAGCCTTGTCCGGCAAACCACTAAGCGCCACGCCAACCGCCACGCGCCGCTGATAATCCTGCACTGCTCCAGAATATTTCTCGCCGGGATACCGGGTAATCGTGGCGGAAAGCAACTTGTTGGCAGTACTCGGATCCGCACCGTCGCTCAGGTCACCAGCCAGGTAAGAAACCAGTTCCCACCGCAACTCCTGCAACTGCTGATCAGCCTGCGGGTTCGTCATCAACTGCTGCTGCTCCTGCGGTTTATCCCACAGGTTCTCCAGCTTCTTCAGCAACGCGTGTGCCATCACATCCCGGAACGGCTTCGACTCCGCGAGAGGCCCCAAGACCCGGTCCGCGACAGCGTACAAACCGTCCACGAAACCTTGATCTTGTTCGCTGGCCAACGCTTGACCGGCCTCCGCGAGCCTGCGCTTTACCGAGCTAACCCGAGAAAAAACGGCCAGCGCTGGATCATCCTCGACCCTGCGCACCATCGGGACAGTAACGGCCGCAGCCTCCGCCTGGTCCCCAGCACGATATGCCTGCCAACGCTCCTCTTCCGCTCGCAGCTCCTCTTTCGCTCGCATCTCCTCGAACGCGTCGCGAGTCAAACCACTCACCGCCGCGCCAATGTCAGGGCCATCGTCCAGGTATTTGGCCATTTCCACCCGCGCCGCCTGAGCACCGTGCCCGTCACCGGGATGCTCACCCAACCAGTGCGCCAGCACATACCGGAACCGCTCCGACTCACTCAACGGCCCCAAAATCCTGTCCGCATCAGACAACAACCGGTCCACAGCAGCATCACGACCCCCGATACGAGGGGCGATCCCGTCCCACTCCTTCAACTGCGCGGCGGCCCGCTCGTATAGCTCATCCCAGACCAACGCATAGAATTTTCGAAGGAACTTCTGGGTGGCCTCGACATCCCCCGGCTTACTCAGCATGTGGTGCGCCACCACCTTCCGGAGACCGTCACCGCCTAAAAGAGCTCCCATACGCTCCTGCACTGCAAGCATCAGTTCGTCTACTGGCAGCCCCTGCCCGCGCATCCCCTCCAGCCCAGCGTTCGCCTTAGCGATCAACTCACCCAAGTCAGCCTCCTCCTCCTCAGAAGACTCCCCTGAGCGCCCCGCTACCTGACCCTCCGACCCCGCCCCGGCCCAGACGGCCAGCCCGCTGCCCTCCGTACCCAGCTCCGCCAACGCCTGGGAAAACTCCACCACTTGATCCCCATGCACATCCGCCGACGACTCCGACGAGTCGTCAGCCAAGAACTCCTCATCAAACGGCGCTCCACGACCACCGAACCCCCGTGATCCACTGGAACGGTACAACGATGCAGACTGCTCCCGAGCCTCGCGAGCAGTTTCCGTCGGGGCCGTAGACACCGTCTGCGGATCGGCCGGAGTAGTCCCCGGTTCGAGACCACTCCGACGAACCGATCCCCGATCGGTTTCCCCGCCCCGCTCGGCGGTTCCGCCATCGGTGGTGCCCGTGTCCGTCCGGTCGTCCGCCCGCCACGACGCACGGAACACCCCGTCCCGGTTCTGGCGGGTCCACCCGGATCCGCCAGTAACCGGCTCGCCTGCGCCGGCCACCGATGCCGTCTCCGGCCCCGAACCCGCACTCACGGCCGATTCCGCGCGCCTCAGACGCTGCAGTCGCCGCAGAAACTCCCGCGCATCGTCTAACTGATCTCCATTCGTCAGCAGCCGATGCGCGACCGCATCCCGCAATTGAGTATCATCCCATATTTCCCTGAAGTGCTGACGGAACGTGCTGACCACACGATTTAGACCGTACTGACCTTGCAGATTCGCGAACCCGCCGCTCACTATAGCGTAAATCGCCTGCAATTCCTGTGTCGCGTATTCTGAGTACTCCCTCTGCAACTTCTCAACATCAGCGGCAGCCTCCGATACCCGACCACGGATCGTTTTGATCTGCACCGAATCTAGATACAGCAACCACATCCTAATCTTGGCTTTATATTTGTCCCGCAGGCCACTGTTCATCTCCGGCTCCGCCAAAATCTGCTCCAGCGACTTCACCGTAGCCTTCAAATCGGAGGCCAGCTGCTCCCGGACCTTCTTTAAAACATTGCTACCCCAAGTCCTAGATCTCGCGAACCGAGCTGCCAAACGGGCGGCGGTGTATTCCGTGCGAAGCGCCTCCGCAATCGCCTCGTTTCGCAGCACCCTGTTGGCAGCATCCGTGTCCCCCAAACCACTAAGCTGCGCGCCAAGCTGCACGCCCAGCGCATAAGACTGCCGTCCGTCAACTCGATCGGCTCTAGGCTCTGAGGTCACCGTGGTGTCGGCAGTGCTCGGTTCCGGACGGCCACTCAGGTCACCAACCAGGTAACAGATCAGTTTCCACCGCAACTCCTTCACCTGCTGATCAGCCGGCGGTTTCATCAACTCGCGTGCCATCACATGCCGGAACGGGATCGACTCCGCGAGAGGCCCCAAGACCTCCTCCGCATCAGCATACAAACCGTTCACGCGAGCTCGATCTTGTTCGCTGGCCAAAGCTTGATCGTCCAACGCTTGACCGGCCTCCGCGAATTCCCGCATTATCAGGTTTCCCTGCTCTTCCGTTCTCACCGCCTCGATCTCGTCGTGAGACAGACCACTCACCACCACGCCAAGGTCACCAAGGTCACCGGCCAGGTAATCGGCCATTTCCCCCCGCACCGCCTCAGCACCGCGCGGGTTGCCCGGATGCTCATCCAACCAGTGCGCCAGCACATACCGGAACCGCCCCGACCTACTCAACGGCCCCAAAATCCTGACCGCATCAGACAACAACCCGGCCGCACGATCATGACCGGCGCTCCCGAGCCACTCACGCAACTGCGCCTCGGCCCGGTCGTATCGCTCGTTCCAGTCCCGCACCGCCAACTCACGTAGTTCTTGATACAACTGCGGGTCCCGCACCACGAGATTACGTAGTGTTTGATGCCTCTCCTTGATGCCGGCGTGATTCTCCGGGTGACTCATAATGTAGTGCGCCATCACACGCCGGGCTCCGTCATGGACCCCAATAGCTCCCATGCTCGGCTTCACTCCATCGATCAGATCGTCTACTGATTGCCCCTTCTTATCGCGCATCCTCTTCAGCCCAGCGTCCGCCTCAGCGATCCACGCCCTCAGCTCGGCCACCGCAGAAGACTCCCCTGAGCCTGCCACCTGATTCAATCCACCGGAGCCGAGCGGCTGCGACGGATCCTCGCCATGAAGCCGCTCAAGCTGCTGTTCCGTCTCGTCAACGATCATCTCGTCGACGATGGTCTCGTGGTCATCGGCATCCGCATTTCCCCACACATAGTCAGACTCCGGCTGCATGTCCCTACCCGGCTCCGGCCCCGCGCCCTCATTCACGGCGAGGCTCGGAAGATTCGGTCGCTGCAGGAACTGCTGCGCATCCGCTATCCGATTCTCCTGACCTCCATGCGTCACGAGCGCACCTTGCAACCGTTGAAGAGCATCAGCAGCTTCCGATGCCCGATTACGGACCGAGTTGGTATACGCCGAATCTATGTTATTCAACCACTCCTCGATCTTGGGATCATATTCTCTCTGCAGGTCAGTGTTCTCCGGCTCCGCCAAAATCTGCCGCAGCGACCCCACCGTAGCCTTCAAATCGGAGGCCAGCTGCTTCCGGACCTCCCTTAAAACACTGGAAGCCCAAGACTCAGATCTCGCGAACCGAGCTGCCAAACCGGCGCGGTTGGTGTTGGTGTATTCCGTGCGAAGCACCTCCGCAATCGCCTCCTCCCGCAGCACCTTGTTGACATCCGTGTCCCACAAACCACTAAGGCGCGCGCCAACCCACACGCGGTGCGGATAATCCTCCCGTCCGTCAGCTCGATCGGCTCTAGGCCCTGAGGTCACCGTGGTGTCGGCAGTGCTCGGTTCCGGACGGCCACTCAGGTCACCAGCCAGGTAACAGACCAGTCTCCACCGCAACTCCTGCACCTGCTGATCAGCCTGGGGGTTCGTCATCAACTGCTGCTGCTCCTGCGGTTTATCCCCCAGGTTCTCCAGCTTCTTCAGCAACGCGTGTGCCATCACATCCCGGAACGGCTTCGACACCGCGAGAGGCCCCAAGACCTCGCCCGCGGCAGCGTACAAACCGTTCACGCGATCTTGATCTTGTTCGCTGGCCAACGCTTGACCGGCCAACGCTTGACCGGCCTCCGCGAATTCCTGCTTTATCAAGCTTACGGCCGCAACCTCCCCCTGACGCCGAGCAAGATCCGCCTGCCAAGGCTCCTGGACGCTCGGCCACACCAGGCCCCTACCCGGCTCCGGACCCGCGCCCGCACTCACGGCCGACGCCGCGAGCCTCAGATCATGCAGTCGCTGCAGAAACGCCTGCGCATCCTTTAACTGACCGCCATTCGCCACCAGCCGATGCGCGACCGCATCCCACAATTGACTATCATCCTGCAGTTCCCTGAAAATCTGGTAGAACTCGCCGTCCTCAACCTCTCGACCGTACCGAACTTGCAGTTGCGCGAACCCGCCTCTCGTTGTCTCGTAAATCCACCGCAATTTCTGCACCGCGTAGTTCCGGTACTCCCCCCGAAATTCCTCAACAGCAGCGGCAGCTTCCGATGCCCGATCAAAGACTGTCTTGGCGTGCGCCTTATATGTATTATTCTCCCACTTCTCAATCTTGGCGCGATAAGCATTCCGTAGTTTAGTGATTGTCACCGCCGCCGCCGCCGCCTCCGCCGCCTCCGCCGCCGCCGCCGCCGCCTCCGTCTCCACCTTCGCCAAAATGTGTCGCAGAGAATCCACCGAATTTTCCAAATCGGAGGACAGTAGCTTCCTGACTACCTCAAGAACACTGGCACCCCAACTCCTGGCTCTGTTGTACCGTTCTCCCAAACGTTCGGAGGTGTACCACCTGCGACGCGCCTCCGCAATTGCGTCGTCCTGCAGCATTTTGTTGACAGCAGTATCGTCCCTCAAACCACTAAGCGCCTTGCCGACCGCTATGTTCCGCTGATAAATCCTCAGTGCTTCAGATCGATTTTTTTTAGGCGCCCGGGTGGCCGCAGCGGGGCGCGAGTTGTCGGCAGTGCTCGGTTCCGGACGGCCACTCAGGTCACCAGCCAGGTAACAGACCAGTCTCCACCGCAACTCCTGCACCTGCTGATCAGCCTGGGGGTTCTTCATCAACTGCTGCCGCTCCTGCGGTTTATCCCCCAGGTTCTCCAGCTTCTTCAGCAACGCGTGTGCCATCACATCCTTGAACGGCTTCGACTCCGCGAGAGGCCCCAAGACCTCGCCCGCGGCAGCGTACAAACCGGTCACGCGATCTTGATCTTGTTCGCTGGCCAACGCTTGACCGGCCTTCGCGAATTCCTGCCTTATTTCGCTTTCTCGAGCGTGCCACTCTGCATCACCATCGACCCCGCCATCTTGACCCGCGATCTTGCCTCGCTCAGACAACTGCTCTGCGGCCCGCTTGGACGGCTTTCGGCCCAGCGACTCAACAGCAGCCGCAACTTCCGCTGTCCTACGACGGATCGTTCTGCGCTGCGCCACTTTTAGATCCAACCAGCTTTTGATCTTGGCTTCATATTCTTCCCGCAAGTTAGTGTCTGCCTCGCCCTCCAAAACCTTCTCCAGAGACGCCACCGAATTTTTCAAATCGGAGATCAGCCGCGCCCGGGCATCACCAAGAACTTTGTCACCCCATGGCCGGGATCTGTTGTAACGCTTCCCCAACTCGCTAGCGTCGTAATCCTTGCCAAGCGCGTCCTTAAGTGCCTCGTTTCGCAGCAACTCTCTGATTTCACTGCCCTTGAAGCCACTCAGTGCCGTGCCCACCGCCACGTGCCGGTAATCCATCTGGCTCGCTGTAGACTGAGTCACGCCGATTCCAGTCGTCGGAGTCACCGTGGCGGAAAGCAATTTTTCGGCATATTTCTGGTTCTCACCGCCACTTGTGTCACCAGCCAGGTATTTGACCAGTCTCCACCGCAACTCCTGCACCTGCTGATCAGCCTGGGGGTTCGTCATCAACTGCTGCCGCTCCTGCGGTTTATCCCGCAGGTTCTCCAGCTTCTTCAGCAACGCGCGTGCCATCACATCCTCGAACGGCTTCGACTCCGCGAGAGGCCCCAAGACCTTGTCCGCGGCAACATACAAACGGTCCACGTCATCTTTATTTTCTACGCTGGCCAACTCGTGACCGGCGTCCGAGAATTCTTGCTGTACCGAGCTAATCCGAGAAATAACTTCCAGCGCTGATTCATAAGCGTCCCCGCGCACCATCAGGGCCACAGCCTCCGCCTGGTTCCCAGCACGAGCTGCCTGCTCTTGTGCTCTCGCCGCCTCGAACGCGTCGCGAGGCAAACCACTCACCGCCATGCCAATGCCAGAGTCACCGCCCAGATAGCCGGCCATTTCCACCCGCACCGCCTGAGCACCGCGCGCGTCATTCCGATGCTCACCCAACCAGTGCGCCATCACAACCCGGAACCGCCCGGACGCCTTCAGCGGCCCCAAAATCCCGTCCGCATCAGCCGACAACCGGTCCACAACATCAAAACCCACGATCTCGGCCCACTCACCTAACCGCTTCTCAGCCCGCGTGTATCGCTCATCCCAGTCCCGCTCCGTAAGAAGCGTGTCCACCTCCGCCTGCACCGTCTCGATACGCTCCTGCAGGGCCTCCAACTCCCGGTGCTGAACCGGATCCCACTCCCGCCCCTCCAACATCGCCTCTCGGATCGGATCGAACTTCTGCCCCGGGAACGACTTCTCCAACTCCGCCTTCTCAGCGTTCAACTCCGCCAGCTCCGCCAGCCCTGCCGCAATCCGCTCAGCCCGCTGCTCCCGCTCCGTCTGGTGCCCGGCAACACCCGCGCCCTCATCCACCGGCACCGCAGCATGTGGCTGTGAAAGCCCGCCCGCCTGGCCCGAACCCCCACCCGCCGCAGAAGACTCCCCGGACTGTCCCGCTGCCTGACCCCCCGGCCCCGGCTCCGGACCCGCGCCCGCACTGATATGCGCCAGCCCGATCACCTGGCGCTCCCGCTCTACACGCAGTCGCTCCGCAACAGTTCCGTCATCCGGGGACATCAGGTACTGATGCGCCATCAGCACCCGAGCCGTCAGACTCTCCCCAGACAGCTCGCCCAAAACCCGGTCCGCGTACGCATACGCCTTGGCCCGGCTGCCCGGGTCAGCCCCCTTCAACTCACGCAGCGCAACCCCGAAAGCACCACCGTCCACACCAGACCCCTCGACGGGCCACGTGCCCCCCGACGGCGAGGCTACGCTTAAGCGACTAAGCCGAGCCAGCAGCGCTGCCCGTGCCTTCTTGCCGAGACCGCCCCCAGCGTCATCGGTCCCCGCATCACGCACATCCACAGCGGACTCTGGCCGCAAGCCCCCACCCGTTCCGCCCACGCGCTTAAGCCGCTCCAGCAACCCTGGCTGTTCGTTGTTCATGACGGTATCGAATTCGTCGCTCACCGCTTTATCGATCGCGGCACCGTCAGTGGGTGTGCCAGCGCTCGACTCGGCATCCCACGCAGAAGCCCTCGGGCCGTCGACCTGACCACGCAGCACCCCGCCACCATCACGGCCCAACGCCCGACGGAGACCATCACCACGGAGAAAGGCGATCTCAGTCAGCCACGATTTGAACCGCTCCTCGGAGTCCGGACTCCCGCGCCCGAACGTCCCCGCACCCCCACCACCATCGCTCCCGGTGGAACCCACCACATCCTCGGTGGACTCCGACCGCGGAGCGGTCGCCGGATCACCCGACGCATCCCCAGTGAACTCCGGCCGCACATCCCCACCCAGTGCGGGCACCACGCCCGCATCACCGACCGATTCGGACCCCGCACCCCGGCCCGTCCCCGGCTCGGGCCCGGCCCCCGCACTCACCGCCGTCAAGGCCACCAACATACGGGCCAGTCTGTTCCGTACCCGCGCGATCTCACCGTCCCCGACACCACGCATCATGTGATAGGCCAGCACGCTTACAGCCCGCTGCGAGCCATTAAACGGCTCCCCCAATGCTATGGATGCGCGGTCCAACAAGATTTTCCGTGCCGGGCCAGACAATTCCTCCAACGCCACATCGGCCTCATCGCTCGACCAAAGCAGTTCCCGCTCCGCAGCAGAACGACTCGACAAGCTCGCCAGGCCACGCCATTTCTTCTCGACCGCCCGCATCCCAGGCAACCCGTCCTTGACCCACTGCAAATCCTCTGCGGTCCAGGCCCCCTGCCGTACCATGCGTTTCGCAACGTCGACGTTCCGTTTACGCTCACCGTCCGGATCGAATCCCGGCATCGCTTCCAGATGCTGCTCCATCCGGCCCGCCAACTCGGCCACCTCCGCGATCCCGGCGAGGTTACCGAGCCGCTCCCGCCGCACCGACTCCGGCAAATCAAGCACTCGCGGCAACCCGCCATCCAACGCCGCCTGCACCGGCCCACCCAGAATGACGTCGCCGGCCGCAGGCTGCAAACCCTCCCCCAGCAACGCGGACGCTGCCGGACCACCACCGTCGCTGCCCCCCGCAGGGGCGTGCAGTCGGCCAGGCCACCAAGCCACAGCATCGCCCGCGTCCGCCATCACACCCAGCGTCAACGTCGACCCGGGATGGATCCTTCTGCCATCACCCTGGACCGCGTCCACGAAATAATGCGCCGGACCGTTCTTAAAGAAATAACCAGAGGCCAGGAACGCATTCGTCTCGTCGTTGCCGTTCACATACTCTGCCCGCGGGACATCCTGCGAGGTCTCTGGCACCTTCAGCACAAGGAAATGAACGTCGTCCCCCGCCCACTGGCCCATGAACTCCCGCACCGCAGCGGGGCCACCGGTCAGCCGGGGCTGCGGGACAACACCCCCGGTCGCGGCCTGGAACAGCCCACTCGCCGCACCTCCCACAACCCGCCGCAACACACCAGAGTGCAGCATGCCGTCCGCGGCACGGACGCTGTCGGCGATCTGATCCAGCAACTCCGTGGCCGCCTTCGGACCCGGGGCGGGAACCACGATGCCCGAGCCCGCCACCATGGCCTTCGCGATCTCATTGCCCAGCAGAACCTGAACAACGATGTAGTTGACCGAAGCCCTCAGCGACTTCCCCAGCCCATCCATGACCGCTCGCGATTCGGGCCGCAGAGACCGAACTGAGTCCTTCACCTCTTTCCACTGTTCCCAAGCCTCGGACGGGAACTCGCTTCCCTTCTTGGCATCGGCCCACGCGAGACGGCGCTCAGCCTCCCGTATCCAGCTCTCGCTCCAACCCAACCGCCTGAACGGCGCTGGCGGGACGAACCCATCCCGGATAGCCCGCAGAACCTCCAGGCGCAGCTTCCCGGCTTCCCCCGCGCGGGGCTCGACGAACCCCATCAGCCACTCCCATACATCCGACTCGTCTCTAGCAAGCCAGCCGGTGTCGGTCACCTCGATTGCTCGGCCCGGACCGAGGTAACGCACCACCTCCGAGCTCGGGAGCCGGACATCCTCGCGCATCCGCTGCAGATGCTCCGGCTCGGGCTGTTGCCTGCCGTCCAGCCACCTCTGAGCCGTGGACTCGGAAACTCCGGTCACCAAGGCCGCTCGGGCCGTGCCGAGGCGAGACACCAATTCCCCATCCGGGACTCCCGCCGGAACAGCACCCCCGGCGACGTACTCCACCAGATCGCCCAGATTCCACGGCAACGAATCATCCATCAGCAAAAAGAGAACCGTCTTCGCGGTTTGCGGGTCCGGCTGCCCTTGCGAGGCCACCTGCACGCCCCTCCGGGGGTCCAGCTCCCCCTCCAAGGCCATCTCCCAGCCCAGCTGCTTCAGGGGACCCCGGCCCAGCTCCCGCAACCGGTCAGCCAGCGCGACCGCCCCTTCCGGCCCGCCGAACGCCTCGACAAACAGGTCGAGCAAGATCCCGCGCATCACCGCACGATCGCCGCCGCGACGCCACTCATAATCGCCGATCGCATCGCCCACCATGGCGTCCGTACCGAAGAAGCGCAGGAGGTAGTCAACCTCACGACCGTCCAGGGCATGCACCAACTCCTGCAGCACGTTCAGCTCCCGCTGGCTGGGCTGCCCGTCCCGCTCACCGGCACGCTGCGGTGGCGGACCCTCGAGCACCGGCACCTCCACCTCCACCTCCATGTCCTGGTCCAGGCCACCGAGCCCGGCCACCATTTCCCGCAGCTCGGCGCGGTACTCAGCTGCGCTGCGGGGGACACCCAGTTGGGCACGCCGTTCCTCGCCCCACCTCCCCCGCAGACGGCGGCGATCCGCCAGGCGCACCATGAACTGCCCCAGAACCTGCAACCGCCCGTCGTACGGCGGACCGTCCGGCAGCAGGTCTTTGACCAGATTCTTGACCTCCTCCCGCCCGCCGTAGGTGCTGACCGTCGACCCGGTGATCGCCCGGCGCAACGCCGCGGCATGTCCTTCGGGCAGGTAGGACCACATCCGCCACACCTGCGCCGTGGCCTCATCCACCCCCAACGCCTGAGCCAGATACCGGCTCTCACGCACCGCCGGGTTGACCCTATTCATCAACTCCGCAGGCCGCCCCTCATCCTGCACAGCCGCGAACAACCCACCCCATTCGACCTCACGGCCACGACGCCACAGCCCCGGATCCGCCAGCCCATACTCCACCCTGACACCAGCCGAATCCACCACATGCACGAAGAACTCAAACGACTCCCCGATGTTCTCCAAGTCGGCGTCATCGGACGAAAACTCCCTGTTCGGGTCCAGCTCCGAAACCGTCGCCTGATCCGGCGCCCCCAGGGTCAGGGGCCCCCACAAGTCCTCCGGCCGCATGGCGCCATCCGGCCTCGCCCCTGGCGCGTACTCGCCCATCACATACCAGGCGTCGATGCCCTCCTCCACCAACTCCCGACCGTCCAGATCCGACCACGTGTGGACTCTCCACGTCGTCTTCCGCTTCCTCACCACCACCGCACGGTCCGCAACGCCCAACAAGTCCAGCCGCATCCGCAGGTGCGCCAAGACGTTGTGACCATCAACGTCGGCCAGCCTCGGCTCCGCAGCCACTCCGGTCGCCGCCTGGAAAGCCTCCAGCGCCGCGCGCCCCTCCTCAGAAAGCCCCGCCAAATCCTCCGCGCCCAGCACCACACGCCGGCCATCCACCACATCCGGCAACGACCCCCGCGACCCATCCCGCCCGTACTCCGCGTCGCCGCCACGCAGCTCAGACCCCCCATCCACCAGAGGCGTCAGCGGCGTCAACGGCTTCAGCTCACCGAAGGGCACCGGGGCGGGCTCCACACCGGACGGCTGTGCCGGTCCGGCTCCGGCGTGGATGACCGGTTCGCTACGCCGCGTACGCAGCAAGTCCGCCAGCGCCCCGGAAAACTCCACCACCTCGGCCCGGTGCTCCGGGCCGACGTCGTGGTACTTGGCCGCGACCAGCGCAACCACATACCTCAGCGGCACGACGGCATCCCCGCGAGCCAACCGCTGGACGTCATGCGTGCTCTGCACAATCTGCCCGGCTTTCTCCTTTTCGTCGCTGGACAGGTCCAGCTTCTTCGCCTCGGCGATCGCGCGGTCCAGATCCTCCTGCGTCCACTGCCCCACCGGTATCTCACTGGTATCCCGTACCGTGCCCGCCCCGGCACCGGGCGTGGTCGCCGCAGGCTGTACCCCCGCGGCCACCGACCGCGCCTGGGCAGACCCCGTCCCGGTAGCCGATGCCTCACCCCCGGCCACCGTCGTGCCACCAGAGGCGGCCGGAACCAACACGGGCTGCAACAGGGGCGCCGGTTCGATCGCATCCGGAACCGGACCCGGCTGCCCCGTAGGACTGGAAGCGATGCGGCCGGGTGGGGGGCCGCCGAGGCGAAGAAGGGTCGCCCGTTCCAGGCCCGCACCACCAGGTTCGTTGCCAGCGGCGGAGGCGGAAGCGACCTCCTCCGGCACCACACCAGGCCAGGCCAGGCGACGACGACGTTTCCCACCACGAGCGGAATCATCAGGGTCAGCCGGATCAGCGGAGGTGCGTCGCTTCCCCTCGCCGGTCGCTTCCCTTGCCCGGGACGCCAGATCGCCCCAGATCTTCTCGACCTTCCGCATCTCAGGCAACCTGTCCGCGACGGTCTGCAGATCCGTTGAGGTCCAGGCTCCCCGCCGTACCATGCGTTTCGCAGCTTCGACGCTCAAGGCGCGCTTACCGTCCGGATCGAATCCCGGCGCCGTCAGATGCTGTTCCATCCGGCCCGCCAACTCGGCCAGCTCCGCAATCCCCGCCAGGTTACCGAGCCGCTCCAGCCGCTCGGACTCCGGCAAATCAAGCAACTCCGCCACCCGCGGCAACTGGCCATCCAGCCACGCCACCTGCTCCGGCCCACCCAGAATCGAACTCTTCCCCCGCAACACAGGCGCCGCAAAACCACTGTCATCGCTGCCGCCTGCGCGAGCGTGTAGCCCGCCATGCTGAACCCACCAGGCCACATCGGCACCCGCGTCCGCCACCACCTCCGACGGCACCGACTTGGGGTCGATCCTTCTGTCATCACCCTGGACGGTGTCCAGGAAATAGTGCGCCTGCCCGCCTTCAAAGAAATCACCCGAGGCCACGAACGCATCCGCGTCGGCGCCCTTCACATACGCTGCCCGCAACGCATCCCGCGAGGCCGCCGACGGCACCCTCACCACAAGGAAATGAACCTCGTCCCCCGCCGCTGTCTGCCGCATGAACTCCCGCACGGCACCGGGGCCACCTGTCAGGCGAAGCTGCGGGACAACACCACCCGTGGCCTCCTGGAACCGCTCACTCGCCGCACCTCCCACCATCCGCCGCAACACACCAGAGTCCAGCATGTCCTTCGCCGCGCGGAGATGGTCGGCGATCTGCTCCAGCAACCCCGTGACCGCGCCAGGATCCGGGTCCTGACCCGGGTCAGGAATCACGATGCCCGAGCCCGCCACCATGTCCCTCGCGTACGCATTGCCCAGCAGGACCTGAACAACGATGTAGTTGACCGAAGCCTCCAGCGACTTCCCCAGCCCATTGAAGACCTCTCGCGATTCGCGCGGCAGAGACGGATCTGGGTCGTCCACCTTCTCCCACTGTGACCGTGCGTCAGACTTCCACTGTTCCCATGCGTCGGACGGGAACTCGTCTTCCTTCGTGGCATCGGCCCACGCCAGACGGCGCTCAGCCTCCCGAATCCCGTTCCCACTCCACACCACCCGCCACAACGGCTGCGGCCCCTGCATGAGCCCATCCCGGATAGCCCGCAGCACAGCCAGGCGTAGCTTCCCAGTGTCCTCCGCGTCGGGTTCGGGGAAGCCCTCCAACCACTCCCATACCTCCGACTCGTATACAGGCCCCTGGTCGGCGTCGGTCACCTCGAGTGTCCGGCCTGGACCGAGGCAGCGCACCAGCTCCGAGCTCGAGAGCCGGGCAGCCTCGCGCATCTCGTGCCGTTCCAACGCGGTGGGCTGGCTTCTGCCGTCCAGCCACTCCTGAACCGTGGACTCGTCAACGCCGGTCACCAAGGCCGCTCGGGCCGGACCCAGGTGACGCACCAATCTCTCGTCCGGGACTCCGGCGGGAACAGCATCACCGGCGACGTACTCCAGCACCTCGGGAAGAGTCCACGCCCCCCACTCCTGCATGATCGGCAAACCGAGCACCGTCCGCGCGGCGATAGCTGCCTCCTCCGGCCGCCCGTCCGCGAACATCCGCAGTCCCATCTCGATGCCCAGCTCCCGCAATCGGTCCGCCACCGCGACCGCCCCTTCCGGCCCGCCGAACGCCGCGACAAACGCGTCCAGCAAGATCCCACGCACGGCCGCACGATCACTGCCACGGCCAAGCCGCAACGCGCGCACGTCCCCCAAATAAACGCCGACCGCCCGGGCAACGTCAACAACGTCGCCGAAGAAGCGCGTGAGGTAGTCAAGCTCACGACCGTCCAGGGCATGCACCAACTCACGCAGCACGTTCAGCCCCCGCGGACTGGGCCGCCTGCCCAGCTCACCGGCACGCTGCAGTGCCGGACCGGCGAGACGGGTCGCTTCCACCCCGGGCTTACTCTCGGCCATCTGATCCAAGCCACCGAGCTCGTCCACCTTGTGCTGCAGCGCGCGGCGGTAGTCAGCCGCGCTGGGGGTGGCACGCGTTACCTCGTTCCACCTCTCCAGCCGACGGCGGCGATCGGCCAGGGTCATCATGAGCTCACCCAGTGCGCGCAACCGCTTCTGGTACCGCGGACCGTCGGGTACCAGGGTCTCGACCAGTGTCTTGACCGCTTCTCGCCCACCGTATTTGCTGACCACCGACCCGGTGATCGCCCGGCGCAACGCCTCGGCATGCCACTTTTCGGGCAGGTAGGACCACATCCGCCACACCTGCGCCGTGGTTTCGTCCACCCCCAACGCCTGAGCCAGATACAGGTCCCGGTACACGTCCGGGTTGACCATATTCATCAACTCCGCCGGACCTTTATCGTGCAGGGCCGCGAACAACCCCTCCCATTCGGCCTCGCGGCCACGAAGCAACAGCCCCTGATCCGCCAGCCCGTACTCCACCCTGGCACCCGCCCGGTCCAGCACATGCACGAAGAACTCCACCGACTCCCCGCGGTTCGCAAGCCAGGTGCCCGGCGGAAATTCCCCGTTCGGATTCAGATGCGGCGGCACCTCCTTCAACGCGAGCGGCCCCTGGGTCAGCGGGCCCCGCAGGTCGTCGGGCCGTTTGGCGTTATCCGGCCTTTCCCCTGGCGCGTACTCGCCCATCACATACCAGACGTCGGTACCCTCCTCCACCAACTCCGGACCGTTCAGATTCGGCCACCTCATGTGGCGGGCACTCCACGTCGTTTTCCGCTTCTTCACCACCACCGCATGGTCCACAACACCCCACCGGTCCAGCATCCACAGGAACGCCAGGACATGGTGACCATCAACCTCGGCGTGACCATCCACCCCAGCCAGCCTCGGCCGCGCGGCCACTCCCGTCACTCCCACGAAAGCGTCCAGCGCCCCGCGCCCCTCCTCAGAAACCCCCGCCAAATCCCCCGCGCCCAACACCACACGCCGACCATCCACCACATCCGGCAGCGACCCCTCCCCGCCACGCTGCTCAGACCCCCACGCATCCACCGGATCCCTCAACGGCTTCAGCTCACCGAAGGGCACCGGGGCGGGCTCCACACCGGACGCGGACGGCCGTGCCGGTCCGGCTCCGGCGTGGATGACCGGTTCGCTGCGCCACGTACCCAGCATGTCCGCCAGCGCCCCGGAAAACTCCACCACCTGATCCCGGTGCTCCGGGCCGAGGTCGTGGTACTTGGCGGCGACCAGCGCCACCACATCCTCCAGCGGCACAACAGCATCCCCGCGAGCCAACGCCGCGACGTCATGCGCGGACCACACAATCTGCCCGGCTTTCTCCTTTTCCTTGCTGGACAACTCCAGCTGCTTCGCCTCGGCGATCGCGCGGCGCAGTTCCGACGGCGTCCACTGACCCACCGGTATCCGACTGGTATCCCGTACCGTGCCCGCCCCGGCATCGGGTGCAGCGGCCGCGGGCTGTCCCTCCCCAACCACCGACCTCTGCTGGACAGCCGGTGCCTCACCCCGGGCCACCGGCTCCCCACCGGAGGCCGGGACCGTTGCCGAGGCGTCCGCCAAGCCGGCCACGCCCCCACTCCGCCCGGCGGCGAGCACCGCGGCACCAGGCCCAGCCAGCGGCTTGGGACGAGAACCATCCGCGGGGAATACCGTTAACTGCGGCTCGCGCCCGGCCTGTCCCGGCGTCATCGCGACAACGTTGCGGCCCAGATACTGCGCCAGTGCCGACCCTTGACCCGATGGCACCACCACACCCGCGTCCGGATCACGTTCGGACACCAGCAGCACAGGCCCGCCCGGGGAACCCGCGACACCCTGCACGAACTCCGCCAACCCATCACCAGCAACCACCTCCGCGGACACCGGCACCCGCACCGTGTCCGCCGGCAAGCCCGCCAGCAACACCGCCGCCGGATCCCGATGCAGAGACGACGCCGCCTGCGACCCCTCCCCCGACAGCGTCACCGAATCCGGCGACACCACCGCCTCGTCCACAGCGGGATCCCCATCACGGCCGGCCACCCCACCCTGCGACCCCGGATGCCCCCCAGGCACACCACTGCCAGAAACAGACCCGGACCCGACAGCCTCCGATGCCGGATGCCCCGCAGGCACACCACCGCCGGAGCCCACAACAGACCCAGACCCGACAGCCCCCGACACCTGATGCCCCGCAGGCACACGACCGTCGGAGCCCACGACAGACCCGGACCCGACAGTCCCCGGACGCGCGGCATCCGCAGGCACACCACCGGGGCCCACGACAGCCTCGGACCTGACAGTCTCCGGGCGCGGGGCATCCGCGGGCACATCAGAAGCATGTGGGGTCACCGTCGGGGAATCCGGTGTCTTCGAGGCAGACACCTCCAGCGGCCGCTTCCCAGGCACGGCCTGATCGCCACCGGCAACCGGACTGTACGGCGGCGGCGGTGTGCCCGGCCGGTCCGAACCAACACCCGGTACCCCACCGAAATGTGCGGGCAGCGGTGTGCCCGGCCGGTCCGGGTCAACACCCGACACCCCACCGGAATATGCCGGTGGTGGTGTGCCCGGCCGGTGCTGCCCGGAACCCGGCACCACCGGAACATCACGAGCCGGGGTCCCGCCCGGCACACCGCCATCGGCACCCCGCTTAGCGTCCGTGCCGTCCGTGCCGTCCTTACCGTCTGTGCCGCCCACAACAACGGCAGACACCACAGCGGAACCGGGCACCACCAGGCCCTCACCAGAAGACACCGACACCGCAGCCGAATCCACCGACCCGGTACCCGAGAACACAGAGTCCACATCAGACACACTCGAAGAATCCGAGCCAGCCCCCGAATCCGAGCCAGCCCAGCCATCCGATCGCGAGGCATCCGAGGCATCCGATCGCGAGGCATCGGAGGAAGCCGATTGTGAGGTATCGGATGGGATGAACGTGCTGTCTTTGTCTAAGGAGCCAGGGATGTTCCCTGTCTGCGACCCGGACCCTGCCCCCAGCAGCGGGGCCTTTTCCCCACCGGACCCGCCACCATCGTCGCTGCCGTCCCCGCCCCCGCCGGTGCCCTCGAGGTACGGGCTCGGGCCTTCCGGGTGCAGCTTGCCCCGCAACGCCAAACCCGCCAGGTTGCCCACACCGCTGAACACCGTCTCGAACAAACCCGCCGTCAAACTAAACGGGTTCCAGGTCACCTCCTGGCCCGTGGCCGCCGCATACAACGCCTCCCCGAAAAACTCCGACAACGAGCCCGCCACCGCCTCCCCCACGCTATGCCCGAACCGCGCCAGCCACATCGCCCCCACCGACATCCCCGCATAGTCATCCAGACTCTTGCCCACCGCGTCCGCGAACTTCGCCATCGCCGACACCGGATACAACTCCGCGTGCTCGGCCACCGCTTTCTTCACCGCCGCCTCCAGAATCGCCGCATCCACGTCATCGCCCAGGCCCTTCACCAGCACCTTCGTCAACATGTTGCTGACCAGACCGCCCACCGCCGACATCGGCAGCGCCACCAACGCCGAGAACGCCCCCATCCCCGCCGCCTGCTCGGTCAGCGTCCTATCCCACTTCTCAGCCGATTCCTCACCCCACATCTGCAGCTGGGCCTGCACATCCGGCAGCACGTTGAACACCACACCACCAGCCGCCATCATCGCCAACCGCATGAACAACTGCCTCCACCAGCTCGTCAACAAAAACCGCATCACCGCCATCCGCGCCGCCAGCCACGCCAGCGACGCACCAGCGGTCGCCCCCGCAAACTGCATCGCCCACGACATCTCCACCGCCAGCAATTCCAGGCTATAAATCGTCACCAGCTTCAGATACCGCACCTGCTGCGACGTCTTCCGCACGAACACCGCTAAATCCAGTAACCCCGCCTGGCCCGAGGACAACAACCCATCAAAAATCCCCAACCCGTCCGCGAACCGGTCCGCCGCCTTCCCCGAAAACTCCGTCCGCACCTTCCCCACCAACTCCGCCACCAACGCCCGCACCTCACCCAGCCCCGCCGCACCCGCCTCCAACGCATCCGCCACCGCGAACAACACACCCTCATCCGCATCCGTCATATCCTCACCGGTCAACACCTGAAAAAGCCGCCTCACCCCCTCCGGCACCATGATCGACGAAAACATCACACCCACCCAACCCTCAAACCAGCGACTAGAAATGCCCCGGAGCGGTCAGCCATGCAGACGCTGGCCGATCCACCAGGTGTCGGGACAGCCGAGACGGTGCGCAGATGGGTTCGCCACAGCGAGACCGACACCGCGGCGCGTGCGGGTGTAGCGTCCGAAAAGTCAGCGGAGTCGCAACGGCTACGCCGGGAGAATACGGAACTCAAGCGCGACAACGCGATTCTCACGGCGACGTCGGCTTTCTTCGCCGTCGAGACCGACCGGCCACATCGCTGATCACGGAGTTCATTGCAGACCACCACGACCTCCGCAAGACGCGCCTGCGGTAGCGCGTCGAGTCGACCCGTGCCGCGCTCCTGAACTTGG
Source organism: Saccharopolyspora hattusasensis (assembly GCF_050972075.1). NCBI lineage: Bacteria > Bacillati > Actinomycetota > Actinomycetes > Pseudonocardiales > Pseudonocardiaceae > Saccharopolyspora > Saccharopolyspora hattusasensis. The sequence continues at coordinate 1,336,548 of NZ_JBPCDC010000001.1, forward strand.
TGCGAAAGCCCGACGCCCCGCACAGCTGTCCCACAAGTAAAGGTCTCCAGCCCCACCTGGGCGATTCGCCCTGAGCGAGGTTGGCGAATCCAGTCGAGAAACCTGTCCGTGACATCAGGAAGCGGATGTGGGGCTGCCAGCAGAAACCAACGTTCCTGACCAAGCATCGCCCCTCACCACTTCTCGTCATGCGCGATTCAACATCGCACACGCAATCGGAGCGATGTTGCCAGACAACACGGCACTCCACCACGGAAGCCCGACAAGTGTGCCCCTTTTAACCCGGGCGATAGAAGAAAAGAGGCATCGGCCTCGCTCCGACACCGAGCTTGTTCGTGACCTCCATCGCGACCGGTACAGGGTGCCGTTGCCGCAGGCCGGGTGTCGTGAGTGCAAAAACGGGCTCCAGCCCGTTTTCGCACTCACGACTGGTGACCAGGCACGATGGCTCTACACGTGGGCTCACCCACCGCGCAGGCCGGTGATCTCCACCTGCCCGCCCACCACACTGGTCATCGCCTAGCCTTCTCCCGCAGCCGCGGCGTGGCTGTAGGGCGCGCGGCCGCCGCCGAGCTCCGCCGCGCGGGGACGGTCGTTGAGACGGTCAAGCGGCTGTGACAGGCGTCTCGCCACAGGCCGACCTGGGTTGAAACGGGGGCAAAGAGGGTTACACGAAAGGTCAGTTCTCCTTGCGAGGGCCACAGTCGGCACGATTTTCGGGCATGGTTGGTTGACGGCGCCGAAATAGAGAGGGAATTCTTGGTGATGCCCGACCTGCCAAACGAAGCCGGGTACGCGGTGCAGCAGCGGTCGGAGTCCGAGGTCACGGATGCACATGAGCATGGCCGATGCTGCCATACGTTGGGGAGGAACGCGCGGCCCTGCTCATAATGCCCGGATGACCTTTTGCCGGATGAGCAGAGGCGTTGTGACCTAGCGGCACAAGACCTCTGAACAGGCTGTTCGGTTGTTTAGACGCCATGGAGACGACGTAGAGAATTCGTGAAGACAGCCTTCGCACACTGAGACCACATTGTCACGGAGCGTGTGGGAGATCCTGATGGACCAAGTGCGAGTGGCTGTGCAGGCAGCAGACCCGATCACCGTGGCCGGCCTGACGAGTTACCTGAAGTCGCGGTCGGAGTTGTTTCTTGTTCCGAGCCCAGCCGAAGCCGACGTGATCGTATTCGCTGCGGATCCCGTCAACTCGAAGATGTTGGCTGAGCTGCGAAAGTCGGCACAACAGGTGCCGGTTCCTCGTGTGCTGGTGACCAATGAACTCGACCCGTCCAATGTGCTGAGGGTGGTCGAAGCCCGCGTGGTGGCGGTGTTGCCGCGAACCGCCGCGACCGGGACGAGACTGGTCAACAGCGTGATCGCCGCGGCAAGAGGCGGCGCCATAATGCCGCCCGACCTGCTGGGGGAGTTGCTGAAGCAGGTCGACCACCTGCAGCGCGAAGTGCTGACGCCGAAGGGTTTGAACGCTTCCGGGCTGACCAACCGCGAAGCCGACGTGCTGCGCTTGATGGCCGGCGGTCTGGACACCGCGGAGATCGCGCAGAAGTTGTGCTATTCGGAACGGACGGTCAAGAACGTCATCTACGGCTTGACCAGTCGCCTCAACCTGCGCAACCGGCCGCACGCGGTGGCCTTTGCGATGAGAGCCGGAGCGATCTGATGAGGGTACGGGGATAAGGGCAACTGCCGATTGCGTCCCCCGTGACGGCACGCTTGCAGAACACCAGGCCGTCTAGACGAAATCGGGCCGTCTCGGGCAAAATCGGGCTTTCTTGGGCAAAATCGGGCCGTCTCGGGCGAAATGGGCGGGTCCGGCTAAGCGGGAAACGGCTGAGAATTGGCATCGGTCTCGCTCGGGTCCAAGGCTTGGGGCCGGCCAGTAAGCCGTGAATCTTCTGGGCTCAGTTGTAAAAACGCCCAAGGGCTCACGGGTTCTGCTCAACGACGCGGAGTGCGAGTTCTGGGACGTGGTAGATGCGGGCGCCGTCGACCCACAGCGAAGCGTCGGCCACCGCGAAGCGGCCGTCGGGGTCCTCGCCGAGTTCCAGCACGTCCAGCTCGACCGTCACCGTTTGGTTGGCCGGCGTGACCTGTCCCCGGTATTTCCAGGTCAGCGGCCGATCGGTCACCAACGAAAACCGCGGGTCGGTCAGGCCGTCGCCCAGCCCGCGGTCGATCATGTAGAACCTCAGCAGCTGGCACATCGCTTCCACCCCCAGCGAGCCCGGTTGCACTGGGTCCTGGAAGAAGTGGGCCTTGAAATACCACTCGCCGGGCCGGACGTCCTTCTCCGCCACCACTCGGCCGAGCCCGGCCTTGCCGCCGTCGGGCCAGTACCCGGTGATGCGATCCAGCACCAGCAGCATCGGACCAGCCAGTCGCAGCGAGCCGTGCCCGTCACAGGGAACCAGCTCTCGACACGAGTCGCCCGAGAGTCGCTCGCTGCTGGCAGAGGGCAGGCCGATTTGCTCGGCGAATGCCTGTGTGGGAAAGAAACCGAACACGCTCGAAGCATGCAGCAACCGTTGCCCATCGGCCTCGACGTCCACAGCGAACGAGACGATGATCGTCCCGGAATACCGGGAAATGTCAAGCAGGGTAACCGTCGTGCGTAGCGTCTGCACCGACCGGTCCACCTCGCCGAGAATAGTGGCGCTGCCGTCCAGATTACGGAAAAGAAGGTCCTCTTCGGACGACAGCGTGCATCCCGCGTAGGAGGCGAACCACCCGCACGGCTGCAGCGCCACTTCCATCAATACCGCCAACGGCATCACCGGATACCCGTTCTCCGCCCAGTACCAGGCATCCGCCGGCAGGTCGTATTCGGCGACGGCTTGACCGCCCGCGGTCATCGCGCCCTGCGGCGCGTCGACCGAGACGATCCGCGAGATGAAGTGGTACGGCGGCCCCGGTAACCGCGCCGAACGCCGGACGCCATCGAACGGGGCGAACGCGGGGCCGAACGCATCGGTCGGCTTGCCCCAGGCCGATGCGAGAAGCCCGGAATGGCCGAAGATGCCGCTGCCGACTTCGGCATCCTGAACGGGAACCAAGGTCGCCAGCGGCCAATCCGGCACTAGGCGCAGCCCGGCTCGTCTCGCGTGGAATGCCTTGACCCCGTCCACCGTGCACAGCACGTCGGCGATCAGGGTCGGTACCGGACCCGCCGAAACTTCGGTGACGAACACTTCGTAGGTGATCGACCGGCTGTCCGGGGTCACCTGGCCGCGACAGCGCATTGCCACCGGCTCGCCGGTCACCGGCTCGAACCGCCAGCCGTCGGCGTCCACGGTGTACCCGAGTGCCGCAAGGTAGAAGGCCATTGCCTGCAGGCAACCTTCGTACATCAGGGTGCCGGGCATGCACGGGTCGTCCTTGAAGTGGCCTTCGAAGAACCAGTCGGCAGCGGAGACCGGTGTTTCCGCCCGCAGATAACCGCGTTTCCACGGACCGCCGGCCGGATTGAACTCGGTGACCTCGCGCAGCAGCAGCATCTTTCCGCCGGCGATGCGCGGGGTGCGGACGTGCGCCTGGGTGCACAGCCATTCTGGGCCGAAGCAGTCGTCCGGCCGACCAGCCGCAAATGCGGCGACCTGCTCGGCGGCGAAGCTGCGCGCCGAGCACACCACCTGCGGTTCATCGAGCCAGCGAGCGGGTTCCGGGGTCTCGCCGGCCGGATCCCACAAGACGCCGCTGGTGTCGGCAAGCTCATGGTCGCTGAAGAACCCCGCCTGGCCGCCGCGCACGCTCAGCCTGAGTTCGCCGTCGACCCGGCAGTCGTAGTGAAAGAAGAAAAGGCGCGTGCCACCGTGGTCGCCGTGCCCGTCGATGTGGATGTCGAAGTCGAGCATCTCACCGGGCGCGGGTGGGCTACCGTGAAAAGTCAGCTCGCAGCCCAGCAGCCGGTAAACGCGTTCGCCACGGTTGAGCAGATCCACCCCCATCCAGCTGATCAGGAGCAAGTCCGCCTGTCCTGCCTCGATCACCAGACCGGCCGGCATGCGCCCAGCCGGATCGAGATACCACGCATCGGCGGCCACGTCGGTCTGGGTCCAGATCGTGCCGGTCCCCAACCGCCCGCGCGGCGCATCGATCGCGGTCACCCGGTCGGCCAGCAGCATCGGAGGCTGGGGCATCCGGACCTGACGCCGAAACCCGTCCTGCGCCCGGAACTCCGGCCCGAACACCTCCGAAATCCGCCCACTCGCCAACTGCACAAGCTGCTCCCGACCGAAAAGCGGGCCGCTCAACTGCCCGGTCGGGTGCTGGGTCAAGGGCGCCTCTGACCAACGTGCTTGGTCAACGGTGCCCTGCACCTCGCCCCGACCGGGCGTACCGGGGCGGCGCATCAGGACCATGCGTGATTTCTCGAGCAGGGCGAGGTATTGCTGATGCACCTGGGCATGGCTTTCGAGGAACTCCTGGTGCATCGAAGCGACGATGCGGTGCCATTCGCCGTCCGCGTGGAGTGCCGCCCTCTCGACCGGAGTCCGGACGGGTGCCGGAGTCCGGACGGGCAGTAGCGGCTCACCCGCCGGATCCGGGACCGGTGCCAACATCTCGCCCACGGGAGGAAGCACCGGTGCCGGATGCATTCGCTGCTCCGGGTGCGGTTCCGGTAGCACGATCGGCGGTGGATGTGCCGCGGTGGCGAAGGCCTCGACCACGGGGCGTGGCGCGGGCCGACCGGTCGCCAGCGCGCCGAGGAGCCGTTCGTGGTCGAGGATGACACCCGCTGCGACCAGTTCCGCGACCGCGCGTGTTAGCTGGCGCAAACTCCGGCCGTCAGCCGAATCCAGCGCTACGGCCACATGTTCGCGGTCGCCGAGAATCCGCTGGATCCATCCCGTGCACAGCCCGCGCGGCCCGTGCTCGATGAACACCCGGACCCCGTCGCGCCACGCCCGCTCGACGGTCCCGATGAAATCGATTGTGCCGGCCGCCTGCGCGGTCACGGCGTCGGCGGCATTCTGCGCGGTCACCACGTACGGCTCCGTGGTGGCGCAGGAGTAGAAGCGCACGTCCGGCAGATCGAAGGTGGGCCGGCGGTGCAGCTCCCAATACTCTCGCCGTACCTCGTCGACCTCTGGGACGTGCGCGGCAATGTCGTAGTCGAGCCGCAGAGCGTTCGGTTGTCCCAGCCGCCGCAGCACCCGCCGGCACCCCTCGGATTCGCCGCCGAGAACACTAACCCCGGGCGCGTTCATCGCCATCAGGTGCACGGCGGGTTCGCCGGCGACGGCCTCGCGGACGGCTTCCGCTGATGCGCTGACGATGTAGGCGGCCCATTTCTCGCCCGTAACGCCGTGCCGCCGCCACGCCCGGCGAACGGCGGCGAACTCCCCGGCGAGCGCGCTGGTCAACACCACGGAGTCCTCGACCTCCGCAACCAGCCGCGGTACGTCGCGCCATGCGCCCATCGCGACCAGTGCGCTGGACTCTCCCGAGGAATAGCCGATGACCGCGGTGGGTTTCACGCCGAGCAAGCCCCGCGTGATCTCCGTGTGCAGCTGGCCGAGTACTGACGCGCCCCAAATCTGGTCCAGCGCACGTGGTGCCGTCCCGGCGTACGCCCATCCGATCAGTTCGGTCAGCGACCCACAACGCTGTTCGACTCGTTGCCGGATATCCGGCAGCGCGAGCATGACCTCCCGCCCCATCCGCGGGTAGCTGGCGGAACCATTGGAGAACACGAACGCCGTTTCGCCCGCGATCGGTTCGTTCCGGAACGCCACCCCTTCCGGCTGGAGGCCGTGCCCGTCCAGCCAACGTTCGGCGGCCCCGATCCGATCGTGCAGCTGAGTCCGGTCGGAAGCCAGGATGACCAGTCGCGCGGGTCCCGTGTCGGTTTCCCGGCCTGCCCGCGCGGCAGCGAGGGCTGTGGCTGCATCGGTGCCGGAAAACACGTGCAATCTGCCGACGTCATCGGCGATCCACGCAACCGCGGAGTCAGCCCGGAGTCCGAGATGTCGCTCCTGCGACCCCAGCGTCGACACCGCCACAGCCGCGCTCCGACGGCCAACGGACGGATCGGCCGACTGGTCGACACGCGGGCCAGCCGACTGGTCGACACGCGGGCCAGCCGGCTGATCGACACGCGGGCCAGCCGACTGGTCGACACGCGGATCGGCCGACTGGTCGACACGCGGTATCGCCCCGTGCCGCACGGCCACGGCGGCGCACGCCACGGCCAGCAACCCCTTGGCCGCATGCGGCACCCCGAAAACCCCGGCGGGGTCGAAGGATTCTCTGCAGCGATGAGCCACCTGGTTCTGCTGGTCCGCAATTTCAATGGAAATCGAATCCCCGATTTCCATTGAAATTGCGCCGTCACCCACGACGAGGCTGACATCCGGTTGGGGGTCCGTGAGGACGGCGAATATGTCGTCGCCGTCTCGGCGCGCGTCGTCGAGGCGTTTGAGGACCAGCACGACGGCTGCATCGCCGGGTGGGACGTCGATGTTCAGGTCTGCGAGAGCCTTGCGGTGGACCTGCTCGTGGGAGAGGTCGACGGCACCGACCAACACCGCGTCGGCCTCCCGCGTGCGCAAGGCTCGCTCACCGATTTCGAGCGCCACCAGACCGGATGCTTCCTCCGCCGAGACGGTAAAGCTCGGTCCGGCCAGGTCCAATTGGGCATTGATCCGGTTCGCCACGACGTTCGGCATCGTGCCGACGACCACGGAAGCGTCGAGTACCGGCGCGAAAGCGTCCGGATACCGCTCGCGAAGGTCCGATTCGCCGAGGTTGCTCGCCACGCGGGTGCGGGTCGGATAGCGGGCCACCTCGGCATCGCAACCCATGCCGACCAGCACCATCGTCCGATCCCGGACCAGACTGACATCGCGCACCGCCTCGCGGGCGGCCTCCAGAATCGACACCTGCTGGCCCAGTGACTTCTGCAGGTCCGCTGGTGGCACGCGAAGTTCCGGGACGGCGACCGCGTAGTCGACGGCAGGGCTCAGGCGGGGGGTCCCACGCAGTAGAGCATCGCGGAACTCGTCGAAGTCCGCGCAGTCGGCGACTCGCGCGCCGATCCCCACGATCGCGACCTCATCGGGTCGTGAGTGCGAAGACGGGCCAGAGGCCGTTTTCGCACTCACGACCACGTTGTCACCTGTCCATTGTTCGAGGACCAGGTGGGCGTTGTTGCCGCCAAAGCCGAACGCGCTGATCCCGGCACGACGGCGGCCTTCCCACGCTTCGGCTTCGTGCAGCAGGCGCAGCGGGGTGTCGCGCAGCGCTTCGACCGGCTCATCGGCTCCGAGCGTTGGAGGGCGAATGCCGGCGTCCATCGCGGCAAGCACTTTCAGCACACCGGTGGCTCCTGCGGCCGTGATGAGGTGGCCGGTGTTCGACTTCGCCGAACCGATCGGCAGATCCCGCGCCCCGGCGAAGGCCCGCGAGGTGCTGCGAACCTCGACCGCATCGCCGAGGCTGGTGCCGGTCGCGTGGCACTCGAGAAGCGACACCGACTCAGGCGAGATCTCAGCGTCGGCATAGGCCTGCTGGAGCGCGCGAACCTGACCCTCCTCGGTGGGCACCAGGATGCCCTTCGACCGTCCGTCGTTGGACAGTCCGACACCCCGAATCACGCCACGAATCCGGACCTCCTCGGCGAGGGCGTCGGACAACCTCATCAGGGCGACGAAGGCCGCGCCTTCCGCCGGGACCAGGCCGTCGGCATCGCGGTGGAAGGGACGGCTGCGTCCGGTAGGGCTCAGCGCGGACAGCGCACTGAACGCCTGGTGGATCGCGAGATCGTCGGTCCGGTTGACCGCGCCCGCCACCATGAGATCCGCCGTGCCATCGTGCAGGCGATCGCACGCCAACTTGATCGCGTAGAGCGACGATGCGCACGCCGCGTCCAACGCGAACGCGCCCGCACCCAAGCCGAGCGCGGCGGCCGCGAAATGCGCCGGGATACCGGAGGAAAACCGGTTCAGCGCGCTGGGTTCGGGCCCATCGAGCAGGCCGGACAAAACCGCCCGGACAGCGGGCGTCTGGTCGGACAACCACACGCTCTCGGCAAAACGCACCATGCCGTCCGTGGGCAGCGACAAATTGCCGAGCACCAGTCCGGCACGTTTGTGGGGCTGGCCGACGCCTGCTTCCCCCAGTGCTTGAAGCACACCGTGCAGTACCCAGCGATACGACTCGTCCAGCACGCCGACCCGCGCGGCATCGACCTGCAACCCGTCAGGATCGAAGACATCGGCGAAGCCGGAGACATAACCGCCGACGTCACTGCTGATGCCAAGTGGCACGTCGCCGGCGGGCAGTCTCCAGCGGCCTTCGGGAACCCGGGTGAGGCTGACACGGCGTTCGATGATGTTGTCCCAGAACGTATCCGGGTCAAGTGCGCCCGGTAGTACGCACCCACGACCGACGATGGCGATCGGCTCGAACACGCCCGTCACCTCCCGCTCGGGGCGCCATCGGGGCGGGCCACCAGGCGAAGCCGGTGCAGCTCCGCGACGGGTGTGCCGTCGGCGGCGCAGAGCTGGAGATCGCACTCAGCATGAGCGCTGTGCACCTCGCCCGCCCGGATGATGCTCGTGCCCGCACCGTCTAGCATTCCCGGACGGTGCAGCCGGAATTCGCCGACGCCCATGGGCAGCGCGGCGGTCCCCAGCGCCCGCTCAGCCCACAAGGTCGCCAACTGGATACCGCCGTCCACCGCCGCCGGATCGGTGTAACGGTGCTCATCTGGCCAGCCCAGCACACGCGCGCCGACAACCGTCCCAACCGCTCCGGCCGCGGAGACCCCGTCGACGCCGCGGAGGGCCTGGAACGCCGGACCGTGGAACAGCAGGTAGCCGTCGTAGATCGGCCTGTCGCCGAAGGCGTCCAGGCGCGCCGGGATGTCCCATCGGCGCGGTGCGCCGACCGCGGTTTCAATTGTTGTTTCAGTTGTTGTTTCAGTTGTTGTTTCAATTGTTGTTTCAGTCGAAACCGCGGTCCGTCCGCAGTCCAGTTTCGCTCGGTAATGCGGCAACTCGCCCGTGCCATGCAGGACCAGGGATCCGCCGGGCTCGCAGGTGATGCGCACGATATCGCCGTCTCCGGCAAAGTGGTCGAGGGTGATCTTGCGGAGTACGTCGAGGTCGCGAAGCGCGGCGGTTTCGCACGTTCCGGCCAGGTGCGCCGCGGCGGTGAACCACTCCAGCACCATCGCGACCGGAACCACCGTCGTGCCGGCAACGGAGTGGTCCGCCAGATACGGATGCGACCGGTCGGTGACCACGATCTCCCCGGCTGCGCTGGGCTCGGCTTTCGGGAAGGTGCCCGCGGCGCACACGACATGCACAGGCTCGTGCGCGCCCAGTACCTCGTCGACGAACGCTTTCGCCCCTGCTTCGATCGGGATCAGCTGGACTCCGGAGGCCCGCAAGCGGTCGGCCAGCGACGCATCCACCATCCCGCCGTCCCACGGGCCCCACGCAATGGTGCGGACCAGGCACCGCGGTCGTTTCGCGCGCTCTGCCGCGGCGATCTGGGTGATGACCTCGTTGGCCATCGCGTAGTCGCTCTGCCCCGCGTTGCCGTAGCAGGCGGCGACCGAGGAGAACACGCAGAGGAGATCAAGGGGATCGTCCGCTGTCACGTCGAGCAGGGTGCGCAGACCGCCGACCTTCGTGCCGAAGACGTAGTCGAGCTGTTCGTCGGTCTTGTCCTTGATGGTCTTGTCCGCCAGCACCCCGGCCCCGTGCACGACCCCAGTGATAGGCCCCCACCGCGCGCGCACTTCCGCCAGAGCCTCGGTCAGCGCCGCGCTGTCGCGGACATCCACGGGAAGATAGCGGGCCGGCGAACCGCAGGATTCGAGCGCGTCGAGCGTCGCCCGGATTTCGCGGCAGGAAAGCACTCTGGCGGTTTCGGACCTGATCCGCTGCGGTGCGGTTGACTCACCACTGGTCCGCAGGTGCTCGGCCACCGCCTCCCGCACCGCTGCCTCGCCGGACACGCCACGCAGGTAAGACGGCTCTTCCGCCAAGGGCGTGCGGCCGAGCAGGACGACCTTGGGTTTGCGTGCGGCGGCGAGGGCTCGCGCCGCCATCGCGGTCACACCGCGCGCTCCACCGCTGATGACGATCACGGACTCGGGGCCGATCACATCGGTCCACGAGTCGCCGAACGGCGCCTCGGCGTGGTGGAGCACGGTGCGGGCGCCGTCAGCGGTCAGTCCCACATCAGTCACCCCGCCGCCGGTGAGCAGCTCACGAGCGATTGCCCGGGCCAGCTCGACGCTGCTGCGCCCACCCCGCTCGCAGTCGATCGCTTTGACCGCCGTGCCCGGCCATTCCTTCGCGGCGGTACGCGCCAGCGCCGCGACCCCGCCGAGCCACACGCGTTCCGGCGCGGAGCCGGACAGCCCGAAGTCACCACCGGTGTCCTGCACCGTAACGAAAACCCCGGGTGTTTCCGGACGACCAGCGACCATCGCGCGAGCCACCCGCAAAGCGTCCCGGTTGACCCCGATTGCCTCATCTGCCGAGCCAGAGCGCAGGCCCCCGAGGAAGATGACGCCGTCGGTGTCGCCCTGGACGTCCGCGGTGACGAACGCGCGCACACCGTGCTCGACGAGTTCGGCCGCCAGCGGCTCGGCCACGCCGGTTCCGTCCTCGGTGATCGCTATCGACGCGCCGATCAACCCGGACAGCGCGAACCCGGCCGCCGATGCCCGCCGGGCCGAAATGGCCAGTCGCGTCAACTCGGTTGGCTTGTCACTCGGCGTTATTTCCTGGGATACGGCAGGTTCGGCTCCGACGGGCACCACGCCGCTGTCCCCGGCGCCGAGCAGTTCAGCCACTTCGCCCAGCGTTCCGGCGGCACCCAGCAGCGCCGGATCAACCTCTGCCAGACCGGGAACCCGTTCCCGCACCGCCGAAAGAATCTCCACCCGCTTGATCGAATCAATGCCCAGATCCGATTCCAGCTCCATCCCCGCATCAAGCACGCTCAACGGATAACCCGTCTTCTCCGCGACCACCTCCAACACCAACCCCACATCAACACCACTCGACTCCGGCTCCGCAGCCGGGTTCTCAACCGGGTTCTCAACCGGGTTTCCAACCGAAGCCGGGTATGCGTCGTATGCGTCGTATGCCGGTGCTACAGAATCAGCAGCGGGAACCGAATCAGCAGCCGGAACCGGAACACCCACGGGTTCCGGTGGAGGCGATGGCGTTTGGGGCACGGTGTAGCCGGCATGGCCCCACGGGGGAACCGCGGGCTGCACGGCAGCCGCTTCCGGCACGCCGCCGGAAGACAATCCACCGGACGCTGCTTCCGGCACGCCGCCGGAAGAGAACCCGCCGGACGCTGCTTCCGGCACGCCGCCGGAAGACAATCCGCCGAGAGCCGCTTCGGACATGCGGAGGAACGCCAGGTGCGTCTCGGCCATCACGCGCTGGTAGGTGGCATGCGCTTCGCTCGCCTGCCGCTGCGTCTCCCGCAACGCATCCAGCCAGGGGTCCGAAACGGGATGCGGGGCACTCCTGACCAGGTTGCTTGGTGAAGGATGCCCCTCACTCGGCACCCAGTCGGGGGGAGGTCGATGTCCGTGGACGACAGGTTCGTCCACGGGTTCGGGAACTGGGGTGGTGATCTGGGCCTGCTGTGGTGGGTTGGGCGGCGGGAGTTCGTGGGCACCGCCGGGCGGCGGATACGGTTTGCCGTAGTTCGCGCCGAGCAGGTCCACTGTCATGCCGGGTTTTTCGTCCATTCGGGGTTCCTCGATCGGCGTGAACGGGCACCACAGTGCCTCGAAGTTCAGGGGAATGCCGCGCACGGCGAGCTGGGCCAGCCCTTCGTGCAGGGCGGTGACCCCGTCGGTACGGGCGTGATCCAGGCTGACCGACAGGTGTTCGCGTCCGGCCAGGATGTCGCTGGTCAGTCTCGCGAGGGTCGCTCCCGCACCGACCTCGACGAACGTACGGACACCGTTGGCGTGCATGGTCTCGATCTGGTCTACGAACCGGACCGGCCGCTGAAGGTGGTCGGCGAGGCGGTCCCGGATCGCGTCCGGGTCGGACGGGTAACGGTCGGCTTCCGCGTTCGAGTACGCGTCGATTCGCGGCGGCTCGACGTCCACTGCCGTAAGGAATTCCCGCAGCGGTGCGCGGGCGGAGTCCATGAGCGGGCTGTGAAAAGCGGCGGCCGTGTTCAGTTTCCGGGCAGCTCGGCCGGTTTCGGCAAGCCATTTCGCCAGCCGGTCGATCGCCTCGGTGGTGCCGGACACCACGACCTGTTTGGGTGCGTTGTGGTTGGCGAGCCACAGCTGGTCGCCGAGATCCGCAACGACCGGGCGGACGTCGTCGATGGAGCCTGCGACCGCGAGCATAGCTCCTTGTGAAGTGGCGGCGTCCCGCATCAGTTCGCCGCGCTTGCGTGCCAGCCTGATGAGCGTCTCGGCGTCGTAGCAACCGGCGACGTGCAACGCGACCAGTTCTCCGAAGCTATGCCCCGCAACGGCATCCGGCGAGACCCCCAAGGTGCGCAGAACTTCCAGCAACGCAAGGCTTTGCACAGCGAGAGCCGGTTGTGCCCACTCCGTGCGGGTCAGCAGGCGGTCTTGCGCACCCCGCTCGTCCTCGGTGAAGGCGGGAGGCGGGAATACCAAGCGGTGCAGCGCGACACCGTCGAAGCAGGTTCCAGCGGCCGAGTCCCACGCACTCCTGGCGGCCGGATGAAGCATCGCGACCTCTGCGCCCATCCCGACGTACTGGCTGCCCTGCCCGGAGAACAGGAGTCCCAGCTTGCCGGGATCGATACGACGAGGCGCATAGTAGACACCTCGCGGGGCGGACAACGCCGTCTCCGGATCCGCTTCGATCCGGGCCGCTGTCGCTGCCAGCTTCGCGGTCAAATCGGCTTCGGTGGTCGCCACGATTGCCAGTCTGGACTGGGCGGTGTGGTCGAACGCGCCTTGCGTCTCCCGCGCGATCGCGGCCAGCGGGCGGGAGACACCTGTGCTTGCCCGGCATGCGCTCACGAGCGCCTGCGGGGAATCGGCCGAGAACAGAACCAGCTCGGAGGAGGCGGCCCTGGTCAACTCGGGCGCACGGCTCTCCGACCCCGGCGAGGGCCGGTACTCCTCCAACGTGACGTGGAAATCTGTTCCGCCGAAGCCGAAGCTGGACACCGCAGCGCGCCGCGGATGGCTGCCGTCGCTGATCCACGGACGTGCCTGGGTGTTCAGGTAGAACGGGCTGCCAGCGAATCCGAGTGCCGGATTGGGGCGGTCGACCTTGATCGTCGGAGGCAATGCCTTTTGACTCAATGCGAGCGTGGCCTTTAGCAGACCGGCAGCGCCCGCCGCGTTCTTGGTGTGGCCGATCTGCGACTTCACCGAGCCAAGCGCGCACCACTGGGCGTCGGAGCGTCCGGCCGCGCCGAACACGGCCCGAAGCCCGGCGAACTCGGCAGCGTCCCCGGCGGCAGTTCCAGTGCCGTGCGCCTCGACGAGCTCCACCGTTTCCGGACCGTAGCCCGCTGCGTCGTAGGCCCGGCGCAGCGCCCTGGCCTGTCCTTCGGGCACCGGCGCGTAGATGGAGCTGCCGCGCCCGTCCGAGGCAGTGCCGATGCCACGGATGACCGCGTGAATCCGGTCGCCGTCGCGCTCGGCATCTTCGAGGCGGCGAATCGCGAACAGGACAATCCCTTCCCCGAGAACCATGCCGTCGGCCTGGTCCGAGAAGGGACGGCAATCGCCAGTTGGAGAAAGCGCGGGTGTCTTGCTGAAGCAGGTGTACATCACCGGATCGTTGAGTGTGTCCACCCCGCCCGTGATCACCAAGTCAGCCTGACCGGTGGCGAGTTCGTTCGCCCCGCTGGACAACGCAGCCAGCGAGCTCGCACACGCGGCGTCCGTGGTGTAGTTGCTCCCGTGCAGATCGAACCTGTTGGCGATCCGCCCGGCCACGACGTTGCTGAGTAAGCCGGGCAGGCTGGCCTCCTGCCACGGGACGTAGCTGGCTGCTATTCGATCGCAGATCGCCTGCGCCTGGTCCTCGGCGATGCCGCTCTCCCGCAACGCCTTCAGCCACACCGGCCGCTGGATGCGACTGCCCATAGTGGTCAGCAGTTCCAGCGACGACGTGCCGAGGATTACGCTCACCCGCTCGCGATCCACACCCGACAGGCCGGTAAGGCCGGACAGCAGTTGTTCGGCTGCCACGAGTGCGAGCAGTTGACTGGTGTCGGTGGCTTCCAACACCTTGGGGGGAATGCCGTGAGCGAGCGGATCGAACGGCACCGGCGAGAGGAACGCGCCGCGATGCGCATAGGTCTTGTCCGGTGCCGCCGGATCCGGGTCGTAGTGGTCCTCGACCAGCCAGTGCGTCGCCGGTACCTCGGTGACCTGGTCTTCTCCCGTCACGACGGTGCGCCAGAATCCGCCCGGATCGGAAGAACCCGGCAGCAGCGCGCTGACCCCGACAATCGCGACCGGCGGCATGGTTCTCGTTCTCGCCTCGGGCATGGCCTTGTCCTCAGTGTCGATGGTCCCGTGAGTCTATTGGGGTGCTATAGCGAGTGGTCTTTTGTTGCACCACTGTTATCCAGCGACTTCCGGTAGTGCGGCTTCAGCAGTCTCTCACCGTAGGTAGTTCTTACCCACGGTGAGAAGGGCGGCGTCCACATCCCGTCGACCCGCTTCGCGCTCAACGCTTGTGCGGTCCAGCTGAGTGCAGGCGGTTCACAAGAAGCCCTGCTTCGGTCGAACGTTGAGCCGAAACAGGGCGAAGCGCTGTAGAGGGTGTCAGACTTCCTTACTGTGATCGATTTTCTGGTCAGGCTCCCAGAATTCCATCACCTCGGTGTCGCCTTTCTTGTCGGGATCCCAATATTCGATCACTTCGTCGAGATCGTAGCCGAAATAGATCGGCTTGTATTCGAGATTCTTCAACTTCGAGAAAACTTCCTGTGCGATCTGTTTGTGTTTTCCGTCATCTCCGCGCGGGCCACGTACTGTCAAGCCGCGAGGCATTTCCCTGAACGGTATCCCCGCGTCTTCGTCTGTATCGCGGTCAAGATTGTTCCTGATGGCCAACGAGATTCCGGCCTCCAGGCAGGTCTGGTTCACCGACCCGGTGAGCACGTAGGCCGCTTGTCAACATCGGCACTTTTCCTTTCAGCGCAACACGAATCGCGGAATCCATCCCCAGCGGATCCGGTGCAAGAAAAATCCCCTTGATCTCCAGGGTAAGGCGGAATCAAGGGGCGAAGTAGTTGATCAGCGGACGGCTTTCGCTGCTACTTTTTCCGGCCACCGCGGTGGCCGGGATGTGTCTTCCTGGTGAGGTACCAACCCACGGACACCTGTTGGACAGGACGTGGCAGGCCCGTACGTTCCCCGGTCATGGGTGGGGCGTCAGCCCCCGTTGTTGCCGGGTGCTGTGTAGTCCCGGGCGATGCGGTGAATCTCGGTGTCGTCGGTATAGCCCGCGAGAGCCCGCAGAGGCTCCCGGATCCCTTCCTCGATGACGTACCCCAGGCCCGGGCCAGGGCGTGTGCAAGGTTGACCTGTCCGGTTTAGGTAGTTTCGGATAGGGAGGTGGGTGGCAGGTTGGCCAGGTGGTGGACCGTTTCGATACCGGCGACCTTGCCGTTCGGGCGGCGCCAGCGCCATATTCGGATGCCCTGCCGGGCCCCCGAGCAGATCGGTTCGCAGGTTTCCGTCCAGAACAAGGACCTTCCAGGCTGCGGGCCCTGGCACGTCCGTACCCGCCCACGATTTCCATTGAAATTGCGGAGGTTGTCCACAGGCATCGGCGTGTCGGGGTGCGACACGCCGACGGTCCGCAAGTTCCATTGAAATCGAAGGTTCGATTTCAATGGAACTTGCGGGTTCTCTCCGCCGAGGCGGACTCGATGAACGTCTTCGCACCGGCGGTCACCGCCAGCACCGCCAGGGCCGGCAGCAACGGCAACCCATACAGGATTCCCCGCCCACAGCCTCCAGAGCCCGCCAGAGACCGTCCACACGACCCCGCAAGGACTCGACTGTGACGGTGGGCCGGTCAAGCACAACCCGAATCAGGGAAGCCAAGAACACAAGAGCGCGGCTCCTGGATAGACCGTCACGGCTTGGACAACCCGATGATCTCCCACCGGAAACCGCGCCCTCGTCTCGCATCCCACCTGGACAGAAACCCGCCGCAACCCTCAGATCAACCTTGCACACGCCCTGGACCCGGGGCAGAGCGCTTGATCCGGTCAGCCCACGCACCCAGTTGCCAAGCCTCGTCACCAAGCACCATGTCCACCTGATTCGGC
The DNA here is from genome assembly GCF_050972075.1 of Saccharopolyspora hattusasensis. Taxonomy (NCBI): domain Bacteria; kingdom Bacillati; phylum Actinomycetota; class Actinomycetes; order Pseudonocardiales; family Pseudonocardiaceae; genus Saccharopolyspora; species Saccharopolyspora hattusasensis. Next base: position 1,352,847 of record NZ_JBPCDC010000001.1, read on the forward strand.
GAGTCCAGCCTCAACGCGATCCGGTACGGGAACAGGCCCCGCATTGGGACCACTACGACGCGGTTATGCGCCCGGTAGCGCCTCGTAGGCTTCTCGTAGCTCGCCTGCTTCTGGCAACTGCCGGGTCTCGACTGCTCTGACGACTTCAAGAGCTCGCCAGTGGTTCGACGGAACCACCCTGCCCGATGCAATCGCCCGCATGGTCACGTCGCACGCTTCGTCAAGCCCGCCGGAAGCGAGTAGTGCCAGGCCCAGATCCAGGTTCGCTGAAGCCACTCGGCGTGGCCACTTGCTGAAGTCTGAACTCGGCCCCAAACGCTTGATGACTTCACGTGCGTAGCTTTCGGCCACTGGGTCGCCGAGCCATGCCAATGTTGTTGCGGTATAAGAAATCGATTTGTCAGGATCGTATCGGTAGTGATGTTCCGGTCGATCCGGCCGTTGCATCGGTGACACCATCTTGTGAACCGCTTCGATAGCGGCATACGTTTCTTCTGCTTTTCCAAGCCGCGCGTTGGCACGGCCAATTTGCGCCGTTGCCTGGATAGCGACCGAACTTCCATTCGGAGCGATCTGCACAGCCTTCTGGGACAACTCCACCGCGCGTTCATAGGCGCCAACGGTGAGGACCCGCCACGCCTCGGTCTCATAGCACCACGCATGAATTTCGCGATGATCTAGATCGCACGCCAAGCTCGCCGCAACACGTAGTCGGGCAGTAGCCGCCGAATCTTGCTGAAGATCGATATGCACAGTTGCGCACAGCAACGAAAGCCACCCGCCAACGGCTAGGAGCCGTCGGTGCTCCGCCAGCGTCATGCGACCATCGAGAAGCTGCTGAACATAGCGAAGGTGCTGCCGAATCCTGGGAAGCAACACGCTTGGCGGCGTCTTGGAGTATGCGCAAGCCAGGTCATCAACAACGCTTTCCATCATCATCAAAGTTTCGTTTCCGACATCGCTCGCTCTAGCACGCCTAGCTAGCTCTAGCGCATCCTGCTCGTCATCACTGAACGCAACAGGAATCGAGAACCATGAGCCAGCAGGCGTTGTAATAGCCTCCTGCCTGGACGCCAAATCGGCTAGTTTCCGCGAGTTCTGTTCCGCTTGGATCGCATCGAACTGTGCCACCAAGCTCCCGTGCGCGTTGCAGATCTCATCTACTTTTGTCCAGAAATCACGTCCGGGAAATTGCCGCCCCGCCTCGATATGCGAAATCGATGTGCGCGAGTAGTGCGTCAGGCTGCCAAGTTCCCCCTGATGGAAGCCGCTGGCTTCCCGGTGGCTGGCAAGCGTTGCGCCGAGGGCGCGGCGCAACTCCACGACGCTCTCTGCCTCACGTGCCATGACGCACTCCCGACGTCCGCTACTGGCGGTTCCATGTCTCCCGTAAGCGTAGCGATCTGTACGCCTGAAGTGATCGCATCAAGCCTGTGGGAGTTGTTCCCACACTATTTCCCACCCCGGCTCCACACGGTTACATGACGGGCACAGTCAGCAAGAATAGCGCGGTGACCTGCCCAAACAGTTACCGAAATGAACTGCCGAACCGAGATCGGGACACTCATATGCAGTGGTTGTTGATCGCCGTCGCCGTCCTCCTGCGGACCGTCCTCTATGGACCTGGGTTACTTCTGTGGTGGTCGGTCCAAGCGAAATTCGGGCCCGAGGTCCGGCCGGCGATGATCCATCCGTGAGCCTCGACGTGGGTGGACTGGACGGGTGTTCGCCACTACAGCACCGACGCCCTCACCACCCGATGTGGGCGTGTGATCGCGCTTCCCGACGCCGGTACCGCAACCGCCGGGGACTGCTGGCAGTGCCGGCCGCCCGATCACCTCGTGTTCCAACCCGAACCCGCTGACCAAAACCTGTGAGGCTTTGAATGCCACACCGAACGTTCGCGCCCGACTACGCCACCACGTGGCGGTGCTCCGCCAAACGATGCCTGTTCACCGACTCGGACCCCGCAGTGGTCAGCCAGCACGAGCACGACGCCCACGGCCCCGCATGGATGGCCGCCGACCAGGCCCCGCAACAACCCGCAACCGGGGTGGTGAGCCCGCAGTGAGCTCCCTCTCTTTCCGCACGCTGGCCATTGCGGGGTGTCGCTGAAGCGTGTGGCGAGCCACCCCTGGTCGCCCCATGTCGTAGCAGTAGTCCCGAGGGTCACTCGCGATGCCTCATGTCACACCTGGCCGATGTGGGCATTGCCCACTTGCCCACGTAAGTGCATACTCGGATACACCACGACCAACACCACCTAGGGGGGCGCAGGGGAGGATGAGCTCATGAACGCGCTACCCGAAGCCGCATCCGGCTTCGAACGCGTGACCGAAGTCGAAGCTGACGAGCGTGCACGCATCGCTCTTGGCCGCGCAGGGGTCCACCGCAAGGATCGCTTCCTCGTCTTCAAGAACAGGGCCACCGGCGAGATCCGCATGATCCCGATGGCCAGCATCCCCGCACGAGAAATGATCATTTGGGAAAACGACGAGCTCCGCGCATCGCTCCTCCGCGGACTCGCTGACGCCGCCTCCGGCCGCGTCACCCGCCGTGACGACTACTTGGAAGGCGACGACGACGAGTGAGCGCACCTCCGTTCATCCTCGCCTACTCGGACGAGGCTATAAAGGTCATGGACGACCTTCAACACCCCAATCACGACAAAAAGTGGAAGAAGGTTCGCAAGACACTTCGACTGCTTCGTGACGTGGGCCCAAGCCACCCGGGTTTGCATTCACATAAGTACCACTCGATGGCGGGGCCGAATGGCGAGGATGTGTGGGAGTCGTACGTTGAGAACAGGACGCCAGGAGCCTGGCGTATTTTCTGGATATACGGCCCGGAAGCGGACGAACTTACGATCGTTACGATCGGCCCACACCCGTAGGTCTCCTGCACGATTGGCACAGAACGTCCCGGCCATCACCGGCCGGGGCGTTCTGCTATCTGCCTCAACAACACGCCATCCAGCGGTTAACGCTTTGGCGGTTCCCGTCTGGATCCAGCATCGCGTTGATCGTCGAGATCACCGCCGCCCGCTGCGCCGGCGTCAACCGCGCGACTTTCGCCGCCAACTCGGCGCCCGTCATAGTCGGGCTCGCCTCCAGATCAGGCGCGTCCTTGATCTGGCATTGCTACCGAGAGCAGGCCACGACCTTGCAAATCGAAACCAGCGAAGGCGAAACACGCCTCGCCGCCACCTTCGAGTCCGAAGACCTGAAAGGTCAGCTAAACGTGCGCGTGTATCCACCCGTGGCCATCCACGATTCAACACTGCGCGGCTAATCGGACCGCCATAGTAGACGCCCCCGCATGCTCGTGTGGGGGCGTCTTTGCGGGCCGTGACAGACAGTGTTACGCCGCAACTCAGCCACATGGCACGCGCCGCCAGTAAACGACACGAGATAGCAAAGCCAGTTACTATGACACCCCAAGATACTCGCGGCTTCTCATGTCAACCTGCGTGGTGTGAAGCGGAAAGCGGTCGCGGGGACCGGCACCCCGTAGGTGCGCAGCTGGTGGGCTCTGGTCACCACCGCCGCACCTTCCAGCAGATTGCGGGCGACCTGCACGACACTGCGGTTCGCCGGGTCTGCGAGGAAACTGCCGGCCGCCCAGCGGTTGAACGCTCCCGTTGCCGGCCCGCACCAGAGCTGGTAATCGGCGCGGCGCGGCGTCTCGCCATGGATCGCCCACCAGCTCGACCTGCCCAGGTACCACCGGCACACCAGCGCCATGCGGTGTTTCGGATCGGCCTCGGCGCGAGAAAGCTCGTCAGGATCCCGCTCCAGCCAGTAGCGCCGCGTCTCCGCCCAGACGTCCGCGATCGTGGCGCCCAGCACACTGCGTTCGAGCTTTTCGGCCTCGCGGTCGGGCATTTCGTCGAACGACCGATACTGCCGGTAGATCTGGTACAGCTGGTTCGCACGCGGGCCGAACATGGTGCCCTTGCGGAGCACCTGCACCTTGGCGCCAAGCTCGAACATGTCTGAGGCTGGTGCCATCATCACGTCCGCGATGTCGGCCGCCGCGAGCATTTCCTTCGCCTCCGCCGAGATTCCGGCCTCCAGGCAGGTCTGGTTCACCGACCCGGTGAGCACGTAGGCCGCCCCGGCGGCAAGGGCCGACGCGACACCGTGGGGCGTGCCGAGGCCACCCGCAGCACCGATCCGAACGTTGCGCCCATGCCGGAAGCGGGTGCTCAACGCATCGCGCAGCTCCATGATCCGGGGCAGCAACGATGCGAGCGGCCGGTTGTCGGTATGCCCACCGCTGTCGGCTTCCACGGTGATGTCCTCGGCCACGGGGACGCGCTTGGCGAGTTCGGCTTCGTCAGCGGTGATCCGGCCATTCACGACCAGCTCATCCAGCAGGCGCTGCGGTGCCGGGGCGATGAACTTCTCCGCGACCTCCGGGCGGGAGATCTTCGCGAACAGCCTTGTCCCGCGGACGATCCGGCCACTGCGGTCTGTTCGCAGTCCGGATGCTGCCAACTGGACCACCGTCGGAGTCAGATCCATGAACGCGGAGGCCGAAACCGCGGGCACCTGCTCCCGGAGGAGCATGTCGACCAGGTGCCTCTCCCACGCCGGATTCTGTGGCGCGTGGATGACGTTCACTCCCCAGTTCTGCCGGTCCGGCAACGCTTTCCGGAGGTTCTGCACCGTCGCCGTCACCTTGGGAACGGGGATACCGGCGGCGCCGAAGAAGCCGAGCATGTCCGCTCGTGCCATGGCGATCACCAGCTCCGCGGTTGCGATTCCGTTCGCCATTTCGCCCGCGACATAGGGAAACCGCGTGCCATGAACCTCGTTGAAGGAGCGGTCACCCAGCCATTCCGGGTACAGCGGCGGCAAGGTGGCCAGCACACGCCGACCGCGCGGGTCGCCGACGATGGCGCCGATTCCGTTGCCGGGCGTCGCGACGATCCGGACTTCTTCACGAATCCTTGCCACCACGTCGGCAAGCGGCTCCGGCGCTCCGGGCTGGACGACGCTGGGGGCCGTGGTCGAGGACATCTTCATCACTTCTCCAGCAGCGTCTCGTCGAGCACTTTCCGCAAGGTCGCGGCCAGCCCGCGCAGGTCAGCCCCGCCGATGATGGTGAAGTGGTTGCCGGGCACCTCATGCACGCGCAGTCGAGCCATCTGCACCGACGCCCAGCCGTTGTGGGGATCCCCCACCGGTATCGCTGGTCGCCGCGCCTCGCCGAACACTGGCGGAAAAGGTTCGACAGCGCTAAGCAACGTCATCGACAGATCAGACGGCTGAGGCCGGTAGGCGATGTTGGCTTCCAGATTCGACTGGAACACCGGCAGCAGCTGATCGAGTAGTCGATCGGCCGCTGCCGCGCCCATGATCCGAAGCTCCCTGATGACCAGCTCACGGCACTGCGCCGAAGTCAGTGCGGGATCCACCTTCAACGCATCCCCTTGGGCTCCCGACATCGCCCGGTGCACCGCCACCAGCTCCTCCAGCGCGGCACGCTCATCCCAAACCGGGGCGGTCTGCCCCCCGCGCGGAAGGTAACTGTCGATCCCCACCACCTCGGCGACCTCTGCCCCATCACGCCGCAACCGGCAGCCGATCTCGTACGCGACCAGACCACCGAACGAGTAGCCACCAATGACGTAGGGCCCACGCGGCTGGACCGCGTAGATGTCCTCGAGGTACCGGTCGGCGAGTTCCTCGACGGTCTTGAGGGCCGGCTCGCCGCCGTCATACCCGGGGGCTTGAAGCCCGTAGAACGGGTATCCTGGACCCAGATCATCGGCGAGAGCCTGTAGCTGATGCGCTGCTCCGACCGCGCCGCCGACGCAGAAGAAGGGCCGTGGCGGAGTCAGCGCAACGGCCAACACCGGTTTCCGCTCCGCCTCAAGCGTGTCGGCGTGCTCACCGTCCATCAGCATGACCAGTTGGCGTGCAACCGCTTCCAGCGTGGGATGTTCGAGCAACAGCGTTGGCGGGACGCGGAAGCCAAGCCAGTCGGATAGCTCGGCCTGCAGTCCGGTCGCGGTCAGCGAGTCGAGCCCGTAGTCATCCAGTGGGGCCTGTGGGTCGATCTCGGCCACGGGACGGCCGAGTTCGGCCGCGAGCTGCCGGGTCAGCCACTCCAGCAGCTCGGCACCGGAGCGCACCTGGTATCGCGGTGCGCCGAGCCGGCCTTGCCCCCGGCTGTCGTCGGCCACTGGAGCTGCGAAGTAGCGGCGCGCGAGATCCTGAGCATAAGCCACATTGGTCTCGATCAACTCGAAACCCAGGAGACTCCCGACGTGGTAAGTCTGCCGGTCTCCTTGCATGCGCTCGAGACGATCGAGAACACCTTCCTTGAGATCCGCGGCGCTGAAGTGCGGCATGAACGGCCATCGTCCGGCGACCAGCACCTCGGTAACCTGACCACCCATCGCGGCCACATCGGCACGAAGCTTCCGGACGATGTCCGCGGTGTCCAGGCCCCGCGCCCCATAGGAGTAGCAGGTGTAGACGTCCGTGTCGGCATACCGGTTGTGGTAGGCGACGCAGTGGCCAGGTGGCGGTGCCGCCTCCTTGGAGCGCACGAGATACATGCCGGCTCTGGGGAGTCCGGAAATCCGGCAAAGCACGGTGTAGTAGTCGATCGTGCGAACCCTCGACGCGATATCCCGCTCGTCGGCGGTGGCGTCGAGCACGTCGACGACCTGGTCGAGCGGAACGGACAGGACGAGCGAATCCGCATGTACCGGACCGGAATCGGTGTGCACGACGACGCCGCCGGAGGCGCGTTCGATCGATGTGATGCGCGTACCGGTGCGCACATCGGAAAGACTGTCGGCGACCCGCTGCCACAGCCTCCCGAAGCCGCCGGATACCGTGAAGGGTCCGGCATGGCCGGTGGTTCGCGGACCAAGGGAAACCAGACCGGTCATCTCGACATGTTTGACGAAGTAGAGCGCGGGGATATCGTCGTGCGGATAGCCGTATCCCGAGGCGGTGTAACCGGATCCGAGCGAATCCGTCATACCCAGAAGATCGTTGCCGACCACCCATTCCGATATCGGCTGAAGCAACGACCCTGCAGAATGCGCCAGACCGGCCGTCGCGATGCCCGGAAAGGACTGCTCCCGCAGTTGCGTGTACCGGGAGAACTCCGATCTCCGGAAGAATGCTGCACCCGGCGATCTGCGAAACCACCGGTCGGCGTCATATTCGTAGGTCGCTGTGGCTTCTTCAGTGTCGACACCGAATTCCGCCGCCAGTTCGGCAAACCGCTCGTAGCGCGGTGTGCAGATGTGGGCACCCAGATCGTAGGCATGCCCGTCGACGTCGATTGAGACGGCCTTACCACCGACGACCGGCTCGCGCTCCAACACCACCACGGTGTGCCCGAGTCGCTCCAATTCGCGCGCGACAGTCAGCCCGCTTGGGCCCGCACCGACGACACAGACTGTTGAGGTTAGGGGCCCCCTCGACCCGGTTACTTGGTCACGGGTGCCCCTGGCCTCAACCGTGGCCTCAACCCTGGCCTCAACCGGCGCCGTTCGCGCGGCGTGCATCTTCCGGTAGATCAGGGCACGGGCGTGGTTCACCGAGGCCGCTTCAAAGGGCGACCGGGCGAGCGCGATGCCAAGACCTTCCGGGGCCTGAGCCGGGTCGAACACCAGGGCTTTCGCCGTCTCGGTGTCGAGAACGGCGTCGAACCGCACTCGCGCGATCGTGTGGTATCCCGCAGACCACACGACCGATGGATCGAGCGCGGCCCGATTGCCGTCGGCGGAGTCGGTCACCGGATGCAGCTGGATTTGCAGCAGCGCACCGAATCCGCCGTTCGAAACCCGCTCGACGAGCTCATCCCGGAGGGCAGTCGGCGGTCGCCGATCAGAAGCAGACCTGGGGAGGAAATGCGGTGACACGGGCGGGAAAAGGCGATGGCCGGCGACGTGTCGTCCGCAGTCGGCGCTGTCTTCCGCCGGTACGAGCCGGTAACGCGCCAGCCAAGGACGCCCGGTGGCGTCCACGTGCACGCGCGGCGCCTGCGAGTGGTAGTGGTACCGCATGAACGAGACCGGATCGCGGACCTGCTCCCACAGCAGTTCCCCGGCGCGCGGGCTGGCCCGCACCATGTCCTGGCGGTCCTGATCGTTTCCCAGCAGGAAGCGCACGAAGGCCGCGGCGTTGCCGGCGAAAAGTGCGCGACCGGTGTTCAGCGTCAGATTGAACGGCGACTCCCCGGAACCATCGGGATCCAACCACAGCAGCGACACACCGCGGGTTCCGGGCGCGATGTCGTCCGGCGATTCACCGTTGCTGTACCTGGCAATCAGCGGGTACCGCTTGCCCGCCGCGAAGAACGGGTGCACGGCGATCCCGGTGCCGTCGACGAACTCGACATGCCCGCGCATGCAAGCGCCCGCACCGTGGAAGAGGCGTTTGCCGGTCGAGGTCACCGCGGTCTGGAATTTCCGGAGCAGTGCGGTGAAATCCGCGTCGACGTCGTGCAGTCGCGGATCATCCGGCCCGGTGCAAATCCGCAGCCCCGGGGCCAGAAGTTCACTACTCATCGGGCTGCTCCTCTGAACGCTGAAGGTACTGCGTGCGGCACGCGGCGCGGCGCACCTTGCCGCTGGTCGTCTTGAGCACCAGCCCAGGCGCGCCCACGACCACCTTGTCGCATGCGATCCCGTAGGAATCCCGGACCGTGCGACGGACCACCCGGGTTACCTCCCGGGCAGTGCCGGTAGCAGGCTCACCATCCGCCGTTTCCACGAAGACGATCAACCGCTCGCCCTGGCCAGATCCAGCCGAAGGAACCGAGAACGCGGCAACCCCACCCGGGCGGATCAGCGGGTGACACCGGCGAACGGATTCCTCGATGTCCTGCGGATAGTAATTATCGCCCCGGATAATAATCAGTTCCTTGAGTCGACCGGTAACGAACAACTCTCCATTGTGGAAGAAGCCGAGATCGCCCGTCCTCAGATACTCGCGTGGGTCCCCGCCGGAGACGCGAGCACGGAAAGTCTCGCGGGTCTCATCCGCCAGGCCCCAGTACCCGAGGGCCTTGGTGGGCGAGTCGACCCAGATCTCCCCCACCTGGCCGGTATCGCACGGGTTGCCGGTGCCGGGGTCGACGATGCGAACGTTGGCATCCTGCTTGGTAACCCAGCCGCTGCCATAGAAACCGGCGGCATCCCGGGTGGAGCCGTCCTCAACCGGCTCCACCCGGCCCTTCTCCAACTCGCGCTTGTCCACCCACAGCTGACCACCGCTGCCCATGCTCAGGCTCAAGGTGTGCTCGGCCATGCCGTAACCGGGGTGGAACACCGCAGGTCTCAGTCCGGTCGGCAGGAAAGCGTTCCAGAAACGCTCCATGGTCTCCGGTAGCACCATTTCTCCGGAGGAACCGAGAATTCGCACGGAGCTGAGGTCCCATTCGGCGCGCTGCTCCGGAGTCGTCTTGCGGACCATCAGGTCGTAGGCGAAATTCGGCGCCGACGTGTGCGTGGCGCGCACCCGGGACATGACATCGAACCACACCGAGGGCCGCTGCAGGAAGCTCAGCGGAGACATCACGTAGGTCCGCCCGGAGTTCCCCGCGATGGTGTTCAGCAGGAAGCTGATCAGTCCGAGGTCGTGGAAGTGCGGAACCCAGGTGACCGCGACCGTGTCGTCACCCAGGCCCAGATCCGCTGCCAGGAACTGCAACTCGTGGCCGATGTTGCGGTGGCTGACGATGACGCCCTTGGGGAACCCCGTCGATCCGGACGTGTACTGCAGGAAGGCCGGCTCGTCCGGGTCTGCCGGGTTGTACCAATGCCGCGGCACGACCACGTCCACCTCGCCGCCGTGGCGTGAATCGGTGGCCAGCCACGGAATCCCGGGTATTTCGGGCGCTTCGGGCGGCAATGGGCGTGCTCTCAACGCCGCATCGATCGCCCCCTGGTAGGCATCGTGAGTGAGCACGACACGCGCACCGGAGCTGGTGGCGACAGCCGCCAAGGCCCCGGTGTCCTGCGCGAGTTTCAGCGGGTTTGGCGGTGCGACCGGAACCGGAATCACTCCGCACGCCAGACAGCCGAGGAACGCGCTGATGAAATGCAGCGATGGCAGGTACACCAGCAACGCCCGGTCGCCACGCCGGACGCCCTCTCCTTCCAGGAGCGACATGACCCGCTGCGCCTCTTGAGCCAGCCGGCGCACCGTCATCGACTCGGCATCGCGGCCGTCGTCGTCGACGAACACGAAGAGCTCGCGGTCCATGTCACGCTCGTGGAGATCGATGAACGCCGACAGAATCGTGCCTGCTCCGAGGCTCGGGGCCGGGTTCGGATCCGGCTCAACTTCCAAATGCATGGCGAGTCTCCCTGTCTACGGCCGGGCCGCGAACCCACTTGATCCGCCCAGCCGCTTATGCTGGCATCTCCCCTGACGCCCCGGACGCCCTGTGCGGACGGCCTTGCGCCACAACCAGCCCAGTCCGACCTGGACACCAAAATGCTAGGAACCTCGGTGCGCGGACGAAACGTCACCATCCCGGAGCTGCCTGATCCGACAGCCCTTCCTGCCTACTCGTCCAGCAGCGTAATCTCGTCAGCTGTTCGGCTGCTATGAGACCCAAGAAGCTCACGACGAGCACCCAAGACATTTCGGCAAGTTGGTGAGCTCTGCCCCACGCCGCCACCCCGGAGGTGCCGCTTCCGAAAGATGTCTCATAGGCATGTTTTCGTTGCCCTTTAGTTCCCACCCCCGGGCGGTCTCTTGCCGAGAGCACGCCCGGAAGGTTAAAGATTTGAACAGGACAGGCAACCGCGACAGTGTGAGCGGGTTGGCCCTGCGAGGAGCGCATGAACCAATACGTCAAGGTCGTGATCGTCGGTACCGGCTTCGGAGGACTCGGACAGGCCATCCAGCTGGAGAAGGCCGGCATCCGGGACTACCTCGTCCTGGAAAAGGCCGATGACGTGGGCGGCACGTGGCGGGACAACTCCTACCCCGGATGCGAGTGCGACGTCGAGTCGCACCTGTATTCGTTGTCCTACGAGCAGAAACCCGACTGGTCACGCAATTTCGCCGCCCGGTCCGAAATTTTTGCCTACCTGAGCAACATCGCGGACAAGCACCGGCTGAGGTCTAAGATCCGATTCGGAGTCGGTTTGACCGCGGCGACCTGGGAGCCGGACCGATGCAGGTGGCGGCTCAGCACCACGACAGGCGAAGAACTCTGGTGCCAGTTCCTGATCTCCGCAGTCGGCGGACTGCACGTCCCCCGGCTGCCCGAGCTTCCTGGCATCGAAACTTTCAACGGCCCGGTCTGGCATTCCTCGCAGTGGAACCACGACTTCGACTTCGCCGGAAAGCGGGTCGCTGTCATCGGCACCGGGGCATCCGGGATCCAGCTCGTGCCACCGATCGCGGCCGGCGCAGCCAAGTTGTACGTCTTCCAACGCACTCCGCACTGGGTGCTGCCCAAACGCAACCGAGATGTTCCCGGATGGCTGCGGGTGTTGTTCAAATACATCCCCGGTGTTCAGCGCGTCTACCGCAACAGGATCTACTGGCGCCGGGAGATGCGCGCGCTTGCGTTCAACGGGCGCTTGGACCTGTGGCAGGGGCCCGAGTCGATCGCCAAGCAGCACATCGCCCGGCACATCAAAGACTCTGCTCTGCGGGAGAAACTGACGCCCAAGTACACCATGGGCTGCAAGCGGGTATTGTTCTCCAATGACTACTATCCGGCCCTGGCCAGGGACAACGTCGAGCTCGTCACCGACAGCGTGGCCGACGTTCGGGCCGACTCGGTGGTGGACGCGTCCGGCGTCGAGCGCGAGATAGACGCGATCATCTACGCGACCGGCTTCCGCATCACGGATGCGTTGGACTACCTCCACATCGTCGGCACCGACAGGCGGTTCTTAGCCGAAGAATGGGCAACCGGTGGCATGCGTGCTCATCTCGGCACCACCGTTGCTGGATTTCCGAACATGTTCTTTCTGCTCGGGCCGAACACCGCTGTCACCCATACATCCGTGATCTTCATGCTCGAGGCACAAGCCAGGTACGTGGTGAACGCGATCAGGTTGGTCGACAAAAGCGGCGCTGCGGCACTCGATGTTCGGCGCGACGTGCAGGAAGGGTTCCAGACAACGATCCAGCAGAAGCTGGTTAAGGGAGTCTGGGCCCGGGGTGGCTGCACGAACATCTACCACGATGTGGCAGGCGTCAACCGAGCCATTTGGCCGGGCTTCACGTGGCAGTTCTGGCTGGCAACCCGAAGGGTGCGGCGCGAAGACTACCGTCTGCTCCATCGCGCACCGCAGGATAGGCGCCTCGAGGCCAGCGAGAGCACCCCGGCTCGGTGAAATCCGCCAAGCCAAGCGCTGTCGGTGGATCACGCCGACGAAGCGGACTGCCGCTCTGCGATGCTCCTCCAGACTTGGAAGTCTGGCGGCTGGAGGTGCCACCTCATCCGGAAGAAGTTGAACGCGCTTCCTCCCCGCCCTGCGGACGGGGCATCCGCGACACATCCTTGCGGCGATAACCCGCCGATGCCCTTCCGTAGGTATTGGTCTCGATGCTCGAACGCGCGTGGATGTCTGCGGCCTTACTCCCGATCCCAACCCAAAACCACAACAGGCTCACAGCCGCTCAACATGCCCCCTCACCTCTCACCTGACGGTGTGGTTCAGGCACGGACGTGGTGCCACCCGGTGGGCTCGTCGAAGTCGTCCGGGCCGCCGGGGCGGCCCCGACCAGAACATCGGTGGTTGCCACTCGGTTGGGCGAGGGGTGTGCGGTTGGGCGAGGGGTGTGACAATTTCGCGAGAAATTGACGTTCACCCGGGTGACGGTCAATTTCTCGCGAAATTGACACCGTCCTCTCGGGCCGAACACCGCTTTCACCCAGCAGACGATCGAGTGGCACGCGGACATCCGTGATCTTCATGCTCGAGGCACAAGCCAGGTACGTGGCGAACGCGATCAGGTTGGTCGACAACAGCGGCGCTGCAGCACTCGATGTTCGGCCGCGAAGCCAAGCGCTGTCGGTGGATCACGCCGACGAAGCGGACTGCCGCTCTGCGATGCTCCTCCAGACTTGCGAAAGCGGCTCTCGCGAGAGCGGCTCAAGGAAGTCTGGCGGCTGGAGGTGCCACCTCATCCGGAAGAAGTTGAACGCGCTTCCTCCCCGCCCTGCGGACGGGGTATCCGCGTTACATCCTTGCGGTGATGACCCGCCGATGCCTTTCCGTAGGTATTGGCCTCGATGCTCGAGCGCGCGTGGATGTCTGCGGTCTTACTCCCGGTCTTCCACAGCGTTTCTCCGATACCCGACCTCGGGAACGCGGTGTTGCTGGCCGCTGAATTGACCCCGCCGCGCAGCGCGCCGGTCGCTCCCTGCAGCAGCACGCCCTTCCACATGTCACCGGGCTGGCCGTTGCCCCTGGCCACCTCGATGCCGGACTTTACCGCGCCGCTGGTCATACCGTTGATGGCATCCTTCGGGACATCGTAGAAGAGAATTTCCTGCCAGCTATTGCGCGAGCCGAACGAGGCACCCCACGCATTGTTATTCCGCACGAACGCCAGCCGCTGGCGGAAGGTGGTCTGGTCACGGGCGGCGATGCGGGCCGCATCAAGCTGGTCCCAGGCGTCAGCCCGGAATCTCGCGAGGTCGTGAGCGGCTTCGCTGCGCGCAACAGCGTCTCTGGCGGTCTGCACGTTCCGCTGCCATTCGAGGAGGCCCTGCCGGGAGGTGTCCAGTGCGTTCTGGGCCTCGCGTAGACCACCGGAGGCCTCGGCGAGCGCGCGGCGGGCGGCGTCCAGCTGCTGAACGCCGTCCTGAATCCACTCCGGGTTGCCGGACGCCCGGTACAGGTCGAGCGTCCTGCCGACGGCGCCGACCCGGTGCATGGCCTGGTCGACCGCCTCGCGGTGCACCAACACGGCGCGTTCGCGCGTCGCCACGTCCGTAACGGCTCGAGAGAGTTCGTCGACGGCTATGGTGTGCTCTGCGAGCGCGTGCCTGTGGTTGTTGCGTGCCAGGGTGAGCTCGTCGGCGAGGCGCCTACCTGCATCGGGCGTGTCCTTAACGCCGAGGTTCGCCGCGTTGTCGTACGCGGTCTTGACGTTGTCGAGCAAGCGTTCCGACTCGGAAGGCGGTGGATTGGGCGGCTTCTGCTTCGGTGCCGGGCCTATTTTCATGACGAAGTTCTTGGCCTGACTCTCGAAGGTGACGAACTCCGGCAGGCCGTCGGACCCCCGTCTCGCGTTGCCCGCACCGTCCAGCACCTTCGATATACCGCTCTTTTCCAGACCGCCGACGAACGCACCGCCCAGACCACTGACTCCAGCGCTGATGAACACCTGAGCCGGGTCGATCTTCTTGCCCAGGAGACCCGACGCCGTCAGGTTCGCCGCCAAGTCGATCCCCATGTCGCGGACGCCCTCGACCAAAATCCGGCCGTAGCCGACGCTGAGCCGTTCGCTCTTCCAGGTCAGCTGCGAGACCTCGACAATCCACGTGCGGGTACGCACCAGGAAGTCCACCAATACCCGCAATGCCTGGGCAAGCAATTGCAGCACGCGGACGCCAGTGCTGACCAGATACGCAAGCCAGGCCTGTGCCCAGGCTAGCAGTGCCGGAAACATGGCTGCTGCGGCGTAGAACGCCAACGTCGCGGCGATCAAAACAGCCAGCTCAACGATGATTTGCGTTACCCTGACGTGCTTCCTCGCGTGCTGCTCCTGCTGCGCGGCCACCACTTCCGTGGTCTGCGCCATTCGTTCAGCGCGATGCACAACCCCCCGCATGCGGTCGGTGAAAGCGTCCGCCGCATCACCTGTCCACTTCTGCAGGCCGACGCCGGTAATCTCGGCTACCCGAGCGCTGTGCTCGCACAGGTAAGCCGACAGGTCGGCCCAGCCCTGGGCACTGCGGTACAGAGCCTGCGCGTCACCCCCGGGGTTTCGGAGACCGACCTCGGACAGCGCGTCCTGCGACATTAATTCGCGTCCTTCATCAAGTTTTGTCGGCCGTCTCTGTGGCCGTGGCGTCCACGTCGGAGAAGTGCCTGGCCTCGTCCTCCAAGGCGTCCGCAACCTCCACGACTTCGCGGTGCATCTTCATGAGCTGTTCCAGCGTCTGCGCGGTGGTTTCCCGGTACTCCCGTTCGGATTCCACGGCGTCCGGCGTCGCGCCGTACGCTCCGCGCGTGGGCTCCGCCTCGTTTTGGAACTTCAGAATCCGCGCCCTCAATTCGTCGGCCGTGGCCCGGAGCTCCTGGCTCATGCGCCGCAGGTTCTCCACGTCCACACCGACAACGTTGGACACGGTCTTACCTCCTCCGATCGGTGGGCCACGCAACCGAAGATGCCAGACAACAAGGCCGTTGAGGCCCAACTTCACCAAACCGACCGAAGCCAATCGGCAAATGTTCACTCGCGGTCCTTCACCGCGTTCCTTAGAGCAGAAAGGACACCGACACGTCGTGCCCGCGCGCGGACGACTTGCGGACGCGCCAACCCCTCGACTCGGGGAAGCGTGCGTGGCGGCCAAAAAAGAGGGTGCCGCATACGCGTTTGTCGTAAGTCACATTCTGATTTCCTCACCGGCCTGAAGCTGACGGCCGATGCGCATGGAAAGCTGGTGATGGAACTCACGGCGCGCATCGGCGACCCGCGCATGAGCGCGAGCCACCGTGATCCCTGCCCCATCCCGTTCCGGCTGCCTTTCTCTTCGCGGAGAGGTTTCGTTGTGCCCGCTTGAGTTTCTTCTCCGCTTTGGCGAAGGATCTTAGGCGCAGTGATCTTCGTAACGTCAGAGAGACCGCAGCCCGGTATCCGGCAGGCACGTCCTCTGTGGATTGATTGGGTGGCAGGTCCGCTCCATGTTCGTTCCGACGATGCGGGCCTTGGTGAGTGCACGATCATGCATGACATGTCGGACAAAGAGACCGGGCCGCGCATCCTGATGCGCATGGAACGTAAGAACTTGATTTCGCGCGTCGATTCCCCGGAAAGACTAGACGAGTTATAAACAACCTGACCGGCTGGCGCAAGTCGATCCGGTCCGCACAGCAGACAGCGTGTGCGGGACGGCCGACCCGCTCCTGATAGTACCGAGCGCTGTAGGCATGACCAGGGAACTCGCCGGGCACGTTGCCGACTCCCACACACCCGTGTGCCGCCTGCGGGACGGTCCCGTTCGCAGGCGGCCCCTGGCTTGTTGATCCCGAGTAGGCACGCTGTTTCACCTGCTCGTCGACGACGCGACCCTCAGCTGCGGGGTGGTGCCGCCAGGCCTGTGGGTGTGCGTGCAGGTGCGGGCGAGGTGTCGATTTCGCGCGAAATCGGCGTCCCACCAAGGCGGCCCGGAGGTGGTGCGCTAGCGGTTGCGGCCTCTTGTGTGCACCGGAATCGGGGGGGACCGCCAGTCAGGTTGATCTCCTAGACGCGGCTCGGTTCGTATGTGTGCTGCGCCCCGGCACGCCGCGCACGCCTCCCCCTTCCGAACCGAGCCGTCGCGGCCGGTTGGCAAGTTGTTTGGGGTCCTTCCTGGCTTGCCAACCGGCCGCACCCGCCTCACCGGCAGACCCCCGGACGGTCGATTGATTTGATACGGAAAGTCCGGACGATCGATCACGAAGTGAGAGTGTTCAACCACCGTGCCGAGCCCAGGGCGTGTGCAACGTTGATCTGAGGGTTGCGGCGGGTTTCTGTCCAGGTGGGACGCGAGACGAGGGCGCGGTTTCCGGTGGGGAGATCATCGGGTCGTCCAAGCCGTGACGGTCTATCCAGCAGCCGCGCTCTCGTGTTCTTGGCTTCCCTGCATCCGATTGTGCTTGACCGGCCCACCCTCACAGTCGAGTCCTTGCGAGGTCGTGTGGACGGGCTCTGGAGGCGGTGGGCGGCGAATCCTGTATGGGTTGCCGTTGCTGCCGGCCCTGCCGGCCCTGCCGGCCCTGCCGGCCATGGCGGTGCTGGCGGTGACCGCCGGTGCGAAGATGTTCATCGAGTCCGCCTCGGCGGAGAGAACCCGCAAGTTCCATTGAAATCGAACCTTCGATTTCAATGGAACTTGCGGAACGTCGGCGTGTCGCACCCCGACACGCCGATGCCTGTGGACAACCTCCGCAATTTCAATGGAAATCGTGGGCGGGCACGGACGTGCCAGGGCCCGCAGCCTGGAAGGTCCTTGTTCTGGACGGAAACCTGCGAACCGATCTGCTCGGGGGGCCCGGCAGGGCATCCGGATGGCGCTGGCGCCATCCGAACGGCAAAGCCGCCGGTATCGAAACGGTCCACCACCTGGCCAACCTGCCACCCACCTCCCTACCCGAAACGACCTAAACCGGACAGGTCAACCTTGCACACGCCCTGGTGCCGAGCCGAGGAGTAACCGAGTATGGCAACCGTCCGCATGCACCCGATCCAGCTTGAGTACAGCGTTACGAAAGACGACACACAGACATCGCCGAACACGATTGCCGAACCATTCAAAGGCCAGCAGTGAGGCCAAACCAACGCACGAGGAAATTCAGTACTTAAATCACCGTCACCTTGCCCATTCGCGCAATGAGTGCTCGATTGCCTCTTGACAAATGCACTCCCCATGAGCTTTTTCAAACCTCTTCTTGCGTTGCGGTGCGGGTAGCCAGGGTAGCGAAACCTCAGCGGCCTCTCGGCTGTGGGATCCCGGACTTGTGATGACCAGGACTTGCATATGACCAATACGCGGAGTCCGGGGTGTCCTCGCGTAGAAGTCCGCTGGCGGTGCCGGTTGCGGGGGTGGGCCAAGGCGGCTACGCCGCTTGCGGCAGCCTCGCACCGTGGGCCTTCCACCTCGCGGCTACGGATAAGGCTTAATGGAAGACAAAAAGATTGGCCGGCCTGAGCCCAAAGCCGTTGAGCTGTGATACGGCGCTTAGCGCCGTATGCCCGGCCTGGACACTCTGCGTCCCGGCCGGGCATACGGTTCTAATTCAGTGTGCCGTCAGGCTTCCACCCAGCCGTTACGCTGCGCGAACGCCACGAGCTGACTGCGCACTTGGAGGATCTGCCCGCCCGTCATACTGGGCGCAGCCTCGATCAGCACATCCGTGATCTTCTGGGAGAACTCGGCTGCCGACAGAACTTCGCACAGCTCCTCGTCGTCACGTTCCTGTTGTTTGACGGGCAGGATCTGCGGCGCAGGTGTCTGCGAAACCGCGCCGAGCAACCGCACAGCCACGGCCTTCGTGCCCTGGTTGCTGGAGGCTGCCTCGAACTGCACCCGCATGCCACCCTGGAGGACCTGCTTCAGTTGTTCGTCCAGAATCGACGCGTGCAGGAACACGTCCTCACCGCCAGCATCCGGTTCGATGAAACCGAATCCCCTGGTCCCGTCGTACTTTACGATTGTTCCTGTCTTCACCGCTTCCGCCCCTTAAACCGCTAGTGCCTACCGCACCGCCAACAATTACCCCCGAAGTATAAGGCCCCCCGCGCAAAAAGCAAAGACCGGGTCCAGGCAACCGGCGTACTCCGGGCCGGATAAAGTACGAGAGCGCCGTCACGAGTCCCCGAATCGCCCGTGACCGCCGTCCCGTGCCGGTCTTCCCTGAGCGCGGCCTGCTGGCGCGCGGAGACACCGAAGCCGGGCACTTCCCGGCACGAACCGCAGTCGATCCGCCCGGACGGGCACCGAAGTTTGCCCTTGTTGCTCTTGCGGATTCATCGACGCCGGCAACTTATATGCGATTCAAGCGAAATTGATCAGTATTTCGCGGGTTGCCGACACGGTCGGTGAGCCCGGCGGTGCGCTGCACGTAATCCCCCGACGTCGTCGCCGATGGGATGGCACGGTGCCCCGGTTCGTGCCCGGGTTCTGCTCAGGCTGGTGGTTCCTTGGTGCATTGCCGCGATCATGCCCGATCGCCGTAGCGGGTCTGGCCGGAACGTAGCGCGCCTGACTGCTCCTGTGACGCGTATCGCAGCAACCCTGCGCTGGGCGAACGGACGGGGGAGACGAGGCAAAGTCGCTGAGCCGAATGGTCAATCCCGGTTGTTGAGACAGATAATGGCGCCGAGTTTCAGGCATGGTAGGTCGACGGGTTTGGACGGAGGAGGGAACATTGGAGAAGGTCGATCTGCCCGAGGACGCGGTATCCGTGCTGCGGCAACTGGAGACCGAGATGTCGGAGGCTCGCGAGTACGTCGTGCGATGCCGCGCGGCGGGCAATGAAGAGGCTGCCCATCTCCACGACGTGTGGATCGACCTCCTCCTGGAGGAATGGGGCCGGTGCCGACTGTTCACGCAACCGACCTGATCAGGCAAGCAGGCGTGAAGGTGGCGTAGAGAATTTGTGAAGGGGATCTTCCGACACTGAGACCACATCGTCGCGGAGCGTGTGGGAGATCCTGATGGACCGAGTTCGAGTGGCTGTTCTGGCCGAAGACCCGATCACCGTAGCCGGTCTGGCGAGTTGCCTGAAGTCACGGGAGGAGTTGTTCGTGGCGCCGAACCCGGCTGAAGCCGACGTGATCGTATTCGCTGCAGACCGCGTCAACGCCAAGGTCCTGGCCGAGTTGAGACTGTCAGCACAACAGGTGTCGGCGCCCAGAGTGCTGGTGACCAACGAGGTCAACCCGGCCGATGTACTCAGCGTGGTCGAATCCCGCGTGGTGGCCGTGCTGCCTCGAACCTCCGCGACCGGTACGAGGCTGACCAACAGCGTGGTCGCTGCGGCCAAAGGCGCCGGGACGATGCCCCCGGATCTGCTTGGTGAGTTACTCAAGCAGGTCGACCACTTGCAGCGTGAGGTGCTGACGCCTCGGGGTTTGA
The DNA here is from genome assembly GCF_050972075.1 of Saccharopolyspora hattusasensis. Classification (NCBI taxonomy): domain Bacteria; kingdom Bacillati; phylum Actinomycetota; class Actinomycetes; order Pseudonocardiales; family Pseudonocardiaceae; genus Saccharopolyspora; species Saccharopolyspora hattusasensis. The sequence goes on from NZ_JBPCDC010000001.1 coordinate 1,372,647, forward strand.
ACGCTTCCGGTTTGACCAACCGGGAAGTTGACGTGCTGCGGCTGATGGCCGACGGCATGGACACCGCGGAGATCGCGCAGAAGCTGTGCTACTCGGAACGAACGGTCAAGAACGTCATCTACGGGGTGACCAGTCGACTCAACCTGCGCAATCGGCCACACGCGGTGGCGTATGCGATGCGAGCCGGAGCGATCTGACCAGGAACAGGAGGCAGGTCGACGCGTGTCCGGCTGCGGGCAGCACTGGCCGAGCACGAAGTCCTGGTTTAAGACGAGTGGTCACCCGCCGTACTCCGCTCCACAGGCCAGGAGGTCTTCGACGGAGCGGTGTCCGTACCACCCCTGGACGTCGGGCAGACCACTACCGTCTACTTCCAAGTCGACTCCACCCGAGCGAGGCCCGGCGATCTGTCGATCGAGTTCGAACTGCGTCAAGAATCCGACGGTCAGACCGTGACCAGCCGCGGCACGGCGGCGATCACAGTGCAAGGCGGATCACCCGCTCGCCGGCCAGACGACCGCGCCATGCCCGGCTGCCGCACAGCCATTACTCCAACGCAAAACCTGCCCCGGGCGGCCACCACCTTCGTCCAGGAACACCCCGGTGCAACAGCCAACGGGCAATAGGAATTAGCGCGTCACGGCTACCTGATGCTTTCTTCAGACGTTGCGAAGTGTCAATTGCCTCAAACCGTAGAGGGTTGATTTTGTAGGGATGTTGTCCGATGTTGGTCAGCGCCGCGCTGCTGGGGCGGGCGGGGCCGTGGGTTCAGCCCGTGCCGCTGCGCGGACGTGGTGCTGGTCCAGCCCCAGCCGCCTACGCCGAGGCCATTCGCTTCGTACGCCGGGTGATCTGGGCCACGCCCGCTGACGGGACCGATTTTCCCGGTGCCGGACACGTGCTCCGCATCCGCCGCGACACCTTCGACCACCTCAGTAGCCGGATCAGCAAGGAAGCGCGCACGGCGTAACCAACCCGACCGGCAACCGGACCCGCCCCGAACGCCGCTCCCGGATACAAGGAAATCGAGAACAAAACGTACTGGGTTTCGCGACACCGTCCACCGCGAAGACGACCAGAACGCGTACTCCGGAACCCGGTTCCCAGGCCTTGCCACTTTGCGCAACCCCGCACTCGGCCTGCTTGGCCTGGCCGACATCAGCCAGGTCACCCGTTCGCCGCAACACGTCGCCGCCGACCGCACCGGAATCCTCTCACCATAGCGGAATCGACCAGCCGGAACCGGCTTTGACGATCCCGTCCGGCTGACTGACTGTCCGAATGGTCATGCATTAGTGGTCATTAGGGCACTGTCGCGACCAAGCGGTACCGTCTCTGACGAAAAGAGGGTCAGAATTCGCCCCGTAACGCACTAACGACATTTGGCCCGGTTGGCGGCAGAATCAATGCCCCAAGCGCACACCTGGGGTAGGCCGATTTCCGCATGCCGAAAAAGAGAACGTTACTGGAGGTGGAAGCAGAGGAGCACCTGGACCAATCCTCTGGTTTCCCTGCAGGTTTCCTTGCGATCCCGTTGATCGCACGTGAAGCGGCGGCCAATGGCGCTCATTTACTCTAAGAATACTTGCACGGAGCGGCATCTGCCATGTCGTAGGCGAATAACCCTTGGCTCGGTTCTCGCGTGGGGGCACGCCGGTGCCGGTTGCATTAAATGGGTCTTCTTTAGGAGGCTTTCTCGATGACCATCCCCTCGCCAAGGCATACCGGACAGATAACCGGCGCCCAAGCCCTGGTTCAAAGCCTGGAACTAGTCGGGGCGGAGGTGATCTTTGGTTTGCCGGGGGGCGCGATCCTGCCAGCATATGATGCACTGGTCGATTCGAAGAGGCTACGGCACGTATTGGTACGGCACGAGCAATGCGCCGGCCACGCGGCAAGAGGATACGCCCAGGCGACCGGGAACGTTGGGGTTTGTCTGGTTACCAGCGGACCCGGCGCGACCAATCTCGTCACTCCGCTGGCCGACGCGCACCGAGACTCGATTCCGCTTGTGGCGATCACCGGCCAGGTCCCCAGCACTGCGATCGGAACAGACGCTTTCCAGGAGATTGACGTCCTGGGGATCACTCTTCCCATTACCAAACACGGATTCGCAGTCACCAACGCCGAACAGATTCCCGCCGCGATCGCCGACGCATTTCGGATTGCCAGGACCGGCAGACCTGGGCCGGTGGTTGTCGACGTGTGCAAGGATGCCTTGCTCGCCGCCACTCCCTTCACCAAACCACGAGCGCCAACGCCTCAGGCGCCCACCATGTGTGACGAGGGATTGCTGCGTAGCGCCCTAAATCTGTTGCGTTCGGCATCGCGGCCGGTGCTATACGTCGGCGGCGGTGCCGTTCTCGGGGAAGCTGCCCCGGAACTGTTGCGCTTCGCAGAGCATGCCGGGATACCTGTGGTGACCACGCTCATGGGTCTCGGCGTTTTCCCGGACAGCCATCCATTGCACATGGGCATGCCGGGTATGCACGGATCAGTGGCGGCCGTCGGCGCCCTGCAGCAGGCCGACTTGCTCATCGCGGTCGGGGTTCGCTTCGACGACCGAGTGACCGGACAACTGTCCACGTTCGCTCCCGGAGCAAAGGTCGTCCACATCGACATCGACGCCACCGAGATTTCCCGGGTCAGGCACGCCGACGTGCCGCTGGTCGGCGATTGCAAACAGGTCCTCGGCGAACTCCACCGGCTAAGCGCCGCAGAAGCCCTTCGCTACGACTTCACGGCCTGGACGAGTGTCTTGCAGGGATATCAGAAGACCTATCGCCCGGCCTACGAACAGCCCGCGGACGGGCTGTCTGCCCCACACGTGCTACGCCGGCTGAGCGAACTGGTCGCGCCGGACGCGGTCTACGTGACCGGGGTTGGCCAGCACCAGATGTGGACTGCCCAGTGCATCGGCTTCGAACGTCCGCGCTCGCTGATCACCTCGGGCGGGCTTGGCACGATGGGAGTGGCGGTCCCTGCGGCCATGGGTGCGAAATTGGCTTTGCCCGAACGCGAGGTCTGGGCGATCGACGGCGACGGCTGCTTCCAGATGACGCATCAGGAGCTGGCCACGTGCGTAGCCGAACGAATCCCCATCAAGATCGCCGTGATCAACAACGGTAGTTATGGCATGGTCCGGCAGTGGCAGAACCTTTTCTACGACGAGCGGTACTCGCACTCCGAGTTGAACGCCGTTGGGGCAGCGCCGGATTTCGTGCGGCTCGCCGAGGCATACGGCTGCGTCGGCCTTCGATGCGCGAAGGCCGATGAAATCGACGAAGTGATTCGGGGCGCTCTGGAAATCACCGACATTCCCGTCGTCATCGATTTCCAGGTGCCGGCCAACGAGTTGGTGTGGCCGATGGTCGGTCCCGGCGCCAGCAACGATGACATTTCCATCGCCCGGGGTATGTCACCACGCTGGGATACGAGCATCGTTCGTCAGGAAGTCATCGCGAGAAACGCGATTCCCGAGTTGGCCGGCGCCTCGCCTCGCGCCGTTTTCGTGGTTGCACGGGACACGCCTTACGTAGTACCGCGCGTTACGGCCACTGTGCGCCGCTGTGGCCTCACCATAGACCGGATGTCGCTGGAAAACCACGGCGGACAGCAATATCTGGAACTGTCCTTGGGACCCTCCGGGGTTCGTGGCGAATCCTTGGTGGACAGCCTCCGGGACCTGGCGGATGTTCTCGAATGCAAAGCTACAGTACAGGAGGAAAGTCATGAGTACGAGCGGCTCGGTCACAACGCAATCGGGTAGCCAAGAAACTACGAGCTTGCCACGTCAGCGGCGCGCGACCATGAAAGCGCTCACCCTCGTGGCGCACAACGAGGTCGCGTTGGCAGAACGGCCGGTACCGCACCCGGGCCCGCGCGATGTGGTGGTGCGAACCACCGCATCGATGATGTGCGCGAGCGATGTACACAATCTAAGCGGCGCAATGGCCGTGCCGGTGGGCCGGATACTTGGACACGAAAGTGTGGGGATCGTGAGCCGCGTTGGCGACGCGGTGACACGAGTACGCGAAGGCGAACGGGTGGCGGTTACCTCAGTCACGCCGTGTGGATGCTGCGATTTCTGCCAGAGCGGGGCACCACAGCAGTGCGGTGGTGGGGTTGGTGGCTACAAGTTCACCACACAGCAGGACGGAAGCCTGGCTGAATATTTCGTCGTGCCGGACGCCGATTTCAACGTCGCCAGGATCCCCGACGAGCTGACCGACGAGCAGGCGTTGTACGCGACCGACTCCATGAGCACGGGGCTCGCCGCAGCCGAACAGGCCAACATTCCACTTGGCGGGACAGTTGCGGTGTTCGCTCAGGGCGCGGTCGGTCTGTCCGTCACGGCAGGAGCCCGCTTGCTCGGCGCCGGCACAGTCATAACCACCGCGACTCGCCCGCTCAACGCCCGCCTGTCCGCGCAGTTCGGCAGTGATCTGGTCATCAACCCACGCCACGAGGACGCGATCAACGCGATTCGGGACGTCGTTGGCCAGCACGGGGTCGATTGCGCCATCGAGGCACTCGGCACCCACCAGACCTTCGAGCAGGCCGTTCGCGCAACGAAAGCCGGAGGCACCGTGGTCAACGCCGGCTACCACGGCTGGCAGTCCACCGGGCACCTGCCGATTCCGCTGGTGGCCTTCGGTTTCGGCATGGGTGGCAAGACAATCCGGGCGATGCTCTGCCCCGGTGGCTCCGAGCGCCTTCAGCGGTTGTTCCGGCTCATGGTCAACAAGCGCATCGACCCCACACCGATGACTACGCACCGCTTCGGCTTCGCGGACGCGGCGAAAGCCTTCGATCTTCTCGCTTCACGCGCTGACGGAATTATCAAGCCGCTGATCACGTACTGAGGGACAACATGACACAGACTGCAGGCATTCTCGGCGCTGGCTATTCGGTCCCGAACGGGGTCCGGCGCAACGACGACCCGGCCTATGCTTCGCTGAATCAGAACCGCAACGCCCAGGGCGTGATCGAGGCGGCCGTCTTCCGCGGCCTCGATCGGCGCCGAGTGCTCGCCAAGGGCGAACGCATCGAAGACCATGTCGTCAAGGCCGCTGATGCCGCGCTGGGCAAAGCAGGGCTCGAGCCCGGAGACATCGACCGGTTGTACGGCTACATCACCGTGCCGGAATACCTCACTCCCAACAGCCTGTACCACGTGCACCACCTGCTGGGGCTTCCCCCTGAAGTCATGGTCGTACCGATCAACAGCGAGTACAGCAACTTCCTGCTCGGCGTCGTGCACGCCGCCGAGGCAGTGGAGGCCGGCCGGACCCGCAACTCGCTGGTCGCCTGCGGCGCCAACTGGACCGGGCACATGGACTACACCAAAGGCCACGCGGTCAGCATCGGAGACGCGGCCGGCGCGGCGGTGGTCGGTCCGTCCGATCGATTCGTGGTCGTTGACCACTTGACGCAGACCGCAAGCAGCCAATACCACGGCCTGACCATGACCATGAGAACGTTGCACCTCAACGGACTCACGCTGCTCCCCACCGATCCGGTCACCGGGCTGCCGACCCCGACCTACGACATGACGCAGACCGGGATCGAGGACCTCGGCGGGCTGGTCAAGGACGCCGTCGCAGTAGTGGCGCTTGACCTGCTCAAACGCAATGACGTGGACCCGAACCAGGTGACCCTCATGACCCACCAGGGTTCCCGGATCCTGATGGACCACTGGAACGAGCGCATCAAACCCCGGGATTACCTGGACACCCTCGCCGAGCACGGCAACATGACCGTGGCCACCTACCCGGTCAATCTCGCCTACTACCTCGACGAGATCACCACCGAGTACACGCTGATCGTGGCAGTCGCATGCGGACTACACGTGACCGCATTGCTGCTACGCAACTGAGCTGCTGCGCAACCGGACTGCTACCACGTCCGGCAAAGTCGACCAGATATTCTGGTTCGAATCTGCGAAGCAAATCCTTTCGGCATCCGCGCCTCGACCAGGGGCACCCTTGGGCTTCTTCATAGTCGCTCAAGGGTGCCCCTCACCTCTCACGGTTGCGCCGACGGCGCCGAGTTCCTCCGGCGGCACGGATCAGCGGGCCCGAACCACTCGCGCAGCACGCGGTATCTACAACGAAGCCCGGCGGTGACAGATAGGGAAGAAACACCTGCCCGTTGGACACAATGTCCGTGGAAACGCCGTCTCGCCTGCGGAACGGGGCTTAAGCTCGAGCCGATTTTTCATCTGGTCAGTCCGATTCCCGCATGAACGAAGGTTTGCTTCCATGTTTTCTTCGCACGCCGAATCCGCTGGGTAAGACTCGGCGCAGGCCGTGGCCGGGTCCGGTGATACGCAAAAATCCTCTATTGCGTTGCGTGAACCGATGAAAAAGCATTTCGCCTTCGTCAGCATTGCCCAGGCCGGGCACGTCAACCCAACCTTGCCGCTGGTGACAGAACTGCTGAGTCGTGGCCACCGCGTGACCTACGCAGTCGGTGACAAAATGGCGTCCGCTGTGGAAGAGACTGGGGCCGAGATGCTGCCCCTGCCAGGAAGCGTGTTTCCGTGATTATACGACGAGCACACCACGTTTCCCGTTCTGGTCAGACATTTCCGCGCCGACTTCCCGGACGTGGTCTGCTTCGACAGGATGACGGTGATCGGGCGCCGACTTGCCACGACGCTCGGTGTTCCCGAAGTCGCGCTCGTGCCCAGCATGGCTTACAACGAAACGTTTTCGCTGCCCAACGATCCCTTCGGCGCACGGGTGCTCGGCCCGCCCGCCGCGCTGAATCTTGTCTTTCTGCCACGCGAGTTCCAGCTCGCCGCCGACACCTTCGACGACCGATTCCGTTTCATCGGCCCCGTGCTGGGGCAGCGGGGCAACCAGCACTGGCAACCACATGATCCGCACGCCCCGTTGCTGTACATTGCGCTGGGCACCACCTTCAACAACCGGCCCGAGTTCTACCGGATGTGCCTGCAGGCCTTCGGCGACAGTCCCTGGCAGGTCGCCATGTCCATCGGACGCGCAATGTCCATCGGACGGCATCCCAACAGCAATGACCTAGTACGGCAGCCGCACTTTCGTGATCTTGGCTGGTCAGGGGCGTTGAGGGGGCCCGGTTAATCAGGCGGGCAGCCGCCTCGCGATGATCATGTTGTGACGCAAGAAGATCGTGAGGCGGCTGCGGCTGTCATGGTAGAGGGTGCGCGTGCGGTGGCGAACCTGGAGGTGCTGCACGGACGGTTGAGGCCGTGTTTCGCGCGGGCGAAGCCGTTTGGGCAGGCCAGGAAGTACATGTCCGGGTTGATGAGTGATCTGCCGCGCAAGAACGGGTGGACCATCGCCGAGCACGCGGGAGACCGGACTCCGGATCGGATGCAGCGGCTGCTCAATCACGCGGTGTGGGACCACGATCAGGTTCAGGGGGTGGTGCGACGGTTCGTGGTCGACCAGTTAGGAGACCAGCCGTTGCGGGTGGTGGCGCTGGACGAGTCCGGTCAGGAGAAACAGGGGGAATGCACTGCGGGCGCCAAACGGCAGTACATGGGCTGCGCGGGCCGGGTCGCGAATGGGGTGAACACAGTCTATTGCTCGTACGCCACCCCCGGCGGGCACGCGCTGGTCGGTGCCCGTATCTATGTGCCGGCCGAACAGCTCGACGATCCTGATCGCCGTGTCGCGCTCGGTGTTCCCGACAAGACCGAGTTCCGAACGAAACCGCAACTGGCGCAAGACATTCTTTTTGACATGATCTCGGATGAGACGATACCACCGTGGGTGGCGGGCGACGAGGTCTATGGCCGATCGGGCCCGCTACGGACTTTCTTGGAGGACAACGAGATCGGGTACGTGATGCGCGTCGGGTGCGCCTTCACCATCGAGTTGCCAACGGGTGAGCGGATACGCGCGGACGCTACCGTGGCCACGCACCTGGCCAGCCGCGAGCACGAGCGGGCCTGGCAGGTCTGCTCGGTGACCGGGTCGAAAGGCGAACGCATGTACGCCTGGGCCTGGATCGCGACCGCGAGCCCACGCCACTTTCTGTTGATACGCAAACACTTGCAGACCGGCGAGTTGGCCTACCACTACTGTCACGTTCCCGCTGGACGGCCGATCACGCTGATGACCCTCGTGCGGGTCGCATGCTTGCGCTGGCCAGTCGAAGAAGGGTTCGAGTTCGGAAAAGACCACTTCGGACTTGATCACTCCCAGGTCCGCCTCTACACCGCACTGCTGCGGCACATCGTACTCACTCTGGCCGCGCTCGCCGTCTGCGCCATCACCGCAGCCCAAGCCAGAACCCGAGCTCCAGCACCAATCTTGCCCACCACGCCCGATCAGCAGCCACCCGAGGATCCCGGCCTGATCGCACTCACTGTCGCCGAGATCAAACGACTATTCACACTGGTCACCCGTCGGCTCCACCCCGAAACCCACCACCTGCACTGGGTCTGGTGGCGACGCCGACACCAAGCTCGCGCCCGCTGGTTCCATCACCGCGCCCGACTACGTCGTGACCAGCGAACATAGCCCAACCGGAAAGTGCGGCTGCCGTACTAGGCCCGATCCCCGCCAACTTCGATATACAGGAGTCGTTCCCGCAACCCGCCGTCCTGCGCCACGCCGCCGCTTTTGTTTCCCACACCGGCATGAACTCCACCATGGAGTCCCTCTACTACGGCGTTCCCCTGGTGGCCTTCCCGCAAATAGCCGAACAAGCCGCGAACGCCGACCGCGTCGATGAACTCGGCCTCGGGCGTCGCCTGGATGCTTCCACGCTAACCGCGCACCAACTGCGTACCACAGTGAACTATCTTGCGGCAGACGAGCAGATGTGCGCCAAACTTGGCGCGATGCGCCAGATCGTCCGCGACTGCGGAGGCGCGATAGCCGGTGCCGACGCGCTGGAAGACCACCTCGCCTGAAGACCCGACCCAAGCCCTGCCCGCATCGCTGACCGCCACCCCGTTCACCGGTTGATGACCGGATAGTCCTCCTCCACCCAGAGCGCGCCGGACTGGATCGTCGCTCGTGAGTGTTCGTTCCGGCTCTTACCGGAAAGCAGATGGTGTGGGTGGTGGTGATCGCTGCGTTCCGAGGTGGCCCGTGCGTGGTTTTCGGTGCTATAGCGCCCGAAACCACTCACGCCACTCGCGCTGATGGTTGGGTGCCTCCGCAGCTTGGGTTTCCGGGTTTCGGGCCGGGCGGGAGAATACTGGCCCGCTGCCACCACAGCATGAGTCGCGGGATCTGCACTACACCGTTGCCCGGGACGGAATGACCGTCATCAAAGCCCGCCTCGACCGCGAGACCGGCGCCAAGTCCGCCGCGCTGATGCAACCCCTGGCCGCTCCTCGTCCGGAGATGTAGGGGAGAAGGACCCGCGCACGGGTGGGCGGCGTCGGCACGCTGCTCACGCCCGCTGCGCTTACCGTGTTCAATGACCAGCCCAGGCGTCGAGAGCACTCCCATAACTCAACGCCCTGGGCGAGTAGGCTGTGGAAGGTGGCGTGTGCCCGTGTCGGTGACGGGAAGCGTATCCCGGAGCACGAACCTCGCGGGCACCATCCAGTCAGGCAGCGATACCTCTGCGGTCGCCCGCAGGTCCGACTCCGACAATCGACTGCCGACGACGGACACCACGAACGCCAGTAGATACCGCTGCCCTTGCTCGTCATGCGGGGCGAGCGCGGTGACCTGGCGGACCGACGGATTGCGTGCCAGGTTCGCTTCGACCTCCTCCGGTTCGACCCGGTTTCCGTCCGCGGACCTTGACCTTCGGTCGACACGCCCCACGAAGTCGAGCACACCGTTGTCCAACGTACGCAGATAGTCGCCGGTGCGGTACATCCGGCTACCCGGGGAGCCGCAGGGATCGGCTAGACGAGTAAGTCCAAATTCCTGCGGGCATGAGGCGAGGGCGTCCATGATCCGTTTCGGCTGCGGTTCGCTGCTGCGTCGATTCGTGGTTCTTGGCCTGCGGGGGTGGGGTGGTCGGCGGGTGGTCGGCTATGGCCGCTTCCGCCCGCCATGGTGGTGGGTTGACTGTCTGGCTAGGTTGATCCGCTGTTGCTTGGGTGCCTGGTGGCCGTGCTGTGGTGTTCGCTCGGGTTGCTGGTGTCTTGGCTGGCCTGGTGCCTTTGGTTCGCTGCGGCGTGGTGCCGTGAGGCTGGCTGCTGCCCTGACTCTTCCGCTGCCTGGCTGCCTTGCAGCTGGGCTGCTGCGGTTCGCTGCGGCTCTGGTGCCTGGCTGCTGGTGGCGGTGCCACTGCCGGTGCTGCTGGTGGTCGCTGCTTCGGTTCTCTGGTGCTGGGTGGCCTCGCTCGTGTGCGGCTGGTGGCCGGTTGAGGCTGCTGCGGCTGCTGGTCGTGCTGCTCCCTGGGGGCTGGTCGCTGGGGCGTTGGGGCTGCCCTGGTCCCTGGCTGCTCTAGAGATCCTGCGCCCGGAGGTTGACCGGTTCGTGCTGGACCTGCTGTGCACCAACGGCCCCATGCGCTACCTGTCCCCGAAACTGTTCGTCGAGGAATCCGACGGGCATTGCAGGCTCGTCCCACCCTTGACTCACCTGGTGGCCGAACAGTGCCTCAACTGGTCACGCACGATCGTCCCCCACGCCGTCCACGTCGCGCGGATGCTGGCCACCGGTGCCAAAGGTGCGGTTCGGCCCGCCACGCCGATCAAGCGCACGCGCCCCCGGAAGTACCGCCCGACCACACCACTGCGCTTGTCTGGGACGGTCACGGTCGAGCGGATCATCCCCGATCACCTCTGGGCCGACATCGCTCCGCTACTGCCTGCGGCCCCGCAGCGGGGCAGCGTGGGACGTCCCCCAGCCGACAACCGGGCCGTGCTGGCGGGCATCGTGTGCGCCGAACAACTCGGCTGCTCCTACACCACAATCCCGCCCACACTCGGAGTCAGCGCCAAACCTGCCAAACCCGACTCGACACCTGGCAGCACACAGGCACGTGGTCGGCTATCGAAGATGTCCTTCACGCCAGCGACCACATCCGGCAACTCCGCGTCGAAGGCAACGCCACCCAAACCTGATCATCGCAATGTGCATTGGGGTGGGGGTTCTGATTCGGTCTCCCGTCGGCAACACCCTGATCAGGCATTACAGGGCACCGCAGACCCGAGCCGACGATGCCTACCCCCTCCGGGTACTACCGGAAACGGCCCCGGAATGAGCGACACAGTCGGAGAGTCCACCGTTCCCCGCTCCTCCACCTCAACGAACGACCATTCCGGCAAGGAACCGACTACAGAGACCCCGTAACCAAGCACACCTTGAGATACATCGACGGCTACTGGACATGCCGCTTGTGTTCGTTCGACGTCGCCGAAACCAATTACCGAACGTGGCATGCGATTGTCGAGGATCGCACGCATGGAGTGAACCTGAAATGTCGGTGATTCAGGGAACACTCATAGCTCGGTACGCGTGCAGGTGCCAATGCCGTTGCGATGAGAGAAAAGTTTCGGTGGTACTGAATCCCGGCGGACCTAGTTACGAGACGCTCCGTAAAGTTCTGAAAGGGCTATGGCGGCTCTAGACACGGACCGGTATCCGGCTAGCCCCCCGACCGGGTATCGGTCCGTCGCGGCCGGTTGGCGGCTCTGCTCCCCTCCAACCGCCAACCGGCCGTTTCCATATCGAGAGGAAAGAGTAAATAGATGATTGGGAATTACGATCGAAATGAGTGACACTCGTAAATTGGTCGAGTGTTCCACCCGTAACGGTGAGGGCCTGAACCCTAACGACAAGGAAGTTGTTTGTTCGGACTGTGGCGGAGTAGGAGCGATCCTTAAATAGCCTACTGCTAGCAGCACGGGTGCCCCGCACCACAGGTGCGGGGCACCCCCACACCCACCACCGCCCAGCGCCCCCGCCGACACGGCGGGGCGTGCGGAGCCGTGCGGGCAGGAGTCATCGATGAGGTGTTCGAGTCACCTAGACGCTGGTGCGGGTCCCGCATGTTCGCCCCCGACCGGCACCCACATCACTCCAAAGGAGAGGACACCGAGCCCCGTGAGCGACCCCATCGACGGGGCGCGAAGACTGCACGATGACCTTGATCGGGCGGACGGCCAGGAAATCGATTAGCGCCACCCGTCCGGCGGACTACAGCCCTCGAACCAATCGACACGATGAAACCGGAAAAGGAAGGGAGCACATCACCCATGAGACCGGCCCACATCCTGACTGCCAAACACGAGGACAAGACCGACCAGGACTCGCAGGACCCGCCGCACAAGCCACAGGGCAACGGCCCGCAGGGACCACCCGACCCGGACAAGGGCAACAAACACTGATGAGCACGGAGACCACCGCGACACCCGGAACGGCGTGGGATGCGCCGTTCCGGGCGGTGGACCGTGCCGCGTTCATCCCTGCCCAAGCCTGGGCCAACGATGATTCGGGGCGTCTGCGGCCGATCGACCGCGACACCGACCCCGAGACATGGTCGAGTGTTGTGGCCTTAGATCGTCCGATCGTGACCCAGATCGACGACGGGGCCACCCTGTGGCCCGAGGTCCGGGGCCTGGTGTCGAGTTCAGCGTCACAACCAAGCGTCGTGCGGACCATGCTGGAAGCCCTCGATGTGCAGGATGGGCAGCGGGTGCTGGAAGTGGGCACTGGCACCGGCTATAACGCCGCTCTGCTGACAGAACGTCTCGGTAGCGGAAACGTCACCACGGTTGATGTGGACGCCGCGCTCGTCGCCGACGCTCGGGCCAGCCTCACCCGCGTGGGATACCGGCCACACGTGGCGTGCGCTGACGGTCTGAACGGCTACCCCGAGCGGGCACCGTATGACCGACTGATCTGCACCGCGTCGATCAACGTCACCGGCATACCGCCCGCCTGGCTGGACCAGATCACGCCAGGCGGGATCATCCTCACCCCCTGGGGAACCGACTACCACAACGGTGTCCTCGTCCGGCTCACCGTCCACAATGAGCACTCAGCGTCCGGTTCGGTTGTGGGCGATGCCGCGTTTATGCGTCTGCGAGCCCAGCGCTACCCGTTCGGGCATGCCGCACGCATGGGCAAGATCATCGAGGCCAGCACTGAAGTGCGGGAATCCATCACCCCCATCGCCCCGACCAAAGTTGCCTTCGATGACGGCTCGTTCGCCGTTGGGCTGCGGATTCCGGAGGTGCAAAAGAGCATCGCCTATGACGAGCCGGACACCTTCGAGCTAATGGTGTACCACGTCGACAGCGGCTCGATCGCCGCTGTGAACGTCTCGCCGGACGCCACCGCCCACGGTGCCTACCCAGTACGGGAGATCGGCCCGCGTTCGTTGTGGTCCGAGGTCGCCGCCGCACACGAATGGTGGACATCCTTGAACCGTCCGGGGCGAACCCGCTTCGGTCTCACCGTCGATGGCGGGAAACATCGCGTGTGGCTGGACGCCCCGGACAACACGATCACGCACCTGTAGACGCTCGACGACTACGCCCCGGCGAAATCGCCCACTCGCCGGGGCGTAGTCGCGTCACAACAACACTCTCAGCGCTTGTGTTTGTGCGACCCGCCAGCCACCGCAGCAGCAGCCGCACCAGGATGACCGAGCCAGGCATCAACGAAACTGAGCAGACACCCACCAGATAGAGCCAGTCGAATCGACCCACCAGCCTCCCAGGGGGCAGCACGACCAGCAGCCGTCCTCAGCGCCCAACAGCAGGCAAACCACCAGCAGCCCGACCACTGAACAGCCAGCGGCCCCAGACACCAGCAAGTAGCAGCCACCAGCGGATCAACCCAGCCAGACAGTCAACCCACCACCATGGCGGGCGGAAGCGGCCATAGCCGACCACCCCACCCCCGCAGGCCAAGAACCACGAATCGACGCAGCAGCGAACCGCAGCCGAAACGGATCAGGGCAGCCCGAACCAACGCCGCCGATCACATCATCACAGTGAGTGATCGACGGCGAGATTTTTGGAGGCGTGTCCGGGCTACCGACACTTGATCAAGCTGTATACCCTAACCCCATTTCGCGCGAAATCGCCGCCTCCTCTGCACGGGAAGCGTCGATAGCTCAGCCACTCCGAGTTGAGGAATCTCACCGTCCGGTGTTCGTCACGCCTGGCAGCGCCATGGCGGGAAGCGGCGGGGGGCGTGTTCGCTGTTATGCGGATCGCGACGAGCGTTTCGAGCAGAGAACAGCCGTGAGTGTTTTTGGGTGCTATGGCACCCAAAAACACTCACGGCTGTTAGAGCAATGCGAAGGTGGCCATCGGCAGACGTGGCCATCGGCAGACGTGCCCACCAGCATCGGTTGCGGCGGCGGACAGCGGCGGCGGACAGTGGCGGCGGACAGTGGCGGCGGACAGTGGCGGCGGACAGTGGCGGCGGACACGACCAGAGGATCGTGGCGGGAAAGCTACCGGCCAGACCGCACCCGCGCTGACGGGCACCCCGCTGTCAGCTGCCACGAACTAGGGACCACTGAAGCGGGTGTTTTGCCATGGTCATGGGACCACTTGGTTGCCACTAATGGGACCACCTGGCGTGTCGTGCCGGGACGGTTCTCGATTGTCCACATGGGATCGATCCAAGTTGATCGACTTGGAGGTCCTGTGGGATGGCGTACCGGGAGGTTGCTGTGATCGAAGTTCGGGAGATGTTGCGGGCCTGGATGGCGGGTAAGGGTCTGCGGAGGGTGGCTGAGCAGGCCGGGGTGGACCGTAAGACGGTCCGCCGCTACACCGATGCGGCGGTGGCGGCGGGGCTGGATCGTGACGGCGGCGAGGATCAGCTGACCGACGAGCTGATCGGGCAGGTGGTGGCCGGGGTGCGCCCGGATCGCCCGGCTGGTCGTGGCTCGGCGTGGGAGAGCCTGGAGACCGAGCGTGAGCAGATCGTGGAGTGGGTCGGCAAGGACCTGACGGTGGTCAAGATCGGGGAGTTGCTGGCCCGCCAGGGGGTGGTGGTGCCGCATCGGACGCTGCACCGTTTCTGCGTGGAGCGCACCGGCTACCGGGACCGTGGCGCTGGAGACACGGTGCGGGTGGCCGATGGCACGCCGGGCGTGGAGTGCCAGATCGACTTCGCCAAGATGGGGCTGCTGTATGACCCGTCGGCGGGGCGGCGCCGCGTGGTGCACGCGTTGATCTTCACGGCGGTGTTCTCGCGGCACATGTTCGTGTGGCTGACCTTTGCGCAGACGCTGGAGGCCGTCGTGGCCGGGTGCGAGGCGGCGTGGCGGCACTTCGATGGAGTGTTCCGGGTGCTGATCCCGGATAACGCGTCGGCGATGGTGGCCAAGGCGGACGCGGTCAATCCGCAGTTCACCGTGGGCTGGCTGGAGTACGCGCAGGCCAGGGGCTTCGTCACGGACGCGGCCAGGGTCCGCTCACCCCAGGACAAACCTCGGGTCGAGAGGACTGTGCAGTACGTACGCGGCAACTTCTTCGCTGGCGAGACCTTTGTGGACCTGGCCGACGCCCAGGCCCGCGCCGAGACCTGGTGCCGGGACAAGGCCGGGCTGCGGATCCATGGCACGATCCACGCCCGCCCGGCGGAGGTGTTCGCCGAGCACGAGGCCACCGCGCTGCTGCCCGCCCCCGAGACGCCGTATGAGGTGCCGATCTATGTCGAGGTCAAAGTGCACCGCGACTACCACGTTCAGGTTGGCAAGGCGCTGTACTCGGCCCCGAAGGCCTACATCGGCCAGCAGGTCCAAGCCCGCGCGGACGCGGAACTGGTCAAGCTGTTCCACCGCGGCCAGCTGATCAAGACCCATCCCCGGCAGCGCCCCGGTGGCCGCTGCACCGACCCCGAAGACCTGCCCGCCGAGAAGACCGCCTACGCGCTGCGTGACCTGCAGCGGCTGACCCGCGCCGCCGCCGCGCACGGCGAGAACGTCGGCATCTACGCGGAACGACTGCTCGACGACAAGCTGCCCTGGACCCGGATGCGGCAGGTCTACCGGCTGCTCGGGCTGGCCAAACGCTATGGCTCCGGACCAGCCGACACCGCGTGCGGGAAAGCCCTGGACATCGACGTCATCTCCGTCACCAAGATCGCCTCGATGCTGGAGCACGCGACCGAGAACACCCCCACCCCGGCGCCGGCGGCCGCACGAGCGGCCACCCCAGCCCGCTTCGCCCGCGATCCGCGCGAGTTCCGGCGGGTCAAGCCGTACTGGATGAAAGTGATCGACGGCGGAGGGGAGGCGACGACCCGATGAGCGCCACAACGATGATCGACCCAGTCTCACCCGAGCTCAAGCAGGTGCTGCGGGCGCTCAAGCTCGGCAAGATGCTCCACACGCTGCCCGAACGGCTCACGTTGGCCAAACAGCAGCACCTCTCGCACGCGGCGTTCCTCGAGCTCGTGCTGGCCGACGAGGCCACCCGCCGCGACACCCAGTCCGCGCAGCTACGGGCCCGCAAAGCCGGCCTCGACCCCGGCATGCGCATCGAAACCTGGGACGAGTCCGCCGCGGTGCGCTACGACCGCACCCTCTGGAACGAACTCACCAGCCTGCGATTCCTCGACGGGCCCCACGGAGCCTGCCTGCTCGGAGCGGTCGGGGTCGGCAAGACCCACCTGGCCACCGCGCTCGGGCACATCGCCGTCCGCCGCCGCCACAGCGTGCTCATGCTCCGCGCCGACGCGCTGTTCAAACGACTCAAAGCCGCCCGCCTCGACAACAGCGTCGAGGCCGAGATGCGCCGGCTGACCCAGGTCCGGCTCCTGCTCATCGACGACTTCGCACTCCAGCCCCTGCACGCCACCGAGACCGCCGACTTCTACGAGCTCGTCGTGGCCCGTCACCACACCGCGTCCACCGTGCTGACCTCCAACCGCGAGCCTGCCGAGTGGCTGGCCATGATGAGCGACCCCCTCCTCGCCCAATCCGCCGTCGACCGGCTCACCTCCACCACTCACGAACTCGTCATCGAGGGCGAGTCCTACCGGCAACGACAGAAACCCGGACACGCGCCCTCCGACGCGTCCATTGACACCACCACGACGGGAGACCACGATGCTCACTGAGCCGACCACGTGGTCCCATCCCCGCGGCAATACCCCGGTCCCTTCCTCGTGGCAAATGACAACCCGGGCAACACCAGCACCAGGACAGCGGGCACACCACACCGTGGTCACAAGACCATGCAGCGCGCCAATCACGAGCGATGATCCAGTGGTGGTGATCGCTGCGTTCCGAGGTGGCCCGTGCGTGGTTTTCGGTGCTATAGCGCCCGAAACCACTCACGACAGCCCGACCCACCACGCCGTGCACACCACGTTGACCCGCCCCGGCTATGCCGGCGCCTACGCCTTTGGGCCGGACACGCCAGCATCGCTATATCGGCAAAGACGGCCAGATGCGCGTCCGCCAACGCAGGCTGCCGCGGGACGAGTGGGAGGTCCTCATCACCGATCACCACGGCGGGGGTTCATCGACTGGGACACCTACCAGGCCAACCAGCAGCAGATGGGCACCAATACTCGCCCCCAGCTGCACGAGCCGTGCACCGGCGCCGTCCGGGAGGGCTGCGCTCTGCTGCAGGGCCTGGCCACCTACGGATCCTGTGGCCGCAAACTGACCTCGGCAACGTGCACCAGCGGACGAAGATGCCCCCGCACCAGACGATTCCGCGCCCCCCGTCAGCTCCTCAGTCTTCCGCCACACGCGCGACTGCGTCGTCCTGCCCGCTCTCCTGCCGCGCGTCGCTCACCAACCTCTCCAACACCGCCTGCTCGGCCTCGATACGCCCCGCCAACTCCTCGATCTCCGCCCGCAGAGCCCCAATACGCTCCCGCAACTCCAACTCCACACCCTCACCGGCATTCCGCGCCGACAACGCCGCCAACTCCGCCTGCCGAGATTCGGCCTGCTGCAGGGACGCCGCCAACTCCGCCTGCCGGGACTCGGCCTGCTGCAGGGACTCCCGCACCTCCGCAACCCGCAGCTGTCGCGCCAAGTGGCGCAGTTCCTCGATCCCCAGCCGCTCGCCGTACACATGCTCTGCCAACGCTATGACCGGCAACAGCCGCCTGCCGCCCACCAAACCCTTGCCGATTTTACCGACGAGCTTGCGGTAACCACCGAGGTCGTGCACCGCGTCCATACGCCCAAGCCAGCGACGTATCTCCCAGCCCCCCACAGTCCCGGGCGACCGAGGCTCGTCCTGTCCGGTCTGACGATTGACCCCCGTCAGATCGGCCACCAGGCTCCGTAGATCATCAATCGTCCGGGCATAAGAGGCGGCACCCTCCGTGCCGTCGTCGAAGCCGGCATCGATCAACACCCGGATTCGCCGCATCCACAGCGGAGCCTCGTCAAATCGGGACAGATCCGGGTCTATCTCCCCGTACAAATCCGCCAGATTCAGCATGGACTGCCGGGCATCGGCCGGCAGCTCGGTCCCGCCCCCCAGCCCGACCTCCGCCGCAAGCTTGCTCCAGTCGCCCTCAAACCGCTCAGCAATCCTCTCCACGAACGGAGTCAGGACAACGGCGTTCAGGCGCGCCTGCGACTCCGCCGGCTTCCTGACCGCCACAGACCATTCGTCCGCGAAGTCGAACAGCCTTGCCATGGCCCACTGCTCCGTCTGTTCGTCACCCTCGTCGCGCGCATTTCGCTCGATCTCTTTCAGCCAGTTCTCCTTCCTTTCCCAAAGTCTGTCGGCCTTCCAAATCGCCTCCAACGCTCCCTTCCAATCGCCGTCGACCTGACCAAGAAACTCTTGCGCTCTCCCCGCCAACAACGCCAAGTGGTACACGTCCGAAAGGGAATGGACACCGGCTTGGCCTTCGACGCCCGCAAACACGTTGGTGAGGTACTCCAACGAAATGTTCGACGACACGGGATCAAGCTGGTTGGCCAGCCACGCCAGACCATGGAACATTTCCATATCCGCCGTCTCGTCGTGCAACTTCTCTGCCAGCCGTACAACCGGGAACAGCCGCCCACCACCCACCAAATCCTCGCCGACCTCACCGACAACCCTGTCGACACCACCAAGATCGTGCACCAGATCCATCCGCTTGAGCCAGCGACGAAACGTCTTGAACCCGATGGATGGCCGAGCGTCGTCCTGGCCGGTGGAAGGATTGAACACCGGGAGCCACAGATCGGCCAGCAGGTTTTGGAGATCGTCAAACGTCCTGGCGTAGAAGTCGGCACCCTCCTTGCCGTCCTCGAAGCCGGCATCGATCAACACCCGGATCCGCCGCATCCACAGCGGAGCCTTGTCAAATCGGGACAGATGCGGGTCGATCTCCCAGTACAACCCCGCCAGATTCAGCAGGGACTGCTCGAAATCGGCCGGCAGACCAGTCCCGTCCCCCAGCCCTACCTCCGCCGCAAGCTTGCTCCAGTCGCCCTCAAACCGTTCAGCAATCCTCTCCACGAACGGAGTCATAACAACGGCGTTCAGGCGCGCCTGCGACTCCGCCGGCTTCTTGACCGCCACAGACCGAGCTTCCTCGAGCCTAGCCATCAACCCGCGGGCCCACTCCGCCATCGGTACGTCGTCTTTGTCACGCGCGGTCCTTACGAGCGCGGCCAGCCTGTCCCTCACTTGCTGCCAAGGCTTGTCGGCGTTCCACATCGCCTCCAACGCGTTCTTCGGATCGCCGTCGACCTGACCAAGGTGCTCCCGCGCCCTCCCCACCAACGACACCAGGTCACGCACATCAAGAACGTCGACGTGTTCACGGGGTAGGGCTTCGAAGCCCGCAATCATGTCGGTAAGGGACGACCACAACGACATGGTCGACGACACGGGATCAAGCTGGTTGGCAAGCCACGCCAGACCGCGCAGCATCTCCAAACCCGGCTGCTTGCCGTACAACTCCACTGCCAGCCATATGACCGGGAACAGCCGCCTGCCGCCCACATCCGCGCCGACCTCACCGACGAACTCGTGGTAACCGCCGAGGTCATGCACTACGTCCATCAGCTCAAGCCAGGGACGAATCTCGTCGAGTCGCACATCCCCGGGCGACCGAAGCTCCTGCTGTTCGGTCTCAGGGTTCAATACCGGCCCGTATGCAACGGCCACCAGGCTCCGCAGCTCACGCATCGTCCGCTGATAGAAGGCAGCACCCACCTTGCCGTCCTCGAAGCCGGCAACGATCAACACCCGGATCCGCCGCATCCACAGCGGAGCCTCGTCAAATCGGGACAGATCCGGATCAATCTCCCAGTACAACTCCGCCAGATTCAGCAGGGACTGCTTGGCATCGGCGGACAGGTCGGTCCCGTCGCCAAGTCCGACCTCCGCCGCAAGCTCGCCCCGGCCGCCCTCAAACCGCTCAGCAATCTTTGCCATGAACGGAGTCAGGACCAACTCGTTCAGGCGCGCCTGCGACTCCGCCGGCTCCTCGACCACCACAGACCGAGCTTCCTCGAACTCAACCAGCACTCCCCGGGCCCACTCCACCATCGGCTCGTCCCGCCCGGTCCTCTCGAGCGCGTCCAACCTGCCCCTCGCCCGCTGCCAAGGCAGATCGGCGTTCCACATCGCCTCCAACGCCTGCACCGGACTGACCCGCTGACCCCCAGCAGCACCGGCACCCGCACCGGCATCGGCATCGGCATCGGCATGGGCTTGAACGGAACCGAGCCGACCAAGGACCTTTCGCGCCCTGCCCGCCAACCCCACCAACTTACGCACTTCCGAACCAGACACATTCATATCGGCTCGGCCGTCGAAACCCGCCATCATGCGGGTAAGGGACACCTTCGAAATATTCGACGACACGGGATCAAGCTGACCGGCCAACCACCACAGGTCGTCTAACGTTTCCGTGTCTGGTTTCGCGCCATACAACCGCCTCGCCAGCCGCATGACCGGCAACCCGCGCCTGCCGCCCACCAGAGTGGTGAGCGGCAGGCTGTCGCCCACCACAGCCGCGTGGACCTCACCAAGACGGAGCACCACGTCCATCCGCTTGATCCAGCCACGAACCTCGTCGTCCGGCAGATCCTCCGGCTGCGGTTTCTCGCGCTGACCCGTCACATGGTCGACCGACTCCTCCAGATCCGCCACCAGCTCCCGCAGATCGCCAACCGTCCGGTCATAGAAAGCAGCACCCTGCCAGCCGTCTTCGAAACCGACGTCGATCAACACCCGGAGCAGTTTCATCCGCGACACATCCACCGCGTCCGACTGGCGCCCATCGAAACCAACATCCCACGCCAACTCCGCCAGAGACCCCAAAGCCTCCCGGAAATCACCCCTCCCAACATCCAGCCCGACCTCCCGCGCCAGCTCCTCCCTACCATCCCCAACCTCCCCCGCGATCGCGAACGGCTGAGCAAGCTCCGCCACCAACTTCTCAGACAGCGGCACCAAGCGGAACGAATCCCGGGTTTCCTGCTCCCGGCCCGCAAACTCCTGCTCATCCGGCATGGCAGCGCCCTCGTTCACCGGCGCGCGCAGGTGCACCGGGTGCGGCAATCCCAAACCACGCGGTGTTTCTGGATCGAGCGGGAACCCATCCGGCCCAAGCTCCACCGGTTCATCGACCCCCGGCAGGTGCTCCAGCACCCGGCCGGTCGGCGGTTCCTGCAGCCGCATCACACCATCCGCCGTCACCACCATCATGGTCACCATCGCGAGGGAATCACCAGTGCCTGGCCCCATCCACGTCAACCCACCCACACCATGCCGCACCCGCGAATTCAGTAGCTCCTTCAGCTCCGTCACATACGCCGGCGACACCGCACACGCGAACAACCACACCGACGCCCCAGCCTCCGGATTCCAGTTGGGTGACCGGCGGATCACACCGGCCAACGTGCGCGCATCCACCGACCGCCCTTCCACCAACACCCCACCAAGTCCATCACCACGCGCCACCACCACAAACCGGTCCCTTCGATACGGGATCCGCTGCGCAGCGCCAAGAAGAAGATCATCATCGGAATCCCCGGACCGCACGAACATGCCAGCCGGAATCACCACCCCCTGCACCGGCTCACCCAGCCCTTCCACATCATCGCCCGAAACCCCAGCCGCCCCAGCCTCCCGCAAACCCGCACCAGCAGACGAAGACGCCCCCGCACCGGACAACGCCTTGCCTCGCAACCAGCGCTCAGCCGCCTCCATCCCCGGCTGCTTCTCCTTGGCCTCGTCCAAATCCTCCTGGGTCCAGTTCCCCTGCTCCGCAAACTGCCTCGCATAGGCGACCTTGGCACGCAAATCCGGACGGAAACTTGCGGGCAACGCCGCGAAATGCGCGTCCATACGCCGGGCCACCTCCGCGAATTTCTGAATCTCCTCCGGCACAGCCCCCCGCAAGCGAACCCGCCGGCCATCGGACGATTCCGCGCCCCCCGTCAGCTCATCAGCCGTTCTCTTCTGCCCAACTCGGACTGCGTCGCTGACCAACCCGTCCAACACCGCCTGCTCAGCCTCGATACGACCCGTCAACGCCTCGATCTCCGCCCGCCGAGCCCCAATACGCTCCCGCAACGAATCGCGCTCCGCCTGTTGAGACTCGACCTGCTCCGGCAACGAATCCAACTCCGCCTGCCCATCCTCGGTCCGCTCCGGCAACGTCGCCAACTCCGTCAGCAGCGAAGACTCGGCCACCTCCAGCGCCGCCGCCAACTCCGCCTGCCGAGACTCATCCAGCTCCAGGAGCGGCTCCAACTCCGCCTTCCGAGCCATGTGCTGCTGCAGCGACTTCCGCACCTCCGTAACCCGCAGCTCCCGCGCCACGTAGTGCAGTTTCTCGATCCCCGGACGCGCGCCGTACAACTGCTCTGCCCGCGTTATGGCCGGGAACAGCCGCCTACCGCCCACCAAATCCGCGCCGACCGCACCGACAACCGCGCCGACACCACCAAGATCGTGCACCACGTCCATCCGGTCCAGCCAGCGATGAATCTCCACGTCCCCCACAGCCCCGGTCGACCCAAGACGCCGCTGCCGTCCGGTCTGAGGGTCGATCACCGGCAGATCGGCCACCAGCGCCCGAAGATCATCGACCGTCCTGGCGTAGCGGGCGGCACCCACCCTGTCGTCATCCAAGCCGGCATCGATCAACAGCCGGAGCCGCCGCATCCCCAACAAAGCGTTGTCAACGAGGAGGATCGGTTCTGTCTCCCAGTGCAACGCCGCCAAATTCAGCAGGGACTCCCGGTAATCAGCCGGCAGATTAGTTACGTCCCCAAGCCCTACCTCCGCCGCAACCGCCCTCCAGTCACCCCCAAACCCCTCAGCAATCCTCGTCACGACCGGAGTCAGGACAACGGCGTTCAGACGCGCCTGCGACTCCGCCGGCTCCCTAACCACCACAGCCCGAGCGTCCTCGAACTCAACCAGCACTCCCCGGGCCCACTCCACCGCCTGCTCGTCCCGCCCGGTCTCCACGAGCGCGGCCAGCCTGTCCTCCATCCGCTGCCAAAGCTTGTCGGCGTTCCACATCGCCTTCAACGCCTGCACCGGATCGCCGTCGACTCGACCACCGTCCTCTCGCGCGATCCCCGCCAACTCCACCAAGCGATGCACTTCCGAAGGGGAGGCCTGTCCATCCTCTCGGCCTTCGAAATCCGCCGCCATGCGGGCGAGAGACGCCGGCGAAATGTTCGACGACACGGGATCAAGCCGGCTGGCCAACCACGCCAGGCCACGCAGCGTCGCCATCCCCGGCCGCAGCGCGCCATACAACTGCTGTGCCAGCGCTATGACCGGGAAAAACCGCCTACCCCCCACCAAATCCGCGCCGACCGCATCGACAACCGCGCCAACACCACCAACGTGGTGCACAAGATCCATCCGCCAGAGCCAGCTACGAATCTCCCAGCTCGTCACAGTCCCGGGTGACCGAAGATGCTGCTGCCGTACGGCCTGAGGCTCGAACACCCGCAGATCGGCCACCAGGCTCCGAAGCTCATCGACCGTTCTGGCGTAGCGGGCGGCACCCTCCCTGCCGTCATCCAAACCGGCATCGATCAACATCCGGAGCCGCCGCATCCCCAACAAAGCGTTGTCAAAGAGGATCGGTTCTGTCTCCCAGTACAACGCCGCCAAATTCAGCAGGGACTCCCGGTAATCAGCCGGCAGATTAGATACGTCCCCAAGCCCTACCTCCGCCGCAACCGCCCTCCAGTCACCCCCAAACCCCTCAGCAATCCTCGTCACGAACGGAGTCAGGACAACGGCGTTCAGACGCGCCTGCGACTCCGCCGGCTCCGCCGGTTCCCTGACCACCACAGACCGAGCTTCCTCGAACTCAATCAGCAACCCCCGGGCCCACTGCACCGTCTGTTCCTCACGCCTGGACTCCGGGTGTGCAAGCGCGGCCAGCTTGTACCCGATTCGCTGCCAAGGCTTGTCGGCGTTCCACATCGGCTCCAACGCCTGCACCGGATCGCCGTCGACCTGACCACCGTCCTCTCGCGCGATCCCCGCCAACTCCACCAAGCGATGCACTTCCGGAAGGGAGTCCTGCCCATCCTCTCGGCCTTCGAAACCCGCCACCATGCGGGCAAGGGACGCCGGCGAAATGTTCGACGACACGGGATCAAGCCGGCTGGCCAACCACGCCAGGCCACGCAGCGTCGCCATCCCCGGCCGCCGCGCGCCATACAACTGCTGTGCCAGCGCTATAACCGGTAAAAACCGCCTACCACCCACCAAATCCGCGCCGACCGCACCGACAACAGCGCCAACACCACCAAGATCGTGCACAAGATCCATCCGCCAGAGCCAGCTACGAATCTCCCCGCTCGTCACAGTCCCGGGTGACCGAAGATGCTGCTGCCGTCCGGCCTGAAGCTCGAACACCCGCAGATCGGCCACCAGGCTCCGAAGCTCATCGACCGTTCTGGCGTAGCGGGCGGCACCCTCCCTGCCGTCATCCAAACCGGCATCGATCAACAACCGGAGCCGCCGCAACCCCAACAAAGCGTTGTCAAAGAGGATCGGTTCTGTCTCCCAGTACAACGCCGCCAAATTCAGCAGGGACTCCCGGTAATCAGCCGGCAGATTAGTTACGTCCCCAAGCCCTACCTCCGCCGCAACCGCCCTCCAGTCACCCCCAAACCCCTCAGCAATCCTCGTCACGACCGGAGTCAGGACAACGGCGTCCAGGCGCGCCTGCGACTCCGCCGGCTCCCTGACCACCACAGCCCGAGCGTCCTCGAACCCAGCCAGCAACCCCCGGGCCCACTGCACCGTCTGTGCGTCACGCCCGGGCCCCGGGATTGCAAGCGTGGCCAGCCTGCCCTCCACTCGCCGCCAACGCTTGTCGGCCTTCCACATCACCTCCAACGCCTTCTCCGCACGGACCTGCTGATCGCCATCGCCATCGGCATCGGCATCGGCTTGAACGGAATCCAGCCGACCAAGGACCAGCCGCGCCCTCTCAGCCAACGACACCAAGTCACGCACTTCCGAATCAAAGGCGCGGCCGCCTCGGCCTTCGAAGCGCGCGACCATTTTGGCAAGGGACAACAAAGAAATGTTCGACGACACGGGATCAAGCTGGCTGGCCAACCACGCCAGGCTGCGTAGCGTCGCCATGTCCGGATTTTCGCCGTATAACTGCTGTGCCAGCGTTATGACCGGGAAAAGCCGCCTACCACCCACCAAATCCGCGCCGACCGCACCGACAACCGCGCCAACACCGCCAAGATCGTGCACCACGTCCATCCGGTCCAGCCAGAGATAAATCTCCACGTCCCCCACAGCCCTGGTCGACCCAAGACGCAGCTGCCGTCCGGTCCGAGGGTCGAACACCGGCAGATCGGCCACCAGCGCCCGAAGATCATCGACCGTTCTGGCGTAGCGGGCGGCACCCTCCCTGCCGTCATCCAAACCGGCATCGATCAACAACCTGAGCCGCCGCATCACCGGCACAGCGTTGCGAAGGAGGATCGGTTCTGTGTCCCAGTGCAACGCCGCCAAATTCAGCAACGACTCCCGGTAATCAGCCGGCAGATTAGTTACGTCCCCAAGCCCTACCTCCGCCGCAACCGCCCTCCAGTCACCCCCAAACCCCTCAGCAATCCTCGTCACGAACGGAGTCAGGACAACGGCGTCCAGGAGCGCCTGCGACTTCGCCGGCTCCCTGACCACCACAGCCCGAGCTTCCTCGAACCCAACCAACCCCTGGGCCCACTGCACCAGCTTTGCGTCACGCGCGGGCCCCGG
This sequence comes from Saccharopolyspora hattusasensis, assembly GCF_050972075.1. Lineage (NCBI taxonomy): Bacteria > Bacillati > Actinomycetota > Actinomycetes > Pseudonocardiales > Pseudonocardiaceae > Saccharopolyspora > Saccharopolyspora hattusasensis. The sequence continues at coordinate 1,398,772 of NZ_JBPCDC010000001.1, forward strand.
GATTGCAAACCCTGCCAGCCTGCCCGCCACTCGCCGCCAACGCTTGTCGGCCTTCCACATCGCCTCCAACGCCTTCTCCGCACGGACCTGCTGATCGCCATCGGCATCGGCATCGACTTGAACGGAATCCAGCCGACCAAGGACGTCCCGCGCCCTCCCCGCCAACTCCACCAAGTCACGCACTTCCCAATCAAAGGCGCGGGCGTCTCGGCCTTCGAACCGCGCAACCATTTTGGCAAGGGACGACAACGAAATGTTCGACGACACGGGATCAAGCTGGCTGGCCAACCACGCCAGGCTGCGCAGCGTCGCCATGTCCGGATTCTCGTCGTACAACTCGTACGCCACATACACAACCCGTAACAGTCGCCTGCCGCTCACCAAATCCGCGCCGATCTCACCGACGAGCTTGCGGTAACCACCAACGTGGTGCACAAGTTCCATCGGCTCGATCCAGCGACGAATCTCGTCGTCCGACACATTCTCCGGCCGCGGTTTCTCGCGCTGACCCGTCACATGGTTGAACACCGGCTCCGCCAGATCTGCCACCAGCTCCCGCAGATCGCCAACCGTCCGGTCATAGAAAGCAGCACCCTGCCTGCCGTCTTCGAAACCGGCGTCGATCAGCGTCCGGAGCAGTTTCATCCGCGACACATACACCGCGGCCGACTTACGCCCATCGAAACCAACATCCCACGCCAATTCCGCCAGAGACGTCAAAGCCTCCCGGAAATCATCCCTCCCAACATCCAGCCCGACCTCCCGCGCCAGCCCCTCCCAACCATCCCCACCCTCCCCCACGAACGGCCGAGCAAGCCCCGCCAACAACTCCTCACCAGGAAAAAGCAGCACGTCCGCGCGGAGTCGATGCACATCCGCCCAGAATCCCCGCATCAGATCCTCAAACGGTTCCATCTCCTCCCTGAGTCCCTGCTCCAGGACCTCGTTCTCCCGCTCCAGGACCTCAATCGCCTGCTCCTGGACATCAATCTCCCCCTCCTGGTCCTCAAACAGCGGCACCTGCGGCCTGGCAGCGCGTTCGTTCACCGGCGCGCGCAGGTGCACCGGGTGCGGCAAAAATCCCAATTCACGCGGTGTTTCCGGATCGCGCGGGAACCCATCCGGCCCAAGGTCCACCGGTTCATCGACCCCCGGGCGGTACTCCAGCACCCGGCCGGCCGACGGTTCCTGCGGCCGCATCGCACCATCCGCCATCACCGCCATGGCCACCATCGCGAGAGAATCACCAGTGCCTGGCCCAATCCACGTCAACCCACCCACACCATGCCGCACCGGCGAATTCAGTAGCTCCTTCAGCTCTTTCACATACTCCGGCGACACCGCACACGCGAGCAACCACACCGACGCCCCAGCCTCCGGATCCCAGTTGGGTGACCGGCGGATCACATCGGCCAGCGTGCCCGCATCCACCGGCCGCCCATCCACCAACACCCGACCACGTCCATCACCACGCGCCACCACCACAAACCGGTCACGCCGAGACGAGATCCGCTGCGCAGCAAGAAGAATGAGATCATCATCGGAAAGCCCGGACCGCAGGAACAAGCCGGCCTGGATCGCACGGGGCTCCTGCCGCAGCACGCTCTGGAAAGCACCGGCAACATCATGCAGACCGGTGGCCGCATCCCGCTCAGCGGTCCCGCCTGAACCGCTGTCATCGCTGCGGCCCACCCCCACCCTGGGCGCCTCGCTGCGCGACTCCGGCAACTCGACGGCCCGAACAATCGTCCTCAATGGACCATTCGCGTCCGGATCCCCCGTCGACACATCACGGGCGACGGATTCCAGACCCGACCGCAACTCCTCCAGACGCAGCACCTGCCGCCCGTCCTCCACAGCCCAGCGCCGCACGTTCACCGGTCCCCGGAAACGCGCGGCCTCCGCCATCGCCGCCCGCAAATCCGGCCGGTAGTCATCCGGCAAGTCCGCCATATCCGCGGCAATCCGGTCATACGCACTCCACAACCCGGACAGCGCCGAATTGATCCGGTCCGACACCCACCGCGAACCCACCTCCCGCAACATCCCGGGTTCCGGCGCAACAGCAACGAGTTGGGTCGCGAGGCTTCGGATGTCCTCATGCGACACCCGTGCGCCAGCGCGCAAACCGAGGAAGTCACGAACAACACTCCGCAGGTTCTCTGGACCCACCCCCGTCGCCCGCAAGCCCGCATTAGCGTCCTCCAACGCACCGGCCACCCGCCGGGCGTGCCGCACATCCGCCACGTCCAGATCCGCGGCGCTACGCACATCGGCAAGCACCGACGCCAACGCGCCGAAACGAACGATCCGACGCCGATCAGCGTCGCCCAGCGCACCATCCCCAGCCACACCCAGCTCGTCGCGGCCGAACCGCCGGACCAACTCATCGGCCAGCATCAACGGATCCACAGGCGCAAGATAGGCCGCCTCTGCCACGGCCTGAATCTGCGCGGCCAGCTCCATAGCATGGGTCTGGAGCTGCTCCAGCCGATCCGCCACCAGCGCATCCGCCGGCCGCAACAGCACCAGGCCGCTCTCCATATCCCGGAATACCTGCGCACCGGCAACCGACGCTATCCCGTCGGCCAGTACCCGCAGATCCCCCCGGTACCAACTCGGCAACGACGCCAAATCCCACGTCATCCGCGCCACAGCACCCCGCCGCAACGCAACCACCGCGCCCTCGACACGTTCAGTCACCGCGCGGCGCTCAAACCTCCAGGCCCGCTCCAGACTCTCCCACGTCACCACCCCCTGACGTGCCTGCGACATCATCAGATCGGCCAGATGACGCACATCGTCGTCAGTCACCGGACGCGCAACAGCGCCCCCGACCTGACCCTCCGCGCCGGGACCCGCCGCCCACAACTCAACCACCGACCGCAGATACTCGGCCAGCCTCGCTTCGTCCAGATCGGCAGGCATCGGACCCAGCCGGTCGTCCACACCCTGCACCCGCAACCCCCGCAGGCGCGGCCACAGCAGATCAAAGTCCGCGGCCTGCCGCACCTGATCCAGAGTCGGCCGGTCGCCATCTCTGTCCATCGCCAACCGCGCAACGATGGCCAACTCCTGCCACACCCGATCCACAGTGGTGCGCAGGTTCTGCCGATCCCGTGCCGAATACCGTGAATCCACACCAACCGCTTGGGCCACAGCGCGTACGCCACCGTGCTCCTCCGCCAACGCCACCAGCGCGGCCACGGCAGGATCGCTCACATCGACGCTCGCCTCCTGGATCAGCCATTCACCGGTGATCTGGAGATCACCCAACGAGCTCAAACGAGAACGGTCGGTCGGCCGCCAATGCGTCCCCCTCTCCTCCCGGACGTTAGCCCGGAAAACATCGACACGAGCCAGCAAGCCCCTCCGGTTGTTCGCCTCCAGCCGCACACGATTGGCCACCAACCGGCCGGCAATGGACTCCAGAGCACCCAGCACCACAAGGCCGGGGAGCTCCACAGGCGCCGTCTGCGCGCGCCAAACACTCTGCAAGCTTTCGAAGGTGGCCCCACGCCAACGATCCCTCGCGATTTCGACGAGCTCCACCAGCATCTGCACGTCCGCATCCGACACCGGCCGTCTGTCAGCCGGGTTGAAGTCCCGCACCATCTGCCGCACATGATCGATCGTGACGCTCTCGCCAACATCCGGATAGCGGCGCCGAACCGCGTCGAACAAACGACGAACGTCACGCAAGTCCGAGAAAGCCGCTATCCGCGGCAATTCGGCAGGAGACGGATCTTCACCCGGGTCCCTGCCGAACACGTCCAACATCAGCCGGGCGATATTGACCAAACGCTGCTCATAATTGGGCACCCACCGCGGACTGAACCGCCGGAAGCCCCGCTCCTGATGATGCAACCCGATCGCTTCGGCCAACTGAGCCCGGCCACCCGCGATAGCCTCGTAATACTCCAACACACCGCGCGCCTCCTCCGCACGGTCCACTTCAACCGGACCCGTCGCACCATCCGCGCGACTTTCCCCGCCAACCCCCGGACGACCGCTAGGCCCGGCCACCGCACCTGAGCCCGCCGAATCCGTTTCATCCGAATCGAACTGCCACCCTCCCGAGGTCGCCTGTGAAACCACGTCGCTCTGTACCGAGACGGCACCACCATCCACAGCAGACTCCGCGGCGGGCATCGTCCCTTCCGCCGGCTCCGTCTCTGCGCTCAAGCGATCAAGCCGCCCCGGCGACTCTGCCGGGGCCGCCTCGCCAAAGACCCTCCCAGTACCACCGGTCGCCACATCACCCGGCACACGCGTCATGGAGTCCGACAGCGTGTCCCCAACGGTCTCCGACCCCGGATCGTCAGCGGACTCCGACCGCGTGTCCCTACCCGGGGCCGGCCCCGCGCCCGCACCTGGTCGTCCCGCTGCCCGATCCTCCGTAAGCCGAGACTCCGACGCGCCCGAATCCGACGACGACTCCGACGAGTCGTCAGCCAAGAACTCCTCATCAAACGGCGCTCCACGACCACCGGACCCCCGTGATCCACTGGAACGGTACAACGATGCAGACTGCTCCCGAGCCTCGCGAGCAGTTTCCGTCTGGGCCGTAGACACCGTCTGCCGATCGGCCGGAGTGGTCCCCGGTTCGGGACCACTCCGACGAACCGATCCCCGATCGGTTTCCCCGCCGCGCTCGGCGGTTTCCCCGCCAGTGGTCTCCGGACGATCGGCTTCCCGCACGTCTGCTCGGTCGCCCGAGGACCTGGCTACCCGGTAGTTCTCCGCGTCGACCGCCGAGGCTGCCGGAGCGTCCGAGTCCCGCGACACCAGGCGCTGCATGGCGCGTTTGTGACCGTCCTCGCCGAGCACCATGCGCAGAACCGCGTCCAGTGTGTCCCCGGTATTCGCCAGGAACGCGTCCCGCACCTCCTGGACGGCGGCCGGATCCCCGCGCAGCGCACCCAGCTCACGCAGCACGGCACTCTCCTCGACGGGCTCCCGCGACAGCAGGTGATCCAACGTCCGCGCCCGGCGCTGCGGGCCCGGCACCAGCACATCCGGACGCAGTCCCTGCGAAATCGCGATTTCCTCGATCCGCCACAGGCTCCGTGGCAGGAACGCCCCTTGCTTGCCCGTCATCAACCCGTCATCGGGTATGTAGGAGTTCTGCGAGCTGTGCGGCCGGCCGGTATCGGTGTCGATGGGCATCGGCGGATCGGCCCGGTTGAACAACAGCCGGTCATCGGCCTTCGGACGCTCCTGGAGATCCCCGACCTGGCCCGCGCGCAACCGCTGGAGGAAATCGGGCGTGAGCCCCAGGTGGAGACCGACCGTCTCGGCGAGGCCCGTGCCCGCTGGCCCGAAGGTCCCAGGACCTCGGGTCCCCGTCGGCTGTCTGCCGAGGTCGACGCGCAAGTGCGACTCGGCCCGGTTGTCGCTGAACTCCAGCTTGACGAAATACCCCGCGTCCGGGTGCATCCGCTCGGGCCGGAACAACTCCGTGACCCCGCTGATCGCACGGTCCTTCAGCTCATCGACCTCCCGCTGGGCATCCGCGAGCCGCCGCTTCGACTCGTCCGCCTTCGCCCGCAACCGCTGCGCCTCCTCCCGCAACGCAGCATCGTGCGGTTCGCGTGCCGCGTCCGCCTCCGCTTCCGCGGCCCACCGCTCGTCGGCACCCACCTTCTCCCGCAGCGGATTCAGATACTCGTCCGTGTCCAGGTACGTCCGGACCGTGTACTCCCGCAGCGACACACCGTCCGCGGTCTGTCGGCGACCGAGCGTGTAAGCCCCCGTGTCGAAGTACTCATCGGGCAGACCGAGGTAGTGCCCGAGCTCGTGGGCGAACGTCGCGGCCGACTCATACGGGTTCCAAATGAGCTGGTTGGTACCCGCGTCCGGGTCGGTGCGGAGGCCGATCGATCGATGGGCCTGCGCCGGGTCGTCAACAAACTCCAGCCGGAAGTGGAACTGGTCGCCGGAATGGGCCATCCGGTAACCCCGGTTGAACAGCTCATCCACCCAATCGCCGGCGCGCCGCTTTAGGTCGTCGATCACGTGCTGCCGCTGATCCAGCTCCACACCGGCCTTATGCGCCTTGGCCCACTGTGCGTCGGCCCGCCGCCGGGCGGCATCGGCGTCGGCCTGCGTACGGCCAAGCACCGCGGCGTTGCCCGGCGACGAATCCAGTTGCTGTTCGAGTTCCCGGACAGCCGCCTCGGCATTGTCGGCGGCGTTCTCTGCTTCCCCGGCAAGCCGCAGTTCACCCTCGGCGCTCTCCCGGAACGGCGCCAGGAACTCGCCGGAGTTCAGGTGCGCCTTGAACGTGAACTCCTGCACCCCACGCCGCGGCGCCACCTCAAAGCGCCGCCAGTCATAGCTGACAACGCCCGTTCCGGTCACCAACCTGTTGGGCCGGCTGGACATCCGGACATCCCTGACCTCGAAGGCCACTGAGCCATCGGGAATCGTATTCCGCAGGTGCTCCCACGCGTCGGGCTTCAGCGGGCTCGGCAGCGGGTCGAACCACGACGCCTGCCGCACCTGGGTGTGCTGCCAGGCGAGGTCCTCGACCCCGGGTTCCTTCCCATCGCGCCGGCGGGCGTCATCGTAGACGGCCTCCCGGGGGCCGGCCGCCGGCTCGGTTACCCCGCCCCGCTCGGCGGTTCCGCCATTGGTGGTGCCCGTGTCCGTCCGGTCGTCCGCCCGCCGCGACGCACGGAACACCCCGTCCCGGTTCTGGCGGGTCCACCCGGATCCGCCAGTAACCGGCTCGCCTGCGCCGGCCACCGATGCCGTCTCCGGCCCCGAACCCGCACTCCCGGCCGATTCCGCGCGCCTCAGACGCTGCAGTCGCCGCAGAAACTCCCGCGCATCGTCTTCCTGACCTTCATTCGTCAGCAGCCGATGCGCGACCGCATCCCGCAATTGAGTATCATCCCATATTTCCCTGAAGTGCTGACGGAACGTGCTGACCACAACATCTGAACCGTACAGACCTAGCAGTCGCTCGAACCCGCCGCTCGCTATAGCGTGAATCGCCTGCAATTCCCGTGTCGCGTATTCTGAGTACCCCCTCTGCAACACCTCAAAATCAGCGGCAGCCTCCGATATCCGACCACGGAGCGTTTTGATCTGCACCGAATCTAGATACAGCAACCACATCCTAATCTTGGCTTTATATTCGTTCCGCAGGCCACTGTTCATCTCCGGCTCCGCCAAGATCTTCTCCAGCGACTTCACCGTAGCCTTCAAATCGGAGGCCAGCTGCTCCCGGACCTTCTTTAAAACATTTTTACCCCAAGTCCTAGATCTCGCGAACCGAGCTGCCAAACGGGCGGCGGTGTATTCCGTGCGAAGCGCCTCCGCAATCGCCTCGTTTCGCAGCACCCTGGCGACAGCATCCGTGTCCCCCAAACCACTAAGCTGCGCGCCAACCCACAGGCGCCCATAACTCAGCCCTTCGTCAGCTTGATCGGCTCTAGGCTCTGAGGTCACCGGGGTGTCGGCAGTGCTCGGTTCCGGACGGCCACTCAGGTCACCAACCAGGTAACAGATCAGTTTCCACCGCAACTCCTTCACCTGCTGATCAGCCGGCGGTTTCATCAACTCGCGTGCCATCACAACCCGGAACCGGATCGACTCCGCGAGAGGCCCCAAGACCTCGTCCGCGGCAGCGTACAAACCGTTCACGCGATCTTGATCTTGTTCGCTGGCCAAAGCTTGATCGTCCAACGCTTGACCGGCCTCCGCGAATTCCCGCATTATCAGGTTTTTCTGCTCTTCCGTTCTCACCGCCTCGATCTCGTCGTGAGACAGACCACTCACCACCACGCCAAGGTCACCAAGGTCACCGGCCAGGTAATCGGCCATTTCCCCCCGCACCGCCTCAGCACCGCGCGGGTTGCCCGGATGCTCATCCAACCAGTGCGCCAGCACATACCGGAACCGCTCCGACTCACTCAACGGCCCCAAAATCCTGTCCGCATCAGACAACAACCCGACCACACGATCATGACCGGCGCTCCCGAGCCACTTACGCAAATGCGCCTTAGCCCGGTTGTATCGCTCGTCCCAGTCCCGCACCGCCAACTCACGTAGTTCTTGATACAACCGCGGGTCCCCCACCACCAACTCACGTAGTTCTTGATGCAACTCCACGATGCCCTTGCCATTCTTCGGAGGACTCAGCATGTAGTGCGCCATCACATGCCGGAGTTCTGCAGGGACCCCAAGAGCTCCCATGCTCGGTTTCACCGCATCGATCAGACCGTCTACGCCTACGTCCACCCCGTCTACGCGAACTTCTCGCCCCTTAACACGCATTCTCTGCAACCCCGCCTCCGCGTCAGCGATCCGCGCCCTCAGCTCGGCCGCCGCAGAAGGCTTCCCTGAGCCTGCCGCCTGATTCAATCCACCGGAGCCGTGCGACTGCGACGGATCCTCGCCATGAAGCCCCGCAAGCTGCTGTTCCGTCTCGTCAACGATGGTCTCGTCAACGATGGTCTCGTCAACGATCATCTCGTCGACGATGGTCCCCGCATTTCCCCACACATAGTCAGACTCCGGCTGCATGTCCCTACTCCGCCCCGGCTCCGGCCCCGCGCCCTCATTCACGGCGAGGCTCGGAAGATTCGGTCGCTGCAGGAACTGCTGCGCATCCGCTATCCGATTCTCCTGACCTCCATGCGTCACGAGCGCATCTTGCAACCGTTGAAGAGCAGCGGCAGCTTCCGATGCCCGATTACGGACCGTCTTGATATACACCGAATCTATGTTATTCAACCACTTCTTGATCTCGGGATCATATTTTCTCTGCAGGCCAGTGTTCTCCGGCTTCGCCAAAATCTGCCGCAGCGACCCCACCGTAGCCTTCAAATCGGAGGCCAGCTGCTTCCGGACCTCCCTAAAAACTCTGGTACCCCAATCCTCAGCTCTCGCGAACCGAGCCGCCAAAACGGCGGCGGTGGCGTATTCCGTGCGAAGCGCCTCCGCAATCGCCTCCTCCCGCAGCACCTTGCTGACCGCATCCTGGCCCCACAAACCACTAAGCTCCGCGCCAACCCACAGGCGCCGCTGATAATGCCGTCCGTCAGCTCGATCGGCTCTAGGCCTTGAGGTCACCGTGGTGTCGGCAGTGCTCGGTTCCGGACGGCCACTCAGGTCACCAGCCAGGTAACAGATCAGTTTCCACCGCAACTCCTGCACCTGCTGATCAGCCTGGGGGTTCGTCATCAACTGCTGCCGCTCCTGCGGTTTATCCCCCAGGTTCTCCAGCTTCTTCAGCAACGCGTGTGCCATCACATCCCGGAACGGGATCGACTCCGCGAGAGGCCCCAAGACCTCGTCCGCGACAGCGTACAAACCGTTCACGAGATCTTGATCCTGTTCGCTGACCAACGCTTGACCGGCCAACGCTTGACGGATCTCCGCGAATTCCTGCTTTATCAAGCTTACGGCCGCAACCTCCGCCTGATCCCGAGCACCATTGGCCTGCCAACGCTCCTCTTCCGCTCTCACCTTCTGGATCTCGTCGCGACTCAAACCACTCACCGCCACGCCGATTTCAGGGTCACGATCGTCATCGGCCAGATAGCCGGCCAGTTCCACACGCAACGCCTGAGCACCGTGCCCGTCATCCGGATGCTCGCCCAACCAGTGCGCCATCACATTCCGGAACCGCTCCGACACCCTCAGCGGCCCCAAAATCCCGTCCGTATCATTCAACAACTGGCCCGCGAAACGAATCTTGGACTCGCGCCACTTATTCACCTGCGCCTCGGCCCGCTCAACCCGCTCGTTCCAGTCTCGCAACGCCAACTCACGTATTGAAGACTCCCCTGATGGCCCCGCTGCCTGATCCTCCGGTCCCGCTCCGGCCTGGACGCTCAGCCCGCTGCCCTGCGTACCCAGCTCGCCCGCCAACGCCTGGGAAAACTCGGACTCCGGCACCAAGCCCCTCCTATCCGGCTCCGGACCCGCGCCCGCACTCACGGCCGATGCCGCGAGCGTCAGACCATGCAGTCGCTGCAGAAACGCCTGCGCATCCTCTAACTGACGGCCATTCGTCACCAGCCGATGCGCGACCGCATCCCACAATTGACTATCATCCTGCAGTTCCCTGAAAATCTGGTAGAACTCGCCGTCCTCAACACCTTGACCGTACCGATCTTGCAGTTGCGCGAACCCGCCTCTCGTTGTCTCGTAAATCCACCGCAATTTCTGCACCGCGTAATTTCGGTACCCTCCCCGCAACTCCTGAACAGCAGCGGCAGCTTCCGATGACCGACGGAAGACTGTCTTGGTTTGCACCTTATCTATATTATTCTCCCACTCCCCAATCTTGGCGCGATAAGTATTCCGTAGTTTAGTGATTTCCTCCGCCGCCTTCGCCTCCGCCTCCTCCTCCGCCTCCTCCGCCTCCGCCGCCGCCGCCTCCGTCTCCACCTTCGCCAAAATGTGTCGCAGAGACTTCACCGAATTTTCCAAATTGGAGGACAGTTCCTTCTTGACGTCCACAAGAACACTGGCACCCCAATTCTTGGCTCTGTTGTACAATCCTCCCAATTCTTCGGCGCTGTATTCCCGGAGAAGCGCCGCATTAAATGCCTCCTTCCGCAGCACGTCCTCGACAGCATCGGCCCCCAAACCACTAAGCTTCTCGCCGGACGCCACGCGCCGCTTATAAATCTTCATTGCAGATTGATCGCTCGGTTTCGAACCGCCAATCAGGTCACCAGCCAGGTAACGGACCAGTTTCTCCCGCAACTTCTCCACCTGCTGATCAGCCGGCGGTTTCATCAACTCGTGTGCCATCACATCCCGGAACGGCTTCGACACCCTCAGCGGCCCCAAAATACTCTTCGCATCATGCAACAACCGGTCCGCAGCGCCTTTACCCGCGATCTTGTCCCACCCAGCCAACTGGTCCGCGGCCTGCTTGGACTGCTCTTCCCAGAGCACCAGCATCCGGCTGGCCCTGCGCTCCCTTTGGCGTTGCTCCCCCAACTCGCGAAGATCAGCGACAGCTTCCTCTACTTCCGTTACCCGACTACGGATCGTACTGACATGCGCCCGATCTAGATTCAACCACTTTTCGATTTTGGCGTGATATTTGTTCGACAGGTCAGGATTTGCCTCCTCGATCAAAATCTGCCGCAGAGACTCCACCTCAGAATTCAATTCGGAGATCAGCGACCCCTTGATGTCCGCATCCGCAAGGACTTTGGAACCCCAATTCGGGGCTCTGTTGTACCGTTCTCCCAAACGTTCGGGGGTGTACCCCCTGCGACGCGCCTCCACAATTGCGTCGCGCCGCAGCATTTCGTTGACAGCAGTATCGTCCCGCAAACCACTAAGCGCCTTGCCGACCGCTATGTTCCGCTGATAAACCCTCAGTGCTTCAGATCGATTTTTTTTAGGAGCCCGGGTGGCCGCAGCGGGACGCGAGTCGTCGGCAGTGCTCGGTTCCGGACGGCCACTCAGGTCACCAGCCAGGTAACAGACCAGTCTCCACCGCAACTCCTGCACCTGCTGATCAGCCTGGGGGTTCATCATCAACTGCTGCTGCTCCTGCGGTTTATCCCCCAGGTTCTCCAGCTTCTTCAGCAACGCGTGTGCCATCACATCCTGGAACGGCTTCGACTCCGCGAGAGGCCCCAAGACCTCGCCCGCGGCAGCGTACAAACCGGCCACGCGATCTTGATCTTGTTCGCTGGCCAACGCTTGACCGGCCTCCGCGAATTCCTGCCTTATTTCGCTTTCTCGAGCGTGCCACTCTGCAACACCATCGACCCCGCCATCTTGACCCGCGATCTTGCCTCGCTCAGACAACTGCTCTGCGGCCCGCTTGGACGGCTTTCGGCCCAGCGACTCAACAGCAGCCGCAACTTCCGCTGTCCTACGACGGATCGTTCTGCGCTGCGCCACTTTTAGATCCAACCAGCTTTTGATCTTGGCTTCATATTCTTCCCGCAAGTTAGTGTCTGCCTCGCCCTCCAAAACCTTCTCCAGAGACGCCACCGAATTTTTCAAATCGGAGATCAGCCGCGCCCGGGCATCACCAAGAACTTTGTCACCCCATGGCCGGGATCTGTTGTAACGCTTCCCCAACTCGCTAGCGTCGTAATCCTTGCCAAGCGCGTCCTTAAGTGCCTCGTTTCGCAGCAACTCTCTGATTTCACTGCCCTTGAAGCCACTCAGTGCCGTGCCCACCGCCACGTGCCGGTAATCCATCTGGATCGCTGTAGACTGAGTCACGCCGATTCCAGGCGTCGGAGTCACCGTGGCGGAAAGCAATTTTTCGGCATATTTCTGGTTCTCACCGCCACTTGTGTCACCAGCCAGGTATTTGACCAGTCTCCACCGCAACTCCTGCACCTGCTGATCAGCCTGGGGGTTCGTCATCAACTGCTGCCGCTCCTGCGGTTTATCCCGCAGGTTCTCCAGCTTCTTCAGCAACGCGCGTGCCATCACATCCCGGAACGGCTTGGACTTCCTGAGAGGCCCCAAGACGTCGACCGCGGCGGCATTCGAACGGTCCACGTCATCTTTATTTTCTACGCTGGCCAACTCGTGACCGGCGTCCGAGAATTCTTGCTGTACCGAGCTAATCCGAGAAATAACTTCCAGCGCTGATTCATAAGCGTCCCCGCGCACCATCGGGGCCACAGCCTCCGCCTGGTTCCCAGCACGAGCTGCCTGCTCTTGTGCTCTCGCCGCCTCGAACGCGTCGCGAGGCAAACCACTCACCGCCATGCCAATGCCAGAGTCACCGCCCAGATAGCCGGCCATTTCCACCCGCACCGCCTGAGCACCGCGCGCGTCATTCCGATGCTCACCCAACCAGTGCGCCATCACAACCCGGAACCGCCCGGACGCCTTCAGCGGCCCCAAAATCCCGTCCGCATCAGCCAACAACCGGTCCACAACATCAAAACCCACGATCTCGGCCCACTCACCTAACCGCTCCTCGGCCCGCGTGTATCGCTCATCCCAGTCCCGCTCCGTAAGAAGCGTGTCCACCTCCGCCTGCACCGTCTCGATACGCTCCTGCAGGGCCTCCAACTCCCGGTGCCGAACCGGATCCAACGCCCGCCCCTCCAACATCGCCTCTCGGATCGGATCGAACTTCTGCCCCGGGAACTCCGCCTTCTTCCGAGCCGCCAGCTCCGCCAGCTCCGCCAGCTCCGCCAGCCCTGCCTCAATCCGCTCAGCCCGCTGCTCCCGCTCCGTCTGGTACCCGGCACCACCCGCGCCCTCACCCACCGACACCGCAGCATGTGGCTGTGAAAGCCCGCCCGCCTGGCCCGAACCCCCACCCGCCGCAGAAGACTCCCCGGACTGTCCCGCTGCCTGACCCTCCAGCCCCGGGTCCGGACCCGGCTCCGGACCCGCGCCCGCACTGATATGCGCCAGCCCGATCACCTGGCGCTCCCGCTCTACACGCAGTCGCTCCGCAACAGTTCCGTCATCCGGGGACATCAGGTACTGATGCGCCATCAGCACCCGAGCCGTCAGACTCTCCCCAGACAGCTCGCCCAAAATACTGTCCGCGTACGCATACGCCTCGGCTCGCCTGCCCGGGTCAGCCCCCTTCAACTCACGCAGCGCAACCCCGAAAGCACCACCGTCCCCACCAGTCCCCTCGACGGGCAACGTTCCCCCCGACGGTGAGGCTCCCGGCAAGCTACGAAGCCGGGCCAGCAGCGCCTCCCGTGCGTTCTTGCCGAGACCGCCCCCGGCGTCATCGGTCTCCGCATTACTCACATCCGCAGCGGACTCTGACGGCAAGCCCCCACGCGCCTCCGGACCCGCGCCCGCACTGATATGCGCCCCCGCCCTCCAAAAATCGGCCAGCGTTCCCCGCACCGCGGCAACACGCTCCGCGACTTCCTCCGGAGACAAGCCGTCCATCATGTCCAAGCTATGGGCCATCACGCTCACAAGCACCGGCACCCCATTAAGAGGCGCCCCCAACTCCTTCTCCGCCTCCGCCCACAACGACTTGCGCTTTGTCGGCGCCAGCTCCTTTAAGTCCTCGTCAGCCCGCTCGCTCAGTACCCGCAGATGCGCCGCAGCATCAGCCGACCTCACACGAGACAACGCCGCAACCCGCCTCTCCTCTTCCTCTCTCTCCCTCTTCCTAGACCGACGGTCGCGTTCGCGCTCCCTCTCCCGGTTGCGCCTCTCCTCATCGTCCTCCGCAAACTCGTTAAGCTTGTCCACCTCCGCCTGCACCGTGTCGATACGCTTTTGCAGCGACCTCAAATCCGGGTGCTGAACCGGATCCAACGCCCGCCCCGCCGACATCACACCCCGGACCGGATCGAACTCCCGCCCCGGCAACGACTTCTCCAACTCCGCCTTCTGAGCCTCCAGCCCCGCCAGCTCCGCCCGCCTTGCCGCAATCCGCACAGGCCGCTCCTCCCGCACCCTGGCCTTGTCGGCCCTCCAGTTCTTGAGCCTTTCCCGCGCCTTGTCCCGCTCACGCGCGTAATTCCTGTGTCTCTTCTTATTGGCCGCCGCAAACTTGTTCAAAGCCTCCTCCGCATCCGTTTTAGCCCGCTCCAGCTCCTTCCCCTCCTTTTCCCGAGCCTCATCCCACTCATGCCTCGGCACCTCGTTCAACTTTTCCTGCGCAGCCACAGTCTTCGCCAGTGAATCCTTCAACTGTGCAAGCTGCTCAGCCCGCGCCTTCCGCTTTTCGGCCGCCCGGTTCCTGACCCTTTCCCGCACCCTGTCCGCCTTTTCGTTCTCGGCCTCCTCAAGGTTCTGAAGCGTGTCCACCTGCTCCTGCACCGTCTCGATACGATCCTGCAGCGCCTTCAACTCCGGGTGCTGAACCGGATCCAACGCCCGCCCCGCCGACATCTCATCCCGGTCCCGATCGAACGCATTCTGCCCCTCCAACGACGCCTCCAACGCCGCCTCCAACGACGTCTTCTGAGCCTTCAGCTTCGCCAGCTTCGCCAGCCCTGCCGCAATCCGCTCACGCCGATCGGCCTGCTCTTGTTTGACACGATGCCGCCTCTCCCTGTCACGATCTACTGCCTTTTTATTCCGCTCCTTCTTGTCCAACTCCGCCTGCCCCGCCGCGATACTCTGATGCGTCCCCTCCCGCTGCGTCCGCAAATCCGCATCCGTCCCATCCACCGGATCCCGCAACGGCATCGACTCACCGAAGGGCACCCCGCCGGAATCCTCGGACAGCCGTACTGGTCCCGCCCCGGCCTGGATTTTCAGCCCGCTGCCCCGCGTACGCAGCCAGTCCGCCAGCGCCCCGGAAAACTCCACCACCCCGGCCCAGTGCTCCCGGCCAAGATCGTGGTACCTGGCCGCGACCAGCGCCACCACATCCTCCAGCGGCACAACAGCAACCCCACGAGCCAACGCCGCGACGTCATGCGCGATCCGCACAATCTGCCCGGCCTTCTCCTTTTCGTCGCTGGACAGGTCCAGCTTCTTCGCCTCGGCGATCGCGCGGTCCAGATCCTCCTGCGTCCACTGCCCCACCGGTATCTCACTGGTATCCCGCACCGTGCCCGCCCCGGCACCGGGCGTGGTCGACGCGGGCTGTCCCTCCCCAGCAGCCTCCGACCTCGCCTGGACAGACCCCGTCCCGGTAGCCGATGCCTCACCCCCGGCCACCGTCGTGCCACCAGAAGCGGCCGGAACCAACACGGGCTGCAACAGGGGCGCCGGTCCGATCGCATCCGGAACCGGACCCGGCTGCCTCGTTGGACTGGAAGAGATGCGGCCGGGTGTGGGACCGCCGGGATCCGCCCGTTCCGGGCCCGCACCACCACGTTCGCCGCCAACGGAAGCGACCTCGCCCGGCACCACACCAGGCCAGGACAGACGACGACGTTTCACACGATCAGCAGGGTCAGCCGGATCAGCCGGATCAGCGGAGGTGTGTCGCTTCCGCTTGCCGGTCGCTTCCCTTGCCCGGGACGCCAGGTCTTTCCAGGTCTTCTCGGCCTCCCGCATCCCAGGCAAACTATCCGCGACGGTCTGCAGATCCGTTGTGGTCCAGGCTCCCTTCCGTAGCATGCGTTTCGCAGCTTCGAGGTCGGATGTGTGCGCACCGTCCGGATCGAATCCCGGCCGCATCACCTTCAGGTGCTGTTCCATCCGGCCCGCCAACTTGGCCAGCTCCGAAATCCCCGCCAGCTCCGCAATCCCAGCCAGGTTACGGTCCAACCGCACGGACTCGGACTCCGGCGCATCAAGCGACCCCGCCACCCGCGGCAACCGGCCATCCAGCCACGCCACCTGCTCCGGGCCACCCAATGCGCCATGCTCAGCCCACCAAGCCACATCATCGCCCGCGCCCGCCACCACCTCCGACGACACCGACTCGGGATCGATCTTTCTGTCATCACCCTGGACCGCGTCCACGAAATAATGCGCCGACTCGTCTTCAAAGAAGGCACCAGAGGCCAGGAACGCAGGCGCGTCGTCGCCCTGCACATACACGGCCCGCGGAGCATCCTGCGGGGTCGCCGACGGAGCATCCTGCGGGGTCGCCGACGGAGCATCCTGCGAAGCCGCCGACGGCACCCTCAACACAAGGAAATGAACATCGGGCCCCGAGTTCGCCGTCCGCTCCATGAACTTCCGCATCGCATCAGGGCCACCGGTCAGCCGGGGCTGCGGGACAACACCCCCCGTGGCCCCCTGGAACCGCTCACTCGCCGCACCTCCCACCACCCGCCGCAACACACCAGCATGCAGCAAACCCTTCGCCGCGCGGACATGGTCGGCGATCTGCTCCAGCAACCGCGTGGCCGCCGCATCAGGGCTGTCCGGGTCGGGAATCTCGATGCCCGAGCCCTCCACCATGTCCCTCGCGTACTCATTGCCCAGCAGCACCTGAACAACGATGTAATTGACCGAAGCCCTCAGCGGCTTCCCGAGTCCATCGAGCTCGCGCGATGAGGACACCCGCAGATGCGAACTTTCGGCACTCACCTCGTCCCACTGTTCCAATGCGCCGGACGGGAACTCGTCCCCCTTCGTGGCATCAGCCCACACGAGACGACGCTCAGCCTCCCGAATCCCGCTCTCGCTCCACACCACCCGCCTCAACGGCTGCGGCCACTGCATGACCCCATCCCGGATAGCCCGCAGAGCACCCCGGCGCAGCTTCCCAGCTAGCCCCGCGAAGGGCTCGCCGACGTCCGTCAGCCACCCCCATACATCCCACTCGTGGCTAGCAAGCGAGCGGCCGGTGTCGGTCACCTCGAGTGCCCGGCCCGGACCGAGATAGCGCACCAGCTCCGAACCCGGAAGCCGGGCAGCCTCGCGCATCAGCCGCTGTTGGAACGGGAGGGGCTGGCTACTGCCGTCCAGCCACGCCTGCAACGTGGAATCGTCAACTCCGGTCACCTTGGCCGCTCGGGCTGCGCCGAGGTGGCGCACCACTTCCTCATCCGAGACGTCGGCAGGAACAGCAGCTTTGGCGACGTAGTCCACCACCCCGGGAAGAGTCCAATCCCACCAACCCTGCGTGGTCGGCAAACCGAAAACCTTGTCCGCGGCGGCAGCTGCCCTCTCCCGTTGCCCGTGCGCGAACAACCGCACACGCCTCAGGCGGGTCAGCTCCCGCAATCGGTCCTCCACCGCGACCGCGCCTTCCGGCCCGCCGAACACCGCGAGAATCGTATCCAGCACAATCCCGCGCATCACCGCACGATCGCTGGGACGGCCACGACGCCACTCTTGCACGTCTCCCGCAGAAACGCCGACCGCATGGGCAATGTCCCAGAAGTCGCCGAGGAAGCGCTTGAGGTAGCCAAGCTCATCACCGTCCAGGGTTTGCGCCAGCTCGTGCAGCACGTTCAGCTCCCGCGGACTGGGCCGCCTGCCTGGCTCACCGGCACTCTGCCGTGCCGGACCGCCCAGGTCGCGTTTCACCTGGCTGTCGGGCTTGCTCGCGGCGAGCACCACCTGGTCCAGGCGACCGAGCCCGGCCACCTCTTGCCGCAGTTCGGCGCGGTACTGGGCCGCGGGTGGGGCTTCCTCGCCCCACCTCTCCAGCCGACGGCGGCGATCGGCCAGGCGCACCATGAACTGCCCCAGAACCTGCAACCGCTCCTTGGTCCGCTGACCGTCCGGCAGCAGGTCTTCGACCAGATTCTTGACCTCCGCCCGCCCGCCGTAGGTGCTGACCACCGACCCGATGATCGCCCGGCGCAACGCCTCCGCATGCCACCCTTCGGGCAGGTGCGACCACATCCGCCACACCCACGCCGTGGTCTCATCCACCCCCAACGCCTGAGCCAGATACAGGTCCCGGTACACCCCCGGGTTGACCATACTCATCAACCCCGCCGGCCCCTTATCGTTCAGGGCCGCGAACAACCCCTCCCATTCGACCTCACGGCCACGACGCAACAACCCCTGATCCGCCGGCCCGTACTCCACCCGGACACCAGCCGGATCCACCACATGCACGAAGAACTCCACCGACTCCCCGATATTCTCCAACCAGGTACCCCGCGGCAATTCCCCGTTCGGATCCAGACGCCGCGGCACCCCCTCCAACACCTCCGGCTCCCCCTGGGTCAGCGGGGCCCACAAGTCCTCCGGCCGGTTGGCGCCATCCCGCCTTAGCCCTGGCGCGTTCTCGCCCAGCACATACCAGACGTCGACGCCCTCCTCCACCAACTCCCGACCGTCCCCATCCGACAACGACTTGCGGGCTCTCCATGTCGTCGTCCGCTTCTTCACCACCACCGCATGGTCCACAACACCCCAAAAGTCCAGCATCCGCAGGAACGCCAGGACATGGTGACCATCAACCTCGGCGTGACCATCCACCCCAGCCAGCCTCGGCGCCGCGACCACTCCCGTCGCTTCCACGAAAGCCTCCAGCGCCGCCTGCCCCTCCTCAGAAACCCCCGCCAAATCCTCCGCGCCCAGCACCCCACTCCGGCCATCCACCACATCCGGCAGCGACCCCCTCGACCCATCCCACCCGTACTCCGCGTCGCCGCCACGCCGCTCAGACCCCCCCTCCACCAGAGGTTTCAACTCACCGAAGGGGACGGGCTCCACATCGGACAGCTGTGCTGGTCCGGACCCGCCGTCTGTCGGTTGGTTTGGCGGTTTGCCGTCGTTGGAGGAATCGCTTGGCCGTTCGATCCGATCCGTTCCATCGGACAGTCCGGTCAGATTGGTCAGATTGGTCTGGGTTCGATCGATTCGATCCACCGGGCGGCTGCTACCAGAATCCGAGCCGGGCGAACCCCCGATCGACCGGGCACCACCATCAGTGGAATTATCCTGGTTCCTCCCCACACCAGGCCGAGCCTGACGACGAAGCGCACCGTCCTCACCAATGGAGACAGCATCGCCGTCCACAACAGACCCCGTGGAGCGCATTGAGCTCTCGGACGGCATCTCCTTTCCGCCCAAGCGCTCAAGCCGCTCCAGCAACCCTGGCTGTTCCTTCTCCATGAAGGTATCGAATTCGTCGCTCACCGCTTTATCGATCGCGGCACCCGCCACATGCGCATCGTCAGTGGGTGTGCCAGCGCTCGGCTCGGCGTCCCGCGCAGGAGCCACCGGGTCGTCGACCTGACCAGCCGGTACCTCGCCACCGTCACGGCCGAACGCCCGACGGAGACCATCACCACGGAGAAAGGCGATCTCAGTCAGCCACGATTTGAACCGCTCCTCGGAGTCCAGACTCCCGCGCCCGAACGTCCCCGCACCCCCACCACCATCGCTCCCGGTGGAACCCACCACATCCTCGGTGGACTCCGACCGCGGAGCGGTCGCCGGATCACCCGACGCATCCCCAGTGGACTCCGGCCGCACGTCCCCACCCCGCGCGGGCACCACGCCCGCATCACCGACCGATTCGGACCCCGCACCCCCGCCCGTCCCCAGCTCGGGCCCGGCCCCCGCACTCACCGCCGTCAAGGCCACCAACATACGGGCCAGTCTGTTCCGTACCCGCGCGATCTCACCGTCCCCGACACCACGCATCATGTGATAGGCCAGCACGCTTACAGCCCGCTGCGAGCCATTAAACGGCTCCCCCAATGCTATGGATGCGCGGTCCAACAAGATTTTCCGTGCCGGGCCAGACAATTCCTCCAACGCCACATCGGCCTCATCGCTCGACCAAAGCAGTTCCCGCTCCGCAGCAGCACGACTCGACAAGCTCGCCAGGCCACGCCATTTCTTCTCGACCGCCCGCATCCCAGGCAACCCGTCCTTGACCCACTGCAGATCCTCTGCGGTCCAGGCTCCCTGCCGTACCATGCGTTTCGCAACGTCGACGTTCCGTTTACGCTCACCGTCCGGATCGAATCCCGGCATCGCTTCCAGATGCAGTTCCATCCGGCCCGCCAACTCGGCCACCTCCGCGATCCCGGCGAGGTTACCGAGCCGCTCCCGCCGCACCGACTCCGGCAAATCGAGCACTCGCGGCAACCCGCCATCCAACGCCGCCTGCACCGGCCCACCCAGAATGACGTCGGCGGCCGCCGGCTGCGAACCCTCCCCCGGCGACGCGGACGCTGCGAAACCATCACCGTCGCTGCCCCCCTCGAAGGCGCGCAGTTCAGCCCACCAAGCCACAGCATCGCCCGCGGCCGCCATCACACCCAGCGTCAACGTCGACGCGGGATGGATCCTTCTGCCATCACCCTGGACCGCGTCCACGAAATAATGCGCCGGCCCGTCTTTAAAGAAATAACCAGAGGCCAGGAACGCATTCGTCTCGTCGTTGCCCGTCACATACTCTGCCCGCGGGGCACCCTGCGGGCTCTCTACCCACGGGGTCGCCGGCGGCATCCTCAGCACAAGGAAATGAACGTCGTCCCCCGCCCACTGCTTCATGAACTCCCGCACCGCAGCGGGGCCACCGGTCAGCCGGGGCTGCGGGACAACACCCCCGGTCGCGGCCTGGAACTCCTCACTCGCCGCACCTCCCACCACCCGCCGCAACACACCAGAGTGCAGCATGCCGTCCGCGGCGCGGACGCTGTCGGCGATCTGATCCAGCAACTCCGCGGCCGCCTTCGGACCCGGGGCGGGAATCACGATGCCCGATCCCCGCACCATGGCCTTCGCGATCTCATTGCCGAGCAGAACCTGAACAACGATGTAGTTGACCGAAGCCCTCAGCGACCTCCCCAGCCCATCCATGACCTCTCGCGATTCGGGCCGCAAAGACGGAACTGAGTCCTTCACCTTCTTCCACTGTTCCCAAGCCTCGGACGGGAACTCGCTTCCCTTCTTGGCATCGGCCCACGCGAGACGGCGCTCAGCCTCCCGTATCCAGCTCTCGCTCCAACCCAACCGCCTGAACGGCGCTGGCGGGACGAGCCCATGCCTGATAGCCCGCAGAACCTCCAGGCGCAGCTTCCCGGCTTCCTTCGCGGGGGGCTCGCGGACGCCCGCCAGCCACCCCCATAGCTCCGACTCGTGTCTAGGAAACGAGACGGTGCCGGTCACCTCGAGTGCTCGGCCCGGACCGAGGTAACGCACCAGCTCCGAGCCCGGGAGCCGGGCAGCCTCGCGCATCAACCGCAGATGGGTCGGGCCGGGCTGTTGGCTGCCATCCCGCCACCTCTGAGCCGTGGACTCGGAAACTTGGGCCACCAAGGCCGCGCGGGCCGTGCCGAGGCGAGCCACCAATTCCCCATCCGGGACTCCCGCCGGAACAGCACGCCCGGCGACCCACTTCACCAGATCGCCCAGAGTCCACGGCAACCAATCCTCCATGGCCGGCAAACCGAGAACCGTTTCCGCGGCGGTAGGTTCCTTCTCCGACTCCCCCTGCGAGGCCATCTGCACGTCCCCCCCGGGGTCCGGCTGCCCTTGCGAGGCCACCTGCACGCCCCTCCGGGGGTCCAACTCCCCCTGCAAGGCCATCTCCCAGCCCAGCTGCTTCAGGGGACCCAGGCCCAGCTCCCGCAACCGGTCAGCCAGCGCGACCGCCCCTTCCGGCCCGCCGAACGCCTCGACAAAAGCGTCCAGCAAGATCCCGCGCATCACCGCACGATCGCCGCCGCTACGCCACTCACGATCGCCGATCGCCGCGCCGCCCCGGGCATCCGTACCGAAGAAGCGCGTGAGGTAGTCAAACTCATGACCGTCCAGGGCGTGCACCAACTCCTGCAGCACGTTCAGCTCCCGCCCGGTGGGCTGCCTGCCTGGCTCACCGGCACGCTGCGGTGGCGGACCGTCGAACTCGCGCACCTCCACCCGGATGTCGGGCCTGCTCCCGGCAAGCACCACCTGGTCCAGACCACCGAGCTCGTCCACCTTGCGCTGCAGCTCGGCGCGGCACTGGGCCGCGATGCGGGGGGTAACCGGTTGGGCATGCCCTTCCGCGCCCCATCTCTCCAGCCGACGGCGGCGATCGGCCAGGCGCACCATGAACTGCCCCAGAACCTGCAACCGCTCCTCGTACCGCTCACCGGGCCGCACCAGGCCTTTGACCAGATTCTTGACCTCCTCCCGCCCGCCATAGTTGCTGACCACCGACCCGATGATCACCCGGCGCAACGCCTCGGCATGCCCTTCGGGCAGGTACGACCACATCCGCCACACCCGCGCCGTGGCCTCATCCACCCCCAACACCTGAGCCAGATACCGGCTCTCGCGCGGCCCCGGGTTGACCATATTCATCAACTCCGCAGGACCCTCCTCCTGCAAAGCCGCGAACAACCCACCCCATTCGACCTCACGGCCACGACGCCACAGCCCCGGATCCGCCAGCCCGTACTCCACCCTGCCACCAGCCGGATCCACCACATGCAAAAAGAACTCAAACGACTCCCCGATGTTCTCCAACCTGGCATACCGCGGCAAAACCCCGTCCGGATCCAGATGCTCCGGCACCACCCCCAACTCCTCCGGCGCTCTCTGGGTCAGCGTGTCCCACAAGTCCTCCGGCCGGTTGGCGCCATCCGGCCTCCCTGGCGCGTACTCGCCCATCACATGCCAGGCGTCGATGCCCTTCTCGACCAACACCTTTGGATCCGACGATCGCCCCCCCTGGACCCTCCACGTCATCGTCCGCTTCTTCACCACGACCGCATGGTCCGCAACGCCCAACCAGTCCAGCCACATCCGCAGGTACGCCATGACATTGTGAACATCAACATCGGCCAGCCTCGGCTCCGCAGGCACTTCCGTCGCCGCCTGGAAAGCCTCCAGCGCCGCGCGCCCCTCCTCAGAAAGCCCCGCCAAATCCTTCGCGCCCAGCACCACACGCCGGCCATCCACCACATCCGGCAGCGACCCCCGCGACCCATCCCACCCGTACTCCGCGTCGCCGCCACGCAGCTCAGACCCCCCATCCACCAGAGGCTTCAGCGGCGCCAACGGCTTCAGCTCACCGAAGGACACCGGGACGGGCTCCACACCGGACAGCCGTGCCGGCCCGGCCCCCGCCTGGATGACCGGCTCGCTGCGCCGCGTACCCAGCCAGTCCGCCAGCGCCCCGGAAAACTCCACCACCTCGGCCCAGTGCTCCCGGCCAAGGTCGCGGTACCTGGCCGCGACCAACGCCACCACATCCTCCAGCGGCACGACAGCAACCCCACGAGCCAACCCCACGACGTCATGCGTGCCCTGCACAATCTGCCCGGCTTTCTCCTTTTCGTCGCTGGACAGGTCCAGCTTCTTCGCCTCGGCGATCGCGCGGTCCAGTTCCTCCTGCGTCCACTGCCCCACCGGTATCTCACTGGTATCCCGTACCGTGCCAGCCCCGGCACCGGGCGTGGTCGACGCGGGCTGTTCCTCCCCAGCAGCCTCCGACCTCGCCTGGGCAGACCCCGTCCCGGTAGCCGATGCCTCACCCCCGGCCACCGTCGTGCCACCAGAGGCGGCCGGAACCAACACGGGCTGCAACGGGGGCGCCGGTCCGATCGCATCCGGATCCGGACCCGGCTGCCCCGCAGGACTGGAAGAGATGCGGCCGGGTGTGGGACCGCCGGGATCCGCCCGTTCCGGGCCCGCACCACCACGTTCGCCGCCAACGGAAGCGACCTCGCCCGGCACCACACCAGGCCAGGACAGACGACGACGTTTCACACGATCAGCAGGGTCAGCCGGATCAGCCGAATCAGCGGAGGTGTGTCGCTTCCGCTTGCCGGTCGCTTCTTTTGCCCGGGACGCCAGATCGCCCCAGATCTTCTCGACCTCCCGCATCGCAGGCAACCTGTCCGCGACGGTCTGCAGATCCGTTGTGGTCCAGGCTCCCTTCCGGAGCATGCGTTTCGCAGCTTCGACGCTCAAGGCGCGCTTACCGTCCGGATCGAATCCCGGCGGCATCGCCGTCAAATGCTGTTCCATCCGGCCCGCCAACTCGGCCAGCTCCGCGATCCCCGCCAGCTCCGCAATCCCAGCCAGGTGACGGTCCAACCGCACGGGCTCCGGCACATCAAGCGACCCCGTCACCCGCGGCAACTGGCCATCATCCAGCCACGCCACCTGCTCCGGGCCGCCCAATTCGCCATGCTCAGCCCACCAAGCCAAGGCACCGCCCGCGGCCGCCACCACCTTCGACGGCACCGACTCGGGATCGGTCTTTCTGTCATCACCCTGGACCGCGTCCACGAAATAATGCGCCGGCCCACCTTCAAAGAAGTCACCAGAGTCCAGGAACGCAGTCGCGTCGTCACCCTTCACATACACCGCCCGCGGAGCATCCTGCGAACCCGCCGGCGGCACCCTCAACACAAGGAAATGAACACCGGGCCCCGCCGACTGTTCCATGAACTCCCGCACCGCATCACGGCCACCGGTCAGCCGGGGCTGCGGGACAACACCCCCGGTCGCGGCCTGGAACTGCTTACTCGCCGCACCTCCCACCACCCGCCGCAACACACCAGAATGCAGCAAACCCTTCGCCGCGCGGACATTATCGGCGATCTGCTCCAGCAACTTCGTGGCCGCCTTGGGACCCGGGTCGGGAATCACGATGCCCGAGCCCTCCACCATGTCCCTCGCGTACGCATTGCCCAGCAGTACCTGAACAACGATGTAATTGACCGAAGCCCTCAGCGACTTCCCCAGCCCATCGATGACCTCTCGATATTCGGGCCGCAGAGACCGAAGTGAGTTGTTCACCTCCTCCCACTGTTCCAGGGCGCCGGACGGGAACACATCCCCCTTCGTGGCATCAGCCCACGCGAGACGGCGCTCAGCCTCCCGAATCCCGCTCTCGCTCCACACCACCCGCCTCAACAGCTGTGGCCACTGCAGGACCCCATCCGCGATAGCCCCCAAAACAGCCGGCATCATCCTCCCAGCTTCTTTGTTCGGGAAAAGGCCGTGCTTCAGCCGCCAGGACCACACCCGGCGCTCGTCAGCGCCGGTCACCTCGATTGCTCGAGCCGGACCGAGGTAACGCACCAGCTCCAAACCCGAAAGCTCGCACCCCGCAGCCCGCCGCAGCATCGCCTCGTGTTTCAGGTCGCTCACGTAGTCTTTCTGCAGCCACTGCTCAACGGTGGACTCGCTGACGCCGGTCACCTCGGCTGCACGACCCGGGCCGCCGAGGAAGCCCACCAGCTCCCTAACGTTGGTTTCGGGAGAAATCGTTCCGGCAACGTGGTCCACCACGTCGCTCAGAGTCCACGCCCCCAACTCCTGCATGATCGGCAAACCGAAAACCATCTCCGCGGCGGCAGATGCCCCCTTCGGCTGGCCTTGCGAGGCCACCCGCAGTCCCCTCTCGCGACTCAGCTCCAGCAATCGGTCGGCCACCGCGACCGCCCGCTCCGGCCCGCCGAACGCCGCGACAATCGTATCGAGCAGGCCCCCGCGCATCACCGCACGATCGCCGGGACGGATGCGGTCATAATCCCAGAAAACCTGGGCAAAATCGTAGCGGATCCAGGACCACACGATGGGCTCGGGCACACCGATCATCTGGGCGACGCCCGGAGTGGTCCTTCCGGCGAAGAGCCAGAGGTAGTCAAGCTCACGACCTTCGAGGGCGTGGGCCAGCTTGCGCAGCACGTTCAGCTTCCGCTCGCTGCCCTGGCTGTCTCGCAGGCTGGCAGGCTGTGGTGCCGGCGCATCGGTGACTGGTGTCTGCCACCGGATCCGGGACTCGCTCCCAGCGATCGCCCGGACCACAGCCACACGTCCCGCCATATCCGGATCCGGTCGGAAACCGGACGGCCAGTCAACAAAGGGCATGTCACCAGGGAAGAAGGCCAACAAGCCCTTGCCCGGGAAACGGCCGATGTGATGCCACAACTGACCAAGCCCACGCACCTCTGCCGGAAGACCGATGGACTCCCGGTAGCCATCGCCCAGATTTGCCACCTGCTCCGCCAGCTGCGCGACCCGATCCACGCCACCAAGCCAGGCCACCGTTAGCTCGAGCTCGTCGCGGTACTCACCCACGCTGCGGGTGTCACGCCCATCGTCGACCCAACTCGCCCCAGGACGACCCCCGCGGCGATCGGCCAGGGACACCATCAACTCACCCAGACCGCGCAACCGCTGCTGATACCGCGGACCGTCCGGCACCAATGTCTCGACCAGTGTCCTGACCGCTTCCCGCCCGCCGTATTTACTGACCACCGACCCGGTGCCCGCCCGGCGCAACGCCTCGGCATACCCCCCTTCGGGCAGGTGGGACCACATCCGCCACACCCGCGCCGTGAGTTCATCCACCCCCAACACCTGAGCCAGATAATGGTTCCGGCGCACCCCCGGATTGACCAGCCCCATCAACTCCGCAGGCCCATACCCATCCAGAACCCCGAACAACCCACCCCACTCCACGTCACGACCCCGAAGCCACAACCCCTGATCAGCTACCCCGTAAGCCACCCCACCACCAACCGGATCCACCACATGCACGTAGAACTCATCCGACTCCGAACGGTCATCCGACGGGAGAAACGCACGACTCAAGTCTTCCAGCCGCTGTGCGCTGCCCGACCTCTCCCCTTGCGCGTACTCCCCCATCACATACCAGGCATCCAACACCTTCCCCCGCGACCCCTCCCGCTTCCGCACCACCAGCACATGACCTAAAACGCCATGCCAGTCCAACACCCGCAAAAACGCCTCAACACCGGCGCCATCGCCATCAGCGAAAAGTGGTTGCGCGTCCAGTCCTGTCGCCGTCACGAAAGCGGTAACCGCCGCGCCCCCCTCCCCATCAGCAATCCCCGCCAGATCCGCCGCGCCCAACACCACACGCCCACCCACCACCGTCACACGCGCATCGCCCCGCATATACCAGATCTCGCCCCGAGGGGTTTCGGAACTCTCACCCACCCACCCATCGAACCAGACCGCCCTCTGGAAAGCGGCCAGCGCCGCCTTCCCCGCCCCAGATAGCCCCGCCAATGCCGGATCCGCCGGCCGCGTCAACGGCTTGAGTTCACCGAAGGGCACCGGGGCGGGCTCCACATCGGACGGCTGTGCCGGCCCGGCCCCACCACGGAGCCCGGAATCGATAGTCCATCCCTCCCGCAACGTGTCGGTGATGATACAGAGATCGCGGACATACTCCATGAATTTCGTGGCACGGCTCTCCTTCGTAGCGCCATCCGCCCGCTCGACCCATCCCGCTTCATAAGCCACCAAACGGCTCAACGCCACGAAAAGCCTGTATTCCTCATCGCCCAGCCTGTTTCCCTCACTGCTGAGCCTGTTGGCCCGGGCGAGGAGATTCCGCGCACGCTGCGCGCCCACCGCGTCCGCCGGCGGCATCCCCGACGGAAACGGAACATTGTCCGCCTCCTCCAAGACCTCCGGCAGCGACCCCAACTCCCCCATCTGGCCCCGCGCCACCAGCCCGCCCGCAGAATCGCCCCGCCCGCCCTCCGACGCATGATCCCGCAGATTGCCCGCGCCTTCAGAACCCGATCCCAACCCCGACGCCGGCAACGACGCCGGCAACGGGGGCGCCGTTTCGATCGCATCCGGATCCTGATCCGGCTCCGGCTGCCTCGTAGGACTGGAAGCGATGCGGCCGGGTGTGGGACCGCCGAAACCGCCAGGATCCGCCCGTTCCGGGCCCGCACCACCACGTTCGCCGCCAACGGAAACGGAAGCGGCCTCGCCCGCCCCCTCACCAGGCGTGGCCAGACGGAGGCGTTTCACACCACCAGCGGGATCAGCAGGGTCAGCCGAATCAGCGGAGGTGTGTCGCTTCCGCTTGCCGGTCGCTTCTTTTGCCCGGGACGCCAGGTCGTCCCAGGTCTTCTCGGCCTCCCGCATCGCAGGCAAACTGTCCGCGACGGTCTGCAGATCCGTTGTGGTCCAGGCTCCCTTCCGTAGCATGCGTTTCGCAGCTTCGAGGTTGGATGCGTGCTCACCGCCCGGATCGAATCCCGGCCGCATCACCGTCAGATGCCGCTCCATCCGGCCCGCCAACTTGGCCAGCTCCGCAATCCCCGCCAGCTCCGCAATCCCGGCCAGGTTACGGTCCAACCGCACGGACTCGGACTCCGGCGCATCAAGCGACTCCGCCACCCGCGGCAACCGGCCATCCAGCCACGCCACCAGCTCCGGCCCACCCCATCCGCCATGCTCAGCCCACCAAGCCAAGGCATCGCCCGCGCCCGCCACCACCTCCGACGACAACGACTCGGGATCGATCTTTCTGTCATCACCCTGGACCGCGTCCACGAAATAATGCGCCGGCCCACCTTCAAAGAAGTCACCAGAGGCCAGGAACGCAGTCGCGTCGTCGCCCTTCACATACACGGCCCGCGGAGCATCCTGCGGGGTCGCCGACGGTGCATCCTGCGAAGTCGCCGGCGGCACCCTCAACACAAGGAAATGAACATCGGGCCCCGAGTTCGCCCGGTGCTTCATGAACCCCCGCACCGCATCACGGCCACCGGTCAGCCGAAGCTGCGGGACAACACCCCCCGTGGCCTCCTGGAACCGCTCACTCGCCGCACCTCCCACCACCCGCCGCAACACCCCAGAATGCAGCAAACCCTTCGCCGCGCGGACATGGTCGTCGATCTGCTCCAGCAACCGCGTAGCCGCCGTCTCAGAACCCGGGGCGGGAATCACAATGCCCGAGCCCGCCACCATGGCCCTCGCGTACGCATTGCCCAGCAGCACCTGAACAACGATGTAATTGACCGAAGCCCTCACCAACGGCTCCCCGAGTCCATCGAGCTCTCGCGATGGGGGCACCAGCAGAAACCAACTTTCGGCGCTCACCTTCTCCCACTGTTTCAATGCGCCGGAAGGGAACTCATCCCCCTTCGTGGCATCGGCCCACGCGAGACGACGCTCAGCCTCCCGAATCCCGCTCTCGCTCCACACCACCCGCCTCAACGGCTGAGGCCACTGCATGAGCCCATCCCGGATAGCCCGCAGAGCACCCTGGCGCAGCTTCCCGGCTAGCCCCGCGGAGGGCTCGCCAGCGTCCGTCAGCCACCCCCATACAAGGGGCTCGGACACCTGGGCGGTCGCCTCTATTGCTCTGCCCGGACCGAGGTAGCGCACCAGCTCCGAACCCGGAAGCCGGGCAGCCTCGCGCATCAGCCGCTGTTGGAACGGGAAGGGCTGTTGCCTGCCGTCCAGCCACTGCTGAGCTGTGGACTCGTCAACTCCGGCCACCAAGGCCGCGCGGGCCGTGCCGAGGTGGCGCACCACTTCCTCATCCGGGACTCCGGCGGGAACAGCAGCTCCGGCGACGTCGTCCACCACCCCGGGAAGAGTCCAATCCCACTCCAGCGTGGTCGGCAAACCGAAAACCCTGTCCGCGGCGGTAGCTGCCCTCTCCGGCTGCCCGTGCGCGAACAACCGCACACGCCTCAGGCGGGTCAGCTCCCGCAATCGGTCCTCCACCGCGACCGCGCCTTCCGGCCCGCCGAACGCCGCGAGAATCGTATCCAGCACGATCCCGCGCATCACCGCACGATCGCTGGGACGGCCACGACGCCACTCGCGCACGTCTCCCGCAGCGCCGACCGCCAGGGCAATGTCCCAGAAGTCGCCGAGGAAGCGCTTGAGGTAGCCAAGCTCATCACCGTCCAGGGCGTGCGCCAGCTCGTGCAACACGTTCAGCTCCCGCGGACTGGGCCGCCTGCCCAGCTCACCGGCACGCTGCCGTGCCGGACCACCGCGGCTCGGCACTTCCGCCTGGATGTCGGGCTTGCTCGCGGCGAGCACCACCTGGTCCAGGCCACCGGGTCCGGCCACCTCTTGCCGCAGTTCGGCGCGGTACTCGGCCGCGGTGCGGGGGGCATCCGGTTGGGCATGCCCTTCCTCGCCCCAGCTCTCCAGCCGACGGCGGCGATCGGCCAGGCGCACCATGAACTGCCCCAGAACCTGCAACCGCTCCTCGGTCCGCTCACCGGGCGGCAGCAGGTCTTCGACCAGATTCTTGACCTCCTCCCGCCCGCCATAGGTGCTGACCACCGACCCGATGATCGCCCGGCGCAACGCCTCCGCATGCCACTCTTCGGGCAGGTGCGACCACATCCGCCACACCCACGCCGTGGTCTCATCCACCCCCAACGCCTGAGCCAGATACAGGTCCCGGTACACCCCCGGGTTGACCATACTCATCAACCCCGCCGGCCCCTTATCGTTCAGGGCCGCGAACAACCCCTCCCATTCGACCTCACGGCCACGACGCAACAACCCCTGATCCGCCGGCCCGTACTCCACCCTGACACCAGCCGGATCCACCACATGCACGAAGAACTCCACCGACTCCCCGATGTTCTCCAACGAGGTACCCAGCGGCAATTCCCTGTTCGGATCCAGATCCGCCGGCACCACCGGCAACACCTCCGGCGCCCCCTGGGTCAGCGGGTCCCACAGGTCGTCGGGCCGCTTGGCACTATTCGGCCTCGCCCCTGGCGCGTCCTCCCCCATCACATACCAGGCGTCGATGCGCTTCTCGACCAACTCCCGACCGTCCACATCCGACAACAACTTGCGGGCTCTCCACGTCGTCGTCCGCTTCTTCACCACCACCGCACGGTCCACAACACCCCACAAGTCCAGCATCTGCAGGAACGCCAGGACATGGTGACCATCAACCTCGGCGTGACCATCCACCCCAGCCAGCCTCGGCCGCGCGACCACTCCCGTCGCCGCCACGAAAGCGTCCAGCGCCGCCTGCCCATCCTCGGACACCCCCGCCAAATCCTCCGCGCCCGGCACCACACGCCGGCCATCCACCACATCCGGCAGCGACCCCCGCGACCCATCCCACCCGTACTCCGCGTCGCCGCCACGCGGCTCAGACCCCCCATCCACCGAAGGCGTCAGCGGCGTCAGCGGCTTCAGCTCACCGAAGGGCACCGGGGCGGGCTCCACACTGGACAGCCGTGCCGGCCCGGCCCCGGCCTGGATGACCGGCTCGCTGCGCCGCGTACGCAGCAAGTCCGCCAGCGCCCCGGAAAACTCCACCACCTCGGCCCGGTGCTCCGGGCCAAGGTCGTGGTACCTGGCCGCGACCAGCGCCACCACACCCTCCAGCGGCACGACAGCAACCCCACGAGCCAACACCGCGACGTCATGCGTGCCCTGCACAATCTGCCTGGCTTTCTCCTTTTCCTTGCTGGACAACTCCAGCTGCTTCGCCTCGGCGATCGCGCGGCGCAGTTCCGACGGCGTCCACTGCCCCACCGGTATCCGACTGGTATCCCGTACCGTGCCCGCCCCGGCATCGGACGTGACCGCCGCGGGCTGTCCCTCCCCAACCACCGACCTCTGCTGGGCAGCCGGTGCCTCACCCCGGGCCACCGGCTCCCCACCGGAGGCCGGGACCGTTGCCGAGGCGTCCGCCAAGCCGGCCACGCCCCCACTCCGCCCGGCGGCGAGCACCGCGGCACCAGGCCCAGCCAGCAGCTTGGGACGAGAACCATCCGCGGGGAATACCGTTAACTGCGGCTCGCGCCCGGCCTGTCCCGGCGTCATCGCGACAACGTTGCGGCCCAGATACTGCGCCAGTGCCGACCCTTGACCCGATGGCACCACCACACCCGCGTCCGGATCGCTGTCGGACACCAGCAGCACAGGCCCGCCCGTGGAACCCGCGACACCCTGCACGAACTCCGCCAACCCGTCACCAGCAACCACATTCGCGGACACCGGCACCCGCACCGTGTCCGCCGGCAAGCCCGCCGGCAACACCGCCAGTGGATCCCGATGCAGAGACGGCGCCGCCTGCGACCCCTCCCCCGGCAGCGTCACCGAATCCGGCGACACCACCGCCTCATCCTCGCGATGCGAATCCCCACGCCCCGCAACCGAGTCCGCACCGGGATCCCCATCGCGGCCGGTCACCCCACCCGACGACCCCGGATGCCCCCCGGACACACCACTGCCGGAATCCGCAGCAGACCCGGACCCGACAGTCTCCGACCCCGGATGCCCCACAGGCACACCACCGCCGGAGCCCACGACAGACCCGGACCCGACAGTCCCCGGACGCGCGGCATCCGCAGGCACACCACCGGGGCCCACGACAGACCCGGGCCTGACAGTCTGCGGGCGCGGGGGATCCGCGGGCACATCAGAAGCATGTGGGGTCACCGTCGGGGAGTCCGGTGTCTTCGAGGCAGACACCTCCAGCGGCCGCTTCCCAGGCACGGCCTGATCGCCACCGGGACCCGGACTGTACGGCGGCGGCGGTGTGCCCGGCCGGTCCGGACCAACACCCGACACCCCACCGGAATATGCCGGTGGCGGTGTGCCCGGCCGGTGCTGCCCGGCACCCGGCCCCACCGGAACATCACCGGCCGCGTCCCTGCCCGGCACACCGCCATCGGCACCCCGCTTACCGTCCGTACCGTCCTTACCGTCCTTACCGTCCTTACCGTCCGTGCCGTCCTTACCGTCTGTGCCGCCCACAACAACGGCAGACACCACAGCGGAACCGGGCACCACCAGGCCATCACCAGAAGACACCGACACCGCAGCCGAATCCACCGACCCGGTATCCGAGAACACAGAGTCCACATCAGACACACTCGAGGAATCCGAGCCGGCCCCGGAATCCGAGCCCGCCCAGCCATCCCATCGCGAACCATCCGGTCGCGAGGCATCCGAGGCATCCGATTGCGAGGTATCGTAGGCATCGGATGGGATGAACGTGCTGTTTTTGTCTGGGGAGCCAGGGATGTCCCCTGTCTGCGACCCGGACCCTGCCCCCGGCAGCGGGGTCTTCTCCCCACCGGACCCGCCACCATCGTCGCTGCCATCCCCACCCCCGCCGGTGCCCTCGAGGTACGGGCTCGGGCCTT
The DNA here is from genome assembly GCF_050972075.1 of Saccharopolyspora hattusasensis. Classification (NCBI taxonomy): domain Bacteria; kingdom Bacillati; phylum Actinomycetota; class Actinomycetes; order Pseudonocardiales; family Pseudonocardiaceae; genus Saccharopolyspora; species Saccharopolyspora hattusasensis. The sequence continues at coordinate 1,431,960 of NZ_JBPCDC010000001.1, forward strand.
CCGGGTGCAGCTTGCCCCGCAACGCCAAACCCGCCAGATTGCCCACACCGCTGAACACCGTCTCGAAGAAACCCGCCGTCAAACTAAACGGGTTCCAGGTCACCTTCTGGCCCGTGGCCGCCGCATACAACGCTTCCCCGAACAACTCCGACAACGAGCCCGCCACCGCCTCCCCGAGCCCGCTGCCGAACCGCGCCAACCACATCGCCTGAAACGACATCCCCGCATAATTGTCCAGGCTCTTGCCCACCGCGTCCGCGAACTTCGCCATCGCCGATACCGGATACAACTCCGCGTGCTCGGCCACCGCTTTCTTCACCGCCGCCTCCAGAATCGCCGCGTCCACGTCATCGCCCAGGCCCTTCACCAGCACCTTCGTCAACGTGTTGCTGACCAGACCGCCCACCGCCGACATCGGCAGCGCCACCAACGCCGAGAACGCCCCCATCCCCGCCGCCTGCTCGGTCAGCGTCCTATCCCACTTCTCAGCCGATTCCTCACCCCACATCTGCAGCTGGGCCTGCACGTCCGGCAGCACGTTGAACACCACACCACCAGCCGCCATCATCGCCAACCGCATGAACAACTGCCTCCACCAGCTCGTCAACAAAAACCGCATCACCGCCATCCGCGCCGCCAGCCACGCCAGCGTCGCGCCAGCGGTCGCCCCCGCAAACTGCATCGCCCACGACATCTCCACCGCCAGCAATTCCAGGCTATAAATCGTCACCAGCTTCAGATACCGCACCTGCTGCGACGTCTTCCGCACGAACACCGCTAAATCCAGTAACCCCGCCTGGCCCGAGGACAACAACCCATCAAAAATCCCCAACCCGTCCGCGAACCGGTCCGCCGCTTTCCCCGAAAACTCCGTCCGCACCTTCCCCACCAACTCCGCCACCAACGCCCGCACCTCACCCAGCTCCGCCGCACCCGACTCCAACGCATCCGCCACCGCGAACAACACACCCTCATCCGCATCCGTCATATCCTCACCCGTCAACACCTGAAAAAGCCGCCTCACCCCCTCCGGCACCATGATCGACGAAAACATCACACCCACCCAACCCTCAAACCAGCGACTAGAAATGCCCCGGAGCGGTCAGCGATGCAGACGCTGGCCGATCCACCAGGTCTCAGGACAGCCGAGACGGCGCGCAGATGGGTTCGCCACAGCGAGACCGACACCGCGGCGCGTGCGGGTGTAGCGTCCGAAAAGTCAGCGGAGTCGCAACGGCTACGCCAGGAGAATACGGAACTCAAGCGCGACAACGCGATTCTCAAGCGCGACAACGCGATTCTCACGGCGGCGTCGGTTTTCTTCGCCGTCGAGACCGACCGGCCACATCGCTGATCACGGAGTTCATTGCAGAACACCACGACCTCCGCAATACGCGCCTGCGGGGGCGCGTCGAGTCGACCCGTGCCGCGCTCCTGAACTTGGTGCGAAAGCCCGACGCCCCGCACAGCTGTCCCACAAGTAAAGGTCTCCAGCCCCACCTGGGCGATTCGCCCTGAGCGAGGTTGGCGAATCCAGTCGAGAAACCTGTCCGTGACATCAGGAAGCGGATGTGGGGCTGCCAGCAGAAACCAACGTTTCTGACCAAGCATCGCCCCTCACCACTTCTCGTCATGCGCGCATTCAACGTCGCACACGCAACATCGGAAGGATGTTGCCAGACAACACGGCACTCCACCACGAAAGACCGACAATTGTGCCCCTTTAACCCGGGCGACAGAAGAAAAGAGGCATCGGCCTCGCTCCGACACCGAGCTTGTTCGTGACCTCCATTGCGACCGGTACAGGGTGCCGTTGCCGCAGGTCGGGTGTCGTGAGTGCAAAAACGGGCTCCAGCCCGTTTTCGCACTCACGACTGGTGACCAGGCACGATGGCTCTACACGTGCAGGCCGGTGATCTACACAGTTCGGTCCGCCCCAGGTACCCACCGCAGGCCGTGACCTACGGCCCCATCGAGAATTGCCCGCCCACCACACTGGTCATCGCCTGGCCTTCTCCCGCAGCCGCGGCGTGGCCGCACTAGTGATCGTGACCGACCGGGACGGCTTGATCCTCTGGCGCGAGGGCAATGCCCGAGGTCGCCCGGCGCGCCGACCGGGTGCGGCTGGCAGAAGGAACCCGCTGGTCGGAGGGCGCCATCGGCACCAACGCGATGGGCACCACGCTCGCCGTCGGCAAACCGGTGCAGATCTACGTCGCCGAGCACCTGGTTCGCACCTATCACAACTGGACGTGCGCGGCCAGTCCTAATTCCGCGACCCGGATATGGGTGAGATCCTCGGCTCGGTGGACATCAGCGGACCGCTGCGCACCGTTCACCCGGCGATGGTCGCCCTGGTCACTGCCGCCGCGGCAACAGCAACACGATGCGGCAACTGTTGCCGGGCGCTATGGAGGGTGAGACGAAGATGACGTGGACCGAAACCAGCCGCACGACCACGGAGGCGAAGCGAGACGTCCACCGACGCGTGATCCTCATCGGACCTCCTGGGGCGGGCAAGGGAACCCAAGCGCACACCCTGGCAACCCAACTCGGCGTTGCCCACATCTCCACCGGAGACCTCTTCCGCCGCCACGTCGGTAGCCGAACCGTTCTCGGCGATCGGCTCAAACGTTCATGGTCCGGGGGCGAGCTGGTTGCCGACAAGATCACGCTGGAGACGGTGCGCGATTGTCTCACGGAAGGCAACGCCGCCGGCGACTTCCTGCTCGACGGCTTCCCCTGCACCGTCGAGCAGGCCATGTTCCTGCAACAGCTCCTCCGGCAATCGAGAACCGACATCAGGCGGTCCTGGAAATGCACGTCGGCGAGGACGAAATCGTGCGTCACCTCGGTCGGCGAACGTGCCGGGAATGCGGTCGCAGTTAGCACGTCGAGTTCAATCCGCCCCACGTGGAAGGCTCGTGCGATGCGTGCGGCAGCGCGTTGGCCCGCGATCAGCGCTGTCGGCACAGCAGACCATAGTGGACACTCCTGACCTGAAACCTGCAACGAGAGTGCAACGCAGTAGGCGGCGGGGCGACAACGAAGCCTCACCGCGAACTCCCGGCCTCGCCTGCTGCCGGGCATCAGTGGCGGGACTGACCATCGCACGATGCCCTTGTTCACCCCAGACGGAGGGCCATACGTACATGAATCGTGGCGGGGACAAACACGTATGCCTACCATGTGACCCATGCCACATTCCTTTCCGTTCGCGTCGGGGAGAGCTGCGAATGCGGCGGATGGTGTCGGAAAACCTGGCCATACGCCTTCTCGAGGTGCTACCGCGCCCATTCGCGCTTCCCGGCCGGCGAATACATCCCGGTGCTGAAAAGGAGCCACCGCAATGGATCTTTCTACCGCTACCCTTCTCACAGCAGGCCAACGGCAGCCCGTGGACAGCGACCACGAGCCGGTCGAGCTAGCCTCACCCGCCTGCCTCAAGCAAACAGAGGCTCCGGCCGTCGCCAAGTTCGATGAGAGCCACATTGTCCGTGGCTACGACTGACTGACCCGGCTACGGCATGGTCTATAACGGTCTATAACGAGTCGAGGCAAATGGTTCTTGCTACGCAGTCGTGTTCGCACGTGACAACTCGACCGTTGACTGCTCCCCCGCGCGAAGGCGGGAATTGTTCGTCCCCCGTCTCCTGGCGTAGTGGGGATTTCTGGCTCAGGCAGCCTCCCGAGGCAGCGCCTCGGGAGGTCTTCCGCCCTCGACACCAGCCGGGAACAGCCCAGCCCGGCCCAGCATCACACGCGCGGAGTTCTTGTCTCTGGGACAGACGTGTCCGCACGCGGTCGGGTCGCCCCGACAGCGGCAGCGCGTGCTTGGTTCTCGCCCCGCACTGCCCGCAGTCCATCGTCGTGTGCTTCGGATCGACAAGCACCACCAGGCGGCCGTGCTTGCGCTTCATCATGATCAGTTCGTTCTGCGTGGCCGAGATCGCGGCATCAGCCGCTTTCCTGGCCATCGTGGCCTTCGCGAGAAACCTCGGGCGGAAGTCCTCGACCGCGATCGCATCGTGATCGGTCACCACACGCAAGGCCCAGGTACGGGCTGTGTCCTGACGCTGGCGGGCGACCTTCGCGTGCGCTGCATGCGTCGGAACGCAGTGGTGGACGTATAGCTCTTGGCCGGACCGGCGACCGTCCACACCTGCCACCAGACATCCGGGCCGTGGATGACGAACTCGCCCAGGTAACGATCATCGCGGCAGGGATGGCGGACCGACCACCGGCCGTCGCGCAGATCGAGATCGTGGAAGAAGCCGCCGTGGTGGAAATGCACGTCGGCCAGCCCCGGGCCCCGCACCCGGAAACGAAGGACCCGTGTCGCCGGTCCCCGGTGCTCCCCCATGACCAGCGTTCCACGCTCCTGGTAGACGAGCGCGTCGTCGTCAGGGGTGAAATCCGCAACGCCGGTGAACACCGCCAGACCCGCACCGGCGGAATCGACGATCTTCCGGTCCAGCTCCCACCGTCCGGCGAAGTAAGCGACGAGGTCGATGACCCGGAAGTCGGTTGCGGTGCGCACGGAGTCCACCTGTGCATTCTGCCGCACCAAGCGCCGAGATCGGGCTCTATCCACCGAATCCGGTCAAGGTGACAGCGCCGTCGTCACCCGGGTGGGGCGCAATTTCGCGAGAAATTGACGTTCACCCGGGTGAACGCAGGGCTGCCGCACTCCCGGCCGAGATCGGCAGGAGCAGCGGGCGACCGTCGTCGCTCTGGCGCGCCTGGTCACCGTCGTCCGCTACCACCCCTTGACGCCGAGACCCGCACGCAGGTCCGTGGCGGTTTCATCGTGTTGTGTGGCCGGTGCGTGGCGTTGTCGTGGGTCCACGCAGGAGCCAAGAACTGACACGAACAATGGAGCTGCCAGGAATTTGACTACCGGCTTTGACCATCCAGCGGTAGACCTATGTGACAATTGGTTGAATATGGCTCAATCGTGCTCGGCGGGACTTCGGTCATTCCGCTGATCGTTCAGGAGCACTCTGCTCAACACATCATCGACGCTCAGCCACCGGTGTTCATCGCCGGATGCAATGACGGCATAGGTGTCGTTCAAGAATCGTGCCAGCACATCAGCCCTCGTTTCGAAGACGCCCTGTACCGACGGGGCGGTCAGCGCGATCACCACGAGCTCAGGGTTGTCGGGTCGAGGGCTGATGCGGACGTTGCCTTCCCCGCTGCGGCTTACCAGCCCGGCGGAGAGGAGGTCGCGGGCGATCATCCAGTGAGCTCGGCTGTTCCGGCCGGGATTGAAGATCATGCCCACCGCGTACGGATCGCGCGTGTCGTACCGCAGTTCAAGTTGGATCGGCGCGCTCGCCGATGGTGGGGTCGCCAGGTCGAAGATCGTGCCGAAGCGGATGATCAGCCTGTGGTTCCTAACCATCAGATGCACTCCTGAAGCATCGAATCCCCATCAAAAGCAGCATGGTGGTTTCCCGCAACCACGTCTGCTTCGCCGCCTCCTCAGCTTCACGCGCACTACCAGGCACCGCGCTCGGCAAGACCGGCGAACCAACAGGACAACAATATTTCCCGGCTTCCGGTCACGACGACACTCGCGCTCCACAGGGGAGTCCCGGGCAGCGAGCATGCCCGGATGAACATCCTCGATTCCCCGAAGCATCCCCGCTCTTCTGGACAGCCGAAAACGCAGAGTTCAACGAGAAGCACTCCCCGCAATCTGATATAGGCCCACAATGGCTAACTTCCGAGCCCAGTGCGGCCGAAGCCAACGGCAGGAGGAATAGCAGCGATACCCGACAGGGTCGGCAAAGAAGCCGTGAGAATCCGGGCCGCCGAAGGTAATCGGGTCCCATCGGTCCCGTCGACCGTTCGCGGTGTTTATCCGGCTACTCGATGAGCTTGCAAACGACCACCGGGCGCAGCGAGCTCAACGCAGCCTTACAGAATGAATCCCCGACGACGGGAACTGCGTATGATCACCAAGGGCGGCGGCACCTCAGTGCTTTACTGCCGTTGTGGCGCTGGCCTGGTAGCTCGGTGACGGGCCGCGGTGCCCGATGCCGCACTTCATCGAAAGTGCCTGCGCCAGGCGGTAGCCCATCCGGCCGGTGACGCCGCTCATCGGGATGCGGTAGGTGCGATCGGTCATGGTCGCGGTCTTCCTGTCTTCAAGGTCTTCGACGATGTGGTGCTGGAGCGTCGTTGCCGAGGTAGGGCTCGCCGAGCTACGGGTCGGCGAAGAGGTCGGATGCCGGGCCCGAGATGTGCCCGGCCAGGTGTGGATCACGACCGCCTACCTCCTCGCGACCACGATCGTCATGCCGGTCTACGGCAAGTTCGGCGACGTCCTCGGCCGGCGCCGGCTGTTCCTCGTCGCGATCGCGCTGTTCACGCTCGCCTCGGTGGGCTGCGCGTTCGCCACCGACTTCTGGGCGTTCGTGGTGTTCCGGGCCATGCAGGGCCTGGGCGGCGGCGGGCTCGTGATCCTTTCGCAGGCGATCATCGCCGACATCGTCCCGGCCAACGAGCGCGGCAAGTACCTCGGCCCGCTCGGCGGCATCGAGACGTGGGCCTGGGGCTTGGGCCTGCTCGCGGCGGCGGTCGCGTTCGTCATCACCGAGGCGCGCGCCGCAGACCCGGTCATCCCGCTGAGCCTGTTCCGCAACCCGATCTTCGTGAACGCCACCGCGATCGGCCTCGCGCTGGGCCTCGGCATGTTCGCCGCCATCGGGTTCGTGCCGACGTTCCTGCAGATGTCGTCGGGGACTTCGGCGGCCGCCTCCGGGCTGCTGCTCCTGCCGATGATGGTGGGCCTCATCGGCACGTCGATCGCCTCGGGCGCCGCGATCACCAGGACTGGCCGGTACCGGATCTTCCCGATCCTCGGCACGATCATCACCGCCGCCGCCATGGTCATGCTGACGACGCTCGCCGCCGGCACCCCGATCTGGCTGATCTGCGTCTACCTGTTCGTCTTCGGCGCCGGCCTCGGGCTCATCATGCAGGTGGTGGTGCTGGTCGTGCAGAACGCGGTCCCCGCCGACATGATCGGCACCGCGACCAGCACCAACAACTACTTCCGCGAGGTCGGTGCCGCGCTCGGCACCGCGGTGTTCGGCACGATCTTCACCACTCGCCTCACCGAGAATCTCACCGGCGTCTTCACCGCGTCCGGCGCCTCGGCGTCGGACGCCTCGACCGCCACCGCGACGCTCGATCCCCAGAAGCTGAGCCAGCGTCCCGCACCGGTGCGCGACGGCGTGGTCACGGCCTACGCCGATGCCCTCGCGCCCGTCTTCTGGTACCTCCTGCCGTTCATCGGCATCGCCTTCGCCCTCGCCCTGGTCCTCAAGCAGATCCCGCTCTCGGACGTCGCCGGGCTCGTCGCCTGCGGCGAAGCGATCGGCGGCGAGGAGGCAGAGCGGCTGGAGGCCGAGTTACGGAAGGCGCCGGCGGCCGACTCGGCAGGCGGCGCCGCGAAACCCGAACCACCAGGGGAGAGCGCGAGCACGAGGAAACGGTCGGCTGATCCGCCTGCCGAGCCCCCGAGGCGGCGTCGGCAGTACTCGCGGGCTGACCGGCATGCCCTCGCGTTCCGCTCGATCCGCGACCTTGAGGCGGTTGGCACGCTGTTCGTCGTTGTCGGCGACAGCCCTGGTGGCGGCGAGAAGCAGACCCGCGACCCGTTGCGGCGCGGCCCGCGGCACCGCCATCGCGACGTAGCGGCGACGGAGCCGCCCATCGAGCATCCGCCCAGGACGACCCGCGGCAGCTCCAACCGGTCCAGCAGGGCCAGGATGTCGGCGGCCGCGACTTTCCGCTACCAATCCCACGCGCCGCCGCGGCGAAGGTCGCCACCTGGCCGTGAGTGATTTTGGGTGCCATAGCACCGAAAACCACTCACGGGCCCTGGCCCTGGCCCTGCACCGCACCGCACATACCCAACGGTCCAATGTGGACACAACTCGGTCTCGAGCAGCACGGCGGATGCACCCCGGCCGGCGTGTTCACCCGCGTCGCCCAGCGTTTACTGGCCATGGCCGCCGGCATCTGGCACAACTGGACCACCGGCGTGACAAGCAAACGATCAAGGATCGCGTTCGATCACTAAACACCAACTTCACGGAATCAATTATCTAGTCCAGGAGGTCCTCGATCGTGATCGGGATGTGGCGGACCCGGATGCCCGTGGCGTGGTAAACGGCGTTGGCGACGGCCGCCGCCATGCCGACCGTGCCGATCTCGCCCAGTCCCTTCGCGCCGACGGCGTTGTGCAGCGTGTCCGGGTACTTGACGAAGTGGACGTCGACATCGGGGATGTCCGCGTTCACCGGGACCAGGTAGCCGGCGAAGTCGGCGTTGGCCAGCCGACCGCTCTCCTCGATCTCCAGGGCCTCGTGCAGCGCGGCCGATACGCCCCAGATCATCCCGCCGATGGCCTGGCTGCGAGCCGCCTTCTCGTTGATGATCCGGCCGCAGTCGAACACGCCGAGCATCCGCGACAGCCGGGTCTCGCGCGTCCACTTGTGCACGCGGACCTCGCAGAACTGGGCGCCGAACGAGCTGAACGAGTGCTTCGTCAGCTCCTCGCCAGGTGCCGAGGAACCGGTCGCGGAGATCGACGAGCGCCCCAGCGCCCGCAGCACCTCACCGAAGGTCATCGCGCGGCCGTCATCGGCCAGCACTCGCCCGTCTTCGTAGGAAAGCTCCGCGCCCTCGAACGGTGCGCCCGGTGACGACGTCAGCGCGAGCAGCGCGTCGATCACCTCGGTGGCGGCGATCATGACGGCCGAACCCGCGCTCGCCGTACCCGTCGACCCGCCGGACATGCCACCGGAGGGCAACGCCGAGTCGCCCAGCTTCGGCGTGATCCGGTCCGCCGGGATGGCCAGCGATTCCGCACCAACGAGGGCGAGCACGGTCAGCAGGCCGGTCCCCGGGTCCGCACCGCTGGTCGCCACCACGGCCGTGTCGTCTTCACGCAGGGTGATCTCGACGGTGGCGGGGAACCGCAGGGCCGGGAACATGGCGGTGGCCACCCCCATGCCCACGAGCCAGTCGCCGTCGGCGCGACCGCGCTGCGGGCGGTTCGCCCAGCCGAACCGCTGCGCGCCGACCTGGAAGCACTCGTCGAGGTGCTTGCTGGACCACTGCAGGTCGTTGCCGGGCGGCGCGAGCGAGTTGTTCCGCAGGCGCAGCTCGATCGGGTCCATGTTCAGCGCGACCGCCAGTTCGTCGATCGCGCTCTCCAACGCGAAGGACCCGGGCGCCTCGCCCGGCGCCCGCATGAACGTGGTCGGCGGGATGTTCAGCGGCACGATCTGCTGGCTGATCGACAGGTTCTGGGTGGCGTACCACTCCCGGGAGGTGCCGTGCGAGGTCGGCTCCACGAAGGACCGGTCCGCCGGCGTGCTGCACCACGAGTCGTGGCGCAGCGCGATCAGCGTGCCGCCGGCATCCGCGCCGAGGGAGATCTTCTGCACCGTCGCGGCGCGGGTAGCCGTCGCGGTGAAGACCTGCTCCCTGGTGAGCGCGGCCTTGACTGGCCGGCCGAGGGCCTTGGCCGCGGCGGCCGCCAGGAACGCCGGTGCGGAGGTGCGGGCCTTGCCGCCGAAAGCCCCGCCCACGAAGGGGTTCAGCGCGCGGACCGACGAGCCCTCCAGGCCCAGCGCGGCGGCCAGTTCGCCCGCCTGCAGGTCGGAGCCCTGGTTTCCGCTGTAGACGGTCAGGCTGCCGGAGTCCCACACCGCGACCGCGGAGTGCGGCTCCATCGCGGCGTGGTTCTGGGTCGCGGTGCGGTAGGTTGCCTCGACGACCACCGGGCTCGCACCCAGAGCGTCCTCAATGGACTCGACGTCGTCCGCGAGGACCGTGATGTCTTCGTTGGACGGTGCGGGTTCGGCCGAAGCCAGGCCGTCCTGCAGCGAGGTCAGCGCAGGCCGGGCGTGGTAGGTGACCTCGATGAGCAGCGCCGCGTCCCGGGCCTGCTCGAAGGTCCCGGCCACCACGAAGCCGATCGGCTGGCCGTAGTAGGTGACCTCCCGGTCCTGCAGCGGAACCCAGGTTTCGCCGAAGACCGGGGAGCTCGGTTTGCGCAGTTCCAGCGGGTCGAACGGCGTGTACACGCCGAGCACGCCGGGAGCGCTCTTCGCGGCCGTGACGTCCATGGCCTCGATCTCGCCGTGCGCGATCGTGCTGAGCACGACGTACCCGTACACCATGCCGGGGAAGTTGTTGTCCGCCCCGTACTTGGCTTGGCCGGTGACTTTCAGCGGGCCGTCCAGCCGACTGGTCACAGGCGGCTCCCTTCGGTCAGTTCGAGCAGTGCGCGGACGACGGTCCGCTTCAGCAAGGACACCTTGAAACCGTTCCCGGGCAACGGCCGAGCACCGTCGGCCGCCACGGACGCCGCATCCTCGAAGGACGCCAGGGTCGCGGGCGCACCGCGCAGGGCCTCCTCGACCGCGGGCAGCCGCCACGGCACGGTCGCCACGCCGCCGGCCGCCACCCGGGCGTCGACGATGCGGGAGTCCTGGACGTCCAGCGCGACCGCGACGGAGCACAGCGCGAATTCGTAGGACTGCCGGTCCCGCACCTTGACGTAGGTGGAACGCGCCGCCCAGTCCAGCCGCGGCACCAGGACCTCACCGATCAGTTCGCCGGGGCGCAGACCGGTTTCCACCTCGGGCGTTTCCCCTGGCAGGCGGTAGAAGTCGGCCAGCTTGACGGTGCGGCTCCCGGTGGCGCTGACCAGCCGGAGCCCCGCATCGAGCGCGACCAGTGCGACCGCCAGGTCGCTGGCGTGCGTCGCCACGCACGAGTCGCTGGTGCCCAGCACCGCGTGCATCCGGTTCGCCCCCGAGATCGCGGGGCAGCCGCTGCCGGGTTCCCGGCGGTTGCAGGGCGTGGCGACGTCGCGGAAGTACGTGCAACGGGTGCGCTGCAGCAGGTTCCCGCCGATGCTGGCCATGTTCCGCAACTGCTGGGAGGCGCTCTGCAGCAGGGCGCGGGAGATCGCCGGGTACACACCGGCGTGCTCGGCGACGTCGGTCATCCGCTCCAACGCGCCGATCCGCAACCCGTCGCTCGTGTCGATGCCACGCAGCGGCAACTCGTTGATGTCCAGGACTTGTTGCGGCGTGAGGACGTTGAGCTTCATCAGGTCGACGAGGGTGGTCCCGCCGGCCAGGAACGTGCCGGGCGAAGCGAGCGCGGCTTCGACGGTCGGCGGTGCCGTGAGTTCAAAGGGACGCATCAGCCTGCCTCGCCTGTTCGACTGCCGCGACGATGTTCGGGTAGGCCGCGCAGCGGCAGATGTTGCCGGACATGAACTCGCGGACGTCCTCGACGCCCTGCTCGACCGCGGCTACGGCCGACATGACCTGCCCGGACGTGCAGAACCCGCACTGCAGGGCGTCCTGGTCTACGAACGCCTGCTGGACCGGGTGCAGCCGATCCCCGTCGGACAGACCCTCCACCGTGGTCACCGGCCGCTTCACGGTGGCGGCCAGGGTGAGGCACGAAAGCACGGGCCTGCCGTCGACGTGCACGGTGCAGGCGCCGCACTGCCCCCGGTCGCAGCCCTTCTTCGGGCCGGTGACGCCGAGGTGTTCCCGCAAGGCGTCCAGCAGCGTCACGCCGGGATCGACGGCCAGCTGTTCCGTCCTGCCATTGATTTCGAGTGAGATGTCCACTGGATCTCTTTCCCGCAGATCGACCGGATGGGACGAGCATGACGGCGAGGGTTGTCGTGGTGGGAACTACGCCGAGTACCATCACTGAACCGGATAATTATCCGTTTCAGGTCCCGGAAACCACGCTAGCGGATTCTTATCCGCACTGCAACGAGAGCGCTCGCCCGAAGGTTGCCCCAGGTCGAGCGCGGTCGGTGCATTACATTCCGGGGAGGACGCGGCAGCCAACCGGGAGGGACGATGACGACGGGCGCGGTAAGTCCCCGACGCGCGGACACCCGGCGCAACCACGAGCGCATCCTCACCGCGGCGGCGAAGTCGCTGGCCGCTTCGGGCGAGATCTCGTTCAACGCCATCGCGAAGCAGGCCGGCGTGGGCGTCGGCACGGTGTACCGGCACTTCCCCGCTCCCGAGGCGCTCATCCTGGCGGTCTACCAGCGCGAATTGCGGCACCTCGTCGACGTCGTGCCGCCCCTGCTCGAGCAGCACTCCCCGCAACAGGCGTTCCAGATCTGGGTCACCGACCACCTGACGCGCTACATGATGACCAAGCGAGGCCTGGCCAGGGCCCTCGGCGCCGCCAGGTCGTCGCACGGCGAACTGCCCGCCAACGCCCACGAGGCGATGGCCGGCGCGGTCGCCATGCTGCTGGAGGCCAACGTCGAGGCCGGAACCGTCCGCGCCGACCTGGATCCGGAAACGGTCCTGCGCGGGCTGGGCGGCCTGTTCTACCTCGATCCGAACGGCGACTGGCAGGGCCCGACCGCCAGGCTCATCGACCTGCTGTGGCGAGGTATGCGCACGGGCGAAGGCCACCCGGGAAGCTGACCGCGGGCGCCCTCTCACCTCCCGGACGCGGCTTGCCGATGATCGAGCCATGGCTGGAGGAACCGGACGCGACGCCGCCCCGAGCGGCCGCACTGCGTGGGACGGCGACGACTACCAGCGGCACTTCGACGCACTGGCGGCTCCGGGCGGACGTGCACGGCCCTCGGCTGACCCGCGTCACCCGGGGGTTGCGCAATTTCTCGCGAAATTGCGCCACCCCCGGGTGACGGAGCCAGTAACGTCCCGTGACCGTCCACCCCGGAAGTGCAGGGCGAAGCCGACTTCGTCCGCGCAGGTTCCGCCGCGGTCACCGCACTGTGGCGCACCGGCACCGGGCTCGTCGACACTCGGGGCATGCACCTGCTGCTGATCGCCGACACGCACCTCCCGAAACGCGCCAAAGCCCTGCCGGAGGAGGTCTGGGACGCGGTGTCAGCCGCCGACATCGTCATCCACGCCGGCGACTGGGTCGATGTCGCGCTGCTGGACGAACTGGAGGCGCGCGGCGCGCGGACGATCGGCGTGCACGGCAACAACGACGGTCCGGAACTGCGGAAACGGCTACCCGAGATCGCCCGCGCCGAGTTGGACGGCGTCTGGCTCGCGGTGATCCACGAAACCGGCCCCGCCCAGGGCCGGGAGGCCAGGTGCGACCGGTGGTTCCCGGACACCGACGTGCTCGTGTTCGGGCACAGCCACATCCCGTGGGACACCACGACGCCCGGCGGTCTCCGACTACTCAACCCCGGTTCGCCCACCGACCGCCGCCGCCAGCCGCACTGCACGTACCTGACCGCTGAGCTCTCCGGCGAGCACATCGGAAACGTCGTGCTCCACCGCCTACCGCCGCGCCCCGGCTGAAAGGCCAGCACAGCTCGATCACGAGCTTGTCGCACATCCGCTCAAGCTTTAGGAACGGTTGGCCTAACGAGCGGAACACGGGCGATCAGCGCACGGCGGCGATCAGCGCACGGCGGCGATCAGCCGGTCGATACCGCTGCGGTGTCGTCGAATGTGCCGCAATTTCAATGGAAATCGAAGATCCGATTTCCATTGAAATTGCGGAAGTTATCCACAGGTGTCGGCGTGTCGTGGTTCGACACGCCGACGATCCGCAATTTCCATTGAAATTGCGGAAGTTATCCACAGGCGTCAGGCGCCGAACACGGGTGGCGCGGTCTTGGGCATGTCCTCGAGCCAGATGTCGTCCTGCTCTTCGAGTCACCCGGGACGCTCGTGATCCTGGTCCTCGCTGCCTTGGCCGCGCTGACCGGCCGCGCGCGGGCGGGAGATGACCACGGTGGCGACGACGTTGCCGAAGGTGTCGCGGGTGGCGACGGCCATCGACATCACGCGGTAGACGCCGAAGAGGATCGCGGTTCCTTCGAGAGATAGCGTGATGCCTTCGAGAGGTAGCGCGGTTCCTTCGAGCCTGCACCGTTGACAACACGAGCCTCCACGCCTGACATCGTCCTACGACCCGCAGCACGTGATCTGCCGCGAGCAGGCACCGGCTCGGCGGAGACACCGGGCAGGGCGAAGCGTTGTTCACCGTGCTTAAACCATCATCAGCGCGCCGCCGACAGAAGCGGTTCTGGACAGCGGCGACCACAACGCGGTCCCGTGACTTCATGGCTGAAACCCGTCATGTGCAACCCTGCCAGGACGGCGTTGGCGAGGAACATCGCGATCCGCCACGCGACCGAAGTGGAGGTGCACGGCGTTGTCCGGCTGCTGTCCGCACGCGAGAGCGGGCGATGCCCTGCCCGACCGGATCGTCCCCGGGCACGGGCTCGACGAGGGACCGCTCGTCAAGCTGCCCGGCGGCACGTTCCGCATGGGCACGGACGATCCCGGCCGCATCCCGGAGGACCGGGAAGGCCCAGTACGTCCCGTCACCGTCGCGCCGTTCGCGAGTGACGTGCACTGCGTGTCCAACGCTCGCTTCGCCGCGTTCGTCGACACCACGGGCTACCGCACGGACGCCGAATGCTTCGGCTGGAGCTACGTGTTCGCGAAGTTCCTCCCCGGGCGCATCCGCGGGCCTCGCCGCGGCCGGACCAGACACCGTGGTGGTGTGGGGTGCAAGGCGCGTTCTGGCGATGCCCGGAGGGACCGGGCAGCGACGTCGACGACCGCTGGAACCACCCCGTCGTGCACGTGTCCTGGCACGATGCCGCCGCCTACTGCGCCTGGGCCGGACGGCGGCTGCCGACGGAAGCCGAATGGGAGTACGCGGCCCGCGGTGGCTTCGACCAGGCCCGCTACCCCTGGGGCGACGAGCTGACCCCGAACGGGGAGCACCGGTGCAACATCTGGCAGGGCCGGTTCCCCGTGCACAACAGCGCGGAGGACGGGCACATCGGCACCGCTGCCGTCGACGCATACCAGCCGAACGGCTTCGGGCTGCACAATGTGTCCGGCAACGTGTGGGAATGGTGCGCCGACTGGTTCGACCCGAGCGAGCAGAGCCGGTCGCTGCGCGGCGGTTCGTACCTGTGCCACGACTCCTACTGCAACCGCTACCGGGTCGCCGCTCGCACCGCGAACACGCCGGACAGTTCCAGTGGCAACACCGGATTCCGCACAGCGGCCGACGTGTGAGCTTGATTCGACGGGGCTTCGCGACCGGTGCCCGGTGCCGGGCCGAGCGCCACGGTTGAACCGGTCCTGGAGCGGGTACGGCATCGGCAACGCTTTGTTCACCCCACGTGACCGGCCCGGCCGAGCACGTCCTGCCAGTGGGGAGCGGAAATGGTCAGGCCAGGCGATCGGCCAACCCTGCTCACCCTGGGAGTCGAGGAGGAGTTCCTCCTCGTGGATCCGGAGACATTGCAGCCTGCGGGCAGCGGGGTGGCTGTTTCGCGCGTCCGGCACGGCGGCGGTGAAGGTGAGGTGCACCCCGAGTTGGCTCCCGCCCAGATCGAGGCGGCGAGCTCGGTGTGCCGCGACCTCCACGAACTGCGCCGGACGTTGATCCAGCTGCGCATGGAGCTCGCCACCGCCGCCGCCGAGCACGGCTGGCGACTGGCCGCCATCGGGGCGGCGCCGACCGGGCAGCCGGGACCACCGCCGGTCACCGACACGCCCCGATACCGGCGGATATACGCCGAGTACGGCCCGATCGTCGAGGGGCAAGGGGTGTGCGGGTGCCACGTGCACGTGGGCACTCCCGACCTGGAGTCGACGCTGCGCGCAAGCAACTGGCTGCGCCAGTGGCTGCCGGCCCTGCTGCTGGTCACCACGAATTCGCCGTTCTACCGCGGCGTCGACACCGGCTACGCGAGCTGGCGCTTCGCCCTGTGGTCGCGGTTGCCGACCGCGCGCCCGGCGCCCCACTTAACCTCGGTGGCGCACTACCGCGGCATCCTCGACTGCCTCCTGGCATCCGGCATGGTGATCGACCCCGGCATGCTCTACTGGTATGCGCGGCCTTCCGCGCACGTGCCGACCCTGGAGGTTCGGGTCGCCGACGCCGCCGCGACCGTGGACGAGGCCGTGTTGCTCGCCGGGCTCACCCGCGCATCGGTGACCGCCGCGCTCGCACCGGACGAGCGGCTGCGCGGCCCCGAACACGTTGATGACCAGATGCTGTGGGCCGCGTGCTGGCGCGCCGCCCGGGACGGGCTCGAGGGAGATGCCCTGGACGCCGCCACCGGTCGGCTGGTCCCCGCTTGGCAGCTTCTGACCGGTCTGGTCGAACTCCTGCGCCCGGTGCTCGAAGACAACGGCGATCTCGAGTTGGTCACCCAGCTGTTGCAGACCTTGCGGGCGCGCGGCAGCGCCGCCAGCCGCCAGCGTTCGGTGTACGGCCGCCGCCTCGACATCAGGGATGTCGTCGACCACGCCGTGACCGAGACGTGCCGCACGCGAGTCTCCGAGAACCTGCCCTGACCGCCGTTTCGGCTTCACTCCCCAGCTGGGGCGGATCACGTGTTTGCGGCGGATCTTCCGGGTAGGTCCCTGTATATGACTCGGACAGGAGATGCCATGAGGACACCACTGCACGCCCTGGCAGAGCACGGACAGAGTCCTTGGGTCGATTACTTGTCCCGGCGGTTCGTCCGCGACGGCGACTTGGCCGAGCTCGTGGAGCGGGGATTGGCCGGGGTGACGTCGAATCCCACGATCTTCCAGGGCGCCATCGCGGAAGGCGACTACTACGATGACCAGCTCCGCGAGGTGCTGGCCACCGAGACCGACCCCAAGGAGGTCTTCCTGGCCATCGCGCGCGACGACATCCGGTCCGCGTGCGACGTGCTCCGCCCGGTCTTCGACCGCAGCGCGGGCACCCGGGACGGATGGGTCTCCTTGGAAGTCGATCCGCAACTGGCGAATGACACACAGGCCACCATCGACGCGGCCGCCCGCCTGCACCGGATGATCGATCGCCCGAATCTGTTCGTGAAGATCCCCGGTACGCAGGCCGGCCTGCCGGCGATCGAGGAAACGATCGCCGGCGGGATCCCGGTCAACGTGACGCTGCTGTTCTCCCTGGAACGGCACCGCGGCGCCGCCGGGGCTTACTTGCGGGGGTTGCGGCGACTCCGCGACAACGGCGGGGACCTGCGGTCGGTCACGTCCGTGGCGTCGTTCTTCGTCTCGCGGGTGGATACCGAAGCCGACTGCCGGCTGGACGCGATCGGTGGGCACGACGAGATCAAGGGCACCCTCGCGATCGCGAACGCCAAACTCGCTTACCAGACCTACAAGGAGTTGTTCACCGGTGCCGACTGGGAAGAACTCGCTGCGGCCGGCGCGAGCCCGCAGCGCTGCCTCTGGGCCTCCACTTCGACCAAGAACCCGCAGTACCGCGACGTCCTCTACGTCGAAGAGCTCATCGGTCCCCAGACGGTCAACACCATGACGAGGGAGACGCTGCAGGACTTCCAGGACCACGGGTACGTCGCGAACACGCTGGAACGCGATGTGGACGAGGCTCGCCGCACCTTCGACCGGTTCGCCGCCGCTGGTGTCGACTACGACGACGTGACCGCCGTGCTGGAACGCGAAGGAGTGGACAAGTTCGCCGCCTCATTCCGGAAGTTGTTCGACGAGATCACGCACAAACGCGACCAACTGGTGCGGACGTGAGCGCCCTCGGTCGAACTGCGCGCTAGGAACGCCGCAGTGGCAGGCCCCTGCTGGCCCCACCATTGTGGTGGCGTGAAGGAGCGCGACATGTTCGACTCGCCACTTTCGCCGCAGCTGACGCGATCCACGAGCCGTGGACTGGTCACGACACCCAGACCCTCGTGTTGGCGGCGATCGGGATCGCCATCGTGGTGCTGCTGATCGTCGCGGCGAGGATGCACGGCTTCCTCGCGCTGACCATCGGATCCCTGTTCGTCGGGATCGGGTCCGGCATCGGGCTGGGCAAGGTCGCCCTCTCGTTCGAGAAAGGCGTCGGCGACGTGCTCGGCAGCGTCGGCGTGCTGATCGTCCTCGGTGCGATGCTCGGCAAGCTGCTCGCGGACTCCGGCGGGGCCGACGAGATCGTGGACAAGATCCTGACCGGCGCACGCCACGGCCTGCCGTGGCGGATGGCCCTGATCGCCTTCATCATCGGCATCCCGATGTTCTTCGAGATCGGCCTCGTGCTGCTGATCCCCGTCATCATGCTGACGATCCGCCGGTCCAAGCTGCCCGCGATGTACCTGGCGATCCCGGCCCTCGCCGGCCTGTCCGTCCTGCACGGCTTCGTTCCTCCGCATCCCGGGCCGCTGGTGGCGATCGCGAACCTGCACGCCAACGTCGGCATCACTCTGGCCATCGGCCTGCTCATCGCGGTGCCCGCCGTGATCATCGCCGGACCGCTCTACGCCGGGGTGGCGGCGCGCCTGGTGCCCATCGGCGCCCTCGGCGCGGGCGGAGACCTCATCGCGCACGGGTCGGGCGCAGGGTCTCCGGGCGGTGGCGAGGCGTCTGGGGCGGCGCCGGCCGAGGGCGAGCGCACGCGCCGCCCGAGCTTCACCTGGACGCTCGTCACGGTCCTCACCCCCGTGGTGCTGATGCTGGTCCGTGCCGCGGCCGACGTGTGGATGAGCGAGACCGCGTGCATCTACCCGTTCCTGCAGTTCATCGGGGAACCGATGGTGGCGTTGCTGATTGCCGTGCTGCTGGCGATGGTGACGTTCGGTACCGGTGTGGGCTTCACGCCGCGCACCCTGACGACGAAGCTCGGCGAGAGCCTGAAGCCGATCGTCGGCGCCACCATGATCGTCGGGGCCGGTGGTGGCTTCAAGCAGGTGCTCGTGGACGGCGGCGCAGGCATCGCGATCGGCAAGGTCGCGGTGGCGTTGAGCCTGTCCACGCTCGTGCTGGGCTGGCTGGTGGCTGTGATGGTGCGGCTTGCGACGGGGTCGGCCACGGTCGCAACCGTTACGGCGTCGGGCATCGTGGTCCCGTTCGCCGCCGACCTGCCGCCGACGCACCTGGCTCTCGTCGTGCTGCCATCGGTGCCGGCTCGCTGTTCTTCTCCCACGTCAACGACGCCGGCTTCTGGCTGGTCAAGGAGTACTTCGGCATGACCATCGGGCAGACCATCAAGTCCTGGTCGGTGATGGAGACGATCATCTCCGTGGTCGGGCTCGCCCTGACGCTGCTGCTGTCGACCTTCCTCTAGCGCCCGGTGAGAGGCAACGAAAGTCGGTCACGAAGCAGTCCGCCGGGCTGACAGGGTCCGAACCCCCTCCCCCAGCCCCGGCCAGGTCCATAAGAGACCGCCAATGGCGAAAACCTTGCAGCCGGGGGACAAACCGCGGGCAGCATCGGGTTCGCCGGTGACGGACGGGCCGTCACCCGGCGGTGGTCAGAGCCAGCCGCGGCGTTTGAAGATGAGGTACAGGCCTAGGCACACGGCGGCCATGAGGACGAGGGCGAAGGGATAGCCGAGCCCCCAGTGCAGTTCGGGCATGGCATCGAAGTTCATCCCGTACACCGTGCCGATCAGGGTGGGGGCGAACAGGATCGCGGCCCAGGCTGAGGTCTTCTTGATCTCCTCGTTCCGCCTGGCCGTGGCGGACCGTGAGGACGAAGTTCGGGCCGATGAACAGGTGCAGTTCGCTGAAGCTGACTTCCTCGGGCTCGTCCAGGTAGCGGGCGGCCCGCAGCACCACGAACAGCGTTTCGCCGTAGCGCTCGATCTTGGGCCGCTGGTCGGCGACGATCGCGTCCTCCACCGAGAGCTTGTGCAGGCCGAATTCCTCGGCCGCGGCCAGCAGTTCTTCCTCCGCTGGCCGGTAGAGCCCGATCCAGGCCATGGTGCCGTCCGCGCCGGGCAGGTACCGGTACGTCTCGGCGAGGCTGGACGGCGTCGCCACCCGGCGCCCATCCCGGTCGCCACCGCGCTGAGCGTACCCAGTGCCATCCGGGGTTCGTCGAAGTCGGCCGGTCCACCCGGCCCGTTCGTCAGCTGTGCTCGCCGGCCTGCGCGATGATCGCGCGAATGCCCGCGACGAGATCGTCCGCGCTGGGCCCCTTGACCTTGCTCACTCGAGACGGTCGAGTTGCTCGCCGTGGTGTTCCAGCAGCGCCGCCAGTCGCCGCACCTCGGCCGCCACCGTCGGATCCTGGTCGCAAATCCGGTCCGCGAGGTGTCCAACGCAGGCCACCACCGCTGCGCAGCACCGTAGGATGTGCCCCCGCGCTTGCGGCGAAGACCAGCACTCCTCGCGCTCCAGGCAGTTGCCGACCAGCCAGCACGCCAGGCTGAGCTCGTGGACGATCTGGTTGTGCAACCCAAACACTTCTTCGTCGTACATGCGTGGAGGGTGCGGGATGGCGCGGACTTCGGCCCGCCGAATCGGCGGCCTGCCCGGCAACCGGATTATCAGCAGCGCCGATCGGGCTCACCGCGCGAGGCTGCGCCGAGGATTCTGCGCACCATGCCACCGAAGACCAAGCCGTGGAAGGGCGCGACACCCCACCAAGCTGCCCAGCCGGATCTCCCCGACCTCGGCACGCGAGCGGAGGTGCTCAGAAAGCTCCCCGGAAGCAGGATGCACACCACCCAGGTACACGATCCGCGAAATCCCGGCCCGCTCGGCCTCCCGCGCCGCGATGGACGCCGAACGCCGGTCCAGATCGTTGAATCCCTTCTGCTGCAAGGAATGCACGAGGTAGAACAGGACATCGGCACCGTCGCAGGCGGCGCGCACCGCGTCGGCGTCGAGCAGGTCCCCGCGCGCCACCTCCACCTGGTCCCGCCACGGCACGTCGCGCAGCTTCTCCGGCGAACGGACCAGGCAGCGCACTCGGTGGCCGTCGGCGAGCAGACGCGGCACGAGCCGACCGCCGACGTAACCCGTCGCTCCAGTCACCAGGCACAACTTCGATGCACCAGCCGCCATTCCACCAACCCTACCGTTCGACGTAGTCCGCAATTTCCATTGAAATCGAACCTTCGATTTCAATGGAAATTGCGGAAATTGCGTCTCCCGGGCCCATCCGCGATCCGGCCGACTGGCTGGTAGCGTCGGTCAGGTTCCGGTGTAGACGGACGAGGTCGAGGCCATTGCGCACGGCGATCTGCCTTTTCACCCGCGATCTGCGGAATGCACGACAACCCCCGTCCTGATCTATCTCGTCCCAGATGTCAGCCTTTCCTGCGGGCTCAGCTGAGCTGGTTGATGCGGATCAGGTTGCCCGCAGGGTCGCGGACGGCGCAGTCGCGAACGCCGTAGGGCTGCTCGGTCGGCTCCTGGACGACCTCGACGTCGCTGGCCTGCAGCCGCTCGAAGGTGCCGTCGAGGTCGGTGGTGGCCAGGGTGATGATGGCGAAGGTGCCCTTGGCCATCATCTCGGCGATGGTGCGGCGCTCGTCGTCGGTGATGCCGGGGTTGGCCGCCGGCGGGTACAGGACGATGGACGTGCCGGGCTGGCCGGGAGGGCCGACCGTGATCCAGTGCATCCCGTTGTATCCGACGTCGTTGCGGACTTCGAAGCCGAGGATGTCGCGGTAGAAGGCCAGCGATGCGGCCGGGTCGTCGTGCGGGAGGAACGCGTTGTGGATGGTGATGTCCATGGCAGTCACGCTAGGTGCGGCTCGGGCTCGGCGCTTCTCGATTCCTGACCGGTCTGGTCACCTGCTTCGCCACGCACGACGGCATCCCCACCGTCGCGCGCGCGTCCTGGTGCCGGTAGACGCTGGGCGGCACGCCGACCAGCTCGGTGAAGCGGGTGCTGAACGTGCCCAGCGACGAGCAGCCGACCGCGAAGCAGACCTCGGTGACGCTGAGGTCGCCGCGACGTAGCAGCGTCATCGCGCGCTCGATGCGCCGGGTCATCAGGTAGGAGTACGGCGACTCTCCGTAAGCACGCCGGAACTCGCGGCTGAGGTGTCCGGCCGACATGTGCACGCCGCGGGCGAGCGCCTCGACGTCCAGCGGCTGCGCGTACTCCCGGTCGATCCGGTCGCGGACGCGGCGCAGCAGCGCGAGGTCACGCAGGCGCTGCGCCGGAACGGGACTGCTGGTCACCTGCGAGATCGTGCCACGTCGCACCGGGTTTGCCTAGCGAGCAGCAGCCGACATCGGCTGGCGGCTTCGCGAGCCGCCCACCGGACCGCGCGCCGGGACGATTCCGAGAAGTCGAACCCGACAACGACAGGTTTGCTCATCCCCAGCACCCTCGAACACCCCGCGCATCCCACCGGCCTCGCAGCCACGCCCTCAGTGTTCCAGCCACTTCGGTTCTACGATCTCCCACTCGCGGTTCCAGGCACGCTCGGCGCATGCGTCGGCGATCCCGCGGACGCACCAGATCAACCCGGCGCACAGCAGTTCGCCCGCAACCACGATCTCGAAGGCGACCGCGCCCGCAGAGGCCCGCAGCTGGGCTTCGCTCGGCGGCGCGACCGTGATGCGATCTGCCGTGTCCACCCACAACCGGACCTTGCCGCCGAGCACCGTCTTCGCCGGGACAGCTGCGACGTTCACATGCGCCCTGCCGTCCGTGCCGGTCCACGAAACCTCTGCCGAGTAGCTGGTGGACTCGTGCTCGGCTCCGCTGATCACGTGGACGACGGGCGCACTCGTCACGACGGCCTCCACCGGTCGCCTGGTCGAGGCGGCGACCGCAGCCTCGCGCGCTGCCTCGGCGTAGTTCGCGTTCCCGGCCGCGATCGCCGCCGGGACCATCAGCACGGCGGCACCGAGCAGCACGAGGATCGCGAAAGCCGCGACTCGGTCCAGCCCCCGCCGCAACGGATTCCGCCCCAACGCGTGCGCGAGCCACCGAACGTCGGCTCGCAGTGAGTTGCCGTCCATCACGTGCTCCAGGCAGGTTCGCTCCCTTCCAGGATTGGGCCGCCCACCCAAGCGGGATTAGGGCATTTCGTCATCGAGTCCGGGGCCGGGGCACCGTGGCCGAGCCGCGGCCACCGGGTGTCCACTGTGGTCATGGATCCGGGCAGGAGACGTCCTCGCCCGTCCGGGTTCGCAGTGCTGGCCGGACTGCCCGCCAACGCCACCGTGCGGAAGCATCCGCACATCATGTTCTCCGGCGGTCGTGCTCCGACAAAGCCTGCAGCCGGCGGCGGTACTCCTCTTCGTCGATGTCGCCGCGCGCGAACCGCTCCGCGAGGATTTCCTCCGCTCGGCCGCTCCCGCGCTCAACGCGTCCGGTGCGCCCGAGGTAGCGGACCACCGCGACGATGGCGGCGATGATCAGCACCCAGAACAACACCATGCTCACCGTCGTCACCACGAAACCCCACGCACCCATGCCGTAGCCATCCCAGTAGTGCATCTCGACCTCCCCGGGCATCCCACCCGTATCGACGATTCCGCACCACCGAAGCCCCAGGTAGGGCTGATGGTCACCTGCCGCTGCTGGGAATCGCGGCCACGTTGCGTTCCGAGGGTGGGCCGTGCGTGTTTTTCGGGGCTATAGCACCCAAAACCGCTCACGACACAGGTGGCGCGGTGGACTCGCGCACCACCAGGGAGTGCGTCGTGGTGCGGCGGCGGGGTCGGGCCGACGGTTGCTTGAGCGCGAGGAGCAACGCCTG
This sequence comes from Saccharopolyspora hattusasensis, assembly GCF_050972075.1. NCBI lineage: Bacteria > Bacillati > Actinomycetota > Actinomycetes > Pseudonocardiales > Pseudonocardiaceae > Saccharopolyspora > Saccharopolyspora hattusasensis. The sequence goes on from NZ_JBPCDC010000001.1 coordinate 1,455,480, forward strand.
CTCCCCCATTTCCGCCATCGGTAACCGCACCGTCGTCAGGGCCGGCGACAGGTGCTCCGCGACAGCCACGTCGTCGAAGCCGGCCACCGAAATGTTCTTCGGCACAGCCATTCCGCGCGCTCGCAGGGCCGCGAGGACACCGATCGCCATGTCGTCGTTGAGCGCGATCACCGCCGTCACGTCGGGGTGATCGTCGAGGACGCGCTGCATGGCCTGCGTGCCACCGTCGCGCGTGAACGCCTCCTCGATGACGGGAATGTCCTCGATCGACAGACCGGCCGCTTCCAGCGCCTGCGCCGCTCCCGCGAGTCGATCGGCCACTGTTGTCAGGATCCGTGGCCCGGCGACGAAGGCTATCTGCCGGTGCCCAAGGGAAAGCACGTGTTCGGTGATGGACCTGCCGCCTGCGGTGTTGTCCGGCAGCACCGCGTCGGTGCCGAAGTGGTGGCGTCCGATCACCGCGACGCGGCCGCCGGTTTCCTGGAACGCCTGGAGGTCCTGCTTCACCGACGCCTGCGTCCGCGCGTCCACGAAACCCGATCCCGCGATGATGATCGCCCGGACCCGGTTGGCGATCAGCGTGCGGACCTGGACGAGCTCGTTCTCCGGGTCGCGCCCGGTGTGGCAGATCTGCACGGTCAGGCCCTGCTGCGCGCCGACGCGCAGCACCCCGCTGGCGATCTCGGTGAAGTAGGGGTCGCCGATCTCGTGCACGAGCAGCCCGACGCTGGTGCTCGCGCCGCCGGCCAGCGTGCGGGCGTGCACGTTGGCGACGTAGCCCATCTGCGCGGCGACTTCGCGCACCCGCTCGGCGATGGCGTCGCTGACGCCCGCGGACCCGGAAAGCGCCCGCGACGCCGCCGCGATCGACACCCCGGCCCGTTCGGCGACGTCGATGAGCCTGAGCCTCGCGCGTTGCTGTGGCATCCGTGCCCCCTTCCGCTCCGGTCCGCCTCACGGACCGCGCCCACCATCATGATCCGTGACCCTTGCCACATCGACCGATGGTTCCTATTCTGCCGTAAGCGCTTACGAAAACGCTTACGGAGGCCCCAACGACGGGTGGACCATGAAAATTTCACAACGTCTTCGGCTAGGTGTACTCGTGACCAGCGCGAGCCTCGCGCTGACCGGCTGCCTCAGCTCGGGCGCCGGAGGCAACGACGACAGCGTCCGGATCGGCATCTCCCTGCCCCTCACCGGCGACTTCTCCGAGCCCGGCAAGGGCGTCCGCCGCGGTTACGAAGCGTGGGCCGACTACGTCAACGCCCGCGGCGGGTTGTTGGGCCGCAAGGTCGAGCTGACCATCCTCGACGACCAGTCCAACGCCGACCGCGTCGCGGCCGACTACGAGAAGCTGATCAACCAGGACGGCGCTGACCTGGTCTTCGGGCCGTTCTCCACGCGCCTGGTGATCCCGGCCGCGCAGGTCGCCAAGGACTACGGCTTCCTGTTCGTCGAGCCGGCCGGCGCCGCCGGGGACGTGTTCAACCAGGGCTTCGACAACCTCTTCTACGCCGCGCCCGCGGTCGCGGAGGACCACTACAACCACTTGGCCGCGGCGATCCTGGCGATGCCCGCCGGCCAACGCCCGAAGACCGCCGCTTACGCCGCGATGGACGACCCGTTCGCGCAGGGCACGGCCTACGGCTTGAAGGACAAGCTCGAAGCGGCAGGAGTCCGCACGGTGGTCGATGAGGTCTACCCGCCCAACACCACGGATTTCGGTTCCATCGCGGCCAAGATCGCCGATTCCCGCGCGGACCTCGTCGTCGGCGGAACGCAGTACCAGGACGCGGTGAACCTCATCCTGGCGCTGCGCCAGCTCGGCTACCAGCCCGGTATGGCGGCCTTCTCCACCGCACCGACCAATCCGGAGTTTCCCAAGGCGATCGGCGAGCAGACCGAGGGAATCCTTTCCCCCACCGGCTACACGCCGGACGCGGACTTCCCGTCCAACAAGGAGTTCGTCGAGCACTACACCCGGATGTTCAACTCCCCGCCCAACGAGGACGAGGCCAACGCGTGGACCACCGGGCAGGTCGTGGCCGCCGCCGTGCAGGCCGTCGGTTGCGCCGATCCGGCCCCCGACTGCCAGCGCAGGCTCATCGACTGGCTGCACCACAACGAGGTGGACACCGTGGTCGGCAAGCTCAGCTGGGATGCCACCGGAAAACCGCGCGGCGCGCACCTGATCCAGCAGTACGTCGGCGGCCGGATCCGCATCGTGCTGCCCGCGGAGACCAAGGAAGCCGACCTGGTCCACCCCAAGCCGCCGTGGTGATGCATAAGAGACTGGTAACGAGTCTGGAAGGCTCTAATTGACTGCTCCCCGCCTTAAAGGACGGGGATTCCCTTCCGGCTCGCGCCAGAAAGTTCCTGCTTCACAGCCGGTCGCCCCGTCCGGGAGGTTTCCCGTTGAGGTCTTACACCTGCTCCACAGGCCGACACCGCCAGCCCGGCGGCCACAATGTTGCGCGCGGCGTTGATGTCCCGATCATGCCGGGCACCGCAGTCATTGCACGTCCACTCACGGACCTGCAACGGCATGCTCTCGGTGAGCTTGCCGCAGGCGGAGCACGTCTTGGACGAGGGGAACCAGCGGTCGATCACGATCAGGTCCCGCCCGTACCAAGCGCACTTGTACTCCAGCATCGACCGCAACTCGCTCCACGACGCATCGCTGATGGCGCGGGAGAGATTGCGGTTACGGACCATGCCTCGCACGTTGAGGTCTTCGATCACGACCGTTTGGTTGTCGCGGACGAGTCGAGTAGTGACCTTATGCAGATGGTCCCGGCGGCGGTCAGCGATCTTCGCCTGAATCCGAGCCACCTTGAGACGGGCCTTGTCGCGGTTGTTACTGCCCTTCTCCTTCCGGGCAAGCGCCCGCTGAGCCTTGGCCAAGCGAGCACGCTCACGATCGGAGTGCTTGGGGTTGGTGATCTTCTCCCCGGTCGACAACGTCACCAGCGACGTGATCCCCGCGTCCACACCTACCGCTTGATCGGTGGGTTCGTGGTGGTCGACGGTGGTTTCCACCAGCATCGACACGAACCACCGGTCGGCGCTGTCACGCGACACCGTGACCGTGGTTGGCTCCACCGCACCCTCGGGCAGGGGGCGAGACCACACGATGTTCAGCGGCTCACGCATCTTCGCCAACGTGAGTTGCCCGTCGCGGTACTTGAACGCGGACTTGGTGTACTCCGCCGACGCCCGGGAGCGCTTGCGGGACTTGAAACGCGGGTACTTCGCGCGCTTGTCGAAAAACGCGGTAAACGCACCCTGGAGGTGCCGCAACGTCTGCTGCAACGGCACGCTCGACACCTCACCCAGAAAGCCCAGGTCCTCGGATTTCTTCCATGCGGTGAGCATGGCCGAAGTTTCGTTGTAGTTCACGCGGCGTTGTTCGGTGAACCACGCGCGAGTCCTGGCGTCCAGGGCAAGGTTGTAGACCTTACGGACACACCCGAACGTACGCAGCAACTCCTGCCGCTGCGCATCGGTCGGATAGAAGCGGAACTTGTACGCCCGCTTCACCTGCGTCCTACCCATTCCCACAAACTACCGTGTTTGTTTGTAAGTCTTGATCTCGGGTGGTTATCTAAGAGCACTCGTGATCGGCTCCTCCCCGGCCTGAAGGTCGGGGTATCTGCCGATTGGAGAACCGATGACCGGATCGCTCCTGTTGCAGAGCCTGGTGCTCGGCGTGCTGCTCGGCGGGCTCTACGCCCTGCTGGCCGCGGGCCTGACGCTGTACTTCGGCGTGATGCGCGTGGTGATGCTGGCGCACTCCGCCTTCCTGATCCTGGCGGCATACCTGGCGTGGTTCTTCAACCTCCAGACCGGCTTGGACCCGCTGCTGTCGCTGCTGGTGACCGTCCCGCTGTTCTTCGCGGTCGGCGTGCTCATGCAGCGGTTGCTGATCTCGCGGCTGCGCCCGGCGACGCTGACCATGATGTCGGTGCTGCTGACGTTCGCCATCGCGCTGGTGATCGAAGGCGCGCTCGGGCTCGTCTTCAGCGGCACCCACCGGCGCATCCAGCTGCCCTATTCCGGCGCGGACACCCGGTTCTTCGGCGCCAGCGTCCCGGTGGTGAAGCTGATCGCGTTCGGTCTCGCCGCGGCGTCACTGGCCTCGCTCTACGTGCTGCTGAAGAAGACCCGGTTCGGCCAGGCGCTGCGTGCCACGATCCAGCACCGGGAGGCCGCGCAACTGGTGGGCATCAACACCGGCCGGATCGCCGGCTACGGGTTCGGGTTGGGCCTGGCCACCGCGGCGATCGGCGGAACCGCGCTGGCCCTGGACTCCACGATCTACCCGTCGCTGCACTGGCACTGGATCGGGCCGCTGATGGCGATCATCGTGGTGGGCGGACTGGGCAGCGTCCCCGGTGCGGCGATCGCCGCCATGGTGCTGGGGCTTGGCCAGAGCCTGCTCCAGCTGCCGCTCGGAACGACCTGGGCGCAAACGGTTTTCTACGTCGCCCTGTTCGCCACCTTGCTGCTGCACCCCCAGGGATTCTTCGGAGGCCGCCTTGCGCAGCGTTTCTGATCCCGCCCGCGCCGCGAAGCTCGTCGGCCTGCTCGCGCTGGCCGCGCTGGTGGTCGCTTTCCCCGCGATGGCGCCGGATCCGTTCATCCTGTCGGTCGGCGTGGTGATCATGAGCTACGCCGTGCTGGCCACGTCGTGGAACTTCGTGGGCGGATTCACCGGCTACATCTCGCTGGGCCACGCGGCGTACTCCGGGCTCGGCGGTTACGCCACCGCGCTGCTGGTCGTGCGCGCGGACCTGAACCCGTGGCTCGCGCTGGTCCTCGGTGGCGTGGTCGTCGCGGTGCTCGCGGTGCCGATCGGCGTCGCGAGCCTTCGGGTGCGCGGTGCATCGTTCGTCATCGTCTCGATCGCGCTGGTGCTGATCACGCTGCTGGTCTTCCAGAGCTGGGGGGATTTCACGGGCGGTTCCAACGGTTTGCGCGTGCCGCGCCCGTTCGGTCCGGACGTGCTCCGCCCAGAGCAGCACGAGCGGTTCTTCTACCTGCACGCCGCGCTGCTGGCCGTCGCCCTGCTGTGCTGGTGGGCGATCGACCGCTCCCGGTTCGGCTCCGGGCTGAAGGCGATCCGGGAGGACGAGGACAAGGCCGAGGCGCTCGGGGTGCCGACCTTCACCTACAAGCTCGTCGCGTTCGTCGTCTCGGCGTTCTTCACCGCGCTGGGCGGCGGGCTCTACGCGCTGTGGTTCGGGTTCCTGGACCCGATCTTCCAGTTCTCCGTGCTGACCGGCACCTACCTGGTGCTGATGAGCCTGCTCGGCGGCGTGCGGAGCCTGTTCGGGCCGGTGCTCGGCGCGGTGATCACCGGCTACGCCGTGGAGTACTTCAAGGCCCAGTACGGCGACACCCAGCTGCACCTGGTCGCGCTGGGGGTGCTGCTCGCCGCGGTGGTGCTGTTCATGCCCGACGGGATCATCCCGGCGCTGCGCGACCTGCTGCACCGGTTCCGCCCGCGGACGGCGTCGATCCGGGAAGTCAGCCAGGCCGAGCTCGCCGAGCAGCGCCGGGCCGGGACCGTCGAGGAGGCGCGCCTGTGAGCACGGGACTGGAAACCACCGGCCTGACCAAGTCCTTCGGCGGGGTGCGCGCCGTCGACGGGGCCACCGTCGCCTTCCAGCACGGCAAGGTCAACGCGCTGATCGGCCCCAACGGATCGGGCAAGACCACGTTCTTCAACTGCGTCACCGGGATGATCAGGCCCGATTCCGGCACGGCGAGCTACCGCGGCCGGGACATCACCGGCCGCCCGCCGCACCGGATCGCCCGCGCGGGCATCGGCCGCAGCTTCCAGCTGTGCCGGATCTTCCCGCGGATGACGGCGCTGGAGAACCTGCTGGTCCCGGTCCGCTCCCGGACCCTGCTCGGTCAGCTGGTCGCCGCGCGCCAGCGCGCCGACCTGGACCGGGCGCGCGAACTGCTCACCCGCGTCGGCATCGAGCACCTCACCGACGTGCAGGCCCGCGACCTGTCCTACGGCCAGCAGAAACTCCTCGAACTCGCCGGGGTGCTGATGGCCGATCCCGAGACGGTGCTGCTCGACGAGCCCGCGGGCGGGGTGAACCCGGCGCTGATCGAGCGGATCGGGGAGCTGGTGCGCGCACTAAACGCCGAGGGCCGGACCTTCCTGATCGTGGAGCACAACATGGACCTGGTGATGAGCCTGTCGGACCACGTGGTCGTCTTCGACCGCGGGCGGCCGATCGCCGCGGGCCCGCCCGACGAGGTCCGCAACGACCCGCGAGTCCTGGAGGCCTACCTTGGGATCTGAGCAGCCGGGTTCGGGCGAGCACCTGCTCGAACTCGTCGACGTCGAGGCCGGGTACGGGCGCGCGGCGCTGGTGCTGCGCGGGCTGACGGTGCGGGTGCCGCCGGCCAGCGTGGTCTGCCTCGTGGGGCCCAACGGCGCCGGGAAGTCCACGGTGCTCAAGGTCGCCAGCGGCATGCTCGCGCCGCGATCCGGCCGGATTCTGGTGTGCGGCAAGGACGTCACGAGCCGCCGGCCGCAGCAGATGCTCGAAGCCGGACTGTCCCACGTCCTCCAGGGCCACAGCGTGTTCAAGGAGATGACGGTCGCGGAGAACGTGCTGCTCGGCGCGTACACGCTGCGAGACAAATCCGAGATCGCCGGCCGTGTGGCCTTCGTCCAGGACCTGTTCCCGGTCGTGGCGCAGCGGTGGAACGCGCTGGCCGGGGCGCTGTCCGGCGGCCAGCAGAAGCAGGTGGAGTTCGCCCGGTCCCTGATGGTCAGCCCGAAAGTCGTGCTGCTCGACGAGCCGTCGATGGGCCTGGACCCCAAGGCGACCGAGGCCGTGTTCGCCCAGGTGGCGCGGATGCGCGACGCGGGGACGGCGGTGCTGCTGGTGGAGCAGAACGCCCGCCGCGCTTTGGACGTCGCCGACCTGGGCTGCGTGCTCGACCTCGGCCGGGTGCACATCTCCGGCCCGGCAGCCGACCTCCTCGCCGACCCGCAACTCGGCGAGCTCTACCTCGGCAACCGACGCTCCAGCACCGCATCGTCGAAGACGTTGAAGACAGGGGGCCCGCGAGCATGACCGATCGCACCTACCGCATCCTGATGAACGGCGTCACCGGCCGGATGGGCTACCGCCAGCACCTGCTGCGCTCGGTCCTGGCGATCCGCGACGACGGCGGCGTGCCGCTCGCCGACGGCAGCCACAGCCACATCCAGGTCGAGCCGGTGCTGGTCGGCCGCAACGCCGAGAAGCTGGCCCGCATCGCCGCCGACCACGACATCGCCGAGTGGAGCACCGATCTCGACGCGCTACTGGCCGAGGACGCCGCGGAGATCTACTTCGACACCCAGGTCACCAGCGAGCGCCGCAAGGCGGTGCTGAAGGCCGTGGCCGCGGGTAAGCACGTCTACACCGAGAAACCCGTGGCCGAGACCATGGCCGAAGGCGACGAAATGGTGACGGCGGCCGAAGACGCCGGGGTCGTCAACGGCGTCGTGCACGACAAGATCTTCCTGCCGGGCTTGCAGAAGCTAAAACGGCTGGTGGACGCGGGATTCTTCGGCCGGATCCTCTCCGTGCGCGGGGAATTCGGCTACTGGGTCTTCGAGGGCGACCTGCTGCCCGCGCAGCGGCCGAGCTGGAACTACCGGGCCGAGGACGGCGGCGGCGTGGTGCTGGACATGTTCTGCCACTGGAACTACGTGCTGGAGAACATCTTCGGCCGGGTCCGCGCGGTCACCGCGAAGGCCGTCACGCACATCCCGGAGCGCTGGGACGAGAACGGACGGCGTTACGACGCCACCGCCGACGACGCGGCTTACGCGATCTTCGAGCTCGACGGCGGGGTCATCGCGCAGATCAACTCGTCGTGGGCGGTGCGGGTGGAACGCAAGGAACTGTTGGAGTTCCAGGTCGACGGCACGCACGGTTCGGCGGTTGCGGGCCTGTTCGGCTGCCGCATCCAGCCGCGGGTGCGCACCCCGCGGCCGTCGTGGAACCCGGACCTGCCCACCACCGAGGACTTCCGCGGCCAGTGGGACGAGATCCCCGACAACGCGGAGTTCCGCAACGGTTTCCGCGCGCAGTGGGAACGCTTCCTGCTGGACGTGCACCACGGCAGGCCGCACCCCTACGACCTGGCAGCCGGGGTGCGCGGCCTCCGGCTAGCCCACGCCGGGCTTACCTCGTCAGCAGAGGGCCGCCGCATCGAGCTGCCCACCGGCGGCGCGGCATGAGCGCGATCGAACTGCCCACCGACCGGGGCACCTGGACGGAGGTCGTGCTGCGCGAACCCAGGCGGTGGAAGGAACATCCGCGGCCGTACGGCTCGCGGGTCGCGTTCGCCGCCGCGCACGTGGTCGCCGATCCGCTCGGCGACAACACCCCGGGGGCGCCCGCGGCAGTGGACTGGGAGTCCACATTGGCCTTCCGCCGGGAGCTGTTCCGCTACGGGCTCGGGGTGGCGGAGGCGATGGACACCGCGCAGCGCAACATGGGCCTGGACTGGCCCGCGGTGCGGGAACTCGTCCGCCGCAGCGCCGGGCAGGCCCGCTCCTTCGGCGCCCGGATCGCCTCCGGGGCGGGCACCGACCACCGGGCCGGGGCCACCACCCTCGACGAGGTCGTCGCGGCCTACGAGGAGCAGGTCGGATTCGTGGAGTCGACCGGCTCGCAGGTGATCGTGATGGCCTCCCGCCAGCTTGCCGCCATCGCCGGCGGCACCGACGACTACCGGCGGGTGTACGACGCGGTGCTCGGGCAGGTCGCCGAGCCGGTGATCCTGCACTGGCTCGGCGAGGTCTTCGACCCGCACCTGGCCGGCTACTGGGGCTCGACCGACCTGACCACCGCCACCGAGGTCTTCCTCGATCTGGTCCGCGACCACGCCACGAAGGTCGACGGCGTGAAGGTGTCCCTGCTGTCGGCCGAGCACGAACGTGGTCTGCGCGCCGCACTGCCAGCCGGCGTGCGGCTCTACACCGGTGACGACTTCAACTACCCGGAGCTGATCCGCGGCGACTCGCAACACCACTCGGACGCGCTGCTCGGCGCGTTCGCCGCGATCGCCCCGGCCGCGTCGGCGGCGCTGGCCGCGCTCGACGACGGCGACCTCGCGACCTACGACGCGGAGATGGCTGCGACGCTCCCGCTGTCGCGGCACGTGTTCAGCGCACCGACCTTCTACTACAAGACCGGGATCGCCTTCCTGGCCTGGCTGAACGGCCACCAGCCGGGCTTCACGATGCTCGGCGGATTGCAGTCCGCGCGCAGCATCGTGCACCTGGCGCGGATCTTCGCGCTGGCCAACGATGCGCAGCTGCTGGTCGATCCGGAGTTCGCCGCGCACCGGATGCGGTTGTGGCTCGAGGCCGCGGGGGCCGCCGCATGAGCGCGCGCGACGTGCCGATGAGCGCACCGGCCCGGGTGCCGACTCCGCAGCCCGGCGACCCGCGGTTGGTCCGGCTTTCGCTGAACCAGCGCACGGCCGCCAACTGGTCGCTGCGCGAAGCGGTGGAGGGCTGCGTGGCCGCCGGGCTCGGCTCCATCGGGGTCTGGCGCGAACCGGTTGCGGAGGTCGGGTTGGAGGTTGCCGCGCGGATGGTCCGCGATGCCGGACTGCGGGTTTCTTCGCTGTGCCGTGGTGGTTTCTTCACCTCCGGCGATCCGATCGGCGACAACGTCACCGCCCTCGACGAGGCCGCAGCTCTCGGCTGCGACGCGCTGGTGCTCGTGCCCGGCGGGCTGCCCGCGGGCGACCGCGATCTCGCCGGTGCCCGGCAGCGCGTGGCCGACGCCGTCGCCGCACTGGTCCCGCACGCACGCGAACGCGGGGTGCGGCTGGGCATCGAGCCGATGCACCCGGTCTTCGCCGCCGACCGCGGGGTCATCTCGACGCTCGCCCAGGCCCTGGACATCGCCGAGCGGCACCCGCCGGACCTGGTCGGCGTCGTGGTCGACACGTTCCACGTGTGGTGGGAGCCGGGCGTGCTGGAGCAGATCGCGCGCGCCGGGCAGCGGATCGTCAGCTACCAGATCTGCGACTGGATTACCCCGCTGCCCGCAAACACGCTGCTCGGCCGCGGGATGGTGGGCGACGGCCACATCGACTTCGCGGCGCTCACCCGCGCGGTTTCCGCTGCCGGGTACCGCGGGGACGTCGAGGTCGAGATCTTCAATACCGACGTCTGGGCCGCCCCCGGCTCCGATATTGTCGCCACCCTGACCCGCCGGTACGTCGAGTTCGTGGAGCCGCACCTTTAGCCGCACCGCTAGCCGTGCCGCTAGCCGCACCGTGGAGCCGCACCGCTAGCCGCGCCGCTAGCCGCCAGGAGGAGTCCACATGAGACGAAGAACAAACGACAACTACGGGCGCGTCCGCGACGTCACCATCATCGGCACTCCCGCTCCCCTGACAGCGGTTTCCGGATCTTCCCCCGCAGTCCACCGCTTTCCACCGGCGACCTGCGATGCATGACCAACCCATAACGGCGAGGGATGGAGTCCTACCATGCGCGTGCGCAGATCCTGGGGCGCCGCGATCACCGCAGTGGTGGCCGCAGCGACCCTGTTAGCACCACCGGCGGCCGGTCCCGCCGACGAACCGATCACCGATCCGATCCCCGAAGAGCCGCAGCAGTCCCGGCTCGGCCTGGTGCTCCAGGAAGTCGCGCAGCTGCCCGCGTCCGAGGCGACGCCCCCGGCGACCGACCCGCGGTTGATCCGGCACAACCGGATCAACTACATCGGCGAGGTGCCCGACGGCTCCGGGCGGATGTTCGTGCCCGACCTCAACGGCCCGCTGTACCTGCTGGACGGCGGTCAGCAGCACGTGTACCTGGACTTCAAGGCACGCTTCGAGCACTTCTTCTCCGGGCGCGGGATGGGCAGCGGCTTCGGTTTCGTCGCCTTCCACCCCGACTTCGCGCGCAACGGCAAGTTCTACACGGTGCACAGCGAGGACAAGGCGGCCATCGACTCCGAGGAGCCGACCTATCCGAACCAGCCGAAGGCGTCCGTGCAGAGCGTGGTGACCGAGTGGACCGCCGACGATCCCGCCGCCGACGTGTTCACCGGTTCCCAGCGGGAGATCTTCCGGTTCGGGTTCACCACCCAGCTCCACGCCATCCAGCAGATCGACTTCAACCCCACCGCCAAGCCGGGCGACCCCGACTACGGCCTGCTGTACCTGGGAGTCGGTGACGGCGGCATCGGCCTGGACTCCGACGTGCCTCAGGACATGAGCACCCCGGCGGGCAAGATCCTGCGGATCGACCCGGCGGGCACGGACGCACCCAACGGCCAGTACGGCATTCCGGCGTCGAACCCGTTCGCCGGCACGCCCGGCGCGCTGGGCGAGATCTACGCCGTCGGCATGCGCGACCCGCACCGGTTCAGCTGGGACCCCGAGGTTCAGCACGCGATGTACCTCGGCCACATCGGCCAGCACGCGATCGAAGCGGTGTACGAGGTCCGCGCCGGGGACAACTTCGGGTGGAGCGAGCGCGAGGGTGACTTCACCTTCCGCCCGGAGAACCAGTGCTACCTGTACCCGCTGCCGGCGGACGACGAGAAGTACGGTTATGTCTACCCGGTGGCCGCCTACGACCACGATCCGCCGCAGGGCTGGCCGTGCAACTCCGACAGCGGCCACGGGATCTCCGGTGGCCAGGTGTACCGGGGAGCGCAATTTCCGCTGCTGCAGGGCAAGTACGTCTTCGGCGACCTGGTGGACGGCCGCGTGTTCTACACCGACGTCAACCGGATGAAGCGCGGCGCGGAGCGCGCGCCCCTGCACGAGTTGCAGCTGTTCGACACCGCGGGCAAGCAGCTGCGGATGACGGACTTCGCCGGGGATGGTCGGGTGGACCTGCGCTTCGGCACCGACTCGCAGCGCAACCTGTACCTGCTCGCCAAGGCCAACGGCAAGATCTGGAAGGTGGCCGGAACGCGGATGGCCCCCGGCTCGGAGGTCACCGCGCAGGTGAAGCGGAACCTGGTCGCCTACTACGACTTCGAGCGGCCCTTCGCCGCCGACGATTCCCGCGAGCTCGACCGCGGCTCGTCACGTACCCTGCTGAGCCTGCTGGGCGGCGGTGCGGACATGCGGGTGGCCGACGGCGCGTTCCCCGGCAGCAACAACGCCCTCCAAGCTCAGCAGATCAACCCCGGAGTGGCCGGCAAGGACGACTGGAAGGCCGGTGTCTGGGACGGCAACGGCGTCTCGTCGCTCAGCGCGTTCAATGGCACCGGGGGCGCGACCGTGATGGGCTGGTTCAAGATGACCGGCGAGAACCCCAGCCTCAACTCGAACACACCGGACCCGGGCGACCGGTACAACGCCGTCGGCTTGGCCGGGATCCTCAGCGGCAGCTCCGATGGTCACGACGTCCGGGCGCTGCTGGAGTTAACCCAGGTCGACGGTGAACTGCGGCTGGTGGGGCTGGGCCGCCGCATCGACGGAGGCAGCGCCCAGACATTCGCCGCCGGGCAGGACTGGCGCGAGATACTGCCGCCCGACGAATGGGTGCACCTGGCGGCGACGTTCGACTACACGACCGGCGAAATCGCCCTCTACCGCAACGGCCAGCCGCTCCCGGGCGTCTACACGGTCCCGGGCGACCCGTGGCGGCTCGACGGGTCTGGTACGACGAAGACGAACCCGCGAGGAATCAAGATCGGCGGCAGCTTCCCGCAGAACACGGCGGAGCGAAGCCCGTGCAACTGCCGGATGGACTCGCTGATGTTCCTGAACACGGCGGCAGAACCAGCAACGATCAACCACCAGTACCGCCGCTTCTTCCAACGGTAAAACCCCAACGCAGGGCGGCTGTTCGATTGACGCACATGAGTTCGGAGACCTAGATTGGCTGAAATCATCGTTGCCTGACGGGAATTGCGGTATGGGCCGACTTGCGGACAAGGACAGTGCCGTCCGGAAGCAGCGGAAGCTCGCCAACGCTCCTAACGCCGCGGACTTCTCCGAAGCGCTGGCGCGGGGCATGGCGGTGCTGTCCGCCTTCGACGGTGAGAACCGGCGGCTGACGCAGGCCGATCTTGCCCGCAAGCTCGACCTCTCGCGCGCCACGGTTCGGCGCGCCGTGCTGACCCTCGAGCACCTCGGGTATCTCGTCGCCGACGGTCACGCGTACGAGCTCAGTCCGCAGATCCTGCGGCTGGCCGCGGGATACCTGACCTCCAACGTCACCGGCTCCGTCATGCAGCCCGTCTGCGACCGGATCTGCGCGCAGGTGCAGGAGGCGTGCTCCGTCGCCGTGCTCGACGGCGCGGACGCCGTCGTGATCGCCCGCGCCGTGCCGAACCGGCTGATCCAGGTGGGCAGCGGCATCGGTTACCGGACCCCGGCCGCCATCTCGTCGCTGGGCAAGGTCCTCCTCGCGCACCTGCCGCCGCAGGAGCAGGCGAGCGCGCTCGGTGCTATCGGCGCCGAGGCGGCGTCGCTCGACGGCATCGAGCGGGACGGCTACTGCTACGTCGCCAACGACGTCGAACCGGGAGCACATTCGATCGCCGTGCCCCTGCGCCGGTGGGACGGCCGGGTCGTCGCGGCCCTGCACGTGGGATGCAGCATCGAGCGGATCTCCCCCGATGCCATGCACGACGAGGTCCTAACGCTCCTGCGCGAAGCGGCCGGCGAACTGCACAACCAACTCATCTGAGCCATCCGTCCGAAGTGGACCGCTGCGCTGAACCCGCCTTCAGGAAGGTGGCGATTTCGCGCGAAATCGCCGCCCCCAACGCCTGCCAAGTGGCGATTTCGCGCGAAATCGCCGCCCCTCTGCTCGGGCGCTCTGCTCGATACCCTGATCGCATGGCTGACTACGTGCAGGTTGTGACGACGACGGACTCGGAAGAAGCGGCGGCGACCTTGGCGCGGAGCATCGTGGAAGCGAAGGGCGGCGCCTGTGTGCAGGTGGTCCCGGTCCGCAGCTTCTACCGGTGGGCGAACGCCGTTCAGGATGACCCGGAATGGCAGCTTCAGATCAAGACGTCGGCCGGGCGGGCTCGACGCGCTGATCAAGCACATCAACGAGCACCACACCTACGACGTGCCCGAGATCATCGCGACACCGATCACCGGCGGCAGTGATGCCTACCCGTCGTGGGTCGACGAGGAAACTCAAGCCTGAGAATTCGCGAGCAGCCCCGACGTAACCCGCTACCGCAGGGCTTCGGCCGTACCTCGTCCGCTGTCCTGCGGCAGCACCTCGGTTAGTTCCCACAGCCGATCTTGAGCGAGGCTTGCCTCGGTTCGGACGGCGAGCGGCAAGGCTTCGGCCGCCAGCTCGTCAGCCCGGTCGACGTCCGACCGTGTTGCGGCCGAAAGGGCGAGGTCCGCGACCACGAGCGCTCGAACCTTTGTCTCGGTCGGCGACAGCGCGGAGAGCAGCGACCCGGCAAGAGAGTCGGTCTCGCGGTGGCCCAATCGCCCGTACGACGAAACGGCGAGACTGCCGAGCCTGCTCGCGCCGAAGAAGCTCGTCCACGCGCGCTCGTGGTGCGGGCGGGCGTAGTCGAACGCGGTTGTCGGCGGTGAAAGCACGTTCAAGCGCACGTTCGGCCGTTTGTAGGTATGACCAGTAGTTCAAGGTGCAGGCGGTCAGCGGTCCGTCGCCTGCCTCGTCAGCGAGCTCAAGCGCTCGCCTGTACCGGCTCACCGCTTCGCGCGGCCGTGACAGGTCGAACGCGAGCCATCCGGCAAGCGCCTCGGTTCCCCCGGCCGCGGACAGCAACCGGCGGCGGTCTTGCTCACGGGTGGTCGCTTCGAGCAGGCGTCGCAGCGTGGCGCTGTGCTCCGTCAACGAGGCGAGGATCGTGCGTGACGGGGTGGTCTCTTCCAGGCGGAAGAATTCGGTCGTGCGGTCCTCGACAAGGCTGATGGCGGCGGAATCCGGCGCCCGTCCGTGCTCGATTGTGTCGGCGAGCCGCTGCCACGGAGCGGCGCTCATGATGGCGGCGGCGCCCGAGAAGTCGCCGACCTTTCCCCCGCGCACGAGCAGCAGCAGCGCGGCCAAGCCCGCCGTGAGTGCTTTTGGGGGCTATCGCGCCCAAAAGCACTCACGGCGTCGCGACCGCGCCCGACATCCCGAGTCCGCACGGGTGCGCGGGGACTCGCCGAGCGGCTTCCCCCGTCGTGTTAGGCGAGACATGCCAGCAGCGGGCACGTGTCCTGTTCCCGCGTCCGCTGCTGGTCACCAATCCAGCATGCGGCACCGGCTGCGGAGGCGACCGGACTCGGCGCGGCTGGTGCACAATGGCCGCCCGCTGTGGGACGCGGAAACGAACTTTCCCGACCACGACGTGTTCGCCGCCATCGTCGACGGGTTCGGTTACCTCTCCTACCAGGACGCCACCCGAGACAAGGCGTACCCCGAGGGCGACCCCGCCTCGGAAGGCTGCGAGTTCGACGACGATGACTTTCCGCCGGGTTCGGGCCTGCCGGTCGAGCGGTTTACCGAGGTCCTCGTCGAGTTCCTCAACAGCGCCGACCGACCCGCCTCGGTGACGTGGCGCGACGAGCACCCCGAGGCCGCGGGCGAGTAACCCGCTCGACGGCGGTCACGTTCCGCGCCGGTGGCGCGGCGGGTGAGCCGCTGCGTGAAATCGCAGGCGAGCGCGGCGTTCCCATCGCCGGCCTCGACGTCGAGGATCACCCCGACCTCGCGGGGAACGGTGCGCATGATGTGCTCGGCCTGCGCTGCGGCGCTGATACCGCCCTCTTGGTAGTGGTAGGCCGTGTGCAGCAGGCCAGCGGCGCGCGCCTGGTCGAGGTGGTGGCGAACTGGGGCGATTTCGCGCGAAATCGCCGCCCCCAACGCCTGCCAAGTGGCGATTTCGCGCGAAATCGCCACAACAGGAATCACCGGGTCGCCAGAGGTGCCGGTGCCAGACCAGGCGCCGGCCCAGGCGCCGGCCCAGGCGCCGGCTGGCCAGGCTTTCCCGTGCTCAGTCGAGGCGGTCCGCCATGAGTTCGCCCGCCATGATGGTCGCCAGGTTCGTGTTCGCCCTGGGGCACGTGGGGAAGATCGACGCGTCGACGACGCGCAGCGCCTCCAGGCCCAGCACCCGGCATTCGGGATCGACCACCGCGGCCGGGTCCGACGGGCTGCCCATCCGGCACGTGCTCGTCGGGTGCTGGGCGTCGAACGCCGTCGCCAGCAGATACTCATCCAGTTCGGCGTCGTCGTCGATGGCCGCGAACAGCTCCGCGTTGAGCCGGTCCGGCGAGAAGGCGGTGATCGGAGCGACCTCGTCGCTGCGCACCAGCTCGACGAGCTGTCGGATGCCGCCGCGCATCCGGGAGAGATCGCGCTCGTCGGCGAGCATCCGCTCGCGCACCTCCGGCTGGACTGCCGGGTCAGCCGAGGTCAGGCTGACCCGGCCCCGGGAGTGGACCTGGTTGACCCACAGGCCGAAGGAACCCGCGCCGAAGTTGACGTCGGCGATCTCCATCGCCAGTACGCTCTGGTTGGCCGAGATAACAAGCATGTCGTTGTCCTGCGCCGCCGGATCGTCGCTGGTGTAGCGGATGCAGACGTTCGTGTGCCGATCGTCGGGCGTGCGCATCGCCGATTCCTCGTTCAGCGGGATGCCGACGAAGACCACCGGATGGTCCTGCAGGCCCTGGCCGACCGGCAGGTCCCGCAGCACGTCGATGCCCAGCGAACGCAGCTGCCCGGCCGGGCCGATGCCGGAGCGCAGCAGGATCGACGGCGTGTGGATCGCGCCCGCGCTCAGCACGACGAGGTCCGCGTGCTCATCGGTCATCGCACCGTCCACGAGCACCCGGACACCGGTGGCCCGCCCACCGGAGACCAGGACCCGGTCGACCACCGCGTCGCCCCGGACCACCAGGTTGGGCAGGTCACGGGCGGGATCCAGGTAGGCGTCGTTGGTCGACACCCGACGGCCCAGGCACGAATTGATGGGGTACGGCGAAATTCCGGTCGCGCCAGGGGCGTTCACGTCCGCGGCCCAGCCGTACCCGGCGGCGCGGGCCGCCCGGGCCAGCGCCGCGTCCACCGCTCCCCACTCCGCCTCCGGTGTCCGGTAGATCGGGATCGGACCGCCGCGGCCGTGGTACGGGGCGTCGCCGAACTCCTCGTCGTCCTCCAGCTTCGCGAAGTAGGGCAACACGTCCTCGGGCGCCCAGCCGGTGCATCCCGCTCGGGCCCAGTCCTCGAAGTCCTCCACCGGCGGACGGATCGCGATCTGTCCGTTGATCGCCGAGCTGCCGCCGGCCCCGCGCCCGCGCCAGTACGGCGCCGGCTTTTGCTTCTCGGTCCGCGACGCGTTGAGCCCCGGCCACACCAGGGGCCGGGCCGCCTCGGGGTCCAGCAGCGCGCGCATCGGGTTCGGTGACCGCCACACCTCCGGCATCTCGTGCGAGCGGTAGTCCGGACCGGCCTCCAGGAGCAGGACCCGCCTGCCGTCCTGAGCGGCGCGAGTCGCGACGACGGCACCCGCCGATCCCGCCCCCACCACGATCAGATCCCAACCACCGACGGCCATAGCCCCACCTCGACGTTCGATTAACGCACACAAGTTCGATTATCATGCGGCGTCACCGTACGTTCGCCGCCTCGGAGGGCGCAACGGATTTCCCGGCGACACCGCACGAGCACGGTCAAGTGCCACCTCGACGCAGCGGGCGCGTTCCCTGTATCCGCAATTCAGAAGTCAGGGCCGATGAGTTCGGCGCCCGGACGGGGTCTATTCCTGCGAACCGCAAGCGGTGAGCGTGATCAAGGAGAGAATCCATGAGCCCCAACGCACTACCTCCCGTCGTCGATGCCCACACCTGGCAGCGCCAACTCGATGCGTTGCGCGCCCGGGAGAAGGCCGCGACCCGAGAACTCGATGCGATCGCCGCCCAGCGCCGCCGCATGCCGATGGTCGAGATGCCCGACTACACCCTCGAGGGCGAGCAGGGACCGGTCCGGCTGGCAGACATCTTCGGCGGCATGTCGCAGTTGATCGTCTACAACCACATGTGGTCCCCCGGGAAGCAGTGGCAGTGCCCCGGCTGCACCGGGTTCACCTCGCAGTTCACCCGGTTGGAGTTCCTGGAGAACTGGGACGCCCGGTTCGTCATCGTCACGCAAGGACCGATCGACGAGGCGCTCGCCTACAAGCGGCGGGTCGGGAACAAGATGGCTTGGTACTCCACCGCGAACAGCTCATTCGGCACCGACGTCGGCGCACCACCCGGTGGAGGATTCGCCGTCAACGTGTTCCTGCATGACGGCGATACCGTTTATCGCACCTGGCACACCAACGGCCGCGGCACCGAGCAGATCAGCCACACCTTCGCGCTGATCGACCTGCTGCCGTACGGGCGGCAGGAGGAGTGGCAGGACTCGCCCGAGGGCTGGCCGCAGGGCCCCACCTACAGCCGGTGGGCCAGCTCCGAAGACATCGCCGCGCACTACGGCTCGGATGATTGACGGGGTAGTTCAGGCGCTTATCGATCTGCCCGGGACGGCCGGGAACGAGGCCAGGCCGCGGACGACCGACGCACGCCGTGTATCACGGCCTGGTGGTGCCCAAATCGGCCGGCGTCCACTTGGGACAGTCCGAGCAGGTCGCAGATTACCCGGATCGGCAGCATCGGCAGCAGGCCGACGCAGTCGCGGAGCAGGTCGAAGCTGCCACGCTCAATCGCCTCGTCCAGCAGTTCGTCGGCGATGTCCCTCGATCCGCTGCCGGTACTTCGCCATGCGGTCTTCGACACGCGACAACTCCTCGTCGTCCACCCGGCCGATGCGCGGTTAGGAACACTTCGTGGTGCTCGGGCGCAAGGTGTCGAACGCCTCCAGCAAGAAGACCGCGGGACCGGTCGTGAGTGCGAAAGCCGGCAAGAACCGGCTCTCGCACTCACGATTCGTCACCCGCGGCGCATTCCGCGCTCGATGGCATCGATGATCCGCGGGCGCAGTTCGTCGGCGCGGACGATCGCGTCGACCGACCCGACCGCTACGGCCCGCTGGATGCTGTGCACCCGGTCGAACTCCGCCGCCACCTCGCTGAGCTTCTCCGCGCGCACCGCCGCCCGGACATCGGCCAGCTTCAGGTTCAGCGTCGCCCGCTCGGTGCCGTGGGCCTCGGCGACGAGCTCTTCGAGCTCGCGCACCGCGGGGTCGTTCGCCGTCCGCGCGTTGACCTCGCCCGCGAAGACCACCGCGGCCGCCGGCGCACCGCCGATCACCGAGGCGAAAGAACCCTCCACGGCGAGCACCGTCATGTTCGGGTTCAGGGCCTTGGAGAACACCACGAAGGCGCCGCCGTGGTACCGGGAGATCACGCAGAACACGATCGGGCCGCGGAAGTTCACGATGGCCCGGCCGATTTCGGCGCCGTACTCCAGCTGCAGCTTCCGCATCGACTCCGGCGAGCCGTCGAACCCGGACAGGTTCGCCAGCACCACGAGCGGCCGGTTCCCGCTGGCCGCGTTGATCGCCCGCGCCGCCTTCTTCGACGAGCGCGGGAACAACGTCCCTGCGGTGTAGGAGTCCGGCCCGTCGGTGGGCGGGAAACCGCGGCGTGCCACCGGCTGGGATTCGATCCCGAGCAGGCACACCGGCCAGCCGCCGAGGTGCGCGTCCTGCACGACCGCGGTGTCCGCGTCGGCCATCCCGGCCCAGCGCTCCAGAACGGGGTGGTCCTGGTCGGCGACCGCCCGCAGCACCGTGCGGATGTCGAAGGACTTCTTGCGGTCCGGGTTGCTCGCCGCGGCGAAGATCTCGCCCACCGTGGTGAAGTCGCTGCCCGCCAACGCGTGCGGGAAACCGGAGATGTCCCGGTCGTGCGGGTCGGTGGTGCCGGCCCGCCGCGGCGCGGACTCGCCCGGGACGACGTAGGTGTGGTCGTAGTGCGCCATCAGCACGTCACGCGCGGCACCGAGGTTCGGTGCCCAGTACTGGGCCTGGCCGTTCGGCCCCATCACCCGGTCGTAGCCGCCGATGCCGAAGTTGTCCTCGGCCGACACGCCGCCGGAGAAGTCCAGCGACTGCTTGCCGGTCAGCACCATCGCCGAATCCGGCGTCATCACCAGGATTCCCTTGGTGTGCATGAGCATCGTGGCCTCGGCGTTCCAGTACGGCTGGGCGCCGACGTTGATCCCCGCTACCACGATGTTGATCTCGCCGCCGTCCTGGGTGAACTGGACGATCCGCTTGAGCGCGGCGGCCACCCAGTCCATGTTCTCCGTGCCGGAATCCATCGAGATCCGGGCACCCGCCGACAGCGCGAACCACTCCAGCGGCACCTGCAGCCGTTCGGCCAGGTCCAGGGCTGCGATCACGCGCGAGCACTCCGGTTCCGACAGCGCGCCGAGCGCCTTGGTCGGATCGCCCAGCAGCACCACCCGGGTCACTCCCTCGGGATGAAGCTCGGTCGGCGTGCTGACGACGCCGGCGACGATGGCCGCCGAGTTCTTGCCCTTCGGGCGGTCCACCGGCGCCAGCACGCCGGTCTCGTCGAGGTCGTGCTCGACGAACGTGCCGCCGGGCCCGGCGAGCATGCCGGTCAGCTCGTACGGGTAGGCCGTGCCGCGCTTCGCGGCGCGCAGCACCTTCTGGCGGTAGCTGTCCAGCGGCTCGATCGGTTCGGTCGGCGGCTCGATGGCGGACAGCTGCATCCCGGTACCGGCGTCGTAGCCGATCCGCACGGCGAATTCGCGGAGCTCGCCGGTCTCCGGGTCGCGCCGGCGCCCGAGGAACAGCACTTCCTCCAGCCCGGCACCCGCGGTCGTGGGCAGCACCCGTTGCGCGATCGTGTTCAGCTCATCCGTGGACAGCTCGCTCGGCGGCCACACGTAGATGGTGATCCGGTTGGTGCCGGACTGGTTGTTTCCATTGGGCGCACCGGGTTTCGCCTGCGCCTTGCGGACCGCGTCGAGGCACGCGGTGAGCACGCCTTCCGCGGCGGGCAGCGCGACGAGCCTGCCATCGTCGTCCCGGAGCGGCGTCAGGTCCCGCACCTGGGCCAGCGCCACGAACCGCTCGTCGGAGGGGTTGTTCGGCGCCACGCAGCGGAAGAGGTAGACCTCCTCGTCGGCCGAAGGCAGGCGGGTGAGGTCGAATTCGCCCAGCCGCTCCAACTGCATCCGCTCGGCGATGCGCGGGTGCAGCCCGCGGATCAGGCGTTCCTCGGCGAAGCCGGTCGGCGACGGGCGGAACGTGAAGTGGTGGTGCATCACCGCGCCGCTGCGGCCCGCCACGGTGGTGGTAATGCGGCTGACCTGGCTCGGCAGCGGTTGGGCCGCGAGCACCTCGGCCAGCTCTGCCGCCATCGCGTCGGTGTCCTCGGGCTGATCGGCCCAGACGAGGTAGATATCGGCCACCAGCTCGCCTTCCGGCGCCAGCTCGCCCAACGCCCGCACGGCAGCGGGCAGGGCTGCGAAGTCGACCGCGGTGGCCACCACGCGCGAGTGCGCGCTCCGGTGCTCGGCGATGACGAACGTGCAGCCCGCGACCCGGGTCGTGCGGACGTCTTCGAGTTCCCGGTTGCCGTAGTAGCGGCGGGTGAGCACCTCCAGCAGCGGCGCCGGATCGGTGCCCTCGCGGCCGATGCGCTGCCCGACCAGCCGGACCAGCGGTTCGGCGCTGGTGACCATGGCGGAGATCCGCCCCGCCCGGTCCGGTGCGTCCGGGTGCTCGTCGAGGTGGCGCAGGTGCTTGCGCACGCCCGCGTAGACCTCCGCGCGGCTGCGCCGCAGCATGGGCTGGGCGAACCAGCGGAAGACCACGGTGCGGGCCAGGTCAGAGACGGCGGGAAACCGGAGCTGGGTGGCCGCGATCAGGTGTTCCAGCGCCAGTCCCGCGGCCTGGCGAGCCGCCCCGGACGGGGGTGCCTCGGCGAGCCACTGCCGCAGCAGCGCGGTCACCACCGCCGCGTCCGTCGTGGCGCGCTGCTGGGCTAGGAAGATCCGGAAGACGGCCTCTTCCAGCTCGGGCGTCCGGTCCAGCTCCTGGACCCCGTAGTTACCGAGCACCCGGACGAGGCGCTGCTGGAACGTCTCGGAGAGCCCGGCCCGCTCGACGTCCAGGCTCTGCAGGTAGGTGTGGAAGTACTCGCGGGGGCTGTGCACCCGCGAGTCCGCCTTCGTCTCCTCCCCGACCGGCCGGTTGCGGCTCAGCTCGGAGAGGTCGGCGAACACCGCCAGCAGTTCGATCTCCTCGGCGAGCGGGCGCTGCCCGGCCTCGACGAGTTCCGCCCGGGCGGTCAGGTAGTCCGTCAGCACCCGGCGCTCGTCGTGCGGGTCCACGTCGAACCCGAGCAGCAGGCTGCGCAGATCCTGCTGGCCGCGGGTCGCCCGCTGCTGCGCGCCGAGACCGTCCGGCCCCGGGGGCAGGGCGAGGTCGGCGGCGGCTTCCCCGGTGGGCTGCTCGGAGCCGGCCTCGTCCTGGTCGCCGAGCGGTTCCAGCCGCAGCAGCGGCGCGCCGGTCTCGACCTGGCTGCCCGCCCGCACCATGCATTCCCGCAGCTTCGCGCGGAACGGCGCGCGCACCACGGTCTCCATCTTCATGCTCTCCAGCACGATCACGGGAGCACCGGCTTCGACCTCGGCGCCGGCCTCCAGCGGGGTGGCGACCACCAGGGCAGGCGCCGGTGCGCGCAGCACACCGCCCTCGTCCCGGCTGACCCGGTGGGCGACGCCGTCGACCTCCACCAGGTGCACGGGGCCGTGGGTGTCGGTGACCAGCCGGAACCGCTGCCCGTTGACCGCGATCTGCCCGGCGTGCGAGTCGAACCGCTCGACCTCGACGTCCGCGGGGTGGACGTCGCCGCCGTTTGCGGTGGCGATGCCGACCCGGAACCGCTGGTCACCTACGCGCGCCACCTGCACCCGGTAATCGGCGCCCCGCAGCTTGAGCTCCAGCGGTCGACCGCTCTCGTGGCGCGCCTGGGGTCGGCCGCCGTGCGCGGCGGCCAGGAACCGCTGCCGTTCGGCGAGTTCGGCGTCTTCGTAGTCCTTGATGGCGGCCGCGGCCAGCGCGATCGCGGAGTGCCGGTGCGCCTGGAGCTCGCCCTGCGCGCGCGCCCGGTCGATCCACCCGGTGTCGGCGGTGGCCTCGATCACCTCGGGCCGGTCGAGCAGGTCGAGCACGAAGCTTTTGTTAGTCGCGCCGCCGGAGACGATGACCGTGGTCTGCGCCATCGCCCGGCGCAGCCGGGCCAGCGCCTCGTCGCGGTCCCGGCCGAACGCGATGATCTTGGCGATCATCGAGTCGAAGTCGGCGGGAATGGTGTCGCCCTCGCTGACCCCGGTGTCCACCCGGATGCCGGGACCGGCCGGGAAGTCGAGGCGGACGATCTTGCCCGGGGACGGGGCGAAGTCGCGGTCCGGGTCTTCGGCGTTCAGCCGGGCCTCGACGGCGTGCCCGCTCTCGGCGGGCGGCTCGCCCTCCAGCTTGCCGCCGCCCGCCACATGCAGCTGGGCCTTGACCAGGTCGACGCCGGTGGTGGCCTCGGTGATCGGGTGCTCCACCTGGAGGCGGGTGTTGACCTCCAGGAAGGCGAACAGCCGCTCGCCGGGGTGGTAGAGGAACTCCACGGTCCCCGCGCCCTGGTAGCCCACGGCGAGGGCGAGCCGCTCGGCGGCGGCCTTGAGCTCCCCGCTCTGCTCGGTGCTGAGCACCGGGGAGGCCGATTCTTCGATGACCTTCTGGTTGCGCCGCTGGATCGAGCAGTCCCGCACCCCCAGCGCCCACGCCGTGCCCTGCCCGTCGGCGATCACCTGGACCTCGACGTGCCGGGCACCCGTGACCAGCCTTTCGAGGAAGACCGCGCCGCTGCCGAAGGCGCGCTCGGCCTCCATCCGGGTGCGCTCGTAGGCGTCGACCAGTTCCCGCTCGTCGTTGATCATCCGGATGCCGCGGCCGCCACCACCGGCGGTCGCCTTCAGCATCAGCGGGTAGCCGATCTCGGTCGCGCTGCGGATCGCCGCGTCCAGGTCGGCGACCTCGCCGCGGCTCCACGGCGCCACCGGGACGCCGACCTCCTCGGCGATCAGCTTCGCGCCGATCTTGTCGCCGAGCTTGCGCATCGCCTCAGGGCTCGGCCCGATGAAGGTCACGCCCAGCTTCTCGCAGAGCTCGGCGAACGCCGGGTCCTCGGCGACGAACCCCCAACCGACCCACGCCGCGTCGGCACCGGTTTCGGTCAGCGCCCGCTCCAGGACGCCGAGGTCCAGGTAGGGCCGCGCGTGCGCCGGGCCGAGGTCGTAGCTCAGATCGGCCTCGCGCACGAAGGCGGCCGTGCGGTCGGCGTCGGTATAGAGGGCCACGGTCTCGATCCGGGCCCCGGTTTCCGCCGCGACCTCCCGCACGGCATGGATCAGCCGCATCGCAGCTTCCCCGCGATTGACGATCGCAACACGACTGAACACCGAGCAGACCTCCTGCAGCTTTCTCTCCTGGGGGCAACAACACCCCGCTAAGCACACCTTCCTGGCTACCGGTTGGTATGGATATGTCGCAACTACGGCGTGGTGCGCCCCGAAAATCGTCGGGCATCGCCAAATCGACCCGACCGGCGGCCCTCCCGACTGCCCCGGCGCAGCAATTTCAGTGATCTATATCTCTTCGGGCGGCCCTCGGTCGGCCGATCACCGGCCCCGGCAGCCGGGCAGCCGACGCCCGTGAGCACTTTGCGGTGCTATAGCACCCAGAAACACTCACGGGCCCTGCGCCGGCCGATTCGGTCACCCGGTCGGTGCCCGAGCCGTCCATCCGGTGGATTGCGCCCGAACCGGGGTTGCAGCACGCTACCCGGGGGATCACGACTATGACCGTCACCACTCGTTCAGCGGCAGGCTCTGAGACCGGGTGGCTCCTGCCGAGCGCGGTGACAGGGGAGGCCGGATGGTGCTGCCAGCGCCGAGCACGCGCCCGACGCTGCTGGGTGTCCGGGTGCCGCGCATCGAGGACGACCGACTGGTCACCGGGCGTGGCCGCTACGTCGCCGACGTGGTCCTGCCGGGCATGGTGGAGGCCGCGTTCGTCCGCAGCGAAGTCCCGCACGCCCAGGTGCGCGGCGTCACCACGTCGGCCGCGCTGGATTCGCCCGGGGTGTGCGCGGCGTTCGGCGGTTCGGACCTCGGCATCCCCGCGGTTCCGGACCTGATGCCCTGGGTCCGCCCCGTTCGGCACTTCCCGCTGGCGCGCGACCGGGTCCGCTACGTCGGCTGCCCGCTCGCGGTGGTGGTCGCCGACGACCGCTACCTCGCCGAGGACGCCGCCGAACTCGTCGACGTCGACCTCGAACCGCTGCCCACCGTCGACACCGTCGACGCGGCCCTCGCCGCGGACGCGCCGCTGCTCTACCCGGAGTGGAACGACAACCTCCTGCTGTCGCTGGCCCCGGAGAACCCGGCCGTGGACGAGGCGTTCGACCGGCTGCGCGTGATCAGCGGCACCTACACGACCCACCGCCACGCGGCCGTTCCCATGGAACCGCGCGGCGTCGTGGCCGAGTACCGCGACGGGCGGCTGTCGGTGTGGACCTCCACCCAGGCCGCCTTCATGGTGCGGTCGATGCTGTCCGCCGTGCTGGGCCTGCCGGAGCGCGACATCCGGGTGATCACGCCCGACGTCGGCGGCGGTTTCGGCCAGAAGAACGAAATCTACCCCGAGGACTACGTGATCCCGTGGCTGGCGATGCGGCTGCACCGCCCGGTGCGCTGGATCGAGGACCGCCACGAGCACCTGATCACCGCGTGCCACGCCCGCGACATGCGCATCGAGCTTTCCGCCGCGGTCCGCGACGACGGCACCATCGAGGCCCTGCGCGGGCGGATCCGCACCGACCTCGGTTCCGGCGAGATGTTCCCCGCCGGGTTCGGTCCCAGCCTGGTGGCCGTCGGATCGCTGTGCGGGCCCTACCGGATTGCGCACCAGCGCGTGGCGGTCCAGGGCGTGGTCACCAACAAGACCCCGCTCGGCGCCTACCGCGGTTTCGGCATGCCCGAAGGCACTTTCGCCATCGAGCGGCTGGTGGACAAGATCGGCCGCGAACTGGGCATCGATCCGCTCGAACTGCGCCGCCGGATGATCATCGAACCGCACGAGCTGCCCTACGAGACGGCCGCCGGCGCGCGGCTGGACTCCGGGAGCCACCGCGCGGCCTTCGATCGCGCCGTCGAGATCGGCGAACGGCTGCTGGCCGCCGAACGCGAAAGCGCAGCACCTGGCACGCGCCTTGGCGTCGGCTACGCCACCTACATCGAAGGTGTCGCCGCCAGCGCGTTCTCGATCACCGGCAACTGGAGCGGACAGGATTCCGCCGACGTGCGCTTCGACGCCGACGGCGGAGTCACCGTGGCGGTCGGCATCTCGGCCATGGGGCAAGGCGCGCACACCATGGTGGCCACCCTGGTCGCCGAGGAACTGGGCCTGCCGATCGAGCAGGTGCGGGTGGTGATGGGCGACACCGACACCGCCCCGTTCGGCCTGGGCAGCTGGGCGAGTCGCAGCGCCGTCGTCGCCGGCGGCGCGATCGCGCGGGCCGCCGAAGTGTTGCGGCGCAAGGGAACCGACATCGCCGCGCACCTGCTGGAAGCCGCCCCGGACGACCTGGAGCTGGCCGACGGCGGGTTCCAGGTGCGCGGCAGCCCGGGCAGCTCGGTGTCCTGGGCGCAGGTGGCGCGGGTGGCGCTGACCCGCACGTTCGAGCTGCCGCCGGGAGTCGAACCCGGGCTCGACGCGCGCGCGAGCTACGAGCCGCCCGGAATGGACCACGCGCCCCGGCCCGACGGCAAGATGAACGGTTCGGCCACCTACACCAACGCCACGCACGCCGCGATCGTCGAGGTCGACACCGCCACGGGGGTGGTGAAGGTGGTGCGGTATGCCGTGGTGCACGACTGCGGGCGCGTAATCAACCCGCTGACCGTGGCCGGCCAGATCCACGGCGGTGTCGCGCAGGGCATCGGCGGCACGCTCTACGAGCAGCTGCCCTACGACGACGGCCAACCGCTGGCCACCACGTTCATGGACTACGTGCTGCCCACCGCCTGCGAGATCCCCGAGATCGAAACCGAGGAGCTCAGCAGTCCCGCGCCCGAAACCCCCTTCGGCATCAAGGGCGTGGGCGAGGCGGGCATCATCGGCCCGCCGGCCGCGATCGTGCGCGCCGTTGAGCACGCCCTGGAACCACTGGGCGTGGCCGACATCGACACCACCCCGCTGACTCCGTCGGCGGTGCGGCGCCTGATCGAGGAGGCCGCGTCTTGAAGCCCCCACCGTTCGACTACGCCCGCCCCCAAACCCTCGGCGAAGCGGTGCGGCTGCTCGCCTCCGACGAGGACGCGAAAGTCCTTGCGGGCGGCCAAAGTCTGCTGCCGATGATGAACTTCCGGCTCGCCCGCCCCAGCATCCTGGTCGACATCGGCCGGCTGCCGGAGCTGACGGAGCTGCGCCGCGAGGACGACGTGCTGATCATCGGCGCCGGCGTTCGGCAGCGGGCGGCCGAGACCTCCCCGCTGATCCGGCAGACCTGCCCGCTGCTCGGACGCGCGCTGCGCCACGTCGGCCACCACCAGATCCGCTCCCGCGGCACCGTCGGCGGATCCCTGGCACACGCCGATCCGGCCGCCGAGCTGTGCGCGTCCGCGTGCGCGCTGGACGCCGATGTCGTGGTGACCGGTGTCGGCGGCCGGCGCACCATCGCCGCCACCGACCTGTTCCTCGCGCCCTACGAAACTTCGCTGGCCGCCGACGAAATCCTCACCGAGGTGCGAGTGCCGATTCGCGAAACCGCCCGCTGCGGCTTCGCCGAGATCACCCGGCGCTCCGGCGATTTCGCCATCGCAGGAGTCGCCGCGGCGCTGGAGTTCGACGACGGGACCGTGACCCGCGCGCGGCTGGCCGGCCTGGGCATCGGCGGCACGGTCCGACGACTCGCCGAAGCCGAAGAGGCGCTGCGCGGGCGGGCGCTCACCGCGGAGTCGATCAACGCGGCGGCCCGGGCCGCCGCGGACTCCGCCAGCCCGCCCGACGACCTCCACGCCGACCCCGCAACCCGCCGCGCCGCACTGCAGGCGGCCGCGCAGCGAGCCCTGGAGCAGGTGGCGCATGGCTGACAACCCCACCGCACACCGCGAGATCACGCTCACCGTCAACGGCCGGAAGGTCCAGCGCCTCGTCCCGGTGCGCCGGCTGCTCGTGGACTTCCTGCGCGACGACCTCGGCCACACCGGCACCCACGCCGGCTGCGAACACGGCATCTGCGGCGCCTGCACCGTGCTCATCGACGGCGAACCCGCGCGTTCCTGCATCACCCTTGCCGTGCAGGCCGACGGCACCGAGGTCACCACGGTGGAAGGCATCACCCCCGACGATGGCCTGAGCCCGGTGCAACAGGCGTTCAAGGACTGCCACGGACTCCAATGCGGTTTCTGCACACCGGGATTCGTCGTGACGCTGTCCGCCGCCGACCCCGATGATCACCCCGACGACGCCTCGATCCGCGAACTGCTGTCGGGAAATCTCTGCCGCTGCACGGGATACCAGCACATCGTCGACGCCGTGAACGAAGCCTGGGGCCGCACCCCTGGCTGAGCGGCCCGTGCAGTGACGTGGCCGCCTGATCCCACCTCCGTGCCGCGATCGGCAGATCCCCGGCGCTGGCGAGGACGGCCACGAACGCGGTGCTGACATCTCCGGCAGGTTGGGTACTCCTCATGTGCGAGGGAGCTTCGCAGGTCTGGAAGCCGGCACGGGGAGGATGCAATGAACGAGCACCGGTACACCATCGTCGTCGGCGTCGACGGCTCGCCCGCTTCCAAGGCGGCCCTGCGGTGGGCCGTCTGGCAGGCGGGACTGGTCGACGGCGGCATCACCGCCCTGATGGCCTGGGACGCTCCGCTCATCTACAACTGGGAAGCCCCCGGGCTCGAGGACTTCGCCACCACCACCGCCAAGAACCTGCACGAGGTGGTCAACGATGTTGCCGGCGACTCCGAGGTGGAGATCAGCAGGGAAGTCGCGCAGGGGCACCCGGCGCGGGCGCTGCTGGACGCCGCCGAGTCGTCCAACGCGAATCTGCTCGTTGTGGGCAGCCGCGGTCACGGCGGATTCACCGAGGCGCTCCTCGGCTCGGTCAGCCAGCACTGCGTGCACCACGCCCGTTGCCCAGTGGTCGTGGTCCGCGGCGACTCCTGACCAGTCGCGGCCCGCGGAAACCTCGATCATCCGAGCGATGCGGCGTGGTCGGGCACGTACCTGAACGCGTCGCGGGGCGGACGCCGGTAGCCGCTGGCGCCCGCCCGCGCGGGCAGGTCCACCCGGGGGCGCGGAACCTCGTGGTACGGCACGCTCGACAGCAGGTGAGCGATCATGTTGATCCGCGCCCGCCGCTTGTCCTCGCTTTCCACCAGGTACCAAGGGGATTCCGGGGTGTCCGTCGCGGCGAGCATCTCGTCCCGCGCGCGGGAGTAATCGTCCCAGCGGGTCACCGACTCCAGGTCCACGTGCGAGAGCTTCCACTGGCGCATCGGGTCCTCGACGCGTTTGCGCAGCCGACGCTCCTGCTCGGTGCGGCTGATCGAGAACCAGTACTTGCGCAGCAGCAACCCGTCGTCGATGAGCAGCCGTTCGAAGATCGGGCACTGCTCCAGGAAACGCCGGTGCTCGTCCTCCGTGCAGAAACCCATGACGTGCTCCACCCCGGCGCGGTTGTACCAACTCCGGTCGAACAGCACGATTTCCCCCGCCGCGGGCAGTTGCGCGATGTAGCGCTGGAAGTACCACTGCGTCCGCTCCCGCTCGGTCGGGGCGGGCAGCGCGGCGATCCGGGCCACCCGGGGGTTGAGGTACTCCGCGACGCGCCTGATCGTGCTGCCCTTCCCCGCCGCATCGCGCCCCTCGAACAGCACCACGAGCCGCTCGCGCTCGGCCCGGACCCATTCCTGCAGCTTCACGAGCTCCGCTTGCAGCCGCAAGAGCTCGCGTTCGTAGGTGGCACGTGGCAACCGCCGCGGCCCGGGGTGCGCCACATCGGACCGAGCCGCATCACCGGCACTGGTCATGTCGCTCACCTCCAGCACGCGGCGCGGCGCGTGCCCCGGAGCTCATCCCGCCCGCACCACGAGCACTGGACAGGGCGCCGAATGGACGAGGGCGCGACTGGTCGAGCCCAGGAGCATCCCGGTGAGGCCCCCGCGCCCACGGCTACCTACGACGATGAGCTGCGCGTCTGCGCCGTGCAAGGCCAGGAACCGCACCGGTCGGTCCCGCTCCACGACGCGCTGCACTTGCACGTCCGGGTACCGCTCCTGCCACCCCGCCAGCCGCTCGGCGAGCACCATGCCTTCTCTTGCCTCGATCGCATCCCAGTCACGTTCCGCGTCCAGGGCGAACCATTCGTCGATGGCGGTGTCGCTCCACACGTGGAGGGCCACCAGCGGAACGCGCCGCACGGACGCTTCCTCGAACGCGGCCTCCAGGGCGCGCTCGGTGACCGCCGATCCGTCCACTCCGACGACGACCGGCCGAGTTCGTGCCACGCCGGGATCGGTCCGGGCGGCCGGGACGACGACCACCGGGCACTGCGCCAGCATGGCGACGGTTTCCGCCGTGGACCCCAACGCCCGTTTCACCCCGGTGGCGTCACCCAGGCCGCGGGTGCCGACGACCACCCGCCGAGCCCCGGCCGACTCCTCGACGAGGACCGCGGCCGGCTTGCCGTGGCGTAGTTCCTGGGTGATCGCCACGTCGCCGGCGACCGTCGCGGCCAGCTCCGCCGCCTGCGACAGCCATCGGCGGCGCTGGTTCTCGATGACGTCGAGAACGTTCGGCGACGTCGGCATCCCATCACCGGCATCATCCGCCCCACCAGCAACGACGCATACCAGCCGCAACGCTGCCCGGTGGAGCGCGGCGTCCGCTGCGGCCCACCTGACCGCATCCGCCGCGACATCGGAGCCGTCGATGCCCACCACGTCGAACGCCTGCATCCGGCATCCTCCCGCCCGGCCGCTCACGGCGGAACCGTTGGAAGCGCTAGTTGTCGATCAGCAATTCCCGCAGGTCACGACGCGGAGTCGCGGGTGTCGGCGAGCCGTATCCGATCCGCACCACGGCCTGCGGGTGCAGCCCTCCGCCGAGCAGCTGCCGCAGGTCATCCCGGGTCTCCTCGACCTCCACGACCGCCGACAGCAGCGACGACGCCAGGCCCAGTGCCGTCGCGGTGAGCAGCATGCGCTGCATCGCCTGCCCCGCGCGCAGGTCGTCGAGCCTGCTGTCGTGGTTCGAGCACACCACGACCATCAGCGGATCGGACTCGAAGTCCTTGCCGGGAACCCGCGCACGCGCCTGACCACCGGAGAAGTCCCGCAGCACCCACTGGTCCTGGGGCTCCGGCAGCGGCCCCGCCGCGGCAGCCGGCACGCCTTCGGCCGCGCCTTTCGGCCGCCCCGTCCACTTCGCCAGCTCATCCCGGAAGCGCACGTTTGCCATCTGCATCCGGTGCGCACGGTGCATTAAGCCCTCCAGGCTCCCCAACTCCGGGCGTGTCATCGTGCGCAACGAGCCCTGCTCGCGACGCACCGCGGCGGCCAGCGCGTGCCGGTGCGCGGCCGGGACCGGGTTCTCCAGGAACGGACGCCGGTTGCTGCGTCGCTTGGGAATCGCTTGGTACAGCGCCAGTTCCTCCGGCGCTTGCGTCGCCGGTCCCCCGCTGCGCAGCTCGGCCAACGAGGTCGGCCCGGCAAGCCGCGGCAGCAGCGCGACGACCGGCCGCACGCCGAAGTGCTCCAATGCCAGGCGGAGGTTCAGCAACGCCGCACCGCAGGCCAACCGCAGTTCCCGGTCGGCCGGATCCGCAACGGGCAGCCGCCGCCGCGGGTCGCTGTGCAGCTCGATCACCTGTTCCGAAAGACGGAAGCGCCATGGCTGGCTGTTGTGCAACGACGGTGCCAGGCCGGCCTGCTGCACCACGTCCTCGGTCTGCTCCGCGGACAAGCCCAACGCGGTTGGGAATGAAGCCATCTCCCGCCCCCCGGGTACGTCGCCGGACCCCGAGCCGAGTTTGGCAGACCAGCGACTCCCCCGCCGCGCTCCATCCCTGGTTCGCGTGCCGCGGCTCAGCGATCCGGGTAGGCCTCGCGCCACTGCTCCCCGGCCGGGCCACGGCTCATCAGGTACTCGACGTCGCGTCGAGCATCGGCTTCGCTTTCGAAGCCGATGCAGGCATGCTGCTCACCGTGCATCAGGTAGGTCACCTGCCACTTGGGGCCATTGCGTTCGAGAACGATCTCGTACAGGGCAAGGGGATGCCAATCTGACACTCCGGCAAACCAACGCGCTACGGGTTCGAACAAGGCGCGCCTCATCTTCCGACCAGAAGCCACTAGAATTAGATGTCGGCCTACCAAGTCAGTATCCCCGCACCTCCGCGACGGCGGCGAGGACTTTCAGCCCTTATTCGTCTCCGAAATGCAGGGTCCATCGCGGGTAGTCGTGCACCGGGGTGACCGGCGCGGGAGTGAGATCGGCCAGGACGTGGGAAGCCGACAGGAGAGGCCGCCAGTCCAGTGCCACGGACCCGCTCCCCAGCGTGCACCCGCCGCAGCGGCGTCACCAGCTCCGCGATCGGCGCATCCTGCCGATCCCGCAGAGCTGGCGCTCGTCGTGCTGACCTCCTTCGCCGCGTGGATCTTCTTCGTGGGGAGGCTGCAGCGGTGGCACGGCTTCGCGCTGCTCGGTCGCTACGTCGAAATCGTGAACCGGTCGGGAGTGCGAGAACCGGTAAGAGCCGGTTTCGCAGTCGCCGGTGCGGGCCGGTGGCTTGGTCGCGGGCGTCGGCCTCTAACATTCCGCAGGTGGCCGCCTACGACGATCTCGACGCGTTCGAGCACCTGGACCCCTCGACCCTGCCGCTGCGTCAGCAGAGAATCCTGGCCACGATCCGGGATTGGGTGACCAGGTATGGGTATTCGCCGAGCACGCGCCAGATCGGCGATGCCGTCGGACTCAGGTCGTCCTCGTCGGTGTCGAAGCACCTGACGAGCCTGGAGGAGAAGGGTTTCCTGCGGCGCAGCACGACGATGTCCCGGCCGATCGACGTGCGGGCCTTCCTGCGGCCCACGGCGCGGCAGCCCGGCGATGACTCGGTGAGCGTGCCCGTGGTCGGCGATATCGCCGCCGGAATTCCCATCGCGGCCGAAGAACACGTCGACGACGTTCTGTCGTTGCCCCGCGAACTCACCGGTCGCGGCAACGTTTTCGGTTTGCGTGTGCGCGGTGACTCGATGATCGACGCCGCGATCTGCGACGGCGACATCGTCGTGGTCCGGCAGCAGCCGGAGGCGCATTCCGGACAGATCGTCGCCGCGATGATCGACGGCGAGGCGACCGTCAAGGTGTACCGCCGCCGCAACGGCCACGTCTACCTGGAGCCTCGCAACCCGGCTTACGAGGTCATTGACGGTGACACCGCCGTGGTGCTGGGCTCCGTCGTCTCGGTACTGCGCAGCGTCTGAAACAGGCTGGGCTATTGATTCGTAGTAGGGCAATTGTGTGATGTCAGGCGGCGTAGCGGACTTCGGGTTTGCCGAAGTAGGAGCGAACTCGGCCAGGCGACTTGTGGAGCCGGTTGGAGCGGACCGCTTGTTTCGACTCGTCGCGGGTTTTCGGTGCTGTGCCGGTGGACATGGTCCGCTTGAGGTCGGCACCCCGGATCTCGTCCGGGTTGAGCTCCGGGCTGTATCCGGGCAGGAAGTGCATCTCGATCGCCGCAGCGTGATCGGTCCAGACACTTGCGGACGGTCTTACGGCGGTGGACAGGATGACCGTCGACGATCACCTGGACCTGACGGTCCAAGTGATCACGCTGAACCGTTTCCCCGGTCTTGCCCACCACGGGTGTCCGGCCGGCCGGTGCCCAGGTTCGGCCCACTGCGGCATCCGAGCGGATCCCGGTCTGGTCCAGCCACAAGATCACCGCGCCCTCGCGGCAAACGCGAGCGACGATGGCCGGATAGTCCTGCACCCCGTCGATGGTTCTGCCGTCGACGATGCGGCTTCCGCCGAGGTGCGCCAGGCCGTCGGGGGTGATGCGGTAGCCGACGAACGCGTGCGGCAGGACGGTGGAGTGCTTTTCACCTGCTTGATGTGCCGGCTCAGACGGCGAGGACGCTGATCCTCGCGTCGAGGCCGGTGTTCCAACCGATGTTGCCACGCACGATGACAGTGCCGTCGTCCCGATGTTGCCGCGCACGATGACAGTGCCGTCGTCTTCGGGAACGACGTTGCCGACGCTCGGGCTTGCAGCGCCTTGGAAGAGCTGCTTGCTTCCCCCCGGCCGTGCCAGGGGTGTTCTCGGGACGGGTCGGGCCGAGCTGATTTGATGTCCCTTGTGGATATCCTGTTGCTTCATTCTGCGTTCGGCTTGCGACCTTCCGTGTACACCACCGCCGACCGGTTGCGCGCCGCCGGCCACGAGGTGCACGTTCCCGATCTGTTCGACGGGCGGACCGCCGAGACGGTCGAGGACGGCATGGGTGGGGTCAATTTCTCGCGAAATT
Source organism: Saccharopolyspora hattusasensis (assembly GCF_050972075.1). Lineage (NCBI taxonomy): Bacteria > Bacillati > Actinomycetota > Actinomycetes > Pseudonocardiales > Pseudonocardiaceae > Saccharopolyspora > Saccharopolyspora hattusasensis. The sequence goes on from NZ_JBPCDC010000001.1 coordinate 1,490,058, forward strand.
GACGTTCACCCGGGTGACGGTCAATTTCTCGCGAAATTGCCACCACCTGCACGAACGCACTGCGGCGATCACGAAGCGCGACGATGGCCCGTCACCCGGGGTGGGCGCAATTTCTCGCGAAATTGCGCCCTCCTCGGGTGACCACAGGCGGGTGGTGAGGGTGTGTCGGCAGCGCATGCGGGTGCGGATCCAGTCCCATTTCGGCTCCGCCGCGTTCGGCTGGGGCGGTGGCCGAGTTGATCCGGGTGCGCCACGGCGTCGTGTTGAGTTTGCGCACCGTCGGCGACTATCTGCGCTGTTGGGGTTTGTCGCCGCAGAGACCGATCCGCAGGCCTACGAGCGGGACCCCGAGGCCGTGCGCCGATGGGGGGAGGACTATCCGACGGCGCCATGGTGACGACCGATCCGCTCGGCGACCAGTTCCCGCAGGGTCTTCTGGTGGTCCACGACGGCCAGAACACCCCGGAGAGCACCGGCCCGGACGGTGAGGTCCGGACCGACACCAATTTCAAGTTGATCCGCTGGGAGGCGTTCGCCCGTGCCACCGGCCTGCGCTGACGTCGCGATCAGCAGAAGTCCCCGTACACCGAACGGTGTGCGGGGACTTCTGCTCCATCCGGGAATGTGCCAAGCATGGTTCCGGCTTGTGCCCGAACCTCGTTAGGCCGCGTACCTTTGCAGGCACCCACCTCCCGGAGTCGCCGAGATCCGATCACCGGATGAGGCTTGCCCGGGAGCACGCGCGCCTTCCGCGAAGGCGACCAGCACGCATGGCAGGACAGGTAGGTACTCGATGACGCAGCCCGACGACGATGCACGGCCGACGGCATCGCACCTCGAAGGAACCCTGTCCTCGGGGCAGTACTGGCAGAGCTGGACCGTCGACCAACCCGGGAATCGCGGTGCCCAGGCTACCGGGGTGGTCGTGCTCGTCCACGGTGTGCACGAGCACAGCGGTCGCTACCGCCACGTCGCGGAGCGGCTCAACGCGGCCGGCTACGCGGTCTATGCCGTCGACCATCCCGGGCACGGCCGCTCGCCGGGAACGCGCGGCAACATCGGCAGCATGGCCGCTGCCGTCGCGGGGGTCGACCTCCTGGCGCGGCTGGCCGGTCAGCGCCACGAGGACGTGCCGCTGTTCGTCTACGGGCACAGCCTCGGCGGGCTGATCTCCCTGCAGTACCTCACCGGGACGCCTCTGGACCGAATCGTCGGTGCCGTGATCTCCGCCCCGGCGCTCAACACCGGCGCGGTGTCAGCCGTGGAGAAGGTCGTCTCACCGCTGCTGTCCAAACTGCTGCCCGACCTCGGTGTGCGCAGCCTCGACGCGAACACCATCAGCCGCAACCCCGAGGTGGTGCGGGACTACCGCACCGACCCGCTCAACCACGCCGGGAAGATGCGAGCGCGGACCGCCGTCGAGATCATGCTGGCCGTCGAGGCCATGCCGCAGCGCCTGGCGTCGCTGACCATGCCGCTGTTCGTCCTGCACGGCGGCGCGGACCGGCTGATGCCACCGGCCGCCAGCGAGCTGGTGCGCGCCCACGCCCGGTCGTCGGACCTCACCCTGCGGATCTACGAAGGGCTCTACCACGAGGCGCACAACGAGCCGGAGCAGGAACAGGTGCTCGACGAGATCGTGGACTGGCTCGACGCCCACCTGAAGGCCTGAGAGCCTGTCGGCGAATGCCGTCCGCGCCTTTGGAAGCGGCGCAGCCGCTTGCATTCACCTTGCCAAGACGACCATCGGCGGGTTCTGAGAGGTTTTCTGGCGAGGACGGCACCTCCGCCGCGTATTGGACATACATCAGGAGGGGCACCCGCAGTCCAGGAAACCTAAGGTTCCGCTAAGCGACCACCCACGCAGACCATTCACCAACAGGCTCTGAGCGGACACACGACGCCGCAGACGGCACCGGAAATGATCCCGGACACGAGCAGAGGCCGCGAACTCCGAGTTCGCGGCCTCCGCTCGATTCACCGTGCGCAGGCGGGGTCACCATTCACCGTGCGCAGGCGGGGTCACCATTCACCGTGCGCACCCATTTTCCGTGCGCACACGGTCATTTCTTGTCCTCGTCACCGGTCAAGGCGTCCTTGGCCTTCTCACCGGCCTGCTTGAGGCCCCCCTTCACCTCCTTGCCCTTGCCCTCCGCTTCCAGCTGCTCGTTATCGGTGGCCTCGCCGACCTTCTTCTCCACCTTGCCCTTCAGCTCTTCTGCCTTGTTCTTCACCTTGTCCTCGCCAGCCATCGCGGCACTCCTTCCGTTCACTGCGTTGGTGCTTCTCCCTGTCGGATACCCGACGAGCTACTCGGCTGGGGTTGCGTCTCGCCACCCACCGGCTTGCTGTCCGAACAGCGGTGTGGGGCCTGCGAAATCCACACTGGACGCTGCGCCACGCAGTTGACCCGGTTGATGCCCAGAGACGACGTTTTCCACGCCCCCTCCACGCAACCGGGAACGTACGCGCGCTCCCGCATCTTCTGCGCCCATCACAGACACCTCGACGATCACATCGACGGCAACGCCGCTACGCACGGTCTACCCGATGCGCCGAGGCGCTAATCCTGATCTTCACCGCGCTCATCTCGGACGCGCCGCCGCGCCTCCGCGCGGTTTGCCGCGGTGGGCCGTGCTCCGGGGAGGGAACGACCGGCAGGTTCACGCGTGAAGTACACCGCTACCAGCCCAACCGCTCCGGCTGCGACGAGCAGGACCGCGGGGATCGACTTCACCCCGGTCACCGCGACGAGCGCTTCGGCGATCAGCGGCGTGGTGCCACCGAACAGCGCGACCGAGATGTTGAACCCGACCGACACCGCGCCGTAGCGGATCTCGGTAGGGAACAGCGCCGGCAGCGTCGCGGGCATCGTGCTGCTGAAGCAGATCAACGTCAGACCGATGACCAGCAGGCCACCCAGCACCGCCCCCACGCTGCCCTGGGCAATCAGCAGGAACGCCGGGTACGACAGCACGATCAGCGCGACGCTGCCGAACCCCGCGATGGGCAGCCTGCCGATCCGGTCGGAGAACCGGCCCAGCACCACGATCAGGCCCATCACCAGCACCATCGTCACAAGAACGAGGATCAGCGAGCTGGTGTGCTGGAAGCCGAGCACGGCCGATAGGTACGTCGGCATGTAGGCGGTGAGCAGGTAGTTCGTCACGTTGAACACCAGCACCAGGCCGACGCACTTCAGCATCGGGCGCCAGTGGCGGCCAAAGATCGTGCGCAGGCTGCGCCAAGTCGCCGCCGCCTGCGGCTGCTCGTCTTCGGAGTTCTTGCGGTAAGCGGGGGTTTCCTCCAACCGGAACCGGAGGTAGAGCCCGATGATCCCGAGCGGACCGGCCACCAGGAACGGGATCCGCCAACCCCAGGTCGTCAGGTCCTGCGGGGCCATCGTCACGGTCAGCACTGTGACAAGCGCGGCACCGAGCGAGTATCCGGTCAGCGTGCCGAATTCCAGCCAGCTGGCCATGAATCCGCGCCGCCGGTCCGGCGAGTACTCCGAGACGAACGTGGCCGCGCCGCCGTACTCGCCGCCGGTGGAGAACCCCTGGATGAGCCGGGCCACCAGCAGCAGCACCGGCGCCCAGATGCCGATCGTGGCGTAGCTGGGGATCAGCCCGATCGCCAGCGTTCCCAACGCCATCGTGACCATGGTGGTGGCCAGCACCTTCCGGCGGCCGATGCGGTCGCCCAGAGGACCGAAGAAGAACCCGCCCAGCGGCCGGACCAGGAACGCCACCGCGAACGTGGCGAAGGTGGACAGCAATTGCGCTGTCGCGTTGGTGGGCGGGAAGAAGACCTGGCTGATGATGACAGCGATGTAGCTGTACACGCCGAAGTCGAACCATTCCATCGTGTTGCCGATGGCGGCCGCGGCGACAGCCCGCTTGGCCTGCCGTTCGTCCACAATGGTCGCTTCCGGCTCGTCACGACCGCTGCCGCGCCGATCGCGCTGTCCGTCGGCTGCCCCCATGACGGCCAACCCTCCGCCCGCTCGCGCTCACTGCTGCACCGGGAAGCGCAGGATCGCCCCCGCCCCATCGGTCAGCCCGGTCCCCGCGGGCACGAGTCCGACCTCGGAGGCGGTCTCGGCGCAAGTCTTGAGCAGGAACTCCTCGTGCCGCGCCGGAACGTCCTCCTCCAGCAGCAAGGTTTCCACCGCTCCCCGCTCGGCCGCCCGCACCACCGCGTCGTCGCCCTGGACCGCCCGGCCGTGCGTCCGGCCGGCCTCCATCCGGTCGGCTCGGTCCGCGGCTCTGCGCTTGGACTCCTCGCCGGCGATCCGTCCGCACACTTTCGATCAACGCCCGGGGACTACCCGAGCGAACGCTCGGGCAACACATCCCGCCTGCGGTCATTCAGAACCAGTGCTTCCGGCCACCGATAGCACGTCCGCTCGCACCTGCAACGGCGAACACGACGCCTACCACGGTCAACACGGCTCCCAGCGTCCACAGGACCGAAATGTTGAGGAAGACACCGAGGAGCAATAGGATTACCCCTAGCACAATCACAAAGAACACCCCCGCTCAACGGGAAGCTCCCGGCTCCACGGCATCGGGTCCGCCCGGTCCGGCAGCTGGCCCGATCCGGCCGGGAGTCGTCTCCTTCCAGCTACCCCGCTACGCTTTCCCCACACACATCGTGTTGCTATGTGCAGCGCTGGCCGCGGCAGGGCTCCAATAATCCATTGTGGACTCCGAAGTTCGATGCGCTCGAACCACCCGTCATTACAAGGCAAGATCACGGCTCTCGCCTCGAACTACGTGCTGTATCGAACTGCGTGCTGCCTCGCCCTGGATCAGCGGTCCGCGGGCGTGCGGGCGGTCCGCTGGGCGAGGGCTGTTGGGATTGCTGCGAGCAGCAGGGCCACGCCGATGAGCAGGCCGCTTCTCATGCCTCCTGGGCCGTCCGAGAGGATCCCCGAGAGCAGCGGACCTGCGCACTGGCCCAGGGCGAAGCTCCGGTAAGAACCGGCATCACCACTCACGACCGGATGGACACCCGTCGTGAGGGTTAGTTCCGGTCCAAACACCCGAGTGGTCGCAAGATCCAGCGCCCGCCACCGACGACGCCCGCCACGGCAGGCAGCCCAATTTCAATGGAAATCGGATGGGCGGGTCCGATTTCAATGGAAATTGCGGACCGTCGACCACCGGACCCTACGGCCAGGTCTCCAATCACCAGACCCAACGGCCAGGTCTCCGGTCACCGGGGCGGTCTGCCGTCGAAGTACACCTCCAGCTCGCCGATCGAGGTGAACGTGGCCGAACCACCGGGGACTCCGACGATCCGGACGCCGTCGCCGACGATCGGGTCGAACGTCAGCGCGTAGGTCTTGTTCGGTCCCGCCGTGTTGTCGTACGGGTACGTCGGGGTGGTCGTCAGGCCGGTGACGTTCACCCAGTCGGCTCCCTGACGCACCTGCACCGTCAGGTCGCGGGCGAACCAGCCGCCGTCGGAGAACATGCTGCCCGTCGTATAGACGACGCGATCGACCCAGTACTCGTCCTTCCAGGTGTAGCCCCAGAAATCGGCCTGCTTCCGGGAGCCGCCGAAGCTGTCCTCGCTCTCCTCCCGGATGCCGTTGTTGAAGTAGTCGCCGCGGCCGTAGTGGGCTGTCCTCTCGATGGGGAAAGGTCCCCTCTCCGGCCGGGCCAGGTTGGCCGTCGGGTTCGGCGGGTTGTTGGCGGGATCGCCCAGCTGGCGGGCGGACAGATGGAGCTGCCGCAATGAGAAGCGGTAGTTGGGCAGCCCGCACGCCACGTTCAGGAACCAGTTGGACTGCAACCACATCCGCGTTCCGTCGGGCGAGACGAACTTCGCCGGGATGGTCGCGGCGTAGCCGCCGTTCTTCGGGCCGGCGCACGCCGGCTCGCCCTCGCCGGCCTCCGGCGTCGGGATGTCGTGGCCGCCCGGCACGGGGATGATCCGGACGCGGCCGGGGTGGCCGAACCAGGGCTGGGCGCCGAAGTCCTTGGACATGAACAGCTGCCAAGGCCCCCAGGGTGTCGGCGCCTCGTAGAACTCGAAGGTGTACTCGCTCCACGAGGTGTAGAGGAACCGGCGCATCGGGGCGTTGTAGAGGACACCTCCCTGGGAGATCACGCTGAGGTCGCGCCGGCCTTCGCCGAGCAGGTCGGTGTAGAGCCGCCGTTCGTCGGTGAGCACCGGCGCCTTCGCCCCGATGTCGGCACTCCACTGCGGACGACCGTCCTGCCCGGTGCCGGTGTAGAACCGCCACGCGTCCCGCTGCTGGATCACGTTCCGGGGAACCCGGGCCAGGTAGAGGCTCGTGGGGGACGGCACCGTGTTGGTGTAGGAGTCGCGCCAGTTGTGGTCCAGGCCGTAGGCGTACACGTACCCGGCGGCCTCCGGGCCGAGCGTTAGAGCGTGTTCCTGGCTGCGTCCGAAGTCGAGGAACATGATCGTGGTGAAGATGTGGTCGGTGAACATCGGCCCGGACGGCTGCTGCCAGGTGCGCCCGTAGTCCTCCGACTTGACGATGCTCGCGTTCGGCGCGTCGTCGAACGCCGTCTCGGCGGGCGCGTAGCGCAGGTCCTGCACGGCCAGGTACAGCTCGTCGCGGCCGTCTCCGTTGCCGTCGACCGCGACGATCCCGGTGGGTTTCGCGTTGTAAAGCTTGGAATCGGCGTGCACCTTGGCGACGGCGTCACCGGCGGCCAGGCGCTCGCCGTGCAGGCCGGTCTCCGGCATCCCGGCGATCCGGTTCACCACGATCGCGGCCATCGGCTCGTTGCCGAAGCCCTGCCCGTCCCCGTTGGCCGTGTAGACGTAGTCGTCGTCCGCCCAGCAGGTCGGCCACAGGTCCCCGGTGCTGTTGCTGGTGACGCTGGCCGCGTACTCGGTGAACGCGGTCGCGAAGAAAGTGCTGGCCGGGTCGACGACGGTCGGTCCGGCGGTGGCGTCGACGGCGGCGTTGACGGCGCGCGGCGCGCCCCCGAGCAGCACCGCTGCCGCCCCCGCGAGTGAGAACTTCACGAACTGGCGCCGGTTCACACCATCCCGGGCTGTCATTGCGCCCGCGGGATGCGCTGCTCGACGGGTGCGAGGGAGAACGGGGCGTGCGGCTCCTCCTGGTACCAGTACGCCACCGACGAGTAGTCGTCGGAACGCTTGTTCGCGTGGCCGTGCTCGATGCTGACCCGGATCGACCGCCGGAACGGGATCGGGTCCTCGATGTGGAAGCGGTAGAGGCTGATCTGCCCCGACCAGTTGTCGCCGCCGGGAAGCGTGATGCCGTGGTGCGGTGCGTGGTAGGTCTGCGACGGGCACCATGCGGTGTTGAAGTAGTCCTCGGTCCCGGTGCCGTGCAGCGCGGGCGGCCAGCGCTCGCCGTCGATGAAGATCATGTCGTCGCCCTCGCCGTACCAGTTCCACTCGTTGGTTTCGCGCAGGTTGTGGATGTTGAGCACGCAGCCGACGTAGTGGCCGCGCCCGGCCGCTTCGAGGATCGTGTAGTTGTCCAGGCCGTCGAGGTTCGTGCCGGTGAGCAGGAACCGGTCGTTGGTCTCCGCGCCCTGGCCGACGCCCGGGCAGGGGTTGCTGCGCCGCCATTGCGCGTGGAACCGGCCGATGTCCGGGCCGAGCTCGTCGAAGAACTCGTAATCGACGTAGTAGTAGAAGAAAACCCGCTCGTGGAGGAGCTCACTGGTGACCTCCAACCGCGCATCCGAGCCGAACGGCATCGGGAAGAAGCAGTTGAACGCCTTGCCGTCCTGCGGGCTCATCTGCAGCGGCGCGGAAACGAAGTTGGTCGTTCGGCCGTGCCCGACCCCGAAGAAGTCGCCCACCGGGACGGCGACGCTTGGGCTCCCCTCGCCGTCCCAGTAGGCGCGCAGCACCAGCTTGCGCAGGTAGTCCGGCTCGCGCATCCAGGGATCGCGCAGCATGCGTTCGTTCGCGACGGTCACCCAGATGTGATTGATGCTCCCGGCCCCGCGGATTTCGGCGAGGGTGGCGGTCTGGCCCGGTTCGATCGTGAGGCGGTCGTCGTTGCCCCCGCTGCGGTCCCAGCTGGACGCGCGCCCCCGGCGACTGCTCCGCAGGCGCGGCAGGTCACGCAGGCTGGATCCGTGCGGGCCGTAGTCGACGGTCATCGTACAACTCCTGAACTCATCGGTCCGGTCCTTCCGAGAAGCGGAACCGCTTGCTCCGGCGGAAGGCCTTCTCCAGCGATTCCAGGCTTCGCTGCTTGGTTTCCGGCACCATCCACCAGACGACCGGGAAGATGATCACCCCCGCTGCCGCGTAGGCGATGAACACGATCCCCGCGCCCACCAGCGAGGTGAAGGTGGGGAAGGTGAGCGCGACGAAGAAGTCCGTCAGCCAGTTGAACAACGTGGCGACTGCCATCGCCGCACCGCGGATCGCCAGCGGGAAGATCTCCGCCAGCACCACCCACAGCACCGGCCCCCAGGTGGCGGAGAAGGTGTTCGTGTACACCACGAACGCGGCGACCGCGATCCCGAACAGCGCCGGCGACTCGGGAGACAGGAGCGACGCCGCCGCCCCGACCGCGAACAGGCTCGCCGACATGCCCACCAGGCCGACGAGCAAGACGGGCTTGCGACCCCAGCGATCCACGATCTTGAGCCGCACCACCACCGCGATCGTCGCGATGTTCACCAGCCCGTTCAGGAACGTGAACAGCAGTGCCGTGACGTCGGAAACCCCGAAGGTCGTCAGCACGGTGGGCGCGTAGTAGACGATCGTGTTGATTCCGGTGATCTGCTGGAACACGGCGAGCAGCGCGCCCAGCACGAGCAGGCGGCGCACCCACGGCGCGGACATGCGGGCGCCGAGCCTGGCGTCCCGCTGCTGGCGTTCGAGCTCGGTGATCTCGGCGAGTTCCCGGTCGGCGGCGTCCTGGTCGCCGCGCAGGCCGACGAGCAGCGTGCGTGCCCGCTCGGGGTGACCCCGGCGGACCAGCGACCGGGGCGTGTCCGGTGCGGCCAGCAACCCCAGGACCAGCACCGCTGCGGGGAACACGCCGATGAGGATCATCCAGCGCCACGAGGCGGAGAAGGCCAGCGCGTACCCGCAGGCGGCGGCCAGCGCCGTGCCCACGATGATCATGTACTGGTTCAGCGAGGTGATCCAGCCGCGGCCACCGGCGGGTGCCATCTCGGCCAGGTAGAGCGGCACCACCACCGACGCGATGCCGATCCCCAGCCCGATGATGAACCGGAACAGCACCAGCGTGGCGACTGTCGGTGCCACGCCTGCGCCGAGCGCCCCGATGGTGAACACCACCCCGGCCGCGAGCAGCAGGCGCTGCCGTCCCTGCCAGTCGGCGGCCGGCCCGCTGGCCAGCGCTCCCACCATCGCTCCGACGACCGTGGCACTGACCACGGCGCCCTTGAGCAGCGGCGTCAGCGGCAGCTCGTGCGGGATGAACAGGATGGCGGCCGAGATGATCCCGTTGTCGTAGCCGAACAGGATCGCGGCCAGCGACCCCAGGGCGTAGACACGCCGCGTGGCGAGCTCGGGCTTCGGCGACGGCGTTCCCATCGATCACCTCCGATGCGGAAACGGCTGCACCGCATTCCGGGTTCGGCTGCTCTCCATCGCGGCGACGGGCACCGGGCGGGCCGCAAACGGGTGAACGTCGATCGCGCCGCCCCCTCGGCGCGCCCATCACGTTCCTGGTACCCCGCAGCGCGGCCCGCAATACCTGCGCCGCGCTCGTGCGGTTGGCATCCACCTACGGCGCAAGGGAAACTCTGAGCGTGGGATTGCGCGCCACAACACCGGCGCTGCGTCTTCACCGGATCGCCCGATTCGATCGCCGTGACGATCTCCAGGTGGCGGTCGGCGCTCCGGTGCACGTCGTCGGCGCCGGGTCGCTTCGGCCGTGGTGAGCGCGAAGAGTGCCGTCGAAACCTGCCGAAGGCCTTCGTTGCGGGGTTGTACCCGGTTCGCGCTTCTTGGGCCAGTGCTCGCCCACAGTGGTGTGAATTGGGGATTTTCCGCTGGGATAGCAGTGAACTCGGTGACGCACGTGCTCGAACGACGCGTGCTACGTGAATCTAGATTCTACGAGGTGAGTTCATTGCGTAAAGTGAGCCACTGGACCCTGGCGGCATTGGGCGCGCTGTGCCTGAGCGGCTCGGTCGCGCTGCCACTCGCGGCGGCGGCCCCCGCCCCCCGGGAAACCCCGCTGCACAACGTGGCCGATGACGGGTGCCTGTACAGCTGGGACAGCTACGGGGTCGCACTGGCCGAGTGCAACCCGAGCAGCGCGAGCCAGAACTGGTCCCGCGAGTACCTCGGCAACGCGGAGCTGCTCCGGATCAACGGCACGAACAGCTGTCTGGGCCAGGTCGACGGCCCCAACGTGCGTCTTTCCGCGTGCGACTCCTACGACAGGACCCAGCAGTGGCGGGTCGAGCCCGCCGACTCGGGCAGCCTGATCTGGCACCCGGCCACCAACAGCTGCCTCGGCAACCTCGGCCAGGAGCAGGTGCGGCTGTTCAGCTGCGACCCCTCGAACCCGGCGCAGCAGTGGGAGATGAGGTAACGAGCCACGCGGGATCGGGTGTCCCAGCCGGCGATTTCGCGCGAAATCGCCGCTCACCCCTCTCCGGGTGAGGTACCCGATCCGAGTGGTTTCCGAGCGGGCGGGGGCAGCCGGTCCCCGCCCCCTCGGACGCCATCACCCGTGATCACCGGCTTGCGGCCGCGACGATCCGAGATCAACCGGCGGGCGGTATGGGACAACCGAAATCGCGACCACCCTGGATGTGCGGGGCACGGTACCGATGCTGCGTGTTCGCGCGACAGGAAGGACGATGCGATGGGCGCCGATGAGGCGGCGTGGGGACGTCCGGAACTCGCAACGAACGTCAACTTCCGCGAGCACCGCGAGCACCGCGAGCACCGCGAGCACCGCGAGCACCGCGAGCACCGCGAGCACCGCGAGCACCGCGAGCACCGCGAGCACCGCGAGCACCGCGAGCACCGCGAGCACCGCGAGCACCGCGAGCACCGCGAGCACCGCGAGCACCTCGAGCACCGCGAGCACCTCGTCCGGCAGGGAACGGGCGAGGTGTTCCGCTACATCTACCGGCACAACTTGTGGGGCAGCCCGGAGTCGGTGTCCGGGCAGGGATCGGAGGACGCCGCCACGGCACTTCTGCGCGCTGAGATCCCGGCCCTGTTGCGCCGACGGGGCGTGCGGTCCATCGCCGACGTGCCCTGCGAGGACTTCGGTTGGCTCAGCAGGAGCGAACTGGGCGTGGACAGCTACTTCGGCGGCGACATCGTCCCCGAACTCATCGAGCACAACCGGAAGTCCTATGCGCGGCCATCGCGGCGGTTCGGGGTCCTGAACCTGGCCCGTGACCCGTTGCCGACCGCGGATCTGGTGCTGTGCCGGGATTGCCTCGTGCACCTCGCCTTCGAGCAGATCTGGGCGCACGCACCGCCCCGTCACCCGGGGTGGGCGCAATTTCGTGAGAAATTGCGCCCACCCCGGGTGACGGAACCCAGGTCCGCGTCGTCGGGCGCGGTGTTCAGGACTGCGCGCCGGGACGTGGCGATCACGGTGGTGACCGCCGGCATTCGGATGCCGGCGGTCACCGGGCGCACCGCTTCGCCGGACTTCAGCGATGCTGCAGGACCAGGCCCGCGGCCGCGATCCCCAGCAGCACCACGATGGCGCCGCTGACCACGTTGCTGATCACGACCGGCATCGTCGCGACCGCACCGCTCATCACCCATTCCGCGATGATCGTCCACACCCCGAGGACGGGGACCAGCCACGCGACGCCGTGCAGCCGGCCGAAGGCCGAGGCGTAGCCGACCGCCAGCCCGGCGACGGTGAGACCGATGATCAGGTTGTTGACCGCGAGCGGGCTCATGCCCGCGAAGCCGACGATCCACGGCGACAGGGCGACGTACAGCCCGGCCAAAACCATCAAGCCGTACGCGGCCTGCGCGATGGGGGTCTCGGCGATGTGCTCGTAGCGGGACCGGAGTTCCGTCAGATCGGGGTGTCCCGCGATGGGAATCTGCTGGCTCGTCATGATGCACCTCCCCAATACATTTCGGCGCTAAACCCAGCTTGACATGCAGATTTGCAGCGTGCAAGTCTTGTTCTCATGAAGTCTTCGCCCTCCCGGGATGCCGTGCCCAGGAAGCGCCACGCGGACGCCATCGATGCGTTCGAAGCGGCGACGCGCATGTTGGTGGGGCTCGCGACCAGGAGCCTGGCGGGCGAAACCGTGACCCTCCCGCAGTTCCGGCTCCTCGCGGCGCTCGCGGACAGAGGACCGCTTCCGTCTTCGCGGGCCGCGGCCGCCCTGGGATTGAACGCCTCATCGGTGACGCGTCTCGGCGACCGCTTGGAGCTCGTCGGCCTGGTCTCCCGGACTCGCGAGCCGGGCAACCGCAGCGTGGTCACGCTCGGCCTCACCGCGGCGGGCGGCGAGCTGGTACACCGCGTGCTGACGTCCCGGCGCGAAACCCTCTCCCGCTTGCTGGGGCAGCTCGATCCACGAGATGTCGACGGGGCCGCCAAGGCCTTGTGGCGTCTGACGAAACTCGCGGCCGCAGACGAAGCACTGGGCGACCTGGTGCCCTATCCGCACGGCTGATCACCGCCGCCCACTTGTTGCGCGATGCTGATGGCGAATTCCAGCGCGATCCTCACCGACGTCTTCCCCGTCCAGCAACGCGGATTGGCGTTGGGCCTGAACCAGGTGGCGGGCATCGCGGGGTCGTTCATCGGCCTGATCCTCGGCGGGCTGTTGGCACCGGTTCAGTGGCACCTGGTCTTCCTGGTGTCGGTCCCGGTCGGATTGTTCGGCACCTGCTGGGCGTACTGGAAGCTGCGCGACACAGGCACCACCGAGCATTCGCGGCCGGACTGGTGGGGCAACCTGACCTTCGCGATCGGGCTGGTCGCCGTCCTGGTGGCAATCACCTACGGCATCCAGCCCTACGACGGCCACGTCATGGGCTGGACCAATCCGCGGGTGCTGGCCACGATGGCCGCCGGGCTGCTCGTGCTCGCGGTGTTCTGCGTGGTCGAAACCCGCGTGGCGGAACCGATGTTCCGCCTGTCCCTGTTCCGGATCACGGCGTTCACCGCCGGGAACATCGCCAACCTGCTCTCCGGCATCGGCCGCGGCGGGCTGATGTTCGTCCTCGTGGTCTGGTTGCAGGGCATCTGGTTGCCGCAGCACGGTTACGGTTTCGAGTCCACTCCCCTGTGGGCGGGCATCTACATGCTTCCGATGACCATCGGGTTCCTGGTGGCGGGCCCGGTGTCGGGGTGGTTGTCCGACCGGTGGGGCGCGCGGCCCTTCGCCACCGGCGGGATGCTGGTGGCTGCGGCGAGCTTCGTGCTGCTGGCGTTGCTCCCGGCGAACTTCCACTACCCGGCGTTCGCCTGCATCCTGCTGCTCAACGGGATCGGCATGGGCCTTTTCGCCGCGCCGAACCGGGCAGCCATCATGAACAGCCCGCCGCCGCGGCGGCGGGGCGTGGGCGCGGGCACGAGCACGACGTTCCAGAACTCGGCGATGGTGCTGTCCATCGGGGTGTTCTTCAGTCTGATGATCTCCGGTCTGGCCCAGACGCTGCCGCAAACGCTGTCCAGCGGGTTGATCGCGCAAGGCGTGCCCACCGCGGACGCAACGCGTGTGGCGGGCCTTCCGCCTGTTGCGGTCCTGTTCGCCGCGCTGCTCGGGTACAACCCGATCCAGTCCCTGCTCGGCCCGAGCCCGCTCCAGCAGCTGCCCGCCGACCACGCCGCGTACCTCACCGGCCGGAGCTTCTTCCCCGCGCTGATCTCCCCGCCGTTCTCCCAGGGGCTGGCCATCGCCTTCGGTTTCGCGGTGGCCTCCTGCCTGGTGGCCGCCATCGCATCCTGGCTGCGCGGTGGCAAGTACGTCCACGCCGAACCACCGGAACCCGTCCCGCCCCGGCCCGTCCCCCCAGCACGCCAGGAGAAAGCCGCGGTGCCGGGCCCCGCGCCGACCGGGCTCCAGCCGCCGGACCCGCCCCGAGCCGCGAGCGAATGATGTTGCCGGAGCGGGCAATCCGCCCGTGCGCCAGCGTGCACACCGGCTTCGGCGACTTACGCAAGCGCGGCAGCGGAGTTACCCTTCACCTGCGGTAGGACACACGCGGCGGGAGGTGTCGGGTGGTCCAGACGAGGCTGGCCATGCGGGTTGCGCCGGGCGCAACCGGTTTCGGCGGCCTCCCTGCGATACCCGGCCCGCTCGCTCCGCGGTTGCCGTTGGGGAGTTCTCGGCTGATCCGATCGCGAGCAGTCAGCCGGTGGTCGGCCGGAAACCGGTTCTGCGCTGAAGCTCTTCGGCGCGCTCAACGCCAGAAGCCGGATCGGGGAACGGCGCGGCGACCGGGAGCGGGATGATTCTCGTTCCCCACAAACCGTTTTCTGGGCGGTAGTCCCAATCGACCGCCACCCGGAACCAATCGCTTGGGAATCAAGCACGAACCCGTCGTCCACCGGCGGGCGCACCGCACGGTGGAGCATTCGGGATTAGGAGATGAGGCCGATGGCAACCGCGGAAGATCTGTCGGCGCTCGTGAGCGAGCTCGGATTGGACAAGCAGAACAAGGCGACGCTCGGCCGGTTGATAGCCCACGGCAACCTCGGTTACGCCGAGGAGGGTGCGGACGGCCGGATGCACGCCCATATCCGGATTCCGCCGGACGAGCTGGTCTGGGATCCCGAGATCCTCGTCCTGCCGCACGGGGGCGACCTGGAACTCGAGATCTTCAACGACGACCAGAACACGCACTGCGCGCTCTTTCCGAGCAACGGTGACAGCCAGTTCATCTGGCTGCCGATCCACTCCCGGGGAACCGCCGGGCTGAAGCTCGACGGCCCGGGCTACTACTGGTACAGCTCGCCCATCGGCAACGACGAGGGCCGCGGCCTGATCGGGGCGATCGTCGTGCTTGGCGACGCCCCGCAGCAGGCCCGCCTCGACCGCCCGGACCAGCCACGACCATAGGAAGGAGCGGGTGATGACGGAATACGTGGATGCAGGGCGGGCCGTCGGCCAGGCATCGCTGAGCGGCCTGGCTGGCATTGCGCCGCCGGTGGTCCAGAACGTCACGTACGAGCGCATTCTGCAGGCCCGCTCGGAACCGCAGAACTGGCTCACCTACTACGGCACATACGACGGGCAGCGGTACAGCCCGCTGGACCAGATCAACACTGAGAACGTCAAGCGCCTCGCTCCCGCATGGGTGTTCCAGTCCGGGTCGGCCGGTCTCCACGCGGGCCCATCGACCTACTCGTTCGAGGCCGCCCCGATCGTCGTGGACGGCATCATGTTCGTCTCCGGGTGGGACGGCTTCGTGTGGGCCATCGACGGCCGGACCGGGCAGGAGCTGTGGCGGTACAAGCACGCCATCCCCTACGACACGTCGCTGTGCTGCGGCAACGTGAACCGCGGGGTCGCGGTGGCGAAGGGGAAGGTCTTCGTCGTCACGCTCAACGCCCACGTGATCGCGCTCGACGCCACCAACGGCGAGCTCGTCTGGGACGTGACGTACGGCGACGTGCGGGCCGGCGAGAGTGCCACGGTCGCGCCGCTGGTCGTCAAGGACATGGTCGTCGTCGGGAGCTCCGGCGGGGAATTCGGCGTGCGCGGCCACATCGACGCCTTCGAGCTGGACACCGGGCGGCACGTCTGGCGGTGCTACACCGTGCCGAAGCCCGGCGAGCGCGGCTCCGAAACCTGGCCGGACGGTCCGGCCTGGACGCGGGGCGGCGGCAACTGCTGGGTCACGGGCACCTTCGACCCGGAGCTGAACCTCATGTACTGGGGAACCGGCAACCCGGCACCCGACTTCGACGGGGGCATCCGCGAGGGCGACAACCTGTACACCGACAGCGTCGTCGCCGTGGACCCGGACAACGGCGAGATCCGCTGGCACTACCAGTACAACCCGCACGACCTGTGGGACTACGACAGCACGATGGAGCACATCCTCTTCGAGCTGGACGGGCGCAAGCTGCTGGCGCACTTCGACAAGAACGGGTACTTCTTCGTCCTCGACCGTACGAACGGCGAACTGGTCCGGGTGTCGCCCTTCGTCGACCGCATCACGTGGGGCGAGATCGACCCGAACGGCAAGGTGACGCCCAAGATCTATCCCGAGAAGGAAGGGGAAGAGGTCCACTTCTGGCCGGGGCCCGCCGGCGGGAAGGAATGGACACACGCGGCGTACAGCCCGCGGACGCAGCTGTGCTATGTCCCGGTCCAGGACGTCGGCGCGTCGGTCACGCGTCGCCGCCGGGAGTTCAAGGAGAGCATCCCCTACTGGGGTGCGAGCGTCACCGTGGACTCCGACGACATGGCGGGGTCGGTGTCGGCCTTCGATCCGTCCAACGGCAACGAGGTGTGGCGCTGGCGCAACGACGTGCCGATGTGCGGTTCGGTGCTGGCCACCGGCGGGGACCTGGTGTTCGCAGGCGAACCTACCGGGGAGTTCAACGCGTTCGACGCGCGCACCGGCGAGCGGCTGTGGCAGTTCCAGACGGGCTGCGGCCACCACAGCAGCCCCACGACCTACAGCATCGACGGCAGGCAGTACCTGGCCGTGCCGGTCGGGTGGGGCGCATGGGTCGAAGGATTCCTCCCCGGGATGCTCGGGGCTCCCCACGGGGACGCCCTCTTCGCCTTCGCGCTTCCGCAGGAATAGTCCCGGATTCGGGTCGGGCATCCGCAGGAAGGAGGTGCAGTCATGGAATCCGTTGCAACTCGGACAACTCTTGAATGGGAGTCCCCCGAGTTCGCCGAAGTCGACTGGGAGCCACCGGAGTTCGAGGAGCTCCAGTGCACATCCGAAGTGACGATGTACATGTACGTCGCGCGATGGGAGGACTAGCGGCCGGAGTACCAGCGGCTGAGGCACGGGCGCCGGGGTCGAGTCCGGCGCCCGGGTCGTGAGTCCTTTGGGCTGTGATAGCAACCCAAAAGACTCACGACCCCGCTCGGCCCTGGTGCCGAATGCACGGGCGGAGGAGCGGAATGTGGGTGCGGGTGCTCGGATCGGCAGCGGGCGGGGGCTTTCCGCAGTGGAACTGCGCCTGCCCGAACTGCCGCGCCGTCCGCGACGGTTCCCGGCCCTGCCGGCCGCGCACCCAGTCGGCGATCGCGGTGAGCGGCGACTACCGGAAGTGGTTCCTGTTCAACGCATCTCCCGACGTCCGAACCCAGATCGAGGCTTTCGCCGCCCTGCAGCCGGGCGGCGGGCGGGCGACACCGCTGCGCGCGGTGCTGCTCACCGATGCCGAGATCGATCACACGCTCGGCATGTTGCTGTTGCGGGAGGCGAAAGCCATCGAGCTGCACGCCACGCCCGCGGTGCAGGAGACGTTGTGCGATGGGACAGCAGTGCTGCGAACGCTTGAAGCCTACTGCCAGGTCACCTGGCGACCGGTCGTTCCGGGCGCCGACGTGCGCCTGGATGGCGGGCTTTCCTACCGGGCCTTCGACGTCCCCACCAGCAAACCGCCCCGCTTCGGGGCAGGCCGCGAGCAGGGACGGGTCGTGGGCTACCGGCTGACCGACGAGTCCAGCGGCCGGGCGGTGGTGTACCTGCCGGGGGTGCAGGAGCTCACCGCCGAAGTGCTCGCGGAGCTGGATGACTGCGGCTGCCTGCTCGTCGACGGGACCTGCTGGCACGACGACGAGCTGATCCGGCTCGGCCTGGCCCGGAAGACGGCGCGCGACATGGGACACCTGCCGATCGGGGACCGTGGGGGCAGCCTCGAACAGCTGTCACCGCTGCCCATCGAGCGCAAGATCTACATCCACATCAACAACACCAACCCGATCCTGCTGGACGACGCACCCGAGCGGCGTGCCCTCGAGCAGCGCGGCATGGAAGTGGCCGCGGACGGATTGGAGGTGCGAGTGGCGTGACGACGCTTACCGACACCGGCAGCTTCACCGCGCAGCTGCGTGCCCAGTCGCGGCGCTACCACGACCAGCACCCGTTCCACGTCAAGATGAACGAGGGGCGGCTGAGCCGTCGGCAGATCCGGGGATGGGTGGCCAACCGCTTCTACTACCAGGCGAACATCCCCCGCAAGGATGCCGCCATCCTCGCCAACTGCCCGGATCGCGGAGTGCGCCGGCGGTGGGTCCTGCGAGTCCTCGACCACGACGGCACGGCTGGCGACGAAGGCGGCATCGGCGCCTGGCTGCGCCTGGCCGAGGCGGTGGGGCTGGCCCGGCAGGAGGTGCTCGACGAGCGCCATCTCGTCCCCGGGGTGCGGTTCGCCGTCGACGCGTACGTGAACTTCGCCCGCACGCGGCCGTGGGTCGAGGCGGTGGCGTCCTCGCTGACCGAGCTCTTCGCGCCGGACCTGATGGCCGACCGGCTCGCCGCGTTCGAACGCCGCTACCCCTGGATCGACCGCGACGGCCTCGGCTACTTCCGGTCTCGCCTGGCCCAAGCGCCCCGCGACGCCGAACACGCCCTGCAGGTGGTGACCGAGCACTGCCGCTCGGCCGACGAGCAGGCGCGCGCCGTGGCGGCGCTGTCATTCAAGTGCGAAGTGCTCTGGAGCATCCTCGATGCCATCGACCAAGCTTTTCCCGACTCCGGCGATGCGGGAGCGCTATGAGCACGGCACTGGAATCGGCGAGCCGCCCCAGGATGGCGTCGTACGTGCGCCTGGTCTTCGACCAGGTGCGCAAGCGGCACATGCTGTTGGCACCGGAGTCCGTGTCGGTCCTGAACCCGACCGGCGCGGCCGTACTGGGCCTGTGCGACGGGCAGCGGACGGTCGCCGAGATCGTGGCCGAGCTGCGTGGCCAGTCCGACCACCTGGCATGCGACGAGGTGCTGGGCTTCCTCAGCCGCCTCGCCGCCAAGCGGTACGTGGAGGTCGACGATGACTAGCCCCTTCGGTTTGCTGGCCGAGCTCACGTATGCATGCCCGCTGCACTGCCCGTACTGCTCCAACCCGCTCAACCTGGCCGACTACGGGGAAGAACTGACCACGGCGCAGTGGCAGCAAGTGCTGACCGAGGCCCGCGAGCTGGGTGTCGTGCAGCTCCACATGTCGGGCGGCGAGCCGCTGCAGCGCCGGGACGTGGTGGAGATCGCACGCAGCGCCAACGAGTTGGGCCTGTACACGAACCTCATCACGAGCGCGATCGGCCTCTCACCGCGCCGCGCGGAACAGCTGCGGGCGGCCGGTCTCGACCACGTGCAGATCAGCATCCAGGCCCACGAGGCGACCGTGTCCGACAGCATCGCGGGCACGCCCTCCTTCGAGCGCAAGGTCGCGGCGGCACGGCTGGTGAAGGAGCTGGGCTGGCCGCTGACGTTGAACATCGTCCTGCACCGGATGAATATCGACCGCATCTCCGACATCATCGCCCTGGCCGAGCGACTGCACGCCGACCGCATCGAGTTGGCGAACACCCAGTACTACGGCTGGGCCTTGCACAACCGCTCCGCGCTCCTGCCCAGCAGGAAACAGATCGATCGGGCGGCGGCCGTCGTGCGCGCCGCGAACAAGCGCCTGGAGGGGAAGACGACGATCATCTACATCCTGCCCGACTACTACTCCCAGTACCCCAAGCCCTGCATGGACGGTTGGGGACGGCGACAACTCACCGTGACGCCCAACGGCGACGTCCTCCCCTGCCCCGCCGCGCACACCCTGCCGCTGCCGCGCGCGAGCGTGCGCGAGAAGTCGCTTGCCTGGATCTGGGCGGAATCGCCGGTGTTCCAGCGCTTCCGCGGCACCGACTGGATGCCCGAGCCGTGCCGGAGCTGCCCGCGCCGCGAGATCGACTTCGGCGGCTGCCGCTGCCAAGCGTTCCTGCTCACCGGGGACGCGGCCCGCACTGACCCGGTCTGCATCCTCTCGCCGGACCACAAGATCGTGGCCGACGCGGTGCGCGCCGCCAACGAGGAGACGAGGCCCCTCGCGGAGGCCCTGACACCACGCCCGCACCCGCGAGACACCCGGTAGAGAGGTGAACAGGCCGTTCGCCCCACACCGGTTGGCCAGGCAGAACCAGACAACCAGGTACTCGCCGGAGGCTGACGGCCCGTGAGTGTTTTTGGGTGCCATAGCACCCAAAAACACTCACGGGCCCTGACGCGGCGAGAGCATCGAACTGACGGCCATCATCGACTTCCTGGTTATCGCGGGCCCCGCCGAGGAGTGCGCGAAGTACGCGCACGCCTCCGCCACCGTGGTCGTCGCGAACCTCGACGATCTCGAAGCGACCCTCAAGGCCAACGGCGCGTCCATCACCACGCCGAACACCGCTGGCCCCACCGGGCCTGCAACTTGAGTTGCGCCTGTTTCATCCTGGCCTATCCGCAACGCGATAACGCGCATTTGCGCGAATACCTCTCGATGCGAGGTAACGTTGTCGTGTGGGCGATGTGGACGCGCGGGTCGTCGCCGACGAGCTGATGACCGTGATCGCGGCGCTGCGGCGGACAGTGCGCCGTAGTCTTCGCGCCGAGCTGCCGACGCCGGACCTGCGGGGTGCCCAGGTCGAACTGCTGCGGGTCGTCGAACAGCAGCAGGGCATCAGCGTGACCGCCGCCGCCCTGCAACTGCGGATGGCGGCGAACTCCGTCAGCACGTTGGTCAACCAGCTTGCCCGCGTCGGCCTGCTGCGCCGCGACACCGATCCCGACGACCGCCGCGCGATCCGGCTGCACCTGACCGACACCGCCGCGCACCGGCTCGCGGCCTGGCGGCAGGCGAGAACCGGCCTCGTCGGCGATGCGCTCGCCGAACTGTCCACAGCAGACCAGAAGGCCGTTGCCGGTGCACTGCGCGGTTTGCACGCGCTGGTCGAGGCCCTGGAAGGAGGTGGCGCCGATGACCGAGCGGATGGCCGTGCGATGCAGGGATCTGCGGCACGCGTTCGGCGACCAGATCGCGGTCGACGGGGTTGATCTGGACGTGCGGCCCGGCGAGGTGTTCGGGTTGCTGGGACCCAACGGCGCGGGCAAGACCACCACGATCCGGGCGATCACCACGCTCCTGCCCACCAGGGCGGGAACGGTCGAGGTCTTCGGCGTCGACGTGGCGCGCCACAAGCTGGCGGCGCGACGGCTGATCGGCTATGTGCCGCAGCAGCTTTCGGCCGACGGGTCGCTGACCGGACGGGAGAACGTCGCGCTGTTCGCCCGGCTCTTCGACGTCCCCCGAGCGCAACGGCGATCGGTGGTGCGTGCCGCGCTGGGCGCGGTCGGGCTCGCCGATGCCGCCGAGCGACTGGCCAACACCTACTCGGGCGGCATGGTGCGCCGCCTGGAACTCGCCCAGGCGCTCGTCAGCGGGCCGAAGCTGCTGGTGCTGGACGAGCCGACGATCGGCCTCGACCCCATCGGGCGGGAGAGCGTGTGGGACCGGATCCGCGAGATCCGCGCCGAGACCGGCATGACCGTGCTGGTGACGACGCACTACATGGACGAGGCGGACCAGCACTGCGAGCGGATCGCCCTCATGCACCGCGGGCGGATTCGCGCGCGCGGCACTCCGGCGGAGCTCAAGGCCGCCGTGGGGCCGGACGCCACGCTCGACGACGTCTTCCGGACGATCAGCACCGACGCCTTCGGCGCCGGAACGGGGGAAGGGATGCGAGATGTCCGCGCGGCTCGACGTACTTCCAGCCGCCTCGGTTGAACCGGTGCGGCGCAGCCTGCCGGGCCTGCTGTTGGCGCGGGTGGCGGCGATGTGCCTGGTAGAGCTGCAGAAGTTGCGGCACGACCGGACCGAGCTGCTCACCAGGGCCATCCAGCCCGCGCTGTGGCTGCTGATCTTCGGCGAGGTGTTCACCAGGCTGCGGGCGATCCCCACCGGGAACATCCCGTACCTGGACTACCTGGCGCCGGGGATCCTCGCGCAGTCGGCGCTGTTCATCGCGATCTTCTACGGCATCCAGATCATCTGGGAACGGGATGCCGGCGTGCTGGCGAAGCTGCTGGTCACGCCCACGCCGCGGGTCGCCCTGGTCACCGGCAAGGCGTTCGCCGCCGGGGTGCGCGCGCTGGTGCAGGCGCTGGTGGTGCTGGTGCTGGCCGCGCTGCTCGGCGTCGGCCTGACCGCCAACCCGGTGAACCTGCTCGCGATGGCCGTGGTGGTGGTCCTCGGCTCGGCGTTCTTCTGCTGCCTGTCCATCACCATCGCGGGACTGGTGCTGTCCAGGGATCGGCTGATGGGGATCGGGCAGGCGATCACGATGCCGCTGTTCTTCGCCTCCAATGCGCTGTACCCGGTCGATCTGATGCCGGAATGGCTGAAGGTGGCCAACTATGCGAACCCGCTCGGCTACGAGGTGGACGCGCTGCGCGGCCTCCTGATCGGCACGCCCGCCCACCTGGCGCTGGACTTCGCCGTCCTGGTCGTCGCCGCCGGCACCATGATCAGCATCGCCTCGGCGCTCCTCGGCCGCCTGGCCCGGTGAACGCCCCCGGGGACAAGACTTCCGCCGATTTCGCGCGAAATCGGCGCAGCCGACGCCTGCGGGATGGCGATTTCGCGCGAAATCGGCACCCAACGACGTCCAGGTGCCGGCCACGACCATCCGAAATAGACCACCAACCTTGGGCTGCCCGAATTCCCGTGGGAGGTTGCGCCGCGACGACGAGCACCAACCCGGCCGACGACTGTTGCAAATTAGTTGCAACTAGACTCTCTGGCGGTAGCGACGACATGAGAAGGGAAGGTCCCGGTGAGCAACAACCGTCGAGCAGCACTCGATGCGGTCCGAGCCAACTGGAATCGACGGGCGGCGGGGTACGACCGCTTCTACCGGGACTACGCGCAGGACAAACGCGATGCGTGGCGCGCGGCCTACGAGAAGATCCTCGGCGAGCTGTTCGCGCGGCGCGACGAGCCACTGAAGGTCCTCGACGTCGGCACCGGGACCGGGTTCCTCTCGACGCTGCTGGCCGAACTCGGACACCACGTGACCGCGATCGACCCGTCCGGCGCGATGCTCGGCTACGCCCGCGCCGAAGCCGACCGCCGGGGCGTCGAGGTGCGGACCATTGCCTGCGGCGCTCACGACGTCGCGAGGCTGGGCACCGGGTTCGACCTCGTGACCGCGCGATACGTCCTGTGGACGCTGCCCGACCCGGTCGCCGCGCTGCGGGCCTGGCGCGAGGTCATCACCCCCGGCGGCGGCCTGCTGGTCGCGGACGGGCTCTGGCACACCTGGCGGCACGACGGCCGCCGGCTCGCCGCATCGCTGCGGCCGGGCGGCGACCACCAGTTCCTCTGGCAACTCCTGCACGACTACGCGCAGATCGGCAACGCGACGCCACACTGGGCGGGCCTGACCCTGGATCGCACGCGGGCGCTGCTCGCCGCAGGCGGATTCCAGAGCGGCACTCGCCACGACCAGCTCCTACCCGAATACGCCCACCCCGTGAGCGCGGACTTCTTCATCCTGGGAACGCGACCGGCACGACTTCCATGACACCAATCACTTTCCGTTCCAGCAGCGAGAAAAGCGATCGTCCATTGTGGACAACTAGATCCGCAAGACCCGGAAAGCGAGGATGCCGACCTGCCGCTCAGCGACATTCGCCCCGGGACTCCCCTGAGCGCGGCCAGCCAGGGTGCGCAGATCTCATTCGCGGCACGCCGCTTGGCGCGGCCGAGTCCGGCCGGGATGCTGCGGGGCGGCGTGACCAGCCCTTGTCGGCCAGCGCAGCTTCGGCCACGGCGACGTCACTGAAGGGGTGCTGGATCCCCTCGACGGTTTGGTACCGCTCGTGGCCTCGCCCGGCGATGAGCACCACGTCACCGGGCTCGGCGCGCTCGACCGCAGCCGTGATCGCCTTCCACCGGTCGCGCTCCACCACGATCACCGCCCCGGCACGGCCGATCGTCCCGGTGAGCATCTGGGCGATGATCTCCTCGGGCACCTCGTCGTGGGGATCATCGGCGGTGAAGATCGCGCTGTCGGCGGTCAGCGCGACGCGTCCCATGTCGGGGCGGTTGAACCGGTCCCGGTTTCCCGCGCTGCCCACCACCAGGTGCACCCGGCCCCGGCTCGCCCGGCGCGCGATGGCGATCAGCTGGGTCAGGGCGCGCGGCGTGTGCGCGAAGTCGACCACCACCTGGAACGGCTGGCCGGCGTCCACCCGCTGGTAGCGGCCGGGCGGCGGGGCCGCGCCCAGCCCGACCACTGCGTCCCGCCGGGACACCCCCATCAGCCGGGCGGCCGCGTAGGCGGCGGCCAGGTTCGCGGCCTGGCCCACGGCGGGCGTGGCCAGCTCCACCCGGTCAACGCCGTCCTGGACGACGACCCGCAGCTCATCAGAGGTCGAGGCGACACGCACGTCCGCCTGCCCGGCCCGCCCCACGGTCACGGTCGGCACCGTCGCGTGGGCAGCCAGCCGCTTCCCCCACGAATCGTCGATGTTGATCACTGCCCGGCGGCAGCAGTCCGGGGTGAACAGTGCCGCTTTGGTCGCGTAGTACTGCTCGACGGTGCCGTGGTAATCGAGGTGCTCCGGGCTGAGATTGGTGAACACGGCGACGTCGGCCGTCACGGCGTCGGTGCGGTGCTGGTCAACGGCGTGCGAGGACACCTCCATCGCCGCTGCCTGGACTCCTTCCGCACGCATGCGGCACAACGTCCGCTGGAGCTCCGCGGCGCCGGGCGTGGTCAATGCCGCCGGGCTGCGCGCCCCGGGCATCCTGGCCTCGACCGTGGAAACCAGGCCGGTGCGGTAGCCGGCGGCGGCGAGCGCGGCCTCGATCAGGTGCACCGTGGTGGTCTTGCCGTCCGTTCCGGTCACGGCGGCGACGGCCAGCGCATCTGCGGGATACCCGTGCACCGCGGCGGCCACCGGTCCCACCGCCGGCCGCACGGCGGGCACCCGCACTTGGGGCACCGGCGCGTCGACGAACCGTTTCACCAGCAGCGCGCTGGCCCCCGCCGCCACCGCATCGTCCACGAATGCGTGCCCGTCCCGCTGCGTTCCGGGCACGGCGCAGAACAGCGCGCCCTGGCGCACACACCTGCTGTCGTCGGTGACGTCCAGGACGTCGGCGTCCCCGCGCAGCTCGGCCCCGGGGAGGTCCCGCGTGGCCTTCGACAGGCTGATTCCTGCGTGCTGACAACCGCATTCCATGTCGCACCGTCAACTTCCCGGACGTCCACCGTCGCCCCGAGACGTGGCACCATCCGTCACCCGAAGCGCCGCTTCGGCCGCGCTGACTCGCGTCAGGTAAGCAGTGTCGACCCGCTGCCGCCGGTCCGCGAGTCGCCCGGATGGCAGCGCGGTTCCCGGCTGATCGGTTGTGGGCACTGGAGAAACGGGAGTGGCAGCTGAGGTTCCGCGCCACTTTGACTACATTACCCCCCTAGGGTATAAATGAGGTGTCGGCCGCCGGACCGACGACGAGTCAGCGGAAGGAATGTCGACGTGATCGAGGCCAGCTACACCGTGACCGGCATGACCTGCGACCACTGCGCGCGGTCGGTGACCGAGGAGGTCAGCAAGATCAACACGGTCTCGGACGTGTCGGTGAGCCTGCCCACCGGTGCCGTGACCGTGCGCAGCTCCGAGCCGGTGAACGACGCCGACGTGCGCGCGGCCGTCGAGGAAGCCGGCTACGAACTGGCCGCCAGATAACGAGCGCCACGCAACCCGAGGACCGCCGTGTTCGCCGCCTCCACACCCAGCGGAGACCGAACCTCGGCGTCTCCCCACCAACGATGGGCGCACACGCCGGGCCTAGCATCGCCTTCGACCTCGAGGTGCCATCCGGCGCCATGGAGACGCACCAGGTCCGCGCCGCGGAAATCGCAGTCGACGCGCAGCAGCCGGCGGACGGGCCGCGGGGCCCGCCGACAACGGCCACGCAGGAGAACCCCGATGAGCACTGGGACGAGCCCCACCGCAGAGATCGAACTGGCCATCGGCGGCATGACGTGCGCGTCGTGCGCCAGGCGCGTCGAGCGGCGGCTCGGCAAGCTCGAAGGCGTCACGGCCACGGTCAACTACGCCACCGAGAAGGCCAAGGTCGCCTTCCCGGAAACGCTCGATCTGCAGCAGCTGGTCGAACAGGTCGAGGCGGCCGGCTACACGGCCGAACTGCCCCTCGAACCGGCGGCCGAAGCCGAAGACCCGACGAAGTCCTTGCGGAACCGGCTGCTCCACTCGGCCGTGCTGTCGGCTCCAGTGATCGCGTTGGCGATGATCCCGGCGCTGCAGTTCACCAACTGGCAGTGGATCTCGCTCGTCATCGCCACGCCGGTCGTGGCGTGGGGCGCGTGGCCGTTCCACCGCGCCGCCTGGACGAACCTGCGCCACGGCGCGGCCACCATGGACACCCTGATCTCCTTGGGCACGCTGGCGGCCTACGCGTGGTCGCTCTACGCGCTGCTGTTCGGCACCGCCGGCACCCCCGGCATGACGCACGGGTTCGAGCTCACCATCCAGCGCATGGGCGGCGACGGGAACATCTACCTCGAAGTCGCGGCCGGGGTCACGACGTTCATCCTCGCCGGGCGCTATTTCGAGGTGCGCTCCAAGCGCCGGGCGGGTGCCGCGCTGCGCGCGCTGCTGGAGCTCGGCGCCAAGGACGTCGCGGTGCTCCGCGACGGCGTCGAGGTCCGCATCCCCACCGATCGGCTCGCCGTCGGTGATCGGTTCGTGGTCCGCCCCGGGGAGAAGATCGCGACCGACGGGATCATCGAGGAGGGCAGCTCCGCCGTCGACGCGAGCATGCTCACCGGCGAATCCGTGCCGGTCGAGGTCGCCGCAGGTGACGCCGTGGTCGGCGCCACCGTCAACGCGGGCGGCCGGCTGGTCGTCCGCGCCACGCGGATCGGCGCGGACACCCAGCTGGCCCAGATGGCCAAGCTCGTCGAGGACGCCCAGAACGGCAAGGCCGCCGTGCAGCGGCTGGCCGATCGGATCTCCGCGGTGTTCGTCCCCATCGTGATCCTGCTGGCGCTCGGGACGCTGATCTCCTGGCTCGCCACCGGTGCCGGTGCCGCCGCCGCGTTCACCGCCGCCGTCGCGGTGCTGATCATCGCCTGCCCGTGCGCGCTGGGCCTGGCCACGCCGACCGCCCTGCTGGTCGGCACCGGGCGCGGCGCGCAGCTGGGCATCCTGATCAAGGGTCCGGAGGTGCTGGAGTCGACCCGGCGCATCGACACCGTGGTGCTGGACAAGACCGGCACCGTCACCAGTGGACAGATGTCGCTGGTCGCCGTGCACGCCGCGGATGGGATCGACGAGGAAGCGGTGCTGCGCCTGGCAGGTGCGGCTGAACACGCGTCGGAACACCCGATCGCCAGGGCGATCGCGCGAGGGGCAGCCGAGCGAGTGGGCGAGCTTCCGGCCGTCGAGGAGTTCAGCAACGTCGAAGGACTCGGCGTGCAGGCCGTCATCGACGGCCGCGCCGTGCTCGTCGGACGCCCGGCGCTGCTCGCGCAGTGGAGCCCGCCGCTTCCCGCCGACCTGGTCGCGGCGCAGACCAAGGCCGAGAAGCAGGGCCGGACCGCCGTCGCGGTGGCATGGGACGGTGCCGCCCGCGCCGTGTTGGCGGTCGCCGACACCGTCAAGCCGACATCCGCAGCGGCCATCGCCGGACTGCGCAAGCTCGGCTTGAAGCCGGTCCTGCTCACCGGCGACAACGATACGGTGGCGCGCGCGGTGGCGGCCGAGACCGGCATCGACGAGGTCATCGCCGAGGTCCTGCCGCAGGACAAGGTCGACGCCGTCAAGCGGCTGCAGTCCGAAGGTCGCGTGGTGGCGATGGTCGGTGATGGCGTCAACGACGCCGCCGCCCTGGCCCAGGCCGACCTCGGCCTGGCCATGGGCACCGGCACCGACGTGGCCATCGAGGCTGGCGACCTGACCCTGGTCCGCGGCGACCTGCTCGCGGCGGTGGACGCGATCCGGCTGTCCCGCCGGACGCTCGGCACCATCAAGGGCAACCTGTTCTGGGCCTTCGCCTACAACGTGGCGGCCCTGCCGCTTGCGGCGGCTGGGCTGCTCAACCCGATGATCGCCGGCGCCGCGATGGCGTTCAGCTCGGTGTTCGTGGTCGGCAACAGCCTACGGCTGCGCCGCTTCCGCAGCACCAGCACGACCGAACCGATGCCCGGAACCGAAGCGAGCGAGCCGGTTCCGGCTGCGGCACGTCGAGACTGATCCCCTGTGCCCGGTCTCGCGACGTCTATCCGCAGCCGAAAGGACTACCGATGCGAACACTCGTCCGTCTACAACGGACGCACCAGCGAGGACCGGTGCACGCGAGCCTGGAAGCCGCGCTGCACCGCTGCTGCCACCAGCTCATCCCCGCGATCAGGGCTGGAATCCGGAAGCGGGGGAAGTTCGGCGAATCGGCCGTGGAACTCACGTCAACCACCCTGGCCGCTTGCCAACGCAAACCGCGGAAATGACGTGAACGCAGCGGCCCGGCCGGGTGCGCGAACAGCCACATCGCCCATGGCTGCGGCAAAACCCTAGTCGGCGGACCTTCCCGAGCTCGAAGCCGTCTCGTGTTCGCCTGCGTCCGCCGCCGGCTCGAGCCCGGCTCCGTTGGACGTCGCTTGCTGGAGTTCCTGCAGCGCGGCGGCGGGGTCGCGGAACAGTGCCGGGTTGCGCTCCCAGTGCGCCAGTTCCAACTGGGTCAGGTTGCGCACCACGACCACCTCGTCCACCTTGACCAGGAGCACCGATCCGATCTGCACGATGGCGCGCGGGGTGTTCGACAGCGACTGGATCAGCCCCGCCACCGCGGCTCCCTGCGCGGCATCGACCTCGGCCTGCTGGCGGTCCAGCAGGCGCAGGTCCAGGGCCCGGCTGAGCTTGACGAACTGCTCCTCCTTCGTCGGCAGCTGCCCCGAATTCTTCAACCGGATCAGGAACTCGCCGAACCACGACCCGACCACCGGCGGGAAGGCGTGGGCGAACTCCAGGCCGAATGCCTCGACCACTCGTTCCGCCGCGTCCGCCACGGCCTGGTGATCCCGCTCGTCGCTGAGGTAGATCCGACCGGGAACCCAGTGCCAGCCGATGGTTTCGGCATCCGGGTCCGGCTGCGCGGCCAACGCCTCGCGGTCCACGAGCAGGGCCCGGGCCGAGGCCACGTCGGGCACGATCCGGAAGACCCGGGTCAGTCCCGTGATCCGGAAAATCTTGAGCAACCGCTCGGTACTGCACACCACGATCAATTCACCGCCGCGAGCGCGCGCCCGCTTCAACCCGCCGACCAGCACGCCGAGCCCGGTGCTGTCCAGGAAGTCCAGCCCGTTCAGGTCCACGACCAGCCGGACCTCGTCGCCGCCCAGCGCATCGACGAACCGCTCCCGCAGGCTGGGC
Source organism: Saccharopolyspora hattusasensis (assembly GCF_050972075.1). Taxonomy (NCBI): domain Bacteria; kingdom Bacillati; phylum Actinomycetota; class Actinomycetes; order Pseudonocardiales; family Pseudonocardiaceae; genus Saccharopolyspora; species Saccharopolyspora hattusasensis. Next base: position 1,519,431 of record NZ_JBPCDC010000001.1, read on the forward strand.
GCGGTGTAGACGTCGAGCTCACCGGCCACCTCGACCAGGGTGATCCCCTCGGACAGCCTGACGTTGGTCATCCCGAGTTCCACAGCGCCTCCCTGAGCAGTCTTCTCGAGTATGCCAACAGAACCGGCGTGACAGGAGCGCTCTGGCAACACGGTCGACGGTCTTCGCAAGCCGTTTGGCCGACAAGTCGCGCGACGGCACCCGTTGCCGCGGCCTGCTCGGGCTGCGGCGCGTGCTCGCCGAGGATGGTGGCGCGGCGCCGGTCGGCGTGACCTTACCCGAGCTCACCCCGCATCCGGAGGACGTGGTAGCGGCCTTGGCGGAGCACGACGTGACCGTCGACCTGTCGTGAATCCGGCTCCGCCGGCTACCGGGCCCGCGACTATCCTCTTTAGACCGCTGCCGGAGTTCCCCGGAGGTATTGGAGACACGCCGAGGCTTCAGGGGGCGATGGCGTGTTCGGTGAACCGCCCGCAGGAGCGGAATCCCAAGCGGCGGTAGACGGGTTCGCCGTCCGCGGATGCCTGCAGGACCGCGACGCGGTGGTCACGGCTGCGCGCCGCGTGGAGCGCGGCGAGGGTGATGGCACCGCCGTAGCCGCGTCGGCGGTGGGCGGCCAGCGTGCAGATGTTGTAGACCGGTGATCGACCGGAAGGTCGGCTTGCTTCCGGATCGCTTAGAACAGCTCGCCCACCTCCTCGCCCACCTCCTCGCCCAGCTTCACCGCCTGCTCCAGAACAGAGCTCTGGGCGAACCGCGCTCGGTCTCCAGAGCCCGAGCGTGCCCCGCTGCACGTCGACGACCTCGTGGCCGGTGGCAGATCGGGTGGCTTGGGGCGGCGATTTCGCGCGAAATCGCCGGGTCGTGTGAGGAGGAAGTGGCGATTTCGCGCGAAATCGCCACCCTGCCTTGGTCACGAGCGCTCGGATTCGTACTTCTTCGTCATGTGGGCGACCGCGTCGTGCTGGGCCTGGGCATGGCCTTCGCGGGTGGCACTGGCCCTCGCCTTGGCATCCAAAGTGGACTGTCGCTGGCCCTGGAAGGCCGGCATCACGTACTGGGCGATCAGCTCGTAGGAGCGCTTCGTCGCCGCCGGGTCGGCCCAGTCGTGCGCCATCATCAGCATCGCGCCGAAGCCGCCGGACTGGTCGACGAGCCGCTGCACCTGCTCTGCCGCATCCTCCGGGGTGCCGATCACGCCGACGCCCGAATCGGCGATGAACGCGATCATCTCCTCGAGGTTGCCACCTGCTACGTGCATCTGCGGAAACGCCGCGATCTTCTGGAAGTACTCGAACCAGTCGACGATCCCGTGCTCGACGTCCCGGTACGCCTGCTCCCGCGTCTCCGCGACGTGCATCGGGCCGACCAGCCGCCACGCGCTGCGATCCACGCTGGTATCGAAGGCCTCGGCGCGCTCGGTCATGATCCTCCAGTGGTAGCCCAGCGCGTCGAAGCCCTCGGCCGTGAGGGTCGCGCCGATCGACAGCAACCCGACGCCGTGGCGACCGGCCAGCCGCGGACCGGTCGGGGACGCCACCGCGGCGACCGCGACGTCGAACAGTGGATCCGAGTAGGGGCGCAACTGCAGGCGCGCGTCGACCAGGTTGTGCGTGCGGGTCTGCGCCGTGACCGACTCGCCCCGCAGCAGGCGCAGCACGATGTCGATGTTTGCGTCGAGCAGTTCGCGGGTCTCGGTCGGGTTCAGCCCGATCATCGCCGAATCCGTAGGTAGCGAGCCCGGCCCGACGCCGAGCATGACCCGGCCGCGGGTGAGGTGGTCGAGCAGCACCATCCGGTCGGCCACCCACAGCGGGTTGTGGTACGCCAGCGAGATCACGCCGGTGCCGAGCTTGATGTGGCGGGTGCGTTCGGCCGCCGCGGCGATGAAGATCTCCGGCGAGGCGATGAGTTCGCTGCCCGCCGAGTGGTGTTCGCCGATCCACGCCTCGTCGTAGCCGAGCGCGTCGAGGTGCCGGACGAGTTCGAGGTCTCGGTGCAGTGCCAGGGTCGGGTTCTGGCCTGCGGTGTGGAAGGGAGCCAGGAAAACGCCGAAACGCAGCTTGCTCACGACTACCTCCTGGGGCCATGGGCCTCCCAGTTCACTAAAGTCGCCGCCGGTCTGCAATCACCCGACCGGACACCTCCGGAATAGCTTGCGTCTATTGGATCATTAGGCGCGACGTCGTTCTCGTACCAACCGGTCGGTGATCCATTCGGCGGCATCCCGGTTTCCCGCTGTCCGCGGCCGCCGTCACCGAGCACCTCGGTCAACGCGGTGCGCATGCACTCTCCTTCCCATCGCCGGGGGGCGACGTTGCGCCGGACAGCCGCATGATGCACACCAGGACGGCCACATACCAGACCGCACCTCACCGCGGTTCCCGCAATCCCCACTCAGGTCTATCCACAATGGACGAGACTGTGGACGAATCTTCCCAAAACACACTGAATCGACACCAGCAGCAACTTGCGACACGAGGTGAACGCGTGTTTACTTCTTGGTGAACGCAAGTTCACACCAACTCGAGAGGAGCCCGATGAGCTGCGCCACGCCCGTTCCCGCCGCCGCGTCACGACGTTCGAGGCTGGTCATCGGGGTGCTCGCCTCGTGCGGGATCGCGGTGTCGTTGATGCAGACCCTGGTCATACCTCTGCTCCCGGAATTCCCCAGGCTCCTCGACACGTCCCGGTCCAACGCGGGCTGGCTGGTCACCGCGCCGCTGGTGGCCGGCGCGGTGTGCGCACCCGTCCTCGGGCGGCTCGGCGACATGTACGGCAAGCGCCGGATGCTGCTGATATCGCTGGCCACGATGGCGGTGGGCAGCGCGATCGGCGCCGTCAGCGACGACTTCGCCGCCGTGCTGGTCGGCCGGGTGCTGCAGGGCGCGGCGGTCGGCGTGGTGCCGCTGGGCATCAGCATCATGCGCGACGAGTTACCCGAGGACCGGGTCGGTTCAGGCGTGGCCCTGATGAGCGCGACCCTGGGCATCGGCGGCGCGGTCGGCCTGCCGGTGACCGGGGTGGTGGCGGAGAACCTGAACTGGCACTGGCTTTTCGTCGGTGCGGCGGTGTTCGCGCTCCTCGAGATCGTGCTGATCCTGCGGGTGGTGCCGGAATCGCCCCTGCGCACCGGCGGCCGGTTCGACTTCATCGGCGCGGTGGGGCTGTCGGCGGCACTGACCTGCCTGCTGCTGGCGATCTCCAAGGGCAACGAATGGGGCTGGACCAGCGGGGTCATCCTCGGCCTGCTCGTCGGGGCGACGGCGTTGTTCCTGGTGTGGGGGCTCTACGAGCTGCGCGTCAGCGCGCCGCTGGTGGACCTCAGAGTGTCGGCGCGGCCGGCGGTGCTGCTGACCAACATCGCCTCGGTGCTGGTCGGCATCGCGATGTTCGCCGGGTTCCTGGTGGGCTCGCAGATCATGCAGGCCCCGGAGGACACCGGCTACGGCTTCGGCATGTCGCTGGTGGTGACGGGCCTGGTGCTGCTGCCCATCGGCGCCGCCATGGGCGCGTTCTCTCCCGTCTCGGCGCGGATCTCGCGGCGGCGCGGGCCTCGGACCACGCTGATCCTGGGCGGCACGGTGCTGATGCTGGGTAACCTGGCGGGATCGTTCCTGCACTCCCCGCTGCCGCTGGTGGTGTTCAACCTGACCGTGGGCGCGATCGGCGGCGCGCTGTCCTACGGCGCCCTGCCGACGCTGATCATGCAGGCGGTGCCGCAGACCGAAACCGCCGCCGCGAACAGCCTGAACAGCCTGGCCCGGTCCATCGGCACGTCCAGCTGCAGCGCCATCGTGGTCGCGCTGACGACCGGATCGGTGGTGCAGATCGCCGGCGTGAACTACCCGTCGGTGTTCGCCTATTCATGGGTGTTCCTGGTGGCGGGCACGGCGGCGCTGCTGGCCGCGCTGATCGCCGCGGCGACCCCGAGGACCCGCCGGTACGCGCCTGTTACCGCCAAGGTGGCGACCACGCTCGGGACGTCGCGCTAACCTGAACGACATGCCCAGCACGGCTCCGGCCACAACGGTCGGCGAGGACCGGCGCGACGCGTGCGCCACCCGCGAAGCCATCCTCAAGGCGGCGCGCCGCCGTTTCTCGTCGTGCGGGTACGCCGACGTGACGCTGCGCGACATCGCGGCGGATGCGGAGGTCAGCGCGGCCCTGGTGATGAAGTACTTCGGCAGCAAGGAAAGCCTGTTCGCCGAGGCATCGGGCTTCGAGCAGGACGCGGAGCGCCTGCTGGACTGCGAACTGCCCAACCTCGGCGAACACCTGGTCCGAACGCTGCTGGACTACCACGACCGAACCCAGGGAGACCCGCTGATGCGTGCGGTGTTCACGTCGTCGCGACCGGCGGGAGCCCAGTTCCGAGCGAACTTCGAACGCCAACTGGTCACCCGCCTGACGAAGCGCCTTACGGGCCCGAAGGCCCGCCTCCGGGCGGAACTGGTCTGCAGCCACCTGATGGGCCTGGGAGCGACCCGCCTGGTTCTGCGCACCAAAGCGATCAGCGCGGAACCGAAGGAAAACCTGATAGCAATAACTGCCCCGTTGCTCCAAAACTGGATCGACGGCCCCCTGTAGCACCGGGCGCCTGGTCACACCGCCCCAGCCCAACGTTTCCCCAGGCCAGGTGCCGTGAGCGGTTTCAGGCGTGATAGCCCCCAAAACCACTCACGGGCGACACCCAGCCAAAACCCCGGGCGACACCCCGAGATCAACGCTTACCTACGAGCGGATCGTGCAGCCCTTCGGCTCGTTGGACTAAGCCGTGCGGCCTAGCACCGTGGAATGCGGGACGCCGTCGAGGGCCTTGCTGAACTGCTCGATCACGTCCGCCAACGGATCCGCGCTGTCCGGGTGGACGCTGAGCTGGTCGTCCACCACCGAAATGTGCTTGTCCAGCAGGAAGAAGCTCTGCACCGTGTGGCGGGCACCCAGCGAGTGCACGACCGGGCGCAGCGCGTAATCGATGGCCAGGACGTGGGCGATGGTGCCACCGGTGGCCAGCGGCAGCACCGCCTTGCCGGCGAAGCCGAACTGCGGCAGCAGGTCCAGGAAGGCCTTGAGCAGTCCGGAATACGCCGCCTTGTACGTGGGGGTGGCCAGCACGATGCCATCGGCCTCGATGACCTTGCCGATGGCGTCGGCGATCGCCGGGGCGCGGGTGTCGGCGCCGAGCAGCGCATCCGCGGGCAAGGTGCGGACGCGCAGGTGGTCGGCGGTGCGTCCGGAGGCCGCGAGTCGCTGGGCGACGTGCTCGCCGATCCGTTCGGTCTTCGAAGTGCGCGACGGGCTGCCGGAGATTACGAGAACGCTGGACACATGTGCTCCCTGGGTCCGAGACTTCCAGTCCACTGCGGACTGTTGTTGATCCGGCTCTCCGCGCTGCGGCGGAAACCGGGCTGGCGGAGCGCTAGGGACGACACGCTTGGGCCGACACGCGGCGGAAATCCACGTGCCGCCGCTTCGTGAACACCGGGAACATCACGAATCAATCGCAACAGAGCACCAGCGGCATGTCAATCGGGCGGTCCGCGCTTCCCACCAACCGGACGCACCATAAGCCGAGCACGGCGACCACCATGCTGGAGGCCGAGCCGGTCGCGATGTGGCCCTCGACACGCGGCCCCGCCGCGCGAGCAGCGCCCGGTACTCCGCGAGCGGTGCGCTCCCGGCAGTGCGTCAAGGCGGCCATCACCAGGTCCAGCCGCTTCCCGAGGCGCGGTTCGTCGTTGTCCGGCAACACCTTGCTGCGCGCGACGTGCTTGCGAGTGGACGGTCAGCCGAAGACGTCCGGAAGCGGTCGGCGGCTCGCCCGCGGCACCGGGATCGCAGCGGGGTAGCCGATCCGCATCAGCAGCTGCGGCACCCCGCCGAGGTCGAGCTCGTCGCTCAGCGCAGAGCGGACCTCGGACAGCCGCAGCGGCTGGGTCATCACCGACGCGACCAGACCCAGCCGCGTCGCCTCCAGCCAGGCCCGCTCGGCAGCCTCGCCCGCCAGCAGGTGATCCCGCGGGTCGTCGGTGATCGTGCTGAAGACCAGCACCGACTCCTTCGCCACCCACTGCGCGATCTGTGCCTGGTCCGGCAGCCGGGTAGCACCGGTCGCCAACCCGATCGCGGGCAGCCCGCGCTCGGACAGCGCGTCCTCGGGCAGCCCCTCGTCCGAGGACGGTGCGATCCAGGCACCCAGCTCGCGCTGGTAGTTCTTGTCGTCGTGGTGGGCCCGCGCGGCGTAGGCGAGCAGCCGCGCCAGCGCCTGCTCCTCCATCGGCCCGTGCACCCAGGTCGCCTGCGTGGTCGACGCGGCAACCACGGTGGTGCGCGCCAGGTGCGGGATCCGCCGGTCGGCGAAGGGGCGCCGGAAGCTGCTCCGACGGTCGATGGCCCGTCGGCGTTGCCGGTCGATCGCGCTCGGCGGCTCCCGATGGGTGCCGACGACGGTCCCCTCGCCGTCCCCGTACTCGTCGGTGTACCAGCGTATGTCGGTCGCCCAGCCGAGCGCGCGCATCGCGATCGCCAGGTTGGCGACCGCCGCGCCGCACGACATCCGCCGGTTGTGACCGTCCGGATCGTGCTGGACCAGCTCCGGCATCGAACGCATCCGCAACCTGGCCGCCCGTCCCTGCACCCGCAGCGACCAGGGCTGCGTATTGTGCACGGAAGGCGTCCGGCGCACCGCTTCGGCCAGCGCTGCCACCTCCTCCGGTGTCCATGGGCGCTCGTCGGCGGCTTCGTGCGGCTGCCGACGGAGCATCGGGTACCAGTTCATGCGTTGATCACCTCCACGACGGGCAAGCACCATGACCGTGCCGTCGGTGGCATCCCGCGAGCAGAGGCCAAAGTCCCGTCTGTGACCAGCACCGCAGCGACGGGCTCTGCCCGGCTCGTGGCGATCTGGCCAACCGGTCCGGCGAATTTCGGCGTTTTGGCACTGGCGTACCGGCGGGTGGGCCGACGAAGCTGAGGGCGCGACACGAAGGAGGAACGCATGTCGACAGCACCGCGCAACACCGCGTTGTGGCACCCGTTCGCGGACATGTCCCAGGTCAAGAACAACCAGTTCTGCGTCAGCAAGGCCGACGGGGTCTGGATCTACGACCAGGAGGGACGCCGCTACCTCGACGGCACCGCGAGCCTGTGGTACGCCAACGTCGGCCACGGCCGCACCGAGATCGTCGAGGCCGCCGCCGCCCAGATGCGCGAGCTCGAGTCCTACTTCGTATTCAACGACTTCACCAATCCACCGGCCGAGGCGCTGGCCGACCGGCTCTCCCAGCTCGCGCCGATGGAAGGCGCGAAGATCTTCCTCACCACCGGTGGCGGCGAGTCGATCGACACCGCCGCCAAGCTGGCCCGGCAGTACTGGGCGCAGCGCGGGCAGCCGCAGCGCACCCACATCCTCAGCCGCGGCAACGCCTACCACGGCACCAACGGCATGGGCACCAGCATTGGCGGGATCGAGGCCAACCAGGCCGGGTTCGGCCAGCTCGTGCCGGAGGCCAGCCGGGTCGCCCACGACGACGCCGAGAGCCTGCGGGAGGCCATCGACCGGCTCGGTGCCGACCGGGTGGCGGCGTTCTTCGCCGAACCGGTGATGGGCGCCGGCGGGCTGTACCCGCCGGCGCCGGGCTACCTGGAGGCGGTCGCCAAGATCTGCGCCGAACACGAGATCCTGTTCGTCGCCGACTCGGTGATCTGCGGGTTCGGCCGGGTCGGCAGCTGGTTCGGCGTGGAGCGGTGGGGCCTGCAGCCCGACATGATCACCTTCGCCAAGGGTGTGACCAGCGGATACCTGCCGCTGGGCGGCGTGGTGATCGCCGAGCGGGTCGCCGAGCCGTTCTGGAACCACCCGGGCCGCCCGTTCCGGCACGGCGCGACCTACTCCGGACACCCCACGGTGGCCGCCGCCGCGCTGGCCAACATCGACATCCTGGAGCGCGAGAAGCTGCTGCCGCGGGCCGACGAGCTGGAGCGCCCGCTGCACGACGCGCTGCGGCAGCTCGCCGACCACCCCGCCGTGGGCGAGGTGCGCGGCGGCGTGGGCCTGCTCGGCGCGGTTGAACTGGCCCCCGACCTGCTGGCCGCCGACCCCGGCGCGCTGACCCGCGCGCAGCTCGCGATCCGCGACTTCGGCGTGATCGTGCGCCCGCTGGGCAAGGCGCTGGCGGTCTCGCCGCCACTGATCATCAGCGAGTCTGAGATCGAGCTGATCGGCAAGGCGATGTGGGAGGGCCTGGACTCCCTCGCGTAACTCGATCGGGTGGCCGCGGACAGATCATCCGCGGACATCCGACCCTCTCCGAACCGTTCACGGCATCGGGCTGGAGCATCCCTGTTGCGCAACCGATACGTACCGGTCTGTACCAAACGCGATTCGTGCCGTACGTTTCTGGCCAGACCACTGGCAGCGGCCCGCACGGCGCTCGACACGTTCCACACCCAACACCGAAACATACTGCACCGGAACAAGATTCGCCGACGATCGTCCACAACAGACAGTCGAGGGATGGCGACATGCACCGAGTCACCTGAGGTGCACCGCACCGGGCGGGGCCGACCGGTCGCCGACTCGGTGCGCACGCCGGAGAAATCGACACGACACCCGGAAACCGAGCCACGAGCGGCGATTCGAGAAGTCACCGCCCCCTGTAGACAAGCCACCCACTTGAGTTGGCAAAATAAGGCTCGCGGGTGATGGCGCACAGCGGACGGAGGACGACAACCAGGTGAACACCCAGACCACACAAGTCGACGACCTGCGGCTCATTGCGCTGCCCAGCGCCGTGAACTGCACGGAGATGTTCGTCCAGTTCACCCTCGCCGAGTGGTCCCTGCGGGAACTGATCGACGAGACGTCCCAGCTCACCACCGCGCTCGTGACCGCGGCGGTCGACAGCGCCGCCCCCGACTCCCCCGGCTTCATCACCGTCCGGCTGCGCCTCAGCGGAGAGAGCCTCGTGGCCGAGGTCGAGGACGAGCAGGCAAAGGCCCCACCGGCCATGGCGCCCGGTTTCGCCAACGGCCACTGCGGTGCGGCCGCCTTGCGTGGTGGCGGCGTGCTCGTGTGGTGCGAGGTGCCGCTGCCGGGTGGTGTCTCGGCGAACGCGGTGCCGCTGCCCCGCCGCTCCCGCAACAGGCGGGCGGGCCAGGCCGAACACCCCGTCGACGAAACGGCCGAGATCGATCCCGAGGTGATCAAGCGCCTGCTCTCCGGTCTGAGCAACCCCGACCCCACCTGACACCCCGGGCGCCGGCATGGGATCACGGTTTCAATACAAACCGTGATCCCGCGGCGCCTCTCCCATGCACAGTTTCAATTGAAACCGTGATCCGCTGGTGTTGGTTTCACCGGTGGTATCTGCGGGCAACTCCCGTGGCATGGACCATCTGACCTTCCGCTTCGAGTTGGCGCAGCAGCTGCGGGTCGACTCCGTGCGCGCCAGCAGCGCCGCCGGTTCCGGGCACCCCACGTCGTCCATGTCCGCCGCTGACCTGATGGCCGCGCTGCTGGATGGCCACCTGCGGCTGGACTTCGCCAAGCCGCACGATCCGCGCAACGACCACCTGATCTTCTCCAAGGGCCACGCTTCGCCGCTGTATTACTCGTGCCTGAAGGCGGTCGGCGCGATCGACGACGCCGAGCTGCTCACCTTCCGGAAGTTCGACAGCCGCCTGGAGGGCCACCCGACACCGGTGCTGCCCTGGGTCGACGTCGCGACCGGTTCGCTCGGGCAGGGGTTGCCGATCGGGGTGGGCCTGGCGCTCGCGGCGCAGCGGCTGGACCGGCTGCCGTACCGGGTGTGGGTGCTCTGCGGCGACAGCGAGATGGCCGAGGGTTCGGTCTGGGAAGCGCTGGAGCACGCCGGGCACGAGCGACTGGACAACCTCATCGCGCTGATCGACGTCAACCGGCTCGGCCAGACCGGGCAGACGATGCACGGCTGGGACCTCGACGCCTACGCCGCCCGGGCGATCGCGGCCGGGTGGCGCACCATCGAGATCGACGGCCACGACCCGGAGCAGATCGAAGAGGCGCTGAAGGATGCCGAGGCCGGTGACGGGCGACCAGTCGCCGTGCTGGCGGCCACCAAGAAGGGCAAGGGCGTCGCCGAGGTCGAGGACAAGCCGGGCTTCCACGGCAAGCCGCTGGTGCACCCCGACGAGGCGATCCACGAACTCGGCGGCATCCGCGACCTGCGGGTCAACTACGCCAAGCCGACCAGCAACGAGACGCCCCACGTCTTCCCGGTGACCGGCGGCGGGCTGCCCGCGTTCGAGCTCGGCACCAAGGTCGCCACCCGCAAGGCCTACGGCGAGGCGCTGCGCGCCCTCGGCGACCGGCGCGGCGACGTCGTGGCGATGGACGGCGAGGTGTCGAACTCGACGTTCGCCGAGCTGTTCCGCGATGCCCACCCGGACCGCTACTTCGAGATGTACATCGCCGAGCAGCAGCTGATCGCCGCGGCGATCGGCATGCAGGTACGCGGCTGGGTGCCGTTCGCCTCGACGTTCGCCGCGTTCCTCACCCGCGCCTACGACTTCATCCGGATGGCCGCGGTGAGCCGGGCGAACCTGCGCCTGATGGGCTCGCACGCGGGAGTGTCCATCGGCGAGGACGGGCCGTCGCAGATGGCAATGGAGGATCTCGCGGCGTTCCGCGCGGTGCACGGCAGCGCGGTGCTCTACCCGTGCGACGCCAACCAGACCGTGCGGCTGGTTGAGGAGATGGCCGACCGGACCGGGATCAGCTACGTGCGGACCACCCGCGGCGCCACGCGAGTGATCTACGAACCGGGCGAGGACTTCCCCATCGGCGGCTCGCGGATGGTGCGCGACGGCGACGACGTCACGCTCGTCGGCGCGGGCATCACCCTGCACGAGGCGCTCAGCGCGGCGGAAACGCTTGCCAGGGAAGGAATCCAGGCCCGCGTCATCGACCTGTACTCGATCAAACCGGTGGACGCCGAGGCGCTGCGCCGGGCCGCCGCCGAGACGGGCGGGCTGATCACCGCCGAGGACCACTGGCCGGAGGGCGGCCTCGGGGAGGCCGTGCTCAGCGCCCTGGCGGGCACCGGCGCCCCGGTGCGCGTGCTGGCGGTGCGCGGAATGCCCGGTTCCGGCACCCCGGACGAGCTGTTGGGGCAGGCGGGCATCGACGCATCCGCCATCGCCATCGCGGCCCGGGAGATGGCCGGCATCTGACCACTGTGGATGATCAAGAAGCCCTTGCGGGCATCGACGCCAGGGAGATCAGCGCGGCGTCGGCCAGTGCCGCGACGATCTGGCACGCCGAGAACGCGGCCGTCAGCACGGCGACCGACCAACCGGTGTCCCCGCTGATCGTCGGCGCCGCCCCGCACCAGACCCGAGAAGGCACCAGGCCCGAGGAGTCGGTGATGCCCGAACCCGCCCGACTGCGGGTCACCGTCGACCCACCCGAAACATCCGTCCGGTCCTCGCGGCACCGCGTGTGCCCGCCACGCGGGGTGGGTAGTCGGTTATCGACACTACCGGCTCGACCGGTGGGAGCGAAGATGCCCGTACCCGACCGCGGAGAACTGCTCAGGTTCCTCTGCCACGTGCACTTCCCCGCCACCAAGCAGGAGATCTACCAGCAGTGCGTCGCCCTGGGCGCGCCGACGGCGCACCTGGAACGCATCGACAGCCTGCCCGATGGCGTCTTCGTCGAGCCTGACACGGTGCTGCAAGCACTCCCGCGCCCGACTCCGTGAATCGTCCACATAAGACGAGCAAGATCTCATCGCTGCCGTTTCCGCCTGGCGTGCCACCAAACGCCGACGGCGCCCGCAACGGCGCTCAGGGCCAACGTGATCGAGCTCAGCACCAGCCCGCTCACCAGGCACAACAACGCCAGCAACGCCACGAGGGCAAGCATCAGGAACAACAGGACCCGGCGTACTCCGCCCCGGCTCCGACCACCGTCGAACCGGTCGAACTTCTCCGCCAGCCGAGGATCACCGGACACCAGCGCGGATTCGATCTCCGCCAGCCTGTCCCGCTCGTGCCTGCTCAACATGCCGAGCTCCTAGCGACGTTCCCTTCGACCCCAACGAGGTACCCGCCCCCCAATTGCCTCAAGCCCCGGAAGGGCCCCTACAGCCTTGCATGCCAGGGATCGTCACCGTACGCGGCGACCGGGTGATTTTCCTGCACGCACAGCAACATCCGGCGATTACGGAAGGGTGTCCCCGGGGCGACGGCGGGAGGCATGAACAATGACCATGTTGCCGCGTCGCGCCCCTTCCGCAGCCGTCCGCAGCCCGCCCGCCGCTGCCTGCCGCGGGCCGGTGACCAGGAGTGGCCGTCGACGATGATCTGAGCGCGAGCGCCGCCGTCCGAACCCGACAATACGTTCAAGGCTGGATCCTGCTGGACAGCGCGTCCTGCTGCCGGTCTCGTTCCTGGGCCGCACCCGTCAGGCCAGCGAGTAGTGCACGACCCCTTCGGTCTCCTCCTTCGCGAGCTTCCCCTGCAGGCTCAGCACGTCCAGGTGAGCGGCGGTTTCCAGCACCGCCAACATCTGGTTGAAGGGATCGCCGAGTTCGTCGAAGGTCCGCTCGCGGCGGGTCCAGGTCAACGCCCGAGCCACCTCGTACGCGGTGCTCGCGCCCTTCTCGACGATTCCAGCGGTCGCGTCCAGGCGGGTGTCGTGGTGGTCGAGGAGTTCGTCGACGCGCCGGTGGACGCTGTCGGTGGCCGGGCCGTGCGCGGGAAGCAGCCGCATGTCGGGCATCGCGCGGACGAGCCGCAGCGACGCCAGGTAGTCGCGCAGCGGAACCTCGCTGGGGGCCGCCTCGAAGCCGACGGACGGCGTGATGTGCGGCAGCACGTGGTCGCCGGCGAACATCAGCTCGGCGGCATCGTCGATGAACACCAGGTGCCCACGGGTGTGGCCCGGCGTGGCCACGGCGCGCAGGGGCCGATCGGCCAGGGTGATGTCGGTGGACTTCCCGATCCATTCGTCGGGTTCTTCCCAGAAGTGCGGGCCGCGCGGGCCGTCCTCGCGGGCGGCCACGACCGCGTCGCGCACCGGCTTCGCGCCGCATTCGGCGAGCAGCTCGATCTGCTTGGCCAGCAGCGTGTGCTCCGGGTCCATCAGGATGCGGATGGTGTGCCGCTCGTCCTCACCCAGCAGCACCTTGGAGCCGTACTCGCGCCGCAGCGCCACGGCCTGGGTGTAGTGGTCGCGGTGTGCGTGGGTGACCAGGAACCGGCTGATGTCGCCCAGCCCGGCACCGATCCCGCGCAGCGCGGTGGCGAGTTGCTCGCGCGACTCCTCCAGCGCCCAGCCACCGTCAACCAGCGTCAGCGTGTCGCCGTCGGCGATCGCGTAGACGTTCACGGCGCGCAGGCCGTCGTTGGGAAGGGGCAGCGGGATCCGGTGCACGCCAGGCGCGACTTCGTACGCACCCGGCTCCATCCACTCGTGCCGCGAATCGGCCATGACCACACCTCCAAGCGCGCCCCGACCTGGGCGGTCCATCAGAAGTACCACACCCATACCAACCAGTCAGTACGCAGAGGACCACAACGCAACGCCCGCGAAGCCCCGGCGTCCTGCCTCACCTGGCCGTCGCGCCCGGCGCCACCCCGGCCGTCGCCGGGCGCGGGAGCCCGTGCGAATCGCGGCCGAGCTGCGAAATTTAGCCACGCGAACGGCCCGGTCGACCGCCCGACAAGCCCACGAACCGCCGCCAGAATCGTCCACATAGGACAAATTCCGGCAGGTCGATGCCGAAATCGTGTCGTTCGTCACGTTCAGCCGCTCAACCGCTCTGCGGGAATCCGGCAGGGCGCAACGTTTCGGCTGGTCAGGGGCTCGTGAGCGGTTTGGGGCGTCATAGCACCCCAAACCGCTCACGAGCTTTTACGGCGGGGGCTGGCGCTTTCAGCTGAGCTACGTCTTGCAACGGCCGGGCAGAACGTTGCCGGAGCCCGAGACGACGGCAGGGACGATTTCGGCTGAGCTGCTCGTGTCGTCGATCGACAGTCTGAAGACCGAAATCGCCTTGTCGACCGGATGGCCGACGCTGTCGAAGGAAATGCAACCGCTGGCGCCGCGGACACCTTCGGTCCCCCTCATCGCGAGCAACTGCCCAGCAACAGTGTCGGCGGTGATCGACTTTAGGTCTCTCCGGTTGTCGGCTGCGCGGTTGATTGCCGTCACCGCCACACCCACCGCGTCGTAGGAGGTGATGGCCATCCCGTCTCCGGTCGAGCCGAGCCCGAAGAGCTCGCGGTAGGAGTCGCGGAAGTACCCGATCGCCGCCCCGTCGAACGCCTCCGGAACCGCATTCCACGCCTGCGGCGCGGACAAGTTGGTGTACTCCAGGGTGGTGTTCAGTGACAGGTTCTTGCGGACCTCGTCGACGCCGGCGATGTCCACCACGCTGTCGAGGGTCACCACCCGCAGATTCAGGTCCCCGCACGGCCGGTTCTTCAGCGCGCCCAGCAACAACGTCAGGTCGTTGTAGCGGCCTGAGAAGAAGATCGCACCTGGCTGGGCGGCGCAGATGTTGCGCACCATTCCGGGAAAGATGTTCGCGGTGCCGCGCGAAGTGTCGTACTCCGCCAGCACGACGTCACGACCGTCTCTCTCATATTCGCGGGTGAACGCCGAACTGAGGTTGTTCGCGAGCAGGTCCGACTGGTTTATGTCCTTCACCAGCATCGCCTTTCGAGTGCCAGTGAGGCGCTGGACGATGGCCCGGACCTGTTCAGTGTTCGTCGGCGACACCCTCACCAACCCGCTGAACTCGCCGCGGGCTTCGAGATCGGTGAAAGTGTCGGCCGTGATGGTGGCCCCGACCATCGGGATGCGCTGCTCGGACAGCCACTGGATCGCCTTGGCAGTGCTTTCGTGGCTCTGTCCGAGACCCGCCACTGCCACCACCCGGTCCGGGGTGAACTGGGCTGCGTGGATCTGCTTGACCACCGGATCCCACTTCTGCAGCTGGCTACCTGGGTTGGCAGGTAAGAGCCGGATCAACGGGAAGTCACCCTCCCAGCCGCCTTTCTCGCGATTCGCGCGCAGTTGGGCGAGATGGGCGCCCCGCAGCGCGTTGCGGGTGGCTTCCAGAGTGACCGTGTCGCCCTCGGCGAGGCTCATCGGTGCGAGGTAGGCGATGCTGACGTAGTCCTTGCCCTCCGCCAGTACCCGGTCGTTCTCCTCCTTGATCCGTTGCAGCACGTCCGCCAGCGGGTTCTCGGCCGGGTCGTCGGAACCGAACTTGTAGGAGCCGTCCGTCATCCCGACGCACTCGCCGTCGACCTCGTGGACACCCGCCGCGCACTGGCCGCCCCACCACGCCAAGCCGACGACACCTCCTGCCACCAGCACCAGGACGACGGACGCGACGAGGACCTTCCGCCGGTTCCGCTGCCACCAGGACCGTTCCACGTAGCTATCCACGGACTGCCTCCCCCGCGCTCAGGCGTACTTCTCGCTCTCCGCGAACAACAACACGAACCCGACCCGGGCTTCCTTCGCCAGTTGCTCGAACTCGCTGCGCACGATGCTTCGCAAGGACCTGCCCGGATCGCCCAAGGGGTCCGACATCAACCACCGGGCCGCCACCAGGCGGGCCAGGTTCGCATCCGCTGGGGCCGTCCGGACCAGCTCCTCGACCTGGTCTCGCGGTTCCCGGTCGGTGGGCAACCTGTTGGGCGCGGAAGTGATCAGTTCCAGGAGCTGCAACCACTGCCGGACCGCGGCTTCGTCGTCGATCTGCTCGAACTGGTGCCGGAGGTGCTTAACCGCGGAGTTCAGGTCCTCCAGCGCGAGCGCGTGGTACAGGGACAGCGCGACGTTCCCGCTTTCGCGGTGGTGATCACGATGCCGGGTGTGCACCACCGCCCACCGCTGGGGATGATCAGCTGGGCGGTTCCCCAGCTCGTGCAGCAACAACCGGCGCAGCCACGGGTGTAGCACCAACTGCTCGCCGAACACTGACCACAGCCGGTTCCGGATCTCGTGCAGGGCACCGGCATCGCCTTCCGTGCCGCCCCTGACACCCGCGTGGGTGGCCAGGTCCAGGTTCGGCGCCGCCGACATCCCCACCAGCACTTCGCGCTGCGCCGGATCGAAATCCTGCAACAGGTAGTCGCGCGCTCGGTCGGCGAATGGGCGCTCGACTCCGCGTTCGAGCACGGTTCGCATCGCCAGGCCGGTCGGTCGATCCCCCAACGTCGCGCGCAGTTCGCGCGTGCTCCACGGATGACCGCGCGTCAGCTCGTGCAGGAACGGCGCCGACGTGGTGTCGGCCGCGGTGCGACCTACGTTGGCGACCTCAGACACCGTGAGATCCCTCAATTCGACCGGGTACCACCAGGAGTCCCGTCCGAGATCGACGTCTCGGCCGTTCGTCCAGTCCGCCAGTCCGGCTTGCTCCGGGGTGCGGTAGCTGCTCCCCTGCGACCCCCACCTCGGATTCCACTGCCGGCTGGTCGCGATCAGCACGAGCGGATCAGGTTCTCGGGGGCTCCGCTCCCGGATGCTCAGCAACAGGTCGGCGAACCGGCTCCCGCCCGCCGCGTCGATGTTGTCCAACAGCACCACGCAGTTCCCCCTGCGCCACCTGAAACGCCTCAGGTATGCGGCGCGCAGGTCGGCCAGGAACGCGGCGCAGAACACTTCGTCCAGCAGGTCGGCGTCGGCGACGCCGATGTCCACCAGGACGTCCAGCACCTTCGCCGACCGCTTCGGCATCGACTGTTTGATGCCCGCCCCGCGCCGCAGCTTCCGCCGCCAGCGGAACGTCTCGACGGCGTGGAACAACGCGCCGATGGGCAGCTTCGACCACCAGGGCAGCGCCCCGGCCTGCAGCAAGCCGTCGATCACGCTCTCGATGCTGCTCCGGGTCCGATCGGACAGCTCGACGTCCGCCGAAGCGGCGGCGCGGACCTGCGCCAGCGCCTTCTCCCGGTTGTTCGGGTCCGGCTCGGCGCCGACCGCCAAGAGGCAAAGGTCCAGCTGGCGAAAGGGGATCCGGTGGACACCTTCGTGCTTCTTGCTGAGATCGAAGTGGAGTTCGGTGATGATCTCCCTCGGTGCCCTCGCCCGCTTGGCCACATCGATCGAAGCGTGCGGCACCTGATGAGCGCAGTTCCGCTCGATGTTGGCGAGCGTCGCGGTCTTACCGCTACCCCGCGGACCGAACAATACGATGACCGGCAGCTCCCGGCCGGGTTCCCCACCACCTCGTGGTTTCTGCCGCCGCACGCATTCCCCGACGAGCTTCTTGACAATGCCTGCGCGCCCGGGTAATTCGACCTCGCCCACCATCCGGCGTTCCACCCCCTCACCGACCGCCAGACGAGCCACCATGTCGTCACCCGCTGTAGCACGTCAAGCGAAAGAGGAGAAATTACGCCAAGTTGCCGCAAGCGCAGGAATCGCCCAGGACGCGCGGCTTCTCGTGCAGTCGCGCAGCGCGTTCGAACCGTCACGGTGGTCAGTCCTTCAGCTCGCGGGCCTGATCACAGTTCACCGAAACCGGTTGATCATCAGCTGTGCGTGCCCTAGGACTGCGTGGGTGCCGCACTTCTAGGGGGAAACGCGATGGACCGGTTCGCCGTCCGCTACGCCGCGATTGGCGAGGCGTGGGAGAGCGTCCGCAACGCCACTGGGCAGGTCCGGACGAAGCTGGCCGATCTCGACGGATCGCTCGGGCCGCTGCGGGCGTCCTGGACCGGGCAGGCCGCGGAGAGCTTCGAGGTGGCGCGGGCGACGTGGGTTCGCGAAGCCGAGGAAATGACCGAGTTCCTCGGCGGCATGGCGGACCTGCTGTCCCTGATCGACGAGAACTACCACAGCGCGCACCAGGCGAACCTGGCCATCTGGGATGCCCCCGCCGCTTCGTCGGGCGGGTCCGAGACCGTGCCGATGTCGGCCGGTTCGGCCGCCGGACCCGACGGCGAAGTCGACGTCTCCATCGAGGAACTACGCCGCGCCGCCCGGTCGTTCCACGGCCTTCAGCAGCAACTGGCCGACAACATGGGCTGGATCAGCCGAAATCTGCACGGCAGCGCCACTGGGATGGCCGGAGCCGACCCGGTGCTGGCCCCGTGGCGCACCCTCTACGACGAAACCGCGGGGGCGGTGTGGGCGGTCCTCGACGCGGCCACCGACCTGCTGGGCGGCATCGCGCAGGGCATGACCGACACGGGCAACAACTACGTCGACTCCGAAGAAGCCTCCATCGCCGGACACGGTGCCGCGCTCCCGGAACGATTACCGCAACTCCCGGTCGATGCCGTCCGTCCCGGCCCTGAACCACCACCCAGCGGCTCGGGAGCCCCGGCGCAGTCCCTGGAGGACTGGGGCTATGAGTACTGGCCCGACGGCGAACCCGATCGGCTCATGTACGCGTTCGACGAGTGGAGACGATTCGTCGAAACTCTGACGGAGGTCTCGCGGTCCGGGGATGAACTGATCAATGGTTTGGTGGAGTCCAACCACGGCGCGGTCTTCGACAGCATCCGCCAGTACTGGGCCACCAAGTCCCAGATCTGCGGAACCTCGGAGATCCTGCCGGTACTCACCTCCGCGTGCAGTGCGCTGAGCGAATCGTGCAAGGTGTTGTCCAAAGCTGTGCGCAACGCGCAAGCGAGCATCGCGAAGCTCAACCAGATAGTGGGCGAGTTGGATATCTTCTCCGCGCTCGGCTTCCTGCGGAGGAATCCGATTCTCACGGCCGCTGAACTCGGCGCCGAGTTCGGGAAGTACATGGCCGTCAAGAAGATCACTCCGCAGATCAAATCAACGTACGAGTACGAGCGCGGCGAAGCCATGCAGCTCCTCACCACCGGCATCGCCGACCAACTGCACGCCTGGGCACGAGACGCCGAGGCAGTCACACTGGAGTCCGAGCGACGGGCCTACGATCAGGCAGACCATGGACTCGAACAACACCTCGGCACCGCGCCGTACGACGCCTGGGCAGGAGTCGACGAACCCCACCCCGACCCAGCATCCGTGCACATCACGGCCGAGCGGAGGACACACATCCTCTACAGCGACCAGACCGGTGGTGGTCACCTCGCCGGGACCGGAAGGCCGGGCAAGACAGAATTCCCACCACCTCCACCGTGGGACGAGCCGTACGTCGTGAACCAGATTCAGGACGTGGCGAAGAACCCAGACAGCCCGCCGATTAGGCAAGACAACGGCCGCTGGAAGCTCACTGGCGTTCGGAATGGTGTGCTCATCGAAGTGATACTCAACGACGACGGCAGTGTACGTACGGCCTACCCCAAAGGCGGACCCGGCGTGGACGAGAATCCCAGAAAGAAATAATCATGGACGAGATCGAATTTATGGACCGCGCCGATGCGCTCTTCCAGGGAATGCGCAACCGCCTGCGAGACCAGGATTATGACTTCATGTCCGGCGCGGCGCGGGCCGGCGAGCACGCCGAGGTACTCGATTTGCTGCTGGCGATCATCACCAAAAGAAGAATCCCGATCTCAAAACGCGAACGCGATGAACTACGCTCGATCATGAGCTTTTATGAGCTTCCGGCCAAGATGTACGACTTCATCAACGACTGGGAGAACATCGTAGCGTCGCTAAACGTCGTCGATGATGCGCCGGAGCGCGACGAGCCGGAGCCGCCAGTTGCGTCCGGGCCACCGATCATCGTCCACGAGAACCCCGACTTCGGCCGCACGTTGCGGACCCAGGTCGGGCTGCACATCGATCTGCCGCCTCGGTTGTACGAGCCGTTCGTGGACCACTTCACCGCCGCAGTCGGGGTCGGTGTCGAAGTCAACCTGGCTCGCACCAACCCCGACGAATACCTGCGGCGCGGGAAGGCCCACAAACCTACCGAGGTCGAATCCAACTTTGTTGCCGTGATGATCCAGGCCATCAGCGACGGCTCCATCTGGGGCGGCGGCATCCTGCTGCGCGGCTTCGAGCAGTGGTGGACCAAAAAGCGCTCGGACGCCGAAAACCTCGTCCGGCAGCTTCCCACGGTCCTAGCCGCGGAGCAGCTCGGCGACGACAACTTCCACATCGCACTCGCCGATCTGTCATCGTCGACTGCGGAACAGGTGATCACCGTTCTGACCGAATCGAAGATCGAGGAAATCCTCGGAGCCGTCCCGCCCGTCCCGGTGTTCAAGTATCCGCCGATTTGACTGCTCCCCCGCCCGAAGACGGGGCTTGTTCGTCCCTCGTCTTCAGGTATCAGTGGGGATTTCTGACTCAGGCTGCCTGTTCGTCCTGCGGACGATCAGGTCTTCTGCCGTCAACACCAGCCGGGTACAGCCCAGCCCGGACGAGCATCACGTGTGCGGAGTTCTTGTCCCTCGGGGAGATGTGTCCGCACACTGTGCAGGTATAGGTGCGTTCTGACAGCGGGAGAGCGTGCTTGGTTCTCGCTCCGCACTCGGCGCAGTCCTTTGTGGTGTTCTTCGGGTCTACCAGGACAACCTGTCGGCCGTGCTTGCGTCCCATCTCGATCAAAGCCGATTTCGTCGCAGCGATCGCAGCGTCAGCGGCCTTGCGGGCCATCGTGGTCTTGGCCAGGAACTTGGGACGGAAATCTTCGACCGCGATCATATCGTGGTCGGTGACGACACACTTGGCCCACTTCCGGGCGGTGTCCTGCCGCCTGCGGGAGACCTTTTTGTGCAGCTTCGCGGCCTGCCGCTTGGCCTTGCGATACCTCTTCGACGCGGGTTTGCCCTTGCCTGGCCTGCGTCGGGCCATCATCCGCTGATACCGAGCCAACTCCGCAGCGGCATGCTTGCCGTGCTCGGCGTGCGGTAGGTCGTAATCGTCACTGGTGGTGGTGGCGGTCTCGGTGACGCCCCAGTCGATCCCAATCGCCTTTCCGGTGTCGGGTAGCGGCTGGACCTCGGTGGCGACGACAAACGAGGCATACCAATGCCCGAGGCTGTCCCGGTACACCCGCACCGAGGAAGGTTGCGCGGGCAGTTCACGCGACCACACCACTGTCAGCACGATCGCGCCCGCTAGATGCAGACGACCATCCTTGATCCGAAATCCGCGCAACGAGTAGTTCAAGCTCGGGTCCGCGACACCTTTCTTCTTGAAGCGCGGCATCCCAGCACGCTGCCGCATCGGAAGACGGTCCTTTATGTCCTTTAACGCCTTCGCACGCGACTTTGCGAAGTCGCGAATGATCTGTTGCTGCGGCACCGACGCACCGTCTGCGAGCCACTGGTGCTCACTGCGCCAGCCGGTCAGCTGTTTGTCCAGGTATGCGGGACCGCACTTGTCACCGTCGCGGTGCGCTTTCCGAGAGGTGGCAACACAGGAATTCCACACCCACCGGCACCGGTCCCACTCGGCCTGAAGGCAACGATGTGCAGCGCGGGACAGGCGCAGACGGTAGGTGTACCGAACATGCCCGAAACCCCCCGTTCCGCCGCCCGCTCCCATGAAGATCAATGTACCCGCACCCCATGTTCACCAACACTCACCTGCGTCGTATGGAAGAGATCCCGCACGCCTTGGGTAAGGAGTTGACGCGCTTCCTCCCCACCCTAAGGACGGGGCCGCCGCGCAACGTCTCTCCGGTGAGCATCAGCCCCGCGCAGCCAACCAGCCGAACCGACGTAGGGCGCTGGCGAAGCGTTCAGTGTCGGCGGCCAATCTGCCTAGGAGGCCGCTGAATTAGGCGGTTCTGGGGACAGTCGCCGCAGGGACGGAGGCGAGAAAATTGACGAGCAGTCCCGCAGAAAGCCCCTATCCGCGCGTGGCAGTGCGGTCGGGGCGGGCGAGAGAGCACATAGACGGGCCGGTGAGGGCCCGGTCCGGCCGGTCGGCCGCTGGTCAGGCGGCCGAGCCCGCCAGAACCCAGACTCCTGCCGTGCGAGATAGCCCGCGGCCCACGAGATTGCGCAGGTTGAGCCCGGCGGTGCGACGAGTGAGCCAGGCATGGTTCTTGGTGGCGCCGCGATAACGGAGTTTGAGACGACGGCCGCCGATGCTGGCGATCTGGGAGATGACCCGTTCCACGTTGGGCCGGAACTTCCGGTACTTCTCTCGCAGTTCGGGCTTGTCTGCCCAGTCACGGCGGGCTTGGCGCAGCAGATCATCTCGTTGGTGCAGAACGATTTTACGGCCGGTCTTGGACTTGGTGCAGCGCGCACGCAGCGGGCAGTCGCGGCACAGCGCGCCGAAGGTCGCCACCCGGTTTTTCTGACTGATCGGGCGGGTGTTACCGGCCGGGCAGCTCACCGTGCCCGCGTGCTCGTCGACGGTGAAGTCGTCGACGGTGAACCCGCCCTCCACCGGCGCTTGCACCGGTTTCGGCTTGATCACAGCCTCGTCGGCGTCGGTGTCGTCGATCGCGCCACGCAGATCCCCTGTGCCGTAGGCGGAATCTCCGTACCACTCGCAGGGATCGTCCTCGGCGTCGAGGAACTCCTCGGCCACCGCCGGATCGGAGTTCTTCGTCCCAGCGGCCTTGGTCAGCTTCTCGTCGGTGATGATCCCGGTCTCGGGCTCGGCCGCCACGTGCGCCCGATACCCGTCGCGGCGGTTCTCCGGCGACTTGCGGGTATGCCGCGCATCCGGGTCCACCGTGGATATCACTCGATCCGGGGCGACCCGCCGCGCAATCCGCCACCGCCCATCAGTGCCATCCGATCCTTCCGCCGGTTCGACATCCTGACCGGCGACCAGCGCCAGCAACGCCACCGCGACCTCCGCATCGCCCTCCAACTCGGCCTCCGTCAACACCGCCACCAGCGCGCCTGCGTCGTTGACCAAGGCCGACACCAGTGCGTCCTTGGCCTGCGGGTCATCCCAGTCAATCCTCGGTTTGCCCGGCTGGCTGTAGTCATGGCCGGTGCACACCTGTGCGATCCGCTCGGCTGCGCCAGGAACCTGCCGGGCCACCCGCCGGATCGCCGCAATCAGCTGGGTGACGGTGTCCTGAGTGGCCACCGCATCAGCCAGGATCGTGGAATCCACCGCCCGTTTACGCCGGCCGCGCAGGATCCCGGTCTGCTCGATGACGTCCTTGACCGCGTCATTGATCCGGTGGGGCCGATCCGACGCCGCCAGCCGTTTGCGCCAGTACACCAGGGTCGAGGCATCAAATCCCTTGTGGTCCAACGACATTCCGGTCGCGACCTTCCACCGCAGATCACACCGCGCGGCGTCGGCGGTCTCCCGATCCGAGTAGTCATGCAGCGTCTGCAACACCAGGACCGAGGCCATCACCGACGCCGGGATCGACGGACGTCCCCTCCCCGAGGGGAACAGGTCCTCGAACTCCCCATCGGGGAACACATCCTGACGATGCTCGGCCAGGAACGCGAACACACTGCCCGCCGGCACCAGATGACCGACCAGCGCGTGAGCGTCCAGCAGTTCCCGGTCGGCACGTTCCACACCCTGCATAAACCGATTCTCCCAGCTCAAGCCCAGATTCCTGGGAGACACGCCGATTATTCAGCGGCCTCCTAGGCGCGCCGTATCCACCTCACCGGCCGGGATGCGGTTCGCTTCGTCCGCCAAGTCTTGTTGCAGCACCAGCATTGCGGACGCCATCTCGCGCGGTGTGTCGATCCGCGCCGGGATCATCCCGTCCATCGCCGGGCGGACAGCAAGGGACGGAAACCGTGATGCCACAAAGCAATCCGTGCATTCCTGCTTGCCCACCGGCAGCCCCGGGCACCGCTCGCCCGGCGGCGAGCAGTTCTCTACCTCCCCAGCTTGATACAGCTGGCCGCACCAAGACCGGATGAGCGAATCGCCTGCGCCGCAACGGATGTGCGCGAACCTGCACCACTCTGGAACAACCCCCTGTCGATACTGGAAATGCCGGATCCGGTCAGCCAGCCGATCCGCGTGTCGCACTTCTTCCCACCGCTCGTGCAATTAAACTTCCTCCCCTAGCAAGCGTTTTCGTTGTCACGCTCTACCCACTACCAACCATCGAGCAACGTGGCATCGTCAACAAGGTCGTGACCGTGGGCGCAACAGGTGATGTGGGCAGGCCATGACGCTGGGGGTGCCGTTGCATCGGCGACTACACGGAGACGCAACATGACGAAGACACCGAAAGGGCGGGCTCTGGGGAGCGCGTTGCGCCAGGCACGGCAGGACCGGGACTTGACCGTGAGAGCATTCGCCGCCCAGCTGGGGCGCGATCCCGGAGTGCTTTCGCGCTGGGAAACCGGCGAACGGACGCCGAAACCCGAGCAGGTGGCACAAATACTCACGTCGCTCGGCGTCCACGGCGATCAGTACGAAGAGATCATCCAGCTGACCTACGGCGCGAACGACTCCAACTGGGTTGCCACGACGCTCCCAGCGCAGCGCCAGCAGCTGGCTGCTTACATCGACTTCGAGCAGAACGCGACGAAGATCCTTGAGGCGTCGCCGCTGCTGATCCCGGGGCTGCTCCAAACTAGCGATTACATCCGCATCATCATGACGGAAGCAGAAGTTCCGGCAGGTGAGCTGGCCGCACGGGTCGCCGTTCGGATCGGGCGTCGCGATGTGATCACTCGCAGCTCGCCTGCGCAGTACGTTGCGCTGATCGGAGAAGCAGCCCTCCGACAACTGCTCGGCGACCGGAAGGTGATGACCGAGCAGATCAGGTACCTCCTGGAAATGGCTCGGCGGCCCAAGATCGACCTGCGAGTCTTCCCTTTCGACAGCGGATGGCATCCTGCGCTCGAAGGACCGTTCCACCTCATAGAGACAGGCGAGGGCACGGTCGTCCACCTGGAGAACCGCAAGTCCGCGTTGTTCTTGCACGAAAAATCGGACGTACGCACCTACCGCCGAGCAGCGGAGAAGGTGCTCGACGTGGCGATGAGTCAAGCCGAATCTGTCAAGCTGATCAGGTACATCGCCAAGAGCATGGAGAAGGACGATGAACGCTGAAACAACGTGGCGCAAGTCCAGCTACAGCGCTAACACCGCAACCTGCGTCGAGCTCGCGAGTTCCTTGGACCGGATCCGCGACTCCAAGGACCCGAACGGGCCAACGCTGCAGGTCGACGTCACCGGGTTCGTGCAGGCCGTAAAGAGCGGCCGGTTCGACCGCTGACACCGCGCGGGCCGCCCCCGGCCGGGGTGCTGGTGGGGGGCCGGCCCGCGTAACCCGGCGCGGCTCTGATCGTTGATCTCCCGGACTCCCCGGGAGGTCATCATGCGCCGCTCCTCGCTGGCCCTGCTACTCGCCCTGGCAACCGTCTTCGCCGGGCTGACCACGACCACAACCAGTTCAGCGCAGGCCGGTTGGGCGGCTCGCGGCGAGGAATATCCCGCCACAGCCACCGAAACCGACGCCGCGATCCCGATGTCCGACGGCGTGACCCTGCGCGCCGACGTCCAGCGTCCGGCCGACGCCGACGGCCAACCGGTCGACGGCCGCTTCCCGGTGCTGCTGACCATCACCGCCTACAACAAATCCGCACCGAACGGGACCGCGTCCGCCGCGCTCAGCGACTCGAGTTACTTCGTCAAGCGCGGGTACGTGCAGGTCACCGTCGATGCACGCGGCACCGGCAGCTCGGGCGGTTCCTGGGCTGCGTTCAGCGCGCGGGAGAACACCGACGCCGGTGAGATCGTCAACTGGGCCGCCTCCGCCAACCGGCCGTGGAGCAACGGTTCGGTGGGCATGCGCGGCGCTTCCTACCTGGGCATCAGCCAGCTCTTCGCGGCCGCCAACCGGCCCGCCGGGCTCAAGGCGATCTTCCCGCAGGTCCCGGCCGCCGACACCTACCGCAACGTGGTCGCCTCCGGCGGCGCGCTCGCATCTTCACAGGCGTAGTGGAATCAGGAGAGGAGCCGCTCCGCGCCGGTGCCCGGTTTGACATCGGCCACCTCAGTCTTCAACGCCTGCCGATCCGACGGAGTCAACCCGAACCCGCACCGCATAGGCCAGAAACACCCGTTCTGCCTCGCTCTGCACCTGCAACGCCGGATTCCGCACCAGTCCGGTCGAGCCCTGCACCAGCAGCGCCGAGCCGTTCACCAACGCCGTCGCGGCCTTGTACCGGGCCAGTGACTCGCACGGGACTGTGAACGCGTCCACGTCCCACGGCGTCAGCACCTTCTGCGCTATCAACCCTGGCGCGAGGCGGTCCCAGATCAGCTTCGCCTCATCCGACAACCACTCCGGACACGCCACCTCCTGATCCGGCGGCACCGGCTCCTTGTTGTTGATCCGATCCTTCCGATCCCCGTACAAGATTCGTAGATGCGTCGGCTTTGGTGCTGGGCCTCGTTTTCCCACGATGCTCCCCGCGAGCACCTTGGGACACCGTCGTGAACGTCGATCAGCAATTTGGCCGACAATCGGGTCATTTGGTCCGGAAATTTACATTTGAGCTGTTCATTTTACGCACCAGGCCCGAATAGCCGTTGGTGTCGCAGTGGAAGATAACCCGAAGGCTGGCCAACTCACGTTTTCCTGTAATTTCGGACAAGTTGGCACCTGTCGAAGCCCTCTGAAGCGACGCCAGGAATGCTTTCCATTCCGCGAGGGTGCCATTCCGAAGGATCCTGTCAGCGTTTACGATCGCCAGAAGCAGCATCCGGGCATGGATCCCTTCTCTGTCCCCAAATTCGGACCCCATTCCGCGACCATTAAGAATCACGAAATCGTTTAGGCATTCGTCGAATGCCGCCCAGTTGGCGCCAAAGTACGCCGGAAAATTCAGTTTGCGACTGAACTCATTGAATAGATCGCGCCCCGATTCGCACTGCGCACCGTTTAGTATCACGACATACGCGCCACCGGCGATGGGTTCATCTTTGAGGCTAGAGATCGCTTCGATGAATCCAGCAGCATCGGCCTCGACAAGAAAGGCCCATTCTTCAGAGACGGCGGGTTGCCCCTGGCTGGAAATGCCAGGGGCAACCACGTCGGCCCACGACAGCTCGACGCTCATTGTGGACTTCCTATTGTTGCTTGGTTCATGTCAAAGCCATCTCCTAGCGCGTTCGGATGAACGGCTCAAATGTGGCGTAGTGATCCGGTGAGTAAAATTGATTCGGAAACGGTTGCCAGTTTCCTAAGCATAGCACGATCCGCTCAGGACCGCGTCCCTGAGGACCCGGGGGATAGACGTCGAACTCATGCCAGTTGCTTCCCATGTCGCACTTAGGAAGCCTCCCGAGGTCATCTCGGAAGATTTTTCCACCGGCGACCCCGGGAGGTGGCGTGTAGTTGTGACTCTGGAGGTATTCCAACATTCTCCAGGCGTCGCCGGGAATTGCTTTAGGGGTAACCCCTGAAGCTTGGCCCATGTCCGCATTCTGTACGCTCTCGGCCACGGGGCGCTGCGGCGAAGCTTGAGCCGCGAATGGCAAAGCTAGCACAAAGAGAATCGATAGGAGCACAGCCAAGGAACTGCGAATGCCACCACGCCGCAAACTCGGTAAACTATTATCCACATTGACTCCGATACATACACAAAAAGAGCCAATCAGGACGTCACCAAAGGCTAAGATCCGCCAACGGAAATAAATCCACCCAGACATCATTAGTTACCCCCAGCGACGCCCGATGGCGTCTCGAACAACACTCATCAAACCTGAACCGTCGTGGTGTCTATACCGCCAAATGAGTGTGATCTACGACGCTCCTCCGACTTTTGTTGGGCCCGAGATTTTGATGCTACCGACGTAGGTATTACTGAAGACAAACTGGCTTTACCGGCTCTTCGCAGTGGAGCGGATCCTGTATCCGAGTGATCACTTGTGGTGATAGCTGATTGTTGCGTTCTGTAGCCGCGCCCGCGGCTTGTGTAGGGCGGGGACGAGGTGCGCCCACCGAACCTGTGATGATCTTTGTCGACCAAGAGCAAGGATCATCGGTAGAGGCGGGTGGGCGCGTGTCACAGACTACGGTGCCGGCGCAGTTGCTGGGACTGGACGGGGTCGAGATCGATGTGATCGAGCGGGAGGCGGATGGTTCCTGGACGGTGCATGTGACGACCGCGGCCCCGCGGGCGGCGTGCTGTCCGGGCTGTGGGCACGCCGCGGAGCGGGTCAGAGAGTCCACGGTGCATACCGTCAAGCACGTGACGATGGTCGCGATGCGGGTGAGCTGGCACAAGTCTCGATTCTGGTGTGGCAACGCCGAGTGCGGTAACGCGAGCTTCGTCGAGACGGGGCCGCTGGCCGATCGGCGAGCCGGGATCTCGTCGCACGCCAGGACGGTGACGGGGCATCTGGTCGGGGACTGGCTGGTGCCGGTGTCCCGGGTGGCCGCCGGGGTCGGGATGGCCTGGCACACCGTGCATGACGCGTTCGTCGGGGTGGCCGCCCAGGCGGGGATCGTGGTCACCGACACCACCACGACCACCGACCGTGGGGCCGGTGTGGCCTGCGACGCCGGGCCCGATCGTCAGGACGGGGAGACCGCCGGCGGCGGTGACCCGAGGGTGGCCGACGCGGATCCCGGTGCTGTCGGCACCGATCTGGCCGCCCGCCCCCAGAGGTCGGTGGGCGGCGGGGTGTTGCCGCCGGTGGCGGTGCTGGGCATCGACGATCATCGCCGTGGCAAGCCCCTGTATCACCGTGACCGGTCCACCGGGGAGTGGGTGGCCGATGCCGACCGCTGGCAGACGGTGTTCGTGGACTCCGCCGGGGGACACGGGCTGCTGGGGCAGGTCGAAGGTCGGGCCGGGGTGGACGCCGCGGCGTGGCTGGCCGCCCAGGATCCGGCCTGGCGGGCGGGTATCACCCACGTCACCATCGATATGTCCACTGTGTACAACTCGGTGGTCACCACCAGCGGGCTGCTACCACACGCGGCCTTGATCGTGGATGCCTTCCACGCGGTGCAGCTGGCCAACACGATGGTCGGTGACGTGCGGCGCCGGGTCACCTTCGAGCACTACGGGCGTCGTGGCCGCGCCACCGATCCCGAATACACGATCAAGAACCAGTTGGTGCGCGGCAAGGAGAAGCTCTCCGAGCGGGCACGGAACAAGCTGTTGTGTGTCCTGGCCGATCTGGGCGGGTACGGCCGGCAGATCGGTGCGGCGTGGCGGGCCAAGGAACTGCTCCGCGCGGTGATCGGCCTCTCGCCCAACCAGACCGGCGTGGCAACCACCGGCCACCGGCTACGCCGGGCATTCCACGCGTTTTTCACCTTCTGCGGCACGATCGGCGCCAGCGTCCCGGAGATCGTGACCCTAGCCCAGACCATCTCCACCTGGCGTACCGAGATCGCCCGGGGCGTGCTCACCGGCCACAGCAACGCCGCCGCCGAGGGCGTCAACCGTCTGGTCAAGCTCGTCTACCGGGGTGCGTTCGGGTTCACCAACGTCACCCATCAACAACGCCGCTCCCGCTACACCGCGTCCCGGTCCACCCGCCCCGAATGGCTACACACCGTCAACACCTCTGCTGCACCATGCGTAGTCACATGATTACAAGATCCCGCCAGATGCGAAGAGCCGCTTTACCCAAGCGTGTGAGCAAGAAATTTCTGCAGAGGATGTTGAATCTGTACCAACACCTGCTGCATTGTTCGAAGAGCTTCTACGTCCCCGAGCTGCGACCTCGGTCGGCCGGCTCGCGGGCGCTCGCGCGCGACCGCCCGCTGGGGCTGCCGGGGTCACCGCGCGGCCGTCGCCGACGAGTTCCAGTCGATGCGGTGCCCGTACATCCAGTCCATGGCGTCCGGGTTCGGCTTGTGCAGCTTGAAGAGCAGCGGCAGCACGTGCCGCATCACGGGGCCGAGCGTCTTGCCGTCGCCGTTGCGCTTCCCTTGCGCTACAACACGTTCCACCCGTGTACGGCGCAGTGACTCGTATGCGGCGAAGGCGGCGGGCACGCTGTCCGCGTCGCGCAGGCACTTCGCGAGCGTGACCGCGTCTTCGATCGCCATCGACGCGCCCTGACCCGATGCCGGCGAGGTGGCGTGCGCCGCGTCGCCGATGATGATCATCCGGTCGCGGTGCCAGGTCGGCACCTTCGGGAAGTCGTAGGTGTTCCAGCCCGCGAAGATCTCGTCGCTCGCGGTGACGAGGTCGCGGGCGGGACCGTCGTCCTCGGTGAACAGGTCGAGCAGTTTGGTGCGCCACTGGTCCTCGCTGACGGCGGCCAGCTCTTCCCTCGTCAGCTCCTTGGGTTGGCCCGGGTTGGCGAACCACCACACGTCGCCGTTGGGGGACGAGGTAGCCCTGCGGGTCTTCCGTTTCGACAGCGGATGGCACCCTGGACTCGAAGGACCATTCCACGTCATAGAGACGCGTGAGGGCACTATCATTCACCTGGAAAAACGAAAATCTGGGTTGTTCTTGCACGAAGACCCAGACGTTCGCGCCTACCGGCGAGCAGCAGATCATGTGCTTGAGGTGGCCATGAGCAAGGTCGAATCTGTCAAGCTGATCAGGCACATCGCCAACAGCATGGAGGGCAGCCGTGACCACTGAAACGACCTGGCGTAAGTCCAGCTACAGCACCGAAATCGCGACCTGCGTCGAACTCGCGAGTTCCTTGGACCGGATCCGCGACTCCAAGGACCCGAACGGGCCAACGCTGCAGGTCGACGTCACCGGGTTCGTGCAGGCCGTAAAGAGCGGCCGGTTCGACCGCTGACACCGCGCGGGCCGCCCCCGGCCGGGGTGCTGGTGGGGGGCCGGCCCGCGTAACCCGGCGCGGCTCTGATCGTTGATCTCCCGGACTCCCCGGGAGGTCATCATGCGCCGCTCCTCGCTGGCCCTGCTACTCGCCCTGGCAACCGTCTTCGCCGGGCTGACCACGACCACAACCAGTTCAGCGCAGGCCGGTTGGGCGGCTCGCGGCGAGGAATATCCCGCCACAGCCACCGAAACCGACGCCGCGATCCCGATGTCCGACGGCGTGACCCTGCGCGCCGACGTCCAGCGTCCGGCCGACGCCGACGGCCAACCGGTCGACGGCCGCTTCCCGGTGCTGCTGACCATCACCGCCTACAACAAATCCGCACCGAACGGGACCGCGTCCGCCGCGCTCAGCGACTCGAGTTACTTCGTCAAGCGCGGGTACGTGCAGGTCACCGTCGATGCACGCGGCACCGGCAGCTCGGGCGGTTCCTGGGCTGCGTTCAGCGCGCGGGAGAACACCGACGCCGGTGAGATCGTCAACTGGGCCGCCTCCGCCAACCGGCCGTGGAGCAACGGTTCGGTGGGCATGCGCGGCGCTTCCTACCTGGGCATCAGCCAGCTCTTCGCGGCCGCCAACCGGCCCGCCGGGCTCAAGGCGATCTTCCCGCAGGTCCCGGCCGCCGACACCTACCGCAACGTGGTCGCCTCCGGCGGCGCGCTCGACGTCGGGTTCATCCCGCTGTGGCTGGGCCTGGTCACCGGAACCGGGCTGGTCCCACCCGTCTACGGCGCGGGCGAGCCGGACAACGCCCTGCAGATGTACCTCTCGCGGGTGCAGGGCGCCACCGGGTTCACCGCACCGATGCTGCTGTCCGCGACGCTGGGGCTGGACTCCGCCTTCGACGGGCCGTTCTACGCGGAACGCTCGCCGATCAACGTGCTGGACCACATCGATGTGCCTACCTTCCTCGTCGGCGGCGAGTACGACCTGTTCCAGCGCGGCACGCCGATGGTGTTCGACCGGCTCCGCCAGCGCGGCGTCCCGATGAAGATGATCTTCGGGCCATGGGACCACCTGCAAGCCAGCACCGGAGCCGGGATCGACGAGGCCGGTCACGGCACGCTGCAGGAACTCCAACTGCGCTGGTTCGACCGCTACGTGCGGGGCCTGCCCGACCCGACGCTCGACGCCGACATCCCGCCGCTGACCTGGCACGAGATCAACTCCGGCGAGTGGCACCGGGCGAACGACTGGATCGACGAGCAGCGCGCCACCACGTTCCAGCTCTCCGGCACATCTTTTCCCGGCGTGCCAGGAAAACTTGTTACCGACGGCGTTGAGGCAGGGCAGAGCAGCGTCGCGCCAGTCCCGGTCTCCGGGTTGTGCACCCGCTCGACCAACCAGTGGACGGCTGGATTGCCCAATGCCGTCGGGATCGCGCGGCTGTGCGGGGACAACCGATGGAACGACTTGTCCGGCACGGTTTCGAAACCGAACCGGCGGCGGAACCGCTGCGGATGCGCGGACCGATCAACGCGCGGCTGTACACCTCGACGCCGACAGGCAACGGAATGCTGTCGGTGTCGGTCTCGTCGGTGTCGCCGACCGGCGAGGTCAACCGGCTCACCGGTGGTTGGCAGGTGCTGTCGCACCGGGCACTGGACGAATCGCGCTCGCGCTACCTCGACGGCCAGCTGATCCAGCCGTACCACCCGTTCACCAAAGAGGCGCAGAACCTCCTGCAACCGGGCGAAATCGCGCCGATCGACGTGGAGGTCTTCCCCACTGGCGCGGTGATCCCGCCCGGCCACCGGCTGCGGATCTCCGTGCAGGCCTACGACGTCCCGCACCTGCTCCCAACGCTTCGCGACCTACCAGCGGCGCTGTCACCGCTGACCATCCACACCTCACCGGAGCACCCGTCCCAGCTCACCCTGCCGACAATCCCCGCGGCAAGGTGATTCGCAAAGCTGGGTCAGTCCTTGAGTTCGCAGAGCGCGGTGCCCTGGGAGACCGAGTCGCCCGGCTGGGCCGACAGGCCCGTGACCGTGCCCGCCTTGTGGGCCGTCACCGGGTTCTCCATCTTCATCGCTTCCAGCACCGCGATCAGGTCGCCCGCCGTGACCTCCTGGCCGTCGGTGACCGCGACCTTCACGATGGTGCCCTGCATCGGCGCGGTCACCGCGTCGCCGGACACCGCGGCCCCCGCCTTGCCCGCGGAACGCTTGCGCGGCTTCGCCGTCGCCGCCGGGGCGGCCGAGGACACCACCAGCTCCGCCGGCAGCGAGACCTCCAGGCGGCGTCCGCCGACCTCGACGGTGATCGTCTGCCGCGGCTCCGGCTCCGCCGCCTCGACACCTCCGGTGAATGGCTCGATGGTGTTGTCGAACTCCGTCTCGATCCACCGGGTGTGCACGGCGAAACCGTCGGTGCCGACGAACGCCGGGTCGCGGACGATCGCGCGGTGGAACGGCAGCACCGTGGCCATGCCCTCTACGACCATCTCGTCCAGCACCCGGCGGGAGCGCTCCAGGGCTTGCTGGCGGTCCGCGCCGGTGACGATCACCTTGGCCAGCAGCGAGTCGAACTGGCCGCCGATCACGCTGCCCGACTCGACCCCGCCGTCCACCCGGACACCCGGTCCGTGCGGCGCGACGAAACGGGTCACGGTGCCCGGCGCGGGCAGGAAGTTGCGGCCCGCGTCCTCACCGTTGATCCGGAACTCGATCGAGTGGCCGCGCGGCTCGGGGTCGGCGGTGATCCGCAGCTTCTCCCCGGCGGCGATGCGGAACTGCTCGCGGACCAGGTCCAGGCCGGTGGTCTCCTCCGAGACCGGGTGCTCGACCTGCAGGCGGGTGTTGACCTCCAGGAACGAGATCGTCCCGTCCAGGCCCACCAGGAACTCCACGGTACCCGCGCCGTAGTAGCCGGCCTCGGCGCAGATAGCCCGCGCCGCCTCGTGGATGGTGCGGCGCTGCTCGTCGCTGAGGAACGGTGCCGGGGCCTCCTCGACCAGCTTCTGGTGCCGCCGCTGCAGCGAGCAGTCGCGGGTGCCCACGACCACCACGTTGCGGTGCTGATCGGCGAGGACCTGCGCCTCGACGTGCCGTGGCCGGTCCAGGTAGCGCTCCACGAAGCACTCGCCGCGGCCGAACGCCGTCTCGGCCTCGCGCACCGCCGACGCGTATAGCTCGGGGATCTCCTCCAGCGTCCGGGCGACCTTCAGGCCCCGGCCGCCGCCGCCGAACGCGGCCTTGATGGCCACCGGCAACCCGTGCTCCTCGGCGAACTTGACGACCTCGTCGGCGCCCGACACCGGGTCCTTCGTCCCCGGCACCAGGGGCGCCCCGGCGCGGGTCGCGATGTGCCGCGCGGTGACCTTGTCGCCGAGGTCCCGGATCGACTGCGGCGACGGCCCGATCCAGATCAGCCCCGCGTCGAGCACCGCCTGCGCGAACTCGGCGTTCTCCGACAGGAACCCGTAGCCGGGGTGCACCGCGTCGGCTTCCGCGCGCTTCGCGACATCGATGATCTTGTCGATGTTCAGGTACGACTCGCCGGGCGTCGAACCGCCCAGCGCGAAGGCCTCGTCGGCCAGCCGCACGAACACCGCGTCGGCGTCGGGCTCGGCGTAAACGGCGACGGAGGCGATGTCCTCGTCCTTGCAGGCGCGGATCACCCGCACCGCGATCTCACCGCGGTTGGCGATCAGGACCTTGCTGATCGGCGTCAGGTCCACAGTGGTCAACTCCTCATTTCCCGGCGCGACGCCGGACGGCTGGCGAAATCTTGTTGGCGGGCAACGACATCAGCCCGGCAGGGCCGAAGCGCGCCAGGAGTGCGGGCCGGGGCGCAGTGGGCGGCGGCCCGCCGGGTGCCGCAGCGCGGCGGCCGGGTCGCCCCACAGCGACATCGGCTTCGGCTGCTGTGGCGGCGCCACGGACTTCGCGGCGGCTAGACCGGTCAGCGCTGCGGTCAGCGCGGCGATCTCGGCGTCGTCGGGATTTCCGCGCACGATGCGCAGCACCGGTCGCTGATCCGGCGTCACGTCGTGGCTCATCGGGCACCTCCTAGCGGGTGGGACGACGTCACAGCGGGATGTTGCCGTGCTTCTTCGCGGGCAGGCTGGCGCGCTTGTCGCGGAGCATCCGCAGCGACCGCGCCACGTACCCGCGGGTGTAGGACGGCGGGATCACCGAGTCGACGTAGCCGCGTTCGGCGGCCACGTACGGGTTGCAGAGGGCGTCCTCGTACTCCTGCTGCAACTGCGCGCGCACGGCCTCGACGTCCTCGCCGTTGTCCGCCGCCTCCGCCAGCTGCCGCCGGTACAGGATGTTCGCCGCGCCCTGCGCACCCATCACCGCGATCTGCGCGGTCGGCCACGCCAGGTTGACGTCGGCCCCCAGGTGCTTGGAGCCCATCACGTCGTAGGCGCCGCCGTAGGCCTTGCGGGTGATCACGGTGACCAGCGGAACGGTCGCCTCGGCGTAGGCGTACAGCAGCTTCGCGCCGCGCCGGATGATGCCGTTCCACTCCTGGTCGGTGCCCGGCAGGAAGCCCGGCACATCCACGAAGGTCAGCACCGGGATGTTGAAAGCGTCGCAGGTTCGCACGAACCGCGCGGCCTTCTCACTGGCGTCGATGTCCAGGGTGCCGGCGAACTGGGTGGGCTGGTTGGCCACCACACCCACCGGGTGGCCCTCGATGCGCCCGTAGCCGGTGATGATGTTCGGCGCGAACAGCGCCCCGACCTCCAGGAACTCCTCGTCGTCCACGACGCGGGAGATGACCTCGTGCATGTCGTAGGGCTGGTTCGGCGAATCCGGGACCAGCGCGTCCAGCTCGCGGTCCGCGTCTGTGATCGACTCGGCGACCGAGCCGGTGCCGGTGTCGGAGCCCTCGAACACCGGCGCCTCGGCCAGGTTGTTGCTGGGCAGGTACGACAGCAGCTCCTTGACGTAGGCGATGGCGTCCGCCTCGTCGGTGGCCAGGTAGTGCGCGTTGCCGGAGCGCGAGTTGTGGGTGCGCGCGCCGCCGAGCTCCTCGAAGGTCACGTCCTCGCCGGTGACCGTCTTGATCACGTCCGGGCCGGTGATGAACATGTGCGAGGTCTGGTCGACCATCACGGTGAAGTCGGTGATCGCCGGGGAGTACACCGCGCCGCCCGCGCACGGGCCCATGATCAGCGAGATCTGCGGGATGACGCCGGAGGCGTGGGTGTTGCGCTTGAAGATCTCGGCGTACAGGCCGAGCGCGGCGACGCCCTCCTGGATACGCGCGCCGCCGGAATCGTTGATGCCGATCAGCGGGCAGCCGGTCTTCAGCGCCAGGTCCATGACCTTGACGATCTTCTCGCCGAACACCTCGCCCAGCGACCCGCCGAAGACGGTGAAGTCCTGGGAGAACACGCACACCTTGCGGCCGTCGACGGTGCCGTAACCGGTCACCACGCCGTCGCCGTAGGGGCGGTTCGCGTCCATGCCGAAGTTCGTGGAGCGGTGCCGCGCGTGCTCGTCGAGTTCCACGAACGAACCCGGGTCCAGCAGCATGTCGATGCGTTCGCGGGCGGTGTTCTTGCCCTTCGCGTGCTGCTTGGCCACCGCGCGCGCCGAGCCGGCGTGCACCGCCTCGTCATTCCGCCGGTACAGATCCGCCAGCTTGCCGGCGGTCGTGTGGATGTCCGGCACGTCAACCGGCGGCTGACCGACCGGCTCCGTCGCGCTGCTCATGCAACCAACCCGTCCTCGTTACCTGCTCAGCTCCAGTGTCGGCCGCCCGCCCGCGGCGTTCCAGGCTCGGACGCGAGTCATCACGCGGCGCACGAGGCCAACCGGTCTCTCTAGCGCTGGGCACGCACACGCGGGGGCAGACCAACTCTTCACGGAGCGTAGTTCGGCCCGCCCTTCGAGTCAATTTCGAAGTGAGCAATCCCTAGCCCATCACCGACTCATACAAACCTGCCTCCTGCAGGGATGATGCTTAAGTGAATAGCCGGTAGCAGCCCATGCGGTCCATCACATGGGCGAGGCCGGGGTGTGCAGCATCAGCGCCGCCCCGATCCGCGACAGCGCATCGACGTCGCGGACCGAGCCGGTGCGAGCCATGTCGTTGGCCGCCGTCAACGCCGCCTGCACCAGGATCCGGGAACGCACCGGGTCGAGCTCCGGCCGCGCCTCGCACAGCAGCCCGACCCACTCGGCCACGTAGGCGTGCTGGGTCTGCCGCGCCCGGTGCCGTTCCGCATCCGGCAGGTGGTTGACCTCGCTGACCAGGATGTCGATGAACCGTCCGTGGTCGAAGGCGAACGTGATGTAGGAGCGCAGCAGCTCGCGCAGCGCGTCGTCGGCGGCCGGGGTGTTGGCCAGGATCCGTTCGAGCTCGACCTCCAGCCACGCGTTGCCGCGGGTGATCACGGTGCCGAGCAGTTCCTGCTTGCTGGCGAAGTAGTTGTACAGGCTGGGCCCGGCGATGCCCGCCGCCGCGCCGACGTCCTCGGTCGTCACCTTGGTGTAGCCGGCGTCGGAGAACAGCCGCATCGCCGCGGACAGCAGCAGCCGGCGCCGGGAGGCGCGCCCGGCGAACAGGGCGGACCGCTGGTCGGAGTCGGGCGCGCGGTGGTCGGCGAACCGCTGTGGCGGCTGCGTCCCGATGACGACCACCATGGCCCGCAGCAGCTGCTCGAACTCGCGCCGGGACAGGTCCACCTGGTGGTAGGACGGGCTGGTCAGGACGCTGAACATGCACCACGCGCGGAACCGGGCGTCCTCGCCGGTCAGCTCGTGCCGGAAGGCGCGCGCCACCTCGGCGAGCCCGCTGGCGACGCCACGCAGCTCCTCGCGCAGCACGTCGCGCTGCTCGTCCGGCAGATGCCGGGCTTCGCGCTGCCACAGCACGCCCAGCTGGCGGTGGTCCAGCGCGGCGGCGGCGAGCTGCGCGACCACCTCGTCGAGGTCCCGGTCGGCCACCTGCGCGGCGATCGAGCTGAACGGGTGGAGCTCGTCGAGCACGACCCGGGTGAGCAGCTGCTGCTTGCCCGCGAAGTGCCGGTACAGCGCCGACGACCCGACCCCGACGGCCTCGGCGATGTCGCTCATCCCGACCCGCGCGTAGCCGAGCCGGTAGAACAGGTCCGCGGCCGCCGCGGTGATCAGCGCCCGGCGGTTGCGGGGGCGCGTGTTGCGAGCAGGTGGATTGGTCACCTCAGCCATCGCCGCCTCCCCTGTTCGCCCAGCACAGCGAGCATACTTGCGCACCGCGTTCGGCCGACGTCAGCGCTGCATGGCGGACACCCCCCACCGGAGATCACCGGCGCGAAACCACCGTCCGGCAACGGTTTTCCACCGCTGCGGCGAAGCGCTCACGAGGGCACGACGGAACCGGCCTGCTCCTGCGCGGTGAACGCGGTGAACGCGGTGAACGCGGTGAACGCGGTGAACGCGGTGAACGCGGTGAACGCCGGGAGATTCTGAGCCGAGGGCGCGCGGCGCGCTTTCCCGATCACCAACGCCAGCGGGTGAGCGCGGCTAGCTCCTCGGGAGAGGTATCGGCAAATCGCTCCGCCTCGGCTCGGCGAACCGTGAGCATCGCGTCGTGCAGTTCCTTGCCCAGCGCGTCGGCCAGCACCGCTGATGCTTCCAACGCATCGGCCGCTTCCGCCGCGTTCGTGGGTAGCCGGTTGATTCCCGCCGCAGCGCGTTCGTCGTCGGACAGAGCCGCCGGGTCGCCGGTGATCTCCGCGGGCAGCCACAGCTCCTCGCGAACGCCCGCGAGCCCCGCCGCCAGCACCGCGCCGACGATCAGGTACGGATTCGCGGTGGCGTCGAAGCACTTCACCTCGGCGTTCGCGGCCCACTGCTCGGTGCCGGTTGTGCCGGTGATCAGCCGCACCGCCGCCTCCCGCGTCTCCCTGCCCCACACCTGCCACACCCCGGCCCAGCGAGACGGCTCCAGCCGCAGGAAGCTCGCCGGGTTGCCGCCGCCGATCGCCTGCAGCGCGGGAAGTTCCCGCAGCACACCGGCCAGGAACGCCTCCCCGGGAGGCCGCAGGCCGTAGCGCCCCGGGCCGTCCGCGAGCAGGTTGCCGTCCGCACCGTGCACGGACAGGTGCAGATGTGCGCCGGAGCCCGCACCGCCGGGCACCAGGCAGGGCGCGAAACTCGCGCGCCAGCCGTGGCGGCGCGAGACCGCGCGCACGGTGTGCCGCACGAGCAGGGCGTCGTCGGCGGCACCGAGCGGATCCTTGGCTGCCACCGACAACTCGACCTGGCCGAGCGCGTATTCGGGGTGGAATTGCTGCACGTCGAGCCCCTGCTCGCGCAGCACGGCGACCAGTTCGAGCGCGTAGTCGGCCGTCGCCTCCAGGCGCACCTGGCCGTAGCCGGGCCCGGTGAAGGCCGGGACGAACTCGGCTGCGCCGGGTGCACCCAGCACCCATTCGTGCTCGAAGGCGGCGAGGGCGGTCAGTCCGGCATCCGCGGCGGCCCGTACCTGGCGAGTCGCGAACGCCCGCTGGCAGGCGACGAACGGCTGCCCGTCCTGGCCGAACTTGTCGGCGGGCGCCCACGCCCAGCCCGGTAGCGCCGCCAGCCGCACCAGCCGGTCGAGGTCGGGCACCAGCCGCAGGTCGCCGTCCGGTCCACCGAGGTAGCGGCCTCGCACCATCGCGTCGTCAAAGGTGAAAGTCTCGAAGCACGGCGAGGCCCCGACGCCGTACCGCGCCGCAGCGGCCAACCGGTCCAGCGGAACCCCCTTGACCCGGACGATCCCTGCATTGTCCACAAAGGACATCTCGACCATTTCGACGCCCTCGCCGCGCAACCTCGCGACGTCGCCGGCCAACCCGGTCCGCTCGTCCCCCGGAATCCGCTCCGCACCCATGCCGTGACAGTATCGGGATTCCGGGCGATGGGCAGCCATTACCGACGCGCGGAAAGCAGATTCCCCCCGCCAGCGCCAAAGCAAAGGTCGGAGGGCGTCGTTTGCCCGGTAATTTGGCGGGAGGCGCCCTCCACTCCGACCTGGTTCAGCATCTTCAAGCGAGGAACCCGGGTTCTTCAGGGCCGGGAGGAATCGCGGAACACGACCGGCACTTTTTCAAACGATCTACGTGGTAACGTGGATCGTATGAAGATTGTCGTGCAGGTGAAGCTTGAGCCGGATGCCAGGCAGGTATCCGTGCTGGAGTCGACCCTGTACGCACTCAACAAGCACGCGAATAAGGTCTCCGAGGTCGCTTTCGACCGCGATGTGAAGCGCAACTACGACCTGCGCACACTGACCTACAACGACCTCCGCGAAGCCGGGATCGGATCGCAGGCCGCGCAGCACATCATCAAAAAGGTCTGCGACGCCTACGCAACCTTGAAGGCCAACATCAAAGCCGGGAACCTCGGCAAACAAGGATCCCAGCGCCGCATCAAAGCGGAGTCGAAGCCCATCGCCTTCCGCCCGGACAGCGCGCACCCCTACGACGCACGGAATCTGTCCTTCGCACTGGAGAAAAAGACCATCTCCCTGTGGACCGTTGACGGGCGGATGAAAAACATCCCCTTCACCGGCTCCGAACCCGACCTTGCGAAACTCGCCCGGTTCAAGCGGGGCGAGTGTGACCTGATGCGCCGTGACGGCATGTGGTTGCTTGCCGTCACTGTGGACATCCCCGAAACCGAACGGTACGAGCCGACCGGGTTCATCGGTGTGGATCTCGGCATCGTCAACATCGCCACCACCAGCAGCGGCTACACAGCGGCGGGGCGTGGCCTCAACCGGCACCGCAAACGCCAGATCGCCCTGCGCGCCAAGCTTCAAGCCAAGCAAACCAAGGCCGCCAAGCGGCGGCTCAAGGCCCGTGCCCGCAAGGAAGCGCGACACGTCACAAACATCAACCACTGCATCTCGAAGACGATCGTGACCGAGGCCAAGCGCACCGGACGCGGCATTTCCCTGGAAGAGCTCCAGGGGATCCGCGACCGGGTACGGCTCCGTAAGCCTGAGCGGGTCACGCTGCACTCCTGGTCGTTCGACCAGCTTGGGCAGTTCATCGTCTACAAAGCCGCCATGGCCGGGGTGCCGGTGGTCCACGTCGATCCCGCGTACACATCACAGATGTGCGCCGAGTGCGGGTACACGGACAAGAGAAACCGTGTGTCGCAGGGGTCCTTCACTTGCCGGTCGTGCGGCCACGCTCAGCACGCCGACCGCAACGCTTCCCGCAACATCGCCCAGCGGGGCAATGCTGTGTGGAACGCGGGGCGTCAGTCACGCGTCCCGGTCGGCACATAGCCGATCAAGATGCGGCAGCCTCAGCTAGCCGCACGCTCGGCCCCTCAGGGCCGAGAAGTTGACTTCTGGTTCTGGGAACGGATCGTCGAAGGCATCTGGGCGGGACGGGGCCGGACGGCGGTCGACGAGGGCCGCGAACTCGCCCGCCGCGCGGTCGATCCGGTCGGCCAGGGCCGCGCCGTCGCCCGACGAACCCCAGTCCTCCGACGCCGCGTACACCGCCGTCGGCACCACCACCGCCCGCAGGTAGCTGAACATCGGGCGCATCGCGTGCTCCAGCGCCAGCGAGTGGCGCGGGGACCCGCCGGTAGCGCCGATCA
Organism: Saccharopolyspora hattusasensis; assembly: GCF_050972075.1. NCBI lineage: Bacteria > Bacillati > Actinomycetota > Actinomycetes > Pseudonocardiales > Pseudonocardiaceae > Saccharopolyspora > Saccharopolyspora hattusasensis. The sequence goes on from NZ_JBPCDC010000001.1 coordinate 1,560,609, forward strand.
GCACCGGCTTGCCCAACAGTGATTCGTTGTCCACCACGTCGAAGAACGACTTGAACAGCCCACTGTAGGACGCCTGGAAGATCGGCGTCACCGCGATCAGCCCATCGGCCGCGGCCACCTGGTCGAGCACCTTCCGCAGCTCACCGCCAGGGAAGCCGGTGACCAGGTTGTTCGCCACGTCCTTGGCGTGGTCGCGCAGCTCCACGACCTCGATCCGTGGCGGCTCGGCCAGCGCGCGGCCGGTCGCCGCGGCCAGCCGGTCGGCCAGCAGCCGGGTCGACGACGGCTGGCTCAGGCCCGCCGAGACCACCACCAGGTTCCGCTCGCTCATTTCGCTGCCTCCGCCTTCGTCGCTGCCTCCGCCTTCTTCGCTGCCTCCGCCTTCGTCGCTGCCTCCGCCTTCTTCGCTTCCTTCGCGGCCAGCAGCGACGCGTGCGTCGGGGCGTCCGGCACGTGCGCGGGCCGCAGCGACTCGAATTCCTTGCGCAGCACCGGAACGACCTCCTCGCCGAGCAGGTCGAGCTGTTCCAGGACGGTCTTCAGCGGCAGCCCGGCGTGGTCCATCAGGAACAACTGGCGCTGGTAGTCGCCGACGTACTCGCGGAAGCCCAGCGTCCGGTCGATGACCTCCTGCGGGCTGCCCACCGTCAGCGGCGTCTGCTCGGTGAACTCCTCCAGCGACGGCCCGCCGCCGTACACCGGCGCGTGGTCGAAGTACGGCCGGAACTCGCGGACCGCGTCCTGGGAATTCTTGCGCATGAACACCTGGCCACCGAGGCCGACGATCGCCTGGTCCGCCGAGCCGTGCCCGTAGTGCTCGAACCGCCGCCGGTACAGCCCGACCATCCGCTGGGTGTGCTCCTTGGGCCAGAAGATGTTGTTGTGGAAGAAGCCGTCGCCGTAGTAGGCGGCCTGCTCGGCGATCTCCGGGCTGCGGATGGAGCCGTGCCAGACGAACGGCGGCACGCCGTCCAGCGGCCGCGGGGTCGAGGTGAACGACTGCAGCGGGGTGCGGAACTTGCCCTCCCAGTCGACCACGTCTTCCCGCCACAGCTGGTGCAGCAGGTGGTAGTTCTCGATGGCCAGCGGGATGCCCTGGCGAATGTCTTGGCCGAACCACGGGTACACCGGCCCGGTGTTGCCGCGGCCCATCATCAGGTCGACCCGGCCGTCGGCCAGATGCTGCAGCATCGCGAAGTCCTCGGCGATCTTGACCGGGTCGTTCGTGGTGATCAGCGTGGTCGAGGTGGACAGGATCAGCCGCTCGGTGCGGGCCGCGACGTAGCCGAGCATGGTCGTCGGCGAGGACGGCACGAAGGGCGTGTTGTGGTGTTCGCCGGTGGCGAAGACGTCAAGCCCGATTTCCTCCGCCTTGAGCGCGATCCGCACCATGGCCTTGATCCGCTCGGCCTCCGAGGGCGTGCGGCCGGTGGTCGGGTCGGTGGTGACGTCACCGATCGTGAAGATCCCGAACTGCATGTGAACTCCCTCGCTGGCCAGATCCCGCCCATTTAATATGGGATTCAACTACTTCCACGAACGATTCTGCCTCGCGAGTTATTCCGCGTGCGTGCCCTATCACCCCCGACGGGACGTACGTCACACCAAATCCCGGCGCTCGCACCGACACACCGACGCATGTCGGGCCCGCAGGGGCCCGCTTCCAGTCCGGGGTGCTGCTACAACCTGCCTTGGCTTCGTCTTTGAAGCGGCGCAGCCGCTTAGCCCACCCGAGCAACTCGCACCGCCGCGGGTTCTCAGACTGTGCCCACCCCGTCGGGGCTCTTGGCGAGGCCAGCCCCCGATGCCGCGTATTGGACATGCACAAATCGGGGATCCTGGAGGCCAGACGGCGTCAGAGGTTCCGCCACGCACCGCCACGCAAAACGAGTTCGGAGACAGGATCTAAAATGCGCGCCGTGGCTTCCCCCGATCTTGAGGTGACTGACGCCCATCAGGTTCTGCAAAGGGTGTTCGGCTACGACTCCTTCCGCGGCTCCCAGCAGGAGATCGTGGATCACGTCATCGGCGGTGGCGATGCTCTCGTGCTGATGCCCACCGGCGGTGGCAAGTCGCTGTGCTACCAGATCCCGTCGCTGGTGCGCCCCGGTGTGGGCGTCGTCGTCTCGCCGCTGATCGCGCTGATGCAGGACCAGGTCGACGCGCTCAACGAGCTCGGCGTGCGGGCCGGTTTCCTCAACTCCACCCAGAACTACGAGCAGCGCCGGCAGACCGAGGACGCGTTCGTCTCCGGCGACCTCGACCTGCTCTACCTGGCGCCCGAGCGCCTGCGGCTGGACTCGACGCTGGACCTGCTCGACCGCGGCAAGGTTTCGGTGTTCGCCATCGACGAAGCCCACTGCGTCGCGCAGTGGGGCCACGACTTCCGCCCCGACTACCTGGCGCTTTCGGTGCTGCACGAGCGCTGGCCGTCGATCCCCCGCATCGCGCTGACCGCCACCGCCACCCAGGCGACCCGCAAGGAGATCGCCACCCGCCTGGAGCTGACCGGGGCCCGGCACTTCGTCGCCGACTTCGACCGGCCGAACATCCAGTACCGGATCGTGCCGAAGAACGATCCGAAGAAGCAGCTGCTGCAACTGCTGCGCACCGAGCACGCCGGCGAGGCGGGCATCGTCTACCGGCTCTCCCGCGCCGAGGTGGAGCGGACCGCGGAGTTCCTGGTGGCCAACGGGATCAACGCGCTGCCCTACCATGCGGGCCTGGACAAGGAGGTCCGCGCCGCCCACCAGGCTCGGTTCCTGCGCGAGGACGGCCTGGTCATGGTCGCCACCATCGCCTTCGGCATGGGCATCGACAAGCCCGACGTGCGCTTCGTCGCGCACCTCGACCTGCCCAAGTCGGTCGAGGGCTACTACCAGGAGACCGGCCGCGCGGGCCGCGACGGGCTGCCCTCGACCGCCTGGATGGCCTACGGCCTCCAAGACGTGGTGCAGCAGCGCAAGCTGATCGAGCTCTCCGAGGGCGAGGGCGCACATCGCCGCACGTTGTCGCGGCACCTGGACGCGATGCTGGCCCTGTGCGAGACCGTCGAATGCCGCCGCACACAGCTGCTTGCGTACTTCGGCCAGGACGCTCCAGGGGCCTGCCGCAACTGCGACACGTGCCTGGCTCCGCCGGAGTCGTGGGACGGGACGGTCGCGGCGCAGAAGCTACTGTCGACCGTGGTTCGCCTGGACCGCGAACGCAACCAGAAGTTCGGTGCCGGCCAGATCATCGACATCCTGCGTGGCAAGAAGACCGCCAAGGTCGAGCAGTTCCGGCACGATTCGCTGAGCGTGTTCGGCATCGGCGTCGACCTGAGCGACAACGAGTGGCGCGGCGTGATCCGCCAGCTACTGGCCCAGCGCCTGCTGTCGGTGGAAGGCGACTACGGCACGCTGATGCTCACCGGATCCAGCGGCGAGGTGCTGCGCCGGGACGACCCGCGCAAGGTCATGTTGCGCACCGAACCCAAGCGCGTCGCCGCCCCGGCCACCAAGTCCAAGGCGCCCAAGCAGGCCGCGCAGGACATGCCGCCGGAGGCCGAGCCGTTCTTCCAGCGGCTGCGGGCCTGGCGTGCGGCAACCGCCCGTGAGGAGAACAAGGCTCCCTTCATCATCTTCCACGACTCCACGCTCCGGCAGATCGCCGCGTCGCAACCGTCCACCCTGGACGAACTGGCCGGTATCAGCGGTGTGGGCGAGCAGAAGCTCGCCAAGTACGGGCAGGCCGTGCTCGACACCCTCGCCGCCGAGGAGTGATCATCGATTTCCCTCGGGAGTGCTTTGGGCTCCTACGACTGCCTGCTATAGCACCGAAAAGTGCTCACGAAGCTCGTGGCGCTGCCCCTGGCCTGGCCCGCGCCGGGCCCGGAGGACGTTCTTCTGGAGCTTGCCCGTGGACATCTCAGGGGACCTTGCGCAGGCAGTGGTGCACCGCCGCCGTCACCGCCCGCGGGAAGCACCAGCCGTCGGTGTGGAACATCGGCACCGTCCACAGTTGACTGACCTCCGCACCGGGGTGAGCTTATCCACGGGTACTGACAGGCTCTCATCTGTCATCAACAGAGATTCACTGTTGTGGTCCGGGGTCAGCTGCCGGACCATCCACGGCGTAGGGCGCCCGGAGCATAACCACGTCGCCCCGGGATTAGCGAGAATCGCGCTCAGAAGGCGAAGCCGCCGGGCTTGCCGTTGCGGTCGGCCAGCAGGCCCGCGAGGGTCGCGACGGCGATCTCCGGTGGAGTGCGGGAGCCGATGTTCAGACCGATCGGCCGGTGCACCCGCTCGATCTCGGCAGCCGGGACGCCGAGCTCCTGGAGCGCGGCCACGTGCGGGCCGACGTGGCGCGGGTTGCCCATGATGCCCACCCAGCGGACGTCGCGCTTCAGCACGTCCCGCAGCACCGGACCGAGTTCCGGGCGGTGGTGGTCGGTGACCACCACGTCCGCGTCGGCCCCCAGGTCCGGCACCGCCGAAACCGCGTCGAGCCCGGCCGCGCGCTCGGCGTCCGGTTCGACCAGCACCGTCCGGAAGCCGAGTTCCCGGCCGTAGCGCAGCAAGAATTCCGCCACCGGCGAGGCGAAAACCGCCACCAGCGCGCGGCCACCGGCGGCTGGGTCCGGAACTGCACCGTGCGCCACCGCGCACGCAGAATCCTCGGTCATCCACCCAGTGTGCCAGCCGCACACGGCCGGGACCACACCCCAAGATGGTCCGATGTGGACGTCAGAGCCGGGTGACGTCGGCCAGCCAGGCTGGCAGGTCGACGTGCGCGCCGTCCTCGACCTCTAACGCTTCCGCCCGCTCACCCCGCGCGACCCCCCGGTAGGTGGTCAGCCGGATCTCCTCCAGCCGCCACCCCTCGCCGCCGAAGGCGTCGCGGAGCACGGCTTCGGGGATGCGCGGCCCGAAACCGCGCTCGACGTCGGCCAGCGCCAGGACGTGCACGGTCGCGCCAGGTCGGCACACGCCGTGCAGGCTGCGCACGTACTTCTCCCGGTCTTCCGGCCCGAAAACGTGGAACAGCGCGCTGTCCACGACGGTGTCGTACGGCCCTCCGGTCAGCTGCAGCCCGTCGGCGACCTCGAAGCGGGCGTCGACGCGCTGGTCGGCGGCGTTGGCCCGGGCCCTCTCGATCGCCGGGGCCGAGAAGTCCACGCCCCGCACGTCGTAGCCCAGCTTGGCCAGCAGGATCGTGTGCTCACCGGCACCGCAGCCGGGGTCGAGCACGGCGCCACTGATGCCGCCGGCCTTCTCCAGCTCGACGATCGCCGGCTGCGGCTCGCCGATCACCCAAGGAGCGGTGTTCTCCTCATAGGCGGCGTCGAACACCGAGCGGTCCACCGAAATCTCCATACCCGTAACCCTTCAAGACTGCCTGATCTGCCGACGACAGCTTGAAACTTCGAGCTAACTGGAAGTCAAGCACCCATCGCGGCCCCCGTGGTGGGCGATAAGTGCACACACAATATGCGCGGAGCAACGATCTCGCCGCCCGGTACGGCACCTGGCGGGGCTACTGGGCGCACTCCCTGGGGGCCCCAGCGCTGATGCCGCGCAAGACGATGCGAACGGACCGTTCGTCCCGTCTAACGAAGCGAACAGGCCGTTCGCTTCAACCAACAACGCAAGACCCACATGGAACGAATGGAGCGAACGGACCATTTACCTCACCTAACGAAGCCAGCGGTCCGTTCGCTTCAAACCAGCCCGTTCAGTCCTCCCCAGCGTTCTGCCACTTGAAGAGGTACGACATGGCGAAGCCGAGCAGGCCGGTGACTCCGGCGGCGACGGTCATCGCCTTCCCGAGGCCGTCCACGACGCCCGAGACGAGCCCGGCGTTCGCCGTGACCACGCCGACGGCCTGCGCGCCGACGACGATGACGCCCAGCAGCAGGAAGACCGCTAAGCCGAGCTTGAACAACGGCATGGTGATCCGGCGGGCCAGGTTCCCGGCGGACGAGGTTTCGGAGGACATGGGGCTCCTTCCTAGACGAACAGCGGCAGCACGCCGGTGGCGATGAGAACGCCGATGACCAACGTCGGGATCACGAACCAGAGGATCAGGCGGACGAACGTGCGCGCCGGGTCGACGCCGGCGATGCCGCTGGCGATGTAGATCGGCGCCGCGCCCGGCGGCGAGGCGCCCTCGGTCGAGGCGAAGATCAGGATCACCGTCGCCGCCACGGCCGGGGCGACGCCGGCACCGGTCAGGGCGCTGAACGCGACCCCGCCGACCGCGGCGATCGTGGCCGTGCCGGTCAGCGGCGCGGCGATGATCACGATCAGCACGCCGACCAGCGAGGCGATCACCCACACTGGCGCGTCGATGCCGTTCATGATCGCGGTGAGCTGGTCCACCAGGCCGAGTTCCCCGAGGCTGCCCGCGGCAGCGAAGGCGAAGAACAGCGTCGCGCCGATGACCGCGTAGCGCGGCGCCATGTCGCCGAGCACCTCGTTCCAGCCGCGCGCCGTGCGCGGCAGGCGTTTCCAGCCGACCAGCAGCGTCGCGACGATGGTCAGCACCGGGATCCAGACCACGATGCTGATGTCGTCGGCCGCCTTGCCGAGCTGCGACTCCAGGTACTCCGCGCCGATGTCCAGCGTCATCAGCACCGGGATCGCGATGCCTAGATAGACCAGCAGCGAGCCGGCCCCCTGGCGCAGCGCGACGCGGAACGGCGTGATGTCCGCCGCGTCCATGGCCTGGACACGGAAGCGGCGCACCCAGATGAACACCACCACGAAGCGGTACAGCACCGTCCACAGGCCGCCGACGAAGGCCGCCACGATCAGCTGGTCCGCGGTGAGGACCGGCGCCACGGCGGCCGAGCCCAGCAGCAGGAACATCGACGAGCTCGGCGGGATCGAGATGCCCAGCCCCGCGTTCCCGGCGACCAGGGAGGCGGCCAGGTCCGGCCGCCAGTTGGACCTGATCATCCAGGGGATGGTGACCGAGCCGACCGAGGCGGCGATGCCGGAACCCGACCCGGCCGGGCCGCCGAGCAGCGCCGCGGTCGAGGTCGACACGTACGCCGAGCCGCCGCGCAGCCTGCCGAACACCGAGTTCAGCAGCGCGACCTGCCGGTCGATGAGGCCGAGCCGGGTCATCAGGTAGCCCATCAGGACGAACGCGAGCGCTGCGAAGACCACTTCCTCGGACATCGCCTCGTCGAGCCCGGCCCAGGCCAGGTCCAGCGCGTCGCGGCCGCCGAAGAGGCAGACCACCGCGAATCCGACGAGCATCGCTTCGCCGATGTTGCGCTTCAGCACGGCGTTCCAGATGACGATCACGCCGATGTAGCAGACGAGTGCCCAAATTGCTACGCCCACAACGAGATCTCCTTTGATCGTGGAGCGTTCCGGTTGGTGTTATGCGTTTTCCCCGGCCAGCGCGAGGACGCGGCGAGCCTTGGCGATGATGGGTGCGTCGACGAAGCGGCCGTCCGGCAGGACGAGCGCACCGACGCCGTCGAGTTCGGCCCGATCGGCGGCCTCGACCACCGCCCGGGCCCGGGACACCTCCGCCTCGGTGGGTCGGAATGCCTTGCGGATCAACGGGATCTGCGCCGGGTGGATGGCCGTTCGCCCGAACATGCCGAGGTCCCTCCCGCGTCGGCACGAGTCGAGCAGCCCCGCCTCGTCGCGGACGTTGGCGAACACCGACATCGGCACCGGCCCGATGCCCGCCGCAGCAGCGGCGACCACCGCCTGCAACCGCAGCTGGTCCAGTGCGACCTCGCCGATGGACAGCTCGGCGGCGAGGTCCTGCTCCCCCAGCGCGATCCCGGCGATGCGCGGATGCGCGGCGATGTCGTGCACGTTCGCCAGGCCCCGCGCGGATTCCAGCAGCGCGAACGCGGGCATCGGCCGATCGCCGAAGACCTCGTCGAGCGCGTCGAGATCGGCCGGCGACTCCACCTTCGGCAGCCGCACCGCGGCCAGGCCCGGTGCCTCGGCGAACGCCGCCAGGTCGTCCTGGCCGCGCCGGGTCGCGAGATCATTGGTCCGCACGTGCACCGCCGGTCCGCTGCGGGGCTCGGACAGGTAAGCCACGGCGTTGGCCCGCGCGCCGTCCTTCCGGCCGGCGTCGACGGCGTCTTCCAGATCGACGATCACCACGTCCGCGCCGCTGGCAGCCGCCTTGTCGAAACGGTCCGGGCGATCGCCGGGCACGTACAACCAGCTGATCGGGTTGGTCACGCGACGACTCCCGCCCGGCGCAGTTCGTCGATTTCCGCTGCGGTGCAACCGGATTCGGCGAGCACCTCGTCGGTGTGCCGACCCAGCGGAGGGCCGGGCCAGCGCACCTCCCCCGGCGTGTCGGAGAGCCGGAACAGCACGTTCTGTACGGTCACGCTGCCGAGTTCCTCGTCCGGCACGTCGACGAAGGTGCCCAGCGCGGCATACTGCGGGTCCTTCGCGATGTCGGCCACGTCGTAGATCGGCGCGATCGCCGCCTGCGCCTCGGTGAACGCCACGATCACCTCGTCGGCGTCGCGTTCGGCGATCCAGCTCGCGACCGCCTCGTCCAGTTCGTCGACGTGCGCCACCCGCCCGACCCCGGTGGCGAACCAGGGTTCGGCGGCCAGTTCGGGCCGCCCCACCAGCGTCATGACCCGGTCTGCGATCGACTGGGCGCTGGTGGAGATCGCCAGCCAGCGACCGTCCCGGGTGCGGTAGGTGTTGCGCGGGGCGTTGCTGTTCGAACGGTTCCCGGTGCGCGGCGGGGTCACCCCGAGCGCCCGGTAGGCGGTCATCTGCGGGCCGAGCAGGCCCAGGATGGGCTCGATGATCGCCATGTCAATGACCTGACCGCGCCCGCTGTGCTCCCGGGCCTGGACCGCGACCATGATCGCGTACGCCATGGCCAGCCCCGCGATGCCGTCGGCCAGCGCCAGCGGCGGTAGCACCGGCGGGCCGTCGGGTTCGCCGGTGCTGGCGGCGAACCCGCTCATCGCCTCGGCGAGGGTTCCGAAGCCGGGTTGCCCGGCCATCGGACCGAACTGCCCGAACCCGGTCATCCGGGCGACGATCAGCCGCGGGTTGATCTCCAGCAGGTCGGCCGGCGCTAGGTTCCAGCGCTCCAGCGTGCCGGGGCGGAAGTTCTCGATCAGGACGTCGGAGGACTCCACCAGCCGCCGCAGCACGGCCTGTCCCTCGGCCCGGGACAGGTCGACAGCGGTGGCGCGCTTGTTCCGTGAGAGGGTCTTCCACCAAAGCCCGACTCCGTCCTTGGACGCGCCGTGGCCGCGCGAGGGGTCGCCCCGCCGCGGATGCTCGATCTTGATCACGTCGGCGCCGAAGTCGCCGAGCAGCATCGCCGCGGACGGGCCGGCGAAGAGCGTGGCGGCGTCGATCACCCGAAGCCCGTTAAGACTCGTCATGGAGATAATTTATAAGATGTAACTTGTAAGTCAATAGGCCGGCCGATTCTTGGCTACGCGGGCGATGCGGGATACTCGGACGCAGATCGACTAGCCGAAGGGCTTGGGATGTCAGGGCCGAACAGGCCGCCTATGAGCAAGGCGGACTACGTCTACAGCGTACTGCTGCAGGAGATCCGCAGTGCGCAGATCCCCGGCGGCACCCAGTTGAAGGCCGCCCCGCTCGCCCAGCGGCTGGGCGTGTCGATCACCCCGGTCCGGGAGGCCCTGCGCCGCCTGGAGAACGACCGCCTGGTCAGCTACCAGAGCCACCACGGGGCAACCGTGATCGACCTCAGCGACGACGCGTTGTTCGAGTACTACAACGTCCGCGCCGTGGTCGAGGGTCTCGGCGCCCGGCTGGCCGCCGACCGGATCGGCCCGGAGCAGCTCGCCCGGCTCCGCGAACGGCACGAGTCGATGGTGCGCGATGCCGCCGACGGCAACCGGGACCGGCTCGGCGAGCAGAGCCAGGATCTGCACCTGGCGATCGCCGACATCGGCGGACCGGCCTTCCTCGGCCAGCACGCCCGCACGGTCCGCAACAGCTACCCGGTGCCGACCGACGCGTCTCTCTGGCTTGACGCGGAGCACGCCCAACGCCACCTGGACGCCCACGCCGAACTCCTCGACGCGCTTGAAGCGGGCGACGGCGAGACAGCGGAGCGGATCATGATCGACCACGTCCGCGCCGCCGGCACCTACCGCGTCGGCCAGCGGAACTCGAAGCACTAGGACGAGTAAGTCTGAATACGATCAGTGATCGTAGGCGGTGAGCGAGCGAGTGACTGGCTGGCCGGGCAGGTAGGGGAACAGGTGCCGCAGGTGTGTGCCGCTGTAGCGCAGCGCAGCCATCGGGCCTCACTATGAAAGCCCAGCATCGCCTGCATGACGGCCAGACACAGTAACTCGGAGTGACTGAGCTTGGGTGGCCGACCTGGCAGCCGCACTAAACCGGCCAGGTCATCAGTCGATTTTGACGCAGAGTGCGAGCACGAGGGTGTCCAGGTCAGTCTTCACAAACGGATCATGGACGCCCTCGCCTCATGCCCGCAGGAATTTGGACTTACTCGTCCCTAGGGTGAGTGGCCATTATCGGTCACGTCATCCGAAGCCGGACTGATCCGGTGATCTCCCGAACGGTCGTGGAGATCTGGCGCCACGATCCTCTGGTCGTGTCCGGGTCACACCTGGCCGACGCCGCTGTCCGCCGCCGCAACCGATGCTGGTGGGCACGTCTGCCGATGGCCGCCTTCGCGTGGCGGAAGAACACCCGTGAGCGTTTGTTGGTGCCATAGCACCCAAAAACACTCACGGGTGTCTCTTCGCTGATGGGCTCCCCCGACGCGGGCAAGCCGGGCCTTGAGGACCTGAATGGTTTTCTGGAGCGCCCAGGCACCCCAGGGATAACCGGTACTGGTCCTCGGATGCCCGGGTGATCGCACCAGCCCACCGTGACGAACACCGGACGGTGAGATTCCACTCGGAGTGGCTGAGCTTGGGCGGCCGACCTGGCGGATCTCCACGAACCACGCCCGCAGCTGCGCCGGATCGGCGATCGCCTACCACACCTTCTCCTGCGCGTGCGCGAGCCGGCGCTCGAACCGCAGCTCGTACCGGCCGTCGGCGAGTCGCGGCAGCTTGTCGTCCACCCACCCCCATCAGCGCATATTCCAGCAAGAGAATATTTCCAGCGAACCATATTGATCGCGGCGGGATGCGACAAGTGGTGACGCGCGCCACTTGTGGGACTGGATGGAATTACCTGGGTGCGACTGATGTTGGTTGATAGCATCGGACTCAAGTAGATGGCGGCGGAAGCCAGCAACACCGTCGCGAGGAGGTTAGGAATGGCGACGTTCTTCGGATCTGCCGGCGGCCCTTTCGACGAGTACTTCGCGCGCTTCTCCGGTGCCGACGACGCCGCGCCGGGCTCGCGCCGGATCGACATCACCCAGCTGATGACCGAGCAGGCTCAGCAGCTGCTGAGCGGCGCCGCGCGCTTCGCCCGGGACCGCGGGCAAACCGACCTGGACGCGCTGCACCTGCTGTGGTCGGCCGCGCACGAGACCCCGACCCGCGAGCAGTTGGCGCAGGTAGGCGTGGACGTAGACGCGTTCGCCGCGCAGGTCGAGGAGCACCTCCCGGCGGCCGGTGAGGCGGTCGGCGACCGACCGGTGGCGTTGACGCTGGCGGCCCGGACGGTGCTCGCCGACGCACACCGGGTGGCCCGCGCGCTCGGCTCCACCTACATCGGCCCGCACCACGTCCTGCTGGCGATGTCGGCGAGCGCCGACTCGGAAACCGGGCGGCTGCTCAGCGCCGCCGGCGCCGGGCCCGAGGCGTTGCGCGCCGCGAGTCAGCGTCCCCGCACCGAACAAGACCAGCCGCGCGAGGACAGCAACACCCCCACGCTCAACCAGTACGGCCGGGACCTCACCGCCCGCGCCCGCGACGGCGAGCTGGACCCGGTGATCGGTCGCGCCGACGAGATCGAGCAGACCGTCGAGATCCTCTCCCGGCGCACCAAGAACAACCCGGTGCTCATCGGCGAGGCAGGCGTCGGCAAGACCGCGATCGTCGAGGGCCTGGCCCAGCGCATCGCAGCCGGCGAGGTGCCTCGGGTGCTCTCCGGCAAGCGTGTGATCCAGCTGGACCTGTCCGGGATGCTGGCCGGCACCCGGTACCGCGGCGACTTCGAGGAGCGGATGACCAAGGTCATCGACGAGATCTCGGAGCACAGCGGTGAGCTGATCGTGTTCATCGACGAACTGCACACCGTCGTCGGTGCCGGCGGCGCCGAAGGTGCGATGGACGCGGGCAACATGCTCAAGCCCCGACTCGCCCGCGGCGAGTTGCACGTGGTCGGCGCGACGACGCTGGACGAGTACCGCAAGCACATCGAGAAGGACCCGGCCCTGGAGCGCCGCTTCCAGCCGGTTCAGGTGCCCGAGCCGAGCGTGCCGGACACCGTCTCGATCCTGCAGGGCCTGCGCGAGCACTACGAGGCGCACCACCAGGTCCGCTACACCGACGACGCGGTGCAGGCCGCGGCGCAGCTGTCCGACCAGTACATCAACGACCGGTTCCTGCCGGACAAGGCGATCGACCTGATCGACCAGGCCGGTGCGCGCAAGCGGCTGTCGGCGGTGGCGCCGGACGGCGCCGAGCTGCGCAGCCGAATCGAGCGGCTGGAGCAGGAGAAGGACGCGGCGGTCGCCGCGGAGGACTACGAGCGGGCTTCCGCGCTGCGCGACGAGATCAACGAGGCGCAGGGCGAGCTCGGCGGAGCCGGCGAGGCGGGGGTCCTGGAGGTGACCGCCGAGGACATCGCCGAGGTCGTCGCGCGGGCGACCGGGGTGCCGGTCAGCCGCCTGACCGCCGCCGAGAAGGTCCGGCTGCAAGGGCTGGAGCAGGAACTGCACCAGCGCGTGGTCGGCCAGGACGACGCGGTGCGGGCACTGGCCCGCGCGGTGCGGCGCTCGCGCAGCGGGCTGGGCGACCCCAACCGGCCGGTCGGCAGCTTCCTGTTCCTCGGCCCGACCGGCGTCGGCAAGACCGAGCTGGCCAAGGCGCTGGCCGAGTCGCTGTTCGGCGACGAGCAGCGGATGGTCCGGCTGGACATGAGCGAGTTCCAGGAGCGGCACACCGCCAGCCGGCTCGTCGGCGCGCCGCCCGGCTACGTCGGGCACGGCGAGGCCGGTGAGCTGACCGAGGCTGTGCGGCGGCACCCGTACTCGGTGATCCTGCTGGACGAGGTCGAGAAGGCACACCCGGACGTGTTCAACACGCTGCTGCAGGTGCTCGACGACGGCCGGTTGACCGATGGCCAGGGCCGCACCGTCGACTTCACCAACACGGTGCTGATCATGACGAGCAACCTCGGCTCGGAGGTCGTCTCCAGCGCCGGCGGCAAGATCGGCTTCGCCGCTTCGGACGCCGACCCGGCGCTCGACGAGCGGATCATGCCGCGGCTGCGCGAGGCGTTCCGGCCGGAATTCCTCAACCGCATCAACGAGATCGTGGTCTTCAAGCGGCTCGACGGCGAACAGCTGCACACGATCACCCGGATGCTGCTGGAGCAGACCGTGCGCCGGCTGCAGGCGATGGGCATCGGCGTCGAGTTCGACGAGGCGGCGGTGGCCTGGATCGCCGAGCGCGGCTACCGGCCCGAGTTCGGGGCCCGGCCGCTGCGGCGGGCGATCGAGCGGGAGGTCGGCGACCGGATCAGCGACTTGCTCCTGGACGGCGAACTGCCCGAGGGAGCCGAACTGCGGGTGTCCGTGGCGGGCGTCGAGCTGACCTTCCAGGTCGGCGAACCGGCCGCGACGGCGGCCTGATCCGGCACCGCGGCGGGGCGGACGCGACAAGCGCCCGCCCCGTTTTCCTTGCGGAAGAAGGAAAGCACCGTCGCGTCGCGGGGACGATCGGTGCATCATGGCGGGCGTGTCCGATCGCATCGCCGTCTACGGCACGCTCCAACAGGGCGCGACCGCTTGGCAGTTGTTGGCACCGCTGGTCGTCGGACCGGCGGTGCCGACGTGGTTGCCCGGCGCGCTGTACGACACCGCCAACGGCTATCCCGCGCTGAAACTCGGTGAGGATTCCCGTGTGCCCGCACAGGTTTTCCGGCTGCACGATCCGGAACGCGCCTGGCCGGTGCTCGACGAGTACGAAGGACCGGAGTACGAGCGCCGCCGGATCGAACTCGACGGCGAGCCGTGCTGGGTCTACGCCTGGCGCGGCCCGGTCACCGGCATGAACCCGCTCCCCCACGGCTGGCCGTAGTGAGAACCGACCGAATGCCCCGCGAGTTGGACAGTTTCCGGCAGCGCCAGGACCTCAGGGCAGCGCCAGGACTGCTCAGGGCAGCACCAGGACGCTCAGGGCAGCACCGACTGCACGGCTTCCGGGGTCCGGGCGACTACCGTGGTGCCGTCGTCGGCCGTGATGATCGGGCGCTGGATGAGCTTCGGGTTCGCCACCAGCGCCTCGATCCACTGGTCCCGGGTCGACGGCTCCCGCGCCCAGGTCTTCAGGCCGAGCTCCTTCGCCACCGGCTCGGCCGTCCTGGCGATGTCCCACGGCTCCAGCCCGAGCCGTTCCAGCACCTCGGCCAGCTCCGCGGCCGTCGGCGGCTCGTCCAGGTACCGGCGCACGGTGTAGTCCACTCCCGCCTCGTCCAGCAGCGACACCGCCGAACGGCACTTCGAACACGCCGGATTGACCCAGATCTCCATCGGAAACTCCCCTGCCACGACGACTGCGGACATAGGCTAACCGCGCCGCCCGTCACACGTGCCGATGGTCCCTTCACAGCGGAAGCCATCGTTGCGATACTTGCTCAACTGACGGATGAGCCGTTGGAGGTGGGCCATGCTTCCGAGGGATGAGCGGCGCCGCCTGCGGGAGATCGAGCAGCAGCTCATCGGCGATGATCCCAAACTGGCCCGCCGGTTGACCGAGACCAGCGCGTGGCGGCGGCTGTGGGCGCTGATGTCGCCGCGGATGGCGCTGGTCGTGTTCGCCGCAGTCATCGCAGTGGTGTGCCTGTTCCTAGGCGAAGGCGGTGGCGTGTTGTCCGCCGGGGCGTTGGCCGTGATCGTGTTCCTCTCCCGAAACTGGCAGATCCGCCTGGAATGAGCCCGGAAACGCAAGGTCCCGGTCAGGCCACGCCTGCTGTAGGCGAGCATCCCGATGTCGTGCTCGCGGGGATAGGGCAGGATCTCCAGCTCGATCTCGCGCCGGAACCGGTGGTAGGGCGGCTGCAGGCTTGACCGGCCGGAAGCGGTCGGACTCGGCCAGCTGCTGGGCGTCGTATTTGGACACCCCGACGTGCCGACCCTCGTCGACCAGTTCCTGCAGCGCATCGGCGGTTTCCCCGGCCGGCGTGCCGGGGTCTGGCCGGTGCATCCGGTAGAGGTCGACGTGGTCGAGCCGCAGCGCCCGCAGGCTCTCGTCGATGCCCTGGCGCAGCCACGCCCGACCGGCATCGCGCGGTCGGCCGCCGCCGGGATCGATACCGCCCTTCGTCGCTATCACCAGGCTGTCGCGGTCGCTGGTCGGCTCATCCCGAAGCGCGGTGCCGAGCACCTCCTCGGACCCGCCCGAACCCGTAGGCCTGCGCGGTGTCGAACAAGTTGGTGCCGAGCTCGCGCGCGTGCCGGATCGCTTCGTTGGCGGCACGCTCGTCGAAGAACCCCCAATCCCGCCGAGCTGCCCGGTGCCGAAGGCGATCCGGGACACGGTCATGCCGGTCCTGCGCACGATTGTTTCGCGCCTGCCCCAGGACACCGCACCCGGTGCCCGCACGCCGATCACTGTCCACAGTAGCCAGCTGAAGGGTTTTCCTTTGCCGGCTGTCAGGAGTTGTGCGGCACAAACCGGCGAGCGGTAGCACAATCGCCATGAGTTCACCTCAGGTGATAGGAGAATTCGATGACCTCTGTGGCGTTCCTGGGCACCGGCACGATGGGCGCTCCGATGGCGCGCACCCTGCTGGGAGCCGGTTTCCCGGTCCGGGTCTGGAACCGCACGCGCGCCAAGGCGGCATCGCTGTCGGCCGATGGCGCAACCGTCGCGGAGACGCCGGCGGAGGCCGCCCGGGGCGCTGACGTGCTGATCACGATGTTGCTGGACGCGCCCTCCACGGTCGCGGCGGGCGAAGCGGCAGTCGCCGAACTGGCGCCGGGCGCGGTGTGGGTGCAGATGGGCACGATCGGACTGGCAGGCCTGGCCGAAGCACATGCCGCCGCAGGCGGGGTGACGCTGGTCGACGCGCCCGTGGTGGGTACGAAACTCCCGGCGGAGCGCGGCGAACTCGTCGTGCTGGCCGCAGGACCGACCGAGGTGCGCGACCGCGTGCAACCGCTGTTCGACGCCATCGGGCAACGCACCCTCTGGCTCGGCGAGGACGCCGCGGCCGCGGCCGCAACACGGCTGAAACTCGTCGTCAACAACTGGATCCTGACACTCACGAACGCGGTGGGGGAGGCGATGGCGCTGGCCGGTGCGCTGGGCGTGGACCCCGCGGACTTCCTGTCCGCGATCGGCGGAACAGCGACGGATTCGGCATACGCGCAGGTCAAGGGATCAGCCATCATCAACGGCGACTTCACGCCGTCGTTCGCGTTGCGCGCCGCGGGCAAAGACGCGGAGCTGGTCGCCGAGGCCGCGGGAGATTCGGTGCGGCTCGACCTCGCCGACGCGGTGCGGGAGCGGTTCCGGCGGGCGAAGGCGGCCGGTCATGGCGACGAGGACATGGCCGCCGCCTACTTCGCATCGTTCCAGGATTGACTCCCGGGTTTCTCGAAGCGTGGGAGCCACCGAGCCGTCGTTGACCTTCGCCGCAGGCGGCTGACAGCATCGTGCTCGTGTCCGGACGCATCGCGTTGACCTGGCGCCTGCACGTCGATCTGCGACGGCAGGCCAGCGCCGCCTGTCGTCCCCGCTGAGTTCCTCGCGCTGAATCCTCGCAAACCCCGCAGTTCCGGGTCCGTTCCCTCCTGCCTGCGCGCCGTTTCCCGCAACGATGGAGCAATCGACCGTGCGTCGTCGTGATTTCCTTGCTGCCCTTGCCCTTTCCACCGCCTCCGCCGGACTGCTCAGCGCCTGCGCGAGCGGCCGGGACGACCCGGCCCAGGCGCCGGTGCCCGCGCCCGTCGACGCCGGGCGACTGGCGCAGGTGACCCTGCGCGTCGGCGACCAGAAGGGCAATTCCCGTTCCCTGCTGCGGTCGGCCGGTCTGGACGGCTTCCCGTACACGGTGCAGTGGGCGACCTTCCCGTCCGGTCCGCCGCTGCTGGAAGCGGTGTCGGCGGACGCGATCGACCTCGGCGGGGTCGGCAACACGCCGCCGCTGTTCGCCGCCGCGGCCGGGGCGAAGATCAAGATCATCGCCACCTCGAAGGGCAACGTCGCCAGCGATGCCCTGGTGGTGCTGCCGAACTCGCCGCTGCGGGGCCGCGACCAGCTCCGGGGCCGCAAGATCGCGGTCGCCAAGGGAAGTTCGGCACACGGCCAGATCCTGTTGACGTTGCGCGCGGCCGGGCTCACGGTCGACGACGTCGAGCTGGTGTTCCTGCAGCCCTCCGACGCGCTCGGCGCGTTCAAGCAGGGCTCCGTGGACGCGTGGGCGATCTGGGACCCGTACTTCTCGCAGATTCAGCTGGAATCGGGCGCCCGGGTGATCGCCGACGGCCAGGGCACCGCCAACGGCCTGAGCTTCCAGGTCGCGGGAACCGCCGCGCTGGCCGACGCGGGCCGCAACACCGCCATCGCCGACTACCTGGTGCGGCTGGCCAAGGCGCAGCGCTTCGCCGACGGCAACCGGGAGCAGCGCGCGCAGGCCTGGTCGGCGGACACCGGGCTGCCGATCGAGGTGACCCGGCGGGCCACCGGCCTGGGGCCGGACCTGCCGGTGCCGCTGGACGACGCAGTGATCCGCTCGGAGCAGGAACTCGCGGACGCGTTCGTGGCAGCCAAGGAGATCCCCCGCCGGTTCGAGTTCGCCGAGTTCGTCGACACCCGATTCGCGACCCAGCTCGCCGCCGTCTGACACCACTGTCGCCGCTTCCCACAACGACAAGCAGACTCCGAGGAATCCGGGAGAACACCGCATGACCGTCACCACGCACTGGTTCTTGCCCACCCACGGCGACGGCCGATCCATTGTGGACAGTCCGCACGTCACGCCGACCGGGGCCGACACCCCGCGCCAGCCCGACATCGACTACCTGGCGCAGGTCGCGCAGGCCGCCGAGCACCTCGGTTTCACCGGGATGCTCACCCCCACCGGAACCTGGTGCCAGGACGCCTGGATCACCACGGCGGCGCTGCTGGCTCGCACCCGGCGGATCAAGTTCCTGGTGGCGTTCCGGCCCGGCTCGCTGACCCCGACGCTGGCGGCCCAGCTGGCCACCACCTACCAGCGGGTCTCCGGCGGGCGGCTGCTGCTCAACATCGTCACCGGCGGCGAATCCGTCGAGCAGCAGCGCTACGGCGACTGGCTGGACCACGACCAGCGGTACGCGCGCACCGACGAGTTCCTCGCCGCGCTGCGCGGCATCTTCACCGGCGAGCCGCTCGACTTCGATGGCGAGCACTACCAGCTCCGCGGCGCCACCGCGTTCGAGGCGCCGGACCCGCAGCCCCCGCTGTACTTCGGCGGTTCCTCGGACGCCGCCCTGCCGGTGGCGGCGCGGCACGCCGACGTGCACCTAACCTGGGGCGAGCCGCCGGGCGCGGTGGCCCGGAAGGTGCAGCGGCTGCGCGAGCTCGCCGCCGACGAGGGCCGCACCCTGCGGTTCGGCATCCGCGCCCACATCATCACCCGGGACACCAGCGCCGAGGCCTGGGCCACCGCGCAGAAGTTCGTCGACCAGATGGATCCGGCCGATGTGGCCCGCTCCCAGGCGAAGTTCGCGACCACCGAATCCACCGGCCAGCGAAACATGGCCGCCCTGCACGGCGGTGTGCTGCGCGGCGACGCGCGGGAGCTGGAGATCCACCCCGGGCTGTGGGCGGGGGTCGGGCTGCTGCGCGGCGGCGCGGGCACCGCGTTCGTCGGCAGCCACGCCGAGGTCGCGGACCTGATCGAGGAGTACCACGCGGTGGGCATCGAGGAATTCGTGCTCTCCGGCTACCCGCACCTGGAAGAGGCGTACTGGTTCGGCGAAGGAGTGCACCCGGAACTGGCCCGCCGAGGCCTGCTCACTTCGGCCGAGTCCCCGGCACCCGAGCTGGCAACCGCCAGGTGACCTACCCGCAATTTCAATGGAAATTGGACTCTTGTGACGTTTCTGTCGGTGGTTTGAGCCGGGTTTTTGGTTCTGGAGACGGGGGCACACCGTTGCTTCGTCTAGGTTTCTGGATTGTCCAGAGTCAGGAACCGAGGAGCGGACAACGGCGTGCCGAAGGCCGGTTTATGGCGTGCTGTGGTGGGCGTCGACCGGAGCATGGTCATCGAGGATGTCGAGTTCGACGAGACCGCCAAAGTGGTGGTGGTGCACGTGCGTGCGCGTAGGCACGAGTCCCCACCGAGTCGTGAGTGGCAATGCCGGTCCTTACCGGAACAATCACTCACGACCAGTCCCCACCGAGTCGTGAGCGACAATGCCGGTCCTTACCGGAACAATCACTCACGACCAGTCCCCACCGAATCGTGAGTGGTGATGCCGGTTCTTAGGATCCGGTTCTTACCGGTGTCGTGTCTCGGTAGATGTGTCAATCCCCGGGCACGCATAACTCACGGAAGAAGCAGAAGGGCCGGAAATTGGCAGAAGTTATCCGCAATCTTCGGCGTGTCGTGTCCCGACACGCCGAAGCTCCGCAATTTCCATTGAAATCGGACCTTCGATTTCAATGGAAATTGCGGTCGGTGCGGTGTCTTGTGTGGTGGGGGCGGGCGCGTCACCATGGTGGGGAAATTCTGGACCGAAGCGGTCTGAAATCTCCGGTGCCACGCAGAGGAGGCAGCGTTGACGGGCTCCGCAGGACGCCAGCCGGTGATCGCCGGTCTGGGCATGACCGGACTTGGCAAGGTCTACGGTCGCACCGCGGGGCAGTTCGCCGCGGACGCCGTGCGCGCCGCCGTCGCCGACGCCGGGCTCAAGCTGTCCGATGTGGACGGAATCCTCGCCAACTCGGGGATGTCCGGCGACGTCGACATCTGGACGCTGCAGCAGGAACTCCAGGTCCGCGACCTGCGGCTGCTGACCGAGATGCAGGCGTTCGGCTCGTCGGCCGGCTCGATGCTCGCCTACGCCTCGATGGCCGTGCAGTCCGGCATGGCCGACACCGTCGTGTGCGTGTTCGCCGACGCGCCCCGCCAGCCCGACAAGGGCAGCGTGGCCGCCGCCTACACCTGGCGGCGCAAGCCGACCGGCTTCGAAGGCCTGCTCGGCGCAAGCGGCCTTACCAGTGTGAACGCCATGTACGCTCAGGCGGCCCGGCGGCACATGAACACCTACGGGACCACCTCCGAGCAGCTCGGCGCGATCGCCGTGGCACAGCGGGAGTGGGCCGCGCGCAACCCGTTGGCGCAGTTGCGGGAACCGATCACGCTCGCCGACCACCAGGCGTCGCGGATGATCGCCGACCCATTGCGGCTGCTGGACTGCTGTCTGGTCAGCAACGGCGGCATCGCCGTCCTGGTCACCTCCGCCGACCGCGCCGCCGACCTGCGGCAACCGCCGGTGAACGTGCTCGGCTTCGCGCAGTGCCACCCCAACTACCCGGCCGCGCGCGGCAGCGAATTCGGCCTGGTCAGCGGGGCGGCGCAGGCCGGTCCGGCCGCCTTGAAGATGGCCGGGCTGTCGATCTCCGACGTCGACGTCGTCGAGTTGTACGACTGCTACACCTTCACGGTGCTGATCACGCTGGAGGACTACGGCTTCTGCGCCAAGGGCGAGGGCGGCGAGTTCGTCGCCTCCGGCGCGCTGGCACCGGGCGGAACCCTTCCGGTCAACACCGGCGGCGGCCAGCTGTCCGCCTATTACATGTGGGGCATGACCCCGCTGTCCGAGGCGGTGATCCAGGCCCGCGGCCACGGCGGAGAGCGGCAGGCACCGCGCAACGACGTGGTCCTGGTCAGCGGCAACGGCGGCATCCTGGCCCACCACTCCACCGTCGTGCTCAGCCCGAACTCCCTCGATTAACGAGTGTTTCAAAAGTGGTTTGCGTAGCGGTGCGGGTAGCGGCACCTCGGGCGCCGTCTCGCTCTGGGATCCCCGGCATCATGAACGCCAATTCACCACGTCGGGGCTGTCCTCGCGAGACAACCCCGGAGAACCCGCGCCGGTGCAAGCTGAGTCCCACACCGCAAGCGGCTACCGCCGCTGATGGAAAAGATCATCATCACTGAATCCGGGAGGAACCGTGATCTCCGTTGCCCGCAACGAGGCGTCCGCCGCGTTCTTCGACGGCAGCGCCCGCGGCGAACTGCTCGTCCGGCGTTGCCCGCAGTGCTCGCCGGTCATCGCGCCCAACGTGCCGCAGTGCCCGGCCTGCGGCTCCACCGAGCTCAGCTGGGAACCCGCGAGCGGTGCCGCGACGCTGGTGACCTGGACCGTGGTGCCCGTTCCCGGCGGCGGCCACGTCGTCGCCGGCATCGTCGAGCTCGCCGAAGGGCCCTGGTTGCACGCGCGGATCCTCGACGTCGCGCCCGAGGACCTCGCCGAGGGGATCGCGCTCGGCGTGGGCTTCGAGCGGCACGAGGACGGCGAAGCCGTGCCGGTTTTCCACGCCGCCTAATGGGAGCGCGCTTCGCAGGTGGCTTGCTGTGGGACCACTGCGGCCCCATGTGCCGCTCACGAGAACAGGCGCTGGATGCTTGCCGAACTGCTGGACGACCTGCGGGCGGAAAGCGCGGACCTGGACGCGATGGTCGCCGGGCTGGCCCCGGAGAGGTGGGCGACGACCACGCTGGCGGCCGGGTGAACCATCGCCCACCAGATCGCGCACCTGGCCTGGAGCGACGACAAGTCGCACCTCGCCATCACCGATCCCGACGAGTTCGTGGGCGGCAGCGCCGGGAATCCGAGGACATCGGCGTCTACGCCGGAGCCTCCGAAGGCACCGAGCCCGGCAAGCTGCTCGCGCGCTGGCGCGCGGGACGCGACCGGCTGCCGGCCGCGCTCACCGCCGCCCCGGCCAACGGTCGCCTGGCCTGGTACGGGCCGCCGATGAAGCACGCGTCGATGGCCACCGCGCGGATCACGGAGACCTGGGCAACGGCCATGACGTCGCCGACGCCCTCGGCGTCACGCGCGAACCCACCACCGCGGCTGCGCCACGTCGCACACCTGGAAGTGCAAACCTTCGGATTCTCCTTCAGCACCAACAATATTCCCGTCCCTGGCGGGCAGCTGCGCGTCGAACTCCGCGCGCGGGCAGCGGCGAGTGGGCCTGGGGCCCGGAAGCCGCCGCCGACCGGGTCAGCGGCCGGCGCTGGACTTCTGCCTGCTGGTGGCGCAGCACCGACACCGCGACGACCTGGCGATCGGTGCCGTCGGCGACACCGCGCGCCAGTCGTGACGATCGCGCAGGCCTTCGCCGGTGCACCCGGCTCCGGCCGCGCTCCGATCGGTTCGTGAACGCTTGCGCCGGTGAGAACCGGGATCACCACTCAGGGCACGGTCGTGAGCGAATTTTCCGGTAAGAACCGGAAGGTTCACCGAAGAAACGTAGTGCGGAGGCCCCCGGATTTATCCGTGGGGAGGAAGCACGTCAAGCCGTGATGAACGCGTCCAGCGGTAGCCCTCCCACCAGATGATTACTGGTGTCGGCCCGCTGTGTAAAAATGATCAGTGTGAGGACGGCGTACAAGGTTCGGGCCTATCCCGACCCCGAACAAGCGGCCCAGCTGGGCCGCACGTTCGGGTGTGTACGCCTCGTGTGGAACAAGACCCTCGCCGAACGCCACCGCTCCTACCACGCAACCGGTAAAAAGACCTCCTACAAGGAGACCGACGCCGCGCTGACCGCGTGGAAGAAGACCGAAGAACTGGCGTTTCTGTCCGAGGTGTCGTCGGTGCCGTTGCAGCAGACGTTGCGGCACCAGCACACCGCCTACGCGAACTTCTTCGCTGGACGTGCTCGCTACCCGCGCTTCAAGTCGCGTAACGGACGTCGGTCGGCGCACTACACGCGCAGCGCGTTTAGCCTGCGCGATGGAAAGCTGAAGCTGGCCAAGCACAACGCGCCGCTTGAGTATGTGTGGTCCTGGGGTGCGGAGGTTCTTCAGTCTCTGAATCCGACTATGGTGATCGTTTCCCGCGAGCCTGACGGCCGCTGGTACGTGACCTTCGCCGTGGACACCGACGAGCCCGAACACGCCCCGGCCACCGGCCGCGCGGTCGGCGTTGACCTGGGTGTGAAGGACTTCGCTGTTCTGTCCACCGGGGAGAAGATCCCCAACGCCGGCCACGTGGACCGTAAGGCCCGCAACCTTGCCCGTTATCAACGTCAGATGGCCCGCAAGCAGCGCGGTTCAGCGAACCGCCGCAAGGCTAAAGCCAAGGTTGCCCGGGCGCACCGCAAGGTGCGGCACGCGCGGCAGGACTTCCTGCACCGCACCTCAACGGGCCTGGTTCGTAACAATGACCTGGTCGCGGTCGAAGACCTCGCGGTGAAGAACATGGTCCGCAACCGGAAACTGGCCAAGGCGATCTCTGATTGCGGGTGGAGCGAGTTCCGGCGCCAGCTCGAATACAAAGCCGAGCGAGCGGGAAAGATCGTCGTTGTCGTTGACCGCTGGTACCCGAGCTCAAAGACCTGCTCGAACTGCGGGCACCTGCTGAAGAACCTGAAACTGTCGGTGCGGCACTGGACGTGCCCCGACTGCGGCACTCGGCACGACCGGGACCACAACGCCGCGAAGAACATCCTTGCCGCTGGTCGAGCGGTAGCCGGGTGGAAATCCGGCGATGCCTGTGGAGCTGGTGTAAGCCGGGGCGAGCTTGCTCGCGCGCAGTCGGCTATGAAGCAGGAAACCCAACCTGTGAAGGTTGGACTCCCCCGCCTTTAGGCGTGGGGAGGAAGTCAATCACGAACGCTTGCGACGACACGTACAGCTCGACGCCGCCGTCCTCGGTGGGCAGCGCCAAGCCGGACTCCGGGCCGAGGCATTCCTGATCCTGCATGCCGACCTCGTACTCGCCGGTCACGACCAAGTCGGCCTGCTCGCGCGCGGCGGTGAGATCGCCGTGGTGAAACTTGACGTGCCGCACCAGGTTTCCGTCCGGGTGCACTCGGCGCGCGTCTTCGAGCGCGAGTTCCACATCGGTCAACGGGTGGAGGGATTCGTAGTCGACTTGGACGAGCCTGGCCGCCTGCCGCGCCGTCTCCGGGTCGTCGGCGGCGTTCAACGCGAACCGGTTCGCCCTGGTTATCGTCCGATGTGGATCTCTCGACGATTACGGTCCTCCAGCACTTCGCCTCCGATCGCGCGCCCTACATCACCAGTGGGATCATGATCACCGTCCCGGACACTGGGGTCGGCAACATGAGCTACCACCGGTCGATGGTTCACTCTCCCACCGAACTCGCCACCAGCCTGCACTCGCGGGGCGACCTGTGGCGGCTGTGCAAAACGACCCTGGCGAACAGATCATCCTGGATTCAGGCCTAGTCGGTGGGAGATCCACGGCAGGGCGTCGGCGAAGGCCGTGCGCCAGACGTCGAAGGTGTGCTCGCCGTCGGGGATCACCACCAGCTCGGTGTCGATCCCGGCCACCCGCGACAGCTCGGCTAGCCGGTTCACGGCCGCTCGCGGTTCCGGGTCGTTGTGGCCGACCACGAAGAACCCGTGCAGTCCGGGAAACCTGCGGTGGGTCAGCAGCCAGGACGGCTCGTGGGCGTCGAAATCCTGCTGCGAGCCGCCGAACAACGCATCGGCAGCCCCCGCCGGGTCGTTCACGTCGCCATCGCGCGGGCCGAGCAGGCCGCCGAAGTCCCCGAAAGTCGCGAACACATCGGGATGGCGCAACGCGAGCATGATCGCGCAGCTGCCGCCTTCACTGAGCCCCGCCACCGCCCAGTCCCGTCCGGGGTCGCGGGTGAGGAATCTGCTGTGCACGAACCGGGGGACGTCCTCGGTCAGGTAGGTCTCGGCGTTGCCGCGGGCGCTGTCGACGCATTCGGTGTCCGCGAAGACGCCGCCGTTGACATCGGGGATCACGACGATCGGCGCTACGCCACCGTGCTGGGCCGCCCACCGGTCGGCGGTCCGCTGCGCCGCTCCGCCGTCCAGCCAGTCCGTCGGGCTGCCCGGAGTGCCGTGCAGCAGGACGATCACTGGCAACCTCGGCCGCGGGCTGGCGAACCACGCGGGCGGCAGGTACACGTTGGCGGGGCGTGCCTGGAATCCCGAGGCCTGGACCGGAATGTCGACGGTGACCACCATGCCGGACGCCGGCGGTGCCATCTGGGCGTTGAGCATCTCCAGCGAACCCTCGCTCTCCTCGGCCACCCCGAGCGCCTGGGCGAGCGTCAGGTAGTAGCCGAAGTACGCGTTCACCCCGACCAGCGCGTTCAGCGCGAGCGCGGCCACGACGAGCGGGACGAGCAGCCAGCGCGCAGCGCGGTCGCGAATCGCCACACCAGCACCACGAGCAACAGCAGTGCTGCGGCCAGCAGCAGCGCGCGCACCGGCCAAAAGTCGACCAGTGAGAGATCCGCGCAGAAATCGGCCAACCACCGCATTCCCGGCAACCTCCCAGAATCCCGACACCGACCGATGTGGACGCCCGCCAGCGTACCGGGGGTTTTGCCGGAACAAACCGGAAAACCGGGTCATACGGACGAAATCGCCGGACGGCACAGCGATTCCACTCGATGGGTAATAATCGTCTTCGTGCGGGTGGCATTGACGAGTGGCATAGGCACGGGACCGCAGCTCCCCGCTTCGGTCACCGAACAGGCGGGCGGGCGCAGTCCACTGGAGTCCGTGGTGCTGGTGGGGGTGCTCACACTGCTGACCATAGGCGCGATCGTGGTCGTGAAGCGGTGGAAATTGCGCAGAATCGCCTATTCCGTCCCGGTTCTGCTGGCGCTGCTGACATGCGCGGCCGGGGTCAACAGCTACGTCGGCTACGTTCGGTCGCTCGACGACTTCGGTCGGTTGCTGATGCTCGCCAGCGGCGGCAACAGCGACACCGAACCAACTGCGGTGCAGCCGAACCTGGTGCCGGGCGGCGTGCGGGTGACCGACGTCTCACTGCCCGATCCGCGGCTGGGTATCCCGACCGGCCGCACCCGGGTGCTGTTGCCGCCCGGATACGATGACCCGGGGCGGGCCAACGAGCGCTATCCGGTGGTCTATCTCGTGCACGGCTACCCGAGCGGCGGCCCGGACGACTGGCTCGGCCCGGGTGGCGCGGTACAGACCCTGCAGGCACTGTCGGACGCCCGCGCCGCGCGGCCGATGATCGTCGTCGCGGTGGACGCCACCGCGGGCACCGGCACCGACTGGGAGTGCCTGAACGTGCCGGGCGGCCCGCAGCTGGAGTCGTACCTGACCACGACCGTGCCGCAAGCGATCGACGCCCGGTTCCGCACGCTGCCCGACCGGGGCGCCCGGGCGATCGGCGGGATGAGCGGCGGCGCGTTCTGCGCGCTGAACCTGGCGCTGCGCAACCAGAACACCTACTCGGTGATCCTGGCCAGCGAGCCCTACGACGACCCCGAAACCACCTTGCTGGACGGCCACCCCGACCTGCTGCGCGCCAACACCCCGCGCGAGTACCTCCCGGCGCTACCGCTGACGCGACCGCTCTCGGTGATGCTGCACGCCGGTGTCGTCGCGCACTCCGACGTCGACCTCGCATACCGGCTCGGCGACCAGCTCGCCGCCCACGGCGCGAACGTCGCGGTGCGCACCGAACCTGGCGAATGGCACACGTGGCGCAACGCCCGCATCGGCCTGCCCTACCTGCTGACCTTCGCCGCGGAGAACTTCACCGCCGGCCAACCGCCAGAAAACCACTGACGGAACCACCGTTTGCGAACGGACCATACGGCACACCTATCGACGCGAACAGTCCGTTCGCCCACACCAACAAGCCCGCAGGTACACCACTCGCCCCACAACAAGTTCCCAGACGGGCTCTACGGCACCCCAAAATGATCCCGGCATCGTCGAGGAAATGCGACGCTTCGACAAGCCGGTCAAGATCCGGGTCGACATCGCCCGGATCCCGACCGAGCGGCTGGCCGAACTGGTCGAGCTCGCGTGGCGGCACAAGGCGCCGAAGCGGCTCAGCGCCGAGCGGCGAGGTCCGCCCTGACCAGCGGGAACGCCAGGGTCTCGCGGATCGATCCGCCGGTGAGCAGCATGATCAGCCGGTCCACGCCGAGCCCCAGCCCGCCGGTGGGCGGCATCGCGTACTCCAGGGCCGCGAGGAAGTCCTCGTCGAGCTCCATCGCCTCC
Source organism: Saccharopolyspora hattusasensis (assembly GCF_050972075.1). Lineage (NCBI taxonomy): Bacteria > Bacillati > Actinomycetota > Actinomycetes > Pseudonocardiales > Pseudonocardiaceae > Saccharopolyspora > Saccharopolyspora hattusasensis. The sequence goes on from NZ_JBPCDC010000001.1 coordinate 1,587,968, forward strand.
GGGTCGCCGCCCGCGGCGTGCATGGACTGCTCGGTGAGCCGGCGGCGCTGCTCGATCGGATCGACCAGCTCGGAGTAGCCCGTGCCCAGCTCGGTGCCGAACGCGACCAGGTCCCAGCGCTCCGCTAGGCGCGGATCGGTCCGGTGCGGCCTGGTCAGCGGCGAGACCTCGGCCGGGAAGTCGGTGTAGAACGTGGGCTCGGTGGTACGGGCTTCCACCAGCCACTCGTACATCTCCAGCAGCACCGCGCCGCGCACCCAGCTCTCCTGGTGCGGCACCGACGCCGCGTCGCACAGCTTCCGGAGGCGGGACAGCTCGGTGTCGACGGTGACTTCCTCGCCCAGGGCCGCCGACACCGCGTCGTTGACCGACACGACCGGCCAGTCACCACCGAGGTCGAACTCGCCGTCCGGGCCGACGGCCGTGGGCCTGCCGCGCGCGGCGGTCGCGGCGGCCAGCACCAGCTCCCGGCACAGCTCGCGCATCGTCGTGTAGTCGCCGAAGGCCTGGTACGCCTCCAGCATCGTGAACTCGGGATTGTGCTTGTGCGAAACGCCTTCGTTGCGGAAGTTCCGGCCGATCTCGAACAGCCGCTCCACGCCGCCCACGCACAGCCGCTTGAGGTACAGCTCCGGGGCGATTCGCAGGTACAGACGCATGTCGTAGGCGTTGCTGTGGGTGGTGAACGGCCGCGCGTTCGCCCCGCCGTGCACCGGCTGCAGCATCGGCGTCTCGACTTCGAGGAAATCCGATCGAACCAGCGTTTCCCGCAGCGCGTGCACCGCGGCGCCGCGGGCCCGCAGGGTGTCGCGGGCTTCCGGGCGCATGATCAGGTCCACGTGGCGCTGCCGCACCCGGGCTTCGGGATCGAGCAGGCCCCGGTGCTTGTCCGGCAGCGGGTGCAGGCACTTCGCCGCCAGCTGCCAGCCGCTCGCCAGCACCGACACCTCGCCGCGCCGCGACGTGACCACTTCGCCGGTCACCGACACCTGGTCGCCGATGTCGACCCGCTGCCGCCAGGCCTGCTGCAGCTCGGCCCCGGATTCCTTGGTGGTGACCATTACCTGCAGGTCGCCGGAGAAGTCCCGCAGCGTCGCGAAGCAGACCCCGCCGTGGTCGCGCAGCAGCACCACGCGCCCGGCCACCGAAGTGTGCTCGCCGGTCCTGGCGTCGGCCGGGAGGTCCCGGTAGTTCACGGCGACGGCCCGGCAGCGCTCGGTGCGCGGCACCGCGACCGGGTAGGGTTCGATGCCGTTGGCCCGCAAGGCGTCCAGCTTGTCCTGCCGCACCTGCTGCTGCTCCGATCCGACGCGCCGCGGCACTTCGGATTCCGTTTCCAGCTCCGGGAGTTCCACCGAATCATCCAATGTGGACTTTTGGCGCGGCGTGGGCAGGAAGCCCTCCGCGACCGCCGAAGCGATGCCGACCCGTGCGAGGTCGCGCCGCTCGGCGAACGCCACGTAACGCGGGAACCAGTGCGGCAGGTACTTGACGTTCGACCGGTACAGCGACTCCAGCTGCCACCACCGGGAGAAGAACAGCAGCAGGCCTCGCCAGGCCCGCAGCACCGGACCGGCGCCGATCCGCGCGCCTTCCTCGAACGCGGCGCGGAACATCGCGAAGTTCAGCGAGATCCGCTCCACCCCGAGCCGCGGCGCGGCCTGAGCCAGCGAGCTGACCATGAACTCGACGACGCCGTTGTCCGCGTTGCGGTCGCGGCGCATGACGTCCAGCGACAACCCTTTGTGGCCCCACGGCACCAGCGAAAGCAGCGCCACCAGCTCGCCGCGGTCGGTCTGTGCCTCGACCAGCACGCAGTCGCCGTCCTCCGGGTCGCCGAGCCGGCCGAGCGCCATCGAGAAGCCGCGCTCGCTTTCGGTGTCGCGCCAGGCTTCGGCCAGCCGCGCGATCTCGGTCATCTCCGTCTCCGGCACCTCCCGGTGCCGCCGGATGCGCGCGGTGTGCCCGGCGCGCTGAACCCGGTTCACCGCCTGCCGCACCGGGCGCATGTCCCGGCCGTCCAGGCTGAACTCCGCGACGTGCAGCACCGCTTCGTCGCCGAGCTGCAGGATCTTCATCCCCGCGCGCGAGTACGCCGTCGCACCGGGTTCGCTGACGCCCATCACCGCCGGCGTCCAGGTGTACTCCCGGCACATCGCCAGCCACTTGTCGATCGCCGGCCGCCAGGCCTCCGGGTCGCCGAGCGGGTCACCGCTGGCCAGGCAGACCCCGGCTACCACTCGGTAGGTAATTGCGGCCTTGCCGCTGTCGGAGAACAGCACCGCCTTGTCGCGGCGGGTGGCGAAGTAGCCCAGCGAATCGCGTTCGCCGTGCTCGGCGAGCAGGCGCCGGACTTGCTGTTCCTCGTCGGGACGCAGGGCGGCGGCAAGCCGCTGGGCGCGCAGCAACAGGAACAGCGCGGTGAACAGGGCGGCCGCGCCGAACAGGCCGAGGACGAAGTTGACCCAGCCTGGCGCATGCCCGACCCCGGTGATGTTGAAGTCGATCGCGCCGCCAAGCACCCGCTCGAGGGTCCAGGTCAACCGTTGCTGCGCGCCTCGCAGGGAACCCGGGAACAACGAGACCAGGCCGTAGCCGAGCCCCACGAACGCGGCGATGAGCAGCACGAACACCACCGCCGCCTGGTAGCCGCTGCCGCGTTTGGCGCGGCCGTAAAACTCGCCGCGCGCCAGCCACAGGGGCACGAACGCCAGCGCCGAGACGATGATGTTGGCGCCGAAGACCCATTCGTGGGCGATCGGCACGTGGTAGCGGGCGCCCAGCTCCTCCATCCACAGCGCCTCGATGCGGTCGCCCAGCACCACGAGCACCACGACGTCGCCGAGCACCTGCAGCGCCAGGATGCCAATCAGGATCCACAGCGCCAGCCACTTCCTGCGTTTCAGCGCGGCCGCCAGCACCGCCAGGAACGCCCCGTAAGCGAGGTTCGGCGGAGCCGGGAACAGGACGTTGTCGACGAACTTGCGCACCGGCTGCATGTTCCCGAACAGCGCAAGGCCCACCGCCGAGGCCACGCACAGCAGCGCCACGACGAGCACTGTGCCGGCGGTGATGCTCGGCATCCGGCTGCGCCACCGTCGCCGCGCGGTCTCCTCCTGCTGGGCCACTGCGTCCCTCCCCGGGCGTGGATCGGCGGTGCGGTCGTCGGGGTCGGCTCACCGCATTCGCGCCGTCACCAATCTACGACCGGTCGGGTACTCCGCGCCGCCGCCCCGACCGCACCTCACGCGATTTCCTTGATCTTGGTACCCAATTCGGCGATGTCCGCCCACAGAGGACCAATCGGCCGATTGGGATCCCGCAGTCAGCTCCCGGCATCCGCCCCTAGACGAGTAAGTCCAAATTCCTGCGGGCATGAGGCGAGGGCGTCCATGATCCGCAGCGAAGGCGCCGTGCGTGTTTTTGGGTGCTATGGCACCCAAAAACGCTCACGGGTGTTCTTCCGCCACGCGAAGGTGGCCATCGGCAGACGTGCCCCGAACAGGGCGCGTCGCCCAGCGTATGCTGGCCCTGGCCGCCGCGATCTGGCACAACTTCCGCACCGGCCAGCCAGTCACTCGCTCGCTCACCGCCTACGATCACTGATCGTATTCAGACTTACTCGTCTAGGCTCGCCAGCTGCTCCGGCCGGTTCGCGCCGCCGTGCGACAGCACCACACCGGAACCGGTGGTGACGACGGCATACGGCGGGCCCGGAACGCTGTTGGCGTCGCAGACGTCCGGGCCGGTCACCAACGGCAGCGAGATCTCCTGCCCGTCGAGGCACTCCCGGACCTCTTCCGGCTCATCAACGCTCAGCAGCACCACGGGCAACGTCGCGGCGGCCGCGCCGGATTCTGGCAGCATCACCCGGCAATGGCCGCAAAGCGGGGAAATATAGGCAAAACGGACGCTGCCGCCACCATCGCAGTCGCCACCATCGCAGTCGCCACCATCGTCGAAATCAGCCACATCGGCACCAATCTGAAGCACAGCTCCCAACGCCGGGCCGTACGGCTCCGAGCGGTCCTCGAGTAGTCCGGACAACCCGAGCAACACCGCCACCAGCACCGCACCCACGAGCACGTGCCGCAGCCTGATCTGAGCATCGCCCGCGAGTCCGGCGAACACGGCCAAGACCAGCAGCAGCCCCGTCCGGACCACCGAACCGGCACCGACCGGTTCCGATGCGCGGAAAACACCCGCAGCCCGCCCGCCAGCACCGTCCACTCTGCTGCAGGAGCCCCGCGATGCGGGAACCGTTGAAATCGAAGAGCCCGAAATGACAGGAAAAGTGCGTTTACCTGCTGACGGCGTCCATCGTCACACTGCCTGGATCGGGGACCCGCCCAGGCACGGGCACCTCGGTTAGCCGGCAAGGAAGTCGTTGATCAGCGTTGCGCAGGCCGCCGGGTTGTCTTCCTGGACCAGGTGCCCGGCCCCAGCGATCCAGTTCAGGTCGGCATGCGGGATCCGCTGCGCCAGGTTCTTCGCGCGGTCCGGCGGTAGCCAGGTGTCGTGGTCACCCCAGGCGATCACGACCGGGCAGCCGACTTCCGCATAGCGGTCCTCCACCTCCCGGGTGAAGCGTTCGTCGGCCTGGCCGATCTGGCGGTAGAACGCCGGTTGGCCAGCCTCGCCAAGCCAAGGTGCGACCAGCGCGTCGAGCACCTCGCCGCGCAGTTCGCGGTGCACCGCCGTCGCGATGTAGGTGCGGACCAGCGCCTCGTGCAGGTTCGGCGGCAACGCCGCGAAGACCTCGGAATTCTCCTGCACCAGGCGGAAGAAGTCCGATCCCCACGGGCGCACGCTGACCGCGTCGACCAGCGCCAGCCGTCCATATCGGACACCGTCGAGCAACGTCGATCGCAGCGCCACCGCTCCGCCGAAATCGTGGGCGACCACCGGGGGAGCGCGCAAGCCCCAGTGCCGCAGCAAGCCGGTGAACACCTCCTGTTGGGCCGCCAGCGAGACGTCCTGGCCGTCGCGCTTTTCCGACCGCCCGTAGCCCGGCATGTCCCAGACGAACACCTGGTGCCGGGCGCTGAGCACACCGGCGACGTCGCGCCAGACGTACGACGAGAACGGTGTCCCGTGCAGCAGCACCACCGGGTCCCCCCGCCCCAGGCTCGCCCACCGGACCGTCCCGTGCGGCGACTCGTACTGCTCCGGCAGATCCCAGCCCATGCCCACCTCCAGTTACCGTCTAAAAAGTTCTGCCAGTAACGTTACCAGTTGAGGCGCGATGCCGGTAATCTTTATTCGTGGCATACGACCGACCGGCCGCGCCGGGCGACCTCCAAGCAGTCGAGGCGTTCGGCAATTCCGCACGTTTCCTGCACGGCGAGGACGCCTTCGCGGACCTGGCGAGCACCCGAGACTGGTTGCGCACGCACGAATGGCACGACGCGGCCGGCGAACTGGACGAATCCGCGCACCGAGAACTGGTGCGCGCCCGCGAGGCGATCCGCGAGTATCTCGCCGGAACCGACTCAGCGGAGGTGAACGACTACGCGCGCCGCCTCCTGCGGCCGCCGCAGTGGCAGGACGGCCAGGTGGTGATCCCGACGGCGCACGCCACCGCGGCCGAGCGGCTGATCGGCCGGCTGATCGCGACCCTGGTCATCGACGGGCTGACCGGCAAGCCCGGCCGGCTCAAGGTCTGCCGCGCCGAAGTCTGCCGCTGGCTCTACTACGACCGCTCCCCCGGCAACAACAGCATCTGGTGCAGCATGGACATCTGCGGAGCACGCCACAAGATGCGCGCCTACCGAACGCGCCGAACCCGTTCGGGGAATGAGTGAGGGGCACCCTCGACCGCTCGGTCGGGGGCGCCCTCACCTCGAACAGGACGGGATCAGGCCACGGCTTCGTCCGCGTCGTCCGGCGCGTGCTCGGGGCGCACCGGCAGCGCGTCGAAGGCCGCCGGCGGCTCCTGCCAGTGCGTCGCCGATCCACCGGCCTGGATCGCCTTCCACACCCGCTCCGGGGTGGTGGGCATGTCGACGTGCCGCACCCCGAGGTGCTTGAGCGCGTCCACCACCGCGTTCTGCACCGCAGGCGTGGAACCGACGGTGGCGGACTCGCCGATTCCCTTGGCGCCCAACGGGTTGTGCGGGCTCGGCGTCTCGGTGTTCGACGCCTCGAAGGACGGCAGGTCCGCCGCGGACGGGATCGTGTAGTCGGCGAGGGTTCCGGTCTCCGGGTTGCCCTCGGCGTCGAAGGTCACCTGCTCCCACAGCGCCTGCGCGATGCCCTGGGCCGCACCGCCGTGCTGCTGGCCGCGCACGATCATCGGGTTGAGCACCCGGCCGCAGTCGTCCACCGCGATGTGCCGCAGCGGCCGAACGAACCCGGTCTCCACGTCCACCTCGACCACCGAAACGTGCGCGCCGAACGGGAACGTCGCGCCGCCGGGCACGAAGTCGATGTTCGCGGCCAGCCGCCCGCCGTCCTCGCCGGCGGCGCGGGCGAGCTCCGCCCAGGCGATCGTCGCGCTCGGCACCCCGGCCACGCCGAGCTCGCCGCCGTCGGACAGCTGGATGTCGTCGACGGACGCCTCCAGCCGGGACGCGGCCAGCTCCTTGGCCTTCTGCAACACTTCCTGGCCGGCCTCCTGCACGGCGCTGCCGGCGATCTGCAGCGACCGGGACCCGCCCGTCCCGCCGCCGCGCGGCACCTCCGCCGTGTCGGACTGCACGAACTCGATCGACTCCATCGGAATGCCCAGCGTGTCGGAGACGATCATCGCGAAGGAGGTGGCATGTCCCTGGCCGTGCGCGGACGTGCCGACCTTGATCCGGGCGCCGTTCTCGTGCACCTCGACCTCGGCGTAGTCCCCCGCACCACCGCCGGTGATCTCCACGTAGGCGCTCACACCGACCCCCAGCAGCACTTTCTCACCGGCGTCGATGCGCCGCGCCTGCTCGGCACGCAGCGCGTCGTAGTCGGCCAGCCGGAGCGCCTCGTCGAAGGGCAGCGCGTAGTCGCCGCTGTCGTAATTGGCCCCGACCACCGTCTTGTACGGGAAGGCCTCCGGAACGAGGAAGTTCTTGCGCCGCAACGCAATCGGATCCATCTCAAGCTCGGCCGCGGCTAGGTCCATCAGCCGCTCCAGCATCGCCGCTGCCTCCGGCCGCCCCGCGCCACGGAATGCGCCGGTCGGCGTGGTGTTGGTGATAGCGGCGAGCGCGTCGTAGCTGATCTTCGGGATCTGGTAGACGCCCTGCGCCATCATGCGCGTCGAGCTCAAGGCCAGCGCGCCGCCCCAGCCCGCGTAAGCGCCGGAGTCGCCGATGACACGGCAACGCAGGCCGACGATGGTGCCGTCGCGCTTGAGCCCCAGCTCCGCGTACTGCACCTGCGCGCGACCGTGTGGCATCGCCTGCATGTTCTCGGATCGCGTCTCGATCCACCGGACCGGGCGTCCCAGGCGCTTGGCCGCCGCGATGGCGACCGCGTGCTCCGAGGTCACCCCGGCCTTGCCGCCGAACCCGCCGCCGACGTGCGGGGAGCTCACCCGCACCCGCTCCGGCTCCCAACCGAAGGCCTTGGCCACCCCGTCGCGCAGGAGGTGCGGCATCTGCGTCGAGACGTGCACCGTGACCTCGTACTCCTCGTCCGGGCCGCCCGGCTGCACCGCGATCGCGTTGCCCTCCAGCGGAACTACCGCGACGCGCTGGTTCTCGATGCGGGCCCGCACCACGACGTCCGCCTCGGCCAGCACGTCCGCCCCGGCCGGGTCACGGTACCCACCGGCCACGTTCGACCTCAGCTCCGGGAACTGCTGCTCCGCCTCGGGATCCAGGGCCTGCTCCGGGTCCGCGACGACGGGCAGCGGGTCGTAGTCGACGTCGACCAGCTCGATCGCGTCGGCGACCGCAGCGGCGCTCTCGCCGACGACCACCGCGACCGCCTCGCCGACGAACCGAACCCGGTCGGTGGCCAGCGGGGGTCGCTTGACGTTCGGGTTGAGGTCGACGAACGGCGGTGGGATCGGCACGTCCAGGTCGGCCGCGGAGAACGCGGCGACGATGCCCGGCGCGGCGGCGGCCGCTGCGACGTCGATGCTGCCGATCTGCGCGTGCGCGACCGGCGAGCGGACGAACCCGAGGTGCAGCATGCCCTCCAGTTCGAGGTTGCCGACGTAGGTGCCCCGACCGCGGAGCAGTTCCGGGTCTTCGACCCGTTGGACCTCGGTCCCCAGTAATGAACCCACCATGTTCGAAACCCTATCCGTCCAGTCGCCGACAAGCATCGAAAAAACCGGTTGCGGACGGAGCGCAACAACGAACATCCGGCAAAATTCCCGCCTGCCCGGATCCGGACCCGACCACTCCGGGCAGGCGGACGTACGGCCCGAGCACTCGTGAGTTTCCTAGGACCTGCGGGGCCGCGGCGGTCCGTCCACGATGGCGGCAACCGGCCGATTCCGGACGATGCGGCGCAAAGCACCAGTTCCAACACCTTCGGCACCCGCACGATCGCCGGAATTCCCTGCCCGGCGAGGAAACGCGACAGCGCCCGCAACATCCCGGTCGCCGGGTCGAAGGCGTGGGCGCACGCCCGGCTCCTACCTCAGTGCCTGGCGACCAGGCGGCGACGTGGTCGGGCCGGGCGGGGCGTCGACTCCACTCCGCACAGGATGATGAAGCCCAGCATGGCCAGCGCCGCGTGCAGGAAGTTCTCGGCGGGGTGCAGCAGGAACGGCGTTCTCCCTTCGCCCGCAGTGCTTTCCGCGGTGCCGTAGACGAACAGCAAAACGCCGCCGACCATCTGCAGCGCGGCGAACAACGCCACCGCGCGCCGCCACGGAGCGGCGAGCAGCGCCAACACGCCGACGATCAGCAGCAGGACGCTGTGCGCCGTGTTGAGGTGGAAGACCACCAGCACCGGGACGTCCCCAGATGCCCGCCAACCGGCATTCGCCAGTCCCAGTAAGCCGAGCAGGACCAACACCAGTCCCTCCGCGCCGAGCAGCAGCTGCCAACGCGTCTCCGGGCGCCGCCAGCGCAAGGCCCAACGGGAATCCATCTACCACCTCCGGGCAGGCTCTCCGCTACCGAATGCCCGTTGTGGACCGATCGAAACCTGCCGCCGGGGCCCGTTGACCCGCTTGATCGTGGCTGTACTTTCCACGGATCAAGGGGCCGCTTCACGGATGTGAAAACCCAGGTTCTCGCGGAGCCCGGAACTGCGCGGGGTCGGCACATAAGGGTGCTCGATGGGAACAAGTGCCGCGTCTGACGAAGATCCATACCTGCTGACCGCCAAGGGCATCGAGGAACCGCCGAGGGGCTGGAAGTCCAGCCTCCGCTACCTCGGGTCGGGCCTGATCATCAGCGCCTCGATCGTCGGGTCCGGCGAGCTCATCGCCACCACCGCGCTCGGCGCCGAAGCCAGATTCGCCTTGCTGCGGCTGGTGATCATGTCCACCACCGTGAAGGTCGCGGTGTAGGCCGAGCTCGCCCGCTGGACGATCCGCACCGGCAAACCCGCGCTGTCCGGTTTCAACGACCTGCCGCCGCGGCTGGGCCGGATCGGCTGGACCAACGTGCTGTGGGTATTCCTCGCCTTGTCCAAGCTGCTGCAGGCTGGCGGCATCGTCGGCCGCACGGCCGTCGCCTTCAGCCTGCTGATCCCCATCGGCGGCGATCCGATGAGCGGCACCTCCATCACCACGTGGACGGTGATCGTCGAGCTCGGCTTCGCGGTGGCGCTGCCGATCGCGTGGGGCGCGGCTTGCGCACGTCCTCGCGCAGCCGGCCCAGCAGAGGTCGACGCAGGTCAAAGTCCGGTTCGCGAACGGAGCCGGCGGCCTGGCCAGTATTCGGTGGACAGGCCGATGAGAATGCGATGCGTGAACCAGCACTGGACTGTCGAACCGGTCGGCGTGGGCGAACCCGTCGTCGTCGGGCTGCTGCGCGAGTACACGGACGAGATGGCCAGCAGGTACTACGGCCGCCCGGCCACCAGGACCGAGGTCGATGAGGCGATCGCGGAAGACCCCAACGACGGCCTGTACCCGCCGGAGGGCGTGTTCCTGCTGGTCCGCGACGGGGCGGAGCCGTTCGGCTGCGTCGGTATCCGCCCGCTCGAACCCGGTATCGCCGAGCTCAAGCGGATGTACGTCCGGCCACAGGCCCGCGGCCTCGGCGTCGCCGCCCGGCTGCTGGCCGCCGTCGAGCAGCACGCGCAGGACCTCGGGTTCCAGGCGATCCGCCTGGACACCCGGGACGATCTCGTGGAGGCGCGCAACCTCTACGCCAAGCACGGTTTCCGAGAAATCCCGGCGTACAACAACGGCCCTTACGCCGAGCACTGGTTCGAGAAGAAGCTGCCATGAACGGGAAACTCGAGCGCCTGACGGTTGCGGACGCCGGCGAAGTGCTGACGCTGCAACGCGCGGCGTACTTGACCCAAGCACAGGTCCACGACGACGTCCAGCCGCTGCTGACGCAAACCCTCGACGAAGTGCACGCAGACCTCGCCCGGCCGTCCTGCCTCACCTGGGGCTTCCGCGAGGCGGAGCGGCTGGTCGGCTCGGTCCGCGTGGAGCTCGACGGGACAACGGCGGCGCTGGGCCGGTTGATGGTCGCTCCCGACCGGCAGCGCCACGGCCTCGGCACGGGCCTGCTGCACGTCGAGCGGAATCTTCCCCCGCAGGTAGCGGCGATCGAGCTGTTCACCGGCGAGCACAGCACCGCGAAACCTCCGGCTCTACCGGCGCATGGGCTACGAGGAGACGCACCGAACCCCGGCGGGGTCCTACGAGTTGATCCACTTCCGCAAGCGCCTGCGGTGAGCCGGGGGATTCGTCGAAAGGCGGCGGCATGGGTGGCATCAGACCGCAAGTGATCCCGACCGAACGGCTCGGGCTGGTGCCGCTGCGCATCGACCACGCGGAGGAGATGTCGAGCGCGCTGGCCGACCCGGCGCTGTACGACTTCATCGGTGGTGCGCCGCTGACGCCGCGGGAACTTCGGTCCCGCTACGAGCGGATGCTCGCCGGCTCACCGGATCCCGAGGTTTCCTGGTGCAACTGGGTGATCCAGATGCGCGACGAGCCGCGCCTCGTCGGCACGGTCCAGGCGACGATCGGCCCCGGCTACCCGGGACCGGTCGCCGAGATCGCCTGGATTGTGGGAACCGACTGGCAACGCCGAGGCATCGCCAAGGAAGCGGCGCGAGGCCTGGTGGACTGGCTCCACCGAAAGCCGGTGCGCGCGGTGCTCGCCCACATCCACCCGGACCACCGAGCATCCGCGGCGGTGGCAACGGCGACCGGTCTGGAACCAACGGGCCAATGGCACGACGGAGAACTGACCTGGCGCCTGACTCTCAACCACGACGCGAGCTGAACCTCCCTCCAATTAAGGGGAAACTACTCAATAGCACAAGTTCGTCAATTCCCGTTTCCTGACGACAGCTGCATGCCATACTGCCTGCTCCAGGTCCGGAGGTGGCGTTGGAACAGTCGCCTCGACCGCTGCTCCCGCGACGTGGTCCTAGCGGTGCGCGAAGCCATCAAGCTCTACCTCGACGTGCCAGGACCGGGTCCGTCATCGGTTGCACCGAGCACCCGGCGACTCAATGCACCGGATTCCGCGATGCGGAAGCACGTTGATCGGCTCGGACCGGTTACGGTGGGACGAGTAGTCCCGGCGAGCAGGTGGGCGGCACGACATGACCGATGCGCAGCGAAAACTGGTGCTGATCCGGCACGCGAAGTCGTCCTGGCCGGACGACGCCGACGACTTCGACCGTCCGCTGGCCGACCGGGGCCGCCGCGACGCACCCGAGGTCGGCCGGTGGCTTCGTAAGCATGCCGCGGCGATCGAGCTCGTGCTGTGCTCCCCTGCGGCGCGCGCCCGGCGGACCTGGGAGCTGGCCGCCCCGGAGATCCCGGCCGAACCGGCGCTCAAGTACGACGACCGGATCTACGCGGCCTCGGCCCGCGAACTCCTGGCGGTCATCCACGAGATCCCGCCCGCGGTCATGACGGCGGTCGTGATCGGCCACAACCCGGGCTTGGAAGACCTGACCGAACTCCTCACGGGCGAACCGGCGGAGCTGAAAACAGCAGCGATCGCGCTCCTCTCCAGCCCCGCGGAGTGGTCCGAGGTAGCGGAATCCTGGGCAACCGACGCGACCTACGCCAAACCCCGCGGCTAGAGGCTGTTCGAGAACTTGTTCTGGCTGGAGGTTCCGGTGGCAGCCCCAGCCGGAGTGCTGCGGTTCCGCCTCGCCAACCGGTGTGGAGCGAACGGACTTCTCGCCCCGATAGGAGCCTGTTGCAAAATTAGCCCCTCACAGACTGTGATCGATCGATCACGGCTGAGATGGCCACCGGCGGACGAACGGCGGCGAACGAGACTGATTTGGTACTTCGGTTCAGCCGTTTTCGCTGAAAACGGCAACAGGCTCATAGGTGGCACGAATGCTCTCGTCGTGAGTGGCAATGCCGGTTCTTACCGGAACAATCACTCACGACGGGAGCCCGTCGGGTCGTGAGTGATCCAGGTCGCTGCCGACACCGATGGCGGCCTGCTGGCCGTGTCCATACCGCTGCCCGGCTCCATGCACGACCGTAAAGCCTTCACCGAGTGCGGATGGGAAGATCTTCTCGCGGAGACACCGACCATCGCCGACCCCGCCTATCACGGAACTCACGCCACCACCCCACGCAAGAAACCAAAAAACGGTGAGCTCTCCACGCGCGACAAGGAAAGCAACAATACAATATCTTCGATCCGATCAGCCGTTGAACGATGCATCGCACATCTCAAAAATTGGAAAATACTCGCAACCGGATACCGCGGACGCCTCGCGGAACTTCCCAACATCATCCGGATCATCACATCACTCTAATTTGCCCGCCTTGGATGGTAAAAGCCAGAATAACGCTCACCGTAGAAGTCGTGGCGTCTATCTATTGGAGTTGCGCTCAAAACCATCGCCCCTGCTGCCACTGCACGCAGGTCGGCCGCCGCCCCAGGGCGTGTGCAAGGTTGACCTGTCCGGTTCAGGTAATCGGGTAGGGAGGTGGGTCAGGGATCCGGCGAGTTCGTTGAATCCTGTGTCTGATCTGTGTTTTCGTGTGGATGGGCATGGTTCATCATGCGGTTTCGATGAGGGTGAGGGTGAGGGTGAGGGTGCGTTCGGGGAATCTGGCGTGGTCGCGGTTGGCTTTTTTGATGTTGGTGGCGCCGTCGAGGCGTAGGAGGCTGATCGCGGTTGAGCGGATGGTGGCCATGACGCGTGGTGCGTTTGCGGTTCTGATCAGGGACTTGTCCTCGCCGTAGGTGACGTCACGCACCCAGTGCAGGCGGTTGTCGGGTAGGACCGGCGGGTTGCCCCTAATAGATAACCCTTGAGCGGCCTTCGGTGACGCGGAGGTGATCAGGTAGACCACTTCCCACGTTGTCTTCGTTTTCCCGGTTTTGGTGTTCTTCACCGTTCGGGTCCGGCGGATCTGCGCGATCTGCGCGGTGTCGGGGAAGTCGATCCATTCGGGTGCCTGGACGATTTTCAGGCTGCGTTTGGTCTTTCGGCCGTGCGAGGCGTCGTCGGTGACCGACGCCGGGATTTTGCTCCACGGGATGGTCTTTTTCAGTCTGCGGTGCAGGCTGGGCATGTTGCCTTTGACGCACATCACGTAGTCCGCGCCCATCGCGCGGATCAGCCCGGCGGTCTCGGTCTGGGTGTGCATCGCGTCGAGGGTGATCACCGCGCCGGCCAGCTCGATGCCCGTCGTGACCATGCGGCGTAGCAGGTCACGCACGGTCGGGATCTCATTGGATTTCTCGTCCACGGCGGTCTGCCCGATCACCGTCCCGAGACCGTGTACCAGGGCGGCGACCAAGTGCGGGGCTTTGGTGAGTAGCGGGAGGGAATCTCACCCTCCCGCTCTCGCAGGACCGGACGTGACAGTCTCCCGTCATCCGGCCCCCACAGATCGGCTGTTGATGAACGGGAGCATGTACCAGTGCGCGAAAAGCCGAGGCCGGTACTGTCGAACAGCGTCCAACCATGCCCATGCCCTGGCCGGCTGCCCCCTCAATCGCTTGAACTTCTGCATTGCCCACCGAACGATGTGCTCGTTGATGCGCATTACGAGGGAGTACAACTCGGAGCGATAGAAGGCCCCATAATAATTGATCCAGCCTCTCACCTGGGCGTTGATTTCCCGGGCAAGACTGGACAGGTCCGTGCCACTACGACGGTTAAGATGCCATGCCCTGATCTTCTGGCCAACCGCTCTCCTCGCCTTTTGACTCATGGCCGGCAGAAAGCCCACAAAGAACCCTTGCCGACCATGGGAGCAGCGCGCCCGGAAGGTATAGCCGAGGAAGTCAAAGCTGGTGTGCTCTGCCATCCCTCGACGGCGGCCGTCTTTGCAATACACGACCTTCGTCTTGTCGGGGTGCAGTTCAAGGCCAAGAGCCCCGAGCCGGGTAGCGATAGCAGCCCTCAGATTCCGGGCTTGCCTCTCGGTGTTGCAGTGGGCAACAATATCGTCAGCGTAGCGCTCGAAGGGGCAGCCAGGATACTCCTGGCCCATCCAACGATCGAACGCATAGTGCATGAACAAGTTGGCCAGCAGGGGCGAGATCGGGGAACCTTGCGGGGTTCCTTTCTCCCTTCGCACGAGAGTCCCGTCCGGCATCTGCATAGGGGCGCTCAACCACCGTCGGATGCAGAGCAGGACCCAACGCTCGTCTGTATGGTGGGCCACAGCTTTGAGCAACAGATCATGCGGAACACTGTCGAAGAAGGCCCGAATATCGAGATCGACAATCCAGTCCTGCTTCCAACAGCGCTTTCTCGCCGCGGCCAGCGCGTCGTGGGCCGAACGCCCCGGACGATAGCCGTAGCTGTCAGGATGGAAGATCGGCTCCAGCTTTTCTTCCAGCAGCATCGCCGCTGCGGTCTGAGCGATTCGGTCGCCCACGTTGGGCACGCCTAACACCCTGACACCCGCCCCATGATCCTTTGGTATCTCCACCGCCCGCACAGGCCCAGGAAAGTAACTTCCCGAACTCATCCGGTTCCACAGCTTGTAGAGGTTAGGCTTCTCGTTACTGGCGAACTCGGTGATGCTGACAGCATCCACACCCGGCGCACCCTGATTGACCCGAACCTTCTCCCACGCCTCGAATACGAGGCGCTTCGAAATGTCAAACGACTTCACCGTCAACTGTGGTCCACTCATCGGCTCATCCCCCGAAAGGTTGACCGTTGGGCGACCTGATCTGCCCGACCCCTTCGCTCTAGTCCCATTACAGGACCTTCATCACTACTACGAGTCGGCCCGCCCCTGTGCCTCGCATCGGTACTCTGCCGCTCGCGGTTGTCGCCGCTCGCGGTCCTCCCTGTCGACCGCCAGAGGCCGGATAGCGGCCCTGTCAACTGGCCGTCGGTATCGAGACGACAGGTTCTCCTGTTCCATGCCAGCGCCTGCAACGAGCTCACGCCACCTATACGCCGGACACCACCAGGGCCACACGCAGGCAGCTCCCTGGCTGAGGGAACACCCCGAAGAGCGCTCCTTGATCCCGGGATATGCGGGCTTCCCGGTTTCGATGTCATCAGAAGCCTTTCGACGCGTCAGCAGTGGTTCACACACGTTCGTCTTCTCGCCGCCTACCTGACCCGCTGATAACGGGCCGTTTCCGCAGTCGCTTCCCACCCCGGCTCTTGACCGACATGACACTGCGGCGGTTTGGGACCTCCGCCTGCACGGCGATCCCGGAGGGCCTACCTCCATCACTGGCACAGCACGGATCATGCTGGCGATCTTCTACACCGTCACCACTTCCCTTTCAGGACACACCCCGCCCGCGGCTTTCGCGCCCCGCACGGTTTTGCCGTCGATCGCGATGACCAGCCGGTCGGCCACCCGTGTGGTACGGGTCCATAACCACAGTCCCAGCAGCGTGTCCAGCCGGTCCGGGTCTACTTTGGACAGGACCCGCCGGAACGTGGATTCCTCCGCCGGCCCACGATCCGCGCCGAGAGCGGCCAGGACCTCCTCACCTGCGTTGCGGGCCCACTGCGCGATCGCCGTGAACGACGACGCGCCGGCAATGGCCGCGGCCACCGACACGGCCAGCAGGCCGACCAGCCGATACTGCCGACCCCGCCGCCGGCGCGGGTCCTTGATCAACCCCAGCAGATCCATCAGGCACTGGCGACGGACAGCAGACATAGGCGAAGATGCCATCGGCGCGTGGGACTCCGTTCCGGGCGTGACGGTGAGCATGAGAACTTCCATCACACCGCCACGGACCCCACGCGCCACCCACCGGGTCCCCCAGGCGCGAGCGACCACGAAAACCCAGGTCAAAGCCTCACATCAGAAACTTGCCGGATCCCTGGGAGGTGGGTGGCAGGTTGGCCAGGTGGTGGACCGTTTCGATACCGGCGACCTTGCCGTTCGGGCGGCGCCAGCGCCATATTCGGATGCCCTGCCGGGCCCCCCGAGCAGATCGGTTCGCAGGTTTCCGTCCAGAACAAGGACCTTTCAGGCTGCGGGCCCTGGCACGTCCGTACCCGCCCACGATTTCCATTGAAATTGCGGAGGTTGTCCACAGGCATCGGCGTGTCGGGGTGCGACACGCCGACGGTCCGCAAGTTCCATTGAAATCGAAGGTTCGATTTCAATGGAACTTGCGGGTTCTCTCCGCCGAGGCGGACTCGATGAACATCTTCGCACCGGCGTTCACCGCCAGCACCGCCAGGGCCGGCAGCAACGGCAACCCATACAGGATTCCCCGCCCACCGCCTCCAGAGCCCGCCAGAGTCCATCCACACGACCCCGCCAGGACTCGACTGTGAGGGTGGGCCGGTCAAGCACAACCCGAACCTGGGAAGCCAAGAACACAAGAGTGCAGCTCCTGGATAGACCGTCACGGCTTGAACAACCCGATGATCTCCCACCCGAAACCGCGCCCTCGTCTCGCGTCCCACCTGAACAGAAACCCGCCGCAGCCCTCAGATCAACCTTGCACACGCCCTGCATGCCTTTCCTGAACTCCCGCTCGCGGTTCTCGGGCAGGAACAGGGCGTTCACCTCGCCCGCCGGGGCTGAGCTACCTCCGCCTCGGCCAGCCCCTGACCACCCTGTCCGGCGGCGAACGGCAGCGCCCGAAGCTCGCGATCCACATGGCGGCGAAGGCGGTGATCTACGTCCTCGACGAACCGACGACGGGCCTGCACCTCGCGGACGTGGACCGGCTGCTCGCACTCCCGGACCGCCTGGTGGACGGTTCGAAGTAGGCGAAGGGCGCCTCCGGGCAAGTGAGTTGTTCGAAGGCGCCCTTCACTCGTCGCCTGATCGGATCAGGCGTTGACGGTTGCGCGGGGCAGGTCGAGGTCCCAGCGGTGGCGGGTCAGCACCACCGGCACACCTTCGCCTCGGGCCTCCGCCGCGAACACCGCCGCTCGGGCCCGGCGCCACCAGACCGCCGTTCGGAACGCGCCGAACAGCAGCATCGCCACCAGCGCCAGCATCGCCGCCCGGTACTCCGAGCCGCCCGGCATGCCCTGCGCCAGGTCGAGGACCAGGCCCACCAACAGGACGCCGAGCGCCGTCGCGGAGTGGCCGCCTGCGTTCGCCACGCCGGTCGCCGTCCCGACGTGGCGGACCGGGTTGTAGTCCCGCACCAGGGCGAACGCCACCGCCGAAACCGGGCCGCCCAGGGCGAAGACCAGGAACACGGCCGCGATCACCGCCAGCGGCGGGCGCCCTTCCGGCCAGCCCAGCAGCACCACCCAGGACAGGGCGTTGAGCAGCAGGTAGCCCATCACGATCCACATTCTGCACTCCGGGCGGCGGCCGATCAGCGCACCCACCACGGGCCCGCCGACGACCTGTCCGATGATCAGCAGACTCAGCAGCACGCTTGCCGTCGAGGCCGGCACGCCCAGCCCGTTCACGAGGTACGGGAAACCCCAAAGCAGGGTCAGCGCACCCGAGACGAACATCGTGCAGAAGTGCGCCCAGAACGCCAGCCGCGTGCCCGGCACGGACCACGCGTCACGCACCTGCTGGAAGACCGCACCGCTGCTGCGCGGTTGCGATCCGCCGAGCGAGGCGTCCCGCACGACCGTTCCGGTCACCGCCGCGTAGCCGAGCGTCAACGCGCCCACCAGCAGGAACGTCGCCGTCCAGCCCATGTTCTGCAGTGCCAGCGCGAGCGGGAACGTGGCCGCAACACCGCCCAGCGCCCCCAGCGCGCTGGACACCGTTGCCACCAGTGCGTAGCGGCGGGCGGAGAAGTGCGCCGCCACCAGCCGCAGGATGCTGACCCACATCAACGCATCGCCCAGGCCCAGCACCGCGCGTGCGAGCAGACCCATCGAATACGAATCGGCGAACGCGAAAAGCATTTGCCCGGCACCCAGCAAGACCACCGCGACGGTGATCACCCTTCGGGAACCGAAGCGGTCCACCAGCAATCCGGTGGGAATCTGCATGCCGGCGTAGATGCCGACCTGCAGTACCGTGAACGCGCTCAGCGCGGCCGGCCCGACGTCGAACCGGTCGAGCGCCTGCGTTCCGGCGACCCCCAAGCTGCCCCTGTGAAATACCGCGGCGAGGTAGGCGACCACCGCCGCGCTCCAGATCCACCATGCCCGACTCTCCGGTCGGTCGGCAGCCACGAAAGACCTCCTTGTTCAGTTCTGTACAGCAAAAGTCGAAACCAAGATCATCGATGATTTGGTCGTTCAACAGGTCTGTCGCCACAAGCCGACGCAGGGTTACGGGAACCGCACGTGCATTGCACCACACTTCGCACGAGTGTCCGTTTTCCCCGTCAAGACCGGAAATCCGTATTTTCATCCACTGTGGACACAAGGCGCTCCGCACGACGCGCGGTTTCAATTTTTCAATTGAAACCGGAGTCACCCGCACCCGGGCTGCTGCGGCCGCCGGTGCCGACGGAGGACCGGTGCGTGCGAGAGTTGAGGCTGGACGACAGCATCAGCCTGGTGCCGTCCACCGCCGCGCAACTGAAAGTTTCCCGGCGTGTTGCTGGTTCCGGTGCACGACGCCCCGCCGATCCCAATAGCGCTGGTGTGGCGGCAGGACGGCCCGAGCCCGCGCTGGCGGGGCTGACCGGCTGCTCGATGACCGTGCACGACTACTTCGTCCGCAACGGGATTCCGGCGGCGAAGTCGCGGGTGTACGTCGACCCGGTCCTGCTCGACGACGACAATGCCGCCCGGCTGCGGATCGCGCCCGGCCAGGCGCGGTTCTGCTGCTCGATGTACTGCTTCACGACGCTCAGCGGTGCCCCGCCAATGGAGCCTGCGAAGTACGAGCCCGACCAGAGTTTGCTGGCTCGGTAGTAGTGGTGTACGAGGTCGGGAAATTCCTGGCGCAGGCGCCGGGAGGACACGCCCTTGAGGGAGTTGACCAGGCGGGCCACGGCGGCCTTGGGCGGGTAGTTGACGAGCAGGTGGACGTGGTTGTTCTCGCCGTTGAACTCGACCAGCTCAGCCTCGAAGTCCCGGCACACGTCCCGCATGATCTGCTCCATCCTCGACAGGTGCCGGTCGTCGAACACCTTGTGCCGGAACTTCGTCCCGAACACCAAATGAACGTGCATCGCGAAAACACATTATCTGACGGTTTAAATGCCTTCGGATTCAACCGTAAACCAATGGTACAGTGCGCTCGTGCAGCTCCGTTTCAACTACCGCGTGTATCCGACGCCGGGCCAGCAGATCGAGTTGGCTCGGGCGTTCGGGTGCGCGCGGGTGGTGTTCAACGACGGGCTGCGCCTACGCCGGCAAGCGAGGGACGCGCACGAGAAGTACATCTCCGACAGCGAGTTGTCCCGGCGGTTGATCACCGAGGCCAAGCTGACGCCGGAACGGGCGTGGCTGGGCGAGGTGTCCGCCGTGGTGTTGCAGCAGGCCCTGGCGGACCTGAACACCGCGTACCGCAACTTCTTCAACTCGATCACGGGCAAGCGCAAGGGCCGCAAGGTGGCCCCGCCGCGGTTGCGGTCCCGCAAGGACAACCAGCAGGCCATCCGGTTCACCAAAAACTCCCGGTTCAAGGTGCTGGACAACGGGCGGCTCAGATTGCCGAAGGTCGGCGACCTGGAGGTGCGCTGGTCGTGGCAACTACCCTCGGACCCGTCTTCCGTAACGATCATCAAGGACGCGGCGGGCCGGTACTTCGCATCGTTCGTTGTACAGACAGGCGAGGACGAAACGTTGCCGCCGGTCGACTCCGAGGTGGGCATCGACCTGGGCCTGACTCACTTCGCGGTGCTGTCGGACGGCACGAAGGTCGCCGCCCCGAAGTTCCTGCGCCGCGCGGCCCGAAAGCTGTGCGCACGCCTGACGGACGTGCTCGCGGGCACCGAAGGCGCCCGACTGGAGTCGCTTCGCGTCGGCCAGCGCTCGATGCCGGCCGACGGCCTTACCGTCGCCGGATTCCTCGGCGACAGCAGCAAGATCTACGCGATCGCCACCCACAGTGGCATCACCCTCGGCCCGCTGCTGGGCAAGCTCGCGGCCCAGGAACTGCTCACCGGCAGCCCGGCGGAAGTCCTGGCCGGCTTCCGCCCGCAGCGGCTGGTCGGCAAGTCCGGCCTGCCGACGCTGAAACCCGCCCGCTTCGCCGGCCAGCAGTGACGGCGCTGCTGGTGGAGCGAACGGACTGTTCGCTCCGAGAGAAGAAGTAAACAGGCCGTTCGCCGCACCAAACCCGCGCGAATCCGCCGTCAGGTCAGGTGGCGGCGGAGGAAGTCGAGGGTTCGGGGCCAGGCGGTGCGGGCCGCATCTTCGTGGTACGTAGCCGGGTTCTGGTCATTGAAGAACGCGTGCCCTGCCGGGTAGACGTGGATCTGCGGACGGACGCCGGACTGCTGCTGGATCTTGTCGCGCAGTTCGGCGACCGCGTCCATGCTGATGCTGCGGTCGTATTCGCCGAAGTGGCACAGCATCGGCGCCGTCAGGCCGGAGAAGTCCGTGTCCGCCACCGACGGCATCCCGTAGAAGGGCACCACGGCGCCTACCCGGTCGCCCTGCTGCGCGGCGAGCACGATCGCGAACTTGCCGCCCATGCAGAACCCGACGACCCCGACGGCTGGACCCGTCACCGAATCGTGGGCCAGCAGGTAGTCGACCGCACCGGAGAGGTCCCGCGCCGCCTGGTCCACGGGCAGCTCCTTCATCAGCCGCGCGGCTTCAGCGGCGTCGTGCGTGGTGTGCCCGCCGTAGAGATCCGGGGCGAGCGCGACGAACCCCTCGGCCGCCAGCCGGTTCGCGACATCGGCGACGTGGTCCGTGAGCCCCCACCACTCCTGGATCACCACCACACCGGGGCCCGAACCGGACGGCGTCGCCAGGTAACCGTGCGCGGTGCGCCCGTTGCTGGCGAAACTGACGTTCTGGTGCGGATTCGTCACGCTGGTACTCCTTCGTCCGGCAGACCCCGACCGGCCCATCCTCGCGCCCGGCCGGGCTGATCGCACACGGTCACACCGCCGGGCGCTCGCGGGGCCGGCCACCGTGAAGATCGACAAGGTATCGAGGACGACGACCGCCTGCCAATGCCTCAACGCATTATTCCGGCCGCGCGAAACCTCTTGGGATGCATCGAACTGGCGTCACACGGCAGCGGCGACGACGCGCCGGGTGTGCTCCCGGAAGGTCGGGACCGCGGATGCGCAGGATGCGGGTTCCAGGTCGGGTGGACAGTGACGGGTGCGGCGTCGGAGGTGGGCAGGTACCGGATTCCGGGGTGCGGGTGGGCGTACCCGGTGGTCTCGGCCGTCACTCCGCCGGCTTGCCCCGCTGCGATCCCGGCCGATCTGCGGGCCGAGGTCGGGGACACCGGGTTCCACCATCAGGAGTCGGCCGGTCAGCGACCGGTCAGGAACGGGATCGACGCGCGGCGTCCCCAGGCGACCGCCAGGAACACCACCACCAGGACGAGCGGCATGAGCGCCGTGCCCGGATCGTGGAACGCGAACACCTGGGTGATCGTCGCACCGATCATGACACCGGCGAGGCCGAGCGCGGCCGGCCCGGCCAGCCGCGGCACGAGCAGGCCGATGGCACCCAGCAGTTCGAGAGTGCCGGTCAGGTACCGGAACCACTGCCCGAACCCGATTAAGTCGAACATCTGGACCGTCGTCGGGTCGCCGAGGAGCTTCGGGGCCGCGGCGAACACGAAGAACGCCGCGAGCAGTGCCTGGAGCACCCACAGCGCCACGTGCACGCCCCGCCGTTGGGAAACCGCCGCATTCGAACTGGTAGTCATGGCGTTGCGCCCTTTCCACGTCGTTGATGTTGCCGACTACCAGTATCGACAAGGGACGGAGCGAAAACTCATCGGCACCGGCGGAAGGAGTCGCGCCGGATCAGTCCCTGACGACCTGGTCCAGCAGCGCCGTGAACACCTCGCGGTCCACCGATGCCGCGTCCTGCGCGAGCCAGCGCCCGATGTCGCGGACGAATTGGGCCGGAGTCATCGGGGAAACCGGATCGCCGTCCTGCTCCACCGTCGTGACGTCACCGGCGCGGCTGGGATAGATCAGCACCACGCCACGGATCTCGACACCGGGCAGCAGTTCCTCGAAAGCGGCAATGCCGTCCGGCAAGCTCGTCGTGCCGCCGCGGAACAGATGGCCGTTGCGCCACAACGCGCTCGTCTCGTCGGAGGTGTAGTGGCCGGGAAGCCAGCTCTTGGACTCCACCAGCACCAGCCGCCGCCCGCACAGCACCGCGTGGTGCACGTCCTCGAACACCGAGTCCGGCCACGCCAGCCCGTGGAACACCCGCACGCCCGGCAGCCGGGTCAGGTACTTCGCGCAGAGCTCGGCGGTCAGCTGCTGGGCCCGCTCGTCCTGCCCGTCCGGCAGGCCGAAGATCCGGCGGCCGCCGAACTCTGCGGTGAACGACCGGTCGATCCGGTGCGCCCGGATGTGCCGCCGCAGCAGCAGCACGATCACCACGCCGGACGCCACCAGCAGGGAAAGCCACGCGGCCAGCAGCATCGCGCTGAGCTCGACGGCGAGCCCGGCCAGCAGCAGCAGCGACCAGCCGCCGACCAGCGCCAGCGTCGGCGCGCGGTCCGGGCCGGTGACGGGCAGGTAGCGGACCCGGGTGTCCGGATCGACGGCGTCCCACCACGGGAGGTCGTCCAAGCGCAGCCGCGGCATCTTCGGCACGTAGGCCGGGTCTTCGCCGAAATGCCGCCGCCTGCGCCGTTCCGCCGGCCGCGGGCGGCGAGCCGGTTCGTCCGCGCGGTCGTAGCCGGCACGGCGCACCGGGTCGTTGAGCGTCTCGTAGGCCTCCTGCAGCAACCGGAAGGTTCCCGCAGTGCCGCCGACATCGGGGTGCATGCTGCGCGCCAGCGACCGGTAGGCGGACTTGATCTCGGCTGCCGTCGCGTCGCGGTTCACGCCCAGCAGCTCGTAATAGTCGACCCCGCGCACGGTCCTCCCGCCTCCCACCACTGCGCGGCCATGATAGGGCTTGCGCCGGATTCAAGATCAACCGCGTGGGGCATTCAGTCGGTGACTTCGGCGACTTCTTGTCCTGGGGAGACCTGGGCTCCGTCGTCCAGCAGGAACCGGGTCACGGTGCCGCCGGTTTCCGACTTCACCGGGTTGTAGGTCTTCACCGCCTCGATCACCGCGATGGTCTGGCCGGGGTCGACGTGGCCGCCTTCGCGCACATACGGGTCGGCCTCCGGGGCCGGACGCCGGTAGAACACGCCTGATTGATTGGCTTTGACAGTGGACATACCCGGTACGGTGCGCCCTCGCCCGCCGGGCCGCCAGTCGCCGCCTCGATTCCGCTCAACAATCGCTTGGGTGCCGAGCGCGTTCCTTGCGGAGCCGGCATGACCAGCAGGGACGACCTCGCCGCGGCCTCGGTTGGGGACGAGCCTCCGCCGGCCGCCCCGCCCGAGGAGCGAAAAAACCCGCTGACCTCCCGGTCAGCGGGCTCTTCCACGCGGGCGGCCGAGACGGCTCTCGCCGTCTCTCCCTTTTGACCACCCGGGACAGCCGCGCGGTCTGAGGTGGCGCCTTGGACCGGCACGGCTAGCTCTGCGGTCGAACGCCGAGACGACGGGCCGGGGAGCGGGGATGCTCCGGCGACCCACCCGGCACCGCCAGGTCGTCGTCGGCGGGCGGTCAAACCCACCGATGCCCCGCCAGCCTAACCGATATTCCTCGCCCCGTGGGACGAAACTTGACCCAATGCTCCCGCGCACCACAATCCGCACACCCGACGCGACCCGGCGAACAAGATCAAGGAATTCGCGATCCAGCCTGCCGGAACCGCAGTTCGATCCACAAAGGACAGAATTGAATTCCGGCCGGCGACCAAATGATCTTCGGGAACAAGTGTGACCGCCCCGCCCGGTTCGGCCAGAAAGGCATTCGACCATTCCGGACATGCATCGAAAAACCAGGTCAACCGGGCCGAAATAGATCGTCGGGCGTGGTCGCGACCGGGGTGTCATGGAGTTCACACTCGTTTGACACCAAGGTGAGGCTTACCTAGTTTCTTGATACCCGTCGATCGTCGGCAGAGGAAGATGCGAATGCTTTTCAGTAATGCGTTGATCGGACTGCGCGAAGGCCTGGAGGCCGTACTCGTGGTGAGCATTCTGGTCGCATTCCTCGTCCGCACCGAACGCCGCCGCGCGCTGCCATTGGTCTGGGCCGGGGTCGGCGTGGCGGTGGCGCTGTCGGTTGGGCTGGGCGCGGTGCTCACCTACACCGCGGCGACGTTGAGCTTCGAGGCCCAGGAGGCCTTCGGCGGGATCGCCTCGATCATCGCGGTCGCCTTCGTCACCGGCATGATCTTCTGGATGCGCCGCGCCGGCCGCACCCTGGCGGCCCAACTGCGCGGACAGCTCGACGAGGCGCTGCAGCTGGGCCCGGTCGCCGTGGCCACCGTGGCCTTCCTGGCGGTCGCGCGCGAAGGGCTGGAGACCGCGGTGTTCTTCTTCTCCAGCGTGCAGTCCGCCGGCGGCGGCACCGCCCTGCCACTGGTCGGGTTCCTGATCGGCATCACGATCTCGATCCTGCTCGGCTGGCTGCTCTACGCCGGGGCGATCAAGGTCAACCTGTCGAAGTTTTTCAACGTAACCGGCGCGCTGCTGGTCTTCGTCGCCGCCGGGGTCTTCGCCTATGGCGTGCACGACCTGCAGGAGGCCTCGCTGCTGCCCGGCCTGCACACCCTGGCCTTCGACGTCAGCGAGTACGTCCCGCCGAATTCCTGGTACGGCGCGCTGCTGAAGGGGATCTTCAACTTCTCCCCGCAGACCACGGTGCTCGAGGCCGTCGTCTGGGGCGGCTACGTCGTGATCGTGCTGGCCCTGTTCCTCCGCCCCCACCACGGTGCCGCCCGGCCCGTCGAAACCCGCACCGGAGACGCCAAGTGACCACCAACGCCCGCACCCTGCTGCCCGCGCTCGGCGCGATCCTGCTCGCCGCCGGATGCGCCGGGCAACCCGCCGGCGACGCCCCCGGCACCATCACCGTGGACGCCTCGGACGACGCCTGCACGCTGTCGGCGACCTCCGCCCCGGCCGGCACGATCCGCTTCGACATCACCAACAAGGGCAGCCAGGTAACCGAGTTCTACCTCTACGGCGAGGGCGACCGGATCATCAGCGAGGTCGAGAACATCGGCCCCGGCCTCAACCGCCAGCTGGTCGCCGAGGTGCCGCAGGGCGGCAAGTACACGACCGCGTGCAAGCCCGGCATGCGCGGCGACGGCATCCGCGGCGACTTCACCGTGACCGGCACGGCCGCCGCGCAGGGCGGCGCCGCGGCGCAGGCCGTCACCGACTACAAGCGCTACGTGGACGAGCAGGCCGATGAGCTCAAGGCCAGGACCACCCGGTTCGTCGCGGCGGTCAAGGCCGGCGATGTGGCGCAGGCCAAGCAGCTGTACGCCCAGGCCCGGATTCCGTGGGAGCGCATCGAGCCGGTCGCGGAGAGCTTCGGCGACCTGGACCCGCGGATGGACGGCCGGGAGGCCGACCTGGAGCCGGGCCAGCAGTTCACCGGTTTCCACCGGCTGGAGAAGGACCTCTGGGTCACCGGACCGCAGCCGGACACCCCGGCGATCGCCGACCAGCTCCTCGCCGACGTCGACCAGCTCGTGGCGCAGACCCGGACCGTCGAGCTGACCCCGTCAGGAGCCGCCAACGGCGCGAAGGAGCTGCTCGACGAGGTCGCCACCGGCAAGGTCACCGGCGAGGAAGAGATCTTCTCGCACACCGACCTGTGGGACTTCAAGGCCAATGTGGACGGCGCGAAGCAGGTGGTCACCGCGCTGCGCCCGGTCCTGACCGAGAAGGACCCGAAACTGGTGGCCACCCTGGACGAGAAGTTCGCCGCGGTGGACGCGCTGCTGGCGCGTTACCAGGTCGGCGATGGGTACCGGCTCTACACCGAGCTGACCCCGGAGCAGGTCAAGGAACTGGCGGCGGCCGTGGACGCGCTGAGCGAGCCGCTGAGCAAGACCGCCGGCGTGGTGGCTCGATGACCGGGGTCTCCCGCCGCCGGCTGTTCGGGCTGGCCGGGGCCGGTGTCGCGGTGGCCGGTGTGGGCACCGGGGCGGGATACGTCGTGGGCAGTCACGGCGACGAGGCACCGACGGTGCCGTTCCACGGCCCGCACCAGGCGGGCATCACCACCCCGGCCCAGGACCGCATGCACTTCGTCGCCTTCGACGTGACCACGACCGACCGCGCGGAACTGGTCGCGCTGCTGGCGGAATGGACCCGGGCCGCGGAGCGGATGACCGCCGGTCTGGAGGCGGTCGAGCACGGCGCGGTCGCCGGGCACGCCGAGGCACCGCCCGGCGACACCGGCGAGGCCCTCGACCTGTCCGCGTCCGCGCTGACGCTGACCATCGGTTTCGGCCCGTCGCTGTTCGACGGGCGGTTCGGCCTCGCCGACCGGCGTCCCCCGGCGCTGGTCGACCTGCCGCACTTCCCCGCCGACGCCCTCGACCCGGCGCGCAGCGGCGGCGACCTGTGCGTGCAGGCCTGCGCCAACGATCCGCAGGTGGCGGTGCACGCGGTGCGCAACCTGGCGCGCATCGGATTCGGCAAGGTCGCGGTGCGCTGGTCGCAGCTCGGGTTCGGCCGGACCTCCACCACCTCACGATCGCAGAGCACACCGCGCAACCTCTTCGGCTTCAAGGACGGCACGAACAACCTCAAGGCCGAGGACACTGAGGAGCTGGACCGGCACGTGTGGGCCCAGCCCGGCGACGGCCCGCAGTGGATGTCCGGCGGCACCTACCTGGTGGCGCGGCGGATCCGGATGCACATCGAAACCTGGGACCGGACGTCGCTGGGCGAACAGGAAACCATCGTCGGCCGCACCAAGGGCAGTGGCGCCCCGCACGGCGGAACCGACGAGTTCGACCGGGTCGACCTGCAGGCCCGCGGCGCGGACGGCGAGTTGCGGATCGCGGAGGACTCGCACATCCGGCTGGCGGCGCCCGAAACGCACGGCGGGGCGCGGATGTTGCGCCGTGGCTACAACTTCACCGACGGCTCCGACGGCCTCGGACGGCTGGACGCCGGGCTGTTCTTCGTGTGCTTCAACCGGGACCCGCGCACCCAGTTCATCCCGGTACAGCGCCTGCTGTCCAAAAAGGACTCGATGATGGAGTACCTGCAGCACAACGGTTCGGCGATCTTCGCCTGCCCACCGGGAACCCAACCCGGAGGCCATTGGGGCGACTCCCTGTTCGAATCCTGACACACCGGACGCCGAGCGCCAGAATAGCGCGACTCGGCCCGCTGAGCCGTCCACATAGGCCCGATACACGTCGGCGACCGCACCCGGCGCCAGGTCGGCCACCGCGCTGCCGCTGGTGGCCAGCAGCGGCAGGCAACGCAGATCGACCCCGGCCACCTCGGCGAGCCCCCGCCAGCAGCAACCTGCGTCACCGCGTGACGCGTACCCGGCGGGTGCGACGCGGCGGCGCGATGATGAGCGCATGGACGTCACCGAAGTTCTGCTCCCCGGGGTCGGGCTGCGGTACGAGTTCACCACCACCGATGGCCAGCGCATCGGCGTGGTGGCTCGGCGGCGCGGCGACTTCGACTTCGTCGCCTACCCCGGCGATGATCCCGACGATGTCCGGATGCTGTTCCGGCTCAGCGCGGAAGAGGCCGACGCCGTCACCGAGATCCTGGGCGCCCCGCGGATCGCCGAGCGCTTCGCCGATCTGACCCGCGAGGTGCCGGGGCTCAACGCCGGTCAGGTGGAGGTGACCGCGGGCTCGGAGTTCGACGGCCGCACCCTCGGCGAAACACGCGCGCGCACCCGCACCGGCGCGTCGATCGTGGCGATCGTGCGCGGCGAGGACGTCATCGCCTCCCCCGCACCGAGCCAGGGGTTGCTGGCGGGGGACATCCTCGTGGTGATCGGCACGCAGCAGGGCATCACCGGGGTGGAACGCATCCTGGCGGGATGAACTGCCGTGCACACCTCGATCGCCCTCCTGCTGGAACTGGGGATCGTCCTGATCGTGCTCGGTGCGATCGGCGCGGTGACCCGGCGCTTCGGGGTGTCGCCGATCCCGCTGTACCTGCTGGTGGGGCTGGCGGTGGGCGAGGGCGGCATCGCGCCGCTGCCAGCGGCCCGCGACTTCGTGGAGCTCGGCGCGTCGATCGGGGTGGTGCTCCTGCTACTGACCCTCGGCCTGGAGTTCTCCATCGAGGAGTTCACCGTGACGCTGCGCCAGCACGTCCCGTCCGGGCTGCTGGACATGGTGGTCAACGCCGCGCCGGGCGCGCTGGCGGGCTGGCTGCTCGGGCTGGACGTGACCGGCATCGTGGCGCTGGCCGGGATCACCTGGGTGTCGTCATCGACGATCGTGTCCCGGCTGCTGGACGACCTGCACCGGCTGGGCAACCGGGAAACCCCGGCGGTCCTGTCGATCCTGCTGCTGGAGGACTTCGCGATGGCGGTGTACCTGCCGATCCTGGCGGTGCTGGCCACCGGGGGCACGGCGCTGCACGGCCTGGCGAGCGTCGCGGTCGCGGTGGGTGTCCTGCTGCTGGCGCTGGGCGCGTCCCGGCGCTGGGGACACCGCGTCGGGCACCTGGTCGAGGACCGCGACACCGAGCAACTGCTGCTGCGTATCGTCGGGTTGGCGCTGGTGGTGGCCGCGATCGCGGAGCTGGCCGGCACTTCGGCGGCGGTCGGGGCGTTCCTGGTGGGGCTGGCGCTGACCGGCCCGTTGGCCGACCGGGTGCGCTCGCTGGTCGCGCCGCTGCGTGACCTGTTCGCGGCGGCGTTCTTCCTGGCGATCGGCATCTCCGTGGCCCCGTCCTCGCTGCTGCCGGTGCTGCCGGCGGCGATCGCGCTGGCCGCCGTGACGGCACTCACCAAGATCGGCAGCGGCTGGTACGCGGCGGCCCGTGCCGGGGCGGGGCGGCGGGGCCGGTTGCGCGCGGGCAGCGTGCTGATCGTCCGCGGCGAGTTCTCGATCATCATCGTCAGCCTGGTGACCGTCCACGACGCCCTCCTCGGCCCCCTGACCACCAGCTACGTCCTGGTCCTGGCGGTGGCTGGCCCGCTGATCACCTGGTGGTTCAGCCCACCTGTCCGCCAACCCCCGTGAGGCTCGTGAGTGCTCGCTCCGGTAAGAACCGGAATTGCCACTCACGAGGAGGTGAGGTTCACGGCGTTGCCGTCGGGGTCGAAGATGTGGGCGACCCGCTGGCCCCACGACATGTCGTTCGGCGGGCCCTGGACCCGGCCGCCGAGCGCTTCCACCTGGTCGAGCAGCGCGTCGACGTCGCTGACGTCGAAGCTCAGCAGCACGCGCCCGGCCGTGCCCACCTCGACGTCCCGGTCGATCACCAGGCCGAGCTCGGTGTCGTCGATCTGCAAGCCGATGAAGAACGCCGGCTCGCCGTCGGGGATGCGGTACTTCTCGACCGCGCCGAACAGCTTCGTGTAGAAGTTCAGCAGCCGGTCCAGGTCGGACGTGATGATGATGGGCTGAATCGTCACGGCAGGTGCCTTCCTGATCGGGCGAGCCGCTGGGCTCGCGG
Organism: Saccharopolyspora hattusasensis; assembly: GCF_050972075.1. Lineage (NCBI taxonomy): Bacteria > Bacillati > Actinomycetota > Actinomycetes > Pseudonocardiales > Pseudonocardiaceae > Saccharopolyspora > Saccharopolyspora hattusasensis. The sequence goes on from NZ_JBPCDC010000001.1 coordinate 1,618,047, forward strand.
GGTGTTCCGAAGGTGCAGACTGCCCGCGAGCCCAGAACTCATCGGCGCCGCGCTCAGTAGTGGTGCAGTGCCGTGGTCACCTGGGCCCGGGCGACGAGTCGGCCGCGGTGGAAGACGGCCCGATCCTCGGTCGCGCCCTTCGCCGCTTGGTCCAGGTCCGCCGCCCGGATCGCGAGCAGTCCGGCCGGGTCTCCGGGTCACAGCCTCACCGGCGGCAGGTCCAGAACCACCCTGGCCTGGTCCGAAACCAGCAGCGCATCGGCCCGTCGGCCGTCGGGCAACGTGATGCCGCGCAACAACATTCGCCCCCCAGTGGGGTCCGTCGCGGACCCGCCGTTCGGCATCACGGGCATCGGTACCGCCGCGTCCATGGTGTTCTTCTCCGACATCGGGATGGACACGGTCTCCACAGCGGGCGAGGAAGTCCACGATCCGCGCCGGCCGGCGCCTCTGTCCGCAGTGCCGGGGCGCAGGTCTCACCCTCACCCTCCCGACCTCGCCGCAGAGCGTTCCTCACTGGCAGCGAACACGTGGTCGCCCACGGAAGTAGGGTTCTGAAACGTGATCCATGCCATTTGGATCCCACGTCCTTGCCCATAGCCTGCAGCTGCTGGCGCCTGTGCGGATGGCGGTCACATCCATCTGGTTCACAGGCGCCAGCCCTGGAACCAACTGGGCTTGTCCCTTGCCGTCTGGCTCGAGGTTAAATCGTGAGGGGTGTTCGTGAATTCGGCTGCTGCGGGCGTCCGGTAGTTCGGCGGGGTGGCCAAACCGAGCGGGATCTCCTGCGGCGGCAAACCATGGACAGGTGGCAACGGAAGCGAGCGTGCGGGTGCGCATCGATCCCGAGCTGTGGTTCTTCGCCGCTCCTCGGCATCGGGTGGCGCGCCTCGACCTGCCCTACGACGGCACCGCGACGGTCGGGCACATCGCCGAGTCGCTGGGCGTTCCACTGACCGAGGTGGGCCGCTTCCTGGTCGACGGCTCGCCTGCAACACCCGCTCTGCAACCGCATCCCGGTGCGGCGATCGACATCCGGCCAGTCGACCGGCCGCAGTCGTCGCCACCGCGGTTCGTGCTGGACGTGCACCTCGGGAAGTTGGCCCGGCGGCTGCGGCTGCTGGGCATCGACACCGCCTATCGCAACGATGCCACCGACGACGAACTGATCCAGCAGGCCGAACGGGAGCGGCGGGTGCTGCTGACCCAGGACCGCGGCATCCTGCGCCGCCGGGTACTGCGGGCGGGGGCCTACGTGCGGGGTGCGGACCCGGCGCGGCAGATGGTCGACGTCATCGGCCGGTTCGCGCCTCCCCTCGATCCGTGGACTCGCTGCACGGCCTGCAACGGTGTCCTGCGCCCGGTGTCCAAAGAGGACGTCCAGGCCGAGATCGAACCGGGGACTCGCCGCCACTACGACGACTACGCGCGCTGCGAGGACTGCGCGCAGGTGTACTGGCGAGGCGCGCACTCCCGGCGGATCGACGCGATCATCCGGTCCGCCCGCGCCGCGCACCCCGGCGGTTGAGGCGATTTCGCGCGAAATCGGCGGTTCTGGTGCGAAGCGGGTGGCGATTTCGCGCGAAATCGCCACCCGCCACCAAGTGCAGGCCGTCAGCCGGTGATGTCGTTGCGTACCGGCAGGTACGCCTTGGCGTGGCCGTCGACGTCCGGTTGGAGGACTCCACCAGCGCCCTGCTCGGGCCGTTGATCCACTCGTGGGAGGAGCAGACGCCGTGTCCGGCGGGCGCGTCGCGGGCGTCGGCGACGGTGAACCAGGCCGCCTTCGCACGCCCCGAGATCACCTCGGCCAACTGCTGCCAGGGCGCAGCGCACGTGGGCGCAGACGACCTTCGAGCACCGCCAGACCGCGGTGGCCGCCGCGGTTGAGGCGATGGCCCTGCTCCGCGACGACCTGACGCTGCTGCTCGCCTGGGAGATCGGCAAGCCGTGGGAGGCCGCGTGCGCCGACGTGGACCGCTGCCTGGACGGCGTCCGCTGGTACCTCGACAACGCGGAGCAGATGCTCGCGCAGGACACCGAAGGCCCGCCCTACAAGCGGCAGGTGCTGTGCAGCTCTTCGCGGGCAACGCGGTCATCCGCAACTTCCATTGAAATCGAAGCTCTGATTTCCATTGAAGTTGCGGACCCCAGCACCCGGGGACGGGACGAGACGAGGTGAAGGGCACCTCTCGCCGAGCAAGTTGGCCGAGCAAGTTGGCAAAAAGTGCCCTTGGCTTCTCGGCCGAACGGGGTGCGGTCAGCGTTCGAAGCGACCAGCCTTGACCGCCCGCAGGAAACCGGCGACGTCGACGCTCAGCGTTGGCCCATCCGGGTCCTTCGAGTCCCGGATCAGGCCGGGCGGGCTGGATAACTCGACACAGTGGGTTTCCTGACCGCTGTAGCTGCTCTTGCGCCAACGCGATGATTCGATCATTCCCTGCCCTCCACCTGTGTGATCACGTTGAGGATGAATGCTGCTGACTCTTCCGGGCTCGGAGCGGCACGACGAATCGCCGCGGACGCACGCCGATAGGTCACGATGTCGTCGTCTTCGTACAGGAAAACCGAGGAGCGGTGGTTCTCGATCGCAACGATCGATGGCGACTCGACGAAGCCGTAGATCACGAACGGACCCATCAGCCCGGGGTGCCAGCCGCCTCCGGTTGGCACGACCTGGATCGTCGTTTCCTTCCGGTCGGCTACCGCGAGGACGTGCCGAAGCTGATCCAGCAGCACTTCCCGGCCACCAATGCACTGGCGAAGCGCGGGCTCACCGATCAACACCGTGTGATCAGCCCGTTGACCATCGCGTTCCGCAAGCTGCGTTTGGCGGTCAAGCCTCAGCTTTACCCGCGAGTCGACTTCCGCACGCGACAGGTCGTCGTTGTCGCCGATGATCGCGCTCGCGTAGTCACGGGTCTGGAGCAGACCGGACACCACGAGCGGGCACCAGTCGATGATCTCGACGGCAGTTCGCTCGCACTCGATGATGCCTGCGAGCTGCTCCGAAACGCCGCCGGCTAGCCAATTCGACTCGCGTGCGTTTCGAGCTAGGTCGAGCACCTGCCGCCGCCGCTTGCCTGTTACCCCGAGCACGGCCAAGAAGGCGGAAACATCATCGGTGGTCGGTACCCGTTTCCCGTTCTGCCACTGCGAGATGGTGCTGTGGGACTTGTCGAGGAGGCGGCCGGCTTGACGCGCGGTGAGGCCAGAGTCCGCTAGCGCTCCCCGCAGTGCCGCAGCTAGCGCGCGAGTTCGCGGTGTACCAGCGGTGTCGCCCACGTTCCACAGCTTACGGCGTTCTTGACCCATGTCGGATACCACCCAAAAGGTTGAGGGCAACGAGCTTGCGGTTTCAGCCCGTGACCAGGAATTAATTGACCTGAGTGGTTCGTGACCGGTTGCGAAGCGATCACGGCCCAAGGTAGCCGAAGAACGTGTGGAGGTGTTGGTGTTGGAGGTTTGGCCTCGGTGGTTGCCTTCGCCTGGATTGCGGGCGTTGGACACGCATTTCGTGCTCCGGCCCGGTGGGGCTGGCGAGTGCGGCGCGGAAGTCATGTGGGCCGCCGTCGGGCATCCGACCACGGCCCGGCCGCGCTGCTCGGTTTGCTTGCAAATTGCCGAACCGCACAGCAGGGCTGTGAATCCAGTCCGCTCCGACACGACCGGCCGCCGGGGCTCTGCGGCGCGGCACTTGTGGAATCAGGAGTGCGTCAAGCGAGAGCGCTGATCTGACCACATCGGACGGTGGCCCGCCGGAAGGGACTCGTCATGTTCTGGTTTCAGCTGGGCACTCTCATCGCGTTCAACGTCGTCATCTTCGCGATGCTGTTCATCCTGGCATCGAATCCGCAGCACGGCGACGCGGGCGAGGACGCCTACGACGTTTGGCAGCTCATCGACGACATCGAAGCCGAACGCGACGCCGAGTACACCGGCCGCCACCGGCTCCGCGCTCCCCTGTCCGAAGCGGACGAGCCTCCCCGAGCCGCCTGACCCCCTGACCGGATCGGCGCGTTGCCCCTCCCCGATCACCGCGCCGATCCTCCCGGTAGCCGGGCACCTGCCCCGAGCCCGCCCGGCTACCGGGCCCCGCAATGCTCGTGAGTGTTCGTTCCGGTTCTTACCGGAAGGAACACTCACGAGCACTGGAGCCGCCGCTACCAGGCGTCGCCGTCGCGCCAGTCGCAGGTCAACGAGCCGGTCAGGTCCAACGGGACTTCCCCCGGAAAGACGAAGATGAAGCCGTCTTCGTCCTCCGTGCGTTGAGTTCCCGTCGGAGCCAGGGCGAAGGTCGGCCCCTGCCAGCGCTGCCAGCCCCGCGCCTCGTACAGCGCCGCTCCCTCGTCGCTCGCGCCCAGCGCTCCGAGGTCGTACGCGCGGCGGATCACCCCTTCCAGCTCCGCCATCATCGCCGCCGCGATGCCCCGGCGCCGTCGGCCCGCTCGCACCGCGACGCCCTCGACGTAGCCCGTGCGAAGGGCTCGGTCGGCGTGCAGGAGACGCCGTTGGACCACCGCCGCGTGGCCGATCAGCTCGTCGCCTTCCCACACCAGGGTGTGGATGCCACCCAGGCAGTGCTCCCAGTCGTGTTCTGCCATGTCGTCTTCGAACACGTCCCAGAGCAGTGCCCGGGCGGCTTTGCGCGTCGCTTCGTCGAGGTCGGCGGTATGCGCCGTACGCACTTCGGTCATAGCACCCATCCTGGCAGTGATCAGCGCATTCCTGCGACCGATTTGTCCGCCAGCGCCGACACCACGCCGACCACCCAGGTGACCCGGTGCGGCTGATGGAGCCGGTGCGGGTGCTGCTGGAGCGCGCCGCCGAATTGCTCGGCACCGACTTCCGTCCGATGTGGACACCGGCCTGAAGAAGATGGGGCCGGTGGCCGACCTGGTCGACGTGATCCTGCGCAACTCGGCGAACCCCACGATGATCGAGGGCGGCTACCAGACCAACGTCATCCCGGGGCGCGCCACCGCCGCGGTGGACGGGCGCTTCCTGCCCGGCCACGAGCAGGAATTGCTGGACACCATCGACTCCCCGCTGCTGCCGTCGGTGCGCCGCGAGGTCATCCACCACGACGTGGCGATGCAGACCGAGTTCTCCGGCACCCTGGTCGACGCGATATGCGCGGCGATCCGCGCGGAGGACCCGGACGGCCACCCGGCCCCGTACTGCAACGCGGGCGGGACCGACAAAAAGGCGTTCGCGACGATCGGCATCAACGGCTTCGGCTTCAAGGCCCTCCGGGTGCCGCCGGACCTGCCGTACTCGCGGATGTTCCACGGCGTGGACGAGCGGATTCCGCTGGAATCGCTGCGGTTCTCCACGCCGGTGATGCAGCGACTGCTGCAGACCTGCTGACCCGCGCGAAGGGCGCCTCCGGCTGGGGGGTTGAAGGACGTCGCTGGCCGGGACCGTGGTGTCGCACCGGGCCGGCTCCGGCACCGCCGCGGTGTCGATCGCAGGGCCGACGACGCGGGTGGCCGACCGGCTCGACGAGATGGCCGCCGTGGCGCGCGCGGCGGTCCAGGAGATCACCTACCGCCTCCGCTGACAGCCCCGCTCCGCTGGCCGACCAGGTCGCGGCCAAGGCGCGCGCCGCGCCTCCGCGTACCGTTCGACCGAGTCGTTGAGCTCCTCGACCGGCTTCGCGGGGATGCCGGGTTCCGCGTCGGCGATTTCGCGCGAAATCGCCACTTGGCACGCGCAGGGAACGGCGATTTCGCGCGAAATCGCCGCCTGGCACGCGTGCGGAACGGCGATTTCGCGCGAAATCGCCACTTGCTCGCGGCGGCGTGGCAGAGCTCGTGCGGCGGGATCACGGTTCCCCCGCCCAGGTATTGATCGCGGGCCTTGACCTCCACTTTGGTCGAACTCCTAGCGTCGCGAGCGGGAGCGCGAACCGGCTTTCGTGCTCCCGGCAACGAGAAAACGGCTCAAGGAGCACGGAATGCACGCGATTCGGCAGTACGAGTTCGGCCCCGCGGAGGTCCTCCGCTACGAGGAGGTGCCCGACCCGCACCCCGGCCCCGGGCAGGTGCGCATCGCGGTCGGCGCCGCCGGCGTGCACGTCGTCGACACCTCGATCCGGCAAGGGGGCCAGCGGGGCCCCTTCCCGCAGCCCGACCTGCCGATGACACCCGGCCGCGAGGTGGCCGGGGTGGTCGACGAGCTCGGCGCGGGCGTCGACGTGGAATGGCTGGGGCGGCGCGTGGTCGCCCACCTCGGCATGGCCAGCGGCGGCTACGCCGAGCTGGCGGTCCGCGAAGTCGAGGCGCTGCAGGTGCTGCCCGACGGCGCCGACTTCGACGCGGCGGTCGCGATGATCGGCACCGGGCGGACCACCATGTCCATCCTGCGCACCGCGAAGCCGACCGCCGACGACGTCGTGCTGGTCACCTCGGCCGCCGGCGGCATCGGCGCGCTGGCGGTGCAGCACGCCCGCAACATCGGCGCGACCGTGGTGGGCGCGGCCGGTGGGGCGGCCAAGGTCGCCAAGGTGCGGAAGCTCGGCGCCGACGTCGCCGTCGACTACACCGCGCCGGACTGGGCCCAGTCGGTCCGCGAGGCCCTCGACGGGCGCGCGGTGAGCCTGGTGCTCGACGGCGCCGGCGGCGAGTACGGCCGCGCCGCCTTCGACCTCCTCGGGCCCGGCGGCCGGATCACCATGTACGGCAGGGAGTTCGGCGAGCACCAGTTCACCTCCGACGACCTGCTCGCCCGCGCGCTGGCCGCGAACGTCGTCCTCGGACCGAACCTGCTGAAGGTGCCCGGCGGCATGCGGACCCTGGAGAACGAGGCGCTGGCCGCCCTCGCCGACGGCAGCCTGCGGCCGCTGGTCGGACCGCCGTTCGCGCTGGCCGAAGCGGCCAAGGCGCACGCCGCCCTGGAGAACCGCGAAACCTATGGCAAGGTGGTGTTGCGGCCGACTCCGTGAGACGCGAGAAGCAGCGGTGTTCGCCCGGCCACGTCGATGATCGAGATCAGGTGGCGGGAACCGCCTGGTTTGTCGTAACGTCCCCGCCTGGTGCGCGGTCCGGCACACCGAGTCAAGCCCTGGAGGTACGGCTGTGGAACAGGTAGTTCTGCTCGACGAATCCGGTCAAGCGATCGGGGTCGAGGACAAGGCGATCGTGCACCACCAGGACACACCGCTGCACCTGGCCTTCTCCTGCTACGTGTTCAACGGCCGGGGCGAGTTCCTGCTGACCCAGCGAGCGCACCACAAGCGCACCTTCCCGAGCGTGTGGACCAACACCTGCTGCGGCCACCCGGCGCCCAAAGAGGACATGAAGGCGGCGATCACCCGGCGGCTCGGCGAGGAGCTCGGGCTCACCGTGCGCGGCCTGGAGCTGGTACTGCCCGGCTTCCAGTACCGCGCCACGATGCCCAACGGCGTGGTGGAGAACGAGAAGTGCCCGGTTTTCGTCGCCTTCACCGAGAACACCCCGCAGCCCAACCCTGACGAGGTCGCCGCAACTCGCTGGGTGGACTGGAAGGAATTCAGCGCGGACGTCCTCGCGGACGAGACCGAGGTGTCCGCATGGTGCGCGCTGCAGGTCCGCCAACTGGTCGAGCTCGGCCCGGAACCGGCCCAGTGGCCCAAGGGTGCCGCGGCCGACCTGCCCCCCGCCGCGCACGTGGGCTGACCGCCCTCAGGTTCCCGGTCCGCACCGCCGCGAGTGCCGCGGTGCCGACCGGGAAACCGGCGACACTGGCCACGACCACGCCGAAGGCTACGTCACCGCGGAGCCGGCCTCCGGTCGCAGCTCCCGCGACCAGCTCCACTCGCCCGGCTCCGGCGCGCCGACCAGTCGCAGCCCGGCGCCGCGCAGCGTCCGCGCGATCGCAGTGTTGTCGACGTCGGTGTGCGCGGTCAGCGTGCCGATCCCCAGTGCCTCGGCCTGCTCGACCAGCTTGCGCGCCAAGGCGGTCCCGACGCCCTGCCGCTGCCAGTCGTCGCGGACCAGCAGGGCCAGCTCCCCGGAATCCCCGTCGTACATCAGGTTCCCCATGCCTACCACCTCCCCGTCCGGCGCCAGCGCCAGCAGCGATCGCCCCAGGGCAGGGGTGAGCAGCCGCTGCAAGCGGCGCTCCCCCAGCGTCGGTCCGGGGCTGAAGCAGAGTCGGTAGCGGGCCGCGCTGGAGCAGCGCTCGTGGAAAGCCGAAACCAGTTCCACGTCCGCCCGGTCCGCGAGCCGGACCGTCAACTCCGCGCCGCTCGCGGTGCGCGCGACGTCCAGCACCGGCCGCACCCGCGCGCGGCAGCTCTCGGCCAGGTCCACCACGGCCCGCGCCCGCGCGAACTCCGCCGGTGTGAAGGAACCGCCGGGCCGCTCCAGAACCAGCACCCCGCCGCCGGGGTCCGCCAGGCACATCGCGCCGCCGGTGAACGAACCGACCTCCAGCGGCGGCTCGGGCGCTTCCCGCCAGTGCACCGCGACCTGCCCCAGCAGCGCGCGCAGCGCCCGGAACAGGTCGGTGCGGCCGTTGACCAGGTCGATCGCCAGGTTCGCGGTCCGGGTCGGCACGTCGTCGAGCTCGCGGACATCCGCCCGCTCCGCGGTCACCTCGCAACCACCGGCGGTCTCGACGGCGGCGATCAGCTCCCGCCTGCTCACCCGCGTCGGCACATGCAGCAGAACCTCGTCCACCACGCCATCGGCCACGGGGTGGACCTGCATGGTCCGGATGTCCGCGCCGAGCGCACTCAGGCCACCGGCCAGGCGCGCCAACCGGCCCGGCGTGTCGGTCACCGACGCGCGCAGCCGCCACAGCGTCTGCTGCACGTTCACCACTTCTGGGATCGGCACTGCGGCCGGCGCAGTGGTCTGGGCGGACGGGCGCCGGCGATGCCGCCACCACCTCGCGGCACTCGCTACCAGCAGAACGGCACCGATGGACAGCAGCGCCAGCGTTCCGCCGGCCTGGCTCTGCACCCCGGTGACGAACACGTTCGCCGTCCCCGCCGCCAGGAGCAGCGCGGCCAGCTCGATGAGTTCGCGGGTCCAATCCTCGCGCCTGTGACGATGCTGTCCGGAAGTCATGCCACCATGTTTCCCGCGCCGTATTGCGGGCGCTTGACCTGGGATGACAGCGGGGTTAACGGGCGAACATCACACCCCAAGGCGGTCCCACGTCGATTACCTGGATCGACGGTGGGGCGACCGAATTGCCGAACATGGTGATGCTTTTCGGGCATCACCACCGCGCTCTGCACAGTCAGCGCTGGAACATCGCGATGCGCGACGGGCGCCCCATGTTCATCCCACCGCGGGACTTCAAACGCACACCACGACCAGGCGGCAGAGCGCTACCCGCCCAACACCGCGAATACCTCCGGGGGCCTCCCGCACCACGGGACCCGGCGGGCGGCTATTGCTGGCCGTAGCCCGCGAACAGTTCCGCGCAGCGGGCCAGTTCCTCGTCGCTGAGCAGGCTCGGGGAACCTGCCCGGGTCGCGGTCAGCCAGAGCTCGCACAGCCACTCGAGCTGCCGCGCCCGGTTGTAGGCCTGAGACAGGTCGGCTCCGATGGTGATCGTCCCGTGGTTGCGCAGGATGCATCCGGCGCGTCCCGCCAGGGCGTCGGACATCGTCTCGGCCAGCTGGGCGCTGCCGAAGGTTGCGTACTCCGCCACGCGCACCGTGCCGCCGAAGTCCGCGAGCTGGTAATGCACCGCGGGAACATCGTTGCGCAGCAACGACAACGCGGTGGCGTGCAGCGAGTGCGTGTGCACCACTGCCCCGGCGTCGTGCTTCCGGTAGGCGGTGAGGTGCATCGGCAGTTCGGACGTGGGCTTGAGATCGCCCTCGACCACGTTGCCGGTGAGGTCCACCAGCGGGATGTCGTCCACCGCCAGCTTGTCGTAGTCGACGCCCGACGGCGTCACCGCCACCAGGTCGCCGCAGCGGACCGACACGTTGCCGGAGGTGCCGACCACCAGCCGGTCCGCCGTCATCCGCCGGGCGATCTCGATGACCTCGCGCCGCTGCTCGGCCAGTCGCGAACTGCTCACTTCATCCCTCGTTCAACACGTGGCGCCGGATGCGTCCGGCACCGACTCGTAGCCGTTGATCGCGGCAACCTTCCGGGCCGACGGCGAAGACTCGTCGAACCGGTAGCCCAGCCACTCCGACGCCAGCTTGCGCGCCAACTCCAGGCCGACCACGCGCTGGCCGATGCACAGCACCTGGGCGTTGTTGCTGAGCACCGACCGCTCCACCGAGTAGCTGTCGTGCGCGGTTACGGCCCGGATGCCCGGTACCTTGTTCGCGCTGATCGCCACGCCGAGCCCGGTGCCGCACACCAGCAGCGCGCGGTCCGCTTCGCCTCCGGCGACCAGGCGCGCGGCGTTGACGGCCACGTGCGGGTAGGCGGTGTGCTCGTCGGAGCCAACGCCGACGTCCGCCACGCTGGCCACCCGGGGGTCGTTCTCCAGGTCCTTCTTCAGCGCTTCCTTGTACTGCAGTCCCGCGTCGTCGGAGCCGACCACGATGCGCAACGGCGCCTTCTCAATCACCTGATCTCCAATCTGCGGATGCCCCGTCCTTCAGGATGGGGAGGAACAGATCTCGCGTGTCGGTCGCGTAGCGACCGCTGATAGTCTTGATTTCGGTAGGTGAGACCTACCACCCCCACGCAAGTGGGAACACCCGAGCAAGTACGTGGGTACCGCTGGTCGAGCGGGAACCCGGACCACCCCGGTCCGAACGCCTGAGTGAGATCGTGTGAGACCGAACCGCCACGGTGGGGACGCTGCGGTCGTTGAAGCAGGAAACTCAGTCCGCGAGGACTGAATCTCCTTCCTTCAGGGAGGAGAGAAGTCAATTCGCCTCATCCTTCCCCCCGCCGCGCGCCGGCGAGCCCTTCAGTTCCCGGCGAGCACGGCCCCGACCCGGTTGAGCGCGAGCGCCAGCGACGTCGCACCCGGGTCCGGGGTTCCGACGCTGCGCTCGGCCAGCGGCCGGGCGCGGCCGGTGCGGGGCCGCAGCTCCGCGGTCTGCTCGGCGGCCTTCGTCGCCGCCTTCGCGGCCTGCTGCCAGGCCTCGGTGCCCGTTGCACCCTCCTCGACGGCGCGGCGCAGTTCCTCCACGAACGGAACCAGCGCGTCGACCAGCGTCTTGTCGCCGAGCTCCGCTCGACCGAGCCGCTGCACCGCCGCGAGCGCAGCCGAAGCACCCGCCGTCAGGTCGTTGGCCATCGCCGCGCGGTGGTCGGGCAGCAGGTCGCCGAACGACCGCAGCGCCGCGCCCCACAGCACGCCCGAGGTGCCCCCGGCCTTGGCTGCCCACGCGTCACCGGCTGCGACCAGCACCGCCGCCGGGCCGACGCCCTGCGCCGCGGCCTCGTCGGCGGCCGCCACCGCGGCCGCGCTGCCGCGCGTCATGCCGCGGCCGTGGTCGCCGTCGCCCGCGATCGCGTCGAGGCGCCCGAGTTCTTCTTCCTTGTCGTGCAACAGATCCGCCACCGCGTGCAGGGCCTTCGCCACGACCGCGGCGGTCGCCTGGCCTTCCGGCGGGGCCACCACGGTCACCTTCTCGGGCGCCGCCGGCAGTTCATCGTCCTCTTCGGACTCTTCCGTCCCGGCCAGTGCGACATTTCCCTTGCGGTAGGCGGGAGTGTCGGCCGGGGCCTGCCACAGCCGCTCCAGTTCCGGGTCCAGCCAGGTCAGCGTCAGCGAGCAACCTGCCATGTCGAGGCTGGTCACCAGCTCACCCACCTCGGGCGCGACGACCTCCAGGCCGGCCTCGGCCAGCAGCCGGGACACGGTGCCCCAGACCACGAACAGTTCCTCGTACTTGGTGGCGCCCAGCCCGTTGAGGATCGCCGTCACCCGCGGCTTCTCCCCACCCGTTTCCGGGGCCTCCGCGAGCAGGCCGTCGACCAGGATCTTCGCCAGCTCCGACGCCGACGGCAGGTCGCCTTCGGAGACGCCCGGCTCGCCGTGGATGCCCAGCCCGAGGCCCATCCGGCCTTCCGGCACCTCGAACAGCGGCTGGTCCTGGCCCGGCAGCGTGCAGCCGCCGAAGGCCACGCCGAGGCTGCGGGTGCGCGCGTTGGCGTGCTCGGCGACCCGCACCACCTCGTCGAAGGAATAGCCCTCCTCGGCCGCTGCCGAGGCGACCTTGAAGACCACGAAGTCGCCGACCACGCCGCGGCGCTTGGTCTGCTCCGCCGCCGGGGCGCTGGCCACGTCGTCGGTCACCACGACGTTGTGCGCGCGGACCCCGTCGCGTTCCAGGCGTTCCACCGCCAGCCCGAAGTTCATGTTGTCGCCGGCGTAGTTGCCGAACGAGAACACCACCCCCGCACCCCGGTCGGCCGCGAGGCCCACCGAATAGGCGTCGTCGGCCGACGGCGAGGTGAAGATGTTGCCGATGACCGAGCCGTCGGCGAAGCCAGGCCCGACCACCCCGCAGAAGGCCGGGTAGTGCCCGGACCCGCCGCCGGTGACCACCGCGACCTTGTCCTTGCGCGCGCGTTTCGCCCGCACCACCCCGCCCGGCACCCGCCGGACGTGTTCGGGGTGCGCAGCCACGAAACCGGTCACCATGTCCTCGGTGAACGATGCGGGGTCGTCGTACAAGCGCGTCATCTGCTGCTCCTCAGCGCCAGGTCTTGATGGGTCAGGAGGTCGCGCCCCACAGCGGGCGGGCGCGTTCGATCGATGCAAGGTATTCGCGGTAGCCGCGCTCGTAGAACTCCACGGCGCTGGGGTGCGGCACCACGGTGCGCCGCGCCGCGGCCCACTTCTCGCGGTCCACCGGCTCGCCCAGCGAGTCCCACGCGGTCATCGCCGCGCCGCGCGCGCCCACGCCTTCCTCGTGAGGCACGTGCAGCGGTCGGCCCAGCACGTCGGCGAAGATCTGGCTCCACGCCGCCGATCGCGCACCGCCGCCGCACGCCGAGACCTCACCGGTCAGGCCCGCGGTTTCCAGGTTGTGCCGCGCCGCGTAGGCCACCGCCTCGCACATGGCGCGCACCAGGTCGGACTGCGTGGTTTCCAGCGACAGCCCGGTGAACTGGCCGCGCGCGTGCGGTTCGACGAACGGCGCGCGCTCGCCGGAGCTGGACAGGAACGACAGCGCCGACACCCCGTCGGCACCGGGTTTGCTGTTGCCCAGCAACGTTTCCAGCTGGTCCACGCGGGCGCCGACCATGCTCAGCACCCAGTCCAGGTTGGCGGTGCCGACCATCGCGGGCATCACCCGCAGGTACCGCTGCGGCAGCGGCGTCGCCAGCCACATGCCCGCGACCTCGCCGTCCGGGTCGATGGCGACCTCGTCGCGCAGCACCTGGCAGCCCAGGGTCGTGCCGATCACCAGGCTGCCGTCGCCGACGTTGCTGACGCCGGAGCCGAACGCGCAGGCGGGCAGGTCGAACGGGCCGGCCGACACCGGCAGACCGGCGGGCAGCCCCAGCTCCTTGGCGCTCTTACTGTCCAGCGCGAACAGCTTGTCCGGCGGGGCCGGTTCGGCCAGCAGCCTGCGGTACTCGGCCACGCCGCAGGCCTGCAGCGCTTCCTGCGAGTAGCTGCGGCTCGGCACGTCCAGGAACGGCAGCGACGCGTCGGAGGCGTCGACCGTGATCTCGCCGGTGAAGCGCTGCACGATCGCGTCGACGCAGTACCCGGCGACCGCGGCGCGCTCCAGCCGCTCCGGGGAGTGCCCGGCCAGGTGCGCCAGCAGCGGGCCGGCCGAGCCGGGGAACATCCCCGACCCGGTGAGCCCGAAGACCCGCCGCTGCACACCGGATTGTGCCCAGCGGTCCAGCACGTCAGCGGCGCGCGCGTCCAGCCAGGAGATGGCCGGCCCGACCTGCTGGCCCTGGTGGTCACGCAGCCACAGCCCGTCGCCCTGGCCGGTGATGGCCAGGGCCTCGATCGGCTCGCCGACCTGCTCGGCCGCGGCGGCGACCTCGCGCACCACCTGGATCACCGAGCCGATGACCTCTTCGAGGTCCTGCTCGACCCGCCCGCCCGGCAGCCGGTTCAACGTGCTGCGCTTGCTGTGCGTGACCAGCGCCGTGCCGTCGCGGTTGAGCAGCGACGCCTTGGTCACCGATGTGCCGACATCGACCCCGACGATCATGGCCGCAGGCCTTCGAACTTGGCCAGCACGTCCGGGTTGGCGACGAACCGGGGGCGCTCGCCGCCCAGGAACCGGGCGACCTCGCCGGCGACGATGCCTGCGGCGCGGTGCGCGGTCTGGCGGGTCGCCCCGGCCAGGTGCGGGGTGGTGATGACGTTGGGCGCGCCGAACAGCGGCCAGTCGCGCGGCGGCGGCTCGATGTCGTAGACATCCACCGCCAGCGCGCCGAGGTGGCCGGAGTTCAGCAGCTCCGGCAGCGGCGCGTAGTCGAGCAGCCCGCCCCGGGCGGAGTTGATCAGCACCGCGCCTTCCGGCAGCAGCTTGAGGTTGTCGGCGTTGAGCAGGTTCTTGGTCTCCGGGGTCAGCCGCGCGTGCAGGCTGACGACCGAGCTGCGGCGCAGCAGCGCCTCCAGCTCGACGAGCTCGACGCCGTCGCGGGCGGCGTCCTCGGCTTGCACGAACGGGTCGGACACCAGCACGTGCGCGCCGAAGGCCTTCAGGACCCGGGCCACGATCTTGCCGATCGCGCCGTAGCCGACCAGGCCGGCGGTCGAGCCCTCCAGCTCGATGCCGGCGTTCTCGTAGGCGTAGTAGTCGCCGCGCCAGTTGCCGGCCTTGAGCTCGGCGTCCGAGCCAGGGATGCGGCGCAGCGCGGCGAGGATCAGCCCGACGGCGAACTCGGCGGCCGCGGCGGCGTTGCGGCCGGGCGCGTAGCTGACGATCACGCCGTTGTCGGTGGCGGCCTCGAGGTCCACGTTCACCGGGCCGCCGCGGCAGACGCCGACGAACTTCAGCTGCGGGCTGTTGGCCAGCACCTCCGCGGTGAACGGCGCCATCTGGGTGGCGACGATCTCCACGCCGCCGAGCGCGTCGAGCAGCTGCTGCTCGGTGCCGCTGGCCTCGTGGACGTTGCCGACCGGCCCGAACGGCTCGACGGGCCACGGCAGCTTCAGGGTGTTGAACTGCAGGTCGTGCGAACCGGCGCTGCGGCGCAGGGCGTCGACGAACACCTCGGGCGCGACGAAGTGATCACCTGCGGCCAGAACACTGCTCATGAGAACTCCCTTTTCACGAAGGCTGTCTCGGGGCTGGCTTGCTTAGCGGTGCCGGTGGCGGAACCTCAGAAGCCTTCTCGACTGCGGGATCCCCGACATCGCGTATGCCCAATACGCCACGTCGGGGCTGTCCCTCGCAAAGAACCCCGCCGGGGTGGGACCAGTCTGAGAACCCGCGGCGGTGCAAGCTGAGTTCCACACCGCAAGCGGCTACCGCCGCTTTAAGAGCCTGTTGGTGGATGGTCTGGGTGGGTGGTCGCTTAGCGGAACCTGAGAGGTTCCCTGGACTGCGGGTGCCCCTCCTGATGTATGTCCAATACGCGGCGGAGGGGCCGTCCTCGCCAGAAAACCTCTCAGAACCCGCCGATGGTCGTCTTGGCAAGGTGAATGCAAGCGGCTACGCCGCTTCCAAAGGCGCGGACGGCATTCGCCGCCAGGCTTTAAGAGACAAGCCCTCCACTTTCTGGAAATCTTGCTCAGCTGACGACCGGCTCGGGCAGCCCGCTCACCAGTCGAGACCGGACGTCGTCCAGGTCGGTGGCGATGTAGCTGGCCTTGGCCAGGGCGTCCTCGGCCGGCGGGTAGTCGGAGTTCGGGATGGCCACCACAGTCATCCCCGCCGCGGCCGCGGCGCGCAACCCGTTGCTGGAGTCCTCGACAGCCAGGCAGTGCTGCGGGTGCTGGCCGAGCTTGTCAGCGGCCGACAGGTACACGTCGGGGCTCGGCTTCCCCTTGGGCACCTCGGCGCTGGAGACGGTAGCCGAGAAGTGCCTGGTCAGTCCGTGGCGACCCAGGACCGCGTCGATGAGGCGGCGAGGCGCGGACGAGGCGAGCGCGATCGGGGCGCGCGCGGCGACCTCGGTGACCATCTTCTCGGCGCCGGGCAGCAGCTCGATCTCACCGCCGTCGAGCGCGGCGATCATGTCGTCGACCACGAGCCGCTCGGTTTCCGCCGCGGAGTCGCTGGTGGCGCTGAAGTCGGCGAGGAAGGCCGACCACTCGGGGGCGCTCATGCCCTGCACCTGCCGGGTCTGCTCCACGGTCCAGGTCTTGCCGCGGGCGGCGGCGAACTTGGCCCACATCCGCTCCCACAGGTGTTCGCTTTCGACCAGGACGCCGTCCATGTCGAACACGACCGCGCGGTGGGTGCCGTTCGGCCCTTCGGACTGGGTCATCTTTACCTCCCGCCAAACACTGACGCCAATCAAATTAACATGCTGGACGTTAAATGTCACCATCAGAGTGATACTTCGGCGTATGGCCGGTATCCCACGGCAGGTGCCGCGCGCCACGGGGCAAGATGGCCGCATGGCGTCCGCACCGAAGAAGCAGTCCGCCCGGCTCCTGCGACAGCAGAAGATCATCGACCACGTGGTCACGCAGGGGTTCGCCAGCGCCGCGGAACTGTCCGAGCTGACCGGCGTCAGCCTGATGACGGTGCACCGCGACCTCGACGACCTGGTCACCCGGGGCCTGCTGCGCAAGTACCACGGCGGGGTCTCCGCCCAGCCCTCCACGGTGTTCGAGAGCAGCTCGGACTTCCGGCTGCACACCCACACCGCCGAGAAGGAAGCCCTGGCCAAGGACGCCCTGCAGTTCATCAACCCGGGCATGTCGGTGATGCTGGACGACTCGACCACCGCGCTCGCGCTGGCCAGGCTGCTGCCCGAGGTCGGCCCGCTGACCGTGGTCAGCAACTACCGGCAGGTGCAGGAGGCGCTGCGCGACGTGCCGGACATCCGGCTGATCGGCCTGGGCGGCGAGTACTCCCGGACCCACGACTCCTACCTGGGCCTGCCCTGCCAGGAGATGATCAGCGCCTTTTCGGTGGACATCGTTTTCCTGTCCACCTCGGCGATGAACGCGCGGCTGACCTACCACCAGGAGCAGGAGATCGTGCTGGTCAAGCGGGCGATGCTGGCCAGCGCGACGACCAAGGTGCTGATGATGGACGCCAGCAAGGTGGGCCGCTCGGCGCTGCACCAGTTCGCCCCGGTACGCGCCTTCCACCACGTGCTGCTGGCGGGAGAGCTGGAGGCGGCGCTGGTCGAGGAGATGCGCGAGCAGACCGACGTCCGCCTGTCCCCGATGAGCTAGCCGCGAGGAGCTAGCCGCGAGCTAGCCCCCGGGAGCTGCGGCATCGGACGGCCAGTTTCATTGTTGATCTTCACATCAGATTGCCGAAAAAATTAACGCCTTGCGCGTTAAACTGAACAAGGTGCATGATAGCCAGCACCCGTTGACCGGGGGCGCGTCATAGACGCGCACACCGGGAAGTTCCGATCCCTTGGAGACAGTGATGTCCCAACAGACCTCTGCGGATGCCGAGCCGTTGCGGCCGGCCAGCACACTCGACCGCATCGGTATCCCCAGGCAGCTGTTCTGGGGCTTCATCGCCGTCCTGATCTTCATGATCGGCGACGGCGTGGAGACAACCTTCCTCTCGGACTACCTGCAGCAACCCGAGGGCGGCGGACTGCCCGGCGCGACCGCGGCGTTCGCCACGGTCACCCTCTACGGCGTCGCGGCCATGATTGCCGCTTGGTTCTCCGGGACGCTCTCCGCGATCTGGGGCCCGCGCCGGGTCATGTGGCTCGGTGGCGCCTGGTGGGTGGTGTTCGAGGCGCTGTTCCTGTTCGTGGCGCTGCCGTCGCACAACGCGACGCTCATCGTGGCTACCTACGGCATCCGAGGCTTCGCCTACCCGCTGTTCGCGTTCGCGTTCCTGGTGTGGGCACAGATCGCCAGCCCCACCAAGATGCGCGGTTCGGTCGCCGGGTGGTTCTGGTTCGCCTTCACCGGCGGCCTGCCGACCCTGGGCGCGGCGCTGGCCGCGGTCTCCATCGGCGTGTTCGGCCTGAGCCAGCACGGCACGCTGGTGCTGTCGCTGGCGGTGGTCACCATCGGTGTGCTCATCGGTAGCTTCGCCGTCCGCGAGGAGCACGGCCTCAAGCCGATCGCCGACGAGACGGTTTCCAATCCGCGCAGCCTCAAGCGGCTGGGCGAGGGCGTGGACATCCTCTGGCGCGACCGCCGCACCCTGGCCGGTGGCCTGATCCGCATCGTCAACACCGCGCCGCAGTACGGCTTCTTCGCGATGTTCCCGTTCGTGCTCGGCCCGGCCACCCCGGGCGGCGGCTTCCTGACCGCCCCGCAACTGGCCACGCTCGCGTCGATCAGCTACGGCGCGAACATCGCCGCGAACCTGTTCTTCGGCGTGTTCGGCGACCGCTTCGGCTGGCGCCGCACGATCACCTGGTTCGGCTGCGTGGGTTGCGCCGTCGCGACTCCGCTGTGGTACTTCACCGCGGTGTCCACCCAGAGCTTCGCGGTGACCGCCACCTTCGGCGTCGTCTACGGCATCCTGCTGGCCGGGTTCGTCCCGCTGTCGGCGCTGATGCCGTCGATGGTCTCGCCCAAGGACAAGGGTTCGGCCCTGGCGATCCTGAACTTCGGTGCCGGTGGCGCGGCGTTCGTCGGCCCGGTCGTGGTCACGATCCTTTACCCGCTGGTCGGCGGCGGCGGGGTGGCCATCGCGTTCAGCGCGCTCTACATCCTGGTGGCGATCCTGAGCCTGAGGGTCAAGGACAGCTGCGACCCCGGTGAGCAGAAGCTGGCGCAGCGCGCCGCGCTGCACGTCACGACGGCCCGCTCCTCGGCGTAAGTTCCGCCGCCGTCGTCGTGAGCCCGCGTCCCGAGGACGCGGGCTCACCTGATCTCCAATCTGCGGATGCCCCGTCCTTCAGGATGGGGAGGAACAGATCTCGCGTGTCGGTCGCGTAGCGACCGCTGATAGTCTTGATTTCGGTAGGTGAGACCTACCACCCCCACGCAAGTGGGAACACCCGAGCAAGTACGTGGGTACCGCTGGTCGAGCGGGAACCCGGACCACCCCGGTCCGAACGCCTGAGTGAGATCGTGTGAGACCGAACCGCCACGGTGGGGACGCTGCGGTCGTTGAAGCAGGAAACTCAGTCCGCGAGGACTGAATCTCCTTCCTTCAGGGAGGAGAGAAGTCAAGTGCATTCGGCCGTCGTCGCCGAGCGCGACAAGGTGGCGGCCGTCCGAGGTGAAGGCGGGCCGTCCGACGATCCGGCCGGGCAGGACGGCCATCGTGGTGCCGAGCACCACGATCCGCCCTTCGCCGTCGCGGACCGCGACGACCGGGATGTCGCCGTCCAGCACGGCGAGCGCGGGATCGGAGGTGGCAGGGGTGGCAGTGGTGGCAGCGGTGGCGACCACGGACCATCCCGCGTGTTCGCCGAGGACGACCACGCGCCCGGTGGCCGCCTCGCGGAACGCCGCGAACGCCCGGTGGCCGCGGGCCACGGCAACGGATCCGGCCGGGTGGTGCGTTTCCGGCGGCGCGACGAGCCGGGAACCGGTGCCGTCGAGCCGCCAGTGCAGCAACCCGGCCTGCGCGGTGGCGAAGACGTGCGCCTCACCGGTGCCGGCCAGGAGCACCGAGACGGCGTCGTCGACCCCGGTGCCGCCGAGGTCCGTCCAAGCTGCCTGGTCGGCGAACCGGACGCTCACACCGCCACGGGCGTTGCGGACCGCGACCAGCACTCTCCCGCCCGGTGCCGCGACCGCCGCCGGCGGTCCGACCTGGCCGAGCGGCGCATCGGTCGGCGGGGAGCCGAGATCCTGCCAGCGGTCCGGCCCGCTTTTCAGGAAGATCGCGCCCGTGCGGTCCTGGACCACAAGGGTGTCCGGGCCGGCGAACCCCGGCGAACCGGCACGCGGCACGAAACCACCGGTGTCCACAACGGACTCACGTGATCCGTTTCCCCTCAACAACTTTCCGCCCCGAACGTAGACGTAAACGGGCTCGCCGTCGCGACCGGTCGTCGCCCAGTTCGTGTTCCACGGCCAGCGGTGCCGCATGCTTCGCAGCCACGTCGCATAGGGCTCCCCCATGCTCACCTCGGCGTCGTGTGCCGCGTAGCGCGCGAAGATCTCCCGTTTGCCGGCGACGATCTCCGCTGGCAGGTTCGGCGGCGCGTCGGCGACGTTGTAGTCGCGGTAGTGGATCAGGTGCGCCGATCCGGCGGACCGCATCGCAAGCTCCGCGAATCGCGCCGTCATCACGTGGTCGGGGTGGTTGTGGTGGGGTCCCCACTGCGGCTGATACCTGGGGTCCGGTTCGGGGTCATGGGTCCGCACGATCGTGGGCGCGAACCTCCGGTAGAGCTCTCCCAGCGCGTCGATGACGGATGCCCGGTCGTGAATGCTGCTGCCCGCCAGCACAGATCCGTCCGGCCGCAGTGCCTCGACCCGGGTGGCCGCGTCGTGCCAGAGCCGGGTCAGCGCATGCCTGCCGCCCGCAGTGTGCGGATCGTTGTCATCGGGCAGGTTCAGGAACACCAACCGCACCGTCGGCCGATCGCGCAAGGTCTGCACCTCGGCTTGACGCCCCCCGGGCAGCGGCAGCCCGGCACGGTCCCAGACGTCGGGCGCCCCGGCCATCGCCGCGAACGCCGCCCGCGCCCCGGCCTGCCGCCGCGCGGCATACCGCCCCGCGGGCCGCACATCGCTCTCCCCGGCCGTCAGGAACACGGTCGTCACGGTCGCTCCGGAACGGATCGAGATGGCCAGGTCCGGGTTCATGAACAGGATGTCGTCGTCGGGATGCGCCACGACCTGCAGGTGGGAACGCATCTGCGCCGCAGCGGCGGGATCGACGAGCGCAGCGATCAGCAGCAGCGCGATCGCGGCGGCGAATCCTCTCATCGCGTTCGCCTCCCCGGCTGCAGCGCAGCTACGGACAGCGCGAGCGCGAGCAGCGCTCCGGCGCAAGCCAGCAGGAGGTGCAGGGCGAATCCGGGCGGGCTCCAGGACAGCGCGAGCGTGCCGCCGGTCAGGCCGGGTGGGAGGCGAACGGTGAGCAGCCCCGCGTCAGTTCCGGCGACCGGCACCCGGCGACCGTCCACCGTGGCCTGATAGCCCGGCCAGGCCAGGCGCGCGAAGACCAGCTCGGCCCCATCTGCGGTGCGGCCGAACCGCACGGTTTCGTGCCGCTGCCCGTGCTGCCGGTCGTCGAGCACCTGCACCCCACGGCCGGCGCTGAGCCGCCCGCCCGGCCATGGCAGGGCCGTTTCCCGTTTGAGCACAACGACATCCGCATCGCGCCGGGTGACCTGCCAGCCCGCCGGAGCTTCGGGAACCTCGCGGAGCCGGCGCTGCACCACGACGTGGGTGACCTTGAGCCGGTCGACCAGCCCATCCGGCTGCCAGAGCCGGTCGTAGGCCTGCGGGCAGGTGGCCCCGTAATAGCTCAGGCAGAGCCGGGTGTGCAGGGCATCGTGCCCGATGCCGGTGTAGGAGACCAGGCTCGCGACCCCTGCGGCCGCGTGCATGTTGCCGAACAGCAGGTGCTTCCAAGCGCTTCGTGAGGCGACGTCGTCCGGTGGGATCAGGTTGCGGTCGGCGATCTGCAACACGGTGCCGCCGTGGAATTCCGCGTAGCGGGAACGGAGTTCGGCGATCGATGCCGGGAAGTTGTAGACGGCGACATCGCGATTCGCCGGAAACCACAACATCTGCAGGGCAAGCGCGCAGGCCGTGCCGAGGTGCAGCACCGCGGCCATCAACTGCCTGCGGTGCAGGATCAGTACGGCCGCGAGCAGCACTGCGATCATGCCCAGCGACACCAAATGCTTCGGGGCCAAGGAAGGCCACGCCGCGAACGAGAGATACCCGCCGAGCAACACGGTCCCGGCCGAGCAAGCCAACCGCACCTTGAAGTGATCAGTGCGCAGCCCATGCGAAAGCGACACGGCAAGCAGCACTGCCATCGCCAGGTGGAGCACGACCACATGCCGCAGCGGCCAGCGGAACAGCCACACGTTGGACGGCCCGAGGCACAGCAGGAAGTAGCAGCCCGCGATCAACGCGGCGCACCGGCAGCGGCGCCACAACGCCCCGGCGGACCGCCAGTCCAGCCAGGCCAGCAGCGGGACGGCGAACCAGGCGAAGTAGGTGGCGGGCACCGACATCCGGAAGGTGCCGAACGACAGGATCTGCGGCACGAACGAGGGCATGCTCGCGTTCAGCAGGTCGCCGATGCCCGGCACCAGCTGACCGATGTTGAACAACTCGCGCCCGGACCGCCACCCCACCGCCGAGGTCTCCAGCACCGGGAAGAAGATCAGCGGCAGGCTCGCCGCGACCGCCACGCCCACCAGGACCAACCGCCGGATTCCCGGCCAGTTCCGCCCGGTCTCGGCCAGCAGCCCGGCGAAGATCGCGCCCAGCGCCAGCACCCCGTATGGATCACCGGCGGAAACGCACAGATAGCACAGCATCCACGCCACGAAGGCCGGCAGCCGCCCGTCCAGCACACGGCGCAACGCCCACCAGGCCCACGGCAGCCAGGCGAAGCCCATGAGCCCGCCCGCCCAGGTGGCGGCCTGGAAGTACAGCACGAAGCCGGACACCGGCAGCGCCACCGCAAGCACCGACGAGATCCCGCGGCCCGCCCCATAACAGCGGCAGAGCAAGAAGGTTCCGACGCCGAGCGTGACGAGGAACTGCGTTTTCACCACCGCGGCACCGATGGCGAGATCGCCGAGCCACACCACCAGCAGGCAATCCAGCAGGTGCACGGGATTCCAGATCCCGAACAGCGATTCGGCGGCCAGGTTACCGCCCATCCACGAGTCGAGGTCCAGCCCGAGCGGCCAATCCCCGGTCAGCAGCCGCTCGCCCAGCCGGTGCCACATCGGCAGGAACTGCGCCGCGCTGTCGTCCCAGAAGTAGAACGACGGGTTCACCAGCACCGGAACCTGGCTCAACAGCGCGACAGCGACCCCGACCCCGACCGCGCTGCGCCATTCGAGCAGCGGCAGCCGCTCGGTCAGCACCGCCCTGCTCAGCAGGAAGGTCACGGGCACCACGACCAGACCCGCCGCGACCGGAGCCAGCCTCGAATCGACCTCGAACACCGCCACCGAAACGGCGACGACGGCGGTGCTCAACCCGATCACGGCCAGGTTGGACAGCGGGAACAGCAGCAGGGTGCGCCGATTCGGCGCCACCTCGAAGGTGAACCGGCAGTTGAGCAGGTACGAGCACAGCGTCGCCGCTACGGTCGCGACCAGGTGCGCCAGCAGGTACGGCACCAGCAGCCACAACGCCAGGTAGACGGTGCAGTGCACGGCCGTGTTCGCGCCGCCGACGAGCGCGAACCGCAGGAGCTCCGATCTGCTTGTCTTGCACCACATCGCTCCCCCTACGAAGCCAACTCGGCGGCCGGGTGCAACCGGCGCTCGCGGGCCTGCGGGTGGAATTCCGGGCTCGACTCCTTGACCAGGTAGTGCGGCCGGCGCTTGGCCTCGAAGTAGCTCTTGCCCAGGTACTCCCCGAGAACCCCGAGGAACAGCAGCTGCAGCCCGCCCAATCCGACGACCCCGGCCAGCAACGTCGCGTAACCGGGCACGTGCACACCGTCCACAATGGTGTTCACCACGACGAAGAGCACGTAGGCTCCGGCCAGCAGCGCCACCAGCACGCCCAGGTAGATCGACAGCCGAAGCGGCCTGCTGTTGAACGAAGTCAGGCCGTCGATGCCGTAGTTCACCAGCGCACCGAACGTCCACCGCGAACCCCCACCGCCCCGCGGCACGTTCCGGAACGACACGTACGCCGTGTCGAAGCCGATCCACGCGAAAAGCCCCTTGGAGAACCGGTGGTACTCCGGCAGCGACAGCACCGCGTCGACCGCGCGGCGCGACAGCACCCGGAAATCCCCGACCCCGTCCTGCAACCGCACGTCCACGAGCCGACCGCACACCCCGTAGTACACTTTGGACAGAGTCGACCGGAAGCGGCCCTCACCGTCGCGGCTGCGCCGCGCGACGACCTGGTCGTAACCGGAGTCCAGCAGGTCCAGCATCCGCCGCAACAACAGCGGCGGATGCTGCAAATCGGCGTCCAGCAGCGCAACCCGGCGGCCCCGCGCATGCCGCAACCCGCACAACATCGCCGCTTCCTTCCCGAAGTTGCGGCTCAGCGACACGTAGCGGAAACGCGGGTTCAGCGCCGACAACCGGCGCGCCTCGCGCAGCGTCCGATCGGTGCTGCCGTCGTCGACCAGGATCACTTCGTAATCCCGGACGCGCCCGGACAACGCCGCGACCAGCGCGTCGTGCAACCGTTGCAGGCCGCGCTCCTCGTTGAAGCACGGCACCACCATCGAGAGGTACATGGCAGGTCTCATCCCAGGTCGGTCGACCCCCGCAGAACCGGGAAGCCGCTGTGGGCCAAAACGAATCGGCGTCGACCGTAGGATTCGGGCCGCGCTACACCCCCTACCGACACACGGGCGAATAATCCACCCGTGGCGGCTTTTCGCCGCACCGCCACCCGATCGCGCAAATGCCCGGTGGAAATGGCAGGCTGGCCGCATGCCGTCAGCGTCGTTCCCCCGCCGCAGCGCCCGCACCCAGGGCTTCACCCTGGGCGCGCCGCGGACCTTCACCGCCGGTGCCTCCGTGCTCTTCCTGCGCTCAGCGGGCGGCACCGATCGCAGCAACGCCCTGTGGGCCCTCGACACCAAGACCGGCCAGGAGCGGATGCTCGCCGACCCGGGCGCGCTCCGCACCGACGACGAGGTCTCGCCCGAGGAGCAGGCCCGCCGGGAACGAGCCCGGGAGCGGGCCCTGGGCATCACCGGTTACGCCACCGATCGCGACGGGCACCTCGCCGCCTTCACCATCTCGGGGCGGCTGTTCGTGGTCGACGTCGCAACCGGTGACGCGCGCGAACTGCCGGCGCAGCAGCCGGTGGCCGACCCCAGACCCGACCCCGACGGGAACCGGGTGGCCTACCTCTCCGGCGGCCAGCTGCGGGTGATCGATGTGGACGGTTCCGGTGACCGGGCCCTGGCCGAACCGGACGGCGCCGACATCACCTGGGGCGCGGCGGAGTTCATCGCCGCCGAGGAAATGGACCGCCACCGCGGCTACTGGTGGTCCCCGGACGGTTCGCGGCTGCTGGCGGCCCGCGTGGACGAATCCCCGGTGCAGCACCTGTACATCGCCGACCCGTCCGCCCCGCTGAGCAAGCCGACGGCCATGCGCTACCCGGCCGCCGGCACCGCCAACGCGGACGTGTCTCTGGCCGTCTTCGACCTCGACGGCAACCGGGTGGACGTCGACTGGGACCGCCAGGCCTTCCCGTACCTCGTCACCGCGCACTGGTCCCGGCACGGCCGGCCGCTGATCGCCGTGGAAACCCGCGACCAGCGCACCCAACTCGTCCTGGCCTTCGACCCGGCCACCGGCCGGACCACCGAGGTACACCGCGACACAGAGCCGCACTGGGTGGAGATCAAACCCGGCTGGCCCGCCTGGACCCCGAACGGCGACCTGGTGCGCATCAGCGGGGACGACGGCGCGTACCGGCTGGTCGTCGGCGACCAACCCTGGACCGCCGCGCCCCTGCAGGTGCGGGCCGTCCTCGACATCGGCGACGAAGACATCCTGATCTCCGCCTCGGAGCAGGACCCGACTCAGCTGCACCTCTACCGCGTCACCGCCGACGGTGCCCGGCGGGTCACCGACCGGCCCGGTGTCCACATCGGAACCCGCTCCGGTGATGTGCTGGTCGTCGCTACGTCCACGCTGGACGAACCCCGCACCCGGGTCCGCGTGCACCGCGGTGAGCAGGAAATCGCCGAGATCGGCAACCAGGCCGACGACCCCGAGATGAAGCTCAACGTCGAACTGCTCAGTCTCGGCGACCGCGAGCTGTGCAGCGCCCTGCTGCTGCCGGGCGGCTACGACCCGGCCGACGGCCCGCTGCCGGTGCTGCTGGACCCCTACGGCGGCCCGCACGCGCAACGCGTGCTCTCCCGCCAGCAGGGCTACCTGACGTCGCAGTGGTTCGCCGACCAAGGCTTCGCGGTGCTGGTCACCGACGGCCGCGGAACGGGCGGGCGAGGCCCCGAATGGGACCGAGCCGTCGCCGGTGACCTGGCAGGCCCGCCGCTGCGGGACCAGGTCGACGCCCTGCACGCGGCCGCCGAAGCGCACCCCGAACTCGACCTCGGCCGGGTCGCCATCCGCGGCTGGTCCTTCGGCGGCTACCTCGCCGCGCTGGCCGTGCTGCGCCGCCCGGACGTTTTTCACGCCGCGGTCGTTGGTGCCGGGGTGGTCGACTGGCGGCTGTACGACACCCACTACACCGAGCGCTACCTGGGCGACCCGAACGAGGTCCCCGACGTCTACCTGAAGAACTCGCTGCTCGCGGACGCCGGAAACCTGCAACGCCCGATGCTGATCGTGCACGGCACCGTGGACGACAACGTCGTCCTGGCCCACGCGCTGCGGCTGTCCGCCGCGCTGACCGCGCGGGCCCGCCCGCACAACGTGCTCCCGCTACCGGGCGTCAGCCACCTGCCGACCGAGGAGACCACCACCGAGAACCTCCTGCTGCTGCAGGTGGACTTCCTGCGCAAGTCGCTGGCGCGCTGACGCCGGGCGTCTCCGAACTCGTTTGCGCCCGACTCGTGAATGCCGATTCGACGGCGGACGCTCAGCGCTGCTGCGGCAGGACGGCCACCAGCTCGAAGCCACCGTCCTCCGACGGCCCGGCGGCCAGCCACCCACCTGCCATCTGCACCCGCTCCGCCAGGCCGGCCAGCCCGGAACCGCCGCCGCCGACCTCGACGGCCGGTCCCTGCCGGTCGGGGGCGCCGTTGGTGACGGCGACGTGCAGCGAGCCCTCACGGAACGCCAGCCGCACCTTGATGCCGGCACCGGGCGCGTGCTTTGAAGCGTTCGTCAACGCCTCCTGGACCACCCGGTAGGCCGCGCGCTCCACCGCGGGCGGCACCGCGTGCGGGTCACCGATCTCGGACGAAAGCTCCACATCCACACCGGCGGCACGCGCCCGCGTGACCAGCTCCGGGATCGTGCGCAACCCGGCCTGCTGCCCGGGCGTGCCGAGCCCCAACGTCGCGCGCATCTCGTCCAGCGCCTGCTTCGCCAGCCCGCGCAGCCGCCCGGCGGTGTCCTGCGCACCGGGATCCTCGGTGGTGGCCGCCAACACCGCCGACTCGACCGCGATCAAGGTCACGTGATGCCCCACCGCGTCGTGGATCTCCCGTGCGATCCGGGCCCGCTCCTCCGCGCGCGCCGTCTCGGCCTTCGCCTGCAGCTCCGCCTCGGTGGCCGCCTCCAGCTTCCGCAGGCTGTCGGCCAGCTGCTCCCGCAACGCCACCAGCGCCCCCAACGCCGTCGGCGCGCCCGCCGCCAGCAGCACGAATGCCACGGTCAGGATGATCGACCCGACCCCCAGCGATTGCGTGATCATCACCGGTGCCACGGCGACCGCCGCGGTCAGCAACACCCAGCGGGCCAACATCCGGATCCGCGGCTGCGCGCGCCCCAACGCGTACAACGCCACGACCGTCGGCGCCCAACCCAAACCACCGGCCAACGCCGGCATGCACAGCAGCACCGCGATCCGCGGCCACCGCCGCAACAGCAGCAGCGCCGAAGCCACCAAACCGGACACCGTCGCATAGCTGAACGGGTCGGGCGCGGCCAGCACGGCGGCCGCCGGAATCCCGACGACCAGCGCCTCGACGCCAAGCCTGGACCAGCGCACCGACCTCACCGGAAGCCGCCCGCCACGCGCTGCGCGATCAACGCGGCCTGCACCCGGTTCTGCGCGCCGAGCTTGCTCAACACCGTCGACACGTAGCTCTTGACCGTCGCCTCGGTCAGCCCGAGCCGGACCCCGATGTCGGCGTTGGACCGACCATCCGCCAGCAACTGGAGCACCTGCCGCTCCCGCCCGGACAACCCCTGCACCAGCTGCGTCTCGTGCGTGTTGCCGGACAGGCTGCGGAAGCTCGGCAACAACCGCGCGGTGATCCGCGGATCCAGCACCGCCCCACCGGCCGCCAGATCGTGCACCGCCCGAACCAGCGCCGCGGGCTCCGCGTCCTTGAGCAGGAACCCTTGCGCCCCGAACCGCAAGGCATCGGCCACGTAGTCGTCCAGGTCGAACGTCGTCAACACCGCCGACGCCGGCGGATTCGCCAGCGTCGCCAAGTCCCGCAACGCCGTCAGCCCGTCCTTGCCGGGCATCTGCACGTCGATGAGGGCGACGTCGACGCGGTACGCGCGCACCGCGGCCAGCAACTCGTCCCCGTTGCCCGCCTCCGCGACCACCCTGATCGAACCGTCGCCCTCCAACAACACGCGCAGGCCACGCCGCAGCATCGCCTCGTCGTCGGCAAGCACAACGCGGATCGGCCCCCCGCCGTCCTCAGCCCGCACCTCGCGGCCACCTCCCCTGTTCCGAGGGTCGCCAGCAGATTAGCGGGGCCGCGAAACCGCAGCGCACAGGCACCCGTGAGTGTTTGTGGGTGCTATAGCACCCACAAACACTCACGGACTCAGCGGCGCCCGCCCTTGGCCTTTCGCTCCCGCACCCGCACCGAGATCCGCACCGGGCTACCCACGAACCCGAACGTCTCCCGGAACTTGCGCTCCAGGAACCGCCGGTACCCGGCCTCCAGGAACCCGGTGGTGAACAGCACGATCGTCGGCGGCCGCGACTGAGCCTGCGTGGCGAACAGGATCTTCGGCTGCTTGCCGCCCCGCACCGGCGGCGGGTTGGCCGCGACCAGCTCGGAAAGCCAACCGTTCAACCGGCCGGTGGAGATCCGGGTGTCCCACGAATCCAGCGCCGTGCGCAGCGTCGGGGCCAGCTTCGCCACCGCGCGACCGGTCTTCGCCGACACGTTGACCCGCTCGGCCCACCGCACCCGCACCAGCTCGCGGTCGATCTCCTTCTCCAACTGGTGGCGGCGGTCCTCGTCGACCAGGTCCCACTTGTTGTAGGCGATCACCAACGCCCGGCCGGCCTCCACGACCATGGTGATCACCCGCAGGTCCTGCTCGCTCAACGGCTCAGAACCGTCGATGAGCACGATCGCCACCTCGGCCGCCTCGATCGCGGCCTTGGTGCGCAGCGACGCGTAATACTCGGTGCCGCTGGCGGTCTTCACGCGCTTGCGCAGCCCGGCGGTGTCGACGAACCGCCACACCTCGCCGTCCAGCTCCACCAGCGAGTCCACCGGGTCCACCGTGGTGCCCGCGACGTCGTGCACCACCGACCGCTCTTCCCCGGTCAGCTTGTTGAGCAGGCTCGACTTGCCCACGTTCGGCTTGCCGACCAACGCCACCCGCCGCGGCCCACCGGTCGCGCCGAAGATCTCGCGCGGCGTCTCCGGGAACGCCTCCAGCACGGCGTCCAGCAGGTCACCGGAGCCACTCCCGTGCAGCGCGCTGACCGGCATCGGCTCGCCCAGACCCAGCGACCACAGCGAATGCACGTCCGAGACGAGGCGCTGGTCGTCGACCTTGTTCGCGGCCAGCAGCACTGGGCGCTTGGACCGGCGCAGCACCCTGGCCACGGCCTCTTCGGTCTCGGTGGCACCGACCCGCGCGTCCACCACCAGCAGCACCGCGTCGGCGGTGTGGATAGCCAGCTCCGCCTGCGCGGCCACCGACGCCTGCAGCCCCTTCGCGTCCGGCTCCCAGCCACCGGTGTCGACCACCGTGAAGCGGCGCCCGTTCCACAACGCGTCGTAGGCCACCCGGTCCCGGGTGACACCAGGGGTGTCCTGCACGACGGCTTCCCGACGGCCCAGCAGCCGGTTCACCAGCGTCGACTTGCCCACGTTGGGACGGCCGACCACGGCCAGCACCGGCTGCGGCTTCGTCGGCTGCTCGCCCTCGACCGCTTCGACCTCGTCGAACTCAGCCCACTCGGCCTCGTCGGACCACGTGCCGTCCATGCCTTCCACCGACTCGTCGGTCACGCTCGTTTCCCTCTCGAATAGTCTTGGCTCTGGTTCGCGACCAGCCGATCCAACTCGGCGATCAGCTCGACCAGTTCGGTGCGCACCGCCTCGGTCGCCACGACCAGCCCGGTGCGACCCTTGCCTGCTGGCAGCGCGATCGGTTCCCCGAACAACACGTGAATCTTGGGTAGCAGCCTACGGCCCGAGCCGTCCGGGCGACGCGTGCCCCGGCAGGCCACCGGCAGGATCCGCGCCTCCGACGCCCGCGCCAGCCACGCCGCCCCGTGCTGCGCGTTGGTCACATCACCCTCGCCCCGGGTGCCCTCCGGGAACACCCCGACGAGACCACCGGCCCGCAGCACCCGCACCGCCGCCAGCAGCGGGGTGCGGTCCGGCTCGCCGCGGCGCACCCCGATCTGCCCGATGCGGCGCAGGAACCAGCCCAGCGCACCGCGGAACATCTCCTGCTTGATCAGGAACACCGCGTTGCGCGGGATCATTCCGAACAGCAGCGGCCCGTCCATCATCGAACTGTGATTGGCCACCAGCACCACCGGGCCGGTGCGCGGGATCCGCTCCGCGCCGTGGATCCGCACCCGGTACGGCAGCCGCACGATCCGCCGCGAAATCCACTGGCCGAACCGGTGCATTCCACCGGACGCTCCCTCGGGCAGGGTCTCGTCGCTCATGGCGTCGTCCGCTCCGCCGCGACCAGCAGGCCACGGCTCTCCACATGCTTGTGCAACTGCGCGAGCACCTCCACCACGCCCAGGTCCGTGGTGTCGAGCTCCACCGCGTCGTCGGCCTTGCGCAGCGGCGCCACCTTCCGCCCGGAGTCCAGCGCATCCCGGCGCTGCACGTCGGCGTGGGTCCGGTCCAGGTCACCGGCCCGCCCCTCGGAGACGTCCTGGGCGGTGCGGCGCTGCGCGCGGGCGTGCGCGGATGCCGTCAGGTAGACCTTCAAGCCCGCATCCGGCGACACCACGGTGCCGATGTCGCGCCCCTCGACGACCATGCCGCCCGGCGACACCAGCGCCTCGCCGATCAGCTTCCGCTGGTGGGCGACCAACTGCTCCCGCACCTGGGCGACCGCCGACACCGCCGACACCGCGCCGGTCACCTCCGGCCCGCGGATCTCCCGCCCCACGTCCGAGCCGTCCAGGAAGATCTGGGGGCCCTCCGGATCGGTGCCCACCGTCAGCCGCGCCGCGCGCACCACACCTGCCACCGCGGCCGGATCCGACGGGTCGGCATCGGCGCGCAGCACCGCCAGCGTCGCGGCGCGGTACATCGCGCCGGTGTCGAGGTAGGTAGCCCCCAACGCGGACGCCAACTTGCGGGACACCGTCGACTTGCCGGTGCCCGAAGGGCCGTCGAGCGCCACCACACCGCGGAGCCTGGCGTGTGCCACGTGCATGTCCTTCCCGAGCCGGAACCGATCGGCCCGACACCCGGCCGGACCAACCGTCAATTCTGCCTGGTCCGCCCCTGCGGATCCCAATCGCATCCAGATCCATCCGGACCGGGGACAAATGCGAAGGATCTACGAATAAGGTCTTGGGCGTGGATGTAACTGTGACCCCCTTGCCGGGGCTCGGCACGCAGCAGGACTTCACCACCCGATCCGGCCACCGCATCGGCGTGATCACCTACCGGGACGGCCGGTTCGAGCTGATCGTCTCCGACCACGAGGACCCGGACAAGGTGGCCGCATCGGTCGCCCTGACCACCGCCGAGACCAGCACGCTGGCCAACCTGCTGGGCGCCCCGCAGCTGGTCGCCCAGCTCAACGAGCAGCAGAGCGAGGTCGCCGGGATCACCACCTGGCAGCTGTCCGTCGCCCAGGGCTCCCCCTACGCCGGCCGGACCCTCGGCGACACGGAGATGCGCACCCGCACCTCCGTGTCGATCGTCGCGGTCGTCCGGGACGGCACCGCACATCCCTCACCGCGGCCGGACTTCCAGTTCGCCGCCGGCGACCTGGTGGTGGTCGTGGGCACCGCGAAGGGGCTGCGCGCAGCCAGCGAAATCCTGGAAAAGGGCTGATCCAGCCCGTCCCGAACACTTTCCCGGCCACCTGACCGGGACACGCGTCACCAACGGCGGTCCAGCGCGTGCCGATCCCCTGACAACTCCATACGCAGGGCACACGCGAGAGGAAACACGGTGCACGACACGGCGATCTCCCTAATAGAACTGGGTGCGGTTTTCTTCGGTCTGGGCATCCTCGGGAGACTCGCATGGAAAATCGGGGTGTCACCGATCCCGCTATACCTGATCGGCGGGCTGGCCTTCGGCACCGGCGGCCTGATCCCCCTGCACGGCATCGAACCGTTCACCCACCTCGCCTCCGAGATCGGCGTGGTCCTGCTGCTGTTACTGCTGGGCCTGGAGTACTCCGCGGGTGAACTCGTCACCGGCTTACGCCGCTCCTGGCTGGCCGGTGTCATCGACATCGTGCTGAACGCCGTACCCGGTGCGCTGGTGGCCCTGCTGCTGGGTTGGGGTCCGCTCGGCGCGTTCACCATGGCTGGCGTCACCTACATCTCCTCCTCCGGCATCGTCGCGAAGGTGCTCGGAGACCTGGGTCGGCTCGGCAACCGGGAAACGCCGGTGATCCTGTCGATCCTGGTCTTCGAGGACCTGGCGATGGCCGTCTACCTGCCGATCCTGACCGCCGTGTTGGCCGGCGTCAGCTTCCTCGGCGGCCTGACCGCGGTCGGGGTGTCGCTGGTCGTGATCACCCTGGTGCTGGTGGTCGCGCTGCGCTTCGGCAAGTACGTGTCCGCGCTGGTCGACAGCCCCGACCCGGAGGTCTTCCTGCTGCGCCTGCTGGGCGCGGCGCTGCTCGTCGCGGGGATCGCCTCGGAGCTGCAGGTCTCGGCGGCGGTCGGCTCGTTCCTGCTGGGCATCGCGATCTCCGGGTCGACCGCGGCGAACGCGACCCGCATGCTGGAGCCGCTGCGCGACCTGTTCGCCGCGCTGTTCTTCGTCGTGTTCGGCCTCAACACCGACCCGAGCCAGATCCCGCCGGTGCTGCCGGTGGCGCTGCTGCTGGCGGTGGCGACCTGCGTGACGAAGGTGCTCACCGGCTGGTTCGCCGCCCGGATGCAGGGCGTCGGCCGGATGGGTCGGCTGCGGGCCGGTGCCGCGCTGGTGGCGCGCGGCGAGTTCTCCATCGTGATCGCCGGGCTGGCCGTCGCCTCCGGCGCGGTGCCGGGCGAGCTCGCCGCCCTCGCCACCGCCTACGTGCTGCTGATGGCGATCCTCGGCCCGGTCGCGGCCCGCGTCGTCGAGCCGGTGGCCCGGATGTTCCTCCCCAGCCAGGCGAAGAAGGCCTGACCGGAAAAAGCCTCCGGCCGATCCGAGCGGACCGGCCGGAGGCTCCGGAGCAGCTTCAGAGACCCACCGCGCGGTAGAGCGAGCCGATCTCCTGGCCGTTCAACGGCCGGATCGCGCCCGGGCGCTCGCTGGTCAGCCGCACATCGCCGATCCGCGTCCGCACCAGGCGCTGCACCGGGTAGCCGACGTGCTTGAGCAGCCGCCGCACAATGCGGTTGCGGCCCTCGTGCAGCACGATCTCCACCAGCGAACGGTTCTGGTTCATGTCGACCAGCTTGAACCGGTCCACCTTCACCAGACCGTCCTCCAGCTCCACGCCCTTGCGCAGCTGCTGCCCGAGGTCCTTCGGGACCGACCCCAGCACCTCCGCCAGGTACGTCTTGCGCACCTTGTACGACGGGTGCATCAACCGGTTCGCCAGCTCGCCGTCGTTGGTGATCAGCAGCAGGCCCTCGGTGTCCTGGTCCAGCCGCCCCACATGGAACAGCTTGCCCTGCCGTTCCCGCAGGTAGTCACCGATGCACGGACGCCCCTTGTCGTCCGACATGGTGCACAGGATGCCGCGCGGCTTGTTCAGCAGCAGGTGCGTCAGATCGTCGTTGACCATCACCCGGTTGCCGTCCACGTGGACCACCGCGGTCGCCGGGTCGACCCGGCGACCCAGCTCGGTGATGACCTCGCCGTCGACCTCGATCCGCCCCTCGACGATCATCTCCTCGGCCGCGCGCCGCGAGGCCACCCCGGCCTGGGACAACACTTTCTGCAGCCGCACGCCTTCCGGGTCGGCAGTGCTGCTGGACGGGGAACGGTGCTCAGACGTCATCAATCGAATCCACTTCGGGCAACAAGGGGGCGAGCGGCGGCAACTCCTTCAACGACGACAGCCCCAGCCGCTCCAGGAACAGCTCGGTCGTGCAGTACAGGATGCCGCCCGTCTCCGGGTCGGTTCCGGCCTCTTCGATAAGGCCGCGCCCCACCAGGGTACGGATGACGCCGTCGACGTTCACACCCCGTACTGCCGCGACCCGCGAACGCGTCACCGGCTGCCGGTAGGAGATCACCGCGAGGGTCTCCAGCGCGGCGCGCGTCAGCTTCGAACGCTGCCCGTCCAGCAGGTACCGCTCCACGTACGGCGCGTACTTCTCCCGCGTGTAGAACCGCCAGCCGTCCCCGACCCGCCGCAGGTCAATGCCCCGCTCCGCCTCGGCGTAACCAGCCGAGAGCCGCCGCAGCGCGGACCGGATCCGGGCCACCGGCTGCTCCAGCGTGTCTGCCAGCAGCTCCTCGCCCGCCGGCACGTCGACCACGAGCAGCAACGCCTCCAGCGCGGCATCCAGCGCCGCATCGGAGGTCAGGTCCGGCGCGCTCGGCGTCTCCACCGCCTCGGAGTCACCAGCGGCCTGCGACGGCTCCTGCGGCTCAGCGGGCGGCGGGGTCGGCGACTCCTCCGCCGCGGCCTGCGGCTCCAGCTCGGTCACCCGTACTGCTTCCTCTGTTCTCGATCAATTTTGATCGAATCGGATATTTCGCTCTCCGCGCAGACACACACCTGACGCTGGAGTCCTGGTCCGGCAGTCTGGACCGAGGCGATTGTGCCAAGACAACGCGCCTGCTCGACAAGCTGCGTAAATTTGCCTGGATTGAGTCCGGCAGAGTACGCGATCCGCGTCACTTTCACCCGTACTCCTCTTCTTCCTGGCTGGCGCGTTGCACCTCGGCTTCGACCTGCGCCTGCGCCACGCTGCCGCCCACCCAGCTCACGACCAGCTCGCCCAGCGGGGTCTCCTGCTCGAACAGCAAGACCTTCTCCCGGTAGAGCTCGAGCAGCGCCAGGAACCGCGCCACCACCTCGACTGTGTGCCCGCAGTCCGACACCAGCTCCGAGAACGTCGCGCTGCCCTTCTCCGCCAACCACACCCGCAGCAGCGCCGCGTGCTCGCGCACCGAAACGCCGTGCTGGTGGATGTGGTCCAGCGAAACGGTCGGCGGCGGCTTCGGCCGGAACACCGCGGCCGCGATCTCGGCGAACCGCTGCGGCGAAACCCCGATCACCACTTCCGGCAGCAGGTTCGCGAACCGCTCCTCCACCGACACCGAACGCGGATAGCGCCGCAACGCCCCGGCTTCCAGCTCGCCGAACAACGCGGCCACCTGCTTGTACGCGCGGTACTGCAGCAGCCGCGCGAAGAGCAGGTCGCGGGCCTCCAGCAACGCCAGGTCCGCCTCGTCCTCGACCTCCGCAGCCGGCAGCAGCCGGGCCGCCTTCAGGTCTAACAGCGTCGCGGCGACTACCAGGAACTCGGTGGTCTCGTTCAGGTCCCACCGCTCGCCGAGCGCCTTGGTGTAGGCGATGAACTCGTCGGTGACCTTGTGCAGCGCGACTTCGGTAACGTCCAGCTGGTGCTGCGAGATCAGCTGCAGCAGCAGGTCGAAGGGGCCCTCGAAGTTCTCCAGCCGCACCGTGAACCGACCGCCTGCGCCGGGGTCCTCGCTCGACTGCTCCGCCGGTACCGCGGGGTCTTTCACTCGGCGGGCTCCTGCAGGCGCCGCACCAGCACCGAGTCCGCGCCGTTCTTGTCGAGGTCGGCGAGCACCACGGCAACCGCTTCGCGCACCACGCGGCCCCGGTCCACGGCGATGCCGTGGTCGGCCCGCAATGCCAGCCGCGCCTGCTCCAAGCCCAGCAACTCCTCGTCGGACACGTACACGGTGATCTTCGAATCGTGCTTGCGCCGTCCCGAGCCGGACCGGCCCGCCGCGGGCTGTGCCGCGGGTGCAACCTGCTCCGTCGCCGGCGCATTCGCGTGATCCGTCCGGGGAACAGTAGTACGGAACAGTTCGGCCGCTCCTGGCAGGGCGACCCGACGCGTCATCGGGCGATCACCTCGCGCGCCAGCGCCCGGTACGCCTCGGCGCCGGCCGAGCGGGGCGCCCAGCGGGTGATCGGCTCGCCGGCCACCGTGGTCTCCGGGAACCGCACCGTCCGGTTGATCACCGCATCGAAGACGATGTCGCCGAACGCCTCGACGACGCGCGCCATCACCTCGCGCGAGTGCAGCGTGCGCGGGTCGAACATGGTCGCCAGGATGCCGCTGATCTCCAGCTTCGGGTTCAGCCGCTCCCGCACCTTCTCGATGGTGTCGATCAGCAGCGCCACCCCGCGCAGGCTGAAGAACTCACACTCCAACGGGATTATCACGCCGTCCGCGGCGGCCAACGCGTTCACCGTCAGCAGCCCCAGCGACGGCTGGCAGTCCACCAGCACGTAGTCGTACTCCGCCAGCGCCGGCTGCAGCACCCGGTGCAGCGTCTGCTCCCGGCCCACCTCCGCGACCAGCTGCACCTCGGCCGCGGACAGGTCGATGTTGCTGGGCAGCAGGTCCATGCCCTCGACGGTGGTCTGCCGCACCACGTCCTGGATGGCGACCGGCCGTTCCATGATCACGTTGTAGATGGTCTGGTCGAGCTGGTGCGGCTGGACCCCGAGGCCGACCGAGAGCGCGCCCTGCGGATCGAAATCCACCAGCAGCACCCGACGCCCGTACTCCGCCAGCGCTGCGCCGAGGTTGATCGTCGACGTGGTCTTCCCGACGCCGCCCTTCTGGTTGCACATCGCGAGCACCGCTGCGGGACCGTGCCGGTCCAGCAGCGGCGGCTCGGGGATGTGCCGACGTGGCCGGCCAGTGGGACCGAGGCCGCGCGAGTCCGGCGCGAGGCCGACCTCCTCGCGGCCCGTCGTCTCCGGGGCGATGCTCAGGTCGACCGCGCCCCGGGGCCGCCCTTCGGCGGCGGGCTGCGGCAACGACATGGCGATCTGACTCCTTCTGGTGCCCGTGGCGATCAAACGCAGCCTAAGTGGCATTCGTTACCAGCGGCAACGCGCCTCGCCGTGGTGTCGGAAGTTCCCTGTGATCTGCGTGTGATCAACGTCTACCGCGTGCACCACCCGCTCGCATTCGCAGTGTCACCAAGTCACTCCGTAGCGTGTGCGCGGGGGTGCGAAGTCGCGTAGACCTCCCGCAGCGTGCTCACCGTGATCAGGGTGTAGACCTGGGTCGTCGTGACCGAGGCGTGGCCTAGTAGTTCCTGCACCACGCGGACGTCCGCGCCGCCCTCCACGAGATGCGTGGCGAACGAATGCCTAAGCACGTGCGGCGAAACCGAGACGTTGATGCCGGCGCGCTGCGCGGCGGTCTTCAACGCATTCCACGCGCTCTGCCGGGAAAGCCGGGTGCCGCGCGAATTCAGGAACACCGCGGCACTACCGCGCCCGCGCGCGGCCAGGCCAGGCCTGGCCCGCACCAGGTACGCGTCCAGCGCCGCCAGCGCCGGTCGGCCGATGGGCACCAGCCGTTGGCGGCCGCCCTTCCCGTCCAGCAGCACGGTCCGGTTGGTGCCGTCGATGTCGTCGAGGTCCAACCCGACCGCTTCGGAGATCCGCGCTCCCGTCGAATACAGCACTTCCAGCAGTGCCCGGTCCCGCAGGCCCCGGGCGTCGTCGCCCCCGGCGTGATCGAGCAGCTTCCCGACGTCGCCGATGGAAAGCGCCTTCGGCAGTCGCTTCGGCGGGCTCGGCGGCGCGACATCGCGCGCGACGTCGACCGGCAGCAGCCCCTCGGCGTGCGCGAAGCGGTGCAGGCCGCGGGCAGCCACGAGGGCTCGGGCCGACGACGACGGCGCCAGCGCGGGCCGCTGCTCGGTGCCTTCCCGGAGCTCCGCCAGGAACCCGGACACGTGTTCCGAACGCACCTCGCCGAGCCCGGAAATCCCCGCCCCGACCAGGAATTCGGCATACCGGCGCAGGTCCCTGGCGTAGGAGTCGAGGGTGTTGCGGGCGGTGCCGCGCTCGACGGCGAGGTGGTCGAGGTACCCGGTGATCGCCCCGCACAGGTCCGGCGGCAGCTTCTCGAAACCCCTCACCGGGCGGCGAAGCTCTGGGGCCGGTCCAGCCATTCGGCATCCGCCGGGCGAGGCTCCACCCGGCCCTCGCGGACCGCGTGGGCGGCGAGCAGCCCCGCCACCCCGGGACCGTTGACGATCTCCCCGGCCAGCGCCATCCGCACCGCCTCGACGAGCGGGAAGCGCCGGATCACCAGGTCCGCCTCCTCGTCCCCGACCGCCGCCGGAAGGTCCACATCGGACAATCCGGTGCCCAGGAACACCCGCACGCATTCGTCGGTGAAACCGGGCGAAGTGGCCACGTCGACCAGCACCGACCAGTCCCGGGCGGCGAGCCCGGCCTCCTCTGCGAGCTCCCGCTGCGCGGTGCGCACCGGCTCCTCCCCCGCCACGTCCAGCAGCCCGGCCGGCAGCTCCCAGAGCCGCCGGCCGACCGGATACCGGTACTGGTGGACGAGCACCACCTGGTCGTCCTCGTCGAGGGCCACCACCGCGACCGCGCCGAGGTGCTCGACGACCTCGCGGCGCGCGTGCCCGCCGCCGGGCATCCCGACCTCGTCGGCCCGCAACGCGAGGATCTTGCCCACGTAGACGTCCTCGCTGGCCAGGGTGGTGAATTCGTGCTCGCCGTTGGTGCGAGCGACGCCGTTGTCCGTCGTGTCCACGCCGCCCACCCTAGACGAGTAAGTCCAAATTCCTGCGGGCATGAGGCGAGGGCGTCCATGATCTGCAGCGAAGGTGCCGTGCGTGTTTTTGGGTGCTATGGCACCCAAAAACGCTCACGGGTGTTCTTCCGCCACGCGAAGGTGGCAATCGGCAGACGTTGCCCCGAACAGGGCGCGTCGCCCAGCGTGTGCTGTCCCTGGCCGCCGCGATCTGGCACAACTTCCGCACCGGCCAGCCAGTCACTCGCTCGCTCACCGCCTACGCTCACTGATCGTATTCAGACTTACTCGTCTAGAAGAAGCCGCCCACCCTGGAAGAAGCCGTTGTCTTCGTAGCGGCGAAGCCGCCTGGCCCGCCCTCGCAACCGGCGCCGTTGCGGGTTCACCGGCTGTACCCGCCCGCAGAACGAGCCTGGAAACGGCCTTCGAACCCGCCGATCACCCGCCGATCACGCGCCGATCACGCGCTGGGCGCGGGTTCCTGGACGGGCTCCAGCTCCACGGGCAGCCGCTCCGCGGCACGGTAGTCCAGGGCCGCCTTCACGAACGCCGCGAACAGCGGGTGCGGACGGGTAGGGCGGCTCTTGAGCTCCGGGTGCGCCTGGGTGCCCACGAAGAACGGGTGCACCTCGCGCGGCAGCTCGACGAACTCCACCAGCCGGTCGTCCGGGGAGGTCCCGGAGAACACCAGGCCCGCCTTGCTCAGCCGGTCCCGGTAGGAGTTGTTCACCTCGTAGCGGTGCCGGTGCCGCTCGGCGATCTCGGGGGACCCGTAGGCCTCGGCGACGATCGAGCCGGCCAGCAGCTTCGCCGGATAGGAACCCAACCGCATGGTGCCGCCCATGTCCCGGTCACCGGAGATCACATCGTGCTGATCGGCCATCGTGCTGATCACCGGGTGCTTGGCGGGCTCCTCGAACTCCGTGGAGTTGGCCCGCTCCAGCCCGGCCAGCGACCGCGCCGTCTCGATCACCATGCACTGCAGGCCCAGGCACAGGCCCAGGACCGGGATGCCGTTGGTACGGGCGTAGCGGATCGCGCCGAGCTTGCCCTCGATGCCGCGCACCCCGAAGCCGCCCGGGATCAGCACACCGTCCATTCCGGACAGCGCCTGGGCCGCGCCCGCCTCGGTCTCGCAGCTGTCCGAGCCGACCCAGGAGATCTCCACCTTCGCCCGGTGCGCGAAACCACCGGCGCGCAGCGCCTCGGTGACCGACAGGTAGGCGTCGGGCAGGTCGACGTACTTGCCGACCAGCGCGATCCGCACCCGCTCGGACGGGTTGTGCACCCGGTCCAGCAGGTCGCCCCACACCGACCAGTCGACGTCGCGGAACGGCAGCCCGAGCCGCCGCACCAGGTAGGCGTCCAGGCCCTCGCCGTGCAGCACGCGCGGGATGTCGTAGATCGACGGGGCGTCCGGGCAGGCCACCACGCCGTCCGCGTCCACGTCGCACATCAGCGCGATCTTGCGCTTGAGGTCCTCCGGCAGGTCCCGGTCGGCCCGGCACACCAGCGCGTCGGGCTGGATGCCGATGTTGCGCAGCGCCGCCACCGAGTGCTGCGTCGGCTTGGTCTTCAGCTCGCCCGAGGGCGCCAGGAACGGCACCAGCGAAACGTGCAGGAAGAAGCAGTTGTCCCGGCCGACGTCGTGCCGCACCTGGCGGCAGGCCTCCAGGAACGGCAGCGACTCGATGTCGCCGACCGTGCCGCCGACCTCGGTGATCACGACGTCGGGGGTGCGGCCGTCCTCGTCCGGTTCGGCCATCGCCCGGATCCGGGCCTTGATCTGGTCGGTGATGTGCGGGATCACCTGCACGGTATCGCCCAAGTACTCGCCGCGGCGCTCCTTGGCGATGACCGTCGAGTACACCTGACCGGTCGTCACGTTGGCGTTCTTGGTGAGGTCCCGGTCCAGGAACCGCTCGTAGTGCCCGATGTCGAGGTCGGTCTCGGCGCCGTCCTCGGTCACGAACACCTCACCGTGCTGGAACGGGTTCATCGTTCCCGGATCGACGTTCAGGTAGGGGTCGAGCTTCTGCATGGTCACCCGCAGACCGCGGGAGGTCAGCAGCTCGCCCAGGCTGGACGCCGTGAGCCCCTTACCCAACGAGGAGGCCACGCCCCCCGTGACGAACACATGCTTGATCGTGCGTGCTTGCGGCACCAACAAAAGCTCCCCGTGGTCAAGCCGTCGCCTGGCTGGATTTCTGCGCTGGCAGGACGGCAGGATCCGTCGCTCCCACGGAATTCCAGCCTAACGCACGACCATCGGGGCGTGCACCGAGACCCGCCCCTACCGGTCCGGCCGGCCGGGGCGGGTCAACCGCCATCCGGCGGCCTACCCGCGAGTCGCCGGTACCGGCCCTTGGGCACTGCCGGCGACGCCGTAGTGCCCCGCCTGCCCATCTGCCTGCTCCCGCAGCGCAAGCACGACCACCACCCGCCCCGAGCTGCTGTCCAGGTCGTCGACGGTGGACAGCGCCGACGCCATCGCCGGATCCGCGCGGACCACCCCGACCGGCCCGGTCCCGTCGGCCGAACCGACGCCGCCGGCGAGCACCGCGCCCTGACCTGCCCGGTCGACCTGGGTCGCAAAGCGGGCCAGCGTCGCGGCCTTGTCCCCCGCGCCGTCGCCCTCGAACCGGCCACCGGTGAGCACCACGGCGAGCTGCGCGGGCCGCAAGCCCTCCGAGGCGGTCGCGAAGCCGCCGCCGGCCAGGCCCGCGAACGCCGCCGCCCGCTCCTGGTCGCCGGTCTGCGGCTGGCCGGTCTGCGGGTTCAGCAGCGCAAGCGGCCCGATGAGGCCCCCGGCCAGGGTTCCGGGATCGGCCGCCGTGGGCAGCTGCACACCGGCGGGCAGCAGTTCGGTGACCACGTCCCTGAGCTGGTCCGCCCGGCTCGGGTCGGCGAAGGCCTGCCCCAGGCGCACCTCTCCGGTGACGTCCGCACCCGCCGCGCGCAGCAGCTGCGCCACCGCGTCGCGCTGCTGCCCGGAGGCGTCCGCCGAGGTGATCAGCACGACGCTGCGCTGCGCCAGCTGGCCCTGCACGGTCAGCGGCCCGACCGCCGCGTTGAACCGGTCGGCGGCCGCGACCTGTGCCTTGAGCGCCGTCCGCTCGGCGTTGAGGGCGCCGACCTGCCCCTGCAACGACTGCCGCTCGTTGCCCACGCCCGCCAGCAACCGGCCGCTGAGCGACGAGGAGCCGACCAGGACGCCCACGGCCAACGCCAGGAACACCGCGGCGATCGACACGATGTGGTACCGCAACGAGATCACGTGAAAAGCCCCTCGAGATAGCCGGACACGGAGTCGCCGGTGTCCGTGACCGCGGTCATGAGAGCGGTGCCCAGCCCGGAGACCAGCAGCGCCACGACCGCCACCAGCAGCACCGAGAGCACCAGCAGCACGATGGCCCCGACCGGCGTCCGGCTGCGCTGGAGCGTGGCCACCGCCGCGCCGTCGATGACCTTGCTGCCCAGCCGGAGCCGGGTGAGGAACGTCGACGGGTTCGAACCGGAGCGCCCGCGGTCGAGGAATTCGCTCAGCGTCGCGTGGAACCCGACCGTGATCACCAGGCTCGCCTTGTGCGCGTCGGCGAGCAGCAGCGCGAGGTCTTCCGGGTTCCCCGACGCGGGGAACGTCACCGCGCCGACCCCGAGGTCCTGGATGCGTTCCAGGCCGGGCGCGTGCCCGTCGAGGTGGGCGGGGATCACCATTTCCGCGCCGCACTTGAGGGTGGCGGTGGCGATACCGTCCGGGTCGCCGACGATGACGTCCGGCTTGTGCCCGGCCTTGCGCAACGACTCGGCGCCGCCCTCCACCCCGATCAGCACCGGCCGGTACTCCCGGATGTACCTCTTCAACCGCCGCAGGTCGTCGGCGTGGCCGTACCCGGGCGCCACCACGAGCACCTGGCGGCCCTCCATCGACGAGCTCAGCCCGGGCACGCCGACGCCGTCGAGGATCAGCGTCCGCTCCTTGCGCAGGAACTCGATGGTGTTCGCCGAGAACGCCTCCAGCTGCGTGGCCATCCCGGCCTTGGCCTCGATGAGCAGGTCGGCGACGGAGTTGGCGTCCTGCGCCGTCCCGCGTCCGATCTCCCGGTCCCCGACGAATACGCCGCCGTCGTGCAGCCGGATCTTCGCGCCGTCCTTGACCCGGTGCACGAGCTCGGGGCCGACGCCGTCGACCAGCGCGATCCCGGCCGACAGCAGCACTTCGGGACCGAGGTTCGGGTAGCGCCCGGAGATCGAAGGAGCGGCGTTGACGACCCCGACCACCCCGGCCGAGACCAGCGCTTCGGCGGTGCGCCGGTCCAGGTCCGCGTGATCGATCACCGCGATGTCGCCGGACCGGACCCTGCGCGGCACATCACGCGAACGCCGCTCGACCCTGGCGATCCCGGCCACACCGGGCAGGCTTTCCTGCTGACG
The DNA here is from genome assembly GCF_050972075.1 of Saccharopolyspora hattusasensis. Taxonomy (NCBI): domain Bacteria; kingdom Bacillati; phylum Actinomycetota; class Actinomycetes; order Pseudonocardiales; family Pseudonocardiaceae; genus Saccharopolyspora; species Saccharopolyspora hattusasensis. The sequence goes on from NZ_JBPCDC010000001.1 coordinate 1,661,367, forward strand.
GGCAAGCAGACCGCTGAGTTTCATGCACCGATGGTGACAAAAACCGATCACCTGTCGTTGGTACGCCACGCCGATATGACTGACCCGGAAGCAGCAGAATCTGTTGGGCCGAATGGCCTACTTCCCGCTGCGTTCCCGCTTCTTCGGCGTCGGCTTAGCGCGCCGCCGGAACCGGGCCTGCGCCAGCTTGTAGGCCGTCGCGGTGTCCAGCAGCTCTTCCGCGTGAGCCCGGCCGGTCTCCGTCGAGTCCATCCCGGCCAGCATCCGCGCCAGCTCGACGACCCGCCGCTCGTCGGCGACCACCCGCACGTCGCTGCGGGTCAACCCGCCGTCGGCGGCGCCCTTGTCCACCACGAGGTGGCGGTCGGCGTAGGCGGCGACCTGCGGCAGGTGGGTGACGACCACGACCTGGTGGGTGCGGGCCAGGCGGGCCAGGCGCCGCCCGATCTCCACCGCGGCCCGGCCGCCGACCCCGGCGTCGACCTCGTCGAACACCAGCGTCGGCACCGTGTCGGCATCGGCGAGCACGACCTCCAGCGCCAGCATCACGCGGGACAGCTCACCGCCCGAGGCGCCCTTGTGGATCGGCAGCGCCGGGGCGCCGGAGTGCGCGATCAGCTGCAGCTCGACCTCGTCGACCCCGTCCGGGCCCGCGTGCAATGTGCGGCCCTGCACCGGCAGCGCGTTCGGGTCGCCCGGATCGCCCTCCTTCGGCCGGACCACGACCTCCAGCCGCGCCTGCGGCATCGCCAGCCCGTCCAGCTCCTCCGAAACCGCCGCGGCGAGCCCAACGGCGGCAACCTTGCGGGCCTCGGACACCGCGACGGCGTGTTCGGCGAGCTCGGCGGCCAGCTCGTCGCGCCGCGCGGCCAACGCCGCCAGCGCCTCCTCCGAAGTGTCCATTCCGGACAGTCGGCTGCGCGCTTCCGCCGCCCAGGCCAGCACGCCGTCGACGTCCGCGGCGTACTTCTTCGTCAGCTGCTTCAGCTCCGCCTGCCTGGCCAGCACCTGCTCCAGCCGGGCCGGGTCGGCGTCCAACCGGTCCAGGTAGCCGCCGAGCTCGCCGCCCACGTCGGCCAGGACCGCGACGGCCTCCGCCACCCGCGGCTCCAGCTCCCGCAGCACCGGGTCCTCGGCGCCCCCGAGGCGCCGCCGGGCCTCCCCGATCAGGCCGATCGCGCCAGGCACGTCCGGGTCGCCATCGGCAGAGCCGGTGAGCGCCAGGTGGGCGCCCGTCGCGATCTCCCGGAGCTGGTCCACGTCCGCGAGCCGCCGCGCCTCGTCGACCAGCGAGGCATCCTCGCCGGGTTCCGGGGCGACGGCCTCGATCTCGGCCAAGCCGTGCCGGAGCAGCTCCGCTTCCCGGGCCAACTCCCGCGAGCGGGCGGTCCGTTCGGTGAGTTCCCGCACCGCGCCGCCCCACTCCGCGCGGACCCGCTGGTAGTCGGCGAGCACGTGCAGCACGGGTTCCCCGGCAAACCGGTCCAGCACCGCGCGCTGCTCACCGGAACGCAGCAGCCGCAGCTGATCGTTCTGCCCGTGCACCGCGAGAACCTGCTCCGCCAGCTCGGACAACACGGCGTTGGGCACCGAACGACCACCGAGGTGCGCCCGCGAGCGGCCGTCGGCCGCCACCGTCCGCACCGCGATCAGGCTGCCGTCCTCGTCGGGCTCGGCCCCGGCATCGGCGGCAACCTTGGCCGCCGGCGAGTCGATCGTGGTCTGGAACCGGCCCTCCACGACGGCACGCTGCGCACCGGACCGGACCCGCGAGGCATCCGCCCGACCACCGCCGAGCAGGTGCAGCCCGGTGACCACCATCGTCTTACCGGCGCCGGTCTCACCGGTGACCACCGTCAGGCCGGCATGCAGTGCGAGCGTGGCGTCGTCGATGACGCCCAGTCCCTGGATGCGCATCTCCGCCAACACATCAAGCACCCTAGCGGCATCGCCCGACCCACGGATCCCCACTGGGGTGATCCGCACTCAACCGAAATTTGTGGCGGGCTTGCGTAGCGGTGCGGGTCCTCCGGGCGTTAGGACGTGTTTTATAAGCGGCGGCAGCCGCTTGCGGTGTGGGACTCGACTGGCACCGCCGCGGGTTCTCAGGGGCTGTGCCCGCCGAAGGGCTCTCGGCGAGGCCAGTCCCGACGCGGTGAATTGGCGTTCATGATGTTCGGGGAACACCCGCGCGAGAAGGCCACAGCAACTCCCGCAGGGGGCCGCTACCCGCACCGCTACGCAAACCACTTTCGAAACAGGCCTTAGCCGGCTTTGGCGGGGCCGCGCCAGCCCTGTACCGGGAGCTCGAACTTGCGGACCAGGCGGTCCGTGAAGGCCGTGTCGTGCAGCCGCACCAGGCGCAGCGGCGTCTCCCCCGCGACCACCTCGACCCGCGCACCCGGCGGCAGGTCGAACTGGCGTTGCCCGTCGCAGAACAGCACCGCGTGGTGGCCGTGCTGGTCGATCTCCAGCGCCACCAACGACTTCTGCGACACCACCAGCGGCCGGGCGAACAGCGCGTGCGCGTTGCTCGGCACGACCAGCAGCGCCTGCACCTCCGGCCACACCACCGGGCCACCGGCGGAGAACGCGTACGCCGTGGAACCGGTCGGGGTGGAGCACAGCACGCCGTCGCAGCCGAACGCCGACACCGGGTGACCATCGACCTCCACGACCAGGTCGAGGATCCGCTCCCGGCTGCTCTTCTCCACGCTCGCCTCGTTGAGCGCCCAGGTGCGGACCAGGACCTTGCCGTCGAGCTTAGCGGTGACCTCGATGGTCATCCGCTCCTCGACGTAGTAGCGGGACTCGACGACGGCGGCCACCGCCTCGTCGAGCGCGTCGGAATCGGCCCCGGCCAGGAAACCGACCCGGCCGAGGTTCACCCCGAAGACCGGCACGTTGGCCAGCCGCGCGAGCTCCGCGGCGCGCAGCAGGGTCCCGTCACCACCCAGCACCAGGACGAGCTCGGTGCCCACCGCCGCCTCCGGGCCGGGCTCGACCACCTGGAGGAAGCAGTCCGGGCTGAGCTCCGGCGCCTCCTCGGCGAGCACCCGCACCCGCAGGCCCGCGTCGATGAGCTGACCGGCCACCTTCTCCGCGGTGCGCATGTTGTGCTGCCTGCCGGTGTGCACCACCAGCAGCACCTCTCGGGTCAACTGCACTCCTTAAAGCTTTCAGCCGCTTGCGGTGTGGAGCTGGAACAATCAGTTACCGGTGCGAGCCTTGCCTGAAGTTTGCGGCCCCTGCCGCACCGCGTCCACCACGAACGCTTCCGCCGCGTCCGCCCCGGTGCTCGATCCCGGGCGCAGCCAGGCGAAGTACTCGACGTTGCCGGACGGACCGGGCAGCGGGCTGGCCACGACGCCGCGCAGGCCCAAGCCGAGTCCGGCCGCGAACCGCACGACCTCCAGGACGGCTTCGGCGCGCAGCTCGGCGTCGCGTACCACGCCACCCGAGCCTAGCCGCTGTTTGCCCACCTCGAACTGCGGTTTGATCATCGGCACCAGATCGGCGTCCGGCGAAGCGCACGCGAGCAGCGCCGGCAGCACCAGCTTCAACGAGATGAACGACAGGTCGGCGACCACCAGATCCACCGGGCCACCGATGTCCTCGGGAGCCAACGACCGCACGTTCGTCCGGTCGTGGATCCGCACCCGATCATCGGTCTGCAACTTCCAGACCAGCTGCCCATACCCGACATCCACGGCCACCACCTCGCGCGCGCCCCGGCGCAGCAGCACATCCGTGAACCCGCCGGTGGAAGCGCCCGCGTCCAGGCAGCGCCGATCGGCGACGGTCAGCCCCTCGGGCTCGAACGCCTCCAACGCCCCCAGCAGCTTATGCGCGCCGCGCGAGGCCCAACCCGGATCGTCGACGTCCTCGGCGACCACCACAGGCGCGTCGATCTCGACCGCGGTCGCGGACTTGCGGGCCACCATCCCGCGCACCGTCACCCGGCCCGCAGCGACCAGTTCGGTGGCGTGTTCGCGGGACCTGGCGAGCCCGCGACGAACCAGTTCGGCATCCAACCGCGCCTTGCGTGGCACTACCGTCACATCCTGTGTGCACTCGTTGCGGAGAGGAGGTTGTCGGCCTTCGACAGGGCGTCGGTGAGCGCGGCGTGCACCGCCTCGAACCGCCCGACGTGCTCGGCCACGGGCAACTCCCGCACCTCGTCGAGCTCGGCCACGGCCGCCGCGATGGCGTCGATCGCCGGTTGACCGTCGTCGGCCGGGCGCGCCAGCATCGCGGGATTCGGCGCCTGCGGCCCCTGCTGCCACGGAGAGGTCATCCGCTCCTGCTCCCATCGATCACGCCGCGACCGCTGTAGCGGCGACGTGTCCACGCTAGCGGAACGCCCCGACGGCGACGCCGCGACATGCACCGATCAGGCCAAGCCCAATTGCCTCAACATGTCCTGCGCGTGCTCGTCCGCGCCGTGCACGGCAACCGGGCCTGACGACGTGGCCCACCAAGCGGCGCAGAGCGCGCGGAGCGCCGACAGCGCGTCGCCCGGCTGTTCCCCAGCCCGCGCGGCCAGTTCCAGCGAGTCATTGCCGACGCGGACCTGCCACGCCTCCTGCTCACCGATGGCGACCTCACTCGGCGACTGGTGCAGCGCCCGGAGGTCCGCCCCGACGTAGTCGGGACGCAGGCCGTCGGCGGCTTCCAGCAGGTCCTGCGTCGTGCTGACGCCGGTCAGCACCATCAGCACGGGCATCCCGGCGTTGACCGCGCCCGCGATGTCCGTGTCGAGCCGATCCCCGACCATCAACGGCGCCTCGGCGCCGGCGGAGGCGACCGCGCGGTCCAGCAGCGGTCGCTCCGGCTTGCCGGCCACCAGCGGATCCTGGTCGGTCGCCGCCTGCACGAGCGCGACGAGCGCACCGTTGCCGGGAAGCAGACCTCGCTCCGTCGGCAAGGTGCGGTCGCCGTTGCACGAAACCCACAATGCGCCCGCGCGGATCGCCAAGCACGCCTCCGCGAGATCGCGGTACCCGATCTCGGTGTAGAGGCCCTGCACGACCGCGACCGGCTCGTCGGCGAACTCGGTGACCGGCACCAACCCCGCATTGTCCACTTCGGACACCAGCGCGGGGGAACCGACCACGAGCACCTTCGAGCCGGGCGCCAGCTTCTCCGCCAGCATCGCGGCGCCGGCCTGGGCGCTGGTGCTCACCTCAGCCCGCTCCGCGTCCAAGCCGAGGCCGGCGAGGTGATCGACGACCGCCTGATCCGGTTTGGACGCGTTGTTGGTCACGTAGCGGACCGGGATGCCGCGGCGGTGCACCTCCTGGATCGCCTCCAGCGCACCAGGAACGAGTTCACCGCCGCGGAACACCGTGCCGTCGAGGTCGAACAGCACGACGTCGTGGCCATCGAGAAGCGTGCCGCTCACTGCGCTCGCGCGTCCCCTTCTGCGTTGCTCGCGTCGGCGTCGGTGGCATCCGATTTGGCCGCCTTCTCAGAGGTCTCGCCGGACGCTTCGGTCTCGGCCGCCTTCTCGGAGGTTTCGCCGGACGGTCCGGTCTCGGCGGCCTTCTCAGAGGTTTCGCCGGACGCTTCGGTCTCGGCGGCCTTCTCGGAGTCAGCACGCGCGGCTTCCGGCTGCTCGTCGGCCTCGTCGTCGATCTCGTCGTCGAGGTCATTGTCGATCTCGTCGATCTCGTCGTCGAAGTCCTCGTCGTCGATCTCGGCTGCGGCCTCAGCCTCCGTGACGAGCTCCTCGACCACGTCCGGGCCACCCAGCTTCTCGGCGAGCTCCTCAAGCCGCTCCGCGGCGTCGGTCTCGTCCTCGTCATCGGCGTTGGCCGCGTGCACGAACCAGGTGAAGGCTTCCCGCTCCCGCCCGGCCGCCAGCAGGTTGTCGGCGTAGGCGTAGAACAGGCGCGCGCTCCACGGCTCCTGGCGCTTCGGGTCCAGCTCCGCCATCTGCAGGCTCACCACCGAGGCCTCGATCTCGCCGAGGTCCCTGCGAGCGCCCGCAGCGACGATGCGCAGTTCGACCGCGTCCTCCTGGTCGAGCTGGGTGGCTTCCTCGCTGCGGCTGAGCTCCACCGCGCGCTCCGGCCGCCCCATGGCGCGCTCGCAGTCGGCCATCATCGCCAGGTGCCCGGGCCCGCCGGCCATGCGCCGGACGGCGCGCAGCTCCGCCAGCGCCTCGTTCCACTCTCCGACCAGGTACGCGGTGAGGCCGTTGGCCTCGCGCACCGAAGGAATGCGCGGAGCCCGCTGGCGTGCGTAACGCGCGTGCTCCAGGGCCCGCTCCGGCTCCGAGTCGATCAGCTGACCGGCGGCCACGAGGTGCACCGCGACCTTGTCGGCCAAGCCCTTTGGCAGCGTCAGCAGCTCGCGGCGGATCTCGATGTCCAGATCCCCGGGCTCCAAGCCCTCGGGCAACTCGGGCTCGCTCGCCGCGGGCGACTCGACGGCCGCCTCGTCACGCGACTCCGCCCGCGGCGAGTCGTGCCGGAAACCACCCCGGCCCCGACGGTCGCCACCGCGCTGCTCGCCACCGCGGTGGTCTCCGCCGCGACGGTCCCGATCCGGACGACCGCCGCGGTCGCGGTCGAACCGGGCGCCCTGCGGACGCGGCCGGTCATCCCGCCGCCGGTCGTCCCGACGGGGCCGGTCGTCGCGCGGCCGGTCGTCGTCCCGGCGCGGCCGGTCGTCTCGCTGGCGGTCGTCGTCCCGCCGGGGCCGGTCATCGCGCCGGAAACCACCGCGGTCGTCCCGCCGGCGGTCGTCGAAGCGGGGCTTGCCCGGCCGGTCGTCGCGACGCCCGTAGCCGCCGCGCCGGTCATCCCGGCGGAAATCGCCGCGCCCGCGGTCGTCACGGCGGTCATCGCGCTTGAAACCGCCACGGTCATCACGTCCACGGTCATCGCGACGGTCGTCACGCTTGAAACCGCCACGGTCATCACGTCCACGGTCATCGCGACGGTCGTCACGCTTGAAACCGCCACGGTCGTCACGGCGGAAATCGTCGCGACGCGGCCGGTCGTCGCGCCGGAAGTCCCGACGACCGCGATCGTCCTGTCCGCGGTTGTCCCGACGGTCGTCACGCTTGAAACCGCCACGGTCATCACGTCCACGGTCATCACGGCGGAAATCGTCGCGACGCGGCCGGTCATCGCGCCGGAAGTCCCGACGACCGCGATCGTCCTGTCCGCGGTTGTCCCGACGGTCGTCACGCTTGAAACCGCCACGGTCATCACGTCCACGGTCATCACGACGGTTGTCGAAGCCGCGACGGCCGTCCTGCGCGTCGAACCGGCGAGGCCGGTCGTCGCGGCTGCGGTCGTCACGACGGTCATCACGCCGATCATCGCGTCGATCGTCGCGTCGATCGTCGCGGCGGAAGCGGTCCCTGTTGTCGGAGTCACGGCGGAAACCGCCGCGGTCGTCTCGGCGGAAGCCACCGCGGTCGTCGCGTTGACCGCCAGGGCGCCCGCCCTGGCCGCGGAACCGGTCGCGGCCGCCGCCGAAGTTGTCGCGGCCGCCCCGGTCGTCCCGGTTGCGGTCGTCTCGATCATTGCGGTTGCCGCGGTTGTCGCGGTCGCCGAAGCCGCGCGCACCACCGTCGCGGTCCCGGCGGGGACCGCCGAAGGAACCGCGGCGATCGAAGCTTCCGCGGCCGCCTTGGCCGCCTCGGCCGGCACCGGCCCCACGGCGGGAGTCGCCGCGCCTGTCGTCGGAACCGGACACCGAACCTCCTGAAGCAGAAAAAGAACTGAAGCCCCAACAGCGTAGTCCCACCTGGTGGCGGGTCGTGGGGGGTGGCACCCCCGATGTGAACGGGGACAACTCGTGTGGACCGTGCGGCGTTCGAACGGACACCGCGACGATGCCTGGACGAAAAACAAGAGGCCGACCGGAGATCCGTCCCTCCAAGGACGGGTCCGGTCGGCCCCTTTCAAATAGTGTGTCGGCGGTGTCTTACTCTCCCACACCCTGTCGAGTGCAGTACCATCAGCGCTGGGGAGCTTAGCTACCGGGTTCGGAATGGGACCGGGCGGACCCTCCCCGCCATCGCCACCGACAACCCTCACCCCGCCGAAAACGACGGGAAACCAGGCGTCAGAACACGAATGACACATGTTCAATTATCAAAAGGTTCTGGTTGTTGCCCCAGAACCGTATAGTGGGTGCGTAGCAATCTTTGTGAGCAAGTCCTCGGCCTATCAGCACCAGTCAACTCCACACGTTACCGTGCTTCCATATCTGGCCTGTCAACCCAATCATCTCTTGGGGGCCTTAACCCACAACGGGTGGGAGACCTCATCTAGGAACAGGCTTCCCGCTTAGATGCTTTCAGCGGTTATCCCTCCCGAACATAGCCAACCAGCCACGCCCTTGGCAGAACGACTGGCACACCAGAGGTTCGTCCGTCCCGGTCCTCTCGTACTAGGGACAGCCTTCCGCAAGTCTCCTACGCGCGCGGCGGATAGGGACCGAACTGTCTCACGACGTTCTAAACCCAGCTCGCGTGCCGCTTTAATGGGCGAACAGCCCAACCCTTGGGACCAACTCCAGCCCCAGGATGCGACGAGCCGACATCGAGGTGCCAAACCATGCCGTCGATATGGACTCTTGGGCAAGATCAGCCTGTTATCCCCGGGGTACCTTTTATCCGTTGAGCGACACCGCTTCCACCAGCCAGTGCCGGATCACTAGTCCCTGCTTTCGCACCTGCTCGACCCGTCAGTCTCACAGTCAAGCTCCCTTATACACTTACACTCAACACCTGATTGCCAACCAGGCTGAGGGAACCTTTGGGCGCCTCCGTTACCCTTTAGGAGGCAACCGCCCCAGTTAAACTACCCACCAGGCACTGTCCCCGATCCGGATCACGGACCCGAGTTAGATGCCCGGAACGACCAGAGTGGTATTTCACCAACGACTCCACACCCACTAGCGTGAATGCTTCACAGTCTCCCACCTATCCTACACAAGCCGAACCAAACACCAATACCAAGCTATAGTAAAGGTCCCGGGGTCTTTCCGTCCTGCCGCGCGAAACGAGCATCTTTACTCGTACTGCAATTTCACCGGGCCTGTGGTCGAGACAGCGGAGAAGTCGTTACGCCATTCGTGCAGGTCGGAACTTACCCGACAAGGAATTTCGCTACCTTAGGATGGTTATAGTTACCACCGCCGTTTACTGGCGCTTAAATTCTCCGCTACACCCCAAAGGGTTCACGGGTCCTCTTAACGTTCCAGCACCGGGCAGGCGTCAGTCCATATACATCGCCTTACGGCTTCGCATGGACCTGTGTTTTTAGTAAACAGTCGCTTCTCCCTGGCCTCTGCGACCACCACCAGCTCCCCAAGCACGTCGGTTCACCAGCAGTGGCCCCCCTTCTCCCAAAGTTACGGGGGCAATTTGCCGAATTCCTTAACCACAGTTCACCCGACCGCCTCGGTATTCTCTACCTGACCACCTGTGTCGGTTTCGGGTACGGGCCGTGAAGACACTCGCTAGAGGCTTTTCTCGACAGCATGGGATCACTCACATCGCCACAACGGCTACGCATCACCCCTCACCCACAAGGCATGCGGATTTACCTACACACCGGGCTACAGGCTTACACCAGTACAACCACTCACTGGCAGAGCTACCCTCCTGCGTCACCCCATCACTTAACTACCGCCCCATCAGGTCCCATGCCAGCACGCATATCACCCAAAGGATCAACACACACCAAGATGGTTAGTATCAAAGGTTTCGCTATGGACGCATCAACACGGGTACGGGAATATCAACCCGTTATCCATCGACTACGCCTGTCGGCCTCGCCTTAGGCCCCGACTCACCCTGGGCGGACGAACCTTCCCCAGGAACCCTTGGTCATCCGGCGGCAGAGATTCTCACTCTGCACTCGCTACTCATGCCTGCATTCTCACTCCCACACACTCCACACCAGGATCACTCCGGCGCTTCACCGCATGCAGGACGCTCCCCTACCCAACAACACACAGTGTCATTGGCATGGCTTCGGCGGTGCGCTTCAGCCCCGCTACATTGTCGGCGCAGGACCACTTGACCAGTGAGCTATTACGCACTCTTTCAAGGATGGCTGCTTCTAAGCCAACCTCCTGGTTGTCTCGGCGATCCCACATCCTTTCCCACTAAGCGCACACTTAGGGGCCTTAGCCGATGCTCTGGGCTGTTTCCCTCTCGACGACGAAGCTTCTCCCCCGCCGTCTCACTGCCACGCTCAACTCAGGCGTATTCGGAGTTTGGCTGATCTCAGTAACCCGCGAAGGCCCATCAACCAACCAGTGCTCTACCCCACCCAAGCAACCACGCAACGCTGCACCTAAATGCATTTCGGGGAGAACCAGCTATCACGGAGTTTGATTGGCCTTTCACCCCTACCCACAACTCATCCCCCAGGTTTTCAACCCTGGTGGGTTCGGGCCTCCACACGGTCTTACCCGCGCTTCACCCTGGCCATGGGTAGATCACTCCGCTTCGGGTCTACACCACGCGACTAAAAACGCCCTATTCAGACTCGCTTTCGCTCCGGCTCCCCCACACACGGGTTAACCTCGCCACGCAGCAGTAACTCGCAGGCTCATTCTTCAAAAGGCACGCCATCACCCAAAAGGCTCTGACGGTTTGCAGGCACACGGTTTCAGGAACTCTTTCACTCCCCTCCCGGGGTACTTTTCACCATTCCCTCACGGTACTATCCACTATCGGTCACCAGGAAGTATTTAGGCTTAGCGAGTGGTCCCGCCAGATTCACAGCACCCTCCACGAAAGCGCTGCTACTCGGGAACACCACCACACGCACCGATCGCATTTTCGCCTACCGGACTCTCACCGTCTACGGTCAGGTTTCCCAACCTATTCGACTAACACGACACAGCAACGCTGGCAGACTGGTAGATCTGCCCAGTAGCGTCCCACAACCCCGCACACGCAACCCCTACCAGGTATCCCACGCGCACGGTTTAGCCTCCTCCGCTTTCGCTCGCCACTACTCACGGAATCACCAGTGTTTTCTCTTCCTACGGGTACTAAGATGTTTCACTTCCCCGCGTTCCCCCCAACACCCTATATATTCAGGCGCTGGTAACCCGACATCACTCGGGCTGGGTTACCCCATTCGGACACCCTCGGATCACAGCTCGGTTGACAACTCCCCGAGGACTATCGCAGTCTCCCACGTCCTTCATCGGCCCCTGGTACCAAGGCATCCACCATGTGCCCTACATAACTTGGCCACAAAGATGCTCGCACCCACTATACAGTTCTCAAACAACAACCAAACCACCAAGAAAACACCCACACACCACGTGCGCAGCGTGTTCTCTCAGACACCCAACAGCGGACTGCCTTGCTGAAAGTTAGTGTGTTCCACAATCCATTGAGCGTCACGGCAGAGAAACATCCGTCCCCTACACCGCGAACACTCCCAACCGATCCCAAAAACCAGCCAGGGTGTGTATTGCTCCTTAGAAAGGAGGTGATCCAGCCGCACCTTCCGGTACGGCTACCTTGTTACGACTTCGTCCCAATCGCCAGTCCCACCTTCGACCACTCCCCCCACAAGGGTTGGGCCATGGGCTTCGGGTGTTACCGACTTTCATGACGTGACGGGCGGTGTGTACAAGGCCCGGGAACGTATTCACCGCAGCAATGCTGATCTGCGATTACTAGCGACTCCGACTTCACGGGGTCGAGTTGCAGACCCCGATCCGAACTGAGACCGGCTTTAAGGGATTCGCTCCACCTCACGATATCGCCACCCTCTGTACCGGCCATTGTAGCATGTGTGAAGCCCTGGGCATAAGGGGCATGATGACTTGACGTCATCCCCACCTTCCTCCGAGTTGACCCCGGCAGTCCCCCACGAGTCCCCGGCATAACCCGCTGGCAACATGGGGCAAGGGTTGCGCTCGTTGCGGGACTTAACCCAACATCTCACGACACGAGCTGACGACAGCCATGCACCACCTGTACACCAACCACAAGGGAAACCCCATCTCTGGAGCTGTCTAGTGCATGTCAAACCCAGGTAAGGTTCTTCGCGTTGCATCGAATTAATCCACATGCTCCGCCGCTTGTGCGGGCCCCCGTCAATTCCTTTGAGTTTTAGCCTTGCGGCCGTACTCCCCAGGCGGGGCGCTTAATGCGTTAGCTACGGCGCGGAAACAGTGGAACCCATCCCCACACCTAGCGCCCAACGTTTACGGCGTGGACTACCAGGGTATCTAATCCTGTTCGCTCCCCACGCTTTCGCTCCTCAGCGTCAGTATCGGCCCAGAGACCCGCCTTCGCCACCGGTGTTCCTCCTGATATCTGCGCATTTCACCGCTACACCAGGAATTCCAGTCTCCCCTACCGAACTCAAGTCTGCCCGTATCGACCGCAAGCCCACAGTTAAGCTGCAGGTTTTCACGGCCGACGCGACAAACCGCCTACGAGCTCTTTACGCCCAATAAATCCGGACAACGCTCGCACCCTACGTATTACCGCGGCTGCTGGCACGTAGTTAGCCGGTGCTTCTTCTACACCTACCGTCAACCCCAAAAGAGGCCTTCGTCGATGTCGAAAGAGGTTTACAACCCGAAGGCCGTCATCCCCCACGCGGCGTTGCTGCGTCAGGCTTTCGCCCATTGCGCAAGATTCCCCACTGCTGCCTCCCGTAGGAGTCTGGGCCGTGTCTCAGTCCCAGTGTGGCCGGTCACCCTCTCAGGCCGGCTACCCGTCGTCGCCTTGGTAGGCCATCACCCCACCAACAAGCTGATAGGCCGCGGGCTCATCCTGCACCGCCGGAACTTTCCACACACCACCATGCAGTGATATGTCATATCCGGTATTAGACCCCGTTTCCAAGGCTTATCCCAGAGTGCAGGGCAGATTACCCACGTGTTACTCACCCGTTCGCCACTCATCCACACCCGAAGATGCTTCAGCGTTCGACTTGCATGTGTTAAGCACGCCGCCAGCGTTCGTCCTGAGCCAGGATCAAACTCTCCAACAATGCTGTTGAACAATCCCAGCAGACACTCAAACCATCAAAGGCGAGCATCATACTCAAAGAAACCACCAACCACACAAAACCTGCATGATCGGGGGCATAAAAGAACACTAACCAAAACAGTCCGCTGTTGAGTTCTCAAAGAACACACCCACACCATCACCCCCAGCCAACGGCTAGGAAGCTCCGGGGAGCATATCTTCTTCGCGCTTTTGCTGTTGACCAGAGTAGCAGGCCCTTTTTCGGTCTCACCGGGGGGTCGCCCCACCGGATCGGCGCCGAATTTCGGCTCGCTATTCCACTCGGCCACAGCCAAGCACTGTTCTATCAAAGATCTGGCTGGAAACCGCGACCTCGTCCTGCGGACAGAAAGCCCGCCTGACCAATCTCGATTTCCCATCGGGACGCCCACTCTACCGCCAGACGGCAGGAGCTTGGTTCGCGACCCCGTGTCAGCGCCCGGCCCGTTTTTCATCGGCCCGTTCCGCGCTGACCTGAAATAATTTACGCGTTGATCCGTGCCAAGTCAAATCGGCTCCGAGCAGCACCGGAAAGAACTGAAAATGCAGTTCAACGCCCCTTTCCGGTGCTGATTCCAGGCTAGTGCACGACCTTGACGCCCGCAGTGTGACGCTTGCCACGACGAATTACCAGCCAGCGGCCGTGCAGCAGATCGTCCTTGCTCGGCGACCACTCCTCATCTGCGATTTTGTCGTTGTTGACGTACGCGCCGCCCTCTTTGATGGTGCGCCGCGCCGCGCCCTTCCCGTTCGCGAGGCCGGTTTCGACGAGCAGGTCCACGATCGTCGGGGCGTCGGCGAGGCGGACCTCCGCGGTCGACACGGCGGCCATCGCGGCGTCCAGGGTCGCCTCGTCGAGGTCGGCGATCTCGCCCTTGCCGAACAGCGCCTGGCTGGCCGCGACGACCTTGCGGGTCTGGTCCGCGCCGTGCACCAGCGTGGTCAGCTCCTCGGCGAGTTGGCGCTGGCCGGCCCGCAACTGGGGCCGCTCCGCCGTGGTCCGCTCCAGCTCGTCGATCTCCTCGCGGTCGAGGTAGGTGAACAGCCTCAGGTACTTCGCGACGTCCGCGTCGGCGGCGTTGACGAAGTACTGGTACCAGGCGTACGGCGTGGTCATCGCCGGGTCCAGCCAGACGTTGCCGCCGCCGGTGGACTTACCGAACTTGCGGCCTTCCGAGTCGGTGACCAGCGGCACGGTCAGCGCGTGCGCCGCGACCGACTCCTGCTTCCGGACCAGGTCGACCCCGGCGATGATGTTGCCCCACTGGTCGGAGCCGCCGAGCTGCAGCCGGGTGCCGTACTTCCGGTACAGCTGCACGTAGTCGTTGGCCTGCAGCAGCATGTAGCTGAACTCGGTGTAAGAGATGCCGTCGGTTTCCAGCCGCCGCTTCACGGTTTCCCGCGCCAGCATCGTGTTCACCGAGAAGTGCTTGCCGATGTCCCGCAGGAACGCCGTGACCGGCAAGTCGGCGGTCCAGTGCGCGTTGTTCTCAACGATCGCCCCCGTCGGCGAGTCGTCGAAGTCGACGAACGCGGACAGCTGGTCACGGATCTTGGCGGTCCACTCCAGCACGGTGTTCTCGTCGTGCAGGTTGCGCTCGCCGACGTCGCGCGGGTCGCCGATCAGGCCGGTGGCGCCACCGGCGAGGACCACCGGCCGGTGCCCGGCCTGCTGGAAGCGGCGCAGGGTCAGGATCGGGATCAGGTGCCCGGCGTGCAGGCTGGGGCCGGTCGGGTCGAAACCGGCATAGAGCGTGAGCGGCCCGTCGTCGAGTTCCCGCCGCAGCGAGTCAAGGTCGGTGGATTGCGCGATCAGGCCGCGCCAGGTCAGCTCGTCAAGGATGTGCTCGCTCACGCAGTTCAGTTTCGCGCATCCCCGCAACCGGGTTTACGTCCGGGCCTGGATGCGGCGACGCCCGCCACGCCGGTACGAGCTGACCGCCGAGGAGCCGTCCACCCAGGTCCGCCACGGCAGGTCCATCGCCGCGGCGACGCCCACCCGGGGCCCGCTGCGGATGTCGTCCTCGCCGACCAAGGTGCCGTTGTACAGCCGGATCGGCGACTCCGGACTGGTGAGGTCGACGCCGTTGTGCTCGCGGGTGATCCCGAGCACCCCGGCCAGCCGAGCGGGCCCGCTGGCGAGCTGGACATCCTTGCGGACCGCTGGCCGCCGGGAGCGGGCGAGCTCGGTACCCGTGGTGACCTCCCCGGCGCGCAGCAGGACCGCGCCGGGGACACCGTCGGTGAGGCACACGACGTTGATGCAGAAGTGCATCCCGTAGACGAAGTACACGTACAGGTGACCGGCCGGGCCGAACATCACCGCGTTGCGCTCGGTGCGCCCGCGGTAGCAGTGCGACGCGGGGTCGTCCATGCCGCGGTAGGCCTCGACCTCGACCAGGCGCACGCCGACCTCGCCCTGCGGGCTCGTCGATCGCAGTTCGCAGCCGAGCAACCGGCGGGCCACCCACAGCGGATCGAGGGCGAGTTCGTCGCGTGTCACCTGGCTCACATGCCTGACCCTACCGGTCGTGCCCAAACCGTGATCACCTGATCTCCAATCTGCGGATGCCCCGTCCTTCAGGGTGGGGAGGAGCAGATCTCGCGTGTCGGTCGCGTAGCGACCGCTGATAGTCTTGATTTCGGTAGGTGAGACCTACCACCCCCACGCAAGTGGGAAAACCCGAGCAAGTACGTGGGTACCGCTGGTCGAGCGGGAACCCGGACCACCCCGGTCCGAACGCCTGAGTGAGATCGTGTGAGACCGAACCGCCACGGTGGGGACGCTGCGGTCGTTGAAGCAGGAAACTCAGTCCGCGAGGACTGAATCTCCTTCCTTCAGGGAGGAGAGAAGTCAATTGGAGAGCCACTCGCGATGTTGCCGCACTCCGGCGACAACGCGTTCGCGCTGCTCGGCGACCCTGTTCGGAGCGGTGCCGCCATGCGCGTCGCGGGAGGCGATCGAGCCCTCGACGGTCAGCACCTCGCGTACCTGCGGGGTGAGCGCCGGGTTGGCCGCGGCGAGCTCCTCGTCGGTCAGTTCCTCAAGTCCGACGCCGCGGGCCTCGGCGGTGCGCACGCACTCCCCCGACGCCTCGTGCGCGACGCGGAACGGGACTCCCTGGCGCACCAGCCACTCCGCGATGTCGGTGGCGAGGGTGAAGCCGGCGGGCGCAAGCTCGGCGAGCCGTTCGGTGTGGAAGGTCAGGGTGCCGAGCATGCCCGCCATCGCGGGCAGCAGCAGTTCCAGCTGCTCTACGGAGTCGAAGACCGGCTCCTTGTCCTCCTGCAGGTCCCGGTTGTAGGCCAGCGGCTGCGCCTTCAGTGTGGCCAGCAGCCCGCTGAGGTTGCCGATGAGCCGCCCGGACTTGCCACGGGCCAGCTCGGCGACGTCCGGGTTCTTCTTCTGCGGCATGATCGAACTGCCGGTGGCCCAGGCGTCGTCGAGGGTCACATAGCCGAATTCGGCGGTGTTCCAGATGATCACCTCTTCGGCGATGCGCGAGAGGTTCACGCCCAGCATCGCGAGGCAGAACGCGGCCTCGGCGGCGAAGTCGCGCGAAGCGGTGCCGTCGATGGAGTTGTCGACGGCGCCGGCGAAGCCGAGCTCGGCGGCGACGGCCTGCGGGTCGAGCCCGAGCGAGGAGCCCGCCAGGGCACCCGAGCCGTAGGGCGAGTAGGCGGTGCGGGCGTCCCAGTCGCGGAAGCGCTGGACGTCGCGGAGCAGCGCCTGGCAGTGCGCAAGGAGGTGGTGCGCCAGCAGCACCGGTTGCGCATGCTGCAGGTGGGTGCGGCCGGGCAGCACCGCCTCGGGGTGTTCGGTGGCCTGGGCGACGAGGGCGTCGACGATGTCGAGGACGCCCGCGACGACGCGGCGGTTGGCGTCGCGCAGCCACATCCGGAACAGGGTGGCGACCTGGTCGTTCCTGGAGCGGCCGGCGCGCAGCTTGCCGCCGAGTTCCGGGCCGACGCGTTCCAGCAGACCGCGTTCGAGGGCAGTGTGCACGTCTTCGTCGTCGATCACCGGCTGGAAGGTGCCCGCCTCGACGTCGGCGGCCAGGGTGTCCAGGCCCGCGAGCATCCGCTCGAGTTCGTCGGCGGTGAGCAGCCCGGCGCCGTGCAGCACGCGGGCGTGGGCTCGGGAGCCGGCGATGTCGTAGGGCGCCAGGCGCCAGTCGAAGTGGGTCGACAGGCTCAGCGCGGCCATCGCTTCGGCCGGGCCGGAGGCGAACCGGCCGCCCCAGAGCTTGGTGGACTCGCTGCCTTGCTGCGTCACGGTGTCCCCTCAGTCGTGTCAGGTTGTTGCTGTCGGTGCGGTTTGTGCCGGGGGTGCCAATTTCGTGAGAAATTGACGTTCACCCGGGTGACGGTCAAATTCTCGCGAAATTGCGCTCCCACCGGGTGATGGGGTGGTGGGCGCGGCTCTTCTTCGGGATCGCGGTCGTTGCCCTTGCCGGTGCAGCCTTGCACGACGGTGCCGACGACGGCACGACCCGCTCACTCATCGTCTTGGTCCCTAGGACCCTGCCCCCTGCCGTCCACCGTGGGCCGGGCTTCGGCGTCCACTTCGGACTGCCGTTCCCCGGCTGCCATCTCGGTGAACCGCTCGGCCAGCTGGTGCCCGGTGAGGGGCTCGCGGGCGACGATCATCACGGTGTCGTCGCCCGCGATGGAACCGACCACCTCCGGCAGCGCGGCCCGGTCTATGGCGCTGGCCAGGAACTGCGCCGCGCCCGGCGGGGTGCGCAACACGGTCAGGTTGCCCGCCCCGTCGGCCCCGACGAGCAGTTCGCCGAGCAGTCGGCTCAGCCGCGAGGTGCCGCCCTGCACACCGCGGACCGGGCTGCCGTCCTCGGGGATGACGTAGACCGCCGCGCCGCCGTCGGCGCCCCGCAGCTTGACCGCGCCGAGCTCGTCAAGGTCCCGGGACAGCGTCGCCTGGGTGACCTCGATGCCGTCGCCGGCGAGCAGCTTGGCCAGTTCGGTCTGGCTGCGGATGCCCATCGACGCGACCAGTTCGACGATGCGGGCCTGCCGCGCGACCCGGGTCGTCATGGTCGTCGCACCAGCCACGCCAGCAGCGCCTTCTGCGCGTGCAGGCGGTTCTCTGCCTCGTCGAACACCACGCTGGCCGGGCCGTCGATCACCTCGTCGGTGATTTCCATGCCGCGGTGCGCGGGCAGGCAGTGCAGGACGCTCGTGCCGGCCTTGCCGGTGGCGGCCAGCAGCTCGGAGTTGACCTGGAACGGCCGGAACGGGCTGACCCGGTCCTTGCCGTCGTTCTCCTGCCCCATCGACGTCCAGGAGTCGGTGACCAGCACGTCCGAGCCCTCGACCGCGCCGTTCGGGGTGTTGAACAGCTCGACCGAGCCGCCGGTCTCGGCGGCGCGCTTCTTGGCCGCGTCCAGCACCCAGTCCAGCGGCCGGAAGCCCTCCGGCGCGCCGACGCGGACGTGCATGCCTGCGGTGGCACCCCCGACCATCAGCGAGTGCGCCATGTTGTTGGCGCCGTCGCCGAGGTAGGTCAGGGTCAGCCCGGCGAGCTTGCCGTGCCGTTCCCGGATGGTCTGCAGGTCGGCGAGCACCTGGCAGGGGTGGAACTCGTCGGTGAGCGCGTTGATCACGGGCACGCGGGACGCCGAGGCCATGGCGTCGATGCGGGCCTGCTCGAAGGTCCGCCACACCACGGCGTCGACGTAACGGGACAGCACCCGGGAGGTGTCCTCGATGGTCTCCTCGCGGCCGAGCTGCATCATCCGCCCGTCCACGACGACCGGCTGGCCGCCGAGCTGGGCGATGCCGACCTCGAAGGAGAGGCGGGTGCGGGTGGAGTTCTTCTCGAAGATCACCGCGATCGACTTGGGCCCGGCCAGCGCGTCGGAGCCGAGCGGGTCGGCCTTGAACTGGTCGGCGAGGTCGAGGACCTCGGCCTGTTCGTCGGGCGTGAGGTCATCGTCGCGGAGGAAGTGCCGGGGCATCAGGGGTTCTCCTTGGCAGCGTCGAGCCAGGCGGGCAGGTCGGCGAGCAGCCGCTGCACCTGCTCGGGGCGCACGATCAGTGGTGGGGCCAGCCGGATCGCGTCGGGCTGGATGGGGTTGATCAGGTAGCCGGTGTCCTGCGCGGCGGCGGCGATCTTGGCCGACACCGGCTCGGTGAGACCGATGCCGACGAGCAGGCCCGCGCCGCGCACCTCGCCAATCAGCGGGTGGTCGAGCTGCTGCAGGCCGGTGACCAGGTCCTTGCCGACCTGCTCGACGTGTTCGAGCAGCCCGTCGGCGGCGATGGTGTCCAGCACCGCCAGCGCCGCGGCGCAGACCACCGGGTTGCCGCCGAAAGTGGTGCCGTGCTGGCCGGGGTGCAGCAGGTCGCCGGCGGCGCCGAGGCCGATGCAGGCGCCGATCGGCAGGCCGCCGCCGAGGCCCTTGGCCAGGGTGATCACGTCGGGCAAGACGCCCGCGCGCTGGAAGGCGAACCACGAGCCGGTGCGGCCGATGCCGGTCTGCACCTCGTCGAACACCAGCAGCGCGCCGTTGCGGGTGGCGATCTCCCGGGCTGCCTGCAGGTAGCCCTCGGGCGGCACGACCACGCCGTTCTCGCCCTGGATGGGCTCCAGGAAGACCGCCGCGGTGTTGTCGTCCACTTCGGACTCGAGCGCGGCCACGTCGCCGTAAGGCAAGTGCACGACTCCGGGCGGCATCGGCTCGAAGGGCTGCTGCTTGGCGGGCTGGCCGGTGAGCGCCAGGGCACCCATGGTGCGGCCGTGGAAGCCGCCGTGAGCGGCGACCAGCTTGGCCCGGCCGGTCAGCCGCGCGATCTTGAACGCGACCTCGTTGGCCTCGGCACCGGAGTTGCAGAACAGCACCCGCCCCTGGCCGGTCGCGCCGGCGAGGTCCAGCAGCCGTTCGGCGAGCTTGAGGCCCAGCTCGTGCACGTAGAGGTTGGAGACGTGGCCGAGCTTGCCGATCTGCGCGGTGACGGCCTGCACCACGGCGGGGTGCGCGTGGCCGAGCGCGTTGACCGCGATGCCGCTGAGGAAGTCCAGGTAGGTCTTGCCGTCTGCGTCGGTCACCTCGGCGCCCGAGCCGCTGACGAGGGTCAGCTTGGGGGTGCCGTAGTTGTCCATCATGGACGCTTGCCAGCGCTGCGCTCCCGCGGCGTTGGTGGTCATCAGTTCTCGCCCTCCTCTGCCTGTGCCGGCAGCACCATCGTGCCGACTCCGGCGCTGGTGAATACCTCCAGCAGGACCGAGTGCGCGAGGCGGCCGTCGATGACGTGCGCCCGCGGCACCCCGCCGCGCACCGCGCGCAGGCAGGCCTCCATCTTCGGGACCATGCCGCTGGACAGGCCGGGCAGCAGTTCCGCCAGCTGGTCGGCGTCCAGGCGCGACACCAGCGACGAGCGGTCCGGCCAGTTCGTGTAGAGGCCCTCGACGTCGGTGAGCACCACGAGCTTCTCGGCACCGAGCGCGACTGCCAGCGCCCCGGCGGCGGTGTCGGCATTGACGTTGTGCACCACGCCGTTGACGTCGGGGGCGACGGTGGAGACGACCGGGATGCGACCGGCCTTGATCAAGTCGAGCACCGCGTCGGCGTTGACCGACACCACGTCGCCGACGAGCCCGACGTCCACGGCCTCGCCGTCGACCGTCGCGGTGCGGCGCTCGGCGGTGAACAGCCGGGCGTCCTCGCCGGACATGCCGAC
Organism: Saccharopolyspora hattusasensis; assembly: GCF_050972075.1. Taxonomy (NCBI): domain Bacteria; kingdom Bacillati; phylum Actinomycetota; class Actinomycetes; order Pseudonocardiales; family Pseudonocardiaceae; genus Saccharopolyspora; species Saccharopolyspora hattusasensis. Next base: position 1,682,089 of record NZ_JBPCDC010000001.1, read on the forward strand.
CGCGAACGGCCCGTTCTGGTTGATCAGCCCGACGAGCTCCCGCCCGACCTGGCCGACCAGCACCATGCGCACCACGTCCATGGTCTCCGGGGAGGTCACCCGCAGGCCGCCGCGGAACTCGCCTTCCAGGCCGAGCCGGTCGAGCATCGCGGTGATCTGCGGGCCGCCGCCGTGCACCACCACCGGGTGCAGCCCGGCGAGCCGCAGGAACACCATGTCGTGCGCGAAGGCACGCTTGAGCTCGTCGTCGATCATCGCGTTGCCGCCGTACTTGACCACGACGGTCGCGCCGTGGAAGCGCTGCAGCCACGGGAGTGCCTCGACGAGGACGCTGGCCTTCTCGGCCGCGGTGGCCAGCCGGTCGCTGGTTTCTTGCTGGGTCATGACGAGTAAGCGCTGTTCTCTTCGACGTAATCGTGGGACAGGTCGGTGGTCAGGATGGTCGCCGCGTGCTCGCCGAGGTGCAGGTCCACGACGATCTCGATGGCGCGGCCGGACAGGTCCGCCGCGCTGCGGTCGCGGGCCTTGGTGCCGTCGGCGTAGAGCGTGACGCCGTTGGTGGCGATCTCCAGCTTGGCCACGTCGATCTCGGCGTCGACCCGGCCGAGCGCCATCGCGATCCGACCCCAGTTCGGGTCGGAGCCGAACATCGCGGTCTTGACCAGGTTGTCCTCGGCGATGGTGCGGCCGATGGCGACCGCGTCGGCCTCGCTGGCCGCGCCGCGCACGGTGATGTCGATTGTCTTGGTGGCGCCCTCGGCGTCGTCCTGCAGCTGGCGGACCAGGTCCGTGCAGACCGCGGTGAGCAGCTCGGTGAAGTCCTCTTTGGACGGTTCGACCCCGGAGGCACCGGATGCCAGCACCAGCACGGTGTCGTTGGTGGAGGTGCCGCCGTCGACGTCCAACCGGTCGAAGGTGACCCGGGTGGACGCGCGCAGCGCCTCGTCGAGGTCGTCGCCGCCGATCATCGCGTCGGTGGTGATGACGCTGAGCATGGTGGCCAGGTTCGGCGCGAGCATCCCGGCGCCCTTGGCGAAGCCGCCGATCGACCAGCCCGCGTCGTGCTTCCCGAGAGCCTGCTTGGGTTTGCTGTCGGTGGTGAGCACGGCGGTGGCCGCGTCGAGACCGGCTTGGTCGTCGTTCGCCAGCGCCTTGGCTGCGGTGTCCACGCCTGACAGCAGCGCGTCCATCGGCAGCCGCTCGCCGATCAGGCCGGTGGAGCAGACCGCGACCTCGATGGCGCCGACGCCCAGCACGTCGGCCACCTTCTCGGCGGTGGCGTGGGTGTCCTGGAAGCCCTCCGGGCCGGTGCAGGCGTTGGCGCAGCCGGAGTTGAGCACCACCGAGCGAAGCTTGCGCTCCTTGAGCACCTGCTGCGACCACAGCACCGGTGCCGCCTTGACCTTGTTGGTGGTGAACACCCCGGCCGCGGCCTGCTGCGGGCCGTCGTTGACGACCAGCGCGACATCACGCGCGCCCGCGGCCTTGATCCCGGCGGCGACACCGGCCGCCCGGAAACCGGCAGGTCCGGTCACGCTCATTGGCTCTCCTCTGCTTTGCGGGACACCCGCACCCGGGGCATCTTGCGGAACAGGCGGCTTACCACGCTCATAACGTCGCCTCGACAACGTGCCCGGCGGCGGTCAGGACGTCGGCGGCCCTCTCCGCGGCGTCCGCGGGCACCAGGATCCAGTCGGTGTCGAAAGTGGACAGCGTGAAGACGCTGATCCCGGCTTCGGCCAGCGGCACCAGCAGCGCGGCCAGGATTCCGGTCAACGCGAACTCCAGCGGCCCGGCGACCTCCAGCGCCCGGAACGGGCCCTCGACCCGCACGTCGGGACCGGCCTCGGCGGCCAGCGAATGCGGGAAGACGATGGTGCGGCCCGCCCCGGTGGTCAGGCTGCCGTGGATCGGCGTGGTGCCACCGGTCAGGGCCAGGTTGGCGTGCGCCGGAACCATGCCGACCGCCAGCGGCTCGGCGTGCAGCCGGAGCTTGAGCTCGGTCATGGCGCCACCCCGACGGTCGGCAGCCCGGTGGTCTCCGGCAGGCCGACCGCGAGGTTCATACACTGCACGGCACCACCGGCGGTGCCCTTGGTGAGGTTGTCCTCGGCGCCGACGATGATCAGCCGCCCGGCGTCCGGGTCCACCGCCAGCTGCAGGTGGACGGTGTTCGCGCCCAGCGTGGCGGAGGTCTGCGGCCAGTGGCCCTCGGGCAGCACGTGCACGAACGGCTCGTCGCCGTAGACGTCGAGGTAGACCTTGCGCGCGGCGGCCGCGTCAGCGCCCTCGCGCAGCGGAGCGGAGCAGGTGGCGAGGATGCCGCGCGGCATCGGAGCGAGGACCGGGGTGAACGACACCTTCACCGGCTCCCCCGCCGCGGCGCTGAGGTTCTGGATCAGCTCCGGCGTGTGCCGGTGTGCGCCGCCCACGCCGTAGACGCTGGCGGAACCCATCACCTCGGCGGAGAGCAGGTGCGGCTTGAGCGCGCGGCCGGCACCGGAGGTGCCGGTGACCGCGACGACGACAGCGTCCGGCTCGACGAGCCCGGCGGCGAGCGCCGGGACGAGCGCCAGCGAGGACACCGTCGGGAAGCAGCCGGGGACGGCGACGCGGCGGGAGCCGCGGATCCGGTCGCGGGCGCCGGGGAGCTCGGGGATGCCGTAGGGCCAGGTGCCGGGGTGTTCGCCGCCGTACCAGCGGGCCCAGTCGGTGGGATCGTTGAGCCGGTGGTCGGCGCCGCAGTCGATGACGGTGGTGTCCTCGCCGAGCTCGGCGGCGATGGCTGCGGAGTGGCCGTGCGGGAGCGCGAGGAAGACGACGTCGTGCCCGGCGAGTTCGGCGGTCGTGGTCTCGGTGAGCACGCGGTCCACCAGCGGCAGCAGGTTCGGGTGGTGCTGCCCGAGCTTGCTCCCGGCGTTCCCGCCCGCGGTCAACGCGCCGATCTCCACCTGCGGGTGCGACAGCAGAAGGCGGAGCAGTTCCCCGCCCGCGTACCCGCTTGCACCGGCAACAGCCACTCGAACCGTCATGCGGATGATTATGCACTCCGATGCAACATTAATCAAACGGGCGTTCGGGCGTGCACCTAGTCGTGAGTGCGTAGCCGGGCTCCGGCCCGATTACGCACTCACGACCCGTCAGAGCCAGACCAGGCGGAGGTCGCGGATCAGCGAGAAGCACTCCAGGGCGCCTTCGGCCGAGTCGGAGTTGCCCGTCCAGCCGTGTGGACTGACGAACACCGCACCCAGGCCATCGCCGCCCGGAGCACGGCAGAAGTCCAAGCCCCACAGGTAGATCCGCGCGGCGGCGACCTTGTCGCCGTCACGGTCGACTTCGCACAGCGCGAACTTCTTCGGCTGGTACGCCCCGGCCAGGTCCTCCAGCACCGCCGGAAGCTCGTCCTCACCCCAAGGCCCCAGCGAAAAACGCCGCTCCAACATCCCGACTCCCATCTGCCGATCAATGTGGAGCCGAATTTAGTAGGAATCATTCCAGTAGTCATTTACCGAATCAGGTGATCCACTAGGGACCCTCCACCTGCCAGGATGTACCGCATGCCGCCGTCACCTGATCCACGCATGCTGCGCATCCAGCTCGGCATCGAACTGCGCCGCCTCCGCGAACAAGTAGACCGAAGCACGTTCGAAGCGGCGGACGTCCTCGGCTGCAAGCAACCGAAGATCAGCAAGATCGAGAACGGCCATCAGGGCATGAAACCGGACGAAGTTGCGAAACTGCTCGACTTCTACGGCGCAACCGCGAAACAGCGCAAGTACCTGCTCGGCCTCGCCGAACGCCTCCCCAAGCGAGCCAGGCCGAAGGTATACCACCGGGATTCCGTTCCGGACTGGGTGCAGCGATTCTTCGCTCTTGAATCCGAAGCAACGGAGATGAAGATCTACGAAGTGGAGATCATCACTGGTCTCTTCCAGACCGAGGACTACGCCCGCGCGACGTTGCGCGCATGGGAGCCGGCTGCTGACCCGCGTCTGGTGGAGAGTCACGTAAAAACCCGGATGGAGCGACAAGCAGTGCTCACACGGACCAATCGGCCGCTGGACCTCCAGGTAGTGCTGGCCGAGTCCGCTTTGCACCGCGTTCAGGGCAGCAACGACATCATGCGCGAGCAGCTCGATCACCTGCTGGAAGTCTCGGAACTTCCGAACATTAGACTGCAGGTCTTGGCGTTCGAATCGAGCCGGATTGCGGTTACTTCGTCAGTTGCGTTGATGCACCTCGCCGACCAGCAAGTTTCGACGGTGTACCTCGAAGACTTCTTCGGTGCCACTTACCTCTGGGAACCAGCGGAATACACTCGGTACAGCGTCATCTTCGAGCGACTGAGTGCTGCCGCGCTGCCTGTTCCGGAGACGCGACAACTCATCGCTCGCGTGATCAAGAAATACCGGTGACCGTCGGGAGGAAAACGTGCCCGTCTTAGACCTTGACCGCGCCGTATGGCGCAAGAGCAGCTACAGCCAGGGCAATGGCGGCGTGTGTGTCGAAGTGGCTGTCCAGCCGGCTGTTGTCGGTGTTCGGGACTCGAAGGATCCTGATGGTCCTGTGCTGGTCTTCGGCCCTGGCGCCTTTGCGCGGTTCCTCGGCACTTTGAAGCGTTAGGCGCACGGACCTGCTGGTTAGGGCCCGTGAGTGTTTTCGGGTGCTATAGCGCCCAAAAGTACTCACGGGCTCACCGGCACCGCACGGCGCAGCCAGAGTGGCGCCCGGTGTCAGCTGGTGCCGGGAATCCTGATCGCGGCCAGTACGGAGTTGATCGCCTCCAGATCGACGGCGGCCGGATCGAATGATTCGCCGAGCACATCCTCGTAGTTGTCGCGGTCGGGATGCCGGGGGCCGGTCATCGCGTCGAGAAGACGCTGGTAGCCGTAGATGCCGCCGCAGTCCTCGGGCGGTCCGGCACGATCGGCGTCCAGGCATAGCACGCGGGCTTCGCCTTCGGCCGGTTCGATGGCCTCCACCACGAGATCATGGATCCAGTCGTCGCCGAAATCGTAGGTGTAGCGCACCCGGTCGCCCTGGCGCGGGGCGACGAGGCTGAGCGTCGCCCGGCGTTCGTCATGGACACCGCGCGTGGATCCGCCGCTGACATCGGTGTAGCGCCTGCCCTTAGCCTCGAACTCATGCAGGTGCCAGCCCTCCCAGCCGAAAGAGACCTGGAGGATGTGGTGCAGCTCATCGAGCGGTGTGTCACCGGGCAGGGAAAGCCGTCGCCAGATCGACGGTTCGCTGCCGGCGATACCAACCTTGATCTGGTACGCGGTGTCGCTGCGCCGGACACGTGTGTTCACGGGCTCTTGGCCCAGGTCGTTCAATGTCCGCCGGTAGGCATCGAGATCGACCGGTCCAGAGCCGGTCAGGGCGCCGTACAGATATTCGACGCCCACGTTCATCAGCTCGTGCAACACGTCATGCCGGTCCATCCCGAGATCCAGCAGCCGGCGGGCGGCGTGCCACGCTTCGATCGGCTCACCGTCCCACAACTGGTTCGCGACCATCTCGTGCAGCGCCACGTGCAGCCGCGGGTTGACCCCGTCGATCTCCCCTTCCCACGACGGATCCTCCAGCGCCCGGCGGTATTCCGGATGCTCTCTCATGATCAGGATGTCGCGCTCGTCGGGGTCGACAGGGTTGAGCCTGCCGAAATCCGCGCCGCGGAAGGTGGCGTCGCGGTTGGGCACGGCGAACAACCGCCGGTCCAGGATGTCCTTGACTTCCGCCTTGGACAACACCGGCGAAAGGTCGCTCAGGTATGCCGCCGCATCGAATTCGGTCCCGGGCAACGGCGCCCCGAACAGCGATCCGGACGGATGGGCGCGGTGTTCACCGGTCTTCCGTCGGCCTTTCGCGGGTTTGCGCTTGCGTCCCTTACTCACCGGACTCACCTGGATAGCCTCCCACAACACCGTCGCAGCACCGCTGAGCAGGTCGACCGGTCGTCCGCGCTATGGTGGGACGGATGTTGGTGACGCAAAGCGATGATCCCGGGGACGCCGGGCCGCAAACCTTGCCCGAGACCTTGCTCAGCCTACTCGGCCAGTTGTCCCCGGCCGCGCCCGTCGACCCGGCCCGCTCGGCACTGGTGGACCAGGCGGTCTCGGTGTTGCGACGGCCCGGGTTCGACACTCTGTTGTCATTGCCGCAGTTGGCATTCGAGCCGTTCGACTACCAGCGGGAGACCGCGTCCACCGTATTGCGGCGCATGAGAGGCCGGGCGATCCTCGCCGACGAGGTCGGGCTGGGCAAGACCATCGAAGCCGGACTGATCGCCTCCGAGCTACGACTCCGGGGCTTGGCCGACCGGACATTGGTGATCACCCCAGCTGGCCTGGTCGAGCAGTGGCGGGACGAACTGGAACGCAAATTCGGCCTGCCCACCGCGATCATATCCGGCAAGGATCGGGCAATCGATGAACGCGGAAACCGGCCGGTGCTGCTGGTCTCGCTGGCCGCGGCCCGCCGGGACCCGCTGAAGGCCGAACTCACCGGCGCCGGATGGGACCTGGTGATCGCCGACGAGGCACACCGGCTGCGGTCCGCGCGCAGCGCGTCGGGAAAACTTATCCGGGCACTGAGTGCGCGGTTCCTCCTGCTGTTGACGGCCACCCCGGTGGAAAACCGCCTGCAGGATCTGTACGAGATGATTTCCCTCGTCGCGCCCGGATTGCTCGGCACGCCGGCGCAGTTCCGCTCCCGCCATGTCGCCGCCGGTGGCGACGTGAACAGCCCCCGCAACCTGGCTGAGCTGCGGAGCCGGACCCGTCAGGTGATGGTGCGCCACCGGCGCAGCGAGGTCGCGCTACGGCTACCGCAACGCCTCGCCGAAACCACGCTGGTCACCCCGGACGCCGACGAGCAGGCTCTGTATGCGGAGCTGACCGAGCGGATCCGGATCGAGGCCAAGGAAGCGCCCGCCGCACGGCGACTGGCGCTGCGCTCGGTCGCCAGGCTGGCCGGTTCCACACCGGCGGCGGCCGCGCCGACCATGACCAAACTCGGCTGGACCGATCTGGCGGCCACGGCGAAGTCGATCACCTATCCGGCCAAACTTCGCCTGCTGACGGCGAAGCTGGGCGAGTACGCGGCACGCAAGGAGAAGGTGCTGGTGTTCACCGCTTTCCGGCAGACCCTGGACACGGTCGCCGAAGCGGCACGGGCGGCGGGGATCAGCGCCGTCGTCTACCACGGCGGCCTGCCCCGGGCAGAGAAAGAGCGGGTGATCGGAGCCTTCCGCGACACCGAACAGGTGTTGCTGTCCACGGAGTCCGCCGGCGAAGGACGCAACCTCCAGTTCTGTCACGTCATGATCAACCTTGACCTGCCGTGGAACCCCATGCAGATCGAACAGCGCCTCGGCCGCCTGCACCGGGTCGGCCAGACCCACGATGTGCTGCTGACCAACCTGGCCTGCCGGGGAACCATCGAGGAACGGATCTTGCACGTTCTGGAGACCAAAATCAACATGTTCGAGCTCGTCGTCGGGGAACTCGACATGATCCTTGGCCGGATCGACGAGGATTTCGATTTCGAAAAGGCGGTGTTCGAAGCCTTCGCCTCGACCGAGAACGAATCCGCCTTCGCCCGCCGCATGGACGAAATCGGCGAAGAACTCGCGGCGGCACGCACGTCCTACGTGGCGGATCGGCGCAATGTCGATGCCCTGGTCGGGGAGGACAACGAATGACCGGCAGCCACAACCCCGCCTTCGCTTTCTGGCTGGACTACCTGGACTCCCAGGGCGGGCTGTGGGAACCCTCGGGCGAGGCGGTGCTGACGGTTCTGCCCGACCAACTGGCCGCCGCGCACGACCTGCCGGAGTCCACGCTGATCACCGATGATCCGGACATCGCCCGGGAAGATGGCGTGCAGTTCCTCGGCGCCGGACATCCCGAGATCGACAAGGCCGCCGGAGCCGTCATCGACGCCGCCGACGTCGGGACGCTCACCCTGCCCCACGGCTCGAAACCGATGTCCACCGAAGACCTGCTGGCGTTGATCCGCGACCGCATGCCTGTCGACCACGGCCGGATCGACGCGACCGGCGCACCGATCCGGACCCATCGTGCGACGCTGCGACTGGGCGCGCTGGTCAGCCACACCGTCTCGGCCGAGGAGCAGTTCACCGAAGTCTCCGAATGCCTGCTCGACGTCGCGTCGCTGATCGCCTGGCCCGAGCAAGCCGCGGCGCGGGTGCGAGACGCCATCGCCGTCACCGACACTGGGCCCGCGCGCCACGTCCCGGGAAACGCCCTGATCCCGGCGCTAGCCGCCACGCATTCGGTACTCGACGAGGCGGCCGCGTCGCGAGGCCGGGTACTGGCCCAGACGGCGGATGCCGAGCGCGCCGCCGAGACCACCCGGGCCAGCGAGTACTATGCCGCGGCGCTCGCCGCCATCGACAAACGACGCACCGATGCCGATCCAGACCGCGCGGCCCTGCTGGACGCCCGCGCCCAGGCCACGATCGCCGAGCGTGATCGACGGCTGGCCGAGATCGGCGAGAAATACCGCCACCAGCACAAGCTGCGGCCCTACCGGCTGCACATCATCGACGTGCCCGCCTGGCGTCTGACCACCGATATCCGGCGTGGCGACCGCCGCTGGCCCGTCGTCTTCGACTACCTGCCATTGGTGAGTGACCTCGCCCCCACTCGGTGCCCGAACTGCGACGCCCACGCGCCGCTGGTGGCGACCAAGACCCACCTCGGGTGCACTGTCTGTTCCCCCGCCAAAACGCCGCCGCCGCCGGCTGCGCCTGCGCCGCCATCCCGGAACCAAGCCGCCCAGCCGACGCGGGAAAAACCCGGCAAGACGCCTAAAACAGTGCCTGCGAAAGACAAGGTGGCCGCACCCCCGCGAGCCGACCGCAAGCAGCCCGTCGCCCGGCCGGCCGCCCCGGTCTCCACGGCACGCCCAAAACACCTCCCCGCCCAGCCGGTTCTGCCGGGCAAGGCCGAGGAACTAGAAGCCGCGGCATTCTGGAACTACCTCGCCGCGGGTGAAAACCGGAAACTCGCCGGGCTCATCGCTCCGGACTCTCCGCTGGCCGCTCTCACCCGCGTCTACGGCAGCGTCGGCGCCCTGCGCGGAGTCGGCGTCCCCACCGGCCACACGCTGATGAAATTCACTTGCCAGAACTACGACCATCCGGTCGCCGGACAACGCGGCGGCACCGCGGGCGCGCTTTACACCGACCACGGCGCTTTCCCGTACCTGCTGCTGTGGTCACCCGATCGGCTCCTGGAAGAAATCTTCCCCTACGCGGCCCCCTGGCATCTCGGGATGGCCGCCCGGATGAGACTCAAGCCAGTCACCCACGCTCCACCCGCGCGTCAGAAGCTTGACACCGTGGCCGGCCTCCTCCTCGACCGCACGACCGTGCGCCACGGCCTGACCTTCACCGCCCGCTGCCTGGCGGCCTGGTGGCGCCTCCCGAGCCCCGACGACCTCGTCACCCGGTTCTCACCCCGGGTCATCGCGGCGACCGTCGACCGGGCGATCCGCTACTGGTCCGGCGCCGCAAAGGCCACCTACCCCGACGCAGCCGTTGCCTTCGACGTGGACGAGTCCGCCGTCCGCAAGGCCACCGCCGTAGTCCAGAAACAACTCCGGCTCGACAGCACCCGAAACTGGTGACGCCGTACCGAGGCGCACGCGGACTCTCCTGGTCGTCGCGGTTGTCCGCCGCCGCGTGCCCGCAGTCGCGGCATGTGCAGGACGTGTTGGCCGCGGTTGTGCTGCGCCACAAAGACTCCGGAATCCGGACTTGCGCATGCTCGCCTGCGGACTTTCAGCGATCGGGCCGGCACTCTCCGCCGAACCCGGGATTTCGGGCGCATGAACGGGAACCCCGGCCTTAACGAGACGGTCCCGCGCCCGGTGTTCCGGCACCCCGCTTCAAGATCGATGGGGGCCGACCGGCATCATCGTTGCCGATGACGATGACCCCACCCCGCCCCGGCAAGGTGGCCCACCGCGATTCGACGTCGAGTCCGGTCGGTCGGCGGGTGCGGTTGCGGCGGGTCGAGCCTGCGGACCGGCGCACCCTGATGCGGTTCGACCGGGAGTCCTCGCGCGAGCACTTCCCGAAGTTCGACGGATTCCGGCATTGGGCGGCGCACCGGGCGAACCACCCGGAATCCGGCGACGACATCCAGCTCGCCATCGAGACGCTGCACGACCGGACCCTGGTCGGCTCGATGTTCACCAGCCAGGCCGAACCCGGTTCCGGCCGGTTCAGCTACGGCATCGGGATCGGCCCGCAGCACCGCCGGCGCGGCTACGCCGACGACGCGATCAGCACCCTGCTCGCGTACATGTTCGGGCGGGGCCGCTACCGCAAATGCGAGGTCGGGATCTACGACGGCAACCTCGCTTCCCTTGCGCTGCATGGCAAACTCGGCTTCCGCGAGGAAGGCCACCTGCGCGACCCGGAGTTCCTGTGCGGCGGGGCCCAGTACCTCGTGCTGATGGGCATCACCGCGACCGAGTTCGTGGCCCACAACCTCACTCGCCGATGACCGGCGGCGCCGACCCCTGCGTGCCGCAGCCGAAGAAGTCCTGCGCGGCCGCCCGTTAGCCGGACTGCTCCAAACACCGCCGGAGATACCCCTGCAGCCGGGGGAAAGATCCACTCCGGCCGCGCGCGTCAACGGGATTCGACTCGGCCCTGCCGTCCAAGGCGTTACCCCAAACAGGCTATGTCAGCCCAAAACGGTCCCAACTTTCGCATTCAGCCTTGAACATCCACTTCGAGGTCTGCATTCTGTCCTGTTGCCTACGAAGAGGAGACTTCATGGCCTCGGCTGGAGGACGCGAGTCCGAAGCCCTGCGCAAGACCGCAAGCCTGGTCAACTACCTCGCGGATTTGACCAGTGCGGCGAGCCGGAACCCGCTGCGCGACATTTCCGGAAAACATCCGAATGCCCCAACTACCACCATCTGGTTCGACGACCTCCCAGCCGGCGTCAAATCAGCCCCCGCGGCCGAACAAGTGCTGCTGCAAGTGCGTCCGGTGCCCAATGTTGCGGCACCTCCGATACCCGACCAGCTGCGGGAGTTCATCGATCTCCACCAGGCGAGCGTGGCTTCTGGCCCCGAGCCGAAGCTGCGCAACGAGGATGGCTCGGACTTCCTTGAAAGTGATGCCGAGGACGGACCGGAGATCGTTCGAAGCTTCCAGATCTGGCTTGCGCGCTGGCGAGCCTGGGCCGAAGAGGAACGTCGCCGGACGGGCCAGCGGGAACTGTACGAGACGCTCGAAAAAGCAGCCCGGACACTTGAGCAGAAGGACGACGAGTTCGAGTTCGTCCTGGCCGTCGGGCTCTTCAGCCTGCGCTCACCGAACGGCGAAACCCTGTTCCGGCATGTCCTGGTGGAACAGGCCGTTCCCACGTTGGACAAGTCCGGCAAGGTGACCGTCACCCGAATACCGGGAAAACGGCGCTTCGAAGACCGCGAACTGTTCGACGGGCTCCCGGAGTACCGGCCAGACCGAGCCAGAGAGCTCAAGAACGAGCTCAAGACCTCGATCACGCCGATTCCCGCCGAACAAACGTTGCGCTCGATTCGGGAGTGGGCCGGTTCCGCTCTCAGCAGAGGCATCGCCGAAGTCGCCGCCCGGCCCGGCCGGGGTTCGGCCCTGCCGGAAGTCCTCACCTTCAGCCCGTCGCCGGCGCTGCTGCTGCAGCGCCGGACGTCCGTGCTGGTCTCCGAGGCATACCAGCGCATTGCCGAGAAACTCCGGGATCCCGGCACGCCGGTACCGGTAGCGCTGGCGCAGCTGGTCACCAACACCGAGCGTCACGAACGCGACCAATGGCTGTCTTCCCAAGGCGCCGAGCGCGGCGACCTGCTCGGCGCGGATCCGCTCTTTCCGCTGCCGGCCAACGGAGAGCAGTCGCGCGTGCTCGAACTGCTGCGCACCGAAACGGGCGTGGTCGTCCAAGGCCCGCCTGGGACCGGGAAAACACATACCATCGCCAACCTCGTGTCGGCGTTGCTCGCCCAAGGCCAGCGTGTGCTGGTCACCAGCCAGAAAGACCAAGCACTGCGGGTGCTGCGGAAGAAGATCCCCGACGAAGTCAGCAAGCTCTGCGTACTGCTCGCCGGCGGAAGCAAGGACGCGGCAGTCGAGCTGGAACGCGGCCTGGATGCGCTTTCGCAGGCCGTCGCCGCTACCGACCGCAACAAGCTCTCTCAAGAAGCCGTCACGCTGCGGGCGGAACGGGATCGGCTCCGCCGCAACAGCGCCGAACTGAACGCCAGAATCGCGAAGCTCCGCGAGACCGAACAGGCCCAGTTCCCGCCAGTCGTGCCCGGCTACGACCCCAACCGTTACCGGGGAACACTGGCCGACATCGTGCGAGAGGTCCTCGACGACGGCGAAATCCACGCCTGGATGCCGCCCGTCCCTGGAAGCGCCCAGGACATACCTCCGCTTGCCGCAGCCGATCTGACCGAACTGCGCAATCTGCTGGCGAATCGCACAGCGGGACGAGCCAACCGGGTCAATCAGGAGATACCCGCTGCCGAAGAACTTCCGTCGCCGAGCGAGTTGAACTCGCACGTGCGGGAGGAGCGGCAAGCCATGGAGGCCGCCGAACAAGCGGCCAGCGGCCCAGGACGTGAACTCGCTCGGCTGCCTGAGAAGGAACTGAACCTGCTCCACCAGCTGGGCCCGGAGCTTCGCCAGGTTCTCCAGGAATGCTGCTACGCGACAGCGAATGCCTCATTCGAGCAGGAATGGGTCGCCAAGGCCGTCCGCGACAGACTTGGCCGTCGAAACTCCGGCCTGTGGTCGCATCTCCTGGAGGTGCGCGACGAGGCCAGGAACCTGCAGGAGCGCCTCGCCGAGCAAGGCACGGGCTTCGTGGTCAACAAACCGACGATCACGCAGGAAAATCTCGGTGTGGCACGCGGCTGGCTCCGGGCCGGATATGCGCTGCTAGAGCACTTCGAGAACGGGGGCAAACTGCGCCACCTGTTCCCGCCGAAGAAGGTGCAGAAGAACGCCCAGGAACTGCTCGACAAAGTTCGGGTGGACGGTGCGCTTCCGGCGACACAGGAACAACTCAAGGCCGCTCTCGATCACATCGAGGCCGAAGTCGCGACCGTTCAGCTCGCCGCCAAGTGGGCAGATGTCGGGGTAACGGTCACCACCGGGCAGGTCACCGTCATGCTGTCGGAGTTGGCCGACAACTCCGAACTGCTCGACGCTGCGATGCGTTTGGGAGATCTCTTCGACCTAGTAACCAAGACTCTTGCGGACCACAAGATCGAGCAAGAAATCCCAGATCTCCCAACGCTTTTGGACGTGCTGCACGCGGTGCCAGCAGCGAAGCGGCAACAGCTGCTGGAACAAGCACGCAACCGTGTGCACGACCTCTACCGCAGAGTCGATGCCTGGGCCAAACGTGCCGACGCTTGCCCGGAACTCGCCGCTCTGCTCGCCGCGATCGGCGAGCGGGATGTGCAAGGTTATGCCCAGCACCTAGCTGACCTGCAGACGGCACGGACTGAACGGGACGATGAACTCCGATGCCAAAAGCTGACCAGGACGCTCAAGACTGCACACTTCGAGCTGGCTGATCTATGGGTCCGCACCGCGGGCGATCCGGTGTGGCAGCGACGCGACGTCCGCGCGGCGTGGGCCTGGTCGCGTGCTGAGCAGTTCATGCAGCAGCGACGCGACGCTTCTGCGGAACGCCAGCTGACTGAAGAGTTCACCCGCATCGAAGACCGGATCGAACACGTCACCGAACGGCTGGTCGCGGTCGAAGCCGTTCGCGGCTGCCTTGATGGGATGTCGGACGACCATGTGCGAGCGCTCAACACCTACCGCTCGCACGTGTCGAACATCGGGGCCGGCACGGGAACGAAGACCAGGGAGTTCCGGCGCTCCGCTCGCGCCGCCATGCAGAAGGCCCAGGACGCCGTTCCAGCGTGGGTCGTTCCGCTCCCGAACCTGCTGGAGAACATCGCGGCGGAGCGCAACAGGTTCGACGTGTTGATCGTCGACGAGGCGAGCCAGGTGGGGATAGAGCACCTGTACCTGCTGTGGATGGCACCGCGCATCATCGTGGTAGGTGACGACAAGCAGTGCACCCCGGGCGCGAGTGCGCTGGGGCGGCTGGACACCGTCTTCTCCAAGCTCGACGAACACCTCGCCGACCTGGATGAGGACATCCGCCGCCTCTTCACCCCGAAGTCCCATTTGTACGAAGTGCTCTCCGCGCGTTCCGGCAAAGACGCGCTCATCCGCCTCCGGGAGCATTTCCGCTGTGTCCCCGAGATCATCAAGTGGTCCTCGGATCAGTTCTACGACGACGGATCCGGTGCGTCTGGTCTGATTCCGCTGCGCGAACGCAGCGGCGACAGTCTCCCCCCGCTCAAGGTAACCAAAGTGGACAATGCGGTCACCACGGGGAGGGAAACAAGGATCCGAAACGAAACCGAGGCGCAGAAAATCGTCGAGACGTTGCGTTCTTGCATCGACGATCCAGCGTATGCCGGCAAATCGTTCGGCGTCGTGGTGCTGCGCACCGCCAACGCGCACATCCAACTCCTGGAAAACCTGATCAACGAGAAATTCACCCCGGAAGAACGACAAGAACGCCAGATCCGCGTTGGGACGGCGCCGAACTTCCAGGGTGATGAGCGCGACGTCGTGATGCTGTCGCTCGTGGTTGCCACGCCCCCGCATCAAATCAGCGCCGAGTCGTTCCGGCAGGCGTTCAACGTGGCCGCGAGCCGAGCACGAGACCAGATGTGGTTGTTCACCTCCTTGGACCTGGATCAGTTCAAGCCGATGGACCTGCGTGCCTCGTTGCTGTCGTACATGCAGGACCCGCCGTCGGTGTTCGGTTCCTCCCCCGCGATCGACGAAGTCAGCCCGGACAAGCACCACAGGCTGTTCGACTCATTGTTCGAGCAGCGGGTGTTCCTGGAGATCAAGAAGCGGGGCTACCACGTGGTCCCGCAGTACCCCGTTGGGTCCCGGCGACTGGATCTCGTCGTCGTCGGTGACCGCGGCCGGCTCGCGGTGGAGTGCGATGGACATTTGTGGCACGCGAACCCGCAACAGCAGGACAACGACGCTCGCCGAGATCGGGAGCTCGCCCGAATGCGATGGACGACGATCCGTATCCGGGAAAGCGAGTTCACCGCGAATCCGGACCGGGAGCTGGCACCGATCTGGGCGGAGCTGAAGGCCAAGGGAATCGAACCCGGCCACCGCGAGAACGGCCCTGACACCGGGTGGCGGCCCGTCGAACTCGACACCGAAAACGACGATCATCAGGAGGAATGGTGACCGGGCAAAACCCGCCGAACCTGCATCTGGACGACAACGTGCTGGCCGGACTGGCCGCATTGATCTGCGGCGACGACAGCACGCCCTACCACCGGCGCGGCTTCGAGATCGAAAAGTTCTTCCGCGCCGCTGGCCTGTCCGATGCTGGTGAGCTCGACGGCTACCGAAAGCCCTGGGTGCTGGAGCGCCTGCAGGAACACCGCAACGACCCCGACTGGATCCGCGCGGTCGTTCTCCGGCTGGCGGACCCCAGGGAGTACCTCGGCGAGAAAGAGATCTGGGAAGTCGTCGTAGCGGAGCTCAACGAGCTGCTGGAGATCGAGGGTTACCGCGTCACCTTCGCCGGAACCAAACCGCAAATCGTCGAGCACCAGGCAACGCTCTCCCGCCCAGCCAGCGATACCCCGGTCGCCTTGACCACGAGCATCGCCAAGCTCGTGAGCGCCGGCGATTTCGGCAGCCAGTTGCAGGCCCGGCTCGACGAGGCGCACGTCTGCTGGCAATCGGGTGCCCCCACAGCCGCGATCATCATGCTCGGCAGCGTCTTGGAAGGCGTGCTCTACGATGTTGCGCTGAGCATGCACGGCGGGACCGGCAAAGCGCCCACCGACCACCTGCAATCCTTGATCAACCTCGCGCAGGAGAAGGGCTGGATCGCCAAGGACGTCACGGATTACGCCCACGTTCTCCGCGACCACCGCAACCTGGTCCACCCGAAGAAGCAGTGGACCCAGTCCTACTCACCCAAGGACGACACCGTTCGGATCGCCTGGAATGTGGTGGTGGCAGCGCTCAACGACCTCGCCGCCGTGATCGAGCCCGACGCCAATGGCGGCACAGCCGCGTAATCGTCTCGGGTGGCCCCGTCCTGGCGAGGACGGGGCCACCCGGGTTCACCCACAGCGATCCGGGCTGAGCCCAGATTTCGCATAACCCTGGGCCCGCTCCAGGGCGTATTCCGTGGCGATTCGCAGCAGCATCTCCTTCTCCACTCGCAGGAGGTGGTTCTCCCGGCGGAGCCGGTCGAGTTCCGCTCGTTCCGCCGAGGTCAGGTCGATGCTCATCGCAGCGGGTTGAACGGTCGCAGGAGCGCCGGGCGCTTGCCGGTGGCGATCTGCTCCGCCAGCAGACGGCCGGTTAGCGGCCCCAACGTCAGGCCCCACATGCCGTGGCCGCCCGCGACGTAGACGCCGGACATCTTCGTCTGCCCGATCAGCGGCAGTCCGTCGGTCGTCACCGGCCGGCCGCCGACCCACTCGTCGTGGCGCACCTCCCAGCCGACGCCCTGCAGCAGCGGTCGCGCGGAGCGCACGATCGCCTCGATGCGGCCCCGGTCCAGCGGGTCGTCCGCCGGGCGGAACTCCATGGTTCCCGCCACCCGCAGCCCGCCCTGGTACGGCGTGCAGGCGACGCGCACCGCGGGCAGGTAGATCGGGCCGGGAACGGGCTGCTCGGTCGGGACCGTGAAGGAATAGCCGCGCCCGGCGCGCACCGGGGTGCGGACACCCAGCGGTTTCGCCAGGCGGCTCAGCCAGGATCCGGTGGCCAGCACGACCGCCTCGGCCGACACCCGCTCCTCCTGCTCGGATTTGACGATCACCTGTTCGGAGCCGCGCAGCACGTCCCGCACGCGGAACCCGGCGCGCAGCTTGCCGCCGCGTTCGACCACCGCCTTCGCCAGGCTCCGGGTGAACTCGCCCGGGTCGACGTAACGCTGCCCTTCCACCCGGAGCACCGCCGCGATGCGCGACGACAGCTGCGGCACATCAACGTCCGAAGTGGACAGTTCGTGGACTTCGATTTCCTGGCCGCAGCGGCGGATCTGCTCGAACTCGTGCCGCAGCTCGGCGACCTGCTCGGGCTTCTCGAACGCCGCCGTGATCGGCGCCGGCACGGTCGGCGCGGACACCCCGCCCGCCGTGAGCGCGTCGAAGGCGTCCAGGCACTCCGCGTTCATCGGGACGAACGCGCGCATCGACCGCTGCCAGGCCCGGGGCGTGCACCGCCGGGCGAAACCGATGAGGAACGACCACAGGCCGGGATCCACCGAGGTCGGCACGTACAGCGGGGCGTCGCGGTCGAACAGCGACCGCAGCCCGTAGCGCAGCACGCCCGGCTCTGGCAGCGGGATCGAGAAACCCGGCGACAGGTAACCGGCGTTGCCCCAAGACGCGCCGGCCGCCCCCGCCTTCCGGTCCAACACTGTGTCGCGGTCCAGCACCGTGACCTCGACGCCGTGCTCCTGCAGGAACCAAGCGGTCGACAAGCCGACCACGCCGGCACCGACCACCACGGCCCGGCGCGGAACCCCGTCGATCCCGTCCTCGCGCATGCTTCCTCCTCAAACGTCCTGAGGTGGAGCCTGCCCGGTCCGCGCCGCCCGGCCAGTGTCGGAATCCCACAAATCCCGGCCACCCGATTGGCCGAATCCGACTACACTGCGAGCGCGATGATCATCGCGAGCCTGGCGTCGGGATCGTCGAGAACCAGCGGCGTCAGCTCGGCCATCTTTCGCATCCGGTACCGGACCGTGTTCGGGTGGACCCCCAGCCTCGCCGCCGCAGCGCCCAAATCGCCCTGGCACTCCAGCCAGGCGCGAAGCGTTTCGACGTAGCTGGTGCCGTGCTCGCGGTCGTGGCGGCGGAGCTCGACCACCGGGCCGCGATCCGGGGCGCGGCCGGTCGCTGCGGCGTGCCGCAGCCGCCGCAGCATGATCTCGTGCCACGCGGCGTCGTAAACCACGGCCGGGACCCGGTCCGCCCTCTTCGCGTGGATCGCCAGGCTCTCGTCGGCTTCCCGCCTGCTGTCCACCAGCTCCATCGGCTCGGCCGGTCCACCCACGCCGACGAGGACCGTAGCGTCGCCGGCGAGCTCGCGGACCAGGGCCCGCGCCCATTCGCAGGCGGGCTCGGCATCCTCGTGCGGCAGGATCGTGTAGACGGTGTTCGCGAACAGGGCGCTGCGGCCGGGTCGTGACCAGCCGAAGCCCATTGTCGCGCGCTCGAACGCGAGCAGCGGGACGGCCTCCGGCGCGCCGCCGACGTGCACCTGCACTGCCACCACGCGGTGCCTTCTGCTGCGCAGGCCCAGACGGCTCAGCACCGCGGCGGCGTCCGCATGCCCCTCCAACAGGCCGATGACCAGGTCGGATTCGACCTGCCGCTCCAGGTCAGCGCTGGCCCGGGCGCGCAGCAGGTGCAGCGCGGCGGTGCGAGCGCCGCTGACCAGCGCGGCCTGGTGGGCGCCGGTGAGCTCGTGCTCGGTCAGGACCCAGATCGAGCCCAGCAGTTCCTTGCCCGCGCGGACCGCCACCACGGCCCGGCCGTGCACGGACTCCGGTTCCAGCGGAGCCACGAAGATCGGCTCGTCGGAAGTCTCCAGGTGCCGGAAAACCCCGCGCTCGACGAGCTTCCGGCGGATCTCCGCAGGCACCTGCCGCCCCAGAATCGTGGCCATCCGGGCGCGGTCGGCGCTGTGCTGCCGGCTGGAATACGCGAGCACGCCGGAACGGTGGTCCTCGATCGTCACCGGGCCGCCGACGGAGTCGGCGAGCGCGTCGGCCAGCGCGAACAGGTCGGTCGGGCCCCGCCCGGCCTCGGTTTCCCGGCCTTCCAGCACCAGCCCGTAGACGACGCCCGCGAGCTGCCCCCACGACACGGCCGGGTCGACGAGCACGACCGTCACGTCTCGTTCCCGGGCCGCCGCGAGCGCCTGCTCGTCGAGTTCGGCGCAGCGGAACACGACGACGCTGGCGTGGGCTGCCGAGAGCAGTTCCGCCGCCCCGCTCGCCTCGACGCCGACGGCGAGCAGCACGTCCTCACCACCCGGGGCGGGATCGGCCGGGTCGTGCAGCGCCACCGAACGCAGCTCCGTCGACCTGCTCCGGGGCGGGCTGCCCAACCGGGCCCCGAAGCCGCCGAGGACGTTGATCAACCGATCGAGCTTGACCACGGCGACTCCCTGACGGCCAAGACCGCAAGTTCCATTGAAATCAGACCTTCAATTTCAATGGAAATTGCGGCAGAACAATCACGCTCGGAGGCCGGCGCCGAGACGCTCGGTGGCGGCGCGCACCGCCGCGTCGCGGGCCTCGGTGGCCTCCTCCTGCTTCAGGGTCCGGTCCGAAGCCCGGAAGCGCAGCGCCAAGGCCAGCGACTTCTTGCCCTCACCCAACTGCTCGCCCGCGTACACGTCGAACAGCCGCACATCCTCCAGCAGCTCGCCGCCGCCGGTACGGACCGCGTCGACCACGTCGGCCGCGGCCACGCCATCGTCCACCACCAAGGCGATGTCCATCAGCACCGGCGGGTACGCCGAGATCTGCGGCGCCGGGCGGCGGTCGGACAACGGCAGGGCGTCCAGGTCGAGCTCCATCGCGCAGGTCCGCCTCGGCAGGCCCAGCGCCTCGACGACCTTCGGATGCAGCTCACCGGCGTGACCGACCACGGTCTCGCCGACCTTCAGCTGCGCGCACCGGCCCGGGTGCCACGGCGCGAGCTCGCCCGCGGCCATGTTCAGCTCCACCCCCGCCGCCGCGGCGACCACACGCGCGGCCTGCACCGCGTCCGCCCAGCTCACCTCGCGGCCCTTGCCCCACCAACCGGCCTGCTCGCGCTGGCCGCCCAGCATCACGGCGACGTGTGCAGGCTGCGCCGGCAGCGATGCGTGCAGCGCGGCGATCTGCTCGTCGGTGGGACGTCCGTCGACGCCGACCTCCGGCACCACGGGCTGGTTCTCCGCGGGCTGCACGACCTGTCCGATGTGGAACAGCGCGAGATCGCGCTGGCCGCGGGAAACGTTGCGCTGCAACGTTTCCGCCAACCCGATCAGCAGCGTCGTGGTCAGCAGCGCCCGGTCGCTCTCCAACGCGTTGAGCACCGACATGGTGCGCCGCCGCGGGTCGTCCTCGGCGAGACCGAAGGCGTCGAGCATCGCCGTTCCGACGAACGGGAACGGCAGCACCTCGACGTAGCCCTCACCGGCCAGCGCGCGGGACACCGCGCGCTGGCGGCGCTGCAGGGCGGTGAGCCCGCGCCCGGGCGGCGCGGCGGGCAGCACCGAGGGGATCGTGTGGTACCCCTCCAGGCGCAGCACTTCCTCGACCAGGTCATACGGCTGCTTCAGGTCCGGCCGCCAGGTCGGCGGGGTCGCCGTCACCAGGCCGACTCCCAGGTCGGAGGTGCCGACCTCGATGCGGCAGCCGATCTGGCCCAGCCGCCGGGCGGTCACGCCGCGCTCGTAAGACACCCCGGCGATCTTGTCCGGCAGCGCCAGCGGCATGGTCACCGGCTCGGGCCGCTTCGGCTCGCCGACGTCGGTGCGGCCCGGCGCGATGGTGCCGTCGCCGTAGCGGACCAGCAGCTGCGCGGCCAGCTCGGTGGCCACCGCGGCGATCGCCGGGTCCACCGACCGCTCGAACCGCTTGCCCGCCTCGCTGGGCAGCTTGTGCCGGCGGATGGTGCGGGCGATGCTGGCCGGAGCCCAGTTCGCCGCCTCCAGCAGCACGTCGTGCGTGTTGTGGCTGATCTCGGTGGACTCGCCGCCCATCACCCCGGCCAGCGACACCGGGCCGGACTCGTCGGCGATCACGATGTCGTCCGGGTCCAGTTCGCGGCTCAGGCCGTCCAGGGTGGTCAGCTTCTCGCCCTGCTCGGCGCGACGCACCACCAGGTCGCCGGTCAGCTTCGCGGTGTCGAACGCGTGCAGCGGCTGGCCGAGTTCGAGCATCACGTAGTTGGTGACGTCCACGGCCAGCGAGATGGAGCGGATCCCGGCCAGCGCCAGGCGGCGGCGCATCCACCACGGGCTCGGCGCGGTCGGGTCGACGCCGGTGACCCGGCGCAGCACGAACCGCTGGCAGGCGCTCGGGTCGCGCAGCTCCACGCCGCGCGACGGCCGGTCGTCGGCCGGGACCGGGCGGGTGCCCGGGTCGCCGAACGGCACGTCCAGCGCGTTGGACAGTTCGCGGGCCAGGCCGCGCACCGAGAAGCAGTAGCCGCGGTCCGGGGTGATGGACAGCTCAATGATCGAGTCTTCCAGCCCCACCAGCTCGACCGCGTCATCGCCGGGGTCGGCAGAGCCGGGCGGCAGCACCAGGATGCCGTCTTGGTCCTCGCCGATGCCCAGCTCCTTGGCCGAGCAGATCATGCCCTCGCTGACCTTGCCGTAGGTCTTGCGCGAGGTGATCTCGAAGTCGCCGGGCAGCACCGCACCGGGTAGCGCGACCACGACCAGGTCGCCCTCCTGGAAGTTGCGGGCACCGCAGATGATGCCCTGCACGCGCTGCTCGCCGGTCTCGGTCTCGCCGACCTCGACCTGGCAGAACCGGATCGGCTTCTTGAACTCGTTGAGTTCCTCGATCTCGGCGACACGACCGGCCACGAGCGGCCCGCGCACCTGGGTCAGGTGGGCGACCTCCTCGACCTCCAACCCGATCCGGATGAACGCTTCGGCCAGCGTCTCCGCGGTCGTCTCCTCGGGCAGCTCAAGGTGCTCGGCCAACCAGGAAACCGGAATCCGCACTTGGTCAGGCCTCTCTCTCGTTCTGGTGGGTGGTGTCGGTGAGTGCCATAGCAGGCGTTGGACATACATAAGGAGGGGCACCCACAGTCCAGGGAGCCTCTGAGGTTCCGCCACTTGCACCGCTACGCAGATCAACCATCGACAGATCCTCAAATACCGAACGGCTGGGTGAACCGGACGTCGCCCTCGACCATGTCGCGCATGTCGGGGATGCCGTTGCGGAACATCAGCGTGCGCTCCAGGCCCATGCCGAAGGCGAAGCCCGTGTAGACCTCGGGGTCGACGCCGCAGGCACGCAGCACGTTCGGGTTGACCATGCCGCAGCCGCCCCACTCGACCCAGCCGGCGCCGCCCTTCTTCTCCGGGAACCACACGTCCATCTCGGCCGATGGCTCGGTGAACGGGAAGTACGACGGCCGCAGCCGGGTCTTGGACTCCGGGCCGAACATCGACCGGGCGAACGCGTCCAGCGTGCCCTTCAGGTGCGCCATGGTCAGGCCCTTGTCCACCGCCAGGCCCTCGACCTGCGAGAACACCGGGGTGTGGGTGGCATCCAGCTCGTCGGTGCGGAAGGTGCGGCCCGGGCAGACCACGTACACCGGCAGCTCGCGATCCAGCAGGGCGCGGACCTGCGACGGCGAGGTGTGGGTGCGCAGCACCAGCCCGGAGTTCTCCGGGGCCACGTAGAAGGTGTCCTGCATGGTGCGCGCCGGGTGGTCCTTGCCGAAGTTCAGCGCGTCGAAGTTGAACCACTCGGCTTCCAGCTCGGGGCCCTCGGCGACCTCCCAGCCCATCGCTACGAAGGTGTCCTCGATGTCCTCGGCGAGCTGGGTGATCGGGTGGCGCGCGCCGGCCGGCACCCGGTCCCAGGGCAGCGTGACGTCGACCGTCTCCTCGCGCAACACCCGCTCGTCGCGCTCGGCCTGCAGGGCCGCGCGGCGCTCGTCGAAGGCGCCCTGAATGGCCTCGCGAGCCTGGTTGACGCGCTTGCCCGCCTCCGAGCGCGCCTTCGGCGGCAGCGCGCCGATCTCCCGGCGCGCGGTCAGCAGCGGCGAGCGGTCACCGAGGTGCGCGGGCTTGACCACGGCCAGCGCGTCGAGGTCGGTGGCTGCGGCGAAGGCTTTGCCGGCCTCGACCACCGCGCGGTCCAGCGTCTCCGGCGACAGCGCGGCGACCTCTTTCGGGTCGTACGGGTCGTTGGCTCCAGACATCGTTAGTGCGTGACTCCCGTTGATCCGACAGGCATCGGTGCCCGATCCCTGAGCGGCAGTTGCCCAGGTCGGCGAACCTGCTCATTGGCATACGACTCAAGCCGCAAGCTAGCCCCTAGAGTCTATGCGACGGCCCCAACCGCTTTTCGCCGAGATCCGGTGGAGCCGATTTCGCGCGAAATCGCCGCCCGCACCGCCTGGGAGGTGCCGATTTCGCGCGAAATCGCCCGGCCTAGGCGTCCTGGCGGTGCTGGGCTCGGGCTGAGGCGTAGAGGCAGACTGCTGCGGCCGTGGCCAGGTTGAGGCTTTCCGCACGCCCGTAGAGCGGGACCCGGAGCGTGGCATCCAGTTCCGATTTCACCTCATCCGGTAGCCCGTGGGCTTCACTGCCGAACACCCACGCCGTGGGCTCGGCGAGCTCACCGTCCCGGTCGGCCGTGTCGAGGTCGCCGGTGGCGTAGCCGTCGGCGCCGACCAGACGGAGCCCGGCCGCGCGGCAGGCGGAAAGCACGGCGGAGACGTCGCGGTCACGCGCAACGGGCAGGTGGAAGAGGCTCCCGGTGGACGCCCGCACCGCCTTGCCGTTGTAGGCGTCGACGGTGTCGCCGGCGAACAGCACGGCACCGGCACCGGCCGCGTCGGCGACCCGGACCACAGTTCCCGCGTTGCCCGGATCCGCCACGCCGACCAGCACCGCGACCAGCTTCGGGCGCCCGGCGAGCGCGGCGGACGGCGTGGTGTCCGGCAGGTCGCAGACCGCGATCAGCCCTTGCGGGGTCACCGTCTCCGACAGCGACGCCGCGGCCCGCTCGGTGACCAGGTGGACCGGCACCGACTCGGCGCGGGCCCGGTCCAGGAACTCGGCGTGCCGGGATTGCTCGGTGGCGAAGACGTCGCGCACCCGCAGCACCCCGCCGGCGTGCGCGGTCAGCGCCTCGCCCACCGCCTGGGCGCCTTCGGCGAGGAACGCCCCGGCCTTCTCCCGGCCGGCGCGGCGGGTGAGCTTGCGAGCGACCGCGACCCGGGACGATCGCTCCGTGAATGGAGTCGTCATCCCGGGTCGCGGTGCAGCGTAGGGGCCTTCGGTGGTCAGGCCGCACTCTCCGGCAGGTTCTTGCGAGCCACCTCGACCAGCGCGGCGAAAGCCTGCGGGTCGTTGACCGCGAGCTCGGCCAGGATCTTCCGGTCGACCTCGACCTCGGCGGCCTTCAGGCCCTGCACGAAGCGGTTGTAGCTCAGGCCGTGCTGCCGGGTCGCGGCGTTGATGCGGGTGATCCACAGCTTCCGGAAGTCACCCTTGCGGGCCCGCCGGTCGCGGTAGGCGTAGGTCATCGAGTGGAGCATCTGCTCCTTGGCCTTGCGGTACAGCCGGGAGCGCTGACCGCGGTAGCCGCGGGCCGACTCGAGAATGGTGCGGCGCTTCTTCTGGGCGTTGACTGCCCGCTTGACGCGTGCCACGGGGTCCGTCCTGTTATCTCATCGGGGGCGGGGAACCGCCCGTGCGGGTTGCTGGAACTGCGTTGCTGACCTGCTGCTTCGGGTGCAGCGGGTCGGGGTTCAGCGACCCAGCAGTCGGTTGATGCGCTTGACGTCGGCCTTGGCCACCGCTTCGGTGCCCTCGAGCCGGCGGGTGACACGGCTGGACTTCTTCTCCAGGATGTGCCGACGACCGGCCTGCTCGCGCCGCAGCTTGCCCGTGCCGGTCACCTTGAAGCGCTTCGAGGTGCCCTTGTGGGTCTTGTTCTTCGGCATCTTCTCGTCCTCGTTTCGTACTGATGCCGGGCTGGGGCGCGGAGTGCGTCCCGGCCCGGCGTCACATCACGAGCCCTGCGGACTTAAGCGTTCGCCTTGGGCTTGGTCTTGTTCGTCTTGTGCGGCGCAAGAACCATGATCATGTTGCGACCGTCCTGCTTCGGGTTCGCCTCGATGAACCCGAGTTCGGACACGTCATCGGCCAGTCGCTGCAGCAGGCGGAAGCCCAACTCGGGACGCGACTGCTCACGACCGCGGAACATGATCGTCACCTTGACCTTGTGACCCTGGTTGAGGAAGCGGGACACGTGGCCCTTCTTCGTCTCATAGTCGTGCGGGTCGATCTTCGGCCGGAGCTTCTGCTCCTTGATGACGGTCTGTTGCTGGTTGCGACGCGATTCGCGAGCCTTCTGCGCGCTCTCGTACTTGAACTTGCCGTAGTCCATGAGCTTGCAGACCGGCGGGCGCGCCTGCGGGGCGACCTCGACAAGGTCCAGATCCGCTTCCTGGGCTAGCCGGAGTGCGTCCTCGATGCGGACGATCCCGACCTGTTCACCGTTCGGTCCGACCAACCGGACCTCCGGAACCCGGATGCGGTCGTTGATGCGCGTCTCGGAGCTGATGGGCCCTCCTCGGTTCGATGGCTGTAGTTGACTGCACCGCGGCGCGTAGAGCTCACCCCGGAATGCAGAGGTCCCGTCGTTCCGCCTGCGCGGCCCGCGGGACCCTGACTCCATACCGATCGAACCGGTACCGCAATACCGTTCGTGCTACCGACGGCTCGCACCGTCGACAGGACCGGGACCCGGAAGCCTGTGGCGGCTACTCGGGTGGGAGCGGGACTCCACTTTGCCGCCCCCGCTTGAGCAGGGGCTGGTCGTGCGTGTCAGGGTAGCAGGCGTGACCGAACCGCAGCCAACCGCGCCCCCGACCACGTCCGACCTGCCGGGTAAGCAGCAGGCGCACGACGCAGACATGGAATTCAACGTCCGCGAGCTCGCCGATGTTCCCAGCGTCGAGGTGATCAGCCGCGCGGCGGTCATGTTGATGTCCGCGGCGGCGGAGAAGCTGGGGCTGGCCGCCGAGGACCCGGACGCCGCGGCGGAGCGCGACCTGGACGAGGCGCGCCG
Organism: Saccharopolyspora hattusasensis; assembly: GCF_050972075.1. NCBI lineage: Bacteria > Bacillati > Actinomycetota > Actinomycetes > Pseudonocardiales > Pseudonocardiaceae > Saccharopolyspora > Saccharopolyspora hattusasensis. The sequence continues at coordinate 1,708,038 of NZ_JBPCDC010000001.1, forward strand.
GTTGATCACCGCACTGGCCGGGCTGGTCACCGCCTCCGTCGAGTACCTCGGGCCGCACGCGGGTCCGGTCCGCGACGGCCTGCAGTCGCTGCAGCGCGCGTTCCGCGAGGCCTCCACCCACCCGGACGCACCGGGGCAGGGCCCGGGCGAGAAGTACACCGGCCCCGTCTACTGATCCCCCGAGCGGGTCATGCCGCCTCCGGTCCCGTCCAGCCGAACGGGATGTGCGTGCTGGAGTTGCCCACCCGCTCCCAGCTGAAGCCGAACGCGTCGGCCCGGTCGAGAGTCGCCCGCCCCCAGGTCGCGGGCGGCTGACCGGGGCCGACCTCCGCGCCCGGCAGGTTGTGCACCTGGACCCGGACGCCTTCGGCGGCAGTTGGACCGGTGAGCGCTTCGACGGCCGCCTCCGCGTATCCGGAGAGCCGGACGCTCCAGTCGGCCAGGTCGTCGGCGATGCGGACCTCGATCGGGCTCGACTCCACGGCCACGATCTCCGGCCGGAGCATCTCGACGAACCGCTGCGGCCAACCGCCGGCCCGCCCGGTGAAGATCGCCCGAAGCGCCGCGAGTTGCGCCTCGCCACCGCGCTCGTCGAAGAAGAACGCGGCACGCGCGTCGTGGTGCTCCCCCGTCCAGACGTTCCCGGCGTAGGAAACCAGCATCGCGACGTTCAGGCCGCTGAGCCCCAGGTCGCCGTAGTCGCCGGTTCGGATGTGCCACAGCCGGATGCCGTCGCAGTCGCCGTAGGTCGGCGGCTGCGCGAAAGAGCACGGGCACGGGATCTCACACTTGCACGTATAGAACCAGTCGCCCGCCACATGCCATTTCGCAACGCCCGGCACACCCACATCAGCCCTCCGGAAGCGGATCGGCTCGTCCTCGGCCAGGATCCCCGTTCCGCGGAAAATCCGGCACGGCCGAAAGACCCGCGCGACTACGGACATTGCACAGCATGCAATGCACAGTGGACAGTCAATACCCGAAGTCCTTGCCCAGCCGCAAGATCTTGACCACGAGCCGAATGCCGACCGAGCTTTTGGTCGATAGCAGATAACACAACAAGGCTTCGCGTGAAGAAGTTTTCCCGCCGGCCGGCGCCGGTCCGGCTACCATCTCCACATGTCTACTGTGGACACTTATAACACGCCGACGAGAACTGGCCGCCGACCTGATGGGGTGCGCCTCACCGCCTTCGTCACGGGTTGACGGCCAGGAAGATGAAGGCCGCGAGGATGGCGAGGTGGACGCCGCCTTGCAGGCGGGTGGCGCGGCCGGGGACGACCGTGAGGACGCTGACGATGACCGTCAGGATGAACAGCACGAGCTGGGTTCCGCCGAGTCCGAGGTGCAGCGGGCCGTCCAGCCAGATCGAGGCGAGCACGATCACCGGGATCGTCAGGCCGATGCTGGCGATCGCAGAGCCGTAGGCGAGGTTGAGGCTGATCTGCACCCGCTGGCGGGCGGCGGCGCGCACCGCCGCGATCGTCTCCGGCAGCAGCACCAGCAGGGCGATCACCACGCCGACGAAGGACTGCGGGAAGCCGACCGCCTCGACCGCGGCCTCGATCGCCGGGGACTCCACCTTCGCCAGCCCGACGACGGCGACCAGCGCGACCACCAGCAGCACGAGGCTCGCCGCTGTCCGGCCTCCGCTCGGCGGCCGCGCGTGGTCTTCCTCTGGGGCGACCGTGCCCTCGTCGGTGACCGGCACGAAGAAGTCCCGATGCCGGATGGTCTGGGTGAAGACGAACATGCCGTACAGCACGAGCGAGGCCACCGCGGCGAACGCCATCTGCGGTGCCGAGTACACCGGGCCCGGCAGGCTCGTGGTGAAGGTCGGGAACACCAGGCTCAACGCGGCCAGCGTCGTCACCGTCGCCAGCTCCGCACCAGTGCCTTCGGCGTTGAACGGCGTCAGCCCGTAGCGGAGGGCCCCCACCAGTAGGGAGAGGCCGACGATGCCGTTGGTGGTGATCATGACCGCGGCGAAGATCGTGTCGCGAGCCAGCGTCGCGGCTTCCGGGCCGCCGGAGCTCATCAGCGTGACGATCAGCCCTACTTCGATGACCGTGACGGCCACCGCCAGGACCAGCGAGCCGAACGGTTCGCCCACCCGGTGGGCGACGATCTCCGCGTGGTGCACGGCGGTCAGCACCGCGCCCGCGAGCAGGATCGCCACGATGAGCACCGGGATGATGCCGAGTTCCTTGTGGGTCCAGGTGATGGCCAGCGCGATGATCGCGAGCACCGGCACCAGCACGGTCCAGGACAGCAGGGAGCGCAGCGGCATGTGTCCACAGTAGAAGCTGCCGCGTGGCGCCGCGGCGCGAAGCTGCCGGGTGAAACCGGCTGGCGTCTGGCGTGTTGGCTTGCCAGGCTGATCGAGGAGGTGCGCGTGATGGTATCGGTTGATCGGTTGCTGGTTTTCGCGGCGATGTCGTTGGTGATCATCGCGGTGCCCGGGCCGAGCGTGTTGTTCGTCGTGGGCCGGGCGCTGGCGCATGGCAGGCGCACCGCGCTGACCAGCGTCGTCGGCAATGCCATCGGGTGCTACCTGGTGGCCGTCGCGGTGGCGCTGGGCGTCGGCGCGGTGGTGGCGCAGTCGCTCGTGGTGTTCACCGCGATCAAGATGGCGGGCGCGGCCTACCTCGTCTACCTGGGCATCAAGGCGCTGCGCAGCAGTCGCCCGCTCGCCGGCGAACTGCCCGGGCAGACGCCGGGCCTCGGCATCCTGAAGACGCTGCGGGAAGGCGTCGTGGTGGGGGTGGCGAACCCGAAGACGTTCATCTTCTTCACCGCGGTGGTCCCGCAGTTCATCGACCCGGAACTGGGCCACGTCCCGGTGCAGATGCTGCTGCTCGGGCTCATCCCGATCGCCAGCGCCCCGCGGCGGCTGGCGATCGTCCAGCGGGCGGGCGGTTTCGCCATGATCGGCCTCGGCCTGACCCTCGCCGTCACCGGCCGCAAGGAGTAAAGAACTGTGCGGCTTGGCTTGCGTGGCGGTGCGGGTAGCGGCGTAAGCGACAGGCGCCTCCGACCGATCCGGCCGAAGGCGCCCTTGAACATTCGAATCAGCCCTTGAACATTCGAATCAGTCGAGGACCGCGAGGGCGTCGATTTCGACGAGGAGGCCGGCGGGTAGGCCGACGTAGAGCGTGGTGCGAGCCGGGAAGGGTTCGCCGACGACGCGGGCCATGGCCATCAGACTTCCTTTGCTCTCGGGTTTTCCGGCTGCCACCCCAGCTCGGCGGAAACCCCGCCGGCGGCGCGCCGCAGGTCGTCGACGAGGCCGAGCAGCCCGTCGAAGTCCAGCAGCACCTTCGGGACCGAAAGAGACAGGGCCGCGACGACCTCGCCCCGGTGGTTGCGGATCGGCGCGCCGACGCAGTGGATGAAGTTCTCGTGCTCGCCGCGGTCCACCGCGTAGCCCTGGGCGCGCACCCGGTCCAGTTCGGCCAGGAACCGCTCGGCCGAGTCGATGGTGTTGGTGGTCAGCTTCGGGTAGTTGAGCTGTTCGGCGAACCGGCGGCGCTGCTGCGTCGGCCAGTAAGCCACCAGCACCTTGCCCACCGCCGTGCAGTGCACCGGCGCGCGGCGGCCAATGCGGGAGTACATCCGCACCGGGTGCTGGCTGTCCACTTTGTCGATGTAGACGACCTGATTGTCTTCGAGGGTCGCCAGGTGCACGGTGTGCCCGCTGATCTCCCCCAGCGCCACCAGGTACTGCCGAGCCACGCCGCGCACGTCGAGGTCTTCCAGCGCTTGGTGGGCGAGGTCGAACAGGGCGCTGCCGAGGCGGTAGTGGTGCACGTCCTCGCGGCGCACGAAGCGGCCCGCCTCGAGGGTGCGCAGCAGGCGCATCGCGGTTGATTTGTGCACGCCCAGGCGTTTCGCAAGCTGGTCGAGCGTCTGCTGCCCGGCGGCCAGCGCGGTCAGCACCGTCAGACCGCGTTCCAAGCTCTGGCTCACCGGCCGCTCCATCCGTTGACGCGTCGCGCGGCTGATGGTACACACCTATCCGGCATTTTACGCAACCGCTGTTGCATTCTACGCAATAGGAGGCCTTGGTGTCGGCACGGGGGATCAACACCGCGGCGGTTCGCTCGCTGCACGACGAGCGCATCGACTGGCGCTTCAAAGGCATGCCGTCCGAGGCCTTCGGCAGCACCGTCGGCGAGTTCCTCAAGCAGCGCCCGAAGTTGTACGACGCGGGCTTCGTCGGCCCGCTGCTGGTACTCGATGATGCGGCCTTGCAGCACAACCTGCAGACCATGGCCGACTGGTGCGCGCTGCACGGCCTGCAGCTCGCGCCGCACGGCAAGACGACAATGGCGCCGCGGCTCTTCGAACGGCAGCTCGCGACCGGTTCTTGGGGCATCACCGCGGCGAACGTCAGCCAGCTGCGGGTTTACCGCGCCTTCGGCGTCGAGCGGATCATGCTCGCCAACCAGCTGCTGGACCCCAGCGGGCTGGCCTGGCTGGCCGGCGAACTGGAGGCCAGCCCCGAATTCGAGTTCAGCTGCTTCGTGGACTCGGTGCGTGGAGCGCAGCTGATGGCCGAGGCGCTGGCCCACCACGGCGCGTCCCGGCGGGTCGACGTGCTGGTCGAGCTCGGCAGCGACGGCGCCCGGACCGGTGCGCGCACGATCGCCGAAGCGCGCGAGATCGCCGACCTCGTACTGGAAAGCCCGATGCTGCGACTGGTCGGGGTCGGCGGCTACGAGGGCGCGCTGGGGCACGACGTCAGCGAGCAGACGTTGTCCACTGTAGACGAATATCTGGGGCGGTTGCGCGACCTCGTGGCGGAACTGGCCCAGGCGGGCCACTTCGCGGGGCTGGACGAGGTGATCGTCACCTGCGGCGGCAGCGCGTACTTCGACCAGGTCGCCGAGGCGTTCACCGAGCCGTGGCCGGCCGGGCTGCAGGTCGTGCCGGTGCTGCGCAGCGGCGGATACCTGCTGCACGACGACGGTTTCTACCGGGTCCGCTCGCCGTTCGGCCGCGAGCACCGGCTGGCGGGCGCGGAATCGCCGTTCCACCCCGCGATGCGGGTGTGGGCGCAGGTCACCTCCCGGCCCGAGCGGGGCCTGGCGCTGCTGACCATGGGCCGCCGGGACGTGTCGTTCGACCAGGACCTGCCGGAACCGCAGGTGATCCGCGGCGCGGACGGCGAGATCCGGGAGCTGGCCGCCGGTTCGTGCGAGGTGACTTCGCTGGCCGACCAGCACGCGTTCCTGACCGTGCGGGACGCCGATCCGCAGATCGGCGACTGGATGGGCTTCGGCCTGTCCCACCCCTGCACGGTGTTCGACAAGTGGCCCCTGATCCCGGTCATCGCCGGCGACACCGTGATCGACCTGGTGCGCACGTTCTTCTAGGACGACGGCGTGGTCTGAGTTTCCACTGCGCGCACCGCTACGGTTCTACAGCCCGCACCACCGCAGCTACGGCGCCGGCGAGTCGAGGGCGAGACCGGCGAGCCCGGTGGACGACACGACGCCTCGGAAGATGGACAGCGCTTCTGCTCGCTCGGCCGTCGGCTCGCGGAGTTCCAGCACCTGGGCGGCCGGGACAACGAGGTCCTCCAGGGCCCGAACGCACCGGTAGTAGGTCAGGCGGTGCGGGTCGATGTCCACCGGCCCGTAACCGGCGAAAAACCACTGCTGTTCCTGCCGGCTGACCGGCGCGAACGGGAGCAGGACCCCGCCGATCACGAACAGGAGGTCCCGTTCGCGTGGCGCGAGAACCGCATCGTCCCAGTCGATCAGGAACATGTCCGCGCCGCGCAGCAGCAGGTTCCCCAGGTGCGGATCGCCGTGGCAGACGACGTTGGGCGCGTACTGCGCGCGGAGTTTCCGCCCCAGGGCGTCGGCCTGCGCGAGCAGCGCCCCGATGCGGTCCGCCGCAGCGCGCCACTCCGAGGTCAGGGTGCGCACCAGGTCATCGGCCGGAAGCTCACCGGAAGTGCACTCGCCGTGGAGGACGCGAACGGCCGATGCCCAACGCTCATGCGTGTGTTCCTCGCGAGGCAGCGACTTCGGCGCATCCGCCGCGGGCATGGCGTGCACCTGCGCAAGCATCGCCCCATATGCCTCCCAGTGTTCTGCCGTCATCCCGCCGTTCAACGCGCCCTCGTCGGATGCCCACGGCGCCAGGGACAACCGACGCCCCGCGCGCTCGCTCCACAACCCGCTGCCATGTGTTGGCACCGGCCCGACGACCCCCGGCACCCCGCGCTCGGCGAGCCATGCCGACACCGCCAGCCCGGCCGTCGTGCCGCCACCGCTCCACTTGACCGCGTACCGCTGCCCCTCGGCTGAAGTCCCGCGCCAGACTTCCGCGGCCACGTCGGCGCCGTTGCCAACCGGATCGATCGCCACGAGATCGACGTCGAAGTCTTCCCGAACCCACGCGCGCAGGTGCCCACCAGCGACGATGTCGGACATGCCCCGGACCTAACCACGAGAACCCGGGATCGCGCCAACGATTTTCGCCGATCGTGGCTGGGCGAGCCGGGTTGCTGCACAATCGTGGAAATGACCGTTTCGGAGTTGCACGCCGAGTTCGACGCCCTGAACCCCGAGGACCTGCAGCGCCGCCGTTCGCAGAAGTGGGCCTTGGTCGCCCCCGACGTCCTGCCCGCCTGGGTCGCCGAGATGGACTACCCGCTGTGCCCGGTTGCCCGGAACATGCTGCTGGAACTGATCGAGCGATCCGATTTCGGCTACCCGGTGGCAGACGAGTACCTGGCGGCGTTCGCCGATTGGGCTGCGCGGGAACAGAATTGGCGGGTCGATCCCGCACTGCTCACGCCTGTCGCCGACGTGATGTCCGGGCTCGACACGGCGCTGCGCCACCTGACCGAACCCGGCGACGGCGTCGTGCTGCTGACCCCGACCTATCCCCCGTTCCTGGTCCTGCTCGCCCACCTCGACCGGCCGGTCCGGGAATGCCCGCTGCTGCCCACCGGAGGGGGCTGGCGGATCGACTTCGACGCGGTCGCCGACGCACTCGCCGCCGGGGCGCGGGCGGTGCTGCTCTGCCACCCGCACAACCCGACCGGCCGGATGTGGTCGCGCGAGGAGCTGCAAGCGATCGCCGAACTCGCCGACCGGCACGGGGCTTTCGTGATCAGCGACGAGGTTCACGCCCCGCTGCGCGCGAGCGACCAGGAGTTCGTCCCCTATGCCGCGGTCAGCGAGCTTGCCGCGTCGCACGCCGTCGCGGTGACCAGCGTGTCCAAGGCCTGGAACGTGCCTGGCCTCAAATCCGCCGTGCTGGTCGGCCAGGAATCCACGAGGCACGTCGTCGAAACCATTCCGCCGTACGAGGCGATGCGCGCCTCGGGTCCCGGTCTCGCCGTCGCGACCGCGCTGTGGCGCGACGACGGCGGCTGGCTCGCGGCGGTGCGCAGCTATCTGGATCGCACCCGCGACCGGCTCCAGGCGTGGGCCGACGACCGCCCCCAGATTCGGGTGCACCGGGGGCAGGCCGGTTTCCTGGCGTGGCTGGACTTCAGCGTCCTCGGCCCGGAACCGGCGGACGTGCTGCTGCGCGAGGCTCGCGTCCGGGTCAACGCCGGAACGCGATGCGCCCCGCCCGGCTCGACGGCCGGACGGGGCTTCATCCGCGTCAACCACGCGACCTCGCTGCCGCTGCTAGACGAGCTGCTCGCGCGGCTGGGCTCAGTCGTCGATTGACTCCTCGCGGGTCTCCTTCGCGGCGAACAGCGCGCGTGCGTAGCAACGCCCGGTAAGGCCGACAGATCCGTTCCAGGACAGGCAAGCCGTCAGCCCGTTCGAGGGTCAGACCCACCAGCGGCGTCACTACACACATCATCACTGTCCGTTCGCTCGCCCTATCGAGGCGGACGGTCCGTTCGCTGCAGGCCTTCGTCCGACCGGCTGATCAACGCGGCGAGTGACCCCTCCGAGACGCGGCGGATTCCTAGACTTGGCTGGATTTCTCCCCGAAGTCCGCCGATCACGCGCGGTAGCGCAGGAGGAGTGTGCGGTGTCCGCCGAAACCGAACGCGAGGACCTGTCCGACCGCGGCGAAGGGAGCCGGCTGCGCGGCGAGGAGCTGAAGTACGTCGGGCTGCCGATCGGCGGCATCGGCTGCGGGCAGCTCTACCTGGCCGGCGACGGGCGGCTCTGGCTCTGGGACATCGACAACCGGACCGCCCCCGCCAACATCAACGATTTGCACTTCACCCGGCCGATGCCGCCGAGCTCGCCGGTCGAGCACGGCTTCGCGGTACGCGTCACCGACGGCGACGACGTGCGCACCCGCTGGCTCGACGCGCGGGGCTTCCCAGACGTGACCTTCGCGGGGCGGCCACCGGCCGCGGCAGTCGACTACGCCGATGCGCAGGAACCGGTGCAGGTCAGGCTCGATGCGTGCTCGCCGTTCATCCCTACCGAGATCGACGACAGCTCGTACCCGGCGGTGTTCCTCGACTACACCGCGGCGAACGCCGGACCGGCCACAGTGGACGTCGAGATCGCCGGTTTCATGGCGAACCCCGTGTGCCTGACCAGTCGGCACACCCGCCCGCTCCGCCTGCGCTCTCAGGAGTTCGCGCTCGACGGCGCGGCCGGTGTGCAGTTCACCGCCGCCGAAGGCGCCGACGACAACCCGGCGCGCGCGGACCTCGTGCTGGAGGACTGGGAGAAGCCCGACTACTCGGGCTGGTCCGCCACCGGGGACGCGTTCGGCACCGGCCCGGTCCGCACCCTCGACCGGCCCGGCTACCAGGGTGAGGCGGGGGCGTTCGGGATGCGGATGGTCGATTCGCACGCGAGCGCGCCCGGCGACGACGCGGGCGCCAGGGACCGCGCGACCGGGACGCTGCGCAGCGAGCCGTTCCGGATCGACCGCAACTACCTGCGGTTCCGCATCAGCGGCGGGAACTACCCGGGCACGTGCTGCCTGAACGTCGTCGTGGACGGGGAGATCGTCGGCACCGCCACCGGTTCGTTCAGCGACCACCTGACCGACCGCGTGCTCTACCTGGGGCCGTGGCAGGGCAAGGACGGGGTCGTCGAGATCATCGACGCCGAGACCGGGCCGTGGGGGCATGTCGGGGTCGACCAGCTCCGGCTCACCGATCACGCCCCGGCGCAGCCCGCCCTGCCGGAGCTGCCGGATCATGGCAGCGCCGCCCTCGCGACGCTCGGCGCCGACCGGGCGCAAGTGCTCCCGGCTGCGGCGTCCTGGAATTCGCCGCAAGACATCTTCGAGCCGACCCTCGGCTCATCCACAGTGGACGGTCTGGCCGAACGCAGCGCCGCAGTGGTTCGGGCAGGCATGACGCTAGCTCCTGGCGAGCAGCAGACGATCCGATTCGTGCTGGCCTGGTTCTTCCCCGTGCCGGACCGGGAGGGACTGTCCTTCCTCGAGCACAGCCGAGAGCTGCTGCGGCACTACGCGGCCCGGTTCGGCAGCGCGCAGGACGTCGTCGCGCACCTGGCTCGCGAGCAAGAGCGCCTGATCGACGGAACGCGGGCGTGGCAGCGCGCCTGGTACGAGGACTCGACGCTGCCGCACTGGCTGCTGGAGCGGGTCGCCACCAACACCACGATCCTGGCGACGTCGACCTGCTACCGGTTCGCTGACGGCCGGTTCTATGGCTGGGAAGGCGCCTACTGCTGCGCCGGGACCTGCACGCACGTCTGGCACTACGCGCACGCGCTCGCCCGCCTGTTCCCCACCGTGGAGCGGGACACCCGGGAACGCGTGGATCTCGGGATCGGGTTCCACGCCGCGACCGGGCAGCTGAGTATGCGCGGCGAAGCCGACCGGAGCCCGGCGGTCGACGGGCAGGCCGGGACGATCCTGCGGATCTACCGCGAACACCAGATGTCACCGGATTCCCAGTGGCTGCAACGTGTCTGGCCGCGAACCCGGCAGGCGGTCGAGTACCTGATCGCCTCGGACGCGGAACCGGACGGCATCCTCGACGGCGCTCAGCCGAACACCCAGGACGCCACCTGGTTCGGCCGCAACAGCTGGCTTTCCGGACTCTACGTGGCGGCGCTGCGGGCCGGTGCTGCGATGGCCGGCGAGGCCGGCGACGACGCGTTCGCCCGGCGCTGCGCCGAGCTGGCGGCGAACGGGACCGAGGTGATCGTGCGGGACCTGTTCAACGGCGAGTACTTCGTGCACGAACGCGATCCGGCGCACCCCGGCTCGGTCAACACCAACCGCGGCTGCTTCGCCGACCAGCTGCTCGGCCAGAGCTGGGCCGCCCAGCTCGGGCTGCCCCGAGTGCTGCCGCCCGAGCCGACCCGGTCGGCGCTGCGCAGCATCTGGCGGCACAACTTCGTGCCGCGACCGATGGAATACCGGGAGAACAGCCCGATCGAAGGCGGGCGCATCTTCTACGACGCGGACGTCCCCGCGCTGGTGATGTGCGCCTGGCCGAACGGCGGCGGCGACGAGGCCGGCGACAACTGGTCGGTGAGCTACTTCAACGAGGCCTGGCACGGCATCGAGTACCAGGTGGCGGCTCACCTGATCGCCGAAGGCATGGTCGGCGAGGGCCTGGCGGTCGCCCGCTCCGTGCACGACCGCTACGGCCCGCTGCGCCGGAACCCGTACAACGAGATCGAATGCAGCGACCACTACGCGCGCTCGATGGCCAGCTTCGGCACCTACCTGAGCGCCCTCGGGTTCGAACACCACGGCTCCGGCGGCCATTTGGGCTTCGCCCCCAAGATCGGCCCCGAGAACTTCGCGGCGGCGTTCACGACGGCCGAGGGCTGGGGCACCTACCGCCAGACCCGCGCGGAGTCGGCAAGCACCAGCTCGATCGACCTCCACCACGGCCGCCTGAACCTGCGAACCCTCCGCCTCGACGCCACCAGCCACGTCCCGCGGGCCACCCTCGACGGCACCCCGGTCGAGGTCCACCCGGCCACGGACGACTCCGGCCGCCCGATCCTCCACTTTCCCAACGGCTGCACGATCAACGCGGGCCAGAACCTCCACATCGAGCTCTGACGAACCAGCGTTTCGTCTGGTCAGGGGCCGTGAGTCTGTTGGGTTGCGACAGCAGCCTCGCTACCGCAGCCTCGCTACAGCAGCCTCGCTACAGCAGCCCAAAAGACTCACGGCTGATCTCCCGGGAGATCACCGCCCAACCGCGGGCAACGATCAAACGGTGCTGCCTGCGGTTGGGCGACCGGATCAACCCCGCGGCTGCGGTGCCGCCGCGGAAGGCCAGGCGAGGCGCACGTTGCGGATCCGGGAGAACAGCGCATGCGCGCCGTCAGCCGAAGCGCACCTCGCAAAGAGCGTGCCGTCGAGGTCAAAGACCGCCGCGCGCTTCTCGAATTCCAAGCCCCAGGCGAAGATCTCGCAGTCCTCGCGCTGCCCGTACTCCTCCACCAACGCGAACACCCGAGGTGGCGAGCCGTCGGCCTCTTCCTGCACCAACGCGGCGAACTCATCGTCCGGCAACGACCCCGGAATCAGCCCGGACTCGAACGAAGACCCCTGACCAGCGCCTACTACCATCACTACCTCCCGCAATTGATCGCGCACTGACGGTAGCTAGAATCGATCTGGACTGTCCACTATGTCAAGTGGACAGTCCAAAACTCACGCCATAGGGCGAGGTGGACGGATGGAGGCATGGATGATGCAGAGCAGTGAGAGCGGATTGTCCGTGGTACGTCGCTGGCAGCTCGCCGCTGCTTTGAAATCCCTGCGCGAGCAGTCGGACATCCGTCAGGAGCAAGCGATCGACAAGCTTCAGCGGGGGCCTGGACGTTGGTCGCGATCGAAGCTCTCCCGAATCGAGAACCGCGAGCACAACGTCAAGCCACGTGAGGTTGAGCAACTCCTCGACGCATATGGCGTCAACGACCCGACCGTCCGCGACGAGCTCGTGCAACTCGCGCAGACATCACACGAGAAAGGCTGGTGGACCAGCTTCAACAACGAACTGCCGGACGACGTCCGCCAGCTTCTCAGCATTGAGGGCGGGCTGGTCGCGCTTCGCGACTTCCAGAGCCAGCTTGTTCACGGACTACTGCAAACCGCCGACTACGCCCGCGCCGTCATGCACGCCGTCTACCCCGGCGCGTTCGCCCCGGATGACGTGGAACGGCGCGTTGCTGCGCGGATGGTTCGACAGCAGATCCTCGCCATGGACAACCCACCTCAGATGCATTTCATCCTCGACCAAACGGTCCTGGAACGAGTAGTGGGTCGCCCCGCGATCATGCGAGATCAGCTGCGCAAGCTACTCGACCTGACGGAAAAGCCGAGCGTCACGATTCAGATCCTGCCCAAGGAAGTGCCGGGAAGCCCAGGCTTGGAAGGGCCGTTCACCCTGCTGACCCTTCCGGATCCAATCCCAGACGTCGGCTACACGGAAGGCCCAGCAGGTAGCCTGTACATCGAAGATCGTGAACAGGTTCGAAGCCGCACGCTACGCTTCGGAGTTCTCACCGAGCTGGCGCTCTCGCGTGCAGATTCCATCGACGCGATCAGCAGGACGATGAAGGACCACCAGTGAGCAACGGAGGCCACCGATGACAGAGGTGAACCCCTTAGACGAGGTTCAGTGGCGCAAGAGCAGCTTCTCCGGTGGCGGCAGCAACGGCGGCGGCCAATGCGTCGAAGCCGCCGTGTTGCCCGACGGCCGCATCGCGATCCGCAACAGCAACACACCCGACACCGGCACCATCCTCTTCACCCGCACCGAAATCTCCGCCTGGATCAAAGGCATCAAAGCCGGCGAGTTCGACGACCTCACCTAAAGCATCTCAGGAGGGCATCGTGAACCACTTCGAAGAAGTCGAGTGGCACAAGAGCAGCTTTTCCGGGGCAGGCGGCAGCGGTAGCGGGAACTGCGTCGAAGCCGCCGCGTTGCCCGACGGCCGCATCGCGGTCCGCAACAGCAACACACCCGACACCGGCACCATCCTCTTCACCCGCACCGAAATCTCCGCCTGGATCAAGGGCGTCAAGGCCGGCGAGTTCGACGACCTCACCTAAAGCATCTCAGGAGGGCATCGTGAACCACTTCGAAGAAGTCGAGTGGCGCAAGAGCAGCTTCTCCGGTGGAAGCAACGGCGGCGGCGGGGACTGCGTCGGTGCCGCCGCGTTGGCGATTTCGCGCGAAATCGCCACCCGGCACGCGTGGGCAATGGCGATTTCGCGCGAAATCGCCGCGTTGCCCGACGGCCGCATCGCGATCCGCAACAGCAACACACCCGGCACCGGCACCATCCTCTTCACCCGCACCGAAATCTCCGCCTGGATCAAGGGCGTCAAGGCCGGCGAGTTCGACGACCTCACCTGAGCCGATCCTGTCGGAGCGAACGGCCTGTCCGCCTCCCTAGTCCGAGGCAAACAGGTCGTTCGCCCCACACCACCACCCCACCGCCAGCGTCAAACGCCGCTGCTCGCCAAGCGTTGCCTGCGGTGTGCGGCCACCCGGGAATGCGCCGCCTGACAGCGACTGTCAGCGGCGGGCGCCGGGACGCCCGGAGGGGCGCTGTTCCGGGCGCGCTCCCTGTCCGGTGGGGTTGCGACGCGGCTGGTTCCCGGCACGGGTCGCCCCGTTTCGTGCGCCACCGTCGCGCGGGGCCGCCGCGCGTTCCGACGCAGCCGGGCGCGCCGGGCGGCGGGTGGGTTCGCGGCGGGGCTGCTCACGGCGCGGCGGCTCACGGCGCGGCGGCTCGCGGCGGGGCTGCTCACGGCGGGGCGGCAGACGGCGCTGCGACGACTTGCGGCGGTTGTTCACCCACAGGTCGAAAGCCACGATCGCCAGCGCGAGGATCAGCAGCAGCAAACCCAGCAGCGGCACACCCATCAGCACGGTCGCCAAAGCCAGGAGCAGCATCGGCACCACCGGGATCCAGCAGAAAGGATCGATCCTGCTCACGCCCCCGGAGAAACCGCTGCGGTCCCCATCACGTGCCATCGAGACTCTCGCTTCCACTCTGCGCCCCGGCCGAGGAAGTCTACCGGAGACGCTCCAGCACCGACCGTGACGCCATCGACATGCGCGCCCCCGGCAGTAATACGTGCCGGCCCCGCATCCTCTGCCCGGGTCACCCGCCGCGTGATTGCCCCGCCGCCCAGTCTTTAGCACTAAGGTCCAGGAGGGCACCTGGCGGGATTCCGATTTCGGATAGGCGTGCGTAGCACTCCAGTCAAGATGATGCTCGAATGGATATGAGTGACAAATGCCACAAGCCTACTGATCCCCCAAGACATGGCCGACGACGGAACCCGCTGGAATTCTCCGTCCAGTTCGAAGACCAACGGAGCACCGCACCCGCGGCACTTCCGCTGCCGAACCGAACCCATCGTGGGTTGAAGAAAAAAGGTGAAAGGCGTCCCGGCGAGTCGTTCGACCGGGATGCCTTCACCGGATCACGATCAGGCCACGTCCGATGTGGACGATAACTTCTCGATCGCGTGCCCGACCAAGGTCGTCAGGGTGTTCTTGGTGAGTTCCCGGTCCCGCGCGTCGCAGAGCACGATCGGCACATCCGACGGGATCGTCAGCGCCTCGCGGAGTTCTTCCGGTTCGTAGTGGTGCGCATCGTCGAAGACGTTCACGGCCACCACGAACGGGATGTCGCGCCGCTCGAAGAAGTCGATCGAAGCGAACCCGTCCTCCAACTTCCGGGTGTCGACCAGCACCACGGCACCGGCCGCACCCTGCGCGAGGTCGTTCCACAGCGGCCAGAACCGATTCTGGCCCGGCGCGCCGAACAGGTACAGCACGATCCTCTCGGAGATGGTGATGCGCCCGAAGTCCAGCGCGACCGTCGTGGTCTTCTTGCGCTCGACGCCGGTGAGGTCGTCCACGCCCTCGCTGGCGACGGTCATCTCCTCCTCGGTGGTCAGCGGCGGAATCTCGCTGACCGCACCGACGAGCGTCGTCTTCCCCACGCCGAAACCGCCCGCGATCACCAGTTTCACAGGGATCGGCGCCAAATTGGACTCGTGGGCCGGATCGATCCGCACCTGCATGGGTTTGTGCTGCGAGGAACGGCCTTCGGCCGGGCTAGAGTTGGCAAAGCCCACGGTACACCTGCTCCAGGATTTCTCGGCTGACTTCGGTACGCGGCGAGCGCACGAGGATGGCGCCGTGGTCGAGCAGGTCGCTGCACAGGACTCGGACCACGCCCAACGGCTGTTTCATCAGGACTGCCAGCTCCGCCAGCGACACCGGACGAACGCAGGCGTCCAGGATCCAGCGGTACTCCGGGGTCAGTTCCATCCGCGGCGCCTCCAGTTGGGGCTCGGCGGTCATGATCTGGCTGGCCGTGTCGATCCGGGCGTGCCTGCCGGTAGTGCGTCCACGCGTGATCGTGTACGGGCGGACTATCGGGCCCGCTTCATCGTCGTACCACGCCTCGTCCACGCTCAGGTCCTTTCCGCCGCCACGCCACGCACGTCCCTCGGAGCGGCCGACAGGAAGCTGCCGACCCGGGTGATCAGTCGGCCCATCTCGTAGGCGACCAGCTCGATGTCCGCCTCCGACGCGCTCAGCACTGCCAAGCACGCCCCGCTGCCGGCCGCGGAGACGAACAGGAATCCGCGCTCCATCTCGACGTGCGTCTGCGCCACTTGTCCTCGGTCGAAGTCCTTGCTGACGCCCTTGCCGATGCTGCGCATGCTCGACGAAGCAGCCGCCAACTTGTCGGCGGAGTCGCGGTCCATGCCGGCGGACTTGGCGATCACCAGTCCGTCGTTGGACAGCACGACGGCGTGGTCGGCACCGTGCACGCCCTGCACGAAGTCGTCCAGCAGCCAACTCAGTTTCGATGCTGTTTCGGTCATGCCCACCTCACACACTTGCGCTGTTGTCTGGTCTGCTTACGAGCGGTCGCCGGGCGCGTCGTCGGGCGCGTCGTCGAAGCCGCCGCGGAACGCCCTCCGGAACCCCGCCAACCGGGTCGGGGATGCGATGACGGCCTGCTCCTCCCGGTCCGGGTCGTCGCGCAGGCCTTCCACGAGGTGCGTCTGCGGGACGCGCTTGGGCAACGCCGGACGTCCGCCCGCGGCCCGCCGCCGCTCCGCCGGGGACTCCGGCAGCGGTGCCGGGTTCGGGTCGGGTTGCGACGCAGGCTCGAACCGGGGCGGGTCGGCCTGCGGGGCAATTTCCGACTTCGGCCACTCGTAAGTCGTTTCGACCGGCTCCGGCGCCGGCGGGGTCGGCTGGTCGGTCATGGCCCCATTCCAGCTCAATTCCCGCGACTGCGGCACCTCCGATGGTGCGTCGAGTTCGTGTTTGGCGCCACTTCCCGCCTCGCGCCCGGTCGGCAAGCCGGGCAGTCCGCCGCTGCCGTTGCTGGTGCTCAGCGCGTTTTCGGCATCCAGGATGCGGTCCGGCAGCAGCACGGTGGCGCGGGTTCCGCCGTAAGCGGAAACGCCGAATTTCACGGTGATGTCGCGGCGGTGCGCCAGCCGCGCGGCGGTGAACAGGCCCAGCTGCTCCGCCTTGTTGTTCTCCAGCACCAGCCGGTCGAACTCCGGCGGCTCGGACATCATCGAGTTCGCGTGGTCGCGGTTCGCCGCGTCCATGCCCAGACCCTGGTCGGCGATGTCGATGGCGATGCCGCGCGCCACCGCGGTGGCGTCCACGTGCACCTGGGTCGTCGGCGGGGAGAACGCGGTCGCGTTGTCGATCAGTTCGGAGATCAGATGGATCGTGTCGCCGACGGCGGCACCGCTGATCATCACCTCCGGGACGTGCCCGATGACCACCCGCGAGTACTGGTCGATCTCCGAGACCGACGAGCGCAGCACGTCCATCAGCGCGACCGGGCGGCTCCACCGCCGGCCCGGCTGCTGGTCACCGAGCACCAGCAGATTCTCCACCGTGCGCCGGGCGCGGGTGGTCGAGTTGTCCAGGTCGAACAGCTTGGCCAGCTGCGCGGAGTTCTCCTCGTTGCGCTCCAACTGGTCGATGGTGCCGTGCATGTGCCGCAGCAACCGCTGGATCCGGTACGCCATGCCGACGAACACCACGCGCGCACCCTGCCGGGCCCGGGTTTCGCCGACGGCCGCCTCCACCGCTTCCTGCTGGAACAGCCGGATCGCTTGCGCCACCTGGCCGACCTCGTCGTGGCCGTAGTGCTCCAGCGCCACCATCTCGGTCTGCATGTCGACGGGCTCGCCGTTGCGCAGCCTGCGCACGACGTCCGGCAGTTTCTGGGCCATTTCCAGCGATTCGCTGCGCAGGCCCTGGAGCCGGGTCAGCAGCGCCTCGTCGACGACCGTGCGGTAGACGCGGCGGGAGAAGACGAACGACACGACCGCGACCGCCAAGGCGCCCAGGCTGCCCCACAGCACCGTCCACAGTGGACTGATGCTGTTGTCCACACCTGCGGCGGAAACGTCGTCCACCTGGGTGTACACCAGTCCGGACATGTCGGAGCCGACCTGGTTGGTGATCCGGCGCCAGTCTTCGAGCTTCACCGGCGCCTGGCTCTTGTTGAAGCCGGGGGTGGCGATGATGCGGTTCTCGGCGGCGATCAACTCCTGCCAGGCGGGGCTGGCCAGCATCTGCTCGTACCGCACGCGGACGTTCGGCAGCAGGGTCGAGGCGCTCTGTTCCATCGTGGTGTGATGCGCGTCGATGTAGCGAGCGATCTGCCGGTGCTGCTCGGGGGTCATCTGGCCGTTGCTCAGCGCGGTACCGACCAGCGACGCTTCGCGGGAGAGCATGTCCGTGGCCCGGAAGAGGTCTGTAGCGGTGAGCACGCCTTGCAGCGTCTCCGGGTCGGGGATGATCCGCGCCTGCATGTCGGCCAGGTACGCGGCGGTGTCGAACAGGCCGTTGTAGAAGTCGTCGATCTCGTCGACCGTGGCCTGTTTGGTGGCCACCTTCGAGCGGATGTCGCTCATCCGAGCGAAGTAGCCGGTCAGGTCGGCCATCGGTCGCCGGATCTCGTCCGGCGCCGGCTCGAGCAGCTCGCTGGCGACAGCGTTCATCTCACCGATCGCACGGTCGGTCCGGCCCTGCTGGTCGACCAGTTCGGTCATGTCCAGCCCCGGCTGGCTCACGACCTCCAGGCTGCGCAGGCGTTCCTTCTTCACCTCCTCCAGCGCGGCCATCGCGGGCAGCGACAGCTGCCGGACACCGGAGGCGACCTGCTGGGCGTAGACGGCTTGGTAGGCGAACAGGGCGCACCCCACGCTCCAGAGGATGCCGACGACGATCCACGGGATGACGACTGCCCAGGTCAGCCGCGACCGGATGGAGTTGTTCGACCGCTCGGACCGGCGACGTCGCGGTTTTCCAGGGGGTGCCGAAGGCTCGTTCTGGGTTGTCACTTCCACGTACTTTCCATGGTTCTGGCCCGCTCAGGGACAGGTCGCTCGGCACGCCGCGGACGCGCTGCCCGCCCGCAGGCACACGCGCGTGTCCCCCCTGACACAAACTCACTGTATCGGATCAAGATCACTCGACGTGATCGGACTCGGACGTTTCGCGACAAGGAGCGTGGAATTCCAGGGACGTCCAAGGCCCCCGGAACCCCGCTGATCAGGGATCGGCGAGGCGTCGAGCCGGCGGCTGGCCGCCGAAGGCGCGGCGATGGTCCTGGGCGCGCGGAGCAAGGACGTCGGCGAACAGCTGGCGGCCGACATCCACGGCACCGGGGGCCGGGCGCTGTTCGTACCCACCGATGTGACGGTGGAAAGCGAGGTCGCGGCGCTGGTGCGCGCGGCGGTGGACGAGTTCCGTCGGCTGGACGGCGCATTCAACAACCCGGGTGCTGTCAGCGCGTTCGGCTCGGCGCAGGACATCGACGGCAGCGCCTGGGGCGCGAAGATCGAGCTCAACCTGAGCAGCTCTGACGCCGGCGACAGCCCCCGCCAGCGCCGCACCGGTTAAGCCTGCTCGCGGGGCATGTGTCAGGCAGCCGGCAAGCAAACCCGGACGACGAGCCCGCCCTCGTCACGTGGCCGAGCAGTGACGGAACCGCCATGTGCTTCGGTGATCGCTCGCACCACCGAGAGTCCGAGGCCGCTGCCCGGGGGCGGGCTCGCCCTGTTGAAGCACAACCGCCTGAATGGTTCGAACAATTGGTCGATCTTGGTGGCGTCGATGTGGGTACCGCCGTTCGCGATCTCTAGGACGGACTCGGTCGGCGTGCCGACGGTGCGTACGAACACCCAGCCGCAGGGTTCATTGTGGACGAAAGCGTTTTCGATGAGGTTGCGGATCAGTTGTTCGAGCAGGGCGGCGTCACCACGGACCTTGGTCACGTCAAGTTCCGATCTGGGCTCAATCTGTTCGTCGTTACGGGCGATTCGCTCGTGCAGGATGTCGTGAGTGAGGTCAGCTAGGTTGACGGTGTCTCTCCTCTCGACGGTTTCAGCGTTTTGGGCCAACGCGAACAGGCCAGTGAGTACGCGCTGTTGATGGTCCAGGCTGGCCAGGAGTTTGCGGCCCAGCTCTATGGTCCCGGTTTCGGCGTCAGGCCGCGTCATCGCCACCTCGGTGACCGCTCGCTGCGCCGCTACCGGGGTCTTCAGCTCGTGAGCGGCGTTCGCGAGGAATCTGCGCTGGCTGGCGAACGAACGCTCCAGCCGCGCCAGCATGTGGTCGAAGGCATCGGCGAGTTCCTTGATCTCGTCGTTGGGCCCGGATAGGCAAATGCGCGTGCTCAACTCCTGGTCGGCCGCCCGTCGAGCAGCACTCGTGATGGACCGGACCGGGCGCAGCGCCCGCCGGGCCGTCAACCACCCGAGGACAGAGGCCACCGCCATGACGATCGCCAGGGCGACGACACCGTTTTCGAGCACGGACGAATAGGTCAAGGTGCCGGCAACATCGACGAGTTCCGGATCTTCTGGATCAGTCATCGGCGTCACCCCAAGCTCGGGCGCGACGTCCAATGGCGACGAGCCAGGAACCACGGGGGCGCTCGTGGCACCCATTGGGGTTACCGGCTGCGCCATCAGCAGGATCAGGCCGAGCATTATCCCGCCCGTGACCGCTGTCAGCATCACGTACGCGAGTGTCAGCCTGACCCGCAGCGGCCAGCGTTTCACGGGATCCGGTACCCAACACCGGAGACGGTCTCGACAGGTGAGGGATCGCCCAGCTTGCGCCGCAGCGTTGCCATGGTTACGCGCACGACGTTGGTAAAGGGATCGATGTTCTCGTCCCATGCCGTTTCCAACAGTTCCTCAGCCGAAACGACCGCACCATCCGCACGAAGCAATTCTTCGAGGACAGTAAATTCCTTTTTGGTCAAGGAAAGCGGGCGTTCGTGACGCGTGACCCGGTGCCGCGCCGGGTCCAAGGCGATGCCTGCGCGTTGCAATATCGGCGGTACAGCCGGCCTGCTCCGTCGTCCCAGTGAGCGCACTCTAGCGACGAGTTCGGTGAAGGCGAACGGTTTGGGCAGATAATCATCCGCACCGAGTTCGAGTCCAGCGACTCGGTCGGCGACCCCGGACGCAGCGGTGAGCAGCAGGATCCGTGTCTCACGACGCTCCGCGATGAGCGAGCGGCATACTTCGTCGCCGTGCACCAATGGGAGTCCGCGGTCGAGTACGACGACGTCGTAGCTGGTGCTGACGCATCGCTCGAGCGCGGCGGCACCGTCATAAACGACGTCCACGGCAAGTCCGCTATCCCGCAAACCCTCACCCACCGCGTCCGCCATCATTCTCTCGTCCTCGACCACCAGTACGCGCATAGCACTCCTATACCACAGTGCGCGCCGCCCTCGACGAGCGAAAAGTGCGTACGGGCAACACAGTCTGCGCCTTCCACCCTAAAGAAATGATAAGGCGCTGCCTGACGCTCAACCAACACCAGATCAGGCACTCTAGCGCTAGTTCCGATGAACATTCGGAATGAAAACCGGAAACCATTCGGAGATTTTCACATGAAGACAATGCGAATCGCGCAGTCACTCACGTTGGCCGGCCTGGCCGTTGTCGGTCTCGCCACCACGTCCGCAGCCGCTCTCGCCGGAGGCACTACTGAGAGCCCCACGCATCCGACTCCGCCCATCGAATGCACGCCGGACGGCGTGCCGGCACCGACGCTGCCCATCTCCAGCGACGACCCCAGCGGCGACCCCAGCGAGGTGCCAAGCGTTCCGGCCAATCCCATCTACTGCGTGCCCGCTGGGGAGCCAGGTGTTCCCCCTGCGGACGCGCTGAAGGCATGACACGCTGATAGGCGAGTTGTTGCCGGGCGGGACGACCGCCCGGCAACAATTTAGTCGGCTCATTGAGCCAAGCTGCCTCGCATGGACACCCCGCTGCGCGCCCGGTCGGGGCCGGTAGGGGACCCGGTGCCCGGCTGGGTCCCGACGCGGCGCAATTTCGCGAGAAATCGACCGTCACCCGGGTGAAGGCACATTTCTCGCGAAATTGCGCCAACCCCGGGTGACTGGGCGCTGCTGGCGCTGCGCGCGTTCGACCTGACGTGCCCGGCCGTGCGGTTCATGTTCAACGACGACGAAGAGCTCGGCAGCCCGATGTCCCGGCCCCACATCGAACGCGCGGCACAGGACTGCCTGGCCACTCTGGTGCTGGAACCGGGTGCCGGCTGGGACGTCAAGACGGAGCGCAAGGGCGTCGGGATCTTCACCATTACCACGCACGGCGTGAAGGCCCACTCCGGGAACAACGCCACCGATTGTGCCAGCGCGATCCACCCGCTGGCCGAGATCATCAGCCAGCTCACCGGAGAAGCCGACCACGAGCGTGGAACCACGATCAACGTCGGCACCGTCAGCGGTGGCACCGCCCGCAACGTCATCGCGGGGAAGGCCAGCTGCCTCATCGACATCCGGGTCAGCGCCACATCTCTGCACACGCCGCTCGAACCGATCAGCGTCGGTGTCGGCAGTGATGCGAACTTTGTTTCCGCGCTTGGCCTTCCGGTGCTCGACGGGCTCGGTGCCAGCGGTGATGGCGATCACGCCCGGCACGAGCACGTGATCGTCGACGACATCCCGGATCGAGTCGCGCTGGTCGCCGGAGTGCTGAGTCGAATCGCCGACGCCCGGCGTGAGTTGTCGTTCATCGGGCTCAGCAGGCACTTCTTGATCTGGCGCGGGGCGCGGCTGGCGGTTCGCGCCGCCTACACTCGCGTCTAGGGCCCGTGAGTACTTTCGGGTGCTATAGCGCCCAAAAGTACTCACGGGCCCAACGGTGGCGAACGTCTGCAGAAAGGTGCCCGGAATGATCAACAAGAGTCGGCTCACCGTGCTGCTGGTGCGCACGGCACTTTTCTTCGTCGCTGCCGTGGTGCTGGGCTTCATCTACGACTGGCCGTCGTTCGCGGTCATCGCGGTGGTGCTGACCGGCGCCGCCGCGCTGGTGCAGCTCGGCGGCGTGCTGTGGCTACGGCGCACCGAGCGCAACGACCCGGAGTCCGCGAAGGAGCCGGTCAGGCCAGACGGCTTCCTCTGAGGCCACCTTGCCCGCATTACCCCCTGGGGGTATAACGGTGGTGTCGCCGGAGCACCCGAGGAGGTCGCGATGCACGGCTACACCCAGAACAAGGACGACTACGCCAAGCGACTGCGCCGCATCGAGGGCCAGGTGCGCGGCCTGGCGCGGATGATCGACAACGACGAGTACTGCATCGACGTGCTGACCCAGGTCTCGGCGACCACCAAGGCCCTGCAGGCGGTGGCCCTCGGGCTGCTTGACGAGCACCTCAAGCATTGCGTGTCCGAGGCGGTGGCCGAGGGCGGCGGGCAGGCCGCCGAGAAGATCCGCGAGGCCAGCGACGCGATCGCCCGGCTCGTCAAGTCCTGAACCCAGCCCCGGTATGGTTGCTGTCGTGCAGGCGCGTTCGAGGCTCGTGCGGTGGGGACTCCTGGTGGTGCTCGCGCTCGGCGTGGTGCTGATGCACCACGTGCCCGCGCAGCACCACGAGTCCCACCCGCCCGCAGCGGCCGCCATGCACGCCGGGATGCCGACCGAGCACAGCGAACCGCCCGCAGCGGCCGCCATGCACGCCGGGATGCCGGCCGAGCACAGCGAACCGCCCGCAGCGGCCGCCATGCACGCCGGGATGCCGACCGAGCACAGCGAACCGCCCGCAGCGGCCGCCATGCACGCCGGGATGCCGACCGAGCACAGCGAACCGCCCGCAGCGGCCGCCATGCACGCCGGGATGCCGACCGAGCACAGCGAACCGCCCGCAGCGGCCGCCATGCACGCCGGGATGCCGGCCGAGCGCGGCGAACCGCCCGCAGCGCCGGACCACGGCCTGCTGCACCTTTGCCTAGCGATCGCCGCCGGGTTCATCGCGCTCCTGCTCCCCGTCCTGCACCGCATCGCCAGCGCCTCGGCCGGGACCCCGAAGCCGCTCGCGATAACGGCGTTCACCCGCTTCCGACCGCCCACCCCGGTGCCCCGGCGGTTGGCGATGTTGTGCGTGCTTCGGCGCTGATCGGCAGCCGAGCGGCCTCGGAACCCGTGGCCTGCTTCCGCATGCCCGATTCAGCTCACGAAAGACGAGGACAACACATGAAGCGCACGCGCGTGCTCACCGCTGCCATCGGCGCGGTCGCAGCAGCGGCCGTCATGGCCGGTTGCGGCGGCGGTGACGACATGAGCAACATGCCCGGCCACGGGGCGCCGACCAGCGCGAGCCAGCCCGGCACCAACCCGCAGGCGGCGAACAACGCGGCCGACGTCACGTTCGCGCAGGGCATGGTCCCGCACCACGAGCAGGCGATCGAGATGTCCCGGCTGGCGCCGGAGCGGGCCCAGTCCGAGGAGGTCAAGAACCTGGCCCGGCAGATCGAGGCCGCGCAGGGCCCGGAGATCCAGACGCTCACCGGCTGGCTGCGCGACTGGGGCGCCCCGGCGTCCATGCCCGGCATGGACCACGGCGCCATGAGTCACGGCGACATCGGTAACGGCGATATCGGTAACAGCGACATGGGCGGCATGATGTCGGACACCGAGATGCAGCAGCTCGAACGGGCTCGCGGCGCGGAGTTCGACCGGCAGTTCCTGACGTTGATGATCAAGCACCACGAGGGCGCGGTCGCCATGGCGCAGACCGAGCTCGCCAGCGGCCAGTTCCCGGCGGCGAAGCATCTGGCGCAGCAGATCATCGACACCCAGCAAGCCGAGATCGAAACCATGCGGGGCCTGCTCTCCCAGGGCTGACCAGCTCTTGAGCGAGGGGCACCCGCGACCCAGGCCGCGGGTGCCCCTCGACCACTCGACTTCGGCGCGGCGCCGGCGCCGGCGCAGGTCAGGACTTGACCAGCCGCGCGATCGCCTCGCTGGCCTCGCGCACCTTCTCGTCGGCGTTCTTCCCGCCCTCGGACAGCGCCTCGGCGACGCAGTGCTTGAGGTGCTCGTCGAGCAGCCGCAGGGACACCGCCTGCAGGCCCCTGGTGGCCGCGGAGATCTGGGTCAGGATTTCGATGCAGTACTTGTCCTCCTCGATCATCCGGGCCAACCCGCGGACCTGCCCCTCGATGCGCGCCAAGCGCTTCAGGTAGTTGTCCTTGTCCTGGGTGTATCCGTGCATCTCCGCTCCCATCGCCACCGGTCCGGGCTAAAGGTTACCCCCGGCCGGTAGTGGGCCGGCCGGATCGGCCAGCACTGTCCGCTGTGGACATCCGACCCGTTGGCCGAGCACGCGTCCGGACAAGTGAATCTTGCTCGATCAACCCCGGGTTCACTTCGCCGCAGGAGGTGTACCGGGGCACCGCGGCGGGTAGGGCGACTGGTGCCAGCCAACGCAAGATCACCGGAGGTGGTAGCAGTGGCCGCAACAGCTCGGTTGCCCAAACCCGTCAGCGAAGCCTGGCACTGGCAGCTCCAAGCGGCCTGCCGCGACGTCAACGTGGGCCGGTTCTTCCACCCGGAGAACGAGCGCGGCAGCGCCCGCGACAACCGCGAGCGCCGGGCGAAGAGCATCTGCCGGAAGTGCCCGGTCATGCGGCAGTGCCGGGCCCATGCGCTGAAGGCCCGCGAACCATACGGCGTCTGGGGCGGCCTGGGCGAGCGCGAGCGGCGGGATCTCATCGCCAGCGGCCGGACGTCCTGAAGCGCCGCCCGGTACGTGGGCGATTTCGCGCGAAATCGACGAGCCGCTCGCGTGAGGAACACCGATTTCGCGCGAAATCGCCGCCGGAGCGACCCGGGTGGAGCGGCCCGGGTGGAGCGGCCCGGGTGGAGCGGCCCGGGTGGAGCGGCCCGGGTGGAGCGTTCCGCCGAGGGGCGGGAAGCGGTGGGCGATCGACCCGGTGTTACGACACCGTTTCGACCCGGGAAATTCATTTGACATTTCCCGGGCACGATTTCAGTCCACAATGGATGATTCGCAACGTTAACATAAATCGGTCGAAATCCGGCGCTGCTCAACGGATTCCTTGCCGATCGCGACCAGTGTAGCCCGCATCACAGCGAATTCGTCGCGGCGCCGGGAACAAAGAGATCGACCCGATTGCTGAAACCCGAGTCAGATTCCCCAAATCCTCCAGCGGTGAATTCGAAAGGTAACGATGGACAACGTTGCGGTGCACAGCCCATCGGAGGCACACCGTGCACAACCGGTGGCCGATGAGCCAACCGGATTCGAGCGGTTCCGGGTGATCCTCGTGCTGGGGGCGCTCATCGCCCTCGGCCCCCTGACCATCGACATGTACCTGCCGGCGCTGCCTGCGATCGGCAACGACCTGCAGGCTTCCGCATCCGCCGTGCAGCTGACCCTCACCGGCACGCTGCTCGGGCTCGGCCTGGGCCAGCTGCTGATCGGCCCGTTCTCCGACATCGTCGGCCGGCGGACTCCGCTGATCACGGGGACCGCCCTGCACATCGTCGCGTCGGTGGCGTGCCTCATCGCGCCGAACGTCGCGGTGCTGGGCGCGCTGCGCACGCTGCAGGGCGTCGGCACGGCCGCGACCATGGTCGTCGCGATGGCCGTGGTGCGCGACCTGTTCAGCGGCCGTGCGGCGGCCACCGCCCTGTCCCGGCTGATGCTGGTGATGGGCGTGGCGCCGATCCTCGCGCCGACGCTGGGCGGCGCCATCCTGCTGGCCGGTTCGTGGCGCGGCGTGTTCGGCGCACTGGCAATTCTGGGCGCGATCCTGCTGGTCGTCGCCATCTTCGCGCTGAAGGAGACGCTGCCGCCGGAGCGCCGCCAGGCCGCGGAGTTCCGCCCGGTGCTGCGCACCTACCGGTCCCTGCTGACCGACCGCGACTTCGTGCTGCTGGCGATCGTGGCGGCGCTGGCGATGTCGGCGCTGTTCTCCTACATCTCCGGCTCGTCGTTCGTGCTGCAGGAGCAGTTCGGCCTCAACCAGCAGGCGTTCGGACTGGTCTTCGGCGTCGGCGCGGTGGCGCTCATCGGGGCGTCGCAGTTCAACGTCGTGCTGCTCAACCGGTACACGCCCAGGCAGATCGTCACCGGCGCGCTGATCGCGGCGACCGCCGCCGGATTGGTGCTGACGGCGCTGACCACCACCGGGACGGGCGGACTGTTCGGGTTCATCGTGCCGTTGTGGCTGGTGCTGGGCGCGATGGGCTTCGTGCTCCCGAACGCCCCGGCGCTCGCGCTGTCCCGGCACGGCGAGGCCGCGGGGACCGCTGCCGCGCTGCTCGGCGCCGGGCAGTTCGGCCTCGGCGCGCTGATCGCGCCGCTGGTCGGGCTCCTCGGCAACGACGGCCCCGCGATGGCGATCACCATGACCGGCGGCGCTGCGGTCGCCCTGCTGGCCCTCGGCGTGGTGGTCAAGCTCGGCCGCGGCGCCGAGCCCGCCTTGTGACCGATGGCCGGAGACAGGGCATAACGGGCGGGGTTAACATCACGGCTGGGCGGCGGGATGCGCCGCCCAGCCGTGAGGAGGAATGGATGTCGGAGCTGCCGCCCGAGCCGGAGAGCATCGACCTCGACAAGCCGAACGCGGCCCGGGTTTACGATTACTACCTCGGCGGCAACCACAACTTCGCGATCGACCGCCAGATGGCCGAAGAGGCCATCCACATGTGGCCCGAGCTGCCGCTGATCATGCAGGCCAACCGCGCCTTCCTGCGGCGGGCCGTGCAGTACTGCGCCGAGCAGGGCATCCGCCAGTTCCTCGACCTCGGCTCAGGCATCCCGACCGTCGGCAACGTGCACGAGGTCGCCCAGGGCGCGGCGCCGGACTCCCGCGTGGTCTACGTGGACACCGATCCGGTCGCGGTCGCCTACAGCAAGAACCTGTTGCGGGACAACCCGAACGCCACGATCGTCCGCGCGGACCTCCGGGAGCCGGACCAGGTCCTCGACTCCCCCGATCTCGCGGAGCTGCTGGACCTGAGCCGGCCGGTGGCGCTGATGATGGTCGCGGTCCTGCATTTCGTCGGTGACGAGTCCCGGCCCAACGAGATCGTCGCCAGGTACCGCGAAGCGCTCGCGCCGGGCAGCTTCCTCATCCTTTCGCACGCCAGCGCCGATGGGCGACCCGACGTGGCACCGTCGCACGCCGACCTCTACCGGCAGCGCACCGCCACGCCGTTGACCATGCGCACGCGCGCCGCGGTCACCGAGTTCTTCGACGGGTTCGAACTGATCGATCCGGGTGTCGTGACCCTGCCGCTGTGGCGTCCGGTCGCCGCGGCCGACATCGCCGAGCACCCCGAGCGGTTCACCGGCCTCGCCGGCGTCGGCCGCAAGCTTTGCTGACATCCTCCCCACCCCTGGACTACTGAAGGCCGGGGGATGCCAGCCTTCCGGTACCGCTCGTTCTCCCGTCGAACGTCATCGGTCGTCTCGTTCGAACGTGATCCGGCCGGTCAGGTCCATGCCGGTGACCGGCCGGGAATCGTGGTGCACCGCAAGGCACACCGCGGTGGACACCGAACCGCGCGGGGCGATTTCGACGAGGTTCCCGCCGTTTGCCCTCGCCTGCTCGACGCCGCCCGCGGGGATCGTCGACGCTGGCTCGGCCGCGAAGACGTATTCCGTTCGGTACCAGGGCAATCCGGGTGTCGCGTTGCCTTCGAACCACAGCCAGGCGTTCGGGAGCACGTCGCCGTTCCACGCCATGGCCACGCCTAGGTCGCCGTCGGCGCTCGTGATCGACACCCAGTGTTCGGTGAAATCACCGAAGTACGCGAGCGTGGCCTGACCGGGACCGCCGGGCGGCAGCGTCGACAGCTCCGAGACCGGCCACGCGAGCGTCGCACCGGCTTCCACTACGGGACCGGACGTCGGGTCCACCGTGAGCTTCTGCGCACCCGATGCGATCCGCGCCCCCGGCGTCACCAAGGGTGCGCCGAAGGCCGGGTGGTGCACGATCGCCACCGAAACCGGGTCGGGACTCTCGTTGTGGAACGTGTCCGCCACCTTCAGCACCGATCCGTCCAGCACTACCTGCCGCCGAATCCGCAGCGGAGCCTGGCTCAACCGCACCGAAAGGGTCGCAGAGTCCGAAGTGGACTCATCGACCTTCCAGCGCAGCAGGCAGGCTTCGCCGTGAAAACCCCAGGTGCCGCCCGCGACGTTCGACGCATCGCCGGCGTTCGGGCACAGCAGCTGCCAACCACCCTGGTACAACGCCTGCCAGGACTGGCGGGACTCCGGCGCCCACGGCCCGGGCTGGGCCGAATCCGCCCACGGCGTGCGGTAGAGCAGCTGCGCGCCGGTCCGGGCATCGGTCAGCGCGGTGATGTCCGCGCCCCGGTCGGGCGTCAACTGCACCGCCAGGTGGTCGTTTCGCAATTCGAGTTCAGTCGTCACGGAACACCGCCGATCGCTTCTCCAGGAACATCGCTTCTCCAGGAACGTCGCTACGCCTACCTGTGCATCATCGTTGGTGTAGAGCCAGAACAACACCTGCTGTTCGCCGGTAAAACGTTTTACCCGGGGCCGGCCGGAAACGCCCGGCCCCGGGTCGAAGCGACTCCGCCGGGCCGCGAAAGGACGGACCGTAGACTTGCGGTCAAGGTCAAGGATGACTTCTGGAGTGGATGCGGATGTGGGAGCGGTTGTCGCCGGGATCGGTCGCCAATCAGGTCAAGCTGCAGATCATGCAGGCGATCGAATCGGGGCGGTACAGCCCGGGCGACCGGCTTCCACCGGAACGCGAGTTCGCCGAGCTGCTCGGGGTGAGCCGGCCGACGGTGCGCGAGGCGATCGGTGCGCTGAAGGGTAGGGGCGTGCTCCTGGTGGTGCACGGCCGCGGCGTGTTCATCGCCGAGCCCGAGACCGCCCGTGAGCTCCGCGAGGCGCTGGCCACCCAGCGCCATTCGATCAGCGAGTTGTTCGCGATGCGCGAGGTGCTGGAGGTGCCTGCGGCTGGTTGGGCCGCCGAGCGCCAGGACACCGCTGCGCTGCAGCGGGTTTCGGACGTACTGGAGAGCATGGTGGAGGCTGCCGAGCAGGTGCCGCGCGACTTCGACGGCCTGCAGCAGCTCGACGCCGACTTCCACCTGGCCATAGTGGCGGCGGCGGGCAACAAATTCCTGCAGCAGACCCTCGATGTCCTGCAGCAGATCCTGCACCAGGGCATGCAGACCACGTTGATGGTGCCCGGCCGGGTGGAGATGGCTCGCGATGACCACCAGCGGATCCTCGACGCGCTGCTCGCCGGCGACGCCGAGGCGGCACGGCAGGCCACCCTGCACCACGTGCACTCGGCCCGCGCCACCGCCATGCAGCGCTTGACCGAGCGCGCCGAAGCTACCGGGACCGCGCGGCCCGGGTGATCGGCCGTCGGGCCAAGCGGGATCGGCCGTCGGGGCGCGGATCTCCGACGCACTCAGTCGACCAAGGACCACCCATGTGGGTGCGGCCCGAGGACGCTGAAGATCCGTTGCAGGGCATAGACTTCCGCCCCGTGACTGCAGTACCGCACACCTCGACCGAGGCAGCCCTGCGCGACGCGGTGGACACAGCACTAATCGATTTGCTCACCGCGCAGTACAATCCCGGGGACCGAGCGCACCAGGCGTTGACCCGCGCGGTCGGCTTCCTGGACCAGCACCCGCATATCGAGATCTCCGACGACGCCGCGTCCGCGGTTCGCACCGCCGCAGACCGCCTGGCCGAGGGCGCCCGCGACGACGCGCGAACCGCCCTGGTGACCGCCCGCAGCCAACTAGCCGCGCCCGGCTCCCGGCTGAACTCCCGCAACACCGGCTGAAACGCCCGGGAAGCGGGAGCCGGGCACGCGCGTGGCGACGCCACGACGCGTGTCCGTTTTACCGCGGAACCGGCTCACCGTTCACGAAACGTGTCAAAACGTTCCGTGAGCAGATGACTTGCGCCACCTGCGTTGACCATCAGGAAGACTGGTGGCCTTCACGCTTCCTCGACCACTGCCAGCACGAACGCTGGTCTGACACGGTCTCCACGTGCGTTTGGCCTTGCGGCCGGTTCCCACGCAACTCGCGGTACCTGACGTGTTTCACCTGCCGCCGCAGGAAAACCGCTGACCGGGCTTGGCTTTCGCTCGGTCAGCAAGCAACACACTACACCACGCTCTGTCACACATTGACACAGGATCCGGAACTGTCAGTAACCCCGCGGCTGCTCGTCGCGGTGCACCCCCTGCCTCAGCCGGTCCGCCAGTTCCTCCAGGAACCAGTTCAGCACCGACTCCGCCGCTTCCACGTCGGCGGCCGCACCCCTCCCCAGAGCTTCCTTGCGCGCCCGCCCAGCAATCCTGATCTCCTCGCACAACTGCTCGTACGGGAGGTCGCTGCACCTCGTGAACAGATCCATTTGAGACCACTCCGTGGCCATCGAGGGACCGGAGACTCGCGTTGCAGCGGGTCCCCGACCTCTCGCCCCCATTTTTTTGCGTGCCCTCGAATCGGATCGAGGACGGCCGATCGGCTATTTCGTGCGCACCTGTCTGAACCATATCTCGCAACGCCAACAGTCGCCTCCCCCGTTCGGGGTTATGTTGGAAATTTACCATCATTGACTACGTGAAATACAGTCACAATTCGACCGCGAAGGTCCGCGAAGCCGGTACCCGCAGCGGAGCACCCGAATAGGTTGCGCCCGGAAATGGATCACCGCAGTCAGCTGTTCAAGATCGGCATCCCGCAGGAGCTCGGCGGCCACGAGTTCTCACCCCGCCAGCAGATCGAGACGGTTTAGCAGCTGTCCTATTTGGACGCATCGGTGGCGCCGGCGGCCTGGCCGTCCCGGAGTCCCGGCGGAACTTCCCAGCCCTGGAGTCCTGAGCCGAAGCAGCAGTGGGGTGATGCCCGGGCGGTGTGCGGTTGCGGGCCCATGTTGTCCGAGCAACCATCGCCGTGTTGCCGGGGAGGAAAGAGGTGGCCTGCTTCTTCGGAGGGATTTTGGGGGGAGGCCGAAGAAGCAGGCCACGGGCGGGTGATCGCGGTACCGCGGCTTTGTTTGGGGGAGGTCCACGATCACTCCGGGCCAAGGTATGCCCGTGCGGCCAGCGGTGCGCGCTCAGGCGTGCGGCCCGCGTGGCACCGACCGGCGAACGCCCCTTGGCCCGGGTGGGGCCTTCCTCGGTCGGATGTGGCCGCCGGCACTTCCCCGTGCAGCGCGCTGAGCTGCTCGAATTGATCGAGCGCCGCTCAGCGCGCCGCCCAGGATCCCGGTCCGGCCGCCCGGCACCGCCGATGCCCGCTTGGCGGCGGTAACCGGCGTTGGCCCTGCACAGCCGGGCCTTGTCACTCGACCGGGTAGTTCTCGTCCACAGTAGCCCGATCGGAGTAAACGGCGGCGGGTCAGAACATCCAGGCATCTCCTCGTGGCCGAAGTCCTGGGATCGCCGAAGCGACCGGAGTAGACCGGGCCCGTCTCGGCTCAGGTACCGACCCGGCCAGCGTCGATCATCCCGGCCATCGCAAGGATGGCGATCAGCGGCTCCAGCGCCCGGACCGGCTCGAACCCACGCGGGAACCGTTCCTCCCCCGGCGCGGCTTCGCTGCCGCTGGCCGACACGAAGTGCAGGGTGCACCGGTCGAAGACGCTGAACGGGGTCAGCGCGGCGTGTTCCCCCCGGTTCTGCAGG
Source organism: Saccharopolyspora hattusasensis (assembly GCF_050972075.1). Taxonomy (NCBI): domain Bacteria; kingdom Bacillati; phylum Actinomycetota; class Actinomycetes; order Pseudonocardiales; family Pseudonocardiaceae; genus Saccharopolyspora; species Saccharopolyspora hattusasensis. The sequence continues at coordinate 1,740,008 of NZ_JBPCDC010000001.1, forward strand.
AACGCGTAGACCGAACTGCTCTCCATGTGCAGGAGCGCGGGATCGATCATCGCGAGGGGACCGTTGCGGTGCCGCAGCCAGCGGTCGATCGGCGGGAGGTATCGCAGCCGATCGGACTTGGTCGCGACGATCGCCGCGGGCAGCCGCTCGAAATCCGGCACCGCCCGGAGCCGGGCCAGGGACATCTCGAACGCCTGGTTGCCGACGCGCTCGGGCGCGGCTTCCAGCCCGTGCACGAAGATCACGGCACCGGTGCCGATCAGGAAGCGCGCAAGCCGGGCGTCGCCGACCGCCTGCAGGTCCTCGCCCGCCACGTCGAAGAACACCAGTGGCCTGCTTCCGCCCGGCCCGCTGAGCAGCAGGATCTCCGCCGGGTCGGTCAGGCCCTCGGCGGTGCCCGGCAGTCGCGCACCGCGTTCGGCCGGTTCGAGGGTCTGCTTCCGGTAGCGGTCGTGGCGGTGCAGGTCCAGCGCGGTCGCCGTCAGCCCGTAGGGCGTCAGGCCGCCGCGATCGACCACCTCGCGGACCATCGCGGCGAGCAGGTGGGTCTTCCCCGCCGACGGGCGGCCGATCATCGCCACGACCAGCGGCGGGCCGTGGTCGTGGTACGTCGCGGGCAGGAAGTGCCCGGGGACGTCGTCCGACGGGTTGGGGCACCGGCGGTAGCCGGTGAGGCTGCGGAACTGCCGCTTCTGCGGGTCCTGCGAGGACGAGTCGTCCTCGACGAACTTCCCGTCCTCGTGGCGCCACAGCGCGTCGTCTGGCAGCGGCCGCGGGTAGGAGTCCAGGCACACCGGGCAGCGGACCGGCGCCGGCTGTTCGTCCGCTTCGGACTTCGAGGCGCGCCGCCAGGGCAGCCAGGACCGCGCCGGGGCGCTCTGCGCCGCCTGCGCCGCCGCGTTTCCCCGCTTGCGCCGCAACAGGTTCAGGTAGGCCTCGACGCCCGGGGCCAGGGCGCTGCCGGGAACGAAGACCGGCACTTCCGTGGGCTCGCGGAGCCTGGTCAGCAGGTCCGCCGGAGTCGGGCGGACCTCCGGCGGGTTGGCGAAAACCCCGTCGAGCAACGTGCTCAGCGCGCCGCCGTCCACCGTGAGGTCCGGCGCGCTGCGCCCGGTGTGCGGGTGCACCGTGCGCCAGAGCGCCAGCCCGGCGTCCCAGACGTCGTCCCGGACGTCGGCTCGGACGTCGGCTCGCAGGCCGTCGGGCGTCTCCCGCGGCTCGCCGATCCCGGCGGCCTGCTCGAAGTCGACGAGCTGCACGGTCCTGCTCCCGGAATCCCACCGCAGTGCCCCGAGCTCCACCCGGCCGTGGGCCACGCCGGCGACGGCGGCGAGGTGCAGGGCGCGCAGCACGCCCACCTGGAGCCGGTAGCGGTGCTGCGCCCCGAGTTCCGGCAGCAGCCCCTCGACGGGTTCGCCCCGGTACGGCTCGACGAGGACGAACGGCTCGTCGCCGTCCACGTCGTAGTACCACAGCCTCGGCAGCTCGGGCGGGTAGCTGTCGCGCGGGAACGCCCACGCGAAGCGGTGCAGCGCCCGGATCTCCCGATCCAGCGGGCGAAGCTGCCCCGGACCACCGGAATCGGCGCGGGGGACCCATTTCTGCAGCAGCTGCCGGCCGCCGTCCACCGACACCAGGCGGGTCGGCAGGCCGCCACCGGAGACACCGGCGTCGCCGACCACCGTCAGCCGGATCGTGAGCGGCGTGCCGTCGATCGCGCGGCACCGCACCTCGGTCGTCACTGGAACACCCCCTGCCTGAGCGGGACGAGCCGCAGGGTTCCCGCGATCTCTGCTTCGCCGGTCCAGGTGACGCCTGACGGATCCCCGCACCGACCGCCGCGTACCGACGCGGGTGCGAACCGCACGAGTTGTGCGCGGTCGGCCATGGCGCTGACCGCACCGAGCTGCCGGGCGTGGCACAGCTGCGTCATCTCGGCTTCGCTGCCGCACCGGAGCGCGTCGCCGACCTGCGAGCCATCCCAGAGCCGGGCGGCGAGTTCGGCGCGATGGGCGCGTTCGCGGGCGAAGGGCGGTGGCACGAGCAACCCGTACTGCCCGAGGTGTTCGCGGTAGGCGGTGAGCAGCCGCTCCACCTCCCGCGCGTGTTCTTCGCGTGCCGCGGGCCGATCGGCGTCGATCCCGGCCCAGCACGGGCGGAGGGCGGCGATCGTCAGGTCGACCAGGTCGGTGACGACGACCTCGCACACCTCCTGGTGGACGTCCCGGTCCGGTGGGTCGTACGGGTGGTTTCCGTCGTGCTGCTCGGGAGAATCGAGCAGGTCGGCCGCGCGCTCGGCGAGCACGTCCCGGACGGCGGTCAAGCCGATCGATACCTGGCGCAGCCCTTCCGCGAACATCGCCCGCCGGGCCGAGGGCCGCCACTCGGCCCGGATCACCTCGTCCACCAGCTGCGCGGCCCCGGCCAACCGGTCCCGGAGCCCGTCGAAGTCGAGCTTGCGCCGCCACTGCCGCACCGAACGCCGCCAGCCAACCCCAATCGTCCAGGCGGACAGCAGCACCGCGAGCAGCGTCGCGACCACGCCCAGCACGTCCGGCATTCCCGCGCCGGCAACGAGAAAGACCATCAGCCAGCCGCCGAACACCGGCAACGCCCAGAACAACGCGGCGAGCACCGATGCCACGGCGAAGCCCTGCTCGCCGGTCGCGGTCGGTTGCCGCGCCTGCAGCACCAGACCGGCGGCGAACCAGGCCAAGACCAGCAGGGGCAAGAAAAACGCGGCGGCGATGCCCAGCGCGTGGGTGCCCAGCGCCGCGAGACCACCGGCAACCGCGGCTAGCGGCACCACCAGCGAATGCTGCGGCCACGTCGCGAGCAGCGGTGCCGGTCCGGCGGGCGGTGCCAGCCCGTCCAGCTCGGCGATGGCCGCCGCGCAACCTTGCGGCTCCTGGCCGACCCGCTCCGCGTCGAGGTCCGGGAGCAGGCACGCCACCGACCGGTACCGCCCGAGCCACTCCTCGACGAGCCGACGCGAGCGGTCGCGGATGTCCCGCGGCCGCGCCGGAACCGGGCCGCGCACCCCGAGCCGGGCGACGACGTCCCTGCCGACGCGCTGTCCCCGCAGGTTCTCGTCGATGCGGTGCAACTGCTGGGTGGCCTTGTCGTGGAAGTCCCGCACCGCCGCCCGTGCCTCGGCGAGGACCGGCCCCACGGCCGGTCTCGGGCGCCGCTTCGGGAGCGGGGCAAGGAAGTGGTCGACGCGGGTGAGCGCGTGGTCGGCCGCGTTGAGCGCCGTGACGGCGCGGGTGTGGGCCTCGGCTAGCTCCGCGCCGGGGAGCAGGACGTCCTCGGCGGGGTCGACCTCGATGGTTTCCCGGACAGCGGTCCGGAATTCGTCCCGGGGCAGTTCCTGCGCCCCGACCCGGCCCGCGTCCGGGTCGGTGAACCACGCGATGGCTTCCTCCTGCGCCCGGCGCAGCTCCACCTCGTGCAGGCTGGTCCGCTCGAGGACCATGCCCGCGCTGGCCGTGCTGTAGGGCAGGGTGCTGACGGCCTTCACCACGGCGGCGAAGACCGCCGGATCGGTGAGGGCGTCGACCAGCTGCCCCAGGCCGGAGATCGCGGCTCGCTCGACCGCTCGCACCAGCGGCTCGGCCGGTCGCCACCGGATCCCGTCGGAGTGGCCGATCCAGACGGTCGCCGCCCGCTCGACGGGCGCCAGCGACGGCGCGGGCCGGATCCGCACCGCGCCGTCGGCGTTGCCGCCGTCGACGGCGACGCAGAGCACCCCGGAGACCGCGGGATTCCCGAGCAGCGCTTGGTAAACCTCGTCGTGGTCGGCGGCCTGCTCCGCATCGTCGAGCACCAGGACCGCGCCTGCGGCCTGCTCCGCATCGCACTCGCCGGTGCGCAGGTCGATGACGAGGACGGGGTCGTCGCGGCGGGCGGTCACCGGTCGACCGCCGGGGACTGGAAGTCGAAGTAGTCGGTCATGTCGCGCAGGTTCGCGAACGGTGCCTGCACGCCCCGGAAGGGCAGTTCCAGCGCGGCGGGCAGGGTCCGGGTCCAGAACTCCTCGATCAGGTCGAGCTGTTCGCCCGCGCCGATGCCGGGCCGGTTGCGGATCTCGTCGAGCAGCTGCGTTTCCTTCTCCGGGAGCTGGTGGAGCGTGGTGTAGAGCGGCGACGGCGGCTCGGGATCGCGGTCCACGTTGCGCGGCTTGATCGCGATCAGCTCCGCGGCGAGGTCGCGATTGTTGCCGCTGCCGTTGCTGATCACCCACTCCTCGTAGGCCTGCAGCAGGCTGCCCCACGAGGAGAGCTCCCGGAACGGGGTGAGCTCCAGGACCAGCGGCGGGGCGTCGGCGTGGCCGGTATGCACCCGGATCCGCTGCGGGCTGCGGTCCTGTCCGGGCGGGTCCACCTCCACGAGGCCGTTCCACATCGCGTTGAGGAAGCTCTGCAGGATCAGCGCGCGGTCGGTCCGGGTGGAGATCAGGTAGCCCGGGGCCCTGCCGAGCCGCTGCCGCCACGACAGCCGGTCGTCGGCCCGCTCATACCGCCGGGCATCCGCCGCGAGCTGGACGGCCTCGCGCACCTCGGGCACCTGGGTGATGCCCATGCCGGTGCGGAAGAAGACGACGACGAGCGAATCGGACTCGTTCGGCCGGAACACGATCGACGGCGCGTACTCGGACGGCACCAGGTCTTTCCGCAGGGACGTCTCCACGGCGTTGTCGGGCGCGCTGCCGGGGTAGGAGATGAGCACCTTCAGGTCCCCCTCGCCCGCGGGCGCGTACCCACCGGGGACCAGTCCGGCCAGCTGCGTGCGGAAGTACGTGATGTCGGCATCGTCGATGGCCGTGTCCGCCCGGCCGACGGTCGCCGCGAGCAGGTCCCGGATCGACGGGACGAGGGCCCGCTCGCCGCCGCCGGGCCGGAAGCACTCCGAGACGGCGCCGCGAATCCGTTGGCGCACCAGGTGAACCGCCGCTTCGGGCTGCTCCCGGCCGACGCGGTAGGCACCGGACCAGCCGTCCTCGCCGAGGATCAGCCCGACGATGTCGGCGGCCGTGGCGTTCGCACCGAGCCGGTCGCGGAACCGTTCCTCCAGGACCTTGTACACCCGCGAGTAGAAGCCCTCCAGCCCGCCGTCCCCGGGTGGCAGCAGGTAGGACACCCCGAGCCGGGGCGCGTAGAGCTGCGCGGCGCGCTCGGAGAACTGGCGGTCGTCCGCGGCGATGTGATCCGCGAACTCGTCGGTGATGGCGGTGAGCCGGTCGCAGAATGAGCGCCAGCGCGGCTCCCATAGCCGCTCGTTCTGGCGCCACGCCTCGTGCCACTGCCGCCGGACCCGCCACTGGTACCAGGCGTCCTGGTCCTCGACCGCGTCCTGGACGACCTGGTCCGGCCAGCGCAGCCGCCGCAGCGTGCGCCGCCGCTGCACGGTCTCGGGCTGCGGCGGGTGCAGGCCGAACTCGCCCGGCGCCCGCCGGGATTCCTTGCGGTCGTAGAGGATCTTCTCGAACCCGCCGCGGTCCAGCTTCTCGGGGTAGCCCGGATCGCCGCGCACGACCCGCCGCAGCCGGAACGGGTCGACCGTGCGCGACAGCTCCTCCCCGGCCTTGACCGGGTCGAAGTCCCGCGCCAACCGGCCGAGGTGCGGGCCGAGCAGCCGCTCGTTGCGGTCCAGGCTTTCCTGCATGGTCCGCGCCCGGGCGCTCAGCGCCTGGATGATCGAGTCGTAGCCGACGGGGACGTCCTCGACGTCGGCGAAGGGCTCCAGCGGCGCACAGGTCAGGAAGCCGTCCAGCCCGGCGGCGACGTCGAAGCGCTCGATGAGGTCGCGGTTTTGCACCCCGGCCCCGGTCGGCGCCTGCCGCATGACCCGCACCGCCTCGGCCAGCAGCCGCGAGCTGACCACGTCCGCGAGCACCGCGAGCGGGATGGTCAGCGAGGCGACCGCGGACGTCGACACGCCCCGCCGCCCGATGCCGGTGTCGGCGAACGCCGAGCGGCTGGCCGTGTCGTTGATGAAGCGATCGGCGAAGGACTGATCGCCCTCGGCGCCGGCGCCGATCAGGGTGGTGACCAGCGAGACCATCGAGCGGACCAGGTCATCGCCGCTCACCCCGTCCTTCGGGCGGCCGAACAGGAAGGCGGTCTGCACGGTGGCGGGCCGCAGGCTGGTCGGGCGGGGTTCGCCCGGGAACCAGACCGAAAGCGGGCCCTGGTCCTGGGCGCCGCCGACCTCGTCGCCGGCCCCCTGGGCGTTCTGGTCGTCGATCAGGCGGAACAGGTCGACGAGCGCGGTGGCCGAGTTGAGCACGGCGGCCCGGCCGCCGCCCATGCCTTCTTTGAACGCCGAGGGCATCAGCACCAGCGGGTAGATCCGGGCCTCCGTCCCGGCCTGCCGCAGGTGTTCGCCGATCAGGTGCAGGTAGTCGTAGAAGATGCCGCTGCCGGTGCCGCCGGCCACCGAGAAGGCGACGAACACGTCGACGGCGTTGCCCAGCCTCCCGCCGAGAGCGCGCAGCACCGATCCGGAGGCCTTGATCCGCTGCATAGCCGCGGTCACGCCGTGCAGCACGGCGCCGGGTCCGTGGCCCTGGCGCATCGTCTCGAACAGCACCGCCCGGCCGACCGTCGGGAGCTGGCCGGCGCCCGCGCTCAGCGGCGCTACCCGGGGATCGGTCTCCGGTCCGGGCAGCCAGCCGATCGGCTCGTCCAGGGTGATCCGCATCGCCTGGGCCAGTTGCGCGCTGTTGTGGTGGTTCGGCGGGACGAGGTTCGCGATGAGGTGCGTGGTGTGCTGCGCGGCGGCGTGGTGGTCGGAGCTGGGCACCACGTTCGGCAGCACCTTGCTCAGCTCGTCGATGCTGAGGTCCGCGTACACGAACTGCAGGCAGGACGGCAGCTGGTAGGGCAGGTAGTCCTGCCCGGGCATGCGCGCGATGAGCTCGGTGCCGTCGGGGCCGCACAGCGACTCGCGCAGCACCCGCTCCAGCTCGCGGCCGACGCGGCATCCGGTGCCCCCGAGGCCGAGGAACAGCATCGGCTGGTGGATTTTCATGGTGGGGTCCTCACTTCAGAGCCTGTTGGTGATTGGTCTGGGTGGGTGGTCGCTTAGCGGCACCTGAGAGCCTCCCCGGACTGCGGGTGCCCCTCCTGATGTATGTCCAATACGCGGCGGAGGGGCCGTCCTCGCCGGGAAACCCCTCAGAACCCGCCGGTGGTCGTCTTGGCAAGGTGGCTGGAAGCGGCGCGCCGCTTCCAAAGGCGTGGACGGCATTCGCCGACAAGTTCTCAGAGGTCGTAGGGGTCATACGACCGCTTCGGTTTCGTCGTTCGTCCACTCTGGACCTTTTTGCCGCGGACGGGTTTCGCCGCGCGTCGCCGGGCGGGCCGGTCGTGGACGACCAGCTCCATGCCGTCGGCCAGTTCGAGCACCCCGCCCGGGGCCAGGCCGAGCGGTTCGCCGGACGGCCCGGTCAACACCGGTCCGCCCGCTGCCCGCCGCACCCGGTAGCGGTCCCCGCCGGAACCGGAGGTGATGCGGGTGTCGGCGGCGCTTTCGCCGCGGAGTACGCCGAAGCCGAACTCCTGCCCATGCTGGTGCGCAGTCACCGGTTTGCCGGTGGGCTGCCCGTAGCGGCGCAGCTCGACCCGGATCCCGCGGACGTCGCGCTCGGCGTTGCGCCGCCGCCTCCGCAGCAGGACCGCGCCGACTGCCGCGGTGGCCGCGGCGAAGATCAGGGTCCAAAGCCACCAGAGGGTTTCGATCGGCCCCGGCGGTGCCACGACTTCGCGCTCGAACACGGGATCGCGCAGCACCGCACCGGTGGTCTCGTCCACCAGCCGGATGCGGCCCTGGTTCGCCCCGAGCGCGGTCGCCGGGTCGAAGGTGAGGGTGAAGCCCAACCGCTGTGAGCCCGCCGCCGGCGGCACCACCAGCTTCTCCGGCGAGGCCGTCACCAGCGCTCCCTGGCTGAGATCGGTCAGCTCGATCCGGATGGTCCTGGGCTGACCGGTCGCATTGTTGACGTCGATGCTGCCGTTCAGCGAGGTTCCGGCGACGACTTCGGTTTCCGCGTCATCGAGGTTCAGCACGCTCTGCACTCCTCCCGCTCCGGACGAGATCCGGGTGGGCAAGATCTGGTGGTCGCCGCTCACGCCGACCCCGGTGATGCCGCCGACGAAGTCCAGCCGCCCCGTCGCGGTCTCGGGCACGACGATCCGGCCCTGGTACTCGCCGTCGCCGTCCTCGTCCGACAGCTCGACCGGCGGGAGCGGGGCGAACCCGTCCCCGCGCAGTTCCGCGGTCAACGTCAGGCCCTTCAGCTGCTCCGGGTCCTTGATCGCCGTCCTGGCGCCGCGCACCCGCATGAAGAACTGCACCGCAGATCCCGGGGCCGGGGTCTGCGGCGCGATGTACGGGAGCGCGCGAACCGCCCCCTGGAAGACCGTCATGGCGCCGACTTCTTGCGGCGGCACTCCCGGCCGGGACTCCAGCAGCACGGTCCAGCGGCCCGGTGCCGGGTTGAGGATCCGCATCGCCTCGGCCTCGGTGTCCTGGCCGCCCAACTCGAAATGGGAGCCGCCGAAGTCGCCGTTGGCGGGCACCTTCTCGCCGTTCGGGTCGAGGTAGCTGACCAGGATCCGCGGGTCACGCTTGAACACCAGGATCGTGCCCTCGCTGGCGATGGCCGGGACCTCCACGGGCAGCTCGACCGTCCCGCCGGGGGGCAGCCGGTCGGGCACGGGCTCCCCGACGCTCGTGCAGCGGGCCGAGCTGGACGCCCGGCCGATGGCCCCCCACAGGTCGGCGGACTCGTTGATCACCGTCGCGCTCGGCGGGGCGGTGTGCAGCCCGCAACGGTCTTGCGCGGCACCGGTGGCGAACTCGTCGAGCTGCTTCTGCCCGGCCTGCCCGAATCCCAGCGGCCAGACGCTGACGCCGGCGTGGTTGAGCTCGTCCAGCACGCCGGAGAGCCGGAACCGCGCGGTGGCGTTGCGCTCATCGGCGGTCCTGCCGTATTCGGGGCTGTCGCGCACGTCCAGCACGCCGTCGGTCAACAAGAAGACGATCTTGGGCTGCCCCTCGGTGCCCGGCTGGCTGAGGTAGCTCAGCGCCTGGCGCAGGGCCTGGACGTGGTCCGTGCCGTCGCCCTCGGCCGGGGTGCGCCGGTGGATGCCGCCGACGCAGTCGCCGAGGAATTGCCGGCTCTGCGGCGAATCCGGTTTCGTCGGCGGGCAGACCGGGTCGACCGCCGACCGGCCGGGCGCGTTCGCGCTGCCGAAACCCAGCACCGACACGGTGGAATCCCGGGCCGGCTCGCCCTGGACGATCACCCGCGCCGCGTCGCGTTCGGCGGCTACGTCCTGCTCGGTCAGGCTCCCGGACTGGTCGACCAGCAGCACGATCTGCACCGGCAGCAGCGCGGGCGGCGCGTCCTGCGCCGACGCCGGTGGCAGCGCGGTCAGCGGCAGCCCGCCGGCCAGCAGCAGCGCTGCGGCCCTGGCGACCCACCGCCCGGTTCCCGATCGTAATTCACGCATCCCTTCCCCCGAAGCGTCGACGCACCGCACCCCACCACCGGGAAAGCGGCTCGTACCAGATGTTCTGGTGCCCGACGTCGCCATAGAGCGTCCACAACGCCCAGCGCGCCGGGTGGCCGTCCGCGTGGTGCTTCTGGTGTTCCTCACGCAGCGCCCGGAAAAGCGCGACATCGCGCGGGTGGCGGCGCAGGTTCTTCTCGAAGTCGTCCAGCACCCGGGCGGCCACCACGTCGAGCGCGTCCCACCGGGCGGCCACCACCGACGAAGCTCCGGCCAGGAACGCGGCGCGGACGAAGCCGGTGCGCTCGTCGCGGCCGATGCGTTCGGCCATCCCGGATTCGCACGCGCCCAGCATCAGCGTGCCGGTGCCGCGCAGGTTCATCTCCCGGAACTCGCGGGCGCTCAGGTGCCCGGATTTCCCCTTCGGCGCGAGGCAGAGGATCGATTCCGGGGCGGAAGCCGGCTGGAACTCACCGTGCCCGTCGACGCGGACCAGGCGGAACTGCCCGGACGCCAACTCCTCGCGCAGGGCCGCGGGGGTAGCCGCGGCCCGGCTCAGCACCTTGCGGCCGGTCACCTCCGTGGCAGCCTCGAGCGCCTCCTCGTCGGCGGCGCCGGGGGCCTCCGGTGCCGCGGCGGCCGGCTGCACCAGCAACATCTGCCGCCCCGACGTTCCCCGCTGCCCGCGGGCGCGTCGGCGCAGCGGTCGCCTGATGGACAGGCACGGGAGATCGGACAGCGCGTACTTGCCGCCGAGCAGCTCGCCCGACGGTCCCGGGCAGGGCAGCAGCGCGAACGGGATCTCCGCGAGGTCGCCCCCGGCGACCACTGCGATCCGCTCGATGTGCCCGGGCAACTTCCAGAGCCGACCGATCCCCAACCTGCGCACGACCGCGTGCAGCTTCTGGTCGAAGTGGCACGCCGCGGAGTTCCTGGGCTTCCGCAGCCGCCCTTCGAGCCGGTCGCCGTTGTGCCAGCAGTCCTTCAGTTCGGCGATCGCCTCCGCGAGGTCGATCTTGGTGCTGCCAGGTGCGCCGCGCACCGATGCGTGCCGCACGTGCACCCCGAACGGCCCCCTGCGCCAGACGAACGCGTGGTGGACGCCGTCCGGGGTGGCGTGCAGCATCCAGATCAGCTGCTTGCGCGGAAGACCGCGGGCTGCCTGGCGAATCCACCGCCGCGCACCGGCGAGATCGCCGAGGCCGGGCAGGTCGCGCACCAGAGGCTGCTCGTCGGACAGGATCCGCGGCAGGATCGCGGACCCCCTGGCGGCTTCCATCGCGACGACGGCGGCGACCGCCGCGTGCTGGTCACCGCGCTCGATCTCCCGGGCCGCCGCCTCGATCCGCTTGTCGAACTCCGTCGGATTCGCCAGCAGCATCCGGATACGGTTCTCGTCGTCGTCCTGCCGCGACGCCAAGTGCTCCTCGAGCCGGTGCGCTTCGGCCCAGGCTTCCGCCGCCTTCGCCAGGCCGTCGGCGCTGCCACTGAGCTCGCGGAGCTGGTCGTGAGCGTCGCCGAGGCGTCGCAGCGCGGCGATCCGGTTGACTACCGGCGAGTCCTCGATCGCCGTGCTCTCCTGCAAGTGGCGGACCGCCTGCTCGGCGGTCGCCGGATCATGTTCCAGCTTGGCGATCGCCAGGGCGATTTCGCCTGCGGCGAGGTGCCATTCGGCGACGTGCCGGCCGGTGGCCTCAGGTGGGGCTTGCTCGGCGAGCAAGAGCCGTTCCGCTTCGTCGACCCGCTGCTTGGCCAGGACGCGCCGCTCGGCCTCGTCGGATCGTCCGAGCTCGTCGGGTCGTCCGGGCTCGGCGAGCCGCATTGCGGCTTCGGCGTAGGCGCGGGCGGCTTGCAGCAGATGCCCACCCATGCCCACCACGCTGAAGCTGTCGGCGCTGGGATCGAGCCGCCCTGCGACGAGGCGGTTCTCCTCCGGTTGCGGGGACTGCTCTGCCGCCGCGTAGAGCTCCGGCAACAGCTCGTCGGCCTCGGTCGAGTGCAACAGGCGCAGCAGGCGGATCTTCGCGAAGAGGAACTGGAACCGGATGGCCGGATCCAGCTTCCCGGCCAGCGCCGGTGCCAGTTCGGCGAGGGCCTTCTCGTACCACCCGTCCATCCGCAGCTCTTCCGCCCGGACCATGCTGGCCTGCGGCGAATCGTCATCGCCGCGCACCGGCTCCGACGCGTCGCCGCGTCGCCCTTCGACCGCCCTGATATCGAGATCCACTTTGGACGCCGCGGCTTCGTCTCCCAGCTCGGCGAACACCACGCGCACCTCGCGGAGGTGACGCAGAGCTCGACCGGTATCCCCGCGCCGAGCGGCAGCGATGCCCCGGAGCCGGTCGAGGTGGGCTTCGTCCTCGCGCCGCATGTGCCGCCCGGCGGCGATCCGACCGATCTCGTCGAGTTCGGCGTCGATCCGGGAGTTGTCCCCCATCGCCAGGCGTGTCTCGGCGCGCAGCAGCCGCAGCTGGAGGTTTTCCCCTTCGCTGCTGAGGTATTCCTCGCAACGGGCCAACGCGGTCGTGCTGTCGTCGAGGGCCCGGAGCCGGCTCACGTGCTCCACGGCGAGCGCGGCGGCCAGCGCCGCATTGCCGGAGGCGAGCCGGACCGACTGCCGGTACGACCGGTCCGTCGCTCGCACGTCCTCCCGTTCGAACGCTTCCCAGGCCGCGGCGAGCGCCACGGCCAGCGGCGACCCCGCGTCCACCGTGAACTCCGCTGGTCCGGTCATGAGCCGCATTCCTCGTCCAGCGTCGGCGGATTCACGCCGTGATCCACGCCGTGATCCACGCCGTCGCTCGGCTGGCACTGCTGCACGAGCACGACCTGGTTGCTGGGGCTGACGGGCAAGGGAACCCCGAACGGCCAGGATCCCCAGCCACTGCCGCCCGGCGCGCCACCGAACGGCCGACCGAACACGATGTCCTGGCCGGGGGCGGCGAGGGCGCCGACGGTGCCCGTGTCGAGCAGCGACCAGACCTGCCCTTCCGCGGAGATCGGGCTGGCACCCGGACCGAGGGCCACCACCGGCTGCGCGATCCTGACGCGCACCCGAGCGTTGCGCTCGATCGGCCGCGGCAGGTGCGTCGACCGATCGGCCAGGACGTAGACAGCGGCGGTGGCGGGCACCTGGCGGAGCAGTTCGCCGTACGTCGTGGTGAACGGCTCCGAGATCTCCTGCAGCCTGGACAGCTCGATGCCTGGCAGCTGCGCGGGCCGCTCGACGCTGAGGTAGGACTCGCCGGGCACCACCTCCGCGGCGAAGCCCGCCTGGTTCGGCGCCTGGCCGGATGTTTTCCCAACCCAGCCATCGGCGAAGCGGTAGCCGGTCCCATTCGCTTCGGGGTAGCTGTAGAGGAAGCCGGGCGCGTTCTCCAACCCGTGCGCCGGGTCCTGCCGATCCCGCTTGACCAGATCCCGGAACCGGCCGAGCAGACCGAGGTTCACGACGATGTCGGTCTGCCGCACCCCGCTGGCCTCCGGACGCAGCGCGGCCACCGTCCCGAACGGCTGCCCCTGGGCCTCGACACCGGCGGAGATGCCGTGCTCGCCGGAACGCAGCCTCGTCTCGACCAGGCGTCCGCCCTCGCCCCGGAACCGCGCATCGCCGAACGGGATCTCCCTGCGTGGCGCGCCTTCGGTCACCACCGACGCACCGTCCGGGCCGCGCCGCACACCCCGGGTCAGGCCCTCCGGCGACCCCGCGTCGCCGAGCTGCCTGATCTGGGCCGTTCCGGTGGACTGGTCGATGCTGGTGGCGGCGGGGTCGACCGGCTTGGCCCGCCGCATCCCTGGCGGGAGCGGGTTTTCAGCGGGTGCACCGCCATGCCGCGCCAGGGAATCGCCGAGCGTGACACCACCGTACACATAGGACAGTCCGCAGTCGGAGAACGCGGGCGATGGAACGGTGAGCACGGACTCGGCCCGTCCGGGCGGGGACGCGAAGACCGGGCGCGCGCGCTCACGCAGGTCGCTGTTGCGCGCGTGCCAGTCCGCGAACCGCAGGTCGGACCTGATCTCGCCGGCCGGCAGCTGCGGCAGGGAATGTCCGCTCCCGGCGAGCCATTCGAGGGCCCCGGACCAGCGCATCAGCTCCTCAAGGCGCCAGAACTCGGGTTCGTAATCGGCGACGTCCGCATAGTGGCGATCCCACCAGGCCGATGCGCGGCCCATGCTGTAGGTGGCTTCGAGCTCCTGCCCTCCGGGCCCCTGCGAGCGCACGAACAGCCTGGTCGCCTGGGCGCCGATGTCGACGCCGTCCGGTCGGTAGCCGAACGCGCCGTCGGCCTGGCCCAGCCACAGCCGCGCCGATTCCGCGGGCGGCGACCGCTCCCCCGCCGGGGGGCAAAGCCCGGGCGGGGTGGGGGCTTGCGGGTTCGGCACGAACCCGGGAACCCTTCCGCCGGAAGGAACCCCCGTGCCCACGCCGGCCACCCAGTCCTTCATCACCAGGTCGGTGTAGAAGGCGGTCATGCCGACCTCGGTCCCGGCAATTCCCCCTTCGTAGCGGGCTTCGTTGACCACCGGAAGCCCGTCCAGCAGGTTGTACAGCGCCCACAACTGGGTCCGGTCCGCGGGCAAGCCCCGGGCGCGCAGCGCATCGGCGGGCGGGTCGCCGCTGAACAGGTGCCCCTCGATGAGGGCGGTGAGCTCGGCATCCCAGTTCCCGCCTGCGACGCGGCCGACGAGCTCGGGTGCCAGGTCTGGAATGGCGGCACGGATCTCGTCCGGGCTCGAAATCGGCTTGGGGTCCAAGGAGAATCCCGGCCCCGGTTCGCCCTGCTGGCGGTAGCCGCGCTGGAGCACGGAAACGTCTGCCGGCCGGACGTCGCCATCGGGCAGATCCGGCCAGTTCCACCCGGCCGCCCAGACCTGCCCGTCGCGCAGCTCCAGCCGCGAGAGGTGATTGGTGTCCGCGAGGAACCCTTCCAGGTCCGCTCGCTGGTCGAGCCGCGCCTCGCGGTAGCCGTTGGCCGCGCGGAACTCCGCAGTGGGAGTCCCCGGCTGGGCGTACAGCTCGACCTTCTGGTTCTCCGGGCGCATGCGGTATCGGTGCACCTGCACGCCGACCGGATCGGAGCCCGCGTCGACGCGGTGCTGGTCGAGGAGCCGACCGAGGGTGCGGGACGGGTGCGGGTCGTTCTCCGGCACCAGCAGGTGCAGCGTGCGGCCGTCGAACAGCGACCGGCCGGGACCTACGGGCTGCTCGACGAGCCCGTCGAACAACGGGTCCCGCAGCGGCGTCGTGTCGTGCAGGGCATCGACGATGCGGTCCTGGTCCATGCCCAGCGACGACGCCAGCGCGAGCCTGGCCCAGTCGCGGATCTGCTCCTCGGCCTCGGCCGGGTCGAGCCCGGCCAGCCAGGACGCGGCCTTGGAGTACGAGACGAGGCGGGCGTCCTCCTCGCCCGGCTCCCCGGAACCCGGCCAGGAGCAGGCGTCGGCCACCAGCAGCGTGAGCACGATCAGCCACCCGGTGACGGCCGGGCGCCACCGTCGGCGGGTCGGGTCGGTCATGGCTGCCTTCCGATGATCTGCGATCCGTATCTGCGAGGGCTTGCGATCGTGCACTGACGGACGAGGGATTCCCCTGCACCGCAGCGGGTTCTCAGACTATGCCCACCCCGTCCGGGCTCCCGGCCAGGACAGCTCCGCCGCCTACCCTCGTGAGTGACTATTCCGGTAAGAACCGGCATCACCACTCACGACCCCACGGGCACCCCTCGTGAGTGACTGCTCCGGCGCTCGGGGGCGCGTCCGCCGCGCTCGAAGGTGCCGCCCGTTCCGGTCGTCCGTCAGGGGTTGTCGTCAGAACCACCGAGCATGGCGACGCTCCTTCCGATCGGTCCGGCACGGTCCTCGGGTGGGGCCGGGTCGGCCTTCCTGGGCCGGACGACCGGATGGCGAGCCGTCGCGGTGCGGCGGACATCCGGCGAGCGCGGAGGAGGCGCATGAGCGTCATCACCTGGGACGGTCACCTGCGGATCGACCACCTGCCGGACCGCGGCACGGTCGCCATCACGCTGCTGACCGCGGAGCCGACCCTGGAGGTGCAGTTGCGCAACGGTCTCGTCGCCGGATTCGTGGCCGCCGATCCGGAGGGGCCGCCGACGTTCGTCTCGGTAGCGCTGCGCGACAACGGGATTCCGGACGACGTGGCGGAATTGCTGGGGCCGCGCGTGACGGCGGCCGTCGCCGACACGATCGCCGCGGGCGGTCCCGGGGGTTGGCTCGAACTCGACCTCGGCGAGGTCGACGGCCTCGCCGAGGCCTGGGCACCGTACCGGGCGGCGGCGCTGGACCCGGCGATCCCGGCACCCCGGGGCACGCTGGGCGCCTGGGCGGGCGAGCTGTGGACGCGGCTGGACCTGGCGGGCTGGGCCGATGCCCTGCGGGGCCCGGAACTGCGGTTCAGATCCGGGGAATCCGGCGAGCGGGAAGCGGATCCGCCCGCAGCGCAGGAGATCTGGCGGTTGCCCGACGAGCTCGCCGCCGCGGTCGGGGTGGCACCCGAGGTGACGTGGACGATTCGACCGCTGGCTGGGGGTGCGGTCGAAATCGGCCTGGCCGTTCGGCCCGCCGGAGGTACGGCGAACGCCGTGCTCCAGGCGGGCCTGGACGACGGCTCGCAGCACTGGGAAACGTTCGAACCGGATCCATCCGGTGTCTCGCGCGCGCGGCTGGTCGCCTCCGGCGATCCGGTCGGCGTGCGGTTCCGCTCCGAGAGCCGGAGGTCGGCATGAGTTCACGCGACGAACTGGCGGCGGCCGCGGACGAGCTGTTCGGCAGCATTTACGCGGACGACCTGCACGCGCTGGTCCACAAGCTCGGATCGCTGGGGGCGCTGCGGGACGCCGTCGTCGACCGGGCCGGGAAAGTGGTTGCCAAGCTGGCGAAATCCGGTTCGCCGGTCAAGCCGGACGAGTGCGGCGTGCTCGTCGCGGCGTGCCTGACCTGGGGTCGCTGGCATTCCGGTGTGCAGCGCAACACCGGCAACGCCGCGGCGAAATTCGGTCGCTACCGCCGGTTTCCCGGTCTCCCGCTCGACGTCCTGGTCCGGGTCGGCCGGGTCGACTCCGACGATGACGACCGCACCATCGCCCTGCTGGCCCGCACCGTGCGCATCCTGCGACTGGTGACCGGGGCCCGCCCGGTCGGCGAGCCGGAGTTGCTGCTCAACGTGGTGGTACCGGCGATCGTCGAGGCGCTCGTGGAAATCCCCGGGCAGCCGGCGGTTTCCGACGCCGACGCGGCGGACGTCGTCCTCGACGTGCTGGAGCGCGGCGCCCGGCTCACGGCCGAGTACCGGGTGGCCGGGCTGCCCACCCCGAGCGCGGCCAATCCGCTCCCGGTCACCGGCAACGCCGACTTCCTGGTCCGGCTCGCGGCCTACCGCGTCGCCATCGCGGCGCGCCGTGGCCTGGTCGGGGGCGATCCGCTCGACGAGCTGGCGAAGTCCGTGCCCGAGCTCGCGGGCATCCTGAACAGGGCGATGACGCGCCCGGCGGGTTCCTGGATGCGGCGCGGGCCGGACGAATCCGATGTGGCGGTGGCGATCGACCAGTTCGCGATCCACCTCGGGAGCGCCGCGCCCGGGGGCAGCGCGGCGGGCAAGCGCGTCAACGCCGTGCACCGCGTGCTGAACCACCGTCTCCACCTCGATGAACGCCCGGACCAGCTGCCTGTCGACGACCTCGACCAGAAGCCGTCGTCCGGCGCCCCGGATCACGGCGAGCGGCTCTCCGACGTCGAGCAACTGGCCGGCTGGTTCGTCGCGAAGCTCTTCGCGGACGCGGAATCCGCCGCGCGGAAGCCGCTGCTGACATGGCTGCGCAGCAAGCCGGGCGAATACCCGAAGACCAAGGACCTGCCGGTGCTGGTGCGCAGGTTGCGGGTCGCCACCGATCGGCTCGGCCGCCTGGCGCAGGCCGACGAGCTCGGGACCGCCCGCCCACCTCGGCCGCCGGGAATCACCCAGGGCCAGTTCGAGGACCTGATCGCGGAGCTGGCCGCGGCCGCCGACCCGTCCGCCGTCGAGGGGTGCACGCTGGTCGGCGTCCACCACTTCACCCTGAACGCGCTGAGTCCACTGTGGTCAGGTCGGGCACCCGCCGTCAAAGCCCTCACTCGCTACCTGGTGGCGGAACTGACGCCCGCGGCCAGGAAGGACAGCACCGACGGCGCGGCCAAGGTCCTCGTCAAGGCCAAGCTCATCGCCCGGCACGGGACGCGGGCGCCGATGCAGTTCGTGGAGCGATCCGCGAGGCCCCTGCGCGAGCCGTGCTGCCCGGAAGTGGACCGGCCGGCCCGGGACACGCCCCGGGAACCCGTTGCGGCGGACGAAATCTGCCCGCACCGGCAGTGGGGCGAGACCGGTCTGGTGGACAATTACCGTTCGCTGGGCGACGCCGCAGGCATCGCGCCGGACGCGGCACGCCGGCAGCTGGAGCGGTACAAGGGCCCCTGGCCCGAGCTGCTGCACCAGTAATCCATTGCCAGGCAACAGCTTTTAGGGCCTGTCGGCGAATGCCGTCCGCGCCTTTGGAAGCGGCGTAGCCGCTTGCATTCACCTTGCCAAGACGACCATCGGCGGGTTCTGAGAGGTTTTCTGGCGAGGACGGCCCCTCCGCCGCGTATTGGACATACATCAGGAGGGGCACCCGCAGTCCAGGAAACCTCTCAGGTTCCGCTAAGCGACCACCCACCCAGACCATTCACCAACAGGCTTTTAGGGACTGTTTCCAGACTCATTCTACGAAGCGGTGCTGGTAGCGGCTCCGCCTGCGGGAATTACGGACGCCGTCTGGACTGCGGGATCCCCGATTTGCGTATGTCCAGCGCTGAATTCAGCGGAGCGTGTCGAGGCGGCGGCGTAGGTCGGCCAACAGCTCGTAGTGGCTGTAGCTGGCCTCGCTGCCGTCGGTGACCCGCCGCACCCAGTCCTCGGCCACCGCCAGCAACCGCCCGGACCGCTCGACCTCGTCTGCGCCCGCCACCCCGGCCTCGACGGCCGCGAGCAGCGCGGACACGGCGAGCAAGCAGAAGTGCGCCGCCGGTTCGGTCGGCCGGGCCAGCAGCTCGGCGGTCTCCCGGTCGTCGAGCGCCTGGCAGATCCAGCCGTGCCCGCACTCCGCCCAGTAGGCGGCCTGCGCGCGCCGCCCGGCTTCGGCGGCAAGCCTGCTCAACGTCGTCGTCGCCCGGGTCGCCACCTGCAACGACTGACGCAGCGGCAGGAAGCTCTGCGTCCGCTTCCAGTACAGCTCGCGGGCGGGGATGACGGTGCCGGCGAAGAGCTCGACGGCGGCGAGCAGGTCGGACTCGTCGTCCGGGTGGGAGGCCAGGTACGACGCGTAGTTGTGCAGGTGGTGCCCGACGGCCAGCCGCGAGTCCGGGTCGGCCGGCCAGTCCGGGCTGATCTGCAGGATGCGCCGGTAGGCGTCCCAGGTGCGGCGCAGCCAGTCGTCCAGTTCCGCGGGCGACGGCAGCCTGGCCGCCGGATCGGCGGCGTTGGTCCGCCGCACGATGTTGATCTCGACGTTGGCCGACGAGACCGCCTCGGCGGCGGCGCCCCGGTCCACGACGCCTTCCTCCGCAAGCTCGATGCACCGCTCGACCTGCGCCAGCAGCTCCTCGACCGCTTCGGCCAGGTCGTTGCGGCGATCGTGGCGCAGCGTGTGCACGGTCATGTCGGCCGCGCGGCACCGCGCGAGAACCGTCAACGGATCGCCGGGCCCCAGGCACTCCGTCGCGAGCGTCGCCACCTCCGCGAGCAGCGGCACGATCGCGACCCTGGTCTGCTCGCGCCCCTCGGCGTCGAACCGCACCTGCCGCAGCACGGTCAGCAGACCGATCAACACCGCCCGCCGCGCGAGCACCGGTAGCCCGGCCAGCTCGGACGCTTTCGGGATGCGCGGCAGCACTCCCGTTGGGGACGAGTCCTGGTCGAGCAGGTGCGCCACCTGCTCGACGTAGCGGTCGACCTGTTCGGTGGGCGGCACGAGCGCCTCCACGGCGAGCTGGCCGGGGCGGCGCTCGCTGAGCCAGAGGTGGCTGGAACTCCGCTGGGTTCCGATGGCCATCAGCTCGCGCAGGAACCGGTCCACCACCTCGCCCGGCACGTCCGGTCCGAGCAGCCGGACCGTGTGGTCGGCCAGTTGGAGGTCGCGGGGCCGCGACGAGGTGCCCGCGCCGCCGTCGGCGTGCGGCCCGCCCACTTCGCAACGCGTCAGCGGCAGTTCGGCGGAGGCACCGGCGAGCGGCAGGTACCAGTCGACGAGCAGCTCGCGCTGGATGGTGCGGGCCCGGATCGCCGCGGCGACCAGGGCGGGTTGCGTCCGGAAGGCTTCGAGGACCAGCGCGGCCCACGCGGCGAGGCGCGACCGGCCCGGCAGCTCCGACCCGTCGGCCGCGACGAGCAGCCCCATTGCGGACTCGACGGCGTTGACGACCGGGACCAGCAGCCGGTTCGTCGCGGTCAGCACGACCGCCGCCTTCGTGTCGGGCCCGAACCGGTTGAGCGTGGCGTTCGGGATCTCGTTCGGCAGGGATCCGCCCGGGCCGGTGACCGCGATGCGGTCGACGATTGCCCATGTGCCGGGGTCCGCGACCGGCGCTTTGGCCCCGCCGCGGGTCCGCAGCGGTGCCCCGCGCGCGATCTCCGACAAAGTGATCTTGTTGTAGTCGGAGACCCAGGTCTGCGGGCCGAACGGGCTGCGCTCCCACGGCACGCCGAACAGCGGCGCGAGCTTCCGCGCGAGTCTCGCCGGGACTATCTCGGACCTTGCCTCCGGGATATCCGGCACCTCGGCGGGCAGCAGGCCCATTTACCCTCCTCGACTCATTCGGCGTGCACATCTCATTCGGCGTGCACATCGTCTGTCCGCGATTTTATCGAAAAAAACCGTGACGAGCATTTTTGTGTTCTCGTAAAATTTCGTGTCATGACGACAGTGCTTCCAGGCCTTCGCCCAACCGGCGACCGGTCGCAGCAGTCGGTCGGCGTACCCGAGCTGCTCGACGTGATCTGGCACGAAACGCGCGCGAACCGCGCGGCGATCCACCGGGCCCTGCCCGACACCCGCTGCGACCTGCGGATCAGCGCTTCCGGCCGGAACCGGAAGCTGATCGGCACGGTCCTGATCGACGGCGACTGCGTCTGCCGCGACTTCCTCGTCGACATGCTCGTGGAGTGCCACCGGTACCTGGCCGACCGGGCGGGCGAACTCGGGAACCCGCTGGGCGCCGCGCGCGTGCACGTGCGCAAGAAGGCGGTGCACGACTGGATCCGGCGGCGGCGGACCGACGTCGGCGCGCAAGCCCGGGTCGACCGCATCCGGAAGTCCGCGATGGCCCTCGGCCTACCCGACGAGTTCCACCGCGCCCTGCTGGAGTACCTCGCGGACGAGGCGGGCGTGATGGCCCCGCTGGACAGCCAGGAAGCACTGCTGCGCCGGCTCGCCACCCGCTGCGCCGCGGAGTTCGGCGGCGCGGCGGAGCACTACCGCGCACGAGTCGCGGCCGGTGTCGCTCTCGTCGAGCGGCACTGCCGCTCCGGCACCCGCGTCAACGCGGGCACCCCGGCGGAACCGGAGAAGGTGACCTGGTGGGAGCGCTACATCGAGCGGCCGATGGGCCGCAGGCCGCGGCGCACCGACAAGCCGATCGCCACCCCGGAGTGCGGCGACGCGGCGAACCTGCCCGCGCACGACCCCGGGCAAGTCGCCGACGACTCCACGGAATTCGACGCGCGGGTCGTCGCCGTCCTCGTCGCCGCCCTCCGGCGCCAACCCGTCGCCCCCGACGCCGCCCTCCGCGCCGGGCTCGCCGACCTGGTCGCGGAGGGCCTGATCCCGCAGTGGTGCGCCGTCGAGCTG
This sequence comes from Saccharopolyspora hattusasensis, assembly GCF_050972075.1. Lineage (NCBI taxonomy): Bacteria > Bacillati > Actinomycetota > Actinomycetes > Pseudonocardiales > Pseudonocardiaceae > Saccharopolyspora > Saccharopolyspora hattusasensis. The sequence goes on from NZ_JBPCDC010000001.1 coordinate 1,761,402, forward strand.
TGCGCGGACTGCAACCGCTTCGCCGTGGCAGCGAAGGAGTTGTCCGCGCTGGCCTGACGCTTCGCCGCTTCCGTGAACGCACTCGGACAGCGTCGGCCGATCCCGGCGCTGCACACGGAAAAGGGGCGAAGATGCACCGACACGACCGAAGCCACGACGAGCGGGAGCCCGGGAGGCGGAACGTGGCGGTCGCCCTGACGTTCACCGGGAACATCGGCACGATCTCCGCGTTGCTCAGCGCCGCCGCGAACACGCCGCTGCTGGTGCAGGTGTTACCGGTGCTGGTGTTCGCGGTGATCGCGGGATTCCTCGCGTGCGGGGTGGGACGCGCGCGGAACCGCTGCCACGGCTGCCACCCGCGCCGCCGCGATGAGCTACCCGACGAATGACCGACCGGGAAACGCTGCCCGGCAACATGTTTCGCAGGATCACGATCCCCGGTCAGCTGCCGGCGAGGTGGCGGGCCAGTTCGATGTTGAACGCCGCCTCGGTCGGGGTGCGGCGACCGTGCCCGCAGGCCGCTGCGACTCCGACGACCCGTTGTCCGAGCGCGGTTTCGGCGAGCGACAGCGCTTTCGCCGACAACTCGGGTTGCCGCTCGTCGACGCAGCCGGCGATCACGTCGATGCCCCGCGCGAGCCCGTGAAGCGGGGCGTAGGCGGCGGGATCCACCAGCGGTGGTTGATCACCATGGGCCATCGGGATGTGAACGGTCGGCATCCGGCGGCCGTAGGTGCGCAGGCGTGCAGCCAAGGCGTTGGCCGCCAGCACCGCCGGAGCGAGATCTTCCGGGCCGAACAGGGAAACATGCCCCAGGTCGCCGTGGCAGAGGTGCAGCGTCCACCGCGCGTTGCGCGGTGCCGAGACGATCACCCGCGCGAGCTGGTGCGCCAGCAGGTGCGCGATCGCCGACCGCGCCGGCCGGGGCGCGCGGTGCAGCAGGTAGAGAACCGCCGGGGATTCCAGCTGGAGCACCACTTCATCCGGCCCGTGGCGGTGCGCGATCTCGGCCACCTCGGTGCAGATCATCCGCTCGAACACCGGGAAGTGCCGCAACATCCGCGCCGGGTCGCCCAGCGTGAACGTCGCGAGGTCCAGCGGCGACGGCACGCTGGCCTGCACCGGCGGAAGCGTCGCGGGCCCGCCCAGCTCGCGCCAGGCGACGACCGCCCGGTAGATCTCCTCCGGCCGGCCCAGCGAGACGTCCTCGATCGTGAGCCGATGCCCCTGGCGCACCCGGTAGACCGGCATGTCGGCGTAGTCGGCGCACTCGCCGTCCCGCACCACCTCGAACGCGGGCACCTGCGCCCGGGAGCGCAGGTAGTCGACGATCCAGGACGGATCGTCGTCGCACGGCACCGCGCTCAACCGGGCGCCGCCGGAGCGATCTAGCACCCACTGCATCCTGGTTCGCTGATCGGCGGCGAGGTCTCCAGGCAGCGAGCCCACCAGGTGCACGAGGCGCGACGTGGCGGTCCCCTGGCCGACCGCGGTACGGGCCGCGGGTACCGACGATCCGAGATCGAGTTGCGAAGTCATCAGGGATCTCCGTTCGTTCTGCGCGGCGACCGGCCGGCTCGGGATGTTGATTGATCGGGCCGTTGCGGATTTGGCGTGCCATCTGCACCGGGCCCGGAGATCGACGAGGAAACGCCCGCGGAGTCGCCGGGCTGGACGATTCCGATGATCGCATCGCCGCAGACCGGATGTCCGCCGCCGCCCGGGGGAACAGAGGCAAACCATCCGGTCCGGTGACGCACGTTCAGCACCGGGGCGCGCGCCGAAGTGGATCAAGCCCTGGAACGTGAGAATCTCGATACCCGTTGGAGAATCCCGGCCCGGTCGGAAGCCGGCTCCGCCGGACCTGATTACCGGCCCGTCAACCTCTACAGTGGACGGCAGATCCGGTACGGACCCCTCCCGGACCGAAGGGCGGCTGGCCATGGGATTGATCAAGGCGGTCGGGCTGGTGCTGCACCCCGGGCGGCACCGCCCCGACGTGATCGAAACGGTCGTGGACTGGGCGCGGGCCAGGGGTATCGAGGTGCTCGGCGCGCCGCCGGAGATCGCCGCCTACACCCAGCCGATCACCGCACTCGCGCCCGCGCAGCTGGCCCGCCGGGCCAACCTCCTCGTCAGCCTCGGCGGCGACGGCACCATGCTGCGGGCGCTGCGGCTCGGCTGCGAGCACCAGACCCCGGTCCTCGGCGTGAACCTCGGGCGGCTGGGATTCCTGGCCGAGATAGACGTTCCCGAGCTGGACCGGGCGCTGTGCGCCATCGACGAGGACGGCTTCACCGTCGAGACGCGCTCTGGGCTGCACATCACCACCGCCGACCACGAGGTGGTCGCGTTCAATGACATCGTCCTGGTGCGGGTGCCCGGCCAGGGCATGGCCGAGGTCGAGGTGCAGGTCGAGGGGCACCCGTTCGTCAGCTACGCGGCGGACGCCGTCGTCGTCGCGACCCCCACCGGGTCCACCGCCTACAGCTTCTCCGCGGGCGGCCCGATCATTTCCCCCAGGGTCGAGGGGCTGCTGGTCACGCCAGTGGCACCGCACTCGGTCTTCAACCGCGCGATCTTCCTGTCCCACGGGGAGCGGCTCGCGCTGCGGATCCTGCCCACGAGCAGCGAGCTCGGCGTGGAGGTCGACGGGCAGCTCGTCGCGCACCGATCGGCTGGGACCGTCCTCGACATCACGGTCGAGCCGGCCGCCGCCCGGGTCGTGCGGCTCGGCCGGACCACCTTCTACCAACGCGTCCAGCGCAAGCTCCACCTCACCGGATCCGCCGCTGGAGTCGGCGGCGAATCCGGCGGCGCATCGACCCTTCAAGATTCTCATTGAAGCTGCATTTGAGGATTTTCCAGGACAGCACCTTCGAATCGGCTGATCACTGCTCGGCAATCTTCAAACCGCAGTTCGGGCCGCACCGAGCTGCGAATGCCGGTTTCCGGGCGCGCGGCAGCTCCTGGTACTTCTTGCTCATGCACGCAGCAGAGCTGATGCTGGGGATCGACGTCGGGACGACGGCCGTCAAGGTCGCCGCCTTCAGCCTGGACGGGGAACCGGTCGCCGAAGCCCGGCACGTGCTTGAGCCGGTAGAGCGGGCGTGCGGAACCCCGTTGCCGTCCTTGACCTTCTCCGGCGGCGGCGCGCGAAGCGACCTGTGGACGCAGATCCACGCGGACGTCCTGCAGCGCCCCATCGAGCGGCTGCGGATGCACGACAGCGCAGTGCTCGGCGCGGCCATGCTGGGCGCCGTCGCCGCAGGTGCGTACCCCGACGTCGAGACCGCTGCCGCCGCCACCGTCGCGGTGAGCCGGGTCTTCATCCCCTCCCCCGGCGCCGAGCGCCTCACGCCCCTGTACGAGGCGTACCGCAGCTCGCACGACGCCCTGCGCGGCCTCCACGACCACCTCGCGCAATGGCGGTCGGAGAACACCCCGCCGCCGGCCTGAGACCCGGCCTGTCACATCTCCGCGCGCCGCCTCGTTCACGTCGCACATCCGCGCCCGCGACTTCGGCCGGAACCCGTTCCTGAACGGCCTGGCGGTCCCGGCGCTCATGGCGATCTTCGTCGCCCTATCTGCCCCGGCAGTCCGCCCCCGCTGAGCGCAGTTTCAACTGAAACTGGGGTGTTCATGAAACCGCACCGGGGAGGTGCCGACCGCCGGTCGGTCCGCAATTTCCATTGAAATCGAAGGTCCAATTTCAATGGAAATTGCGGACCTTCGGCGTGTCGAGTCACGACACGCCGAAGGGTGTGGATAACTTCCGCAATTTCAATGGAAATTGCGGACCTCGAAGCGCTGGAGTCATTACCCCGTTTCGCGCCGTGGCAAACCCGCGAGCCCGGCACGTTTGGTGATCAGCGTTGCGGGCCAACCACGGGAAGTGGACGATTCCGGCGGCCGAGGCGGTGTCGCAGGGACGGTACCCCGCAGCCTGTGCGTCGCCGCCGCCGTGGGGTGGCGACTACTGGTGCTGGTCGCCGTTGTCTGGGTGCTGTGGCAGATTTTCAGCCTGCTCTACGGCGAAGTGATGTCGGTGGCGGTGGCGGCGCTGCTGGCGGCGCTGATGTCCCCGGCGGTGCACTGGCTGGTCCGCAAGGGGCTGAACCGCACGCTGGCGACCACGCTGGTGCTCGTCGGCGGGCTTGCCGCGCTCGGCGCCGTGCTGGCCGTGGTGATCAACACGCTCGTGGCGGGACTGTCCGGGCTGAGCGAACAGCTGGTGGCCAGCTTCCAGCAGATCCACGACTGGCTGATCCGGGGGCCGTTGAGCCTGAGCCAGCAGGAGCTCAACCAGGTCTTCCAACAGCTTTCGGAGGCCCTGCGAATCGACCGGGGCGGCCTGCCGACGACCGCGCTGGCGACCACCGGCACCCTGCTGCGGTTCCTCGCCGGCGTGCTGCTCGGCCTGTTCACGCTGTTCTTCTTCCTCCGCGACGGCGACTCGATCTGGTCGTTCCTGGTGCGGATCACGATGCCGCGCACGATCCGCTTCCGCGTGCACAACGCGGGTCGGCAGGGGTTCATCACGCTCGTCGCCTACGTTCGCGCGACCGCGGCGGTGGCGTTCATCGATGCCGCCGTGATCGGCATCGGCGCCACCGTGCTCGGCGTGCCGCTGCCCTTCGTGCTCGCCGTGCTGATCTTCCTCGGCGCCTTCGTGCCCTACATCGGCGCGGTCGTTACCGGCAGCCTGGCGGTGCTGGTCGCCTTGGCCGCCAACGGCGTGGTCAACGCGCTGATCCTGCTGGCCGTGGTCGTCTGCGTGATGCAGCTGGAAGGGCACGTGCTGCAACCGCTGCTGCTCGGGCACGCCGTGCGGCTGCACCCGCTGGCCGTCGTGCTCAGCGTGACGGCCGGTTTCACCCTCGCCAGTGTCGGCGGTGCGGTCCTGGCCGTGCCGCTGGTCGCCACGGCGAACACCGTCATCCGCGCCCTCCACACTCAGGCGGGCGCGGTCCCGGAGCACGGCGGCAACGGACACCGGCAGCCATGACGCAGGAATGGCCACGCAGCGGAACGGGTAATCCCGGTTGACCAGCGCCGGACCGAGGTCCGGCTGGCGCAGCGCGCAGGATGCTTCGACGCAGCGTCGGTCTTGCGTTGGGCCGCTGCGGACAGGGTCAGATCCGGACGACGTCGGCGGTGACGATGCCGGTGGAGCCGAGCTGCCGCCTCGGCCGCCGGGTGCCCCACGGGCCCCGCACCGCGATCAGGTCGCCCGGAACCGGGCAAGCACGCCGGCCCTCGACCGGCCGGTGGAGCGCGTCGTTGCCGGACGTGGCGTGACTGGGCACAATCCTCACCCCGAGAGTGGTGGTATCGGCTGTAGATCGCAGCGGCCGGACATGCGCTGCCGAAACCATTGTGCAACACGAGACCGATGTGGTACCGCCAGGGCGGCACACCCGACGCCATCAGGTGTCTCCGACACAGCGGGAGGCGCTCCCGCACCACCGCCAGCAGCACGTCTCCGGCAGGGGAGCCGGGCTGATGCCGCCGCTGGACGAGGTGGTCGCCGAGTTCCCGCGCGAACCGCTGCTGCTGCACATCAAGAGCGACGACCCGGCCGAAGGCGAGGCGCTGGCCCGACGACTGTGCGAATTGGACGGTCAGCTGCTCGCGCGCCCATTCTGCAAACCCGCCGGATCTGTGGTCAGCAGGGTCTTCCCCTGATCAGCGGCCGGGGGACAAAGCAGGCAGTCCGAATGGGTCACCGACGATCACGGCGCGAAACACGTCGGCCGGGGGTGACACACATTGGTGGCCTCGCGCTGCTGGAAGGCCGCAGGCAGGGCAGATTCCCAGTCGCACCAACCCCTTCACCAACGGGAGAAGCAAATGCGTACGACCGCCAAACTCGTCCTCGCCGCTGCGGCGTCGACCGGCCTCCTGCTCGGCGCCCAGGGCATCGCCAGCGCCGAAGAGGAGCCCACCTTCCAGCTGCCGAGCAACGTCAGCGCCTTCCTCGAAGAGACCCCCACCGCCGAATCGGGCTTCCAGACCCTGCCCGCCTTTGATTCGCAGCAGCCGCAGCAGGAACAGCAGCAGCAGCCGCAGGAACAGCAGCAGCCGCAGCAGGAGCAGCAGCCGCAGCAGCAGGATGACGAGCGATAGCCTTGGACCGCCGTCGCGCTGGGGTTACTGACAGTTCCGGATCCTGTGTCAATGTGTGACAGAGCGTGGTGTAGTGTGTTGCTTGCTGACCGAGCGAAAGCCAAGCCCGGTCAGCGGTTTTCCTGCGGCGGCAGGTGAAACACGTCAGGTACCGCGAGTTGCGTGGGAACCGGCCGCAAGGCCAAACGCACGTGGAGACCGTGTCAGACCAGCGTTCGTGCTGGCAGTGGTCGAGGAAGCGTGAAGGCCACCAGTCTTCCTGATGGTCAACGCAGGTGGCGCAAGTCATCTGCTCACGGAACGTTTTGACACGTTTCGTGAACGGCATCTCGGGACAGCAGTGTCGGTGTGACCCTCACAGCCTGATCGCAGCGACGAACCTTCGAGGGGCGCCCCCACGGCGCCCCTCGAAGGCTGTCACGGGCCTGGTCAGGCGGCCGATTCCACTTCGCTGACCAGGTCGGGCACGTCCCTTCTCGGTGAGCCCAGCTGCTGAGCTCACCGGTCAGCGGACCGCGGTCACGTCCAGGTCCGCCAGGAAGCGGTACGGCCGGTGGTCCAGGAGATCGCCGAACCGCTTGCGCAACCGGGACATCTCCGCCCGCACCGTGATCGTGCGGGTCCGGTCGGCGAACAGCTGCTCGGCGAGCTCGGCGGCACTCCGGCCCGCCCGGTTCTCGGCCAGGTCGAGAAGGATCTCCGCATGGCGTCGGCTGAGCGGATACGTCCAGCTCCCGGACGTGCGGTGCACGGTCAGAGCGGGGTGACCCGGCCGGCGCACGTCGACCACCACGCGGGCCGCCGACGGCGCGTCCGGCGCGCAGGGGCGCAGCAGGATGCCCTCCGGCAGCGGTTCGAGTGACCAGGCGCCGAACGCCGGTAGCCACACCTCCTGCGAATCCAGCCGGTCCGGCAGCGCGACGCGGTCCAGCGGCGGCAGGCCGGTCGAGGCGGCCACCCAGCCATTCGGGTCGACCACCAGGGCCTGCCCGTCGATCTTCGCCAACAGCGGCGCGGCCACGGCGCGCAGGCGGTCCAGGCGGGTGCGGTGCACATCGCGCAACCTCGCCTCCGCCAACCCGGCCACGGCACGGACCAGCGCGAGGGTGGTGGGGTGCATGGTGTCGGCGGGCCCGCTGACGTCCACCGCGCCGAGCAGCCTCCCGTCGCGCGGGTCGCGGATCGGCGCGGCCGAGCAGCTCCACGCGTGGTGGCTGCGCACGTAGTGCTCGGCCGAGTGGACCTGCACCGGCACGCCCTCGACCAGCGCCGTGCCGATGGCGTTGGTGCCCACCGTGTTCTCCAGCCAGCACGCGCCCTCCACGAACCCGAGGCGGTCGGCCCGGCGGAACACACCCGGGTGCCCGTCCCGCCACAGGACTCGTCCCTCGACGTCGACGATGACCACGATGTGCCCGGCGCTTTCGGCCGCCGGGACCAGGCCGCTGCGCAGCGCCAGCAGCGCGTCATCGGTGATGCCGCAGGTGACGCGACGATGCTCGACCTCGCCAGCGGACACCGGTCGGCACTCCGCGCCGTGGTCCGGGTTCACACCCTGGCTGCGCGCGCGGTTCCAGGACTCGGCGATCAGCGGCCGCGGCGGAACCGCCGGGCGGCGACCGCTCACCACGGCGTCGTGCGCACGGGCGACCGCACGGGCGTACTGCCGCGTATCCGTCCCCACGGGGAGCGCGGCCTCGTCGAGGCGATGGGTCCGCATGGCCAGCTCCTGTCGGTCCCGCAACAACGCTGTGTCTCGCCACGTCACGTCGTCATAGGAGACGGCGTCACGGGGCGGATGCGCAAGAGTTGCACAGGGTTGCGTCCCGCGTCGAGACCTTCGAACCTCTGTGCGATTCAATCCACAGAGGACACAAAACTGCCCAGAAGATCGTTGCCACTGGGCGACATCCCACATGCAACCCACTGCAACGCTGGTCCGCTCTTTCGAGATCCGCTTACGTTTGCCCACCAAGAGCCACGGCGGGTCTGCGCGATCCGATCGGGCGGACCACCCGCCCGATCCGCACATCGCCAGGTCGCCGGACCGCACGCGGAAGAGGAGCGAGATGGCCTTGAACAAGCAAGAGCTGCTGCGCGCTTATCGAAAGATGTCCGAGATCCGCGCGTTCGAGGACCGCCTGCACGAGGAGAACGCCACCGGCGACATCCCCGGGTTCATCCACCTGTACTCCGGGCAGGAGGCGATCGCCGTAGGCGTGTGCGAGAACCTGCGGGACACCGACTACATCGGCTCCACGCACCGCGGCCACGGTCACTGCATCGCCAAGGGCTGCGACATCCGCGGGATGATGGCGGAGATCTTCGGCAAGGACGACGGCCTGTGCCACGGCAAGGGCGGATCGATGCACATCGCCGACCTGTCGGTCGGCATGCTCGGCGCCAACGCGATCGTCGGCGGCGCACCGTCGCTGGCGATCGGTGCCGCTTTGAGCGCCAAGACGCTGCGCAACGGCGGCATCGCCGCGTCGTTCACCGGCGACGGGGGCTCGAACCAGGGCACCACCTTCGAAGCCATGAACATGGCGGTGGTCCTCAAGCTGCCGATCATCTTCGTCATCGAGAACAACGGGTTCGGCGAGGCCACCGGCACCGACTACGCGGTCGGCGCGCCGGACATCGCCGCCCGGGCGGCCGCGTTCGGCATGCCCGCGGTGAAGGTCGACGGCACCGACTTCTTCGAGGTGCACGAGGCCACTCGACAGGCCGCCGAGCGGGCCCGCGACGGCGGCGGGCCGACCACCATCGAGGCCCGGGCGAACCGGTTCTGGGGCCACTTCGAGGGCGACGCGCAGCTGTACCGGACCCCGGAGCAGGTCGCGGAGCTGCGCCGGACGCGGGATCCGCTGCAGAACTTCCGCGACGAGGTGGACCGCAAGAAGGCCACCGCGAAGGAACTCGACGCCATCGACGAGGAATCCCGGCGGCTCGTCGACGACGCGGTCGCCCGCGCCCGCGCCGCCGCGTACCCGCCGATCGAGAACCTGCTCACCGACGTCTACGTCTCGTACTGAAGGGCTGGCAACGATGACCACGTCGAAGAAGACGTACCGCGAGGCCGTGAAGGACGCCCTCTGCCAGGAGATGGAGCGCGACGAGACCGTCGTGCAGATCGGCGAGGACCTGCGCGGCGGCCACGCCGGCACCAACCCCGACTTGGAGACGAAGAAGGTCGAAGCGTTCGGCGGCGTCCTCGGCGTCACCAAGGGCCTGTGGACCCAGTTCGGCTCCGAGCGCGTCATCGACACGCCGATCACGGAGTCAGCGATCATCGGCATGGCGGCCGGTGCGGCGCTGACCGGCCTGCGGCCCGTGGCAGAGCTGATGTTCATGGACTTCTTCGGGGTCTGCTACGACGCGCTCTACAACCAGGCGGCTAAGTTCCGGTACATGTTCGGCGGCAAGGCGCGCACGCCGATGGTGATGCGCGGCATGATCGGCGCGGGGTTCTCCGCTGCCGCCCAGCACTCGCAGTCGCCTTACAACGTGTTCGCCGCCGTGCCCGGCCTCAAGGTCGTGGCGCCGTCGAACGCCTACGACGCCAAGGGGCTGCTGATCCAGGCCATCCGGGACGACGACCCGGTCGTGTTCTGCGAGCACAAGACCCTCTACGACACGAAGGCCGAGGTGCCGGACGAGCCCTACGCGATCCCGTTCGGAGTGGCCAACTACACCCGGCAGGGCACGGACGTGACGGTGATCGCCCTGTCCGCCATGGTCGGCGCCGCCAACGACGCGGCCGACAAGCTGGCCGCCGAGGGCGTCTCGGTCGAGGTCGTGGACCCGCGGACCGTCTCGCCGCTGGACGAGGAGGGCATCCTCGAATCGGTGGCCGCCACCGGCCGGGTGGTCGTCGTGGACGAGTCCGCGGCCCGCTGCGGTTTCGGCCACGACGTGGCCGCGCTCATCGCGACCAAGGCGTTCGACTCGCTGCGGGCGCCGGTCGAGCTCGTGACTCCGCCGCACACGCCGGTTCCCTTCTCCCCCAAACTGGAGAAGGCCTGGTTGCCGGACGCGGCCCGCATCGAAACCGCGATCCGCAGGCTGGTGGCGAACTGATCATGGGCGACATCAACCTGATCGAAGTGCCGAAGTGGGGCCTTTCCATGGAGGAGGGCACCATCACGAAGTGGCTGGTCGACGAGGGTGCCGGGTTCCGCAAGGGCGACCCGATCTGCGAGGTCGAGACCAGCAAGATCACCAACGAGATGGAAGCGCCCTTCGACGGGGTGCTGCGCCGCGTCCTCGCGAAGCCGGGCGAGACGCTACCGGTGGGAGCCGCGATGGCGGTGTCGGCAGACGCCGACGTCCCGGATGCGGCGATCGAGGAGTTCCTGGCGGCGAACGGGTCTACCGCACCGGAACCCGTTGCGGAGAGAGCAGTTTTGCCCGCTGCCCAGATGGCAGCAGCGGCGCCGGTCGCGACACCGGGAACGACCGTGGTCCCAGAATCGCTGGCAGGCTCGACGAACGGCGACGTCTTCGCAACGCCGCACGCGCTCAAGCTCGCGGCCAAGCTCCAGATCGATCTCGGCGAGGTGGCCGGTTCCGGCCGCATCGGCCGGGTTTCGGTGGCCGACGTCTACGCCGCCATCCGCGCGGCGGGAGGCACAGTCGCAGAACCGTTGGCACCGCAGCGCAACGCCACTCCCACACGGTCCGCACAGGACGACAGCAGCGTCAACGCCACCCCGGTGGCGCGGCGCCTCGCGGCGGGCCTCGGCATCAACCTGCACGACTGCCGGGCCACGGGTGCGCGCGGCCGGGTGTGCGTCGCGGACGTCCGCGAGGCAGAGCGGAAGTTCCTGCCCGCTGCCGGACCCGAGGTCCGCGAAACCGCCCCGGCCGCACCGGAATTCGAGACCGTACCGCTCGATCCGATGCGCAAGGTCATCGGCCGTCGGCTGCAGGCTTCGAAGCAGACCTCCCCGCACTTCCGGCTGACCGCGGACCTGGAGATCGACGCGCTGCTCGCCCTGCGGAAGCAGATCAACGCCACGGTGCCGGCGGTCAAGCTCTCGGTGAACGACTTCATCGTCAAGGCGTGCGCGGCCGCGCTGCGCGAGGTCCCGGACGTCAACGTGCAGTTCGACGAGGAATCTCAAGCGGTGCTCCGGTATTCCGCCGCCGACATCTCCGTCGCGGTGGCGCTTCCCTCGGGCCTGATCACGCCCATCGTGCGCGGGGCCGGCACCAAGTCCTTGGCCGAGATCTCCGGCGAGGTGCACTCCCTGGTCACCAAGGCCAAGACCGGCCGGCTCAAGCCCGAGGAGTTCCAGGGCGGCACCTTCACGGTCTCCAACCTGGGCATGTTCGGGGTGCGCGAGTTCGACGCGATCATCAACCCGCCGCAAGCGGCGATCCTCGCGGTCGGCTCCGGCGAGCAGCGCCCGTGCGTCGACAATGGACAGATCATCGCCCGGACGGTCCTGACGGTGACGCTCTCCTGCGACCACCGCGTGATCGACGGTGCGCTCGGCGCGACGTTCCTGCGGGAGCTCAAGCGTTTCGTCGAATCACCGGCCCTGATGCTGGTCTAGGAGGAGCGATGACCGAAAAGTACGATGTGCTCGTCGTCGGCGGCGGCCCCGGCGGCTACGTGGCGGCCATCCGCGCCGCCCAGCTCGGGCTGCGCACGGCCGTCGTCGAACGCGATCGGCTCGGGGGCATCTGCCTGAACTGGGGATGCATCCCGACCAAAGCGCTGCTGCACGGCGCGGACGTCGCCCACACGCTCGCCAACCTGCGGCCGCTGGGCTTCACCGCAAGCGGGGTGGAGTTCGACGTGGCGCAGCTGGTGGCGTTCAGCCGCTCGGTTTCGGACCGCCTCGCCGGCGGCGTCGAATACCTGATGCGCAAGAACGGCATCGACGTCGTCAACGGGTCCGCCCGACTAGCCTGCAAGGGCGTGGTCGAGGTCGCCGGGGAGCACCCGAGGACGCTGCGCGCCGACCACGTGATCCTGGCGACCGGCGCGCGCCCCCGCTCGCTGCCCGGCGTGGTGCCCGACAGGGACCGGGTCTGGACGTACTTCGAGGCGCTGGTACCGGCGGAGGTCCCCAAGTCCTTGCTGGTCATCGGTTCCGGCGCGATCGGGGTCGAATTCGCCAGCCTCTACAACGACCTCGGCAGCGAGGTCACGCTCGTCGAGGTGGCCCCGCAGGTCATGCCCGCCGAGGACGCCGCGGTCGCCGAGCACGTGCGCAAGAAGTTCGAGAAGCGCGACATCCGGGTGCACACCGGCGCATCGGTGTCCGAGGTCGCCGCGGCGGCCGACCACGTGACCGTGACGCTGAACCTCGCCGACGGCGAGGCGGAGCGGCTCGTCGCGGAGCGGGTCCTGGTCGCGGCGGGCGTCGAGGGCAACGTGACGGGGCTCGGGCTCGAAGGGCTCGGGGTCAAGGTGGAACGCGGATTCGTCCGCACCGACCAGTGGTGCCGGACCAACGTGTTCGGTGTCTACGCGATCGGTGATGTGGCGGGCGCCCCGTGCCTCGCCCACAAGGCGAGCCACGAAGGCGTGGTGTGCGTCGAGCGACTCGCCGGGGTGGAGCACGTGAAACCGCTGGACCCGAGCCGAATTCCGGGCTGCACCTACGCACGACCGCAGGTCGCCCGTCTCGGCCTGACCGAGGCCCAAGCCCGGGCAACGGGACGCCCGTTGCACATCGGCCGGTTCGACCTGCAGGCCTCCGGCAAGGCGATGGCCATCGGCGAAGCCGACGGCTTCGTCAAGACCATCTTCGACGCCGCCACCGGCGAACTGCTGGGCGCGCACCTGGTCGGTCCGGACGTCACGGAACTGGTCCAGGGCCTCGGGATCGCCCACTCGCTGGAGGCCACGGCCGACGACCTCGCCGAGGCGGTCTTCGCCCACCCAACCCTGTCAGAAGCCGTGCACGAATCGGTCCTGGCAGCCCTGGGCAGACCGCTGAACGCGTAACCACGTCCGCGGGGTCCGGCCGCAGAAGACCCGGACTCCGCGGATCACGAGATGCGTTGCAGGTGGATCGGTAGGCCGTCGGAGGGCATGGGGCCCGTTCCAATCAAGCGCTAGACGAGTTCGTCGTCCTCGGCGACTCGGGTATAGATGGTTTCCCCGCGCAGGACCGTGCACAGGCAGCGCGGCAGCGGGGCGTCCGGGGAGAGGTCCGGCAGGCCCGGCACGCCCGCCCGCGGGTCGGTGGACCACCGCTGCACCCGCGAATCAGGTGCCGCCACAACGAGATTCCCGGCTTCCCACACCGCGTAGGTAGCGGGCGCACCGGGAACCAACGTGCCGGTCACGCCGTCGTCGACCCCGGCGGCTCGCCAACCGCCCCGGGTGTGCGCCGTGAACGCGGCACGCGGTGAGATGCCGAAACCGGCGGTGCGGTGGTGCACCGCGGCCTGCACCGCGCGCCACGGGTCGACCGGCGTGACCGGTGCGTCCGAACCGAACGCCAGCAGCACGCCGTCGGCGGCGAGCTTCGAGAACGGGTTGAGCCGGGTGCCGCGCCCGACGCCGAGGCGCCGCGCGTACATGTCGTGGGAACCGCCCCAGGCGGCGTCGAAGGACGGCTGGACCGACGCCACCACGCCGAACCTGCCCAGTTCGGCGGCCTGGTGTTCGTCGACCATCTCCAGGTGCTCCAGCCGGTGGCGCAGGCTCGCCAGCGCCGGAGCACCCACGATCTCGGCCGCCTTGCGGAAGCCGTCGCAGACCTCGGCCACCCCGGCATCGCCGATCACGTGGAATCCCGCCTGGATCCCGGCGCGCGTGCACTCCACCAGGTGCTCGGCCACCGCGTGCGCGTCGAGGTAGAGCACGCCCGCCGTGGTCCGGTCGTCCGAGTAGGGCTCGCGCAGCGCCGCGGTGCGCGAACCGACCGCCCCGTCGACGAAGAGATCACCGGCCAGGCCGCGGACACCGAGCTCGCGGGCCCGGTCCACCGCGCCCAGTTCGCCCCAGTAGCCGACGACCTCCGGCACGCCGCCCTGTGCCGCGAGCGCCAGCAAGTCCGCCAGGTCGTCCGCCCCGGAGATGTCCGGCCCGCCGCATTCGTGCACGCACGCCACGCCCCGCGAGGCCGCGTGCCGCAGGAAGGCCAGCTGCGCTTCCTGGCGCTGCGCGGCACCGAGGGCTTCTCGTGCGGCGCGGCGGACGTGGTGGTGCGCGACGCGCGTCAGCGGGCCTTGCTCGCTCCAGCCTTCAGCCCCGCGGGCCAGCGGCGCCCGGTCCACCAGCGCCCTGGACACCAGCGCGGAATGCACATCGATCCGGGACAGGTACACCGGCGCGCCGCCCGCGGCGCCGTCGATCTCGTCGCGGGTCGGGGGTCGCCGCTCCGGCCACCACGTCTCGTCCCACCCGTGGCCCCACACCAGCGTGCCCGGGTACTCCGCCACGTGATCCCGCAGTGCGTGCAGGAATTCCGTCAGCGACGCGCAACCGGTCAGGTCGAGGCCGTTGAGCAGCAGGCCGGTCGAGGTCGCGTGCACGTGCGCGTCGACGAAGGCAGGCGCCACGAACGCGCCTTCGAGGTCGATGACCTCGGCGTCGGGATGCAGCGCACGGCCGGCCTCGTCGGTGCCGACCCACGCGATGGTGCCATCGGTGACGGCCATCGCGGTGGCACCGGCGTCGGCGGGCGAGTGGATCCGCCCACCGAGCAACAACGTGGTCTCGGACATGTCCTTCGTGCTTCCCCGTTCCGGGTTTTCCATCTGCGCAGGTCGAGATCGGTCGAAGGCGTCGACGCACGATCCCGCGATCGAACCGGCCCCCAGCGCGAACCCGGCCGCGATCGTTCTGGCGAGCTTACCCGCCCCCCGGCACCAGCTGACGCCGACGGCGACCGATCACCGGCGCGGGCGCCCGTCCGGTCGTTCTGCCTGCGCAGACCGCTGCGGGGGCAGCAGTTCCGGGCCGGCCGCGGCGGGCTCGTCGTCCTCGGTGACCGAAACCACCTCGCCGTCGATGACGTCGCCGCCGGGCGCGGTCGCGCCCGGCCGGCGGTAGGCCTGCTGGGTGTGCAGCCACATCTGGTCCTGCATCGCCTTCGACCGCCGCTCCGCCGCGCGCAGCATCCGCTTGCGCAGCATGGCGCGGACCGGTGGCAGCAGGCACAGCAGGCCGGCCACGTCGCTGAGGAACCCCGGAAGGATGATCAGAATGCCTGCGGCGGCGATGAGCACGCCGTCGGAGAGGTCCCTCTCCGGAGGCCGTCGCTGGCGCGTGGCTTCGCGGAACTCCTGCAGGGTCCGGCGGCCCTGCCAGCGCAGCAGCCAGCTACCCAGCACGGCGGCGGCGACCAGCAGGCCGATAGTGGGCAGTACCCCGATCGCCTGGCCGATGGCGACCAGCACGGCGAGCTCGACCACACCGGCGACGAGGAGAAGGGCGAGGATCTGCACGGCGCGGAGACCTCCTGTCGGTGGCAGTCACCCGGTTCAACGAACCAGACGCCGCAAATGCTCCCAAAACCCGCAGAGGTGATGAAGGCCGCCGCGCGGCGGCCCCATAGACTTCCACGCGATGCTGGCGCACAAGTCGAAACCACTGATCCTGCTGCTGGTCGGCACCGTGCTCGCGCTCGCGGTGTTGATCAGCGACCAGTACCTGCCGGGATTGCCGCTGCAGCCCAAGCAGCTCCCGGCCGCGGTGGTGACCCTCGGCGACAGCACGATGTCCGGCGAAGGCGGCGGCAACTACGAGGCCGGCACCAACGGCGAGCAGGACAACTGGTGCCACCGCTCGGCCGCCGCGCCGGTCAACCAGCTGCGGCTGCCGCCCGCCGTGACCCGCATCAACCTGGCCTGCTCGGGCGCGCGGACCGATCTGGTGGGCGCGAACCCGGGACCCGGCCACGCCGAGGGTTCCCAGTCGCAGCGGCTGGCCGAGCTGGCGCGGCGCTACCGGATCACCGACGTCGTGGTGCAGGTCGGCGCGAACGACGACCCGGGCTTCACCGAAGTCATCAACCGGTGCGTGGAAGCCTGGGTACGGCAGGCCCCGGACGGTTGCGCGGCGCCGCTGCGCACCGCGTGGCCGCAGCGCGTGGAGCGGATGAAGCCGAAGGTGCTGGGCGCGCTGCACGACATCCGGGCGGCGATGGACAGCGCGGGTTACACGCCGAGCAGCTACTCGCTGATCGTGCAGTCCTACGCCTCGCCGGTCGGCCCCGGGGTCAAGCCCGAGCTGCAGGACCTGTCCGGCTGCCCGTTCCTGACCGGCGACCTGGAGTGGATCCGGGACACGGGGGTGCCGCAGTTGTCGGCCGGGCTGCGGGATGTCGCGCGGCAGGCGGACGCCCGGTTCCTGGACCTGTCCCTGGCGGGCTCCGGGCACGAGGCGTGCACCGGGAACCCGCGCACGGCAGAGGGCGAGTGGTTCACCCGGCTGACGGTCGACTGGCCGAGCCTCCAGGACGAGCGGCGCGCGCCGCATGCGATGCAGGAATCGTTCCACGCCAACGCCGCCGGGCACACGCAGCTGGGCCACTGCCTCGGCGAGTTCATGGCCACCGATGCCCCGACGGCGACGTGCCTGCCAGACGAGCGCGGCAACCTGAGGCCGGTCCCGGAACACTTCGCGGCCGCCCAAGCCCACCCCTGATCCTGCGACCAGGGCTCGTGAGCGTTTTCAGGCGCTACAGCACCGAAAATCACTCACGCCCCCGCTCCATTTAGATCGCCGGGGGGCGGTTCTCGAACGGTGTCGACAGCACCACCGTCGTTCGGGTGGAGACCTTCGCCGCCTCGCGGATCTGCCGGAGCAGTTCCTCCAGTCCCAGCGGCGAGGTCACCCGCACCTGCAGGATGTAGGACTCGTCGCCGGCCACCGAATAGCACGACTCGATCTGCGGAAGGTGCTCCAGCCGTTGCGGGTAGTCGTCCGGCGCGGCCGGGTCGATCGGGGTCAGCGAGATGAACGCGGTCAACGGCAACCCGATCTGGTCACCGTCCACTTTGGCCGTGTAGCCCTGCAGGGCACCGCGCTGCTCCAGGCGGCGAACCCGCTGGTGCACGGCGGAAACGCTCAAACCGACGCGTTCGGCCAGATCGGTGAAGCTGCACCGGCCGTCCCGCGCGAGTTCGCGCAGGATGGTCCGGTCGGTGCCTTCCAGGGCGCCTGGCGTCGCGGACCTGTCGCTCACGCCGGCAGCACCATCAACTCGTGCGGCTGGTTGTTCACGCTCTCCACGCCGTCCTCGGTGACGATGACGATGTCCTCGATCCGCGCGCCCCAGCGCCCCGGCTGATAGATGCCCGGCTCGACGCTGAACGCCATGCCCGCCTCCAGCGGCAGGGCATTGCCGCCGACGATGTAGGGCTCCTCGTGCACGTCCAGCCCGATGCCGTGCCCGGTGCGGTGCACGAAGAACTCGCCGAACCCGGCGGCGGCGATCGGCTCGCGGGCGGCGGCGTCGATCGACTCGGCGGTCGCGCCCGGCCGCACCGCCTCGACCGCGGCGCGCTGCGCGGCCTCCAGCACTGCGTAGGTCTCGCGGACGTCCGCCTGCGCGGGCTCGCCGATCGCGTAGGTGCGGGTGCAGTCGGAGTTGTAGCCCTCGGCGTTCGGGCCGCCGATGTCGATGACGACCACGTCGCCGCGCTCGATCACCCGGTTCGACACGGCGTGGTGCGGGCTGGCGCCGTTCGGTCCCGAGCCGACGACGACGAACGCCGCCTCGGTGTGGCCCTCTTCGAGGATCGCGGCGGAGATGTCGGCGCCGACCTCGGCCTCGGTCCGGCCCGGCTTGAGGAACTCGGCCATCCGGGCGTGCACCCGGTCGATGGCGGCCCCGGCCTTGCGCAGCGCCTCGATCTCGGCGGCGTCCTTGCGCATCCGCAGTTCGCGCAGCACGGTCCCGGTCAGCACCTGTTCGGCGTCGGGCAGGGCGTCGCGCAGCGGGAGCACGTGCAACGCGGGCATCACGTCGGCGACGGCCAACCGGGCGGGCGCCCCGCCGCGGCCGGCCAGGTCGGCCACCATGGTGTGCGGGTCCTGGCCGTCGACCCAGGTCACGACGTCGATGCCGAGCTCGGCCAGCGGGATGTCGGCGAAGCCGAGCTCCTCCAGCTTCGGCAGCACCAGCGCGGGTCGGTCGTCGGCCGGCAACACCAGGCAGGTCAGTCGTTCGTGCGACTCCCCGCCCGCGCCGAGGAGGTAGCGCAGATCGGAACCGGGCGTGATCAGCAGCGCGTCGAGTTCCGCCGCGGCAGCAGTTTCGGCGGCTTTGGTGAGCCGGGCCGCGAACACTGATGGATCCTGCTTAATCGAGACGGTGGCCATGGCTCCCAAGCCTAACCCCGGGGCGGCGACCCGCCGCCCCGGCTGGTCCAATGCCCCGGCCGCGAGCATGCCGCGAGCGGCGACCGCCGACTGGCAGCAGGCCGTCCAAAACGCCCTCACCGGGCCGGATCCGGCCGAGGCTCGGCACCGCGCCGTAGGCCAACTCCAGTGATCTTCCGGCGTGTCGCACCCCGACACGCCGAAGGATGTGGACAACCTCGGGTACCTGTGGACAACTTCCGCAATTTCAATGGAAATTGGACCACCAATTTCCATTGAAATTGCGGACCCATCGCGAGCAGGGGGCGAGGACGTGACAAGCTGGCGAGCTGTGACTGGTCCCCTGATGCTCGTCGATTCGGCCGGGTTGTGGTTCCGCTCGTACTACGCACTGCCCGATTCGCTGACCGCCCCGGACGGCACGCCGGTGAACTCGGTGCGCGGTTTCTGCGACATGCTCGCCAAGCTGATCACCGACCGGCGGCCGTCGCGGCTGGTGGCGTGCCTGGACAACGACTGGCGGCCGCAGTTCCGCGTCGACGCGCTGCCGTCCTACAAGGCACACCGCGTCGCCGAGGACGACCCCGCGGCCGAAGAGGTCCCGGACACGCTGTCGCCGCAGATCCCGGTGATCCTCGAAGTCCTCGACGCGGCGGGCATCGCCACCGCCGAAGCCGAGGGCTACGAGGCCGACGACGTCATCGGCGCGCTGGCCGACCGCGAGGACCGGGACCCGGTCGAGGTCGTCACCGGCGACCGGGACCTGTTTCAGCTGGTGCGCACGCAGCCCACCGCGGTCCGGGTGATCTACGTCGGCGCAGGCCTGGCGAAGGCGCTGGACTACGGCCCCGCCGAACTCGCGGAGAAGTACGCCCTGTCGGCCGGCCGAGCCGGTGACGACTACGCGGAAATGGCGATGCTGCGCGGAGATCCGTCGGACGGGCTGCCCGGGGTGGCCGGCATCGGCGAGAAGACGGCGGCGAAGCTGATCATCCAGTTCGGCTCGCTCGAAGCGCTCCTCGCGGCGGCCGGGAGCGGCGATTCCCGCCTGACCCCGAGGATCCGGGGCAAGCTCGCGGAAGCCGCCGACTACCTGGCCGCGGCCCCGTCGGTGGTCCGGGTGGCCCGCGACGCCCCGGTGGTCCAGGACCGCCCTGATGCGCTCCCGCAGTCCCCTGTGGACACCGACCGCCTGCGCGAGCTCCAGCGCATCTGGGGCCTGGGTGCCAGCATCGACCGCCTGATCGCGGCCCTGACCCCCTGAGCCGTTAGAAAGCCCACCCTTTGTCCACTGTGGATTCTGCTCGGAGGTGACACTCGAATTCGGGCCCCTGCCCACTCCTCGTCGCTCGACGGCTGCCACAACAGGGCATGGCGGAACAGGTCGTTCGCCCGGGGGAACTCGGATTCGGACACCGCGCGCACTTCGGCCGGCTCACGCCACGATCTTGCCTGCCGCCCCGGCACGCGTCGACCGAATTTCACTTGGGGTGGCCGACCTCGTAGACGCCCTTCTCGTTCTTGACCGTCACCGTGACGGTCTTGGTCGCCGAGTCGATGCCGACCTTGCAGTCGAAGCGCTGACCGACCGCCACCGGCTGCCCGCTCGGGCAGCTGACGTTCCCGACGCCCTGCAGCCCGTAGGAGCCCTTCAGGGTCTGCGTGACGCCCTTCTCCACGCTGGCCGCGTCGAACACCGGCCGCACGAACCAGCCCGGCGTGACGAACCCGAGCACCAGCACCACGCCGACCGCGAGGACCGCGCCGATCCCGCCGAGCACCCACGGCAGCGCCGAGCGCTTCTTCTTCGGCCGTTCGAACTGGTCGAACCTCCCGTAGCCGCCCGGTGCCGGATACTGCCCGCCCTGCGGGTACTGCGGCCGGCCATAGCCGTAGGGCTGCTGCTGGGGATGGGGTGGCTGCGGCGGCTGCTGCGGCGGCTGCTGCGGAGGTCGCTGCGGCGCGAAACCACCCGGCTGCGGATAGCCCGGCGCCGCCGGCTGCATCCCAGGCCCCTGGGGTTGCTGCCCCCACTGGGGATAGCCCCCCGGCGGGCCGTAGGGGGACGACATCTGCACCTCCGACGAAGTTCACCTGGCCATCGCGACATTCCCGACGCCAGGAGATCCAACCACAACAGCCCGGCCGACCGAATCGGCCGGGCGGCGGTCACAAGGCGCCGGCGGCGACCACGCCGCGGCGGATCGCGGTGACCGCCTTCACCGCCGACGAACCCACCGGGTCCGCCGCCCCGACGACCTCGCGGATCTGATCGAGCAGGTCGATGACCTGGCGGCACCAGCGCACGAAGTCACCGGCTGACAGCTCGTGCCCGCTGGAAGCGGCCGCGGTGAGGACCTTCTCCAGCGACTCGCCGCGCGCCCAGCGGAACACCGGCCAGGCGAAACCGGCGTCCGGCTCGCGGGTGCGGTCCAGCTTGTGCCGCCGCTCGTCGTCCTCCAGCTCCGCCCACAGCCGCCAGGTGGCGGCCAGCGCGTCGCTGACCGCACCGGCCGGCACCTGCGGCGCCAGGCCCTCCCGCCGCGACTCGTAGACCAGCGACGACACCACGGCCGCCAACTCGGCGGGCCCCAGCCCGCGCCACGCCTCGACCCGCAGGCACTCGGCCGCCAGCAGGTCCGACTCGCTGTAAAGCCGCGACAGCCGCCGCCCGTGCTGGGTGACCTCGCCCTCCGACGAGCCCGCCACCGGCAGGTAGTCCCGTTCGGTCAGCAGCGCGACGATCCGGTCGAAGGAGCGGGCCAGCGAGTGCGTGGTCGCGGCGACCTTGCGCCGCAGGTTCTCGTTCTCGCCCCGCAGCCGCTCGTACCGCTCGGCCCACCGGGCGTGGCTCTCCCGCTCGTCGCAGCCGTGGCACGGGTGCGCCTTCAACGCGCGCCGCAACGTCGCCAGCTCCGCGTCGTCGGTCGCGTCGGAGCGCCGCCGGCCACGTCCGCCCGGGGCCTCGAGGCCGGTGTTGCGCAGCGTCGAGGCGAGGTCCCGGCGGGACTTCGGCGAGCGGGTGTCGACGTGCTTCGGCAGCTTGATCTTGCCCAGCGGCTCCACCGGCGAGGTGAAGTCGGCGACCGAGAGCCGCCCCGACCAGCGGTCTTCGGTGACCACCAGCGGCCGCGGCTCGCCCATCGGCTCCAGCCCCGGGTCGATGACCACCGCCAGCCCCGAACGCCGCCCGCCGGGCACCGCGATCACGTCGCCCTTGCGCAGCTTCTCCAGCGACTTCGCCGCCTCCGCGCGCCGCGACTGGCGGTTCTGCCGGGCCAGGTGCTTCTCCCGCTCGGAGATGCGGCGACGCAGCTCGAAGTACTCGTCGAAATCGCCCAGGTGGCAGTGCATCGCCTCGGAGTAGCCCGTCAGCGCCTCGTTGTTGCGATCCACGCGCCGGGACAGGCCCACCACCGAGCGGTCGGCCTGGAACTGCGCGAACGACTGCTCCAGCAGTTCCCGCGCGGCGTCCTGGCCGACGCGCTGCACGAGGTTGACCGCCATGTTGTAGCCGGGCCGGAACGACGAGCGCAGCGGGTACGTGCGGGTCGAGGCCAGCCCGGCGACCTGCTTGGGGTCGACGCCCGGCTGCCAGACGACCACCGCGTGGCCCTCGACGTCGATGCCGCGCCGCCCGGCCCGGCCGGTGAGCTGTGTGTACTCGCCGGGGCTGAGGTCCACGTGTGACTCGCCGTTGTACTTCACCAGCCGCTCCAGCACCACCGTGCGGGCGGGCATGTTGATGCCCAGCGCCAGCGTCTCGGTGGCGAACACGGCCTTGACCAGGCCGCGGACGAACAGCTCCTCGACGGTCTCCTTGAACGCCGGCAGCAGGCCCGCGTGGTGCGCGGCCAGGCCGCGCTCCAGCGCCTCCCGCCACTCCCAGAAGCCCAGCACCGCCAGGTCGGACTCCGGCAGGTTGGCGGTGTGCTCGTCGATCACCTCACGGATTTCGTCGATCTCCGCGTCGGTGGTCAGCCGCAGCCCCGCCCGCATGCACTGGGAAACGGCCTGGTCGCAGCCGTTGCGGCTGAAGATGAACACGATCGCCGGCAGCAGCCCGGCCGCGTCCAGCCCGGTCAGCGTCTCTACCCGCGACGGCGGGTAGAACCGCGGCGGGCGCGGACCCTTGCCCCTGGTGTTCGGCCCGCCGCGCCGACCGGCGAAGGGCAGGTGCACGCGGACCAGCTGCTGGGTGTGCCGCACCAGGTTCGGGTTGATCTGCAGTTCGCGATCCGCGGTCTCGCCGCCGAACAGGTCGAACATCCGGGGCCCGACCAGCATGTGCTGCCACAGCGGCACCGGCCGGTGCTCGTCGACCACGACCGTGGTGTCGCCGCGCACCTCCTGCAGCCACTCGCCGAACTCCTCGGCGTTGCTGACCGTCGCCGACAGGCTCGCCACCTGCACGTACTCCGGCAGGTGCAGGATCACTTCCTCCCACACCGCGCCGCGGAAGCGGTCCGCGAGGTAGTGCACCTCGTCCATCACGACGTAGCCGAGCTGGTCCAGGCTGCGGGAGCCCGCGTAGAGCATGTTGCGCAGCACCTCGGTGGTCATCACGACCACCTGCGCCTCGCCGTTGATCGAGGTGTCGCCGGTCAGCAGCCCGACCGCGTCGCTACCGTGCCGCTCACACAGGTCGGCGTACTTCTGGTTGGACAGCGCCTTGATCGGCGTGGTGTAGAAGCACTTCCGGCCCTCCTTGAGAGCGAGGTGCACGGCGAACTCGCCGACCACGGTCTTCCCGGCCCCGGTGGGCGCGCACACCAGCACGCCGTGCCCGGCCTCCAGGGCCTGGCAGGCGGTGCGCTGGAACGGGTCGAGCTCGAAGGACAGCTCGCCCGCGAACTCGGCCAACTTGGGGTGCGCGCTGCGACGGGCGTGCGCCGAGAAGGCGTCGGCCGGGGACGGCTTGGTGGGGTACGAACGGCTGGCAGCCACCCCCCAAGGCTTTCACATCGCACCGACCACCGTCGCAGCCCTAGCGCCAGCAGCCATGCGCATCCCATCACAGCCGGGTCAGAAACCCACCACCGTGAGTGCGCCGGGAACGCAGCGCATGCTCAGCGGCAGGCGGGCCTGCGGTTCCCCGTCGGCGTACGCCAGCCAGCCGTTCTCACCGCCCAGCCGCACCCGCTGCGCCCGCAGCGGGTGCGGCACGTCGCAAAACGCCGCGAAGGTGGCCGACGATTTCGCCGGCCACCTTCGCGGAAAGTCCACCACCGGCGGCAGGGTTGATCAACAGGACGCAGTGCACGAGGGAGAATCTTCGCCCACCGGGCCCTAGTTGGCCAGTGCCACCGCAATTTCCATTGAAATCGAAGGTTCTGAGGTTTCGCGGTTATGCGGCGGTGGGGGTGCTGGTCGGGGGACCGGTCGGGTTTTGATCAGGTGTGTTGTGACCTGCGCTGATCGTTGTTATTCGGGCTCGGCGGAAGGCGATGAGCATGTCGTCGATGCTGATGTGGGTCTTGCGGCGGTACCAGGGTCGGCCGGCGTGGGCGATGGCCAGGTCGGTCACGGCGTTGCCGTGCTGGGCGTACCAGAGGATAAGGATGGTCAGGCCCAGCATGGTGAAGGGCACGCTGCGCTGCACGGCGGCGGGTACCCGGTTGGCGGTCTCACCGGTGCCGAGGAGGGTTTTACAGTCCTTGATCGTTTGCTCGATCGACCAGCGGTCGGCGTAGCGGGCGATGAGGGCTTCGCCGGTGGCGGTGGTGTCGGTGGAGACCACAGCGATGTCGTAGGGCTTGGTGGAGTCGGGGGTTTTGACCAGCACCACGACCACCGGGGTGGTGTACAGCGATCCCCACCACAGACACGGGATCACCGCGATCAGCACGGTGTCGGTACTGCCGTAGCGGCGCACCCGGGTGCGCCGCCAGGTGGCGGTAGCGGCCAGGTCCGCGGGGGTACCCAGCCGGTCGCCTTTGAGCCGGGGGCGCCCGCGCCGGCCGGTGCGCGGCGGGCGCGGGCCGTACAGCACGGCGTTGGAGGCCAGGCGGGTGGTGAAGGTGACCTTGGCCGGGAACGGGGTGCGCCAGGCCGGGCCACGGTAGGCGGCATCGACGACGACGTCGATCTGGCGTCCGGGAAACGCTGCCGCCACAAGCCCTACCAGTTCCCGCGCGAGATCGGGTTTGGAGATCCCGGACTTGTTCTTGGGGATGTACAAGCGAAACAGCACCGGCAGGCACACCTGGCGTGCCATGAACGGCAGTGTCACGATCAGCCCGGCGACCACGAAACAGTTACCGCGGCCGATACCGTCACGGCCTTTGGCCGAGCCGTCGTGCTGCCAGAACACCCCGTGGGTCTTGGAACCGTAGCGGTGGAACAGTGTGTCGTCGATGCCGACCCGCAACGGCCGGCCGTCATCGACGAGACGGGCCACCACCAGCCGGGCCAGCGCCAGCCCCAGGGCGTCCGGACTCCAGCGGGCATCGGAGAAAAACCGGTGCGCCCGCGCGTGATGCGACACCCCCGCCAGCCCCGCCGCGCCCCACATCCCGGTCACCGTCCGCGGGCCCGTGGCCGCCAAAAGCCCCGTCACCAGCTGCGTGAACGTGATGAACGTCGGCGCGGTGAACACCAACCGCACCCCCTCCAGCACAGACAGTAAGGACGCGAGTACGGTTCCAGCAGGAAGCATCGGCGAATCTCCCCATCAGCGGGCGGTTAGTAGCACGCCGATGCTTCCGCTATCTCCGGCCCCGCCACCCCACCCGACACCAAGATCAACCGATCGTGTCACCACCAAAACTGCGAAACCTCAGAAGGTTCGATTTCAATGGAAATTGCGGGTCTCAGGTCACGGGTCTCAGGTCACGGGTCTCAGGTCACGGGTCTCAGGTCACGGGTCTCAGGTCACGGGTCTCAGTCACGGGTCTCAGTCACGGGTCTCAGGTCACGTCGTCGTGCTGTTTCGGGCTCGGCGACGGCGTGCTGTCCAGCCCGGAGGCCCGGAAGTCGATCTTCGAAGCCTCGTCCGGGCTCAGGCCCTCCAGGCCCTGGCCTTCGAGCTTCCTGGCCCGGCGCTTGTCGTTGACCCGGCAGATCAGCATCGCGATGGCGAACAGCACGCTCAGCGCGGCCGCCAGCGCCAGCATCGAGAACGGGTCCTGCCCGGGCGTCGCGATCGCGGCGAACACGAACAGCGCGAAGACCAGCCCCCGCCACCAGCTCTTCAGCTTGGCGTAGCTGACGATCCCGGCCAGGTTGAGCATCACCAGGATCAGCGGCAGCTCGAAGCTGACGCCGAAGATCACCAGCAGCAGCAGCATGAAACTGATGTACTTGCCACCGGTGAGCGCGGTGAAGAACGCGTTCCCGCCGAACCCGGACATGAACCCCAGCGCCGTCGGCAGGATGTAGTACGCCAACACCGCCCCGGCGACGAACAGCACGGTCGCGCAGCTCACGAACAGCCGGGCGAACTTGCGCTCCTTGGCGTACAGCCCGGGCGTGATGAACGCCCACAACTGATACAGCCACACCGGGCTGAACAGCACCGCGCCGATCGACACCCCGACCTTCAGCGTCAGCATGAAGATCTCGAACGGCTCGGTCTGCAGCAGCTGGCACGTCCCGTTCGGGCTCAGCCGCTGGGTGACCGGCAGCTGGCAGTACGGTTCGAGCAGCACATCGCTGAGCGTGGGCAGCCCGAAGACCGAGTTGGAGAACCACCAGATCCCGAAGATCGCGCCGACGACCACCGCCACGATGGCCACGCCCAACCGGTACCGCAGCTCGTAGAGGTGATCGACGAGCGTCATGGTGCCATCGGGGTTGTGCCTGCGCCCCCACCGACGGCGGTCCTTGCGGAACGGGTTCAGGCGCCCCAGTGCACTGGCACCCACCTTGTCGTTCCCGTCCTCAGTCAGTTCTTGGAGTCGTTGCGCTGCTTCTCGTCGAGCGCGGACGTGACCGGGGGCGCGCCGGACTCACCGGAAGTCAGCTCCGGCTTCGGCTCCCGCTCGGCCTTCTCCTTCTTGGCCGCTTCCTCGTCGGCCTTCATGCCGCGCGCCTCGGCCTTGAAGACGCGGGCCGACTGGCCGAGCGAACGGGCCATCTGCGGAAGCTTGGTGGCACCGAAGAGCAGCACCAAGACCAAGACAATGAGAATCAGTTCCCAGCCACCTGGCAAACCCATCCGAGTCCAACCTTTCGTGATGTCCCTGCAGGCGCAATGGTACGCAAGGCAGGGGGCGACAAATAGGGCCGTTGCACGTCACCGATCGCGACGTTGGGCGAACGCCACCTTCAGACCGGCCACGCGTGCCTTCACCAGACCGCTGCGATCACCGAAGTCGTGGAAGACCTGCCGCTGCACGGCTTTGAACCTACGCAGCTCCCGGAACAACCGGATCAGCAACAGCGCGAGCAGGATCAGGCCGGCGGCCAGCAGGACAAGGCTCCACGTGTACGGCACGGCGTCACCGTAGCGGGCTCAGGTGGACGGGAGGTGACGCGCCCGCGCCAACGCGTCTTTCGCGCGTTGACGCACGTCACATGCCAGTTCGTCGGGGCTGAGCACCCGCACCTGGCCGCCCAGGCCCAGCAGCAGCCGGGCCATCCACGACCGGTCCGAGTACCGCATCCGCACCCGGGCCCGCCCCCGCGGCAGCTCGACCAGCTCGTCCACCGGGTAGTACTCGGCCACCCAGCGCGCGTCTGGCTCCAGCTCCAGTTCGGCGACGAACTGGTCCGGGGCCGGCCGGAACAGCCCCGCCGACAGATCGGTCGGTTCGGCCTCCGACGGCGGCTGCGCGACCTCGTTCAGCACCTGGACGTCGTCGATGCGGTCCAGCCGGAACATCCGCACCCCGGCCGCGCTGCGGCACCATGCCTCCAGGTAACTGCGCCCGTCGATGAGCAGCAGCCGCATCGGATCCACGATCCGCTCGCTGATGTCGTCACGGGAGGCGGTGTAGTAGCGCATCCGCAGCGCGTGGCGGCGGGTCGTAGCGTCCTGCACCGCCGAGCGCACTCCCGGCCGCACCGCGCCTTCCCGGCCCTCCAGGCCGACCACCACGCCCGCCGGGCGGGCCTGCCCGACGGCGTCCTCCACCTTCGCCAGGGTGCGCTGCACGGCGTCGGTGTCGGTGATGCCCGGGGTGTCGGCCAGCGCCCGCAGCGCCACCAGCAGTGCCGTTGCCTCGGAGGCGGTGAGCCGCAGCGGGCGCCGCATGCCCGCGTCGTAGGTGACGATGATCGAGTCGCTCTCGAAGGACAGGTCGATCAGGTCGCCGGGCCCGTAACCCGGCAGCCCGCACATCCACAGCAGCTCCAGGTCCTTGCGCAGCTGCTGCTCGGTGACGCCGAAGTCGCCCGCGGCGTCGGCGATCGGGATGCCCGGGCGGCTCAGCAGGTACGGCACCAGCGCCAGCAGCCTCGGCAACCGCGCGGTCGCGCTCGTCATCGGCCCTCCTGGTCGAACCCGCGTTCCTGGTCGACGACGTCCAGGTGGATCTCGTGCACCGTCTTGCGCAGCGTGTCCGGCTCCAGCACCGCGACATCCGGCCCGTACCCGGCGAGCCAGCTCGCCGCCGACTCGGGGAATAGCAGGTCCAGCTCCAGCACGTCACCCGGATCGCCGCCGAGCTCCATCTGCTCGACGACGGTCGCCCGGCGCCGCAACCCCTGCGCACGACCGGCCGCGACCCACATCCGCGCCAGCGTGCTGGGCGGGGGCTCGCGCTGCTCGCCGGCCACCAGCCGGAGCAGGTCGGTGTCCGGCGGCCGCTGCACCTGACCGGCCGGGCCCACCGCCTTGGCCTGCCCCAGGATCCGGGACAGCCGGAAGCAGCGCGGCGCCTGCCGGTCGCGGTCGTGCCCGACCAGGTACCAGCGGCCCCGCCAGGACACCACGCCCCACGGTTCGACCGTGCGGCGGTGCACGTCCGGGCTGCTCGGGCGCCGGTAGTCGAACTCCACCACGCGCCCGGCCTGCACCGCCGCCAGCAGCGACGCGAAGGCGGGTTCGCTGGTGCGCACCTTCGGCTCGACCGCCGCCGAGGAGCGCTCGTCGACGTCGACCCCGGCGGCGCGCAGCTTCAGCAGGGCGCCGCGGGCCGCCGAGGTGAACTCCGGGGAGTCCCACAGCCGCACCGCGAGGGCGACGGCGGCCGCTTCGTCTGGCTCCAGGTCGATGTCGCCGAGTTCGTAGTCGCGGCGGGCGATGCGGTACCCGTCGGCGGAGTCGAAGGCGGAGTTCCGCCCGGTCTCCAGCGGGATCCCCAGGTCGCGCAGCTCGGCCTTGTCGCGTTCGAAGGTCCGGAAGAAGGCCTCGCCGGTGGGCGCGCCGGCATAGCCCGGCACGATCGCCCTAATCCGCTCCGCGGTGAGGTACTGGCGGGTCGACAGGAGACACAGCACCAGGTTCACCAAGCGTTCAGCGCGCACAGTGGCCACTTCGAAACTCTAGCTCCGCTGTATTCGATCATGTGTTTGGGTCGGTGCACATCATGCCTAGTGGTGCGGGATGGAGTCACGGTGGCGCGCCGACCCGCGGCGATTTTCCGCCACCCCCGGAACCTCCTCGGTTTCGGCCGGCACTGAAGGTGTCCGCGAAAGGTGTCCGCGAAGATGAAGAATGTTCATAGCTTTAGAGCCTGTCGGCGAATGCCGTCCGCGCCTTTGGAAGCGGCGTAGCCGCTTGCATTCACCTTGCCAAGACGACCATCGGCGGGTTCTGAGAGGTTTTCTGGCGAGGACGGCCCCTCCGCCGCGTGTTGGACATACATCAGGAGGGGCACCCGCAGTCCAGGGATGTCTCTCAGGTTCCGCTAAGCGACCACCCACCCAGACCATTCACTCACAGGCTCTTAGGCTGACCGCATGCCAGATCGCGTCTTGCACGAAACCCTCACCCGACCCGTCGGTCAACCCCTGCGGTGATCCCGCCCAGGTCGGGGCGTGACGGGCGGCTCCCGGCCGGTGCGGTATGAAAACGAGCCCACCATGCCGACCGGAAGGCGGATCTGGTCCGTGACGACCGAGCACGATCCCGAAACCCTCGCCGTGCTGCGCGAGATGGCCGTGAAGATCGCCGCGGCCGCGCCGAAGGATTGGCGGCGCGCCGTGCTGGAGGGATTCGCCGACGGCACGGGATCCGGTCACCGCGGGCCCGTGTACGAGCCGCGGTCGCTCGACAGCACCGGCTCCTCCACCGACCTGCACTACGAGATGTGCCTGGTGCACGAGCTGGAGCGGGCCGCGGACCGGCTCACCATCGAGCTCGTCGTCCACCCGACCGGCAGGTTCGAGGCGGTCACCAGCGAATCACTGCGCCGCTCGCCGCGCACCGACCGGGCGGGCTTCACCTACCTACTGCGGCCCGACGCCTTACCCGCCGAACCCGCGGCGTTCCAGCCCGGCCCCACCCGGGCGGTGCAGGCGGGCGACCCGCAGGAAGCGTTGCAGCTGCTGGAGCGCTACCTGCGGCGGCGCGCGGAGATCGCCGGTTTCCAGGAGAAGCTGCCGGGACCGCTGGAAGCGGCCGAGCGCGAGTTCATCGAAGGGCACCTCCCGGTGCCGTTGCCGGACGACCTCCGCGCGCTGTACGGCCGGGCCGACGGCGACCACCGGGTCGGCCTGCTCGACGGGTTCCACTGGTTGGAATTGAAGGGCCTCGCCGTCTTGAGCGACAAGGACCGTCCAGAGAACCGCTGGCGGGTCGTGCGGGACTGGGACCGGGTGCTGCTGCGGGAAGTCCGCTATGACACCCATCCCGCAGGCGCGGTGCGCCGCGCGCAGCACCTGCCCGGCTGGATTCCATTCGCGCACGACACCGGCGGCGAGTTCCTCGCGGTGGACATGGATCCCGGCCCCAACGGCCACCCCGGCCAGGTGATCCGCATCGGCCTGCACGACCACGACGGCCCGGTCTACGTCGCCGATTCGGTGACGAGCCTGCTGCGGCGCCACGTCGAGGCGCTGGAGAACTTCTCTTACCAGTACAAGAAGGGGCGCCTCCGGCTGTTCCTCAGGGATGACGCGATGGCGCCGGACCGGGAACTGCGCATCGAGGGCGACTCCGCTCCGCTGCGGGAAATCCACCCGGGCATCCAGCGGCTCGTCGTCGCCAACTCGCACCTGGTCGACCTCACCCCGGTGCGGAAAGCGCCGTCGCTGTGGGAAGTGGAGCTGGCCAACTGCCCGACCGCGGACCTCTCCCCGCTGCACTGCGCGCCGGTGGAGGTGCTGACCGCCGACCTGGACCGCATCGACCTCGCCCCGCTGGCCGAGCACCCGACGCTGCGGCTGCTGAAGCTGGCCACCGGCGAACCGATCGACCTCGCCCCGCTGCGCACCTGCCCGCGGCTGTACGGGCTGGACCTGGCCGCCGCCGAAGTGCGCGACCTCGCGGTGCTGGGTGACCTGGACGGCCTGCTCTACCTCAACCTGAGCGCGGCGCAGTGGGCGGAGCTGTGGGCGGCGACGACCCACCCGGTCGGCCTGGCCGCCGCCGAGCTCGACGCAGCCCCGACGCTGCGCAAGGCCGCCGAGTGGGCCGGAACCCTCGCCGGCGACTCCCCCGACGTGCGCTACACGCGGGGCCGCTTCACCCCGCCGAAGGGATCGCGCACCCCGTTGTGGCGCCGGATCAAGAAGCCGTGGGAGTGACGAGTTGATCTTTTCGGCACCGACCCGTTACAGCCTGTCGGCGAATGCCGTCTGCGCCTTTGGAAGCGGCGCAGCCGCTTGCATCCACCTTGCCAGGACGACCATCGGCGGGTTCTGAGAGGTTTTCTGGTGAGGACGGCCCCTCCGCCGCGTATTGGACATACATCAGGAGGGGCACCCGCAGTCCAGGGAACCTCTCTCAGGTTCCGCTAAGCGACCACCCACCCAGACCATTCACCAACAGGCTCTTATTAGAGGGAACTGATCAGGCGTTCCACCCGCTCGTCCACCGCCCGGAACGGGTCCTTGCACAGGACGGTCCGCTGGGCCTGGTCGTTGAGCTTCAGGTGGACCCAGTCCACCGTGAAGTCCCGGCCCGCGGCCTGCGCGGCGGCGATGAAGTCACCGCGCAGCTTGGCCCGGGTGCTCTGCGGCGGGGTGTCCTTGGCGGCCTCGATCTCGCCGTCCTCGGTCGCCCGGTCCACCAGGTCCTTGCGCTGCAGCATGTCGAACAGCCCGCGGCCCCGGCGGATGTCGTGGTAGGCGAGGTCGAGCTGGGCGATGCGCGGGCTGGACAGCTCCAGCCCGTGCCTGCCGCGGTACCGCTCCAGCAGCCGGTGCTTGATCGCCCAGTCGATCTCCCGGTCGATCAGCGAGAAGTCCTGCTGCTCGATCGCGTCCAGCGCGCGGCCCCACAGCTCAAGGATCCGCTCGGTCATCGGGTCCGACCCGCGCCGCGCCACGTGGTCGACCGCCCGGCCGTAGTACTCCCGCTGGATGTCCAGCGCGGACGCCTCCCGGCCGCCGGCCAGCCGGACCGTGCGCCGCCCGGTGAGGTCGTGGCTGATCTCGCGGATCGCGCGGATCGGGTTGTCCAGGCTGAAGTCCCGGAACTGCACGCCCTGCTCGATCATCTCCAGCACCAGGTTCGCCGAGCCGACCTTGAGCAGCGTGGTCACCTCGGACATGTTGGAGTCGCCGACGATGACGTGCAGCCGGCGGTACCGCTCGGCGTCGGCGTGCGGCTCGTCGCGGGTGTTGATGATCGGCCGCGAACGGGTCGTCGCGCTGGAGACGCCCTCCCAGATGTGCTCGGCGCGCTGCGACAGGCAGTACACCGCGCCGCGCGGCGTCTGCAGCACCTTCCCGGCGCCGCAGATGAGCTGGCGGGTCACCAGGAACGGCAACAGCACGTCGGCGATCCGGGAGAACTCCCCGGACCGGCCGACCAGGTAGTTCTCGTGGCAGCCGTAGGAGTTGCCCGCCGAGTCGGTGTTGTTCTTGAACAGGAAGATGTCTCCGCCGATGCCCTCGTCGGACAGTCGGCGTTCGGCGTCGATGAGCAGGTCCTCCAGGATCCGCTCGCCGGACTTGTCGTGGGTGACGAGTTGGACGAGGTCGTCGCATTCCGCCGTGGCGTACTCCGGGTGCGAGCCCACGTCGAGGTAGAGCCGGGCCCCGTTGCGCAGGAAGACGTTCGACGACCTTCCCCACGACACGACCCGCCGGAACAGGTACCTGGCCACCTCGTCCGGGGACAGTCGCCGCTGCCCGTGGAACGTGCAGGTGACCCCGAACTCGGTTTCGATGCCGAAGATCCGCCGCTGCATGGTTCCACACTAGGCGCAAACCCCGCTTTTCGGCGGTCCGCCGTTCGGGCCTCGTTGCAGGTCGAAAACGTCCGCCCAGCGAGATGTCACTCCTGGTCACCCTGGTACCAGGGATTCCGACCGCCGCACCCGGCGTCGGAAGGCTCACGCGTTGCGGCGATCTCGACCGAATTCGCAGGTAGCATCGCAGGGATGCGCGGGAGGTTGCGCCACACCATCAACGTGGTCGACGGCGAACTCGCACGCCGCAGTGCCCGGTTGCCCGCCTCAGTCGCCGACCGTCGGCTCAAGACGCTCAGCACGGCTGCGAACCACAGCGTGCTCTGGCTGACCATCGCGGCGGTGCTGGCCCGCCGCAAGGGCGCTCCCCGGAGGGCGGCGCTGCGCGGCGTGGTGGCCATCGCGGGCGCGAGCGCGACGACCAACCTGATCGGCAAGCCCCTGTTCCCGCGGCGGCGCCCCGCCGCCGAGCTGATGTCGCAGCACCGCCGGCTGAACGACCCGCCCACGTCGTCGTCGTTCCCGTCCGGACACGCGGCGTCGGCCGCCGCATTCGCCACGGCGGCCGCGATGGAGTCCCCGGTGACCGGAGCGGCCATCGCCCCGGTGGCGGCAGCGGTCGCGTACTCCCGCGTGCACACCGGCGTGCACTGGCCGACCGACGTCGTGTGCGGCGCCGCGCTCGGGGCGGGCGTGGCGTGGGCGACCAGGCGGTGGTGGCCGGTGCGACCGGACACCCCCGCCGCCGGCAGCCACCCGGCCGGGCTCCCCGCGCTCGAAGACGGGGACGGGATGCTGGCGCTGGTCAACCCCGGCTCCGGAAACGGCCAGCCCGCCCCGGAGCAGTGGGTCGGCGAGCAGTGGCCGAAGGCCGTGGTCGTGCACCCGGGGCCGGATGCCGACCTGGTCGACGGGCTGCGCGAGCAGCTCGCTCGCGGCGGCGATTCCGTCCGCGCCCTGGGTGTGGCGGGCGGCGACGGCACCGTGGCCGCAGTGGCGACGGTGGCGTCCGAGCACGGCCTGCCGCTGGCGGTGGTCTCCGCGGGCACGCTCAACCACTTCGCCCGCGACATCGGGGTGGGCGACCCGGCGGCGGTCGCCGAATCGGTCTCCACCGGCTCAGGGGCCACCGTCGACCTCGGCGCGGTCGCCATCGACGACGTCCCCGCCTGCCGCTTCGTCAACACCGCCAGCCTCGGCGGTTATCCGGACATGGTGCGCTTCCGCGAGAAGTGGGAACCGCGCTGGGGCAAGTGGCCGGCCGCTGCGATGGCCCTGATCCGGGTGCTCCACGAGTCCCGCCCGCTGGACGTGCAGATCGACGGCGAACGCCACCGGGTGTGGGTGCTGTTCGTCGGCAACGGCACGTACGCGCCACGGGGTTTCGCGCCGGCTTGGCGCCCCGGCCTGGACAACGGGACGCTGGACGTGCGCATGGTCCGCGCCGACCGGCGGTTCTCCCGGCTGCGCTTCGCGCTCGCGGCGATGACGGGGGCACTGCACCACAGCCGCACCTACGTCGAGCGCCAGGTGTCCCGGATGGACGTCGTGGTGCGGGGAACGCCGGTCGCGCTGGCGACCGACGGCGAGGTGCACCCGCCGGGCCGGCGATTCTCCTTCACCACGCACGAGAACGCCCTGAACATCTACCGTCCGAACACAGTGGACTGACCGGCGTCGGTACTGCTCGCGGCGCGCGAGCGCTTGGCCGATCTTGCGGTCGGCGGACCAGCACGGCGGCAACATCCACCGCCGCGACGTCGGCTCGCCATGGGGCGACAGCGGTTTGGGGGCCGGAATGTCAGGACACGGTTGAAGAAGACCGATCGGTACCCGCGAGAGCTGCGCGATCTGCCAACAGCGTAGGCACCTGTTTATTCACGATCTGTGACCAATCCTTGACGCAGTGGGGGTTACCCGGTGAAAGACCGGGTGAGTTTCGAGATGAGCGAGTTCGTCGAAGCCGTCTCAGTCAGGACAGTGTCAGGCTAAAGTGTCAATCGATCTCGGGGGGAAGATCGCAGAGTCCAGAGGGGGCTGGGATGACAGAAGCGGCGGACATCGCCTTCACCGGAGCGCAGGAAGGGCTGCGCGCCATCGCGGCGCAGACGCAGTGGATCAATCAGCAGGTGGGTGCTGGGAAACTCGCCCTGGACCCCGAAGCGGCCGAGAAAGCCGCCAAACGCTGCGAAGACGAGAGCGAGTCTTTGCGGACTCTGTTCACCCAAGCGCGGGCGATCGCCCGCGTTGAGGGGCTGGGCAACTATCCGGACGGCCAGCAGTTGGCTAAGCGTTTCGAGGACAAAGCGAACGACCCGCAGGCTGGGGCGTTCGCGTTGATCCGGCAGATGCAGGCCGAGTTGAAGAAGCAAGCCGATGCTTTCCGGGCTGCTGCCAGGGACTATCGTGCCACCGACGAGCAGAACGCCGACGACTTGAGGCGAGGTATGCAGTGAGTGTGTTCTCCCGGTCACTGATCGCAGGTGCTGCTGGCCTAGCCCTGGTTGGGCTTGCGGCGTGCTCTAGCGGGAACCGCGGCGACGGCGATACGCAAAAGACGTCCACCTCTCCTGCTCCAGGGCGCGCACTGGCGAGTTTCGACCCATGCACATTTTTCAAAGCAGATGAGCTGACGTCCTGGGGCCTTCCTACCAAGAGCGAGACCTTCTCGCCCCTGAGCTTCGAGCCTGGCTGCAGGTGGGTCGGCGAGAAGATGGACCTCACCTTGCAGAAGAACGTTGACGAGACCGTGGCTTCATACCGGGAGAACGGAAGTTGGGACTTCTACAACGACAAAACCTTTGGTGGTCGTACCGGTGCCCTGGCCGCTGAGGCTGGGGTGAGTGGGACCGGGGGGTGCACCGTCCTTGTCGACGCCGGCGGAGGCGTCGCGATTTACATGGTGAGCGGCGCCATGCAGGATTCCGTCGATGCGTGCGCCGAAGCGGAGAAGATCGCCAACCAGACCGCTTCCAGGTTCCCTGAATGAGCGGGCCCCAGAGGCAGGAGTCGGCCTGAGCCACCGTGCTGGCGAGGTGACGGTGGCCGGGCCCGGGTGGGAGGCCGCAGCCATGATCAACTGCCTGCCCCCTATTGCCAGAACTTTCCAATAATCCCGAAAACGGGTAGATGAAAAAGTGAATCTTGGTAGCGTCCGCCCCTGAGGAGGGGGAGGATGACCTACCAGGTTTTGATCGAGGAACTGCGGAAGGCCTCGGACGCGACACTTTCCGCGGTGGACCAAGCCCGAGCGACACGGCTCGGTGCCGCGGCGGAGAGGATCGGCCAGGCACTGCCCGGTACGACCGCCGCTCCAGCGGCGTCCGACACCGGCCAGAGCTGGACGGACACGGTGGCGAAGTGGTGCCGTTCAGGCACCGATCACGCCGAAGCCCTACGCCGCAGCGCCGACACCTACCAGACCGCCGATCACGGTGCTGCGTCGAACCTGCGGTCTGGGAGCGGTGCTTGATGGCGACCATCACGGACATCCGCAGATGGAACCCGGCGCTGCTCGACGAGTCGATCGACGATCTCAAACGTGATGAAGACCGCTTCGTGCGGCTGGACGACGAGCTCGGCGCGTCCGGTAAACCAGCGGCATGGCAGGGCGAGGCCGCAACAGCCGCCGAAGCTCGGCATCGGGGACTCGGAGACCTGCTGCGGGGACTCGTCGTCGAGGTCGCGGCGGTGCGCCGCGCGCTTATCGCTACCGTAGCCGAGGTGGAGAACGTGCAGCGGCAGCTGGCCGAGGCTGATGCGCTGGCGAGCTCCTACCGCTTCCGCATTCGCGACGACGGCCGGATCGAAGACCTGGAACACGTTGTGGTCGGCGGTCCTGGCAGCAGGCTCGATGATGAGGATTACCACCGTTTGCATCAGGTCCGGCCGGATCTGGAAGATCGCGTCAAGCGGCTGCTGGCGCAGGCCAACGACGCGGACACCGAACTGACCAAAGTCCTGCGCGACGCGGACCTGAACCTGATGGAATCCGATGCCCGCACGCTGACCGAAGCAGCGGCCTCCGGGGACGCGCGCGGTCTCGCCGAGACGATCGAACCGCCCCCACCCGGCACCCCGGCCGACAATGCACGGTGGTGGAACTCGCTACCCGCAGAAACCCGTGCGGCCATGGCGGAATCGCCCCCGGCGTGGCTGGGGAACATGGACGGCATCCCCGCAGAGGTCCGACACACCGCCAACGTCAACCGCATCGACGACGAACGGGCCACGCTCCAAGCCGAGACGGCGCGCCTACGGTCCAAAATGGATGGACCGTACCCCGGTCCCGGAGGCCGGCTCACCCGATCACAGGACGAGGAGGAACTGAAACGAGCCGAGGACAAACTCAAATCCCTCGACGAGATCGAGAACGTCGTAGGCCGGGGCGACCGCCAACTCCTGGTCATGGACAGCTCCGGCGAACGCATGAAAGCAGCGGTAGCGATCGGCAACGTCGACACGGCCAGCCACGTCGCCGTCTTCACCCCAGGCCTGGAAAGCGCAGTAGAAAAAGGCAGCCTGCGAGACTACGACTCGGCGATGGACCAGTTGAGGCAGGACGCTTTCCGACAAGCGAGTCGGTACGGAGATGGCGGCGAAGTCGCCACCGTGACATGGATCGGGTACGAAGCCCCTCAGCTATCAGAGATTCCGGAGCCGAGTGACTCGGTCTTAGCGGACAACGCGGCCAAGCGCGGTGCGGAGAATCTGGCGAATTTCTACCGTGGAATCAACGAATCTCGGCCCGATGATCCGCACCTCGTTGCGCTGGGGCACTCTTACGGTTCGACCACTACCGGATATGCTCTGCAACAGGAGGGCACAGGTGTGGACGACGCGGTTGTCATGGGGTCACCAGGCATGGGAACTCCGCATTATTCACAGGTCGACATCCCGGAAGGTCATTTGTACAACCTGGAGTCGGCCTGGGACCCTGTTGCCGACTTCGGCCGGTTTGGATCAGATCCGTCGAACATGCCCGGCGTTGACAACCTTTCCACGCACGAAGCTGTTTCGCCTGATGGTCAGCATCTTGTCCGCTCGATTGGACACGGCACTGGCGGTGGCACTGGCTATCTCGATGCGGGTACAACCAGCCAATACAACGTTGGTGTGGTAGTCGGCGGAGTTCCTGAACAAGCTGTGGATACAAGGGGGTGAGCTGTCGATTGCAGGTTGGAACGTCGTACCTGAAACGCATGGTGCTGGTCGCGCTCATGGCGTTTTCCGTTGCAGCGTGTGGGGGGACTCCAGTGACTTCCAAGTTTGAGGGTGATGAGGCTGCGCAGCGTGCGGAGTTGCTGCGTCGGCCCAGTATTGAGGAAGCCAGCGCTCGGTATCTGGACATGTTGGGCCGGATGCGCGATGCGTTGGCGGCCGAGTTCCCGTGGATCCAGTGGGTTCAAGGTCAGAAACTTGGTCGTGCGGGTTGTGCTGATTTTCCCGCGTATGGGTCGGAAGGAGAAAGCCAGACGCTCGGCGTCTGGACCGCCAGCGGCAACCTCCCCGACGCGCAATGGCCGCGTGCGCAGCAGATCGTCGAGGATGTTGCACGGGGATACGGGTTCGGTCCGGTGCGGGCCATTGTGAGTCGTCCTTCGGATCACGAAGTTGTCGCCCTTGACGAGTATCGTGCCACCTACAAGATCGGCACTGCGAAAAACACCGTTCTGAGTGGCGGCACCGGCTGCCATCTGCCGCAGGCGGTGAAGGATCGCGTCGCCGCGACTGGGCGGTAGCAGGAAGGGGCCGTTCGCCCGGTCAAAGCGGGCAAACGGTCTCCCGTACGGCTTCAACCGTCGCTGTGTTCCGCGCGGAGGGCGTTGAGGGCTGCGGTGCTCTTGGCAACCAGGGTCTCCAGGCCAGTTTCGGTCGTTGTCAGGCAGAAGCCGTCCAGATCTCCGCCCACTCGGAACTCCACCTCGTCGCCGCAGATCGTGTAGCTGATAGCGCAGTTGTCTATCCATGCGCACGCCGTCACGTCGACATCGCTCACGCCCTGACTCCTTCCAAGCTGCACGTGCTGGTTGACTATCTGCGTACCGGTGTGTGGTGGCCGGGCGCGTCGGGAGGGGGAGGTACGCGCCCGGCCACCGGGGTGGGCCAGCGCGGCGGTGCCGGGGGAAATTCCGCCACGCCGACCCGGCTTTTGGCGATTTCGCGCGAAATCGCCAGGCCTCACGAGGAAGAAGCGCCGATTTCGCGCGAAATCGCCTCGGCACGCAAGTGATGGCGACCGGTGGGTTCGTCGTCCGGGTCGTACTCAGGGAAACGCGGTGGATCCGGCCAAGGTTGTCGTTCCGCGACTCGGGCTTCCTCGTCTTCTCGCTCGGCTTCAACCTGGGCGATGAGCTGCCAGACGTTGTAAGCGCCTTCACCAGCTCGTGCATGCTGAGCTCGGGCCAACAACGGGAAACGCGCAGCGGTCGAGCTGACGATCAGGGCGACAATAAGCAGGTTGATCAGCACGAGCGTGCTCAGCTGCAGCCAGAACATGGAATCTCCTTGAATGCGAATGACGAACGGGCGACGTAGCCGGTCAGTTGCGGTCGGCGATGATCCGCCAGCACTTCATGCAGGAGTCCTCGCGGATCCAGTCCACCTCGGTGCGGTCGTGTATTTCGGCCGAGTCGGCCTCCGCACCGCAGTAGGCCGCGACCCGCTCGCCGACCGGGGTTTTCTTCGCCGCGATGGGAAATGCGTGACGGCCGCCGGCCACCGGACGCCAGATGTAGGTCAGGTACTCGTTCACGGGTTTTCCCTTCACCGCCCAAGATCAGAACGTGGACGAAGATCTCGTGAAACTTCCACATTTGCAACTACGAAAGCCTAATCGGCCGATTTTGCACACGAATGAGCGAATGCGCGGAAGTTCCAACCTCTGTCATGATCGACACAGCGATCGGGATACGAGGAGGACACGATGGAAGAGCGGGTCAGTCCGACGGTGCGGCTGCGCAAGCTCACCCGGGGAATCCGGCGTTGGCGCGCGGAAGCCGGGCTGCGCCAAGACGATGTAGTGGGGGCACTGGACTGGTCGAAGGCGAAGCTCAGCCGTTTCGAGAACGCCGAGAAGGGCGCCGGCCCGGCCGAAGTCATTGCACTGGCCACGGTTTATGGCGTCCCCGAAGCCGAACGCGACCAGTATGTCGCGCTCGCCTTGCAGGCCAGGCAGAAGGGCTGGTGGCAGCGGTATGGGCAGGACACGCTGGCGTCGAACTTCGAGGAATACGTCGGGCTGGAGTCCGAGGCGACCGAGGTGCGGGAGTTCGCCGCGGAGCTGATTCCCGGGCTGCTGCAGACCGAGTGCTACGCCACCGAGCTCATCCGGGCGTGGATACCGACGGCCGATGAGGTCGTCATGAAGGAGCGCGCCGATCTGCGCGCGCAGCGGCAGGCGCGGCTGCGCGAGGCGGATCCGCTGACGCTGCGGACGGTCATCCACGAATCGGCGCTGCGCCAGCTCGTCGGCGGCCCCGAGGTGATGCGCGAGCAGCTCAAACACCTCGTGACCAGCGCCAAGTTGCCGAACGTGGCGGTTCAGGTGCTGCCGTTCAGTGCCGGCGCGATACCCGCGCTCGGCGCGCCGTTCATCCTGCTGTCCTTCCCCGACCACGACGACCCGGACGTGGCATACGCCGATTACCTGACAGGTTGCCTCTATTTGGAGGACCCGACCGAAGTCGAGACGTATAACCTGAACTACAGCGCGCTGCGGGCCAAGGCGTTGAGCCAGAAGGAGTCGATCGCCTTCCTCAACCGGCTCGCCCGCGAGTTGTAGGCACAACAAGGGAGCACGTCATGTTCACCCCCGACTTCACCCAGGCGCAGTGGCGAAAGAGCAGCCGGAGCAACGGTGGTGGAGCTGCTTGTGTCATGGTGGCGCATGTCCCTGGGGCCGCCGGTGTCAAGGACAGCAAGCTCGGCGACGCCAGCCCAGTTCTCCCCTTCACGGCCTCGGCGTGGTCGGCCTTCCTGCGCGACGTTCAGACCGGTAAACACGACCTGCGCTGACCGAATCTGACCGAGGGCTCCGCCCGATCTCGATCGGACGGAGCCCTCGGTTCAGAACAGGGTGCCAGGGGGCGGGAAGAGGGCATCCAGGAGATTCTGAGCTGGTCGGTGAAAGCCCTCGACGGGCGGCCCAGCGACGGAATGGACG
Source organism: Saccharopolyspora hattusasensis (assembly GCF_050972075.1). NCBI lineage: Bacteria > Bacillati > Actinomycetota > Actinomycetes > Pseudonocardiales > Pseudonocardiaceae > Saccharopolyspora > Saccharopolyspora hattusasensis. Next base: position 1,802,236 of record NZ_JBPCDC010000001.1, read on the forward strand.
ACGAGCCCGACACCCTCGCCGGCTACGCTCGCCAATGCATGGCAAACGCCCGGACGTGCGCGACTACCCCGACTGGAATGCCGAACTCGACGGGCTCGTTACGCAGGTTTCAAGAATGGCTCAAGGCAGGGTTGGAAGCGGACTCGATCGGTATCGCGGCAAGATCCGCCGCCAAAGTCAAGGACATCAAGGCCGCGCTCGATCAGGCCGGCATCCCGCATACCCAGCGCGATGGTGCCCCAGCCGTGCGAGTGGACACCATGCACTCCATGAAGGGACTCGAATTCCGCTGCGCGGCGATCGTCGGCGTAGACAACGCCAGCCTCCCGCTCCCCGTCGCGATCACACCCGCAAAGGAGGATCCGACGTCCCATGAACACGACACCCAGCGCGAAAGATGCCTTTTGTTCGTCGCCAGCACCCGTGCACGAGATGCCCTGTACGTCTCGTACTCGGGCAACCCCAGCGAATTCCTACCACCCCGAAAAGGGTGAGGGGTGCAGGGCACCTTTGCGTGGCATAGCCGTCCACATACATGGCGAAAGGTGCCCTGCACCTGGGCACGATCGGGTTACTTGTCGTTCTCGGCCCCGTCACCGGAAGTGGTGTCGCCGCCGCCGGACTCAGCGTCCGAAGCCTCTTCCTGCTTGGGCAGCAGCGCTTCCAGGGCCGCACCGGTGATCCGGCGGAACGTCCGGTTCGGCCGGGCGCGGTCGAGCACGGCGACCTCCAGCTGCTTGACGCCCAGTTCCCGCGAGCTCTCCCCGCCGGAGGACAGCGCGCGGATCGCGAGCTCGGCAGCGGCGGCCAGCTCCAGCCCGTCACTGAAGGAATCCTTGAGCGTGCTGGCTATCGCGTCGGCCTGGCCGCCCATCACCACGTACTGCGGCTCGTCCACGATGGACCCGTCGTAGGTCAACCGGTACAGCTGGTCGGTGTCGGCGGTGAAACCGACCTCGGCCACGCAGATCTCCACCTCGAACGGCTTGATCTGCTCGGTGAAGATCGCCCCCAGGTGCTGGGCGTAGGTGTTGGCCAGCGACCGGCCGGTGACGTCCCGGCGGTCGTAGGAGTACCCGCGGACGTCGGCGATGCGCACGCCGGCCACCCGCAGCGCCTCGAACTCGCTGTAGCGGCCTACCGCCGCGAATCCGATGCGGTCGTAGATCTCGGCGACCTTGTGCAGCGTCGGCGACGGGTTCTCGGCGACGAACAGCACGCCACCGGCGTACTTCAGCACCACCACGCTGCGGCCCCGCGCGATGCCCTTGCGGGCCAGCTCGGAGCGCTCCCGCATCAACTGCTCGGGGGAGGTGTAGAACGGCATCGTCACAGCTGTGCACTCCTGGTTCGAATCAGCTCGCTGCAGGCGGGTTGGATCTGGCCTGGGTCAGCCGCCGGGGTTCTCCAACCGGCCGTTGACCACCTCGGTGGCGATCTCGGAGGTCCGCTCCTCGGGCATCCGCACGGCGCCGTCCGCGCCGGTGATCGTGATGACCGACGGGTAGATGCGCCGGGACACGTCCGGACCGCCGGTGGCGGTGTCGTCGTCGGCCGCGTCGTAGAGCGCCTCCACCGCGGAGCGCACCGCGGTGTCCAGGTCGGCGTCCCGGTCGAAGCGCTTCTTCAGCGCCGATTTCGCGAACAGCGAACCCGAACCGACCGCGTGGTAGCCGCCGACCTCGTCGTACCGGCCGCCGACGACGTCGTAGGAGACGATCCGGCCGGCGCGGTCGGGGTCCTCGGCCTCGGTGTCGTAGCCGACGAACAGCGGCACCACCGCCAGGCCCTGCATCGCGGCCGCCAGGTTGCCGCGCAGCTGGGTGGCCAGCTTGTTCGCCTTGCCGTCCAGCGAAAGCGGGATGCCTTCGAGCTTCTCGTAGTGCTCCAGTTCGACCGCGTAAAGCTTGACGAGTTCCTGAGCCACACCGGCGGTACCGGCGATGCCCACCGCCGAATACGCGTCGGTGACGAACAGCTTCTCCATGTCCCGCTGGGCGATCAGGTTGCCCATCGTGGCTCGCCGGTCACCGGCGAGCAGCACGCCGCCGCGGAAGGCCACCGCGACGATCGTGGTGCCGTGCGGGGCCTGCACCGTCCCCTCCGGCACCGCCCGGCCGCCGGGCAGCAGTTCGGGCGCGGTGGCGCGGAGGAAGTCGGTGAACGAGGAAGACCCCGGCGTGAGGTAGGCGGCGGGCAGGGCCTGACCCGGGAACTGGGCCGAGCTCGGTTCCATCAGCGACATCGTCTCCCGATCGAAGGGCTTGCGACTTCGGTAGCACTCTAATCATGACCCGGCGCGCAGCGGGCGACGCCGGGCCGGAGGGGCCGGCCCGGAGCAGCCCGTGCGGACGGCGTCGGATCGGACCCGCGGACTACTGGCCGCCCTTCTGCACGTAGGCGCGGACGAAGTCCTCGGCGTTCTCCTCCAGGACGTCGTCGATCTCGTCCAGGATGGCGTCGACGTCCTCGCCGAGTTTCTCGCGACGTTCCTGACCGGCGGCCTCCGGGCCCTGCTCTTCGTCGCCTTCGCCGCCGCCGTGCCGCTGAACCTTTTCCTGGGACATCTTGCCCTCCCGGTGGTTGCATTTTCGGGTGTAGTCCCCGCAGCAGGGACACCCTGCTGTGAACACTACCCATCCGACACCCGTTAGCCCACGCCCAGCCGAGCGGTATTCCGATCAACGCACCGGCCTGACCGGTGCGAAAACGTGGTTTTCCCGGAGTCTCACCCCTTGGTCAGGGAGTCGACCAGCTCCTCGGCGCTGGCCGCGGCCTCCAGCAGCGCACCGACGTGGGCCTTGGTGCCGCGCAGCGGTTCCAACGTCGGGATGCGCACCAGGGATTCCCGGCCCAGGTCGAAGATCACCGAGTCCCAGGACGCCGCGGCCACCTCGGCCGGGTAGCGCTCCAGGCACCGGCCGCGGAAGTAGGCGCGGGTGTCCTCCGGCGGCGCGGTGACCGCGTCCCGCACCTCGTCCTCGCTGACCAGGCGCTTCATCGAGCCGCGGGCGACCAGCCGGTTGTACAGGCCCTTGTCCAGCCGCACGTCGGAGTACTGCAGGTCGATCATGTGCAGCCGCGGCGACGCCCAGCCCAGGCCGTCGCGGGTCCGGTAGCTCTCCATCAGCCGCAGCTTGGCGGGCCAGTCCAGCCGGTCGGCGCAGTCCATCGGGTCACCGCCGAGGAGGTCCAGGACCTCGCCCCAGGTCTGCAGCACGTCGCGGGCCGTCCGCTCGGCGCCGCGCTCGTCGAGGTGCCGGGCGGCGCGCTCGTGATAGGCGCGCTGCAGGTCCAGGCCGGTGAACCGGCGCCCGTCGGTGAGCTCGACGGTCTGCTTCAGGGTCGGGTCGTGGCTGATCAGGTGCACGGCCTGCACCGGGTCGGCCAGCTTCAGGTCGTCGAAGCGCTGCCCGGACTCGATCATGTCCAGCACCAGCGCGGAGGCGCCGAGCTTGAGGTAGGTCGAGGTTTCCGCGAGGTTCGCGTCGCCGATGATGACGTGCAGCCGCCGGTACTTGTCGGCGTCGGCGTGCGGCTCGTCGCGGGTGTTGATGATGCCGCGTTTGAGGGTGGTCTCCAGGCCGACCTCGACCTCGATGTAGTCGGAGCGCTGGGAGAGCTGGAACCCGGCCTTCTCGCCCGCCTGCCCGATGCCGAGCCGACCCGACCCGCAGATAACCTGGCGGGACGCAAAGAACGGGGTCAGGCCGCCGATCACGGAGGTGAACGGGGTGCTGCGCGACATCAGGTAGTTCTCGTGGGTGCCGTAGCTGGCGCCCTTGCCGTCGACGTTGTTCTTGTACAGCTGGATCGGCGCGGTGCCGGGCACGCTGGCCGCCCGCATCGCCGCCTCCTCCATGACGCGTTCGCCGGCCTTGTCCCAGATGACCGCGTCCCGCGGGTTGGTCACCTCCGGTGCCGAATACTCCGGGTGCGCGTGGTCGACGTACAGCCGCGCGCCATTGGTGAGGATGACGTTGGCCGCGCCGAGGTCATCGCCGTCCGAGCCGTTGGTCTGCTGCACCGCGGCGCTGAGGTCGAACCCGCGGGCGTCGCGCAGCGGCGACTCGACCTCGTAGTCCCAGCGCGCGCGCCGCGCCCGCGGGATGTCGGCCGCCGCCGCGTAGGCCAGCACGATGTGCGTGGAGGTCAGCACCGGGTTGGCGCTGGAATCGCCCGGCACGACGATGCCGTACTCGACCTCGGTTCCCATGATCCGCCGCATACCACGCAGCGTACGGGGTATCACCGACCAAGCGGAGGGCCGCACGCCACAGGTATCGGACGGGTCCGAACTGTGACCCGATTCGGCGCGTGCCTCGAAGGGTGGATGCGACGATCGGGAAGAGTGGTTCAACGACCCGGATCCCCGCAATTTCCATTGAAATCGAAGGTTCGATTTCCATTGAAATTGCGGACCCGCCCGGGGAAACGCTTTAGTGCCAGGGTAGGTCGACTCTAGTGCCAGGGTAGGTCGGCTCGTTCGCCCCAGTAGGTCGCGGCGTCGCGGGCCAGCGGCCGGAGCGCGTCGATGTCCCGATCGGTCAGTTCCACCCGGCACGCCGCCAGGTTCGACTCGAGCTGCTCGACGCTGGCCGGGCCCATCAGCACCACGCCGGCCCAGGGCTGGTGCAGGACGTGCGCGAGCGCGATGGCGTCGGTCCCCACGCCGTGCCGGTCCGCGATCTTGGCCAGCGCCGGTGGCGGGTCCACCGCGAGCCGCCCGTTGGCCAGGGTTTCCTTCACCAGCACCCGCCAGCCCCCCGTGTGCGCCTCGGCGAGGTACCGGCCCACGGACGGCTCCAGGGTGTTCCAGGTGGACTGCACGGCACCGAACAGCTGCCGCCCGCCGACCTCGATCTCCCAGGCGCGTTCGATGGTGTCGCCCTGCGCCGCGCCGCTGGTGGAGAAGCCCAGCAGCACCCCGGCGTCCCGGATCCGGGCCAGCTCGTGCTGCAGCACCAGGTCCTCGAACAGCGGGCTGCCGGTGGTCAGCGAATGCACCTGGTACAGGTCGATCCGGTCGCCGAGCAGCGTCCGGGTCTCCGCCCACTGGGTGCGCAGGCGTTCCACCGAGTGCTCTTTCACCTCGTGCACCTCGGTTTCGATGCGCCACTGCGCGACGTAGGCGTAGCCCCACTTGCTGGACACCGTGACGTCCTGGTGGCCGCGTTCGCGCAGCCAGTCCGCGAGGAACTGCTCGGCGCTGCCGTAGGAGCGGGCCGTGTCCACCCAGCGGATCCCGTTGGCGTACGCGGCGTCGAGCACCGTTCGGGTGCGTTCCCGCATCGCCTGCGCGGTGCGCTGCACGGGCAGCACATCGGCGCGCCCGACGTTGATGTAGGCGGGCCTGCCGAGCGCGGCGAGGCCGAGTCCTAGGCGCTGTACGGGTTGTTGGGCTGGGATCATGCCTGGAAAGTAACCGCTGTCGCCGCGCCGCACAGCTCGGGGCTGCCACCCGCGCGAGGATGGCGGCCCCGGCTGCTTCCTTACAGGTACTGGCCCGTGTTGGTGGCCGTGTCGATGGCCCGCCCGGACTCCTGGTTCTTCCCGCTGACCAGGGTGCGGATGTACACGATCCGCTCGCCCTTCTTGCCGGAGATGCGGGCCCAGTCATCCGGGTTGGTGGTGTTGGGCAGGTCCTCGTTCTCGGCGAACTCGTCGATGATGGCGTCCTGCAGGTGCTGCACGCGCAGACCCGGCTGGCGGGTCTCCAGCACCGACTTGATGGCCGCCTTCTTCGCCCGGTCCACGATGTTCTGGATCATCGCGCCCGAGTTGAAGTCCTTGAAGTACAGGACTTCCTTGTCGCCGTTGGCGTAGGTGACCTCCAGGAACCGGTTCTCCTCGGTCTCGGCGTACATCCGCTCGACCGTGGTCTGGATCATCGCCTCCACGCACGCGCCCTTGTCGCCGCCGAACTCCTTGAGGTCCTCCTCGTGGATCGGCAGTGTCTTGGTCAGGTACTTGGAGAAGATGTCCTTGGCGGACTCGGCGTCCGGCCGCTCGATCTTGATCTTCACGTCCAGCCGGCCCGGGCGCAGGATCGCCGGGTCGATCATGTCCTCACGGTTGGAGGCGCCGATGACGATGACGTTCTCCAGCCCCTCGACACCGTCGATCTCGCTGAGCAGCTGCGGCACGATGGTGGTTTCCACGTCGGAGGAAACCCCGCTGCCGCGGGTCCGGAAGATCGAGTCCATCTCGTCGAAGAACACGATCACCGGGGTGCCCTCGGAGGCCTTCTCGCGAGCCCGCTGGAAGATCAGGCGGATGTGCCGCTCGGTCTCGCCGACGAACTTGTTGAGCAGTTCGGGGCCCTTGATGTTCAGGAAGTAGGACTTGGCCTGACCGTCGTCGTCCCCGCGCGCGGCGGCGACCTGCTTCGCCAGCGAGTTGGCGACGGCCTTGGCGATCAGCGTCTTGCCGCAGCCCGGCGGGCCGTACAGCAACACGCCCTTCGGCGGCCGCAGCTGGTACTCGATGTAGAGGTCGGAGTGCAGGAACGGCAGCTCCACCGCGTCCCGGATCTGCTCGATCTGGCCGGCGAGACCGCCGATGTCCTGGTACCCGACGTCGGGCACCTCCTCCAGCACGAGGTCTTCGACCTCGGCCTTCGGCACGACGTCGTAGGCGTAGCCCGCCTTGCTGTCGACCAGCACCGAATCGCCCGCCTTCAGGCCGGACGCGGCCAGTGGTTCGGTGACCCACACCACGCGTTCCTCGTCGGTGTGGCCCAGCACCAGCGCCCGGGGGCTCTCCCCGGCACCGCTGGACATGAGCTCCCGGAAGGTGCAGACCTCACCGGTTTGCTCGAACGCACCAGCCTCCACCACCGTCAGGGCCTCGTTGAGGCGCACTGACTGGCCCAGTCTCAGTTCCTCCGTCTCGACGTTGGGCGACACCGCCACCCGCATCTTGCGACCAGACGTGAACACGTCGACCGTGCTGTCCTCGTAGCGGTGCAGATACACGCCGTAGCCGCTAGGGGGCTGGGCGAGCCGGTCGACTTCGTCGCGCAGCGCCATCAGCTGGCCCCGCGCTTCCTTCAGGGTCTCGGTGAGTTTGGCGTTCCGTTCGGTGAGCTGACTCACTCTCTCGGATGCCTCGGCCAGCCGCTTTTCCAGCAACCGGACCTGTTGGGGAGACTCGTTGAGCCTGCGGCGCAGCAGCGCAACCTCGTCCTCGAGGAGACGAATCTGGCTGCGGAGTTCGGAGCCAGCGCTGTACTGCTCGCCGCCCTCCTCAGGTCGGCTGCCGGGACGGTCGTGCTGCATATCGGCACCCTCCTCCCGTGCTCGTACCACCACGGTACCGGCGATCACCGACGACGGCGGCGTCGTTGATGCCTGCCGGATCGCCCAGCGTGCCACAAAAATCCGCGAATACCCACGAGGTGAGCCAGGTTGGTACCCGTGGGTCGCGCGATTCCCCGGCCGGGCGGACACGTTGCGTTGACGATCATGGTCCGTTCGATACGTTCCGCGCCGGGTCGCTCGGCCCCTCGAGCACCGGTTTTCCGTGGCGCCACGCGGATCGCGGCGGTCGGCGGACATCCGGGTTAACCGATCCGGCAACCGGGTGGCGTTGCGGCGGTCCGCACGTTGGCACACGCAGCACTTCTCCCATCATTTGGAACAACTGCGCTCGGACACCACTCACGCCGGAGAAGAACGCTCCGTGACGTTTGGATGCCGAAAGTCCACTCCGTGCACCTCGCGCCGCGGGCTCTGATCTACTTACGGCCGCCGCGCACACCGCGGCCGCGAGACTCAACACCACTCCGGGGGAGGAGTTCATGACCTATCCGCCACAACAGCCTCAACCGGGCGGGTGGGGCCAGCAACCCATGGGCAACGGATTCCCGCAGCAGGGCCCGCCGGGAACCCCCCAGCAGCAGCCCGCCTGGTACGGCAATCAGCACACCGGCTGGGGCCAGCAGGGGCAGGAACAGCCGCAGCAGGCTCCCATGGCCCCGCAATGGGGCAGCGAGTTCGGCCCCGGTTCCTGGCTCCAGGAACCGGGCGGCTTCGCCGACGTCGAGCCGCCGCAGCAGCAGAAGTCGAAGCTGCCGCTGATCCTCGGTCTGGTCGGGGCGCTGGTCGTCATAGCCGGGATCGGCGTCGGGGTGTTCTTCTGGCTGGGCAGCGGCCCCGGCGAGGCCCGCCCGGTGGCCCAGGAGGTCGTGAACAAGGTCAACGCCGGTGACTTCGTCGGCGTCAGCAGCTTGTTCTGCCAGTCCAACAAGGCCCAGCTGGACAACGACATGGGCCAGCTCAAGCAGTGGAAGTTCAACATCAAGCTGGGCAACGTCACCGAGCGTGGCAACCAGGCCACCGCAAAGTTGACCGGAACCTACGAGGCCGACGGATCGTCCACAACTGTGGACCAGACGATGGGCCTGATCGTGGAGGACGGCACCTGGAAGGTCTGCCAACTCGACCAGTGAGCCCGCAATCTGAGAATTTCAAAACGGGGGAGGACCCATGACGTACCCACCGCAGCAGCCACCCGGACAGGGCGGCTGGGGGCAGCAGCCCGGCGGCCAGTATCCGCCCAGCGGTGGCCAGCCGCAGCAGCCCGGCGGCGCCTACCCGCCCAGCGGCGGCCAGCCCCAGCAGGGCTACGGGCAGCCGGGCGGCGCGTACCCGCAGAGCGGGCCGCAGCCGCAGCAGGGCTACGGCCAGCAGCCCCCGTACCCGCCGCAGGGCGCAGGGTTCGGCCAGCCGGGCTTCGACGCCCCGAAGAAGAAATCCCCACTCCCCTGGATCCTCGGCGGCGTCGGCGGTCTGCTCGTCATCGGCCTGGTGATCACCCTGATCGTGGTCTTCACCGGGGGCCCCGGCGACCCCCGGAAGGTCGCCCAGCAGGGCGTCGACATGATCAACTCCAAGGACTTCGCCGGTCTGCAGCCGCTGGCCTGCAAGAAGGACCAGGAAGACTTCCAGAAGATGCTGGACACCTTCGAAGGCAAGAGTGGCGAGTTCGACGAGCTCAAGGAATTCGGCGTCACCGACTCCGACATCCAGAAGCTGATCGACGGCATGAAGATCGAGATGCAGCTGGGCGAGGTCAAGGACAACGGCGACAACACCGCCACGGCCAAGATCACCGGCAACGTGAGCATCACCGCCGACGTCGAGATCATGGGTCAGAACGTGGCCGACATGATCCCCAACCAGCCGATCGATGAGGAGTTCAAGCTGGTCGTCGAAGACGGTTCCTGGAAGCTCTGCTGATCCATACCTGATCAATCGGTAGCGGCCCGCCCCGATCCCTGGAACCGGATCGCGGCGGGCCGCTTCACGTCAGCCCTTGCTCGGGCGGCGCTGCACCCGGGGTGGGGTCACGCCATCGGCCAGGCGGCGGGCGGTCAGGAGGAACGCCGTGTGGGCGACCATCCGGTGCTCGGGGCGGACCGCCATGCCCACCACGTGCCACGGGCGCAGGAGGGTTTCCCAGGCCTGGGGCTCCGTCCAGTTCTGCTGCTCGCGGATCGCCTCCGTGATCCGGGACAGCTGGGTCGTCGTGGCGACGTAGACGATCAGCACCCCGCCTGAGCGCAGCTTGCCGTGGACGGTTTCCAGGACCTCCCACGGCGCGAGCATGTCGAGCACCACCCGGTCGACCGGTTCGCCGTCGTACTCCCGCACGTCGCCCAGCTGCAGCGTCCAGTTGTCCGGCTTCTCGCCGAAGAACCGCCGCACGTTGCGCTCCGCGTGCTCCGCGTGGTCCTCGCGCACCTCGAACGACGTGACGCTGCCCTCCGGGCCGACCGCGCGCAGCAGGGAGCAGCTCAGCGCGCCAGATCCGGCACCTGCCTCCAGCACCCGCGCGCCCGGCCGGATGTCGCCCCACATCAAGATCTGCGCCGCGTCCTTGGGGTAGATGACCTGGGCGCCGCGCGGCATGGACAGCACGTAGTCGGCCAGCAGCGGGCGCAGCGCCAGGAACGACGTGCCGCCCGCCGAGGCCACCACCGAGCCCTCCGGCTTGCCGATCAGGTCGTCGTGCGCGAGCGCACCGCGGTGCGTGTGGTACTCCCCTCCCCGCTCCAGGACGACCGTGTACTTGCGGCCCTTCGGGTCGGTCAACTGGACCCGGTCGCCGGGCTGGAACTCACCGCTGGCGGTGCTGCTCAACTGCTGCCTACTCTCCACGCTGGTACAGCACACCATCGTCGCAGAAGGGCCAAGGAGTATCCGGAGCGGCTTGCCCGGCGGTGCGGGTAGTGGTGCGGGTGGCGGGCATGGCCAAAGCGAGAAGACCCCGCCGTCACCCGCGACGGGAGCGCAAGGCGCTGCGCAGGTCCTCGCGGCGCAGCACTCCGCTCGGCCTGCCTTCGCCGTCGATCACCAGGAACTGCCAGGCCAGCACCGACTGGACGCGCTCCAGGATCGCGTCCGGGGTTTCGCTGTCGAGCAGGATGGTGTCCGGGTCCACCGGTTCGGCGGCTCGCTCGGCCGGTTCGTTGGGCGCGTGGGTCGCCAGCCGCTCAGCCGCGGTCTGGTCGAGCAGGCCGACCGCGATGCCGTCGGCGCGCACCAGCACCACTCCCCGGCCCGCCGCCGCCAGCAGCGCATCGCCCACCGGGCTCTCCGCCGGGAGCTGCAGGACGGGCCGCACCAGTTCGCGCAGCTCCAGCCCCACCGGCCAGCTCTTGCGCTGCTCGGCGGCGTGCTCGGCACTGGCCCCGGCCACCACGAACCACGCCATCAGCACGCAGACGCCCAGCCGCAGCCACTGGTCCTGGGCGTCGTCGAGCAGCCCGGCCAGCGCCCAGGCGATCAGGGCCGCGGCGACCGCTCCCGCACCGATCACGCCCGCCGTGGTGCCCGCTCCGCGCTTCCCGGTGATCTGCCAGGTCAGCGCCCGCAGCATCCGGCCGCCGTCCAGCGGCAGCCCCGGCAGCAGGTTGAACACGGCCACGGCCAGGTTCGCCACGCAGGTCTGCGCCACCAGCAACCAGATCGCGCCGCCTGGCACCAGGGCGAACCAGCCGATGCCGGTGGCCACCGCCAGCACCATCGACACCGCCGGCCCGGCCGCGGCGATCAGGCCCTCCTGGGCCGGCTTAGGCGGCGTCCGGGATATCTCCGACAGGCCGCCGAGCAGGAACAGCCGGACGCGCCGCACCGGCAGCCCCAGGCGCAGCGCGACGATGCAGTGCCCGAGTTCGTGCAGCAGCACCGAAACCGCCAGCAGCACGGTGAACACCGCCGCCAGCACCGCGCTCTCCCAGATGCCCGCGTCCGGCAGGATCCGGCCCACCAGCGGCGTGTACAGCAGCACGATCAGCGCCGCCCCGAGCCACCACGACGGCGAAAGCAGCACCGGCACTCCGGCGACGCGGCACAGCAGCAGGCCGCCGTCGTTCGGTTTGGGCCGGGCAGGCGGGGATGCGGTCGACGGCATGCAGGCAGGGTAGTGCGCCATGCGTGAGGCGGTTGTGATCCGTGCGGGGGGTGATCGCGTGTCGGTCCGCTCGTTTAGGGTTTCGGGCCATGGCGGAATCGGCGCAGGCGGCAACAGACGGAACGCTCCAGGACGGCGGGACCAGGCGTCCTGCGCTGTCCCCGTCCCGCGCGAGCGACTTCAAGCAGTGCCCCCTGCTGTACCGGTTCCGCGCCGTGGACCGGTTGCCGGAAACGCCGACCAAGGCGCAGGTGCGCGGCACGGTGGTGCACTCGGTGCTGGAGCGGCTGTTCGGGCTGCCGACGGCCGAGCGCGACCCGGCACGGGCGCGGGCGCTGCTGCAGCCGGCCTGGGAGGAGCTGCTCGCGCAGCAGTCCGAGCTGGGCGAGCTGTTCGACGGTCCCGGCGACCCGGAGCTGGCGGGCTGGTTGGAGTCGGCGAACGCGCTGCTGGACGCCTACTTCGAGCTGGAGGACCCGCAGCGGCTGGAGCCGGCGGCCTGCGAGCTGCGGGTGGAGACCGAGCTGGCTTCCGGGGTGCTGCTGCGCGGGTTCATCGACCGGGTCGACGTGGCCCCGACCGGCGAGATCCGGCTGGTCGACTACAAGACCGGTGCCGCGCCGCGGGAGATCGGCGAGGCCAAGGCGATGTTCCAGATGAAGTTCTACGCCCTGGTGCTGTGGCGCACCCGCGGCGAGATCCCGCGCCAGCTGCTGCTGATGTACCTGGCCAGCAAGCAGCGGCTGGCGTACACGCCGGACGAGACGGAGCTGCGCCGCTTCGAGCGCACCCTGGAGGCGATCTGGCAGGCGATCCTGCGGGCGGGCAAGACCGGCGACTTCCGGCCGAATCCGAGCCGCCTGTGCGACTACTGTGACCACAAGCCGCTGTGCCCGGCCTTCGGCGGCACCCCGCCGCCCTACCCGGGCTGGCCGGAGCCTGACCCGGGCCCCGAATCCGTCCTCGACCGCACCGACTGACCGGTCCGGGACCCGGGCTGCAGAACGAGCCTGGGAATTCTTAGATCCTTTTGGTGAATGCCGTCCGCGCCTTTGGAAGCGGCGTAGCCGCTTGCATTCACCTTGCCAAGACGACCATCGGCGGGTTCTGGGAGGTTTTCTGGCGAGGACGGCCCCTCCGCCGTGTATTGGACATACATCAGGAGGGGCACCCGCAGTCCAGGGAACCTCTCTCAGGTTCCGCTAAGCGACCACCCACCCAGACCATTCACCGACAGGCTCTTAAAGGCGGCAGGCGCGGATGTCGGACGACAAGATCGCCTTGGCACCGACGGCCGCGAGACGGTCCATGATCGCCGGGGCCTCCTTGCGGGAGACCATCGCGCGCACCGCCACCCAGCGGTCGTCGGCCAGCGGCGACATAGTCGGCGACTCCAGGCCCGGGGTCACCTTGGTGGCGTCGTCGAGCAGCTCGCGCGGGCAGTTGTAGTCCAGCATCACGTACTGCTGGGCGAACACCACGCCCTGCAGCCGGGCGATGAGCTGGTTCTTCGCCTGCTCCTCGTCCGAGCCGCGCCGCTGGATGACCACCGCCTCGGAGTTGCAGATCTGGTCGCCGAAGGCCACCAGGCCGTGCTGGCGCAGCGTTCGGCCGGAGCCGACGACGTCGGCGATGGCGTCCGCGACGCCGAGCTGGATGGAGATCTCCACCGCGCCGTCGAGCCGGATGACGTCGGCCGTCACGCCGTGTTGCGCGAGGTCGTCGGCGACGAGCTTCGGGTAGGAGGTGGCGATCCGCTTGCCCTGCAGGTCCGCGACGGTCCACTCGTGCGGGCCAGCCGGGGCGGCGTAGCGGAACTTGGAGCCGCCGAAGCCGAGCGCGAGCCGCTCCTCGACCGGCGCGCCGGAGTCGCGGGCCAGGTCGCGGCCGGTGAGCCCCAGGTCGAGCTCGCCGGAGCCGACGTAGATCGCGATGTCCTTGGGGCGCAGGAAGAAGAACTCGACCTCGTTGACCGTGTCCAGGACGGTCAGGTCCCGCTGCTCATGGCGCTGCCGGTACCCGGCTTCCGCGAGCATCTCGGATGCGGGACCGGCCAGCGTGCCCTTGTTGGGCACAGCCACACGCAGCATGGGACTCGATCTCCTCGGTTATTCCTGGGTCGGGTTCACAGGTAGCGGTACACGTCCTCAAGGGACAGTCCACGCCCCAGCATGATGACCTGCAGCCGGTACAGCAGCTGCGAGATCTCCTCGGCGAGCTGTTCGTCCGATTCGTGCTCGGCGGCGATCCACACCTCGCCGGCCTCTTCGATGACCTTCTTGCCCTGGGCGTGCACCCCGGCGTCGAGCGCGGCTACCGTCGCCGAGCCCGCCGGTCGGGTGCGGGCCCGTTCTTGCAGTTCGGCGAACAACTCGTCGAAGGTCTTCACAGTGCACGATCCTTGCATCCCGGGTCGCCGGCCTCGACGGCGGACCCGGTCGTTTGCTGGTTCCATCACGACACGTCATCTGGTGGCCAACTCACCGGAACCCGGTGGTCGCCTCCAGCGCCGCGCCGAGCGTGTCCTTGATCATGGCCAGCGCGGCGCCTCCGGGGCTGCACCGACCGCCCGGCCCGCCGCGCGGTCTCGTCGAAACGGATGAGTCCGGCGTACTCGCGTCCGACCGGACCGTAGCCGACCAGGACGACCGGGACTTCGATCATCACGCCGCTCGCACGAACAGCTCGCCGAGGGCGGCGAAGTCCACGTCCGCCAGCGAGTCGCGCAGCACCCGGTGCGGGCCGGGCTGCAGCGGCACCTCGCACGGGATGGCGATCACCAGGCAGCCGGCGGCTTCCGCCGAGGCCACGCCGGTCGGCGAGTCCTCGATCGCGACGCAGTCCGCGGGGTCCACGCCGAGCAGCCGCGCGGCCTTCAGGTACGGCTCGGGGTCGGGCTTGTTCTTGCCGTCCACCTCGTCGCCGCAGACCGTCAGGTCGAACGAGCCGCGGCCGAGGGTCTCCAGCGCGAGCTCGGTCAGGGACCGGATCGTGGAGGTCACGAGCGCGGTGGGGATGCCCAGCTCGCGGGCCTCGCGCAGCGCCTCCTGCGCGCCCGGCCGCCACGGCAGGCCCCGCTCGAACAGCTCTTCCATGCGGGCCGTGACCCACTGGGCCGCCGCGTCGACCTCGGCGTCCGTGTCCGGGATCCCGGCATCGGCCAGCAACATCCGCATGCTGCGCGTCATGTTGGAACCGACCATCGCCTCCCTGGTGGCGTCGGTGAGCGCGCCCCCGCGATGCCTTGCGTAGTCGTCCAGCGCGATGGTCCACAACTTCTCGGAGTCGACGAGCGTGCCGTCCATGTCGAACAGCACTGCGGCGGGCGAGGTCTGACCGGCGTCGCGGGTCACTCGGGATTCTCCGTTCCGGGAGGAGGTTTGGGACCAGGGCCGCCTCCAGTAGAGCATCCGGGCCCGGCCGTCCCCAGCGAAAGTGTCCAATCCCTCGTCGGTTGACGTCCTCCCCACGGCTAAAGCCGGGGGGTTCCAACCAGCGCTAACGCCGGTTGAGGTTCCTGCTTCACGGACCGCCTAACGGCGAGGTCTCCACAGGCTGTCCCCGCCCGTCCGGCGGCGAGAATGTTCTTCGCCGCGTTCACGTCAGCGTGCGCGGTGTGGCCGCACTGGGTACACCGAAAAACCGCTTGGCTCTCACGGCTTTCCGGGTCCACAGCACGGCACACCGCGCACGTCTGCGACGTGTACGCAGCAGGCACCTTCACGATCTCGCTGCCGCTATAGCGGGCAGCGTTACGCAGGGCCAGTTCAAGCTTGTGCCAGCCTTTGCCGAGGATGGCGCGGTTCAGGCCGGACTTGTGGGCGACGTTCCGGCCGGGTTCTTCGGCGGTTCCGCTCGCCGACCGGGTCATGTTCCGGGTACGGAGGTCTTCCAGCACGACCAGCGCGTTGCGGTCGGTGAGCCCGGCCGCGACCTGCGAGCAGAAGTCCGCTCGCCGGTCGCGTTCGCGCCGCTTCAACCGGCGCATCTTGCCGAGCGTCTTCTTACGGTTTGCGCTGCCCCGCTTCTGCCGGGAAAGCTTCTGCTGCAACCCGCGGTAACGCTCATCCTCGCCAGGCGAGACGAAATCGCGGTCAATGAGCTTGCCGTCACTGGTAGCTACCGCTGCCGCGACTCCACGGTCGACACCGACGCCGCTGTGGGGTGCGGCGTGCCGTTCTGGGGTGCTGGCGCCGTCGTCGACGAACAACGACACGAACCAGTCCCGGCCGTCGCGGGACACTGTCACGGACCGCACGGCACCGCCGAGCTGGCGGGTCATGCGGAACCGCACCCACCCCAGCTTCGGGAGCTTCGCCCGTCCCCACCGCTTGTTCAGCCGCTCGACCCCGATGAGCTTGCCCATCGGGAACCGGAACGACGGGTTCCAACGCTGCTTACCGCGCCACTTAACCCGGAACGTGCCGTGGTCGCGGCACGCCCGGTCCAGATCCTTCAACGCCTGCTGAAGGATGTGCGACGGCGCGGTCTGCAACCAGTCGTGCTCGGTTTTCGCGTCGGCGAGCTCTCCGGCTTGCTCGTTGTAGTTCAGCCACGCCCCGCGCCGCCGGTACTCGCGGCGTTGTTCCAGGGCGGTGTTCCACACTGCCCGGCAGATATTGCCGAACTCCTCACACTGGGCGGCCTGCGCGGTGGTGAGCTTCAAGCGGTAGCGACGTCCCGTCAGCATCGGCTCACCGGGCCTTCTGCTGTTCGACGTAGCGCTTGATGACCGACAGCGGTGCGCCGCCGACCGTCGCGACGAAATAGCTGTTGGTCCACAGCGTCGGAAGCTTCGACCGCAACCACGGGAACTCTTCCCGCAACACACGCGACGAACGCCCCTTAATCGCTTTGACCAGCTTGTGCACCCCGTACTGCGGGTCGACTTCGACGAGAAGGTGAACGTGGTCCGGCATCGTTTCCAGCTCCACCAGCCACGCCCCCTTCTCCTCGACGACTTCCCGGATGAGCTGCTTCAAGCGTTCTTCCATCCGGCCACCGATGACCCGGCGCCGGTATTTCGGGCACCACACGACGTGGAACGCGCACTGAAAGGTGATGTTCGCGTTCGATCGCAGCGTGACGGCCATACCCAACACTATACAGAACCGAACTATCTAACGTTGGCAGGGTTACCGCTGGCGCGTCAGGATCGGACTTGACGTGCTAACCCCACGGATAAATCCGGGGGTCTGCGCACTACATCTACCTGATCAGGTGTTGAAGTACTTGGCTTCCGGGTGGTGGGCGACGATCGCGTCGGTGGACTGCTCCGGGTGCAGCTGGAACTCCTCGGAGAGGGTCACGCCGATCCGTTCCGGTTGCAGCAAATCGACGATCTTGGCCCGGTCCTCCAGGTTCGGGCAGGCGCCGTAGCCCAGGGAGAAGCGCGCGCCGCGGTAGCCGAGCCGGAAAAATTCCTCCACTGTGGACGGATCCTCCGCCGCCACCGGGGCGCCGGAGGCGAACAGCAGTTCCTGGCGGACGCGGCGGTGCCAGTACTCCGCCAGCGCCTCGGTGAGCTGCACCCCGAGGCCGTGGATCTCCAGGTAGTCGCGGTAGGCGTTGCGGGCGAACAGCTCGTTGGCGTGGTCCGCGATCGGCTGGCCCATCGTGACCAGCTGCAACGGCAGCACGTCCACCTGCCCGGACTCCTCGGCGCGCTCCCGCGAGCGGAAGAAGTCCGCGAGGCACAGGTGCCGGTCGCGGGCCTGCCGGGGGAAGGTGAAACGGCAGCGCTCCGGCGCGTCCGCCTCGTCCTTGTCCAGCACGACCAGGTCGTCGCCCTCGGACACGCACGGGAAGTAGCCGTAGACCACCGCCGCGTGCTGCAGGATCCCCTCGGTGGCGAGCGCGTCCATCCAGTACCGCAGCCGCGGGCGCCCCTCGGACTCGACCAGTTCTTCGTAGGACGGACCGCCTTTCGCGCCGCGCAGCCCCCACTGGCCGAAGAACGTGGCCCGCTCGTCCAGGTAGGCGGCGTACTCGCCGACCGGCACGCCGCGCACCTCGCGCCGCCCCCAGAACGGCGGCGTCGGCACCGGAACGTCGGCGGCCACGTCCGAGCGGCTCACCGGCGCGGGCTCCGCCACCGCTGCCTTGCGTTTCTCGGCGATCCGCAGCGACCGTTCCCGGCGGGCCTTGCGCTCGGCCTTCTTCGCCTCCTCGGCCGGGTCCGGGGCCACCACGCCGCCGCGCTTGCGGGCCATGATGGAGTCCATCAGCCGCAGTCCCTCGAAGGCGTCGCGGGCGTAACGCACCTCGCCCTCGTACAGCTCGTCGAGGTCGCTCTCCACATAGGACCGGGTCAGCGCCGCGCCGCCGAGCAGCACCGGGAACGCCTCGGCCACTCCCCTGGCGTTGATCTCCGCCAGGTTCTCCTTCATGATCACCGTGGACTTCACCAGCAGCCCGGACATGCCGATGGCGTCCGCGTCGTGCTGCCGCGCGCTGTCCAGGATCGTGCCGATCGGCTGCTTGATGCCCAGGTTGACCACGTTGTACCCGTTGTTGGACACGATGATGTCGACCAGGTTCTTGCCGATGTCGTGCACGTCGCCCTTGACCGTGGCCAGCACCAGGGTTCCCTTGCCTGCGGCGGAGTCCTTCTCCATGTGCGGCTCCAGGTAGGCGACCGCGGCCTTCATGACCTCGGCGGACTGCAGCACGAACGGCAGCTGCATCTGCCCGGAACCGAACAGCTCGCCCACGACCTTCATGCCGGCCAGCAGGTTCTCGTTGATGATCTCCAGCGGCGGCTTCGCCGCCATCGCCGCGTCCAGGTCCGCTTCGAGCCCGTTGCGCTCGCCGTCGACGATCCGCCGCTCCAGCCGTTCGAACAGCGGCAGCGCCGCGAGTTCCTCGGCGCGCGAGGCCCGGCTGGACTTCGCGGTCTGGCCCTCGAAGAGCTCCATCAGCCGCTGCAACGGGTCGTAGCCGTCGCGGCGCCGGTCGTAGACCAGGTCGAGCGCGACCTGCCGCTGCTCGTCCGGGATCTTGTTCATCGGCAGGATCTTCGAGGCGTGCACGATCGCGGTGTCCAGCCCCGCTTCCCGGCACTCGTTGAGGAACACCGAGTTCAGCACCTGCCGGGCCGCCGCGTTCAGTCCGAAGGAGACGTTCGAAATTCCCAGCGTGGTGCGGACTTGCGGGCGCGTGCGCTTGAGCTCGCGGATCGCCTCGATGGTCTCGATGCCGTCGCGGCGCACCTCCTCCTGGCCGGTGGAGACCGGGAAGGTCAAGGTGTCGACGATGATGTCCGACTCGGCCAGACCCCAGTTGCCGGTCAGGTCGTCGATGATCCGGTTGGCGACCCGCAGCTTCCAGTCCTTCGTGCGGGCCTGCCCGTCCTCGTCGATGCACATCACCACGACCGCCGCGCCGTGCTCGCGGACCAGCTCCATGACCCGCCGGTAGCGGGAGTCCGGGCCGTCGCCGTCCTCGTAGTTGACGGAGTTGACCACGCACCGGCCGCCGAGCCGTTCCAGCCCGGCACGCAGCACCGGCGGCTCGGTGGAGTCCAGCATCACCGGCAGCGTCGAGGCGGTGGCCAGCCGCGCGGCCAGTTCGGCCATGTCGGCGGTCCCGTCGCGGCCCACGTAGTCCACGCAGAGGTCGATCAGGTGCGCGCCGTCGCGGGTCTGGGCCTTGGCGATCTCGACGCAGTCGTCGTAGTCACCGGCCAGCATCGCCTCGCGGAAAGCCTTGGAGCCGTTGGCGTTCGTGCGCTCGCCGATCACCAGCACCGACGCGTCCTGGTCGAACGTCACCGCCTGGTACAGCGAGCTGACGCCCGGCTCGGGCCGCGGCTCGCGCGGCGGCGGGTCCAGTTCCCGCACCGCCTCGACGACCTGCCGGATGTGCTCGCCGGTCGTGCCGCAACAGCCGCCGACCAGGCGGGCGCCGAAGTTCGCGACGAACTCGGCGAGCGCCTCGGCCAGCTCCTCCGGGGTCAGCGGGTACACGGCTCCGCTCGGCCCGAGCTCGGGAAGCCCGGCGTTGGGCATCACCGACAGCGGCACGCGCGAGTGCTTGGCCAGCTGCCGCAGGTGCTCGCTCATCTCCGCCGGCCCGGTGGCGCAGTTCATCCCGATCAGGTCGATGCCCAGCGGCTCCAGCGCGGTCAGCGCGGCGGTGATCTCGGTGCCCAGCAGCATCGTGCCGGTGGTCTCCACCGTCACCTGCGCGATGATCGGCACCCGCCGCCCGGCCCGCGCCATGCCGCGCTTGGCTGCCAGCACCGACGCCTTGGTCTGCAGCAGGTCCTGCGAGGTCTCCACGAGGACCGCGTCGATCCCGCCGTCGAGCATGCCGAGGGTCTGCTCCTCGTAGGCGTCGCGCAGCGCTTCGAAGCCCACGTGCCCCAGCGTCGGCAGCTTGGTGCCCGGCCCCATCGCGCCCAGCACGAACCGGGGCTGCCCGGCGGTGGCGAACTCGTCGGCGCACTCCCGCGCCAGCTGTGCGCCGCGCTCGGCCAGCTCGCGGATGCGGTCGGCGATGCCGTACTCGCCGAGGTTGGCCAGGTTCGTGCCGAAGGTGTTGGTCTCGACCGCGTCCGCCCCGGCCGCCAGGTACCCGCGGTGCACGTCGCGCACCACGTCCGGGCGGGTCGCGTTGAGAATCTCGTTGCACCCCTCCAGCCCCGCGAAGTCGTCGAGGCCTAGCGGCACCTCCTGCAGCATGGTGCCCATCGCGCCGTCGGCGACGAGGACTCGGCGCTCCAGCGCCTCCAGCAGGGGTGACCAGGGAGAATGCGGCATACCAACCAGCGTACGAGCGGCGGCCAACCGGATTCCCACACTGTGGTACCCGGCCCGGCCCCCGCACCGCGGCGCAGGATGAGCCGCGATTTCCCTACAAGCTGCCTTTGAAGCGGCGCAGCCGCTTAGCCCACCCCCGCAGCCGGCACCGCCGCGGGTTCTCAGGAGTGCCTTGCGGGGACACCCCGCCCCCCGAGCCTTTCTCGCGAGGACAGCCCCAGCGCCGCGTATTGGTCATACGCAAGTCGGGGATCCCGGAGTCGAGAAGGCTTCTGAGGTTCCGCCACCCGCACCGCTACGCAGGATGAGCCCCCATTTTCTAAATCACGCCGCGGTGTTGCAGGTAGCGGAACACGAGTATGCCGGGGAGCACGGGCAGCCAGTAGGTGAGCAGGCGGGAGATGAGCACCGCCGTGATCGCCGCGGTCGCCGGTACCCCGATGGCACCGAGGCCCGCGAGCAGCACCGCCTCGACGGCGCCGAGGCCGCCGGGCGAGGGCACCAGGTGGCCGAGGGTGTTGCCGATGATGAACACGACCGTCACCGCCACCCACGAGAAGTCCGGGTGCAGCGCGGCCAGCGACGCCGCCAGTCCCAGGCCCGAGACCACCAGGTAACCCAGCGCGCCGCCGAACAGCTGGAGCGCGCGCACCGGGTGGCGCAGCGTCTCCAGCAGTTCGCGAACGACCTCCACCGACGGTGCGGCGATCCGGCGGCGGCCGAAGGGCGAGGCCATCACGACCGCGGCGACCACCAGCACCGCGACCGCGGCGACCGCCACCGGCCAGCCGGTCGGGATCGAGAGGTTGGTGAACGTCCCGGACAAGCCGACCGCGAACACCCCGAACACGGCCACGACGAACGCCACCGCCCCGGTGCCCGCCTGGTTGAGCAGCGTCACCCCGACCGCCACCCGCCGCCGCAGCCCGAGCCGCTCCATGTACACCACGTTGATGCCGAAGAACCCGGCGCCACTGGGCGTGGTGCGCCCGGTGAACGCGGCCGCCACCTGCACGAGAAGGGTCTGCCAGAACGGCAGCGGAACCCGGCTGGAGCCCTGCACGGAGACCGACGACGCCAGGATCGACAGGAATCCGGTCGCCACCGCCACGCCCAACCAGACCCAGTTCGCGTGCTGCACCGCCGTGAGCACCGCGCCCATGCTGGAAAGCTCCGGGAGCAGCAGGTAGACGGCTGCGGCGATGAGCAGCATGCCGATCACGGTGATCGGGCGGACCGGCGAGCGGAACCCCGGGATCGGCAGGCCCAACCCGTCGGCAAGGGCTTCGCGCAGTTCGGGCACCAGGAAGCGGCCGTGCGGCGCCTGGTTCCTGATCCGCCGGGGCAGCGCCAGCGGGACCAGGTTCCGCAGTGCCGCCGCGAGCTGCTCGGCGGGGAGCGCGCGGATCGCGGTGGACACCGTGCGCTCGGTGCCGGCCACCGTCGCCAGCGAGAGCATCGCCTCGGCCAGGTCCTGGGCGCAGCGCGCCTCGTCCGCACCCGCGTGGCTGAACGTGAAGCTCAGCAGCCAGGGCCGGTTCTCGTCGTCCACCAGGATGTTCTTCGCGCGCAGGTCGTGGTGGGCGATGCGGGCCCCGGCCAGGGCCGCGAGCTGCGCCCAGATCGCCGCCAGCAGCTCGTCGTCGATGTCGTCGCCCCGCATCTCCGACAACCGGCGTCCGCGCACCTGCCCGACCACCAGCAGCGCGGGCGCGTGCTTGACGTCGCAAGCCAGCACGACCTGCGGGGTGCGCACCCCGGCCCGCTCGGCCAGCAGCGTCACGTAGGCCTCGTGCTCCACCTCGTGGTGCGGGGTCGACAGCCGCGGCTCGTCCTGGACGTCGAGCAGCGTGAGCAGCCGTTTGATCTTGTACCAGGGTCCGGCGCGGCGGCTCATCCGCCGCACCACCTTCACCCGCAGCGTCCGCCCGTCCCCGGTCCGCACCGCGAACTCGCGCGGCACCAGCAGCCGGTGCCGCAACGCGACGATCGAGACCGGTTTCAGCCCGGCCAGCTCCAGCTCGCCGAAGATCACCTTCTCGGAGACCTTCCGGCCGGGCGCGCCCCAGACGAGGTGGCAGAGCATCCCGACGCCCCAGCCCAGCAGCGCGCCACCCACCGTGTCCAGCGGCAGCTGGAGACCCAGGTGGACCACGGCCACGCCGGCCAGCACGGTGAGCCCCCAGCCGACCCGCCGCGCGGGCCCGCCCAGGTAGGGCGCGGCGACCACGGCCAGCACCGTCACGATGGCCACTTCGCTGGAGGGGAACGGGAATCCGCCCGGCGGCTCGAAGACCGGCGCCGGCACCGCCCGGGCGGGCAGCACCTGGTGCATGATCTGGGCGAGGCCCCAGGTCAGCGCGCCCGATCCCGCGCACAGCAGCGCTACCCGGATCCAGCCGAAGTACATCGCCACCGCGGTCACCCCGGCGATCCCGGCCCAGCCCCCGAGCCAGACCAGCACCACCCACACCGGATCGGAGATCGCCGGGATCCGCTCGAGCTGCTGGTAGATCGCGACCTCGACGGGGTTGGCGGGCACCAGCACCAGCAGCACGCTCAGCGTGAGCAGCCCGCCGGCGACGAGCAGCTTGGCGAGGTCCGCGGGGCGGCGGCCGATCGACAACCGCAGCCGGGACTTCGGGGATATCCCAGTCCCCTCGCTCGGTGACGATCCGGTGCTGTCCACTTGCTGGATCGGGTTCCCTCTCCGCTGACACCCACGGTGACTTGGGTAAAGGGTCTTGCCCGCGAAACCTCACGTCAAACCGGCAACCTGTGGTGCCCGGCCGGTCACGAGCGGTGCAGGGACGTCGGGCGCTCGCGTCGGCGTGGCGTCGTAGGCTGGCGCCGTGACCGATCGCGACGCACACAACACCGAACAACCGCGCGCCGAACTGCCCCAACTGACCGATCCGATCTTGGTCAGCGCTTTCGAAGGCTGGAGCGGCGGGCTTACCCAACCGCCGCGATCGCGCCGTAGCTTCGTAGGGAGGTTCGCGTGAGCGAGAAGCAAAACCTTCCCCAGCTTGCGAACCCCGTCGTCATAGCTGGTTTTGAGGGCTGGAACGATGCCGGCGACGCCGCCAGCTCCGCGATCGAGCACCTCCAGCTCATCTGGGACGCGACACCGTTGAGCGAGATCGACCCGGACCCGTACTACGACTTCCAGGTCACCCGCCCGACGGTGAAGCTGGTGGACGGCATCACCCGCCAGGTCTCCTGGCCGACCACCCGGCTGACGGTCTGCCGCCCGCCGGGCTGCGATCACGACGTGGTGCTGGTGCACGGCATTGAGCCGAACATGCGCTGGCGGGCGTTCTCCGCCGAACTCGTGGAGCAGATCGAGCGGATCGGGGCGCGCACCGTGGTCACCCTCGGAGCACTGCTCGCGGACGCTCCGCACACCCGGCCGGTGCCGGTCAGCGGTGCGGCATACGACACCGACTCGGCGGCCCGGTACGGCCTGGAGCGCTCCCGCTACGAGGGCCCGACCGGGATCGTCGGGGTCTTCCAGGACGCCTGCGTGCAGGCCGGGATCCCGGCGATCTCGTTCTGGGCGGCGGTACCGCACTACGTCTCGCAGCCGCCGTCGCCGAAGGCGACGCTGGCGCTGCTGCACCGGGTCGAGGACGCGCTCGACATCGAGGTACCGCTGGGCAACCTGCCGGAGCAGGCCGAGGAGTGGGAGCAGACCGTCAGCGAGATGGCGGAGGAGGACGAGGACGTCCGCAACTACGTCCGCGCGCTGGAGGAGCGCGGGGACGCCGAGGTCAAGCTGACCGAAGCCAGCGGCGACGCGATCGCGGCGGAGTTCGAGCGCTACCTGCGCCGCCGCGGCCCCGGGGGACCCGGCGGCAAGGGCCCGTTGGGCCCCGGCCCCGGCTGACCGAACGCAATCACGTGAAGCGCGAGGGGCACCCGCGGCCGTAATTGGACAGCCGAGCCAATCGGACAGCCGAGCCAATTGGACAGCCGAGCCAATTGGACAGCCGAGCCAATTGGACACGGGTGTCCCTCGCGGTTTCACAGCCCGACGCCGAGGAGGGCGTCGACGGCGGTACGGATGTGCTGCGGCGCGTCCCGGTCGGAGCCGCCGGAGGTCAGCGCCTCGTCGGCCCAGGCGTCGATCGCGCGCAGCGCCTGCTGGGTGTCCAGGTCGTCGGACAGCCGCTCACGCAGCCGTGCGACGGCCGGCTCCGCCGCCGGAGCCGCATCCAGCGCAACGGCCTCCCGCCACCGGGCCAGCCGCGCGGAGCCGTTGATCAGCGCGCCATCCGTCCACGACCGGTCGGTGCGGTAGTGACCGTCCAGCAGCGCCAGCCGGATGGCCATCGGGTCCACCCGGTCGCCGCGCAGCCGGGACACGAACACCAGGTTGCCCTTGGACTTCGACATCTTCTCGCCGTCCAGGCCGATCATCCCGGCGTGCACGTAGTGCTTGGCGAACGGGAACTCGCCGGTCAACGACTCGGCGTGCGCGGCGCTGAACTCGTGATGCGGGAAGATCAGGTCCGAGCCGCCACCCTGGACGTCGAAGCCGAGGCCGAGCCGGTTCAGCGCGATCACCGAACATTCCAGGTGCCAGCCCGGCCGGCCGGCGCCGAGCTCGGACTCCCAGGACGGTTCGCCGTCGCGGGCCATCCGCCACACCAGCGCGTCCAGCGGGTGCTCCTTGCCGGGCCGGTCGGGGTCTCCGCCGCGCTCGGCGAAGAAGGCGCGCATGGTCGCTTCGTCGTAGTTGGACTCGTAGCCGAAGTTGCCGGAGGACTGGTGCCGGAAGTAGATGTCGGGGTGCTCGCCGTCGACCCGGTAGGCCGCACCCGACGCCAACAGCTTGCCCACCGCCTCGACGATCTCCGGGATGGACTCGACCGCGCCGACGAAGTCGGCCGGCGGCACCACCCGCAGCGCCTCCATGTCCTCGCGGAACAGTGCGGTCTCGCGCATCGCGAGCACGACCCAGTCCTCTCGGTCGCGCTCGGCGCGCTCCAGCAGCGGGTCGTCGATGTCGGTGACGTTCTGCACATAGTGCACCTGGTGACCGTTGTCCAGCCAAACCCGGTGAACCAGGTCGAACGCCAGGTACGTCGCGGCGTGGCCCAGATGGGTTGCGTCGTACGGCGTGATGCCGCAGACGTAGATCCTCGCGACGGGCCCGGGTTCGGTAGGCCTGACCTCACCGGCGGCGGTGTCGAAGAGGTGCAGTGGGCTGGGTGTGCCCGGCACCTGAGGCACGGGAACCGATGACCAGGGTTGCATGCATCCGACCTTAAACGTCCGAGGCGAGTGGACGCCCCGGACGGGCGCCGTATCACATCGTGGGAAGATCGGCGATTTCTCGGCAGCGGCCGACGCAAAGATCTTGCGAAACTCAAACGGATTTAAGTTATGAAATCACCAAATCCCGGATACCCGAAAAAAGATCAATTGACCAGTCAGGAAAATCGGACGAACCACACAGAACCACCCATTGTGATCATTTGAATTCGCCGCTTCGCAACGTCGGCCCCGAAGTGGGATCATTCTCTTTGTCAATCGAATATTCGCACGTCAGAGGGTCGCGATCGACCCAACAAGCCGGGCCGCAAAGCCAAATCGGACAGCCGTAACGCAATCAGATCTTCACCCGAACGGCTGGACATCAAGATCCCGCTCAGTATGATCAAAGCCCGTATGAAAGGACACGAACGCGAATCCGCGACACGGCGAGTTGCTCGGCGGAGAACCGACAATTCGCGCAGCCCCGGAGCCCCGGTGGAACCCGCCAGCTCCGGCGAAGCAGGTGGAGGCGATCGGTGACATCGGTACGCGTGGAGCGGCTCTACAAGATCTTCGGGCCACAGCCGACGGAGCTGGTTCGCCGCCTGGAAGCGGGAGCCGACGAGGATGAGATCAAGGCGGCGGGCGCGACCGCCGCGGTGGTGGACGCGTCGTTCGACGTCGGAGAAGGCGAGACGTTCGTCGTGATGGGGCTGTCCGGCTCCGGCAAGTCGACGCTGATCCGCATGTTAAACGGGCTGCTCACGCCCACCACGGGCCGCGTGCTCGTCGACGGCGAGGACATCACCGGGATGTCCGCCAAGGCGCTGCGCGCCATGCGGCAGCAGCGGATGAGCATGGTGTTCCAGCACTTCGCCCTGTTCCCGCACCGCACGGTGCTGGACAACGCCGGATACGGGCTGCGGATCCGGGGATCGAGCATGTCCGAGATCACCGAGAGGGCGACCGAGGCGCTGAGCCTGGTGGGGCTGGAGGGCTGGGAGGACCGTTATCCCCAGCAGCTCTCCGGCGGCATGCGACAGCGCGTCGGGCTCGCCCGTGCGCTGGCTGCGCACACCGACGTGCTGCTGATGGACGAGGCGTTCAGCGCGCTGGATCCGCTGATCAAACGCGAAATGCAGGACCAACTGCTGAACCTGCAAGCGAAACTGGGCAAGACGATCATCTTCATCACCCACGACCTCAACGAAGCGATGAAGCTGGGCGACCGGATCGCGATGATGCGGGCAGGGCGGATCGTGCAGATCGGCACCGCCGAGCAGATCCTCAACGAACCGGCCGACGACTACGTGGCGAAGTTCGTCCAGGACGTCGACCGCAGCCGGGTGCTCACCGCGGCGGCCATCGCCGAGCCGCAGGGCACGGCCCCTCCCGGGGAGAAACCAGTGCCCGGCGATGCACCTTTGAAGGACCTGTTCGCCCGGATGAGCACCCGCGCCGTGCCGGTCCCGGTGGTCGATGAGCAGCAGCGGGTGCTCGGTGTGGTCACCCCGGCGGCGGTGTTCGAGGCGTTGAGCCGCGAGGCTCGGGTGTCCACCGCGGACGGCAAACCTGCCGAGAAGGAGGTGTCCGATGTCTGAGGCACTCTGGCTCGCGACCCAGTTCGAACTGCCGCGCATCCCGGTCGGCGACTGGTTCGCGGCCCTGGTCACCTGGCTGAACAACAACATCGGCCCGGTGTTCGACTTCATCGATGTCGTGCTGCGGTCGTCGGTGGACGGCCTGACCTACGCGCTGAACTGGTTGCCCGACCTGGTCATGGTGCTGGTGTTCAGCGCGCTGGCGCTGTGGCTGCGCAGCTGGCGGTTCGGGCTGTTCAGCCTGATCGGCTTCGGGCTGATCGCCAGCATGCTGATGTTCGAGTCGGCCATGCAGACCCTGTCGCTGGTGTTGGTGGCCAGCATCATCGCGGTGGCCATCGGGATCCCAGTGGGGATCCTGTCCGCCCGCAGCCGCAAGGTGAGCGGGGTGGTGCGGCCGGTGCTGGACCTGATGCAGACCATGCCCGCGTTCGTATACCTGATCCCGGTCATCTTCTTCTTCAACATCGGTGAGGTGCCGGGCGTGGTG
The DNA here is from genome assembly GCF_050972075.1 of Saccharopolyspora hattusasensis. NCBI lineage: Bacteria > Bacillati > Actinomycetota > Actinomycetes > Pseudonocardiales > Pseudonocardiaceae > Saccharopolyspora > Saccharopolyspora hattusasensis. The sequence goes on from NZ_JBPCDC010000001.1 coordinate 1,829,769, forward strand.
GCCACCGTGATCTTCGCGTTGCCGCCCGGTGTCCGGCTCACCGAGCTGGGCATCCGACAGGTGGACACCGAGGTGGTCGAGGCGGGCGAGGCGTTCGGGGCGCCGACCCGCAAGATCCTCACCGGCATCCAGCTGCCGCTGGCCATGCCGTCGATCATGGCCGGCATCAACCAGGTGATCATGCTGGCCCTGTCGATGGTGGTCATCGCAGGCATGGTCGGCGCGGAGGGGCTGGGCACCGACATCTACGAGGCGGTCACCCGGGTTCGGCTCGGCCAGGGCTTCGAGGCCGGGCTGTCGGTGGTGATCCTCGCGGTCTACCTGGACCGGATCACTGCCGTGTTGTCGGACCGCTCGCCGGTGGCGCGGGCGGAGCGCAAAGCGGCCAAGACCGGCTGAACCCGGCTCGGCGGTCGCCTTAGAAAGGCAGGTAGGAATGTTGAGCAGAAGACCACGAAGACTTGTCGCGCTCCTCGCCGCATTGTTCGCCTTGGTGCTGGTCGCCGCGGGCTGTGGTGGCCGGGAAGCCCAGACTGGCCAGGAGGCCAAAGCGATCAACATCGGCTACATCGCTTGGGACGAGGACATCGCCGTCACCTACCTCTACAAGGATCTGCTGGAGCGACGGGGCTACCGGGTCAACGTGACCGAGTTGGAGGTTGGCCCGATCTACGCCGGTCTCGCCCAGGGCAACCCGGACCTGTTCCTGGACGGCTGGCTGCCGGAGACCCACGGCGACTACTGGAAGCAGTACGGCCCGCAGCTGGAAGACCTCGGTGTTTGGTACAACCAGGGCACGCTGAACATCGCCGTGCCCAAGTACCTGACCAACGTGAACTCGATCGCCGACCTCAAGGGCAGGGGCGGCGAGTTCAACGGTGTGATCACCGGCATCGACCCGGGCGCGGGGCTGAGCCGGACCACCAAGGACAAGGCGATCCCGGCCTACGGGCTCGGCGGTGAGTACACCCTGCAGACCTCGTCGACCACCGCGATGCTCGCGTCGCTGGAGAAGGCGATCAACGAGCAGAGGCCGATCGTGGTGACGCTGTGGCATCCGCACTGGGCGTACGCGAAGTACCCGCTCAAGGACCTGCAGGACCCGCAGGGCGCGATGGGCAAGGCCGAGGAGCTGCACGCCATCGGCCGCGCGGGCTTCAGCCAGGACTTCCCCGAGGTCACCGAGATGATCAAGAAGTTCAAGCTGACCGACGAGCAACTAGCGTCATTGGAGAATGAGATCAACAGTGCCCAGAAGGGTCAGGAGCAGCAGGCCGCCAAGAAGTGGGCCGACGCGCACCCCGAGGTGATCAACTCCTTCGCACCAGGGCAGTGACGTAGCCCTCGAACGGCCGGTGGGAGCACGCCACCGGCCGTTCGCGTTGCTGCTACCGGGGATTCCGGATTCCGTCGATCAGGCGGGTCCAGTTGTCCCCGCCCCGGCCCGCGGCGATGGCCCGGTCGTAGTGCGCCTTGATCGCGCGCGCCTCGTGGATCGGGCGATTTCGCGCGAAATCGCCACCTTCCAGGCGTGGCGAGTGACGATTTCGCGCGAAATCGCCACTACTGCCATAGGGCCGCAACTTCACCGCGGAGCGGATCATCGGTCACGCGAGGTCGAACCGCCCGGCCCTGACGGCGGCGACGAAGCTCCCCCACCGAGCCCCACCGAACCAAATCTCCGGCCCACCAGGATTCTTCGAGTCCCGAGCCCCGACAACCTCGTCAGCGACGGCGACCTCGACGCATTCGCCGTTGTTAGCGCTGTAACTGGACTTCCGCCAGTCAGCCCCGCTTCGGGGCGCGAACGCGATCTCGACACAGTCACCGTTGTTCGCGCTGTAGCTCGACTTTCGCCAGGCCAGAACGCGAGACGCCAACGCGGACATGACTCCTCCGGCTATGCCTCCGACATCAACGCCTTGATGAAACCAACCGATTCGGCTGGTTCAAGCGCGACGTGTTGCAGGTTTTCGGCGACCAGTGTATAGGTCCGCACGTCATCGGGATCCTGCACGTAGATTGCGCCATCCAGGTGTTCGAGGTAAGCGATCGGCCTCGCTTCGGAAAAGCCCAACACCACAAACTGCCCAGTGCCGCCAGCGTCGTGAGGTCCGCACTTCGGGCGCAGCACCTGCAGAGTGATGTTCGGCCGCTCAGCGAGCTCCACCAGGTACTCGTACTGAGTCTGGCGAACCTCTCTCGAACCCACCGCCAAGCGCAACGCGGCTTCACCGATAACCGCGTGCAGATTCAGCGATCCAGCTCTGGTGACATACTGCGAGCGAGCCAGCCGAAAAGAAACGAACCGCTCGCTGTGGTTACGCCTGACGAAACCTGTGGCAGCTGTAATCGCTTGTGCGTATTCCTCGGTCTGCATCAGGCCAGGCAGCGCCATGGGCTGGTAGGTGAACTCCGATTCGGCGAGTCCTTCGAGTCCGACGAAGGTTTTGAACCAGTCCGGCACCACGTGCGCCCAGGGTGCCCACCAGGACTTGGAGTCACCTCGGCCGCTCAGGGACGCCAACCGGTCGACGGTTCGTTCGTCCGCGCCGCAAGCCCGCAGCGCTTCCGCGATGTCGTCGGGATGTTGCTGGTAGCGACCGCTTTCCATGTGGCCGAGCTTCGGCTTGGTGATGCCGGTTGCCGTCGCAAGTTCCGACAACGTGAGTCCGGCCTGCTTGCGGTACGCGGAGAGTTCCACGCCGATCAACCACCGCAGCGCGGACGGGTCGTTTCGCCCTGACACCAGCACACCTCCGTAAACCACCGATCGTCACGCATCGTTCCAGGCGCGAACACAAGCTGTCACACCAGCCGATTGAGCGATACCTTCCACGATACGTATCGCAGTACCGTCGGCAACGCAAGTGATCAACCGAATCGACGAGGAGGAAACCATGCCACCCGAACCCGACATCTGGGCGCCCGAGCCCGAGGAATACGCGCTCGTGCGCGAGGAAATCCAGCGCGCTCCCAAGCTTTTCGCGCTGTGCGAGCTCGAGCGGGATGACGACGAGTGGGAACTGACCGAGGGCCGGGTGCTCGCCTGGGGACTCGCCTTCGGCGACCGCGCCGAGGTCGTCAGCATCGATGGTCGCGGCCGTGGCTCCTTCTGCTCCCCCACCCGCGCCGCCGAGACGTTCGCCCACACCGCCGAGGTCCGCCTCGTCTACCCCTGACGGCCGATCGCTGACAGGTGCTTACGAATGCCCCAACTGCAGAGCTGGGGCATTCGCCTGCACCGGCCTCGACGGCAACATCGAGGCCGGAAGCGGGGAAGGAGCGGCTACTTCCGAAGATGCTGGGCGACATCGTTCGCGGCCTTGGTCAGCGCCGATTGGATGGCGTCTCGACCGAGCCCCGCCGCCCCGCCCGCGGAAACTCCATTTCCCTCGTAACGAAGCTCAACGGTGACGTTTCCAGCCCGGAAGTCAATGTACCCGTTGCGGTCATCGAATGCGCCGTATGCCTCGTCGCCAAGACCGCTGATTGTACCCTTGTCCACCATGCTCTTGCCCTTGCGCATGGTGGAGAAGACATCCTGTGCGATCTTAACTCCGCTGACTTCGTCTTGCCCCATCGGCTTTTCGTGCAAAAAAAGCTGGACTGCCAGGCTCTGCCGGTACGGTGCCACGCCTTGCGCTGGTGGATCCGGTGTCTCGTCGGTCCGGTACTGCCATCGACACGTGTCCGCCCTACCAGGCGTCGTACCGACATTCTCGCCGTGCGCGCCGCCGACGATATCCTGTATGGACTGCGCACTGACCACATCGCAGGCATCCGGAATGACAGCAAAGGGGTCCAGTGGGGCCTGTTGGCTCGAACATGCCGCGAGAACAGGAGCAGCGACCAATGCCACACCGATCGCAAGTGGCGACTTCCTTAGCATGGCATCAAACTCGCTTCCGGACGTTCCAGCCTCCGGTGTCCACAGACGACGATGGGATCGTCTCCGGAACCTTGAGGTCTGTTACCTCCTGCTTGAGGTCCTGCCCGGTTCGCCGGTACTCAGAAATCGCTGTCTGCGCTTGCGTGACCACCTGACCTGCAATCCTGATAAATTCAGCGATAGCGTTGGCTATAGGTTCGGCAACGCCGATGAAAAATTCCTTGACATGGGCAATCACTCCACCCGTAGCCTGTACGATCGTGGCGGCACAGTTGATTAAGGCCGCAATCGCTTGGTTGTAGAGATCGGTCATCGTGGAAGCGATGTCCTGGAGGTGATCCGACATCTTCCCGAATACGGTACCGGCGCCGTTAAAAACCTTTTCAAGGTGATCAATGTAGACGCTGAAGCTATCGAAGGCCGATCCTGACCAATACGCCTTTAGATCCGCCCTTGCATTCGTAATCGAACCCACGGACTCGTCAATCGCTTTTTTCGCGTCAAAACCCCACGCGTCGACTCGCGGCGAAATATTCTCGGGATGACCCAGAAGATCGCGAATAGTGTTCACCATCCCAGCTACGGCACTCTGGCCGAGCTTTTTCGCGTACTCCAGAACCCTTTGCGCTTCTTCTTCCGGAAACGGCGTGAGCACTCCCAGAGCGGCAGTCACAGTGACCCTTTCATCTCACAATTGACGGAAAACTAAATGCTCGCTTTCGTGTACCCGAACTTCTCGTAATATTCGGCGTCGCGGCTTTCGTAATCGTCAGCCACTGCTTTCAGGGTGCTGGCAGCTTTTTCGAGAACTTCTTGGCCTTCTTTGAGACGATCCAACGCGTCAGCAAGTGCCAAGTTGTGGTTCCGCGTCGCGGATGAAGGACTGCCAAGGAGTCCGAGGTCATCCTCGTCGAGATCCTTACCGGCCAGCGCCTGGAGGGCTTTACCCCAAGCGTCGGCGGCGTCGTAGAGAAACTTGACGTTTTTGCGTAAAGCCTGGGGGACGACGGTGTAGTCGCTCATCAGATCCAGCCCTTCGGTTCTTCGGGTTCGCGAAGTTGGCGCACCTGTTCCTCGCCTTGTTCGAGAGCGCGCTTGATGGCCGCGGCCAGGCTTCGCCCGTTGGCGTAGCGAAGCTCCTCGGGGTTTAGCCGTACATCGACGAGCTGTCCGTATGTGGTCAACACGAGCTGCCCGAGTTCGCTTTCCAGGTCGACCACGACCTGTTTTTCGCGCAGCCCCTGTGCTTGCTGCACCGCCCGCTTGTAGCGGTCTTGTGCTTGGGCCAGTTCTTCTGCGATGCGTTCTGATGGCTGCTTTGGCACGGTCGTTCAGCTCCCAAACCCCGGAAGGGCCCCGATCATCTTCGCGTTGGAGTCATCGGTCGCCTGCGCCCGTGCGGAGTTGATCGCCTCCAGGATCTTTCCTCCCAGCGCCGATGGATGGCTGGAGCGCAGTTCCGCGTCAGGTATCGACAGATCCTGAAGTGCCCCAAGCCCGTTCACTCGCGCGACCACGGCCCGGTCCGTCGATAAGCCCGTGTAGCTGCGTACTGCGGCCTCCTCCCGCAGCGCGTGCATGATGTTCTGCTTCTCCTCCAGCTCCGACAACATCGCCTCGAAGTCGGGAAGTTCTGACACGACTACCTCCGGTTCTTGCCAAGCCCGGTACGGCGCCTACGAAATCCTGCAGTAGCCGGGGCGACCGAACCGACCTATCTCCCGACGTTATCCGCATGATCTTCGGCAGCCGAGCATATCCAGCAGCTTTTGCGACCGGGGCAGATCGCGCGAGTAGCGCGGATTCCCTTGGCGAGCTCACCCGTATGGCGCAACACGATGTCCAGGAAATGTTCGCCTGGTCACCAGCGACGCGAAGCCGCGCGTTTCATGTGGTTGATAACTGACACGCAGATTAAGCTTGCCCTCACCGGATCGGGTGGTTCAGCGGCGGCGCTTGGTGCGGAGGTAGTCGCCGACGACCGCCGCGCCGAGGCCGTCCGGGGTGGGCGCCAGGACCCGGCCGCCGCCGCGGCGGGCCACGATGTCCACGAATGCCTCCAGGCGGGGGTCCTCGCCGAGCATGAAGACGCTCAGCGTGGCGCCCAGGCGGCGCAGGGCGTCCACTTCGGACAGGGTGACCTGCAGGGTGTGCCGCGTCGGCGGGTACTGGAACACCGCCTCGCCGTCGGGTTCGAGGTGGGCGGTGGGCTCGCCGTCGGTCACCACCAGCACGACCGGCTGGGCGTCCGGGTGGCGGCGCAGGTGGCGGCCCGCGAGCAACAGCGCGTGGTGCAGGTTCGTGCCCTGCTCCCAAACCCCTTCCAGCGCAGCGAGTTCACCGACGTCCACAGTGGACGCATAGCGTCCGAAGGTCACCAGTTGCAGCGCGTCCGAGCGGTACCGGGTCGCGACCAGGTGGTGCAGCGCGAGGGCGGTGCGCTTCATCGGCACCCAGCGGCCGTCCTGCACCATCGACCACGACGTGTCCACGCAGAGCACCACCGCCGCGCGCGAACGCTGCTCGGTCTCGGCCACCTCCAGGTCCGAAATGTCCAGCTGCGCCGAATCCGGCCCCTCCGCCGCGCGCCGCAGCACGGCGTTGCGCACCGTACGGACGGCGTCCCACGGCTCCGCGTCGCCGTAGCTCCACGGCCGCGTGGTGCCGGTCAGCTCCCCCGCCGCGCCCGCGCGGTCGGTGTCGCGCTCGCCGCGCCGCGACCGGAGCTGCGAGATCACCGAGCGCAGCGCGGTCTCCCCGAGCCGGCGCAGGGCGCGCGGCGACAGCCGCAAGCTGCCGTCGGGTGCCCGTTGCAGCAGTCCCTGCTGCCGCAACTGCTGCTCGATCTCCGACAGCCGCTGCGCATCGACGACGGCCTGCGGGCCGAGCTGCCGCTCCAGCGCCTCCAGGTCGATGTCCTCCAGGCTCGCGCCCGGATAGGCCTGCCCGAGCTGCTCCGCCAGCCGGTCCAGCTCACCGAGCTCGGCCATCGCCGCCGTTGCTTCGGCCAGCCCCATCGGCTGGTCGCCGCGGAACCGCGCCCGGCCCGTCCAGTCCTCGCCGGGCCGCAACCCCTGCAGCTGCCTGTCGAGCCGCTGCAACGCCTGGGCGATGCGCGGGTCGCCGAAGGCCTGCTGGGACAGCGACATCAACTCGGCGCGCTGCTGCTCGCTCATGGAGTTCAGCAGCCGCTGGGCGGCCGCCGAGCGGGCCGCCAGCGCGTCGATGAGCTCGTCGACGTTACGTGGGTTCTCCGGGAAGAACTCGCCGTGGGTGGCCATGAACTGCTCGAACTTCTGCTGGATGCCGGAGTCCCCGCGGGCGTGCGCGGCCAGCAGCGCCGACAGGTCGTCGAGCATTTGCCGCACCCGCTCGACGTCCTCGGGCGTGACCTGTTGCATCGCCTGCTTCATGCCCTGGAAGCGCTGTTCGAGGAACTCGGTGCCCAGCATCTGCCGGATCTCCTCGAAGGTCTCCCGCGCGTCCGGCGACCGCCAGTCGTAGTTCGCCAGCTCCGAGACCTGGCCCGCGACGTCCGGCGGCAGCGCGTCCAGCTGCAGCTCGCGGAACCGCGCGTCCTCGCCGGTGTCGGCCGCGAGCGCCAGCCGCTCCGCCTCCAACGCGCGGTCCAGCAGCCGACGGACCTCGGAGATCGTCCCGTCCAGCCGGTGCCGCCGCTGCATCTCGCTGCGCCGCTGCCACAGCCGCCGGGTCAGCTCATCGAGACCAGCGACGTCGCGGGTGCCGGTGCGCAGCAACTCCTCCAGCGCGGAGCGCGGCGAGGCGCCTTCCATGACATCGCGGCCGATCTGGTCCAGTGCCGCGCGCAGATCCACCGGCGGCGTCAGGGGATCCGCCCCGCCGTGCCACGCGTTGTACCGGAACCGGCGGCTCATCAGCTGTACACCGACCGGTCGTCATCGGCGTCCTTGCCGAGCCGCTTCGCCAGGTACAGCGACTCCAGCGCCAACTCGACGGCGCTGGCGATGCGCCCCGGCGGGTCCCCGGCGCGCACCCCGAGCCGCTCGGCGACCTGGTGCAGCACCGGCAGCTCCGGCAGCGCGGTGAGGACCTCGCGCCCGGCGACGCGCTCACCGGTGGCCACCGGGTGCCCGTCGACGACGGCCCGGGCCAGCGGCTGCAGGTCCAGCCCGGCGAACAGGCCGCGGGCGGTGTCGGCCACCGAGCGCCGCAGCAGGTAGCCCAGCAGCTCGTCCTCGCGGCCCTCCTCGCCCGCCTCGAACTCGATCTTGCCGCGCAACACGGCGGGCACCGCCGCCAGGTCGACCGGCCGCGCCACCGCCGGGTGCTCGCCGGTCACTGCGGACCGGTGCAGCGCGGCGGCCGAGATGGTCTCGGCGGCGGCGATGGCGAACCGGGCCGACACCCCGGAGCGCTGGTCGACCGCGGCGGATTCGCGCAGGTGGCCGACGAAGCGGGCGAGCACCTCCAGCAGGTGGTCGCCGACCTCGGCCGGCAGGTCCGCCTCCTGGCGCACCAGCGACACCTCGTCATCGACGTCCAGCGGGTAGTGGGTGCGGATCTCCGCGCCGAAGCGGTCCTTCAGCGGCGTGATGATCCGGCCCCGGTTCGTGTAGTCCTCGGGGTTGGCGGTGGCGACCAGTAGCACGTCCAGCGGCAGCCGCAGGCTGTAGCCGCGGATCTGGATGTCCCGCTCCTCCATCACGTTCAGGAGCGCCACCTGGATCCGCTCGGCCAGGTCGGGCAGCTCGTTGACGGTGACGATGCCGCGGTGCGCGCGCGGCACGAGTCCGAAGTGGATCGTCTCCGGGTCGCCCAGCGAGCGGCCCTCGGCGACCTTCACCGGGTCCACGTCGCCGACCAGGTCGCCGACCGAGGTGTCCGGGGTGGCCAGCTTCTCCACGTACCGCTCGCTGCGGTGCCGCCAGGCCACCGGCAGGTCGTCGCCGAGCTCCACGGCGCGACGGCGGGAGGCCGGAGTGATCGGCTGCAGCGGGTGTTCGCCGAGTTCCGAGCCCTCGATCACCGGCGTCCACTCGTCCAGCAGTTCGACGAGGCTGCGCAGCAGCCGCGTCTTGCCCTGGCCGCGCTCGCCGAGCAGCACGACGTCGTGCCCGGCGATCAGGGCGCGTTCCAGCTGCGGCAGCACGGTCTGGTCGAATCCGACGATGCCGGGCCACAGCGCCCGGCCGGAGCGCAGCGCGGTCAGCAGGTTGGCGCGCAGCTCGGCCTTGACGCTGCGCGGGGCGTGGCCGCTGGACCGCAGCTCCCCTACCGTGCGGGGCAGCCCTTCGGGTTGAGTCGGGGTCGTCACGCCCCCGACGCTACCGGCAGGAACCGACAAGCGCTGCCATAGCAGAAAGGATTTCGTATGTGGGCGCTGTGGAGTAGAAACACCAAGTAACCCACGATGGCACGCGCAGGAGGATCAAGTGGGCCTGGAAATCGAGGTCGACCCCGGCGAAGCCGGTTTCGACGCCGCCCGGCTGAACCGGATCGACGAGCACTTCGCGAAGTATGTGGAGGCCGGCAAGCTGCCGGGCTGGCTGGCGCTGGTGTCCCGGCACGGCAAGATCGCGCACCTGTCGACGCACGGCATGCGCGACATCGCCAGCGGCGCCCCGGTGCAGACCGACACGCTGTTCCGGATCTACTCCATGACCAAGCCGGTCACCTCGGTGGCGATCATGATGCTGCACGAGGAGGGCGCCTTCCAGCTCACCGACCCGGTCGCCGACTTCATCCCGTCGTTCGCCGACCTGCGGGTTTACCGCGGCGGGACGGCCCACGCCCCGCAGACCCGCCCGGCAAGCGAGGACATGCGGATCTGGCACCTGCTGACGCACACCTCCGGCCTCACGTACGCCTTCCACTACCTGAACCCGGTCGACGAGCTCTACCGCCGCGCCGGGTTCGACTTCGACATGGCCGCCGACCTCGACCTGGCGGGCTGCTGCGACGAGTGGGCGAGCATGCCGCTGCTGTTCGACCCGGGCACGGCCTGGAACTACTCGGTGGCCACCGACGTGCTGGGCCGGATCGTGGAGGTGGCGTCCGGGCAGACGCTGGAGGAGTTCTTCCGCACCCGCATCTTCGAGCCGCTGGGCATGACCGACACCGGCTTCGCGGTGGACCGCGCCAACGCCGACCGGCTCGCCACCCTCTACGCGGCCGACCCGCAGGGCAAGGCCCGCCCGCACCCGAAGCACGCGGAGCTGCACGCGGCGGCGTTCGAGCTGCCCAAGGCCCTCTCCGGCGGCGGCGGGCTGTTCTCCTCCGCGCACGACTACCACCGGTTCACGCAGATGCTGCGCCGCGAGGGCGAGCTCGACGGCACGCGCCTGCTCGGCAGCCGCACGGTGCGGTACATGACCCGCAACCACCTGCCCGGCGGCGCGGACCTGGAAACCCTGGCGCTCGGGTCGTTCTCCGAGGTGGCCAACGCGGGCAAGGGCTTCGGGCTGGGCTTCGCGGTGATCGACGACCCGCTGGCGGCGAAGGTGATCGGCTCCCGGGGCGAGTTCTCCTGGGGAGGCCTGGCCAGCACCGCGTTCTGGGTGGACCCGGCCGAGGACCTGACGGTGCTGTTCCTGACCCAGCTGATGCCGTCGAGCACCCACCCGATCCGCCCCCAACTGCACCAACTCGTCTATCAGTCTCTAGTGGACTGATCGCCGTGAGCGTTTTTGGGTGCTATGGCACCCAAAAGCGCTCACGGGCTCAGCAGACGGGATTCGCCGATGGCGAGGTCCCAGAGCTGCTCCGGGTCGCGGCCGGTGTCGCGCCAGGCCTTGCGGACGCGGGTCAGCGGTTCGACTACCGGTTCCCGGGTCAGCACGAATGTCGCCCAGTGCATCGTCGCCGCGTACCTCGCGCCCAGATCCGCCACTGCCCGCACCGCCTCCTCCGGGTTCATGTGCACCGGCTTCATGAACCACCGCGGCGCGTACGCGCCGATCGGCACCATCGCCACGTCGATGCCCGGATACCGCTGCCCGATCTCGGCGAAGTGCGGGCCGTAGCCGGTGTCCCCGGCGTGGTAGACCCGGTGCTCCGGGCCGGAGATCACCCAGCTGCCCCATAGGCTGCGGCAGGTGTCCCGCGGGCCGCGGCGGCTCCAGTGTTGCGCGGGCGCGAAGTCGAACGTCAGCCCGGCGACCTCCGCGGACTGCCACCAATCCAGCTCGACGACCTCGGTGAAGCCGCGGCGCCGGAACCAGCGGCCCATCCCGGCGGGCACCAGCACCGGGGTGTCGCGCGGCAGCCGCAGCACGGTGGGCGCGTCCAAGTGGTCGTAGTGGTTGTGGCTGATCACGACCGCGTCGACTGGCGGCAACTCGCCGAAGGAGACACCCGGCGGCGTCAGCCGGCGCGGCACGCCGGGAATCCGGGACGACCAAACGGGATCGGTGAGCACCGTGGCCCCGGCCATCCGCACCACGTAGGTCGCGTGGCCGACCCAGGTGACCGCGGTGTCCTGCGCCGTGACCGGCGGCAGCCCGGTGCGCAACACCGGGATCCGGTTGGAGTCCTCCACCCGGCCGCGGAATCCGCCAGTCCACATCAGCCGCATCACGTCGCTGAAGCGGGGCCGCGGCGCACACAGGCGGTCGGCGTAGGAGGGCTGGATCATCGGCTGCTGGTACCGGGTTCGCACCCGACCAGATTGCCCCGCCCGGCAGCCGGTCCGCACCCGCGGCTTCAGAACGCGGGCCAGGGGATGGCCGGCCATTCCCCGGAAGGAGCGGGGAACGTCCCGTCCTCCAGCAGCCGCTCGATGCGCGCGTTGACCGCCTGGACTTCCTTCGGCGTCACGTGTTCTGCCAGCTCAGCGGCCAGCGGTCCCTCCATCAGGGCGCGCAGCTCGCTGAGCCGGTCGACGACGTCGGCCGGCAGCGGCCGGCCGATCCAGCCCCAGAGCACGGTGCGCAGCTTGTCGTCGGTGTTCAGGCTCACGCCGTGATCGACGCCCAGCACCTGGCCGTCCGGCGCGTGCAGGACGTGCCCGCCCTTGCGGTCGGCGTTGTTGATCACGATGTCGAGCACCGCTAACAGCCGCAGCTGCTCGTGGTCGGCGTGCGCCAGCACCACCGGGTCGCCGCGGTGGTCCTGGGCGCGCAGCACCGGCAGCCAACCGTCCGGCACCTCGCCCGGGGCGACGATGTCGACCAGCTGCGAATCCTCTTCGGTGTCCACCCACAGCTGCACCATGCCCGGCCCGAACGGGCCGTCGCGCAACAGCGTCGGCGGGATCAGCCCCCAGCCGGTGGCGTCGGACAGCAGGTAGGACGCGACCTCGCGACCGGCGAGCGTGCCGTCCGGGAAGTCCCACAGCGGCCGCTCCCCGCGCACCGGCTTGTAGACGCACTCGGCCGAGACGCCGTCGGCCTCGATCCCGCAGAACAGCGTCGCGTTGGACGCCTCCACCAGCCGCCCCTGCACGTCCAACCGGCCGTGCAGGAGCAGTTCGCGGACCACGGGATCACCGGCGCGCACGCCGGTCAGACCTCTTCCGAACGGCGGTAGCCATTCTGCCGCGGGCAGATGTGACCGGCCGGGTCCAGCGGTTCGGCGCACAGCGGGCACGGCTTCCGGCCGGCGTTGATGACGCGCTCGGCGCGCTCGGCGAACGCCCGGGCATGCGCGGGGCTGAGGAACACCCGCAGCGCGTCGGGGCCCTCCTCGGTGTCGTCGAGGACGACCGACTCGTCGATCTCCTCCTCGGTGACCGCGAGCAGCTCGACGACCACCGCTTCGGTCTCGGCGTCCCAGCCCAGCCCCATCGTGCCGACCCGGAACTCCTCGTCCACCGGCGCCTCCAGCGGATCGGTGTCGACCAGGTCGTCGGGGGTCTGGGTGGGCAGGTCGGTGTTGAACCGCCGCTGCACTTCCTCCAGCAGCGCGCCGATGCGTTCGGCCAGCACCGACACCTGCTGCTTCTCTAGCTGCACGCTCACCGTGCGGACGTCCTCGGACGCCTGCAGGTAGAAGGTGCGCTCACCGGGTTCACCGACCGTTCCGGCGACGAATCGGTCGGGTTGACGGAAGACGTGGATGACACGAGCCATGGCACCTCTGACACTAGGCTACCGAGCGCTGGCCGTACGCGGCTGGCCCCCGTTTTGTTCATCACCGTTTCGAACCGGCGCGGTTTCCACCGGGTCATCCGCCGGTTTACTCGCTGAGCGCCCCTTTCGACCACCGGTTTCACCAATGTTCGCCATCGGCGAACTCCAGCGCGTCATGCCGGGTGCGGATACTCTCACGCGCGGTGGTCAAGATCGCGGGATGGAGCAGGCATGAGTAGCCCTGTGTCAACCTCAGTCCTCCTCAACCGCACCCCAGGGGACCGTGACGCAAGCCAGCCACAAGAAACCATGCAACGGGAGATTGAGCTGGACGCAACCACCACTGTGGATCGCGGAGAGGCGGACCAGTCATGAGCATGCGCGAACTACGTCGCCCGCACAGGCTGCGCAGCGGGGACACCGTGGCACTCGTCGCCCCCGCCGGGCCGGTGCCCGAGCACCTGCTCGACGCCGGGCTGGCGCAGCTGCGCTCGTGGGGCCTGAACGCGCGGGTCGGCAAGCACGTCCGGGACCGCCATCCGCACCTGGACTACCTGGCGGGCACCGACGCCGACCGCGCCGCCGACCTGCAGGAGGCGTGGTGCGACCCGGACGTCACCGCGGTGTTCTGCGTGCGCGGCGGCTACGGCACCATGCGGATCCTCGACCACCTGGACTGGGCCGAGATGGCCGCGGCCGGGCCGAAGGTGTTCACCGGCTCCAGCGACATCACCGCCCTGCACGACGCGTTCGCCACCCAGCTCGGCGTGGTCACGGTGTTCGGGCCGATGCTGGCCACGAAGGCGTTCGTCGAGGATCCCGCGGCGCGGGAGCACCTGCGCCGCACGCTGTTCCAGCCCGAGTCGGTCACGATCCTGACGCGTTCCAGCGCGGGCGCGCTCGTGCATGGGCGCGCACGGGGCATCACCTACGGCGGCAACCTGAGCATCGTCGCGGGCGCCCTTGGCGCGCCGGACGCACCGACCCCACCGGAGCGCGGGATCGCCATGCTCGAGGACGTCACGGAGGACCCGTACCGGCTGGACCGGTTCGTCACGCAGTTGCTGCGCGCGGGCTGGTTCGACCACGCCGCCGGGATCGCGCTCGGTTCCTGGACCGAATGCGGGCCGCTGGAGGAGGTGCGCGCGGTGATGTCGGACCTGCTGAGCGGTCTCGGCGTGCCGATCATGTGGGAGCTCGGCTTCGGCCACTGCGACGCGCAGCGCACGATCCCGCTCGGCGTGGCCGCCGAACTCGACACCGACGCGCAGCGCCTCTCGATCCTCCAACCGGCGCTGCGCTAGTTGGCCTTCCGCCGGGCGTAGTGCTGGCGCGCCTTCGCCCGGTTGCCGTACCGGGCCACCGAGCACCACTGGCGGTTGCGCGCCTGTGAGGACACGCCGTCGGCGCCGCTTGATACGTTCGGTCCCATGCGCGTCCGCCCCATCTCCCCCGAACTACTGGTCGCGGAGGTGGTGGAGCGCATCGACGGGCTGCGAGGACCTTGGGCGCGGGTAGCTGTGGACGGCGCGCCAGCCGCCGACACCGGCGATTTCGCCGACGCCCTCGTCGAACCACTGCGATCGCTGGGGCGCGAGGTCGTCCGAGTGCGCACCGCGGACTACCTGCGCCCCGCTTCGCTGCGGCTGGAGCACGGGCACGACGACCCGGATTCGTTCTACGAGAGCTGGTTCGACTTCAAGGCCCTGACCCGGGAAGTGCTGAACCCGTTGTCCCCCAGCGGTAGCGGCCAGGTCCTACCGGCCTTCTGGGACGCCGAGGCAGACCGCTCGCCTCGCCTCCCCCGCACCACCCTCCCGGAGCGAGGAGTGGCCATTGTGGACGGACCGCTGCTGCTCGGCGCAGGCCTGGCCTTCGACTTCGCGGTGCACCTCTGGCTACCGGAAGCCGCCCTGGAACGGCGAACCCCCGCTCCCGACCACTGGACCCTGCCCGCGTTCCGGCGATACGCCGAAGAAGTCGCCCCGGAACGCCTCGCCGACTACGTGGTCCGCGTCGACCGACCGGGCCGACCCGCCGTGATCGACAGCCTGGAATGAACCGGCGGTAGCGGCCGGATCAGACGTGATGGCTGGATTCGACCCGGTAGAGCGCCGGCTCGTACGTGGCGATGGCGGCCGCGGCCTGCATGTGCTCCTGCGCGGCCGGGTTGGCGAGCATCGCCCTGAAGTCTTCCTCGCTACGCCACTGGGCGTAGTTCGCGACGTGCGCGCCATCGAGGCTGGCGTGGATGTTGGCCGACACGAACCCCGGCAAATGCCGCATCACCTTCTCCGTAGCGGTGTCCAGCAGCTCCACCAGTTCCCGCTGCCGCGCGGCCGCAACGGTGAAAACGTTGATCAAGGTCGTAACCGGAGCGTCCGGCTCGATTGTCGTAGCCATTGGTAGTCAGGGGCGCGGTGCCGTTGCCGGCCCGTTTCCCCATCCCCCTTTCAATCCGTACGTGCGGTTTTCCCGCATACGGCTTACCGATGATCTTCTTGGCATGGTTACGCCGCCTTCGGATAACGGATGGTGCCGCGAAGTCGGTGCAGGCCGTGCCCGTTGAACCAGTCCTCGTTCCACTGCGCAGCCTGACCTGCATGGAGGTTTCGGCCCCGCTTCTTGACCATGAGGCCACGAAGCCGCGTCACCACGTAGTTGTCAACCTGCCGGAACTTCTTGGCGGCGTTCCCGGTGCGAAAGTAGTTGCCCCAGCCACGCAGGACCGGATTCAGATCCGCGATCACGATGCGAATATCCGTTCCTGCGCGGTTGCGGCCGGTGCGATCCCGAACCTTGCCCCTTAGCCGCTTCATCGCCTGCTGACCCGGCCAGCGGTGCAGGTAGTAGCGCACGATGCGCTTCCGTTCCCACAACCGCCCCGACATACAGGCACGGAAGTGACAGCCGAGGAAATCCAGGCCCTCGCGGCCCTGCCTGAGGTCCACTACTCGCGTCTTGTCCGGATGCAGCTGCAACCCCAGTCCGCCGAGGATCTCTCCCACCGCGTTCAGGGCCGCCCTGGCCTGCCGCTCATCGCGGCAGAGCACCACGCCGTCGTCGGCGTAGCGCACCAGCTCACCCACCCCACGGCGGGTGAGTTCGGTGTCCAGAACGTGCAGGAAGACGTTCGCCATCAACGGTGAAATCACACCGCCCTGCGGGGTGCCCGCGACCGTCCGCTCCAGCGCCCCATCAGCCTGCATCACTCCTGCTTGCAGCCACAATCGCAGCAGTTTGAGCACCCGCCGATCCGAGACTCTCCGGCCGAGCTCCGCGAGCAGCCGCTCATGGTCGATCCCGCCGAAGAAGTTACGGATATCGAACTCCGCAACAAACACGTGGCCCTCGATGAACCCGGTCCGCAACCGTTCCATCGCCTGCGTGGCCGACCGCTTCGGCCGGAACCCATACGAGCACGGCAGAAAATCCGCCTCGAAGATTGGTTCCAGCACGATCTTGGTCGCCTGCTGGGCCACCCGGTCCCGGACCGTGGGAATACCCAACGGCCGTTTACCGCCCTGTGGTTTCGGGATATCCACACGCCGCACCGGCGCGGGACGATACCGACCTGCCCGGAGGTCATCACGCAACTCACGCAACATGCGGTCCACGCCATAGGCCTCCACCACGTCCAGGGTGATCCGATCGACCCCGGCCGCGCCCTTGTTCGCTTTCACCCGTTCCCACGCCTCCCACAGGACGTCACCCCTGTGGATACGGTCAAACAGGGCGTGGAAACACCGACCCGAAGACTGCTTGGCCGCAGCCCATAGCTTGCGTTGCAGTTCTCGCACCTTCACCGGCGACGGCCGCTCCAGCGGCCCTTCCCCAGCTACGACCGGCTGTGACCGGCCGGGGTTGTTGGACCGGACCAAGCCGGTCATGCCCTGACGCTTACCCACTTCCCAAGCATGATCAAAGCCGGGGTCCTTCCCTCCCGGCGTGTTCCTCACGCCGCTCAGCGGTACTACGACCCCGTCGGACTCCCGCTGGCCTCCCTCGGATTTCACCATCGGCTTATACCTCGGGTCTTTGCCGGACGTCGGCGGGCCAGACGGGCCTCTCCACTTCCGCATCGAACTATGCGCACGTGCCGCTCCCCGTACCCCGGAGAGACCCACCAAGCTTGACCCCGGAACGAGGCTTGGCGGGCATGGCCTTCACCGTGACATGAGCGGCTCGGCTCTCCCATTGTGAATCTGACGAGGCTGCAGGACTCGCACCTGATGGCACTACGGCCCGCGCGCTTGCTCCCTCCAAAGAGGCTTTTGACACCCCGCTCAGCCCGCCGCTTCTCAACGACGAACCGGGGCCTGCTACCCGGCGCTCCGATACCTACCGGGACGGGACTCCCACCCGCAAGCTCGACGCAGCTTGGTGGACGCAACATGGACGGCATCCTGCCCCACTGGACCGACAATTCCCGGCCGAGCACACAGGCTCCACGTATCACAAAATGTGTTACAGTCGGCAGATGGGCACGCTGAACGTTCGCACCGATGAAGCCATGGAGACCGCGCTGAAGGCGTTAACCGGCGACACGCGGAGCCGATCCGAGGCGGTCCGCTATGCGCTTCTGCGCACCTACAAGGAAATTCTGCTGGAGCAGGCCGAGAAGGACGCCGAACGACTCAAGGAAGATCCCGACGACCAGGCCGAAATGCTGGCGATACAGCGGTTCATGGGAGTCACCGAGTGATCTTCCGGAGAGCCGTGTACGAGATCAAGGCGTTCCCCGGAGCGCGCGGACACGAGCAGCAAGGCAGGCGGTACGCCGTAATCATCCAGTCCGACCGCTTCTCCACCAGCACGATCGCGGTCGCGCTCACCTCGACCCGGGCGGGCGCCGCAGTCTACCGGCCCGAGATCGAATTGAACGGTACCAAGAGCCGGATCCTCACCGACCAGATCTACTCGGTGTCACCGGATCGGCTGGGCGACTTCAAGGGCTCGCTCGACGCCGGCGAACTCGCGGAACTCGACCGGGCCTTGCTTCTGCGATTCGGCCTGATCTGACCCCTACGCCACGCGGCGCTCCACCGACGGAACGGCGGCAAGGAGCGTCTTGGTGTAGTCGTGCTGTGGGTCCAGCAGGACCCGTTCCACCGGGCCGGCTTCGACGAGGTCGCCCCGGTACATCACCGCCACCCGGTCGGCGATGTTCCAGGCCAGGCCGAGGTCGTGGGTGATCACCAGGGTTGACAGGCCGCGTTCGGCCCGCAATCGCAGCAGCAGCGCCAATATCTCGCCGCGCACCGTCGCATCCAGCGACGCCACCGGTTCGTCGGCGATCAGCACCCGCGGTTCCAGCACGAGCGCACCGGCGATCACCACGCGTTGCCGCTGACCGCCCGACAGCTCTTGCGGCAGGCGGCCGAAGAACTTCTCCGCTGGCCGCAGCTCCGCCGCCTCGAGCGCCGCCGCGACCCTTCCCCGCTCGTCGTCGGTGATGCCGTGGATGCGCAAACCCTCCGCCACCGCTTCGTAAACGGTGTGCCGGGGGTTGAGCGCCCCTGTCGGGTCCTGCAGCACCAACTGCACCTGCTTGCGGTACTCGCGCAGCCCCGCGCTGCTGGTCGGCAGCGGCACGCCGTCGAAGCGCACCGCACCGCCGGTCGGCTGCTGCAGCCCCAGCATCGTCCGGGCCAACGTCGTCTTGCCGGAGCCGGACTGCCCGACCAGCGCGACGATCTCGTTCTCGTTGACCGCGAGGTCCACCCCGCGCACTGCTTGCACGGTCTGCCCGGAGCGGCTGGTGAAGTCGACCGACACCGACTCGGCGGACAGCAGCGCCGATCCGCTCGGCACCCCTTCGGCGAACCGGAACCGCGGGTCGCCGACTGTCGGGAACGCGCTGGCCAGCGCCCTGCTGTGCGCGTGCTGCGGCGCGGTCATCACCTGCCGCGACGGACCGTGCTCGACGACCTGGCCCTGGTACATCACCGCGAGCCGGGCGCAGCTGGCCGACAGCACCGACAGGTCGTGGCTGATCATCATCAGCGCGATGCCGCGCTCCGCGACCAGCCGCCCCATCAGCTCCAGGATCTGGGCCTGCACCACCACGTCCAGCGCGGTCGTGGGTTCGTCGGCGATCACCAGCCGCGGCTCGCAGGCCAGGGCCATCGCGATCATCACCCGCTGCTTCTGCCCGCCGGAGAGCTCGTGCGGGTAAGCACCGGCCCGCTCCGCGGGGAGCTCCACCTGCGCGAGCAGCTCCGCGACCCGCTCGCGCAGGTCGCCGTTCGCCCGGCCGTGCAGCCTGATCGGCTCCGCGATCTGGTCGCCGATGGTGCGCACCGGGTTCAACGCGTGCATCGCGCCCTGGAAAACCACCGACGCGCTCGCCCAGCGCACCGCGCGCAGCTGCCCGAACGTCATCTCGCGAACGTCCTTGCCGTCCAGCAGGATCTCGCCGTCGATGCGCGCCGAGCTCGGCAGCAGCCGCAGCACGGACATCGCCAGCGTCGTCTTGCCGCAACCGGATTCCCCCGCCAGGCCCAGGGTTTCCCCCTCGGCGAGGGTCAGGCTCACGCCCCGCACCGCGACCATTCCCGGCGCGGCCTCCGAAGCGCCCCGGTAGGCCACCGCCACGTCCCGCATTTGCAGAATCGGAGTCACCGTCGCCCCCGCAGCCTCGGATTGAACACCGTCTCCAGCGCCCGCCCGCACAACGTGAAGCTGAGCACCACAACCACGATCCCCAGGCCCGGCGGCAGCAAGTACCACCACGCACCGCCGGTGACCGCGCCGGTGTCCATCGCGGACTTCAGCATCGAACCCCACGACACGCGGCTCGGGTCGCCGAGCCCCAGGAACGAAAGCGTCGACTCGGCGATGATCGCGCTGGCCACCGACAGCGTGGTGTTGGCGAACACCAGCGGCAGCACCGCGGGCAGCACGTGGCGGCCGATGATGTGGCCGTGCCCGGCGCCCAGGGCCCACGCCCGCTCGATGTAGGGGCGGGCCTCGACGGTCAGCGTCTGGGCCCGCACCATCCGCGCGGTGGCCGGCCAGGCCGTCACCCCGATCGCCAGCACGATCGTCGGAAGGCCGCGGGCAAGCACCGTGGACAACGCGATGGCCAGCACCAGGGACGGCAGGACCAGGAAGAAGTCGGTGAAGCGCAGCAGCACCCGGGAGACCCAGCCGCCGAAGTGGGCCGCGAGCACCCCCACCACGGTGCCGATCAGGACCGACAGCACCGCCGCGAAAAGCCCGACGACCAGCGACACCCGCGCGCCCCACCAGGTCAGCAGCAGCACCGAACGACCGGATTCGTCGGTGCCGAGCCAGAATTCGCTGCTCGGCGCCTGCAGCGGCTCGCCGGGCGCCCGCGTGACGTCCAGGCCGCTGGCGTCGGTGAGCAGCGGCGCGAACAACGCCAACGCGCCGACCACGACCAGCAGCACGAGACCCACCAGCCCGGCCCGGTCCGCGCGGAAGACGCGCCACGCCTCGGCCGCCCGGGCCTTGCGGCGGGCCCAGATGATCTGCCCTGCGGTGGCCGTCATGATTCCCGCACCCTCGGATCGAGCACCCGGTAGACCAAATCCGCCAACACGTTCATCACCACCACGCTCCCGGCAAGGACGATGAAAATGCCTTGCAGCAACGGCAGGTCCGGCACCCGCAGCGCCTCGTAGGTCAGCAGCCCCAGGCCCGGCCAGGAGAACACCGCCTCCACCGTGATCGCACCCGCCACCACCAGCCCCAGCCGCAGGAAGATCAGCGTGACGGTGGGCAGCAGCGCGTTGGGCACCGCGTGCCGGCGCCGCACCAGGTCCTCGCGCAGGCCCTTGGCGCGCGCCGTCGTCAGGTAGTCCTCGCCCATCTCCTCCAGCAGCGACGAGCGCATCACCATCAGGTACTCGGCGTAGATCACCGCCACCATGGTCAGCGTCGGCAGCACCAGGTGGTGGGCGACGTCGAGGAGCTGCGGCAGCAGCTCCGGCGGCGTGTCCGGCGAGGAGATCCCGCCGACCGGGAACAGGCCCGGGATCGGCCCGACCCCGACGCCGAAGGCCATCAGCACGATCAGCCCGAGCCAGAACGTCGGCACCGACCACAGCGTCAGGGCGATCGAGGTCGACGTCTTGTCGAAGGCCTCGCCGTGCCGCCACGCCGCGCGGCTGCCCATCCACAGCCCCAGCAGCACGGCGATAGCGGTCGCGGTGCCCACCAGCAGCACGGTCGGGCCGATGCGGTCGAGAATCAGCTCGCCCACCGGGCGGCTGTAGGTGTAGGACGTGCCGAGGTCACCGCGCAGCAGGTTGCCGAGGAAGTCCAGGAACTGCTTCCAGAGCGGCTGGTCCAGGCCGAGCCGCTCCCGCAGCACCGCGATCTGCTGCGCGGTCACCGGCGCGCCGTGGGTCATGGTGCGCACCGGGTCGCCGGGCATCACCCGGAACAGGAAGAACCCCAGCACCGCCACCATGAGCAGGCTCACCAGGCCGCCGCCGAGCTTGCCGCCCAGGTAGCGGGCCATCCGGCGGCCACTACCGGTCGGCGGTGGCGGTTCGGCGACGGTGACGAGTGCTTCGGACACGGCTCACTCCCTGGTGTCGGCGGTCGCGCGGCGGCGGACCACCACGAGCGCCACCACGCCGCCGGCCAGCACCACGACCCCGCCGAGCACCCAGGCGACACCGGTGTAGTCGGTGCCCGAGCCGTTCAGCGCCTTGTCGGTGGGCTGCGCGCCGTAGTAGCCCCAGTAGCCCTGCTGCGCCACGATCACGCCGTCGGTCTTCGGCTGCAGGCTGAACCCGCTGTAGCGGTCGGCGCGGTAGGCCTCCAGCGAATCCTGGTACCACAGGATCAGACCGGCGGCCTGGTCGTAGAACCGGGCCTGCGCCTGCTTGACCAGATCGACCCGCTTCGCCTGGTCGAACTCGCCGAGCTGCCGGTGGTAGAGGTCGTCGTACTGCTGGTCGCACAGGAACGTGTCCGGGTTGCCGCCGCCGTTGGGACCCGGCCGGGACGCGCAGGTCTGCAGCCGCAGCACGTAATCCGGGTCCGGGTTGGCCGCCCAGCCGCTGATGACCATGTCGTAGTCGGCGCTGGTGGTGCGGTCGTTGAGCTGGTTGTCCGAAACCGGCTGCAGTTCGACGCCGATGCCCAGACCGGCCAGCCACCGCTTGACGAACTCGCCGACCTGGGTGTCCTCCGAGCGGGAACCGTGCAGCACGAGGTTGAAGTTCAGCGGCTCACCCTGCGGGGTCCGGCGGATACCGTCCGCGCCGCGGGCGTAACCCGCCTCGTCGAGCTTCCGGTTGGCCGCCGCCGGGTCGAAGGTCCGCGGCTGCGGCGGAGTCCACTGGTAGTCGGAGAAGATCGGCGGCAGGTACCCGCCGCCCTCCTGGCCGTAGCCGCCGAGCACCCGGTCCACCAGGACCTTCCGGTCGATCGCCTGGTCGATGGCCTGCCGCACCCGCACGTCCTTCAGCGCCGGGTGGCCGGTACCGATCGGCTGGTTCTCGCGGTTGGCCGCACCCGGGTTGAGCGACAGTTCGAAGAACCGCCGCCCCTGGCCCCTGACCTGCCGGATGCCGGGCTGCCCGGCGAGCGCGTCGAACTGCGCGGGGGTGAGCTTCTGGACGACGTCGACGTCACCCTTGCGCAGCGCCTGCACCGCGGCGTCGCTGTTCTTGAACTGGATGAACCGCAACCCGGCGATCTTCGGCGCACCGCGCCAGAACTCAGGGTTGGCGGTCAGCGTGACGTCCTGCTCGGCGCGGTAGCCGGTGAGCGTGAACGGCCCGCTTCCGACGACCGGCATCTGGTCGTTGGCGAAGGTCGCGACGTCGGCGACCTTCGACCACACGTGCTCGGGCACGATCGGCGCGTCGATCGCCAGCATCGTGGCCTGCGGCGTCTTGGTGCGGATCACCAGCGTGCTGTCGTCCGGGGCGGTGACGGCCTCGAAGTTCTCCACGACGTTGCCGTTGGCGGTGCTCGCGGCCGGATCGGTCATCATCCGCTTGAACGTGTAGGCCGCGTCGTGGGCGGTCACCGGCTGCCCGTCGGACCACTTGACGCCGGGGCGGATCCGGAAGGTCCAGGTGAGCCTGTCCGGGGAGGACTGCCAGCTCTCGGCGAGCTCCGGCATCACCGAGAAGTCGTCCGGGCTGTAGGTCGTGAGCGTCGGGTAGATGGACCGGAAGATGTCGCTGGAGGGCACCGTGTAACCCAGGAACGGGTTCAGCGAGTCGATCTGCTGCTGCAGCCCGATCCGGAGCGTCGCCCCGTCCTGGCGCGCGCCGTCTCCCTGCGCCGTGGCCGGCATCGGTGCCAGCAATCCGACCAGCAGCACGGCCCAGAGCACGGCGAATCGTCTGCTCACGGTGCCCCCTCCTTTGCGGCGAATGAGAAGAAGGAACCACTTTCAGGCACTGTTCGTCAATGGTTAACCGAAGGTCGTCTCCGGGCCGCGTCACGCAGGGGAATCGAACCGTTACCCAATCGGCGCGTCGCCGCCTGGAAGCCTGGTTGCACGGCATAGATTTGCCGCCGTGCGGATCTTGCTCTCAGCGGACATGGAAGGCGTCACCGGCGTCACCTGGACCGACGACGTGGTGCCGGGGACCGAGCAGTGGCAGCGTTTCCGTCGCCTGTTCACCGGGGACGTCAACGCGTGCGTCGAAGGGCTCTGCGCGGGCAGCGCCACCGACGTGCTGGTCAACGAGGCGCACTCCGCACAGCGGAACCTGCTGCTGGAGGACCTCGACCAGCGGGCCGTGCTGCTGACCGGGCGGCACAAGCCGCTGTCCATGATGCAGGGAATCGATTCGGATGTCGACGGTGTGGTGTTCCTCGGCTACCACGCGGGCGCGGGTGAGGAAGGCGTCCTCTCCCACACCTACCTGGAGAACTCCATCACCAGGGTGTGGCTCGACGGCGCCCCAGCCGGGGAGGGCGGCCTCAACGCGGCGCTGGCCGCCGAGTACGGGGTGCCGGTCTTGCTGGTCACCGGCGACGACCGGGCCTGCTCCGAGGCCGCCGGCTACGCACCCGCCGCGAAGACCGTCGCGGTCAAGGAATGCGTGAGCCGCTACGCGGCGATCTGCCGCCCACCGGCCCGCACCGCGGCCGACATCCGCGCCGCAGCCACCGAAAGCCTCGCGCTGGCCGGGCGGACCGAGGGCGTGGTCCGGCCGCACCGCATCGAGGTGGAGTTCGATGCCGCGCACCTGGCCGCCGCGGCCGAGGTGATCCCGACCGTCGAGCAACTGGACGTGCGGCGGGTCGGGTTCGACGCGCCGAACATGACCGAGGCGATGAAGGCATTCAAGATCGTGGCGACCATCGCGGCCCGCGCAATCCAAGGCATCTACGGCTGACTACAAAAACTGGTTCCAGACTCACCCTGCGTATGCGTAGCGGCGCAAGTGGCGGAACCTCAGACGCCGCCTGGACTCCGGGATCCCCGGCTTATGTATGACCAATCACGACAGCCCTTGGTTGATCTTCTTCCTTCGTCAGAAGCATGATCACCCAAGGGCTGTTCCCATGATCAACCGAGGCCACAACAACACCCAAAGGTTAAAACCCAAGCTAAAACTAAAGGTCTCCCCAGCGCGCGGTCTGCCAGTGCACGGCCTCCGGCCGCTGACCGGTTCGGGTGAATTCGTCCAGTGCGGCGCGGAGATCTCGGAACGGCAGGACCGCGTCGCGCGGGAACTTCAGCGTGCTGCCCGCGTCGAACGGCAGCGCCGGCGCCTCCGCCGACGGCGCCGGGTTGAGCGTGTGCCAGGACTGGAGTTCGCCATCCTCGGACTCCTCGGTGAAGTTCAGGACGCCGACCTCGGCCGCCACGTCGGTGACGATCCGGATCTGCTGGTACGGCCCGGCAGCCTCGGGATCCTCATGCGGGCGGTCCCACACGTAAAGGTGGCCGGCGCCGGGCCGCTGCGGCCGCAGCACCTTGTCCACCAGATCGGCCTTGTCGTCCTCGGTCTGCGCGTAGTACCGCTCGCCGTCGGCGACCGCGGTCGCGACCGTGATCCCCAGTTCGGTGTTGCGGGCCCCGATCGCCTCGGCGCGCAGGCCTTCCAGGCAGATCCGCGCCTCCTTCAGCGCCTTGATCGCCGCGCCCTGGTGGAACACCAGGTCTCCCCAGTAGGGATGGCCGAGCACCTTGTTGAGGTCGTCGTAGACCTCGTGCGTCACCTCGATCAGCTTGTCCAGGGCGTCCACCGGGACGTCGGTGAGGCGGGCGAACACGACCGCAGGAGGTTCGAGCGGGCCGGGCTCGTCTTGCGCTGGATTCGACATGCTCCCCGCATCCACTTCGATCATGGCCGACCCTTCCAGAGGCTACCGTGCGTCATCCAGTGGTATCGCAGCGCCACCTGGCGGCCGACCGCCCTCGCTCAGCCGGCGCAGTCCCGCAGCACCCCGAGCGTCGGTTCGTCCCGACCCGAGCCCAGCGACAATAATGCCCGCGCCAGTCCGTCCGCGTCGTCGAGCCCGAACTCCTCGATCAGGTCGTCGGGCAGGCTGAGCACCGACAGCGCCACGCCGAGCATGCCCGCGTCCAGCAATCCCGCGCCGCGGCGGCTCATCTGGCGCCCCACCGCGGCGTGCAACTGCACCGCGGTGTCCACATTGGCCTCGGTGATGTCGCCGAGCGCCTCCCGCACCTCGGGGTTGCGCACCGCTTCCAGGTGCAGCTCGAACAGCGCCAGAAACTGCGACCTCGCGCTCGTGGACATCCGCCGCAGCATCGCCGCGTACAGCGCGGCGATCTCCGCACCGGTGACGTCCGCGGGAATCTGGCTGCGCAGCTCGCGCAGCGCAGCGGTGTGCTGGGCGGCGAGATAACGCGCGACGGCCAGGAACACCGCGCTGCGCGTCGGGTAGTAGTTCTTGGTGGTGCCCTCTGGAACCTCGGCCTCGCGGTCGATGGCGCGGTGCGTGAGCCCGCGGCCTCCTTCGCGCGCCAGCACCTCGATGGCGGCGTCGGCGAGCAGTTCCCGGCGGTTGCCTCGTTGCGGCATGCATCCCCCGCGGTCCGATCTTGCTTGCTGATCAACAGCGTATCCCGCGCACCACACCAGTGGTGGGCAGGGGCACGCCGCGCGCCTTGACCGATACCCCCGTTATTGGTATAGACCTCATGTCCGCGATCGCCTCGCCACGGGAGCGCAAACATGCCGGAAACCGGCCTGGTCCACGCCGAGCAGACGCTGGAACACCTGCAAAAGATCGGCGCGCACAACACCGAGACCCTGCGAACCGCCGCCGACCGGCTCTTCGCCGCCATCCAGGCGGACGGCCTGGTGTTCACCGCCGGCGCGGGCCACTCGCTGGCCGGGGTGATGGAGTCCTTCTACCGGGCCGGCGGGCTGGCCGCAGTCCGGCCGCTGTACCACCCGGACCTGCTGCCCCTGCACGGCGCGGTGGCCAGCACCAAGACCGAACGCCGCAGCGGCCTGGCCGAGGAGGTGCTCGCCGGGGCCGGCTTCCGCGGCGGCACGGACGCGCTGGTGGTGTTCTCCAACTCCGGGGTGAACCCGTACCCGGTGGAGTTGGCCAAGCTCGCCCGCGCGGCCGGCTCGGCAGTCGTCGCGATCACCTCGCCGGCGGCGAGCGCCGAAGCACCGAAGCGCGCGGGCACGACGCTGGCCCAAGAAGCCGGGATCGTGCTGGACACGCTGGTGCGCGGGGGCGATGCGAGCTACCCGGCGGCAGCACCGGTGACGGCGCCGCTGTCCTCGATGGCCAACGCGTTCCTGTGGAACATGCTGCTGGTACGGATGTACGACCTCGCCGCGGCGGCAGGCGTCGACCTGCCGGTCTGGCGCAGCTCCAACACGGTCGGCGGCGACGAGGCAAACGCGGCGAACCTCGCGCACTACGGGGGACGGGTGCCGGGCCTGCGCTGATCTACTCCGCGCCGAAATGCCCGGCCAGCTCCGCGATGCGGCGCAACTGGGCGGCGCGCTCGGCCGCGAGCTGCTGCTCCGGGTCGACGGCCTCATCGGCCTGGACCAGCAGCGCCAGCGTCTCGCGGACCGCGCCGGCCGGCGGTTGCGTGACGGCTTCGGCGAGCCGGTCCACCGCGTCGTCGAGCAGATCGGGCTCGACGACCGAATTCGCCAGACCGAGCCGCACGGCCTCTTCCGCCTGAATTTCTCGCCCGGTCAGGCAGATCTCCACTGCCTTTGCGTAACCGACGGTCCTGACCAGGGGCAACGTACCGCCAAGATCCGGCACGAGTCCCAGCCCGGTCTCCGCCATGCGCAGCCGGGCATCGGTGGCGAGCACGCGCAGGTCGCACGCCAGCGCCAGCTGGAAACCGGCGCCGATGGCGTGCCCCTGCACGGCCGCGATGGTTACCCGGTCGGGTTCGCGAAGCCAGCTGAACCCCTGTTGGAAGCCGGCAACCTCGGCATCGGCCTGTTCGGTGGGGCGCTGGGCCAGCGCGGCCAGCCCAGGCGCCCCATCGACGTCGGCGAATCCGAACAGCCGACGATCAAGGCCGACCGAAAACGACCGGCCCGCGCCGCGCACCACCACGACCCGGATCTCCGCGGCGAGGCACCGCCCGATTTCCCGCAGCGCCTGCCAGGTGTGTGGTGTCTGCGCGTTGAGCTTGTCGGGGCGGTTCAAGGTGATCGTGGCACGCCGCCCGTGGATCGTGAGCCCCACACCGCCACGATCCAACAGGCCGGCGTCCACTATCGACTCCGCCAAGCGGACCTCCATTGCAGATCTGAGCAGATCGCTGGAGTCGCGTTATGCCGAAATCCGGCGACCGCTGGTCGCCGTGCTCACTTCTTCTTCGAGCGCGTCGCGCCCCCGCGGCCCCGCAACTGCACGCCTGATTCGCTCAGGACGCGGTGCACGAACCCATACGACCGGCCGGTTGCCTCGGCCAGAGCGCGGATGCTCGCCCCCTTCTCGTACTTCTTTCTCAGGTCACTGGCAAGCTTGTCCCGCGCACTACCCGTGATGCGCGCGCCTTTCTTCAGCTCAGCCACGGTGTCCCCGCCTTCCCTCTGAGCAGGTCGGGCCTCGCGACCCCTGTCAGCGCAATGATCGAACAGGAAACGCAGGAACGCCAGGCGATCATGGAAAAAAGATCGGCCAATGGTCGAGATGTGCACCCGGCGATCACCGGAACACACTAATCCATCCGCAGTAGTGCGCGCCGCGAGCGCAACCATCGTTACGCCAACTGGACGAGGTCCAGGTAGTCGTCTGACCAGTGGTCTTCCGTTCCATCGGGCAGCAGGATGACCCGTTCCGGTTCGAGGGCCTGCACCGCGCCGGGATCGTGCGTGACCAGCACCACCGCCCCGGTGAAGCTGCGCAGCGCGTCGAGCACCTGCTCGCGGCTGGCCGGGTCGAGGTTGTTGGTCGGCTCGTCCAGCAGCAGCACGTTCGCGGCGCTGGAAACCAGGCCCGCCAGCGCGAGCCGGGTCTTCTCACCGCCGGAGAGGGTGCCGGCGGGTTGCTGCAACTGCTCACCCTGGAACAGGAACGCGCCGAGCAGGGTGCGCAGCTGCTGCTCGGGGGTGTCCGGTGCCGCGCTGCGGATGTTCTCCCACACCGTGGCGTCGTGGTCCAGCGTTTCGTGCTCCTGCGCGAAGTACCCGATGCGCAGGCCGTGACCAGGCACGACCCCGCCCACGTCGGGTTCCTCCACGCCTCCCAGCAGCCGCAGCAGGGTGGTCTTGCCCGCACCGTTGAGGCCGAGCACGACGACCTTTGCACCGCGGTCGACGGCGAGGTCCACGCCGGTGAAGATCTCCAGCGAACCGTAGGACTTCGACAGGCCTTCGGCGGTCAGCGGGGTGCGCCCGCACGCGGCCGGTTCCGGGAAGCGGATCCTGGCGACCTTCTCCTGGGCCTGCTCGGTCTCCGCCTCGGCCAGCAGCTTCTCGGCCCGGCGGGCCATGTTCTGGGCGGCGACCGCCTTGGTCGCCTTGGCCCGCATCTTGTCGGCCTGCGCCATCAGGGCCGACGCCTTCTTCTCGGCGTTGGCGCGCTCGCGGCGGCGCCGCTTCTCGTCGGCGGCACGGGCGTCCTGGTAGCGGTCCCAGTCCATGTTGTACACATCCGCCTCGCCGCGGATGGCGTCGAGGAACCACACCTTGTTGACCACGGCGGCCAGCAGATCCACGTCGTGGCTGATGACCACCAGGCCGCCGTCGTGGTTCTTGAGGAAGTCGCGCAGCCAGTTGATCGAGTCGGCGTCGAGGTGGTTCGTCGGCTCGTCGAGCAGCAGCGTGGTGGCCGACCCGCCGCCGGGCCCGGCCTCGGACGCGGCGAACAGGATCCGGGCGAGCTCGACGCGGCGGCGCTGACCACCAGAGAGCGTGCTCAGCGGCTGGTTGAGCACCCGGTCGGGCAGCCCGAGGTTGCTGCAGATCCGCCCGGCCTCGCTCTCCGCGGCGTAACCGCCGCGCGCGGCGAAGCGCTCTTCGAGCCTGCCGTAGCGGGCGATCGCCTTGTCCCGCTCCCGCTCGTCGACCAGCTCGGCCATCGCGGTCTGGGCCTTCTCCATGTCGCGGATCAGCTGGTCCAGGCCCCGCGCGGACAGCACCCGGTCCTTGGCGGTCACGGTGAGGTCGCCCTCGCGCGGGTCCTGCGGGAGGTAGCCAAGCTCGCCGCGGCGGACCACGTCGCCGGCGTAGGGCTGACCCTCGCCGGCGAGCACGCGCAGCGTGGTGGTCTTGCCCGCGCCGTTGCGGCCGACCAGGCCGATCCGGTCGCCGGGCTGGACACGCAGGGTCGCGTCGGAGAGCAGGATGCGGGAGCCGGCGCGCAGTTCCAGGCCGGTGGCAGAAATCAAAGGAAGCTCCGAAGGATAGTGGTCAAGCGGTTCCACGAACGCGCCCACCGGTCGGCGCCGGGTGGGCGTGGGCACTGCTGAGCGGCGCGGTCGCTAGACGACGACCGAGCGGACCAGCGATGGGGTGGCGCGGGGAACGCGAACCACGAAACGCTTGCTAACCACGAACACATTGTATCGGGCGGTGTCCACCGATCTGATCGCAGACCGCATCACCTCGGTCACACCCGAACAGCCCCCGTCACAGCACGAACGTGTCGCTCCACAGCTGGGTGGTCCGGCCCGACAGGGCCTCCAGCAGCGCGGCCGACTGGTCATCGGTCAGCGAGGCGACGAAATCGATCACGGCCCGGCCGCGCGCCATCCGCTCCAGGCGCTCGGCGTCGGCCTGCTCCGCGGCGCCCGGCACCACCAGCAGCTCCGGGTCGTCGCCGAGCAACTGCGCGAACTCGGCGCGGGCCCGGTCGAACAGGTCGCGCAGCCGGTGCGGCAGCCGGGCTGCCTCGCTGCGGTCGATCAGCCAGTTGTCGAGCGCCTCGACGAGCTTGCTCAGCAGCCGGTCCTGGCCGCGCTGGTGCAGCGCGAGGTCGGGGCGCTGCAGCACGAACCGGCGGTGCACGAACTTCAACACCTGCACCTCGTGCCACTGCTCGACCGCCAGCGCGACGTGCCCGGACCGCGTGTTCGGGTGCGCCTCGACCTGGATGCCCTCCACCAGGCGCTGGGTCCACTCCCCCGAGAAGGCCGCGATGGACTGCTCGGCGAGCTGGGAGCGGTCGAAGGGCACCTCCAGCAGCTTGTTGACGAGGTTCGCGACGACCTTCTTGACCGCGCTGACGAACGCCTCGTCGTCGGCGATCCAGCCGTCCTTGGCGTGCAGCCGGCGGCGCAGCCGCTCCAGCGAGCAGCCGGGGCGCATGCCGTCGCCGGCCAGGTCGGCGTCGGAGCGGCCGGCGAACTCCACGGCGTGCCCGAGCCACTCGGTCAGCTCGTGCGAGACGCTGGTGTGCTGCAGGATCCCGACACGGTGGAAATCTTCCAAGTCGTGGATCGCGTAGGCGATGTCGTCGGCGGT
Source organism: Saccharopolyspora hattusasensis (assembly GCF_050972075.1). Lineage (NCBI taxonomy): Bacteria > Bacillati > Actinomycetota > Actinomycetes > Pseudonocardiales > Pseudonocardiaceae > Saccharopolyspora > Saccharopolyspora hattusasensis. Next base: position 1,860,590 of record NZ_JBPCDC010000001.1, read on the forward strand.
GTCCATGATCGACGCCTCGACGGTCTGCTGCCAGTCCTCGAGCCGCCCGCGGAACGCCGCGCGGGCGTCGATCATGTCGGCGAGTTCGGTGCTGTAGCAGGAGAACTTGGCCGACCCGGTGCCCGGCTGGTCCTCCGGTTCGGACGCGCCGCGCGGTGGCGAAGGCAGGTGCCGGGGATGCGGTTGCGGGCGGGACAGACGCGTCCACGGGTACTTCAGCAGCGCGGCCCGCACCGCCGCGGTCAGGTCCAGACCGTCGACCCCGACGCCGCGCACGTCGATGCGGGTGACGACGCGGTAGGTCTGGGCATTGCCCTCGAACCCGTCCGGCAACGAGAACCGCTGCCGGGCCAGCCGGTCCAGCACGCTCTCGCCGAGGTGCCCGAACGGCGGGTGGCCGAGGTCGTGGCCGAGCCCGGCGGCCTCGACCACGTCCAGGTCGCAGCCGCCGAGGCGGTCCAGCCGCGCCACGTTGTCCGGGTCTGCCACCAGCCGCTCGGCGATCGCCCGCGCGACCTGCGCGACCTTGAGGCTGTGGGTCAGCCGGTTGTGCAGCAGCAGCCCGGAACCGCTGGGGCTGACGACCTGCGTCACGCCGCCGAGGCGGGCGAAGAACGCGGAGCTGGACACCCGGTCGCGGTCCGCGCGGAACGGGCTCGCGGCGAGATCACCAGGGCCGTTACGAACTCCGGAGCGTCCGCTGCGCCGCCCGGTCCGGGTTGTCTGCACATCCTGCATGGCCTCACGTTAATGGGTGCACGCAGGTGGCTTGCGTAGCGGCGCGGGTAGCGAAACCTCAGACACCCGCCGCCCTGGCAGCGGACCCCGCGTCCGACGTGATCTGATGCTGCAGTGGATGTCGTTGTGGTGGGCGGCGGACCGGCGGGTCGTGCGGCGGCGGCCGCCTGCAGCGATACGGGCCTGCAGGTGACGCTGGTCGACCCGGCCCCGCGTCGCGTCTGGCCACACACCTACGGGACCTGGCGCGACGAGCTGCCCCCGTCGGTGCCGTCGGCGGCACTGGCGTCGGTGATGCCGCGCATGGCGCTGCACGGCACCGACCGGCACGAATGGCAGCGGCCGTACGCGGTGCTGGACAACAGGGCGTTGTGGAAGCATTTCTGGCGCGCCGACGTCGTCGAGGTGACGGGGCGCGCGACGGCCGCCGAACACGGGCCGACGGGTTCGACCGTGGTGCTGAAGGACGGTCGGCGAATCGCGGCGGCCGTCGTGGTCGACGCGACCGGCGCCGCACGGTCCCTCTCTGGCGGTCGCCCGCCGCACACCGCGGCCCAGCAGTCCGCGGTGGGCTGGGTGGTCGACGCCGCAACGGCGGAGCCCTTCTGCGACCCAGATGCGGGTGTGTTCATGGACTGGCGGCAGGCCCCGCAAACCCGCGGCGGCTGGCCCACGTTCCTCTACGCGATCCACCTCGGGCCGAACCGGGTGCTGCTCGAGGAGACCTCGCTGGCGCGCCGCCCGGCGCTGCCGCTGGCTTTGCTGCGCCGGAGGCTGGCCGGGCGGTTCGCCGCGGCCGAGGTGGATGCGCACGGGCGAATCGACGAGGAACGAGTGCGGTTCCCGGTGGACGACCCGTTGCCCCGGCCTGGCCGGGTGATCCCCTTCGGCGCGGCGGCGGGCTTCATGCACCCGGCGACCGGTTTCAGCGTGGCGGCGTCCCTGCAACGCGCGCCGTGGCTGGCGGCGGCGATCAGCGCCGCGCTCCCGTCCGGCCCGGCGGCCGCGGCCCGGGCGAGCTGGTCGATCCAGTGGCCACCGAGCGCGGTGGCCGCGCACGTGCTGCGGCACCGGGCGCTGCACGCCCTGCTTTCCCTGCCCCCGGACCTGGTTCCGGAGTTCTTCGAGGCGTTCTTCCGGCTGAACGAGCCGCACCGGACGGCGTTCCTGGCCCCGGAAGGCAGCCCGGCCGGGACGGCGGCCGCGATGTCAGCGCTGTTCCGCAACGCGCCGTGGCGGATCCGGCGGCGGCTGGTGCTCGGTGGTCTCTCGGTGGGGCACCCGCCGGCCCGGCACGGCCTCGGCGGCGATTGACACCAGAACCGACAAACCCTGCAGATCGTAACGGAACGCTTCCGTTTCGCTGTGTCACTGGACACAGGCCCGCCCACAAGGCGATGTCCCGCCCCGGTCGGTCGAGCTAGGTTGGGCTCCGGTGAGAGCGGCGGTCCTCCGCCGAGGATGAGGAACTGAGATGTCGGTGAACAGGTCGTGAACACCGTCGATGGAGCGGCATGAGGCCGGGCAAGATCGACTCCGTGCTCGCGTTGGTTGACGAAGTGCGCTTCGCGTTCCAGCCGTTGATCAACATAAAGACCGGTGCCATCGTCGCGGTCGAGGCGTTGGCCCGGCCGGCGCGCGCGCACGTCCAGGACCTGTTCCGGGAGGCGGCCCGGCAGCGGCGGCTGACCGAGCTGGACGTGTCACTGGCGACCGCCGCGCTGACCTCGATGGCGGAGCACGAATCGCTACTCCCCCTGCACCTGAACATCTTCGGCGGCACGATCATCCACGACCTCACCCGGCTCGACGCGGTGCGCGAGAAGCTCCGCGAGATCGGCCGCCGCGAGCAGGAGGTGACGCTGGAGATCGGCCCGCCGTTCACCAGGCTGGACCCCGACCAGCTCCTCGCCGGGGTGGACAAGTTGCGCGGCGACGGTTTCCAGGTCGCCCTCGACGGCGTGGGTGAAGGTGATGTGCCGCTGACCCTGATCGCCGACATCGGGCCCGCGATGGTGAAGCTGGACCGCGCGGTGGTCGCCGGGCTGCCGGACAGCCCGGCCCGGGTCGCGGTGGTGGAGGCGGTCCGCCACCTGTGCGAGTCGACCGAGAGCCAACTGGTCGCCGAGGGCGTGGAGAACGAGCGCCAGCTGACCGCGCTGCGCCGCAACGGAATCCGCCTGGTGCAGGGGAACCTGCTCGCCCCGGCGGCCCGCCGGCCTCCGACGGCGAGCAGCGTGCCAGGTGTGGCGGCTGAGGTGACCGACCCGCACGGCCCATCGATCAGCACGCTCGCCACGGGTCCCCGGGTGACGGAGTTCCTGTCCCCGGCGACGATGCTGCCGATCGACGCGACGGCGGACAAGGTGCGCAGCGTGCTGGCCGATCACCCGGAGATCAGCGGCGTCGTGCTGGTCGACCACGAGAACCGGCCGGCGTGGACCATCGACCGCAACCGGTTCTTGCTGGCGGTGACCGGCCCGTACGGGCACGCGCTGCACGCCAAGCGCCCCGCGTCGCGGCTGGCCGATGAGCCGCGGGTGGTCAACACGGCGACGACGGCGATGGAAGCGCTGAGCCTGGTGACCCGCTCGGACCAGTACCGGATGTACGACGACGCGGTCGTGGTGGACGAGTCCGGCCGCTGCCTGGGCGCGGTGCGGGCCGGCGACCTGATCCGCGGCATGGCGGAGCTGAAGGTGGAGGAGGCGGCGGCGCTGAACCCGCTGACCCGCCTGCCGGGCAGCGAGGCGATAGCCCGCGACGTGGCCCGCCGGATCGCCGCCGGCGAGATCTTCGCGGTGAGCTGGCTGGACATCGACAGCTTCAAGAGGGTCAACGACACGGCCGGGTTCTCCGCCGGCGACGACCTGATCCGCGCGATCGGACGCAGCCTCACCGACACGGCGACGGCGCTGAGCTCGGTGCAGGTCGGCCACGTCGGCGGCGACGACTTCCTGCTGGTGGCCGACCTCGACGACCTGGTGCCGCTGGCCGAGCTGGTGCTCGACCCCCCGCGTTCGGCGGATCACCTCGCCGTGAGCCTGTCGCTGGCAACACTGGTGTGCACGCCGACGACGGTCGACTCCTACGACGAGGTCTCCAGCAAACTCGCGCCGCTGAAGCAGCGCGCCAAGTCGCTGACCGGTTCGAGCTGGGTCATGTCGCGGCCGGGCTCGGACCGCATCGAGGTGCTCCGCGGCGAGCAACCGGAGGTGCCGCCGGTTTTCCCGACGCACGACCCGATGTCGTGAGTGCGGAGCCGACCTGGAGGTCGATTACGCACTCACGACCATGGGTGTCCAGATCAGGGGTAGACGAGACGGACTTCGGCGGTGCGGGCAAAGATCTCGGCAGCACGGTTGGCGGATTGGACGCTGCCATGACCCCGGCCATCTGCGCTGACCAGTTCGGCACGATCAGGGAAGGCCAGGCCCCAGGCGAGCACCCGGCCCTCGGTGAGTTCCCACTCGGTCTCGTCACGGTCCAGTTCGCACAGTGCGAAAAGCTTCGGCCTGCGGCGAATTTCGTCTCGTACCAAGGCGTATTCGTCGGGTTCCGGCTCCCAGATGTTGGGTCCAGCGTCGCTCATCCTGCCTCCTCGAAGCCGTGAAATTGATGTTGGTTCGGTCAGGTAACTCTGCTGGGACGAATCCGCGATTGAGTTCACCAGCCAGCTAAGACGAAAGCGACCACGCCGAGTGCCCACAGTTGGGCCAGATCGGGGACATTGGAGGGACATTCCTGTTCTGGGCATACCACAGGCCCTACCGTTAGTCCCATGTCCCGGGATGAGGCCCGCATACCGAACACCGTGCTGATCGACCTGCGCGAGCGCGCCGGGCTATCCCAACAAGATTTGGCTGACGAGCTGACCAGTCTCGCCGCCATTCGGTACCGCAAGCACCCGCAGATCACCCGTAAGACCATTGGCCGATGGGAACGCGGTGAAGTCGTGTGGCCACAACCCCTCTACCGTCGGCTTCTTGCGCAACTGTTCGACTGCGCAACGGATGAACTCGGGTTCCGCAGGCCGCGCCCAGTCAATTTCGAGCACGAGCAGACCGCGCCCATGGCCGCGACGCTCACGTTTGCCACGACACCAGCGGCTGCTGAACCGCACGTCGAACGTGACCACGACGAGTGGCGCCAAATCCGTTCAGCTCTGGGCAGGCGTCGCCGCGACCTCGCGGTGCTCGCCGAGTCTTTGTACCGCGATCATCGGATCCCGGGTCTCGAGAACACCGGGGTCATCAGCTCGCCCGTCTGGCTGCCCGCCGAACCTGTCCCCCTAGACGAGATCAAGCTGACATTGGATTCTGCGGCCGCCGAGCCCGTGATCACCGGGGACGAACCCGAAAGCGCCGCGGTCCGCCCGCTGGCCAACATCGACACCCGGTACCGCTGCTACCACGACGCCATTCGCGACCTCGCCGCACCACGCCTGTTCGAGAACAGGCTGTGCTTCCGGCTAGTCGGGCTCGATTGGACCGAGCCCCACATGCGCTTCGGGCAGATGAGCTTCTTTGACGCGATGGATACCAACGAGGCGCTTGCCCATGAATTCGCCGCTCATCACCTGGCCATCAACGGCGGCAGTGAAGCGGTCATGCCTCGCGCATCCCAGCGGCGGCTGGCGTTCCGCAAGCTGATCGCGGATCCGTTCGACCTCGGCCGTCGCCCACTCATGGGCGCGATCGGCACCCTCACCATCCGGGGCGGCGAGTGCCCCAGTGTCGTTCTTCACCAGCGCGACTCCGCTCGCGTCGCGGGCGGCGGCGCAATGGTGCACCTGATTCCTGCGGGTATCTTCCAACCCTCGTCGGTCATACCGGCAGCCACGACGGCGGATTTCTCAATCTGGCGCAACATCCAGCGCGAGTATGCCGAAGAGCTCCTGGACCATGGCGAATACGACGGCTCCGGCAGGCCGATCCGGTACCACGAACTGGAACCGTTCACCACACTGGACAACGCGGCCCGAGATGGCCGCATTCGTGTGTTCTGTCTGGGTGTCGCACTCGATGCGCTCACCTTGGCCGGAGACATCCTCACTGTCGCCGTCATTGCCCCGGACACCTACGACGAAGTGTTCACCAAGGCCGTCGAGGCCAATTCAGAAGGCTCGGTGCTAGCACGGGCATTCCCGTTCGAAGAAAACACACTGACCGGGCTCCGAGAGTCCAAGAAGCTGTCTCCCGGAGCGGCAGCAGCCCTCCACATCGCCTGGACCCACCGGAAGCTACTGCTCGACTAGGACTAGGGCGCGCTCGGCGACGCCCCCCTCTCCGGACGTCGTGAGTGCGTAGCCGACCTGGAGGTCGATTACGCACTCACGACTGTTGTGAAGAGTCGGCCTCAAACGGTGAACCCAAGCGCCCGCAGCTGCTCGCGCCCTTCCTCGGTGATCTTCTCCGGCCCCCAAGGCGGCATCCACACCCAGTTGATGTGCCTCTCGATATCTTCCGAATTTGCGTCTGACCAGGAAATACACGGAATCTGAGAAGCAGATTCGACGCGAATACCGCACACAATCCCGCACAGTGTTCGGAAGCGGAGCGCGTCGGGGTCTGTTCTGGAGACGAAGGGTGACCAGGGGTGATTGTTGATCTTGATCTCGGGGGGAACCTCTTTCGCGCAGACGTCTTCGCCTTCACGCGAACTCCCAGAGGATCTCTTCGACGCGCGCGGTGAGCTCGTCCGCCCGGGCGAAGATCCGCTCACGCTCACCTTCGGAGACCTTGCGAACAGGGGCCCGCGGCTCTGGGGCGGTGCCGGTACGGGCTCGGAGCCTTCGAGCATGAGACCCATGGCGCTGATGATCGCCGACAGCGACGAGGGGCGCGCCGAGGAGTAGGTGTCGATCCAGCCCCAGCGATCGACGGACGGAAGCATGCCGACGCAGAGGTGCCAGTCCGGGCTGGTGTCCGGGAGGACATGGCGGTGCTCCTCTCCTTCTGGGTCCCGTCGGTGCCCCAGTGATCGGACGGCTCCGTGCGACCACCCGCTGTTGGTGCCGACCACGTCGAGCCACGACCATACAGCGCAGGCCGGACAGTCGCTCGGTTCGTCCGCGACGTCGATGCGCGGCCGCAGCCGCGCCATGCGATCGGGCCGCAGGGCGATCGCCCCAGCCCTGTCCAGTCCGAGGCCTCCGTGCGAGGGCGGCGCGATGAGCGCCGCGACGAAGAGCATCCTCCGCAGCCGCAGCCGGAGGACCCAGTGGGTCGCCGGGTCCTGGACCAAGATCGTCGTCCGCCGGACGAGACGATTGAGAGAACCGGAGTCGTGGAGGTGGGCGCGCGGCCAGGCCGGGGCGACCGGGCGATCTGGCGCGAGCAGGCGTTGCAGCTTCGCGAGGACGATCCGGGACGGAAGGGCCTGTCGCGAGAAACGCGAGAGCGTCGGTTCGTCGACCCGCTCCTCGGGCGTTCCGGTCACGGCGCACCAGTCGGTCCAGAGTTCGGGCAACGTAGTGGTCGTCATCCTTCGGATTCTCCCACCAGGATCGATGCCTGCTAGACTTCCGAATATGTTCCGAATATCATGGACCCATGACCATTGCAGCTGACCTCCCCGCCCGGACGCGGCGCTCTTCGGACCTGAGCAAGCACTCCGCCGAGGTCTTCGCCGAGGCCGAGGACCACCCAGTCACGGTGACGCGCCGCGACGGCGAGGCGCTCGTGCTGATGTCGCAGCGCGAGGCCGAGGGCCGAGCACGCCTGCTGGACTTCGCCTCGCAGCTGATCACCGTGGCCCTCGACGGCGAAGGCCCCCTTCCCGAGCGCATGGCCAGGGCCTTCCCCTGGATGCTGGCGCTCTCCCCGGCGGACCGGGAGACCTGCGCGCAGAACCTCGTCGACGCCGCCCGCGCCTCGTTCTCCACCGACCAGCCGCACCTAGCGATCGCGGAGCTGACGAGCTGGAAGGAGACGGCCGCAGCCATCGCCGCGGGCCTTGGCAGCGCCGATCTCGAATGGCTCGACGAGGACGACACCGCTGAGCTCGTGGAGCGTCCCTGACCGTGGCGGCGGCCAGGAAGGGTCAGCTGGTCCCACGTCCTCCGAAGAAGGCTGAGTACGAGATCCGCTTCGCCACCTCCGAAGCGTAGAAGGGGTGGCGCGACCTCGTCGCGACGATCCGCAACCCCATGACTGAGGCGTGGGACTTCCTCACGCGCACTCCGCTGACCACGACGTCGACGAACTACAGGCTCAGGGGCGAGCTCGGAACGATCACCCGCGGCGGGACGAGCCACGAGCGCTGGCAACACAAGCCGACGGCGAAGGGCACCGCGCGGATCTGGTACTTCGTCGACGGGCGCACTGTCTTCCTGGAGCAGGTGCACACGAGCCATCCGAACGAGACGAAGTAGCCCAGAACCGGACCTGAGAGGGAGGAACCTAGGCGCAGGAGAGCACGACGACTCAGTGGCCGGGCGATCCCGCCGCGGTGTGGATAGACAGTCGTCGCCCCTGCCCCTCCTCGACCGACCTCGTGAGGTTCCGAGGCCCGAGTCGGTCGACGAGGTCGCGAAGTGGGAGGACCCGGACGGGCTCGGCCGGACGGAGCTCATCTACGCGCCGACCTTCTGGGTGCTCCTCCCCCTTGCCGCGCTCGGCTACCTGATCTGGGGGACCATCACCGACCCGGGCGACGGCTGGACGGGCAATCTGTTCGACGACTCACCCTCGGGGAACCTCTGGAACTACTGGCTGATCTGGGCGGCAGTCGCCGTCTGACTGCTCATCGCAATCAGTGTCCTTGTGTTCCGGGCCAGCCTCGCCTCCCAGGTTCGCGCGGACAACGGATGGATCCACCAGCACGGCGTCCCCTGCTCGATCCATCGATCGCCGTACAGGTCCGACGACGGCGAGGGCGGCAGCTGGCCGACGTTCATCGACCCAACGACGTGGGAGAAGCTGCAGCTCGTGATGGGCGAGCGCAGCGAGCGCTCGAGTAACGACTGGCCGACGACACACCTGCTCACCGGGATCGCGGTGTGCGGTTCTGCGGGGCCGGGACCCGCGTCGGGAAGCAGAACGCCGGGGCCAAGAAGTTAGACGAGAACGGCAAGCCGTTCTGGCCGGGGAAGTACACGGTCTACCTCTGCAAGGGGGCACCGGGGAAGACGGGCTTCCACGTCGCGATGAAGGAGGAGCACCTGGACGCGATCGTGATCGAGCTCGCCCTCGCCCGCATCGAGAGGCCTGACTTTCTCGCGCGCATCGGGCAGCACGATCAGGACGTCGACGCCGAGCGTCAGGCGCTGCTCGCGGAGATCGAGGGGCATCAGCAATGGCTCGAGCAGGTGCACGTCGAAGCCGAACGGCGGCGGGACATCAGCTACCTCACGCGTCAGGAGGACCTCGTGCGCCCGAAGATCGAGACGGCGGAGGCGAAGCTGACCCTGTTGGCCGGGGTCGATCCGATCATCCTGGATCTGGCGCGCTCGGGGCGTCCCCGCGAGATCTGGGCCGAGCACGAGGAGAACGACGACATCGGCTGGTGCCGCCATGTGATCCGCGAGGTCATCACGCCGAGGATCCTCCGCGCCTCCAAGCAGGGCCGAAGGGGCCCGGATCCTGACCGGGTGATCCCCGACTGGCGATGACGACTCGCATTCAAGTCGTCATTTGATTGTCTTTCTACTCATCTCTCAACTACTATTGGAGAGATGAGTACGAAAGCAAGCGAGAGAGCCGCGCTGCTCCGCGACGTCAGCGTCGCGAGCACCGGCGAGTCGTTTGCCGAGTGGAGGGAGCGGATGGTCGATCAGGCCCCACCGCTCTCCGACGTCCAGGTCGCGCGTCTACTCAGGCTCTTCACCGAGGGCGCACATGAGTCGTCGCCGTCCGAGGTTCCGTCTGTGATCGACCCTGTCGCAGCGCAGCGCCCGGACCGTGTTCGCGCCGTTTGATGCCGAGCAGGTCGGTACGATTTAGCTCTCGTCGAAAGGCAGCGACGGCTCAGCGTCGCCCGGGTCCTGGTCGTAGATGAGCGCGGATACCGCGTCGTCGTAGGCGTCGGCGATGGCAGCGCCGCTCGTGCCGAGGATGTCCTCCCAGTCGAAACCCATGGGTACGACCCTATCCTCCGAACTCCTCAAGGATCCGGGCGATGCGCGTATTGAGCTCGTCGGCTCTGGCGAGGATCGCAGCCTCCTCCTCAAGCGTGATGGGGGGCGATCTGCTGGACAGCGTGGCTGATCGCCACCTACGCGAGGGTTGTCTCGACCCGACTGGTCACCGCGGCGTGACCGACCTGGTCCGCGGTCTGGCGAAACTGCGGGCTACGCGGCAAAAACGGAAGCGACCTCTGTTGCTCGACGACGTGCTGTGGATCATCGACGCGATGGACCACGACGTCTACCCCCGCCGGCATCTCGGCTGAGCGCGACACGGCGGCGCTGCTCGGCCTCGCCGGGCCGCTAAGGCGCAGCGAGGCGGCGGGTCTGCGACTGAGCATCCTCGATGTTGTACAGGCAAGGCGGCATCCACGTGCGGGTGGGCAGGTCGAAGGCCTACTGACGACGCCCGAGCGCGTCGGCGGGCGATCATGCAGAGGGTGTTCGGGGATCAGCTGCGCGCACGTTCTTGAGTCCGATGAGTTGTGTCGTTGGTCATGTCTTGGGTGACGTGTCGCTTGATCACGCCTTGGCTTGGTGCCATGGCGAGGAAGCAGGCGATGATGCGTCTTATGGACGCGACTTTTGTGGCCGGCGCACGCACGTCTGTGGCGCTGACGGGCACAGTGCGCTCATCAGCAGCGCGGACCTGGCCTCCCCGGCTCCCTTGCTGCGGGCCGGCCGGTGGCGGAAGGCCGAGACGGTGAACGTCTACGACCGGGAGTTCAACCCCGCAGCTTGCAACAGCGTCATGCGCCTGGGTCTGTGACCTCGTCGTCCTCGCTATTCTCGGCGGGGACCCGGGCGTCGATGGCGTCCCGAAGACGGGGGTCGAGCAGGACCTGCGGGTCGGTATCGCCGGTGAGGGTCTGGATGACCCTGGAGAGCCGCTGAACCTCCAGGCGGTGCTTTTCCCACTCGCGCTGAGCCAGCGCGAGCTCGGCGAGGTATTGCTGCAGTCGCGCCTCGTTCTCCGCGGCGGGGTCGTCGCTGAGCAGGAGGGGCAGGGGTATATCGAGCGCCTCGGCGGCTGCGACGGCCTCGTCGAGCCGGACCGCGCGGGTCTGCTGCTCGATGCGGGTGACCGCCGAAGGGTCGACGTTCGTGCCGAGGATCACGGCGATGCGCCGGGCCAGCTCGGCCTGGCTGATGTTGAGGCGTTCCCGCTCCTGGCGCAGGCGGCGGGCGAAGAGGTCTCCGGGCAAGGGGTTCATAGCAATCTGGGGCTCCTGGTCAGGATGCGAAGCGGCAGGGAGTGGATCCGGCGTCGCCGCGGGCCGTGCGGTGGTGTCGTGGGTGCACGTTACAGACTCCGTTCTGCGGTTTCCACACATCCAGGCCTCCTCTCGGCGCGTCGTGCCCATGCCACGTTTTTCCTCGTCTACGAGGTTATTCAACTCCCTTGCGATTAGTCCTATCGACTCCCCCTGTAACCCGCGAATCAAATGAGGTAGATTAGGCAGTACAGATGCGCACACGTAAACGAGCCAGCAAGTTATCCGACAGCACGGCACGGAGCAGTAGTATCCCCTCGACTCGGACTCGAAGTCTATCTGCAGACATCGACAACAGATCATTGCCTGCTCCATTCAGGCGAGCGAGTTGTGCTTGTTGCCTTGTGACTCACCGTCATGTCACGAATGATTCGAAAGGCGAGAGGAAGGAACCATGACGAAGATCTACGAGGCAGCAGTCCTTGCACAGGCGAAGCTGCCCACCGCGGCCTGGGACCTGACGAGCTTCCTGGAGAACGCGAAGTCTCAGATCCAGCTCTGGGGTGGCCTCCTGCTCATGCTCCTGGGCGCTGCCGGCCTGGTTTGGGGCGGCGTACTCTTGATCAAGAAGCTGATGGCCAACCCGCAGTCTGCGGGCCAGCAGCAGGGTTGGGGCACGATCGCCCTCCTCATCCTCGTCGGCGGCGCGCTCGGCACCGGCGGCTGGCAGCTGGTTTCCACGATCGGCTCCGGCAGCCAGGAGACCATCGAGGACCTAGGCGGCGGGACCGTGATCATTCAGACGATCAGCGGCGTCCTGACCAGTGGTGTTTCCGGCTGAGAGGCCATTGCAGATCACGCACATGACCGGGCACAGAGGTGTAGTCGTACCGGACCGGGTCGGTTGAGGTGCAAGGCCTCTTCCGGCCCGGTTTGTCGTTTCCGGACCTGGACCGGCGATGGGGTGCGACCAGGTCAGACAGAGAACAAGGAACAAGACAAACGGGAACGAACATGGGGATCAAGGACAAGGCACTGGCCTTTGGCAAGAAGTTCAAACTCGATTCGCACCATGCGATCGAGCGCTTCGGGGTGTTCTTCGGCGTCTTCGCCCTCACGGGCGTGATCGTGATCGGCGGAGCGGGGGCCTCGGCCTTCAAGGCAAGCAACGACTCGCTGTCGCATACGGCGCTGTACACCGAGAAGTTCGAGACCTCGAAGACTTCGCTCAAGGGCGACGTCGACGGGGTCTACACCAATAAGCAGGGCGACAAGGCCCTCGTGATGATGCACTTCCCCGCCAAGGCGCAGATCTCGTACAACGCGGCGGACTACCAGGCGTATCTGCTGGGTTCGGACAAGAACCTCAATAGCGAGGACGTCACGACCGGCGGGATCAAGGGCTCCATTCACGTCTTCGGTTCGACCGGCTACGTCGGGGTCCTGCTCGACGCGGACAAGCCGTTCGAAAAGCAGGTGCTCAACCTGACAATCAGGGCGAACGCGGAGCTGTCCCACGACGAGCGCAAGCAGGACCAGAGCAGCGCCGACGAAGTGGCGAATGACGCGACCTTTACCAAGTACGACCAGTGGCGGGTCTTATTCAATCCCGGGGCGACCGGGACCACGACCATTCCGGCCTTGGAGGCGGTGAGTTTCGATCCGGCGCAGGCCTACTACGACGTCGTGCTCAAGGCTGAAGAGAAGACGATCCGTGACGAGCTCGACCAGAAGCTCGTCGCGATGCGCGTGAACCTGACGCAGATCCAGGCGTACACCTCCGACCTGGAGACGACAAAGGTAGACGGCCTTTTCCTCCGTCCGCCGTCGGTGCCGACTTCGATCGCTGATGACAAGATCACGGGCGTTTCGGCGGCCGAGGCCAAAGACGGTGTCTCGACGCTGACTCTGGAGACCAATCACGTGGTCCCGGGTGGCTTCGACCTTAACTGGCGCGCGGGCAACGTCTACGACGGCTACCTGGACGTCCTTGTTCCCTCCGGGCAGAGCTACGTCGAGTTCCTGTCGAAGAAGCGCAGCGAAGACTCCGACAGTACGAGCCAGCAGATTTCCGACATGACCTGGACTCTCTCGAACGGCTCGAACCTCAAGAGCGATTACCAGTCTTCTGACGTGACGATGCGGCCTCTCACGTACGTGATGAACAACCTGTCGCAGGCCTATCAGGACTACGCCAGGGGCAAGTCGGTATACCAGTCGGAGCTTCTGCTCGATCTTCTCCGCCTCGACGTGAAGCTGCGCGATGTGCAGTCCAACGGCTCCATGCGCGACGATGCCGACTTCCTCAAGACGCTCTACTGAACGTCGATTCGCGAGTCGTGACTAATGACTACGACCACCAGGTACTGAGCCAGAAAGGAAGACCATGGCCACCGATAAGCCGAAGAAGCTGGACGGGTCGGCTCAGTCCGGCGTATCGACTTCCAAGGGCGGCTCGCGAATCGAGGGCATGGGAGCGACGGGGCAGCAGGGCTCGAAGAGCCTCGCGCCGTCTCAGTCCACGACCCGCGGCGCGCCGCCGTTGATGCAGAAGTCCGGGCCCGGTTCCGGGTCGGCCGGAGGTCTGTCCTCCGGCGGAATGCCCACGACCGGTTCATCCGGACGCGGGACCAAGAGCCTGGGCGAGCCCGGCGGCGCGAAGGGGGGCGCCCCTGGAGCGGCGAAGGTCGCGAGTGGAGCCGCCGACGCGGCCAGCAGTGCAGGGTTGGCCCACGGCGTGAAGAACGGTGCCGGAGGCGTGGCCGGGAAGGCCGTCGAGGGCGACGGCGGCCGCAACATCCGTCGCTACACGGGCAAGGCTGTTGCTGGTGGCGTCAATGGCGGTATGCAGGGCGGCGGCCTGCACGGCGCTGCAGTCGGTGCGGCGAAAGAAGTCGGCGTCGAGGCAGCCAAGGACGCGGTCAAGGGCGCATCCAAGGTCACCGGCGGCAGCCCCGACGCTGAACCCGCGGACAAGCGCCTGGGCGCCGGCGGCACGAGCTACGAGCGCGCCGGAAAGAAGGACGCCGAGGGCATGGCCTCGAAGGTGGCCAAGGGTGTCGCCGCCGGTGGCGCTGCCGCGGCTACTCCTCCGGCAACGGCCGTCGTCATGACGATGGCGCTGTTCAACTGGCTGAAGTCGATGTTCTTCGCCTTCCTGGCGATGGCGGCCAATATGGGCAACCTGCTCTGGACGCTCTTCATCAACGTCCTCAAGGCGGTTGGCAACTTCGTGGCCGCGCCGTTCATGGCTTTCGGTGGTTTCGTCGCCAACACGGCGGGCGCTGTCTTCGGCATCGCGGTCACGACGACGGTGGCCCCGGTGACCGCGGCGGCGTCTGGCGTGGTTGCGGCCGTGACAGCGGTGGCCCTGCTTGGCTCGGTGGTCACCGGGGTGCTCAATCACACGGCTCTGACGGATGGCCAAATCGGCTCCAGCTGGGCGAACTGTGTGGTCAACGCTCGAGGCGGCGGCGCCGGGGCGCAGGTTCCCGCGAACACCGAGGCGAACGCGAAGACCGTGTACTCGGTGCTCAGCAACTGGGGTATGCCGGACGAGCACATCGCGGGCATTCTCGGTAACTGGTCGCAGGAATCGGGCATCGACCCGACCTCGGTCGAGTCGGTCTACGACGAGCCGTACAGGATCGGCCCGCGCAAGCAGGCCGCCTGGGACGGCGGTTTCACCCACATTCCCGGCCAGTCACACGGTGGCATCGGCCTGGGTCAGTGGTCCAACGGCCGCACGCCGATGCTGCTCGACTACGCCAAGTCCAAGAGCGTGGACTGGTACACGATCGAAGCCCAGCTGGCGTTCATGGTCGAGGGTGATAACCCGGGCGACGTCCAGGTCTTCAAGGACATGATCAAGACCTCGCTGGGTTCGCCGGGTGCTGCAGCGGTGCACTTCCACGAGAAGTGGGAGCGCTCCGCCGACGGCGCGCAGGGGTTGGCCGAGCGCCGGGCCGACGCCGACATGTGGTACGCGAAGATGAGCGGCTGGACGGTCGACGGCTCGGTCGCCGGCGGCGTCGAGAACATCGCCGGCGACATCATCGACAGCATCGGCACCGGGACCAGCACGATCTTCGACGACTGCAAGCAGGAGGATGGCGGCGGCTCCGTCTCGCTGAAGGACGACGGGATGACGCAGGAGGAGGCCCAGGCGCTGGTCGACCTCTTCAACAAGGAAGGTGACAAGTTCCTCGACGAGCGCTACGGCGAGAACGGGGGTCCAGGCTCCTGCGGCAGCAACCACGCGATGAACTGCGTCTCATTCAGCACGTACTTCGTGAACAAGTACACGACGTATCAGTCGTATCCGATGGGCAACGGCATCCGGACGGCGTACACGATCGCAGAGGAGATGGGTAAGCAGGTGTCCTCGATGCCGACTCCGTACTCGGTTGGGTCCGGGCCTGGCACCGGTCCCGAAGGCCACACCCTCGTGGTTCTCGGTGTCCATGGCGACAAGCTCATCGTGGGCGAGGCCGGCTACTGCGCCTTCATGGGCCGGGTCCGCGTCGCCAGCGCCTCGGAGATGGCGGCCGAGGGCTGGAAGTTCGTGGATATGTCCGACGCGATGCTGCCGACTGACCAGATCAAGATGGCGTGATGAGTCGCTGCTGACCCAGCCGGTCTGAGTGCAAGGAGCTGGTGCCCTGGCATTAGGGTACCGACTCCTTCATGTGTCTAGGCATAGGACACATTCTTTAAGTCGTCTATCGAGCGCCTTTCTACTGAATTATTAGAGTCGATGTCGACTCGCCATTACGATAGGATCGTGTCGTATACGAGGACAACATGGAATGGGGGGTATGCACTGTGACGAGAGCCGACGAGGAGATCGACGACACGATCGACCAGGACGCCGAGTCGTCGCATTCTGCGGACGGAGAGGCCAAGCCGAAGAAGGTCACGGCCCCGCAGACACGCAGGAAACTCACCGGCGTTGAGCTCGAGGCGCGCTTCGACGCATGGCGGAATGAGCAGCGCGCCAAGCGCGAAGCGCGTACACCCGAGGATGGCGCACGGATGTTGCGCCGGGGCCTCGGCGTGATCATGGGCGCGGCGATCCTCGCACTGGTCATCGCTTCGGCCGTGACAGGCAAAGTCTTCCAGGCGGACAAGGCCGAGAACGACTCGCGGATCACGATCCTGGAGAAGCAGGTGACCGACGCGCAGGCCATGCCGGTGGACACGGACCTGCCGGAGAAGATGACAAAGCTCTCCGAGGCGGCGGCGGCTGACGCGGGCAAAGTCCGCGACGCGCAGCAGACCTACGCGGAGCTCTACCACCAGTCGAGCACGCAGCCAGGCACGGACAACGGAGCGCCGAACGAAGCCATGGCCGCGACCGCTGAGCACCGCAAGGTCCTGGCCCCACTGTTCAGCAAAACCTCTTACGTGGCCGACGATGAGGACGCGTACACCTGGCAGAACGTGGTGCCGTTCGACGCGGCCAGCGAGATCGACCCACGCTTCCCCTGGTACGTCCGCTACGACGGATGGAAGGCCTCCGACTCCGGCACGTACAGCTGGAAGGTCGAGACGGTGATGCCCAATCTGGGCTCCCAGGATTTCTCGGGCGCGACGAACGAGGCGAAGGCCGTCTGGCTGTGCCGGGATGTGAAGTCCGGCTACGTGCTCGCTTGGGCGAGCGCGGTCTACACGTATGACGGCCAGAGCGGGGTTTTCGACGACCTCAACGTTGTCGTCACCGCCGCCGGCGCGGCGCACCAGCACCCCGGGCGCAAGAAACCGGATGGATCCGATGCCCCCGAGCCCAGCGGCAAGGGCACGGAAAAGAAGGACGCGAAGGACGGACAGCGATGACCGAGCAGGAGGCGACGGAGGCGGTTGGGACGAACGAGCCGCAGCGGGACAAAGAGCGGGGTTTCATCCGGCGCAACGCCTGGGTCTTGGCGATCGCAGCGCTGCTCACGCTTATCACGGTCGTCACCGGGACGACGTGGGCTGGCCAACACGCGGCGCTGGGCGACCAAAAGTCGCGGATCAGCGAGCTCGAAGACCAACTCAAGACAGCGGAGCTGAAGAAATCTGAGCTGGTGGAGAAGGACCTCCTGAAGTCCCTCGGGGTCAGCCGGAACCGCCTGGACAGGGATGCGCGGATCATTACCGACCTCGTCAAGACGGCCCTGACCTGGGACTCGGGCACCGCTTATGAGCAGGCGCGCACGCGTCTCAAAGACAAGTACGCGCTTTCTGAGGACGAGGGGTTCCTTCAGCAGTTCATGCCCCCGTCCCGGTACAACGAGGACGCTGGCGGCAAGCGGTATTACTACATCGACATCCAGGGGCTGAACTCCGCAGTCGGCGGCGACCCGGACATCGAGGTCGTCAAGGTCGCGGCGGGCGACTACACCTACGCCGTCTTGGTCGATGCCGCGGTCACCTCCGACTCGGTCGAGCAGAACAACGCCAATCCGGGGCGCGTCACAGCTGACCGCAGGATGCTGTTCTTTGTCACAGTCGATGCCGATGGGGGCGCCTCGGACCTTTCCGGGGTCCCGGCGAGCGGATCGACTCGTCATTCAGAGTAGTTCTGACTCCCTTTCGACTCATCCTCTTGATAGAGTCGTGTTGGTATTCGATTAGAATGCGAGTTGAGGGCTAATGGCATCGATAGAGAATGAGGGGTCGGGTGAGCACACCGAGAGCGCTGTGTACACGAAACGCTTCGTCACTGCTCCGTCGAGCGCCGATCCGGCGTCGGGTGATGCGGACGCCGGTCAGCCCGAGGCCACCGGCGGGTTGATGAGCCGCAGTGCGGCGATCGGCAGCGTGGGCATGGGGGCGGCAGCCCTACTGTGTTTCATGCTTGCCGCCGGGGTCTCCGGGGGCGAGGCCACAGTGAGCGACGAGACCGCGCAGGAGGAGGTCTTCTCGCTGCGCGAACAGATCCAGCTCGCTGAGGCGAAGACCGAGGCGCTACCGGGAGTTAAGGATGTCGACCGTGGTCTGATTACGGCCCAGATCTCGGCGGGAAAGATCGCGGAGCTGCAGAACGAGTACCGGCATTTGACACCCAACGTGGCGGCGGCAGACGGGAAGCTCGACGCCGACGCCACCTTGTCGACGCGCCGGAACCTCACTCCCTATTTCACGCCGTCGGTGGACCGGTCGGCGCTCGAGCCGTGGTATCTGCTGGCGAGCGACAAGGACGTCCCCAAAGGCGTTGGGATCCCGATGGGTTTCGACTCGGACTTCGAGTGGGTCGCGCAGCGTCCCTACACGATCAACGACGACAGCACTGTGCGGGTGACCTGGCTGGCGGTCGAGACGCGGCCTGCCGAGGGACAGACGGCGGCGGTGCTCGCGTGGGCGCGTGCCGACTACGACATGACCCGCAAGACGTTTTCGAACGTGGAAACGGGCACGACCGTCACGGGCGAGGCCCTGCGGCTGGGGGTGAAGACACCGTGATCGACGACGCGAAGGACTGGTTGCGTGACCATGCCGGGAAGGTCCTGGTCTGCAGCACCGGTGCTCTGCTGGCGCTGTCCCTGTTCTCGATGGGGACGAGCCTGGTCGGCGACGGCCCCGCTGAGGCGGCGGCCAAGGCGGAGAAGCTCGTTGTGCAGCTCAAAAATGATCTGGGTACCGCGCAGGACGGGCTGAAGGCCAAGCACGAGAAGCTCTTGATGGATCTGCCGGGCGTGGAGATCGAGCGTGCCGACCGGGACGCGGTCACGGGGCGGTCCATCCTGCTCAGCTTCACCGATTCCTCGGGGTCGAGCCGGGACGTGAAGCAGACGCAGGCGCTGCTCGACGCTCGTTATGAATTCGTAGGGCCGACGTCGCGGGCCCTCACCGAGTTCATCCCGGAGTGGATGGACGCGACCGGCTCGAGCCAGGGCGCCGGAACGACCTACACGCTGAGCGAGCTCACGATCGACGTGAGCGGCGTGCAGGGCCTGGACTACTCCTACGTCGGGGTGGCCCGCCTGGACCCTGTGACGGCAAGCGGGTCCAGCACCGCGAAGAGCGAGTACGTGGTGTTCGGCTTCAGCACCGAGCGGGACGGCACGGTGACGTCCTTCGAGGCCTATCGCGCATCCAGCCGGACGCGCGACGTCCTGGTCGCCGCCGACGAAGAGCAGAGGCCCGCCAAGGCGGGCAACAGGCGGACACCCACGCCGAGCCCGGCTTCTAGGCAAAGCGACGGCGGCTGACCGGATAGGGCGTTCATCCCCCAGACACACAAGCGCAACGACGACACGAAGGACGAGACGGCCATGACGACCCAGACCCTGGACCAGACGGACGAGACCAAGCGGATCGACGACGTCGACGAGGCAGCCGCACCGGCGAAGAAGCCCGCTGCGACGAAGGCCGTGAAGAAGCGGAAGGAGAAGCGGTCCTCGAAGCTGGGCAAGGCGTGGGGACGGCTGTCCCCGAGGAAGAGCGGAGACGGGCTTCCGGTCGTGATCTGGGCCGGGTTCTTCCGCTTGGCCGTCCTCATCGCCGACTACCTGCTGGTGTTCGTCACCGCCATGGTCGCCATCCCGATGCTCGGTGCCTGGCTGCATCGGCAGTCCGGAGCGTCCCAGGGCTTGCTGACCACGGCTGGGTCGGTCGCGATGTGGCTGATGCCGCTGCTCTTCCTGGTCCTGATCCTGGCCGCCGGTGAGATCGCCGTGATGCGCGCCATGTGGCGCTGGAGTACGCGGAGGATCCAGAGGGTCCGCGCCGGCCGCGCCGGGGAATCCGACACCGAGATCGCGCCGCAGCGCAGTCCCGTACTCCAGGCCGACCACCAGAGCAAGAAGAACAGCCGGAAGAGGAGCAAGTGATGCGCACTGCAGGACTGACGATGAACGACGTGTGGGCCGATCGGGTCCTGCGCGAGCGCGGTGTCGAGACGTACCGCTACGAGGGGCTGGCCGCCGAGATTGGCGTCCTCGTGGAATCGGTTGAGCTCAAGCACCGTGGCAAGGAGGAGAACTACCGGCCCTACCTGCATATGACCGGCGAACTGCGCTCGGTCACGCCGGTCGAGGCGCTGCCGTACGGGATCTCCCAGGTGACCTACTCCCCCGGTCAGGGTGAGAAGGTCGACGCCTTCTACGAATTCGACGATCAGCAGATGGTCGTGTTGGCCAGCAAGGGCTACTTCAACAGCACCTTCTCTGTGCCCGAGCAGATCATTGGCATTGAATGGGAGCTGCCGACCACGGTGGACACGCTGGTGCTGGCACCATCGGGCACGGAGACCGATACCCCGGTGGTGTTCACTCAGGTGCACAACATCGCCGGGCTCGAGATTGACCTCTCCGGTTCCGGTTACGACCTTACTGATTACTTCGTCGACCACTCCAAGAATGGCATCCAGCGCACCGAGGCGGTCGTCAACGAGCGGGGCCTGCGGGCGCGATCGGACGCGATCAACTCGCTGTTCAGCGCGGAGGAGCTGGACCTGGTCGAGCAGGCCGGGCAGATCGTGCACCCCGCCACCCAGGCGGAGCCCGCGGTGGACGGAGTGGGCGCGCGCTTGCTGCAGATCGAGGCGGAGATCGCCGCCGAGCGCAAGCAGTACCAGGCGGAGCGGGAGCGCATCCCGGGCACGCCGGAGAACCTCTATCACGAGCGGGTAGCCCGCGCGCTGCACGCCACCGAGATGAAGATCGCTGTTCCGTCCGAAGCCGAGAGCCAAAATGACGGCGACGACCTTGATCTCGGCTTTGAGAGCGACCTGGAGCGCGAGGGGCGCCAGACCCGCAGCCCCGAGGCCCCCGCGCCGACCTTCGACGAGCGCAAGCGCGAGGTCGCCCGCCGCGCCGCCGACCTCGACCTCGGCGACGACGAGCACGGCCTGGGGGCCTGACGTCCGGGCGGAGAAGTAGAAGGAGTGAAGTGCAGGCCCCGGTCGCTGGAGGACAGCGGTCGGGGCCTCGGTGCTTCACAAGACGGAGGGATGAGGGTCATGGGGCTGAAGCAGTCGGTGGTCATAGTCAACGAGTTCAGCGTGCCGTTATCCGGTAGCAAGGGGTCTCGCGGCGGTACGCCAGGTGACTACGTGACTCGTTACATGGCACGCGAGCAGGCGACCGAGTCACTCGCTCCCATTCAGCGTCTGCGCACTGATGATTTCATCATGCGCTACATGGCCAGGGAGTCGGCGGTGGAGCGAGCCGGACGTGCGCCCTCGGTAGCCGTCGGTCGTCAGGTGGCGAAACAGGAGATGCGGCAGGCCCAGGGTGATGGCGGCGTGGCCTTCGGCTACGGCTCGGTCTCACTCTCCGACGAACAGCTGCGGGCGGCGTCCAAGGACATCCAGAAGGGCTTCGAGAATGGGAAGACCGTGCTCAAGACGGTGCTCTCGTTCGACGAGGCGTACTTGAAGAAGCACGGCATCGTCGACCAGGATTTTCACTGCGATGCGCGCGGGGATTACCGCGGTCACATCGACCAGATGAAGCTGCGGATGGCGATCATGCACGGCCTGGACCGGATGGCCGCCGGTAGCAGTGGTTTTGACGACCTGCGCTATGTCGGCGTGATCCAGGTCGATACCGAGCACGTGCACTGCCACCTGGCGATGATCGATGCGGGTAGGGGTTCGCTCACGAAGGACGGCACCCAGCGCGGCAAGCTGCTCGACCGGCACAAATCGCGGCTGCGCCGCGGCGTCGACGCCTGGCTTGACGAGAAGCAGGCGGTCGCGCACCTGTCCAGCGCCGTCGGGTACGAGCGCCGCAACGTCACCACGTTCATCAAGCGCTGGGCGCACGAGCGCATCAGGGCCGAGTCGCTCCCCCAATTCCTGCTGGCGTGCTTGCCTGAGGACCGGACGCTGTGGCGTGCCGGCTCGAACGACGCGCGCATGCGCAAGGCGAATCAGCTTGTCTCCGAGCTGGTAACCGAGCAGCTGGAGCGCTCCGGCTCTCCCTTGCCGGAGGCGATGGAGCGGGTTGTTGATTACGCCAACCAGCGGCGCGAAAACGAGGGCCTGTCCACCGAAGAGTGGCAGCGCCTGGTCGACCGGGGCCGGGGTCAGATCATGGAGCGCGCCGTCAACGGCGTGTACCAGATGCTGCGAGCCATGCCCGAGGCCGAGTTGCGGGTGCGCACGCCGATGCTCGAGGTCATGGGGATGGACTACGAGCAGATGGCGATGCTGGCGGCGGACCGGCAGAGGGAAGGCAGCGACGCGCAGAACGCCGAGGACGACCTGGTTTCCTTCGGTTTGCGTCTGCGCAGCTATGCCTCACGCCTGCAGCACCACAAGGACAGGGCCAGTGCCTACCACAACTTGGCGCGCCAGTGGGAGCGAGCAGAGAAGGCCGACGTCGCGACGGAGAACTCGCGCCCGCTCTACGACTTCTACCGCTTCGAGGAGGACTACCACCGGCGCGTGATGAACAAGTATCAGCACTTTCTGCCGTTCCTCGGTGACGTTGACCAGTGGCACGAACAGCAGAGGCAAGCCGCGGACTACGGTCAGCGGCTGCTCTCGCTCATGGCGCTGCGCCAGGATGCCTCGCTGCAGAAGATGAAGGACAGCGCACAGGCCGAGCAACTGGGCCGGGACATCTACGATCAGCCGGGCGGCAGGCACCTCACCGAGGGCAGGGCCGGTAGGGCGGTGCTGGACGCCCGGATCGCGACGATGAAGCGGGTCTATGAGGAGCGTCTCGGTGCGCTGCGCGCCGGCCTGGCGTCCTCGGGTCTGATGCTGCAGGTGGGGCCCGCCGGTGGAGAGGACTCCGGGACCGACGCGGGTGCAGTCAGCGCCGATCTGGCGATCGTGGCGGGTACGGCACACGACTTCAACGAGGTCAAGGCTCTGGATTTGCATCACCTCGGCTACGACTTCGTCACCGACGTCGAGGTCGGGCCGAAGGCGCGGGCGAGGTTCGTAGCGGCGGCGACTGAGCGCCGGCGGATGCTACTGGCAGCGATGGAGTATCTCGACGAGTCCGGCCAGTCCGAGGCGATCTCCGACCTCCCGGTGGACGATGTCGCGGCCATGACCCGGGTCTCCCGTGAGCTGACAGTCGCGGCCGAGGGCAAGGCAGGACCGCTGGTGCTGCGCTCGAAGATCGCCGAGCTGCGCGCCGAGCGTGAACAGGCGGCGCAGATGAGGCGGTCAAAGGCCTCGTCGCTGGACTCGGGTCTCGTGGTGCGCGTCCAGGCGCAGATCGATGCGGCCGTGACCAGTGCCGACGCCGTCCACGAGCCCGAGCCCGAGCCGACTAGCTTGTTGAGTAGCACGCAAGGCGAGTAGACAGACGAGTCAAATGCTTGCTGAATACTCTATGGAGTATTAGCGTAGAAAGCGTTCGGCGGGCACCACAGGTCTTGTCCGGACGATGCGACTGATCATGGCCGGTCTGTCGAGTGGCAGCCGGAACGACGAAAGGACGAGATCATGGCACTTCTCAAGGGCAAGGGCGCGATGACCGGCGTGAATCTTGTAGCCAAGGTCTACGACAACGGCAAGACCAAGGACGGCAAGTCGGTGTTCTCCGATGTTCAGGTGGATGCCCGCGACACGCGCGGTCCGGAGCAGACGAACCTGCACCTGAAGTCCGAGCGCATCAAGGGCGACGACGGCAAGACCCGTTACAACAACGGCGCGCCGTACTCGGTCAGCCAGATGGACGAGATCATCAAGGCCGCCGGTCCGAACACCGAGCCCATCCTCGACAAGGACAGCCAGAAGGTCGGCACCCTCTACGGCTTCAAGGGCAACGTGATGCCGGCCTCCCGAGGCACCGGCCTGGTGGTCAACACCAAGTCGGTCGAGGCCTCCGAGTTCAAGGTCGACAGCACGACCCTGGACAACCAGTTCGCCTCGATGCGCGCGGCACGCGAGGCCCAGACCTCAGCCAAGGAGGCGCAGGCTACGGCTCTCGCTGCCGAGCAGTCGGCCGAGATGGAAGAGCCTGCCGTCGGTTGAGACTTCTCTCGAGCCCCTATAGAAAAAGCCCCCGGAGTAACCTCCGGGGGCCTTTTCGGCGCGTTCCTGGCGCGGGGGTGGCGAGTCGTAGTACGGCGACTGATCCGGCCAACCCGAGCCGAGCGAGAGTCGACATCAATTACCTTGTAATTGCCTTGTCGAGTGCCATTCATGATAGAGTTTGACTGATCTATCAAGTGAATTCGAGTCCTGCCGAGAGGTGTCGCGCAGCATGTTCAACGATCCTCGCCTCACGGAGAGCTATCCGCTCTTGTCCAAGCTGTCGGACCCGCTCAAGAAGGCCGAGCGAAAGATCGTTGGGCGCGAGCGCGAACAGATGCAGCTGCTGGCCTCGATGAGCCGCGCCGAGCTGTGTAATGCCCTGTTGCTAGCCGAGGCGGGTACCGGAAAGACGGCCCTAGCCCAGGCGACGATGCTCGCGGACAAGAAGCGCCTCTATTTGGAGGTCGATCCGGCGCGGATGATCTTCGAGGCCGGCGACGGGGATCTTATGGCCTCGATGCTCAAGGGCTTCTTCGATGAAGCCGAGCGCTTCGTTAAAGACGAGGGGCAGGAGCTGGTGCTCGTCATCGACGAGTTCCACCAGATCGTCCAGCTTTCGGACGCGGCCGTGGAGGCGATCAAGCCGGTGCTCGCGGCCTCAGGCATACGCGGCATCAGGATCATCGCGGCGACGACGTATGACGAGTTCCACAAGCACATCTCGCCGAACCAGCCGCTGGTCGAACGCCTGCAGCGCATCAATCTCAACCCGCCGGATCAGGACACGACGATCGAAATCCTGCAGGGGATGGCCGAGCGCTACGGGGTCGCCGACCAGTTCTACGACGACCACATCTTCCGGCAGATCTACGAGTACACGCAGCGCTACATGCCGGCCAGCGCGCAGCCGCGCAAGTCGATCCTCGTGCTCGACTCGATGGTCGGCTGGCACCGCCTGACGAAGCGGCCCATGGACCGTGAGCTGCTCTCGGAGGTCCTCCAGGAGTCCCTGGGCGTCAATGTGGCCTTCAAGGTCGATGGCGCGAAGATCAAGCAACAACTGGACGCGAAGGTGTTCAGTCAGGACCTGGCAACGAGCGCGGTGGCCAGGCGGCTGCAGCTGTCGGTGGCGGATCTCAATGACAAGTCACGCCCTGAGGCGTCCATGCTTTTCACGGGTAGCACTGGGGTCGGCAAGGCGACCACCTGCTCGACGGAGATCCCCGTGTGGTCCGCCGACGGATCAGTTTCGTGGAAGAAGGCCGGCGCTCTGGTGCCGGGCGACTTTTGCTTCGCGCGCGACGGACGGCCGCAGACGATCCTCGGCGTTTTCCCCCAGGGTGAATGCGAGGTGTACCGGGTCACGCTCGGCGACGGGCGCACGCTCGACGTGTCGGACAACCATCTGTGGGCGGTGTATCCGAGTCGGCAGAGCCGTGAACAGGGCCCGACGATCTACAGCACTCAGACGCTGATGAACAAAGGCCTGGTCAACAAGAAGCGTGACGGTCGTCAGGGGATGAAGTACGTCATCCCGATGAACGAGGCCGTGCAGTGGCCCGTTCGGGATCTGGCTGTCCACCCGTACGTGATGGGCGCAGCGATCGGCGACGGATGCCTTCACCCGACCCATGATCACGCGTTCCACCTCTCGTCTATGGACGAAGAGCTGGTGGCCCGAGTCGCAGAACTGCTCGACGCTGAGCACGTGAGGAACGAGCGCAACTTCGGCCGGGGCTTCCGACTTCCCGAGCCGCGGCGCACCCAGCGCGGTCGTTGGCCGGGTTCGCACGCCGTCGTCCAGTACGTTCAGGTCGAGGATCTTGTCGGCGACCTCCCGGAGGTCCGCAACAAGACGTCCGAGCACAAACGGATCCCTGAGCCGTACATGACGGCTTCGATCGAGCAACGCTGGGACCTCGTGCGAGGGCTCTTCGACACGGACGGCACCATCGGCCAGGCTGACGGCGACCGCTACAACGTGTCGTACTCGACGACCTCGGAGGGTCTGGCACTCGACGTGCAACGGCTTCTGTACTCCCTGGGGGTCTCGAGCACGATCGGCACGAGTGATCGAGAGGGCAAGACGCGGACCGAGTACATCGTCCGGGTCAAGACCCGGAACATGGACAAGGAGCGGTTCTTCGCGCTGTCTCGCAAGCGGGAGATCGCGCAGCACGCGGCGGGCATGAACAAGCACCGCGAGAAGACGCTCGACTATGTCGGCATCCGGTCGATCGAGAAGCTCGGTCACACCGAACCGATGGTGTGCATCTACGTCGACGACGACGAGCACCTCTACCAGGCCGGCGACTTCGTCGTCACGCACAACACCGAGCTCACGAAACAGTTGGCGAAGCTGCTGTTCGGCGACGACCAGCGGCACCTAATCCGCTTCGATATGTCCGAATTCGCACAGGATTCCTCGCTCAGGCTCTTCCGCTCGGAGCTGACAAAGAAGGTCTGGGACCTCTCGCACGCCGTGCTGCTCTTCGACGAGATCGAGAAGGCGTCGCCGATGGTCACCCGCGTCCTCCTCCAGGTTCTGGATGACGGCCGGCTCTCCGACGACAACAACCGCGAGGTCTCGTTTTTGAACACCTACATCGTGCTCACGACGAACGCGGGCTCGGAGATCTACAAGACGATCGCACAGTACGCCGAGGACGATACGGGCTCAGGCAAGCAGCTCGAGGAGTACAAGAAGCTCATCCGGCGTTCGATCTCCGACACCTCGGCCGGCAACCGCTTCCCGCCCGAGCTCCTGGGCCGTATCGACACCATCGTGCCGTTCCAGCCGTTGTCGCTGGCGACGCAAGAGAAGATCGTGCGCAACAAGCTGCGCCAGATGATCCAAGAGGTGCTCGTCAAGCACAACGTGCGGACCACGGTGGACAAGAAGGTGCTCCAGTACCTCGTCGAGGACAAGGGCGACACCGACTCGGACGCCGGTGGCGCGCGCGTGGCCGTGGCGAAGATGACCGAAGAGGTCACCACCGCAGTGGCGACGTTCATCAACGAGCACTCCTCGGAGCGGCGGATCCGAATCGACGTCGTCGGCGATCTGGTCAGCGACGACAAGGGGCTGCTGCGGTCGGACGCCCACGTCGAGGTCAGCGCGGTGCGCTGAAGCAGGGCTGGTTGATCAGCGACCACCAGTCGAATCGCATTCCGAGAGTCATTGATTCTTCTCTAGAATCATCAGTATTGCCGTTATCGATAAGACGACGATAGGATACTCATAAACCAGGCGAACTGATGTTTCATCAGCGAAGGGATCGACACTCATGGGCATTCTGGGTACGGCTACGGGAAGCCGTAAGAGGGGTCGGAAAAAGAAGCCGGACGAACTCCTGTCCTCCGTGGTCAGGGAGACGGCGATTCCCGCGGCTGTGGAGTTGCTGCGGTCGAACACGCAGTTCGTCTTTCCCAGTGGTACGGCGTGGGTCATGCTCGTGCTCGCAGCGGAGGCCATTGAGGGCCTGAGCAAGCGGCATGGCCGGGACGAGGCCAAGGGCTCGATCATCGAGCTCATTGGCTCCGACCAGATCAAGACCGTGGCGACGGCCGAGATGCTGGAGGAGGAGGTCTTCGGCATCATCCCCAGCGAGGAGACGCTGGTCCGGATGGAGGAGTACTCGCTTCTTACCGGTGCCGAGTACGCCTGGGCCGTCGTGTGGCAGAAATCCAGCGGAGATCTCCTGGTCGACCTGGTGGCGGAGGCGACGTTCGCCCAGGCGAAAGCCGTGGCTTCTGGCTACACGAGCCTCCAGGAGGCCGTCGGCGCTCAGGCGTGGAAGGAGCACAGCGGTGTCACCGAGGAGACGGTCGCCGCCAGCGCGGACGCGGCTACCGAGGTGATCCCGGCCATCGTGGACGGTGACGACGAGGATGACGAGATCTTCGACCCGATCCCCGGCGACGAGACTGGAGCTGCAGGTGACGCCGGCGACGAGCCGGTCTTCGACGAGGGTCGAGGTGGGCCGGTCTTCAATGACGAGCCCATCGACTTCGGCACCGAGGACGGCGCGCCTCCGGCCGCGGTCGAGGCGGAGCCGGCCTTTGACGAAACCGGTGGCTTCGATGAGTACGACGAGGTCGATGATCAGGCGACCGACGGCGAGGGGATCTGGCCCCAGAACCCCGACGACGTGGTGTTGCTGGCCGACCAGGATCAGGTGCGCGAGGTCATCGCCCGCCGGTTCCTCTCCGAAGACCTCGACCTCGAGGTGCGGCTCGACGAGTTCAACGCGACGTTCGCCATCGGCGCACCGGTCGTGCAGATCGGGGTGCCCCAGGGCGCGACCGAATGGCTCGGTGACCAGGTTGCCCAGCTCAACCGGCAGGCGAATGCCGACCTCGCCCAACTGCGCTACGCGCACGAGGACGAACTTCGCACGCTCTACGTCAACCTCATGTCGGCGCACGTAGAGCAGGTCATCCGCGACGTTGCCACCGACCGCGAGGGCTCCCGGTACAAGGTGCTCAAGGAGGGCACCGAGCAGGCGCACCTGCAGCGCCAGGCGGAGAAGGAGCAGCGGATCCGGGAGACCAAGGCCCGGGTCGTCAAGGACTACGAGGACCAGGCCAAGAAGATCGCCGAGCAGGCCGCGATCCAGGCTGAGATCCAGTACAAAGAGCGCAACCGCCCGAAGATGGAGCGGGAACAGGCCGACGCGGTTGCCGAGATCGACCGGGTCATCGAGAACGCGTACTCGCACGACCAGCAGGAGATCCTGCGCGTGCGGCGCTCCGACGCTCAGCTGAAGATGCAGGTGGGCACGACTCGGATCTTCGAGTTGCTGGCTGAGCGCCAGTCGGAGTACCTGGACGTCGAGGAAGAGCGCCTGGGTCAGTGGAAGGCCGAGATCCAGCGGATCGTCGACGACAACCGCAAGGCCGACATCGCTCAGGCCGAGGCTCTGGCCGAGCACCACCGGACCACCGACGAGGTCGGGACTCTGCGGCGCAAGCAGGAATCGCTCCTGGAGTCGCTGCGCAACGAGTACGCCGACCGCATCCGCCGGATGGACGACGAGCTCGAGCGCAACCGCAAGGACGCCGTGACGCAGATGCAGGCACGCGACGCCGAGTGGCAGCACAGTCTCGACATCGAGAGGGCACGGACCAACTCTCAAACCGCGCGCGTGGTCGATCTGCTCCTGCAGATCGAGACGGTCGAGACCTCGATGGACGGTCGCTACGCGGCGCGTCTAGCCGAGATGCAGGCGGACAAGGACTCCTATGCCAACGAGCTGGCGCGCGCCTCGGAAGTGCAGGGGCGGTCGAACAAGATCCTCATCGTTCTCATGGTCGCGCTCTCGTTGCTCTCCGGCGTGGCGGGCTTCATCGGCGGGGCCGGTTTGGGCTGAGCCGCTAGGGCTCAGCGGCATGATCCGACGCCGCACGGAGCCCGGCCCCGTGCGGCGTCGCCGTGTGCGGGGGACAGGCACAAGGTCAGAAGAGCAGCGCGAGGCGCAAAAAGAAGCAGGGGAAGACGATGGCGCAGAGCAAGTGGAAGGCGAAGCGGCCGGGGGCGAGCAACTGGGACAAGATCTCGGCCCGCACGTCCGGCGAGACGCTGGCACACCGTGATGTCTACGACGACCAGCAGCTCGACCGCGGCAAGCTCCAGGCCCGGCGGTCGAAGACCCCGGGTGTGGTCACTGCGGTGATCGCGGGCGTGATCGTGGCGATCGTGGCCTGGCTGCTGTATTCGGTTATTGCCACGGCGGTGCTCTCGGTAGGCGCGACGATGACGGGTGGTCTGGGCGGCGGAAGCAGCAGCGCGCCGAGTTCGTACTACGTCGAGGACACGACGACAGGTCCGGGTGGCGCGGCTGTGACCTGCTACCGACCGGTGAATGAGAAGGGCAACCCGGAGATCGGGTCGAAGTGCTATGCCAGCGCTGAGGAAGTGCCGGTCCCCGATTGGTGGACTGAGACTCCGGCGAGGGAGAAGTCGGGTGCCGATGAGGGCGACACCAAAGGCTCTGGAGAAGGCGCGACGAGCGTAGGTGAGCAGCTGGCCTCCGTCTCGGCTTTCAAGCTCTTCGTCACGCTCGGCTCGGGCCTGCTGGTGATGCTCGTCATCGGCACCTGGTTCTCGCGCCGGATCGCCGCGGCGAACCTGATGTCGGACACCTCGGACATCAACCAGTACCAGAACGACCAGCACATCGCGCTCCCTCAGGAGGTTCAGCAGAACTACGACTGGTTTCCGGACGTGGGTGCGCACTCCAACGTGCAGGTCAGCTCCATGCTCAGTCACATGATGCTCCGTAAGAAGGGGCTGGGGACTGTCGAGGTCTCCCAGCGCGCGGAGAAGGATGTTATCGACGAGGACGGGAACCTCATCTACTACGCCGGCGAGATGATGGACGACGACGCGGGCAACCCGATCAGCAAGACGCGGCCGATCATTGACGAGGAGTTCGGCGACGAGCTTTTCGAGGCCTCGGGCCTGCCACGGGACAAGGATCTGCGCCAGAAGTACGATACGACGTTGATCCCGTACAACCCCGACGGCAAGAACCGCGACAAGCTCGGTCAGTACAAGACGGTAGCCGAGCTCATCAACGACGACTGGGAGTTCCCGGAGTACGAGGTCCAGCGTCCGGCCGGGGCGTACATTGTGGACACAGCGCCAGTGAACACCATGGTTCTGGCGATCACCCGCGCCGGCAAGGGCCAGACCTACATCGAGCCGATGCTCGACATGTGGAGCCGCGAGAAAAAGCCCTCGAACATGGTCATCAACGATCCCAAGGGCGAGCTGCTGGTGAAGAACTACATCCCGCTGGTCACCCGCGGGTTCGAGCCGGTGCAGTTCAACCTCATCAACGCAATGAAAACGGACATTTACAATCCATTGGGGATGGCCGCTGAGGCCGCTCGCGAGGGTGACTCGACCAAATGCGCGCTCTATGTCGAGAACATCGCCGATGTGTTCTTTCCTCTCGACGGCGGCGAGGACCCGGTGTGGCCTAATGCCGCGAACAACGCCTTCAAGCGCGCGGCCTATGGCCTCATCGACTTCTACCTCGAGGAGGAGCGCGAGCTGCGCGAGGTGGCCGCGCTGACGTGCATGGACCCGGAGACGCTGGAGAAGCGGCTTGATGACATGTGGGGCAAGGTCACGCTCTACAACTGCTACCAGTTGTTCGTCCAGCTGACGAGCAAGAAGATCAAGAACCCGGCGGCGGAGCTGGAGACGCGGATCAAGGCCGGGGAGTTCGAGGACGACGAGGCGCTGCTGGAGGAGGAGCAGAAGAAGGTCGCCGAGAAGGACTTCCTGTGGGAAGGCAAGGCTGAGCAGGACATGCTCACTCTGTTCTTCAACGCAACGGAAGCACTGCCGACGAACACGATGCGCACGCTCATAGGCAACGCGAACAATGCGCTGCGCGCGATGGCCGGCGCGGAAAAGATGCTCGCCTCGGTCTACGGCATTGCGATCACGGCCATGTCGTTCTTCACCGATCCGACGATCTCGACGCTGACCTCCGGTAAGCCTTCGCAGAACACGGACCTGGGCGGCTTGAGCTTCCCACGGCGATTCGGCGTGCGTTTCGCGCCGAACTACCTCAAGCGCGACCACCTCAAGGGCTTGCAGGCGGTGTGGTCGGCGTACGGGGACCCGATGTTCACCGAGGACCTCGGCAAGGAGTTCGAGCACTCGGACATCGTCACGACCGAGGGCTGGGCGCGGTACTACTTCAAGGGAAAGTTTCCGGCCAACGAGGCGTGGATCAAGCTTGAGCTGGTCAACCCGCAGTCGAAGATGCTGGTGCGCACGTTTTACTTCCACTTCAAGAAGAACTACCAGGTCTCGCTCAACGGGCGGCACTTCGTCATCGAGCCGGTCACCGGTAAGAAAATCATTAAGAATGGCGTGCTGCGTGAGCTGCGGCCGGTGCGCAAGGGCGGCACGCGGGACGGGAAGATCCTGTCGTTCCAACCCGAGGACACGATGTACCCGCACACCCGGCTGGACTTCTCCGGCGGTGGCAACCCCGAGAAGGTCTCGGGTGAGACGCGGGCGATTACTCAGATGATGGTGCGGTACTCGGAGTCGCCGAAGGCTGTTTTCTTGGTGACTCCCCCGCATCTGATGAAGTACGCGAAGCTCATCCTGATTCTGGTCAAGCAGTTGGTCGACCTGAACTTCGACAAGTCGTACATGACGAAGTCGAACCAGAAGCCGCTGTACAAGACCCGGTTCATGCTCGACGAGCTCGGAAACCTGCAGTCGGAAGGCCATGGCATCTCTGGCTTCGAGACGATGCTCTCTATCGGCCTGGGCCAGGAGCAGCAGTTCACCCTCATCCTGCAGACGCTGCAGCAGCTGCGCGACGTCTATGGCGAGAGCGTGGACAAGATCGTGCAGGGCAACACGAGCAACATCGTATTCCTCAAGTCGACCGACGACTCGATGATCGAGACGCTGGAGAAGATGAGCGGCAAGACGCACAAGGCTTATATCGACTCCAAGCAGATCAGCCAGGACTTGGACAAGGTCGTCGGTGGTAAGACCGAGGGACGCGTCTCCTACACGATGAACACCAAGGAACAGCCCCTGATCTCCTACAACGACATGGCGTTCCTCCCCCCGCGCAACTCGATCGTCTTTCGGGCTGGTGACGCTCCGATCTGGAACCGCAACCAGACGATCTTGCCGATGTCGTGGCGGCTGTTCCAGGACACGATCGTCCACCCGGGCCACGAGTACTCGCTACAGACGATCCCGACGCTTTCTTCGGCCATCGACTTCGATGTGCGGATGAACCAGCCGGACTTCGTCAAGATGCTCAACAAGCGTATGCGCCAGGCAGTCCGCGCTATGGACGCCAAGACGCTCTACCAGGAGACCTACCAGTACAAGGACGTCGACATCGAGCGTCTGGATCCGGATGTCTACTCCGACGAGGTCATGGAGATCATCACCATGATGACTGCGGTCAACGAGGGGCATGACCCGACTGCGCCGGTGGTCGTCGACCCGGAGGAGTACGAGGCGACGATGATGTTCGACGAGGACGAGTTCGTCGATAACGTCATGGTGGCCACGGAGATCGCCGAGCGCGAGGCGGCCAACAGCGAGCGGCAGCGCAAGGTCTACGCCGAGGGGACCATCAGCAAGGAAATGCTGGTCAACCCGGACGGCTCGGCGAAGATCAAGAGCCTGGACATCGAGATCGGCGAGGCGTACAAGACGGCGCAGGTCGAGCTGGAGCAGGACCACGAACACTTCTCGCTCGGCGGGGACGGTGAGCTGCGCAGCGCGGACGGGTCGAAGACCTACATCAGCCAGGTGCGGTCCGACCGGTACATCGAGGCGGCGCGCCGGATCAACGGAAAGATCATTGACGAGGGCTCGCGGGTGTTCGCCGAGGAAGACGTCACCGAAGAGGATCTGCGGTCGCTGGCGACGGTGAAGGTCCACGCGGCCTTCTACCAGTACCTGGCTTCGTTGCCGAGCTGGGAGGTCATCGCCGACGGCAGCTTCGACCGCGCGATGGCCATCGAGATGAACTCGAAGTAGCGCGGCGGACTGACAGGCGCCGGGGTTGTCTCTCAACTAGCGTGAGACTGCCTTTGCTCTCGCTATCCTGAATCGCTTATCACTCCCTATCGACTTATCGGGGTATGATCTATAGAGAGTTATGAAACCCCGAGGCTCCACAGGAGGCTGATAAGCGATGAAGAAGGCGTATGGCCTGCGCAGGTACTTCTACGAGTACGTGTACTACAAGGCAGTCGAACAGGCGAGGGACCAGACCGGAGAGGTCATCCCAATCTCCCAGGCGAAGGCAGTCCGCACCAGGGTTGACGAGGTCCTCGGGCAGCGGGGCATGGCGATCGCAGACCCCCAGCTGGGCGTCACTGACTGCCTCACCGCGCTTGACAGTGCTCTTACCGAGAAGGTGTCCGGCTACGAACCGCAGTTCGGCGACCATTCGCCGCGGAACGAGCGCTACCAGGCGCTGCAGCGGGAGTTCACCCGTGCCACCGGCGTCGGCGCACAGATCGACCCGAGGTCCGCGCGGCTGCCGATCAGCCCCTACGACCCGGACTGGTCCGAGCGCGCGACCGTGAAGCGGGCCGGGACCGAGCTGGTCTACCTCCCCGACGAGACGATCGGGCGCGTGGCCGGCGGCGAAGTCGAGAACCTGGCCGACCCTCGGCACGGGAACATGGTCCTCTGGCGCGTCGATGACGAGGGCAAGCCCTACGAGGCGGGCCGCGCCATGACCAACGACGATGCCGCAGGGCTCACGGCGCTCATGGACAAGATGAGCCGCCAGGAGTACGACCAGGTTCGCGAGTGGGTCATCGACGGAGGGCGCGACCCGCATACCGGCCGCGTCGACCGTAACCGCTTCATGTCCCAGCGCGCCGTGGCGCGCTCGGCGGCGCTGCTCGAGGAGCTGAAGTCGCAGGGCGTGGGCTATGAGGTGCTGCGCGACCGCGATCCGGGCCAGATCAAGGCCAAGATCGCCGGGACCGGCATGGAGATCCGTCTCACCGACACGCGTCAGGAGGAGTACGCCGGGGCGCGCATCTATGACAACGGCACGGTCCTGCGCTACAGCACCAACCATCGGGTGCCCGGCGGCATGGCGGTCCCCTCCCCTAGCCCGGCGGAAGCCGTGCGGCTGCTGCGGTTCGCCCTGGGCCAGCGCGTCGAGCGCGAGGACTTCCCGGGCGCGGCGGTCGGCGAAGTCGGCACGAGCCACCCCGAGCGCGGCCGCGGCCGCTCCATCGTGGACGTGCCCGACAGCTACCACGTCGACCGCGAGTCGATGTTCGTCGTGGCCGACTACGTGGTCCCCGGCGAGAGCGCCCCGCGTCCTGGGTCGAAGATCATGCTGCGCCGCGACGCGAAGAACCGTTCGTTGCCGACCTTCTTCGTCGACGCCGAGCCGGCCGAGGCCTACGCCCGTGAGGCCGTGGAGAGCGCGCGGGAGAACCTGCGCGGGGCTCTCGGCGTGGAAGAGCTCATCGCACACGCCGAGGCTGAGCTGGAGCGCACTGGCGGCGCGCCCGACGAGCTGGAGCCGCCGGAGTACTCCTCCGACACGGAGATCTCGGCGATTCAGCGCTCGTACTGGGACGTGCTCATCGGGGCGCGCAGCGACTTGCTGCGCCCGGGCGCGACTGAGGAGATGTACCAGGAGCGCCTGGAGGAGATTGGTGAGTTGCAGGCGGGCGAGGTGGCTATGGGCAATCTGGTCTACGGCGGATTCGCGGCGGACAAGGTCCGTGCACATGCCGAGGACGTGCCCTTTGAGTTGGTCGGGACCTGGGAGGCCGAGGTCCACGAGGTCGACGGCGAGTGGATCGAGCAGCGCTTCGACCCGGCTCGGGTTGCGAAGTACATGACCAGCCCGACTGGTCAGTGGTCGAACCTGGACAATCTGGCCTCGGCGCTGCGCCGCTGCGGGGTCTCTCCCGACGAGATGATGGGCACGAGCTTCCAGACGACCCGGTTCAAGGACCGGATCGTGCGGTTCGACGCCGACCGCGCCCTACCGATCGCCGAGCACGAGTCGGAGTTCATGCGCCGTATCGGCGGCACCGTTCGCGAGAGTCTGGAGCGCAACGCGACGACGCCGAGCGAGATCCTCGTTGACGAGCAGGGCGTCATCCGCTGGAGTGGCGAGAAGCTGCGCCGCGACGGGAAGACCACGCTCGTTTCCGGCGAGATCGGCCAGGTTTTCGACATCGGCGCGCACGGCGAGATCGTCACCCGGTTCGCCAGCGGCGAGAACGCACTCATCGTCCCGGGCTACGAAGCCCGGATCGCGGCGCCGACGCCGGGTGAGGCCCCGACCTCGGTCGAGAAGCGCACGATCCTGCGCGGTTACGAGCAGCTCATGCACGAGCGGATCCAGTATCAGATCGCCGGTGACCTCGTTTCCGGGCGCAGCCAGACCGGCGAGCCGACCTCGCTCAACGCGGTGTACTCGCAGCTTTACGGCACCAAGCACCCGGTCGACTTCATCGAGCAGGCCACGTCGTACGAGCTCGACGAGTCCACCGGGGAGATTCGCGCCGAGCTGGACGAGTGGACGGCGTCGATCCTGCGGACCGAGGCCAAGCGCGTGCGCTACTCCAACGAGATCAAGCAGGGCTCGACGATCTACGCCGAGTACCGGTCCGAGCGCGACCGCACCGATCCGGCCGACGACAACCGCTTCGACGCCTGGCGGTTGACCGGTGGGCGGAACATGGCCGTGCTCACGGGGGTGGGCACGGACCGGGTGGAGGTACCCGGCGGTTACTTCGATCCCGTGATGACTGGTGGTGCGACTAACCAGGGCATCGTGCGGTACCTCGCCGAGGATGCTTCGGTGCGCCCGGACGGGACCATCGAACCGGGTGACCCGGCGACCGTGACGGGATCCCGTGCGCCGTTGATGAACCGCCCTGAGCTGCAGACGCTGCGCTACGACCCGTTCGACCGTCAGCAGATGACAGCCTCGACGATCATGCAGTCCTCCGAGGTGACCCGACCCACGGGCACGGCGTTGATGACGTTTGGAGGCTGGACGGCTGACGACCCGATCGTGGTCAGCTCGGAGTTCGCCCAGGGCCACCGGATCCGCGGGGCCGCCGGCCAGCTGCGCGACCTCCTCGTCGGCGACAAGATCTCCGATCTGCACGGCAACAAGGGCGTCATCTCCCTGGTCGTCGACCGGGACATGGGATCGGACGAGGCTCGCGCGCAGGGTATCGAGCAGGAAGTCGCCTGGTTCAAGGCCAATCCCGAGATGGACGTGGTGATGAGTCCGTTCTCGTTGATCTCGCGGCGCAACGCGGGCTCGGCGCGCGAGCTGATGTCCGGCCGGACCGGTTCGCTGCGATCCCCCGATGGGTCGGCGCAGTCAGGCGCTGTGGGGCAGATGCGCTTTGTGATCACCCACATGGCCGTTGATGAGAAGACGAAGGTCTACGACGACGAGCAGGTGCGCGCCGGCAAAGGCCGCAGGGCGTCCTCGCAGCTGGCCTGGGCGCTGCAGTCCCAGGACTGCCCGGCGATCATGCGGGAGTTTTACGGCCACAACTCTGGAGCCGAGTCGAACCTGCGCGAGTACCTGCTGGTGACGGGCATGGACATGGAGGTCGACGGCACTCTTCGGGTGGTCGGCCAGGCCGACAGCGCCGACGAACGGCCCGAGCGCCGACTCATCGCGATGCCCGAGCTGCTGCGCACGCAGCCGCGAAAGGAGGGCCAGCTCCCGGGGCTGAACACCACGGCGATGCGCAAGTCCTTCGGCGACCTCATCGGTGACCGTGGCGGTGACATGGAGATCCCGTTCCCGCTGACGTACCCGACGGGCGAGCAAACCGAGACGGTGAGCGCGGCCTCGTGGAAGCTGCCTGTGCTTTCTTCGCACCTGCGCAGCGGCCAGGAGTTCGACGGCGGGACCTCGGTCACGCACGACTACACGCGCTGCTACCAAGATGTCTTCGTCGAGGCCTGTCGCTACCGGTATATGGCCGAGCAGCTGGACGAGGGCCAGGGTCTGTCGTCGGAGAAGCGTGCCGAGGTGCGTCGGAGTATGAGCGAGTCGGTCTCGCGGGCCCAGCGGTCTTTCGAGGCGATCACGACCGACGTGCAGAATCGGGTGCTCACCGGAAAGAACAATATCTTCAAGACCGGGTTGATGTCCTCGCGGCTGTCCGACTCGGCGACGATGGTGTGGACCGCGGACCCGCGACTGGATGTCGACCAGGTCGCGCTGAGCTCGGTCAGGGCCGAGCAGCTGGGGCTGGCTGAAGGCGACCACGCGCTGGTGTGGCGCGACCCGGTCCTCCGCGACGCGGGCGTGCGCTTCATGCGGGTCGCGATCGACGACCGGCTCACCGGAGCCGCGATCAATCCGGTGATGGACCAGTGCTTCGACGGTGACTTCGACGGCGACGCGGTTGCCGTGGTGAAGCTGCACAGCGAGGCCGCGAAGACCGAGGCCATGGAGAAGCTCTCGGTGCCGGCCAACCTGCTGGACACGGGCGTCGCGAGCGAGCGGGGCACGCACCCGTTCGCGATGCAGGTCTCCCTCGACACACAGGTGGCTCTGTCGAAGAGCCCCGAGCTGCGCCAGGAGCTGGACAGCCTGAGTGGCGAGGCGAACCTCATCACCTGGGGGGCGGGCTCCGAGGACGCGGAGTCGACCCGCGCGCGTCAGGACGACGTGACGGCGCAGCTGTCCGACTTCTATCGGAGCGCCCAGCGCGGCGAGTTCGGCGCGGCGCTGACGTTCGGTGGCCGGCAGGCGCACTTGGACAGCGTGCGCGAGGTCTGCGTGGAGACCGGGGCCAAGGGCAGCGAGAAGAAGCTGGCCGACTATGCGCGGAATCTTGGTGACGAGGCGGGCACGCCGGGCATCAGCCACGAGGACCAGGAGGCCTCGATGTTCGCCACGGCGATCAAGGCCCACGGCACCGGCTTGGGTGGCTCGTTCAGCCAGCGCGCGGTGCGTGCCCTGCGCGGCGAGGACCTCAAGGCGGTGCTCGAGGTGACTTACCCGGTCACGCAGTCGATCCTGCAGGCCAAGCACGACGCGGCCGAGGCGCGGCACAAGTACGAGATGCTCCAGGGCCCCGGGCGCGACCTGTGGCGCGGGCGCAGGCTCGAGCACGTCGGTCCGAACCAGTGGCGGCCCGAGTTCGTCGACGGCGAGCCGGTCCAGGCCACGGCAGAGGAGTGGGAGGCCCAGTTCGTCGAGTTCTACGAGTCCAAGGAGGGCTTCGGCGTCACGGTCAACCCGGACTACGTCTCCCGCGTGGCGCGCGCCCTGGAGGACCCGAAGACCGGGCTCATTCGCAACCTCGAGGAGGACCCGTCGCTGGCGGGCACCGTGATGGACCGGATGGCCTACGGCGGCGACTTCGACACCCTCGTCCAGGCGGCCAAGAACCGCGAGAGCGTCTACGACGGCGAGAAGAACGAACAGTTCGCCTCGGTCGGGACTCGTAAGGCCAGGACCGATTCGGCTCGTGCGCTCGACGTTCTGGGCCAGCACGACCTGGATGCCCTGGCGACGGAGATCGCGGTGGACGCCTCGGTGGTCAAGCGCGACGTGATCGTCGAAACCTCGGACGCGGCCCGTGCACGGGGTGCGAATCGGCGCTCGGCCCACGCGGTCGGTGTGGGCGCGCGGCGGCCGGTCTACACGCCGAGCTTCGAGTCCGACGAGCAGCAGCGGATCAACGACGATTACGAGATGGGGTCCTGACATGGCACAGAACAAGGAACTGGGAACTGGATCCGAGGGTCGCGGGCGGGCGACGAGGGCACTGCCTGTCCCAATCACCAGTGGCACCACCCGCGGTCCTCGCGACGAGCAGCCGCAGGCGGAGGACCAGCGGCAGAACATCTACGCCGGATGGCGGCCTGGCAGCGAAGAGGACATCGTCGACGCCGAGATTGTCGACGAGACGGGACCGGAGGACTCCTCGGGCGCGCAGCGGGAGCGCCTGAGGGACCGCGCCCGCGAGTTCTTCGGCGCGAAGACCAAGGCGCGGATGGCCGACCGGGACCGCCGGCGCAGGACCAACGAGGAGCGCGCTGCCACCGACGGCGACGACCTGGACGAGCGCGAACAACTGCTCAAGCTGCGGGCGGAAACCAAGCTGGCGGGCGAGAAGTACATGGAGTCATTGCGCGACTCCAAGCTGCTCGTGCCCGGCTTCAACGACGGGGAGCGCGAGCAGAAGTTCAACGCCATGCACCACGTCTACATGCAGATGATGATGCAGGGCTGCCTCAAGCCGCTCACGAGGGGGGTGAACCCCAACTCGATCATTCAGGCCGTCGGCATGATGGTCGCGATGCGGATGCTCTCCCCCGACTTCAAGAAGGAGATGGACAGCTACCTGCAGCCGCTCAAAGACAAGATCCAGGAGCGCATCGACGCTCGGACCAAGTCGATGCGGTCGTTCGCCGAGCGGAAGGCTGGAGAGCACAACGATCTCGTCGCCGCGAGCACCGCGGCGAAGCTGGAGCGGAACCCGGCGCTTGCCGAGGACGAAAAGTTCATGGCGGGCCGGGAGAGTAAGAAGACCGACCGCAACGCGTTCCTGTCGAAGAAGTGGCAGCGCCGGATGGCGGCGATGGAGCGCCGGGAGCGCGGCAACCGCGAGATGTTCACCCCGGAGTCGGCGGCGATGACCGAGGTCGCGCTCATGGAGAACGCCTTCTGGAAAATGCGCGACCCGGAGAACGACAGCAACGAGATCTACGCCAGCTACCGGGCGATGCGCAAGCGGCTGCGCGGCCAGATGGCCGAGGACGGTCTGGACCGGCAGGAAGTCATCAAGCGGGCGCGGATGATCATCGGCGAGCGGATGGAATCCGAGCCTGAGATGCGCTTGATGTTCAACGGCATGGCACACGGCCGTATTGTCAAGGCCCCTCCGCACGAGGAGCGAATGGCAGGCACCGACCGGGTGCGCGAGGTATGGAGCGGGGAGTTCGACGACCAGCTCGGTCGTCGGATCCCCGACGACGGCCTGTTCACGCTGCGCCGGCCGATGGACGCCGCCGCTCACCAGGTCCAGCTGTCGGAGACGATGGCCAGGCCGATGCTCGACGGGCTGCAGCGCGACGACCAAGGCGCCTATGCGGGCAGCATCATGGGCTACCTCGTCGGCTTCGCCGCGAAGAAGCAGGGGTTGGACACCCGCGGGCTGCCGCCGGTCCTCCAGCAGCGGCTTGATCAGTCGGAGAGCATGCTCGCGAGCATGGACATCGACGGCCTTTCCTCTGAGGAGCATCAGCGGATCTACTCCAATGCCTTCACCGACGCGATGGAGGAGGTCGGCAAGCGGCACCCGGGCGTCGAGGAGTCCCTGAGGTTGAACTTCGGCGAGGACTGGCAGGCGACGCTGCAGGCTGCCGTCGACGACCCGGCCCGGTTCATCCGGGAGCAGCAGACGAGGCCCACGGTTTACCAGGCGGGCCCGGAGCAGCCGGCTCAGCAGAGGGCCAACTTCGACTGGGGCTGGTCAGCCAGGCAGACAGACGTCGGTGATTACCAGCCGGCGTAGGACAGCGGACCAGACCAGCGAGGGAGAGGAAGGACGACCATGAGCAACGATCAGCACGCCGAGGAACAGCAAACACGGTACGGATCGCGCTTCGCGCGGATGTTCGGCTACATCACGCCAGAGGACCGCAGCCGCTGGGAGCAGCAGCGGGCGCAGAACAAGCCGAACGTCAACGCGATCAAGCAGGGCGCGAAGTCGTCGGTGAGCTCGATGCTGGAGTTCGGTGACAAGAACATTCACGCGAAGCTCGATGCGGCCCACCGTGTGGCTGCGCAGCAGCGGTTTGAGGAGTCCCACGGAAAGATCGTGAACAAGCATCGGGACCCGAAGACGCGGTCGATCATCGAGACGGTTGACTACGAGCCCAAGGATGAACGGGTGGAGATTGAGCCGGACTTTGAGTTGTAATCGACTGGATGCTGATATACCAATCAAGTCTTTTCTATAGGAGCTGGATTCAGATAGACTGATTTTTCAAGCAAGAAGTGCGGCACGAGCACGTTAGGGCAAGGTGTGAGCATGGCAACGACGAGGCATCCGCGCATCAGTAAACGCGAATTCATCTCTCGAGTCGCTGTGCGCAGCGACCTCTCGATTAGGGTCGTGAGCGAGGTGTACGAGGCGTTGCTCGGCGAGCTCACGGATGCAGTGAGCGGCGGCGAGACGGTGGTGCTCACCGGATTCGGCCGTTTCTACCGCCAGGCCCACAAGGGACACAAGGTGCGCTTCGGCAAGCAGGATGTGGACGACTACTCGGTTCTGAAGTTCTCAGCGTCACGGAGCATCAACCGCCGGCTCGAAGTCGATGAGAGCACGGATTCGACCCGACCCGAGAGCTGCGGGATGATCGAGGACACCGTCGGTCTGGACTTGGAGCTGGAGGCGGTGTCGTAGACGACAAGGGTGAGTGGGGCAAAAAAGAGAACCCCGGTGATGCGGATGCATCACCGGGGTTCTCTGTATCTGGGTTAGTTGTCGGCGAGGGCGAGGATGACCACCAGCAGGATGATCGGAGCGATGAGCACGCCGGCTCCGGCAAGGAGGTGGTCCCAGCCGAACGGCGAGTTGAGCCAGGCGATGAAGCTGTTCCACAGGCCGTTGAAGAAGCTCACGACCTGCGCGAAGAAGCCGGTGGCCCAGCCGGTAACCGTCGCGACAGAGGCCTCGCCGAGGAGGCAGATTCCGATGGTGGCGCGAGTGCTCTTGAACATGACGGACCTCCTCTATTTCCGGTTTTCGAAGACGCCCGTCTCGGGTCCTCTAGGACCCAGTCGATGCCGTATTTGACGGGTTCGGCGTAGGCAAGCACCGGGGCAAGGACGTCGGTCCAGAAGATCACGTGGAAGATTCCGTAGGCGGTGCCCAGCGCGATCGCCAGTCCCAGCAGACGGCGCACGATCAGCGATACCCGAAGAGTCAGGCCATGACGGCGCTTCTCGGTCTCGATCGGCTGGTCCAGGCTCTGGTCGTCCTGCTGGCCGGACAGCGCCTGCGCCTCGGACTCCAGCATCTATGTCTTGTATTCGCGCATCGCCTCATCCCACCTTGTCGAATCATCAGTCATCCCATTCTACGAGAAGAACTCGATGATGAGCAGAATTGCGAATGACAGGTCAGTCGTACTCGAGGTCCGATTCAGGCGAAGCGCTGAAGTCGCTCGAGCGCTGTCGCGATCGCGAGGGGTCGACCATCGGCTCGGGTTGGACCCGCAGCTCGGCGAGCGTCACGCCCGTCGGACGACCTAGGCGCTGCCCGGCGATGTGGTAGACGGCACCGTTCTTTCGCTCTCCAATGGCGATGACCTCGCGCAACGGCGCATCGCCGGGCGTCTCCGGAGGTGTTTCCCGCCAGACGACTCGGTGTGATGGCTTCTTATTCGGGTCCGCGCCGACGTATGTGGTTTCGCAGTCAGACAGATCGGGATAGCTCGGCAGGTACTCGAGGGGGTGCGTGCTCCGTGTGCCGTTCTTGATCTCCAGAATGGTATTCATGGCGACCACTGCGAGATGGCGGGACTCGCTGCCCTTCGGCGTGCGCTGGGCCAGGGCGTGGAGACGCTCGATGTCCTGCTTGGCTTCCGGCGGCAGATAGAAGTGCGCGGCTCGCTCACTCTTCACGGCGATGCCCCTCGTCTCGTGCCCGGCGCTGGTCCGCCCAGGCCTTGCCGACGTCGCCGAGGGTTTCGGCCCAGCCGTAGAAATCCTCGTCGGATTCGATGGTCAGGCCCGGCTCCTCGCCGCGTTCGCGGGCCGCGTCGGATTCCCGGACCCGTCGGCTGAGCTCGCCCCGGAAGGCGGCCTCGTCACGGACGTGGGTCGCGTGGTCGTGCCTCATCAGGCGCACGAACGCGGCGAAGGGGATGATCGCGGCCTCGGGCTTGTTGTCGTCGCCGAAGACCAGCGGTTCGACCGCGCCGCGGCGGAAGAGCACCAGCAGAGTCTCAAGGTCGTCGCGCTTGATCTGGTTAGTCGGGACGACGTTGACGGAGAACTTCGGAAGGTCGACATTCAGAGGTGTTTCGTGGTTGTCAGTCATAGGTCCAGTCTATTCATGGATAAATGGCCTGTCATCGCCTCGTATACGACAGCTTTTGATGAGTCACGACAAGGTGTCGAGTAG
Organism: Saccharopolyspora hattusasensis; assembly: GCF_050972075.1. Taxonomy (NCBI): domain Bacteria; kingdom Bacillati; phylum Actinomycetota; class Actinomycetes; order Pseudonocardiales; family Pseudonocardiaceae; genus Saccharopolyspora; species Saccharopolyspora hattusasensis. The sequence continues at coordinate 1,904,274 of NZ_JBPCDC010000001.1, forward strand.
TCATCGCATCGGTTGACCAGAGCCGGGGAGAACAGGTGCGGACAAGAAGAAGAGACCCGCGCCCGTCCCGGCGAGCGGGGCAAGGCGCGGGCCTCAGGGAGGGACCGGGTTAGAGGTCGCCGACGTCGACCTGCAGGCAGGTGATGCCGAGTGACTGCTACAAGGCGACCACGCGGTCGCGGTCGTCGAGCGTCAGGTGGACGTCGTAAGCATGCCTGATGCGGGCATCGAAAATCTTGCGCTTGACGACGTCGTCGGGGCGAAGGTCGTGTTCTGGGACATAGTCATTCGTTCTCGATTTCGTCGATCTGGTCGGTCGATTGGGATGTGGTTCGGCAGACGGTCGCCGAGCGGAGTCGTGCGTCCCATCGGCCGATCACATGGGCGGGGGTGGGCCAGACGTCGAGCTGTTCGAGGGTGAGGGTGTTGCCGTTGCACCACCAACGCGGGTACGTGCGGGAGCGACAGCTGGATGTAGGTCATGTGCACGGCTGTGATGTCGAGATCTTGCGCGGTGACGTGCATAGCCGTCTGGTAGTTGAAACCGGCCTCGCAGAAGGTCTCCGCGGTGGCGATGCCCTTTCCGCCGGATCCGCAGGTGGACTCGTTGAGGGTGATGAACTCATGTCCTCGCGGTGATTGGTCACGTCGTTCACAGTGATTTTCGCGGCGAGCAGGCTGATCTCGTACGGCGTGAAGAACTGGCCGAGGCGCTCGTTGCCGAGTCCGAGGCTCATATACAGGTGTCCCAGGGCGTCCGAACGCCGCCCATTGAGCGTCAGCACGATCTGTGCCAGGGCTTCGGCAAACCGGCGCATCTCCTCTGGCGTGTAGGTCGCGGCGATAGCCAGGTAGCGGGCCTCGCGCGCGTCAGATCCGTCATGGTCGCCGGCGTTGCGGATCGCGAGGGCGGAGAGCTCGCAGAAGTCCTGGAACACCTGCGTGACCCGCCGCCGACCCGAGTCGGTGTTGGCCTCGAGGGTTTCTTCGTAGTGGGCATTCGGGTGCTCCTCGTGGCTACTCGTCGTCTTTGGTGCCCTCCTCGTGCACTTCCTCGCTGACGTAGCCGTTAAGGAAGGTTGCGTCGGCCGGGTCGAAGCCGTGCTGCTCGGTGAACTCCTCGTGGTACTCGCGGGGATCGCGGTCGCCGGGGTGCGGGCGCACAGCGCCGATCGTGTCGGCGATCCACTCGAGCTCATCCGCGCCGGACCTTTTGGACTTGGTCCCCAGACCCAGGGCGATGGCGTTGACGACGTCGGTGTCGGTCACGTGGCCGGGGTTTCCGTTCGTCCGGGACAGCGGCCTGGTGTAGTCCGGGATGAAGCCCATAGCCCGGAGCACTGCGTCGGGCAGGTAGTACGCGTTCCAGATCGCATCGGCGGCGTCCGTCGGGGTGTCCCCCGAGGAGGGGCCACCGGAGATGTACACCTTGTAGCCGGCGACGGTGATGAAGCTGGTCTCACGGGAGTCCAGGGCTTCCTCGAGAGCGTCGACGATTTCCTGCCCGACCTGCTTGGTCAGGTCGAGGGACGGCAGGCCGTCGTCGTCCAGATGGACGTCAGGGTCGAAGTCGTCGACGAGCTGCTCGAGCTGCGACTCGGGGTCGCCGAATTCGAACAGGGCGACGTCTGCGATCTCGTCGATCATTCGGCGACCGCGGTCAAAGTCCAGGGGCTCGGCGCGGTCGGCAGGTGCGGCGATGGTGGCGGTGAGCATGCCTGCGCCCATGGCGGGTGTCTCCTTGTGTGGGTTCGGGGTGAGAGGGGAGGGATCAGGCAGTGGGGGTCGTGTCGGCGACACACTTGCCGGGCAGGTATTACTCAGCCCACCAGATGTGGTCGCGCTCGGCGTTGGCCGGCGAGGTGTATCGGTTAGAGATGTCGCGCTGCTCGCTGCAGTGCGGGCAGGTGATAAAGCGCGGAGCCGTCAACGCAGGGTCTCCAGGAGCTCGTCGGCGAAGTCCTCGTCGTAGTTGGCCTCGACCGCGTCCTGGAGTGAGGCGTTAGGGTGCTCAACGAAGTGCAGACCGGCGTTGACCACGAGGTTGATGGCATCGCGCAGCAGTTCGTCGCCGTCGTCCCGGGCGACATCGAGTACCTCGTCGGCGGCCCGGTTCAGTGCCTGGCTGATCCGGTCATGGGTGACGGCGCGGGGCGGGTCCGTGCGGTCGAGGACGGCGCGGATCGACTCATAGCCGGTACAGGACGGGCACTTCCGGTCCTGGTCAGCGAGCTGGCGGACCTCGTCGAGAGCGGCCTGCGTGTTCGCGGAGATCTGCTCTTCCTCGAGGTGATGGAGCTCGCGGGACCGTAGCTCGGTTTGTGCATTAGTGATGGAGCCGATAAGCCGCTCCCACTCCCCAGCGTCATGTGGACCTTGCCGTCGTAGAAGGAAGTCAACCCAGGTGAGCCGGTTGTGGCGATAAGTCGGTCTTTTAGTTCGTTGAAGTGCTGGACGTCGGTGATTTCGGCGATCATGGGCGTCACTTCTTTCGTCAGGCGGTGCGGAGTGTGTGCTTCTAACGGCGCTGGGCGAGCCGCCAGCGGTAAAAGGCCGTGGGGATACGGTTGGACTTGCGCCGGTTGTGCCTCCGGCAGAGGACAGAGCCGTTCCACAGCTGGGTCGGCCCTCCCCTGCTCCAGGGCACGACGTGGTCGGCCTCCAACTCGCTGGTCGCCTTGCAGCGCGACCACAGCAGGGGCTTGTGTTCGCAGCGGTGGCCCGCGCGGGCGAGGAGGGTCTTCTTCTGCTCCCAGGTGAACAGCCGCCGCGGATCGCGCCAGCGTCGGCGGACGAGACCCGCCACGAGTAGCAGCGATCCGAGGGCGGCGACTCCCAGGCAGGACAGGACGAGGATGTTGTTCATGGGTCGTGCTCCTTGAGGGCAGCACCGGACCGGGGACCGCCGATGAGGGCGATCCCCGGCCGTGATGGCTGTGTCAGACGACGAAGGTGTGCTGCGCCTGCGCGTCGCCGCGGGCCCCGCGTGCTGCGATCAGGTGCGCGGGGCTATGGGGCCGGCGATCAGTGCAGGTCGTTGCTCAAGGTGATGAGCTGACGAGCAATGGCGAGAACGCCGTCCCAGCCGACGGCCGAGCGGTCATCGGCTGGGACTGCAGATCTCGGTGCCGCTGGACAGATAGATCCCCCGTGCGTCGTCGACGATTTCGACCATCGCGTAGGGCTCGCCTGTTTCGTTGGCGAGCACGGAGATGTCCAGACCCGGCACGAGCCCGGACTCACTCAGGCCATGGACGACCTGCTCGATGGGATCACGGAGTGCTCGATCTCGCCGTCGGGGCCGAGGGTGAACGCCGTGACGCGGCGATCGCCCACCGGAAGGTCCTCGATGGTCACGACGTCGTGGTAACCCTCGCCGTTTGGCTCAGCGGTTTGTCCGTCGAGCACGTAGGACGCGTAGTTCTCGTGCCCGATCACTTCGTCGATCCGATGCTGGAGCGTGTCTGGTATGTGGCTAGCCGGAGCGGGCACGGGCTTCTGCGCCAGGTATTCGCGCCATCGCCGGGTGGTCAGCTCGAGGGCGTAACAGGCGAAGACGAAGCGGGTGTCGAACTCGTTGAGGTCCCATTCCCAGGCGGAGCCGAAGGTTTCCTCGTGCTCGCGCAGCCATTCCTGAGCGGCCTCGTAGTGCTCCTCGACCTCCTGGGCCTCGTCGAGGATCTCCTTGCGGCGCTCGGCCGGCGACAGCTCGGGGATCTCCTGGCCGAAGTACTCCCACTCGTCCAGGTCGTCGTCATCGATCTCGAGGCGGGGAAGACGGGTTTCGTCGTTCTGGATTTTGAGGTAGTAGTCGAAATCGAAGTCGTGGCGCGCACAGACGCGCTTGGTCACTGCGACGAGCTTCTCGTGCTCCTCCTGGGCTTCCAGGCCGAAGTTTTCGTCTTCTTCAAGGCTGTTCTTGACGTTCTGGAGGAACACCCGGTGGCTGTAGACGCGCACGCGCTGGTGGTTGTCGGTGCCGACCAGCTTCTCGGCCCAGTAGTGCATGTCGATGCAGGGAGCGCCGTCGGTGTAGTAGGCCTGGCTGGAAGTCGGGGCGGTGAAGAAGTCCAGCATGTCTTCGATGTGGGAGAAGATGAAGCCGGAGGTGGCCAGGTGCCCGGGCCAGGTGCTGACGTCCCAGGACCACATGCGGGTGCCGGGGGCCTGGATCCGCAGGTGGCGGTAGATGCCGGCGTCTTGCAGGACGACGAGCTGATGGTCCTCGGTGTTCTTCTGGAAGTCGGCGTAGGCCCGGGCGTAGGGGTTTTCGGGCTTGGTGCGTGCAGTCGTGGTCATGGTGAGGCTCTTTCGGGTCTACTGGTGCGCGTGGACCGGGCCGGTAGCCGCGCTAGCTGCCGGTCCGGTCGGATGAAGGACCCGCCGCGGGCAGGGCCTTAGAAGTCGATCGAGTGCTTCTGCGGACGGCGCAGCACGATCGAGACGGCCTCGAGCGAGCGCTCCTCTTCGGCCTTCTGCTCCTCGTCACGGGTGTCGACGAGCTCGAAGGAGCCGACGGGCAGGACGTAGCCGTCCTTGGACGGACGGGCGTCGCGCATGCGGAAGCGCACGTTGATGTCCCGGTCCCAGTCACTGATCAGCTGCAGCGCGTCCTGGTCGAAGAGGTCGATGTGTCCGGCGATCGCCTCGGTGTCGCCGTCGGCCCAGGTGATGTGGGCACGGACGATGTCCTCTCCGCAGCGGCTGGTGCGCTTGATGTTGAGGTCGGCGATCACCTCGGCGAAGCTCTCCCCCAGGCGCAGCTCGAAGGCGATCGCGCGCAGGTGGTCGAAGTTGATGTCGTACTTGCGAGAGAAGTCGACGACCTGGGCGATCTCCTCCTGCGCCGCGCCGGGTACCTGGTCGCGCAGGTACTGGGCGACCGTCTCGGCGTCGGGGTAGGCGAACCGCATGTGGTAATGGAAGCGGCCCGGGCGGTTGAGCATGTAGTCGTTGACCCGGTGCAGCTCGTTGACTGAGAGCACGTAGAGGCGCTTGGTGGTGCTCAGGCCGTCGAACAGGCTGAGGAACTGGTTCTGCGGTTCGTTGTCGTCGGTGGCCGAGAAGACCTTCTCGAATTCGTCGAAGACGACGACGGTCTCGCCCAGTTCGTCCAGGAAGGACGCGAGCCCCGGGGTCGAGTGCTGCACGAGGACGGTGGGCAGCCTCAGCTGGTCGCGGGCCTGCTCGGCGAGCATCCGGATCATGAGCGACTTACCCATGCCCTTGTCGCCGGAGAGGATCACGCCCAGGGATCTGTCCATGGCCTGGTAGCCGCGCACGATGCGCTTGACGCGCTCATCGTGGTCGCCGTAGACGGTCTCTTCGCCGGGGGCGAGCGGCTCGACCTGGTGGAGGCTGTAGCCGGTCATCTGGGAGAAGTCGATGGCGTAGGTCGCCACCGGGAGCCGGTCGAAGGTCTGCACGGAGTCGTCGTAGAGGCGGATCAGGCCGCCGGAGACGACGATGGTGGAGGCAGGCATGGGCGCTCGCTTTCGCAGGAAGGTATGAGTGTGGGATGCAGCCGGGCTCGGTGAAGAACTGCTCGGCGCGCTCGGTCAGGCTGGCCCGCCGGGCCTCGTTGGTCGGGAAGTGTTTGGCGACGGTCTGGCCGGGGCCGTACTCGGTGATGACCGAGAACAGTGCGGCGGGAACGGCACTCCGCTTCACGGTGGTGCTCACGTAGATCTGCACGCCCCAACGTCGGCAGAGCTTGGCGATCGCGTCGACGACGGAGTCGGGCTCGGTGCTCCACTGGGCCGCGTGGGCCTGGTGCAGGTTTCGGATTTCCATCGCGCGCGAGGAATCGACGGCTCGGCTGAAGACGTCGGAGTCGGTGAGGAGCCTGACGCACATGTGCAGCCGGCGCTCGGGGTTTTGGTAGTGGTCGTGGAAGACGACTCGATCGCCGTGACAGATGATCAGGTCGTAGGTCGCGTTGAGGTTCGGGGCGAGCTCGTCGGAGTCGGCCCGCGTGCCGATGGCGGTCATGGTGGTGCTCCTTTGGGGCTGCGCTGGCTGTTTGCGGATGGGGAAATGACGCAGGCGCGGGTGCACGGCCCTCTGGTAACGGGGAGCCCGCGCCTGCGCTGCGGGGATCAGCCGATCAGACGGCCTGGGCGACCTCGTCGAGGTCGCCGGCGGAACCGGCGTCGGCGTCGTCATCGACCAGGAAGTCCGGGTCGATGCCCTGAGCGCGCAGCGCATTCTTCTTGTCGCGCTCGGTGAGAGCGTTGACGATCTGCTCGTAGCTGCTCTGGATCGGCGGGTTCTTCGTCGTTCCGTAGGACAGGACGTACTGGCTGTTCATCGCCCTGGTGAAGGCGACGTAGAACATCCGCTTGGCGTCCTGGCTCATGCTGGTGTCCTCCTTGTAGAGGACGACGACGTTGTCGAACTCGAGGCCCTTGGCACCGTGGATTGTCGAGACGACGAGGTCGACCTTGGACTCGAGGTTCTTCCGCTTGCGCTCCTGGTTTTTCTGCTTGTTCACGTTCAGCTTTTGCTGGTTGCGCGTGATCTCGAAGGACAGGAGGTTGTCGCGGAGCCCGTCGAAGAACGCCTTGTGCGACAGGCTGCCCTGGTTGCACAGGGTGACCCAGCCGTTGATGGTGGCGCTGTTCTCGACCCACCATTCGGAGATGGTGCGCAGGATCGCCTTCTCGACGTTGGGGTTGCTGGCATTCTTCGTCAGCTTGCCCATGTTGTCCTTGATCCCCTGGGAGACTACGAACGAGGCGTTGCCCGGTTGTACCTGCAGGACGTCGTTCCAGAAGAACTTGATGTACTTCGAGAAGATGTCCGTCGCGTAGACCCGCTGGCTGACGAGCGAGGCCACGTGCCGGTTGGGGTACGTCTTCTCGAGGACCGCCTGGATCAGCGCCACCTCGCGGCGGGAGTAGGCCAGGAAGGCCACCTGTTCTCCGCGGTCGAGGCACTTCTCGACGTAGTCCGGGATCACTGTGTTGCGCACGATCGATTGCAGGTCCTGGGTGACGAATCCGGTGAGTCTCGCTACCTCGCGGTAGGCCAGCGTGACCTTCTCCTGGAAGGAGTCGGCCGTGGGGACCGCGAGCGAGTTCGCCTGCAGCTGGATGTTGGCGAACTGGTTGGTTTCCAGCTCGCCGAGCACAACGTTGGCGAAATCCAGGATCTCCTGGTTGCTCCGGTAGTTCGTCGTGAGCTTGAAGGTCGCGAAGACTCCCGAGCCCTCCAGCGTGTTGAGCGCGCGCGGGTTGGCCGAGCGGAACTCATACAGCGTCTGAGAAGCATCGCCGACGATGAACAGGCTCTGGGCGTGCTTGGTGATGTACTTCAGCACGTAGATGAACTCGAAGACCGAGTTGTCCTGCACCTCGTCGATGATGAGGTACTTCGACTGCACGTGGGCCGGCTCGGCCATGTCGTCGATCTTCTGGTAGCAAATGATGATCTGCAGCTCTAGCGACGTCTGCTCGATGCGGTCGAGCAGGGCGACCACCTCATCGAAGTGGTTCTCGACGAAGGTGTTGAGCGCGGTGAACGCACCGGTCTTGTTCTGGTCGACCTCCAGCAGCCGCGAGCGGAATTGCGCGGCGAACTGGCTGTTCGGGTAGAAGATGTCGATCGAGTTGATGATCGTGTCGATCGCCGAAACCTTGTGAGTCGGGTGGTTCAGTGAGTAGATGTCGATGATCATCTTCGCGATCGTCATCGAGCCGACTTTCGGGTTCTTCTCCGTGATGTTGTCGGCCGCGGCGTTGGTGAACGACAGCACGGTGATGTCGCTAGCCAGCACCCCGCAGGCCTCGAGGTACTTGATGCGCTCAAGGATCACGGTCGACTTGCCGGTGCCGGCTCCCGCCTGAGTCATCACCAGCGGCTCATGCGTGGTGAGCGCGTCGAGCTGCTGCTTGGACAGGTGCGGGGGCAGAACCGGCGGTGTGATCGGCTGGGTGGGCACGACCAGCTGGGGCTTCATCTGTTCCAGATGGTCGAGCGTGTGATTCATCAGCAGGTTAAGGTTCTGCTTCGACAGCTTCGCCGCGATCTGCTCGGAGAAGGTCGCATCCAGCTGCTTGTGGATTTGGCGGTAGGCCTCCAGCGGGACGTTGTAGTTCTCCAGGTAGCGCAGCTGCACAGCGAGCATGTTCAGCTGCTCCTCTGTGGGGCTGGCCGGTATGTCGGTGATGTAGCGGCAGACCTCGTCGGCGATGGCCTCGGAGTCCCAGATCTGCGCGAGTCGCGTGATGCGCTCGTAGATCGGGTACTCGTTCATCCACTCATCGAGCTCGTCGAGGTTGGAGGCCGTGAGGCCGGCGGTGGTGAGCACGTCATCGATGAAATAACGGGTGTTTTCCATCGGGCTGGTGTCCCACTGCAGGAATACGGCTGCGTCGTAGTTGCCGTAACCCACCGAGCTGGAGACCGAGGTCGCACGCTCGGGCTCGAGGAGGCCTTTCTTGAAGAAGAACAGCTCCATCCGGTACTGGACGACCAGGTCGCGGGCGGGCTTGTCCCCGGACTTGTCCTCGTAGAGTGTCAGGCCCTGCGGGGTCATGTCGAAGACGACGTCCCAGTTCTGGACCTTGCTGGCGGAGGTGTCGAGCGCGAAGCGGTCGTCCACGTGCGGGGTCGGCAGAGTGAAAAATCCACCCGAGAGCAGCGCGCGGCGGGTCATCGGGGCCAGGGGTACGGACGAGGTCGTGATGTCGTGGTGCGTCGAGCTCTGCTTGACCTCGATGTCGCGGGCGATGGCGTAGGCGGTGTTGGTGGCGGTGTTGATCGGCCGCAGGCTCTCGTTGAGCAGGCCGGTCTTCTTGCCGGACCCTGTCAGCTTCGAGGAGAAGAACTTCGGGTCAACGGTCTTCTTGGCCACAGCGGCCAGGAGTTCGATGTCATCGAGCATGATAGGCATAGCGTCGCCTTTCATCGAGTGGATCGTTAGGTGAATTGAGAGAGGTAAGGTCGTGAGCGATAGAACCATTCCGACAAAGAATGAATGGTCAGTCGAATGCTCAGAGATGAGCACTTGGGGTACGTGGGCGCAGGCTTGAGCACGGGAGGGCTCTCGTCAGGCGACGAGCCCTCCCGTGTCTCTCTCAACCCACCCGTCAGGGGCCGTGAGGCCCCTGAGTCCGGGGTCCGTGGTGTTAGCCACGCAACCCCGGACACCGCGCGCTACCCAGGCGCGCGGTCGTCCATTGGCGACGGCTCACCCTTTGGGCGAGTGCTGTGCGGGTTCGCTGACGTCGGCATCCCAGGGATTGGCCGCGATGAGGGATCCGTTGGGATCAACCTCGATCAGGCCGAGCATGAGGTTCAGTTCGCGGTATTCCGCCGGGTCGTGAGAGTAAGCGGCGAGCGTCAGGCTGGCGTTGTCGGCGACTGCGGTGTGCCGGTCCTGGGGCTGAGCAGCAGTGGTCATGGGCGCCCTTCTCTCTGTGGGACGAAGTGGTGCGGACACAGGAGCGCCCCCGTCCGGACGGGCCGGACGGGGGCGTTCGATGGTGTGCGGAGGTCGGATCAGTTGGTCGTCGACGTCTCCGGTTCCTCGGTGGATGCGATCGCGGGCGTGGCTGCGCTGCCGCTCGCCTGGGCGGCGAGTAGACGGTCCTCGATCCAGGTGCGCACGGCTTTGCCAGCCGGACGAGCACCCTGGGATTCCACGTAGGTGGTCTCCGCGATGGCGCGCAGCTCGTCGTCGGGCATTGTCGCGGGTAGGGCCTGAGCCAGCCGGGGTTTGGCATCCAGGATCCGCTCGCGCTGCCGGACGTAGTCGGCGGCCATGATCTGCCGGTAGATCTCCTCGTCGATAGGGTTGAACCCCACGACCAGCGAGAACCGGCCCAGCAACTCGGCGTCGAAGAATTCCGTCAAGGCCTTGGTGAGACTCTTGCGCGAGACCGTCTTCGGTGCCGATCCGAACCCGATGTGGCTGCCGTTGAGCGACTCCCGGGCGGCGTTGGTCGTGCAGATGACCAGTGCCTTGGAGAAGTCCAGCAGCTTGCCGTGCGCATTGCGGATGTAGCCTTCATCGAAGGCCGACAGGAACAGCCGTTGCACGGCCTTGTCCGCCTTCTCGAACTCGTCGAGCAGGATCACCCGGTGCGGGTTGGACTCGAGTGTGTCGAAGGGCAGCTCCTGATTGGAGTCGGACCCAACGTAGCCCGGGGGCGAGCCGATGATCTTCGACGTCGACCACTCGGAGTGGTACTCGGTCATGTTGAGGATGATCGGCTCGGTGCCGGTCATCTGCTCGGCGATGATCTTCGCGGTCTCGGTCTTGCCGACACCCGAGGCCCCGGCGAGCATCCACGTCGTCGGGGTCTTATTCGGAAACAGCTCCAGCTCTTCTCGAGCAAGGCGGTCCGTGAGCTGGTCGAGCACGTTGTCCTGGCCCTGCAGCTGACTGGTGAGCGTGGCGCGCAGCGTCGCGACGTCGAAGTCCGGGCGCCGGGCGTTACCGGTCATCAGCCGCTTGGCCACGTCGAGCACGCGGGTCGTCGTCAGCGGCACCTGCGGGATGGTCCGCAGGGTCTGCGCGAGCGTTGCGTCGCCGGCGTTTTCGGCCTGGACGATGAGCTTCTTCTGCTCCAGGACCCGATCGGCCATCGCTCGGTCGAGCAGGGTGATGGCGTTGTCAGGGCGGTGCTGCCCGGCACGGGAGTTGGCTTCGGCGATCTTCACCGTCTCGGTGAGTACATCGTCGGAAACGGCGATCTGATGCCGATAGTGGGCGGTCAGACCGGGACGGACTGTCTTGAGGATCTCTTCGGCCTGCTCCACAGTGAGCTCGTCGACGATGAGCTGGGTGAAGCGGCGCGAGAAGGCCGGGTCTTCGTCGAAGCCTCTGGACTCGGTGGACGTGGTCGCGCCGATAACGGACATGTCACCGCGGGCGAGTGCTGGCTTGAGGATCTGCGAGATCTTGCGACCGTGCGCGTCGCCATGACTGCCCGTCCCTCCGGTGATCTGGTGGATTTCGTCGATGAACAGGACGGCCTTGTTCTTGGGGTCCGAGGCGAACTCGACGATCGCCTTCACCTTTTCCTCGAGCGAGCCGACGATGCCGGACCCGGCGATGATGTTGGTGATCGGCAGCTCGTAGATCGTGTGGTCTTTGAGCTGGTCGGGGATGAGGGTGTCGCCAAGCGCGATACGCCGTGCGATGTCCTCGACGATCTTCGTCTTGCCGACACCAGCGGATCCGATCAGCAGGGCGCTCGGCTTGTTCTTGCTGATGAGGACCGAGAGGACCTGCTCGATAAGCACGTCGCGGAACATCATCGGATCGGCCTTCTTGAACTTCTCGTTGTAGTCGACGAGGAGGGTCTTCACTTCGTCGTCGTCGATGCTGCCGCCCGGGAATCCGGGCCCTATCGGCGGAAAGCCCGGAGGACGACCGTTCGAGGGCGGTCCGTTGCCGTTGTTCTTGTCGTCGTCGGAGCCCGACGTGAAGTTGCTGAGGCCCACTACGGGTCCCTCCTTCGGTATGGGTCGCCTGGGTCTACGACGCGCTGGGTGGGCGCATCACGAGGCCCCGGGCAGGGATACGAGTAGGTGAGAGACGGGGTCCGGGACCGGGAGACGTCGGCCGGATGAGCCGAGCGACGTCTCCCAGGGAGCGAGCAGGCAGGATCAGACGACCATGCCCAGCAGCTTCTGCCGGATGCTCGGGTCGATGTGCTGCATCGCATCGGCGTAGCACTTGGCCAAGCTGATCATGAACGACCAGGCCATCGCCGAGCAGGGCGCGTAGTACAGGTTTGGCGGGTGGTCCTCCCGCATCGCGGGCGGAGTCCATTCGAAGTCAGTGATCATCAGTGACAGCCGGCGCTTACGCTTCGGCGAGGCGTTGATGTAGTCCCAGACCTGTTTGAACTCGGTGCCGCCGGTGACCTTCGGGACCTTGCGGAACTCCTTCCAGATCTGCCGCATCGCCTTGTTCTCCACCTTGAGCAGTGTCTCTTGCGAGAGGATGTGGCTGAACGAGTTGAAGTACAGGTTGACGTTGAGCTTCTTGGCGATCCTGATGAGCATCAGGACGGCCTCCTGGTAGTTCTCCTCGGAGATCGAGCCAGAGGTGTCGATGTAGACGTGCAGGTCCGGCATGTACTGCACCGAGGTAATCCGGCCGGGCTTGTTGTAGTCGTCCGGATCACGGCGGTTGGCCTTCAGGAAGGTCGTTTTCGTCATGCGGAACACGTTCTGCGACTTGTTGACCTTGCCCATGCGGCGCAGCACCCGGGTGATGTCCTTGAACAAGTCGAGCTTGCTCGGCGGCTGCTTGCGGAATTTCACCTGAGCTGAGCGCGAGCCGGGCTGGCCGGGCTGCTGTTTCGCACCCATGGCCGCGGCCTTGGTGGCGGCCCGCGGGAGCGAGGTGAGCTTGGACAGCGCGGCGTTGGAGACCACCTTCACCGGCGAAGCCAGCGACTGGTTGATGAGGTTCCACTCCCCCATCACCTTCGGTGCGGTGGCCCGGGCGTGGGCCTCGACGTTGACCAAGACCATAGATCGAGGGCAGAACAGCTCCCCGACGGTGAACGGCAGGATGCCGACGTCGAGGGTGGTGCTGCTCGCGGCGGCCTGGTTGCGTTGTTGCTCGACGTAGGTCATGAGCATGTGGATGAGCAGGCGAGCGAACGAGAACTCGTCGTTACCGTCGGCGTCATCCTTGCGCAGCAGCAGCGACTCCGTGAGTCCCTTGAGGGAAAGCTTCGTGAAGTCGGTCAGCAGGCGGAGGGTGCCCGGTGGCATGACGTTGGCGCTGGCCATGGTCTGGGTCTGCTGGTTCAGCCAGATCTTGAAGCCGTCGAAGGCGGCGGACGACTGGAACCAGAACCCGAGGGTGTTGGGGTGGTAGGCGTAGGCGATCGAGGCAAAGAACGAGCTTTCATCTGCGGAGCCGGCGAGCAGACCCTTGGCCGCGGGGATGACATCGTTCTGTGCCGTGTAGAGCACTCGTGCCGAGGGCGCGGGCAGCTTGTTCTGCTGCCCGGCCTGGGTGGCGAAGAGCTCGCCTACCGGCAGCGGCGTCGCCTGGTCGTAGTTGACCATGGTCTGCCCGAGCAGCTCCTTGGTGATCTGCTCGGCGCTGGTGTTCATCGTGCCACCAAGGCAGCTCATGATCAGGTCTGAGACGTCGCCGGTCAGGTCAGTGCCCGAGGCGTCGGTGATGGTCGCCGGCGCATTCGGGCTGAGCGGCTGCAGCAGAGGGTCCACGAGAGTCTGCTGAATCGCCGGCATGGGGTCGTAGTCGCCGGTGCACGAGATGGTGTGCACCGCATCGAGCACGGCCGGCTTCTGGTTCGTGACGATGATCGTCATGTCGGGGTCTCCTTCTTCGGTCTGAGACGACTGGGTTCAGTCACCGGTGATGACGGGGGCCGCTCCTCGGTGGAACGGCAGGGACAGCCCCCGCCGCCGGTGCCCGGTCGATCAGAGGAAGGCGGACAGGACGGGCTTGGCCGCGTTGACGACCGGCGCGTTGATGTCCAGGAAGGCCTCCAGGTTCTGGCGGTCGACCTGCTGCGTGGTCACCATCTCGATGAGCGTGCGGGTGTGCTCCGGCTCGATCTGCTTGGCGGCCTGGGCCAGCTGCTCGATGAGGCGCGAGTTGTCGTCGTTCTCCTTGAGCGCGTACAGCAGTGAGCCGGACACCTCGTGCTCCGTCAGCAGCGAGATCTGCGACGCGAGGTCGGTGACCGTGGACGCGGCCTTCAGCGTCGTGTAGCAGTTCGGCTTCGGGACGTTCACCCGGCTCTGCTGCTGGCCGCCGGAGTTCGATGCGAGGTCCTCGGCGATGGTCGCCACCAGCTGCGTGGTGAACATGGTGTCGCCGGCGAAGGCCTCGATGGCCTCGTTGAGCAGCGAGGTATCACGTCCGGCGATCTGGATCGGGGTCGCGAGGTACTGAGCCAGCTCCTGGCGGTCAGCCTTGTTCAACCACTTGGACAGGTTGTGGATGGTGCGCGGCGTGGTGAGCTGATTCATCTCCTCGCCACCGTCGAACAGCTCAGCCATGGTGACGTTGCCGTCGTCATCGTCGTCTTGGCCGTCGCTCACGATCGCGTTGGGCGTCGACTTCTGGAACACGAGCGCGGGGTATTGCGTGAGCACCTTCTTCACCCACGGGTTCATGTCGTTACCAAGGACGGACACGAGGGTCGCGGCGTCGGGCTCGACGTGGAAGATCGCGAACCGCGACAGCGAAGCCTCGTCCAAGGTGGTGACGTTGCCCTTGTCGTTGCCCGCGACGACAATGCGGACGTTGTCCGGCAGCTCGACGTCGCCCATCTTGCGCAGGGTCACCAGAGTGAGCGCGCCGGAAGTCACGTCGGAGGTCGTGCGGTTGATCTCGTCCAGGAACAGGATCGGCCACTCGCGGGGGTTGGCCTTCGCGTAGTCGATGGCCTCCTGGATCACGTGGTGGGGGTAGAAGACCTGGTGGAAAGACTTCCCGTTCGCCGTCGGCACCAGCCGCGCGCCGGTGAGGTCGGCCTTGTCGGCGAGCTGGTTACAGGGCAGCACGAAGGCCTTGGTTCCCATCGAGTAAGCCAGGGCCTCGACGAAGGAGGACTTGCCGATGCCGGGCTCACCCATGAGAGCAGGGGTTGCGCCGACCTCGATGGACTGCTTGACGAGCGTGGTCAAAGTGTCGTTGAACTTCATGGTGATCTTCCTGATCGTGGAGAGCTGGGTGAGAAGAGAGGAGAGAGTCGAAAGGACAGAAGAGGAGGCAGACCGAGCCGTGGAAGTCCGGAGGCATTGGCTGAACGCGCCGTGCCACACCCCGTGAACACCGGCCTCGGTGGCGGTGGAGCCCCGCTGCACACCGCCACCCGATCGCGCTCCGCGCGATCCAGTGTTTTTTCTCTTCTGCCGCAGGCCGCGCTACGCGCGGGCCTCGGCGGCCTCCCGCTCCGCGACGAGCGCCGCAGCCCGGTCCAGCAGGAACGGCCGGCTGTTGCGCAGCTGACCGTGCTTCTGTCGCGAAGGGATCACGTCGAGCGCCGCCCGGTAGAGCAGCCAGGCCTGGTCCCCCGCGGAGTACTCCATGCCGAGGGTCCGGTATGTGCGCAGAGAGGTCTGCATGCCGTGGTAGAGCGTGCCGAGGATGGAGAACTCCCAGCGGGAGAGGTCGTGGCCGAAATGCTCCGGGCTGCGCATTCGGTCGCGGCTGGCTGCGAGGGTCTGTTCAACGATCCGATCGGCGTGCGCGATGTCGGGCATCTCACCGCCTGTCCCGACGGCGGTGGCTGAGATATTGGCGCTGGGACGCACTTTCGCGGCGAGCTCCGCGTATAGCTCCTCGATGGAGGCGAACTGAGCCGGTCCGGAGACGGCGGCGACGCGGTCGACGATGCGGTCCGGTACCGGCGTACGAGTGAACGTGCACCAGTGGTCGAGGAGGATCTCATACCACCCGTGTTCCTCTTGGAGGACACGCTTGCCGGCGGCCACAGGGAAGTCGTGGAAGTTCTGAGGTATGAGCAGGACGAGGTGAAAGCCGCGCCCCGACATCGACAGCTCCGAGTAGAGGATGCCCGGTAGCCGGAGTAGGTCCGTGGCGATCCACGGCGGGCAGTCGGACTCGATGTCGATGACGACCAGACCATCTATCTGTGACTGCAGGTAATAGGCGGCATTGGCCGCGTTCGGTAGCGCAGCCGTGAGCTCATCCAGGGTCAGCAGGCAGGTGTCGTCCAGCGCGAAAGCCCCGCGCAGCGGGCCGATGTGGCGGCAGCCGGGGTTGCACCCGTTGATCAGGTGGCGCACGTCGATCGGGGCCTTGCGACCGGAGTCCTCGTCGTCGGGGTCGAGCTCACCGAGCCGCCCGGAGATGGTCCAACGGCAAGCGGTCGCCAAAGCGCGGATCGCGGGATTGTCGTAGAAGGCAGGGAACCATGCTCGGGGGTCGGCTGGGGTCATTGTGGGGTGCACGCTTTCGTTCGGCGGGGACGGAGGGATGCAGGGCAAAGAAAGACGAGACCTCCGTACTGCGCAGAGGTCAGCACGGGGGTCTCGTCGATGGTCGGCACGGATCAGCCCTGATAGGTGATTCCGGCCTGCTGGCCACCCGCGCCGCCCTGGCCGTTCCAGGGGTTCTCGGGGGCAGCGCCGACGGGAGCGCCCACTGCCGAGCCGGCGTTCTTCAACGCCACATTCTCGGCCTCGAGGCGAGCGAGCTTCTGCTCAGGGGTCTCGCCCTGGATCTGCGGCTGAGCAGCCTGGGTCGCAGCCGCGGGAGCGGGAACAACCGGAGCCACCGCAGTCGGCTGGACGACCGGAGCCTGAGCGGCCTGAGCCTGTGCAGGAGCGGCTGGCTGCGGGGCCGGGAAGGACAGGCTGTCCTCGACATCAGTGCCGACTACGTCCTCGGCAGCACCGACGGCGGAGCCGCCGGTCGGGGCCTGGACCGCACGGGGTGGCGTGTTGAACACGATGCCGCGCGCGGCGAGCTCGCCGGTGGCGACGCCGCCGGCGTTGTAGTAGCGCGGAGCCTCGTGGACGATCACCTGGTCGAGCGCCAGGCCGCGGTTGTTGAAGTTCTTCGGCTTATACACCCTCAGCACGAGCGTGACGTCGAGGCCCTGGGCGAGCTCCTGACACGAGGTGTCCTGGTCGAAGGTGCCGTCGCCAGCCTCGGACGGGATCGCGATGATCGGCAGGTTCGAGCCCTTGGCGTCGATCGAGTAGTTCGCGCCGGTACCGGGGTTCTTCTTCGAGGCGTAGCAGCGCTCGGAGACAAACTGTTCCTCGATGGTGGGGTTCACCGGGTCGGCGAACTGAACCTCGGCCTCGGTGATGGTCGCCGTGGTGTGCGGCTTGCCGACCGGGCTCATCCCGTTCTGAACCTTGCGCTGGTCGCTGGCGGCGAGCTCAGCACCCTCGATCGGCCGGGTGAGCCGCGCGTAGGCGAGCTTGCCGCGGATGAAGACGCTGGTGCCCTCGGTGAGCTGGCTAGCGGAGATGGAGTAGATGGCCATGGTGGTGCTGTTCCTTTTGCCGAGAGTGATTCAATGGATGACAGTGGTTTGTCAACAGCCTTTCAATAGCTTGGCCGTGATCTATCAGACTGGTAAACAACTAGGCATCACTTCTCTTATTCTATCAAGATTTACTGGGCTATGAGTAGGATGCACATGCCGGACATGGATGATCGCGCATACCATTTGCGAAGGAGAAGCGACAGGGATGACAGATACGATTCAGAAGCCCACGGGGACGGAGCCGGAGTCCCCGACACAGGCGAGCGCAGCCGAGAAGAGCCGGGGCGGGCCCATGGGCTTCGGCAATGGACCGGTGATCGCGGCGGGGGTGATGGCCGGCGGAGCGGTGCTCTTCGCCGGCTGGGGGCTGACGCAGATCGTGACGGCGGACGACGCCGCCGCGCACAAGGATGTCGGCACGATGATCTCGGCACCTGCTGAACCGGACAAGGGGCCCGAGGACGGCACCGTGACGGTGACGCTGCCGGACAGTGACCGCAACGGCATTCCCGACGCCTTCGAGGGCAAGGACAAGGCTCCCGGCGACGATGGCAAGGACCCGATCACGGGCCGCGGCGACGAGAACGAGCCGAGCGGGTCCGATGCCCGGGGTGAGCAGGACCGTACGGAGGAGCCGGCGAAAAAGCCCGACACCCGGGCTTACGTCATTCAGCCGGGCGACACCCTCGTCGAGATCTCGGGTGAGACGGGCGTCCCGCTTGATATCCTCGTCGAGGCGAACAAGATCCAGAATCCGAATCTCATCTACGCCGGTGCGTCGCTGCTGATCCCACCGGTGGGGTGACCCATGAGCCTGCTGTCGCGGGGATGGTGGGCGAGGCCCCGATGACGCTGATGGCGCAGCGTCATTGGGGCCTTGCTGTGTCCTGCCGAGGCACTCAGCCCTTCCGCTCGACGAACTCCTCGCACAGTGACTCCAGGCGAGCGATCTCGGTCCTCATTCGGGCAGTCCTGCGGGGAATCAAGTTTGTACTCCACGAACAGCTCGATCTGCGCTTCGACGAGGTCGCGCACGTTTACGGTGTCGATCAAGGCTTGAGCGAACTTGCGCAGGGTGGCTTCGCGAGCGGTGCCCTCCCCGAGCGCCCAGCCGAGGGCCGTCACGGGCGACTCGCCCGCTTCCGGCGTGAAACCGTGAGCTTCAAGGACGCTCCTGGCGGCATCCTCGGCGACGCCGACGACGGAGGCGTTCGGCTCAGCCATGGGTTGCACCTCTGTTTTCTCGTTGTCGTCGTCGGTCTTGGTCTTCGGGATCGGCGTCTGGATGTCGAGCCAGATCTGCGGGGCTTCGACAGGTGTCGTTGCCTCATCGCGTTTGAGCGCAATGAATGCGGTCTCGCCGAGCTGTGTGAGGGTCTCGACAGTGAACCCGGGACCGGCGTGAGACGGTCCACGGCTGTCGCCTCCACCGCTGCGTCGTCAGACGCAGCCCCGTGCGGATGCGATCGCTACGGACGACGGGTGACAAGTAGAAGACCCCGCCCGGTGCGCGCCGGGCGGGGTCTTCAGCCGGGTGAAGCAACGTGTCTTTCAGGTCGCTCCTGACGCCGGGGGCTCGTCGGAGTCGGCGGCTTGTCCGAGCAGGAAGCCCCGGGCCTGACCGCTGACCATCATGTCGCCCAGGTGGGCCAGAAGCACTGCGCGCTGAGTGGCCCGGCGATCGGCGAGAAGGTCGTGGTCCCGGAGGACTTCCATGTTGATGACCCAGCCGTCCTCGCGGGCGATGGCTTGTTCAAGCTCGGACTCCCCGGGGACCCGCATCCTGGTGAAGTCGTGGTCGAACTCGGGTGTGATGTCGAGGCGCTGGTTCGGCTCGTCGATGTAAAGGGTGTCGGCGCTGACCAGCCGACCGTCCCGGTCGAAGGCCGTGAGGAAGATCCTGTCGGCCCGTGAGGTGTTCTCCACGTGGACGGCTACGACGGCCTCGTCGGCAAGGAAGGATGTGTGGCCGAGTCGCTCCTGTACGCGGGCCCGGGCCTCGTGGCACCACATGATCGTCCGGGCTTCGTCGAACCCGCGGAACTCGTTCGCCGAGTCAGAGTCCTCGGGGCGAGAGTGGGGCATCGTTGCGCTCCTTCCACGGTTGTGTACTGGGGCATCGGAGGCAAGCAGGGGGTGCTGGGTACTGGATCCGGGCGGCTGCACGCGCTGTCGCGGTCGCCACTGGCTCGGCGGTTTGTTCGTTACCTTCGCGGCCCGCGACGAGCATGCCCGCATCGACTTCGGTGGCCGCCGAAATGGGGCAAGCGTCCGGGAGAGGTGCGAACTCCCGGAGACGCTCTCGAGTCTGTGACGGGTGACGGGCCGTCGCAGGGGGTGTGGATGCTGATGCAGAAAAATCCCGAGAAACCGGCGAATTGAAGGTCGGTCGGTGCCCAATCAATGCAGTAAGTCGAGCCTGTTTCGGGACAGCCAAACCTTTTCACTCCCCTAGTGGTCAGCGGAATTCATCGGCGTGCTCGATCACGCCCTTCCTGACCTCACTATCCAGGGCCAGCGGTGCCCCAGAAAGAGTTTCACCGTGTCCATTTCGGACAAAACCGTGTCCTCTTAGTAGACACAACGGTTCAACGCCTGGGTTCGCATCGGAGCGATCCGCAACAAGATCCTGCGCCCGGAAGCCGTGGATCTCAGTGCCTGGCCGCCTTTCGCCCATGCGTTCCGAAGGGCAAGGCGCCGTCCTCTGTGTCATCCGTCGTAGGTCAGATGTGCAGTACCGGCGGCACTGTCGCCGAACGTGCGGAGGGGTGTTCCAGCGATCCGGAGGTTGCCGGTGACGACGTCGAGCGCGGAGATCACCATCGCGTGATGGATGTCGCGCAGCGCCCGCTGCAGATCGTCTTCAGTGTCCCGGGGCGTGGTCCAGTCCGCGACGAAACACCGGGAGCTGTGCGGCGGGGTTACGGAGATCCCAGTGGGCCCGATCTGCAGGTGCTGACCGGGCGGGGTGCCGATCTCGTCCCGGCGAACCGGGTGGACTCGACGATGTAGCGGGCCATGATCAGCCTTCTTTCAGCCAGCGTCGAAGAAGTGGGCGTACTCCTGGGCACTAAGGTCGATCTTGACGTCGTGGCCGGTGTTGGCATCAGTAACGGTGAAGACGCAGCACTCCTCGTTGCTAGGTCGTTCGAGCCCACGACGGAAGTTCTGCTGCCAAGCGTTGAGAGCAGCTTGAGCTGGCGAGATTCCTTCATCGCTGTCGATCATCCAGGTGACGAGATGTGAACCTTCACTGGTGACCAGTGGATCGGGCTCGGGACTACCGCCTTCGGTAGCCGCAGCGGTATCGCGGCCAGTCTTTTCGCCAACGCAGAGGTCGGGGTGCTCTGTCGTGTGGACGGGCGTGTGTATGAGGGTCATAACGATTCCTTAGATCTATGAGAGAACGGTAGAGCGCCCCCGCATGCGTGCGGGGCGCTCCTGCTGAGGCGCGAGAAGGTCGGTCAGCCCGCGGCGGCGTGATGAGCGCCGTGTCGTAGATGGTGAGGTTGGCGCGGTAGACCAGCGCGTAGAGTGTCTTGCCGTCGGTGCCCACGACTCGGATGGCCGTGGTGTTGGGGATGTCGGGCTTGAACAGTTCGACTGCGTCGCCCGAGAACACCGCCGCGGGGACGTCATCTTGGGTTCGGACGAGCACCGTCTTGGCCGAACCTCTCCAAGCGTTCTCGTGGCCCGCGATGATCTTCTGGATGAAGGGCACGGCGTCCTCGGTCGACTCGAACGCCTGGCCCTGCTGGGCAGGGATGATCACTTCGATCCCGTCCTCGATGAGGGTCGCGGTGGAGCCGACGTGCCGGATCTCCTGCTTGCCGACCTGGACGAGGACGACGGAGCCCTTGTCGGTGCTCTCGCCATTGAAGTCATCGAAGGTTTCGTCACGGGTGACTCTGATGGAGGTGTCGCTGACGTCGTCCATCACGTTGCCGGTCTTGTCGTAGGTACGGAAAGTGGCCTCCGCGCCCTCTAAAGCGCGATCGAGCTCCTCAGCTGTCATCGATAACGACGCGCAGCCGGAGAGGACAAGCAGCGCGCCGAGGACGGCGGCCACAAGGGAGAGAGCCTTGGCGCGGGTCATGAGGGGTTCTCCTGGTCAGTGGTGGTGGTCATGGGTCAGGACTTCTTGCCGTCATCGGATTCGACGCCAGGCCTTCCAGCGGCGGGCAATGATCCGCGCAGAGGAAGGAGACCTGGCCGGTGGCCTCGTCGGTCTCCCAGTGGCAGGTGGTCCCGGTCTGGCAGACCCGGCAGTGCTGGCCGAGCTGCTCGCCGGTGAAGACCTGAGGGTCGAAGGTGTTGCACCGCGAGCAGAACCCTGCGCCATTTCGATAGCCGCGGGATTCCCAGTCGTGGCGACCTGTGCCGTCGGTGCAGTCGAGCGCGTGCTGGTACTGCGCCCAGGCGCTGTCCTCGCACTCGGCGGGCGTCTGGCCCTCGCTGCGGATGAACGCAGCGCCGGGCGGGTAGATTTCCATGAAGAACGTGGTGTGTGTGCGGGGCTCGCCGGGTTTCGGGTGGCGTTGGACGACGACGCCCTTGCCGGCGCTGACGATGGTCTCGGGCGGCCAGGGATGTCGGGCCTGATGGGTGTCGATGGACAGGAACTTGATCTGGTCGCCGATGTCGCGTCCGAGCATGATGTCGTACATGGTCAGGAGCCCTCTTTGTCGGTGTTGGTCTCGATGTGATCGAGTTCTAGGAACCCGGATCGTTGGGTGCGGGCGCGAGTGCGCAGTGCTTCGGCCGGCCCCTCGCCGAGCTCCTCGATCTGTTTGTCAAGGTCGCGGTAGGCGCCGGATTCCCCCAGGCCGCCGACGGCCTCGATCTGGAAGTACAGGTGGGCGAGGTCGGTCTCGCTCAGGCGATGGCCGAGGATTTCGGGATGGACCAGGTCGGTGTATTCGGCGGTGTAGCCGAGTTCCCAATCGGACTCGGAGTCGGTGACTGCCTCGAAGTCGACGAGGACGTGGTGCTCGGGCACGAGGGTGGCCTCAAGCAGTTCTGCGAGCCTCTCGTCGTTCGCGGGGCCGGAGTGCGAGGTGAAGGTGTACTTCCCCGGCTCGGGCTCGACGCGCCGGCCGTCATGGAACCAGCCCTTCTCGTCGCGATGGACCTGGCGGCCACCCGGCGAGAGGTAGCCGATGGAGCCGACGGGCACCTCGTCGAGGTCGCGGAAGGTAATGGTCTGGTGAGCTTTGTCGCCGATGACGGCGAGCAGCCGGGCATGAAGGTCGCTGATGTAGTCGGCGACGAGGGATCCGCACCATGCCCCGCAGGTGTCGCACTTGGCCTGCACGTCGTCGGGTGTGAACCTCAGAAGGCCGGTGCAGGGGGCCGCGGTGAGGTCGTTGTGCTCAATGACGTTGGTGCAGCGCGCGACTCGTATGTGTTCGGCAATCATGATCAAGTCCCCCTTGGATTTTCGGATCACAGCCGGGTCAGAAACTGGCTGATCGAAAACTGGCAGTTCGCGGTGAAAGGCTCAGCGGATGCGTTCGAGGCGTCCGAGCGGGACGTCCTCAATCCGAGGCGGGTAGTCATCACCGTTGAGCAGCTCGTTGTAGACGTCGTCGCCCATCTGGTAGACCTCGGCGTCCGGGTGGCATCGGATCAGGGTCTCCCCATCGAAGTTCTTGGCCTTGCCGGACTCGGCGAGGACGCCGTCGGTGTACAGGCTGTTGAAGTAGTCGCTGAGGATGATGGCGTGCTGGGGCATGGATCTCTCCTTGGATTCGGGTCGCGATCGACCGCGTAGAACCGGCGCGAGAACGACGAAGCCCGCAACCGGATCGGATGTGGGCTTCTCGTGGGGATGCGTCGGGACAGGGGCTGAAGAGATCGAGGCGCGGGGCGTTCCGACCACCGCATCTGACCCGTGCCCGCCGTGAGGCGGGCCAGCAGCGCCGTCAGTCGGCGCTTTTGCGCAGATCGTCGGCGTCCACGCCTACGGGTTCGTCGACGACGATGTTCAAGATGGGCTTCGCGCCTTCGGTTCAGTCTTCGAGAGCGACGCGGAACGTGACGGTTAGGCCCGAGGGGGCGGAGAACCCCGCACCGGTGATGACGACGACGTCATGGACGGAGTCGATGAGGTTCGGCACGGCGTGCTCTTTTCGGGTGCGTCAAACCTTCGTGCGAGCAGAGTTCACGCTGATCCTGACGGCGAGTCGTTCGTACTCGGCTCGCTTGGATACCTCTTTGGCTGCGTGATCAGCCGCCTGGCGACGGTGGTCCTCGATGGACCTGCCCAGGCGGGCGAGCTCGCTCAGCTGACGGCGTTACTTCTCACGCCAGTAGATGCGCCTAACCTCAGCAGTGATCTGGGACTGCTACATGGTCAGCCAGGCGATCGGGACGCAGATCTTCTTGTCGTTGAAGGGATGCGCGAAGGTGAGGAACAGGTCATCTCCGTGCACGGTCAGAGAGCCGATCCGCTGCCAACCGACGAATGGCCGCAGCTGTGGCGGGAGCGTCTCGTAGGGGTACTTCACGAGCACACGGCGGACGAGCTCGACGATCTCCTGGAGGCCGTCCAGCACGGCGGTGATGTCGGCCGGTGTCGTTCTTCGCTTCGTCACGGGCGGCTCCTCTCAGCTGTATTTGTGCTCGCCGAACATCGCCTGCTGGACGACGCGGTAGGTGTGGTCGTCGAAGTCGACGATCGCTGATTCGGCCCAGTGAATGCTGCCGAAGCCGGCCTGCTCGATGAGGTTCTCGATCTCCTCGTCGGTGATGAGCACATCTTCGACCTCGACGGTGAACTGCTCGACGGTCCCCTTGCGCTGGCACGAGCAGGGGGTGATCAGGGAGGTCTCGGTCCACTCGATGTCGCGGGTGTGGTCGACTCCGAGGTCGGTGAGGCCAGCGATGGTTTCGACGGTGATGTCGAAGGCGTCCTCGGCCCTGCAGCTCGGGCAGGCCAGGCCTTCGAGGCAGTTGGCGTTGGTGGCGGTGAGTGCGGGCACGGTGATGCTCCTTCAGGCCCAGAGCGCGCAGAGGCACTGGTGGTGGTTGATCTGCAGCCAGTGGACGCGGCCGTCGATGTCGACCTCGTGCAGTTGGTGCGGTCCGCGGCGCAGCTCGTCGAGCGTGGCGCGGACCGGGGTGCCGGTGGTCGACACCGCGGTGAGCAGGTGCTCGACGACCGCTGTTGTCGACCCGCCCTCGCACTCGACGCGCAGCTCCTCGTCGCGGAGCACGTCGGCAACGGCCCGGCCGCCGGGGGCGGGATCGGGCCGTCATCCTGGTTGGAGGCGGAAGGCTCAGACACGATCGGAGAGCCAAAGATCATTGAGGTCGTCCTGGATCTCCTCCTCCAGAGCGGCGAGCAGCATGTCCTCACTGGACACGGCCTCCAAGAGGTTGTCCTGGGTCAGCTGCTTGTCGGCGAGAACGCCGGGCATGCGCTCATCTTGGGTGCTTTTGGCAATGAGGCGGTGGATGATCACCGGCCGCTGCTGGCCGGGGCGGTGGAGGCGGCCGTTGGTCTGCAGGTAGTGCTCAAGAGAGAACGGCAGGGTGTACCAGATCATCGTCGAGCCGCCGTGCTGCAGGTTCAGACCGTGGCCGGCACTGGCCGGGTGCAGCAGCATCACGGGGATCTGCCTCGCGTTCCACCGGTGGATCATGTCGCGCGAGCCGTCGAAGGCTTGCGCGTCGATGCCCGCCTTCTTGAAGCGTGCGAGCAGCTGCTCCAGGTCCGAGCGGAAGTGATAGGCGATGAGGACGGGCTCGCTGCCGTTGTTCCGCACGAGGTATTCGGCCATCTCGATCTTCTTGTCATGAATGACCTCGTATTGGCCCTTGGTTGACGGGTCGTCCGGGTCGGCCGTGTAGAGCGTGCCTGAGGCGAACTGCATGAGCTTGCTCGTGAGCACCGCCTGGTTGTCGGCGATGATCGACTCGACGCTTTGTGTCAGCTTTCCGTCTTCGTTGGTGTAGGTTCGCACGACGTCCAGGACCAGGTCGCGCTTGAACTCCTTGTAGGTCTGGATCAGGTCCGGAGGGAGCGTGACGTTGACGTCCTGGATGCTCAGCGATGGCAGAACCAGCGAGGTATTCTTCGCGCTCATCACCAGGTGCGAGATCGCTTCATGGATCTCCGCCTCGGCATTCGCCGTGGGGATCCACTTAGCCGGGGTCGTCGTGCCTGGCACCATCTTCGGGATGAACCAGCGGTTGCGGAACTCGGTGATGTTCTTGCCCAGCGCCTGGCCCTGGTCGAGTAGATAGATCTGACTCCACAGGTCGTGCAGACCGTTCGGGCTCGGTGTGCCGGTGAGCTCGATGAGCCGTGTGATGGCGGGCCGCACCTGCTTGAGGGCCTTGAACCGGCTACTGGTGTGCGACCTGAATCCCTGTGATTCGTCGATGATGACCGTCTGGAAGGGCCAGATGATGGTGTCCCGGCTTTTGCCATCTGGGCCAACAATCGACTGGATGGGCATCTGGTCAACCAGACCGGTCTGGCATTCATGGCAGGGCCCGCCGCTGCCGCCCTGGCCGCCGCAAGCTTTGCAGCTCTTCAGCGCGGGGCGGGTGAGCAGCTCCTGGTTGATGAAGTACATCGTCGGCGGGTCGCTGAACACTTCCTGGAAGCGTTCCAGGCGCTTTTTCTTTGACAGTTTCCGGTCGTTCTCGTTGACGATGAGTGACTTCGTGCGAATGGGGAAACCCCACTTCTCGATCTCGTCGATCCAGGTGGACCTCGCGATCGCAATGGGCGCGATGGCGAGGATGTGACCCATCGGCCGCACCGTCTGCAGGACACTGAGGGTTGACAGCGTCTTGCCCCCGCCGACGTTGACCCAGGCCCCGGCGAAGGGGCGGTCGACGACGAAGTCGTGTATCTGCTGCTGGTGGGGCTCCAGCACGACAGGGGCTAGTGACGGCGGCTGGGGTGTGATGGTCGTAGTCATGGTGCGCGTCCCCCTCTCTCGGGTCGTCGGCCGTCTGGTGAGCGGTCAGGCATGAAAGGCCTCCTGGATGAGACTGAGCCGAACCTGTGCCTCGTCGGCGCGCTGTTTCTCCCGCGCCAGTGCCGCCTCGAGCTCGGTGATTCTGTTTTCGAGTCGAGCGATTCGGGGGTCTTCGCCGAGGGCGGTGCGCACGCGCTGCAGAACCTTCTCCGGATCATCGGTCGCGACTGCCGATGCATTGATGGGTTGGGCGGCTGCTGATATGTCGGCATTCGTTTCTTGCTCGGGCGCGATGGTCAGGTGGTGGACCCACTGGTGCGAATCGGGCGTTCCGGCCATTTTTTCTCGGATCGTGGTCTCCGGCTCCAGGACCGCTTCGACCTGCGCGTCCGCAGAGGTCTGAACGGTTTCGAACACTGGCTGGCCTGCTTTGTCGAAGGTGACGTTGAGCAGTTGGTCCGCGGGTAGGCCTCCAGGGAGTCCGTCGAACCACCGGGAGAACGCAGCGCTGTACTCGACGAAGGCCTGGGACACTGTCATCCGCTGCGCCTGGCGCGGCGTCCGTCTGGACGCTGAGGGCTCCATATCATGCCGGTGCCCGGCCAGGAGCCGGCGCATGTCGGCTCGGACGTTCTGCGCGGTCCGGTTCGCCGAGGTCAGGTTGGGCGGCACCGACGCTGTGCCCCCGGCGTTGTTGCGCAGGATGCAGTGACCCTTAGCGGAGATCCGACCGAGGCAGCCGATCTCCATCGCTTCGCGGATGAGGTCCTTGGCTTCGCGGTCGAAGGTGATGAGGTCGGTTCCGGTGAGCCGGCGGAACGACGGGGATCTGAATCTGTTGGTCTTCGTGCTGCGGTTCTTCATCAGGACACCTGCTCGGTGCTCTTGGTCTTCAGTGCGATCCGGTATGCGGTGGTCTCAGCGGCCAGGAGATTGAAGACAACCGCAGCCGCGTGGTCCTCGTCGGGCTCGGGCTGCATCCCGGAGGCGTACTCGGCCCGCTCGCCTGAGTCCTTGGTTTCGTATTGGGTTTTCTCGGGGGCTGCGGGGGTCATGAAGTTGCTTTCTGCTGGTTCTGGTCGCGGCCAAGCAAGTGGTTGATGAGGGTGTCGACGCTCGTCTCGTTATGGACGACGTGAACCTCGGCTCCAAAGCGGCGAAGCTTGGCGTGCACCGCACGCTGCCGGGGCTCGAGGTCCCCACCAGGGCGCTTGACTTCGACGAAGACGGTCCCGGCGTGCGAGACGACGATTCGATCGGGCACTCCGCCGCGCGCCGGCGAGGTGAACTTCATGCAGAGCAGACCGTTACTGCGGCACTGCGTCAGCAGGTAGCACTCGACCGGGTTCTCGCGTTCAGGCGCATAGAGGCTCACGGTTTCTCCTTTTGCTCTCACTCGGCGTGGGCGGTGTGGAACTCCAGAGAGTCGTCGAGCTCTAGGCGGATGAGCTCGTCGAGCAGCTTGTCTAGCTCGTTCAGCTCGGCCTGCGAAAGGCTCTTCGGATCGACGGGAGTGGACCTGGCAATCAGTCCGCGCCCAGGGGCACCTTCACGACGGCGGCGTAGGAGGTGTTGGGGTCGTCGTAGTGGACGCCAAGTTTTGTCTGGGACATGACGACCTTTCGATTGCCTTGTTGAGATGAGCATTACTCGTCTTTCTGTTCAATTATGACTCAAAAAGATGGCCTATCAGCGACTATCCGACATGGGTTGGAAAAGCCGCAGGGTGCCGGCTGTGTCGGTGTGACACACGGCACCCTGCGGCGGGGCGGCAGATCTCCTCTTAGGTGGCGGCGTTCATCCAGTTCTTGGTGAACGTCTCCTCGAGCATCTGGAGGTAGACGTCGAGGTTGAGTGCCGAGATCAGCTGCTCGACCCGGTGGGTCGCCAGCGCGTACAAGTCGTCGTTGATGACGACCATCGACCAGGTCGGATCGATACCGTTGATCCGGCGGATCACGACGTCCTGGTCGTCCGGCAGCACCGTGAGCCCGTCGGCGGAACTGGCTTCGGCGCGGGACTTGGCCCAGCCGTGGTGACGCAGGATCTCCAGGGCGATTGGGTCGCGTCGCACGCCGGCGGCTCCGCTCGCGCGGCGCTTGGCCTGGCTGACGGCGGTCACCTTCCACGCGCCCGCGTTGTGCAGGCTCACTGCGTCGGAGGTGCCGTCGCGAACAATGAAGACCCGGTTGACCATCTGCAGCGCCCGCGGATTCGTGAGCGCGGCATCGGTCTCAGTGTCGTCGTCGATCCCAGCCACCACTGGCTCGGCGGCAAACGGGTAGGTGATCGAGCCCCGGGACGCCGCGATGACGTTCTGGAATAGCAGGAGCGTTCTGACTGGGTCATCCGGCCGGATCGCCTCTTCGATCATCTTCCGGCCCAGGGTGAGGTCGAACGGCTCGGCCAGAGCCGCCTCTCCCCTGCTTGCCACCATCTGCAGGTAGCGGGCCAGAGCAAAATCGATCACGGCCGGGTGGGCGAGAGACTTCGTCGGCATGGGACCGGCGTGGCAGGCCAGTGTCCCACCGGAAGCGGTGATGATGGCGCTGTCAGCAACCGTCCGGCCCTCGTCAGGTGCGGCCAGCTCGAGCCGGTTGTTCGAGTCCTTGCTGATGAGGAACATCAGTTCAGGCTCGATGTCGACGCCGATCGCGGCCTGCTGCTCGGCGAGCACGCGGTTGTTGGTCGCCTCGTCGAAGCCGTTTTCGCCCCCGACGGCTGAGTACAAGCCGTCAGTGTTCGTCGAGATGATCCGCGCGCCGGCCAGCGTCTGAGCCTGCCCGATCCGCCAGCTGAAGAGCTGGCCGAGGATGCGCATCGAGATGATGCGGTTGTTCATCCGGATCGGGGTCTTATGCCCGGCGTCGCCCGCGCCCGAAGCCGAGTTGAGGATCAACTTGGTGCCGTTCCTCAACGTATCCAGCCGCGCCCTCTCCTCCGCGGAGATCCCCGGCCGCTTCAACTCGCGGCCGTAGCGCTCCTTGTCGAAGAAGATCTTCGCGTAGCGGTCCTCACCCAGCTCGGGGTTGTAGAACGCCCGCATGTTGCGCAGCAGGTTCGGGTAATAGCTGGTGAAGTCTTCGTGGATGACGAGGTCCGCCGAAGTGTGGGCGAACTTCGGGTGCAGTTTGGTGGAGTCGTCCTCCTTCCGGGGGAACAGGGTCGGTGCTTTCTTGGCCGGCTCGTCGCGGTAGGCCGCCTTGGTCGCGGTGGTGTTGGCCAGGACGATCTTGCCCTCAAGGGTGGAGCCGTCAGGCAGGCACACGTTCAGCGCCTCGGTGTCGGGCCGCTGGGTCGCCAGCAGCTCGGCCGGATCGGGCGCCTGAGCCTGGGCGCGGGCGAGCTGCGCGGTCTGGTCCGGGTCGTCTTTCTTCGGCTTGCGGTACTTGACCTTCTCGGGGTCGGAGCCCAGCAAGACGAGCCGCTTGTCGACGGTCGTGCCGTCGGGCAGCGTCAGCAGCGCATGCTGACGCTTGGCCTCGGCCACGAAGTCCTTGGCGTCGGGATAGAGCAGCCGAGCTCTGTGGAGCATCATGTCTTGCTCAACGTGCTCGATCCGCTCGGCGGTAAAGACCGACATGTCGGCCTCAGCCCCGTGGATCCCTCCGGTGGAGAAGGTCACGAAGCACGAGGACGGCGTGGCGTCGGGGCGGAAGTAAGGCACGTTGTTCGGTGCCTTGGGGACGTCGCGCAGGGACTTCGCGGGACGTTCGAACTTGTCGCGGTACTCCTCGGAGTCGTTGAAGTTCTGCCCTTCGATTGAGCGGTAGTAGTCGACGACCTGCATGAACTGCCGGTGTGCCTCGACCTGGGCCGGGGTCGCCGTCGGGTCCTTCGCGGGGTCGGGCGCGACGCTCTCCTCGAAGAAGCGCACACACTCGTCAAGCACGTTGACCGACTGGACGCCGCGCTCGCGCGCGACCTCGGGGTCCGGGTACACGAATGAGACCGCTTCGATGTCATCCAGGGCGGTGTACGGCGCGAGGATGCGACCTACGAACTTCGCCGAAGACGAGTCGATGGTCAGGCGGTCCCGGCGCACGGTGCCGTTCCGGGTGAAGACGGTTTCGGAGTACTGCGCGAGCAGGCCGGCCTTGAGGTCGAAGTTGCTGGCGTAGGTCGGGTGCCGGAACAACTGGGCCAGGCCCAGGCAGTCGGAGACGTTGTAGGCCAGCAGCTCGTAAAGCTCCTCGACCGCGGAGATCGAGGTGTTGTGGCTGAGCTTCTCGGACTCCTTGATCTGGCGGCCGAGCATCCCAAGCAAGCGCTTGAGGCTGACCTTGAACTGCAGCTCGTTGAGCCTGGCAACGTCGAGGTGGCGACCCGAGTGCATCATGGCACGCCGGATTTTCGCGGCCGGGCCGTCCCAGCCGAGATAGCCGGGCATGTACTCGATGTGCTCGTTGAACAGCCGGTCGTTGTGATCGCGCAGCGTGCGGGCCGTGGTCGGCTGGAACAGCCGACCACGGCCCGGGTTCGGGAAAACCTCATTGAGGTACAACCCCATCACTGTCGTGTCGTAGTTCATCGAGTTGTAGCCGGCGAGGAACGGGTGGCGCATCGGGTCGTAACCAGGGTCCGTGTCGCAGACCGGGCGCAGCTCGGGCGGGTAGCCCGAAACCTCGCTGAGGTCGTTGACCTGGTCGGCATTGGAGAGCCCGACGATCTCGGCGAGATGGCGGTTGCTGTCCTCGCGCCGCAGGTCGAGGAACCGCACCTGGGTCCACGGGAAAGCGGGCAGGCCCGGGTTGCTGGCGAAGATGGTGTGGCCCATTAGCTGGTGGTCGATACCATCAGCGATGTTCGCGCCACTCGGGGCGTCGTCGACGAGGTAGAACACCTCGACCGTGCCGGACCCGTCCGAGTAGGGCGTGTAGGCGCAGAGGGTGAAGACGTTCGACAGCGACTCGATGTCGTAGAAGGTGAAGAGCGCATTCTCGGCGGTCACGGGCACGCGCTGTGTGGTCATGACGGCCCTACACGCGGTTGCGCGGGGAGCGTCGGCGCTGGGATTCCATGAGCCTGGACGCCTCGGTGGTGAGCCGTGCCTTTTCCTGCGGATCGGCGGAGATCTGTGAGCGGACGATGAGGTTGGTGATCCGCTGCTCGCGCGCGACGTCGAAGATCGCCGTGCTCATCCGGTTCTGCTGGTGAGCGAGCTCGATCAGCGCCCGGGTGAGCTCGGTGACAGCTCTCGTGGTCTTGGACATGCGTGCCTCAGTTCTGTTCTTCGGTGTCGGTGTCGTCGTTATGGGTGGTCGGGCCGGTGTGGCGGAGCAGTCCGCGGTAGTTGGACTGCAGGACCGGCTGTGACTTCTTCTTCGCGTCCGTGCCGCTGTAGTGCGGATTCATCCACTTCTTCAGCTCGTACTCGGCGATAAGCAGCTCGGGGTCGTTCATCATCTGGCCGGGCCGGACCTTCTTGTTCTTGTCCGGGCAGTGCCACAGCGGGTCCGCGCGGACGATAGCCACCAGGTCGTTGACAAACTGTTTGTTGCTCACAGGCGAGCCCGAGGGCGAGACATCGGCGAACCAGGACTTGTACAGGTCGTAGCCGAAGGTGAAAGGCACCAGGTCCCAGGCGAACCGCTCGCGGAACTCCTCCCAGAAGGCGCGCACGGGGTCATTGGCCTCCTTGTACTCGGCCAGGACCTCCTTGGTCGCCACCGGCTCGGAGAGCTGGTAGTAGTGGCCCGGGTCGGCCGCGCCGGCGCGGTTGAGCACGTACCACAGGGCGTATTCCAAGACCTCACGGCGCTGGAGGTAGTCGTCCTTGATGTACTTGCGCTCCATGCCTGTGAAGCTCTTGTTGAATGGCACGAACAGCTGCCTGCGGTAGAAGCTCTCCGACTTGTCCTTGACACGCGGGAACTCGTTGAGACACTGGACCATGAAGCCGAAGAACTGGTAGGCGATCGGCATCCGGTACTTGCGGTTGATCTGGATGACGTCGTTGGTGACGATCGCCTTCAGGTTGGCCGCCTTGTCGATGAACGTGCCCACGTCGTTCTCGTCGACGATGATCGCGTTAGCGCGTACCAGCGGCTCGAGGGCGAAGTCCTTGCCGAAGTCACTCAGCGGGATCGAGGTGTGCGACCGCGGACCGCACAGGTTGCGCATGAGCGAGCACAGCGTGCCCTTGCCGTTGTTGCCCTGCTCGGAGTAGAACCAGGCGGTCTTGCCCCAGGAGACGTGCGGACGGATGATCGCGCCGATGATCTCCCAGAGCAGCTCGGGGATCCCCTCGTCGTCGGAGAGCTCGCGGACCCAGGATTCGATGTCCCAGACTGTGCCGTCGACCGGGTGCGTGATGACCGGGTTGTCGGGGTCCTCGACGTAGTCGATGTGACACTTGGCCAGGAAGACCAGGGCCGGGTCGAAGGGGACGAGCGACTTGGGCTCCAGGTGGAAGGTCTTGTCGCCGACGACGATGTCGCGGGCCTCGCGGCCGTAGTGGAAGACGCCGTTGTTCACTGCGATGAGGTCTCTGTGGCTGCACTGGTTCTTGCGTGGTGAGTCCTCGCGCAGGACGGCGAGCACTTCGGCGAACTCCTTGAGGGTTAGCTGGGTGTTGTACATGCGCGCAGTGGTGCGGATGTCGTCTTCGCTGGTCGTGTAGGTGCCGCGCGCGCGACCGGTGGCCTGATACATCGCCAGCAAGTCGTACTCGCGGTCGGTGTCCTTCGCGTTGGGTGCGATGCGGATGATGTGGTGCAGACGCAGCAGGATCTGTGCGACTTGCCAGTAGGTCAGGCACCGCATCAGCGGGAGCCGTTCGGGGGCCGTGCTGGCCTTGATGTTCTCGAACTTGCAGACGCCGTTGACGATCGCCAGAAGTTCCTTCTCGAGGACTCTGGGTGCCGGCGCGTCGGTCGGGTCGATCAGGTCGAGGTAGACCGCCGTGGCATGAGTGACGATCTCGTTCTGCGGGGCGATGTCCCCGTGCCCGGAGAAGTGGTCCAGGACGCTGTTGAGGGCGTCAGCCACGGAGTTGGCCCACGAGGCGTCGGTAGGGGCGTCAGAAGTCGTCATGCTGCTGTCTTTCTCGATCGCATCGAGCACCTGCCGGCAGTAAGTGGGAAGCCGATTGGTCTCGTAATCGAACAGGAACGCAAACTCGACTCTATTCCATTCGAGTGGCATGGCGCAACGAGTCGAGACTCTATTGACTCATGGATCGACAGGTGACTCGAACAGTCCCGACGGCGACCACGAGAGACCGCTGACAGGCATCAGAGAGGTCGCACACGAGACCGGGACGGTCCTGCAACGAGCGTGTGGTCAAGCGTGAGAACCAGTGACTCCGGAGGCGGATGCCCCACGGAGCCACTGGCTTCTCGTGCTCGATCACGCACCCGCGGGCGGCGTGAGCCGCCCGGCCACTTTGGTCGGGGTCCGGGAGAATTCTTCTGACCGGCCGCCCGGGGGCCTTGACCGCATGAATCCGGCTCCTCGGGCTGCCATATCCCCCCGGGGGGTATCAGGACGTGTACCACGAGACGTGGTACACCTGTTTCCCCTGGTCAGAGCGAGGATTTTAGGATCTCGAGAATCGGGTGTACCACGAAGAGATTTGCACGTGGTACACACGTTTGCCTTGGTCAGATAGGGTTTCTATACCCCCTGTACCACGTGTACCACTAAATAAAGACTAGATACACACGCAGGGGGATAAGAGAGCAGACTGAAGGAGCAGGACGGATCGGACCCTCTCACGCGCACATGTAAACGGTCGGAAAAACGAGGTACACGTGGTACATCGCCAGGAAGTACTGGTTTACCAGGCAAAACGGTGTACCACGTCCGTGCGGCTACGTGGTACACGTCGCCCAGCCGGAGGCTCACGGTACGGGCGTTTTCTCAGGTCAGAGCAGGGACCCAGGGCTGTACCACGTCTCGTGGTACAACTCGGAGGGCCTCAGCCCAGCCCCTCCTCTGGCGACCTGGGTGTCACGGGTCCGACGCGACCTATCGCGGGCGCGGCTGCGCCCTCTCCGCTCACGTGGCCCCGTGCGCGCCGTGGACGGCTCGGCACGGCCGCGGATGGACTGAGAATGAGAAAGTCACATGGTGACTTTTCGTGGCGTCCTGGCCCTATGCAGGGGCTCTGACGAGCCCTTCGGGAGCATTCTCGACAGGCGACGCGATGGCCAGTCGGAGAGGGAGGTAGATGAGACGGCGCAGCGCCAGCACGGGTTTTTCGAATGGCGCGCGAATCGCGGCGTACTCGGCAGTTGTCATGTATTGCATGTGACGTCTTGGGCTGCTACCGTGGGACTCGGTGATAGGCGGCGGTTTTCACCAGCGTGTTGTTGCACAGGAACGTGAAAGCAGAGAGGCCGGAGAGCATCCCCGTGGGAAGGGAGCTCTCCGGCCTCTCTGTCTCTTGTGCTGAATGCGAGACTCTGGCAATGCCCAGGTCAGTCTTGTGCGACTGCGCTCCGGTCTCGCCGGTATCCCGCATAGGGGGACTCGGGACTGTGGCCACGAGCCCACTTCGGTGCTTCGACGGCGTAGAGGATCTCGCAGGTGATCGTGACGTTGCGGTTGCAGGGGATGACCCCCTGCGTTTTGCTTATCGCGATCTTGCTGTAGCCGGTGACCTCCTCGACGCGCTCGAAGAAACGCGCGAGTTGAGCATTCACCCGCTGGCGCGCCTGGTCGGCCGTGACGCCGCTGGCGGTCACGATGTGGACGTGGACGTGATCTCGATCGAAAGTGGGGAACCCACCGGTGTCGAGATCGAGATCGATCTTCGCGCGGCCGATGTCGAGCCGATCAGGCCGGACGAGCCGACCCTGCGCGTCATAAGTGCAGGTGCTGACGATGGCCATGATGGATTCCTCCCCTTTCTTCACGAGTATGATCGGATGATTTCTTTCAGTCATTCTCCCGGTGACCGGATCACCCCGGTCACCCGAGCGCAGGGCCCCCCAGGAGGACCACCGGCTCAAGAGCCGAAAGTTTCCACCCGGTTTCCGATGACCTTCTGGCAGAGGATCAGCGTGCAGCCGGCGAAGGCCGTGGTCAGCAGCAGCGCCGAGACCGGGTTGGCCAACCCGGCGAGAACCGATGCGGGGACGAAGGTCGCCGCGAGGTTGAAGCCGAGGTGCAGGAGCACGCAGGGCCAAAGCAAGCGGGTGCGCTCGTAGACCAGGGCCAACAGCGCCGCCAGGGGTAGCGCCGAGGCGAACTGGACGACGTTGCCGTGTAGGAGGCCGAACACTCCGGTGGTGACGAGCACCGCGGCGACGATGCTCACCCGCCTGCGCAGCAGGGGGTAGAGCAGCCCCCGGAAGAGCATCTCCTCGGCGATCGGCGCTGCGACCAGCGTGAGCAAAAGCGTGAGGGTCGAGCCGGCGTTCTCCCTGGTCTTGATGGACTCGTCGAAGTCGGCTGACCCGCCCATGGTGTAGAGCCACAGGGCGAGTGACTGGCCGGCCAGGAAGGCCAGGGTGGCGTAGCCGACCACGGTCCGGCCGAAGTGCGGGACCTCGCTCTTCGGCCGCGGCGCGGGCGCGTGGGCGAGCCACTGCGGCCGGGAGAGCCGTGCGGCGCCGACGAGCACGATCACGACTCCATTGAGCAGGAGGGTCCCGAGGATCGGGTCGCCGACGACGGCGACCACCCCGACGCCGAGGCCGAGGTAGGCGATGACGGCACCCAGCGGCACGAGGACGCACCATCCGACGTCGAGCAGGCGGCGGGAGATCCGGGACGCGGCCATGTCCACCTTCTTTCATGGATCAGGCAGACGCTGAGATCTGCTCGTCGATGACGGCCTGGACGCGGGTGTCACCGCGGAAGGTGTTCAGCTGGAACTTGGCCGTGAAGCGCAGCGTCCCGAGCTCGGTACGGCTGGCCCGCATCACGAGGCGTCGTAGCTCGTCGTGCTTCTCCTCAGCGGCGTTCCACCACAGGCAGGACAGGCCGGACCTGGTCACCAGGCGCAGGTGCTGCCTCTCCGAGCCGATACGGTCGACACGCAGCCCGAGGGGCTCGATCGCGATCTGGACGACCGGCTCGGCGAAGCCGTGGCCGAAGGGCTTGAGCGACTCGGTCCGGCGCACGAGCTCGAAGAGCGGCTGCAGGTCGTCCAGCCCGGCATCGCAGTCGGCGTCCGGACCGAGCACGAGGTCGCCCCGCATCACGTCCTGGTCGACGGCGAGCAGCGCCACGCGGGTGGCGTCGGAGAGCACCGCGACGAGAGAGTCGAGCACTTCGGCGCGCTCGACTTTCACGCCGCAGGCCTGCTGGTGACCGATGGCCCAGAGCCCGTCGTGCGGGTCCAGGGTGGTGATGATGTCGAACCAGCCCGGCGCGCGGCCGGAGCCGCTGACGAAGTCGTCGGGGCCGGTCGGCCGGTTGACGACGATCACCGGGTGGCCGCTGCGCTGCATCATCTGGTTGGCTAGCAGTCCGTACATGCCTCCCGGGGCGTCGGAGAAGTAGACCCAGGGGGCCAGCGGCTGGTCTCCGTACTCGAGCTCTTCCAGGTGCTCGACAGTCATCCGCTTGCGGCGCTCGTTGCCCTGGATGACCTCGTGGGCGTTCTCGAGCATCGCGTCGGTGTCGGGCGCGGTGAACACCGCGAAGCACGGCTCGAGCGGCTCCCCCGTCCGACGCGGGCTGTTCATCGCCGGGGCAAGGTAGAAACCGTAGAAGCCCTCGTCGACGTCGTCGACATCGCGGATTTTGCCGGTCTGGGTGAAGGCCTTGAGCATGAGCGCGAAGCCCTGGAACGCCCGGAGGAAGACCGGGTGGTGGGGCTCGGTGCGCAGCAGCTGCATCATCGTCGATTTCTCGACGTCGATGAGGTGCGGCTCGGAATCCCCATAGGGACCATTGGGCTTGGGCGGCGCGACCCACAGCAGCCGGGCGATCGAGAGCGAGTCGCGGACCAGCTGGCGGTTCTCGTACAGCACGGGCATGACGTCGGAGACGGTGCCGAGGCCAGCGAACAGGCGCAGCAGGTGGATCTCCCAGAGTTTCTCGGGGCGATGGACGCGGGCGTAGGCCTCGATCACCTGGTAGAGCACGTGGGCGCCGCAGATCCCGGGGTGGGCGTAGGTCTCGTCGATCCGGTAGGGGTCGACGGTGATGTCGGCGGTGGAGCCGGGCTCGAGCTCTTGATGGTGGTCAGTCACCAGCGTCGTCCATCCCAGGGCACGGGCCGCGGCGATGCCGCGGTGGGAGTTCACTCCCCCATCGCAGGTGAGAAGGACCCGGGTCTCCGGCCACTGCAGGGCGATCTCGGCGATGTCCTCTGGCGTGAGGTCGTGGCCGCGACGGTAGTCAGGCAAGTGCAGCTCGACATCGAAGCCGAGTTCGGACAGTCCGGCGTAACCGAGCACACCCGAGGAGATCCCGTCCATGTCGAAGTCAGGGGCGATGGCGATCTTCTTCCCGGCAGCACGGGCGTCCTCGAGCGCGTCGACCATCTCGGTCAGGCCCAGCAGTTCATCGTGCTCGGTCGACTCGATGGCCCGGAGGTACTCGTCGGTCCAGCCGCGGCGCTGGCACATCAGGGCGAAGAGGTCGATGTCCTTGTCGACGAGCGGATGGTCGTCGACGGTCTGGAGCGTGGTCATGGCGGGGTCTCTCGATCGGGGCGATTGGTCGTGGTTCAGCAAGTGGTGAGAAAGGCACTCGCCGACAGTGCGATTTTAGCAGTGTCCATTAAGATTCATGCTTAAATAGCAGCGTTTTCGGGCTATCGAGGCCCTATTCGACACATGTGTCGGCGAGTTGTACCGAGAGGCTTCTTCACAGGCCGCCGGATGGTCTATTCTCCGCTACATGGCCAAGCGAGAAGTTGTAGAGTCAGACATCAGCGGGAAGCCGGATGCGACTACGGTCACCTTCGGCTTGGCTGACACCTGGTATGAGATAGACCTGACTGAGGATGAGAAGAAGAAGCTTGAGGCGACGCTCAAGACGTACCTCTCTAAAGGTCGAAAAGCTCAGAAGAAGGGCGAGAAGAAGCAAGTCGTTCCCGAGACGACGCCCGAGGAGCGTGAGCAGATCCGCGCTTGGGCGAAGGAACAGGGCTTCGAGTTCGCGGAGCGCGGTCGGATCCCGAAGAGCGTCCAGGCAGCCTATGACAAGGCGCACAAAATCAAGAGAAGCATGTAGTCGCCCGGCTTCCGTGTGCCTCTGG
Organism: Saccharopolyspora hattusasensis; assembly: GCF_050972075.1. Taxonomy (NCBI): domain Bacteria; kingdom Bacillati; phylum Actinomycetota; class Actinomycetes; order Pseudonocardiales; family Pseudonocardiaceae; genus Saccharopolyspora; species Saccharopolyspora hattusasensis. The sequence goes on from NZ_JBPCDC010000001.1 coordinate 1,942,349, forward strand.
CCGGTCTCTCCTCTGCTACCCGGAGAGCCCTGCGCCCTCGCTCCGTAGGGCGCTCCCCGTGCCTCAGCACGGTGACAGCGACGGGTGGATGACGTCGCGGACGTCAAGTCCGGCCTGGGCTGCTTGCTGGCGGCAGTGGATCGTGCCGTGCGAAAAGTGCCCGGGAAGGCTCGGCATGAGCTGCTGCTGGTCACGCCGTGGGCAGCCGGGCTTGCGACACAGGTCCAGGAACGCCGTGCTCGCCACTCGAGCGCCCGCTTCGCGGAGTCCGACAGCTACATCGACCATCTCCTGGTTGCGCGTGAACCCGGCCGCCCAGCCATGTGTCCGCCAGTCAGCGGGAAAGGGCATCGGCTCAAAGCCTGCAGCGCGCCACAGCCTCTTGGCCATGGCGTCCGCCCCGTACGGGCATTCACCGAAAATCAGCACGGGACGGGTGACCTGTTCAGGCCCCCACATGCGCCACAGATCGTTGAATGCCCGGCGCATGGCCGGCTCGTCGTCCCAGGTGCGCGCGCCTGTGACCAGCAGAACGTGGGAGTACTCGGTTGTGAGCAGCCCTGGTACCTCGGCGTACTTCTTCAACACATCGCCATGACAGGGCTTGGGGGCGCAGAAGCACCCGAGCCTCTTCCCGCGCAGCACGGGGAGGCGAGCCATCAGCTCCGGGCTCGCCAGCAGATGCAGCTCGTACTGCTCGATGACTCGTGCCCGATCCGCGTCGGTGTGATGGCGGGCCAGGGGGAACGGGTTACCCCAGATTGAGCCTCGACCGATGTACACGTCGTAGGCAGAGGTGTGCTTGTTCACCACTTGGATCTGAGTCGTCATCGGGCCCCTTCCGAAAGCCGTTGTCGTCGCACACCGACGAAATGTTCTTCAATGCCCGATCCGGATCAGCTGTGCTGATCCTGCATCGACGCTGAAAAGCTGACCAAGAAAGAAGAACCCCGGAGGACCGGAGGAGGACCGATGGCACGAAGCACGCGACATGCTCAAGGCAGCGCTGGCCACGCCCCTACGGTGTCCGCAACCGCCACACGGATCACGTCGTTGCAGAGGCTGGTGACCGACGCACAGGTCGCGCCGGTGGACGCACATCAGTGATCGCCGGTGTCATACGGTGACACGTCAGACATGAGGCTGCTCTCTTGCACGTGACTGATCATCGACGTGATGCGTGCTGTGGGGGTGGGTACACGAGCACGTCGACGCCTGCCTGTGCGACGGGCGTCAGCGCTTCGGTGATACGTGCGGGCACGAGTGCCCAGTCGAGCCCACCGAGGCCGCAGCCGAGAGGCGGGACTGCTATGGATCCGGCGTGGTGCTCAGTGATGATTCGAGGCAACGCCGTGAGACCCTGTTCGATCCATTCGATCCGCGACCCGTCGTGCCAGTGCCGCTTCGTCGGGAAGTTGGCGACGACGATACGACGGTGGGAAGCGACGTCATCAGCGACGTGCACGTCGATCTCCCCGGTCCGCACAAGGCGGCTCATTGGCTGCGGTACTCCCCGAACATCGCGGGGAATCGCTGTTTGAACTGCAGGGTTAGCCCCGCGCCCATGACTCCCCGGGTGTTAACAGGATTGACAAGGATGTCGGCACGGCTGTCGAAGAGATCGGCCCCGGCGGGTTGGACGCTGATCGGCATGACGGCTCCTTGATCGCGGTTGTCGGCGTCGCCCCAGGTAGGTCTAACCGCCGACTTGAGCGGCAGACACCTTGCCGTTGCCGGTTCTCGCGGATTGTGGCGGGGTTGACCCGGGCTGGCCTACGGTCCGCCCGTTGGGGTGGTGTCGTCATCGCCCTTCGTTCCCCATTTGAAGTGGCGAATTTCTAGAAAGGGCTCCTGACTGAGTCCGGAAGATTGAAGTGGCGAATTTCTGGGAAGAGCTCCTGGCGGAGTCCGGAAGATCACGCGCCCGGATCGGAATCCAATCCCAGCGCGACGCGCCAGTGCTGCCGGTGCTCGCGGAGCGTCGCGCAGACCAAGCCGGGCTGCACGATGTGCACAGTGAAACCGGTTGGCACCACAACGCGGGCAAAGGTGACGGGCGACCAGTAGCTCATCTGGTCAACGACGCTCGCCGCCGCCACCCGCAGCTCCTCCGCACTCACAGCGCGGAACGGGTTCGCCGGATCGAGGTATGGGCACACGCCCAACAACCCGGCCGCCGTCGACCACACCGCGTGGTAGGAGGGGCTGGAGTGATCGTCGCGCACCAGCTTGACGCGTCCGGCCATCTCGGGTGACCAGTCCGCGCGCCAGAGATGATCAGGCTGGACGAACAGGTACTCCAGGTAATCGTTGCGGTTTGGCTTGCCGTCGGGCGTGACCACATAGACCTCATTGGCGAGGATGCGCTCTCCGCTGGTGGTGGCCCTCGCGACCGGCTGGCCGATCGTCGAACCGTCGTAGCGGGACTGTCCCAATGCCGCGCGCAGTTCATCGCGCACCTCGGTATCCTCCCACCCCCATTTCTGGACCCGCGCAACCAGATGCGGGTTGTCCATCCATACGCGGCGTAGGTCATCGTCGGTGGGTTCGAAGCTGATGAGACCAGTGGTCTCGTCACGCATACGTTCCAGGTCGTTGGCACCAGGCGCGTCCATCGCGTTCTCCTCGAGGGGTTGGTCGTTGGTCAGGTTTTGGCGAGCTTCGGGCGGCGGCTGCCGCCTTTCTCATCGAAGGCGGCGGAGCCGCCGGGTTCCGCCGCCGGGTTCGCCACGATGTTGTCAAACCGCCAGGTGGTGTGCGAAGCGACAGCCGTGGTCGTGTCACACGTCGCTGGTGCCGAGGCCAAGCATAGAGGCTCTCGTGCGAGTTGTTGTCCGGCGTTCTGGATGAGGACGTGGAGCCCTGTCGGCGGCATTGACGGTGAGCACACCCAAGAGCTTCGTCCCCGGCGGCAGAATGAACACCACGCGCGCCCGCCCAGCACAGGGCTGACCGCTCCTGATCCGTCATGTTCACCGTGACGGCAGCACATCGCCTGGCCGTCCGTCGACTATGGACGATCCAGGACCACGATCAGCAACGCGAACTGGCCCCTGGACCGCCGCAAGCGTGATAGGCATGCTGGACCACTGTGCGAGGAGCCCGCCGCCGTGATCATCGTGCTGGACGTCGAGCAGGCCGAGGTCGACCTGCACGCCGGTGCGCTGAGCTGTCCACACTGCTCGGCGGTGCTACGACCGTGGTCCTCCGCGTCGGCCCGGCAGATCCGGCAGCTCGACGGTTCGCACCGCCTGGTGCGACCGCGCCGGGCACGCTGTTCGGGTTGCCGGGCCACCCAGGTGCTCATGCCGGCCTGGTGCCTGCCCCGGCGGGCGGACGCGGCCGAGGTCATCGGCGCGGCGCTGGTCGCGAAGGCGCGTGGGCAGGGTTACCGCTCGATCGCGCGTGAGCTGGGCCGCCCGGTCTCCACGGTGCGGCACTGGCTGCGTGGCGTCCGGGGCGATCAGGTGGAGTGGCTGCGGTGTCAAGGTGTGCAGCGGACGTTCGAGCTGGACCAGGACCTGCTGGTGGACCTCGTGGTGCAGGCCACGGCGTTGGGCGACGCGCTGTGCGCGTTGGCTGCGGCCGTGCTGGCCTGGCGGCGCCGTTTCGCCCGACCTGTCCAGGCGTGGACGCTGATCGGGGTTTTCACCGCTGGTCGCCTGCTCGCTCCACCATGATCAACACGGACATGTCGTGGGATCAGTGTGTCCGCAGTTGGTCACCGGCACGGAGGGCGAGGGCCGGCACGATGAGCATGACGGCGTCACCCGTGAGCACGAACGGTGCCCTGTTCGTGTTCATCTACAGCGCCGCCGTCATGTTCATTTTGAATACCGCTCATTCTCTGGGGTTTGGCGCCGTGGTGGAGGTTGAGTCCTCCGCGTTTGCGCTGCTCAGAGGCTGATGTGGTTGAAGTTATCGGTGCAACAGGTGTGGCGCAAGTGGCTGGTGGGGGTTTTCAGCTGTTGGTGTTCGGGGCGTTGATGCGGGCCATCAGCTCGCGGTTGGCGGCGCGGGCGGCGGTGAGGTCCTGGTCGCGTTCCTCGAGCTGGAGGCGCAGATCGGTGACCTGTTGTTCTAAGTGGACGATCCGCTGGTTGAGCTGGTCGATGTCGTCGGGGGCGCCGAGCCCGGACTCGCGCCAGGCTTGCTCGCCGAGGAGCGCGGACAGCCGGGTCTCCAGGTGTTGGGCGCGTGCGGCCATGCGGGCGCAGCGTTGCTGGGCGGCCAACAGGTCGGCCTGCAGGGATGCCCGGCTGACCGCGGGTGCGCCGGCCGCGGTGTTCGGTGGCTGGGCGTCGGCAGCGTGGAGTTGTTCGAGCAGGTCGCGGTGGCGGTAGAGAAAGCTGCGGTCGACCCCGCTGGCGCGCGCGATTGCGCTGACGGTGATCTGATCGCCGTTGGCGACCGCGGTGTGGAGGGCTGTGAGGACGCGCTGGCGGCGTCGGCCGGAGTCCGCTCGTCGTCCTTCGACCATCGCCCTGGCCGTGTCTCGACGATCTGTGTGGTTGGTGGTCACGCGGTGCGCTCCGGGCGGAGGTCGGGCAGGGCTTGGCGGATGCGGGGCATGCCCAGCATCACGGCGCGGTGGCGGCGCACTACCGTGACTGCCTGCTCGAGGTGTTCGCGTTCGGTGGCGGTGAGCTCGTCGAGCCCGGTGGTGATCCGTGCGATGAGCCGCCGGATCCGGCCGATCTCGTCGTCGGAGGGCATGGCCTCGGCGCGCGCCCAGTCGTCGATGTCGCTGGCAGCGAGCACGCGTTCCCGGTTGCGCAGCAGGTCGTCGAGGTATGCCTGCAGGTCCGGCAGGTAGGAGACGTCGGTGCGGAAGTGGTCGCAGCCGGCGCAGCGGAACCGGAACGGGCAGGACTGGCCGCCGGCTTTGACGTTGGAGGGCTCGGCGCAGATCCCGAACGGGACGGCGACCTCCCCGATCGCGCGGCGAGCGCGTTCGGAGTCCAGCAGTTGCTGCGCCTGCCGCCAGATCCGGTTGCCGTGCCGGTCGAACTGCATCGTGGCGACCCGGTCGACGGCCTCGCGGCGGCGCGCGCCGCCGACACGGTAGTAGCCTTTCGTCGTGTTGAGGCTGACATGGTTGAGCAAAGACCCCAGCACATCGATCGGGACACCGGCGTCGGCGTGCCGCTGAGCATACGAATGACGGTAGGCATAGGGCACGATCCGGGCTTTGTCGTACTCGGTGCCATCGGTCCGCAGCAGTGACGGCAGGCTGTCGATCCAGGCGCGGTGCCGGGCACCCAACTGGTTTTCGGTGATCGCGCGCCGGCCGTGTGGGTTGGCATAGGCAGCGGGCAACAGCTTCAGTTCCGCCAGCATGGTATCGGGGAACCGGGTGCGGACATGGTCTTTCTGCTCGCTGATCAAGTCCGCGGTCGCTTGCGCGATCGGCAGCCGCCGACCGATCCGGGCGTTCTTGTGGTTGTCGTAGACCAGCACGGGTAGCCGGTCCTCGTCGTATTCCAGACAGTCCCACGGCAACGCGCAAATCTCGTCCGGTCGCCGGCCGGTGTCCATGATCAGTTCCACTGCGACGCGGATTTCCCGGCAGGAAATGGAATGCTCCAGTGCCGGCAGGTGATCACAGAGCTGCCGCAGGATCTCCGCGGGGAGGTCCCGGTTCGGCTCGGGATCCTCGGGCTTTTGCGGAATATCGCTGGTGACGAGGGCGAAATCATCACCCAGACCAGCGGCCGGGCCGCCGGCGCGGGTCAACCCGAGCGCCCGAAATCGCACCAGCAGCTGCCTGACCTCGCGGCATCGGCGCGTGCGGGCGTCAGTGGACAGTTGCCCTTCAGCGGCGAGGAAAGCCATCCGTTGCAGGAAGGCGTCGATATCGCCGCGTCCCAGCACCGCCGGGTCGTTGCCGTGATCGGTGCGTGTGGCCCGCAGGCTCTCGGACAAGCTGGCCAGGCTGGTCAGGTAGTGATGCGCCGGCCCGGCAGCGTTCTTGCCGCGGCGTCTCGGCAAATCGTCGGCTGCCCACCGCTTGGCCGCCTCGCGCAACCATGCCTGGCTGATCTGGGTGAAGGTCAGACGCCCAGGCAACCCGAACACGGCCAGGTCCCACACATCCTTGACTCGTTCGGTCTCGGGAGTGCGGAAAGCGCGTTGAACATGGCGCACAAAGCAGCGCAGCACCTTGTGCTGATCACCGCGACCATTAAGGTCGCTGCCTGCGAGGGAGACCGGTTGTTCACGCCGCAACTCCCACGCGATCTGACGGAGTCTGGCGGTGCCGGTGAGCGCGCCGTCGCGGGTCCGCTGCTGCAGTCCATAAAGGACCTCCGCGACCACGAGGGCCGGAATGCCGTGCAGGCTGACCTGGCCGGCCCCCTCGATGGCCGGTTCGATCCGGCGCCACCGTCGCTCATCGAAGCCCGGATCGGTGCGGCGCTGATCTCGCCACCGCTCGTCGTGAGCCCGGCAGTAGCGCCGGTTCCTGCGAGCACGGCCACATGCCTCCACCTGGCACAACCGGCCCGGCTGCAGCGGGACAACACCCTCCACCGCGCCCCCGCCCTGGTGATCCTCCGGGCTGGCCATGCTGGTCCGGCACATGCCGCACGTCCGATCGTGACCATAGACCTGATTGCCGCACCCTTGCGTCTGACACATCCGCCAGCCCAGCTGAGGATGCTCCGACGGCAGCGACAACACCCGCGTCACCGCATCCCACCCGGCCTCGGCCAGGAAAGCCGGATCGATCATCCCAACCAACCGAGCCACCGTGGGCCCGACGTCGCACCCCGCACCGAGCACATGCGCCGCGTCTGCGGGAACAGCCACGGCTATGCTCGACGGCGGCACCGACCTCACCGTCGTAACCGCGTTCACCGCAGGGCTCCCGGCTGCACACGCGGGCTGGGCACACGCTCGACGGCCTCCCGCAGCCGACCCGGGTCGGGATGCAGGTACACCTGCGACGAGGACACCGCGGCATGCCCCAACAGCTCGGCGATCTCGTCCAGGCGGCCGCCGGCGTCGGCGACATTGCTCCCGAACGCGTGCCGGAGCTGGTGCGGCCGGACCGGCTGGTCCAGCCCGGCCCGCCGTGAGCAGGCGGCCATCAACTCGTTGATCGCGTCCGGGCGCATCGGCGCGCCGAGCGGCTCACGGAACAGGTTGACAAACACGAGATCATTGTCTGCGGCTTGCGGCACCTCCATCCGCTCGAACTCGTAGACGTCAAACGCCTGCACAACAAGGAAATCCAGCGGCACCACCCGCTCGCGGCGGGACTTGGCCCACGCCCCGTTCGGGTTCTCGCGGCGCACCACATGCAGATGCGCCCGGGCCACCTTGCACCCCAACAACCGCGAATCCGGCAGCAGATGCACATCGCCGCGGCGCAACCCGCACACCTCACCACGGCGCAACCCCGCCCGAGCCATCAGCAACACGATCAGCCAGTCCCGCGCCGACCGGCACGCCCGCAGCAGCGCGACGATCTCCTCGTCACTGGCCCGATCCACCACCGTTTCCGGCTCACGCAACCGATGCCGCGCCCGCATCCGCCACGTCATGCGGTCGTCCTCACCGCGGGCGGACTCGGGCAGGTCCCGGTCATCAGCCACCTCATACAACAGCGGCACCAGCCCCGCCGGGGCCAGCCCCACGGTCACGGAATGCGTCACGAAACCGCGCACCGCACACAACACCGCATTCACCCGCCGCGCGCCGCGCACCGGCTCCCGCCCCGGCCCGACGACCACCTCGCCACCCGGGACGGCATCAACCCCGCTGGCCTGCGCGCCAGCGTGCTGCAGCCAGATGATGAACAGTCCCAGATGCTCCACCCCGGCATGCCAGTGCCGCCCGGTCCGGGCACACCAGCGCAGGAACAACGCGATCCCGCCGGCATACGACTTCGTGGTCAGCTCCGAGCCATCACGGCCGAACCGAACATGCCGCAAGAACACGTCCGCCTCGCCAACCACGACCAGGTCCTCATCCAGCACCGTCCAGTACCGCGCGCCGGACGGCAGCCTCACCAGGAACGCCCGCACTCTCCCCACTCCGATCTCGTGACAGGAATCGTGAACGATTACCAGCCACGAGCACCGCACCCCAGGAGAACCACCACACAACCACCACAATCACCCGAATCGGGCGACACCACACAACAGGCCGGCCACCCCAAGAGAACGGGCAACAGCAAGTGAATGATTTCGGAAATGATTTCGACAGCGGAGTCATGGACTCGAAGGCAACGATCCCGAGTGGGTACCGTCCGGGCCAGTCGAACAGCAGCAGGCACGCGATGAACGCGAGATCCGTGGGTGCCGCCGTCCAGCCGGCGTTGTAGAACTGCCGGGCCGTCCAATCGACAGCGATGGCCGAGACAGGATCGCCCGGGTCTGTCACGACGGTGAACCAGTGCCGGTCATCGCCGCGGGATGCTGTCCGGACAAGGAAGCGCCAGCGAAGCCGTACGACTCGACTCGGCCAGGATCCGGCTGCGGTGGCACGTGGCGACCGGTGGACAGGTCGAGGCTGCGGTAGCCCTAAGCCGTGACGTACTTCCGCAACACAACCTGGGCGTGCTTCTTGGGTAACGAGAGCGCGGTGTCTAGGTCGAAAACGTGCTCAGCATCCCAAGCCGCAGTACTCGGGTCATGTTCCTCAAAGGAGGCTTCCACTTGTCGTTCCCCCAGTACCTCACCTGAAGCGAGACAAGGTGTGCCTTGGAGTGATCCCGCGGGAGGCAGGAAACCTTATAGTAGAACGGCTCAACGGCCGGTTCGGGGATGGTGTTGTTCATGGCTCCTTGTTGGGTTTGGGGGGTGTCCCGTAGTCAGGACCGGGAATCGGCGGTGATTGTCAAGGCTTCCGTCATAGCTCGTACGACAGCGTCAGCGTCTCCTCCATTGCCGATGTAGTCGTGCCGGATCGCGAGTGCTGTTTCGATGCGCGTCCGCATTTCGTCCAGTTCAGCTTCCTGCTGGCGCATCCGATCAATGACAGTCTGGTGGTACTCCTCAGGCTCCGGGCATTCCGGCTCTCCCCACCGGTTCACGGCAACATCTGCGGTGCTCTCGGGCATTTGCTAGTTCCTTTCAGCCTGTACAGGAGAGACAAGGGTCAGGCGACCTCGTGGATGAGTGTTTCGCTGTCGGCGTCAACGGCAGGGCGGGATGCGATGCGGTTGGTGGTCCCGTCTTGACGGATCGCGGTGCTTCGGTGGATTCGGGCATGCGAACAGCCTTCGGCATTGCTCGACGACATCGGGTGGCAGCTTCGGTCACGGCTATGTCATCGAGGAGCGGACAGGAGTCGTCGACATCGCTTGGCGACGCCTGTTTCCTCCCGTGCCAGCTCCGCTGGCTCTGAGCCGCTTTCTCTGTTTCGGCGGTCATTTCCACCATGGTTTCGCCGGTGCGCCCGAAGGGCGTCTGCCTGTGGATACCCGGCGACGAGCGCAGCGGCTCATTTTCTCTCAAGCGAAGCGCTGGGCATGCCGAGGGAGCGTCAGCGACCGAGATTTCCAGCGAGTGGGGAACCCGTCGGCTATGCCGACCAACAGTGCCTCGGAGCGCCAGCGGAGAGGTCGAGCGAAGCGAGAGTCCGCAGGACCACTGTTGCCAGGTTCCCTTATGCCCTTTTCCTTCTTGCCGTCTTTTTCGCCGGTCCACGGCTGGAGCGTTAGCGGAAGCCTGGAACATCAGGGGAAACGACCTGTACACCCTTGCCCCGTACACCCCCTCCTTGTCCGCGCAGCGGGTGTACGGGGCATGTCGTTTCCACTGGTCTCAGCACCTTGTGGCTGTACAGCTTTTTTGCCGACCGTGGCAACGCCGTACGGGTGCCTCTTCTGCTCTCCCGTGAGGCACGAGCGGGTCCCCGTACGGGTCCGTTGTCCGCGTCAGCGGTGACGGGCGCAGCCCGGTCTATCGCACTTCGGTGCAGTGTGCTGCCGCAGGTGCTTCAGCCGTCGCCGCGCAGCGGTCCCCTCTCTTGCGACTGCGTCGCTCAGGCTGTGGATAACTCTGCGGCTTCAGCACTGCTGCAGGCGGCCGCCGCCGTCGTCGCATCGTCGCGCCGTACTGGTCGCACCGACGTGCTCCGGCGTCGCTGCGTCGCCGTGCCAGCATCTGTCGCACCGCGTCCGAGGCGGGCGCTCTACGCTCTTTCATCGGTGCCCGATCCGGCTCTGGGCTGTGCCTGATGTCGCGCTCGCGCGACGGCTGAGCCGCTCTCTCGTGGACGCATCAAAAGAAGAAGAGCCCGGGTCAGCGCACGGCTGCCCGTGGACCCGACCAGCGCTGCTTCTCCAGCTTCGCCGAGTCGTCGTGGGATTCCTCTAGGGGGACGTTCTTGTGAACGAAAAGTCCTCGCATGCACGCTGTGTGCGAGGGTCAACACCCCCTCTGCCCTCGTCTCCATCCGCTCTTCTTGCGAACCCACGACGAGTCGGTGACGCCTGCTCTGCAACCGCGGCATCGACACTGCAGCAGCCGAGCACCGACGCTGCTCCGGTGGCATGACCTGGGTGCTCACTCCACCGCCGGCGGGCGCTCCTGAGGGGCCCGAAGGCAGTGAAATAGGCCCCGCCCGCGCTGGTATTCCAGGACTGATCGTGGTGCCAGCGCGGACAGATCCTGTCTCGTCGTGGCCAGATAGCGGACAGAGAGAGCCAGAGCTAAGACTCGAATGAGTCTCGACAGGCCGATCAGGCCCCCTTGGGAGGCTATTGGCGCTTGTCGGGGCTCGTGCTTGCCCATTGGGCGACTTGTGCTGGTCTTCTCCAAGCCCGCGACGGGACCTGTTTCGCTCGTGGACTGATCGTGGTCCTGCTTACGGCGCTGCTGTGCTTCTTCGCGGGCCGCTGCCGGTCCGGGGATGAGCCCTTGGACTGATCGTGGTCCCGGACTGGTACGTCTCGGGTCCGGTGCCGGTTCGGGCCAAGACGACGGACAGCCCAGCGTCTTCTGGTGCGCTGGCTCATTCAAGGTCTTGCCAGTGGTGCCAGTGGTGGCAGCGAGACCGAAGGCGGACCACCGCTGCGCGACAGCGATTCATGCCCTATTCAATGGTGGCCCATTGGTGGTCTTGACTAGTCCTTGCACAAGACCATTGAAAGGCCATAGGATAGAGAACAGAAGACGAGTTCGAGAGGTCCACCGAGTGCGAGAGGACCGGAGCAAACAGGAAGAGGGGTCGGTCCGCGATGACTGAGAACGCATTCATCCGCATGGCGGTTCGAGGGGAGTGTGCGCGATGACGACATCGAATGAGCCGCGCCGTCTGCGCTGGAGCGTCCCGGCCGCGGACATCTCGACGAACAGGTGGCTCGACGAGCAAGAGAACATCTCGCGCTCGCTGCAACTGCTGATCCGCGAGTCCATCCAGCGCGACGGGTACATCGACGTGGTCAACCGCCCCGTCGAGCAGCTCCCCCGGCGCGGCCGGCCGCCACAGAGCGACGGCGTGACGCAGGGCAAGGAGGCGGCGACCGGGATCGATCCTGGCCGCGTGCTGCTCGATCACGAGGAGAGCTCCCCCATCGCGGAGGAGTCCGCGCTCGAGGCCGACATGAGCCCGGCGGATGAGGAGTCCGACGCTCCGTCCGAGGCGACCCCCGAGCCCGCGCAGCACTCCCCGCGCCCTGAGAAGAAGGGCGTTCCCCCTGGGTTGAACGCCTTTCTCACCTGACGATCTGCACCCACTGATTTCACGACTTCCTGACCAGAGAGGGACACACGAACCATGAGCAACAGCAGCACTGCGGAGAAGACCATGCAGCTCACCGGTGGCATCGACGTCGGCAACGGCTATGTCAAGGGCGTCATCCGCGGTGCGGTGAACGGCGAGGAGATCTTCGACACGATCGACCTGCCGTCGGCGGTGGTGAGCACCTCGCGCTCGACGCCGAAGGTGCCCGAGGCCGACTCGGATGCGCGGAAGATCGTCGTCGAGGACGACTTCTACAACCGCCTTGCCGCCTCCTTCACCACTCCGCTGGTGGGGCACTCCGATCTGCGCACTTTCGGCCGCGCGGCGCTGAGCACCCCGGGCTCGAAGTTCACGCAGTTCGAGGTCTTGGGCGCGCGATCCAAGGCCGACCAGGAGCTCTCCTTTGTGCTCGTTCTGGGCGTTTTCGCCGCGAAGGCCCTGCGCGACCACGTGCGCGAGCACGGCGCGCTACCGGACCACGAGCTGCGTGCCACGGTGCGCACCGGTCTGGCTCTGCCCATCGATGAGTACGTACAGCGCCGCCACGCCTTCGCCGCGCAGTTCGTCGGCCGTCTCGGCGCGGTGGATCCCGTGGTGCACATAGTGACGATCAAGAATTTCTCGACGCCGGTCACCGTGCGCCTGCAGTTCGAGGACGTGCAGGTGCTGCCCGAGGGCGCGTCCGCGCAGTTCGCGATCACCGACAAGGGCGCGCCGCTGGCGCAGGCCCTGCTCGATGACCTCACCGCGAGCGATCCCGAGGAGGCCGCGAAGCTCTCGGGCGTCACCGCCGAGCTGCTGGTCGGCGTGCGCAACACGATCGGCGTCGACGTCGGCGAAGGTACCGTGAACTTTTCCGTCTTCACCGACGGAGCGTTCAACTCCGAGGCGGCCGGGACCCTTGAGCAGGGCTACGGCACCGCGCTGACGAACGCGCTGGACCGCATGAGCACCAGCGGCGACAAGGACCTGCGGTTCAAGAACCGCAAGACGCTGGCGGACTTCCTGCAGCAGGAGCCGAGCGTGTTCCTGCAGGGCCGCTACGACCGGGCCTCAGGCTTTGTTTCCGAGGAAGCCGAGTACCTCTGCGACGAGGTCGGCTCGCGCTTCGAGGATGTGCTGGCCGAGGTCGGTGGCACCACCGAGGTGGTCTACGTCTACGGCGGCGGATCGGGCCCAATCAAGGAGATCCTGCGCCCGGTCCTGCAGAAGGCCGCCGGCGGGATCCCCGTGCTCTACCTGGACGCGGCCTACTCGCGGCACTTGAACCGCGAGGGTCTGTACCTCGCGGCGGATACCGTCGCGCAGAACGCGAAGCCCACGGGTGAGCGCAGCTAGGCCGCGGTGGTGTGATGGATGTGAAGGTCGACCAGAACTGAGAGCCCGAGCCAGTCGACAGACCAGTGCTGATCTGTCGATTGGCTCTCTTGCATCTATTCGAATTCTACCCAACATGGGAGAATGCACCTATACGAATTCAATTGACGAGTGAAGTATGAGCACGACGGGACAGAGATGAGGTCAGGCCATGGCGCGACGAGTCACACGGACGACGGACCCGAGGGTGCTGGGCGCACTGGAGATGGAGTCGGAGGACTTCGCCCGTTCTCTTGGCGATGGCTTGGAGGGCGCCGGTCTGGCGTCGCAGGTGATAGATAAGTTCACCGCCCCTGCGCAGGCTGAGGACTCGACGGCCATCCGCCAGCGGCAGCTGGAGGCATTTCGGGCGGCCACGCACTACGAACCGCGGAATGACGACGAACGCGAGATGGGGGCCGGCCGATGATGGCGGTCCTGCTGTATGCGCTGGGTGTGGCGATCTTCCTCGTCGCGATCTTCCTCTCGATCGCGCTGCACGAGCTCGGGCACCTCTACTACGCGAAGAAGTTCGGGTGCCGGGTCAGCCAGTACATGGTCGGCTTCGGGCCGACGCTCTTCTCGTGGAAGCGCGGCGAAACCGAGTACGGAGTCAAGCTGATCCCTCTCGGCGGGTACGTGAAGATCATCGGGATGTTCCCGCCGGAGACGGATCGCGAGAAGCGGATCTCCCGCGGCGAAAAGCCCGCGCCGGCACAGGAGCGGGACGGCGAGCCGAGCGAGGTCATCGCGGCGGCCGCGAACGCGACCGAGGACGCGCCGCTCACGCTGCGCAAGTCCAACACCGGCCTCTTCGCCCAGATGATCTCGCAGACCCGGGCTGCCGAGTTCGAGCTCGTCGAGCCTGGGGACTCCGAACGTCTGTTCTACAAACTCCCCGCGACGAAGAAGATCCTCGTGATGCTCGCGGGCCCGGGCGTGAACATCGCCCTGGCGTTCGCGTGCCTCCTAGGCGTCTACGGCCTCTACGGTGTGCACTCCACCGAGCCGACTGGGCGGGCGGTGGTCGCCGTGGTCTCCGACTGCGTCATCCCCGAGACCGAGAACCGGGTCGTGTGCGAGGAAGGCGACCAGCTCTCCCCCGCGCGCGCCGCAGGGCTTCAGTCCGGGGACCAGATCGTCGCCTTCAACGAGCAGGCGGTGACCTCGTGGGCGCAGCTCTCGGATCTCATCCACTCCAACGGCGACGGGAGCATGAAACTCGAGATTATGCGCGACGACCAGCGGGTGATCCTGCAGCCGACGCGCACGGTCGCCATGCCGCGGGACATCGAGGGCACCGGCAAGTACGGGACCGTCGGCTTTCTCGGCGTCGAGCCGGAGTCGCACGAGGTCGTCACGCGCCACGGTCCGCTCTTCACGATGCTGCGCATGGGCGAGATGACAGCACACGCGGTGTCGTCGGTCATAGACCTTCCCGCCCGCGTGTACAACGTCGCCGAGGCCATCTTCGGCCAGGACGAGCGCGCCCAGGACGGGCCCATGTCGGTCATCGGCGGATCCCGGATCGCCGGCGAGGTCGCCTCGTCAACCGTTCAGGGCCTCGACGCCGGCGGCAAGGCGACGCTGCTCGGGCTGATCGTCGGCTCGTTCAACCTTTTCATCGGGGTCTTCAACCTCATCCCGCTGCTGCCGCTGGACGGCGGTCACATCGCCGGGGCCGCCTGGGAAGGCATCCGCCGCTGGCTGGCCCAGGTGCTCCGGCGCCCGGACCCGGGGCACGTGAACGTCGCTAGGCAGCTGCCGATTGCCTACATGCTCGGCTTCGCGCTGCTGTCGATGAGCGTTGTGCTCATGGTCGGCGACATCATCGTGCCGCTGAAGTCAGGGCTGTGACGGGATTTGGTCACACCAGAACGAGCCCTGCATCGGTCCAGCATCAGCCCCGCGAGCGACCACCACGAGATCACAGGCTGTACCTAGGAGGGAACAGAGCCATGACCGAGAGCAATGAGACCAAGGATCGGCCCGACCAAGACCCGACGGAGACCGACGAGAAGCCATTGGGCCTTGTGGCGCGGCTCAAGCAGCTGTATGAGGATCGGCAGACTGTCTTTGCCGTTGGCGTCATCGGCGTGTCGGCGCTGGTGTTCCTGCTCGGCGGGATCCTCTCCGGTGACGTCGACTTCTCGCGGGTGTACTCGATGCCCGCGGGGACGCTGCCGTAGAGCGCAGAGCCCGAGAAAAAAGAAACCTCCCCGGCGACAGCGCGATGCTGTACCGGGGAGGTCTTCGTCGTCACGGGACGAGGCGAGTCTTCAGAGCTCGACGCTGGCGATCATGCGCCGCTGGGTCCGGAGTGCCATGAGCAGCTCGCTCAGCATGTTCTGGCCGGGCACCTGGTCATAGGTGTCGCAGTAGCACGAGCCCCAGAACTGGTTGTAGTCAGGTGTTTCCCTCGATCAGCCGGGCATTTTCCGTCGCCAGCAACCGCGTGGCGAGGTCCGTATTCGTTTGCGTCGATTACGCGAAGGGCTCCGGTGCACCGTGGTGCGGCCGGAGCCCGAATCGAGTTGCCGCAATGGGGCCCCGGAGATTCAGGACGGTTCGATCTCCGGGGGACACGGCCCGTCCAGCCGTTTTGCAATGTGATCACGACCAGTCCAGCTGCATAAGCTGCCGCGACTGACGGTGATCACGCTATCACGGTTCGCGATGCGGCGTCATCGGATCCGGGTGAGTCCGCTGCAACCGACCGGCCGCCCGTCTTGACCGGTGACGGTGATCGGGACGAACAAGTCTCCGCGGTGCGGCGCCGCGGCCGCCGTGATCGGGAGACGACCAGGCCGACCCCGCTCTGCGGGGTACCGGGTTCACCACCGGTCCCAGACCCGACATAAGGTGATATTCGTAGCGGACGCTCCAGCTCGCGTTGATCTCGGCGGCGCTGGTGGCGGCGAAGATGCCCGCGTGGCCTCCTGCGGGGCTCGGACAGAGCAGAAGGCCCGGCACACGGGCCTGTGCGTCGGGCCAGGTCAGTGCTGGGATTTCAGGGTGCGCGGCGGGGTCAGTCGAGCAGCGTCTGCGCCAGCGACATGTGCAGCAGTGCTTCGAACGCGGCGCGGGTGAACACCTGCGCCCACAGGTCGTAGTCGCGGGTGTACGTGCAGCGCTCAAGGGCGTAGCGGTACGTTCTCTGGTCGGCCTGCGACCAGGTTGATACGATGACGCGCTCGGCGCCGAAGCCTCGAGTGAGGCGGCGCCAGTCGTCTCGCTGGACCGGGTAGTCCCAGAAAGGCGAGCGGTCCAGCCGAAACTCTACCGCGACCGCCCATTCCCGCGAGCCGAACTGCCCGCCCTCGGACCGCAGCGTCAGCCGTGACAAGCCCTCGTCGGTGTCGTCGTCCGCGACGCGTACCGTTAGCGCGCGGTCGAGGAAACGCGTGTCGCGGCTGGTTAGGGACTGGTAGACCGCGCGGAGTCGGCGAGCGTGGCCTACGACGTCGTCCGCGGTAGGCGCCATCAGGAGGCGGTGCAGGTCCTCTCCGTCGGCAAGTTCGCCGGGTGGGATGGGAAATGCTTGTCGACGATCTCTTCTTCGCCGGTGGTCTCGTCGAGATCGAGGATGTCGTGCAATGCGGCGGGATCGATGTGCATTTTTTCCTGTTCTCCTGGGAACGTAATTTCGGAGTACCGACAGCCCGCTCGCTTCACCACCCACAGTGCCCGATCTCAATTGACGGGTCTTGTGCCTGAGGGGCTGTCGATCTGCGACCGGCAGATCAGGGCGTGGCTGCTGAGGCAGGGGTGCGCGCAGCGCATCGCGCAGCGACGCCGAAGAGTTCGGAGCGCAGTTCCATCAGGTAGCGGCCCAGGTAGTTCCGGCCGGGTCGCTTGCATGCTGCCCGGCCGCAGCGGGAGTCACCCCCAGAACTGGTCGTGCCAGTGATTGGTCTCGACGAGCCTGAGGTTGCCGGTGCCGTCCAGTCGCGCGGCCAGCTCGGGGACGACGAACTTCGCGGCGAGTACCTTCTGCATCGCCTAGACCCGGGCCCCGAGTCCCAGTCCGGGCGCAGCGTCACCCGTCGCCCGCCCAGGAGCGGCATCGCGCTGCTCGACGACGACCCGATCGGTCTGCTCGAATGGCCAGGCGGTCGGCCGCGGCCCGGAACTCCTCGAAGGAGATCTCCGGGTGCCCCGCAGATTCGTTCTCCAGGTTCCCGAACGATCCGCACCAGGCTTTGAAGTAGCGCTGGTACAGCTCGCGGTCGGCCCGGCGGGCCGCCTCGTCGTAGACGGGCTCGGCGACGCCCCCGAAGTCGAAGGGCAGCGTGTCCTGTACGGATGCGGCTATGGTGCTCATGTCGTCCTCCTGGGGCGGCAGGATGATCTGTCACGCCGTGCTCCGGATCAGCTGCGCTGATCCCCCTCCTCGACCGGGTCGGCCATGCCGACCCGAAGGCACCGGAGGAGAGCGCACGCCTAGGTTCCGGTGCCACGGTCAGGTCGATGCGATGCGCTTGTCCCACTCAGCGAGGGTGCGGCCGTTGATCGCGATGGTGTCGACGACGGCGACGGCCCGGCGGAGGGCTTCTTCACAGCTGAACCGGCGACGTCTCGTTCTGTCGTCGTCCCGGACTGAAGTCCTCGGCTCGTATTCCCATGTCCCGTCGGCGGAGAGGCACAGGTCCTCGTGGAAAACGGCCCAGAGGTCCTCCCCTGTCTCGTGGTCCTGCTGCGCCAGGCGACCTGGAGCTCGAAGCGGTGCTTGCCCACGAGCTCGGTCTCGACGTAGCCGGCCGGAAGGACGCGGTACTCCGAGAGGACGATCTCGGGGCCGGGTGTCGCGGGGTTCTGGTCGTTGGTGCTCATCGGACGTCTTCTTCCGTCAGTACGCGGTAAGCGGTTCAGGTACTGGTTCTTGGCCTTGTGCACTTCCGTGTCGAGCCGTCGCCGGTGGACCCGGTGGACGTGATCGTCGAGGCCCTACAGGTGCTCGTTGGGGCTGGGCACGTCGGAGGCCGTCGCGGGTCCTTGTGGGGCTACGGAGTGTGCCGGTCGGCGGCGCTGACCCTGCGGCGCTCTTGCATCCAGTGCCCCAGTTCTGAGTTGGCGGTGGACAGGGAGCCCTTGAAAGACACATTTTTGCGACGTTAGTTCTTGTCCATCAAGGGCTCCCTTTCGTTACATTGAGTGATCTATCGTCGCTGACAAGCGGAGTCCAGCAACAGCTTCCGGCACGGACAGGTTCGTAGCTTGTTGTCGTGGTCATTGGTCATGGTGATGACTCCTACTCGGCTCGCTTCAAGACATACAAGTAGTGAGGGAGGTCTTCTTCCGGGAAGACCAGGATCGGCGGCCCGTCGAGGACGAAGTAGCCGTCGCTTTCCGAGTCGCCGATCAGGTCAGACTTGATGAAGGTCCCCGGTGGTGGGAGGACCGCCATGTCCACGGTGTGCGTGAACTTGGGGAACACGAACTCGATCTTCATCTCTGGACCCCTCGGATTCTTCAAAATTCCGGGATAAGCACAGCGAACTCTTCGGGGGACACGGGCATCAGGTAGTGCTGCTCCCCGCACAGATGGCATGGACGCTGAACCCTGATGCACTGGCTCCCGTTGCAGTTGCAGGCCTCGGCAATCAGACCGAAACGGGTTGCGCCGGTCCCGGGGTTGGAACTGGTGTAGAGAAGCGAAAGACTTATTCAGGCCACGTCTTTGGTAACCGTGCGGGCGCGCAGATCGCCGCGGGGACTGAGGCTCTTGAGGGTCGCGGGCTTCGGGTCGCGGCCGTCGAGGAGCATGAACAGGTACGGTCGCAGGTGAGCCGTGGTGGGAGACATGGCCGACTGGATGGCCATGGCGTAGTCCGTGCGCGTCCAATTAGGACCGAGGCTCTTCAGCGTTCCGGTGTGGAAGTGCTCGGTTTCGGCGTGATCCGGCTGGCCTCTCCCCAGAGGTCGGCCCACACGTCGCGGGTCCAGGAGTGCAGCTCTGTCTCACTGCGCTCAAAGGGAGATCGCATGAAATGAGGACCAGAATGATCGCGGCGAGCACACCGGCCGCCGACGGGCTGATCGCGCCGAGGCCCACAGCCGCATCGGCAGCGGGCGTCGACGTGAACGTCGCGGGAATCGGCGAACATGATGATGCCCCACTCCGAAGCGGCCAAAGAGGGGGCACCATCATGTTCACGTTGGGCTCAGAGGCGGCATGCCTCCAGGGGCGTTACCAGGATCGCCCGTGCTCCTGTGTCCCACAACGCATCCATTACAGCCTGGGCCTGTTTGCGTAGAACCATCGCGCGCACGGCGAACCAGCCGTCTTCATCTAGGCGAGACACTGTGGGCGCTTCCATGCCGGGCGTGATCTCCCGTGCCTTCTGCAAAGCCGGAGCGGGACAGTTGTAGTCCATCATGACGTACTCACGTGCAATCAAGACACCGTGGAGCCGGCGGACCAGGACGCTGATCGCTTGCTCTCGTTCCGGCGACAATGCACTAGAGCTGCCACGGACCAGCACAGCTTCTGATCGCAGAATCGAACCACCAATCGTCGCCAGATTTGCCGCGCGAAGTGAGGCACCGGTTTCCACGACATCGGCGATCGCGTCCGCCAGACCGAGCTCGACTGCGGTCTCCACGGCACCTTCAAGCTCGACCGGTTCAACCTTGATCCCGATCCTGGACGTTGCAGCCTCCAGCAGCGCCGGAAACGACGTCGCGACCCGCTTACCATCCAGATCCATCACAGAGCCGAAAGCCTGTACCGGGGCGGCGAAGTAGAACTGCGAGGCACCGAACCCGAGGGGAAGCAGTTCAGTCGTCGTCTCCGCCGTACCTGACGCTGCCAGAAGATCCTGGCCGGTGATACCAACGTCGAGCACTCCCGAGCCGACGTGGACGGCAATGTCCCGAGGACGGAGGAAGACGAACTGAACATTGTTCGTATTGTCGGTAACAAAGAGAGCCTTGTTCTCTCGGTGGACACGATAACCTGCTTCGGTGAGCAGTTGAGAGGCGGGAGCATTTAGGCTCCCTTTATTAGGGACAGCGATACGCAACATGTTGTGATCCTATCGTTGAGCATGCGAGCATTGCGAACGGATTCTTTGAGTGCAGGATACCCTTTTGTGCCTATGTGCTGGCCGTATTGGGGAGCTCGCCAGCGTCTCGTATCTCGTGCTCAGGCAGGACGGGCCTTGGTCTCGGCCGAGACCAAGGCCCGTCCGCCCGGGGACACTGACAAGGAGGCACCGATGTCGGCGGCCGCGGCGCCGGTTACCGCCACGGTGGCCAGTGCTGTGGTCCATGCTGCTAAACGCGTCATCGGAGCCATCTTCAGCAGACGTAGGGGACTGCCTCGACACCTACAGGGACTCGCCTGCTGCCTCGCTCGCGGCGAAGAGCGTCTCAAAACCCGCCCGGGACAGGTACCTCGCATATGCCGGATCCCGCATCAGGTCATCCCGGGACCGATCGAGGAACTTCATCTCCAGGAACAGCATCCTCCGGAACAGCAAACCGTGGATGAAGTTCCGGTCTTCGGTCACGTCTAGCACTTGCCCTTCCGCGTACAGCCGCGCGGGTTTCCTGGTGCTGATCAGTCTATTCGTGTCGATCAACTTCAGATCCCCGGTCCGGATATCTATAACGAGGTTCGCGCAGTCGGGGTCGATAAAGTCAGGGACCATCGACGGCTGGTCCGCGCTGGTGTCAGCCAGCAGGTTCCGCGTGATGCTCAAGAATTGGGCTATCTGCTGCCGTGTGGTGGCATCTAGCTCCGCGGGGTCGACCGTCGTAAGAGCGAGCTCGGTCCGGTGCGGCACGTAGTCCTTCACCAGAACCGATTCCTGGAGCGAGGCTCCAACATAGGGACGACGGAGGCACTGGCGGGGAATCAGGGTCGGCATTGCCGAGTAGGCCCGACACAGATAGACATACTCGGCGTTCAACTTCTCCACCGTCAGTTCCGGCGCGTCTTCCTTGAAAATCTGAAGCACGTACGTGCTGTTCTCCCGCCGGAAAACCTTCGAGTGCACGCCTTCGCCGATTTGCACATAACGAGGCCAGCTAGGCATTTATTTTCACTCCGAAAATAGGAAGATGGCGTTTAAAAGGGAGGGCCGGGGGCTCTCGCTCCGGCAAGAGCCCCCGGGGTTACTCAGTAGTGGCAGGACCGGCAGGGAAAGTGCGCTCGGATCGCCTGGTCGTAGCCCTCGAACATCGCGTCCAACCCGAAACGAGTGGCACTGGCGTAGCCGCCATCAGCCAGGCGCGAGTGCAGCTGCGGATCGTTGAGCAGCTGTCCGAGCGCTTCGGCGATAGCTGCCGGGTTCTCCGGGGGAACCAGCCGCCCGGATTCGCCCGGGGTGATGTATTCCAACGGTGCTCCGTGCGCCGTTGTAATCAGCGGGACGCCTGCCAGCATCGCTTCGATGTTGGTGTAGCCGAACGGCTCGGGCTGCCGGGACGGGTGCACTGCCGCGTACGCCTGCCCATAGCAGGCGGCCAGCTCGAACTGGTCGTTGTCCAGCTCGTCCAGGAGGAACGCGGTCCCTTCGAGACCGAGGTCCTTGATGCGCTGACGGAGATACCCCTCGTACCAGCCTTCGCGTGTGTCTGTGAGTCCCGCGCCGTTGAACGCGACGTAGAACTCACGCTGGCCACGCGAGACCAGCCTCGCCACTGCGTCAAGAACGTCGGCCTGGCCTTTCCAAGCCACGCGACGCGCCGACATCAGGATCATTCGGCCGGTGCTGGGCAGCGCATTACGTTCGCGCACACGAGCGAACACATCGGCCCGACGGGCGGACTCGACAGTCTGCAGGAATCCAATATCGTCGATCCCATTGCGCACGGTTCGGATCCGGTGCGGCGGGATTCCTATCTGCTCGACCAGATAGCGCCGGACTGCGTCGGAGACGGCGATCAGGTTCACCGTGATCCGTGTCTGCTCCATGCGGTCGCGGATGTACGCGAACCGCCGCTCCATATCCGCCGTATCGTGCACCACGGCTGTCATGTGCATGCAGTCCGTACTGTCCAGGAACCCGAATTCGTCGGCTTTGAGCACGCCGACAATCGGGTTGGTGTTCTGAGCGAGCAGTGTCGGGATGCCAGCCCGGAGAACGGCTTGCGCGTACTGCCGCGCGAGCGAGAGATAGACCGGATTGTCAGCCTCGTTGATACGACTTTCGTAGAACTCCCGGACGCGCTCCGGGTTCTTGCCCCCGTCAGCGGACCGCAAGTACTCGGGGAACCCGGTGCGGATTCCCTGAGCCAGTACGACCTGACCTTCAGGAGTGCGGAGCTCGTACGCGCCAGTGTTCTTGGCCCCGGTCTGAGTGACCGCCACCCGCGCGTTCGGGTAACGACGCGCCAGGCCTGCCAGGAACATGTGCGTGTGGGTCACCAAGCCGGTGACCCGGCAGGGCTTCGGCGCTCCCGTGGAGATAACAGTTCCCCGCAGGTCGTAGGTAAGAATGTGCACGCCGGGGCTATCTGGAGAGGCATATGGCATAATGCGGATACCTGCTTCCTTGAAGTAGGTGATGAAGAGGCGGGGCCGCGTCAGTTCTTGGCGGGACAGCGCGGCTTCGTCTCTGCTTATTTAGGTCCGCGTTTGATCAGACCTTGCTCGCTGAAAACTCTTTTGTACTTCCCTTGATCACTCCGTTGGCCTTGTCTTCGTTGTCCAGCAGTTTCACGCCGTAGCTCACGCCCGGCCCTCCGCCGATGTCGTCCAGGCTGAACGTTTCCGGCAGGATGTAGTCCGGCTTTATCGCCCGGCGCCCGACGCCGGCGAACGAATGGGGCGCAGCAGCGCTCGTACGTGGCGGCCCAGGCATTCGCCGTGGTTGCCCACGGCTTGCTCTCTTCCTTGGCAAGAGAAAAGATGTTCTTTCACCAGCCAGTCCGGATCAGCTGTGCTGATTCGCTACCTCAAAGGAGACGAAACCCCGGCACCCATTACCACGGTGGCGGAGGATGCCGGGATTCGATCTCGATCTGTCTGCGCTAGCACGCCAATGCGACATGGTTCCTCGACCCTGGCCGAGCTCGGCGTGCTGATCGGATTCGACGGCGACCTGGCCGTCGAGGCCACCCGAATCAGCAACCGCACCCGCGGCCTGCTCACCGGTATCCACCCTGCCCTCGAACGCGCCGGCACTTTGCAACAGCTGTGCTGCTGTCCTGCTCCCCATGCCTCATCGGTTGTTCGGACCGGGTCTGCTGGTCAGAAGTCGCCTTCGGCCACTTGCATGACGGTCAGCCCGAGGCGGTTCGGCACCTGGGTGGTCGGGTCGATGCGCAGTGCCCATTCGGCGACAGCGAGGTCGTCGCGGGTGTGGTGTAGGCGGACGGTTTGCACGACCGCGAGCACAGTCGCCGCTGAGGCGGCGGCCGCGAGGATTTCGGTCGCGGTGAGCATGAGGAATGGGCTCCAGACATGACGAAAACGGGGGCGTCTTCCCAGAGGAAGGCGCCCCCGGAGAGTGGGATCGTCCGGCTACTTGCCGGGCTGGTGTGGCAGGGGTTTCCGGCTGTTGGTCACAGCGCCGAGAGGGCGATCACACGGCGGCGTGCCGCGCTGGTGCGGACCTCGATGTTCCGGAGCGGGATCTCCGCCGCTGCTGAGCAGCCGGATCACGCCGGCGATGCCGAGCACCACCAGGGCGGCGATGCCCAGGAAGACGAACAGAAGAGACGACTGCGGCATTGCCGGCCCCTCAGACGCACCTGCTGCAGGACGGGTGGACTGGAGGTCAGCGCTCAGTCCGGAGCCTTGTCGGGGTCCTCTTTCGGCCATTGCGGCGATTCCTCGGCCTTTTCCATTTCAGCGGCCAATGCGTCGTGGATCGGCGTGCTCACGAAACAGTTCCTTTCTGTGAAGACTCGGCGCCGAGCAGGAAGTCACCTGCCCGGCGCGGGGAAGTAGTTGGTCAGTCGTTTTGTGTGCCGGGGATCAAGTCGAATTCGGTGGCCATGCGCCGCGCCTCGCTGCGTGCGAGCTCGCCGGCGGCGTCGCGGGTGGTCTGGTCGATCACAGTTTCTCTCCGTTCTCCGGGCGCGCGTCATCGCGGCGCACGCGAAAAGGTCTTGTCTCGGGGTTAATTTCGTTGATCTTCCGCAGGAAGTCAGCGAGCGCTGCATGGAGTCGCAGTTCGTAGGCCGCCTCCGGTCCGGTGCTGTCGTCGGCCCACACGAGCTGGCGGCCGTTGATCCGCACGTCTTGGGAGTACCCGGCGTCGGCGTGTTCGTCTTCGCGGACGTACTGCTCGTTGATGACCTCGTTCAGGTCGGTGACGCCCCTGAGGCGCATCGTCGAGGCGGTGATCAGGAAGTTCAGCAGCCCGGTTTCGCGGTCGGACAGGTCGAGCTGCCGTTCCATCTCGTCGCGGGTGTCGTTCATCGCCGCCGCGAGCTCGTCAGGGCTGAAGCTCGTTCCGTTCAACGGGTTTCCTTATCTTGCGCAGGTGGGGGCCGCCGCCCGGGACGTGATGTCCCGGGCGGCGGGTGTTGGGTGGTTCAGGACTTGTTGGATTGCTGCGTGAACATGTCCCGCAGTTGCCTGACGGCTTTGTCCTCGGCCTCGGTCGGGCCTGCGGCGCTGACCGTCCGGGCGAATCGGACCCACTGATGCAGGGCACCGGAATGGGTTCGCGCGCTGCGGTTTTTGTGCTTTCCGAGTACGACCCCCGCGACCTCAACCGCGAGCGTCGTGTTGTTGCACAGGCCGAACACGGTGTAGGTCTTCATCCCGGTCACCTCCGCGCCTGGTCGTCGGTAACGATCGGCTGCTTTGCGGAGGCGTCCACGTTCAGCGCGGCCTGAAGGTGGTCGAACGGAACTGTGCGCTCGGCGTCGGTTTCCGGCGGGGCCTGCTTGGGCTGCTGCTGGTCGGACATGCCGTCACCGCCCGTTGCCGGGGTGCGCATGCTGCCACTGCTGCGGCAGCTGGCCACCGGCCGAGATCCACTCGTCGAGCTCGCCGAATCGCTGCGCGATCTCCGCTTGGCTGTCGTCGATCTTCTCGAAGAGTGCTTCGGTGGCTTGGGTTTCGTAGCGTTCGCCGCATATTCCCGCCAGGTCGGCCATGCGGTCGCAGAGGAGCAGCAGCGCCCGGATTTCGGCGAGCTCGGTGGAGGGCTCGACCGCAGGGGGCCTGATTCCGCGATCGGATACGATCTGCTGTTCGTCGGGCTCTGTCCCGTCCAGCAGAAGCCGTCCGGCGACCGCAATGCAGTCGACGCACCGGAACAGCCGGGACCGGATGCCGAACTTTCCCGCTTCGCGCGGCAAAATCCACAGAGCCTTTCCAGGGCATCCGACGGTGCGGCAAGGGCCGTTGACCATCCCGCGCTCGTCCTTGTGCGGGTCGGTGCGCAGGAGCCGCCCGAACTGCCGCATGGTGAGTCCAGGTGCCGCGTGGTGCTTTGCCTCCGCGTCTCCGGGGGCTTGGTTGTTAGGCTGCTCATCAGCCATGGAGATGACTCCTCCGTGGTTAGCGGGCCGCCCTGCCTTCGCCAAAAGTTCAGGGTGGCCCGCGCTATATCTGGCGCAGGTCGGTACCGGCGCTTCTCCCGCGTGGTCCGCAGGGATACCGCACGGGGCAGGACCGGAAAGGCCCTGCCCTGCACGGTTGCCCCGGCGGGATCAGAGGATCTCGGCACGAGCGCGTTTTTTGACGCGGCGAACGGCTTTCTGTGCGTCGCTGAAGTAGTTCCCGTTGTTCGCTACCCACTCGGTGCCGTGGTGGCTGGCTTCCCAGACTGCCTACGGGTCGGCACTCTGTGCCCGGTAGCAGAGGATCAGGTACCGTTGCGAAGCGGTTCAGTCCGTAACAAGGTTGAACGGTTTCCAGCCGTCCTCCTCGTCGTCAGGGTCGGCGTCGCCTCGCCGGGTCTCCGCCGCCGCTGAAGTGCTGCCACCCCGGCGGTTCCTTTGGCGAGGTCCTATGCCGCGAACGGGCGGCGTGCAGTTCTGCTGTCGCCGCCTTCATCACCGTCTGGTGGCGACCACGGAAGCTACCTACCGGGATCCAGCGTGAACCGTCGCTTGCCATCCACGCCGCCCCTGAAAGCTGAGGCGAGGGGCCAGAGACATGGCTGCCTTCCCGCCATTCCACGTGCCACTGGGCCGACCAGCCCAAGGTGAAGAGGGAAAGTAGTGGACGCGCTCGGCGTGCCCGGATCTCGCCTAGGTTGACGAGGAAGGTGTGCTGCCAGCTCCCGATGACCATAACGTCCTTTCTTACGGGAGAACTACGATCGACGTTGCCGTGTTTCCAGGCGTGCACGTCGTAGGGGACGAGCGGGGGAATAAGCTGCCGACAGTTGGTGATTTGGCCTGTGTTCAGCCATTCGCGGAACGAGTCCGGCACGTTCGGCAACATGCCGCGCGTTCCCGTGTTGTACGACTGGAGCTTGAGCTCAGCGGGTCTCGGTGTACCCGCATTCGCCGCAGGTGTGCGTGATGTTGTGGCGCGCGAAGGGACCGCGGACGTTCGATTCCATTTCGACGTGGTCGCAGTTAGGGCACGGCATGACTGGTCTCCTGATGAAGAGAAGATATTCTTTCACCAGCCAGTCCGGATCAGCTCTGCTGATCTCCACTCCAAAGGAAACCAAACCCCGGGATTGCCCAAGAGATTAAGACAAGAAGGATGTAAGCGCATCCGCATGACGATGTGTAGAAAGCAGAGCGCCCCCGACGCTCTTGGGAGAGCATCAGGGGCGCTGGTTGTGCCGGTTCAGGTCAGGCGTTGAACTTGTCCGTCAGAAACGCAGCCCACTGGCCGGCGGTGGCGGTGAAGTAGCCGCCGGCGCCGTCCTTGGTGTTCCTCCGCCTGAACCCCGACTGCCCCTCACCGAGCCCGAGCAACATAAAAGCCCCGCCAGAAGCGATCTCCGACAGGGCTTTTATGTGTTTGTAGCGGGTCGATCAGCCGTCGCCCGGGACTCAGTCGTCACGATCAACCCAGCGACCGTCTTGATGGTCAGGTGTGCGGGGCGTTCACAGCCGTACCTCCTTGTGTGCTGCGAGAGAGAGGATTCGCCCTGGGCGGGCGAGGGAACCGGAGCGTTGGAAAGATGCCCCGGTCCCGTCGCCTGCGTGTGAGCTGAAGCCTGCTGAGGTTCGGTCAGCGGATTCCACGTCCGGAGTCCAGGTTTCGGGTGCTCCCGCCACGGCCGCGGAGCTGAACTCCCCGCTGGCTCAGGAGCCGGTGGACGAAACCGTAGGAACGACCCGTTGCCTCCGCGAGGGCGCGAATGGAGGCGCCTTTCTCGTACTTGCGCTGGAGATGGGCGCCTACCCGTTCACGCTCCTCGCCGGTGATCCGGGTGTTCTTCTTGAGCTGCATTTGTGTTTTCCCTTCTCGTGAACTAGTCGATCATTTGCGGTAACTCGTCTGCCGCTGTCGGTGATGAGCAGACAGCGCAGTGGCGGCGGGGCCTTCGGCGCCGACCCGGCGCGCGGCCGGATATCGGCCGGGATCCCGGCTCGGTCAGGACATGGGGAACTGCGCGGGAGAATGCGGAGTCCTGGATGTGCCTGGCCGGGCACCGAGAGAGAAGGCGGTGCCCGGCCAGGGTGAGCGGGCAGCGTCGCTGGGGGGTAGCAGGCGCGCCCGGCTCGGCCGGATGGTCTTCACGTCACGCCAGAGCAGCGGCCGCATCGTTGACGTGGAACTCTGAACCCATGCCACCTTCGGCGGCGGGATCGTCGTCGATGGGGGTTAGTTCTCGCCCAGTTTGGTGGCGATGTCGGCGATGCGATCAACGAATACGGCGTAGGTGATGCTGCCTTCGGCGACGGACACCAGTGCGGCATCGAGCTCGGTGGCGATGTGCTTCCGGGCTTCCTGCGCGCCGGCGCGCTGGCCATCCTCGTGGGAGAGCTGCGCGAAGTGCTCGTGGGTCTTCTTCAGCCGCGGCGGGTGCTCGAAGGCGTCGTTGTAGCGACGGTTGTCGGTCGGGTGCGGCAGGATTGTCCTGGCGGCTAGATCGCGTACGTGCTGGGACCGGATCCGTAGATCGGCGTCGCAGAGCACGCGGAGTTCGATGAATGACATGGGGTTGCGCCCTTCGGATCTCGAGAGATGTTCGCGGGCATGCGAAAGACCCGCCTCCACTGCTGCGGAGACGGGTCTCGTGGGTGCGGGTTCGCGTGAGCGGGAAGGTCGATCACCGAGGGGCATGGTCGAAGGCGAAGGTGGTGGTGGCGAAGTCCTCGGTGTGGAATTCTCTGCTAGCCATGAGGTTCTTTTCGGTGCGGGTACGGGCAGCAGACCGCCCGGAGCGCCTTGGCAGTCGTTGGTGATCAGAACGACTCCCGGACGGAGCCTTGCTCCCTCGCTTTCCCCGCTCCCCCGCGTAACCCGGGGATGAAAGGCGAGTGGGGCGCCAGTACGTCGATCACGTGCTTGGTTGTGGTGGCGGCTCAGCCGGCTTAGCGGCGGCCGATGGTCTCGCAGTGGGAGTGCGTGCCAGCGTGCTGGTTTACGGCGGTGTCGGCGGCCATGCGGTATTCGGGCATGCGTTCCGGTTCAGGCCTGTCCTTGGGGTACCAGGGCATGGCGTAGCCGTCGACGATTTGCTGGAGGCCGGCGTCAGTGCCGTTGGGCGTAGCCACATACGCAAGCGATCGGCCGTAGTGGTCGGTGCGATCGGCCTTCGCGTCGTACTGGATTGTGACCGGCAGGCCCTGCGCCAGGGTGCCGCCCAGGTGATCGGTGGCCGCCTTCGCGCCGCACTCGGGATCGACATCTTTGTGGTAGTTCATCTCGGGAGCGTTGATGCCCAGGATCCTGACGGTGTGCTCAGCGACGCCGTTGTGCTCGCTCGTGGACTCGAGGGAATCCGCGACGGGCTTGACCGCGACCGTGTCGCCGTCGATGACGCGGATGACCTTGGTCCTGACGGCGGTGGGAGCTTCAGCCGTGGGCTGTTCGGCTGCCTCGGTCGATCCGGGCGTGCTGGGTACGCCGGTCTCGATCGGTCTGGGCGGGCTCGGCTGGTTTTCGCCGCAGCCGGTCAGCGCGCCGGCGCACAACAGGGCTGCGACGAAGGCGGTGACGGCGAGGCCTGAGGTGTTGCGGTTCATGGAGGGGTGCTCCTTGGCGGTAGTCGATTAGGTGAATGCGCGCTGAGCCGAAGGTCAGTGCAGAGTCGAACCGCGGGCATTCAGAACGCCGAGTGCTCTGCCGCTGAGACAGCACCCCGGCGCAGCGCCCGCCGAAGGCAGAGCACGCACCGGGGTGCTGCAGGAAAACCGAGACCGCTCCGAGGTGCGTTCAACCCCCGCCGCTCGCTCGTGGCGGGCTGCCTCAGGAGGCATCAGCCAGCTGTGGCTTCTCGGGCCCGAACGGCAGCTGCTCGTCCTGCACGGCGCTCGTAGCGGCAGCCGGTTGAGCGACGGGTGCCGAAACCTGGGCTTGCAGTGCCTGGTTCTGCGCCTCGGCGGCCTTAACGCGGTTGTTCATGCGGGTCTGGGTCACCGTGCGGGATTCGAGGAAGGTGATGTCCTCGGCGACGACCTTGAGGTCGAAGACCTCTGCGCCGTTTTTGACGTAGTGATCCATACGCAGCACGTGACCAATGGCGACGAGGTCGCCCTTGTGGATGTTTGCGTACGGACCCAGGTCCTGGACCTGGGCACGGACGAAGGCCTCGACCGGGATGGCATCGGACTCGCGCTCGTTCTGCTTGTTGAAGTAGTTCCGGTCGGCATAGACGGTGAACAGGACCTTCTTGGAGCCGTCCGCGTTCTCGAAGACCTTGGGGTCCCGGGCGAGGCGGCCGATCAGCTGTCCGTTGTTGCGGGGGTTCGACATCGCGAAGTCTCCTCGTATGCACGAAACGCGCGGGCAGTGTCACTGCTCCGCGCGTGAACTGGGTGAGTTGAGTATTGAGTTGTCTGTCAGACCCCCATCCGGATCAGCTGTGCTGATCAGATGATGATCTTTCATCGTGAGCTCCGAATCAGCTCCGCTGATCGAGTGCTTCTTCAATCCGAGTCCCGTATCAGCTCTGCTGATCAGACTCGTTCTTCTGATTGGTTGGATCATGTGGTGGGGGCAGAAGACCTGGTGGAAGGACTTCCCGTCCGCCCACGGCGGATCCACCGACGGTGGCGGCCATGACTCGGGACCGTGACCCGCGTGCTAACAGAAACGAGCATCACGTCACGTCGTCGGGCTCGTTTCCAGGGCTGTCGGGCGCGTCGGGATGGGTGATCCCGTGCTTCTCGGCGCGCCACAGCTCGGACTTACGACGCCCGATCTTGCAGCCGCACGGGACGTCAGCACTGTTGTCGGTGACGTATCTGCCGTTGTCACGGCATCGGTCACAGTCAGGCGCTGCTCTCCAGCCTGTGACAGGTCGTCCTCCGAACGGCAGGACATTGCCGTTGGCCATGTCAACCCCCTTCTTGGCAGCGGCACTTCATCGCGCTCCGGACAGTGGTGCGTCCGTCAGGTGCTTCCCAGCATGTTGCTGCCGGTACTTTTACGGATGATGTGATACCGATAAACCGTCAAGTGAAATGCGACTGCTTTTCTGACTCGCCGCGCTTCTGGTGTATTGACCAGAAATGACACAGTTGGTGGCCAATGTGGACACACCAGCGGCCCGCAACCGCTGGTACTCGTCGGGGCCGGCGCACCAGCCGAGCAATTCGGCCAGCGGGAGGTCGTCGGACGCCATCGCGGCTAGCACCACGACCAAGGCGGGCAAGTCGGCGCCGTCGAGCAGCTCGGCGACGCGGGTCTGGTCGTGGTCGTGGACGGCGGCGGCCAGCTGCGCCGGACGGGCACGAGAGCGTCGGTCCAGGCGGCCCCGGTCAGGGTTCGGCGGGTCATGCGGGCACCGCCTCGGTGTCGAGCGCCGCACGGATCTTGCCGATGGACATGCGGAGCCGTTTCGCGATGGCGGTGGCGCTCAGGCCGTCGGCGTCGAGCTGCCGGACAGCGGCGGTCCGGTCGACAGGGCGCAGCTTCGCCTGCGCTGGCCCGCACAGGCCAGTTCCACCGCGATCGGGTCCACCGCTTCGTCGGCGCTCTCCCCCGCTTCGGGGACGATGTCCGCACGTACTTGGCGCGGGTGCCGTGTTCGCGGGACATCAGACGGACACCGCCTCGGCGTCGGCGGCCAGCAGCGGAGCGCAACGCCACTCGAACGTCTCGACTTCTTCGATGACCTCGACCATCGGCACCACGACCGACGGATCCGGCACCTTCCGCGTCACGGTCTCCGTTCCAGTGACGACCCGCTCACACACAGCGCCGCGGTTGCCGAGTGCCTTTGCTTTGAACGGTCCCCACGAGATCGTCAGGTTGTAGAGGTTCTCGCCGATTTCCTTCTCAACCTTCGCGCCGTGCTTCAACGTGGCGCGGGCGATCGCGGCCATCTCCTCGGCGCTTTGCGGATACCACACGTTGATTCCGAAGAATCCGTCGAGGTAGGTAGCCGGAATTTCGGGGTGTGCCTCGATCATGTCGGCGAGGGCACGCAGTCCGGTGGCCTGCTGCTGGGCGAGCGCGTCGGTGGTGGTCACTGGGCGTCCCCCGCTCCGGCGGCGCGTTCGGCCTGCGCTGCGAGGTGGTCGGCGACGCGCTCGGCGTGGCGCGGCATGAGCCCGAGTAGTGGGTGCGCGGGGTCGTCGAGGTGGTGCGCGAGGAACGCGAGCAGTCGGCCGAGGCTGACGCCGTACTGTCCGGGGTGGACGGTCTTGGCGTGCTCGCGGGCGGTGTGGAGCCGGGCAGCGAGGGCGTGCCGGTAGGCGATCTGCTCCGGCGTCAGCTGTTCGGCGGCACGCTCGGCGTCGACCTTGCGGGCCTGCGCGACGAGTTCAAGGTGAGTCTCGGCCACCTTGGCGAAAGCGTGGAACGTCTCGATCCCGGCGGGCTCGATCGCCTTGAAGGTGTCCCGCGCCCAGTTGTACTCAACCCGTCCCTCCGCGATGTCCCAGCCGCCGGCGGTCTTGAACTCGCTCACCGGCCCGGGTCCGGCCGCGAGCTGGTCGGCGATTCGCAGCCGCGTTGCGGCGTGCCGGGTGCAGAACGCACGCTCGGCGTAGCCGCGCAGCTGCCACGCGCCGGGCTCGGTACAGGGGTTCCAATCGCCGCCGATGCAGCTGCGCCCCGGGAGGGCGAGCCAGGCGCGGTTGTCCTGCTCGACCAGGTCGTGGTCGGCGCGGTTGCGGGGATCGGCGAGCATGGTGGCGGCTTCCATCGGAGTAAGCTGCTGATCAGTCACAAGAGGTTCCTTCTCTCTGGTCAGCGGGCGCGCTCTTGGTGGGCAGCGACGGCCCGCGTTTTTGTTGGGGCTAGCGCCTGGCAGTGCACGGAGCAGTCCGGCGATCACGACCGGGTCCGGGGCCATTCGACCGGACAAGACGCGATTGACGGTGGTGTGCTGCACGCCCATTGCTCTGGCGAGGGCGTAGTTGCTGTGAAGCCCTGCGGCAGCCCGACGCTGGTTGAGTGCACCTGCTGCGGGCAGCGCTGGAATCGCTGGTGCTTCTTGGCGTGGCGGCACTTCGAGAGTCGTGATCTGGGGGTGCGTCGCGTTAGCGGTGGATGCGCGCGTGGACGGCCGCGATCAGGTCTCGCGGTCGAAGAAGTGACCTGTGCAGATCGCGACGAGCGCGAAGGTCGTTAGGGCGAGCACGATCGGGAACGGCAGCATGAAGGCCGCGTCGTCGATGCCCATGCCGATCGCCATGACGACGTCCAGCGCGAGCGGCGAGGGAGAGCACCAGGAAGCCACGGCCGCGAAAACGTTGGATGCGCCCTCGTGAAGACGGCTGAGTGAGCAGAGAGGTTTCTCTGTCGAAGAAGACCCGGAAGCCATGCTCTGCTGGCTTCGCTCTGTGCCCGCCGCCGGAGGCGGCACACTCCCCGGAGCTAGAGCAGAGCCTCGGCCGCAGGCCAGCTGTGCGGACCTGGACCATGGATGGTCGCCGCCGCCGGCTGCGTGTTCTGGGCTCAGAGCATGGTGATCAGCCAAAGGGGAGCCTCCCTGGCGCAGCGAAATGCTGTACCAGGGAGGTTTCTTGCCGGTGCGGGCTTGGTAGTTCAGAGCAGGGTCGTGTTCACAACAGCCCGACGCGACCGTGCGAGTGCAGCTCGGTCCGCAGTTCCGTGAGCAACTCGCCCAGCAGGTTCTGACCTTGCTCTGCCCCGGGGTCCCGGCCTTAAGCACCCAACGACGTGCAGTTCAATGTAGCTCAGCAGTTCGCGGTACTGATCCCACTCGTCGTAGCTCTTCCGATCTTCTTCGATCGCCTCGGTCACATCACGGCGTCCGCCAGGTCGTCGATCGCCTTGAGGGCGGCGTTGTGAGCGCCGTCAGCTTGGCGGGTGCCGTTGTGTCCGTCCCAGTAGCAAGCGGTGTTCTCTGCGATTCGAACTTGACTGACAGCCTTCTTGGCGGCTACGCGAAGCTCGTCAGTGCTGTCGGTCTGGCTGTCGGGCTCGTGTTCGTCGTTCGTCATCGTCATTCCTTCACGGTCGTGTCACAGCGGCTGAGACTGCCTGGGTTGCCCGGCCGGGCCGCTGCGGTGGCCGGTCAGTAGGGCCAGATGCCGCGCGACATCTCGTAGTTCTCTTGTGCGCGGGCTTCCCAGTAGCCTCGGTCTTCAAAGTGGCGTTCCACGGCGCGGTCGGCGGCCAGCTCGCCTTCCATCTGCCAGCGTTCCTCTTCCCCTGCCTCGAAGCAGGCGCGAACGTGGCCCGCGCTGGCGTGGCGCACCACGAGGTCGTCAAAGACGTCGAAGCAGTGGCCGCAGACCACGCCGGACAGCGTGGCCTCCGGGCGGCCGAACTGGTGGTAGCGCATGAGGTCGGCAACTGGCGTGGCCGCGAACGTCGCCATCGGGATGCTGGGCGAGCCAACAAGCATGACGACGTTCATCCTCATCTGGATGATGAAAGCTGTTTCGCTGACGCATTCCGGGCAGCGGACGCCCTTCAGAATCCCAGTGTTGGACAAGACGCACTCCTTGCGGGCTGGTGACGGGCGACTGCGTGGCGGGACTCCCGCTGCCGCTTCTCAGAGCGGCGGCCGGGGGCTCTCGATCGAGACCTTCTTACCGCGGGCGATCTCGTCAGCGCCGATGATGATGCGGTAGCCGCCGACCGGGTAGCTCGGGTGGTTCGAGGAGACCACGGGCGCACTTCCAGGAGCCGGAGTTGCGCTGGCGAGGCAGCGACTCCTCGTCGACGCCCTCGGGGAGCGGGTCTTTGTGGTACTCGATGGGCACCACCACGACGGTGTACTGCTTGTCGGAGCGCGGGGGTTCCCACGGCAGCTGCACGAGCAGGTCCTGCGGCCACTCCTTGATCGTGATCGGCAGGGTCGACAGGTAGTGGCTGATCGACCCCGCGGGGGCCAGCGCGAGGCGGGCCCGCTCCTGCTCTTCGGTCTCGACGAATCCGACACGGCTCAGGAAAGTCATGGTGATCATTCTCCTTCGCGACTGGGGTCCAGCCGGGTTCACGACCCGGCCAGTGAAGTTGTTCTTCGACGTCCGATCCGGATCAGCTGTGCTGATCCCCCGCCGATGACGAAAACCGCACCGGAAAAGAGAAACCCCGACAGGGAGCGCATCCCTGCCGGGGTCTTGAGCGGCCCGAAGACCGGCGCTGCGACGTCAGCTCGGCTGACGCGGGTCTGGGACGGCAACACGAACGAGCAGCCCCCGAAAGCACCGGGAGCCGAGTTGAGCTTGATCAGTTCGCATGGGTGAGCTTGGCGAGCTTGCTGGGTTCGATGTCGACCAGCGGGTGCCAGGTGTCGTCGTGGTCTTGCCAGGCGAGCACGGTGCTGGATCCCATGGGATTGGTGCCCTCGGCGATCTGGAGCAGCCGTTCCCAGTGGGCGTCGTCGATGTCGCGACGCCGCCATACCTTGTGAAGGAGCGTGTCGACGCCGACGGCGTCGATCTCGATGATGAACGCCTGAACGGGATCCTTGTCCAGTTCGTCCCAGGTACCGGTGCTGTGCATGACTGCCCTGCCCTCCCCGAAGTAGAAGATTGTCTTTCATCACGCCACTCGGATCAGCTGTGCTGATCTTCTTTCCCACCCGCGCGTCCCGGCGTCATCGCATCCCGCCGCCGCACATCGAGCACGGCAAGGAGTTGCGATCATGCCGAAACCTGTTGTGGAACACGAGATCCCCGGTACATGGCGAAGTATCCGGCTTTCATTCGGGCCACCTTGTCGCGTTCGCTTTCCTTGTACCAATCAGCCTGGCAAGCCGCCCGGTCGATCTCCGCGCAGAGCTCGTTCACCCGCGCCAGGCGGTGATGTAGCTGGTGCCGATCAGCGCCACCATGTTCGCGCCTATTTCCGCGCATTGAGCCGGGTGATCACGGCACGCTGCTCGCCGATCCCGCGACATCCGTCGTAGGCGTCGCGCACCACGCACTCGCCGGTGAGCGCGGCGGCCTCGGCGAGCCGGGCAAGATAGGCGCGCGGCAGGTATGCCACCACCTCGCGCGCGTGCTCGGCGGCGAGCTGGGCGGCCAGCCGGTCGGCGACCACGCTGCCGGAGTCGCCCATGGTGACGTCGTAGGGCGCGAGCACCGTGTCCGGGCTGACGAGGCCGTGCAGGGCGGACAGGATGCGCACCGGGGCACCGACGGCGGCCCGTTCGACCCCGGCCAGGACGAACCGGAAATGTGCGCTCCTGTAGAGCAGGCGGGCCGCCGCCGGGTGGTTGAGCTTCGCCCGGCCGCAGGGGACGACCAGCAGCCGCGTCACGACCCGCCGGCCAGAGCCTCGCTGGGGTCGGCGAGCAGGTCCACCGGGACATCCGCGCGCGCGTCGTCCCCGCGCGGTTCAGTGGCCGGTTCCGACGCTGGCTCGGGTTCCGGCTCCGGCGTCGGCTCCGGTTCGGGCGTCTCGACCGTGACGTCCTCGGGCGCAGGCTGTGGCTTGTCGTCCTGGTCCTCCTCGCCGATGGTCGTCTCCAGCGCGCGGAACGCGTCGAGCCACATCCGGTCCCGGCGCAGGTTGCGGGCCAGCTCCAGCGTCTCCCGCCGCTCGCCCGCGGCCCGTTCCAGCGTGCCCACCGGGTCGGTCAACGAGTTTCCGACCGCGAGCAGCACGTTCCACCCGAGTCCCCAGAGGACGACGTTCACGGCCAGGCACGCCACTGCCACGTGGTCGATGTCGATGCCGCACCAGCGCGCGGCGGCCGGGTCGCGTCCCTCTGCGCGCATCACCGACGCCGCCGCCCGGAACTGGCCGCCCGTTCCGCATGCTGGGTCGTGCACGCTCTCCCCGTCGCCGACGCCGAGCATCCTGGCCATCAGCTCTGCGACCGGGCCGGGCGTGTAGAACTGACCGCGGCCTTGCAGCGCGCTTGTGGGCCGCATCAGCGTGAGCACGGTGCCGAGCAGGTCGATGTCGTTGCGGGTGTCGGTGTCGGTGAGGCTGAACTGGTCGTACTGCAACGCTGCTTGACCGACGTACTTGGCGGCCTTGATCTTCTGGTCGGTCATCGGCCGTTCCGTGTCCATCCACGGATGCACGAGCGGCCACACCCGGTTCGCCAGGTCGGGGCGGGCCTGGATGAACCACCGCCACATCTGCCGGATGTGGCGGGCGAACTCGTCGGCGGACAGGCCGATCAGTTCGGTGGCCAGCTCGTTACGCACCTCGTGCGGCGGGCAGATCAGCGACAGTGCGGCCACCACCGACACCGGGATCTCCAGGTCCCCCGAGCCGTGGTGGCCGTACCACGCCTCGGTGACCTTCTCGCCGATCCGTACCGCGTGCTCGTCGGGATGCCGTGGTCCGGGCCGGATGCGCACAAGCGACATCGCGTCCTCCTGGTCTCATCTGGTCGGAAACCCCTGTGGCTGCTCGTCGTGTCCAGCACGAAGCACCCACAGGACGGGCCTGGCCCCCGCCGGATGGCGGGGGCCAGGAATGGGTCAGTACGTTCGATGTTCTTCATCGGGCGGCGGCCGTTCACCGCGCACAACCGGATCAGCTCCGCTGATCAGACTCGTTCTTCGATTTCCCGATCTCAGCCAGCGTCTGCGCCCTTCGCGCGTCGTCTTCGATGCGATCGAGGCGCTCGGCGGCGCGGGTCTATCGGAGCGTCACCTCGACCTCGTAGACCGTCGAGGCGAATCGCCCGACGGCAAGTGCGTATACGGGCCGTACCAAGCCGGCTGCTGCCAGCCGCGCGGTGAGTCCGGCGTGCTCCGACCAGTCCTTGATGAACACGTTGCCGGGCTCCGGCGTCAAGCCGTATGCATCCAGGTTCACCGAGATGCGCTCGGGGCCCTCGTCGGTTTCCAGCAGCAACGACCGGTTCGCGTCGTCGTGACAGAGCGAGCCGGCAAGCTCGATCCCGCCGAAGTCGACGGTGACGTTCTCTTTCGTGGCAGGTTCAGTGGGGTGAGCCATGCGTCTCTCGCTCTCAGGCTGGGAGGTGGGATGCCGGAATTGGTGGCCCCGCTCCGTCGTGGTTTTCTGCTGAGCTGCGACCTTTGCACGTGTAGGAGCGGAGTGTGGGGCTCGTCTGGCTCATCACGCGGCGATCCGGGGGCTGTGCGTAGTACGGCGATGGGCCTTGTTGGGGCTGGTCGCGGCCTTGACGAAGACCAGGCTCGAACGAGGTCTCGTTAGAGGCCCCCGTTCGACCCAGTCGTAGACTTCGGCGGGCCGGGTCATGGGTTGTCGGCGTACATCACCTTGTCTGCCTGCCTGAGCAGTGCTGACAGGCTGGTTATACGAACACGATCTTCCGGAGCGGGATCAGCAGGACGAGATCGGTGAGGTTTTCCTCGCCGCGGATGAAGCGCATGCCGTCGTCGAACGCACCGAAGACGGTCTGACCGCCGTCACGGACGGCGGTCACGGTGCCGTAGCGGGTGTTTGCGCGACGCGAGAGCCGAATCTGGTCGCCGACCTTGAACATCATCGTTAAGTTCTCCTAATTCACAGACCGGGGTCAGAGCGCGGCGATGTCGCGCAGATCCACGAAGTCGTCCCAGTCCCACCCGTCGTCGGTGTCGTCGCTGGGAAACCAGCCGACCGAGTCGCACTCGTATCGGCGTGCGCCGAGTTCGTCGACGAGCTCGACCTCGTCGCCCACCGACAACGGCCGCAGCCCTTTGGCGCGGTAGTCGGCGGCGAGGTGGCTCTCGCCGACGTTGAACTCCTCGAAAATTGCCTCCAGCAGATCCTCATTGCTGGAGCCCTCTATCCGGGGCCACGAGCAGTCGTGGACGTGCTCATCGCTGCCGAAGCCGCGATGGTAGATCGACACCTTCACCGTATCGGTCCCGGACCTCGTGGGCGTCGCGATTCCGCCGGGCGTGACGCGGGAACGGATTCGGTTGATCAGAGCGGCAACGGCAGTGAGCACGGCTTTTCCTTTTGGCCGGAGGAAAAGTGACCGGTGTCTACTAAGGACAAACTGATTCTGTCGGCGATCGAGCGATTGTTCAGGCACTGCGAATGATCGAGGAGCCGATCTTGGCGATGAGCCAGATCACGCGAGGACCGCGAGCACGAGGAGGGCGAGGAAAGCCCAGCTCCGCAGCGGGGTCATGGGCAGCATGGCGGGGCACTCTCCTTCGGGACCGTGAACCGGTGACCCCTGCCGCCGGCTGATCTTCGTCATGGAGATCCCAGGACGCAGCTCTGCTGCGTCAGCTGTTGCCCTTTTCTTTTAGTGCCAGGTACGGCCGGATCACCTCGGATCAAACACCTGCTCAGGCCAGCCGCACGATCGTGTGCCCGCAAGAGAGGTAGGTGATCTCGTACAGCCGGTCGTGCTCCCAGGCGAGGTCCCAGTCGCTGGGCGACAGGGGTAGCGGCTCGATGGAGCAGTCGACGACGTCGCGGGGCATGCCCGGCTCGCCGTCCTCGTGGAGCGAGCAGTTGTCACACCACTCCTGCTCGGGTAGCAGGGCGGCGATGTCGTCCAGCTCGTGCCCGGCAGGCGACGCCGCGAGTTCGGCGTCGACGGGGATTACGATGGTCATGATGGGGAGTCCTTCCCAGGTCGGGTGATGAAGCCGACGTCTCAGTCGATGAGCGCGCTGTCGCTTACGAGGGGCGCACTTGCTGTGGGCAGCGCTGAAATCGTTGGTGTTTCTTGGCGTGGCAACACTTCGAGATCCCGTCGGCGTACTGCACGTTGTTCAGCGGGTGCGGGATCGTGGTCTTCGTCGCGAGCTCGCGGACCTTCGGGTCGCGCGTGCGCCGATCGGCGCCGGAGAGGCTGACCATGTGCTCAACGTCCCTTTCCTGTGCGTGGAGACGAGGTGCTCATGGTTGGAATCCCCTCATGAAGATGGCTGAGTGAGCAGAAATGTTTCTCTGTCGGAGAGAATCCCGAAGCCATGCTCCGCTGGCTTCGCTCTTCGCCTTCTCGCCGCCGTAGGCGGCGCGCTTCCCGGAACAACAAGACGACCTTCAGCCGAAGGCCGGTTGCGCGACCCTGGACCCGCTGCCCATTCGAAAGCGCGGATGGTCGTCGTCGGCGGCAGCGCTGTGTTCTCGGGCTCAGAGCGTGATGGCCTACACGAACCGCTGGTCACGGGCGATGGACGCGAACACGGCGTTGAAGGTCTTGGGGAACTGGCCGTAGCATGTCGAGCTCTCGTCCATCTGGACCTTCTTGACGACAGAATAAACTCGTGGCTGCTGGGGAAGTTAAGAAAGCGCCGAGGTTGTTAGCCAAGCTGCCGCAGCTTTCGACTGAAGGACGAAGCCCTGACGAGCTACACGGAGTTCGTCGGCGCCGCGGTGCTGCGGCACCCTGGACGAGCCCGCGGGCTAGACGCTGCGCAGCACCGTCGGGTCGTTGTGTTCGTCCAGCATGTCAGCGATCGCGCGCAGCCTGCCCGTGAGTTCCTTGACGTTGTCGGGGTCCGGCTCGTTGAGCTCTTGGACGATCCTGGCCTGGATTTGGCCGAGGGCAGTGTGTGTCGCGAGAATGACTTGGGCTCGTGGGCTGGGATCTCCGCCGCAGCGGCGCATTGGCGCAGGTTAGCGGGGTTGCCGCTGCGTGCGCAGGGTTTGGGCGTCGCCTGATCAGGCGAAGGTCACCAGCCCCGCGCATCGGCGATGGCGGTCAGCTCCGCGATCAGGCGGCGTACGTCCGGCGGATCCAGGCTGATGCTGGTCTCGATGTGGCGCCCCTCCATGTCGATGGACAGGCGGCTGTGCAGTTCGACGAATTCGACAGAGTCGATGACGGCTAGTTCGCGGAGAACTTCCAGGGTTCCGCGTTCGATGTAGGCCATGGTGATTACCTCCGTGGGCTCATGCCGCAATTGTGCAGCTCCAGGAGTCGGGCTACGGCCGGGGCCGTGAGCCGGTATTCGCCGGCCATCCTCCGCGCTTGGCATCGGCCGAGTACGCCGGCGGCGTCGATGAGGTCCTGGAGAGCGTGGGACGTGGACATGTCGTCTCCTTGTTGTTGGGCGCGCCCCGCGACGCAGGCAAAAAGGCTTGGCGTGGCAAGCCGTTGGGGTATGGCACCGCTCGCCCCGGGAATCGGGGGCGAGCGGTGCCGCTACGCCAGGGAGTCAGCCCGCGTCGAGCTCGGCAGCGAGTTCGGTGGAGACACGCCACAGATCGATGCGCTCGAAAAACCCGCGGACCTTCTCGGCTTCCGTGAAACCGATTAGTTCCGCGCGCCACCGAGTATCGGGCACGGGGTTGATCTCGTTGAGCCGTCGCAGGGAATCAGCGATTACTGCATGACGTCGCAGTTCGTAGGGCATCTCCGGCCCGGGGCGGTCGTCGGCCCACACGAGTTGGCGGCCAGTGATCCGCACGTCTTGGGAGTAGCCGTCTTCGGCGTGTTCGTCTTCGCGGACATACTGCTCGTTGATGACCTCGTTCAGGTCGGTCACACCCTTGAGGCGCATCGCCAACGCAGTGACCAAGAAGTTCAGCAGCCTGGTTTCACGGTCGGACAGGTCGAGTTGCCGTTCCATTTCGTCGCGCGTGTCGTTCTGTGTCCGTCTTCGATGACGTAGAACCATCCGTCCGATGCCAACGTGATCTGATTCAGATCGACAACGCCTGGGTGGAGATCGTTTGTCCAGACGCGCATGCCGTGTTTGATCACGTTTCGGTCTGCGGTCCGTAGCACGTAGTTCGGGATCCCTGCCTCGGCTTGGGCCACCGGACTGCTGTAGGGCTCCCCGCGGTTGTGGATCTGTGCCCCGTAGTGCTCGATCCGTACTGCGCGCACCTGGCCAGCTATTCCGAGGTGCATGCACACCTCGGAGTAAGGGAGCTCGACCAGCACGACGTCGCCGACTTGGAATTCGTTGTCCATTGTGTACTTCCGCAAAATCCGATCCTGCATCGGCGGTGGACGACAGCGCTAGTCTGCCGTTCACCGTTGAAACAGTTCGGCATTGGCCAGAAGTGACTAGGACAGGCCCGGCAACGTGCCGTGAGCCCGCCAGTGCCGGAACGCTTCGCGAATGGCCATACGATTGGTGTTGCGCCGCCCGTATTCGAGCCACGCATGCGCCCAGCCATCCGGAATAGGAATCGGATCCTGTTTGACTTCACGCATAGTGTCCAAATAGGCCCATTCGTATGCGATCGCGTTAGCGAAAGATATCGCCTCTCCCGTGTTCTGGGGGCTTACGTAGGCGAGCGGATCAATAGCCATGATGTGCTCCTCTGGCGTACGAAAGTGGTTTGGAGTGGGTCAACTCGCCGGTCGGACGTTCCCCGGATAGCCCCAGATGTATTGACCAGTTGAGACGGTGCGCGTGCTCTTTCCGGTGTGCTCCAAGGGGACGTAGGGGCAGGGCAAAGGCAAGATCACTGTGTGTTGCGCCCCGCAACTTGGAGTGACAGGACGGGGAGTGTTCGTGTGCGGTCCCTGCTGATCCATTCGGTTGTCCGGCGGATGTCGTTGTGCCCAGTTATGCGAAGCATCGATATTGCGGTATTCCGTAATGTTGCCAGTATATGGGCGCCGGTGCCGGTATAGATTTGTTGTGCGTCTTCGTGGTATGTTGTGTCACGGATATGATGGCTTTTGTTTTCTATTCCCCAGTGGTCGCGGACTTGGTCGTGCAGGTCTTCGGCGGTGACTGTGGTGGTGTTCTGGCTGGTGATGATCCAGGCGTGCTCTTTGCTGACGAGTTCTCCGGAGAGGGTTGTTTCTTCTCGTTTGACGCAGGCTACGGAGCGCGCGTGTGGGAAATCGATTCCGTCGGCGTCGGTAATCCAGGTAGTCCAGCGGCGTATCCGGCCGTGGGTGTCATCGACGACGACATGATGCGGGGTTTTCCGCAAGAACGGAAGAGTGCGGTCGTATATCTTTTTCTTAAGCGCCGCTTGATTTCCCTTTACTGTCATAACGTAGTCGAATCCGCGTTCGCCGGCGATGTATTCGGCGGTCTCTCGCTGGGTGTGCACGGCGTCCATGGTGACCACCACACGGCCGTCCACACCGCGGGAGACACCGTCGAGCAGGGTCTTGACCTGGGTGATCT
The DNA here is from genome assembly GCF_050972075.1 of Saccharopolyspora hattusasensis. Lineage (NCBI taxonomy): Bacteria > Bacillati > Actinomycetota > Actinomycetes > Pseudonocardiales > Pseudonocardiaceae > Saccharopolyspora > Saccharopolyspora hattusasensis. Next base: position 1,984,874 of record NZ_JBPCDC010000001.1, read on the forward strand.
CGTTGGTGCCCGAGGGAACGGCCACTTGGGCGACGGTGACACCATCGCAGTGGATCATCGCGGAGAACAGCGTGAACGACTCGTGATCCCCGATCCACGAACCGCGCAGCACTTTGCCGTCGATAGCCAGTCGCAACGTGCCGCCCGGGATAGGCCGGGCATGACGCAGCAGCCACGGCCCGATCAGTCCTTCCAGCTTCGCTACATCGACATCTTCCAGTGCGCGCCGGATCGTGGACGTATCCGGGACACGGAAAAACCCGCGGAACCAGCACCATCGTCCACCTATTTTCCGCAGTAACGACGCCGGCAGATCGGCGACCTGGTCGGCGATCTGCCGGAAATTCGACGCGCCCGCCAGCACCGCGATCAACGACGCCGCGAGAAGGAACGCCAAACTGTACACACGGCCCTTCCGCTTACGGCGATCCGGCACCTTGCCGAGCAACTTCATCAGTTCCGCCAGATCGGCATCATCACCGTCGGCGCTACCCGGAAACGACGCCCATGACGAGCCATGAGAAAATGACAACGGATGGCCTTCTTCTGGAGTTTGGTTTCTCGCAATTTCCATGATCCCAGAAGGAGGCCATCCTCCATCTCCCGGCCCAGCACGCCAACCCGGCCGGCTACCCTACGAGCCGAGTTGATCACTCCGCGCGATCTTGCCTTAGCCCTGGACGTAGGGGTGACCGAGTGTGTCTTTTCCGATTTCGCCCACGATCACGCCCGGATGCCAGTGCGAAACGTTGCGCCACTCGATGCGTGCACCCGGAACGAACTGGCTTTGCTCGTCTCTGGTGAAGCGCTTACGTGGCATTCTGATCAACTCCGTTCGATGATGGACGGGTGCATTGGTCAGCGCTCGTTGGCTATCTGCCAGCGCAGCCGCCCAGCGTTGGCCGGCACGGTCACGCAAGCGGTTCAGGCGCGGCGCATGTGTGTCGTGTTCGGCAGCAGCTGGCCGAAGTAGTGCGATGCCGCAGTGAGGTCCACCGGCCGCGTGGGTATCTGGCCGATGACCTGGTGTCGTTCTCCATGCTGGGTGTCTCCGCACGCGTGGCACGGGGACGCGCTGAAGCCGAAGTTCTTGTCTCCGGCGTTGAAGTAGCAGAGATCGGCTCCGTACTTCAGGTCCAAGGTCTCCAGCGTTCGTATGGCTGTCTTCTCGGTGTCGCCACCGTCTGCGGGCACGCCTCCGTTGAAGACCTGGCAGCAGAGATCGCACACTAGGCGAGATGAGAAATCCCACGAGCAGCCGCTTGTCAGGCAGCCACCCGCAGCCGACACGCGTGAGACGTGTCGAGGTCTCCTCCGGATCGACTCCGTCGATCCCGACCAGGTCAGTCAGGACGGACCCGCACGGTCCCTGCGCGGCCGAGCCCCAGCTCGGCGCGCCGCCCGCTCCCGCCTGCTCCTGTGCTCCGCATTTCGACTCGCAGTCGAATCTCATTTGTCCTCTGTCGGGAACGATGTACTCGAAGACCAGTCAGATCTGTGTCTGGAGTTCTTGAGTCAGGGATTTCACCACGGCGCTCGTGGACTGCACGGCCAACGCGACGCCGAAGGGTGACACAGGCGCCTGAGCCGTCGACCGGACCCCACGACAGAAAAAGTGAAGACCCGGTGTGTTCGTCACACCGGGTCTTCACTTTTTCTGTCGCACGAACGGAGATGCGAACCATGTGTTCGGCGACCCCGACCGGGAGTCTGGGAACCGGGGCTGCCGTGGGGGACACGCAGCCAGGCGCTAACCGAGTGCACTTGCAACTCTCCCGCGTGTCCGCGCGATTCGCAAAGGGTACTAAATTACAGTCTTGATGCCACTCGTGACAGGAGGTTGAATAACGATATAGTGGACTCATAGACCAGTCGGATGCGACATTGAGAGGCGGGGCATGACTGCCGTACAGGAGCCGAAGCAGGCCCTTCCACGGGGCGCGAGCACCCCGAGATTCGGGCAGGCCGGCGCGGATCAGAACGGCAACGAGCGCCGTGAGCGCGTCTTTATCCGGCTCTCGTCGGACGAGAAGCAGCGGGCTGAGTACTGGGCTCAGAAGCGCGGCTTCTCCTCGGTCAACGAGTACGTCGCCGAGGCGGTGGCCGAGCAGATCCGACGGGAGAACCTCGACTACGACCTGCCGACACTGGAGATCGCGCGGCTCAACGAGCTGATTGACCAGGTCAAGGCGCTCTCAACGAACAACGCGAATCTCGAGCGTGTAGTCACGCAGGGCTTCGACTCCCTCATCGGGCTCACCCGTGGCGACAACTACCTGCTCGACGACGAGGACGGCGAGCTCTCATGAACCAGGACCTGAACGACATGTTGGAGACGACGCCGTCGACTGATGAGCTTATGGACGTCGACACGTCCTTCCTCGACGCCTATCGGCGTGGCGGCAGCGAGGAGCTGAAACGGGCGCAGGCTCACGAGGCCCAGCAGCAGACCGAAGCGGTAGCGCCGGACATCGACCCTGAGCCTGAGGTCGAGACTCCTCCGGGTCCCGACGCCGAGAAGGACACCGACATTGAGCCGGATGACGAGCCGGAGCTCGGGGATGATCCGCGCTCTGGCGGCTCCGGTCAGCACGGCTGCGGCGCGGCAGGCGCAGCCGGATCTTCGGGCGGGACGGTCGTGAACACGCCTCCGCAAGGAGCCGCGGCCGATGCAGCTCCACGAGCGCAGGAGAACGACGCCGCTGCGACCGCGCCCAGGCTGCCGCACGCAGCACATGGCGACACGACACCGGCCTTGCTCCGGCTCACCGATCACCAGGAGGCGGTGCAGAACAGCACCACGGCGAAGGGAGGCTCCGGCGGCGCGGATGACACCACCGTGCTCCCCCAGTCCGGCTTCCGGCTGGGCGGTGTGAAGAGTCAGCCGGTGATTCGGGCTCTTCCGGACGTCGCGGTGAACACGCTGCGCGAGCAGCTGCGCTCGGCGGCCGTCCGTGAGCTCGGCGTGACCGACGCCGCGGCCCGCGAGTTCAGTGATCGACTGAGCCAGGTAAGCCTGGTGATGGCGTTCCTCCTGGCACAGCTGGACCTCGGCCTCGACGCCGACGCGTCCACGCGGCGCGCGGCCGAGCTGTTCCGCTCCCGCGACCCGCTGCTGGGCAGCATGGTGGCCCGCTTGGACGGCCTGGAGCGGCTCGAGGTCGAGAAGCGAACGGCGCTGGGCGCTTTGCGCGAGGAGCTCGTCACCGTGCGCCAGACCGTAGCAGTAATTGAGCAGGCGATCGCGTACTCGATCGCCGATCGCACGGAGAACTTCCTGCGCGGCTCGCACAACATTCACGACGCGCCGATCACGCACAAGGACGCGATCTTCATCCGCGACCGGGTGCGCGAGGCAACGAAGAAGCAGACGAGGTTCGAGCGGGAGCGGGAAGGCCGGCCGATCCGGTGACGCTGGCGAAGGCCCGGAGCACCTCCCCAGCCGCGTCGAAGACGAGAAGGAATCAGGCGCGCAGGAAGAGGCGGGCGACGTATCAGGCGTTCGGGTACGGCAGGTGGACGGTGACGCGGCGAAGCAGCGTTCTGCCCTCGGCGACGATCGTCCCGCTGGCGGGGATGGTGCTGTCGGCCGCGTTCGTGGTTGTCGGGTTCTGGGTGCTGATGCTGATGGCGGGGCAGGAAGGGCAGATTCATGGCTGAGCGGCTGTTCCCCGAGCGCCAGCGGTGCAATCGGCTGGATCCGGCTCGCCGTAGCTCCCACCCTGCGGCTTTTCCCGAGCGCCAGCGGTGCAAGGCGTGCGGTAAGGGCTTGGGTCTGCGTGCCCAGGACCCGGTGCTGCTCGGGCTGTACTGCTCGCCGAAGTGTGCGAAGGTCGCCGAGCAGGCGACGCGGCCCGAGGACGCCCCGCGCGAGTGCCGGACCCAGCGCGATGACAAGTGGGTTTGGAAGCGCCGGTACCGCAGCGAGGGCGAGATTCCGGACAGGCTCAGGAGCGATGTGTCGACGAGCGGGTACTGGTGCGGCCACTGCGGCCACCTGCACCTGGGGCACACGCGGGTGGGCGAGCGCGAGAGGTTCCGGATGTTCGAGGACCTCGTCGAGGACCTGCCGGATCTGCTGGGCAAGCTCCGCGGCCAGGCCACGCACAAGCAGGTCGCCGAGGTGGCCGGCATCAGGCCCATCAGGCTCAAGGGGCTGGAAACCGGCGTCGAGCACCTCGAGGGGCTCAAGACCCTCAGCAAGGTTCTCCGGGTCTACCGCGTCCGGCTCGGCGTGGCGATGCCGACGGCGAAGGGAGGTCGGCGATGATCTGGGTAATGAAGCGCGGCTCACGCAGGCGGCTGCCCGCGCAGAAGTGCCGCTGGTTTGGGGAGCACAGCGAGGACCCGACGCCGGTGACAGTGTTGGTGATCGAGCGGCCGTGCTGTCACGCCGAGGACGCGGGGCATCTCGTCCCGACGTGCACCGCGCACCTGGCGATGGTCGAGAGTACCGGCGGCGAGGCCTCCGTGGCGACGCCATGCTTAGTCTGCCGCGAGGTCTCGGCACTGCGCGTGGTCTCGCGGGTCGCGGCGCAGCGCTGACGGGATGTGTGTTCTTTCTGTCTACCTGCTCTTCCATAACGATTCGCACTGATGCGCACGAGGACCCTGAGGGAGTGCGCTGCTTCCGGGGCCTCCCCTTTTCTTTTCCAGCACTCGGCGTCGTCGCACATGGGCAGGTCCAGTGCTACTCCGGCCCCACTACATCCCCCACGCCTCTCTACGATGCGCACTTGGGGGATTTTCTCTGTCATGGTCCTGGAGAAGCGCGCATGACCCGACCTCCACGGCCGCGCGGTGCTCTTCACTACGACAAGTGGCCGATGGTGTTCGACGAGCTCGTGGACCGACTTGCGAGCCGCGGTCTGGAGATCCCCGACGCCGACAGCGCAGCCAGGTACCTGTGCCACATCGGCTACTACCGGCTCTCGCCGTACACCATCCTTTTCCAGCAGGGTCGACCCGACCACCTCTTCCGTAAGGGGACCGAGTTCGACTACGTGCTCAACCTCTACGTATTCGACCGCGCGCTGCGACTATTCGTCATGGATGCGCTGGAACGCGTCGAGGTCGTTGTGCACGCGGCGCTCACCGACCACATGTCGACGACGTACGATGATCCGCACTGGTACACGGACGCGTCGTTGTTTCGGGACCGCGGCAAGCATGGTCGGCTCCTGCGCATCGTGCGCGATACCTGCGAGGAGCGACTTCGAGAAACGCCCGACACCGGGGAGGACTCGCTGGTCCACCGCTACCTGCGGGTGCGTGTTCCCAGCGTCCCGGTCGGCCGGTCGCACACCGGCTCGCAGGTCTTCGCCTGCGTCTCCTGCGACCCCGATGCCGCGTCGCGCGGGGATATTCGCCGATGACCCCCGACACCCCGAAGCCGCCCCGGAATTGGACGCTGCGGCACGCTCGTGGCCGCCGGTGCCGCCTACGCCAGCTATCAGCATGGGAAAGACTTCGCCCTGCACCACGGCTCAGACCCGATGCTAGCGTCGATCTGGCCGCTCGTGGTCGACGGGTTGTTGACCTCGGCGATGGTGGCGCTGCGGAAGACCAGTCGCGGCGAACGCGACGGCGGCCGGTGGAACTCATGGGTCGCCTTCATCTTCGGGATCGCTGTGCGCCAACATCACCGCCGCCCCGCAGATGAGCTTCTTCGACATCGCCGTCGCCGCCTGCCCACCACTGGCGCTACTGCTGGCCGTCGAACTCAAGGGCTGAAACGACGGCACGCCGAGACCACCACCGAGACCGGAAGCGAGACGGGCGAGACGGCCAACGAGACCGAACCGATCCCCCGTCTCAGGGTGGTCTCGGACCAGCGCAAGCCACGGACCGAGCCGACCGCCGAAGAACGGATGTGGGCGTTTTACGTCACCGAGCGATCCAAGGGCCGGACGCCGACCGGTGCGGAGCTGGATCGCATCGCGGCCACAAAAAACTACGGCCGCCGAATCCTCCAGCGGTGGAAGCACACCGGCCGCATCGGTGCCGACGGCACTATCGAGCCGTGGCGAGCGGCGCGCGGAACGACGGGATGCGGGCGGCGAGCGTGGAATGACGGACCGTGCTTGCCGAGTAGCTGAGTGGATACGAAACCGGCGAACTTGACGCCGCGCCGGAAGTTTTCTGCCCATCGTTTTGCAGTTGCAACCCCAAAAAACGGCGTTTCAGTGCGCTTGATAAGGGTGCGGGGGAACTGTCCCGACTCCGCGATCATCACGGGTCCAGCCAGCGTGCACGAGTGGGCCACCTGATGGCAGCCCGCCTCACTTATAGTCGTCTCCAGGGGTTGATCGGCGGCGTTGGTGTTGCGCGCCTTCAGTCGAACGTGCCTGCCTTCGCGTCATCAAGGAACGCCTGGAAGGCGGTCTTGTTGAGTTCGAGGACAGGGCTGGAGGCTCCGAGCTTGGAGTCCCGCACCCCCACGATGTCGGCCACGACGCCCAGTTCGACGCAGTTGCCCTGGTCGCTGCCACTGTAGGACGACTTCGTGAACTGGACGTTGGCCCAGTCGATGCCGGAGTTGACCATGTGGCTCAGTCCTTCCTTGTGTTACTCCCAGCGAACTGGCTCGCCAGTTCGAGGATGAAGTTACGCGATTCGACCGGTCCCAAGGCGATGCGGTACAGCCGGTTGAGGAGGTCGATGTAGCGGCGGACGGCTTCGGGCGGTTTGTCGAGGTAGATGGCATCGCCGTAGATCTCGATGTAGACGATGTCGGTGCTGGTGTCCTGGTCGAACCGGAAGATCACAAAGTCGTAGCCCACGTCCCCGTAGGACTGCGTGTTGAACGGGATGACCTGGATCGTGACGTTGGGCAGCAACGCCAGTTCCGCCAGGTGCTCCATCTGGGCGGCCATGATCTCGGTCCCGCCGATCTGGCGATGCAACGCCGACTCGCTGAGGACGAACGAGAAGTGTGGAGCGTTCTCGCTGGTCAGGATCGATTGGCGTGCCTGACGGACTCGCACGGTGTCTTCGACAGCTTTGCCGTTCGGATCATCGCCCCGCCCGGCGAAGATGCCTCGTGTGTAGTCCTCGGTCTGGAGGTTTCCCGGCAGCACCTCGGAGCCGACCATCATCACTGCCGTGGCGCTTTGTTCGAAGTCCCGGAACGCCCGGAACCACCTCGGGCCGAGGTAGAGGGTGGTTTCGTCTCTGGGTCGCCCGCGACGGCGACGCGCGCCCTTGGCCAGCTCGCGGCACCACAGCTTGTCCTTCTCCGACGCCCTGTACAGGTTCAGCAGCGCTTCCAGCTCGGCTTTGGAGATGCCGACCTTCCCGTTCTCCACACGGCTGATCTTGTTGTGCGCCTTGCCCAGATGATCGGCGGCCTCGTCCTGCGTGAGACCGGCAGCGTCGCGAAGTTTCCGCAGCTCATTGCCAAGTTGGCGCTGCTGCATGGTGATCGTCGCGGAGGGAGTTGACATCCCGGACCCTTCCGTGTCGCCGTCCGGCACCCGGTACGACGTTCCTCCAAAAAGACGTATTTACAGTCTGTACGTACAGGTTTAGTGTCGATCTAGCCTGATGGTCAAGGAAAAGGAATTACAAGATGTACGTCCATGCTATCGGTGAGGGTTGCCCGCCCAAGGACACCCCCTGCCGCGGTGGTGACCTCGATCAACACCGACGAGCTGGAGGTTCGTGGGCGTACATCGGCCCCGTGATCGCCCGGTGGGCAGCGTCAGACCCCGACCTGTCGCTGTCCACCGGGTTTCCACCTCAGCCAGCACCGCGCCGCCACACCTCCACGCGGGGCTGGCCCCACGCGGCGAGAACGGGCTGCGACCGCCCGTGCCGACGGTGTTCTCACCGCCGCGTGGTCCCGAGGTGCGCGGCGAACACCAAGCGGCCGTGTTCAGCAGAGATCACGCGAGTCGCCGTGATCCACGGTCACCTGCCCGGCCCGGTACCTCCCAGCGCAGGGCCGCGCTCGACCTCCTTCGACATGACGACCATCGGCACCCCATCCGGACCGTGCGAACCCCGGCATGAGCGCCGCCGCGCAAACCATCCTCCTGGTGATCGCGGCAGTGATGTTCCTCGTCCGGCTCGCTGCGGCGATCTACCGCGCCCGCGTCGACGGGCAGATCGCCGCCCGCCATAAGCGCAAGGAGCGACGGCGATGAGCCCACTATCCCGCGAAGCAGCCGAAGACTTAGGTCAACTCCTGCGCGCCGAAGGATTCCGCCCCCTACCCGACGCCGATGACCACGGCATGTTGATCGGCACCCGGCTCTGGAGGGTGCCACGGCGGATACGTCGAATACCTCGCCCTGCGTCCCAACGGGCTCGCTCACGCCGTTCGCGCTGAGGCCCGATTCGACTACCGGCGCCCTGCTGCACACGGCGGCATCGTCGATCAACGCTCCGGCTACGCCGTCAACGCCCTGGACTGGCTGCTCGCCGCCAGCACCACGCCCGCCAGTTCGCGGCATCGGCCCTACGTTCCCCCAGCCACGGCAGATCAGTCCGATTGGCCACAGGACGCCGACAGCGCGTGAACGCCGCGCCGTCACCGAACACGACCCAAATCGTCCAACACCGAGGAGGCACGCATGGAAGCAGCACGCGATCCCGCCCGAATATCGCCGCAGTGCAGCGAGCAACAGTTCGCAGCGATGCTGCAACGCATGGTTGCCAACGAAGCACCCAGATTGTTCGCTGTCGTACAGGAATACGGCGACCGAGTCGACAGACGAGTGGCCGCGTGGGGCATGGCCTTCGCCGACCACGCCGAGGTCGTCGCCGTCGATGGCGGGCTGCGGATGAACCTGCGCAAGCCGACCAACGCGCTGCATGCCTTCCACATCGGCAGCCACGTCCGTGCCCGACTCGTGTGGTTCACCCCCGACGCCGCAACTGAGGTCTCGCTGGGCCGGGTGCGCCTGACACGCGGCTGCACCGACCGAAAGCGCCTGCCGGGTCTACCTGGCTGGGCGGTCGGCACTGTTCCACCAATGCCCGCACCCCCACCACACAGCTGGCTGGCCACACGCAGGACCGACCTCGAACGGAGGCAGCGATGGCATCCGCCTTGCTGATCATCTTGCTGATGACGGGCGTGCCGCCGTTCGCCTACTTGCTGATCTTCGATCGTCCGTCCGCGCCATGACCAGCCACCAGCGGGCCGTGTGGCTGCCAGGGCAGTTCCGGAGGCTGCTGCATCACGTCCCCGACGAAACCCACGCGCTGAGCTTCGACCATCTCGCACTGCCGTGGTCATCCTGCCTCGTCCCCACACCGCCCTGGACCGGACCGCTGCCCGACTACCCGCTATGCCCAGCGTGCCTGGCCAAAGTTAGCAACGCTGGGACGCACAACGCCCCATCAGGACCGGAAGCTCACGAGAACTCGGCATCCGGGGAGATCGCCGCTAATTCGCTTCACTCTACGGATCTGTATCAGTACGCTCTGCTATCTGGCGTGATCGACAACGTGATCAACGGCGCTCGTGCCGATCATGGGGATGGTGGTATGGCGGCACCCCGACTCGTGGTGTCGCTGTTTTCGCTCTGGGCCAATGTCTTGCCCTGCCTCGCAGGAGAGGAGTGCGCATGCCAGCCGCAGAAATCACAAGTCCGGAACGCTCCGTCGTCTGCGTCTTCGCCGATGACACCACCCACTCGCTCACGGCTCTCGGCCGGGCACATCAGGCGTTGTGCGCCGATCCGCCCGCTGTGTCCCCGTCCGGCATGCTGCTGCACACCTGCCATCGCGTCGAGTGGTACGCCGTGGGCAGCCCGGCCGCGCCCGCCGCGGCTCTGGTCAGCCAGCCTCGTACCTGGGGGCGCCGTCAGGCCCTGATCCGGCTCGCGCAGATCGCGGCTGGCACCCGGTCGCTGGTGCTGGGCGAGCGGTTCATCCACCGCCAGGTGTTAGGCGCTGCGGGGCGCCTGCCGTCCGGCCACCCGCTGTTCGGGCTCACCACGGAAGCCTTACGCCTGGCCGAGCATGCCCGCGAGCGGTTCGAGCTGTACGCCACGGTGGACTACAGCGACCTCCCGCAGCTCCTCCTCGGGCACCGCAGCGGCGGCCCTGAGCGGCGGCTGCTGCTGTTGATCGGGGGCGGAATGCTCGCCCGGGTGGTGGCCGCTGTACCGCCCGCCGGGTACGAGCGGGTGGTGATGATGACCCGTGGCCCGCGCAAGCTGCGCCGCCTAGTGGACGGGCTCGGCACTGTCACGGTGGTGCGCGCACCGAGCCTGGCCAGGGCCTTGGATGGCTGGCCGTACGACACCGTCATCGCGACGACGAACCTGCACCCGGGCTACCGCCGCCAGGTCATCGAGGCGGCCTGCTCCCCACGCTGCGGTGGCGTGGTTGACCTGTGCTGCACTCCGGTCCTCGATCAGCGGCCGGTGGGCTACCGCCATCTGTACGACCCCGACGTCCTGCACATCCTGGCCGCCGCCAACGAGGGCATGGCCCAGCGCGCCGCCCTGGCCCGGCAGTGGATCGCCCAGCACGCGGAGGTGCCCGTATGAGGCCGCAGACCACTGATGTCCTGGTGATCGGCGCTGGCCCAGCGGGGCTGCTGGCCGCTGACCGGCTTGCGCAGCAGGGAGTGGGGGCCGTCTTGGTGGATGCTGGCCGCCACTATGGCCGCCGGATTTGCCCGGTGGACCGGCTACGTTCGTGCCACGGTTGCCGCGGCGTGTGCAACGTCATCTCCGGATTTGGCGGCTCCATCCACTATGGCGACGGCGTGAAGCTCTCGAAGTTTCCCAGCGGTCGCCGCCTGGCCGAGCTGCTGGGTGCCGAGCGCGCCGAGCAGCTCACCGACCGGGTTTTAGAGCAGCTGTGCGGCACGGCGGTGCCGGTCTTCTGTGGCGCCCTGCCTGACGCGGCTCCCTTCGACGTGAAGGACTACCCTGTTACCTCCTTGTCCGCCGCCCAGGTGCGCAGCGTCATCGACGGGCTGTACGACCGGCTGAGCAACAGTGACCGCGTCAGTCTGCGCCTGGGCACGGAGGTCACCGGGTTGCGGCCCAGCGACCGCCACGGGTTCACGGTCTGCCTGCGGGCTGCTGGCGCGGAAGAGCAGCTGGCCGCCCGCCAGGTGGTGGTGGCGGTCGGCCGCCGCGGGCAGCGCTGGTGGGCGCGGCAGCTCCGAGAACTCGGGCTCGCCTTCACTCCTCCCGCTCCCTCGGCCGGCGTGCGCTTCGAGGCCCCCACTGGCTTGTTACGCCCTGGCTCGGTCATCCACGACGACTTCAAGACCACCCTGATCCGCCACGGTGTGAAGGTGAAGACCTTCTGCTTCTGCGCGGGTCCTGGCGGCGGGCGCATCAAGTTCACCGACTACGGGAATCACACCCTGCTCGACGGGCACGTCATCCCCGAAGCGGGCGCCTCGACCACCGGGAACTTCGCGCTGCTGGCGCAACTACGCGACGAAGCAGGCCGTCCCCGCGACACCGCCTGGGTGAACACCCACCTCCTAGCGCCCTACCGGGCATTGCGCTCCGACCGGCCCGGCAAGCCGGTCTTGCAGTGGTACCCGGACTTCCGCAACCGGCAGGTCACCTGCACCAGTCTGGAGGAGTTCACCCGGCGGGCCGGGCATGCCCCGTCGTTGCGCGACTACCAGCTCGCCGACCTCGCTGGCATCCTCCCTGCCGACGTGCACGCCGCGCTGTGCGCCGTCTTCGAGGACCTCATAGCCGCCTTCACCGGCCACCCGTTCGCCCGCAGCCAGGGCGACCAGGTCGGGGTCATCGGCTTGGAGCTGGAGAACCTCTGGGACGAACTCGCCCTCAGCGACGGGATGGAAACCTCCCTGCCCGGCCTGTTCGCCGCCGGGGACTGCACCGGCCTGGCCCAGGGCATTCTGCAAGCCGCCGTCGCCGGCCTCGCCGCAGCCGACCGGGTCTTGGGCTATGCCCCGGCCAGAACCAACTCGGGGAGGGCTTGACCATGACCACCGTCCCCGGGCAGGCCGTGCGCCTCGCCGTGGCCCGGTTCGGCGCGAACCTCGCGCTTGCTTTCGTCGGCGGCTCCTACGCCCGCGTCACGCACAAGGCCACCAGCGACATCGACGCCTTCGTGCTCCTGCACCACGCTGACCGCCCCGCTGAGCAGGCGTTCGCCGAGGACCTGCGCACCCTGCACCACGAGGCCGGGCTGGCCTTCGACCACTGCGGCGAGATCTTCGATGCCGCCACTTTGGAGGCGCTGCTGGCCTTCACTGAACAGGTCCTGGCCGCCGCGCCCGCGCTCCAGCACGCCGCCTGCTACCAGGCCGACTGCCCGCTGTCGGTCTTCCGCAAGGGCGACATCGTCTTCAAGTTCCTCGCCGACCCGAAGATCCACATCCACGACCCCCAGCACTTACTGCCCGCCCTCGAAGAGCGCGCCGCCGCCTACTTCGCCCGCTGGCCCATGCCCCGCATCCAGCAGCACAAGAAGCACCTCGCCCTGCCTCCCAGCAGCGACCAGGAGCGCCTCGCCGCACTGTGGCGGAACCGCGCTGCTGGCGATCAGTGGGCCGACACCCCGGTCGGCGTCGGCCTGGAACGCTGGTTCGGCCCTGGCCTCGGCGCCCGCATCCGCTGCTTCCCGTCCGCCCCCGTCACCGCAGCCCCCGACAGCCCCCGCACCTGCCCCCTTCCGCTTACAGCGGGCCCTGCCCGGCAGGTGTTCGCCGCCCAGTGCCTGGCCAGCACCCACTCGCACCTGGAGGAATCATGACCTCTGTCGATCTCGGCATGCCGCTGCTGGGCAAGCCGATCTACACCCAGCCCCGCGAGCGTTTCGTCTTTCTCTACCCCACCACCGCGTGCGGCCTGCGTTGCAAGTCCTGCTACGTCGGCAACACCCGCCTGAACGCCGCGAACACCATGACCGTCGAGCGCGCCGTTGAGATCATGGACTACTTCAAGATCACCGGTGGACACGACAAGCTGTACCTACTGGGCGGCGAGCCCACCTTGCACCCTGAGCTGCCGCAGATCGTCCGCGAGGCCCGCGACCGCGGCTACCAAGTCACGATCTCCAGCAACGGCGACTTCGACGACCACGTCTTCGACCAGATCAGCCCGGACGTGCTCAGCTCGTTCAACTTCAGCCTGGAATCCGCCGACCCCGTCATCCACCGCAAGATCCGCGGCAACCCGGACAACTTCGCCAAGGTCACCGACCGCATCGCCGAAGCACGCCACCGCGGCTACCAGGTCCGCGTCATGTGCACCGTGTCCCAGACCAACGCCGAGGGCGCGCTGGACCTGATCCCGTTCCTCGCCGAACTCGGCGCGCACACCCTGAGCTTCCATAACCTCGGCAAGACCGGCAACGGCGCCCGCTTCCTCCAGCCGCTCAGTCCCACCGAGTGGATGGACTTCTGCGCAGCCCTGGAGGCATACCCGCCCGAACCCCGGCTCGCCGTCTACTACCCGCCCACCTTCGTCCCCGCCGAAGACCAGCACCAGTGGGCCGAGCGCGGCTACCCCGGCTGCCCAGCGCGCACCCTGGACCGGCCGCACGTGTACCCCGACGGCACGGTGTACGCCTGCCCGGTCTTCATGGATGACGACCGTTACTTCGCTCGCTTCGAAGACGGCCGCCTCGTGCTCAACCCCTCGCCGGACAACGAGCTGAACGCCTACTTGACCGCGGACCCGGTGTGTACCGGCTGCCCGCACACCGGCACCTGCGGCGGCGGCTGTCCCGCCTACTCCCAGCTCCCTGCCTACGCCGACGACGGCTTCTACGCCTGCGACCGGCAGATCACGCCACTGTGCATCCTGTGGACCGTCTCCGCCTGGGGCACCCGGCCCACCGACTCTCTGCATGCCCTGCGCTGACAGGAAGGAAGGCCCCGCCGTGACTGACACCCTCGCCTCCGCCGCCCCGCACGCCACCGCCGCGAAGGAACCTTTCCTTTTCCTCTACATCACCCACAGGTGTTCGCTGCGCTGCGAGCACTGCTACATGGGCGACCGGCTCGACAACGAGATCCGCATGAGCCCCGCCAAGGTCGAGGAAATCCTCTCCAGCCTCCGCGTCCTGTATGGCCAGTACAAGGTCTACCTCCTGGGTGGCGAGCCGACCATGCACCCCGACCTCGACGCGATCCTCGACGTCTGCAAGGCCCAGGGCTACAAGACGGTCCTCACCTCCAACGGGCTCATCCCGTCCAAGGTGTGGCCTGCCCTGGACGACCGGCTGGACAGCTTCAGCTTCTCTATGGACGGCGCCCGCCGCGAAACCCACGAGGGCATGCGCGGCCCCCACACCTGGGCACCCCTGCTGCGCAGCATGGAACGCGCCATCCAGGCTGGCTTCCAGACCCGGGCGATCTTCACTATCACCACCGCCAACCGCGGCGACGTGTTCGACGCCATCGACCTGGCCGACTCGCTCGGCCTGAAGATGCTGTCCTTCCACTACTTCACCCCCACTGGGTTCGGCAAGGACAAACCGCACTTCCAGATCCCGCCCGCCGAATGGATGCGGCTGTGCCGGGACATCCGGCAGCACGCGGCCGACCGCCGGGTCCGGGTCTTCTACCCGCCTGCTTTCGCCACCCCCGACCAGCTCCCCGAGATCAGCGCCCAGGGCTACGGCGGCTGCACCGCCCGCAACCTCGAACGCCTCGCGATCTTCCCCGACGATAGGGTGTACATCTGCTCGGCGTTCTTCGACACCGACCTGCACTACGGCACCTTCCACGACGGCGCGATCAAGCCTCGCCTCCACCGGGGTATCAACGAGCTGACCCTCGTCAACAAGGTCGCCCCCGGGTGCCGCACCTGCCCCCACTCCTCGGTCTGCGGCGGAGGCTGCGCAGCCTACGACCACCTGAAACGCACGCTCGTCAGCGCAGACTGCGACCAGACGACCATCCCAATCTGCCCCCTTTGGTCCATGCCCGCCGAGCCCGCCAGCACCGAGGACCGCCTCGCGGACCTGCGCTGATGTCAACACGCGGTGCCCCCGCCGGGCCGAGCGGCGGGGGCACCGGCAAGATCAGCTCACGCGCCGGGCGCGGCCAGCTTCGCGGCTGCGGCGTCGATACGGGCCAGCGTCCGCTTCCGCCCTAGCACCTGCACTGACTCGAACAGTGGCAGCCCGACGGTGCGGCCGGTGACCGCCACCCGCACCGGGGCCTGCGCCTTGCCGAGCTTGAGCCCGTGCTCAGCCGCAGCCGCCTCCAGACCGGCTTTCAGCGCCTCCACCGTCCAGTCCCCTTCGGACCATGCCTCTCGCGCGGAGGCCAGCATCGCCTCCGCACCCGGCTTCATGGCCTTCGCCCAAGACTGCTCCTCGTACGGCGGCTCGTCGAGGAACAGCCAGTCGACGTACTTGACGATCTCGGCGAGCACCGTCAGCCGGGTCTGCGCCAGCCCGGCCACCGAGCGGAACACCGCCTCGTCGAACGCCTCCGCCGCCCACGGCGCCTTCGAGCCCTCCAGCCACGGGAGGCACGCGGTGACGAACTCCTCCTCGGAGAGCTTGCGGATGTACTCGCCGTTGAACGCCGACAGCTTCTTCACGTCGAAGAAAGCCGACGCCCGGGTGACGTCCTCCAGCCGGAACAGAGCCTCCAACTCCTCATACGGGCGGATCTCGACATCGTCGCCGGGTCCCCAGCCGAGCAGCATCAGGTAGTTGACCAGCGCCTGCGGCAGGTAGCCCTCGGCGAGGTAGTCCTCCAGCGCCACCTTGTCCCGCCGCTTGGACAGCTTCTGCCGTTTCTCGTTCACGATCACCGGCAGGTGCGCCCACACCGGCGGCGCCGCGCCCAGCGCTTCCCACAGCAGTTGCTGCTTCGGGGTGTTCGCCAGATGCTCCTCGCCGCGGATCACGTGGGTGATGCCCTCGCGGATGTCGTCCACCGCATTGGCCAAGACGAACACCGGAGCACCGTTACCGCGTGCAATGACGAAGTCCTCGATAGCGTCATTCGGAAACTCGATGCGTCCCCGAACAACATCGTCAACCACTGTCACGCCCTCGTTCGGTGTGGGAAACCGAAGCGCACGCCCCTCCTCATAGGCCAGCCCACGGTCGCGGCAGTACCTGTCGTAGCCCACCTGCTGCGAGCCCGTCCGCTGGGCCACCTTCTCTCGGGTGCAGTCGCAGTAATACGCCTTCCCGTCGGCGTAGAGCGTCAGCGCCGCCTCCCGCTGGCCTTCCGCGTTGTGCGACTGGAAGTACGGCCCCTCGAAGGCCGGGTCCTTGTCGGAGATGCCGATCGCGGCCAGAGCACTGATGATGCCGTCCACCCATTCAGGACGGTTACGATCCGTGTCCGTATCCTCAATACGAAGAACGAACCGCCCCTGATGCTGCCGGGCCAGAGCCCAGTTGAACAGGGCGGAACGTGCTCCGCCGACATGGAACATGCCCGTCGGCGACGGAGCAAAGCGGACACGGCTTGTATTGGACATAGCCACCAGCGTAATGGGCCACGAGCACCATCCCGACACGGCTCTCCGCGCTGCTAGCGCGACTTGATCTCCTGGTCGGCGGCGTCGATCTCGCGGTCGAACCCGTCGGCGATGTCGCTGCTGAAATGCTTGCGGAACCACTCCCGGACCGGCCCGCAGCGCGGCGGCCTCCGACCCGTGCAGCCGGGGTCCGCCCGGCCTGCCCGGTGCGTTCCAAAGCCACCAGTGCCTTGCCCACCGTGGAACGCCCCAGCCCCACCGCCCCGGCCAACGGAAACCCGCCAGCCAGGGCCACCAAGGAAGGTGTTCGTTCAATGACTAATTTGGAGCGCCCAAGCTGCCGCCTTCCTGGCTCATGGTGGAAACCCTGACCATCGGGCAGCTGACCAGCACGTACCGTAACCTGGGCCGACGATCCGACAGGACCGCGGTCGCGGCAAGCATCGGCCTGACCGCGCCAGTGCCGGCGTCCTGGATGCTGACCTAGTCCGGGTGCGGAACGTCTGCGCGCACCACGGCCGGCTGTGGAACGTCTACCCGGCGATCCCGAGCTCGCCCGTAATCTCATGGTTGAAGGGCTCGGACGCCCTGCCGGAGCGGTCGAGGAAGCGCCTCTACCCAGTACTGGTGTCCCTGCAGTCGGTGCTCGACTCGGTGTCGCCGCGTAGCAGCTGGGTGCGGCGGCTTCACGATCTCGTGAGTGTGCGGCCTCGAATGAATCGCGCGGGGATGGGCGTCCTGGACGGCTGGGCGGACGACGCGTTCTGGAGTCGGCATCTCGGGTGACCGTCCACGGCCCGGCTGCGGACTGATCCGTGATCGTCAGGGCCGGACGAGCCGCCCCTCCTCCAGGTCATCGCGCAGCTGGGAGATCATGTACCACTGCGGCCCTTTCGGCTTCAGCGGGACGTAGTGTTCGTGCTCCTCCTCGTCGTGCACCCAGTCGAGTACCAGCTCGGTCCGACGGAGGATGCCCCGGTACTCCTCGACTTCGGCACGGAGCTCGACGCGCACGCGCCGCTCCCCTGCGGGCACGAGGAGCACCGCGATATCGCCTTCGTAGCTGAGGGCCACCTCTCGTGCCAGGAGCCGGCGTGCCTCGGCGGTGCTGATCGCGCCGTGTTCGGCGTCGACGACGTCCTGGCCGCGGGTCTGGGTCTCCCATGTGTCCAGACCCGCGATGAGCGCGGTGCAGGTGTCGGCCAGGCTCTGCAGGTCGTCGTCGGTGGGCGGCCAGGCGGCGGGACGCAGGTTGGCGAGCACCTCGGTGAAGGCCAGCGGTGAGCGGAGGAAGCCGAGGTCGACGACCATGTGCGAACTCCTGGTGGGTGCAAGGGCGAGCGTGGTTTATCGACGTTAGCGCAGCTTTTTTGCGGTTTGGGACCGTTTGGCGGGCGTACCGGGGGCCTGCCACCGCTGCCGGTAGCCGGTTCGGCCGCGGGCGCGCAGCTCGAGCTCGGGTGCCGTCTCCTTCGCCTTGTTTCCGAGCATGACCCGGCGCGACGCCTCGCCGATCGTCCACGACGTCGCATCGACGGACGGTGACTGGTCGAGTCGTGTGCCGGCGGTGGTGCTCTCCATGACTCCACCGCCCCACTTGATTGTATTTCGAGTCATTATTCAATTAGTGACTCGATCCGACCTCTCGGATAGACTCGAACTCGTTTACGGGCCATCATCGAGAGGAGTCAAACAATGGTGGCGATCGTGGTCGCGGAGAAGCCGAGCGCGGCGAGGAACATGACCAGTGCGCTCGGAGGTCAGAAGGGCAGCTACAAGGGCACGGCCTACGAGGTGACGAATCTGCGGGGTCATCTCTACGAGTTCGCTCAGCCGCACCAGATGGTCGACCCTTCGCTCGCCGACAAGTACCAGAAGTGGGACCTGGGGAACCTACCGTGGGACCCGGACGACCTGTCATGGAAGCGCGATCCGCAGAAGAACGTCGCGGACGTGATCAAGACGCTGCGCGGCGCGCTGAGCCGTGGCGATGAGATCGTCATCGCCACGGATCTCGACCCGTCCGGCGAGGGCGACCTGCTCTTCTGGGAGGCGATCGACGAACTCGGGTTCCACGGCAAGCGGTTCAGCCGCATGGAGTTCACCGACGAGTCGGCCGCCTCGATTCAGAAGGCGTTTGAGAAGCGTCGCCCGGTGAAGTCGATGCAGGACGAGGGCGACTACCGCAAGGCGATGTACCGGACGCAGTGGGACTTCCTCTCGATGCAGTTCACGCGCATCGCCACGGCGATGGCGCGCCAGTCCGGGCAGGACATCGTGCTGCGCCAGGGCCGTCTGAAGTCGGCGATGGTGTCGCTGGTCGGCGACCAGCTGAAGGCCTACAACGACTACGTGAAGAAGCCGTTCTTCCAGAACCGCTTTCGCGACGAGAACTCGGTCGTCTACACCAACCCGGAGGAGCCGCGGTTCGATCAGAAGGACCAGGTGCCGCAGCAGTACGGCCCCTCCCCTGTGGTGTTCGACGGCAAGGTGAAGAAGCAGACGGCTCCGCCGAAGCTGCTCGACCTCGCGGCACTGTCTTCGATCCTGGTTGGCAAGGGGATCAAGGCCAAGCTCGTGCTGGAGACCTACCAGAAGATGTACGAGGTGCAGGTCGTGAGCTACCCGCGCACCGAGGACAAGACGATCACGCCGGAGCAATTCAACGAGCTTGCTCCCCTGGTCGAGAAGATCGCGGGCGTCGTGGGCGTGGACACGAAGCTCCTGACGCACCGCGAACCGCGCAAGACGCACGTCAAGCCGCAGGGTGCGCACGGTGCGAACCGTCCGGGTCCGAAGGTGCCGGCATCTCTGGACGACGTGGAACAGAGGTTCGGCAAGGCCGGGCGGCTCATCTACGAGACGCTGGGAAAGAACTACCTGGCGATGGTCGCCGAAGACTACGTCTACGAGCAGCAGAAGGGCCACGTCGAGAAGTACCCGGACTTCGTGGGCATCGCCAATGTCCCGCTCTCCATGGGCTGGAAGCAGGTCTTCGATCCTGACGCGGGCGACGATGGGGCCGAGGGCGACGAGAACGAGTCGGCGAAGGGCCTGGGTTCTAACGCCGAGCCGTTCGTCTTCGAGGGTTCGAACAAGCGGCCCGAGCACCCATCGATGAAGTGGCTGATGAAGCAGCTCGAGAAGCGCGACGTCGGCACCGGCGCGACGCGCACCTCGACGTACTCGGAGGTGACCTCGACGACGGCGAAGTACCCGCTGCTCGTGGAGAAGGGTCGCAAGCTGCTGCTCGCCCAGGCCGGCGAGATGAGTTGGCAGTTGCTGCCGGGCACCCGCATCGGCGATTTGCGTCTCACGGAGAAGGTCTACGCCGACATGCGCGAGATCGCCGACGGGAAGGCGACCGCCGAGGAGTGCCTCAAGGTCGTCGCCGACTGGGTGCGCGAGGACATCGACAAGATGCAGAAGAACGCGGCGACGATGCGTTCGGCCTTGGGCCTGAAGGAGGAGGCCGTCGCCCAGAAGGAGCGGGTCCAGGGCACCTGGTCGAAGACCGGCAAGCCGGTGACCTTCTCCCGCGAGTGGGGCGGCCACCGCTTCACCGACGAGGAGGTCGCGC
Organism: Saccharopolyspora hattusasensis; assembly: GCF_050972075.1. Classification (NCBI taxonomy): domain Bacteria; kingdom Bacillati; phylum Actinomycetota; class Actinomycetes; order Pseudonocardiales; family Pseudonocardiaceae; genus Saccharopolyspora; species Saccharopolyspora hattusasensis. Next base: position 2,004,866 of record NZ_JBPCDC010000001.1, read on the forward strand.
AGCTGCTGGCCGGCGAGACGATCGAGTTCTCGGCCACCTCGCAGACCGGTAAGGCGTACGAGGTCTACGGAGAACTCGGCGAGAGCACGTTCAAGGGGCGGAAGTTCGTCGGGTTCCAGAAGGCCGGCTTCGGCCGCCGCGACGCGAGCGGCAACGCCCTGCCGCCGAAGGAGTGGTGCTCCCACGTCTTCACCCAGGCCGAGATCGACAAGCTCATGGCGGGCGAGGCCGTGGAGGCCAGCGACTTCATTAGCAAGAAGGGCAACGCGTTCGCCTGCAAGGTCTTCTTCAAGGAAGAAAAGAAGGGCGAGGGCAAGAAGATCGTCCCCGACTTCGACGCGGGGACCGATGCGCCGCCGAAGCGCTGGTGCGGGGTGGAGTTCACCGACGATCAGATCGCGGCGCTGGCCGCAGGCAAGACGATCGAGGGCAAGGGCTTCACTTCGAAGAAGGGCAAGAAGTTCGACGCGCAGCTGACCTGGAAGGACGAGGACGGGAAGAAAAAGCTCGTCCCCTCCTTCCCCTATTGACGAGTCGCCGATGAGTCGAAAAGAACCGCGATAGACTGATGAGGGCATAGTCAGAGCAGGTTCGAGACACCACCCGACGATCCCGGATCGCGAGTCCGAGTCGTCGGGCTACGTCATTTGCATACCAGTCGTACTCGATTCGAATGGATTCTTCGAGGTAGGCTGTCTTATGTAACCCTCGTGTACGAGGGCATTTGGATAGGCGACACGAGAAGAGCAGCGGGGTAGCAGGGAGAGAACTATGGCGAAGATGTCCTACAAGGTACCCACGAGCATCGCCAGGTCCTTCCTGGATCACGAGATCACGCTGAGCAAGGGCGGGTGGGCGGCGAAGCCCTCGCCGATCAAGCAGTTGCTGTTCTTCGGTGGCGGCTTCCTGGCGCTGCTGTGGGTGACGACTTCGACGTTCATTTCGAGCGCGGGGCCGGTTTTCATCACGCTGTTCGTGATCTGGGGCCTCGCGGTAATCGTCTACTTCGGTGGCATGACGAAGACCAAGGAGCTGCGGGCCATGAACGTGCCCGCGCTGCTGGCATATGCGCCTAAGGGCGCGCGTCACGTCTACACCCGCCGCAGCTCGAACCCAAGCGACTTCTACTCGATCGTCGGCATCGACGGTATCGACGAGGATGGGCGGATCCACTTCTCCGACGGCGGTGAGGGACAGGTCTACCTGGTCGTCGGTTCAGCGAGCTACCTGCTCTTCGACGAAGACCGGATCGGGATCCTCGACAGGGTCGACGCCTTCTGGCGCAAGGTCGACACGACCTGCGAATGGTCGACGATCACTACGAAGGAGCCGCAGCGGATCTACCACCAGGTGGCAAACCTGGAGAACCGCAACCAGGCGCTTCAGGTTCGCGATCCCGATCTGATCGAGCTGCAAAACGAGCAGTACGCCATCCTCACGCAGCACGTGGGCGGGAAGTTCACCTCCATCCACCAGTACCTGCTGCTCAAGGGCAAGAGCGCGGACGCGCTGCGCCGGGGCCACACGGCGCTCCAGGCCGAGGTCGAGGGGTCGGCTCTGATGATCAAGGACGCCACGGTCCTCGACCGGGACGAGGCCGAGCCGATGCTGCGGGTCTTCTACCAGGGCATCGATGACGAGCTGCTGTCGCTCAAGGCGTCACTGAGCTGACGACCCGGATGAGGCACGAACGAGGGAAAGGCGAAGGACACCGTGGCGCTGATGACGAAGGCCCGGGCGCAGCTGGGCATCCCGGGGAAGAAGACCAAAAGCGACGAGGCCGCCGAGCAGGCGGTCGACGAGCTGCATGCGCAGGACGCCCCCGCGCCCGACACCGAGGGCGAGGAGACGCCTGAGCCGAAGAAGAACTGGTGGCAGCGCCGCCAGGAGATGAAGCAGCTCGCGGGCAGCTTCGACTCGTACCCGCACCTGCTGGCGCTCAAGCCGAAGGAGAAGTACGTCTTCCGCTCCGACTACTTCGAGGTCGACGGCTCGGTCGCCTGCGTGCTCGCGTTCTTCCATGACGACGCTGCGCACGACAACTTCGCGGCTTTCTGGGGTATCGACCGGATTCCCGACGGCCTCGACGACCGGGTCACCGCAGTGGTCCTGGAGCAGGTGCGCCGGATGGACGATGCGTGGATCGACTCGTTCACGAAGCAGTCGGAGAAACTCGACAGGCTCGACGCGAACGAGCAGGAGGAGACCGGCACAACTTCCTCGAGGCGCAAGGCCGCGAAGATCTCGTCCGACCTGGAGATCACCATCGGCGAGATCCAGGACGGCGCAAGCTACCTCTCGGTGCACAACCGGCTCTTCCTCAAGGCCCCGGACTTGGAGACCCTGGACGACTCGATCGACCGGGTCACGCGCCTGTACATCGACCGCTTCGGCACGCTCAAGGCCGCGCCGTATACCGGCGAGCAGCGCCAGGAGCTCTCGGGTCTGTGGAAGAACAACGACAAGAAGCGCGGCAAGGGCTCCCACTTCACCTCGACCGAGCTGGCCGGTTCGTACTCGCTGGTGACCAATGGCCTCAACGACAAGGGCGGGGAATACACCGGCTACATGGTCGGCGACGTCAACAACTCCGCGGTGCTCATGGACGTCAACGGCTACGACCACCACGTGGTCGTAGCCGACGCGACGCTCAGTGAATATCTGGACCGTCAGCGGGTGGCGAACATGTGGTGCTCGAAACTCTCGCAGTCCTGCATGTTGGGCAATGGCTCGGTTGTTCATCTCATCCTCGACGGGGCGGACCTCGACAAGCTCGGCCCGAAGTTCGAGCGGCTCACCTCGCGCGTGGACCTCAACAAGGGCGACGTGAACATGTTCGAGATGTTCGGAGAGGAGGCGGACGAGCTCACGGTCTTCTCCGCTCAGATGGAGAAGCTCAAGCTCATGTTCGAGCAGCTCTACGAGACCACCGACGGAGCGATCGGGTCGATCATCCGCAGCGCCCTCGAAGACACGGCCACGGATTTCTACGTCGAGCAGGGCATGTGGCGGCACAACGCCCAGGAGCAGCGGCACCGCCTGCGCGTGGTGAACATTCCGCACACGCAGGTGCCGCGTCTGCAGATGTTCGTCTCTTACCTGGCGACTGCACATAAGGCGCTGCTCAACTCGTCGAAGACCGACCCCGACCAGCTGCGGGCGTACAACGTGCTCAAGGGCATCGCGAACATGATGCTGAGCACGAACGGCGATCTGTTCAACAACCACACCGCCAGTGTTGTGGATGGCGTCCGTGACTCGCGGCGCGTGGTCTACGACTTCTCGCGGCTGATGCGCCGCGGCAAGGGCGTGGCCATGGCCCAGCTGGTGAACATCGTCGGCTTCGCCGTCGGCAAGCTGGGCTCGGGCGACACCGTGATCATCCACGGGACCGAGCACATCGACGACCGCGTGAAGAAGTACCTGCGCGACCAGTTCGACCACATGCACGAGCGCGGCGGCCGGGTGGTCTACAGCTACAACGACGTCGACAAGATGCTCGCAGACTCGGACTTCAACAAGTTCGACGCCGCGGACTACACGCTTTTCGGCCCGATGCGCGACCGCACGGTGGCGGAGTACCAGAAGCAGCTGCATCAGCAGATCCCGCCGGACCTCGCCCAGCTCATTACCACGAAGGGCGAGAACCTCACGTACCTGCGCCGCGCCGTGTCCAACGTCGTCTTTCACCTCGACCTCGCACTGGGGATCAACCCCTACCGCGAGGCCCAGCGCAGGCAGGTGTGGCTTGAGGCGGCGAAGGCCGAGGAAGCGGCTCGGATGGACGTGATCATGCACGACAAGCCGACACCGGGTGCGAACTTGACCAGCATCCGGAAAGTCGACGCTGGCGACGACGAGGACGAGCGCAGCACGCGCCGCACGACTGCGGGCAAAAAGCTCCTAAAGCAGCCGGCGGGTGGCACGAAGAAGACTGCGGAAACGAGCCGGCAGGCACGCGGAAGCTAGCGAAGCGATGAGCCGGATGAAGGACACGAGAGACGGAGAGGACAAGATGAACCGGACCACTGCACTCGCTGCGCGGGCCCGCTCGTGGGGTGCGGCGGATGCCCGGAGCAGGCTCATGCGCATGCTCGTCCTCGCACTGCTGGGTGTGCTGGTCGCGCCACTGCTGGTGGCGGCATTCGCACCGTCGTCATTCGCAGCTGACACGGACGAGGACCGCGACAACTATTCGCTCTATCAGCTTGCGTCGAACGCCTCGACGTACTTCAGCACGGAGAACTCGCCTGATGCCGACGGGATGACCGACGAGTGGCAGGCGATCACGAGCACTCCCGCCACCGGCGGCGACATGCTCGGCTACGCCGACCCGGAGTTCAGCCTCGGCAACGTCGTCGGCTGGTTCTTCGCCGAGACTTCGGGGTCTTCGCAGACCATCGGGTACGGGACGCTCAAAGCGAACGACGGCGGGGACACCGACATCTACTCAGGCATGCTCGACTATGCCCACTTCGGCGCGACGAACGCCGACCTCGGACTCGATACGATGTCTTCGGGCATCGGCGGCCAGATTCTGGGCATGATCGGCGGTTCGGTGATCTGGTTGCTCTACGCCCAGGCGCTGGCCGTGAGCATGCTGTTCTACCTGATCATCCAGCTGATCAAGATCATCAATCCGTTCATGTGGTTCTTCCAGGCGGTCTCCGCTGTCAATGCGACCTTCGGCGAGGGCATGGTCTGCTCGACGGACAGCTCGGGGGCGGAGACGTGTCACACGGGCGGCGGTGCTCTCGCGGGCCTGCAGAACTGGATCAGCGACTGGTACGGCCTGCTCAACAACATCGCTTGGGAGGCACTGGTCCCGCTGTTCATCGCCTTGACGATCACCGGTCTTATCCTCTTCAAGAAGATGGACCGGGGCTCGGCGATCAAGAAGCTCATCGTGCGCTTGGTGTTCATCGGCGTGGGTCTGCCGCTCATCGGCTCGATGTACACCGGCGTGCTCGACAAGTTCGACGACTCGATGATGGGCCAGCAGTCCGGTCCCACGCGTGTGGTGCTCTCGACGTACGTCGATTTCGAGGCTTGGGCTATGAAGGATCGTCTGGGAATCCCTGACGCGGCATCGATCGCCTGGGATAACGGGCAGGCCAGCTCGGACGCGATGATGTCGGTGCGCACCAGCGCGCTGGCGATCAACAAGCAGTCGCATGGCAGTACCTACTCCGATATCAACGTCGGCAAGAAGGCCAACGACGTCGAGTCGGCGTGGCGCGACGGTATGACCGGGGTGGATCGCACGGCTACCGACGACGCTATCGCGGTGTTCACGACCTTTGGGATCATCGGCAACTACATCATCAGCAACGAGGTCGCGGCCTCCGACTTCGAGTCGGGGATCAAGAGCGCGATCACGAAGCTCGATGTGAGCCAGGACGACAAGAAGAAGTGGTTCGTCGATAAGAAGGGTTACGGCGACCTCGACAAGTTCGGCGAGGAAGCCGGCGACTACCCGCCGACCAACCACCCGGTGCTCGCCGTGGGCGACGGGGGTCTGACCTCGTCCAACCCCGGCGGCAACACGACGGCGTTCACGACGCCGGGCACGAAGAGCGGCTGCGGCTTCACGGTCTGGACCGACGGCGCCCCGGCTCCGTGCAACCTGTCGGCGCTGTCGATGTACAACTATCTCAACACCGGGTTCGGTCCCGACTCGCTGACCATGTACAGCTCGAACAACGCCACCAGCGGCTTCACCCGCGAGAACCACATGGCCGTGAGCCAGGTCGGGACGGGCCCGGCGAAGTTCATGTACTGGCACAACGCGAGCACCGTGCTCGGCTCGATCGCCCTGCTCGGCTTCTGGTACGCCATCGGCATGCTGGTGGGCGCGGTCAAGCGCACCTTCAGTCTGGTGGCGGCGATCCCGTTCGCCACGCTCGGCGCGATGGCGGCGATCAGTAAGGTGATCGTCTACTCGCTCGCGCTGATCCTCGAGGTGCTGGTGACGCTGTTCATCTACCAGTTCGTCTCGGAGTTCCTGATCTCGATCCCGGACATCATCGCCGGGCCGATGTCGAGCCTGATGACCCCTGACGGGCTCCTCGGCAGCGCGGTCCTCGGTGGGATCGTCGTGGTGATCCTGACGCTCATCTCGTCGCTGCTGGTCATGGGCGTCACCTTCGCGCTTCTGCGGGTGCGCAAGGTCGTGCTGCAGGCGATGGACGAGGTGTTCACCAAACTCGTGGACAAGTTCCTCGATACGAACACCGCGCCGAAGCCGGACAAGAGTGGGATGCTCCCGGCTCTTGCCGCGGGAGCGGGTGCCGGCGCTGGCATGGCCATGGGCAACAAGATGGCCTCGGGCCTCGGCGGCAAGATCGGCGGCGGCCCGAAGGCCCCGGGTGGCGACAAGCCCGGCGGTAAGACGGCGTCGACGAACGCCGGCGGCCTGAACGGCGATCCCCAGGCGCTCACCGCCGGTTCACAGGCGCTTGCGCTCGAGGCCGGAGGCGGGTCTGACGGCAATGGGCCCGGCGGTCTCCCGCCGAGCGGCGGCGGTGGCCCCGACGGCAGCGCGAAGGCGCTGCCCGGCGGCAGCGGTCCTAAGGGCATTCCGGGACCCCACGGCGGCGATGGCGACACGGGTGGTCCGCTGCAGCTCATGAGCGGCACGGGCGGCAGCTCGCGCTCGGACAAGGAGACCGCGCAGAACCTGAGCAATAGCGGCGGCCTGTCGAAGCTGGGCTACAACTCCGGCCCACAGGCGGGGTCCAGCAACACCCAGGGTGGCCAGATCTACTTCGGCTCTAGCGGCGCTTCTGGTGCTCCGGGTTCCAACGGCTCTGCTTCGCAGGGGCAGGGGAAGGGCGCGCGCTTCGCCGTCGGCGCCAACGGGTCGGCGCAGCTGAATCCGGACCAGGCTGGCACTTCGGGGGTCCCGAGCACGCGCTCGACTCGCGCGGCCCAAGGTTCGCATCCCCAGGGTCAGCTCGGTGCAGGCGCTCATCCTGCGGTGGGCAGCCAGGGCCAGCGGCAGCTGCCTCCGGCCGGCGGCCAGCAGCAGGCGGGCGCGCAGCGTCCGCAGGCTCAGGCTCAGGCTCAGGCTCAGGCTGCTGGCCCGGCGTCGCGCCCCGCGCAGCCGACGAACGGGCGCCCGCAGGGACCGCAGCAGGGTGTTCCCCAGGCGGCCCCGGCTCCGCGCCCGACCCAGAGCCGGCCTCAGCGGGCCCCGGCCCCGGCCCCGCGTCCGACCCGGAGGGTCGAAGAACACTCCGGCAGCCAAGCCGGCTCCTGGTTCGGGCTCGTCGGTGCAGCAGCAGTCGCAGACCCCGACCAAGCCGAACCTGTGATCGAAGATGCGTGACGTGGCGATCGGCACGCTGGTGACGCACGCTGCGTGAGATCGCGCTCAGCTGCCTGGCCGCTCTGGCGACCGTGCTGTTCGTCCGCGAGACGCTGCGCGCCGTACGCCGCCGCGACGCCTCACTGCATTCTCGGGCCTGATGGCCCCTCGCTCGGAAATTGCGAGCCAATCGCGTCGAACAACCAGGTGTTCGACTATTCTGCAAAATACGATTGACCCGGGCAGACTTATGGACGATGATGAATGCACATCAGCGCTCGAAGGAGCAACCATGACGACCATGCGGAAGCGAGGGACGCGACGCCAGTATCTGGCCGCCGTGATCGCTGTCGTGTGCTCGTCGAACGACGACCACCAGAAGCCCTTCTCCTGGCAGGAAGAGAGCCTTCTGAGCTGCGTAGGCTCCCCACCATGACGTAGATCTCGTCATGTCGAGGGAGCCGCCCATCGGGAAACCGATCCGGGCGGCTTTCTCTATTCGAGCACCCTGAAAACAATTAATTCCTATCGGCGAGCTAGTGGTAACGCGACGGTCTCCAAAACCGTTTGCCGGGGGTTCAACTCCCTCCGCCGGTGCTTCACGCCATCCATTTCACGATGGGCTGGTGCAGTTTATTGACATCTACACAGCGGAGCAAGACATTTCCCAGGCTCGTCCCCGTCGCCGCACCGGCGGCCAGGGCGAGCACCGGGTCCGGCCGCCCCACGGGGAGAACTACAGGCCGCCTACGGGGAAAAACGAATGGCCATTGACAGGGCTGCGAGTCGTCCATCTATGCCGTGCTGGAAGCGCTGGTTGGACGCTGGGGCGGCAGATCCCGGTGGGAACGAAGAACATCAGCCATTTCAACTGCACCTCCGGCGTGCTCCGCACAAGCGGGAGTTCGAGGAGGTCCAGGTCTTTGTGCACTGATGATGTGGATGTGGGGCGAAAAGAGAGAACCCCGTGGACGATGTCCACGGGGTTCTGTTCTTCGTCAGCGACGACGGGCGGGGGGCTCAGCTCTCGCCGCAGTATTTCGCGATCACGACTTTGCCCTGATCGCTGTCGGCGCGGACGAGCACGTCCTGGTCGAGGGCTTTGTGGAAGACGTAATCGATCGTGATCTGGTCTCCCTGGATCGAGATCGATCCGGTCTTGGGGTCGGTGCCCGTGCGGCGGGATCCGTTCCCGTCGTCCCAGATCACCGAGGTGCGACCTTCGCTGATCGTCCCGGTCGACACGACCTCGTACGTGCCTTTGGAGGCCGAGCCGCCAGGAGTGATCGCGTTGTTCTCAATGTCCTTGAGCGCCTGGTTGATCAGGTTGCACTTGGCGCTGTCAGTGTCGGCAACGGTGTCGATGTAGGTGATCTTGTCGCCGTCGATGGTGACGATGCTGCCGTGCTTGCCGTCGGTGATGCTGAGGTATGCGCCGCTGTCAGTCTTGCTACCGCCGCAGGCGGTGAGCATGAGCGCGAGACCGGTCAGGGCCGCAGCGGTCGCGGCCAATTTGGTCCGCGTCACGTGAGCGGTCCTGGTGGTGGTCATGATCTCTGTCCTTCTCCTCTGAGTGAGTCCTGCATGTTCAGGTGGTGTCTTCTTCACGGAGGGGTCCAGCGTCTCGGCTCCACAGTTCGCACCGTGTCCCCGAGCTTCCGGATCCCAAGCCACGCCCGGGAGCCGAAGCAGGCCCCCTTGAGGCCGCCCTGGACGACTTCCGACCACTTGGCATACTGCGCTCTTCTTGTCTTTTACTTATCAAGTATGGCAAATCTGAGGTTTCTCAGTTATGCGGCGGATGAGGTGCTGGTCGAGGGCCTGGCGGGATTTTGATCGACTGTGTTCTGGCCTGCGCTGATGGCAGTTATTCGGGCCCGGCGGAAGGCGATGAGCATGTCGTCGACGCTGACGTTGCACTTCTTGCGGTTCCAGGGTGCTCGGGCGCGGGCGGCGGCCAGGTCCGCCTCGGGGGTGCCGTGTCCGGCGTACCACAGGGTCAGGATGGTCAGGCCGAGCATCGCGAAGGGCACGGTGCGCTCGACGGCGCGAGGCAGCCGGTTGGCGGCGTCGCCTGCGCCGATGAGGATCTTGGAGTCCTTGATCGTCTGCTCCACGCTCCAGCGGTCGGCGTAGCGGGCGATGACTGTTTCGGCGGAAGCGCTGGTGTCGGTGGACACCAGCGCGATGTCGTAGGGCCGGGCCGAGTCGGTCTCCTTGATCAGCACCACGGTGACCGGGGTACGGTGCAGCGAGCCCCACCACAGGCAGGTGACGGTGGCGATGTGCACGGTTTCGGTCTTGCCGTAGCAGGTGACTTCCGTGGTTCGCCAGGTGGCGGTGGCCGCGAGGTCGGTGCAGGTGCCGAGTTTCTCGCCTTTCCATCTGGGATGTCCGCGCTTGCCCGTGGGCTCGGGCGGTAGGGCATACAACACGGCGTTGGCTGCCAGGCGGGTGGTGAACGTGGTGTTGCCGGGCAGCGTGCGCCACGCCGGCCCCCGGTAAGCGGCGTCGGCCACCACGTGGAGGGTGCGTTCGGGGAACGCGCGGGCGAGCAACCCGACCAGCGCCCGGGCCGCGTCGGGCTTGGAGACACCGGATTTAGGGATATGCAACCGGAACAGGACCGGCAGGCAGACCGCCCTGGTCAAAAACGGCACGGTCACGACGAGTCCGACAACCACGAAGCAGTTACCCCGCCCGATCCCATCGCGGCCCTTCGCCGAGCCGTCGTGCTGCCAGAACACCCCGTGGGTCTTAGCGCCATAGCGGTGAAACAACGTGTCGTCGACCACCACCGTCACCGCCTGCCCGGCCGGGACGAAACGGGCCACCACCTGCCGGGCCAGCAGCAACCCCAGCGAATCCAGATCCCAACGCGCGTGGGAGAAAAACCGGTGCGCCCGAGCGTGGTGGGAGCGTCCCGCCAGTCCGGCCGCGCTCCACATTCCCGTCACCGTCCGGGGGCCTGTGGCTGCCAGCAGGCCGGTCACCAACGAGACGAACGTGGCGAACGTCGGCGCGGTGAACACCGAACGCACCCCTTCCAACACCGACAGCAAACAAGACGGTATGGTTCCCACAGGAAGCATCGGCGAATCTCCCGGACAACGGGCGGTTGTAAGCAACGCCGATGCTTCCTCCATCTTCAGGCCAGGTCACGCCGCCACGCCGAGCACCTCGGCATCCACCCACCAGATCAACTCACCAAAAACTGCGAAACCTCAGGCAAATAGATGTACCGGCAAACGGCTCAGCGCGTGTTCTCTCGTAGGTCGTCGAGCTGCTGCTCAGCCAGCGCGAGTGCGAGATCGACCTGGTTGAGCGCGTACTCGCCGTCGCGAATCCGCGTGTGCAGAGCCTGCACTGGGGCCGAGTCGGCCTCGCGGTCCGCGAGCTCGCCGAGCTCGCGGATCTCTGCATACGCGCCCTGCAGCTGTTCCTCGTGGTGCGTCGACAGCACACGGATTCGGCTGACCCTGTCTTCGCACCACTGCACCCGGGACTGGTGATCGAGCTCGGTCCTTCCTTCCACCCAGGCGCAGAGCTCGTCCTGCCCGACGTCGGCAGGCAGAGCCGTGGCGAGCGGGCCCTCAGCGCATGGCATGTCGATCGGGATGTGGGTCAGTAGTGCGGTGGGGGTGGTGCCAAGGACGTACGCGAGAGCCATGAGGTCGTCGACCGTCACGTCGAGCTCGCGGCTCTCCATCTGGGTGATGGCGTCGGCTGGGAGCGGATGCCCGGCCGCCTCCAGCACATAGGCCAGCTCGTCGCGGGTGAGCTCGCGCATCTGGCGGTAGTGGGTGATCGCGTCGGAGACGGCGAGGGACGTAGGTGAGGAGGACGGCATGGAACGATCGTAAATGAGCGCGGAGGACCTCCTCGAGGAATGTGCGGTGATCGCACGGAAACCCGTGTCACCCTGTGCATTCTGCAGTGTCGCGCTTGGGCTCTCCTGGGATGATGAGGGTGGGAAGCCTCGCCAGGACGATGGCACCAGCGCACATTGTGCAGGGTTCCAGCGTTGTGGCAGCGCACTCAGTGTTGTCTGCGCTGGGCCAGTATGTCGGTGTGCTCCACATGCAGCTTGTCGACTTCGTACGGGCTGAAATGGCCGGCTGCCCAGCATCGGTCGATGGCGTGGCCCTCGTTGTCTCGGGCCCAGCGGTCGCTGCCGGCGATGAGGTAGCCGAACAGGACTCCGTGCTGCACCTTGTGATGGGTCCGGTCAGTTAGTCACCGTCGGGGATTATCGCGGTGGTCGGCTCCAGCCTCGTATGCTTTCTCCACGGACGAATCAGCTTCGTGCGGGCTGATCTCGCCATCGTGGACGTCGTTGTGGTCCAGTCGGTGGCCTGCCCACGCCACAGAGCGGGACGACGTAACAGAACCAGCTCCGGTTAGCACCGTTTACAGGCGGTGCAGGCGTCGGTGGAAACGTGCGCGGTCCATCACGCGCAAGCTGTGATGCCGCAGGGAACCGACCACTTCTCCGGTGCGGAGATTTCGTGCTTCCACCATCCAGGACACGTCGTTGCTGTTGGCGATTTCTGTGCACGACGCCACGACGTGGAGCACATCGCCCGGCAGTGCGGGGGCAGTATGCCGGAGCGTGAAATCGACGCCGACCGTTGTCTCGTGCATCTGCAGGTAGGGCGACAGGATGCGCCAGCAGGCGTTTTCCAGGATCGCGACGAGATATCCGGTGGCCAGGACCGGCTCGCCCCGCTCCAGGCAACTGCCGGGCAGGATGTGGCGCACGGTCTGGTCTTCGCGGACGAGGTGGTGGGAGACGCCGTAGGCGCCGATGTGCAGTCCGCGTCTCATCCTCTGCCTCCAGTGTCGCGGCGGTTGCTGGCCTGGTCCGGGCGGTTCCCGGTGAACCACAGCTCGGTGAAACCTCCGCCGACCGGGATCGCCCGTCTGCGGGCCGTGTCGGTGAGCACACGGTCCAGAGGCACGAATCCCAGGAACGCAGCGGGCGTGCTGCGCCCGGTGACTCTGCCCAGGTGTCCCCATTCCGGGTTATCGCTGTGCCAACGCAGGACGAACAACGCCTGGCGCGATTGAAGTGCCATGACTTCCCCTTTTTTCTCATGCGGGTTCCCTGCGGCATCACCCACAACTGATCCTCTGCGGCGGCACCGTGTGTCGGCCGTGTCGGACCGAGCCCGGTCCAGTCGACCCGGACCTCCGCCGACAGCGGTGGTGTCTGGCTGCGGATACGCGCCGCCGTGCGCGGTCTCGGCGGCGATGTGTTCGGCGTGCTCACTGCCATGTTGGGCGGCGGTAAGCACGCCGAACACATCGCCGCAGCCAGGTCGGCATCCGCCGGCTCGCCGGGACGCGGCGGGCGCGCGACGGTGGCCGTGTCCCCAGAGGCCGCGTCCCCAGAGGCCGCGTCGTTCGTGCGGTCACGGTCGCCCTCAGCGGCCGCCGGCTGCTCGTTGGCGCCTTCACCGGCCTCGGCGTCGGGGATGTACTCGGCCGTCTCGCGACGGCGTTGCGACACCAACGCGAGCACACCGGCGGATGCCGGCGGTTCACCGGTTACGGGAAACGTCGTCCGGTGCCCGATCGCGACAGGGAGGCGACGTTGTTTCAGGACAGCCAAAACCGCCTCACCCCCTTGGCCGGGATCCATGCACCATTGAGTGCGGTACGGATCGCTGTGGTCATTCGCTTCCCTGTGAGGTCACTATCCACAGCTGATCACGGCCCAGAAAGAGTTTTCGCGTGTCCACTTCGGACTATTTTGTGTCCTTGCTCTGGCACATCAATGCCCACCGGTTTCTCTGCCTTCAAGAGTGGTTCAGTGGCCGGGAGCGTGCCGTCGGTGTGCGGCGAAAAATGCCCGTGCGCGGCGTGTGGTCAGCAAGCCTCCGGTGGATCCCAGAATGACGTTGAAGATCACCGAGCCCCATGCCTGCAGGTCGGTCCAGGAATATAGGCTGCCTAAACTCAGAAACGCCAGAACCAGCAGTGCGATCTGGGCCCATCGTGCGCCGCGGACCACCATCACCGCTGCGGGTACCGCCACGATCACCTCGGCGGCGGTGATCCCGACTACCAGTGTGATGACCAGCGGTTCCGGCACGAGGATCACCGTGATCAGCGCCGAGACGGTGGCAATCACGCTTCCGGCGAACCAGATCCACCATGCGACGCGAACCTCGACAGGTACCGGCGGTGGGATTGCCGCGCTGTCGATGATCACAGTGTCATTGATGACCATCGGAGTCCTTCTGCCTGTACGGGCACCGGGCGCCCCTCATGCAGGCCCACGCCATCGGTGCGGGAGAAGGCCACCTGCCACCGCAGAACCGGCAGGCGGGGAACGCCACGGTCGGATCGGATACGAAGTGGCCTCGGAGACCGCCGTATGTGAGGGGGACGCACAGGCGGTCTCCGAGGCCGGGGCGGCATCCGGGTGGGTGGTCAGTAAACCCGGATGCCCGTGCGGCGACGCGGGTGGGACATCGCCGGGCCGTGTTCTCGCCTCCGTTGGATCTGCCCCGGCAACGCGGAGATCAGAGGCGAGAAGTGTCGTGGTCACACTGTGGTGACCGGGTGGTCGTCGTTCTCCAGGATCGGCACGGATACCTGGTGTGGTGAAGAGTTTCAGCGTGTCCACTTAGGTCAGGACTGTGTCCTGGCGGAGGGCACGCCGGTCAGGCCGGGTCACGCGCCGTGCCTGCGCTGCTAGTTCTATGAATTCGATGTTCTCTGCAGGGCTGGACACGCTGATGCGCACCCCGGCGCCGGGATAGGCGGCGATGATGATGCCGTGCTCGGCGCAGAGCTGCCGGAACTGCTCACCGCTGTAGCGCAGGGGAATCCACGTGAAGTTGCCGTGCGATGGCGGGGTGTCCAGTCCGTTGTCCCGGAGGGCACTGCGGATGCGTTCGCGTTCGCCGGCGGTGAACGCGGTGCGCGCGGCTAGTTCGGCTTTCCGTGGCAGGGAGGCCATCGCCGCGATCTGGGCCGGGGCGCTGATCTGGTGTGCAAGACCGGCGTGCCGCAGCACCGTCGCCACCGGAGGCTGTGCGATGGCGTAGCCGACCCGCAAACCCGCCAGACCGTAGGCCGTGGAGAACGTGCGGAGGGTGATGACGTTCGGCCGGGAGCGTGCCAGTGCGGCGCCGTCGGGAACATCGGGGTCGTAGACGAACTCCCGGTAGGCCTCGTCGATGACTACCAGCACCGACGGGTCTACCTGGTCCAGTAGCCCGTGGAGCTGCGGCCTCCGCAGGACGCTGCCGGTGGGGTTGTGCGGGTTGCACACGATCATCACCCGGGTGGCCGGGCCGGCCGCCTCCGCCATCGCTTCGACGTCGGTGACACCGTCGCTGGTGGTGGGCACCCGCACCGAGGTGGCTCCGGCCTGACGTGCCAGCGCTGAATAGGCTGCCGGGCTGGGGGCGGCGAAGATGACCTCGCCACCGATGCCGCCACAGGCGATCTGCAGCAGGCGTGCGAGTAACTCCATGGATCCGGCGCCCAGGACCACCGAGTCCGGGTTCCCATGGGTTTCGGCGGCCAGCATTCCGGCCAGAACCGAGCTGTCGGAGGGATACCGGTGCCACCCGTCGGCATCGGAACGCAGCACGTCGGCCACTCCCGGCAGCGGCCCTGGGCATTCGTTGCGGTCCAGCCGGATGGCCCGGGAACCGAGCGTATTCACCACCACGGCAGCTCCCCTCGCGCTTGGGCTTGTCGTACCCGGTCAACATGTTCGTCTTGCACCTGCTGGGCCAGCAGCGGGAGCTGGGCGTCAAGATCGGGGCGCGGGGACACGTCCTCGTTGAACCTCGGCGTGCTGCGCACCTCATAAGCCAGGACCGGATGGGTTCGGGACAGGTTGATAGCGGCATGAGCCAGTCCCGCCGGCACATACAGGTCCTGGCCCGGCTCGTGCCGCATGACCGCGGCAGTGCCCTCATCGCCCCAGGTCACCGTGGCCGCGTAGCCGTCGAGGATCCGCACGATGATCTCGGCCTCGGCGTAGATGTGCGCGGCGCTGTAATGGCCCGGGGCCATATAGACATCACCGGAACTCAGGCAGCGGGCACCGGCGGTCGACGCGGTCACCATCGCTCGCAGCTGCTGCCGCTGCAGCCCCATCTCTAGGGCTCCCCCGACGATCCGCACCGCCCCCGTGCCCCGATCATGGTCGTGGTTGGGCATCAGGCAGGTCTCCTTCCCCATCCGGCGCCGGCTTCGGCCGTTCCGCCGGGATGATGACCGCCGCCAGCAACCACGGTGTTTTTCCTGGCATAGCGGCTCGCTTGGCTTCTCGTTTTCATGTCTACTGTGGTCACCAATTCCTCCGTGGCGTGAATTCCGCCCGGGTCTGCGGGCGGCATGAAGTCGGCTTCGGTCATCCAAGGAAAAGCGCGGAACCGTGCGCCGGGCTAGAGGGCGGACAGGCCTTGCCAGGTCTCCCACGAGACCGCCCAGTCGTAGATATCGCCGTCGGCTGAGGACAGTTCTACGCTCGACCCGGTGATTTCGACGGGGTCGCCGTAGAGTGCCGACTCGAAATACTGGTGTGCGTCGGCGGTGGACAGGTTGATGCAGCCGTGGGTGATGTTGGCTTTGCCCTGGGCGTATGCGCTGGCGGGGTTGGCGTGAATGAATTCCCCGTTGTTGTTGATGCGCACGGCCCATTTCTCGACCAAGTCATAGCCGTATTTGCGTGACACCATGCGTTTCGTCGGGTGTTTCTCGGTGACCACGTGGATGCCTGAGCGGGTGACCCGGTCCGGGTCGCTTTCCCGGCCATAGCTGGCGTCGTAGGTGGCCACGGGCTGCCCGTCCCGGATGACGACCATCTTGTGGCTGGTCACGTCGGCCTTGACGATCTGCTCGCGCCCGATGGTGAAGTGAGTGGCGATGTTGTCCGGGCCGAAGGCGCCGCCGCCGAGCGGCACCCCGCGCAGGCCGGCGGTGACCGTGACCGAGGTGCCGGGCTTCCAGTAGTTCTTCGGCCGCCAGTGCACCCGGGAGCCCTCCGCGTTATCGGGCAGCCACGCCCAGGACCCCTCGGTGGGCACCGAGGTCTGCACCGACAGCGCGCGTTCGGCCGCGGCCCTGTCCCGGATCGGTGCATCGAATTGCAGCATGATCGGCGAGGCGACCCCGACGGTGCTGCCCTCGTCGACGTTGAGGCTGCCGGCGACCAACTCGCTGGGCGTGGCGGTCGTGAACGAGCCGCCGAGATCGCGACGCCCCGCGTCCGGGCCCAAGGCCGTGCCCGACCAGGTGTAGGTCGCGCCGAAATCCAGAGGTTCGCCGGCAGTCCACGCATCCCGGTTCGGGGTCAGCCAGCCCACCACTGGCCTGCCCCCGGCACGGGTCAGGCTGACCGAGTCGAGCGTCCCGCCTGTGACGGTCACACCCACCGGGCCAGCCGGGCTGACCTCGCGCGCATCGCGGACCGGGGTCGTGACGACGATCAACGACGACGGCGGCAACGGCGGTGGCGGCGGAACCGAGGCACCGCTGCTCGCGACGCATCCAGCCAGCACGCTCGCGGCTAAAATTCCAGAAACCAGGTACCCCAGGACCACCCGTGACCTGCGCATCCAACCCCCTTGTTCACACCCTGTCCGGGTGGGCTCGCATCGAGCCTTGTGATTGATCGCGGTGCCGATCCCCTGGTGCTGCGCGAGCGTGCGCCGGCTGGGCGCAGCACCAGGGGAGGTCGGGAACCACCCCCGATAGGGCTCCCGCACCGCAGGCCAGTCCTGCGCTCCCCGTTGCTCCGACTGGCCGCGACAGCAACTATCCAGAAACAGTGGCATAGGGAGAAGAGTTGACCTGTGTCCACTTAGGCCGATTCGTGTCGTCTTCGTGGACACGCGATGACACACCAACTGCCCACACCCGGCCCGCTCAGGCGAACCTGGCCTCCACGGTGGTCAGGCGAGCGCGCACATCGGCGGCGTGCGGATCGCCGAGCGCGTCGAAGACCTCCAGCGCCTGCCGCCAGGCGCTGCGCGCGCCAGCGGTGTCTCCGCCCTCGTGCAGGACCTGGCCCCGGACGAACAGCGCGTCTGCGATGCCCCACTGATCTGCCAAATCCCGCCGGAGCGCGACACCGCGGTCGAGGTGCTCCAGCGCTCGCTCCCGCTGTCCCATCGCCCGGTAGGCATCGCCCAGTCGCACGAGGACGAACGCTTCACCAGCGCGATCACCCAGCTCGATGAACTGCTCCCGCGCCCGCGCGAGCTCGTCGGCCGCATCCTGAAGGCGGCCAAGCCGGTAGCTGGCGCTGCCCAGCCACGCCAGGGCCACCGCACTGCCGAAGGCATGCCCGCCCAGTTGGAAGATCTCCAGGGTCCGGTCGAACTCCTCATAGGCGTCGCTGTAGCGGCCCATGTCCAGCATCGTCGCCGCCACCGCGCACCGCGACCAGGCGAACCCCGCCTGATCACCGACCTCGACGCGAAGGCGCATGGCCTCCGACAAACACTCCAACGCGTCGTCGTACCGCCGCAGCTGGGACAACGCACTGCCGAGCTCGTGCTGGCACCAGCCCTCGCCGACTTTGTCCTGCCCTGCCCGCGCCGCGGCCAGCCCTCGGGTGTTCGCCGTAATCCGGATCGACCACCGCTTGCTCAGCGACAAGTAAGGCCCCCACACCACGGCCAGCGTCCACGCGGTCGCGGTCAACCCGCGTGCCTGGGCGTAGCCGATGGCCGTGATCAGGTGCGGCACTTCGTGGTCGCACCAGCGCAGTCCGGCCCGGTAGTCCTGCGGCGCGCACACCAGCGGCGAGACTTCCGTGGCCGGCGAATCCAACCTCGGCAACGGATGCTGGGGTGCGAGCACGGAGGCGGCCGTCAGCGACGAGTGCACGTACCACTCCAGCCACCGCCGCAGCGCGGTGTCGGCCTCCTGGGCCGGAGCATCCGATCGCGCGTGCTCGGCGGCGCAGACGCGCACCAGGTCCGGAAGCAGGTAACGGTCCTTTGTGGACTCTGCAAGCAGGTGCTCGTGGACGAGCCGTTGCATCACGTGCCGCGTCATCGGCACCGACCACTGCGCGAGGGCGGCCGCAGCGTGCACGGAGACCTCGCCGGGGACCAGGCCGAGCAGCTGGAACAGCCTCGCGGCGTCGTCCGGCAGCTGTTCGTAGGACCACGACAACGCTTCGCGGATTCCGGGATTGTCGTCGTAGGAGGAGGACAGCGCCTCCAACAGGGCCTCGTCGGAGTCGAGTTCCTCGGCGAGCTCCACGAGGCTGTGGTGCGGGCGCGCCGCGATGCGCGCGGACAAGGAACGCAGGGCCAACGGCAGGTGACTGCACCGTGCGGCCAGCGCATAGGCGGTGTGCCGTTCCTCGTCGACGCGTGTCGGCCCCGGCCCGGCCTCTGCGGAGAGCATGTCGACCGCTTCGGTCACGGTCAGTGGCGCGAGCTGCACTCTCCTCGCGCCGGTGCGGCTGACGACGCCGCCGAGCCTGCGCCGGCTACTGACCACGACCATGCATCCCGGCGGGCCGGGCAGCAGCCGGAGGACCTGCTCGGCATCCGCGGCGTTGTCCAGCACGATGAGCACCTGCTGCCCGGTCAGCAACGACCGGAACAGCGAAGCCCGCCTGTCGACGCCGTCGGCGATCACCGCGGAGGGCACCCCCAGCGCGCGCAGGAACTCCTCGAGGACCTCGCTGGGGTCCCGGCGCGCTGCGGTACCCCAACCACGGAGGTTGCAGAACAACTGCCCGTCCGGGAACTGGTCGGCGGCCGTGTGTGCCCAGCGCAGCACGAGCTCGGTAAGCGGCTGGTCGCCATCGCTGCTGGGCAGTACGGACTCGAGGATGTCCGCGGACTCCAGCGTGGGCGCGTTTTTGCCGCGTTCGAGTTTGGACAGATGACTGAACGAGTAGGGCACCTGCTCGGCGAGTTCCCGCAGCGAGAGCCCTTGGCGCTCGCGCCGTCGCCGCAGCTCGGTCCCGTACGAAGGCCACCCCTCGTTGCGACTCTTCTCCACCACAACGCCCTTCTTTCCAGCCCACGCTCTCGCGGGCCCCGCAGTATGAAGTGCCACTGGGTCCTCCCTCGTCCGGAACCGCACTCGCCGGGGCGCACGAGTGGGTCGGCGTTGACGCTCGAACGCCCCGAGCGCCAGCCGCCACTGGGCGTGCAACGACCCGGTGGTGGTGAAAACAGCTTGTGAACAGCCATAATTCGCGAGATCTCGCGGCCGATCAGTTCGTCCGGCTCGGCTGGACCTCAGCGGGAGATCCGCACGCCGAGCCGCGCCCCCGCACGTACCCATGGGCGCGTTCAGCTGCGGTGTCGCCGCCCACGCCCCCGTGGGATGTCCGGCGCGGTTCACCAACGCCATGTCCGAGATCTCCAGCAGCCACACGGGCAGCCCGGTGTCGGCGTCGACTCGCTGCCGGAGGCCATCGCCGCCGTCGCCATCAACAAGTGCGGGTTCCACGCGTGATGACAGAGCGCGTACCCCCATGGGAAACGCCTGAGAATGCGAGATTGGATAACGGAAACCTGTTTGCAAAGACATTGACTCTCCCCAGAAGTCGGTGTCTTGAGAGAGTGTCCATTCAGGGTCGAAATTCGAATGCCTGGCTAGTTGATCTTTGTGGTCAGGCTGGGGTGACTGGTGGCATCCAGGGGTTGCCGGTGAGGGCGGCATGGATGGCGTCGATGGCGCGTCGCCCGTGGTTGGTGGCGCTGGTCAGGTAGGAACGGACTCGGCAGAACCGGGCCAGGGTGGCCAGGGTGTGCCAGTAGCCGGAGACTTTCTGATGCAGTTTCGGGCTTTTCAGCGCTTGCTCGGAGGCGTTGTTGGTCCAGGGCACCGCGAACACCCTGGTGAACAGCCAGACTTGGTTGGCTTTGCCGGCCAGTCGGGTGGCGAGGTTGTAGCCGGGGTGGTTGCCTTTGTCCCAGTCGCGGTGGCGGTTGGTGGCGATTCCCCAAGCGACGGCCTTGTCGTAGCGGGCGCGCAGATCGGCCAGCAGGTCGGGGTCGAGGCGATCGGCCCCGGTGGCGTGGGCGTCGGCGACGGCGGTGTGCGCTTCGCGCAGCACCTTGCGGACGGTGGCGGCCCATCCTTGCTGGGTGGGGTGCAGGTCGAGAACGCCTTGCAGGTGGCGGAACAGGTGCGCCACACACTGTTGCACCCCAGCGAGGGTGGGGTCGAACTGGTGCCAGGCGGTGTAATCATCGCGGACGAGATACCCGGTGTATTTGCTGAAAAGCCCGAGGGTGCGCAGTGCTTTTTTGGTGCGTGCCGGCAGTTCCCGGTACCACACCAGCCGTTCATCCGGGGTGCGCACACAGACCACGTGCGGGGCGCCGGGGACCGGTTGGCCGTCCTCGCCAGTGTCGGGGTGCGCGATGTTGACCGGTGTTTCGTCCGCGCACAGCACCGGTTCGGCGGCCAGCACGGCGCGCATCGCGTCATCGAAGCCTGCCTGATCCAGCCGCTCGGCGACGCGTTCGTGCGCGCGGGCGACGAACCCGGTCGACACCGGAGCGGAAAGCAACGCTTCCATCAGACTCGCGGTGCGCTCCACCGGCACATTCCCGGTCGAGGACAGCAGGACCGCCGCGGCGTTAACGTTCGGCCCGTAGCACACCGCCCCGGCCTGCCCGAAAGGCACCGCCGCGGTCGTGGTCTTCCCGCAACTGCCACACTGCCGCTTCGGCAGCCGGTACTGCACCCGCCGCAGCCGGATCGGCGGGGTGTCCCAGACCTGCGTCCAGGACATCCCCGCATCCCGGCCCTCGGCCAGAGCCGCACTACACCCCGAACATCGCGTCGGTTCGGGCGCGGTCTCGCTGCGATCCGGGTTGACCACCGGCACCAAACCCGACCCTGGATGTCCTTGCTGGCCACCGGGCTTGCGGTCCTTCGACCGCACCCGCTGCGAGCGCTGCGCGCGGCGTTTCCCCTTCGCTGCCAGCGAGTCCTGCGATGGCGGCGTTGAGGAATTCGTCGAATCCGTACCCAACCTGCGCTTCAGCTCAGCGTTCTCCGCCCGCAGCCGGGCGTTTTCTGCCTCCAAGGCCTCAACCCGAGGCACCAAGCCCTCAACCAAGGACACCAACTCGTCATACGAGGGCGCGGGCTGCTCCGGTCCGGACACAACCCCAATGATCAACGATCAACCCTGCAAGATCAAGCCAGCCAGCCCGCAACCACAACCCCAGCTCAACCAGACCCTTGAATGGACACTTGAGAGACGGCCAAACAAATGCGCATCGGCCGTGTGCAAATGCGGCTGTACCCGACCAGGCACAGTGCTGTCCCCGGGGTCAAGTAGCCCAGCTATACCTGTGACGAGCGCATTCGGTTCCTCATGTCAAGAGAATTCGCCCGAGCGATCGGCATTTGCCTGACGTCATGCCCCTGGTGCCGCTCTCGTGTGCGGTACCAGGGGTGCAGGGGCCGCCCCCGACAGCCGGCTCCTGCGTCGCCTGGGCGGCGAAGCGGCTGCAGGTTGACTGTTCCACTGCGCAACGGGAACATGGATGTGTCTTCCTCCCCGGTTCTGTGGCTCCTCAATGGACACGTCATGGCACGCCTCGCGCGGGTGCGGTGGTCGCCAGCCGGGCGCGCGCATCCGATGCCCGCGGATCACCACGGTCCTCGAAGATGTCGAGAGCGTCGGTCCACGCGCGTCGAGCAGCGTTGACGTCGCCCTGGTCGTGCAGGATCTGTCCCCGGACGAGCAGGCCATCGGCGACTCCTGAGGCATCTTCCAGTTGTCGCCGCCCCTCGATGCCGCGGTCGACGTGGTCCAGCGCTCGCTCTCGTTTTCCTTGCAGCCGGTAGGTCTCGCTCAGACGCACCAGCGCGAGAGCCACACCGTCGGGGGCGCCCAGTTCGTCGAAGCGCGAGAGGGCATCGGTCAGCCGGTGCAACGACTCGTCAAGCAGCCCCAGCCGCTGCAATGCCGTCCCCGTCCAGACCAGAGCAGTGGCTTCCCCATAGGCGTGACCGTGGAGTTGGAACCGGTCGAAGGCCAGCTCGGCGGTCTCTCGCGCCTTCTCGTAGCGGCCCATGTCCAGGACAGTGGCGGAAACAGCGATGTGCGACCAGGCCAGCCCGACCTGGTCGTCGAGGGTCTCCCGTAGCCGCGCGGCCTCGGTCAAGTGCACCAGGGCTTCGTCGTTGCGCCTGAGCATCGCCAGCACGGTGCCGAGCTGGTGAGCGCACCATGCCATCCCGGCACCATCGTGGGAGTCCTCGGCGATCGTTGCCGCCGTGGACAGCGCCGAGACCCAGTCCGGGTAGCGCGTCGTTGACTCTGACTCCAAGTAAATTCCGCCGATGATCGCAACAGTCCATGCGGTGCGGGGAAGCCCGGCTACCGACGCCTGGTCGACGACCGAGGTCAGCTGCGAGACGTGGTGCTCCCACCACCGCCGTGCGGCCAGGTAGTCCGCCGGCGCGGCGATCATCGAGGCGACCTCGGGCTCCGGTGCGTCCAGTGCAGGTAGGTCGCAATGCGCAGCCAGCAGGGCGCTGGCCGCTGTGGCCGAGTGCGCATACCACTGCACCCATCGGCGTCTCGCGGCGTCGATGGTCTCCTCGGGTTCCTCTGCTCGCATGCGTTCGAAGGCGAACTGGCGTATCAGGTCAGCCATGCGGTACCGGTCACGCGCGGTCTCGGTGACCAGGTGCTCGGCGGCCAGGTAGTGCATCCACTGCCGAACGGTCCCCGCAGGCCAGCCCAGCATCGCTGCGGCCGCCACCGCATCAAGTTCCCCCCGCACGATCCCCATGACCCGGAACACCCGTGCGGCTTCGCTGGGCAGCTCCCGGTAGGACTCGCCGATCGCCTCCCGCATGCCCAAGGCGGCATCAGACGGGGACAACCAGTCCAGCGCACCCTCGGCCATGTCCTCCGCCAGCTCGGTCAGGCTGCGCTGTGGCCGAGCTGCGCATCGATCGACGGCGATCCGCAAGGCCAGCGGCAGGTGACCGCACCCGGCTGCTATCGCCTCGGCAGCCGCGGTTTCGGAATCGACCCGAGTCTGGCCCCCTACCGACGACAGCAGGTCCAGCGATGCGGCCGGGGCCAACGGATTGAACGTCACCTGCAGTGCTCCGGTGCGGTGGGTGACCCCGTCGAGACGACGACGGCTGGTCACCACGACCATGCAACCGGAAGAGCTCGGCAGCAGTGGCAGCACCTGGTCGGAGCTGGCGGCGTTGTCCAGGACGAGCAGGACCCGACGGTCAGCCAGTAGCGACCGGAACAAGCCCGCCCGCCGGTCCACGCCGGAGGTCATCGAGACAACCACCAGCGGCACCCCCAACGCGTGGAGGAATTCCTCCAGCACTTTCTCAGGATCCCGACGCGCGTTCGGTCCCCAACCACCGAGGTCGACGAACAGCTGCCCGTCCGGGAACTGCTGCTCGGCGACCGGGTGAGCCCACCGCAGAACCGTCGCTGTCTTTCCGACTCCTGCCCCGCCGGTGACCACGACGGTGCGGACGGACCCTGGCGTACCGCCCTGAAGCGCGGCACCCAAAACAGCTAACTCCGCCTCGCGGCCGACATGATCCGCCACCGCTGGTAAGAGCTGCGCCGGCTGCGCGAGACGCAGCGCCCGGATGGCCTGGGTGTCGTCGACAGCGAGCTCCAGGAGCTTGTTCTCCGCGTGGAGGGCCTCGTCGAGTCGTTCGGCGGCGTCCAGGCTCGGCGAAGCCAGCTCGCGCTCCAATTTGGACAGATAGCCGAAGGAGTAGTACACGCGCTCGGCGAGTTCCCTCAACGACAAGCCGTGCTTTTCGCGGCGTCTGCGGAGCTCACTGCCAAACGACACGGCCGGAGTGCGGCCCCTCGTGCTGTTCACCGCGGTGTCCTTCCTTTTCCGATCCCGTACCTGGCCTGCAGGTACTGTGTGGCGCGCTGGCCAGCCCTCCGTCCTCCCCGAAACCCTGTGGGCTGGACCGGCTGGTGAGGTGTTGCGGCCTCCCAGTGCTGGGCATCGGCGTCGCAGTGGTCTCGGACCGGGCAGGACGCACAGGTCACCTGTGCTGTGTGTGCTTTGTCATCGCAGTCCCAGTGCCGCGGATCGTGATCGCGGCATGCCGCCTGGGCTTGCCACCGGGGAGGGGCGTAATCGCCCCAGACCTGCAGGGCCAGGGCGACCCATCCTCGTGCGACTTGCCGCGGCACGGTGCCGCGCTCGATCGTTCCCGCTGCCACGACGCTCACACTCCAGCCCGCAACAAGACCCGCAGCCAGCGCAGTTGAGAGCTGAGCTCGGCGACTTCCTGTTGCGACAGGTCGGTGGTCAGCACCTGCCCCTGGAGTTCTCGGGCCACGAGCAGACCCAGCAGCATGCTGAACGGCTCAGTGAAATCACCTCGGGACCTGCTGTCGGCGGGGAATGCGTGCTCGATGCGCACCATCACGTCCGGGTCGCCGGGCAGGTCGCCTCCGAGCAGCCACCATCCACCATCGTCTGCGGGGGCATGCGTCCAGAGCTTGGGAAATTGCTCCACAAAGGACACGTCGGGCCAGGTGAGCACGCGTGGCGCGCTGTGAGACTCGTCGTCGGTCTTCACCGGGATGCCTCCTTGCCGGAACCGGCTCGTTTGTCGCCGCCGAGCCACAGCTCCATCCGCAGCGGCCGGGTGTCCTCGATGGCGCGTGGTGCGCCGGTCACGCCGAGGGCCCGGTACACGAAATCCGTCCACGGCCCAGCCGGCCCGGTTCCTTGCACCGGCTCGACCGTCAGCCCGACGAACTCCACCTCGCGGCGCATCGGTAGAACGGGTTCCTCATCCGCCAGGATCTCCACGGTGATCTTGGGCTCCAGCTGGGACACCAACGCCAAGTCCACGATCGTCAGGCACCACACGGGTTTTCCCGACTCCGGGTCGATGCGCTGCTGTGGCGAAGCTTCGCCATCGACGATCACAGGTTCCGGCCGTGAAATCAGCCGCGCCCCCGAGGGAAATGCTTGTGCGTGGGCGATCGGATAGCGAGCTCCAGGACGTAAGGCGGTCATTTGACTCTCCCCAAAGACGTGTGCCTCATCAAACGCGACCCGCATCCCCGCCGCGGACCGCACAGGGCCAGCCGGACTCAAGAGAAACCCGGCGGCGATCGCATTCCGGCGATCATCGACCGCAGAACCCTGCCACGATCAACGTGACACTCCGCGCCCGAGCGAAGGTCTCTCCGCCTCGGACAAGAAACGGTCCCGATCGCCGTCTGCAACGTCGTTGAACTACATCTCGTAATTAGCGCCATGACGAAGAAGGCGTGTCTCAGGTCTACATCGTCGCGGACAATGACACCACAGAGCGTACACAAAAAACGCCGATCGTCACACTAATGGAGCAGTGAGATGCGGCGTTTCATGACTCTTCGTATTTGTGTCCCTGCGGTTCCGTCAAGTCGCGGATCGCGACCACGGTTTCCCGCAATCAGGGCAGACCGCGTGGAAACAATTCGGCATGCCAAATGGGCCCGCGCCGGGGATAGCGTGGGCCTTCGCATTTCTTTTTCACATAGTTGCGACAGGAACCGAAAAACACGCCGAAGAACCGGACTTACCTCGCCCGGGAAGATACGGAGAGCTTTATGCGGCCGCTGCGTGGTGGGGCGTGGAACTGTCACCCCCACCACGCAGCGGTCACATCCGTGCGGCCGGCGTCTCCGCCTCGCCTCCTGCTGAGCAGGTGTCAGCCATTTCCGGCGCGACTTGGTTGCGGCCGCGCCGTTTGGCCTGCCGCAGTAGGCGGTCCGCGTGGGCCTCCAGTTCTTCCAGTGTCCGACCGTCATCAGGGGACAAGGCGACGCCGACGGACACCGTCGGGCCGGGCACATTCGCCTCTCCCAGCACCACCGTGCGCCCACCGGCCGGTTGGGTCACCTCGATGTGTGCTTGCTCGACGTCGGCGCGGATCCGCTCAGCGATGTTTAAGGCGTGCTCGCGCTCGGCGCCGGGCAGCAGCGCGATCATCTCGTCACCGCCGCTGCCGCCGCGCCGGCACAGCAGGTCGCCGTGCCTGGTGACCGACCGCAGTACGTCCGCGACACCCACGAGGACCCGGTCGCCCCCGAGCAGCCCGTAGGTGCTGTTCCATTGTTTGAACTCGTCGATATCGATGATCAACAGTGCGGTGCTGCGTCCGCGCTGTTGATCATCGGCGAGTGTCAGTTGCGTGAGTGGGTCGAACTTGGCTCGAATCGGGAGCCGGGTCAGGGTGTCGTGCAAGGCGTCATGGATCAGGGACGCACGTTCGGCCTCGGCCGCTGCAACGCGCTGCTTGTCCCGGGTCGAGGCCACGACGACGGGCACCGCCAGCACGAGCATCCATGGCGTCACCGACTGCATGACCGCTGCACCGGATGCTCCCAGCAGCGTGACCAGCGCGAACTGGTTCATTCTTCGCTCGCCGAGCACGTTCACTGGCGACCAGTCATGCGTCGCCAGGCCAACGACGACGCCGACCGTCGCCAGCTGCAGGAGGAAGTACGTCACCGCTGCCGCCGCGAGGACTCCGAGGGCCACAGCCACGTCTTCGCCCGCCTGCCACAGCTGGTGTCCGGTGAGGTAATCCCGTAACGGTGTCTGCGTCGCCAGCGCGTGCGCGCCCAGCATGCTGAGTCCGATGCTCGTCGTCGAGAACACAAATTGCAGCAGCGGCCTGCGCGCGATCGCGAACACCGCCACCCGGACGACGACCAATACGACCAGCGCCGCGGGCACCGGCAGGACCAGCGCAGCGACGAAAGTCCACACGCTGGTCTGATCGATGTGCTGGCTGCCGCCCTCGACGCTGGCGCCGCGCCGTCGTTCCTCGGCCTCCAGCGTCAGCACCACATGCGCGAGCGCACACAGACTGAGCAGGCCGCACCGCACCCACTCCAGATGCGTGTAGTCCTCGGCGACAGCAGCTCTCGTCGCCCAGGCCACGACAAGCAGGTGACCAGCGACCACCCAGGCCCAGGCCAGCGGCGGCAGTGACGTCTTCGTATCCCCGCCGCGCGAAACATCCGACGATTGGCCGTAGTTCCCGCCGCGTAACCCAGCGACCATACTGAGGGTCCACCGTCCGACCCCCGACGTACGCGACCGACGGAGCAACCTCCCGGTCTCGCTGCGTGCTGGGCTGCAGTGAGGAGGTACCTGTGTCCGGCAACCGCGACTGGTGAACGTCATTCCCGACGTCCCCTTCCACTTTCGGAGCCCGTCCGGGATTGGCCAGCTGACGCCTGTCTCTCCCCCAGGAGGCTCAGGTTGTTCGATTCCCCTGTTCCGGGCGACGCTATGTCCGCTTCCAGCAGGATTCGTTCACTGACACCTCCCTTCACATGGTCCACCCAACAGGACCGTTGACTATCCACAAAGGAATCTGGCAGTACTTTCGTCGGCGCCCCCACGCCCGGGGTCGCCGACGAAAGCCAGCGGGCTTAGATCGACGACAGCGCCCCCACGCACAGACCGGTCACGAGCGCTAGGACAGCGACGTCTACGACGCTCAGCCTCCCCACCTTCCGATATCCCAGTCGATCATGCTCGGCTATGACACTGGATTGCCGCGGCAGCTTGAGGAATCCAGTCAGAACGAACACACAGCCGACCAGTGCAGGAGCAGCGGTCAGGACCACGGTGGCCTACCCGGCACCGAGGATCATTGCTAGCCCCGAATCGTGATCAGCAACCGTGAGCCCGAGTGGCGGCTTTGTGCCCTGCGTCGAGCGTCCTGAAGTCCGCGGCGAGTCGGATCCGAACCAGCCGTGGGGTGGGCCTCCCGAGCTCTTCAATGCCCGTAGCGCCGCGCCGGGTACTCGTCGGTCCAACTCACCGGGCGGATCTGGTGTTGCCACGACCCCCTCCTTCGCGGTGTTCTGCGCCGTGGCTTTACTTTCGCGAAGGAGGGGAGGTGACGGAATCCCGGAGCCACCCGGGATTTGACAGCTACCTCTACGGGTTTACGGAAGCCCCGGCCCCGTAGTGCCCGCCCGTCACAGACAGAGGACGTGCTGCCCGCGGAGGACGTGCGGGAAGCCACGGCAGCATGAGAACGCTACTGCCGGATTGCTTTCGGGACCAATCGACCAGCTGCTCTCGTGCCAGCTTGGTGTCACGGGTCATCGGGAGCTGAAGTTTCTTGCGGGCCTTGTTCAGATGGTCCTCGACCGTGCGTCTCGATTTGCCCAGATACTGGGCGATCTGGCCGTTCGTTGCACCAGTGGGAAGCAACCTGACCACTTCCCATTCCGCCGGACTCAGCGGCCCGGTGCCGACAACCCCCTCGGTCCCAGTCGCTGCCAGCACGGCCAAGTCACCGAGCGAGTGTCCCTCGGCGAAGGCGGCGGCGAACGCATCAGCGCCCAAGACTGCCTTGCAGGAAGCCAGCGTCTGTGCTGTGCGATCGGCCCATCCGGGCAAGGCAACCTCGACGTCGACTCGCTCCGTGGCCATTTGCGCGGCTCCGAGAATGACCGCCGCGGACCGGTGCTGTCGCTGGGCAGCCAGAACTAACCCCAGGCAGGTAGCGCCGTAGACAGGACTCCACCGATCGCGGATGTCCACCCAGAGTTGTGTCACCGCGGTGATGGCCTCGCTCGCTGCGGCGAGTGCTTTCCTTTCCTCAGCGACGTTGCCGCGTTCGCCAGCCTGCTCCGCGCATCTCAGCAGGTACAGTGTCTCCGTATATCGCGCCCACGAAATCCCCCACACACCAGCAACAGACTGCGCTTCCGCGAGCAGCTCGTCGATCACCGGTCGCGCGCGGTCCACGTCTGCTTCCGACGCGTAGCACATTCCCCGATAATGGGAGGCCATGTACTCGCCGCCGGCATCACCGATGTTCTTGAATTGCGTGACCGCTTCCTGCAGGATCAGCATCGCCTCGTCGGCGCGCCTATCATCCCACCATGCGGAAAGTCCCCTCAGATACGTCACATATGGCTGGACGGAGCCAGAGAGTTCTTCGTACCGAGCAGCCTCAGCGAGATCCTCTCGGGCCCCGTCGTGCTCGCCGAGATGGCTGCGCAACCATCCGGCAATAGCGAAACCCGTCGCCATGAGCTCCGCGTCATTGTCCTGGTCAGACAGGCTTTCCAAGAGCTCAACCAGCCACCGGCGTGAGTGCTTGATGAAGCCGTCGTACAACGCGCCTCTGGCCCGCAGGATGTCAAGCAGCAGCCGCAGCCCCCGCGCCGGCGCGTGTACCGTCGCGTAGCGCAGCACCGTTTCCAGGTTGAGCTGATCATCCCTCCAGAACCGCATCCAATCCAGCTCATCGGCACCGGCCCACTCACGCCTGCAGCGTTCTGCGAGTGACTCGTAGTGGCCAAGGAGCCGGTCAAAGACCTCCTCCGTCTCGCCACGCTGCGCAAACTCTTGAGCACCTTTGGCCTTCAGCGGCCCAAGCAGCGAGTACTCCGCGAAGTCCGCGGGGAGGCCCTGCACCTGCTGCAGGACACTCTTGTCCACCAGGCCGGTCATGACCCCGTGGACCTCATACTCGGCGATCACTGTGCCATCGGCGATCACGGCAGCAGCCACGTCCCGATGGAAACGGCCCGCAAAAATCGAGAGCCTGGCCCATGCGACCCGCTCCTTTTCCTCGAGCAGGTCCCACATGCACTGGAGAGCATGCGCAAGCGTCTCGTGAGAGCGCTTGGAAACCCTGTCGCCACCCCGCACCAACAGCACCCCGTCAGGATGCCGACTCAGCCAGGCGAGAAAATCTCGCGGAGAGCTCGCCGCCACCTGCTTGCCGAAGACACCGAGAACGAGCGGAATGCCGGCGCCAATTTGGGCCAGCCTCTCAACATCAGCAGTGTTCTCCGGAGTCAGCGTGAAGGTGTCGCGCCGCTGTTGAGCACGAGCAACCAGCAGCTCGACCGCCTCGGAGGTATCCGCCGAGTGGTCCTTCGACGGAACCTCCAGCGGGTGCACCGGGATCACGCGTTCGCTGGACAGCTCCAGAACATGCTGGCTTGTCGTCAGAATCTTCAGCTGCAGGCAGGACGACAGCAGCTCGGCAGCCAGGAACGCCGCACCGGCTTTGACGTGCTCGCAGTTGTCAAACACCAACAGCACACGACCAAGAGACCGCACTTTCTCGATGATCAATGCTGCAAGGTCGGTGGTGCCGTTGCCCACCACACCCACCGCGGCCGCAACCGCGTCCGTCACTCGCGCCCGAATCTGGTGTTCGTCCAGCTGGTCGATGTCCTCGATGTCGTTGAGTGCGATCCAGCGGATCGTGTCAAACTCGGACGTGAGCTCAGTCGAGTCCTGGAAAAACCAGGCCACCTGCAAGGCCACCGTGGATTTCCCGACCCCTGGAACCCCGATGAGGGTGACATGCCTCCACGAGTCCAGAGCGGTCTTGACCTGCTCGATCAGCTCGCCCCTGCCGACCGGCACGTCGTACGGAACCGGCAACTCCCCATTATTCAAGATCACGATGCACCACCCCCGATGGTCAGCAGGAAGCTTAAACGGCGCAGTGGTTTACTCCATTGAAATGAATAGTGACCGTCGTCACATTTCCGTTCTGAATTGATTTTTCACCCAAACGGAGCCTTACGGGCCACTACGGAACACCTACGGGTTCTGACCACGGCCTTCCCATGCCGTGAACCAATAAGGAACCGCGTCGCCGCCAACTCGCTGCTGTGATAGACAGGTCAAGCCCTTGCGCTTCGTTGAAGACTCGGAGCGCAAGAATGTCGTTAGCGCCCTGCACCCATTTGCTGTGGCCCGACACAAATGCCAGTGCCACTACGAGAATGGCGTCGGCGGATAGACGCGGATCTTGTTCCGCAGCAGGCGAGGCGCACGCACAGGACGACGATGCACCTAGACGAGGGTGGCCGTCCGGCGGCGGTGGCTCGCGGACAGCGGGAAGGCCGCTATGACCGGGTCGTTGACCAGTGGATGCTGCCGCGGGTCCACCCGAACGGCGTGCTTCAGGTCCGGGACGACGAGGGCCTGCGCCGGGATGTGCGCGTTGATGCGAGCCCTCGCACCGCCGACGATGACTGGCGACCGCAGCTTCGAAACGAAGCGGTCGCCACGCTCTCGGCGCCGGGCCTCGCCGTCCTGCGCTATACCAGGGTCAAGACACACCGACCTGCCAGCCCTCGATGTCCCCGTCGGCATTAACGCGCTGCCAGGTGCACGGTCAGCGGCATGTCAGGACGGTCGGCGAAACGCTCCTCGCGGCGTTATGAGTGCGCCTCCTGCAAGGAGTCAAATGCCCGAGGGGTCGACCACGCCCGGCACGTCCGACAAAGCCATCTCCAACGCGGGGCTTGACAACATACAACCACTTGGTTGTATGTTTGGGAGGTGGATGACAGCGAGGCCGAGGACAGGGCAGACGCCCTTTTCCACGCACTCGCCGACCGAACCCGGCGCGACATCCTGCGTCGCGTTCTGGCCGGTGAACACTCGGTCACGGCGCTCGCCGCGACGTACGAGATGAGCTTCGCGGCGGTGCAGAAACACGTCGCCGTCCTCGAACGCGCGGGCCTTGTCACCAAGCGCCGCAGCGGACGCGAACACCTCACCACCGGCGAGGTGGAGGCGGTGCGCTCAGTGGCCTCGATGCTGGGCGAGCTCGAAGAGGTGTGGCGCGGCCGCGTCGCCCGCATCGACGAGCTCCTCGCCACTGACGAAAAGACAGAATCGACAAAGGAGAATGAGCCATGCCCGTCACCGACGTCCAGCACGACCTGGACAACCTGACCCTGACCATCACCGCCGAGTTCGCCGCACCCGCGGAGCGCGTGTGGCAGGTCTACGCCGACCCACGCCAGCTGGAACGAGTCTGGGGACCGCCCTCGCACCCCGCGACGTTCGTCGACCACGACCTGCGGCCCGGCGGACGGGTCACCTACTACATGACCGGCCCCGAAGGCGAGAAATACTGCGGCTGGTGGGAGGTGAAAACGGTCGACGAGCCACGCGAATTCACCTTCGAGGACGGTTTCGCCGACGAGGATTTCAACCCGCTGCCGGACATGCCGGTCTCTCACAACACCTACACCTTCAGCGATATCGACGGCCGCACCCGCGCCACCTTCGTCGGCCGCTACGCCTCGGCCGAGGCTCTGCAGAAAGTGCTGGACATGGGGATCGTCGAAGGCGCCACGTCCGCCATCAACCAGATCGACGAACTGCTCGCAGCGTGAACACGCCGGGGCCAGCCCCGGGGCCGGCCCCGGCGTCAACACCGATAACACGATCTGCGCCTTCTGCTCCACCGGGACCAGCGGAGCATTCTTCCTGCGGCTCGTGACCGCATCATTCTCGAATCCGCCAGAAGTTTGACGCCGCAGCGCCCCGCCGGCGAGGGGCATTTTGTCGGGCGCCCCTGCTTAAAACGATCTATGCTCAGGATCGGCCCCGGTTCCGACACCTGTCGGATGGGCAAGAGAAACAACAACACCTACCGCGTCGACCTCGGCGAGGACCGTCCAGTCATCCTTCGTGTTGCCCCTGAACCAACACGCTAGTACGGCATCGAGCGCGGCCTCATGCGCAATGAGTATGCGAGTGCACCGTATCTCGCTCGGATTGCGCCGATGATTCCGCATACGCTCGTGGCCGACTTCACCGACGAGATCATCGGCAGAGACTACTTATTCCAGACGATGCTCGATGGGGTTCCGGGCCCGGAAGGTAACCGGGCAATACCCTCGGGCGGCGTGGATATCCCTCTTCCGGCAGATCGGGACGATCGCCCGCAGCATCCACGCCGTTCAAGGGGACCAGTTCGGGCCCGGTGACCGGCCCCGGTTTTGGCACCTGGGGCGAGGCGGTAACGGCGTTCTTCGCTGATCTCGTGGCCGACCTGGACGACGCCGGTCTCGACTCCGCGGACGTGAAGGAGATGATGGCCGCAGCGGACAAGTACCAAGCGGTGCTGAACGAGGTCACCGAACCACGGCTGCTGCATGGTGATCTGTGGGCGGTCAACATCATGATGGCGTCTGATGCCCCCGAGCCCACGATCACCGGCGTGTTCGAAAACGACCGAACGTCCTGGGGGGATCCCGAGTCCGACCGAACGATCTTCATGGCTGCCACGAAACCCGGCACGGAACGGGACACGTTCTGGGAAACCTACGGACTCGGCCGTCCACGCCCAGCGCGGCCCGCCGGTCGCTGTTCTACCTCGCGAAACACATCGGCGCGATCCGCCTGGAGCGGCACCGGCTGGGCAACGCGGACCCAGTCCCGCAGACCTACCAGCAGATGCGGAAAGTGCTCGACCACCTCCAAGCATGAGTCACGGTGCCCGGGTTGGCGGCGAAGAACTCACGGCGCGGACGGATACTGGGATTGAACCAGTTACCTCTACCGTGCCAAAAAGGGCAGCTCCCTGCACCGCACTAACCTGCGAAATCAGAGAACCCGCAGGTCAATGCTGTTCCGTTGTGGACAGTTGAGCGTCATACGACACGGTTCAGCACAGTTGAGTTCTCCAAAA
The DNA here is from genome assembly GCF_050972075.1 of Saccharopolyspora hattusasensis. Classification (NCBI taxonomy): domain Bacteria; kingdom Bacillati; phylum Actinomycetota; class Actinomycetes; order Pseudonocardiales; family Pseudonocardiaceae; genus Saccharopolyspora; species Saccharopolyspora hattusasensis. The sequence continues at coordinate 2,038,644 of NZ_JBPCDC010000001.1, forward strand.
TTTCTCCCGATCCCGCCCCTCCCACCTTGAAAGCGCCTAAGGCCCCAGGCTCCATACCTCCGGCAGATAGGCCGCCCGTCGGCTTCGATCCCACGCAGGCCACCGACCCAACGTGGCGTTGAGCGGCGGCATGAATCTGATAGTGCTCGATGACGGCGATCAGCGTCGTGACCAGAACACTGATGGTGAAGATCAGTGCTGCCATCAGTAGATTCGGCAAGGCACGGGCCGCGGCAGCCTGGTATCCGCCCTCGACGATGGTCGGCAGCACCAATCCGAGGGCGCGGAGTCGCTGGGCGCGGTGCCGAGATGGTTGGGCGGCCATCGCGAGGTGCTCGGCTGCGAGCCACAGCACCGGGTTCCAGCTCACGCGGTGACGGCCAGGTGCTGCGCGGCGGCGTGCCAGTGCTCGGAGGCAGTGTGGTCGCCGTGCTGGAGGCAGCTCTGTAGCTCGTCGGGCGCGGCGTCCATGTGACGACGAAGCTGTTGGGCAGCACTCACTCCTGGTTGTGCGGATCTTTGCGGGTGCTTTTGCCAGCGGGTGCTTGTAAACGGGGCAGGGACAGGTCACGGCGGAGGCTAGAACCGGCGATCCAGGGGCCTGCGGGCAGAGCGTGTGCAAGGTTGACCTGAGGGTTTGCGGCGGGTTTCTGACCAGGCGGGACGCAAGACGAGGGCGCGGTTTCCGGTGAGAGATCATCGGGTTGTCTAGGCCGTGCCGGTCTATCCAGGAGCCGTGCCCTCGTGTCCTTGTCTTTCCCGGTTCCGGTTGTACTTGACCGGCCGGCCCTCGCTGCCGAGTCCCTGCGGGGTTGTGTGGACGGTCTCTGGCAGGCTCTGGAGGCGGTGAGCGATGCCCGCGATGGGCGGGCAATCCTGTATCGGTTGCCGTTGCTGCCGGCCTGGTTTCTGGCCGAGCCCGGTGTGCGCTCGTGGTCGGGTGCCCCGTCGGGCTGGACCGTCGCGCGGGTGTTGGCACTAGTCGACCATGGTGAGCTCGACCAGGCCTTATCGGGGTGGACACCCCCGGGACGGCCAACGAGCGAAGGCGGTCGCTCTCGGCGGCGAAACGATGCTGGCCGCGGTCACCGGGAAGGCCGGCATGCTCCGAACACACGTGGTGGCCGCGATGAACTCACGTGGCGAGGTTCTCGGCCTCCATCGCGGTGGAGGCTGGCGATGATAACGCCGCAGCCCGCGATCTGCTGGCTGGGCTGGGACGAAAAGCGTTGGAGAAAGTGGTGATCACCGCCGATGCCGAACACACCGGCGCCACCGTGGTCTGCTGCTGATCGCATTGCAGTCCATGCATGGCGCGCATCTGGTCACTTTGGTTCTTTTCGGTGAACTTTGGTCGGAGATGTAAGCCTCCGGATGCGGTGAGGCGTCTGAAGCCGTAGCGGCTTCAAGCTGTCGCGAGAGTGCTTCGGCCATCGGTGTGTGTGGGTTTGCTGAATAGGGAGCGTACGTGTGGCGGCCTAGGAGGCCGCTGAATTAGGCGGTTCTGGGGACAGTCGCCGCAGGGACGGAGGCGAGAAAATTGACGAGCAGTCCCGCAGCAAGCCCCTATCCGCGCGTGGCAGTGCGGTCGGGGCGGGCGAGAGAGCACCTAGACGGGCCGGTGAGGGCCCGGTCCGGCCGGTCGGCCGCTGGTTAGGCGGCCGAGCCCGCCAGAACCCAGACTCCTGCCGTGCGAGATAGCCCGCGGCCCACGAGATTGCGCAGGTTGAGCACGGCGGTGCGACGAGTGAGCCAGGCATGGTTCTTGGTGGCGCCGCGATAACGGAGTTTGAGACGACGGCCGCCGATGCTGGCGATCTGGGAGATGACCCGTTCCACGTTGGGCCGGAACTTCCGGTACTTCTCTCGCAGTTCGGGCTTGTCTGCCCAGTCACGGCGGGCTTGGCGCAGCAGATCATCTCGTTGGTGCAGAACGATTTTACGGCCGGTCTTGGACTTGGTGCAGCGCGCACGCAGCGGGCAGTCGCGGCACAGCGCGCCGAAGGTCGCCACCCGGTTTTTCTGACTGATCGGGCGGGTGTTACCGGCCGGGCAGCTCACCGTGCCCGCGTGCTCGTCGACGGTGAAGTCGTCGACGGTGAACCCGCCCTCCACCGGCGCTTGCACCGGTTTCGGCTTGATCACAGCCTCGTCGGCGTCGGTGTCGTCGATCGCGCCACGCAGATCCCCTGTGCCGTAGGCGGAATCTCCGTACCACTCGCAGGGATCGTCCTCGGCGTCGAGGAACTCCTCGGCCACCGCCGGATCGGAGTTCTTCGTCCCAGCGGCCTTGGTCAGCTTCTCGTCGGTGATGATCCCGGTCTCGGGCTCGGCCGCCACGTGCGCCCGATACCCGTCGCGGCGGTTCTCCGGCGACTTGCGGGTATGCCGCGCATCCGGGTCCACCGTGGATATCACTCGATCCGGGGCGACCCGCCGCGCGATCCGCCACCGCCCATCAGTGCCATCCGATCCTTCCGCCGGTTCGACATCCTGACCGGCGACCAGCGCCAGCAACGCCACCGCGACCTCCGCATCGCCCTCCAACTCGGCCTCCGTCAACACCGCCACCAGCGCGCCTGCGTCGTTGACCAAGGCCGACACCAGTGCGTCCTTGGCCTGCGGGTCATCCCAGTCAATCCTCGGTTTGCCCGGCTGGCTGTAGTCATGGCCGGTGCACACCTGTGCGATCCGCTCGGCTGCGCCAGGAACCTGCCGGGCCACCCGCCGGATCGCCGCAATCAGCTGGGTGACGGTGTCCTGAGTGGCCACCGCATCAGCCAGGATCGTGGAATCCACCGCCCGTTTACGCCGGCCGCGCAGGATCCCGGTCTGCTCGATGACGTCCTTGACCGCGTCATTGATCCGGTGGGGCCGATCCGACGCCGCCAGCCGTTTGCGCCAGTACACCAGGGTCGAGGCATCAAATCCCTTGTGGTCCAACGACATTCCGGTCGCGACCTTCCACCGCAGATCACACCGCGCGGCGTCGGCGGTCTCCCGATCCGAGTAGTCATGCAGCGTCTGCAACACCAGGACCGAGGCCATCACCGACGCCGGGATCGACGGACGTCCCCTCCCCGAGGGGAACAGGTCCTCGAACTCCCCATCGGGGAACACATCCTGACGATGCTCGGCCAGGAACGCGAACACACTGCCCGCCGGCACCAGATGACCGACCAGCGCGTGAGCGTCCAGCAGTTCCCGGTCGGCACGTTCCACACCCTGCATAAACCGATTCTCCCAGCTCAAGCCCAGATTCCTGGGAGACACGCCGATTATTCAGCGGCCTCCTAGTGAGCCATTCCGGGTAACGGTTGGTGACGCGCTGTGTTGATCTTGGGGTTTGGTGTGGGGCTGTCCACATGAGAGCGCGGGATCCCTGGTACGAAGTAGTCCTTCCACAGATCAACTTCGTAGGGAACCCGCGCTGCTATGAGTGTCACATACGAGGCTGTCCTGGACGTATCCGAGGACACGGTGTTGTTCTTGTCCGGGTTGTTGCATGCCGAGCGGCTGCGGCGTGGTACTCGTGCGGGACGGCGCAAGCTGAGCACCTACAAGCAGGCGGTGCTGGTGTTGCGCTGGTTCCTCGACGACACCCGGATGTCGGCGTTGGCCAGGGATAACAGGATCTCGAAGTCGACGGCGTATGAGTACCGCGACGAGGGTGTCGCGGTGCTGGCGGCCCGCCGACCGACGTTGCACGGGGCGTTGCTGGCGGCGAAGATGGCGGGGCATTCGTTCGTGATCGTGGACGGGACGTTGATCCACACCGACCGGATCTCCATCCCTGGCCCGACCAAGGGCGTCGATTTGTGGTGGAGCGGAAAGCACAAACATCACGGCGGCAACATCCAGGTCGTGTCCGCCCCGGACGGGTGGCCGCTATGGGTCTCCGACGTGCGGCCCGGACGCGAGCACGACATGACCGCCGCCCGCGCCGACCCCGAACTGCTGGAGCGGATCGCCGACTGGATCAGCGAGGGCAGCCACGCCCTGGCCGATCTCGGCTACGAAGGCGCCCCGGACACCTTCACGATCCCGTTCAAAAAACCCAAAGACGGGGAACTGACCGTCGATCAACAGGCCTACAACGCAGTCCACGGCGCGCTGCGCTGCCTAGGCGAACGCGCCAACTCACTACTTAAAACCACCTACAAAGCACTTCGCCGCCAACGCGGCTGCCCCTGGCGCATCGGCACCATCGCCGCAGCTGCCCTGGTCCTGCTCCACCACGAACACGCCCGCACCACATGACCAAATGGAAGATGATCACACAAAGCAACCAACCGTTACCCGGAATGGCTCACTGCGACCCACCCGCCTCCAGACCTGAGCGAAACGCTCGTGGTCACGCAGGACGCGAAGACACTTCCGATACCTGGTCACGGTCCACGACTGCATCTCCTCATGCCAGAAGACCGGCGATTTCTCCCGGAGCTCTGCATAAACCGGATACGGATCGGCCAGCGTGGCCGGCTCCAACGGATCGAACTGAATGCGGGAGGTCATCAGCTCCTGCTCCTCGCTGCGTTCCACGGCACTCGTTAACGCCGGATGGGCTGGTCTCAGCCATTACCGAGACCAGCCCCGCTCGTAGTCAGTGGTCGTGAAACATGGGCAACCTCCCTCCCCGCTCAAAACCACGGCCGCGCAATTCGCGCAGCTATGTGTGATCCCCAAGGCTCACGGCGGGCTTCACGCGGCGACGCCACGGACGATGGCACATGCTCAAGGGCCGGGGCCGGGGCCGTGGTAGTCGGCGACAACGGCACCGTGGTGCCGGTTACGGCTGTGTCGCCGGTGGCGGCGTGTGCGCTGGGAGAGGAGTCGGGGCACCTGTGCTGGTGGCTGGTGGTTGAGTGCTGAAACCGGAAGGGGTGACGTGGGCCCACCCCAATGCATAGACAACTACTAGCGAAGCGAACCAGTAACCCAATAACTTTCCCCAGCTAAACGGCGTGTCGGTCGCGATCTTCGACGGCATGGCCCAGGTCCCCTCGTGGATACAGTGCGAGTCTCCGGCGGGCTCGTGACATGCCGGGGCACGTTCACGCGCGACGCATCCGGGAGAGATTGATCAGTGTCGTCGTTGTCGACGACGTACTTTGGCTGATCGATTCACCGCAAACCGCCGGAAGTGTAGGACGAAGAACCGCCCAAAGTCATCGTCTGATTACCAGCGGCAGGCAATGGCCAAGCAGTGGCCAATACCGGGCACCCATGTACAGGTCTTTAATCGACATCGCTGGCGAGTGTCGCGCCCGCACGTCCCGCCGCGGGGATGGAGAGTTGTCGCGAGGCGCACGAGGTGCCGTTGGCACTTGGACGATGGAGTTTTAGTTGGACATGACGTTATGGGTGGTTCTTTCGGCGGGCGGACTGGCCGTGGCGGTGCTGTGTTTGTACCAATGGCGGATCATGGTTCGGGCGCGCAGCCGAAACGCTTTGCTGGAGCGCGATGTGCGGGTTCGGGACGAGGAGTTGCGTCGGCTGGTAACTCATCGTCTTCCGGCGTTGGTGGAGTCCCTGCGGGGTGTGGCGGTTGATGTGCCGGACGCCCTGCATCCGCAGTTGGCCGGCTCGGAGTACGGGCAGAGCCTGGAGTCAATAGTCGGCGCGGTCGCGCAGTGCGTGGAACAGACGAAAACTCAAGCCGATCAGTCAGCGAGAGCCACGTTGAAGGCGACGATGCGCAGCGTTCAGAGCCTGGCTGCTGAGCAACAGGTGGCTATCTCGGATGTGCAGGAGCGGTTCGACGATCCGGACGTCTTGGCCGGTCTGCTGGCGGTTGACCACGCCAATGCTCAGCTCGGCCGTCGAGCGCAGGCTATCGCGGTGTTGTGCGGGTCCTGGCCGGGACAGCAGCGGTCGGCTTCGTCGCTGACCGACGTCGTCCGGGGCGCTATCGGACGTATCCGGGACTACCGTCGGGTGCAGGTGCGTACACAGGTTGATATGTCTGTGGTCAGCCGTGCGGTGGAACCTGTGGTCTTGGCTGCGGCGGAGTTGTTGGACAACGCCGCGCGTTATTCGCGGCCCAGCACCTCGGTCGAGGTCCATTTCCGGCCAGCGTACAACGGTATCGCCGTCGTGATCGACGATGAAGGCATCGGGATGAATGCCGAGGCACTGCAGGGTGCCGAGAGGCTGCTGGCTGGGCATGAGGTCGTGGACATCAGTCATATCGGCGATCCTCCGCAGATCGGCTTCGCCGTCGCGGGTGTGCTCGCCGCCCGCTATGGGTTCAGGGTGTCTGTTGACCCGAGCTCGCCCTACGGGGGTGTGCGTGCCGTGGTATTCGTGCCCAACGACCTGCTCACCCGACCCGCCCCACCACCGGCCGCAGCACCCCCCGCGCCAGGTGAGACAGCCCCGGCGCCAAGGTCGACCGCCAGCGGCCTGCCCCAACGCCGTCGCCGCGAGCCGGCCACACAGACCGCGCCACCAGTCTGGCCGACATCGGAGGTCGCGTCGGCGACGAGTCCGGGGCCAGCCAGCGCCGCAAGTATGGGGGCCTGGCAGCGCGGCACGCGCTCCGGGCGCACCCATTCCACTGTCCACAGTCGACAGCCCAAGGACGAAGGAACGACGTCATGACACACAACATGCATCAGATGCTCGGCCAGGAACTGGTGAACAAGCTGGGGTGGATGCTCGACCGGGCACTGGATATGCCGGAGACGCGGCATGCGATTTTGTTGTCCGCTGACGGGCTGTTGATGGCGCACTCCCAGAACATCAGCTGGGATGACGCTGACCGGCAAGCCGCCGCGATGTCCGGGCTGCAAGCGCTGGCTCGTGCCGGCGCTGATTTCTGCGGGAGTTCGTCGTGGCAGCAGACGGTCAGTGAGTTCGACCGGGGCTATGTGTTCCTCGTTGCCGCCGGCGAGGGCGCCTATGTTGCCGCATCCACGACGGAGAAGGCGGACGTGGAAGCGGTGTCTTTCCGGTTGCAGGACCTGGTGCGGCGACTGGGTAAGGAATTGTCCAGCTCGCGACGGTCTGACATCGGCGGATCGGTATGACCTCGCCCGCACGGAGACGAGAACCAGCGTTGGTGCGGCCCCATGTCGTCACCGGCGGACGCGCCCACCCGACCCGGAACTTCTTTGACGTGGTCACTCTCGTCACTACCGCACGCAATCAGTGTAATGGCCTGACTCCGGAGCAGCGCCGCGTGATCCGGCTGTGCCGCGGCGGAGCTTTGTCGGTGGCCGAGGTTGCCGGGCATCTGGCGTTGCCGGTCAGCGTCACCAAGGTCCTGCTCGGTGATCTGTTCGACAGCGGCCACATCACCACGCGCGCACCCCAGGTTCGCCCTGATGCGCCCAGCCTAGAGCTGATGCAGGAGGTGCTCGATGGGCTCCGCGCCCGCCTCTGACGACATCTACCTGCGTCAGACCGTGCAGAAAGCGACGAAGCTCGTGATCGCGGGCCACTTCGCCGTCGGAAAAACCACCTTCGTCCGCACGCTCTCGGAAATCAAGCCGCTGCACACCGAAGAACTCATGACGCAAGCCAGTGCTCATGTCGATGATCTTGCCGGGGTACCGGATAAGGCGACCACGACCGTCGCGATGGATTTCGGTCGCCTGACCCTCAGCGACCGGCTGGTGCTGTACCTCTTCGGTGTCCCCGGACAGCACCGCTTCACACCCTTGTGGCGTGAGCTCGCCCGGGGTGCGCTCGGTGCGCTGGTGCTCGCCGACACCCGCCGTCTAGAGCAGTCGTTTCCCGTCATGGACCTCCTCGAAGAACGGGGCTTGCGGTACGCGGTGGCTATCAACCACTTCGCCGACGCACCGACTTTCGATGACGCAGAGCTGCGCGAGGCTCTCGACCTCCACCCGGACACACCGCTGGTGACCTGTGACGCCCGGGACCCGGCGTCGTCGACCCGAGCACTGATCAGCCTCGTCGAATACCTCCACCGCAGCGCCCAGGAGCACGTGTGACCTTCCACCACGCCGACCGGGATGTTCCGCCGCCGGGCTGTCCGGCACATGCCGCCCGCACTCCGTTGTATGGACCCGAATTCGCCGCGAACCCCGGCCGCGTCTACACCCAACTGCGCCGCCACGGGCCGATTGCCCCGGTGGAACTCGCCCCCGGGATCCCTGCGACCTTGGTCACCGGCTACCAGACGGCGCTGGAGGTTCTGCGGGACCCCGACCGGTTTCCCAAAGACCCCCGCCAGTGGCAGCAGAAGATCCCCGCGGATTGCCCGGTGCTGCCGATGATGATGTATCGCCCGAACTGCCTGTTCGCCGACGGTGCGCGCCACGCACGCCTGCGCAAGGCCATGACCGACAGCCTCGACCGGGTGGACTCCACAGCGGTGCGCAACTCCGTCGAGCGCGCTGCCGGCACCCTCCTCGACCGATTCGCCCCTGCCGGGCATGCTGATCTTCTCACCCAGTACGCGCGTGTACTGCCGCTGCTGACCCTCAGCAGCATCTGTGGCAGCCCAGCGGAGATCGGCCATCGGATGCTCACGGCCATGAGCGCCGTCTTCGATGGCATCAACGCCGAACAAGCCAACGCTGACCTGGGCCACTGTCTGGCGGAGCTGGTCGCCCTCAAGCGCAGCCAGCCCGCCTCGGATGTGACCTCCTGGCTGATGGCGCACCCAGCCGCGCTGACCGACGACGAGATCCTGCATCAGCTCGTCGTGCTCATGGGTGCCGGGTCTGAACCGCAGCAGAACCTGATCGCCAACACGCTGCGGTTGTTGTTGTCCGACGACCGGTTCGCCGGTGATCTCTCCGGCGGCACTCTGCCCGTGGACGAGGCACTCGACGAGGTCCTGTGGACCGACCCCCCGATGGCCAACTACGGCATCACCTATCCGATGCAGGACCTGGAGCTCGCCGGCACCCGGCTGCCCGCACATCAACCGGTCGTCATCAGCTACGCCGCCGCCAACACCGACCCGTCCCTGGCTACCGACCAGACACGGACCGGAAACCGAGCCCACCTGGCCTTCAGCGCGGGCCCGCATACCTGCCCAGCTCCCCGTCTGGCACGGGTGATCGCCTCGGCGGCCATCGAGCGGCTCCTCGACCGGCTGCCGGATATGCGCCTGGCCGTCGCGGCCGACGACTTGCGGTGGCGCCCCGGCCCGTTCCACCGCGCACTCGAAAGCCTCCCCGTGGCTTTCCCACCGCTTCCCCTCTCACAGGTGAAAGATCAAGGAGACCGCCGATGGGCCACCACTCCTGCCCCTACGCTCTCGACCCCACCGGAACCAACATTCACGCCGAAGCCACCCAACTCCGCCAGCAAGGCCCCGCGGCGCTGGTGGAACTCCCTGGCGGCGTGGTGGCGTGGGCAGTAACCAACCCTCATAGGCTCCGGGAACTCTTGACCGACCCGCGCGTATCCAAGGACCCACGCCAGCACTGGCCACAGTGGATCGACGGGAACATCCCCGACGACTGGCCCCTGCACACGTGGGTGTCGGTGCAGAACATGTTCACCGCATACGGACGCGACCACACACGACTCCGCAAGCTGATCTCCACAGCCTTCACCGCGCGCCGCACCGCCGCCCAGCGCCCCCGAATAGAAGAGATCACCACGAGCCTTCTTAACGATCTCGCCGCCACACCCCCAGGGCAGCAAGTGGATCTCCGCGCGGCCTTCGCCTACCCACTGCCCATGGAAGTCATCAGCCAGCTCTTCGGAGTCCCTGACCACACTCGCGCAGACCTGCGACGCGTCGTCGACGGCCTGTTCGTCACCGCCGCCACACCGCAGGACGCCCAGTCCAACCAGCGCGAGCTCTATCAGATCCTCCACGGTCTGGTTGCCATCAAACGAACCACACCCGGCGAGGACATGACCAGCGGCCTCATCGCCGCACGCGACGACGACGGATCCAGGCTCTCCGAAATTGAACTCGTCGATACCCTCGTCCTCATGCTGGCAGCTGGCCACGAAACCACCGTCAACCTGCTCGACCACGCCATTGCCGCGCTACTCACACATCCCGACCAGCTCGACCTCGTCCGCATTGGCACACACTCCTGGGACGACGTCATCGAGGAAACGCTGCGATGGCAAGCACCGGTGGCCAACCTGCCACTGCGCTACACCATCGACGACATCGAACTGGACGACATCACCATCCGCAAAGGCGAGGCCATCCTCGCCGCCTACGCCGCAGCTGGACGCGAACCCACCCTCCACAACAACGCAGACCACTTCGACATCAGCCGGGTGAACAAAGCCCACCTCGCCTTCGGCCACGGCGTGCACTACTGCCTCGGCGCCCCCCTGGCACGGCTGGAAGCTGCCATCGCCCTGCCCGCGTTGTTCACCCGCTTCCCCGACCTCGCCCTCGCCGTTGCACCAGACGAGCTGCGGCCCGTCGACTCGTTCATCTCCAACGGACACCGATCACTGCCGGTCATATGCGCACCGTAACCCGCCCCAAGATCGGCCGCCAATGCCAGCCAACCCACCGGAAGCCATGAGGAGCGACATGCACAACTTCTTCACCCGCCACGCCGCCGCCACCTGGTCCCACCAAGCACGAGTACACATCTACGCGGTCGGCAACGACGCGCTGCGCAAGACGTTCGCGTCCTACCACAAGGCACTCAAGGAAAGCGGGGTCGCCGCCGCGCACGGGCTCGGGCTCCAACCCCCTGAGTGGGCGCACTTCACCGTGCAGATGACCCTGCGCGCCCGCCACGAAGTGCCGCACGCCCAGCTCGACGAGCTGGTGGAGAAGTTACGCGGCGCGGTCGCGCCCCTGCCGGCACTGACGTTGCGCGTCGGGGCGCCGCAGGCTTCGCGGCACGCGGTCGAACTCGCCGTCGAACCCACAATGGACGCTCAATGGCACGACATGGCGATGGTGGTCCGCGGCGCCGTCACCGACGTGTTCGGCGCGCAGGCCCTCCCAGAGCCGGGTCCGAACATGGTGCCACACACCAGCATCGGCTACGGCATCGCGGACGGAGACTCCGGGACGATCACCAGCACGCTGCAAACGGTCCGAATCGCACCGGTCGAAGTTCCGATCACTGCGCTGCACCTAGTGGCCGTGCAGCAACACCGCGATCAGGGCCAGTTCACCTGGGATCACCTGGCAGAACTGCCCCTCACAGGCTGACAAGCCGGGCGGGATACCGCCCCGCCGCGCTGGTGGAAGCCCGTCGAACCCGCTCGTCGCTACCTCCGACCAATACGTGCTGGAGCGGACGTCCGGCATTGCCTCACGGATGGACCGGCGACTTCGTGCCCGTGAACCTGGTCGCCGAGCCAGTTGGCGTTCCCAGCATCACCGAGTATCTCGGGCGTTGTCCAAGCGCGCAGGGCCGTCGAGGGCGTCATGCCGCGGATGCTGCACCGCACGGCGAGCCGCAATCTCAGGGACGCCGGCGGTGGGCAAGCCGAGTTCGCCGCGCTGCTGGATCAGCTCGGTCACTCATCGCCTGACGCTCTCTACTCCAGCATCAGCAACCGATGCTCGATACCAGTCACCGCCGGCTCAGTACGAAGATCGTCGCCGCCGCGCACGAGCTCATCCCGCGCGCCGGACCGCAACCTGACCGGCGTGGTCGAGCAGCAGGTCGAACGTGGGCATTTGACGCGGGACATGGTCTGGTGGACTCCGGTGTGAGCGTTCTCTCACCTGACGCCGTGAGTGGCGTTTGCTACCTGCCTCGATCACCGCTTCCTGGAGCACGGGGGCTGGCACCGAGCGCCAACGCACTAATTCGGGGGTGACCCACCAAATGACGTGCACGCCCCGGACACGAGTCGGTGGCGCGGCCACCCATTCCCCGAGAGGGAGCTCGGCGACTTCGCCGGGTTCGGCCATGTCTGTGTGGAGATCGAGCTCTCCGGACATGAGGAAGTATGCCCGGCCTCGATCGCCGCGGTACAACACGGGCCCCGGTTGGCGGCGCCAGGCCGAGGACTGGATAACGTCTTGCGCCAAACCTCGTGCAACGGAAACGAGCCCAAAGGCTTCGCCCGAGCGCAGCAGCACAGACGGCGACTATCGTTCCCCAGCTGCTGTCCACGATCGGGTCACCGTCGTCATGTTGGTGGCGGCGAGCTCTTCTTTGTGTTGGGCACGATGAAGCGACCCCGGTCGTATACGGTCCCGGGCAGCACCGGCCAACCTCGGGCCGCATACCGCATTGCGGCGTTCTCAAGTCCGCTTCGTGTTCTTTTGTGCGTCACATCTTCCCAGCCGACCATGATGGTTTCTCTCTCAACGTGACCACTTAACAGGAAACATGAGCGTGTACATCGTCACAAAACACCCCAGAAACCGGTGACAATGAGCAAAAACGGAGCGTGAATGCGTTCGGAATTGGCCATTGATTGGCCATTGCCCGCCACAGGAAATGAAGAGCATGTCAGCCAGCAGCTCGCGTCGCGTTGCGTGGTACTGCTGCCGGACGCCGGAACGCGCCTGGCTAGGCTGGTCGTAGTTGCTGGCGCGGTAGGGAGGTCGAGGTTCCCGTGATTCGTTCGGTTTTTTTTGATGTCGGCGAAACATTCGTTGATGAGTCAAGGGAGTACGGGACGTGGGCTGACTGGCTCGGTATCCCACGGCACACCTTCTCCAGCGTCTTCGGCGCAGTGATCGCCCGCGGACAGGACTACCGAGACACGTTCCAGTACTTCAAGCCCGGATTCGATCTGCAAGCCGAGCGCCAGCGTCGGGCCGACGCTGGCCAGCCGGAGCACTTCTCTGAGGAGAACCTGTACCCCGACACTCGCCCCTGTCTTCAGGGGCTTCGAGACCTCGGCGTGCATATCGGTGTCGCGGGCAACCAGACCGCCCGTGCCGAAGCGATCCTGAAATCCCTCAACTTTCCGGTTGATGTGATCGGTACATCTGACAGTTGGGGTGTGGAGAAGCCCCACCCCGGGTTCTTCAGCAGAGTGATCGAGGAAGCAGGCTGCGCTCCCGAGAACGTTCTCTACGTGGGGGATCGCCTGGATAACGACATCGCGCCGGCCCAGGACTCCGGCATGCAGACGGCACTGATCCGACGAGGCCCGTGGGGCTACATCCTGGACGACGAAGCAGTCGCGGGACGGTGCCTCTTCCGGCTCACCAGCCTTGCCGAGCTACCCGAACTCGTGCGCAAACACAACGCCCAGGAACGTTAGTCTCCGCTGGGCCTGAAGGCCCGCATCCGATCATCGAGGTCGCTGGCGAAGGGTGTTCCTGCAAGGGAGGCGCAGACGCGGGGAAGACGCTCGAAAGCGGTTCCGTACCAGTCCTGTTGCAGCGCATCCAGTGCCTCACAGGCGAGGGACGCGGACCGCTCGGCGTCTTCCTTGGCAGATGCCAGCGCCAAGTCAAGCAGCAGCACCGAGCGCTGCTTGGCGGCCTGCGGCCCCAACGAGTCCAGCGCCTTCAACAGATTTGCCGCAGCTGCAGAGTGATCGCCCGCGACGAGTTGGGCGTTGCCCGTGAATCCAGCCAGTCGCGAAGCGTCGTAGAAGTCCAACCACATAGGGTCTATCCCATCGGCTGCCAACGCATCTTCTGCTTGGCGCGCGTGCTGGAGACTTGCGGCGGGGTCGCCGGTTTTTGCGGTGACCTCGGCCGAGACGCAATGCAGCCATGATCGCAACAGCGGTCCGCAACCGTGTTGGGCATGGGCATGTGCCGCCTCCAGCAACGGCTGCGCCGCGATCTTGTCGCCCTCGAAGCCAGGGACGAAACTGGCGTGCGCCAGGACCGTTGCTATCAGGGCGTGGTCATTCGCTTCACGACTGGCTTCCTGCGCCGTGTCGAAGCAGCGCTGCGCGAGGTCGACCCGACGGAGATCAAAATAAGCAAGTCGCGCGGACAACAGTGCTGATTCTGCCAGGGCAGCAGCGAGGTCCCGGCGGACCGTCGTGCCCTTCCTGGTTTCGCGAATCAGCTGGATGCCGAGCCTTGTGTGTGCCAGCGTCGAGTCGAGCAGCGCTTGCGGGGGCGCCGACCAGTACAGAGGCCGTTGCTGCGCCGTGATGAACGCAAAGGACGCCGCAGATGTGGCGTCAGCTCCAGATCCGGCCTCAGCGGCGTATGCCAAGGTATCCGCGGCGTCGGCTGACGCCTCCAGCGGAGCCACCAATGGAAGAAGACCAACACCCACCAAGCCACGCAGGAACAGCTCGCGACTGAACCCCTTCCCAGAATCAGCCGTCATAGCCAGAAGCCTCCTAGCAACCGAGCAAAGCTCATCATCGACAGGTCTTAACGACAGCTCCTCGTGCGTGAGCAGGCCAAGCTCGCTTGCCGGCTTGCCGAACACGAGCACGAGGTGCTTGCGGAACCGCGGCTCCGGCCACCGCTCTCCTGTCTCCCATCGCCGCACCGTGTGGCCGGTCAAGCCCGTTTCCGCATCACCGCGGTCCCGAATACTCTGCTTGATCTGGTCGGCCAGCTCATCGTGACTCCAACCACGTTGAAGACGCTCCCAAGCCAACCGTGCGTTCTGCGGATACCGGTGCGCCGACCCCATCAAACCCACCTCGCTGTTCGAACACTGTCGGCAGACAGCCTAGAACGAGAGACCACCCTAGGTCATCAAGGAATCGCTCGTGGTAAGCAATGGCTAAGCAGTGGCCAATACCGCACATCCACCCTGCCAGTCTTTAATCGACATCACTGGCAACCACTCCTCGGTGCTTGTTGAGGTTCCCCCCGAGCGGTGGACAGGGGGTTTACGGGGATTCAGGCAGCTGCTCGGAGTGAGCTCTCGTAGTCCTCGGGACTGAGCATCCCGATCGCGGAGTGCCTCCGGACAGCATTGTAGAAGCGAACCCAATTGTCAACTGCGACAACGAGTTCCGTCTGTGTGGCGTAGGTATGCCGGTAGTAGTGCTCGTGTTTGAACGTGGACCAGAACGATTCCGCAGGGCTGTTGTCCCAGCAGACCCCAGTCGCGCCCATCGACCGGCGCAGCCCGTGCCGGAAACACGCTCTCACCGTTAGATGACCGGTGTACTCACCGCCACGATCGGAATGCAGGATCGTGCCACGGCACCGGCCGCCCCGGGTAGCGACGGCGGCGTCGATGGCCTCGGTGACCATCTCCGAGCCGATGTGCTCGGAGATGGTGTAGCCGAGCACCTTCCGGGAATGCCCGTCCCGGACCGCGCACAGATACATCTCACTCTCACCACAGGACAGGTAGGTGATATCGGTCAGCCACACCGCGTCCACGCGGCCCTGGTCGAATTCCCGATCGACGAGGTCCGGCGGGAACGACGCCTTCGGGTCGGCCACGGTGGTTTTCACCTTGAACGTGCGCGGGCTGATGCCCTCGATCCCGATGCCGGCCATGATCTTGGCGACGGTCTTCTCGCTGACCACCTCGCCCCGCGCACGCAGTTCGGCGGTGATGCGGGGTGACCCATAGGTGCCGCCGGATTCTTTGTGTACTTCGGTGATTTTCACTTCGAGGTCAGCCCGGCGCTGCTTGCGTGGTGTCAACCTCCGCGCCGCCGCGCGTTTGACATACGCGTAGTAGCCCGACGCGGACACGTCCAGAAGTCGCGCCATACGACGCACCGAGAACGGCCCGGCGGCGTCTTCACTGCCGTCGGTGTCGGTGCCGGTCTCGGCGAGCGTGTCGGGGCCGGCGTACTTCACCATCAGATCGAACCGTTCGGTTTCTTCTGCATCGCGGCAAAGTACGCCGAGGCTTTTACCAGGAACGCGTTGTCCTTCTCCAGCTCGGCGACCTGTCTACGCAACCGTAGCAACTCGGCGCGTTCCGCAGCCTCCAAAGGCTTTTCGCCGTGAGCCTCGGCCGCGGCGATCCTGCGCCGCTCATCCTTGACCCAGTTACTCAGCAACCCGTCGTTGAGACCCAACTCACGAGCCACTTCAGCGATCGTGCGGCCGGAATCGATCACACGATGCGCAGCCTCGACCTTGTACTCGGCCGTGAACGACCGACGCTTACGAGGTGGCATGAGGACATCCTTCCAGCAGGAACCAATCCTGCCAACGTGGTGTCCACTACCCCGGGGGAACCTCATGTGCCGTATTAAGCCAGCGAGCGAATGCTCACCGGGATGGGATGGCTGCCAGACGCCGTAGCAGCGAGGTGCCCGCAGTGGTAAGACATATGCACACCGCACCACGTTCTGCGTCTCCTTCAAGGAGATGCGGCAGGCGAGTCCAACGCTGCCTCGGCAAAACCCTCAAGTCCGCCGGGCGGTCCCGTGCAGTTACGGCTGCCCTCCCCGACAAGTGACCGCCCGGCACCCAGCGGCGGTGGGAGCGAGATGACAATCAACGGCGCCCTGCCACTCGCTCCCACCGCCCTCCACAACCCAGCACACCAAGAACGTCCGTCCCGAACGGGCTATCACTTCCATCGGCTGCCAGAGCCATCCCTTCGCTCGAAGGGCAACCCGGCCAGGCCATTGCGAATCACTGGGGAAAGAATCGTCTCGGCAATGACCGCGCCGACAGACTCGAAGGATTGGTCAGCCATGCCGAAATGGTCGGTATGGGGAGCTGTCAGCGATGCTGCCGGAACTTCAGCGTGTCCTCAACACCACGGTGTTGGCCACCGAGGACCGGCAGATCACACTGCTGGACCTTCGGGCCGCCAGTGCCCAGGTAACGGGCGCGTTCGCCGAAGAACTCGAGCTGCATTGCGAGGCTTTGGAACGTGCTCGCGTGCACTACGGCAATGACGGATGATGCGTCCGAGGCGTGGCGTCTGGCTCAGAACATGATGGGATCGATGCGATTGCACGGCCACCGAGGCCGCCGCCCTCGACTCAGCCGCTGTTGACGCCTATACCCAGCGGTACGGCCCAGGGCGTGTGCAAGGTTGATCTGAGGGCTGCGGGCGGGTTTCTGAGCAGGCTGGACACGCGGCACGAGGGCGCAGCCTTGATGGGAGATCATCGGGGTGTCTAGTCCGTGATGTTCTACCCGAAAGCCGCGCCCTCGTGTCCTCATCCTCCCCGATCCTGACTGTGCTGAACCAGCCCACCCTCACCGTGGAGTCCCTGCAGAGCCGTATCGACGGCCTGTGGCAGGCCCTGGAAGCGGTGACTGATCCCCGCAAAGCCCGCGGCCTGCGGTATCGGCTGCCGTTGCTGCTGTCCCTGGCGGTGCTGGCCGTGGCCGCCGGAGCGAAGACCTTCCTCGAGATCGCCGAGAATTCCGCGGATCTGCCAACCCGGTTGCTGGCCGAACTCGGCGTGTGTTCGTGGTCGGGCACGCCGTCGAACTGGACCTTCTCCCGGGTCCTGGCCAAAGTCGATCACGACGAGCTTGACCAGGCCTTATCCGGCTGGACGATGCAGGAGTACAAGCCCGCTGAGGCGGTCGCTGTCGACGGCAAGACGATGCGGGCCGCGACCACCGGGGGAGACCGACATGCCCCAAACCCAGGTCGTGGCCGCGATGAACTCCCGCGGTGAAGTTGTTGGCCAGACCGCGGTCCAGGCCGGTGATGAGAATGCCGCCGCCCGCGACCTTCTGGCCCGGCTAGGACGAAAAACCCTGTCCGGCACGGTGATCACCGCTGATGCCAAACACACCAGCGCCGATTTCGCCGCCGAGGCCGACAAAGCCGGGGCGTTCTGGCTCCTGCCGGTGAAGGGCAACCGCCCTCGCCTGCACCGGAGGCTGACAACCCTGCCCTGGAACAACGCCCGACTTGACACCCACGATCGCAGTCGCGGGCACGGGCGCGCCGAGACCCGCAGCCTGAAAGTCCTGATCCTGGACGACGATCTGCGATCAGAGTCGCTGAACGCCCGGCAGGCCGTCCAGGTCCGGCGCTGGCGCCGGCCGAACGGCAAACCCGCCAGCATCGAAACGGTGCATTACCTGACCAACCTGCCACCGGCCACCGCCGGACCTGATGACCTGGCCAGACTCATCCGCGGGCACTGGGGCATCGAGGGAAGACTCCACCTCGTTCGTGACGTCGCCTTCAACGAGGACCACCACCGGGCCCGCACCGGCAACGCACCCCAGAACCTTGCCGTCTTACGCAACACCGCAATCACCCTGCACCGCCAAAACGGAGCCACCGGCATCCAACCCGCCCTCCGCGCCAGCAACCGCAAACCCGAACGACTCCTGGACCTACTACCCGAAACCACCTAAACCGGACAGGTTAACCTTGCACACGCCCTGCGGTACGGCCCGAGCCATCGGATGGCGCTACGGGCGGGCGCCGCCGTAGCGATGGATCTGCGAGAACTTGGGGGGGACCGCCGAAGCGATCAGCATGTCGCGACGAGTACTGGACCAGCAACGAGCGACCCTCGGCGTAGACCACCCCAAGACCCTAGGAACGCAGCCGCTGCTGGCAGAGTCACTGCGACGAACTGGAGACGCCCAGGGAGCGTATAAGGTTGCGCTCGATGCTCACCAGAGAATCGGGGCGCAGCCAGAGCATCACCAGGACACGGCAGCCACGCTGATGGCCGTAGCCGCGTGCGTAAGGGACCCGGGATTCCTGCGAGACGCTCTGAAAGACAGTCAGCGCGCGGTGGAGGCGATGTCCAAGGCAATGGGCGCCGCCGCACACCCGTTCACCATGGTGGCCATGGGAATGCTCAGTGCCTCGCTCGCCAAGGCCGGCGAGCACGAGCTCGCCCGCACGAAAACCAGCCTAGTCATCGACCGCTTTGCTTTCCGCTGTGGATCGCAGCCAGCCACTGTGCTCGCCGGCGGGCTAGCCGCTGCTGGGCCTGTTGCGGCTGCGCCGACCCCATCGCACCCATGTCGCCGTCCGGACCCTGCCGGCGAAAGCGTAGAACGAGCAACCACCCAAAGTCATTTACGGACTACGCACGGCAAGCAATGGCCAAGCAGCGGCCAATACCGCAGACCTAGCCGCCAGGCTTAAATCGACACCACTGGCGACCGTGCCAGCGCACCCGCCCAGTGAGCCGGAAAGCTCGGTGAGGACGGGAAGGACACCAGAAGTCGCAGCAACGGATTCACTCACTGCTGGCGTGGCGCTGCGCATTCGCACGGGGAACCCCGAAAACACAATGGTCACGACACCTGAGGCGCGCCACTCGAATGATCAGCAACTCCGTTTCCCAGGCCACTGCTTGCGGCTCGCAGGCTCGACCACCGTCCGCGGCCCCTGACAGCGTGTCGATCATGCGGGAGGCGTTGCGGTTCCGGCGGACCGTGCAGCGTCCGGAGGATTTGGTGGCGACGTTCCGCAGTTCCGGGGTGTACGTGGAGTGCGTGTCTGATCCGCCGGCCGTGCCGGTGGTGCATGTGGACGGGATTCCGTGGCTGCCGGTGTTCTCCGACCTGCGTTTCTTCGCCGAGTACCGGCGGCAGCGCGGCGAGGGCGACTGGGCGGCCGAGTATCTGGTGCTCACGGGCGCGCGGTTGCTGGACGGCTACCTGCCTGGCATGCCGCAGGGTACGAGCGTGTTGCTGGATCCGCTCCAGGAGCACGTCGTGGCGCTTCCGGCGCTGCGCGGGATCCTTCCGGACTCGATCGCAGTGGACCGCGACCAACCAGGTGATCGCCCGGTGGCCGCGCAATCGCCGTACGGGGCACCTGTCAAGCGTGCTTGGGGAGGGACGCTGTAAGTGGGAAACGATGGATTCCGCGTCGATCTAGGGGCGCTGCAGCAAGCGTCGCAGGGCGTCAATGACGCCATCGCCGCGTTGGAGGATGAGCTTCCGTGGCCCGTGAAGAAGTTGGGCAACGACGGCCAGGGTGTTGCGATGATGACGCTCAACGCCGAGGAGTCCGGGTCGGCACTGGTGGCCGAGGCGCTCAGGATGTTCTGCGGGAAGTGGAACTATGGCGTGAAGTTCCTGGTCGAGGAGGGTGCTGCCGCGGCAGCCGCGCTGACTGACACGCGCACCGAGTACGAGAAGATGGAACAGGGCGTGATCGACGCGTTCAAGAAGATCATGGGTGCCGGGTTCGACAATCCGACCGCGGATCTCAATGCCGCCCCGCAGAAGTCGTTGGCGCAGTTCGGCGTGGACATTGCACCGGAAGGACTGACGCAGCAAGGCGTCTCGCAGGCGTTCAACCAGCGTGGGTGGAACACCAGGGTGGAGAGCTGATGGCGCCGGACCCTAGGGAAGAGGTTCCGGGTGAGCTGGCCGCCATCGACGAAACGCTGACCACCATGACGAAGCTGGGCACCGCGTTCGAGAACGCCGCGCAGGGCTTCCAGAAGATCAATACCACCGGCTGGGAAGGCGCGACCGCCGACGCGTTCCAGGACTACTTCCGGCAGGAACCGCCCAAGTGGATCCGCGCGGCCGACGCCTTCACGGCAGCGGCGGCTGGGCTGCGGGATTATGTGGGTGTTCTGGAGTGGGCCCAGCGCCAAGCCGTGCAGGCCTGCGCGGAGATCGCGGACGCGGAGCGGCGGATTGAGGTGGCGCGGGCGCAGTTCGAGAGTTCTGGTGCCACCGTGCCGTTTCAGGACCCCGGGGCAGCGGCACGAGAGACGGCACAGGCGAAACTGGGCGCGACGAAGGAGCAGGTCGAGCAGGCAGCGCGGGAGGCCGCCCGTGTCTTGCTCGAGGCGGCCGAAGACGCGCCGCCACAACCAGGACCACTGACGCTGCTGAGCAGCGGCGTCGAGGACATCTTCCAGAATGTCGCCGAGGGCTGCGGCGAGTTCTGGAAGAGCAGCTTCGATGGCGCACTCGGCCTGATCCAGCAGGCCCGCGTGCTCAACCCCTTCGACCCGTACAACATCACCCACCCCCAGCAGTACGGGGAGAACCTCAGCAACCTGGCAGCCGGCACCATCGCCGCGGGCAAGACTTTCATCAGCGACCCGATCGGCACCGGCAAAGCCATCATCGACGCGGGAATCGATGGCTTCACCAAAGACCCTTTCGGCACAGTCGGCCGACTGGCCCCCGACGTGGCAGCAGGGCTCGCCACCGGAGGTAGCAGCACCGCAGGGTCCCTCGGCCGCCGAGTCCTCACCGAGGTGACCGACTACGTCAAAGGAAAAGGAGATCACCCCGCATCCTCGCCCCACGGCTGGAACATTCCACCGCACAACCCACCCAACCCACCTGGGCCGAGGCCAGAAAGTGCGCCGCCGCCCCACCCACTGAGCCACGTGCCGGGGCCACCGCACCCCGCTACGCCAGAGCAGCGCAGTCCGTCCCACGGTTGGGATGGCTCATCCCAACCGCACACCCCAGCCGTGCCCGGACACCCGCATCCCTCTCCCGCGCACTCTGACGCGCGGATCGACGCCGACGAGGCGTTGAAGTATGACTTCCGCCAGGTCTCCGCCGGAGCCGAACACGGCCTGCCCGGAAGTGGGGACGACTGGCGCCCCGACCCCGGCACTGACGGTCCTTCACCTGGGCACCCCGAGGACCATGACGGACTGACCGACGAACACCGCGCTGCCGCCGAGGTAGCGCGCAAGATCTGGCCAGATGTGGCAACCCTCTCGGATCATGAGATCACGGCACTGTCCGACTATCGAGATACCGGATACAAGCCAGTCAACACCGCGCTACGCACCGATGACATCGATGCTCTCGCCCCAGCTCACCAAGATATGATCAAGCACCTGGACAGCGCGCTGGAACAGATCCCGCACCACACCGGTGATCCGGTGTACCGCGGCATCACCGTCAATCCCGACGATCTTGATGAGCTCCTGGCCCGGTACACGCCGGGTGAACTCGTCACAGAAAACGCCTACACCAGCACCTCGAAAGAGGCCCCGTTCAAGGGCAATGTCGAGTTCATCATCGACTCTGTGCGGGGACGAGACATCTCGGCCATGAATCTCGACGAGGCGGAAGTCCTGTTCGAACGCGGTACCGACTTCCTCGTGACGGACCGCTATTTCGACCCGCACCAAGGCACGTGGAAAATCTTCCTCACCGACCCACCCGAATAGGAGGACCTCATGAACCATGATGATCTGGTCGCCAAGTACAGCACCCCGCGTGAATCTCTGCCAGCCGAGACTCGGCAGAAAGTCGACGACGCCTACCGGACGCTCCGGGAAAAACAAGAGCGTGGCGAAGTCATGCCGGAATCGATCGCCGACCGGCAGGACTTCCCGATCGGCGTCCCCTCACCCACCTCGACCCAACCGGAGCCCCATGACCACGCACACCAGCCACACACCCACGGGCGCCATGGTCATGGTTAGTCAGCGACCTCCAGGTCAGCACATACTCGGTCGGCCTGATGTAGCCGGAATTCATCAACTTACCGAATTGGCGTTGGTACAAGCAGGCATTGGAGCGTGTGAGCCGCGCCGCCTCCACATCCCGCTCAGCGAATGGAAGCAATGGAAATCGTGGAACCACCCGTAGAGCCGATTCGCTACCCCGAGATGCGGTCAGAGGTCGTCGACGCGGTCAAGTCCCTGTCCGACCCGGACTACCAGAGGTGCGGATTCTTCACGGTCTCGGTCATCGATGATCCTCCGCGGTGATTCTTGCACCATCCGCGCGCACCCCGCGCACACCCCTCACGCAACAACGCACACCCCGCACACACTCTTGCGACGGGCGACGGCTTCAGCACCGATCGCCTGAGTAGGCAGCCACCCGCGTCGCTCTTCCGCGACGCGGGGAGATCCCCGAACGCGGCCGGGATGCCGGTTTCCCCGTCCCTGGCATCCCGGCCGTTTCCCAAGGAAAGGAAAGCATGTTGAACGAGCTGAGAGCCGTGACGTGCCGTGATCGCACTGGCCAGGATCGTGACGTCGTGGTCGGGCATACCCCGTCGACCGTGTGGCTACGTGTGGCAGGTGAAGAGCGGCTGCTGGACACCACTCAAGCTGAGGCGTTGTACGTCGCGATTGGCATCCAGATCGCTGCCGTTCAGAGCGCACGGCGCAAGGCGGTGGGGGCGTGAACGATCTGGCGTTCGCCCTGCTGGTCGTGGTGGGCCTTGCCGGAGCTTTGGGAGCGGGTTTGTGGTGGTTGATCACCGGCCCGGCTGAAACGGAAACCCAGCATCTGTTTGCGGAGGGAAAAGAATGAACCGCCTGCTAAAGTCCCTGCCTCGGTCGTTCTCCGAGAAGGCAGCCGAGATCGAGGCAGTGGAGTGGGTGGCGAGCCCGAGCGAGTCCGTGGTGCACTGCCGCCTCCCCGGGGCTGGTGACCTGGCGTGCGGCCACAAACTGGCCGATGAACTGGAGACCTGCACCGGGTATCTCCCCGCGGCCCGCTGGCCGCGCTACCAGCCGCATCTAGCGTGTTTGGCCAGCGCTCCGACATGGGTCGATGATCTTGTCGAACCGCGCGCTCTACGTCCGTACGCGGAGGAATCGGTGTCGGGGCGGCACGCCATCGAGACGGTGTCGACGCTGCGGATACCGAACCTCGTGCGGCACATCAAGGCACTTGAACTCTCGATGACCGGGCCGCCAACCAGGACCGGCACAGAGAACGTCCCCGGCAGCAGCTATCTGCCGGGGACGTGCCGAGAGTCTAGCGGTACGTCGGTCGTGGAGTGCACCACGCTGCACGAACTGGGGGAGGTCGCGTGACGGCTGTGACTGGGAATCGTGGCTACCACGCCAGTCTTTCCAGACCTGGCGATCAGGGTGCGGCCCCATGCCGGACGGTCCAGTACTCCTGTCCCCAGAGCCACGAGTTCGCGGTGCCGTTCTCCGGCGACGCTGACGTGCCGCCGACCTGGGAGTGTCGCATGCACGGCACCGCGTCGAAGCGCATCGACGGCAGCGAACCGGAGCAGAAGAAGGCCAAGCCACCGCGCACTCACTGGGACATGCTCTTGGAGCGGCGCACCATCCCGGAACTTGATGAGCTGCTCAACCAGCGGTTGGCCGCGCTGCGGGAGAAGAAATGAAGAAGACAAGTGACACGCCGGCCGGTGTCTTGTGGATACCGATCGTCGGCCTCGGAATTGTTCCCATGGCATATCCCCTGGGTATGCCATCGGGTGAGCTGGATGCTGCCGAAAGACTTCGGCGAGAATGTGAATATAGCATTGTGACCCCGTAGGGTCGTCCAAATCTCGGTCCGCTCTGGTGTCGTCATACGGCGGGATCGCGGATCGTGACTGGCTGCTGGCACAACGGTGTGCCAGCAGCCAGGTTCAAAACCCGAGAATGTCTGGAGAAAGATCCATCAAATCAACGCCTGAGGCGACCAGCCCTCCGCTGAGTGTGCGGGCTGTCAAATGGATTTGGGTGGCATGCGCGCTGGTCTCGATATCTTCTGGGATCGTCTGCCTTGTACTGGACCCAAGTTTTCACGTCGTGAAAATACTTGCGATCGATTGTGTAGCAAATTCTATCGTCTTGCCGTCGGCATTCGCATTGATGCGCCGGGAACACTCGGCGATCGTCATCGTTGCGGCCTTTTCTGGGTATAACGTCTGCCGTAGTCTCCTTATTTCCGATACCGTATTTAGGGAACCCAGCTACAGTACGGTCGTCGCGCTCGCGCTTAACGTTTTGGGGATGTTCGCGCTGGTTCTTTTACTTATGCCGCAGGCGCAAGAATTTTTCTTGGCTTCTCGCGATGATGGCGAACTTGTGCCGGGCAGCAGCAAACAAGAAGAAGAATTGAAGAGTGAAGTAGTTGGCGCCTGAAGCTGCGGCATTTACTGACATCATGACCGGCGCGGGGATAGATACGACACAGCGTCCCCGCACCGACAAAATCAATTCCAATTTCAGGAAAATGGCAATGCAAATCGGACTCTTCACTGCTCCCCAGCACACATGGCTCGGAGGGCTTTTCCTCGCGGCCGACGTCATCGTGCGCATCGGCACCGTGGTCACGCACCGCATTAGCGGTCTCGGCGCGCGACAGCCCCGCGACGCCACCAACGCCCGCAACCAGATCACCCAGCCCCAGTGGCTTTTCAGCGAGCGTGCGCCTGGGTCTACGGCATCACGATGATCTCGGTGGTCTTGGACTGGTCGCACACAGCCATAGGCGTCGTGGTCGGGGTGAGCTACATTCTCGCCGATCTTGGCGCGTTGCCCTTGCTGATGTACATGGTTCCCAGCACCCCACCACAGATCGCGACACCACTGGCTCACCGCAGGAACGGTGATGGACGAGACACTGGCCCGGGCCGGCATCTTCCAGGGCGTTGAGCCGGCCGCGGCAGAGGCACTGGCCCAGTCGCTGGAACCCGTGGAGTTCCCGCGGGGACACGTGATCTTCGCCGAGGGCGAGGCGGGCGACCGGCTCTACATCATTGCCTCCGGCAAGGTGAAGATCGGACGCAAGTCACCCGACGGCCGCGAGAACCTGCTGGCGATCATGGGCCCGTCGGACATGTTCGGCGAGCTGTCCATCTTCGACCCGGGGCCGCGCACCTCGACGGCGACCACGGTCACCGAGGTCCGCGCGCAGAGCATGGACCGCTCAGCCCTCCAGGTATGGATCGGTAAGCGTCAGGAGATCGCCGAGCAGCTGCTGCGAGTCGTCGCGTGCAGGCTGCGCCGGACCAACGGCATGCTGTCCGACCAGATTCTCACCGACGTGCCGGGCCGCGTTGCCAAGGCGTTGCTGCAGCTCTCGCAGCGCTTCGGCAGCCAGGAGGCAGGACTGCTGCGAGTCACCCACGACCTGACGCAGAAAGAGATCGCGCAGTACGTCGGCGCCTCGCGGGAGTCCGTGAACAAGTCGCTGGCGGACTTCGCGCGCCGCGGTTGGCTGCGGCTCGAGGGCAAGAGCGTGCTCATCCTCGACCCCGAGCGGTTGGCCCGCCGCGCCCGCTGATCAGCAGATGCAGCGATCCACTACAGGAACGACAACATCAGAACAAATGACCGGAATGCATATCCACAAACGCCCCTCATGGAAACCGGATGAATGGGGTCCGAACCAGCTTTCTCGTCTGACTCCAGCAGGACGCCGTGTTGCCCTGAGTCTTCTTCGTGACTACAGCATCGACGAGGTCGCAAGAGAAACAAATTTAAGCGCGTGCGCAGTCAAGGCCCATCTTTACCGCCTCCGTCGCAATCTTAGGACAAAAGACCGCGCCCACCTCGTCGCGGCACTGTACGAGACTGGCTTCGTGTTCCCCGGTTGGATGCATCAACATGTCGATGTAAGGCACATGTGCGCAGTTTTCGACGCCCCCTTCAACTTAATTGACACTCCTTTCAATCCGGGTCAGGTAAAACTTTTGCATGATTGGCAAGTAAGAACGATCAAACTTGTCGCCACGGGGCTGACAAACCGGGCAATCGCAAAACTCGAATACATTGAAGAGGATAGTGTCAAATCGCGCCTGAAAAGCATCAAGGGCAAGCTGAATTTCAAGAATCGACATTATTTTGCCGTGTTCGCCTACGAATCCGGGTTGGAGCAGGTCGAGCTGACGCTGACTCGGTCATCAAATCGACCTGAACCAGCAGGCAGGGGGAAAACATTGCCTATTCCAAAATGAGCCAATCGATGAGGAGCTACTTTTATTCTTAATCGCTACCGAGGCGCCTGCCTGCTTCGCGTGGATCGTAGAAACGACCGCTAGGGCGGGCGCTGCCCCTTCGATTTCAGTAGTTGATGAAGCGCCAGCGCGGAGCGCAGTGCTCCGCGCTGGCTCTCTAACCGAAAACAGGTCGCATGCTTGAGAAAGCCATCGGAGCCGTGATCTTCGTAGTGGTTCTGTGCGTGGGCATACTCGCCCTGGTCGCGCAGGTGCGGATGAACATGGGGGAGTTCTACTCCTTCGCGCGAGCATTCTCCGCCACCACCTACGACGCGGCACAGCTCATCGCTCCTATCGGGGCGCTTTTACAAAAGCGCTGAGGTGCGGATCCCGCATCACTGGCGCACGCCTGTGAGGGTCGAGTCGTCTCGTCGCGCCGGGTCCTGTCGGCGAGACGGTTCCCCGCCTGATGGCCGCTTGATGTCGGTACCCCCCGGGGTCCGACATCACGCGGCACCCGGCCGGCGCGGGCGAGCCGGTGCGATCACCAAGGCCGAGATCCCGTATCTCCCTGCCGCGTTCACAGCCCAAGGCCATCCGGTCGGTGCCCCGTCGTGGTCGGTTACGTCATTGGCGGCCGCAACGACCAGGCCAGCGTGCCGCCTTCTTCTTACTTGGGTACCCGGCCAACACTGCGAAGAGAAAGCGAACGGACGAACTGATGGGAATGAGACTGAGAGGGACGTTACCCGCGTTGAAAATCGTTCCGCTGGTCGCCGGGCTGTACGGGGCCTCGGCCTGCATGCCCGCGCAACCGTCCCTACCGGCCGTGCCGCCACTGCCACCACCGTCAAGGAGTGCGCCGGCTCCGCCGGTCACGCCACCACAGCCGCGCGAGTATGACTTCCGATCGATCTGCGTCGACCCTCGGAGCGAGAAACGCTTGGACGACTCCGACTGTGACACTGCACCCGCGCAATACACCGGCAGCACACCGGTGTCGGGTATGCACCCGTCACCGCAGGGATTCTGGTATTACTACCGCGCCAACGGCCAGACCGCACCGAAGGTCGGAGACCGGATCACTGGCGGAGGCACCTTCACGACACCGGTCGCGGCTCCTGGCGAACCGGCCCCGGTGATCGGTCGAAAGGGCAGCATCCCGGTCTCCGGTGGCCCCGTGCAACGCGGAGGGTTCGGCATCAATACCAATCCCGGCACGACCTCCGGAACATAGCCACCAGAAAGCGGTCCGCCCGGCGACCGCTGCGGCAGCACCCGGAGACCCGACCTCGCCGTCGACGTGAGCCGCTCAGCGTGGCATTTGTGCACCGATAAGGCCCGATGGAGAAACGCCTCGCCCGCGGACATCAGCTGCTGGAAGCCGGACGGGATCCGCGCCGACATGGCTGGCTGGAGCTGCCGAACCTGATCTGGGCCACGCGCCACGGGCTGGTGGACAGCCGGACACTGAACGAGAACCTTCCCCTGCACCCCAACTCCCTCGGAACTTCGCGAGTTCGCCCAGAGCACCGGCGTCTGGCCTGGCATTGGGTTAATGGGCTGCCTGCACCAGATGCTGTTCCCCCGGGAGATCGATCTCCAGCCGTTCCGGGTCCTGCTTCTGCTCGGGATGACCGACTGCACTTCCGAGGAGCTGCACGCTCTGCAGGTGCCCGACCTGGGGTTCAGCGCCGAAGGCGTACGCATCGTCCAGGCCAAGCAACGCACTGAACGCATCCGCGCCGACTTTTCGCCTGGCCGACACCACCGACAGGATGCCCGAGGCGCACGGCGACAAGTCGTATCCGGGACGCGGAGTGTGGGATGTCCCCGGACTGCTGCGGCGCCTGGTAGAAGTCAACGCACTCACTCGCGAGGTGTTCGACTGCGAACCATGGCTGTTCACCGCAGTAGAGTCCCGGAAAAGGGTGCGCATGGACGCCGCGCTCGCCACGTTCCAGGACCCCGGGCGGCGCTTCACCCACTGGCTCGACAGATCGCGCTCGGGCTGCAGCTCAAGCACGCCGCTCGGCGGGCTTTGGCGAATCGCACCACACTCGCCTTGCCGGGAGAGGCCCAGCGTGACGAAATGATCGCCGACTTGCGCAGAAATACGGGAGGCCAGCACCAGGGCGACCGAACTGCAGGGCAAGCTTGATGCGCTGGCCACGGTGACCGCGAACCTCTACTACGAGAATGTCGAGCTGAAGAAGAAATCGTCTGCCAAGGCAGAGCGCCGGATCGCCGCCCTGCCTGCGTCGGGCCCCTGGCTGGAGTAACTACTCGGACGCCGAGCTACGCCGGCGATCCTCTCGCAACACGGCGGGGCGTGAACAATGACGCGTGTCGTGCGGTAACGTCCCGTGCGCAGGGTAATGAACTGTTCAGATGCGCCCGGTGTTCGGAGAGTGCTGGTGATCAGTCCGTATGTGCGGCGGCAGCGGTTGGCCGCGGAGTTGTACGAGTTGCGGGATGCCGCCGGGCTGACGCACGCGCAGTTGGCGAAACGGATCGATCAGTCGCGGACGAAGATCACGCGGCTGGAGAACGGGCACACGATCCGTGACGGTCAAGCGGTGGTCATGAAGATCCTCGACGAGCTGGGCGTCAGCGAGGACCGGTGGACCGAGATCATGGCGGTGGCTCGCGACGCCGCCGAGCGCGGCTGGTGGTCCGGGTACGGCAAAGCGATGGGCACCCGGCAGGCGCTGTACGCGGACCTGGAAGCGGGCGCGGCCACGATCCGCGAGTTCCAGCCCTTCATCCCCGGCCTGCTACAGACCGCAGAGTTCGCGTACCAACGGCAGGTCGCGGGTTCTGCGCTGGGATCGGTGACGTTCTCGTCGGAGCGCGCGGTCGAGGCCCGGCAGACCCGCCAACGGATGCTGCGCCGTCCGGATGGGCCCTCGTACGAGGTGGTCCTCGACGAGGTTGCGCTGCGCCGCTTGCCCGCGCCCCCGGACGTGATGGTTCCGCAGGTCGAACATCTCATCGCGGCGGCGTCCGAGGAGAAGGTGACGGTGCGGGTGCTGCCGGTGGACGCGACCATCGACGACTACGCGATCCCGCGTGCCGCGTTCTCCCTCTACACCTACCCCGATCCGGGCGATCCGCGGGTCGCGGCGGTCGACACGGTGACCATCGATCTCGTGCTGACCTCCCTGGGCGACCAGGAACAACTCGACCGCTACAGCAACCTCTACGACCGGCTTCACCACGCAGCCCTCGACCCCGAGGCAAGCAAGGACTTCCTGACCCGGATCGCCGCCGATTTGGGCAGCAAGCAAGGAGCAACAGCATGATCCAGCCTCACACACGGACCCTGATCTGGCTGACGTCCCGTTATTCCAACGACGCGGACAACTGCGTGCAGTGGGCACGAGTCGCCGACGGTGTCCTCGTCGGCGACTCGAAACGCCCAGATGGTCCCACTGTGCTTCTCACGCTGGATGAATGGCGGTCCTTCCTCGGCCGTGTCCGCAGCGACGATGCCGTGGACACGGGCCCGTTGCGGACCATCACCGGCGAGGTCCTCGTCGATGGCCGGACCGGGCCGGTCTGGGCTGTCTGGCACCTATGGCACCCGAGAAGCGGAGTGACTTTACGGTTCACCGCAGGCGAACGCGACGCGTTCCTGCGCGAAGTCCGTGACCACGGCTACGAACGCACGCTCGCGGCGTAAGACGATGATGTGAGGACCCCGTGATGACCGATCCTTCCTCCTCTGCCCCGACGGCGTATTTGCTGGTCGGGCTTCCCGGTTCGGGGAAGTCGACCTACGCGCGGCGGCTCGAAGACCAGGGCGTGATCCGGCTGAGCGTGGATGAGGTGCTCGCGCAGCGGCATGGCCGCTACGGCATCGACTACCCGCACCCGCGCCACGGAGAGCTGCAGGCCCCGATCCTGGCCGAGCTGACCGACCGCATGGTGACGTTGCTGCGTGAAGGCAGGTCTGTCGCGTTCGATCACGGATTGTGGACGCGAGCGAACCGGGATGCCTACAAGAAGCTCGTCCACGACGCGGGAGCGTCGTGGACGCTGCTGTACTTCGCGGCGCCGAAGGACGTTCTGCTCGCCCGGCTCTCCCAGCGCAACACCGAGGCCGACGACAACGCCGAGGTGTTGAACATCAGTCCGGGCGCGCTCGATGACTTCTATTCCAGGTTCGAGGAGCCCACCGCGGACGAGGCTGCGGAGATCGTGCCGCAGATCTGACGTGGCACCGCTCTACGCGAGCGTCGGGCCCGATGTGGATGTAGGCCAGCCGAACCGGGTGCCGTGCGGTAGGCCTCGATCCCGGCAGCCGGGTACGGGACCATGTCGCGGGGCAGGGCACGCGAACCAACCGAGTGACCAGCCCTTGTCCGGTTCGCGGTTGGTCGGCTCTCCGATCCACTGCCGTGCGGTGAACAACAGGCCGATGCGTGAATCCGGGCCGGAACCGGCGACGTGCACGGTGTGCACGTGGTCGAGATCGGCCGGGTCGATGAGCACGCCGACTTCTTCGGCGGCCTCGCGTGCCGCCGCGTGCAGGACGTCCTCGCCCACGTCGAGTTTCCCGACGGCGCGTGCCAGAACCTGTCGAAATCGCCACCTCGGCGCTGACTCAGCAGCAGCTCGCCGTCGCGGACGAGTAGCACGTGGACATCGACGAACGGGTAAGCCGGGACAGCACCGGAACCTCTTTCATGTGGGTGGGCAGCGGATCTGATGTGCTCGCCGACGCCAAGGCGGCGAAGGCCTCGGCGAGTCACCCTGTTTCGGAGTGACTGTGCGGTGGGCTCCACCCTTGGACGACGTCCAGCACCCGAGCACGCCACCAGCTCGGCAGCCGGTCGAGGGTCACGGGTGTGAAACCGACAGTGTCTCCGGTGACATCCACGCGGCCGAGATGGGCGTCAAGGTGATCGAGCAGGCGCTGCGCCTCGGTCCGGACCGCTGGGGTCGTCTCTCGCCAGGTGCCGGTGGTGAAGTGGCGGACCCGCGTGCGGAGTTCGGCCTCGACGCCATGGCGCCATTTGAAGTGGTGGACCGGGATCGTGGAGCCGGCGGGCGGGCGATACCCGGGCGCGCGGTGGTTACCGGAGGCGACAGGGACGCTGGGGTGGGTGAGCACGATCTTGCGTGGGTCGCCGCGCAGTAGGTGGTGGGTGAGCAGCCCGCCGAGCGGATAGGTCTGATCGAGCCCGACCTCCGGCGACCATCGTGGAAAGCCGCCGTCGGCGGCGAGACGGTCCAGCAGAATCCCGCCGAGAACGCCGTTTCCGGCTTCGACGGTAGCGATCGACATCGACAGCCCGCCGGGGTGGTGCTGGAATTCGTCGGCGTCGGCCAGCAAGTGCCAGCCGTAGGGCGCATGCGCACGGAGCCGGTCGCGTAGGTCGCTGTTGAGCTGCTCGTGCCACGGGCCGTCGGCCAGCACCAGCGGTCCTTTCCCGCAGTGTTCGCGTAGCACCGTCACCAGTTCCGCGCGCCGATCCTTGCTGGTCTCGTCGGGGGCGTGCAGGGCGATCGCGAAGTCGTCGGCCCCGAGCCCCCGGTAGTGTTCGCACCACGCGGTCAGCAGCGCGGGTTCGACGGGGCCGATGACGGCGATCATCGTGACCGGGCCTTTCATCGCGCACCGTCCTGTGTGGTCAGACTGCCGAGCAGAAGGGTGTAGTAGTCCAGTGTCTCGTCCGGGGTGGCCAGTCCCAGCAGCGCTGGAGTGGCCGGGCCTGGGCGAGGCGGTCGTGCCGTGACCGCGGCCGTGATCGCGCGGGCAAGATCGGTCGGATCGTCGGCGGGAAACACGTGCAGCCACGGCGGGATACCGAGCCGTGTCAGGCGGCCGGTGAGGTCGGGGTCGTGGTCGGAGACCGCGAGTGGGACGCCGTAGCGCAGGGCATCGCAGACCAGCCCGGATTCGGTGACCACACCCGGACGGCGGGCGACGAGCAGGAGATCGGTCACCGCGTAGATCTTCCGCAGCGCGATCTCGTCGAAGGCTTGGTGCCGGACGTGCAGCCTCGGCCCCAGCATCGTTTTCCAGCGTGCCAATCGGTTCTCCTCGAGCGGGCTTCCGGCGACCAGAACCACCGGAGCACTGGAAAGCTCACGCAAGGCGTGCTCGATGATGTCGAGGTCCTTGTGCGGCCACCAGCCGCCGACCAACGTCACCACAGTCTGTTGATCGTCGAGCCCCAGCGCGTGGCGGGCTTCGGTGCGTTCGTCGTCGGTGAGGCGGTCCCGATGCTCGTGGAGAGCGAAGGGCCGCACGACCACCGGTAGGCCGGGGTGTTCGGCGGCGAGTTTCGCGCGGATGCCGTGCGTGGGGCACAGCGTGACGACACGGTCGGCGTGCCGGCGTGTGGCGCGGGCGAGCAGGCGGAGCGGGCGGTCGGCGGTCGTGATGACGTCGTGCACGATCCGCACATGCGGCCCGCCCAGCAGCGCTGCCAGACCAGGGAGTCCTTCGCTGGCGGTCAACACCACCGGCACCGCCCCGGGCTCGCGGTGCGCTACGCGGACGGCGGCGGCTTCGGCCAGTGCGCGGGCGAGCAGGGTCAGTTGGTGCGGGAACCGCCGGTGTCCCGGAAATCGTCGCGCGGCCGCGCCGGCGGGCGTGATCAGCCGGGCGAGACGCCAGAGCGCCCGAGCGCCCCGTGCCCGAACCGGTGGAGCGGTCAGCACCGTCGCGCCCGTCTGGACCAAGGCGTCGCGGGCGGTGGCGTCGACCCCGTCGAGCGTGAGCACCGTGACCGCACGGTCCTGGACTCCAGCGGCACGGGTCAAGGCGCATGCGGCGCGATACCAATGCCCGCCCATGCTGGTTGCGTCACGCTCGATCAGCACCAGCGGCGCGTTCTCGCCGGTCATGAGGCGGCTTCTGTAGTGGCGTGCAGGCGGGTGAAGCGGGCGTCGAGCCAATGCGGATCGTTGATCTGTGCCCATTCCGCCGCATCGTCACCGGTCTCACGGGCGAACGCGATCCCGTCGGCGGCGCCCTGCCGAGCCCATCGACCGTAGGGGCCGCGGCCGATCTCGGTCCATGCCTGTAGCCACTCGGCCGCCTGGTCGGTGGTGATGCGGCCGTAGTCGCAGCCGTGGGTGAGCATCGCACATTCGCGGAATCCCGCCCGCCAAGCATGCCGGGGGCTGGCGTCAAACGCGGTGTCGCCCGCGATCTCCCTACTGAACTCCGGGGCGCCGGGCAGATCGGCCAGCACGTCGGCCGCGCCCCCAGCCAGCGGCAAGGCCCGAAACGCGCTGCGGCGGCAGAGTTTCAAACCTCCGTAGCCATACACCAGGTTGTTGACGGGGTTACGGGTCCGCCACACTCGCATCGGCGCCCGCACGCCCAGCGGCGACACCGAATCGGGGACGAAAGCCGGGTCGATGGCAAGGTCGGCGTCGGCCAGGAAGAACTCTTCCGTGGTAGCCCTCTCCCCGCACGTGCGGTAGGCCCGCCGCATTCCCCGGACCCCGTGCACGCGGATCACGTGACCGAAGACCGTGGCCAGGCGCTGGTGATGTTCGTCGGCGCGGGGTTCGTCGTAGGACAGCAGCACGCACACACGCTCGGTGTTCATACGAGCACCTCCAGCATCCGCGACGCCGTCGCCTTCGGGGTGAGGACATCGGTGAACTCCCGCGCCGCCGTGCTGTGGCGGATCCAGAACTCGGTGTCGTTACTCAACCGGCGCGCGATGTCGACGGCCTCGCCGACGTCGTCGAACAGCAGCTCAGGGTCGACGGCCTCGGCCAGCCAGCCCAGACGCGGCGCGATGACCGGCACACCCATCGCTTGGCAATCGATGACCGACATCGACCAGATCACCCCGGGCCGGAACGGAGCGAGCGCGAAACGCGCGTCGGCCAGCATCGAGCGGTAGCGGTCGCGGTCGCCGCCGTCGCTGACCACCTCGACACCGTCCACACCAGACAGTTCCCGTCGGTAGCGCTCCGGGCTGGAATCCAGGGTCGTGCGTCCGCGCCGGCGGGCGCCGAACAAGTCCAGGACCCGGATCCGCGCGGCGTTCTCGATGGTCAGACGGCGGGCGAGGTCGACAAACCGGCCCGTTCCGTAGTGCGCGTAGAGCCGGTGGTTGTACACGGCAACCGGCTCACCGGCGGGCGGTGTAAGGACACCGTCGCGGACCACGCGCGGGTCGCGGGCCGGCATCACGACCCGCAGCCGGTCACCGAGATCGACGCCGAGCTGCGCCGCCGCGCCGAGAATCCACTCAAACGAGGTCCGCGAGTGCACCAGCACCCGGTCACAGGCACGGAGTCCGGACAGGAAATACAGGGCCACCGACATACCCAGACCAGCGTCACCGAGCGACGGATCGAGCACGATCTCCCCCGCCGCGTCCAAGTGAAACGGCACATAGTGGCAGTACCCGGCCAGCACATGATCGGCGCAGCCGGTCTCCAACATCGCCGCCCGCACCCCGGGTGCCGTCTCGACCTGGTTGGCGAACACCACCTCCGGCCGTGTCTGCCGCAGCAGCCTGACGACCTCGTCGATATCCAGCGCGAACCGCGCCCGGTACTTCGTCGACGGCACCCCGGTCCGAAACGACCGCACCCGCGCATCCGGCAGCTCGGCTGGGCAGCCGATCGACACCTCCACACCGGCATCCACCAGTGCGGGCAACAGCACCGACGCGAAGATCCACCCCGAATCCGACGACAGCCGATCCGGATTCGACACGTTGAGCAAATACAGCAACGACCCTGGCATTGACCCCACACCTCTCCAAGAAATGAACAGTTCAGTGATCAGAACAGTCGGAAGTGTTGCGCTGTTCGGGAGACGAGGCAAGGGTCGACGACCTCAGCGCGCCCGACGACACCCGAATGGACGTGTCGGAGCCCCCGTACTGTTGGCCGGCTCACGTCGGGCGAGAGGTAACGACACAGCGGTCAGCCGGTCGCCATCTCCCCGCCTCGGCCAACAGAGGGCTGCGATAGCCAACGACTCCGCGGCCTCTGACCAGCTCGGCCACTGAAACAGGCATCTGCACCCGGCCGCGATGGTCACGAAATTGAGTCCTTGTTGAGCTGATCGAACTTCGTGCTCGTCGCCGCAGCCAGCGAATCAGGCAGGTCCGCCTCCGCGAGAGCTTCGGTCATCACGGTGAGATCGTCGCGACGTCGTCGGTTGTGAAGCCGGGTGCCAATGGCGGTGTACAGCGGCCCGAGGACGCCGCGGCCACCGTACTCAGCGGCTGCCGCGCAGACCCGCACCGGACCCCAAGACTTGACCATCAACTCCTGGTAGTCCTCGCTGAGACCCTTGCCTTCGCGCTGAACGAGGTTCAGGTAGGCCAGCGACATGATCCACCAATCGGCGCGCACCGGTCGAACCTGTCATGTCCAGGGGCACAGCGGATCGAACCAGAACGGGACCTCGTCGCGGTCGGGTTGTTGCTTGATCATCGACATGAGCACCGTCCTATCTCAGACCGCTTTTGCCTGTGCCCTCCCCTACTGAGAGGCTAGATCTCGAACAGTCCACTTTGGACGGGGATGTTGCATTTGGCCGTGCGTCCGGCGATTGTGACCAGGGCCGCGAGATCGCTGGGCTGCGCGTTCTCGTCCGCGGTGTTGACGAGCCGGAGGAATACCTGCGCGGTGACGTCGACGTCAGCGTAGGCCCTGTGGCGATCCGCCGGATGCTGGATGGAGAAATGCGCCAGCAACGTGTCGAGTTTGTAGTTCGGCAGACCGGGGACGAGGTGCTTGGCAAACGGGATCGTGTCAAGGAAGTCCACGCGGGCTAGCGCGGGGCAGTGCTCGCGCTGGTTGTGAATGATGTTTGCCTCGGTGGCGGCGTGTTGAGCCACCAGCAGGTACCGGTTGTCAGCCGTGAATCGCCGGTCCAGTGCGCCCAGCGCCTCGGCCGGGGTGGGGGCTTGCCTCAACTGCTCAGGTGTCAGGCCGGTTTGGGCCGTGCTGGCCGGCGTCACCGGGGCGAACGCGGGCGGCCGGATGAGGGACGAACTTCTGCCGACCGCCGTCCACACGCCTTCCTGGTAGCGAAGTGCGAGAGCGGCGACCTCGATAGGCTGGGCCGCGTGGCCCGCAGGGGTCGTCGTCTCGAAGTCGATGACCACGAAAGTCGTCGCCAGGAAAGCGGGGTCTTCTGTCAAACCGCCCATCTATCCACCGTTCTTTGTTGATGCCATGGCGTTACCGGCCCGCGCCCGCCACATCGACGAGAGCATTCCGGTTTCCAGCCGACGTGGTGTGCCGTCACGACGTGGTGTGCCGTTACTGACTGATGAGTCGGGTAACGGCCTGCGTGGCGGCTGGCAGGTCCGGTGCGTTCCAGAGGCGCTCGCCCGTCCAGGTTTCACTCAGGGACCGGTACAGGTCCGACATCACCGGCAGGAACTCGGGAGGCAGTGGAGCCGGCTGCGGCCACCTGCTCCAGGGCAGGCCCTCGGCGATCAGCTTGCTGACCGGCACCTCGAGCCCATTGTCCACGTACCAGTTCCGGAGAACCTGCTTGCCGCAGTGCACTCCGTTGAACAACAGGCGGCTTTCGTCAGGTGTACCGGGACTGTCGGCAAGCACGATGCCCGCATCCCTGGACACCAGGAACTCGACCTTGCCGTCTTTCATGCTAAAGCAGCCGACTGCGCCGACGGTGCCTGCCGGTTGCCCGTCGCGGGCGGTACCGACGGCCTGTGCGGCATCCTCGACGATGGCCAGCCCATGCTCGGATGCGAACGCCGCCAGCCCACAGCGACACCAGCCCCAGCTCCTCGCAGAATTAGGCAGCAAGGTCCACGGCGCGATAGGGTACCCGGGCTGAGAGTAACGCCGGTCCACGCTTGCAGTGGCGTGGGACGGCACGCTCCGGTTATGAAGCTCATCGGTTTCCTCCTGACTGATTGTGAAAAATACGTCGTGAGTGTTGTTCGCGTCGACAAGGTGAGTCATTCGTACGGGTCTCACGCGGCTTTGCATCAGGTATGCCTGCGTCTTCCTGTTGGCGCGACGGCATTACTCGGGCCCAACGGCGCCGGCAAAAGCACATTGCTGGGGCTGCTGTCTTCAGCGCTGCGCCTTCAACGAGGCTCGATCGATGTTGATGGGCTGACCCCAGGACGAGATTCGAGGCGCTACCGAGAAGCGATGGGTTTTCTTCCGCAGCAGTTTTCAGTACCTCATCATTTGACGTGCGCGGAGTTTCTCGAACTGTCCGCGTGGTGGCGAAAAGTCGCCGAGCGGAACCGCAAGGACGTGGTTCGGCACGCGTTGCGCGCGGTAGAGCTGGAAAAGCGCGCCGCTACCAAGATCGGTAAGTTGTCCGGTGGGATGGTGCGCCGTTTGGGGATCGCCCAGGCGCTGGTGAACGCACCTAAGGTTCTGTTGCTCGATGAACCGACAGTTGGGTTGGACCCACGCCAACGTGCTGGTCTGCGGGACGTGATCGTTGACCTGGCGCGGAGTCAGACGATTCTGGTCAGCACGCACCTCACCGAAGACGTGGCCGCGGTGGCCGATCGCGTCGCTGTG
This sequence comes from Saccharopolyspora hattusasensis, assembly GCF_050972075.1. Classification (NCBI taxonomy): domain Bacteria; kingdom Bacillati; phylum Actinomycetota; class Actinomycetes; order Pseudonocardiales; family Pseudonocardiaceae; genus Saccharopolyspora; species Saccharopolyspora hattusasensis. The sequence goes on from NZ_JBPCDC010000001.1 coordinate 2,076,530, forward strand.
CTGGACCAAGGCCGCGTGGTGTTCGACGGGGATCTTGCAGAGATGGCGGGAAAGCCCGCACCCACCGCGTCAGACCTGGATCGAGCCTATGACGATTTGGTCGGGGACGGTGAAGCGGTGTGAGTCTCGCGGGGATCGTCGTGCGACGCAGCACTGCCCTACCGGCCGCTCCGCTGATCGTCGCTTTCGGCTGGTTCGCTGGAAAACAGCTCGAAGAGCTGTGGGCGGTCGACTGGGCATTGGGCTCGGGACAGGTCAACAGATCGTTGTTGTGGCCGGTCGCGCTGGTAGCAGCCGTCGCGGCCTGGGACACCTCTCGAATGCGTCGTCTGGACGCCGACATGCTGGAGCGCACGTATCCGCGGTCCGGGATCGCGTACTTCGTGTTGAGCGGTGTGCCGGCGTTGGTCGTCGGGATGTTGTCTTCGGTGGCGGTGTTGCTCGCCGTGGCGACGTCGATGCGCGGCGGTGGGCAACCATTGTGGCTGTACCTGCTGGTCGCCGAGCTGATGTTCGTCGCGGCCGTGGCGATCGGTGTTGCCGGCGGCTACGTTCTGCCCCGGTATCTTGCCGCACCGGCGGTGGGTATCGGGCTCTGGCTTCTCCTGGCCTATGGCTCGATCAGCGACAACACCGTCATTCGCCGGCTGGTAGTGAGCGACATCGAGTGCTGTGATGTCTCGCAGGACACGGTGGTGACCACGCTTGCTGGACAAGGCTTATGGCTAGTGGGCGTTACGGTCATCTGTGCCGCGATCGTGAGCTGGCGTCGTCCGAGGGAAGCGTGGCGGTTCATCGGACTGGCCGCTGTGGTGATCTTTTCTGGGCTCGGACTGCTGGACCGTAGCAACTTCCAGTTGCTGACCATGCGGCAACCAAGCGACGCGGTGTGCCAGGACGACGCTGGCGTGCGGGTGTGTATGTGGCCTGAGCACCGTGACCAGCTTCCTCGGTGGTCGGCCCTCGCACAGCAGTACCGTGCGATGTTCGCTGATCTCGGTCCACAACCGGTGTCGTTCGCTGAAATTGGCACGGACTGGTCCGCGGCCGCAATGCCGATTGGTGTGATCCGCCCTGGCCAGTCTGACCAGGATCTGCTTCAGTCTCTTGGCCTTTCAACGCTGCAGTACCCGCCGGAGTGCGCACGTGTGGAATCCGGCCAATCAGCTGTGATGAGCTACGGCCCCTATCCCGGCATGGAAGGCCGTGACCTGGTGGCGGCATGGATGAATCACCGGATCCGTCCGGAACTGCCTCCCAGCTTGCTCGGAGCGCCGGAGCGCGCAAGCGAAATCGAACGACTGTTGGCAGCACCCGAACCGGTCCAACTCGACTGGGCGCGGCAGGCAATTCGCGCCAACAGCGACTGTGTTACTCCCGCACCGGAGCTGCCGTGAGCATCCTTGGCCTGATGCTGCGAGCCACGCACTGGCCCCTGTTCGCCGTGGGATGCCTGTGTTTGGCGTTGGTGAACGCGGTTCTTGGCGCGGAACAGTTGCCGGTGCCGGTACCCAACGTCGGACCCATCGAGATCGTGAACCAAGTGTGCCACTCCCCCATCCCGAGGGTTACGGTGACAGTTACGGTCGTGATCGTGGGCAACAATTGGACAGCAGAACGCGTACAGGCCGCGAAGGCGGCATACCAGCAGGCATGTCAACGGCGTCAGGAGCACATCAGACAGGTCGCCGACGAGTTCTCTGCGCCAACCGAATGGTCCGACAGAGCCGAGCTGCGGAAGCTCGAACAGGACCTGCTGCGAACTCGTCAGGAGTGGTTGGCGCTGGCTCCCGCTGAACCTACCGAGTGGTGGCCCGGGGGATATCGGCTGCGCCGTAGCACCGGCACGATCCACCGCAGAGACGGCGCTGGCGGCCTAGGTGTGTGGCCGACCCGCGATGCTGCCGAGGACTACGTTCGCGCCCAGATCGCCGCCCACGCCGCGGAGGTGGGCTTCTCTGATCGGCTACCGGCGATGTGGGATGTCGAGATCGAGTGGTGCGCAGTCCGTGATGATCCCGAATGGTTCCAGGGTCGCCTGGAAGCTCCCGTGGTTGCCCTGGACGCCGCTTTCTGGGGCGCCCAGGATTGAGCAGAGCTGTCCGGTCAAGCAGAAAACAGCTAGGGTTTGCCTCTGTAAGGAGTGCCTGGTCGGCACGGTGTCATTCGGAATCGGCCGGCCCGGCAGTCCGCCGACATCGGCGATGCTCACGCAGACGAGCCCCCAGCTCGGGAACGCGCGTTTACACGCAGCTGTCCCTGGGCCAGGGACAGACGAGGTCGGTGGACAGCTCGAATCGGACCTTGTTGTACGGGTCGCCGAACTTCCGGACACACACCGTCTTGGGAAGCTTCCCGTCAGAGCTCTGGAACACAGCCTCAGTGATCGCGGCCGGCACTGCTGACCACGGCGCCCTACCCGACTCGCCGGCAGCGCGGGCGACGTGGACACGCATCCCGGAATCGGCGAAACGCATCACGCACTGATCCGGGAGAAGGACTGCGCTCGTCGCAGGACCGGACTTCGGCTGTGTGCGTGTATCAGTGGACAGCCATTCGTCGGCTTCATCGAAGCTCCAGTCTGGCCTGTTCCGGACGCGGATATCAGCGCACGCGAGGTGGCGTTTCCACGTCTTCCGTGTGGCGTTGGAAGCATGCTGCGGTAGCTCGTAGTCGAGGTTGACAACCAGGAATCCTCGCTCCAGATACCGGCTGTCATGCACGGCGGCAGTGGACACGCTCACCACGGTGGCTGCGCTGGGTTCGGTGGCAGTCGGAGCCCGCCACAGGACGGAGTCGAAGGTCGCGCCGTGCTTGAACAGGCTCCAGTCCCAGGACCAGCCCTCCTGAGGTTCAGCCACCTGCGGGACAGTCTGTTCGGGCGCGGGGTCGAACGCGGCCAGCGAGATCCGCACGTCTCCCGCATCCAGGACAGCGATGCTGGGGCTCTTACGGCACAGCTCTGTCCGATTCACTACCGGAATATTCGGGTCCGCTGCCGAGATCAGCGCCGCGGCAACAGTGGATGCCGTGGGGCCGCCTCGCCACCGCACCTCCACAACACCGTTGTCCGGCACTTGGTACTCGACCGGTAACGAAGACAGAGGGCCACCGCGCTGCAGGGTCGATGACAGCCACCCAATGACATCACGACGATCAGCCCGCACCACCATGCAGTCACCGTACGGCACCGCCGCCCGGGAGGAGCAGTCCTTGGGCTCGGATCGCGATCCCGAAACCGGGAAACCGGTACCGTCTAGTGGCATGACCGAACCGCGCAGCGCCGCCGGGCAAGCCTGGTACGAGCTGACGAAGGTGGAAGGTGAGCTGGACTGGCGGGAGCTGTGGGAGCTCCGCGGCCCGGATCCGGTGCCGCTGAGCGAGGCCGCAAACGACCTCATCCGGCTATCTGAATCCGGGCAATGGTGGCCAAGCGATGTCGACCGCGCGGCCGGCTTCCGCGTGATCCAATCCCTGCGCTGGACCGAAGACCGTCCGCTTGGTCCTGCGGTCGGCGAAGTGTGCCAAACCTTCGCCGAAGTTCTACGCGAGCCGCTCTCCGAGCCAGTCCGTCGAGTTCTCACCGAGGCCGCCCGCTGGGAACCGAAAGCCCCAAAGCCCGGCACATGGAAGACCATGCTCTACGCCGTACTCACCGGCGACATCGAACCCTGATCACTTGGCTGCGTTCGGCGCGACCGGCTCACGCTCGCCCAGAGCGATCGTCGCCACGGAATCCCAGGTGAAACGTCCCTTATCGGGATGTTGGGTCACCGCCAGCAGGTGTACCTCGGTGACCGGCACCTCGATCTCGGGAAACCGGACCTGCTTCAGGGCGCTGGCCAGCACACCACTGTCGCCTCGACTAATGCCGTAGCCGATGCTGGCATGCGGAATAGCGTTCGGGCCCAGCGCCGGCAACGCGTCGTCGCCGAGTGCCGCTCCCGCCGCTCGCCGGGTCGCGGACACCAGGCCGCGCCATTCGTTGTCAGCGTGCGGGCTGACGTGCAACTCCACGGCATGCGTCGAAGGTACGGGCGGACCGACCTGCAACGTGATCGGCTCGACCGATCTCAACTCAGCCCTCAGCCGCTCGACCAAGCTGTCGAGCTGTGGCTGCGACATCTCGTCGAGATAGCAGTGCAACATCTGCACTGTGAAATGCACGTTCTCCCGCGGCTGAAGCCCCAGACCATGCTCAGCGGCCAAACCCACAAGAGCCCGGTGATACTGATCCACCGCCCGTCGAAGAGGCTCAGTCGGCAACGCATACACGTGCAGACGATCCTGTCGTCCCCAGGTCGCAGACCCGTGGCGGCGAAAGAAATCACGCATGCCAAAACCCTTACCACAACCCCAGCCGTGCTGGGCACGAATCCGGTGGTCCTCCTTGCTGACCGGCTCGGCGACGTCGATGTAGATCTCGAAGACGAGATAGATTTCGTGATGGGTTACGTCGTCCTCGACGTAACCGTGTTCGACAGCGCCGAGGAAGCCCACGACTTTGGCAGCGGTGCCGAGTTCTTCGGCGAGTTCGCGAACGAGGGCCGCTTCCACCCGTTCGCCGGGCTCGACGTGCCCGCCAGGTAGGAACGACCAGGATTTGGTGCGCTGACGCGCGAGAAGAAGTTGACCGTCGCGACGGATGACGGCCCTAGCGATGATCTCGGTAGTCGCGGCGCGCATAAGTACTTTTCGTGTCGGTCGTACCCTATAGGTTGTCCGTTGTGGCGATCTCGGAACTTACCGTTGAGGATGTGGCGGCGGGGGTGGCATGGTTGTTGCCTGAGGCAGCCCCTGTTCGCTCAGTTCGTGCTCTACGTCGGGGCCGAAGTCATGTGTGATGGGTGCTGGAGTCGCCGCACGGTCGGCTGATTGGCAAGATGGCGCTCGGTCGCCATCAGGGCAGCTTCATGGAGCGGCTGGTCGCGGTGGACGCGGATACGACGCTTGCGGTGATGCGCGATACCGGTGCGTATCAGGGTCTCGCGCAGCCCATCGGCCCATGCCGCAGCGGCACGGAACTCCGAGTCATCCTCGGAATCATTCGGGGCCCCAGGCGTTGGCGTCCCGGCTCCCCCTCGGAACCGACGGCCCGGCATCGAGCGCCCCTGGCGGATGATCATCGAGATTCTGGCGCGCCGAGTGTGTCCAGCAGGGTACGGGCGTGCCGGGTGAGTAGTGCGTCGTCGTGGCGGAGGCCGTAAGCGAGGGTGGTGGCGGCTTCGAGCGCGGTGCAGTGAGTGAGCACTGCTCTGTCGCTTGTGGAGAGAGGGCCGTAGCCGGTGAAGAACGCGGTGTGCAGGTCGGGCCTGTCGGGCAGGTGGCGGGTGGCCAGCCGGATCAGGTCACGTGCGGCGAGGTCGATGCGGGCGTGTTCGAAGTCGATCAGGCGCAGGCCATGTTCGGGGTGCCAGAGCAGGTTGCGGGGCTGGAAGTCGAGGTGACAGGCTGCGACGCGCGCCGTGGTGAGACGCGTGAGCTGCCGCATGTGGTCGCGGATGAGCTGGACTTCGTCAGCGGTGAGGTGCCCGGTGACGCAGCGGATCCAGTGCTCGGCGCGTGCCGCCAAGTAGCTCGTGACCGCAGTGGCGGTGCCGGCCACGGGTATCTGGTGCAGGGCTCGGAGGATCCGTCCAGCGTGGTGATAGGCGGTGTGCTCGGCTGCCGGCGATAGATCGAGTTCGTCGAGCGGTTGGCCGGGGACTGCGGTGATCACGATGCCGGGCAGATCTGGGTTGCCGGCCAGGAGTTCGGGCGTGGCGCCGGCGAGGTGCGATGTCCAGTCCCGGTAGGCGCGCACTTCGTGTTCGTGGTGTGTGCGGGAGCGGTGGATCTTGCCGATGAGGCTGGTTCCGTTGCCGGCCATGCGCACGACCGTGCCGGTGGCATGTGCGAGCGGTGGCGAGGTGATCTCGACCCGGCCATGTCCAGCGCCCTCGGCGAGGTCGAGTAGGCGTTCCAGCCGGTGATCGTTCATGCGGTTGTGGCGGTGGCCAGGTGCTGGATGTCGTTGTGGGCGGCCAGCATCCACACGCTGTGGCCGAATCGGTTTCGGTGCTGCTGCCAGCGGGTCAGGCTCGCGTGGCCGGTGATGACGCCGGCTGGTTCGTTCTCGGAGCTGTGCTGGTTGAGCAGGAGGGCGAAGCTGGCTTCGATGGTTTCGCCGTGGGCGGCGATGAGGATGCGCTGTCCCTCGTGCCGCGTGATCAGGCGGGCGAGTGCCTGGCGGGTGCGGGTGAGGTAGGTGTTCCAGGGTTCGGCGTCGTCGGCGATCGGCCGGTGCGGGTAGCGCTGCGGGCGGCCGCCGAAGCGGGTTTTGATGCTGGTCCAGTCGTGGCCGTCGGCGGTGCCGTGGTCGAGGCCCCGGAGTTCGTTGTCGGTGCGGGCGCGGAGGTTCAGTGCGGGGCCGAGTGTGGCGGCGGTGTCCTGGGTGCGTCGGCGTGGGCTGGTGTAGAGCACGTCGAAGGCCGGTTCGGTGGTCAGTCGCGCGGCCAGGCGCGCGGCTTGGTCCCGGCCGCGTTTGGTGAGTCCGGTGCAGGTGCGTGGCCCGCCGACGAGGCCGGCGGTGTTGCAGGCTGCTTCGCCGTGGCGGGCGAGGACGAGTTCGGTCGTCACAGGCATTAGCGGCTCCCTGCGGTGGGGATGGCGAGGTCGGGGACGGGCCAGGGCCGCACGGCCGGCCAGGGGTGGCCGTAGCCGTGGCGGCCGAGATAGCTGCGGGTCAGCAGGTCGTGCATTTCCGCCCAGACGGCGAGCTCGGAGAACGGGAGCTCCAGGGCGAGTTCACGGGTGTAGGCGGCGATCGTGTCGTCAGCGACGTTGCGGGGAAGCCGGCCGTGGGTCATGCCGGTAGTGACCAGAAGTTTGGCAAGGTCGTAGCCGACCGGGGCCAGAGTCAGGGAGTCGAAGTCCACCAGGACCACATCGGCTCCGGGGGTGATGACGAAGTTGCGGGGTTCGCGTCCTTGTACAGGGCCGCGGGGAGCAGCGCCGCGCGGTCGAGCCAGGCGTCGATGTCTTGGTGCCCCAGCGGGCAATCCGCGGTGCGGGCGCGTAGCTGGTGCAGTCGCTGGCGGCGGGGCCCGGCGAACGAGGCCAGGCGCAGTCCGCCGCTGGTGGTAAAACGGGAGTTGACCTGGGCGCGATCGAGGCCGGCGCGGCGGGCGGCCTGGTGCAGGCGGCCGAGCGCAGCGGAGACCGTGACGAGATCGCCGATCCCGGCGGTGCGGCCCGGTATATGGGCGAATTCCACGGTGTCGCCAGTTCCGCCGAGGAGATCGGGAAACACGACATCGGCTTGGAGAGAGGCCAGCCAACGGTAGTGCGCCCGTGCTGTCCGTGCGGCGGCCGAGCTGGGGTAGGTCTTGACGAAGCGGCGGGTGTTCATCGTCGCCGGGCCACAAGGTAGGAGACCGTCGAGGTCGCGGTCACTCCAGTCTGACCGATCAGGGGCCGCAGCCGATCGGCGACGGCCGCTTGATCGCTGGTCAATGCGTATTTCGGGGTGGTCGTGAGATACCGCGCCGTGTGCTCGGCGTCGCGGAAGCCGAAGACGTGCTGGTGATCGACCACGGCACACACGTCCAGGTGCGCGGCAACGGTGGCGGCGGCGTTGCCGCTGTGGAACGTCTCATACAGGCTGCGCCGCTGGGGGGCGTGGGGATCGAGTCCGGCGGCGGCCACGAGTTCGTCGAGTTCGCGGTAGCTGTCGGCGGACTTGGTCACCAGCACCGCCTGGCCCCCGCGGCGAAGGCATCGGGCGAACTCGGCGACGACCTGGCGGGGATGCGGCGAGTGGTAGAGGCAGAACGCCGCCACCACGACATCCACGCTGGACTCGGCCAGGGGCAGGGCGTGGAAGTCCGCGCACACCAATGACGCTTGGGCTTCTGGCGGCAGACGCCGCCGCGCGGCAGCCAGCAGCGCCGGGGACCGGTCGAGGGCGGTCAGCGACCGCGGGTTCCACGACCGGGCCAGGTGCGCCGTGGTCGATCCACGGCCGCAGCCGACGTCGACCACGATCCCGCGTGTCCCTCCGGGATCGACGAGTTCGCTGATGACCTCCGCGACGGGCCGGCCGCGGACTTTCGCGGCATGCAGCGCCGTGGTGCGCTGGGCCAGTCGGTCGCTGCCGCCATACAGCGCCTCCTGTGCGCCGAGGAACGGGTTGGCGCCCGTCATGCCCGTGCCGATCCGACGTGGAGGTCGTTGAGGAAGCGCCGCACCTGACGGCGGCTGCGCAACGTGATCACGTGGCTGCTGGCGTGCTCGGCGATCAGGGCGTCGACCTTGGGGCGCATGGTGCGCCGGTAACCGAGGATGTAGCGGATGAATCCCCAGGTGATCCGGCCGCGCAGGTGGCGGGACAGTGCGTCGCTGCCGTGGTGCTGGTGGCGGCGTTGCAGGATGCCCCACAAGCAGGTGAGTGCGGGCAGGTCGAGGAAGATCACGGTGTCGGCGGCGGTGAGCCGGATGGGCATGGTGGAGGCGTAGTTGCCGTCGAGGATCCACTCACCTTCGGCGACCAGCGCGCGCTGCCGCTGGGTGAACGCCTCGCTGTCCAGGGGCTGCCAGCGCTCGTCGTAGTACTCCATATCCAGATGGGTGACCGGTAGGTTCAGCCGTTCACCGAGTTGGCGGGCCAGTGCGGACTTCCCGCTGCCCCCGCACCCGCAGATCATGATCTTGCGCATGGTCCTCCGTTCCCGTCGTTCAGCGTGCCCTGGTGCTTACCGTGGCAGGTCCACCGGTGTGGGATCGGGCCGCCGCAGCAGCGTGTGGAGGCGATCCAGTTGGTGGTGTAACCGGAAGATCTCCAGTTTCTCCAGGCACGCGGCCAGTAGATCCGCGCGCCGCGCGGTTCCGGCTGAGCGCAGCTGCTTGATCCGGTCGGCGGCGTGGCGGCCACTGGTGACGTGCATCGCGGAGGGTACGTAGCGGTCGATGCCGCGGATGGTGTCCGGGGCCAGGGGCAGACATCCTGCCAGGACGGCTTCGAAGATCCGCTGCGTCATCTGCCCACTGGCCGCGTAGCGCGGTGGTAGCAGCAGCACCGTGGACAGCGCGCTTCGATACAGCCGCGTCACCTCGTGAAACGGGATCCGGCCGGTGAAGCGTACGTGCGGCCACCGCCGGGTGTCGGTCCACTTGCCCGCCACGCGGTGCGGGTGTTCGGCGGCGGCCGGGGCGAAGTAGGTGTCGAACGCGTCGTCGCGGCCGTACTGGTTGCCGACATACACCAGCGGCCAGGGCCGATGCCCCGCCGCCAGTTCGGCGGGGTCTGCGGTGTCGAGCACGGTGTCGGCGACCGGGAACAGCAGACTGTGCGCGCCCGCCGAGGGATACAGCGCCGGTTCACACACCCGCACCACGGGACAGGCGCGCAGTGGATCATCGGCGGGGAGTTGCTGGTCTTTGTCCCAGAGGATGGTCCGGATTCCGCGGTGGCTGTAGTGCTCGACGAGTTGCTGCTGGCGATGCAGGTCGCAGGTATGCCCTGGCCACCCGCACGGGGTGGTGTTGCGACCGGGGATCGGCCAGCGCCATTCCAGGACCAGCACATCGATCTCGGGCAACCCCGTGTCCCAACGGTAGCGGGATCGCAGGTCGGTCCCGGCCTCGAGGAGGTCACGGTTGGTTTGGAGGAACACGAGGTCGTCTCCGACAGCAACGCCACGGCCGCTTCCAACTCGTCATCCACGGACGCGACCACGGCAGTGGGCATAGAGTAGGTGGCCGCCCGTAACTGCGCGGCCACATCTCGCACGCTGGTCATCGCCGCTCGATCACCACCATGGGCATGCCGATCATGTCGACCGTCGCCTTCACACCGCCCACCCGCGTCCCTAAAGAGCAGTCTGCTGGCCAGAAGAACAGCCATGCTTTCCCCGCCAAATCCTTTCCCCTCCATCAATGAACTCGGCGATTGTGATCTGCTGAGCACGCCACAACACCATGAGGTCGTCGTGCTCCGGTTTGGTGTGCAGCGGGAGCACGCGGTCCAGGAAGTCTCCAAGGAACACCGGCGAGGACCACGCGGATGGCATCCGCCGTGGTCGCCCTGGCCGTATCCGCAGTATTGCGAGCGCCCGCTGCTCGTGGTCATCCCTTACCACGATCCTCCCCCAGCGACCACTGCCGCCGAGCGTGGGAGTTTCGCCCACCAGCGCCGGATAAGGACGCGGAGACATCGGATCATCGCGGCCCCCTCACGAACGACAGCCACGACGGTCCCGGCACCGATGAGTCCAGCCCACACCGCCGACTGTTGCGGCTGATGCGCGTTCTCAGCCATCGGCTTCCTCGGGACGGAATTTCGTGGTGGTCGCGGCTATTTCGCGGGCGAGGATCTGGGCCTTCTCGGCGGCTTGCTCCCGTGGGATCGGGGTCGTGTTGCCCGCCGCGTCCACGTCGCAGCCCGTGAAACCCATTTTCAGGTTCAGGTTGCCGACGACGATGATGTAGTCGACTCCGTCGCCGGTGGTGCTCCGCACCGCGTACTCCCCGAAGCCCAGCACGCGCTCGAAACCGTTCGGCGAGTCTTCACTCAACCGGTCCAGTTCTGCCAACGCCCCGTCGGCACCGGACATCGCGTCGTTGCTGCGATGCAGGCCGGCATGCAGGGACAGCTTTCGTTCGAGCGGACGAGTTCCTTCGGATTCCAGATCCCGATAGGTCCACGAGCAGTAGCCGCCAGTTTCGACCGTGATCGTGTCGGTCTTGAACGACGCCCCGACCAGCTGACCCGCCGTCGTCGGCGAAACCAGGTCACAGAGCGGCGGGAGCGCCTTGAACCGGTCATTTTCCGGATCCAAGCCAGGGTTTCCGGCGCAGCCAGCTGCGAGCAGACTCAGCGACGCGGTCACCGCAACCCGCCGCAGTACGGTCGAGATCTTCATTCGTCGATCCAGAAATGAACTCACGGGATATCGCACAGTCAGTTGGGTGGACCGGGACGAAGCACGACGGATTCTCGCAGTGGCGGACAGCCTTCGCATCGTGATCGACCAGGACCTCGACAGTGGTACGGAGTCGGTGTCGGCCCGCGCGCCGCAGAGCGCGGGAATGTCGGCTTCGACTCTGGTCATGGCGTCTCCGAGGTCAGTTCGTCGGCCAATGCGCCGGTGATCGCTGACCGCAACGGCGCAATCCAGGCCCATTGACCGTGGGGTTGAGGTCGCCGACGAACCGCCACTTGCGGTCGTGGTCAACGACGAAATCCGGGGCAGCGAAAACAAGCCCGAGCTCGTCCATCAGGAACAGAAGTCCCGTCCCGACGTTCTCGGGCACGTCGATGGGGGTGTGGCTGAGGTCGTCGCGGTCGCGCCAGTCGAGCACGTCCACACCGGCGGGCGCGTCCAGCCGGGCAGCGAAGATCCTGCGGCCGACGACTGTGCAGCGCACCGGGATCAACGCGGTTTGCGGGCGAGCGCGCCGACGAGCAACTCGTCCGTCGGGCGTGGCTGCCGCAGGCAGGGACCGGGGGGCCACCACTCGCGGACCGGCACGATTCCGGGGGCGCCTGGGAGTGGGCTGGAGGGCACGAGGACCAGGCCCGCGAGGAACGTGCGGATGTCGTCGAGGCTGCGGAACCGGCTGGTTTGCATGGACGATGACCGGAGTCGGTGTTCGATTTCGCGTGCGAGTTCGGCGTGGTCGCTGCCGTCGCCGGGATTGTGGAAGTGACTGAGCACGACGTAGGAGCCGGCGGTCAGCGCGTCGATGTAGGTGCGCATGATCTCGGCGGGCTGCTCGTCGTCGTCGAGGTGATGCAGCGTTCCGGCCTGCAGCAGCGCGATCGGGCGTGTGAAGTCCAGTGCGGCTTGGACGGTGGGGTGGTTCAGCACCGCGGCGGGATCACGGAGATCGGCGACGGCGAAATCGACGTCAGGATCATCGGTGAGCATCACCCGCGCGTGCGCGGCGACGGAGGGATCGTTGTCGACGTAGACCACCCGCGCCTGGCGATTGCATCGCTGGGCGATCTGGTGGGTGTTGTCGGCGGTGGGCAGTCCGCACCCCAGGTCGAGGAACTGGTCGATCCCGGCTTCGTCGGCCAGGTAGGTGACCGCTCGGCTCAAAAACCGCCGCCCGGCCACGGCAAGAGCCGGGGCCTCGGGCGCGATATCCCGGACATTCCGGTAGACCACCCGGTCTGCTTCGAAATTGTCCTTACCGCCCAGAAAGCAGTCATAGACCCGCGCAATGCTCGCAACGCTGGTGTCGATCGTGGGCGGAATGGACGAGTCCGGCATCGGAGCCTTCTTTCGGGGGTGCACGGTGTATGGACGGTGTCAGGTGTGGGCGAAACGCTGCGAACAGGAGGATTTCCCGGTTCCGGTCGCGGTCTGCCACAGCCGGTACCGCTGGACATCCGCGGTTCCGGCGGGCGCCCACAGGCACTGAATGTCGCGGGAGAGGCGGTCGATCGCCGCAGTGGCGCGCAGGGCGCGGGCGCAGTTCTGGCACTGAGCCAGCGGTCGCTCCGAGAACGTCTCGCCGGTGGACGGAAACGCCAGCAAGTTGCAGGCCGCCCAGTACGCGACCCTGCCACTGACAAGCATCGGCCGGGCACCGGCGAAGATCCGGTGCTCAAGGTTCCCGAACACTCCCACGCACCCGACCATGTCGTGCTCGGCAGGGCGCAGCTCCTTCTCGGCGACAGCCTTGGTCATCGGACTGCCTCTCCATCCTCGGCCGTAGCCGCAGCCAGCCAGCGCTCCGGGATCGTCCGGCTGTTCGCCTCCCACTCCCCCAACAACGCCGCAAGCTCATCCCACAGCAGCCGCGGCCCGGCCTCGGCGATCTCGGTGTGCGAACGGCAGGAGCACCGGTCCCACCGGATCACGACTCGCACCGCAGAAACGGGCTCCAGGCGTATGGCTAGGATTCGCGGGTCACGAACCTCGATGACCGGCTCGGCTTCGTGGGCAATCTCCTGCTCGGTGCGTACCTGCCAGCGATGGCAGAACGCGCCCGGTGGATCGCCGGGCCGACGGGCCAGTTCGGCGTGCCACCGCCAGATGCGTCCGGCGCCGTCAGCCACCATCCTGGGCGGCGCGGGCCGGATCACGGCTGGCTCTCCAGAACGGTCGGCGCGGCGATGGGCTGGATCAGCACGAGGTACCGGACGCGGGGCAAGGTGTGGTGGTCCTTCGGAGTGGACGCCGCCGCGGACAGGCGAGGTGTTGACAGCGCGTCCATCAGCGCGCTGGCGATCGCCAGCGCCAGCACGAAGGCCAACAGCACGGTGACCGCCCGCAACGCTGGTCGCGGTGGCGTGGATCGCAGGCCGATGGTCTCGGGCATCAGAACAAGCTCCGTCCTCGCTTACAGCCGCCGTAGGCCGTCCAGCACGCGCTGAAGAAACGCCTGGTCGAGCCGGTGGGAATGGCGCAAGGCATTCACTGCGGCAGATCGTTCGGCGGTGTCCGCGTCGGGCACCGCAAGCGGGTCGTCGGCCGAGTTGTCGAAGGCGAGGACCGCGGGCATCACCACCGTGGACGCCTCGCTCGCCGATGCGCTTCATGAGTCCGTGTCCATGTCCAAGGCAGGCATCACGGCCGTCTGCTCGTCTGCTGACGTGGCCCGTTCGGTCCTCGCCGGTCTGGCGGGCCATCGGGGCGCTGGTGCGGGCGGGAACGGCGGATAGGAGGCGGCCATCGCCAGCACGCAGCACTCCGGGCACAGCTGCTCGGGCATCGCCGGGCGCACCTCCCACACGTCGTCCACCGGCAGACCGCACAGGCCGGTCGAGGAGTGCTCGGGATGCACCACGTGGGTGCGGCCGGCGTAGTAGGCGCCGCCGGGCCGGTTGGTGCCCCACCACCATCCAGCCAGCTGTGCTGCTGACCGCGTCGTGGTCTCCTCGTCCACCAGAGATCGCACCCCGATCACGCCAGCGGGCCACGGGTGACCACCCCGGCAACCGTGTCCGCCGTCCCGTCGGCCTGCTTGCCGGTCGGCGCCGACGCTGGGTGCGCGGTGGGCTGCTGGTTCCACCAGTCCAAGAGCTGCATCCCGCTCACGCTCAACATCGCGACGGGCGGACCCCCGGAGCAGGCGGCGAGGGTGATGTACCCGTGGCGGTGCAGCGCCTGGAGCAGAGCCAGCACGTCCGGCGGGAGCACATCGCTCCGGTGGCGCAGCAACCCGTCCTTGGACACGATCTGCTCTCGCGCGACCCGGCGAAGGACGATGCGGGCCAGCGTCGGGTTCAGGTCCAGACTCATCGCTGACCTCCGCGGGCATGGGCATTGATCCGCAGGACGTGGCCGTGCGCGCACTCGTAGAACCCACACACCATCCGGTACTGGTCGCATTGGTGGCCGCCACCGGTAGGGAAGGTCAGCGCGGGGCGCGCGGCTCCTGTGCGGGCGGCTGGAAGCCGGTGGTCCGACTCAGGTCGGGGGTCCGGGTCGGACCACCGGGGGCTTGCGTCGGCCGCCGTCGACAAGTCCGGCCAGTGTGCGGAGCCGGGCGAACCGGCGAGGATCGGCCGGAGTGCGTTCTCATCGGTCATCGACAGCGCCATGTCGTTCACCGTCCCGGCCGACGCCGCTGTTGCCGATCCCCAGCGGCGCTAGCCCCAATGGGGCTTGACCGGGTAGTGGTCGACGCGAGCGACTCGTACGTCTCCACAATGGCGATGCACGGCATTACCCGCCTGAGCGGTGATTACGCTGTGGTACCGTCCGGCGACGGAAGGCGAACCATGAATGGTCCGGGACGACGCTGCCGGTTCTGTCTCGCCGTGCTGCGTGTCGGCGTGACCGACACGATATGCGGCTCGTGCGCCCGCGCCCGCGGGTTCCAGAAGCCGATCCCGGAAGGGTTCTACGAGGACCCGGCCCTGCGCGCGGCGCTCGCGCGCTACGACTTCGGCACGGTGTTCGCGGCCGTCCGACAGCAGACCGGGCTGTCACAACTCCAACTCGCCGACCTGCTGGGCCTGTCCCAGTCTCGGGTCTCTGCCGTCGAGCGCGGTGAGCGTCGGCTCACCCACGTCAAGCTGGCCGCCAGGCTAGCCACCATGCTGCGTATCCCGGCCACCTTGCTCGGCTTTCCCGCCGACACCCCGACCGGCGTGGTCGGTACCGTGACCGCCGAGGAGGTGAGTTGGTTGGAGCGTAGGGACTTTCTTGCCCTGGTCACGGCCGCCACGTTGGGATCGAGTCTGCATCCCGAACTCGCCCGGCTGGGCTCGCTGCTGCCCGGTCAGGTTGAACCGGTGACCAGGCCCCGCATCGGCGCGGCGGATGTCGACGCGATCGAGGCAATCACCGATGGGTTCCGCCGCTCGGACTTCGCTTACGGCGGTGGATTGTGTCGCGCGGCAGCTGTCACGCAACTGCACCAGGTACGGCGGCTGGAAGACGCCGTCTGCTCGCCGGAGACACGCACCCGGCTGCTGGTTGCCGTCGCGGAACTGGCCAGCATGGCTGGGTGGATGGCCTACGACGTCGACGATCACGACGCCGCCCGCCGCCTATGGACCTACGCCCTGGACACCGCCCGCCGAGCCGAAGACCATCCTCGCGCCACCGACCTCGCCGTCGACGTACTGCTGGACATGGCGCACCAGGCCCTGCATCTCGACCGTGCCAGCGAGGCGCTGCACCTCACGCAACTCGCTGCCGCGACCGCCGCCAACCGCAAGCATCCGGTCAGCACGATCACCCGGGGATACATCTCCGCGGTCCTCGGGTGGTGCCGCGCCACGCTCGGCGAGGCCGAGCCCACTCGCCGGGCAATCGGCCAAGCTCAGGACACCTACGCCACCGCCGACCCCGCCACGACCCCGCCGTGGGCGTGGTTCGTCACCGACGCCGAGATCACCGCCCAACAGGGCCACTCCCTGTACCTGCTGTCGCTGACACGCCCCGAGTTCGCCGCCCAGGCCATCGAGAAGCTGACCACGGCCGCAGCCGGATACGGCGCCGCCTACGAACGCAGCCGTGCCGTGATCCTGCCCCCACTGGCCTCCGTGCAGTTCCAGGCCGGCGACCTCGACACGGCGGTCGCCACCGGCTACGAGGCGGTGGACGCGATCACCGGCCTGTCCTCCACCCGCGGCTACGCCCGGCTGCGGGTCCTGGACACGATGGCCACGCCGCACAGCCGCAAGCCCGAGGTCGCTAACCTGCGCGAACACATCCGCGACGCGCTGACCACCGCGGCATGAGTAGCCCTGTGTCAAGCCGCTGCTGCCAGATGACGTAGAGCCAGGCTCGGGCGAGGATGCGGGTGGCGTGGGGATGGTCTTTGCTGCGGGCGATGGCGTCGTTGTAAAGCTTGGCGGCCCAGAGGTTGGCGCGTCGGCTGTCGGCGGCGAAGTCGCAGACGGCGTCGCGGAGCTGCTTGTCGACGGCCCAGCGGAAGGTGACGGCCTTGTGCTTGCCGGACTGGCGGGTCGAGGGGGCAACTCCGGCCAGGCAGACCAGCGATTCCGGGTCGGGGAAGCGGGCTCGGCAGTCGCCTCTCGGCGAGCAGCCGGGCGGCGCGGACGGTGCCCGAGCGGGGCAGGCTGGTGAAGATCTGGGAGTCGGCGTGCAGGGAGAGTTGCTCGGCGATCTGCTCGGACAGCGCCTTGATCTGCTCGACCAGGCTGGTCAGCACGGTCAGGAAGGCGCGGGTGGTGTGGGCGAAAGCGGCACCGTCCTCGTCGGTGGCACCGCGCACAGCGCCGGTTATTCGTCCGAACAGGACAGTGGGGTCTTTGCGTCCGCAGTAGCCCACGCTGGTCAGCCAGGCTGCCAGCCGTTTGGGCGAGAGCCAGTCGGCGCGGTCCTGGCAGTCGAAGCGGGCCAGGAATGCCAGGCTGATCGGGCTGTCCGTTCGACTTCCGCTAAACAGATGTCCCCCAGAGACCGGCAGAACTCGCCAAGCATCAAGTCCGCCGTGCTGGGCGGCGTAGTGCTCGGCCGTTGCCCGATTACCGAACCGCACCTCTTGCAACCGCGTCGTGTGAACAATCTTGATCGCCACGAAGTCCTCCCGTCTGGTTGAAGTTCATCCGGCTGAGATGCTCGCACATCCGTTCGATCGATACTCAGCGGCGCCACCTGGCTACGAGCTCCTGGAGTGCGTCGCCTTCGGCCTGCCGTGCTGCATCACCTGCTTGCCCCCCGAGGCACTGGGAGGATTCACGCCGCTGACCATGGAAGAGGGATAGCCGAGCCGCCGCTGCCGATCGGCCCTGGGCTGTGCGGGGCTCGCACAATCCGGGGCACCGCCACGAGACTTGCAGGTCAGCCGCCCTTCACCAAGGCCTCACAGCGCCACAGTCTGGCCTACCAGGGCGATAACAAGTGGAACAAGGCGACCAAGATGGGAAACTGAGCCATGACCGTTTACGGGTACGCCCGCACCTCGTCGATACTTCCGTGGGACCAGGTCAAGGATCTGGAATCGTCCGGATGCGCACGGGTCTTCGCCGACACCGCCGGCGGCACCGAGACCGGTCCAGGCTGGGCAGCGTTGATCGAGACCGTGGAGCGCGGCGACACGGTCCGTGTGGTCGCTTGGGACCGTCTCACGCGCCGCGCGGACTTCGCCCGGTTCGTAGCCGAGAACCTGGAGAAGCTGGGGGTCGGATTGGAGGCGTTGAAGCCATGAGCGAGTCTGAGCTAAAGGTGATCGACACGGCGGAGTTGGTCCCGTTTCTCCGAGCCCGTTATGCCGAGCTCGAACACGGAGCGGACGAGCGGACCTTGCGGCGCGCGACCTGGCTCCGCGACATAGTCGACGCGATCGAGCGTCTGAAGGCTCGGCGCCCCGAGCTCGACGACATCGAAATGGGCCTGGAAAGCGAAGGCTTCCACACGCTGATATGGGTCTCGCGGCGGCTCGCTGTCGAGTTCGCCGACCACCCGGACTACCGGGAGGCGTGGAGGCCGTGAGGCCCACGCCCGCCGACTGACCAGCACGACAAGGCCCCACCGTTCGGAGAGCGGGGCCATTTGTGTTGATCACTTGCCGTGGGTGTGGTTCGTCGGCCGCGAAGGCGTCGATTCGTCGGCGTACGTTAGGAACACCGCGTCGCGCCTGTGGTGCCACTGGCCCCGGAGGTAGTAGCGGACCTCCCGATCCCACACATGGCGGTCAAGCGTCTCTACGACGATTCCCGCCTCCTCGTGGAGCTCCCGCCTCGTGGTGTCGGCCAGCGATTCGCCCGGGTTCGATTTGCCGCCTGGCACCAACGGCGCGCCGGGTCGTCCAGGGCGACCGGATGCAACAGCAACACCTGCGCTTGATCCCATTCTGCGGTGTGACACCCGGCCACGACCGGGACACGCTCCTGGAGTGCGTCGCCTTCGGCCTGCCGTGCTGCATCACCTGTGTGTCTCCCGAGGCGCTGGAAGGATTCACGCCGCTGATCATGGAAGAGGCTTTCGCTGCGGAGGGCCAGCCGGCGTGGGAGGACGACGTCCCGACAGCCGGGAGTAAGGCGCCGGTTCTCTGGGACTGGTCTTGTCAGGTGACGTACTCGCGGGGCAAGCCCAAGGGCTGACAGCGGTCTCGACCAGGGCTTGTACGGGTCGTTCTCCGGTCTGATTGTGAACAGGATAAGACCCGTACGAACCTTGGTCTTTTATAGGCGCGCATCGGGTCTCGGTAGCGACGGAAAAGAGAGGTTGCGGATACGCAGCTCAGCCCTTTGCTTGGGCGTGTCTGCAATTCGTGGGGCTTATCGAGGTTTTTCTTGGATCTCGTGCGGGGCTCTGTCCGACCGCTCGATTTCGACGAGAAAGCGGAGGATCAGTTGCCCAGTCCCTGAGGCTTCGGCGTGACGGACACCGTTGCAGGATCGAACGTCGTCCTTCCCCGCGGGTGCGGGTGGAGCCTCACTTCTACGAAGAAGTCGACAACCAGGCGACGGATCAATGAGGTTGGCGGCGTTGAACTCGGCCACCGGGCCCTTGGCCTCGAGCACTGGTCCCAGGCCGTTGCTCATCGTGAGCTTGCGGCGTTCTCTCTCGAGCGCATCGATGTGGGCGTTCTCCCGGTCACGGGTGCGCTTCAGGTCGAAGCCTTCGATGATCTCCGCGTCGTAGTCGCTCTCGGCGCGCACGATCTTCGCCTTGTGGGTCGCGATCTGATGGTCGATCTGGACCAGGTGCGGTCGTTGCGCTCGGGCAGCAGGTCGTGCATGTCGGGGCGCGACAGCCGCTTGCGGACGAGGCAGCACCCAGTCGTCGATCTGCTCGCGGGAGCGCATGATATGAGCAGCGCACCTTGTGGCGCTGGGAGTGCGTGCGGACCGGCTTCTCACAGATACCGCAGAGGAACAGCCCTGAGCCGAGGTGCTTGCGCGTGGTGGATCCCGTGCGGTTGGTGATGCGCTTCGGCTCGTCGAGCCAGCGCTGGACCGCCCACCAGGTGCTCTCGTCGACCAGGGGTATCCACTCACCGCGCACGGGCTGACCTTGCGCGTAGCGGGCGATCTGAGCGCGCCAGGAGCGACGCCAGCCGCCGTTGGCGTCGAGCTCTGTCTTCGGCGTGTAGGTGCTGTAGGCGGCGTACCTGGGGTTGCGCAGAGTGCCGAGGACGGTCGAGGAGACCAGGGCCCGTCCCTGGGCTGTGCAGCTTGCACAACTTAGGACATCATCACGAAACCTGCAGTTCAAGCACCTGGAGTCCGGGGCCGCGACCCCCGACATCGCCGACGTGGCCCGCAGTTTTTACGACGGGCACCCATCTCTCTATTTTCACGACGAGCGACCCATCTTCTAACTCAACTTTGGCCCCGGTCATGACCGGGACGAGCTGCTGGGATTGACGTTTCACCTCTACGACTGGATCCATCCCTCTCCCGTTTCAACTTTGGCTTCCATGCTCGCATGGAACGGCACGAGCGTGGCCGTGCATCGCTCGGGGTCGTCGTTCGGATCGTGCTCGCCATGGGTCAGGCGCGGGAGCGGACCTGCCCGAGTCGGTGCTCGGCCATCGCCAGTGCCATCTCGGCCTGCGTCAGGTCGTGGCCTGAGCGGATGCGGTCGAGCAGCGCCACCACCTGCGGCGCGTCGGCCTCCTGCGCAGCCAATTCTCCCAGAGCGTCGAGCTCGTCGCGCGCGCCCCGCAGCTGGTCCTCGAAGTGGCACGCACGGATGCTCTGCCGGCTGACCTGATCGATCGCCCAGCGCAGGCGCGGCCGGTGGTCGAGCCCTGTGCGCCCCTCGAGCCAGGCGCGCAGCTCGGGCTGCTCGACGTCGGTGGGAAGGCCCGTGGCCATCGGAGTCTCCGGGATGGGGCATGTCGATGGGGATGTGGCTCAGCAGCACCGCGGGCGTCGTGTCCAGAGCGACGGCCAGCGCGACGAGGTCGTCGACGGTGGCGGGCCGCTCGGCGCGCTCGATGCGGCGCAGATCCTCGGTCGTGAGCCCATGGCCGAGCTCGGCGAGGACGTAGGCCAGCTCGTCGAGGGTGAGGTCGCAGCGCAGGCGGTAATGGTGGACGGCGTCGGCGACGGCGAGGGTCGTGGGAGGCAGATCGTGCGGCACGTCCTTGATCGTATTTCAACCGAAATGGAGGGTTGAGCGATCTGCGGGATCGCCGTATCGCCGTGTCGACCTGCGGTTCTGGCAGTGCGCATCCGCGTGCTCATCGCCGTCGGGAAGGGCGGGCGGCGGGGGCGGCACTCAGTGAGACGCGATCTGATTCAGGAACCCCCGGAGACGAGCGGGTCTCCGGGGGTGCGGACGGGGTCGTGAGTCGACGAGCGCTACGCGACTCGATGGGCGAGCAGCCAGGTGTCGAGATCCTCGATGAGGTAGACGATCCGCGAGCCGATGCGGACGTACGCCGGACCGTCTCCGGTCACGCGCCACTTCTTGAGCGTGCTGTACGAGAGCCCCATGTAGTGCGCGGCCTCCTCGGTGGGAAGCGCGGCACGGTCGGTTCCGGCGGAGATCGTAGGGCGGTTCTTCGTGGACCGACTCGCTGTGGCACTCATCTCGGGGATCTCTCTCTTCACGTCACCGGCCTGTTCCGGCGCTCCTCTCGGACAGCCTATTCGATTCGTGCCTAATAGACCAGTCGACAGCGAGTCGAGAAGGGTTAGATACGGTGCTGACAGACCATTAGATATCATTCGGGTTCCTGACGAGAGCCCTGCATGCCTACACTGGTGTGGTGACACGCGCGACGACAAGCAAGCTCTCCCCCGGCGAGCACACGGCCGAACGATCGACTCCGAGGCTGCTGGCCGACGGCACGTACCGGATGACATGGACGCTGGTCTATCGCGACGGGCGCAAGGCGCGGAAGGATTCCTACGGCGCGACCAAGGGTGAGGTCCGGCGCAAGGCCAAGCGGACGGCCGAGGAGCTGCTGCGCACGGGCGGAGGCGTCTGGCGTCTGTCGGACCCGCTGCCGGACTACATCGAGAAGGTCACTCGGCCGACGATCGAGAAGTCCAAGCTCGAGGACCTGACCAGGGAGAGGTACGAGGCGGGACTGCGATTCCTCCTTGGGGACTGCGCGAAGTGCAAGCGTGCGGGTCGGCGTCACAAGCACGGCTTCAACCGGCACACGATCGGGTCGGGCACGACCCCTCGCGCCCTCGAGGAGACCTTCACGGAGATCGCGCAGCGGCATGGCCTCTCCACAGCGAAGTCATGTCGAACAGTGTGGAACAAGTACATCGCCAAGCGCCTGATCTTCGACGGCGTGATGGACTTCAACCCCGTGATGGGCGAGCGCCTCACCGATCTGACCGGAGTGGCGAAGCCCGAGCGCAAGCGCGGCGGCCGAGCCTTGACGCGCGAGGAATACGATCTGACTCTGCAGTGGCTCTTGGACGCTGACCCCACCGACTGGCCCGTCTCGCACAAGAAGCACGGCTGGATCTGGCGTCCTGAGGTCCAGATCGACACGTTCCGCACCGGCATCGACATGACCCTGCTCCAGATGACGACGGGGCTGCGGCAGAGCGAGGCCCGCTTCGTTGACTGGACCATGGCGCATGTCTCTGACGACGGCGTCATGAGCATCGACGTGCCGAAGCACGTCGCCAAGGCTGGCCACCCTCGTGTCGTACTGGTCCTCGATCAGAGGGTTGCGGAGCGCCTCCTCAAGCGCCGGGACGAGCAGAACGGCCAGGGCTTCATCGTGGGCGCGCCGATGGACACCATGAAGCCCTGGCACCGCATGCGGTGCGGGGAGGTGTGCCGGAAGCTGTACGAGCGCATTGCGGAGAAGACGAAGATCGAGCTGTTCGAGGAGCAGCGTTCCCACATATGGCGCACCACGCTGCGGTCGTTCTACGTAGGGCAGGTGCCCGAGGCCGTGCTCAACTCCCAGTTCGGCCATTCCACTGAGATCGCCAACCTCTACTACACTGATGCTTCCGATCTCAACGGCCTCGCCCACGCGGCCAGGCTGGTCGACGACGAGTAGCTTCGACGCGTCGAAGAGTCCCGCACAGTACCGCGCAAAATCCCGCACAGTGCGAGTAACTCGGGTCCACTGAGAGAACCCTCTGTCACCATAAAATCGCAGACTCTCTCGTGGTGCAGTGCGATAATCGCAGAACGATGCTCCGCGACGAGCTTTGCGAGAGACGGTGCGAGTCCGCGTCAATGCAGCCGGACGGACATCAAAAGGCCCTCTGACCTGCGAAAATGCAAGCCAGAGGGCCTGATTCAGCGTCACACTGTGAACCCAAGCGCCCGCAGCTGCTCGCGCCCTTCCTCGGTGATCTTCTCCGGCCCCCAAGGCGGCATCCACACCCAGTTGATCCGGAAGTCGTTGACCAACCCACCACCGGGCCCGGTCGTCAACGCGGCCCGTGCCTGGTCCTCGATGACGTCGGTCAACGGGCAAGCCGCCGAGGTCAACGTCATGTCCACGGTGGCGCTGTTGTCCTGCTCGACCCGGATGTCATAGACCAGCCCGAGGTCGACGACGTTGATCCCCAGCTCGGGGTCGACGACGTCGCGGAGGGCTTCCTCGACGTCCTCCAGCGCCGCCACCTCGGCGGCCGGCGCGGCTTGCTCGGGCAGCGCCTCGGCGCTGCGGGCCACGTCAGTCTCCTGAACCGGGGCTTCGTCGATCATGACGCCTCCTCGACAGTGTCATGTGTCTTGCGGCACGCCCGCACCCGCTCGGCTTACACGAGCGCGGAAGAGATTTTCGAGGAAACTTATGACGCTTCCTCGACAACTACGCGCGATACCGCGTCCTTGAAAGCCATCCAACCGAGCAGCGCACACTTCACGCGCATCGGGTACTTCGCCACTCCCGCGAACGCGACGCCGTCCTCCAGCACGTCCTCGTCCGGTTCGACCTTGCCGCGGCCGTGCATCAGCTCGCTGAACGCGGCCTCGGTGGTCAGCGCCTCCCGCAGCGGCTTGCCGACGACCAGGTCGGTGAGAACCGACACGGAGGCCTGGCTGATCGAACAGCCCTGCCCCGCGTAGGAGACGTCGTCGACGATCGCGTCAGTGTCCGTGCCCGCCAACCGCACCCGCAGGATGACCTCGTCGCCGCAGGTGGGGTTCACCTGGAACGACTCGGCGTCGAAGGGTTCCCGCAGGCCGTGGCGGTGCGGTTTGCGGTAGTGGTCCAGGATGATCTCCTGGTACATCTGCTCAAGCTGCATGAAGAGTTCTCCTGCAGTCCCCGATCAAGCCACCCCGAAGAAGCGCTGCGCCTCGCGCACCGCGTCCACCAACGCCTTGACCTCGTCCAGTTCGTTGTACAAGTAGAAGGACGCCCGCACGGTCGCCGGGATTCCCATCCGGCGGTGCAGCGGCCATGCGCAGTGGTGTCCGACGCGGACCTCGACGCCCTGGTCGTCCAGCACCTGACCGGCGTCGTGCGGGTGCACGCCGTCGATCACGAACGACACAGCGCCGCCGCGGTGCTCGGTGCTGGTGGGCCCGATGATGCGCACCCCGTCGATCGTCGACAGCTCCCGCAGCGCGAGCTCGGTGAGCTGCCGCTCGTGCTCGGCGACGCGGTCCATGCCGATCGCCGTCAGATAGTCGACGGCCGCGCCCAGGCCCACGGCCTGCGACGTCATCGGCACGCCCGCCTCGAACCGCTGCGGCGGCGCGGCGAACGTGGAGCGTTCCATGTGCACGAGTTCGATCATCGAGCCGCCGCTGATGAACGGCGGCATCGCGGCCAGCAGTTCGCGGCGCCCGTAGAGCACGCCGACCCCGGAGGGGCCGAGCATCTTGTGCCCGGAGAACACCGCGAAGTCCACGCCCAGCGCCTTGAAGTCCACCGGAGCGTGCGGCACCGACTGGCAGGCGTCCAGCACCACCAGCGCACCGACCTGGTGGGCCCGCGAGACCAGCTGCTCCGTCGGGTTCACCGTGCCCAGCACGTTGGACTGGTGGGTGAAGGCCACCACCTTGGCCCGCTCGGTGATCAAACCGTCCACATCGGACAGATCGAGGCGGCCCTCGTCGGTGACCCCGAACCAGCGCAGCGTGGCGCCGGTGCGTTCGCACAACTGCTGCCACGGGACCAGGTTCGCGTGGTGCTCCATTTCGGTCACCACGACCTCGTCGCCCGGCCCGAGGCGGAAGCGCCCGGCCTCCGCCCCGGACGTGGCGGCGTTGCTCATGGCGTAGGCAACCAGGTTGATGCCCTCGGTGGCGTTCTTGGTGAACACCACCTCGTCGGCGTCGACCCCGGTGAAGCGGGCGATTCGGTCCCGCGCGCCCTCGTACGCGTCCGTGGCCTCCTCGGCGAGCTGGTGCGCGCCGCGGTGCACGGCCGCGTTTGAGTTCTCCAGGAAGGAGCGCTCCGCGTCGAGCACCTGGCGCGGGCGTTGCGAGGTAGCCCCGGAGTCCAGGTAGACCAAGCGGCGGCCGTCGCGGATGGTGCGACCCAGGATCGGGAAGTCCGCCCGGATCGCCGCCACGTCCAGGGGCGTGCTCGGGGTGCTCGCACCCTCGGTGCGAGGAGGCTGAACGGTCATGACTGGACGGCTGCCTCCTTCTTGCCGGTGAAGCGCACGTAGCCCTTCTCCTCCAGCTCGTCGGCGAGCTCGGCACCGCCGGACTCTACGACCTTGCCTTCGGCGAAGACGTGCACACAGTCGGGGGTGATGTGCTTGAGGATCCGGGTGTAGTGGGTGATCAGCAGGACACCCTTGCCGCCCTTGGCGTGGTAGGCGTTGACGCCTTCGGAAACCACCCGCAGCGCGTCGACGTCGAGGCCGGAGTCGGTCTCGTCGAGGATCGCGAACTTCGGGTCCAGCAGGTCCAGCTGCAGGATCTCGTGCCGCTTCTTCTCACCACCGGAGAAGCCCTCGTTGACGCTGCGCTCGGCGAACGACGGGTCGATGTCGAGGTCCGACATGGCCTGCTTGACTTCCTTGACCCACTTGCGGATCTGCGGGGCCTCGCCGCGGACCGAGGTCGCCGCGGTGCGCAGGAAGTTCGACATCGACACGCCCGGCACCTCGACGGGGTACTGCATGGCGAGGAACAGGCCGGCGCGGGCCCGCTCGTCCACGGTCATCGCCAGCACGTCCTCGCCGTCCAGCAGCACCGAACCGGAGTCGATCTGGTACTTGGGGTGCCCGGCGATGGCGTAGGCCAGCGTCGACTTGCCGGAGCCGTTGGGGCCCATGATGGCGTGGATCTCGCCCGAGCCGACGGTCAGGTTGACGCCGTTGAGGATCGGCTTGGCGCCTTCCTCGGTGAGGACCGAGCCGTGCAGGTCCTTGATCTCCAGGGTGGCCATTTCTTCTTCGTTCTCCTGGTGTGTGCGAAAGCTGGTATTCAGGCGCCGACGACGGCGAGTTCTTCCTCGATCGCGGCTTCCAGCCGCTCCCGGACCTCGGGCACGGTGATCTTCTGCAGCAGCTCACCGAAGAATCCGCGCACCACCAGGCGCCGGGCCTGGTCCTGCGGGATGCCCCGGGCCTGCAGGTAGAACAGCTGCTCGTCGTCGAACCGGCCGGTGGCGCTGGCGTGCCCGGCGCCTTCGATCTCGCCGGTCTCGATCTCCAGGTTCGGCACCGAGTCGGCCCGCGCGCCCTCGGTCAGCACCAGGTTGCGGTTGAGCTCGTAGGTGTCGGTGCCCTCGGCCGCGGCCCGGATCAGCACGTCGCCGATCCACACCGAGTGCGCAGAGTTGCCCTGCAGCGCGCCCTTGTAGAGCACGTTGCTGCGGCAGTTCGGCACCGCGTGGTCCACCAGCATCCGGTGCTCCAGGTGCTGGCCGGCGTCGGCGAAGTACAGACCGAGCAGCTCGGCGTCGCCGCCCTTGTCGCCGTAGGTGATGGTGGTGTTGACCCGCACCAGGTCGCCGCCGAGGGTGACGGCGAGGTGCCGGAACACCGCGTCGCGGCCCAGGTGGGCGTGCTCGGAGCTGACCTGGGTGGCGTCGTCGGCCCAGTCGTGCACGGACACGACGCGCAGCTGCGCGCCGTCGCCGGCGACGAACTCGACGTTGTCGCCCAGCGTGCCGGAACCGCGGTAGTCGATCACCACGACGGCCTCGGCGAACTGCTCGGCGCGGACCTGCAGGTGCCCGAAGGCCACCTGGCCCTCACCCGGGCCGTGCACCGTGATGGTGATCGGGGCCTCGGGCTTGGTGTCCTTCGGGACCGTGACGACGGTGGCCTCGGTGAAGGAGCTCCAGGCCTGCGCGGCGACGCGGTCGGACGGGATGCCCCCGTTGCCGATCCGCGCGTCGTCGCGGCCCACGGTCTCCACGGTCGCGCCGTCGCCGGTGACCTCGACCTTGATGTTGCCGGTGGCGGTGGCGGTGCCGTCGTGCAGGCCCTTGAGCCGCTTCATCGGCGTGAAGCGCCAGTCCTCCTCGCGGCCGCCGGGCACCTCGAAGGCCTCGACGTCGTAGGACGTGAAGCGCGCCCCACGGGAGGACTGCGGGATGCCCGTGCCGCCCCCGTGCGAGTGCTCGGCGAGGCCGTTTTGGGCAGCCAAGGGCTGCGAGTCCGTCTTGGTGGTGCTCATCTCAGCCGACGGCCCCTTCCATCTGCAGCTCGATCAGGCGGTTCAGTTCCAGCGCGTATTCCATCGGCAGCTCGCGGGCGATCGGCTCGACGAAGCCGCGCACGATCATCGCCATCGCCTCGTCCTCGGTCAGGCCCCGCTGCATCAGGTAGAACAGCTGGTCGTCGCTGACCTTGGACACGGTCGCCTCGTGGCCCATCGACACGTCGTCGACGCGGACGTCCACGTACGGGTAGGTGTCGGAGCGGCTGATGGTGTCCACCAACAGCGCGTCGCACTTGACGTTGGACGACGAGTGGTGCGCCCGCTTCGCGACCTTGACCAGGCCGCGGTAGGAGGTGCGGCCGCCGCCCCGGGCGATCGACTTGGACACGATCGTCGAGGAGGTGTGCGGCGCCAGGTGCTCCATCTTCGCGCCCGCGTCCTGGTGCTGTCCCTCGCCGGCGAACGCCACCGAGAGCACCTCGCCCTTGGCGTGCTCACCCATCAGGAACACCGACGGGTACTTCATGGTCACCTTGGAGCCGAGGTTGCCGTCGACCCACTCCATGGTGGCGCCCTCTTCAGCCTTGGCACGCTTGGTGACCAGGTTGTAGACGTTGGTCGACCAGTTCTGGATCGTCGTGTAGCGGCAGCGGCCGCCCTTCTTGACGATGATCTCCACGACCGCGGAGTGCAGCGAGTCGCTGGAGTAGATCGGCGCCGTGCACCCCTCGACGTAGTGCACATAGGCACCCTCGTCGACGATGATCAGGGTCCGCTCGAACTGGCCCATGTTCTCGGTGTTGATCCGGAAATAGGCCTGCAGCGGGATGTCCACGTGCACGCCCGGCGGCACGTAGATGAACGAGCCGCCCGACCACACCGAGGTGTTCAGCGCGGAGAACTTGTTGTCGCCGGCCGGGATGACCGAACCGAAGTACTCCTTGAACAGCTCCGGGTGTTCCTTGAGGCCGGTGTCGGTGTCCAGGAAGATGACGCCCTGCTCCTCAAGGTCCTCGCGGATCTTGTGGTAGACGACCTCGGACTCGTACTGGGCGGCCACACCCGCGACGAGGCGCTGCTTCTCGGCCTCCGGGATGCCCAGCTTGTCGTAGGTGTTCTTGATGTCCTCGGGCAGGTCTTCCCAGGTCTGGGCCTGCTGCTCGGTGGAGCGGACGAAGTACTTGATGTTGTCGAAGTCGATCCCCGACAGGTCGGCGCCCCAGTTCGGCATCGGCTTCCGGTCGAACAGCCGCAGCGCCTTCAGCCGGGTCTCCAGCATCCACTCGGGCTCGTCCTTCTTGCCCGAGATGTCGCGGACGACGTCCTCGTTGAGGCCACGACGTGCACTGGCGCCCGCGGCGTCGGAGTCGGCCCAGCCGTACTCGTAGCCGCCCACGCTGGCCAGGATTTCGTCCTGGCTGAGCTGGCCGTTGCCGGTGGACGCCGTGGTGGGTGTGCGCTGCTCCGCAGCGGCAGTCATACGGACTCCCCTCCATCAGGAATCGGGGCGGTGTTCTGCCGGCCCTTCGGGACCGGGTCGGCAGAGGTCTAGACGGTGTCCGAGGTGTCGCCACCCGGATCCGCGAACCGCGCGGTTGGTACGTGCGTGGTGCAGGCCGCGTCACCATTCGCGATGGTGGCCAGCCGCTGCACATGGGTGCCGAGGACTTCGGCGAACGCCGCCGTCTCGGCCTCGCACAACTGCGGGAAGTCCGCAGCGACGTGCGCCACCGGGCAGTGGTGTTGGCAGAGCTGCTCGCCGCTGCCGACGCTTCGCGTCGAGGCAGCGTAGCCCTCCCTGGTGAGCGCGTCGGCGAGAACCTCCGCGCGCTTCGCCGGGTCGGTCGCGGCCGCCAGCACCTCCCGGTGGTTGGCCACCAGTGCGGCGATCCGCCGATCGGCGAACTCGCGGACCGCTTGCTCCCCTTCGTGCTCGGCGATGAACCGCAGCGCCGCCACCGCCAGGTCGTCGTAGGCGTGTCCGAACCGCGCCCGGCCCACCTCGGTGAGCAGGAACAGCTTCGCGGGTCGGCCACGACCGCGACGGCCCCGCGGGGAGGCTTCCCGGGTGTAGGCCTCGCCCTCGGCGACCAGCACGTCGAGGTGCCGGCGCACCGCGGTGGGGCTCAGCCCGAGTTCGTCGGCCACCGCCGCAGCGGTGATCGGCCCCCGTTCCAGCAGCAACCGCGCAACCGTGTGCCGGGTGCGTCCGTCGCCGTGCGAGGCAGCACCGTGCTGGGCCGCGTGGCCCTCGGTGCCGGCCACGGTGCCCATCTCTGGGGCAGGCGGATGCGTCCCGACGTTTTTCACAACACTAATGTTACCTATTTCGTCTCGGGGCACCAGAGCGCGGGGCGGCCGCGTGAGCTGACTCACGCGATTACCCTTCGTCGTCGTGGCGGCAGTCGAATCGAAAGACCCAGCGCCCGCAGGTCCGGCCCCGGGCCCTGCGGAACCGAAGCCCCTGGACCGCACCGAGCGGCGGCAGCTCGACGTCGTCCGCCGGTTCGGCACCACCGGCTCGCTGATGCTCGCGGTGGGCGCGATCGGCGCCGGGGCCGCCCCGGTGGACAACCCGCTGTCCGGCGCCCGCCTGATCGGTCTGCCCGTCCGGATCCCGACCGTCGCGATGGCCAGCTGCTGGCTGGGCATGCTGATGATCGTGATCGCCTGGCTGTGGCTGGGAAAGCTCTGCTGGCCGGGCCGCGGCCGGATGCTGTCGGTCACCCAGCTGGCCCGCACGCTGGCGATGTGGGCGCTGCCGCTGGCCCTGGCCCCGCCGCTGTTCAGCACCGACATGTACAGCTACCTCGCGCAGAGCGAGGTGGCCGCCCGCGGCTTCAACCCGTATGTGCTGGGCTCGGCCGCCGCGCTGGGCGTCGACCACCCGTTCACCGCCAACGTGCCCAACATCTGGCGCGACACCCCGTCGCCGTACGGGCCGCTGTTCCTGATGTTCGGCCAGGTGATCTCCCGGATCGTCGGCGACAACGTGGTGTTCGGGGTGCTGGTGTGGCGCGCGGTGATGCTGTGCGGGCTGGCCCTGGCGATCTGGGCGATCCCCCGGCTGGCGCGCCGCTGCGGGGTGCACCCGGCAGCAGCGCTGTGGCTCGGTGCGGCCAACCCGATCGTGCTGTTCCACGTGGTCAGCGGCATGCACAACGAGGCGCTGATGGTCGGCATCATGCTGGCCGCCATCGAACTGGGGCTGCGCTACCAGACCGTGCCGGGCACCATCGCCGCCGGCGTGCTGCTGACCATCGCCGGGGCGATCAAGCCGCCCGGCTGGATCGCGCTCGGCTTCTTCGGGATCTACCTGGTGCTGCGGCGCGGCGGCCGGTTCCGCGACCTGGTGCGGTTCGCGGCGCTGCTGGCGGCGGTGTTCCTGGCCACCATGACGGTCATCACGGTGGCCAGCGGCTGGGGGCTCGGCTGGATCGACACCTTCGACGTGCCCAACCGGGTCAAGACGTTCATGGCGCCGCTGACCGCGTTCGGCATGACCGGCGGCGGCCTGAGCACCCTGCTGGGGCTGGGCAACCAGACCGACGCGATGCTGGTCATCACCAAGATCATCGGATACCTGATCGTCGCCGCGATGTGCCTGCGGATGCTGTGGCTGTCCTTCCGCGGCCGCATCGAACCGCTGGCCGCGATGGGCATCACGTTCCTCACGCTCGCGCTGGCCGTGCCGGTGCTGTGGCCCTGGTACCTGCTGTGGTCGGTGGTGCCGCTGGCGCTGTCCACCAACAGCAACCGGTTCCGCATCACCGCGACCGCGATCTGCGCCGCGGTGTCGCTGCTGGTGCCGCCGACCGGGGCGGGTTTCGTGCTGCGCGCCTACCAGATCCCGTTCGCGGTGATCGCTGCCGCGATCGCCTTCGCGATCACGCTCTGGCTGGTGCGCGGCAAGGTCCCGGGCCTGCTGCCGACCCGCGGCGGTGTCCGGCCGGTCAAGCAATAGGCTTGGATGTCGTGAGCAACGCCGACAGCCCGGCCGTCCTGTTGCGGGGGCTGAAAAAGCGCTTCGGCGACACCGTCGCCGTTGCCGGACTCGACCTGTGCCTGCCGCGCGGCAGCGTCCTGGCGCTGCTCGGGCCCAACGGCGCGGGCAAGACCACCACCGTCGAGATCTGCGAGGGCTTCCAACGCCCGGACGACGGCGAAGTGCGCGTGCTCGGGCTGGACCCGCGCACGCAGTCCGAGGCGTTGCGGCCGCGGATCGGCGTCATGCCGCAGGGCGGCGGCGCCTACCCGGGCGTGCGCGCCGACGAGATGCTGAACCTGATCGCCTCCTGCGCCGCCGACCCACTGGACCCGGCGTGGCTGCTGGACGTGCTCGGCCTGGACGGCGCCCGCCGCACCCCCTACAAGCGGCTCTCCGGCGGCCAGCAGCAGCGCCTGTCGCTGGCCTGCGCCCTGGTCGGCCGCCCCGAGCTGGTGTTCCTCGACGAGCCCACCGCGGGGCTGGACCCGCAGGCACGGCGACTGGTCTGGGACCTGGTCGGCGCACTCCGCCGCGACGGGGTGAGCGTGCTGCTGACGACCCACCTGATGGACGAGGCCGAGGCGCTGGCCGACCGGGTGGTGATCGTCGACCACGGCCGCGCGGTCGCCGACGGCACCACCGCGGAGCTCACCGAACCCGAGGACGGCAGGCAGGAACTCCGGTTCCGCTCCCAGCCCGGGCTGGACCTGAAGCTGCTGCTGGCCGCGCTGCCGGAGGGCTGCGAGGCCACCGAGCTGCGCCCCGGCGACTACGTGGTGCGCGGCGTGGTCGACCCGCAGGTGGTGTCGACCGTGACCGCCTGGTGCGCGCAGCACGGCGTGCTCGCGCAGGAACTCCGCGTCAGCCGCCGCAGCCTGGAGGACGTGTTCCTCGAATTGACCGGACGGGAGCTGCGATCGTGAACGCCGAGACCAACGCTCCCGCCCAGCTCGGCGCCCAGTTCCCGCCCGGCACGTTCGCGCCGAAGCCCGGCCGCGGCAGCGCGGGCCGGATGCTGGCCGCGCAGACCAGGGTCGAGGCGCTGCTGATCATCCGGCACGGCGAGCAGGCGCTGCTGACGCTGATCATCCCGCTGGCGCTGCTGATCGGGCTGAGCACGCTGCACATCGGCACCCTGCCGGAGCCGCGGGTGAACTCGGTGATGCCGCGGATCCTGGCGTTGGCGGTGATGTCCACGGCGTTCACCGGGCAGGCCATCGCGCTCGGCTTCGACCGCCGCTACGGCGTGCTCAAGCGGCTGTCCGCGACGGCGCTGCCGCGCTGGACGCTGGTATCCGGCCGCGTACTGGCGACGCTGCTGGTCGTCGCGCTGCAGGCGGTCGTGCTGGGCGTCGCCGCGGCGCTGCTGGGCTGGTCACCCGCGCTCGCCGGGCTGCTGCCCGCCATCCCGCTGCTGGTGCTGGGCACGCTCGCCTTCGGCGCGGCCGGGGTGCTGGCCGGCGGCTCGTTGCGGGCCGAGATCGTGCTCGCGCTGGCCAACGCGATCTGGTTCGTGCTGCTGCTCGCCGGTGGGTTGGCGCTGCCCGCGAGCGAGCTGCCCGGCCCGGTCGGTGCGGTCGCCGGCTTCCTGCCATCCGGTGCCCTCGCGGAGGCCTTGGACGCGGTGCTGGTCAACGGCGCCCTGCCCGGCGTGCAGCCGGTCGCGGTGCTGGTGGCGTGGGGCTCGGTGTGCGGCGCGGTGGCGATCCGGACCACCCGCCTGACCTGATCCGGACCACCTGTCTGACCTGATCCGGACCACCCGCCTGACCTGATCCGGGACTGCCCTGCGGGTGGGCGGTTTTCGGCGGCGTCCTACCATCGAGTGCGTGCCCACGGCCTCGATGACTTCCCGGATCTCCCGCCCGTCGCCGCGCGTTGTGCGCGGTCTGGCCATCGCGGTGCTGGTGACGCAGGCGCTGATCTCGGTGACCGGCGTGATCGTCCGGGTGACCGGTTCCGGGCTCGGCTGCCCCACCTGGCCGCAGTGCTTCCCGGGCAGCATGGTGCCCGTCGAGCACCCCGAGGTCGCGACCCTCCACCAGGTAATCGAGTTCGGCAACCGGCTGCTGACCGGCGTGATCGGGTTCATCGCGCTGGCCTGCCTCCTGGCCGCGTGGCGGTGCCTGCCCTACCGGAAGCGGCTGGTCCGGCTGGCGCTGATCATGCCGCTGGGCGTGCTCGCGCAGGCGATCATCGGCGGCATGACGGTGCGCGTCAACCTGGCCTGGTGGAGCGTGTCGATGCACTTCATGGCCTCGGCGGTGCTCATCTGGCTGGCCACGATCCTGGTCAAGGCGACCACCGAGGGCGACCGCGAGCCGGTCGGCGTGGTGCCGCCGCCGATGCGCAAGCTGCTGGCCGCCCTGGTCGTGGTCACTGCGGCCGTGCTGGTCCTCGGCACCCTGGTCACCGGTTCCGGGCCGCACGCCGGCGACCCGGACACCCCGCGGCTGAACCTCCCGGTGCCGACGATGGTGCAGACCCACGGCCTGCTGGTGATGGCGTACGTGCTGCTGCTCGCGGTGTTCGGCGTGTGGCTGCGCAGCGCCCGCCCGACCAGAGCGCTGCTGAAGAACTACGGCGCGGCGTGCGTGCTCGTGCTGGTGCAGGGCGGGATCGGCTCCGTGCAGTACTACCTCGGCGTTCCCGAGGCGATGGTGGTTCTGCATGTGCTGGCGGCAACGCTGGTGATCATCGCCACCGCGATGCTCTGGTGCGAATCCCGCTACCGCGGCCCGCTGCCGGAGCCGACGCCCGAGGCCACCGCCAAGGAATCCGTCGCCGCCTAACCGGCCGGACTCAGCCGAGGATGCCCGCCACCCGCTCCGGCTCGCTCGAACCGGCATCAAACCGATCGACCGATGCCGGGCATCCCCCGGCGCAGTGCCGGTCAGAAGCGCAGCTTGGGTTTGCCTTCGCGTTCCCAGCGGCGCCACAGCTCCGGCATCTCGCCGGACAGCCACTGGTAGAACTCGTTGACCGTACGCAGGCGGCGGGCCCGTTCGCCCTGGCCGCTGAACATCCGCAGGCCCTGCGCGGTGAGCTCTTCCAGCGCGGTGACCCGCTCCATGCGCTGGCGCACGAGCGCCGGCCAGCGGTCCTCCTCCACCTGGTACAGCGCCGCCTCGCGGCCCTGCCGGGTCGTCTTGGAGATCACCCCGAGCCGCATCAGCAGCCGCACGTTGGTGCTGATCGATCCGGTGCTCGCGGCCAGCGCGTGGGACAGCTCCGCGGCGGTGCGCTCCGGCGGGTCGCAGACCAGCAGGAACGCCAGGATCCGGCCGGCGATCAGCGGCATGCCCTCGCTGGCCTCGAAGTGCGCCGCCATCTGCTCGATCCACTCCGACATGGCGGGCCGGTCGGTGCGCTGCAAGTAGTCGGACACGACGACTCCAAGTGATCGAGTTTAGTCTCCGCTGAAAACATAAACCACAGCGAAGGATTCGACCAAGCAGCGATCAACGGCGTGTCGGACATCCAGCGCGAGACGCGCGGCGTCACCGCGCCCGGGGACCGGCCATCTTCCGCCGGTGCGCGGGCCCGATCTTCAGCGCCGCGACCGTCTCGCCGTCCCATTCGTGCGACGACAGCCCGTCGACGGCCTCGACGAGGGCCTCCCCCGCGGCCACGTCGGGCACCATCACGTCGCCCATCAGGCCGTCCTCACCGATCAGCACGATCCGGGCACCCGTCCGCCCCAGGTTCTCCACCACCGCCCGCGCGGACCCGCCGTGCGCGGCGACGAACGCCGTCGCCACGGCGATCGCCTTCGGCGAAGGTGCGGTGGCCTGTTCGGTGTCCTTCTCGGCAGCCGTCATGCCTGGAATCCTAAACACGATTCACCACCGGGCGACAGGTTCGTTGCGCACGGCACCCGCGCGACCAGCGGGCGGTGCGTCGTGCGACGGGCATCATTTCGGCTGTCGGGTGCTATAAAGCCTGTTGTGGAGGCGGGTTCGGTCCTTGCCGTTGAAGCGGCGAAGCCGCTTAGCCCGCCTACGCAACTCGCACCGCCGCGGGTTCTCAGACGTCGTCTGGCGAGGACAGCCCCGAAGCCGCGTATTGGACATACACAAATCGGGGATCCCGCAGACCAGACGGCGTCTGAGGTTCCGCCACCCGCACCGCCACGCAAAATGAGCCTGGAAACAGCTTCTAAGCGGGAAGATCGGAGCGAGGTGCGGAGTTGCACCCGTCGAACGACGACAGGCGGAGGAGAGAGCATGCGCGCGATTCGCGTGGCGGCGAACGGCGGACCCGAGGTCCTGGAGTACAGCGAAGCCGAACTGCCCGACCCGGGGCCCGGCCAGTTGCTGATCGAGGTCGCCGCGGCCGGGGTCAACTTCATCGACACCTACCAGCGCAGCGGGATCTACTCGATGAAGCTGCCGTTCACGCCCGGCTCGGAGGGTGCGGGCAAGGTCGTCGCGGTCGGCCCCGACGTGACCGGCTTCGACGTCGGCGACCGCATCGCCTGGGCGATGGTCCCGGGCAGCTACGCCGAGCGGGCGCTGGTGCCCGCCGACAAGGCGGTGCGGGTTCCGGACGGGGTGGACGACCAGACGGCGGCGGCCGCGCTCCTGCAGGGACTGACCGCGCACTACCTGATCACCTCCACCTACCCGGTGCGCACCGGCGAGACCGCCCTGGTGCACGCCGCAGCCGGCGGCATGGGCCTGCTGCTGACCCAGCTGGTCAAGTCGCGCGGCGCGAACGTGATCGGCACCGTGTCCACGCCGGAGAAGGCGGAGCTGGCACGGGAGGCGGGCGCCGACGAGATCATCCGCTACACCGAGGCGGACGTGGCCGAGGAGGTCAAGGACCTCACCGACGGGCGCGGCGTGGACGTGGTCTACGACGGCGTCGGCAAGACCACCTTCGACGCGAGCCTGGCAAGCCTGCGGCCACGCGGCATGCTCGCGCTGTTCGGCGCGTCCAGCGGCCCGGTGCCGCCAGTCGACCCGCAGCGGCTGAACGCGGCGGGATCGGTGTTCCTGACCCGCCCGAGCCTCGCGCACCACATCCTGACCCGCGACGAGCTTGACTCGCGGGCCAACGAGCTGTTCGGCTGGATCGCCAGCGGCACCCTCAAGATCCGCATCGGCGGCACCTACCCGCTGCCGGACGCCCGCCGCGCGCACGAGGACCTGGAAGGCCGCCGCACCACCGGAAAGCTCCTGCTCCTGCCGTGATTTTTCGTTTTCCGGGCTGTTTTGCGTAGCGGTGCAAGTAGCGGAACCTCAGACGCCGCCTGGACTCCGGGATCCCCGACTTACGTATGACCAATACGCGGCATCGGGCTGTCCTCGCCAGGCGACGTCTGAGAACCCGCGGCGGTGCGAGTTTCGAGGGTGGGCTAAACGGCTTCGCCGCTTCAAAAGACAAAGATCAAAACTCAGGAGGGCCAGCCCAGGACGGGCAGGCTCAGCGCGGAGTCCACGGCGAGGGCCACGCACACGATCATCAAGTACGTGTTGGACATGTGGAACAGCTTCATCGGCTGGGTCTTCTCGCCGCGCTTGGTAGCGGCGTGCAGCCGGTGCGCGAGGAACAGGAACCACGCCCCGGCGAGGACCGCGAACGCCGCATAGAGCCAGCCGGTCGCCGGGACCAGTAGCAGCGTCCACGCCACCATCAGCCAGGTAAACACCACGATCTGTCGCGACACGTACGTCGGCTGCGCCACCACCGGCAGCATCGGGACGCCGGCGCGCTCGTAGTCGTCCTTGTACTTCATCGCCAGCGACCAGGTGTGCGGCGGCGTCCAGAAGAAGATCACGCCGAACATCACCAGCGCCGGCCAGTCCACCCGGCCAGTCACCCCGGCCCAGCCGATCACCACCGGCATGCAGCCCGCGGCGCCGCCCCAGACGATGTTCTGCGCGGTGCGCCGCTTGAGCACCAGCGTGTAGACGAAGACGTAGAACAGGATCGTGCCGACGGCCAGCGACGCGGCCAGCAGGTTCGCCGTCGCCCACAGCCAGCCGAAGGACCCGGCGCCGAGCACGATGCCGAAGACCAGGGCGTGCCGGGTGGTCACCGTGTGCCGCACCAGCGGGCGGGCCCGGGTGCGTTTCATCACCTGGTCGATATCGGCGTCGGCGACGCAGTTCAGCGCGTTCGCGCTGCCCGCCGCCATGGTGCCGCCGATCAGCGTGGCGAGCACCAGCCACGGCGACGGGATGCCCCGCGCGGCCAGCAGCATCGCCGGGATGGTGGTCACCAGCAGCAGCTCGATGACTCGCGGTTTGATCAGCCCCGCATAGGCTTTCAGCAGCTCAGCGGGCCGCCGAGCGTGCCGTGTCCGGGGGGCGTCGACGACGGTGGTCACGACGCTGCGCTCACCGGCGGCATGGCACTCCTAAGGCGTTTCGGACGACCTGGCACAACCCGGACCGCGCCGAATTGGACCGAACATGAATAGTAGGCGCGCTACTGAACGCGGCCTCGCGCGGGTCGTCGCCGGGGCCCCGCGCCGGGGCTGGTGACCCTGGTCACGCCCCTTCGCCGCTATCCTGGCCGGGTTCCCGCCACGATCGCCGAACGGGCCACCCTGCAACGCGAAATCGCAGGGCACCGGCAGGCAGTAGCCGAGCCTCCGGTGTCACCCGGATGGGGCAACCGTGGTTTTCCAGGCGCAGTGTCGGGCGCCGCCGCTCCCGGCTTCCGATCGGCGGGGAACACCAATGCAGACGGGTCGGCACGTGGCTGATCGGACACGACTAGGCTGCCCGTCGGACGAGGGATAACCGCGGTTCGAATCGGTCCAGCAGCGACCGCATTCACCGCGTTGTAGGGAAAACCGCCGAAGGAAACTTGGAGCTGCGTCCGTGTCCGTCACCGACGACCTTGCCCGTTTGACCACCAAGCACCTGCCCGAAGGCTGGACCGAACTGGACCAGCGCGCGGTGGACACCGCCCGCGTGCTGGCCGCCGATGCGGTGGAGAACTGCGGTAGCGGCCACCCGGGCACCGCGATGAGCCTGGCCCCGGCCGCGTATGCGTTGTTCCAGCGCGTGATGCGGCACGACCCCAGCGACCCGGAGTGGATCGGCCGCGACCGGTTCGTGCTGTCGGCCGGGCATTCGAGCCTGACGTTGTATGTGCAGTTGTTCCTGGCCGGCTACGGCCTGGAGATCGACGATCTGAAGTCGCTGCGCAAGTGGGGCTCGAAGACGCCGGGTCACCCCGAGTACGGGCACACCGACGGCGTGGAGACCACCACCGGCCCGCTGGGCCAGGGCCTGGCCACCGCGGTCGGGATGGCGATGGCCGCCCGCCGCGAGCGCGGCCTGTACGACCCGGCGGCCGCCGCGGGTGAGAGCCCGTTCGACCACCACATCTACGTGATCGCCTCCGACGGCGACATCGAGGAGGGCATCACCTCCGAGGCGTCGTCGCTGGCCGGGACCCAGCAGCTGGGCAACCTGACGGTGATCTATGACGCGAACGAGATCTCCATCGAGGACGACACCCGCATCGCGCTGTCCGAGGACACCGCCAAGCGGTACGAGTCCTACGGCTGGCAGGTCCTCGTGGTGCACGGCGGCGAGGACGTCAAGGGCCTGCTGGAGGCCATCGAGTCGGCCAAGGCCGAGACCACCCGCCCGACGCTGATCGTGCTGCGCACGGTGATCGGCTACCCGGCCCCGACCAAGATGAACACCGGCAAGGCGCACGGCGCCGCGCTGGGTGCCGACGAGGTCGCCGGGGTCAAGCAGGCGCTGGGCTTCGACCCGGAGCAGTCCTTCCAGGTGGACGCCGACGTGCTGGCCCACGCCCGCGAGGCCGGCGCCCGGGGCAAGGCCGCGCGCGCCCAGTGGCAGGTCGCCTTCGACGAGTGGGCGGCGGCCAACCCGGAGCGCAAAGCGCTGCTGGACCGGCTGACCACCCGCGAGCTGCCCACCGGCTGGCAGGAGAAGCTGCCGACCTGGGAGGCCGACGGCAAGGGCGTCGCCACCCGCAAGGCCTCCGGTGAGGTCCTGGGCGCGCTGGCCGACGTGCTGCCCGAGCTGTGGGGCGGTTCGGCCGACCTGGCGGAGAGCAAC
Organism: Saccharopolyspora hattusasensis; assembly: GCF_050972075.1. NCBI lineage: Bacteria > Bacillati > Actinomycetota > Actinomycetes > Pseudonocardiales > Pseudonocardiaceae > Saccharopolyspora > Saccharopolyspora hattusasensis. The sequence continues at coordinate 2,115,499 of NZ_JBPCDC010000001.1, forward strand.
AACACCACGATGAAGGGCGCCGACTCGTTCGGCCCGGAGTCGATCTCCACCAGCACCTGGAACGCCAACCCGTACGGCCGGACGCTGCACTTCGGCATCCGCGAGCACGCGATGGGCGCGATCCTCAACGGCATCGCGCTGCACGGCGGAACCCGCCCCTACGGCGGCACCTTCCTGGTGTTCAGCGACTACATGCGCCCGGCCGTCCGGCTGGCCGCGCTGATGAAGACCCCGGTCATCTTCGTGTGGACGCACGACTCGATCGGCCTGGGCGAGGACGGCCCGACGCACCAGCCGGTCGAGCACGTCGCCTCGCTGCGCGCGATCCCCGGCTTCTCGCTGGTCCGCCCGGCCGACGCCAACGAGACCGCGGCCTCGTGGAAGGCGATCCTGGAGGACCCGAGCGGCCCCGCCGGCCTGGCGCTGACCCGCCAGGGCGTGCCGACGCTGGAGGGCGTGGACGCCGACGGCGTCGCCAAGGGCGGCTACGTGCTGGCCGAGGCCGGCAACGGCAAGCCCGAGCTCGTGCTGATCGGCACCGGTTCCGAGGTCCAGCTGGCCGTCGAGGCCAGGAAGATCCTGGAGGCCGACGGCGTTGCCACCCGCGTGGTGTCGATGCCGTGCGTCGAGTGGTTCGACGCCCAGGACGAGGCCTACCGCGAGTCGGTGCTGCCGGGCGCGGTCAAGGCCCGCGTCTCGGTGGAGGCCGGCATCGCCATGCCGTGGTACCGGTTCGTCAAGGACGCCGGCGAGTCGGTGTCCATCGAGCACTTCGGCGCCTCGGCCGACTACAAGACCCTTTACAACGAGTTCGGCATCACCGTCGACGCGGTTGTCGCGGCGGCCCGACGCAGCCTGGAAAAGGCTTGACAAACTAGTTTTGCGTAGGTGGTCACCCAGCGGAACCTCAGACGCTCCCTGGACTGTGGGAGCCCCTCCTTATGTATGGTCCGATACGCGGCGGAGGGGCTGTCCTCGCCAGGAAGCGTCTGAGAACCCGCGGGTGGTCGTCCTGCGAGCGTGGGCTAAGCGGCTGACGCCGCTTCAAAACAAGATCACGATTACCTGAAGGCTCTGAGCAACGCCCAGCAGGCGTGAGCGGAGGAATTCCTTTGACCACCAACCCGAACCTCAAGGCGCTCAGCGAGGCCGGGGTTTCGATCTGGCTGGACGATCTGTCCCGGCAGCGGATCTCCTCGGGCAACCTCGCCGAGCTGATCACCGACCAGGCGGTCGTCGGCGTCACGAGCAACCCGACGATCTTCGCCAACGCGCTGTCCAACGCCGCCGACTACACCGAGAAGGTGCGCGAGCTGGCGGCCCGCGGCGCGAGCGTCGACGACACGGTGCGCGAGCTGACCACCGCCGACGTCCGGGACGCGGCGGACATCTTCCGCAACGTCTACGAGTCGACCGGCGGCGTCGACGGCCGGGTCTCGCTGGAGGTCGACCCGCGGCTGGCGCACGACACCGACCGCACCGTGGCCGAGGCCGTGGACCTGTGGAAGGCCGTGGACCGGCCGAACCTGATGGTCAAGATCCCGGCCACCGTGGAGGGCCTGCCCGCGATCACCCGCGTGCTCGCCGAGGGCATCAGCGTCAACGTCACGCTGATCTTCTCGGTGCAGCGCTACCGCGACGTGATGGACGCCTTCCTGGCCGGCCTGGAGCAGGCCAAGGCAGGCGGTCACGACGTCGCCCAGATCTCCTCGGTCGCGTCGTTCTTCGTGTCCCGGGTGGACACCGAGATCGACAAGCGGCTGGAGAAGTTCGCCGGTGGTGAGGAGCTGCGCGGCAAGGCGGCGATCGCCAACGCGCGGCTGGCCTACGCGGCCTACGAGGAGGTCTTCGGCACCGAGCGCTGGAAGGCGCTGGCGGCCGCGGGCGCGAAGGCGCAGCGTCCGCTGTGGGCGTCCACCGGTGTGAAGGACCCGGCCTACTCCGACACGCGCTACGTGGACGAGCTGGTCGCGCCGAACACGGTGAACACCATGCCGGAGGCGACCCTGAGGGCCACCGCGGACCACGCCGACGTGCGCGGCGACACGGTCACCGGCACGGCCGCCGCCTCGCAGCAGGTCTTCGACGACCTCGCCAAGATCGGCATCGACCTCGACGACGTGTTCGCGGTGCTGGAGAACGAGGGCGTCGAGAAGTTCGAGAAGTCCTGGACCGAACTGCTGGAGACCGTGGGCCGGCAACTGGACCAGTCGAAGTAAACAACTGCCGAAGTCTCCGGGAAATCCGGGCCGGTGCGCACCTGCCGCACCGGCCTGGATCGGCGACACTGTGGTCGCACGAAGTTGGCTTCCAAGATCGAACCCAGGATTCCCCGGATCGAACTAGGGTTCGAGCCCAACTGGATCGAGCGCTGAAGGAACTACATGGGAACCGAAACCTCCGTCGACATTCCCGATGTTGCGCTAGCGGCCGAGGCCCGACCGCTGGTCGAGCGCCTGGCCGCCGATGAGGTTGCCGGCAAGCTCGCCGCCCAGGACGCCACGCTGTGGGGTCCGGACGCCGAGAGCGAGGCATCCATCCGGCTGTCCTGGACGACGCTGCACGAGAGCTCGCGTCCCCTGCTCGCCGAGATCGACGCGCTGCGCGCCGAACTGCACGCCGAGGGCCTGGACCGCATCGTGCTGGCCGGGATGGGTGGCTCGTCGCTGGCTCCGGAGGTGATCACCGCGACCGCCGGCGTGCCGCTGGTCGTGCTGGACACCACCGACCCCGGGCAGGTCGCGGACGCGCTGGCCGGTGACCTCGACCGCACCGTGCTGGTCATCTCCTCGAAGTCCGGGACCACCGTCGAGACCGACAGCCATCGCGGGATCTTCGAGCGGGCTTTCACGCAAGACGGAATCGATCCTGTGACCCGCATCATCGTGGTCACCGACCCCGGTTCGCCGACGGAGTCGGCGGCTCGCGAGGCGGGCTACCGCAAGGTCTTCACCGCCGACCCGCACGTGGGCGGCCGCTACTCGGCGCTGACCGCCTTCGGGCTGGTGCCCGCCGGGCTGGCCGGTGCCGACGTCGCTGCGCTGCTGGACGACGCCGCTGCCGCGTTCCGGCGGCTGAGCGCCGATGACACCGGCAACCCGGCGTTGCGGCTGGGCGCGGCGCTGGGCGCGGCGCATGCCAAGGGGTCCGAGAAGGTCGTCTTCGCCGACACCGGCTCGGGCATCGCGGGCTTCGGCGACTGGGTCGAGCAGCTGATCGCCGAGTCCACCGGTAAGAACGGCACCGGCCTGCTGCCCGTCGTCGTCGAGAACATTGACGCCCCCGGCTTCGCCGACGCCGGTGCCGACGCGACGACCGTGGCCGTCGGGCCGGCCGTCGACGGCGCGCAGATCAGCACCGCCGGCCCGCTGGGCGGCATGTTCCTGCTGTGGGAATTCGCCACCGCGGTGGCCGGTCGGCTGCTGGGCATCAACCCCTTCGACCAGCCGGACGTGGAGGCCGCGAAGAAGGCCGCGCGGGCGCTGCTGGACGGCCCGGCCGGCGGCCCGGCCGCGACCCCGGCGCTGGTCGACGGCGCGATCGAGGTGCACCCTTCCGGCGACTGGCTGACCGCAGGCGTCGGCAACGTGACCGAGGCGCTGCGGGCCTTCCTGGCCACCGCGCCGAAGGGCGGTTACCTCGCCGTCCAGGCGTACCTGGACCGCCTCGACGACGCCTCGACCGCGGTGCTGCGGCCCGAGCTGGCGCGCCGCACCGGGCTGCAGACGACCTTCGGCTGGGGACCGAGGTTCCTGCACTCCACCGGCCAGTACCACAAGGGCGGCCACCAGAACGGCGTGTTCCTGCAGATCACCGGCGCGGCCGAAGAGGATCTGGAGGTCCCGGACCGGCCGTACACGCTGGCCGGGCTGCAGCGCGCCCAGGCGCTCGGCGACGGCCAGGTGCTCGCCGACCGCAACCGGCCGGTGCTACGACTGCACCTCACCGACCGGGCGGCCGGGCTCGTCGAGCTGGTCAAGGCCGTGCAGGACCTGCGCTCCTTGGAGGACCAGGCGTGACTCGAAGCGAACAATGGCACAACCCGCTGCGCGATCCGCGGGACAAGCGGCTGCCGCGAATCGCCGGCCCCTGCGGCTTGACGATCTTCGGCGTGACCGGTGACCTGTCCCGCAAGAAGCTGATGCCGGCGATCTACGACCTGGCCAACCGGAGCCTGCTGCCGCCGGGCTTCGCGCTGACCGGCTTCGCCCGCCGCGACTGGGCCGACCAGGACTTCGGCCAGGTCGTCTACGACGCGGTACGGGAGCACGCGCGGACCCCGTTCCACCAGAACGTCTGGGACCGGCTGGCTGAGGGCATCCGGTTCGTGCCGGGCTCGTTCGACGACGACGGCGCCTTCGACCAGCTCGCCGAGACGGTCAAGCAGCTCGACGCCGAACGCGGCACCGGCGGCAACCACGCCTTCTACCTGTCGGTGCCGCCCTCGGCGTTCCCGACGGTGCTCAAGCAGCTGTCCCGCTCGGGGTTGACCGACCAGTCCGGCGACAGCTGGCGGCGGGTGGTCATCGAGAAGCCGTTCGGCCACGACCTGGAGAGTGCGCGGCAGCTCAACGGCATCGTCAACGAGGTGTTCCCCGAGGAGTCGGTGTTCCGCATCGACCATTACCTCGGCAAGGAGACGGTGCAGAACATCCTGGCGCTGCGCTTCGCGAACCAGCTGTTCGAGCCAATCTGGAACGCGCACTACGTGGACCACGTGCAGATCACCATGGCCGAGGACATCGGCCTGGGCGGGCGGGCCGGCTACTACGACGGCATCGGCGCGGCCCGCGACGTGATCCAGAACCACCTGCTGCAGCTGCTGGCGTTCACCGCGATGGAGGAGCCGGTCTCGTTCTCCCCGCAGGACCTGCGCGCGGAGAAGATCAAGGTGCTGTCGGCGACCAAGCCGGTCGGCCCGTTAGACCAGACCACGGCCCGCGGCCAGTACACCGGCGGGTGGCAGGGCGGTTCGCTGGTGCCGGGCCTGCACGAGGAGGGCGGTTTCGCGTCCGACTCGATCACCGAGACCTACGCGGCGATCACCCTGGAGGTGGCAAGCCGGCGGTGGGCCGGGGTGCCGTTCTACCTGCGCAGCGGCAAGCGGCTGGGCCGCCGGGTCACCGAGATCGCGGTGGTGTTCAAGCGCGCCCCGCACCTGCCGTTCGACAGCACGATGACCGAGGAACTCGGGCAGAACGCCCTGGTGATCCGGGTGCAGCCGGACGAGGGCATCACGATGCGCTTCGGCGCTAAGGTGCCGGGCACCTCGATGGAGGTGCGCGACGTGACCATGGACTTCGGTTACGGGCACGCGTTCACCGAGTCCTCGCCGGAGGCCTACGAGCGGCTCATCCTGGACGTGCTGCTGGGCGAGCCGTCGCTGTTCCCGGTCAACGAGGAGGTCGAGCTGTCCTGGCGGATCCTCGACCCCGTGCTGGACCACTGGGCAGCCAACGGCAAGCCCGAGCCGTACAAGGCCGGGACGTGGGGCCCGCCGTCGGCGGATGCGATGCTGGCCCGAACCGGACGCGTCTGGAGGCGACCGTGATCATCGATCTCCCGTCCACCACCACTTCGCAGGTCAACAAGAAGCTGGTGGAACTGCGCGAGACCGGCGGTGCCGTCGCGCTGGGCCGGGTGCTGACGCTGGTGATCGTCACCGGCGACGGCACCGAGGTGGAGAAGGCCATCCAGGCCGCCAACGACGCCAGCCGGGAGCACCCGTGCCGGGTGATCGTGGTGGCCAGCGGGGCGCGGCAGGCCGCGCCGCGGCTGGACGCCCAGATCCGCATCGGCGGCGACGCGGGGGCCTCGGAGGTCATCGTGCTGCGGCTGTACGGGCCGCTGGCCGACGAGGGCGCCGGCTCGGTGGTGCCGCTGCTGCTGCCGGACGCGCCGGTCGTGGCGTGGTGGCCCACGGAATCCCCGGAGTTCCCCGCGAAGGACCCGATCGGCGCGCTGTCGCACCGCCGGATCACCGACGCGGCGGCCGAAGCGGACCCGATCGCCTCGCTGCACAAGCGTGTGAAGTCCTATTCGGACGGTGACACGGATCTGGCCTGGACCAGGCTGACCTCGTGGCGCGCGATGCTGGCGGCGGCGATGGACCTGCCGCCGCACGATGCCGTCACGGCCGCCACGGTCACCGGCGCGGCGGACTCGCCGTCGACCGACCTGCTGGCCGCGTGGCTGGCCAGCTACCTGGGAATCCCGGTGCGCCGGCTGGAGCACCCGCGCGGGCCGGGCATCGTCGCAGCGGTGCTGGAGCGCCCATCGGGCAACGTGGAGATCGTCCGCCCGGACGGCAAGGTCGGGACGCTGACCCAGCCGGGCCAGCCGGACCGGCGGGTGTCGTTGCAGCGCCGTGAGGTGCGCGACTGCCTCACCGAGGAGCTGCGCCGCCTCGACGCGGACGAGATCTACGAGGCCACCCTGCAGGGCCTGGACGCGATCGTCCGCGGCGCGGAAGAACCGGCGGCGGAGGCCGAGTCGGCAGAGGCCGGTTCATGACCCGGCCGGAAGTGGTCGTGCACGCCACCGGTGAGCTGCTCGCGGCCGCTGCGGCGGCCCGGCTGATCACCAGGATCGTCGACGCGCAGGCCGCGCACGGCGTGGCGTCGGTGGTGCTCACCGGCGGCCGCACGGGCATCGGCGTGCTCGAACAGGTCAACGGTTCCCCCGCCCGCGACGCGGTGGACTGGGCGAACGTGGACGTGTACTGGGGCGACGAGCGGTTCCTGCCGGACGGCGACCCGGACCGCAACGAGACCCAGGCCCGCCACGCCCTGCTGGACCACGTGCCGGTGACCCCGGAACGGGTGCACCCGATGGCCCCGTCGGACGGCAAGTTCGGGCCGGACGCCGACGCGGCGGCGGCGCACTACGCGGAGGTGCTGGCGACCACGGCCTCGCGGGCGACCGACATCGCGGTGCCCCACTTCGACGTGCTGCTGCTCGGCGTCGGCGAAGAGGGGCACACGGCGTCGCTGTTCCCGGAAACGCCGTACGTGCAGGAATCCGAGCGGACGGTGGTGGGCGTGCACGACTGCCCGAAGCCGCCGCCGACGCGGATCTCCCTGACGCTCCCGGCGATCAAGGCGGCGTCCGAGGTGTGGCTGATGACCACAGGCTCGGCGAAGGCGGAGCCGGTGGCGGCGGCGCTGGGCGGCGCGAAGCCGGTGGACATCCCGGCGGCGGGAGCCCACGGCCGGGACCGGACCCTCTGGCTCCTCGACCCGACCGCAGCATCGGCCATCCCCACCAGAGGCTGATCCCGCGAAGGGCGAGCGGCTTTCAGGTTGTCGGGGTGGGCTGCGGACGCCGGCGGGGCCAACTCCGGCGGGAAGGAACAAGGAACTCGCGTCCCCAGCGGAGGCGCATTAGCGAGGTGCCCCGTCTCTCTCCCCCGAGAAAAGGCGGGGCGCCTCGTTCTACTCGCGTTCGGCGCCATCCGGCCATACAACAGTGATGGGCATCCCGCGCTCACGCGCTGTCTGTACGACGTCGCCGGTTCCGCCGCGCCCGTCCGCTGGTTGGCCGTCCCATAGCGCGAACATCGCGTCGACAGAGCCGAGGATGTGTTCACTGGCGCCCATGTAGGCGTCGCGATTCGATTCGGCGAACGGCATCGTGTGAACCTTTGCCGCCTTGCTGATCAGCTCGTCGAACTCGGCGGCATTGTCCGGCTTCACCTTCCGCTCGCGGTAGTCGGCGGCTGGCAGTACGGCCTCCAGCGACCCTCCGAGGCTCAACACCGCGTGAGCGAAGAGCTGATCGGCGCCCTGAGCAAGGCAACTCACGCCGACGAGTTCCTGCTCCCGGTAGGCGGAGAGCTCGGATTCCAGTGCCTTGAGTACGAGCGGGACGCTCGCGGCGCTGAGGTTTGAGTGTCCGGTGATTCCGATGCGCGGCAATTTCAGCCCTTCCGTCCCGTGTTGCTCAGACTGAGAACAGATCACGAATGGCGTCGCGTGTGCTGCGCACTGTGGGGGACGTGGCGAACGACTTCGATTCGCGGTGGAAGTTGCGCAGCTTCTCGCCGACCCGTCCCGACGCCCAGTGGCCAGCGATCGGCAAAGCAGAGTCGATCAGTTCGCATGCCCTGTCCGGCTCGGAAGTGATGAGGTGAGTGCGGGCGAGACCGATAAGGTCGAACGCGCGGTTTCGGACCCGTGACGGGTCGCGGAGGACCAGGGCGCGGCCGATGGCGGGATCAAGCGGTCGTAGCGACAACAGGATAAGATCTTGGCAGCGTCGATCGATGGGAATGGTGGATGAGCCGGCACTCAAACGGTCTAATCTTGCTATTCATCGCGTAACCTTAAAAAACAGAGGCGGGGTCAAATGGTCGTAGCGACACCAGGATAAGATCTTGGTAGCGTCGCTGACATTCCAACCGCGTACGCGACTGGTCTGCTCTACTCGGCTTTCGCCCTCCGAGTCACCGGGCGCGAAGAACAGGCCGTGGACCAACTTCGCCACGCTGCCGAGTCACTCGAACCGCATCTGGAGACCGGGCCGGACGACGTGCGCGGACTCTGGGGCGTGATTCAACTTGCCCGCGCTTCCACAAAGGCCCGGCACCTCGGCGACCCCGGCATGGATTCACTGGGAAGACGCAAATCGCATAGTGTCACGCCTGCCAGACGACTACGCACACCATCACGGGTTCAGTGCTGGCCATGTCGCGCTGCATCGAACATGGCTTGCTCAAGCCTTGGGCGATGCAACGGAAGCCGTACGGTCGGCCGAGAAAGTCGACGTTGGAGCTATCCCGTCCCGGAGTTGGCGAGCTTCGCACTTGGTCCATGTCGCCCGAGCACTCCACCAGCAGCGTGACACCGGCGCGCTGATTCCATTGATGCAGGCCGTTAGGCACTCGTTCGAGGCAGTCCAGTTCAACTTGGCAGCCCGTGAGGGGCCTCGAAGATCCCGGACAGGGACCCAATAGGGTTACCCTGTAAGGGAATCGAGGGAAGATCTAGTGGCACCACCGAGCAAGTACTCGCCAGAGTTCCGCGAAGAAGCGGTCCAGCTGGCCCTGGAATCCAGCAAATCGGAGAGCCATACACCACTTCGCGGCTCTGGGGTACGTGTGACATCCAAGCACAGCTAGCGGAACAGATTAGCGGTTAGTGCGGCTAGTGCGATGTGTTGCCGAATTTCTCTCTATTAGAGGCTCTTCGCAGTGGACGGGAATCTATAATCACAAGACTACATACAGTCCGCGACGCGGTGGACTGGGCGAACGTGGACGTGTACTGGGGCGACGAGCGGTTCCTGCCGGACGGCGACCCGGACCGCAACGAGACCCAGGCCCGCCACGCCCTGCTGGACCACGTGCCGGTGACCCCGGAACCCCACTTCGACGTGCTGCTGCTCGGCGTCGGCGAAGAGGGGCACACGGCGTCGCTGTTCCCGGAAACGCCGTACGTGCAGGAATCCGAGCGGACGGTGGCCGCGGCATCGGGCATCCCCACCAGAGGCTGATCCCCGTGAGCGTTTTTGGGTGCCATAGCACCCAAAAACGCTCACGGCGTCCCGCATACCGAAACGCTAGTCGCGATCCGCAGCCCAGATCAGTTGACGGGTAATTCCTCGCCACTGCAGCGCGGGAAGGGCTTTGGCCGTACCCTTTGGCGCGCAGTTGTCGATCAGTGGCGAAGGCGAGTTGGGATGACCCGCACTCAGGGATTGCGTCGGCTCCGGGCGGACGTGTTGGGCTTGGCGCTGGGATTGGTGGCGATCCTCCTCGGGGTCCTCGGCACCACCGGGGCCGCGGCGAAGGCGCCGAGCACCGCGATGCGCGGGATGTGGATCGCCGGTGTCAAGAACATCGACTGGCCGAGCAAGCCGGGGCTATCCGCCGCTGCGCAGCAGGACGAGTACCGCAAGCTGCTCGACCAGGCCGTCGCGAACAGGCTCAACGCCGTGTTCGTCCAGGTGCGACCGACGGCCGACGCGTTCTGGCCGTCGCCGCTCGAGCCGTGGTCGCACTGGTTGACCGGCAGGCAGGGCCAGGACCCGGGTTACGACCCGCTGCGGTTCATGATCGACGAGACGCACAAGCGGGGCGTGCAGTTCCACGCCTGGTTCAACCCGTACCGGATCAGCATGACGGACGATCCGCAGGCCCTCGTCCCGGAACACCCGGCGCGCAGGCACCCGGAGTGGACGTTCGCCTACGGCGGCAAGCTGTACTACGACCCCGGTGTGCCACAGGCCCGGGAGTTCGTGACCGACGCGATCATGCACGCGGTCGAGAACTACGACGTCGACGGCGTGCACCTCGACGACTACTTCTACCCGTACCCGGTCAAGGGCCAGCAGATACCGGACGAGAGGACCTTCGCCGAGCACGGCAAGGGCTTCGCCGACATCGCGGACTGGCGGCGGCACAACGTCGACCAGCTGGTGTCCGGCCTGGACGCCCGGGTGCACCAGGCCAAGCCGGTCGCGGCGTTCGGCGTCAGCCCGTTCGGGATCTGGCGCAACGCCGCCAGCAACCCGGCCGGCTCGGACACCAAGGGCCTGGAGTCGTACTCGGCGATCTACGCCGACACCCGCAAGTGGGTGCGCGAGGGCTGGGTCGACTACATCGCCCCGCAGGTCTACTGGCAGATCGGCCACCCGGCCGCCGACTACGCCGCCCTGATCCCGTGGTGGTCCAAGACCGTCTCGGGCACCGGCGTGGACCTCTACATCGGGCAGGCGGCGTACCGGGTCGGCAACGAGGGATGGACCGATCCCGGGGAGCTCTCCGCGCACCTGAGCCTCAACAGCAGGCACCGCGGCGTCAGAGGCGACATCTACTTCAGCGCCAAGTCCCTGACCACCAACGCCGCCGAGGCCATGGCCCGGGTGGTTCGCGAGCACTACGCGGACCACTAACGGTCCACACCGGACTAGAGTCCGGTGTGGACGGTCGGTCAGTTGTCGTTGTCGGATCCGGCGCTGCCATCGCCGGAGTTGAAGTTGAGCGTCCGGTCGACCTCGATCAGGCTGTCGCCGTTGTTGCTGAACTGGACGAGCGCGACGCCCCTCGTGTCGCTGTGCCCGTCGCCGCTGGGCCCGTCGCTGCTGGGCCCGGCGTGCACCGTCCCGGCAGCGGCGGCCACCAGGACCCCGGACATCGTCGCGAGACTCGCCGAGCGGCCGAAAACCCGCATTGCAGAACTCCTTTCCGATAGACGATCTCGGTCGAGGCGTCAGCCGACGCCGACAGGTTCGGCCGCCTGCCTGGCGAAGCGGCGGGCCAGCCAGGCGCACCCGATCAGCTGCATCTGGTGGTAGACCATCAGCGGCAGCACCATCAACCCCAGCTCCGCGCTCCCGAACAGCACCGAGGCCATCGGCAGCCCGCTGGCCAGGCTCTTGTTGGAACCGCAGAAGACCAGCACGATCCGGTCGCCGCGGGAGAACCCGAACCACCGCGCGAGCAGCGCGGTCCCGACGAGCGCCGCGGCGAGCAGCGCGCCGCCGACGACGATGAGCACGCCGAATCCCGCCGGGCTGAGCTGCTGCCAGACACCGGAAACCGTTCCCTCGCTGAACGCCAGGTACACCACGGCAAGGATGACGCCACGGTCCAGGAACCCGAGCACCTTGGCGCGGCGGCGGATCCACTGGCCGGCCAAGGGCCGCAGCACCTGTCCGATGCAGAAGGGCACGAGCAGCAGCAGGACGATGTCGCGCACCCCCTGCACGGTGAAACCGCCGGTGCCGCTGGTCATCAGCAGCCCTACCAGCAACGGGGTGAACAGCACGCCGAGCAGGTTGGAGAACGACGATCCGCAGATCGCCGCGGCCACGTTCCCGCCTGCCAACGAGGTAAAGGTGATCGCCGACTGCACCGTCGACGGCAGCAGGCACAAGAACAGCACCCCGAGGTACAGCGACTGCGGCAGCACCGCAGGCACCAGCACCGAAGCGGCCATGCCGAGCAGCGGGAAGAGGACGAACGTGGTCGTCAGGGCGGCCCCGTGCAGCTTCCAGTTCCGCAGCCCGTCCCAGGCCGCGGCGGTCGACAACCGGGCCCCGTAAAGGAAGAACAGGAACCCGATCGCCAGCTTGACCGCCTGGTCCAGGACGAGGGCCGGCTCGCCGCGAACGGGCACCAGCACCGCTGTCACCGCCACCAGCAGCAGTGCGACCACGTACGGATCCGGGCGCACTCGGGCGAGAATCCTGGTCATTGAGAGTTCACCTCCCCAGTCGTGAGCCGACCACCGGCCGGCCGCGCCGGATGCCGCGGCCGGCCGGTGGACGCGGATGTCCACCTCCCGATCACACGCCCAGCGGGACGGGCTTCGAGTGATGCCGGCTGATGTTCTGCTCCAACAGGCCCTGCGCGGCCGCGATGCCGCCCCGGCCGTCCCGCACCTCCGGCAACCGCCCGTCCTGCCGGCGCAGTTCGCTGAGCGCCTCGTCGATCGCCTGCTGCGCGGCGAACAGGCACGGGGTGCTGTAGATCGCGACGTCGACCCCGAGGTCCTGCAGTTCCGGCAGCGACACGCGCGGCGACTTCCCGCCCGCGATCTGGTTGAACAGCAACGGCTTGTCGCCGATGACCTTGCGGACCTTCTCGATCCACTCGATGCTGCGCACCCCGTCCACCAGCAGCACGTCCGCGTCGGTCTCGGAGAGGGCCTCGGCGCGCCGCAGGATCTCCTTCTCCTCGGTAGCGTCCGTGCGGGCGACCACCACGAGGTCACGCCTGGTGGCGAGGACGAGTTCGAGCTTGTCGAGGTACTCCTCCAGCGGGAGCACCTGCTTGCCGTCGACGTGGCCGCACCGGCGGGGCCGCTTCTGGTCCTCCAGGATCACGCCGGAGGCGCCGATCAGTTCCAGTTGCTCGATCACGTGGCAGGCCACCTCGGAGTCGACGTAACCGTCGTCGATGTCGACCAGGAGGTGCTGCCGCGGGAAGGCGAGCCGCAGGCGCTGCACGAAACCAACGATGTCCGGCCACGCGATGAATCCGATGTCGGGCAATCCGTAATGCGAGGCGGCGAAGCCGAAACCGGAAATGAACATCCCGGAATAGTGCTTGGCGGAAATCGAGGCCGAGAACATATCGTAGACACCGATTAGCGGAGTGATCTGGTCGGACAGGATTTCCCCGCGAAGCGCGGTTCCGTAGTTCAACTCTTCTCCCGTTCATATCCCTGAAACATTCTGCGGCGGACGACGGGAGCAGCCGGAAGAACGGGTCGAAAGACCCGCCGGTGCAGTATTGCTTCCTCCTTCCCAGCTCAGACGCCCCCGCCATCTCGCTACGGAGATTATTAGAACGGAACGCTGGAAAACAAATCACAAATGGGTGCAACCGGACATTAGCCCGATGGGAGCAGGTAACCGATGCCGAATCATTTTCCGGAACAAATTTCGGGAATGATCGTAACGCGCGAACCTCGCCGAAATAACGATGCGATAAATCGACGGGTGAACCCGACGAGGGCACCGCGCGCCTGGGCCACCGGGCCACGAAGACCTGGTAGCCCACGACGCCACCCGCGACGCGGCGCCGATTTGCGCCAACTAACCCAATCGGGCATCACGTGACACACCGTCATCAACCGGTCGGAGCGGACTTCGCGCCCAGCCGCCGCGACCGGCCATGACTCGCACGCCGGCAGGCGCTACGGCTCGGTGATCACCACGACACCGTCCTGATCGGCCACCACGTACTCGCCGGCGACGAACCGTACCCCGCCGAGCTCGACCACCTCGTCGACGGTGCCCTCACCGGTCTTGGTGCTCTTGCGTGGGTTGGTGCCCAACGCCTTGACGCCGAAGTCCATCCCGGCCAGCACCGCCGAGTCTCGCACCGCGCCGTTGATGATGACCCCGCTCCAACCGCTGGATCGGCCGATCCCGGCGATCACGTCGCCGATCAGCGCGGTGTGCAACGAGCCGCGGCCGTCGATCACCAGCACCTGGCCGTCGCCCGGCTCGGACAGGACCCTCTTGAGCAGGGCGTTGTCCTGGAAGCAGGTGACCGTGCGGATCCGGCCTTCGAACGCCGCACGCCCGCCGAAGTTGCGGAACTGCACGTCGCAGCTGCGCACCTCCGGGCCTTCCCGGTCCGCCAGATCAGCCGTCGCCTGAGCCATGAGTCCTCCCGGTCACCGCTACGTGGACGGCGAGCGTACCCACCAGTAGCCGGACCTCGCCCGCGCCGCGATGAACGCCACACCCCGTCGGCGGTGAGATCAACGTCGACTGACCCCGAACAGCAACCGGGCCGGGCGGGCGATTTCTCGCCCACCCGGCCCGGTCAGTTGATTCAGCGGCCCTTGCGTTCGCGGAGCTTGGTCAGCGCTTCCTCCAGGATGGCCATCCCGTCGGCATCGCTGCGCCGCTCCTTCACGTACGCCAGGTGGCTCTTGTACGGCTCGTTTCGCCGCGCCTCGGGCGGATTCTCCTGGTCCAAGCCCGCCGGCAGTCCGCAGCGCGGGCAGTCCCATTGCTCCGGCACCTCGGCGTCCATCGCGAACGACGGCCGGCTGTGGTGCCCGTTGGCGCACCAGTAGTCGACCCGTTTGCGCGGCGCGGCTTCTCCCCGCTCCGACTCGCCTACCGCGGGGCCCGAGCCCACACGAGTGCCGCGAATGGCGTTACCACCAGTCATCCATCCTCACCCACCAAGCGGCCCGAGGTCGTCGACCGGCTGGGAGCCGGGTCGATCAACCGATCTTGATCAACAGGCCGACCCCGATGATGGAGATGACCCACAGCGCCATGACGAACAACGTCATCCGGTCGAGGTTCTTCTCCGCCACACTGGAACCGGCCAGGTTGGACTGCATACCGCCGCCGAACAGCGAGGAGAGACCGCCGCCCTTGGCCCGGTGCAGCAGCACCAGCAGCACCAGCAGCACACTCGTCACGATCAACATGATCTGCAGGAAAAGAGTCATCACGTCCTCGTTCGCACAGCGGTCCGCAACCAAGCGTACCGGGCCACCAACAGCGAGTTGACCACTGTCCACCCATTTCGCTGCCAGGACCGTCTCACACTGCTCCGTCTGGCGGATCCCAGGGGGGTGGGAAGTGGCCGTGGGACCGCAATTTCAATGGAAATCAGAGCTTCGATTTCCATTGAAATTGCGGCAAACCCGTCACGGCAGCGGGCCGCCGGCCGCCATCGCGGAGAGCTTGGCGAACTCGTCGCCGTTGAGGCTCGCGCCACCGACCAGTGCGCCGTCCACGTCCGCCTGGCCGATCAGGTCGCCGATGTTGCTCGACTTCACCGAGCCGCCGTAGAGCACCCGGACCTCGTCGGCGATCTCTTTGCCGTACTTCTCCGCCAACGCCGCCCGTAGCGATCCGCAGACCTCCTGCGCGTCCGCGGCGGTGGCGACCTTGCCGGTGCCGATCGCCCACACCGGCTCGTAGGCCACCACGACCTGGCGCACCTGCTCGGCCTTGAGGCCCTTGAGCGCGTTGATCAGCTGCGTGGCGCAATGCTCGACGTGGCCGCCGGACTCGCGCACCTCCAGCTGCTCGCCGACGCACAGGATCGGCGACATGCCGTGCTTGAGGGTGGCGCGCACCTTCTTACCGACCAGTTCGTCGGTCTCGCCGTGGTACTCGCGGCGCTCCGAGTGGCCGACCACCACGTAGCTGCAACCCAGCTTGGCCAGCATCGGCCCGGACACGTCACCGGTGTAGGCCCCGGACTCGTGCTCGGAGATGTCCTGTGCGCCGTGCTTGAGCAGCAGCCTGTCGCCGTCGATGAGGGTCTGCACGCTGCGGATGTCGGTGAACGGCGGGAGCACCGCCACCTCGACCTTGGCGAAGTACTTCTCCGGCAACGCGAAGGCGACCTTCTGCACCAGGGCGATCGCCTCCAGGTGGTTCAGGTTCATCTTCCAGTTGCCGGCGATCAGTGGCTGCCTGGCCATGTTCAGCGCTCACCTTCCAGAACGGCCACTCCGGGCAGTTCCTTGCCTTCCAGGTATTCCAGCGACGCGCCGCCGCCGGTGGAGATGTGCGAGAAGCCGTCCTCGGGCAGTCCGAGGGTTCGCACCGCGGCGGCCGAGTCGCCGCCGCCGACGACGCTGAACGCGTCGGAGTCCACGATGGCCTGCGCGACACCACGGGTGCCGTCGGCGAACGCCGGGAACTCGAACACCCCGGCCGGGCCGTTCCAGAACACCGTGGCGGTGTCGCGGAGGATCCCGGCGAACAGCTCGACGCTGCGCGGCCCGATGTCCAGGCCCATCCAGTCGGCCGGGATCGCGTCGGCGGCCACGACCTGCTTCTCGGCATCCGCAGCGAAGCGGTCGGCGGCCACCACGTCCACCGGCAGCACCAGCTTGTCGCCGTGGTCGGCGAGCAGCTGCTTGGTGGACTCGATCTGGTCCTCCTGCAGCAGCGAGTTGCCGACGTTGTGGCCCTGCGCGGCCAGGAACGTGTATGCCATGCCGCCGCCGATGAGCAGCTTGTCGACCTTCGGCAGCAGCGCCTTGATGACGGCGAGCTTGTCGGAGACCTTCGAGCCGCCGAGCACCACGACGTACGGGCGCTTCGGGTCGCCGGTCAGGGTGCGCAGCACCTCGACCTCGGCGAGCACCAGGCCACCGGCGTAGGCGGGCAGCCGCTTGGCGACGTCGTAGACCGACGCCTGCTTGCGGTGCACCACGCCGAAGCCGTCGGAGACGAAGGCGGCGTCCGGGCCGACCAGTGCGGCCAGCTCATCGGCCAACGCGCCGCGCTCGGCGTCGTCCTTGCTGGTCTCGCGGGCGTCGAAGCGGACGTTCTCCAGCAGCGCGACCGACCCGTCGGTCAGGCCCGCGACCACGGACTTCGCCGAGTCGCCCACCAGGTCGGTGGCCAGCGCGACGTCGGCCCCGAGCAGCTCGCCGAGCCGCCGCGCGACCGGGGCCAGGGAGAACTTGGGGTCCGGCTCGCCCTTCGGGCGCCCGAGGTGCGCGGTGAGCACCACCTGGGCACCGGCCTCAGTCAACTTCCGGACGGTCGGCAAGGAGGCGCGCACCCGGCCGTCGTCGGTGATCTTCTCGCCGTCCAGCGGCACGTTCAGGTCGGCGCGCACCAGAACACGCCGACCCCGAACGCCCTCGGACAGCAGATCGTCGAGGTTCTTCACGTCTGCTCCTCGCATAGCTACGGGAAGACCCGCACGAGCCGGGGCGGATTCGACGGCTCGTGCGGGTCCGAAAAGACTGGTTTCCAAGCGGCGAAGCCGCTTCCGGCGGTAAACCGCCGCCGCGACGCTCGAAGCAGCATCGTCGAAAGCCGCCGCAAGCGGCGCAGCCGCTTGGCCCACCCTCGCAACTTGCACCGCCGCGGGTTCTCAGAAGCTTTCTCGCGAGGACAGCCCAGACGCCGCGTATTGGTCATACTCAAGTCTGGGATCCCGCAGTCGAGAAAGCTTCTGAGGTTCCGCTACCCGCACCGTCACGCAAGTTGCGTCTGGAACACGATCAAGCCAGCTTCTTGGCGACCAGGTCGACTAGGTCGGCGAGGCGGTTGGAGTAGCCCCACTCGTTGTCGTACCAGCCGACGATCTTGACCTGGTTGCCGATGACCTTGGTCAGCGGTGCGTCGAAGATCGTCGAGTGCGGGTCGGTGACGATGTCGCTGGAGACGATCGGGTCCTCGTTGTACTTGAGGATGCCCTTGAGCTTGCCGTCGGCGGCAGCCGTCTTGAACGCCTCGTTGACCGAGTCGGCCGAGACATCCTGTCGCACGGTCGCGGTCAGGTCGGTGACCGAACCGGTCGGCACCGGCACGCGCATCGCGTAGCCGTCCAGCTTGCCGTTGAGCTCCGGCAGCACCAGGCCGATGGCCTTGGCCGCACCGGTGCTGGTCGGCACCACGTTGACCGCGGCGGCGCGGGCGCGACGCAGGTCCTTGTGCGGGCCGTCCTGCAGGTTCTGGTCCGCGGTGTAGGCGTGGACCGTGGTCATCAGGCCCTGCTCGATTCCGAAGGTGTCGTTGAGCACCTTCACCATCGGGGCGAGGCAGTTGGTGGTGCAGGATGCGTTGGAGATGATGGTCTGCGAGCCGTCGTACTTGTCGTCGTTGACGCCCAGCACCACGGTCAGGTCCTCGCCCTTGGCCGGGGCGGAGATGATGACCTTCTTCGCGCCACCCTCGTCCACGTGCTTGCGGGCGTCCGCGGCGTTGGTGAAGAAGCCGGTGGACTCCACGACGACGTCGACGCCCAGGTCGCCCCACGGCAGCTTGCCCGGGTCACGCTCGGCGAGGATCTTGATGAGCTTGCCGCCCACCTCGATGCCCTCACCGGTGACCTTCACCTCCTGGCCGAGACGGCCGAGGATGCTGTCGTACTTGAGCAGGTGGGCCATGGTCGCGACATCGCCCAGGTCGTTGGCGGCCACGATCTCGATGTCGTGCTCACTGGCGGTCGCGGCCCGCCAGAAGTTCCGCCCGATCCGACCGAAGCCGTTGATACCTACGCGAACGGTCACGCCGATCTCTCCTCGTGACTGACCCGGCCGGCGACGCGGCGGGTGAGGTTGATGGTCTCGACATCACCCTATCTGCCAGCGAGGCCGTCGCACGCGGGCGGGCGTGAGAGCTCACCCGCCGAAAACGTCGCCGCTGCCGCCATCCCCGCACACCCCGCCCGAAATGGCTCGGATTCCCGGGTCCACCCTGCTCACCAGGGGCGTCGTGACCGATCGGAGAACGCAACGATCCGTGATCGGCATCTCTGCAACGGTTCGGCGCCGGTGCCCGTTTTTCACAGTTTCAAGTGAAACTGTGATTTCCCGGCGGGGACCACAGTTTCAATTGAAACTGTGGTCTGACCACGAAACCAGGTCAGGCCTCGGCCTCCAGCATCTCGGCCGTCACCGCGGACTCGGTGTCCGGAACACCCAGCTCCCGGGCGCGCTTGTCGGCCATCGCCAGCAGCCGGCGGATCCGGCCGGCCACCGCGTCCTTGGTCATCGGCGGGTCCGCCAGCTGGCCGAGCTCCTCCAGCGATGCCTGCCGGTGCGCCAGTCGCAGCCGCCCCGCCACAGTCAGGTGGTCCGGAGCCGTCGGGCCCAGCAGTTCCAGCGCCCGCCCGACCCGCGCGGCCGCGGCGACCGCGGCGCGCGCCGAGCGGCGCAGGTTGGCGTCGTCGAAGTTCGCCAGCCGGTTGGCCGTCGCCCGCACCTCGCGGCGCATCCGGCGCTCCTCCCACGCCAGCACGCTGGCATGCGCACCGAGCCGGGTCAGCATCGCGCCGATCGCGTCACCGTCGCGGACCACCACCCGGTCCGCGCCGCGCACCTCGCGCGACTTCGCCGCCACGCCGATCCGCCGCGCGGCACCGACCAGCGCCAGCGCCGCCTCCGGCCCGGGGCAGGTGACCTCCATCGACGAGGACCGGCCCGGCTCGGTCAGCGAGCCGTGCGCGAGGAAGGCGCCACGCCACGCCGCTTCGGAGTCGCAGGCGCCGCCGGAGACGACGTGCGTGGGCAGGCCGCGCACCGGGCGGCCGCGCGGATCGAGCAGACCGGTCTGCCGGGCCAGGCCCTCCCCGTCCTTGACCACCCGCACCACGTACCGGGTGCCCTTGCGCAGCCCGCCGGAGGTGATCATGTGTATGTCGGAGGTGTGCCCGAACAGCTCGTGGATCTCCTTGCGGAGCCGGCGCGCCGTGGAGCCGCTGTCCAGCTCGGCCTCGATCACCACCCGGCCGGCGACGATGTGCAGCCCGCCGGCGAAGCGCAGCAACGAGGAAATCTCAGCCCGTCGGCAGCACGTCCTCGTCACCGACAACCGGCTCAACTCGTCCTTGACCGCCGCGGTCATCGCCACCGGTCCGTCCTCCTCTTCAGTGCGGCGCGCAGACTGGCCGCGAGCGCCCCCGGGTCGTGCCGTCCCGGCACGGCCGGCGCGGCGATCTTGTCCAGCAGAGTCTGCGCACCCATTCCGGCCCCCGCAGCGCGGAGCCGATCCGGGGTTGGAACCGAGTCCGCGTCGGCCAACACCGCGTCGACCCGCAGCCGGGGTGCGTGCTGCGAGAGTACGTCGAGGTGCTGTTCGGGTGAGAAGCCCGCCGTCTCCCCCGGTTGTGGGACGAGGTTGAGCACCACCACGCGGCGCGCGGGAGTGGTCACCAACGCCTCGTGCAACTCCGGGACCAGCAGGTGCGGCAGCACGCTGGTGAACCAGGAGCCGGGGCCCAGCAGCACCAGATCGGCGTCCAGCACCGCCCGAACGGCCTGCGGACAGGCGGCCGGCTCCTCGTTGCCGTTCGCGTGCAATCGGACCTGTTTCACCCGTCCGGGCGTACTGGCGATCGCCACCTGCCCCCGGATCGTGCGTACCGCTTCCGGGTCAGAGTCCAGCCCGACAACGTCGGCGGCCATGTCCAGCGGCACCGTCGACATCGGCAGCACCCGGCCCCGCACGCCGAGCAGCCGGCAGGCGTGGTCGAGCACCTCGACCGGATCGCCGAGCACTTCCAGCAGCCCGGCCAGCACCAGGTTGCCGACCGCGTGCCCGGCGAGGGCCCCGCTGCCGCCGAAGCGGTGCTCGAACACCGTCGACCACAGCTGCCCGTCGGAGTCGGTGTCGGCGAGCGCGGCGAGCGCCTTGCGCAGGTCGCCGGGCGGCAGCATGCCCAGCTCGCGGCGCAGCCGGCCGGAGGACCCGCCGTCGTCGGCGACCGTCACCACGGCTGTCACATCGGGGGTGATGAGGCTCAGCGCCGACAGCGTCGCGTGCAGGCCGTGCCCGCCGCCCAGCGCGACCGCGCGCAGCGGGGCGCTCACTCGCGCCCCAGGTCCCGGTGCACCGTCTTGACCATCATCCCGTCGTCCTCGGCCAAGCGGCGGGCCAGTTCCTCGGCCAGTGCCACGCTGCGGTGCTTGCCCCCGGTGCAACCCAGCGCCAGCGTCAGGTACCGCTTGCCCTCCCGGTGGTAACCGGCCCCGACGAGCCGCAGCAGCTGCTGGTAGCTCTGCAGGAACTCCTCCGCGCCCTCCTGGCCGAGCACGTAGTTGCGGACCTCGTCGTCGAGGCCGTTGAACTCGCGTAGCTCCGGGATCCAGAACGGGTTCGGCAGGAACCGGCAGTCCATCACCAGGTCGGCGTCCATCGGGAGCCCGTACTTGTAGCCGAAGGACAGCACGGTCAGCCGGGTGCGGGTGCTGGCCTCGGTGCCGAAGGCGTCCTCGATCTTGGACCGCAGCTGGTGCACAGACAGGCTCGTGGTGTCCAGCACCAGGTCCGCCTCGGAGCGCAGCTTGGACAGCAGCGACCGCTCCGCGGCGATCCCATCAGCCAGCCTGCCCTCGCCCTGCAGCGGGTGGCCGCGCCGCACCTGCTCGAACCGGCGGATCAGCACCTCGTCGGTGGCCTCCAGGAACAACACCTTCGGCTTGTAGCCGCGGGCGTCCAAGTCCTTGATCACCGCCCCCAGGTCCTCGGTGAACGCGCGGCTGCGCACGTCCATCACGACCGCGACGCGGGTGACCGCGCCGCTGGAGCGCGCCCCCAGCTCCACCATCGTCGCGATCAGTTCCGGCGGCAGGTTGTCCACCACGAACCAGCCCAGGTCCTCCAGGCATTTGGCCGCGGTGCTGCGCCCCGCCCCGGACAGGCCGCTGACGACGGCGACCTCGATGCCCGACTGCTCCTCAGTCACTGCTCTCCCCTTCAGCGTTGTCGGCGCCGGGCGCTGCCCGGTCGTCCGGCACCGGGCGTCGCCCGGTTTCCGCGCCGGCCGCCAGCGCCGAGTGCACGGTCTCGGCGGTGCGGCGGCCGATCCCGGGGACCGCAGCGATCTCATCCACCCCGGCCTGGCGCAGTTTGCGCACCGAACCGAAGTGCTTGAGCAGCGCCGCGCGGCGAGTTTCGCCCAGTCCCGGAATCGCGTCCAATGTGGAGCTTGTCATGCGCTTGGCGCGCTTCTGGCGGTGGTAGCTGATGGCGAAGCGGTGCGCCTCGTCGCGGACCCGTTGCAGCAGGTAGAGCGCCTCGCTGGTGCGGGCCAAGATCACCGGGTCGGGGTCGGCGGGCAGCCAGACCTCCTCCAGCCGCTTGGCCAGCCCGATGACCGCGACATCGGTGATGCCCAGCTCCGTCAGCGCGTCGGCGGCGGCGTTGGCCTGCGGCGCGCCGCCGTCGATCACCAGGAGGTTCGGCGGGTAGGCGAACTTGCGCGGGCGGCCGGTCTCCGGGTCGATCGCCGCGCCGACGGGACCCGATCCGGTCTGCTCGGCCGGGGTCCCGGCCTTGGCCGTTTCGCTGAGGTAGCGGTGGAAGCGGCGGCGCACCACCTCGTCGATGGAGCCGACGTCGCCGCCCTCGGCACCCTTCCGGACCTCGAAGCGGCGGTACTCGGACTTGCGCGGCACGCCGTCCTCGAACACCACCAGCGACGCCACCACATCGCTGCCCTGCACGTGGCTGACGTCGATGCACTCGATCCGCAGCGGCGCGGTGTCCAGCGCCAGCGCCTCCTGAAGCTCCTGCAGCGCCGCCGAGCGGGCGGTCAGGTCGCCGGCGCGGCGCAGCTTGTACTGCTGGAACGACTCCTTGGCGTTGCGCTCGACGGTCTCCATCAACGCCCGCTTGTCGCCGCGCTGCGGCACCCGGAGGCTGACCCGGCTGCCGCGCAGCTCGCTGAGCCAGCCGGCGATCGCGTCCGCATCGTCGGGCAACTGCGGCACCAGCACCTCGCGCGGCACCGGGCTGCCCCCGGCGTCGGCCTGGTCAGCCAGCGACGCCTGCTCGCCGTAGAACTGGGTGAGGAACTGCGAGGTGAGTTCCGAGGTGCCGGTCTCAGTGCCGTCAGCATTGGCGACCTTGTCGATGACCCAGCCGCGCTGGCCGCGCACCCGGCCGCCGCGGATGTGGAAGATCTGCACGGCGGCGGCGAGCTCGTCCTCGGCGAAGGCCACCACGTCGGCGTCGGTGCCGTCGCCGAGGACCACCGCCTGCTTCTCCATCGCACGCCGCAGGGCCTCCAGATCGTCGCGCAGCCGGGCGGCGCGCTCGAACTCCAGCTCCGCGGACGCCGCCTGCATCTCCTTGTCCAGCTTGCGCATCAGCTGATCGGTGTGCCCGGCGAGAAAGTCGCAAAAGTCCCCGACGATGGACCGGTGCTCGTCGGCGGAGACCCGGCCGACGCACGGCGCCGAGCACTTGTCGATGTAGCCGAGCAAGCAGGGACGGCCGATCTGCGAGTGCCGCTTGAACACCCCGCCGGAGCAGGTGCGCGCGGGAAACACCCGCAGCAGCAGGTCGAGCGTCTCGCGGATCGCCCACGCGTGCGCGTACGGGCCGAAGTAGCGGACGCCCTTGCGGCGCGGGCCGCGGTAGACGTGCAGCCGCGGGAACTCCTCGTGCAGGGTCACCGCCAGCACCGGGTACGACTTGTCGTCGCGGTAGCGGACGTTGAACTTCGGGTCGTACTCCTTGATCCAGGAGTACTCCAGCTGCAGCGCCTCGACCTCGGTGCCGACGACGGTCCACCGCACGCCGGTGGCGGTGGTGACCATCTGCCGGGTCCGCGGGTGCAGCCCAGCGAGGTCGGCGAAGTACGACGAGAGCCTGCTGCGCAGGCTTTTCGCCTTGCCGACGTAGATCACTCGGCCATCGGCATCGTGGAACCGGTACACGCCGGGGGCGTCCGGGATCGTGCCTGGTGCTGGTCGGTAGGTGGACGGGTCGGCCACGCCTCCACCCTACGTGCGCGGACCGACTGCCCGGATCTCGGTGCGCCGCTGAGAGCCTGTCGGCGAATGCCGTCCGCGCCTTTGGAAGCGGCGTAGCCGCTTGCATTCACCTTGCCAAGAAGACCATCGGCGGGTTCTGAGAGGTTTTCTGGCGAGGACGGCCCCTCCGCCGCGTATTGGACATACATCAGGAGGGGCACCCGCAGTCCAGGGAACCTCTCAGGTTCCGCTAAGCGACCACCCACCCAGACCATTCACCAACAGGCTCTTACCGCGGGCGGCCCGGCAGGGCCCACTGGGTGGAGCTTTCGGTGATCGCTCTTAGAGACTGTTGGGTAACTGGGGCGACACTGAGCGTGGCGTGATGTTGATCACGGTCGGTGTGTCGAGATGACAAAGAGATCATCCCCGCCGTGATCTTGTTGTGTGTGCAACTGCGATACCGGCGGGGATGATCGCCGCCCATGTTATCCGTCCAGTCTGACCGATGAGGTGTGGGCGGTCCTGGAGCCGTTGATGCCGGTACGAGACCGCCGAAAGGGCGGTATGGCAAGGAAATACGACGATCGCCTGGTGCTGGACGGGATCTTCTACGTGCTGCGTTCGGGTTGTCAGTGGCGGATGATTCCCCGTGATCTGCTGCCCTGGGACGCGGCCTATCGCTGGTTTCGGGACTGGAGTGCCGACGGCACGATCGACCGTGTCCACGACGCGCTGCGCGATCAGGTTCGGCGCCAGGCCGGACGCACGGCGGACCCGTCGGCGGCCGTGCTCGACGCCCAGTCCATCAAAAGCAGCGAGGGAGGGCAGGAACGCGGGTTCGATATGGGCAAGAAAACGACAGGCCGCAAACGGCACCTGGTCGTGGACACCCTCGGCCTGCTGCTGGTCGTCATGGTCACCTCCGCATCGGTGCAGGACCGCGCGGAGCGCGGCGGGCGCGAGATCCTGCGACGCCTGGCGGCCCGGTTCCCCTCGATCGCTCTGGTGTGGGCCGATGGCGGATACGCCAACTCCGTCGTCAACGGCCTGCTGGCCTGGGCGAAGGAAAAACTCGGACTGGTACTGGAAATCGTCAAACGCAGCGACGATGTCAAGGGGTTCCAGGTGCTACCACGTAGGTGGGTGGTCGAACGAACTTTTGGGTGGCTGATCCGCAACCGTCGCCTCGCCCGCGACTACGAACGCCTGACCGCGAACTCCGAAAACATGATCAAACTCGCGATGATCCGCCTCATGGCCACCCGGCTCGCCGGCCAGAGCATCCGGTGGTCCAACGCCACCGAACGCGAAGCCGCCCGCCGACTCACCGCCGAAACCAACATCGCTGCGTAACCACCCAGTTACCCAACAGTCTCTTAGAGGGAATCCGCACCTTGCCGGGAGGTCGGCCGTGAACGACGAGAACGCAGTCGACACCTGCGCGACCGCGCAGCGCACCCGCCGGTTCCTGGACGCGGTGCGCGCCGCGGGCGGGGACGCGCCGATCCGGTTCGCGGTGAACACTCACCTGCACGGCGACCACACGCACGGCAACGCCCTGCTGCCCGACTCGACTGTCCTCATCGGACACTCCGCGACCCGCGCGGGCATCCTGTCGGACACGCTGCTCACGGATCTGCCGCCGGTGTGGGAACCGGTGCCGGAGTGGGGCATCACCGAGCACCGCGCGCCGACGGTCGCTTGGCCCACCAGTTTGGAAACAGCCGCTACAAGGGGCGGACGAGGCGGTCGGTGACCGGCGCGAGGGTCACCGGTAATGCCGGGAGCGTCTGGTACCAGTAGGCGACCGACGAGACGTCGTCGGAGCGCTTGTTGGCGTGCCCGTGCTCGATGGTCGCCTTGATGGACTTCTCGAACACCACCGGGTCTTCGACGTGGAAGCGGTAGTAGGACACCTGCCCGCTCCAGTTCGGCCCGCCCGGCATGGTCAGCCCGTGGTAGGGCGCCTGGTACTGCTGGGTCGGGCACCATGCGGTGTTGAAGTAGTCCTCGGTGCCGGTGCCGTGCAGCCGCGGCGGCCAGGGCTCGCCGTCGATGAAGAACATGTCGTCGCCCTCGCCGTACCAGTTCCAGTCGGTGGTCTGGCGGAGGTTGTGCACGTTGAGCACCGTTCCGACGTAGTGCCCGCGGCCCTCGGCCTCCAGCAGCACGTAGTTGCCCGCGCCGTCGGTGTTGGTGCCGCCGAAGAGGAACTCCTCGTTGCTCTGGTCGCCCTGCTCGACGCCGTCGGTGGGGTTCTGCCGCCGCCACTGCGCGTGGAAGTAGCCCAGCTCCGGGTCCGCCTCGCCGTAGGTCTCGTAGTCGACGTAGTAGTAGAACGTCACCGGTTTGACGCTCATCTCGCTGATCAGCTCGAACCTGGCGCGCCCGGCGAAGGGCATCGCGAACCAGCAGTTGAAGCCCTTGCCGTCCTGCGGGCTCATCTGCAGCGGCGCGGACGCGAAGTTGCCGCTGCGACCGTGCCCCATGCCGAAGAAGTCCCCCAGCGGCACCAGCACGGCCGGGTGCGGCGAATCGTCCCAGGTGATCTTCAGGACGAGCCGGCGCAGGTAGTCGCCCTCCAGCTCGGCCGGTTTGCCCACGTGGTCGACGGCGACGGTGCACCAGATGTGGGTGATCACGCCGGGTCCGGCGATGTCGGCCAGCTCCCTGGTCTCGCCCGGCTCGACGCGCATGTTGTCGGTGTTGCCGCCGGTGCGGTCCCAGCTGGAGACCCGGCCGCGCCGAGTTTGCCGTAGCCTGGGCAGATCCCGCAGGCTGCTGCCGAATTCCCCGTATCCGGACACGATTCCTCCCCAGTGGTAGCGACTATGCTCCTGATCAAGTTCTACCACGCAGTGGCGGCAGGACGGGCGTGTTCACCGATCGCCGCACAGATTCAGGGCGCTTCTTGGACTTCCCGCGATACCGGCGCGAAAGTGCCTTCCTGCCAGTGGAATCTGTCGATGACGAAGAGGCTCGGACGGTAGTAGTCGTCGGATTCCCGCCAGCTCCACGATTCGGCGGTGAGTTCGTCGCCGTCCAGCATCACGGCCACCGGGAGCAGTCCCGCTTGGGCATTCCGGGGTCCGGGTCGCAGCCCCGTTCGGCCAGCACCTGCCGCCAGTCGGCCCCGCCGAGCGGACCGTAGGGATCCGGGCCGTCCTGCTCTCCCGTGGTGACGTCGGTGTTGTGAACAGCGCCGGCACATCGCCGAACCAGGGCGCGCGATCTTCATCCAGACCTGTTCGCCGCCGTCGGCCTGCTGGGCAACAACTCGGCCGCCTGCCGCGGCGAAAGCTCCGGCGCCGGATTCCGTTGCGGTGCGGCGCCTTTCGGTCGGCCCCAGCAGATCCCCGCCGCCACGCCGAGCACGACGATGCCGAGGAGGGCCAGCACTCGATGCGAGCAACGCGGCGGTCAGCGCTCCGGGGGCGTGTAGTTCTCGATGCGGCGCAGCAGGTTCCGGATCCGGGCCGCGTACAGCGGGGACAGGGCGTAGCCCGGGTAGCTGGCGAACCAGCTGGCGCTGCCCAGGCTGACCGCGTCGGCGCCGGCCCAGAAGTACTCGCGGCAGTCGTCGAAGCTGCGGATGCCGCCGGTGGCGATGATCGGCAGCGTCACCCCGGCGTCGCGCAGTTCCTTGACCACGCGCAGGCCGATCGGCTTGATCGCGCGGCCGGAGAGCCCGCCGAAGCCGTTCTTCAGCAGCGGCTGCCCGGTGTTCGGGTCGAGCCGCAGGCCCTTGACGGTGTTGATCGCGGTCAGCGCCGACACCCCATGTCGGGCGGCCAGCCGGGCGTGGCCCAGGTAGTCGTAGTCCGGCGACAGCTTAAGGATCACCGGGTGGTTGCTGCGCGGCACCGCCTCGGCCAGCACCGATTCGATAATCTGGTCGAAGTCGAAGTTGACGTTGTGGCAGGAGACGTTGAACTCGACCGCGGCGATCTCGCCCACCGGCACCGCGGCGTTGACCTTGTCGACCAGCGTGACGAACTCCTCGGCGGAGAAGCCGCCGACGGAGATGATGGTGTTCTGCTCGCGGGTGCGCGGGTAGTAGTCGCGCAGGTAGGCGTCGATGCCGACGTTGCACCAGCCGAAGGCGTTGAGCCAGCCGCCGTCGACCTGCCGCAGCGCCTGCCCGTAGCGCTTGATCAGCGAGGGCAGCTCGTGCAGCGGCCACACGTCGCGGGTGGTGAAGTGCCCCTCGCGGGGTTCGACGGTGACCGTGCGGGTGGTGACCGCGCCGAACCGGGCCAGCGGCACGAACTGCGAGATCGGGCTCATGCCGTAGGGCACCAGCTTGGTGTTGGCCACGCCATAGCCGAGCAGGCTGGACGAGGTCACCAGGCGGTTGCGCAGTCTGATGTCGCCGAGCCGCACGCCGAGCTCGGACGGGACGTCTCGCACCAACCGAAGGTTGCGCTCCTGGGCCACGCTCACGATCTCCTCCTACCCGACGTCTCCACGCCATCGAGTCCATTGTCCCTCACCGGGAGCGGTGCACGGCCCCGGGTTCGCACGTTCAGATCGCGCGAAGTGTTGCCAGTTGAACATGAATCTTGTTCGATGGAACACATGGAAAGTTCGGAACGCACGTTGCTGATCATCGAGCGGCTGCGGCAGGCGGAGCGGGTGACCGTCGCGGAGCTGGCCGAGGCGACCCGGTCGTCGGAGATGACCATCCGCCGCGACCTCGACCAACTCGCCGAGCAGGGGGTTCTGCGCCGGGTCCGCGGCGGCGCGGTGAGCTTCCTGCGCGGGCACTCCGCGCCGTTTCCGGTCCGCGAGCGCGACGAGGCGGAGCTCAAGGGGCGGCTGGCCGTCGCCGTCGAGGAGCTGATCGCGGACTGCGAGTCGGTGATCATCGACTCCGGCACGACGACGCTGGAGGTCGCCAAGCGGCTCGCCCACCGCCGGATCACCGCGATCCCGCTCGACCTGCACTCGGTGAACGCGCTGAGCAACGCGTCGCAGGTCGACCTGCTGATGCCGGGCGGGCGGGCGAAGCCGGGCGAGCTGTCGTTCACCGGCCATCTCACCGAGGCCTCGCTGCGCGCGCTGCGGGTGGACACCGCGATCCTCGGCGTCTGCGGCCTGTCCGCGAAGCACGGCCTGACCGCGCACGACCTCGAAGAGGTGCCGGTGAAGCAAGCCGCGGTATCCGGCGCCCAGCGCGTCGTCGCGGTCTGCCACGGCGCGAAGTTCGCCCGCACCGGCCTGGGATTCGTCTGCCCGATCACCGATCTCGACGTGGTCGTCACCGACCGGTCCGCCCCGGCGGACGCGCGCGCGGAACTGGCGGCGGCGGGCGTGGAGGTGCGCGTTGTCTGAGACCACCGAGAAGACCGTCGCGGTCCCCCGGCAGGCCCGCTGGGCCGTCACGGTCTACTTCGTGATCACCGGAGCGGCGCTGGGCACCTGGACCGCGCGGATCCCGGCGATCAAGCAGGACCTGGGGCTGGACGACGCGCAGGTGACCCTGGCATTGTTCGCGGTCGCGGCGGGTTCGGTGCTGGCGATGCAGGTCGTCGGGCACCTGTCCGACCGCCTCGGCAGCGCGCGGGTGCTGGGCCCGGCCGGGATCGCGATGGCGGCGAGCCTGCTGCTGCCCGGCTTCGCGGGAAGCCTGCCGATGCTGGTGATCGGGCTGCTGGTGTTCGGCGTCGGGCACGGGACCGTCGACGTGGCCATGAACACCCACTCGCTGCAGGTACAGCGGCGATACGGGCGGCCGATCGTGAGCACCTTCCACGCGATGTTCAGCGTCGGCGGCCTGCTCGGCGCCGGAGTCGGCGCGCTCGCAGCGCACGCGGAAATCGGTGTGGGCGCGCATTTCGCGCTCGTCGCGGCCGCGCTGGGCGTGGTGTCGGTGATCGCGCGGCGCGGCCTGCTGCCGCCGGAGGAGCGCGTTCCCGGCAGTTCGGTGCGGCAACGCGGGATTTCGCCGGGGATCGTGTTCCTGGGCGTGCTGGCGTTCTTCTGCTCGCTGGGCGAGGGCTCGATGGCGGACTGGTCGCCGCTGTACCTGCACGACGTGCTGCTGACCAGCCCGGCGGTCGCGGCGACCGGCTACGCGGTTTTCTCCGCGATGATGGCCACCTTCCGCTTCCTCGGCGACTTCCTGGTCGCCCGGCTCGGGCCGGTCATGCTGGTGCGGGGCTGCGGCGCGGTCGCGGGCGTCGGCTTGGGCGGTGCGCTGCTGCTGCAGCACCCGGTGGCGGCGATCATCGGGTTCGCCCTGTTCGGCATCGGCCTGTCGTGCATCATCCCGCAGGTATTCAACGCGGCGGGCAACCGCGATCCCAGCCGCAGCGGCCGGGATCTTGCGCAGGTCAGCACGCTCGGCTACGGCGGCCTGCTCGCGGGTCCGGTGGCGATCGGCCTGATCTCCAGCTGGACGGACCTGACCATTGGCCTGGCGGTCCCGGCGCTCCTGGCGATCTTCGTCGCCCTCTCCGCCCGGGCACTCCGCCCCCGCTGAGCCCCAGTTTCAACTGAAACTGGGGTGTTCATGAAAACGCACCGGAGAGGTGCAGAATTGCGGACCTTCGGCGTGTCGAGCCACGACACGCCGAAGAGTGTGGACAACTTCCGCAATTTCAATGGAAATTGCGGACCTCGAAGCGTCGGGGGCCGAGCCGGGCTCCGCGGTTCATCAGCTCCAGGGGCGCTCGACGAGGCTTTCCTCTGGTCGGTCCAATACGGGTTTGCGGGCCCGCGGATGAGACCGCCCTACGACGGCAGGTTCAGGCCACCAGCAGGCCGATCCCGAGCGTCACGACGCCGACGGCCAGCGACAGCGCGCCGAGCCACAGCAGCGCGATCAGCCCGTTCGGCCGGTGCACGTCGCGGACCGCCGAGGACACGAAGAAACCCGCCGACATCAGCACCGCCGCAACCGGCACGCCGAGCCGGGCGACCCAGCCGAGCGCGCCCGTCAGCTGCGTGGCGTCCGCCAGCACCAGGCACACCAGGGCGAGCGTGACGAGCACGCCCGCGTGCGCGTGCCCGGCGCGGGCGAAGTTGCGCTGAAACTCGGTCATCGGCACCTGGCCGCGCACGATCTTGGTCAGGAACCAGCCGCCGAACTCGATGGTCACGATGGTCAGCAGCACGACGCCCGCTATGCACTGGCTGGGCGCGCTCAACGACAACACCTGCATGAAGCCCCTGAAGTCTCACAACGCCGTTATAAAACACAGTTACAAAACCAGCGTCAAGACTTCAGAAGGCCCGCGCGGCGGCTCCCCTGGCCGCGGACACCGCCGCGTCGCACAGGGCGCGCGCCTCGTCGACCGCCTCGATGAGCGATTCCGCGCTCAGCCCGGCGATGACCCGGTCGATGTCGCGCAGCCCCGCCCGGGTCAGCAGGCGCTTCTCGTTCGTCACCCACTCGCCGCGAGCCGCGAGGACCGCGTGCGCCGCCTGGCAGGCGGCTTGCTCGATCATCCCGGCCGTCTCCGCGAGCCGACCGTGCGCCGCGTGGTTCGCGCGGGCGTAGGCCAACCCCATGGCCGCCTGCCCTCTCCAGACCGGCGGCGCGGCCCCGCGGAGCGCGTCCGGATACGCCGGGCGCGGCAGCTCCCCGCGCAGCACCCGGTTGATGGCCAGCTCGGCGACCACCAGGTAGCTGGGGATCCCGGCGAGGTGGAACATCAGCGACTGCCACTCGAACCGGCCGGCCCGCGCCTCGGCGAGCTCGTGCTCCACCACGTCCAGGTCGCGGTAGTGGACGTCGACGCGGCGCCCCTCGATCTGCAGCCACGCGCCTCCGTTGAACACGCCGCCGCCCCAGTCGCCCAGCGAGGATCCGGACTCGGCGCATTCGCTCATCGGTGCGGCTTCGGGTCGGGCGCGTGCGGTCCGCTCCGGATTGTTCGAGAGAATTCACCGGCAGCCTTGCACGACGCTGCGCACCACCGATCGAGGAGAACGCACGTGAGCATCGAGAAGCCGAAGGTCGAGCGGCCGACCGGGAACCCCCCGGCCGACCTGCAGATCGAGGACATCACGGTCGGCGACGGCCAGCAGGCCGTGGAAGGCACCGTGGTGGACGTCCACTACGTGGGTGTCTCGCACAGCACCGGCGCGGAGTTCGACGCGAGCTGGAACCGCGGCCAGCCGCTGCGCGTGCAGCTCGGCAAGGGCCAGGTCATCGCGGGCTGGGACACGGGCCTGCAGGGCATGAAGGTCGGCGGCCGCCGCAAGCTCACCATCCCGCCGCACCTCGCCTACGGCGACCGCGGTGCCGGCAACGTCATCAAGCCCGGCGAGACACTGGTCTTCGTCTGCGACCTGGTCGCGGCCAGCTGACGACCGCGGCCCGCGAGCGGGGCTGGCGATTTCGCGCGAAATCGGCACTTGCCAGGCGTGGCCAACGCCGATTTCGCGCGAAATCGCCACCTCGTGCGTCGCGGGCCGCGCCGGTCAGCCCATGCGGAGGCGGCGGACCGGCGGTAGCAGGAACGCGTAAACCGCCGCACCGGTCAGCGCCACTCCTCCGACGATCAGCAGCGGTAGCACGAACGAGCTGGTCAGACCGGTGAGCACGCCGATCAGGATCGGGGAGACGATCCCGGCGATGTTCGCGGCGGTGTTCTGGATGCCGCCGAGCGAGCCGATGTGCCCCGGGGTGAGCGGGGCCAAGGCCATCCCCATCGACGGCGAGGACACCGCCAGCGCGATCACCGAGGTGCCCAGCAGCCCGCCGACCAGCGGGATCTTGCGGGCGACCGTCAGCGACGTGCCGCTCAGCGGCTCCGCATCCCGGCAGGTGCGCGAACACGTCGCGGCGGCACCGGAGGGCTTCGAGGCTACAGCGGCAGCGACCGGGAGCTGGCCGACGTGCTGGCGGCAGGCGGTACCGGTGCCGTGTCGGGTTGCGCCGCCGCGCTCCGGGACGTGTTCCTGGCGCTGGGCGAAGCCGTCCGGGCCGGGCGCGGCGGCTCCGCGGAAACCCGAGCGGTTCAGGAGAAGGCCGATCGCGTGGTGGCCGCGCTGGGGCCGAGCATCGGGCGGATCAAGTGCGCCCAGCGCCTTCGCGGGCTGCCCGCCGGGGAATCCCGGATGGCGGTCGTCCACCCGGACGCCGAAACCGAGGCGATCGTCGCGGATCTGGTCGCGGAGAACGCGCGATAACCTGGTACCCGCCGTGCCCCAGGGATCTTCCGGCGGGGCGAGACCCAGAACGACCACAGCCGTTCCCTTAGGAGTCGACTTGAGCTTCCCCTCCCTGGTGCAGCGGTCGCTTGGCGACCGGGTCGCTCACGAGCTGCGGGTCCGCATCATTGGCGGAGAGCTGACTCGCGGCACCCGGCTGGTCGAGCCTGAAGCTCCCGATTCCACCCGGAACCGGGAGCTTTCGAAGTCGATCGTCAGTTGGCGGCGGAACCGGCCTGGCGGCGGAGTTCGCGGAGCCGGCGCATCGCGGTGATCGCCTGCTCGCCGTCGGCGGCCTGGATCGCCATGATCGGCACATACTCGTCCTCCGGCAGCTCCAGCCGGGCCCACGAGGCGCCGTCCGGGAAGCTGAAGGCCTGCACCAGCGGCCACGAGTAGCGCTGGGTGCCGATGATGTTGCGGACCTCCACGCCGTCGGCGTCCGCGCGCAACCGGGGCCGGGTCAGCAGCAGCACGCCGGCACCCAGCAGCACGCCCAGCAGCACCATCGACACCTGGTCGGACACCGAGAAGAACGCGCCGGTCGGGGTGTTCCGCAGCAGCAGGCCGGCGACCGCGAACACCAGCACCAGCGCAACCGCGATCGGGATAGCCACCCGCCGCACCTTCCGCGGCCGGACCTCCACCCGCTCCGCACTCACAGGAATCCTCGCTCTCCGTCCCAGCCGCGCAGCTCCCGCAGCACCAGTGCCGTCTCCAGCGCCGCCGCGGTCGCCTCGAAGCCCTTGTCCTCCACCGAGTCGTCGAACCCGGCCCGCTCCTCGGCCTGCCGCATGGTGTCGCAGGTCAGCACGCCGTTGCCGATGGCCGTCGACTCGTCCAGCGCCACCCGGGTCAGGCCCTGGGTGACCGAGTCGCAGACGTACTCGAAGTGCGGGGTGCCGCCGCGGATCACCGCGCCGAGCGCGACCACCGCGTCGTGCTGGTGCGCCAGCTGCTGGCAGACCACCGGGAGCTCGATCGAGCCCGGCACCCGCACCACGGTCGGCTCGGCGATGCCCGCCTCCTTCGCCGCCGCCAGCGCGCGGGAGAGCATCTGCTCGACTAGCCGCTCGTGCCAGCGGATCGCGGCGATGCCCAACCTCAGGTCGCCCGCTTTCGGCACGCTAATCCGCGGCCGTCCCTCGCCACTCATGCCGTAACTCCAGTCTCGCCATTGATCGAGGAGTCCTCGCCATCGTCGAGATTGTCCAGCACGTGGCCCATCCGGTCGCGCTTGGTGCGCAAGTAGCGGATGTTCTCCGGGTTCGGGCGGATCGGCAGCGGCACGCGGTCCACGATCCGCAGCCCGTAGCCCTCCAGCCCGACGCGCTTGGCCGGGTTGTTGGTGAGCAGCCGCATCGACTTCACGCCCAGGTCGCACAGGATCTGCGCGCCCTGCCCGTAGTCGCGGCTGTCGACCGGCATGCCCAGCGCGACGTTGGCGTCCACGGTGTCCGCGCCGTCGTCCTGCAACTGGTAGGCCTGCAACTTGTGGATCAGCCCGATGCCGCGGCCCTCGTGGCCGCGCATGTAGAGGACCACGCCCCGACCGGCCTCGGCGACCTTGGCCATCGCCGCGTCCAGCTGCGGGCCGCAGTCGCAGCGCAGCGAGCCGAGCACGTCGCCGGTCAGGCATTCGGAGTGCACCCGCACCAGGATGTCCTCGCCGTCGCCGATCTCGCCGTAGACCAGGGCCAGGTGCTCGATGCCGTCGATGGTGCTGTCGTAGCCGAAGGTGCGGAACGTGCCGTGCCCGGTGGGGATGCGGGCCTCGGCGACGCGCACCACCTGCTTCTCGAAGCGGCGGCGGTAGGAGATCAGATCGGCGATGGTGATCAGCGCCAGGTCGTGCTCCTCGGCGAAGACCTCCAGCTCGTCGCGGCGGGCCATGTCGCCCTCGGACTTCTGGCTGACGATCTCGCACAGCGCACCGGCGGGGCGCAGCCCGGCGAGGCGGGAGAGGTCAACCGCCGCTTCGGTGTGCCCGGGGCGGCGCAGCACGCCGCCATCGCGGGCGCGCAGCGGCACGACGTGGCCGGGCCGGGTGAGGTCCTTGGCGGTCGACGCCTCCTCGGCCAGCACGCGCAGCGTCTTCGCGCGGTCGGCGGCGGAGATGCCGGTGCTCACGCCCTCGGCGGCGTCGACCGTGACCGTGTAGGCCGTGCCCTTGCGGTCCTGGTTCCAGTAGTACATCGGGGGGAGGTCGAGGCGGTCGCAGTCCTCGCCGGGGAGACCGACGCAGATGTAGCCGGAGGTGTAGCGGACCATGAACGCCACCAGCTCGGGCGTCGCCTTCTCCGCGGCGAAGATCAGATCGCCTTCGTTCTCACGGTCTTCGTCATCGACCACCACCACCGGGCGCCCGGCCGCGATGTCGGCCAACGCGCGCTCGATGCTGTCGAACTTGTTCGTGCTCACCGTGTTCGCAACCTCGTCCTCGGGGTTCATCACCGCGTCTCCCTGACGCCGCCATTGTCCCCCGAACGGCCCTGCGCACCATGGTCTTGGTGGACCAATTGCGCTGCGGCGAGCCGTTCCAGGTGCTTGGCCAGCACATCCACCTCGATGTTCACTTCGTCACCCGGCTCGCGCCGCCCCAGCGTGGTCAGCTCCTTGGTGGTGGGGATCAGCGCGATGCTGAACCCGGTTTCGCCGGCGTCCACCACCGTCAGCGATACCCCGTCGACGGTGATCGAGCCCTTTTCCACCAGGTAGCGGGACAGGCGTTGCGGCAGGTCGAAGCGGGTGAGCCCGTCGGCGTCGGTGCCGCGCAGCACCGCGGTGCCGTCGACGTGGCCCTGCACGATGTGCCCGCCGAGCCGGTCGCCGAGCGCCATCGCGCGCTCCAGGTTGACCCGGTCGCCCGGCGCGATGCCCTGCATCGAGGAGCGGCGCAGCGTTTCGGCCACCACGTCCACGGTGAACCGACCGTCTCCCACCGTCACCACGGTGAGGCAGACGCCGTTGACCGCGATCGAATCGCCGTGCTTGGCATCTTCGGTCACCACCGGCCCCGCGATGGTCAACCGGCTGCCGTCGGCCAACGGTTCGACCGCTTCGATGGTGCCGAGCTCCTCGACGATCCCGGTGAACACCTGCTGCCTCCTAGCAATACCTGGTCAGCGGTCCAGCGGGACCGCGCTGACCCGCACGTCCGGGCCACTCATAGTCGTCTCTTCGACATGCAACCGCCATGCCTCCGAGATGCTTCCCACTCCCGCTTCGCCGAGGGCGGCCGGTCCGGCTCCGAGCAGCAGCGGGGCGATGTAGGCGAGCACCCGGTCCAGGCACCCCGCCGCCACGAACGCCCCGGCCAGCCGCGGGCCGCCTTCCAGCAGGACATCGACGATGCCGCGGTCGGCGAGGGCGGCGAGCACCGCGGCCGGGTCGCCGCCGGGCAGCTGGATCGTTTCCGCCGCGTCGTCGAAGACCTTTGCGCCGCGCGGGATCTCGCGGTCGCCGACGACGACGCGCAGCGGCTGCCGGGCCGGCAGCGTGCCGTCCGGCGCGCGGGCGGTCAGGTGCGGGTCGTCGGCGAGGACCGTGCCGGTGCCCGCGACGATCGCGTCCATCTGCGCGCGCATCCGGTGTACCTCGGCCCGGGACTCGGCGGAGCTGATCCACTTGCTGGTGCCGTCGGCCGCGGCCGAGCGGCCGTCCAATGTGGCCGCGTACTTCCAGGTCACGTGCGGCCGCCCGGTGCGGGCGAAGTGCAGCCAGGCCCGCAACGGCCCCCGCTCCACCTCACCGGCCAGAAGTCCACTGTGGACGTCGATGCCCGCGGCGCGCAGCACGTCGGCGCCACCGGCGGCCTGCGGATTGGGATCGGAAACCGCGTGCACCACTCGCGCGATCCCGGCCGCCCGCAGGGCATCCGTGCACGGTGGTGTCCGGCCGGTGTGCGAGCAGGGTTCCAGCGTGACCACGGCGGTGCCACCGGCGGCGCGCTCCCCCGCCGCACGCAGCGCGACGACTTCCGCGTGCGGCCCGCCCGGCGGCCGCGTCGCACCGACGCCGGCGACCTCGCCGCCGGCATCCAGCACCACGCAACCCACCGGCGGGTTGGGGCTGGTCGTGCCGCGCACCTGCTCGCTCGCCGCGATCGCGGTGCGCATCGCCCGCTCCTCGGCACGAGCGACCATCGTTCCCCCTCCCATCCCCGCAATTTCAATGGAAATCGAACCTTCGATTTCAATGGAAACTGCGGGGGAACGTGGTCATTGACGCGCGTGGGCGAAGTTGGGGGCCGCCTTGGCACGCAGCGCCTCGACCGCCTTGGCCGGGTCGTCGGCGTTGTACACCGCCGAGCCCGCCACGAAGCAGTCCACCCCGGCCTCCGCCGCCTGCTCGATGGTGTCGGCGTTGATGCCGCCGTCGATCTCCACCAGCAGGTTGAGGTGGCCGGTGTCGACCAGCTCGCGCGCCTTGCGGGCCTTGTCCAGCACCTCGGCCATGAAACTCTGGCCGCCGAAGCCCGGCTCCACCGACATCACCAGCAGCGTGTCGTAGTGCTTGAGCACCTCGACGTACGGGTCCAGCGGGGTGTTCGGCTTGACCGACAGGCCCGCCTTCGCGCCGGCGGCGCGCAGGTCCTTGGCGATGGCGATCGGGTCCTTGGCGGCTTCCACGTGCACCGTGACGTTGTGGGCGCCAGCCTCCGCGTAGCCGATGGCCCAGCGGTCCGGGTCCTCGATCATCAGGTGGCAGTCGATCGGGATGTCGGTCGCCTTCAACAGCGACTCGACCACCGGCAGACCCAGGGTCAGGTTGGGCACGAAGTGCGCGTCCATCACGTCCACGTGCAGCCAGTCGGCGCGCTGGCCGGGGGCGCCGTTCACGGCGGCCATCTCATCGGCGAGGCGGGCGAAATCGGCGGAAAGGATGGAGGGCGCGATCATCGGCTGGTTCGACACATGCGCGAGTGTAAATCCCAGGTCTCGCGCCTCCCGGAGCGCCCTAGCGCTCCGCTCCTCACCCGATCGGCCCAAGGAGGAGGGGCACCCGCGACCGAGCAAACCGGGGCGCGGGCGCCCGTCGCTCACTCGGTTCCCGCGGGGGTCCGGCGGCGGATGATGTAGTACGCCGCGCAGAGGATCAACAGGAACGGCACGCCCGCCTTCCATGCGGTGTCGAACTGCTCGGTGAACGGCGTAGTCAGCAGCACGGCCGCGACGAACAGCATCGCCAGCACCGTGGTCACCGGCGCCCCCGGCAGCTGCACCGGCGAGGGCGGCAGGCCCTCCAGGGCCCGCCGACGCCGGAACACCAACTGAGTGGCGAAGATCATCAACCACACCACGAGAGCGCCGAACAGCGCCAGACCCAGCAGCATCGGGAACGCGGTGTCCTCGGCGACCACCGACAGCGACGCGGCCAGCGCCAACCCGACCGCGGAAAGCACCAGAGCCCGGCGCGGCACCCCGTTCGCGCTGACCTCCGCGAACCACTTCGGCGCGTAACCGTCCAGGGCGAGCGAGTGGGTCATCCGCGCGGTGAGGTACAGGTTGGTGTTCATCGCCGACAGCGCCGCGGTGAGCACCACGAAGTTCATGATCCCGGCCGCGGCAGGGATGCCCACCAGGCTGAATAGCCGCACGAACGGACTCTCCGTGACTTCGCCGGAGGAGGACGCCTCGTTCCACGGCAGGATCGAGACGACCACCAGCATGCCGAGCACATAGAACAGCCCCAGCCGGAGCACCATCCGGCGCGCCGCCCGCGGCACGTCCCGGCCGGGGTTCCGGGATTCGGCCGCGGTCATCGAGACCGCCTCGGTGCCCAGGTACGAGAACGTGACGACGGTCAGCGCCAGCCACACCGCGCCGATGCCATTGGGCAGGAATCCGCCGTGCTCGGTCAGCGCGCCGACGCCGACGGGCTGCTGGCCGGGCAGGCCGAAGACGATGTAGACGACGCCGAGCACCACGAACACCACGATCGTGACGACCTTGATCATGGCGAACCAGTACTCGAACTCGCCGAAGAAGCGCACCGCTGCGATGTTGATCGCCAGCATCAGTACCGAGAAGCCCACCACCGGCATCCAGAGCGGCAGCTGCGGGTACCAGAACTGCACGTAGAGCCCCGCCGCGATGACCTCGCTGCCGATGTTGACCACCTGCGCGGCCCAGTAGATCCAGCGGGACACGAAACCCGCGAGCCCGCCGAGGTAGCGCTGGATGACCGCCCCGAACCCACCGGCCTCGGGGTGCACCACGATCATCTCGGCCAGCGCGTAGGCCAGCGTCAGCGCGGCGAACGCGGCCACCGCGTAGGCGATGATCACTGCCGGTCCGGCGATCGAGATCGCCAGGCCGGAGCCGAGGAACAGCCCGGTGCCGATGGCGCCGCCAATGGCGATCATGCCGACCTGGCGTCCGGAGAGGTCCCTGCGCAACCCGGTCTGCCGTGCCGGTGCGGTCTCCTGTGCCACTGTCCTGTGCCTCCCATTCGTCGCGCACCAGGTGTCGGTGCGCGACGAGCACCTTACGACGCGATCCCGGTCCTGGGATCGCCCATTTGCACACTCGTAGTGCAGTCAGCGCGGGAGCGACAGCTCGATCGGGGTGCCCTCCGCGACCGAGCGGCTGACGGTGCAGTACTTCTCGACGGCGCGCTGCACGGCGTCGACGAGCTTGCCGTGGCCTTCGACCCCGCTGAGATCGACGTCGAAGCTGACCTGGACGGACGCGAATTTGTGCTTGTCCTCCGGGACCTTGGTCCGGTCGGCGTGCACCGTCACCTTCGCGTCCTCGCCGAGCCGCCGGACCAGCAGGTTCTCGCTGGTGACCGCGGAGCAGGCGGCGATGGCGGCGAGCAGCAGCTCGCCGGGGGTGAAGGCGTCGGGAGCGTCCTCGCGGCCGATCGTCACCTCGCCGCCGCGCGGGTTGGTCGCGGTGAAGGTGTGCTGACCGGTCCGGGTCACTTCGACCGGAGTGGAAGACATTCGTACCACCTGACGTCGGTTGCAGTTGCCGGTCCAGCCTCGGTGCGGAACCGTGAACCGTTAACCATTTCGGCGGCCCCGTTGTTCCAACCAGGACTGAGAGCCTGTCGGCGAATGCCGTCCGCGCCTTTGGAAGCGGCGTAGCCGCTTGCATTCACCTTGCCAAGAAGACCATCGGCGGGTTCTGAGAGGTTTTCTGGCGAGGACGGCCCCTCCGCCGCGTATTGGACATACATCAGGAGGGGCACCCGCAGTCCAGGGAACCTCTCAGGTTCCGCTAAGCGACCACCCACCCAGACCATTCACCAACAGGATCTGAGGTCATGACCACTACGCCCGAGGAAGGGCTGCACCGCTGTTATCGCCGCGCGACCTGATCGTTTCCGGGCTGCCGTGGTCACGGTGCGTCCTCGCCGATGTCCTCGTACCAGAGGCGGGGGTTGGCGCTGATGAAGTCGGCCATCAGCCGGGTGCACTCGGGGTCGTCGAGGAGCACGACCTCGACGCCGTTCCCGGCCAGCCAGTCGTGGCCGCCGTGGAAGTTTCGGGCCTCGCCGATGACGACCCGCCCGATCCCGAACTGGCGCACCAATCCGCTGCAGTACCAGCAGGGCGACAGCGTGGTCACCATCGTGGTCCCTGCGTAGGTGCGCTGCCGCCCGGCGTTGCGGAAGGCCGCCGTCTCGCCGTGCACCGACGGGTCGTCGTCCTGTACCCGGCGGTTGTGGCCGCTCCCGAGCACTTGCCCGTCAGCGCCGATCAGCGCGGCACCGATGGGAATTCCGCCCTCGGCGAGCCCCGCCTTCGCCTCGTCGGCCGCAACGGCCAACCAACGCCAGTAGTCCACTTCGGACACTGCTCGCTCCTCCATCACCAAGGCCCCGGGGCACCAGGCAGCCCCACATCATCGTCACACCCGCAGCAGGGCGCAGAACATCGCGTCGGTCCCATGCCGGTGCGGCCAGAGCTGCACGCCCGGCCCGTCACCCAGGTCCGGCACGTCCGGGAAGTACTGGCGCGCATCCAGCTGCTCGACCCCGGTGCGGCGCACGACGTCGGACACCACGCCCGCGGTCTCCGGCAGGTGCGGCGAGCACACGACGTACGCCACCACGCCGCCCGGGCGGGTCAGCTTGATCGCCGAGATCAGCAGCTCGCGCTGCAACTTCGTCAGCTCCCCGACGTCCGACGGCTGCCGCCGCCACCGCGCCTCCGGGCGACGCCGCAGCGCTCCCAGCCCGGTGCACGGAGCGTCCACCAGCACGCGGTCGAAGCCGGGCTCCAGGCCGGGGTCGCGGCCGTCGGCCACGTGCACCGACACCGACAGCCCATCGGTGGCCTTGCGCACCAGGTCAGCGCGGTGCGGCGCCTGCTCGACGGCGTCGAGCGAGCCGCCGTCAAGGGTGACCAGCGAGCCGAGCAGGTTGGCCTTGCCGCCGGGCCCGGCGCACAGGTCCAGCCAGCGCAGGTCCGAGCCCTCGACCTCCGGCCGGGTCAGCGCAAGCGCCACCAGCTGGCTGCCTTCGTCCTGAACCGAGGCGAAGCCCTCCTGCACCGGCTCCAGGTCGCCGGGGTCGCCCGCGCCCGCCTCCAGCCGCACCCCGTACGGCGAGTACGGCGCGGGGTCGCCGCCGGTGATCGCGGCGAGCTCGTCGGCGCTGATCTCGCCGGGGCGCGCGGTCAGGTGCACTGCTGGCCGGGCGTCGTCGGCGGCCAGCGCCGCCTCCAGCTCGTCGACGCCGAGCGCATCCGCGAAGGCCTGCGCGATCCACCGCGGGTGCGCGTACCGCATCGCGAGGTGGCCGACCGGGTCCTCGGCGCGCGCCGGGGCAAGCTTGTCGACCCAGTCCTGCTCATCGGACTCGGCGGCGCGGCGCATCACGGCATTGGCGAAACCGGCCAGCTTGGAACCGTTCTCGAACCGCACGATGTCCACAGTGGATGCGACGGCGGCGTGCGCCGGGATCCGGGTGCGCAGTAGCTGGTAGACCCCGAGCCGCAGGGCGTCGAGGAGCTTCGGGTCCAGCTCGGCCAGCGGCCGGTTGCTGCACTCATCGATGACGGCGTCCAGCAGGCCCTGCGCCCGGCAGGTGCCGTAGGTGAGCTCGGTGGCCAGCGCGGCGTCCCGGCCGGTGATGCGGCGCTGCTTGAGCAGCGGCGGCAGCGCCAGGTTGGCGTAGGCGTCGCGCTCCCGCACCGCCCGCAGCGTCTCCACCGCGGCGAGGCGCGCCGGGTCGATATCCGCCGGCCGGGCCGGGGTGGACTTGCGCTGCGGCGGGCGGGCCTTTGCCGGCCGGGACGGCCGGCGGCGGCGATCGTTCACCTGATCTCCAATCTGCGGATGCCCCGTCCTTCAGGGTGGGGAGGAGCAGATCTCGCGTGTCGGTCGCGTAGCGACCGCTGATAGTCTTGATTTCGGTAGGTGAGACCTACCACCCCCACGCAAGTGGGAACACCCGAGCAAGTACGTGGGTACCGCTGGTCGAGCGGGAACCCGGACCACCCCGGTCCGAACGCCTGAGTGAGATCGTGTGAGACCGAACCGCCACGGTGGGGACGCTGCGGTCGTTGAAGCAGGAAACTCAGTCCGCGAGGACTGAATCTCCTTCCTTCAGGGAGGAGAGAAGTCAATTGAGCCGTTCTCCTTGCTCGATACGGGTTCCGCGGGCCCAGTCGGTGGCGGCCATCCGCTTCTTCCCGGCCGCCTGCACCTCGCCCAGCGCGACCGCCGACGTCCCGGTGCCGACCAGCACGCGCCGCCGCTCCACCCGGATCTCGCCGGGGGCCGGCCCGTCTTCCACGTCGTCCACGATGGACACCGGGCCTAGCTTGAACCGCTCGTCGCGCAGCAGCGCCCAGGCGCCGGGGTGCGGGGTGACCGACCGGATCAGCCGGTCCACCGCGGCGGCCGGGGCGGCGAAGTCGACCTTGGCGTCCTCGACGGTCACCTTCGGCGCGTAGCTGACGCCGTCGTTCGGCTGCTCCTCGGCGCGCAGCGTGCCGTCCTCGATGCCGTCCAGGGTGGCGGCCAGCAGGCCGGCACCGGAGACCGCGAGCCGGTCCAGCAGCTCACCGGCGGTGTCGGTGGCGCGCAGTTGCTCGGTCACCACGCCGTAAACGGGCCCGGCGTCCAGCTCGGGCACCAGCCGGAAGGTGCTGGCCCCGGTGAATTCGTCGCCATGCTTGATGGCCGCCTGCACCGGGGCGGCGCCGCGCCATGCGGGCAGCAGCGAGAAGTGCAGGTTCACCCAGCCGAACTTCGGGATGGCCAGCGCCTTCTCCCGCAGCAGCGCGCCGTAGGCCACCACCGGGCAGCAGTCCGGGGCCAGCTCCTCCAGCCGCTGCAGGAAGTCCGGGGCGGCGGCGCGGGCTGGGGTGAGCACCTCGATGCCGTGCTCGTCGGCGAGGGCCCCGACGGGGGAACGCACCAGCTTGCGGCCGCGCCCGGCCGGGGCGTCCGGCCGGGTGATCACCGCGGCGACCTCGTGCCGGTCGGAATCCAGCAGCGCCTGCAGCGCGGGGACCGCGGGGGCGGGCGTGCCGGCGAAGACCACGCGCATGTCAGCGACCCCCGAACAGCGGGTGCGGGCTTTCCTTGATCACCGGCGCGTTGCCGTCGAACCACGCGGCCTGGCGGATCTCGCGCAGCGCGGCCTTGCGGGTCTGCTCGTCGAGCCGGTCGACGAACAGCACGCCGTCCAGGTGGTCGGTTTCGTGCTGGACGCACCGGGCGAGCAGGTCGGTGC
The DNA here is from genome assembly GCF_050972075.1 of Saccharopolyspora hattusasensis. Taxonomy (NCBI): domain Bacteria; kingdom Bacillati; phylum Actinomycetota; class Actinomycetes; order Pseudonocardiales; family Pseudonocardiaceae; genus Saccharopolyspora; species Saccharopolyspora hattusasensis. The sequence continues at coordinate 2,159,013 of NZ_JBPCDC010000001.1, forward strand.
CCTCGACCTCGACCGGTTCGCCGTGCATGTTCCAGCCGCGGGCCACCACGTGCTTGGCACGCAGGCAGTCCCAGTACATGCCGGGGATGGACAGGCAGCCCTCCTGGCCGAACTGTTCCTCGTCGTCGACCGCCGTCCACGTGGGGTTGACCAGGTGCCCGGCGAACCCGTCGCAGTGGTAGGTGAAGACCCGCAGGCCGACGCCCAGCTGCGGCGCGGCCAGCCCGGCGCCGCCCCGATCCTGCATCGTGTCCCACAGGTCCTGAACGAGGGTGCGCAGCTCCTTGTCGAAGTCGACCACCTCATCGGCCTTGGTGCGCAACACGGGGTCGCCGAAGAGTCTGATCGGCTGGACGGTCACTTGAACTCCCTGGGATGTCGACGTCGACGATTGGCGACCCGACGAGTCTAGTCGTCGCCCGGTCCAGGTCGCCTGCGTGGGAGTTCCGCTGTAGCGGCGCCGCGCCACCGGCCGTCGCACCCCGGTTTCCGCTGGTCAAATGCCGTGAGCACTTTTGGGTGCCATGGCGCCCAAAAGTGCTCACGGGTAGCTGCCGGGCGAATCGCCGGCCTCAGCGGGTCGGGACCACCACCGCCGCCGCGCCGCCGCCGCGTCGTTCGCGCTCGGCCGCCGCGACCCAGCGGCCGTCGGGCAGCCGTTCGACGCCCGTCGCCGAGCCGATCTCGCCGGTCGTCTTGAACTGGTGGCCGATGGCCTTCAGCTTCTCCGCCTCCGGCTGGGCCAGGAATCCCGGCTCCGCCTCGGTCTGCGCGGCGTTGCGCTGCGAGGCGCGGGGCTCCGCGATGGCGTCCACCAGCGATAGCCCGCGGTCCAGGCGGCCGGTGAGCACCTGCAGGACCGTGGTGATGATCGTCGCGCCACCCGGGCTGCCCGCCGCCAGCAGCGGCTTGCCGTCCTGCAGCACGATCGTCGGGCTCATCGAGCTGCGCGGGCGCTTGCCCGGACCAGGCAGGTTCGGGTCCGGCTGGCCGGGGGTGACCGGGGTGAAGTTGAAGTCGGTCAGCTCGTTGTTCAGCAGAAAGCCACGACCGGGCACCACGATCCCGCTACCGCCGGTCTGCTCGATGGTCAGCGTGTAGGCCACCATGTTGCCCTGGGCATCGGCCACGGTCAGGTGCGTCGTGTTCGGCCCCTCGTACGGCTCGACGGCGCCGGAGGTGCCCGCCTGGCAGCCCTGCGGGTTGCGCGGATCGCCGGCCGCGACCGGGGTCTGCAGCACGGCGTCGTCGCTGATCAGGCAGGCTCGGGAGGCCGCGAACTCCTCGCTGAGCAGTTCGTCGGTGGGCACGTCGTTGAACTCCGGGTCGCCCACCCAGCGGTTGCGGTCGGCGAAGCCGATCTTGCTCGACTCCAGGAACCGGTGCAGGTACGCGGTCTTGTCGGCGCCGGCGAGGTCGGTACGCTCCAGGATCTTCAGCGCTTCGCCGATGGTCGTGCCGCCCGAGCTGACCGGGGCCATGCCGTAGACGTCGAGCCCGCGGTAGGTCACGTGGGTCGGCGCCTGCTCGTTGGTCCGGTAGTCGCTCAGGTCGTCGACCGTCATGCCACCGGGACGCACCTGGCGGTTCGCGGCCGCGTCGGCCGGCGGCTGGTTCACCGCCTTGACCACGTCTGCGCCGATCTCGCCGTTGTACAGCGCGCGGATGCCTTCGGTGGCCAGCGCCTGGTAGGTGCGGGCGAGGTCGGGGTTGCGCAGCACGCTGCCGACCTCGGGGAGCTTCCCGCCCGGCAGGAACAGGTCGCGGGTCGCCGGGAAGGCGCTGAAGCGCTCCTGGTTCTCCTCGGTCTGCTGGCGGAACGTCTCGTCGACGACGAAGCCTTTGCGGGCCAGCTGCTCGGCCGGGCGCAGCACCTCGGCGAGGTCCTTGGTGCCCCAGCGGTCCAGCGCCGCCTGCCAGGTCATCGGGGTGCCGGGCACACCAATGCCGAGCCCGCTGGTGACCGCCTGGTCGAACGGGATCGGCTTGCCGTTCTCCACGAACATGTCCTCGCGGGCGGCGGCGGGCGCGGTCTCCCGCCCGTCGATCGTCTCGACCGCGCCGGTCTTGGCGTCGTAGTGCACGAAGAAGCCCCCGCCGCCGACGCCGGCCGAGTAGGGCTCGGTGACGCCCAAGGCGGCAGCGACCGCGACCGCCGCGTCGGTGGCGGTGCCGCCGCGCCGGAGCACCTCGATCCCGGCCTGCGTCGCGTACGGGTCGACGCTGGACACGGCACCGCCGAAGCCGGTCGCCTCGGCCTGCTTGGGCGGCTCAGGTGGCCCGCCCGGGACCGCCTGCGCCATCGGCGCGACAAGGGCGCACGCGGTGATCACACCCAGGGTGAGTCGAACGGGCCTCGCGGGCATCGCCACCTCCAACATCGACAAGGCCATACTCTGCCCAGTCTGCGCCCCCAATACAACAGCGGCGCCATGACAAGCGTTCGCCGCGCCGCAGGCCGATTTCGCGATAAGTTTGCGGCCTGCCGGTGGCGCGAGCACCGGCGATTTCGCGCGAAATCGCCGGCCCGCGTGCGGGAGAGGTGACGATTTCGCGCGAAATCGCCGCCGGCCCCGGGGCGAACCGCCAGCCCCGGCGAACCGCCAGCCCCGGCGAACCGCCGTCCTCCGCGGTCAACCCGCCGGGTTGAGGGCCGCGTCGTGGTAGCGGCAGTTGGGGGCCCACAGCAGGAACGAGTTCATGCCGTTGGCCCGCGCCGCGTTGATCTGCGCCGCCACCTCGCCCGGGCCGTAGCTGACGCCGAGGCTGAAGTCCTGCAGCCACGGGATGATCTGCACCTCCGTGCCCTCGACCGCCTTGGCGAACGCCGCCAGCGAACGGGCCACGATGTCGTAGGGCTGCGAGTTGGGGTTGCCGACGCCGAACTCCCCCAGAGCCCAGTGCGACGGGTACACCATCGGCGAGACGTAGTCCACGTACCGCGAGACCTGCCGGATGTCCTGGGCGATCTCGGTCGGCCGGTCCACCGAGATGCCGAATACCGACGCGCCCAGCAGCGCGCCCCGCGACCGCACCTCGGTCTGGGTCTGCCGCAGGAAGTCCGCGATCGCGGCCTCCGGCGTGGTGGTCAGGCCCGGGATGCGCATCTGCTCGATGTGCCCGTCGGGCCGCCGCACGTAGTCGTATAGGACGTCGTCGAAGCCGAGCTCGGCGGCCTCGGCGGCGAGGTCGATGTTGTACCGGACGACCACGGGATCGGAGAAGTTGGTGAACGCATAACTGCCGTAGGCGCCGCTGGTCCAGGGCTGCCCGGCGGCGGTCTGTACGACCCGCTCCGGGTGCCCGCCGTTCCAGGACGCCGCGCCCAGCACCGGGTCCTTGAAGGCGACCAGCCGACCGACCACCCGCACGCCCAGGCCGTGCAAATGGTCGAGGACCTGCCTCGCGTTGTAGTAGCCCTTGACCGCGCCGATCTGGTGGGCCATCGGCACCGCGGAGTCGTAGACAACCCCGCCGCTCTCGTCCTTGAGGTCCAGCTCGATGGTGTCGATCTTGCCTTGCCGGGCCATCTCCAGGACGGGTTCGCGCAGCGAGCCGCTGGTCCAGGCCAGCCCGGTCAGGTGCACCGCGCGCATCCCGGCACGTCTGATGTGGACGGTCATGGTCCGCTCGGCCCGGTTGCCCGCCGCGTCGGTCGCGACCACCTGGACCTCCCGGTCCGGCCGGTCGACGACCGCGCTGAACCCGCCCTGCGGATCGGGCATCACGGGCTTGCCGGCCACCTCCACCCGGGTGGCGTCCTGCACGGTCCCGGTGACCGTCACCGGCTTGTCCGGCCCGTCCGGCCGCAGCGAGTCCTCGACCTGCAGCGCAGGCGGCACACTGTCCACTGTGAACATCCGGGTGGTGGTGACCGAACCGAGCCAGGACGGGCTGCGTGGCACCACGACGCGCAACTCGTGCGGCCCGTCCGGCACGCCCGCCACCTGCACCGCTCGTGCGCCTTGCTGGTCGACCGTCGGGACTTCACTGCCGTCGATCAGTACGCGCACCCCATCGGCGCCTCCGGTCCAGATCTGGATCGAACCCACCTCGGCGGGCATGATCGGATGGTCCGGTAGCCCTGCGATTTCAACGTCCTCCGTGGACATGAATCTCGGCAGCAGGAAGCCGAGGCGCAGCACCACCAGGCTGCCCACCACGACCACGACAGATTTGGGCATGTCCGCCGGCACCGACTTGGCGCGGGCCGTGCTGGAACCAGCATCCGCCATCGCTTTCGCCTCCCGATTTCAGGCGAACTCGCGCGGGTGCACGAAATTCGTGCTCGATCAAGTTCTCGCCGGCCGCGATGACCGACAATTCCATCCTCGCAGCGAGCGCGGGAGATCAATGACCTCTTGGCGTATCCACAGCAGGGGAGCCGGTCTTCTACGTTGGTGGGGATGCGGTCAGCACTGCGGAACGTTCGCGTCGGCGTCGTGGCGACGGCGGCGGTCCTGCTCGCGGTCTGCGCAGGGTGCAGCGGCGAAACCGGCCCGGCGCAACCCAACGCGGTCGGCCAACCGCCCGCGCCACCCCCGCTGCCGGCACCCCCGCTGCCGGCACCGGAATCGATGGGCGCCAACGAGCTCGGCGACGTCCCGGTGCTCATGTACCACCGGATCGTCCCCACGCCAAGCAGCGTTTACGACCGCACGCCGGAGGATTTCCGCGCGGAACTGGAACGGCTGGCCGCCGAGGACTATGTGCCGGTGACCGCAACCGAATACGCCACCGGCCGGATCGACGTCCCGGTCGGCAAGCACCCGGTGGTGCTCACCTTCGACGACGGATCGATCGGCCAGTTCACATTAGACGGTGCGGGCGAGCCGGCGGCGGACACCGGCATCCGCATCCTGCTCGACGTCTCCGCCGCGCATCCCGGTTTCCGCCCGGTGGCGACCTGCTACGTCAACGATCCGCCGTTCGGGGAACCCACCGGTCGGCGCACCCTGGCCTGGCTGCACGAGCACGGCTTCGAGATCGGCAACCACACGCTCGACCACGCCAACCTCGGCCGCACCCCGGATGCCAAGGTGGGGCACCAGATCGCCGGGATGCAGCGGTTCATCACCGGTGCCGTGCCGGGCGTGCAGGTCCGGTCGATCGCCCTGCCGCTGGGCGTGCACCCGAAGAACGAGCGGCTGGCGGCGGATGGCTCGGCCGACGGGGTCGACTACCACCACGACAGCGTCATGCTGGTCGGTTCCAATCCCGCGCCGTCGCCGTGGTCGGCGGACTTCGACCCGGCCAACGTGCCCCGGATCCGCTCACAGGGCACGACCGGCCAGGACGCGCAGTACGGCTCCACGGCGTGGCTGGACAAGCTCGCCGCCGCCCCGGATCGCCGCTACACCTCGGACGGCGATCCGAACCGGATCTCCGCCCCGGCCGACCGGAAGACCGCGCCGTCGGCCGCGGTCGGCGCCCGGCTCTACGAGTACTGAGCCAGCCATTCCTCGCGGGTCGCCGCGTATTCGACGTCGCCCCGCGCAGCACCTTCGATCGGACCGCCCGGCCAGTCGTGGCAGAACGTCCGAATGTGGCGCAGCCCGACCTTCTCCATCACCCGCCAGGACCTCCGGAGCGCATGGACCGGCTTCCGGCCCCGATGACCGCCGACTACTCGGCTGCCTTGCGCACGCACCAGGTCTGGGTCGCAGAGGACGGCGATCGCGTCCTGGGGATGCTGGTGCTCGTGCCGGAAGGCGACGTGATGCCGTTGGAGAACGTCGCGGTGCGCGGTCCATCCCGACGCCCAAGACCGGGGTCTCGGGTGCGACCTGCTGGCGCTGGCCGACCGGGAGTCGGCTAGACAGCGGATGACCGAAATCCGGCTCTACACCAACGACGTCGTGAGCACCTCGGCTACTACCGGTGCCACGGCTACACCGAAACGGGCCGCGCCGAACAGGACGGCTACCACCGCGTCTTCTTCCGCATCTTCTTCCGCAAGCCGGTAGTCGCACCGTGAGGCAGCGCGGGGTCATCGTCTTGATGGTCCGCCAGAATCCGCGCTCGACGACACGAACCCACCCCGAAGGTGTCACCGTTCGAATACACGCGCTTGGAGCGTGCTTCATTCGGATCTTGATTGGTCGCGCCGTTAGTCCCGGCGCATCAGTTTCGCCCCACAGGAATGCAGGCAGTCCCATGTGGACGAGCGTGCTGTAAACACAACGAGATCAACTCCATCCGTGACTTACACGGAATTCGTGACAGGTCTTGCCTACATCCGGCCACCAGACCTAAGTCTGTCACCCGGTCACGGGAGGCCGCCAACGCGTTCCCATCGCAGCAAGGAAAGTTTCGCGCGACGAGCGGGTGAAGGCGTTCTGCGGAGCGGAGGCGAACGCAGCGGAGCTGCACGACCGGTCCGAAGTGCACTGGATCCGCGAGGATACCTGCATGCGCTGCTGGCACACCCCCACCCGCCCAGGGCTAAGGCAAGATCGCGCGGAGTGATCAACTCGGCTCGTAGGGTAGCCGGCCGGGTTGGCGTGCTGGGCCGGGAGATGGAGGATGGCCTCCTTCTGGGATCATGGAAATTGCGAAAAACCAAACTCCAGAAGAAGGCCATCCGTTGTCATTTTCTCATGGCTCGTCATGGGCGTCGTTTCCGGGTAGCGCCGACGGTGATGATGCCGATCTGGCGGAACTGATGAAGTTGCTCGGCAAGGTGCCGGATCGCCGTAAGCGGAAGGGCCGTGTGTACAGTTTGGCGTTCCTTCTCGCGGCGTCGTTGATCGCGGTGCTGGCGGGCGCGTCGAATTTCCGGCAGATCGCCGACCAGGTCGCCGATCTGCCGGCGTCGTTACTGCGGAAAATAGGTGGACGATGGTGCTGGTTCCGCGGGTTTTTCCGTGTCCCGGATACGTCCACGATCCGGCGCGCACTGGAAAATGTCGATGTAGCGAAGCTGGAAGGACTGATCGGGCCGTGGCTGCTGCGTCATGCCCGACACAACGACATCCGCCGGACAACCGAATGGATCAGCAGGGACCGCACACGAACACTCCCCGTCCTGTCACTCCAAGTTGCGGGGCGCAACACACAGTGATCTTGCCTTTGCCCTGCCCACCCGCCTGTGATCACCCGGGGCCGGCGCAATTTCGCGAGAAATTGACCGTCACCCGGGTGAACGTCAATTTCTCGCGAAATTGACACCCCCGGCCCAACCGAAGGAGAACCACCGATATTCTGGATCCGGCTCGGCACGTTCGTCCTGTTCAACCTGCTGATCCTCGCCATGCTCACCACCCAACTGCCGACCAGAGCCATCGCGTTCTCCACAGGCCAGCACGCCGGAGGCGGCGACGGCGCCTACGCGGTCTGGCGCCTCATAGCCGACATCGAAGCCGAAACCCGTGCCGCCGAACGTGGCGGGCCAACGAACTGCTGCGCGCGGTGATCGGTCTGTCGCCCAACCAGACCGGTGTGGCCACGACCGGCCACCAGGTTCGGAGGGTGTTCGAGGCGTTCTTCGTGTTCTGCGGAACGATCGGCGACAATGTCCCGGAGATTCAGACCCTGGTGCAGACCATCTCCACCTCGCGTGCCGCGATCGCCCGTGGCGTGCTCACCGGGCTCAGCAACGCGGCCGCCGAAAATGTCAACCGGCTGGTCAAACTCGGCTACCGGCGTGCGTTCGGGTTCAACATCGTCACCCACCAGCAACGCCGCTCGCGCTGCGTCGCTTCCCTATCCACTCGCCCCGAATGGCGACACACCGTCATCGCGACGTGTACACCATGCGTAGCAACGTGATTACAAGATCCCATCAGATGCGAAGAGCCGCCCAATGCAGCAAATGCTGCCGAATTCAAGAATCTCGTGGACGTGCACGGCACCGGAAACGTCCTTGAGCTACCGAAGGAGATGAGGCGTTACCGGACCGTGGAGTTCACTGGCTACCGCTACGGTTCGCGGCAAGACGACACGCTGGTGACGAACGTGCAAGTCGAGCCGTTCGGCCGAAACCGCAGCGCTGCCGTCGCCGCCGAGGTGCTGAGTCTGGCTCTGGAAGCCGAATGATCAGCCCTAGAGCATTTCCAGGGGATCCAGGCGGACTTGGAGTTCTGCGGCTTTCCGGGCCGCCCGGACGGCTTGGGCCGCGTGGAGGGAGCCCGCCAGGGCTCGGCCTTCGGACCGGTCGACGCGGACGATCAGGCGTTCCCGCTCCGAACTGCCGTCCTCGTCGACCTCGCCCAGCGGCACCGGGCCGAGGACTTCGGCGGTCGCAGGCAGCTCCGCCGAGTCCAGCAGGGCCTCGATCGCCTCCGGCGTGCCGTCCACCGCGGCGACGCGGCGGGCTGGCGGGAAGCCGAGCTCCGCTCGCTCGGCGAGTTCCAGGGATGCGAACCACGCCGGGTCCCAGCGCACCAGTGCTTGCACCGGTTGCAGCGACGAGTCGGCCATGACCACCACTCGCCCGCCATCGCGGGCGGGCCGGACCAGCGCAGCCGCCGCGAACCACAGCCGCAGCGCCGTCTCGGCCGCGCGGAGCTCGGGGCGGCCCAGCAGGGTTCGGCCGTCCAGCAGCAGCGCCGCGCCGTAGCCGCCTTCGGCGACCGGCTCGGCACCTGGGGTGCACACGATCAGCGCCGGCTTCGCCGGTACCTTCGCCAAGATCTCGCCCGCACCGGAGGTCCGCACCGACACGTTGCTGAACGCTCGCCCGAGCTCCTCCGCGGTGCGGCTGGCGCCGACCGCTACGGCGCGCAGCCGCCGCGAGCCGCAGGAGCTGCACTTGAACGCCGCTTCCGCGGCTCCGCACCAGCTGCACGCCGCCGGCTTCGGCACTCCGCCTTCGCTGCCCCCCGGCAGCGCCAGCGGCCCCGCGCACCGGCGGCATCTCGCTCGCTCGCGGCAGTCGCCGCACGCGAGCGCCGGCACGTAGCCGCGCCGCGGCACCTGCACCAGCACCGGTGCTCCCGCGCCTAGCGCGGCCCGCGCCGCTTCGAAAGCCACCGACGGCAGCCGCGCTGCGCGCGCCGCCGGGTCGCGGGCCAGTTGGGTGTCGTCTTCGCCGATCGCGGTCACCCGCGGCGCCGCTGCCCGCACTTCCGTGCGGTGCGCGACCAGTTCGTGCGCCCAACCGGATTCGGTCAGCAGCGCCGCTTCGGCGGTTCGGGCGAATGCTCCGACGATCAGCGCCGCTCCCGCCGCGTGTGCGCGTTGGGTCAGCACGTCGCGGGTGTGCGGGTAGGGCACCTGCGGGTAGCTGTGCAGGTCGTCGCCGTCGTCCCAGACCGCAGCGAAGCCCAGGTCGTGGACCGGGGCGAACATCGCCGCGCGGGTTCCGATCACGACGCGCACCGCGCCGCGCAGCACGGCAAGCCAGCGGCGGTAGCGCATCGACGGGGCGAGATCGGCGGCGAGAGCGACGACGCCTTCCTCCCCGAGGAGCGCCGTGCAGGCGTCTTGCAGTCGTTGCAGGTCTCGGTGGTCGGGTACGACGATCAGCGCGCCGCGTCCGGCCGCCGCCGCGGTGGCGGCGGCTTCGGCGAGGCGGGTGGGCCAGTCCTCGCCGGGTAGTGCCTGCCAGACCGCCCGAGCCGATCGCCCCGCGTCCACGGCGTCCAAAAAGGACGTTCCGTGCTGGTAACGGGCCCAGGCTCCGGCCGTGGGCCTGGGCGGCGGTGGTCCGGGTTCGCGGGGGGCGGATTTCTCCGCCGCGGCGTGCCGGGGCGGGATCGCCAGGCGCACCACGTCGGCGAGCATCCCGCCGTAGCGGGTGGCCACCGCGCGGGCCAACTCCAGCAGCTGCGGGCTCAGCACCGGTTCCGGGGAGGGGATCCGCTCGACCCAGGACAGGGTGCCCTGGAAGTCGGTGGTCTCGTTGCGCTCCAACAGGTAGCCGTCGACCAGCTTGCCCCGGAAGCGCACCCGCACCCGGCAGCCCGGCACCGCCTCGGCGTCCAGCCGGTCGGGTACCAGGTAGTCGAACGGGCGGTCCAGGTGCACCGGCAGCGGGACGTCGACCAGCACGCGGGCCACCGGTCGGGTCGCCGCCGCGGTCCGCTCTGCCGTCTCCCCCTTCCGCTTCCGGGGTTGTGCACCTGCCATGTCCCTTCTCTACCAGAGCACCCGGACCCGGCCGTCAACAGCACGTCAGAACGGACTCCCGGGCGTCAGGAGCCTCGTCCGGACATAGGTGGCGGGGACCACCCGGGCACACGCCCTGCTTCAGGGCCCGTGAGTGTTTTTGGGTGCTATGGCACCCAAAAACACTCACGGGCCGTCAGCCCTGCACCGCAAGGGCCCAGGTGGTTCCCGACGCCGCGCGCCGACCGGCTCAGCCGATCCCGATCGTCCGATCCGAGCGTGAAGTAGCGGATCAGCTCTCCTCACCGGAGGCGATCACGGCCGGTCATCTGGTCCACACCGACGACAGCGGAATCAACATCAAGACCCGAGCACGTGACCAGGGCGTACAGAGCTAAGCGTTGTTTGTTCGGGCAGTCCGGGACGCCAAGTCGCGCCATTTCTTCTCGACCTCCCGCATCGCGGGCAACCTCTTTTTGACTCTCTGCAAATCCTCTGAGGTCCAGGCTCCCTGCCGTACCATGCGTTTCGCAATTTCGACGGTTCGTGCATACTTACGGTCCGGATCGAATCCCCGCGGCATCGCTTTCAAATGCTGTTCCATTCGGCCCGCCAACTCGGCGGCCTCCGCAATCCCCGCCAGGTTACGATCCAGCCACACGGACTCCGGCAAATCAAGCAACCCCACCTCTCGCGGCAACTGGCCATCCAGCCACGCCACCTGCGGCCCCCCCAGAATGATGTCCGCGGCCGTCGGCTGCGAACCCTCCCCCAGCGACGCGGGCGCTGCGAAACCGTCGCCGTCGCTGGGGGCCGCGGAGGCGCGGCCAGGCTGAGCCCACCAAGCCAAGGCATCGCCCGCGGCCGCCATCACGCCCAACGACAACGTCGACGCGGGATGGATCCTTCTGCCATCACCCTGGACCGCGTCCACGAAATAGTTCGCCGGCCCACCTTCAAAGAAGGCGCCAGAGGTCAGGAAACTATTCGCGCCGTTGCCCGTCACATACGCTGCCCGCGGGACATCCTGCGAGGTCGCCGGCGGCACCCTCAGCACAAGGAAATGAACGTCGTCCCCCGCCCGCGGCCCCATGAACTTCCGCACGGCATTAGGGCCATCGGTCAGCCGAAGCTGCGGGACAACACCCCCGGTCTCGTCCTGGAACAGCTCACTCGCCGCACCTCCCACAACCCGCCGCAACACACCAGAGTGCAGCATGCCTTCCGCGGCGCGGAGGCTGTCGGCGACCTGCTCCAGCAATCGCGTGGCCGCCTCAGGACCCGGGGCAGGAATCTCGATGCCCGAGCCCCGCACCATGGCCTTCGCAACCTCATTGCCGAGCAGTACCTGAACAACGATGTAGTTGACCGAAGCCTTCAGCGATTTCCCCAGCCCATCGATGACCTCTCGTGATTCGGGCCGCAGAGGCGGAACTGGGCCAGCCCGACGAGCGCGAACGCTCCGGAAGACGTCGTTCACCGCAGTCCACTGTGACCGTGCGTCGGACGGGAACTCGCCTCCCTTCGTGGCATCGGCCCACGCGAGACGGCGCTCAACCTCCCGTATCCAGTTCTCGCTCCACACCAACTGCCTGAACGGCGCCGGCGGGACGACCCCATCCGCGATAGCCCGCAGAACATCCAGGCGCAGCTTCCCGGCTCGCTCCGCGTGGGGCTCGCGGACGCCCGCCAGCCACTCCCATACATATTGCTCTTCTACAGGCACCTCGACGGCGTCGGTCACCTCGATTGCTCGGCCCGGACCGAGGTAACGCACCAGCTCCGAGCTCGGGAGCCGGGCAGCCTCGCGCATCCGCTGCAGAGCGAGTTCGTTGGGCTGGCTACTGCCGTCCAGCCACTCCTGAACCGTGGGTTCGGTATTTGTGGTCGCCAGGGCCGCCCGGGCCGGACCGAGGTGGCGCACCAATTCCTGATCCGAGGCTCCGGCGGGAACAGCACCCCCGGCGACGTACTCCACCACATGGCGAAGATGAGCCAGCTCCCCCTGCGAGGCCGTCCGCAGGCCCGTCAGGGGGCCCAGGCCCAGCTTCCGCAATCGGTTATCCAGCGCGACCGTCCTCTCCGGCCCGCCGAACGCCGCGACAAACGCGTCCAGCAAGATTCCACGCACCACCGCACGATCACCGCCACGGCCAAGCCGCAACGCGCGCACGTCTTCCGGAAGAACGCCGATCGCCGCGGCGACGTCCCAGTCCTCACCGAAGAAGCGCTTGAGGTAGTCAAACTCACGACCGTCCAGGGCGTGCACCAACTCACGCAGCACGTTCAGCTCCCGCCGGCTGGGCTGCCGGCCTGACACACCGGCACGCTGAGGTGGCGGACCGCCGAGCTCGCGCACCTCCACCCGGATGTCGGGCCTGCTCCCGGCACGCACCACCTGGTCCAGGTCACCGAAGTAGGCCACCGCTTGCCGCAGTTCCTTGCGGTAATCAGCCGCGCTGCGGGTGTCACGCCCTTCCTCGCCCCACCCCCCCAACCGACGGCGGCGATCCGCCAGGCGCACCATGAACTGCCCCAGAGCACCCAACCGCTCCTCGTACCGCTCACCGGGCGGCACCAGGTCTTTGACCAGACGCTTGACCTCCTCCCGCCCGCCGTAGGTGCTAACCACCGACCCGATGATCACCCGGCGCAACGCCTCGGCATGCCCTTCGGGCAGGTACGACCACATCCGCCACACCCGCGCCGTGGCCTCATCCACCCCCAACACCTGAGCCAGATACCGGCTCTCACGCACCGACGGGTTGACCAAATCCATCAACACCGCAGGCCGCCCCTCATCCTCCAAAGCCGCGAACAACCCACCCCACTCGACCTCACGGCCACGACGCCACAGCCCCGGACCCGCCAGCCCGTACTCCACCCTGACACCAGCCGGATCCACCACATGCACGAAGAACTCCACCGACTCCCCGATCTTCTCCAACCAGGTACCCCACGGCAAAACCCGGTCCGGATCCAGATGCTCCGGCACCTCCCCCAAATGACCCGGCGACCCCTGGGTCAGGAGATCCCACAAATCCTCCGGCCGCTTGGCACTATCCGGCCTCGCCCCTGGCGTGTACTCGCCCTTCACGTACCAGGCATCGATGCCCTTCTCGACCAACACCGGTGCTTCCGGATCCGACGATCGCCCCCTGCGCGCTCTCCACGTCGTCTTCCGCTCCATCACCACCAGCACATGGCCCGCAACGCCCAACCAGTCCTCCATCCGCGCGAACGCCAAGACATTGTGACGATCAACGTCGGCTAACCTTGGCTCCGCAGGCATTCTTGTCGCCGCCCTGAAAGCCTCCAGCGCCGCGCGCCCCTCCTCAGAAACCCCCGCCAAATCCTCCGCGTACAACACCACACGCCGACCATCCACCACATCCGGCAGCGACCCCCGTGACCCGCCCCGCGCGTACTCCGCGTCGCCGCCACCCAGCTCAGACCGCCCATCCACCGGAGGCCTCAACGGCTTCAGCTCACCGAACGGCACCGGGGCGGAATCCACATCGGACAGCCGTGCTGATTCGCCATCGCGTGTGGTGGCCGCAGACTGCGGGCCCCCGGCCGCCGAGGCCGCCCGAGGCCATGTCGCCTTCGGGGCCACCGCCTGCGGACCGGAGGCCGGAACAGCAGCCGAGGAGTCCGCCACACCGGCCGGCACCGGAGCACCGGGCCCGCCCACCGGCCTGGGACGAGAACCATCCGCTGCGGACACACCCGGCGTCTCCTCCAGGCGCCGCCTGGCACGCCGCTCGGCCGTGCGGTTCATCTCGACGAGGCGGCTTTCGTCATCCCGAAACCGGAGATCGGCCTCAAAAAGATCCCCCGGGAATGCCGGCGATCTCTCTGGATGCGGAAACCAAACGTGCGCGGGCGCGAGCAAGACGATAGCCCGCCCTTGGGGAAACATCCCCCCGTCGTCATATGTGCGCGACGGCCCGGTTCTGCAGTCGTCGATGTACTGCTGCTTTATCTCTTCCGCCGTACCGTGATAGCGTGTAACGGTCTCGCCATGGGCGTAAACACCCATCTGACGGAGCCACTCGTCAATCGTCAGCGGACGCGCATCGTGATCGCCGCTGTTGGCACTGATGGCCCAGTCCAGCACCCACCACCTCGGCCCGGAATCGGTATGCTCCGCGACCATCGGAGCGACGTGATAGCGATGTTCCACTTTCGCGGGCTTGCCCGGCAACGCCTTTTCTGCATATGGGGAATAAAAGCCCAGTTTGGGGTCGGTGCGGGCAACGAAGATCTTCATCGGAGAGGCGCCCATTCGCACCAGGTCCATCACCCAGGCGTGCACCCGGAGGTAGCAGCCGTCTTCGGGGTGATCATAACGAACTGGCGTCCTGCCAAGGGAATAGTTTTCGAATGTGGTGTCCTTCAGCTTCCGGTGCCACCCGATTATCTGCTCCATCGAAGCGGGCCGCGAAATGACGTCACCCATAACGTTCCCGATCGCTTCGTGATCATCACTCCGCAGCTGGATCAAGTCCGTTCGCAAGTCCGAGCCGAACTGGGTCTTGTAAGCCGATTGCACCGCCCAAATCTTGCGTAGGTCACGGTCCAGCGCACCCATCAGGCGCATCGCGGCTTCGAAAGACTGCTCCCGCACCACAGGATCGGACGCCCCCAAACCTGTGGACACGTACCCACGAACCGCAGCCGCGTACTCGAACACATCCCGACGGTGGTGCGGCTTGTAACCGAGTCCCGGCGGCACCGAGGTAAACGGCGGCTCGGGGTCACCGGTGTCAGAGGAATCAGCCTGCATTCCCAACAACTGTGCCGCATACGCGGCATCATCCCCGCCGAGGACATCGGCCAACACCAAATCCAGCTCCCGACCGGTATGCGCCTGGAACGCCCGGTACAGTCCCTCGACTGCGACCCGCTTTCCCCGCACCGAGCGCAACGCATCCATTACCGAGTCGACATCAATGTCGTTCTGCGACAACAGCGTGTCCAACGTTCGAGCCCGCCACTGCGCCACCGACCCGAAATCCTCCGGCCGGATGGCGGCAAGCGTCGGCGAACCCGCATCCGCCGACCCCGGGCGGAACCCGTACGCCCGCGTGCTCTCTTCCAGCTGCGCCAGATGCCGCGGTAACAGCCGACCACCACTACTACCCCACCACATCACGCTTTCGTCGCCATACACCCGGTTCCGGCGCGGTATCGCGATCCGCTGGTTCTTGGACACCGGCATGTCGTCCCGATGGAACACACCCCGAACATCCTGCCCAGGCCAACGCTGTTGCGGGGTTTCATCCAGAATTCCCAGATAGAGCCCCAAGATCCGGGCGAGCTGCGCATCGGCACCCACGAGATCCATGTTCAGGAGGCTTGCCTGCAAGCTGCTGTCCTGGGAGATCGCCTGGTGCGCATTTTCCGGATCGTCAGGGAACTCGACCCGCACTTGGAACTGCTCGCCCGACGGAAACCGGTAACCCTGGTTGAAATACCGATCAGCCACGGCGCGTACCTTCTCAACGAACGTCGCGCGATCGATGGACCCCATAAGCGAGTCGGTTTCCAGGAAAAATTTGAGGGTGTACTCCTGAACCCAACGACCCTCCACCTTGATCCGCCGCACATCGTATCGCACCAACTGCTCGATGCCCACGATAGCCCTTGGGGTGCTGTGACCCATCACTTCCACTAATTCGGACCGAACCGAGAAGTCCGGCTCAGCCTGCCGCAGATTCTCCCACTGGTCACGTCGCAAGGGAACCGGCTCGGGATCGAACCACGAAGCGGTCTTCGCCCGACTACGCCGCCACGAAGGATCTGTTGATGGAATATCAAGCAGTGCCGCAAAGTCGTCATAAAGCGCTTTCATCAACTCCGCGATGTCGCGTCCATCCGCTATCTCCCGTGTCTCCCCCACACCCGTCAGCAGTTCGGTCAGCACTAGGCGTATTGCGTTGTGCACTAAGAAAATTGCTTCGTACACGTCGTTATCCACCGTGCCCGGCTCCGCCTCTGGCATCGGCCCCAGCATCACCGCCGCCACTCCGTGGACGGTACTTACCGACGCCGGGTCAGCGGACGCCTCCCACTGCTCCACCCGATCCGCAGCCTTTCCGATCCGCTCCGCCCACCGCTCCACCGCGGTATCCGTCGGCTGAACAAAGTCACTACGAAGTGCATTGATCAAGCCGTTGAATTCGACACGGCGCACGATCTCCAGTCCCACCGCACGGGTGATCGAATCCCACAGACGCTCTTGCTCGTCGACCGACGGCCCCCGACCGGCAACCCCCTCCGGACGCTCACCCATCCACAGCTGCACGGCCACCGCCGCCCACAATCCAACTTGATCACCGAACTCCCCATTGGCAGCCAAATAGCCTGCCCACCGAGCCTTAAACTCATCCACCGTGCGAGATGGCACGGTCCGCTCGACGGCTGCACCTTCGTCCTGCGGTCTGTCCGGCACGGAGGCAGCGACACCATCCTGCGAAACAGCGCCGCCCTCCGCCGAGACAACACCACCGTCGGACCTTGGGCTCGCAGACGGCACCCCGTCGTCGCCCCTCAACCTGGAAAGCCGATCCCGCAGCTGCTGCAGTTCCGCCGCATCGGGTTCGCTCTCGGTGTCACCGGTCGCCGCATCAGCCGACGCACCCTCAGTGGACTCCGGCCGCACATCCCCACGCCGCGCGGGCACCACGCCCGCATCACCGACCGATTCGGGCCCCCCACCCCGGTCACTCGCCGGCTCTGGCCCCGCGCCCGCACTCACAGCTATCAAGTCCACCCAAATACGGCCCAGCGTCGCCTGTACCTGCGCGATCTCACCGTCCCCGACGCCACGCATCATGTTATAGGCCATCACGCTTACAGCCCGCGACGAGCCGTTAAGTGGCGCCCCCAATTTTTCGTATGCGTCGTCCCGCAATTTGTCCCTTGCCTCGTCGGACAATTCCTCCAACCCCGCATCGGCCTCATCGCTCAACCCTCGCAGCTCCCGATCCGCAGCAGTACGACGCAACGAGCGCGCCAGCTCGCGCTCGGCCTTCCGCATCCCAGGCAACCTCTTTTTGACCCACCGCAAATCCGTTGAGGTCCAGGCTCCCTGTCGTACGATGCGTTTCGCACTTTCGACCAGTGCACGCGTACCGTCCTGACCGGATCCCGGCGGCATCGTCTCCAGATGCTGTTCCATGCGGCCCGCCAGCTCGGCCAGCTCCACAACCCCGGTCAGGTTACGGTCCAGCCGCTCGGACTTCGGCAAATCAAGCAACTCCGCCGCTGGCGGCAACCGGCCATCCAGCCACGCCGTCTGAGCCGACCCACCCAGAATCTTCACGGTGTCGGCGGCCCCCGCGGGGCCCAGTCGGTCAGGCTGAGCCCACCAAGCCAAAGCATCGCCCGCGGCCGCCATCACGTCCCACTCCAACGTCGACGCGGGATCGATCCTTCTACCATCACCCCGGACCGCGTCCACGAAATAATGCGCTGGCCCGCCTTCAAAGAAGGCACCAGAGGCCAGGAACCTATCCGCATCCTCGCCCGTCACATACTCTGCCCGCGGGACACCCTGCGGGGTCGCCGACGGGGCATCCTGCGAGGTCGCCTGCGGCACCCTCAGCACAAGGAAATGAACGTCGTCCCCCGCCCTCTGCTCCATGAACTCCTGCACCGCAGCGGGGCCATCGGTCAGCCGGGGCTGCGGGACAACACGCCCGGTCGCGTCCTGGAACCGCTCACTCGCCGCACCTCCCACCACCCGCCGCAACACACCAGAATGCAGCAAGCCCTTCGCCGCGCGGACATTGTCGGCGATCTGCTCCAGCAACTCCGTGGCCGCCTCAGAACCCGGGTCGGGAATCACGATGCCCGAGCCCTCCACCATGGCCCTCGCGTACGCATTGCCCAGCAGGACCTGAACAACGATGTAATTGACCGAAGCCCTCAGCGACTTCCCCAGCCCATCGATGACCTCTCGCGATTCGGGCCGCAAAGGCGGAACTGGGGCATTCACCTTCTTCCACTGTTCCCATGCGTCGGACGGGAACTTTTCTCCCTGCGTGGCATCGGCCCACGCGAGACGGCGCTCAGCCTCCCGTATCCAGTTCTCGCTCCAACCCAACCGCCTGAACCACGCTGGCGGGACGAGCCCATCCCGGATAGCCCGCAGAACATCCCGGCGCAGCTTCCCGGCTTGCTCCGCGGGGGGCTTCGAGACGCCCGCCAGCCACTCCCATACATATTGCTCTTCTACAGACCACCCGTCGTCGGTCACCTCGAGAGCCCGGCCCGGGCCGAGGTAGCGCACCAGCTCCGAGTTCCAGGGCCGGGCAGCCTCGCGCATCCGCCGCAGATGCTCCGGGGAGGGCTGGCGGCTGCCGTCCAGCCAGGCCTGAGCCATGGACTGGGAAACTGCGGTCACCGCAGCCGCTCGCCGCCAACCGAGGTGGCGCACCAATTCCTTATCCGGGACTTCGGGATCTCCGGCGACGTAGTCCACCGCGTCGCCCGGAGTCCAATCCCACCGATCCTCCGTGGTCGGCAAACCGAAAAACCTGTCCGCGGCGGTAGCTGCCTCCTTCGGCTGCCTGTGCGCGAACATCCGCACGCGCCTCAGGCGGGTCAGCTCCCGCAATCGGTCCTCCACCGCGACCGCCCCTTCCGGGCCGCCGAACGCCGCGACAATCGTGTCCAGCAAGATCCCACGCGCCACCGCACGATCGCCGGGACGGCCATGTTCCCACGCGTTCACGTCTTCCTCCTCGACGCCGATCGTCTGGGCGATCGTCCAGTCGTCACCGAAGAAGCGCCTGAGGTAGTCAAACTCACGACCGTCCAGGGCATGCACCAACTCACGCAGCACGTTCAGCTCCCGCGGACTGGGCTGCCTGCCCAGCTCACCGGCACGCTGCGGTGGCGGACCGCCGAGCTCGCGCACCTCCACCCGGATGTCGGGCCTGCTCCCGGCACGCACCACCTCGTCCAGGCCACCGAGCCTGTCCACCTCTTTCAGGAGCTCGGCGCGGTACTCAGCCGCGCTGCGGGGGGCACCCGGTTGGGCACGCCCTTCCTCGCCCGACCTCTCCAGCCGACGGCGGCGATCGGCCAGGCGCACCATGAACTGCCCCAGGACCTGCAACCGCTCGTCGTACGGTGGACCGTCCGGCAGCAGGTCTTTGACCAGTGTCTTGACCGCTTCTCGCCCGCCGTAGGTGCTGACCACCGACCCGATGATCGCCCGGCGCAACGCCTCGGCATGCCACTCTTCGGGCAGGTGCGACCACATCCGCCACACCCGCGCCGTGGCCTCATCCACCCCCAACGCCTGAGCCAGATACTGGTCCCGGCGCACCCCCGGGTTGACCATACTCATCAACTCCGCCGGACCCTCATCGTTCAGGGCCGCGAACAACCCCTCCCATTCGACCTCGCGGCCACGAAGCGACAACCCCTGATCCGCCAGCCCGTACTCCACCCTGACACCAGCCGGATCCACCACATGCACGAAGAACTCCACCGACTCCCCGATGTTCTCCAACGCGGTACCCGGCGGCAAAACCCGGTCCGGATTCAGATGCTCCGGCACCACCGGCAACACCTCCGGCGACACCTGGGTCAGCGGGTCCCACAAGTCCTCCGGCCGCGTGGCGGCCTCCGACCTTTCCCCTTCCGCGTTCTCACCCATCAGATACCAGGCGTCGATGCGCTTCTCGACCAACTCCCGACCGTCCAGATCCGACGGCAACAGCCTGGGGGTTCTCCACGTCGTCTTCCGCTCCATCACCACGAGCACATGGCCCGCAACGCCCCACCAGTCCAGCATCCGCAGGAACGCCATGACATTGTGACCATCAACGTCGGCCAGCCTCGGCTCCGCTGCCACTTCCGTCGCCGCCTGGAAAGCCTCCAGCGCCGCCCGCCCCTCCTCAGAAACCCCCGCCAAATCCCCCGCGCCCAGCACCACACGCCGGCCATCCACCACATCCGGCAACGACCCCTCCCCGCCACGCAGCTCAGACCCCCACGCATCCACCGCCCCCCTCAACGGCTTCAGCTCACCGAAGGGCACCGGGGCGGAATCCACATCGGACAGCCGTGCCGGCCCGGCTCCGGCGTGGATGATCGGCCTGCTGCGCCGAGTACCCAGCCTGTCCGCCAGTGCCCGGGAAAACTCCACCACCTCGGCCCAGTGCTCCCGGCCAAGCTCGTGGTACTTGGCCGCGACCAGCGCCACCACATTCTCCAACGGCACCGCGGCATCCCGGCGAGCCAACTCCGCGACGTCATGCCTGTCCTGCACGATCTGCCCGGCCGTCTCCTTTTCGTCTCTGGACGGGTCCAGCTTCTTCGCCTCGCCGATCGCGCTGGCGAGTTCCTCCTGCGTCCACTGCCCCACCGGTATCCGACTGGTATCCCGTACCGTGCCCGCCCCGGCATCGGGCGTGGTCGACGCGGGCTGTACCTCCCCAGCCACCGACCTCGCCTGGGCGGACCCCGTCCCGGTAGCCGGTGCCTTACCCCGGGCCACCGTCTTGTCACCGGAGGCGGCCGGGACCGTTGCCGAGGCCTCTGCCAGGCCGGCCACGCCCCTACCCCCGCCGGTCAGGACCGCAGCACCGGGCCCGGCCAGCGGCTTGGGACGAGAACCATCCGCGGGGAACACCATGAACCGCGGCTCGCGCCCGCCTTGTCCCGGCATCATCGCGACAACGTTGCGGCCCATCTCCTTCGCCAGTGCCAACCCCTCACCCCGCGTCACCACCACACCCGCGTTCGGATCGCTGGGGGACACCAGCAGCACAGCCCCACCCGTGGAATCCGCGCCCCGCACGAACTCCGCCAACCCGCCACCAGCAACCACCTCTGCGGACACCGGCACCCGCACCACGTTCGCCGGCAAGCCCGCCGGCAACACCGCCACCGGATCCCGATCCAGAGACGGCGCCGCCGGCGACCCCTCCCCGGACAGTGTCACCGAATCCGCCGACACCACCACCCCATCCTGGCGATGCGCACCCCCACGCCTCGCAACCGAGTCCACACCGGGATCCCCATCACGGCCGGTCACCCCACCCGGCGACCCCGGATACGCCCCAGGCACACGACCATCGGAGTCCACAACAGACTCGGAGCCGACAGTCTCCGGGCGTGCGGCATCCGCGGGCACACCACTGCCGGAGTCCACAACAGACCCGGACCCGACAGTCCCCGGGCGCGCGGCATCCGCAGGCACCCGATCGTCAGATTCGTCGACAGACCCGGGCCTGACTGTCTCCGGGCGCGGGGGATCCGCGGGTACATCAGAAGCATGCGGGGTCACTGTCGGGGAGTCCGGTGTCCTCGAGGCAGGCACCTCCAGCGGCCGCTTCCCGGGCACGGCCTGATCGTCACCGGGATCCGGACTGTACGGCGGTGGTGGTGTGCCCGGCCGGTCCGGATCAACACCCGGTACCCCACTGGAATATGCGGGTGGTGGTGTGCCCGGCCGGTGCTGCCCGGAACCGGGCACCACCGGAACACCACCGGTCGCGTCCCTGCCCGGCACACTGCCATCGGCGCCCCGCTTACCGTCCGTGCCGTCCTTACCGTCCTTACCGTCCGTGCCGCCCACAACAACGGCAGACACCACAGCGGAACCGGGCACCACCAGGCCGTCACCAGAAGACACCGACACCGCAGCCGAATCCACCGACCCGGTATCCGAGAAAACAGAGTCCACATCAGACACACTCGAGGAATCCGAGCCGGCCCCGGAATCCGAGCCAGTCCAGCCATCCGATCGCGAGGCATCCGAGGCATCCGATCGCGAGGCATCGGAGGAAGCCGATTGTGAGGTATCGGATGGGATGAACGTGCTGTCTTTGTCTGGGGAGCCAGGGATGTTCCCTGTCTGCGACCCGGACCCTGCCCCCAGCAGCGGGGCCTTTTCCCCACCGGACCCGCCACCATCGTCGCTGCCGTCCCCGCCCCCGCCGGTGCTCTCGAGGTACGGGCTCGGGCCTTCCGGGTGCAGCTTGCCCCGCAACGCCAAACCCGCCAGGTTGCCCACACCGCTGAACACCGTCTCGAACAAACCCGCCGTCAAACTAAACGGGTTCCAGGTCACCTTCTGGCCCGTGGCCGCCGCATACAACGCTTCCCCGAACAACTCCGACAACGAGCCCGCCAACGCCTCCCCCACGCTATGCCCGAACCGCGCCAGCCACATCGCCCCCACCGACATCCCCGCATAGTCATCCAGGCTCTTGCCCACCGCGTCCGCGAACTTCGCCATCGCCGACACCGGATACAACTCCGCGTGCTCGGCCACCGCTTTCTTCGCCGCCGCCTCCAGGATCGCCGCGTCCACGTCATCGCCCAGGCCCTTCACCAGGACCTTCGTCAACGTGTTGCTGACCAGACCGCCCACCGCCGACATCGGCAGCGCCACCAACGCTGAGAACGCCCCCATCCCCGCCGCCTGCTCGGTCAGCGTCCTATCCCACTTCTCAGCCGATTCCTCACCCCGCATCGTTAGCTGGGCCTGCACGTCCGGCAGCACGTTGAACACCACACCACCAGCCGCCATCATCGCCAACCGCATGAACAACTGCCTCCACCAGCTCGTCAACAAAAACCGCATCACCGCCATCCGCGCCGCCAGCCACGCCAGCGACGCGCCAGCGGTCGCCCCCGCAAACTGCATCGCCCACGACATCTCCACCGCCAGCAATTCCAGGCTATAAATCGTCACCAGCTTCAGATACCGCACCTGCTGCGACGTCTTCCGCACGAACACCGCTAAATCCAGTAACCCCGCCTGGCCCGAGGACAACAACCCATCAAAAATCCCCAACCCGTCCGCGAACCGGTCCGCCGCTTTCCCCGAAAACTCCGTCCGCACCTTCCCCACCAACTCCGCCACCAACGCCCGCACCTCGCCCAGCTCCGCCGCACCCGACTCCAACATCTCCGCCACCGCGAACAACGCACCCTCATCCGCATCCGTCATATCCTCACCGGTCAACACCTGAAAAAGCCGCCGCACCCCCTCCGGCACCATGATCGACGAAAACATCACACCCACCCCACCCTCAAACCAGAGACTAGGAAACGGCTACGCCGGGGGAATACGGAACTCAAGCGTGACAACGCGATTCTCAAGGCGGCGTCGGCTTTCTTCGCGGCCGAGATCGCTGACCGCGGAGTTCATTGCAGAGCACCAGGACCTCCGCAAGGCGGGCCTGCGGTGGGGTGTCGAGGGGATCCGCCCCGCACAGCTGTCACACGAGTAGAGGTCTCCGGCCCCACCTGGGCGATTCGTCTTGAGCACGCTTGGCAACTCCAGCCGAGACACCTCGTCCGGGGCCTCCGGAACTGTGGGGCGGCCAGCAGAAACCAACGTTCCTGACCAAGCATCGCCCCCCACTTCTCGTCATGCGTGCATTCGGCGTAGCGCACGCGAAATCGGAACGACACTGCCAGACAACACGACATTCCGCCACGGAAGCCCGAAAGTGTGTCCCTTTAGCCCGGACAATAGAAGAAAATGGGCATCGGTCTCGCTCCGGCTCCGAGGCTCGGAGCCGACCACTGGGCCTGCGAGTCGTTTCTCGTAAGCCGTGATCACGCCAGGGGCACCGCAGTGGCCGCCGTTGGCCATCACCCTACGACGGGCTAGTTTCCCGGTGATGCCGGAGACCGGTAAAGCCGCCGCAGGATCGTCTCGGTGGAGGCGGTGCCCACACGGATCGCGATAGCGTATTTGATCATCTGGTCGTACTACCCGGCGACGCGGTCCCATCGGATCGGGCGGGTCATCGGCGGCGGCACCGTGCCCCACCGTGCGGTCACGGTGTTCTTCAGCTTCCGCAGGCTCCGCGGCTTCCACAGGTTCCGCAGCTTCCGCGGCTCCGGAGGCGGTGCGGCGGCCAGTGACCTTCCTGGCCGAGATCGCCACCGCCTCGGGTTCTCAGGCTGTGCCCACCCCGTCCGGGCTCTTGGCGAGGCAAGTCCCCGGCGTGGCGAATTTGCATTCATGAGTCGGGGATCCCGCAGTCCAGGCGGCGACCGTAATTCCCGCAGGGGGGCGGCCACCCGCACCGCCCACGCAGGACGAGCATGGAAACAGCCTGGTCTGGCCAAACATCGGCCCGGTCGGGCAAGATCCGCCGGGTGTCCGAGCTTGAGGAGATGGTGATGCCGGGAGCGGTGCGACCGACGATCGCCGACGTGGCACGGGCGGCCGGGGTGTCCCGGACGACGGAATCCCACGCACTCAACGGGATCGGCAAGGTCGATCCGCGGACGCGGGAGCGGGTGGCGAAGGTCGCCGCCGAGCTCGGCTACCACCCGAGCCTCCGCGCGCAACGGTTGCGCCACGGCCAGTCCCGGACCATCGGCCTGGTGTCGTCGATGCCGGTCGCGGTGGCTGGCGGCCCGTCCCGGCTGGGTTTCTTCATGGAGGTCGCCGCGGCCGCCGCCGAGACCTCGCTGCTGCACGGGTTCGCGCTGGTCCTGGTCCCGCCGGTGGAGTCCGACCCGCCGCTGGACTCCCTGGACATCGACGGCACGATCGTCGTCGAACCCGACGAGAACGACCCGACGACCGAGCGCCTGCAGGCCCGCGGCGTACCGATTGGCGTCGTGCTGCTGTTTCCGGAGGCGATCGCGAACAGCCGCACCAGTAGCCGCATCAGCGGGCCGTCGAGGCGGTGGTGCACGAACCGGCTCAGCACCGCGCCGAGCGCCAGCGCAGGCAGCGAGAGCACCGCAGGCCACAGCTGGTCCAGCCCGACCAACGCGACACCTTCGGGCACTGTCAAGACCACCCGGCGCGACTCACCACGGCGAGACGGATTCGGGCTGCTCAGGACCCGTGAGCACTTTTCGGCGCTATAGAACCCAATTTGGGGTTCGTTCTACCTGAAGGTTCCACAGACAGCCCCAACGGGAGCGACCTCTGGTTCCGCCTCGCCAATCTGGTTGAAGCGAACGGACTGTTCACCTCGATAGACGAGGCAAACGGTCCGTTCGCCTCAACCAGAACCCGCCAAATCAGCCTCTATTGAGGCTATTTGATGGGAGTTGCGCTAGCGATCGGATCGGTCGCGACCGGCGAGGGCGAAGCGGTCGGCGCGGCGGCGGGCCGCGGCGGCGGCACCGCTGAACGACGACCTCCGCGGGCGGCATGCACCCGCACCCGCGCGCGATATGCCCACAACACCGCCGTGACGACCCGCGCAAAGTTACGCGGCGAAGCCGCCTTCCGGAGGCTCGCGGGGCGCGAAGCGCGGCCCCCGTCGGAATGCACGGCGACAGGCGATCGACGCGGAAGCTGAACGTCCGCGCCGGCGGGCTGGTGTGACCGACCGTCCCCCGCCACGGGCGGGGAGCCTCCCCGGGCTGTCATTGCCGGACGCGGTGTGAAACGATTTCGGGTGTTTCACGTGGTCTTCTACCATCCCGAGATCCCGGGCAACGTCGGCAACGCGATCCGGATGGCGGCCGGTTCCGGCTGTGCGCTGCACCTGATCGAACCCCTCGGCTTCTCCGTCGAGGACTCGAAGCTGCGCCGGGCCGGTCTCGACTACCACGACCGTGCGGCCTTGCACGTGCACGCCGACCTCGAATCGGCTTGGCGAGCGCTGAACCCGCAGCGGGTCATCGCGTTCACCTCGAAGACCGAGCGCTCCTACGAGACGGTGTCCTACCGGCCAGGCGACGTGCTGCTGTTCGGGCCCGAATCCACCGGGCTGCCCGAGGACGTGCTCGAAGAGGCGACGTTGCAGGTGCGGATCCCGATGCTCCCCGGCATCCGCTCGATGAACCTCGCCAACTCGACGGCCGTCGCGGTCTACGAGGCGTGGCGCCAGCAGGGCTTCGCGATGCCCTCGTGAGTGCGTGAACGGGCTAGAACCGGTTCACGCACTCACGACCTTGCGCGGGGTCCTGGTCCACGGCCAGGTCAGCAGGGCCCACGCGACCAGCGCGATGACCACCTCGACCGCCAGGTACCAGGGCCAGCCGCCCATCACGTCCAGCAGGGACGGGTTGTCCGGCTTCCGGCTTACGAAGCCGTAGTTGGTGCCCGCCCAGGAGTTGAAGACCAGCATCGCCGCGCCCCAGCCGAGGGTCACCGCGGCGGCGAACCAGTAGCCGCGCCAGTTCGGCCGCAACCCGACGCCCCAGGTCAGGTAGGCCGCAGCCCAGATGACCAGCAGGTGCTGGCCCCAGAACTCGATGAAGTCGGGCGACGGGAAGTCCGGGGCGTCCAGCGCGGGCGTGATCATCGCCTGCGGAGTCAGCGTCAGCCCCCAGTAGTAGAGGAGCGCGTGGGCCAGCGGCCGACGGGTCCACAACGCGACTGCACCGACGATCCAGGCTAGGTCGCAGAGCTGCAGCGGCAGCGATTCACCGATGTTCCAATTCGACGGTAGCAACCGGTAGACCAGCATCGCCACATCGAACGCCACGACCACCACTGCGAAGGTGCGCGTGAACACCACCTCGGTCCGCGGATCGCGGTTCCGGCGCCCGAACACGACCAGCACGACGGCCCCGACGACGATCAGCGCCATGAGCACCCAGTGCGACGGGCCGTAGGGAACGAAGCGATCCACCGGAGGCGGCCCCACTCCCCAAGCGTAGGCACCGGGGACCCCGCAATTTCAATGGAAATCGAAGGTCCGATTTCCATTGAAATTGCGGTCCACAACCACCACCAGCGGATCTCCCACGGTTTCAATTGAAACGTTTCAATTGAAACCGCAGATACCCCTGGACGGCGAAGAGGCACCTCCGACGGGGTGTCGGGGGCGCCTCCTCCGGACGATGCGGCGCAGGATCAGACGTTCGCGGCGGCCTTGAGGGCCTCGGCGCGGTCCGTGCGCTCCCACGGCAGGTCAAGATCGTTGCGGCCGAAGTGGCCGTAAGCCGCGGTCTGGGCGTAGATCGGCCGCAGCAGGTCGAGGTCGCGGATGATCGCGGCCGGGCGCAGGTCGAAGACCTCGTTGATCGCCGCCTGGATGCGCGCCGGATCGACGTTCTCGGTGCCGAAGGTCTCCACGAACAGGCCCACCGGGGCGGCCTTGCCGATCGCGTAGGCGACCTGCACCTCGATGCGGCTCGCCAGGCCCGCCGCGACCGCGTTCTTGGCCACCCACCGCGTCGCGTATGCGGCGGAACGGTCGACCTTCGACGGGTCCTTGCCGGAGAACGCGCCACCGCCGTGGCGAGCCATGCCGCCGTAGGTATCGACGATGATCTTCCGGCCGGTCAGGCCCGCGTCGCCCATCGGGCCACCGACGACGAACCGGCCGGTCGGGTTCACCAGCAGGCGGGTCTCGGAGGTGTCGAGGTCGAGCTTCGCCACCTCGGGACCGACCACCTTCTCGCGGATGTCGACGGCCAGCATCGACTCCAGGTCGATGTCGGCGGCGTGCTGCGTCGACAGCACCACGGTGTCCAACCGCACCGGCTGGTCACCCGCGTACTCGATGGTCACCTGGGTCTTGCCATCCGGCCGCAGGTACGGCAGCACGCCGTCCTTGCGGACCTTGGTCAGCCGCCGCGACAGGCGGTGCGCGAGTGCGATCGGCAGCGGCATGAACTCCGGAGTGTCGTCGCAGGCGTAACCGAACATCAGGCCCTGGTCGCCGGCGCCCTGCTTGGCGATCTCGTCGATCACGCCCTCGACGCGGGACTCGTGCGCGACATCCACGCCCTGCGCGATGTCCGGCGACTGCGAGCCGATGGCGACGTTCACGCCGCAGGAGTTGCCGTCGAAGCCCTTCGCGGAGGAGTCGTAGCCGATCTCCAGGATCTTCTCCCGCACGATCGTCGGGATGTCCGCGTAGGCGTCGGTGGTGACTTCGCCCGCGACGTGCACCTGACCGGTGGTCACGAGCGTCTCGACCGCGACCCGCGAGCGCGGATCCTGAGCCAGCAACGCGTCCAGGATCGAGTCGCTGATCGCGTCGCAGATCTTGTCCGGGTGGCCTTCGGTCACGGACTCACTGGTGAACAATCTGCGACCGGTGCGCAGGTCCGACTGCTGACTCACAACTCTCCCTGGATTTCTTCGCGTAAAAAGACCCACAGCGGTGGCCCGGCGTGCAAGGTCAGCCTACTGCCGGGGCAGCTGCCGGTTCACGGCATCCCACAATGTGGCCGCCAACCGTGACTTCGCGCCGAACGGGATCGGCTCCTCGGTACCGTCGCCGCCCAGCAGCCAGCCCGCGTTGTCCTCAACCTCGAATGCCTGCCCGTCGCCGACGGTGTTGACCACCAGCAGGTCGCAGCCCTTGCGGGCGAGCTTGGCCCGGCCGTGCTCCAGGGCGCTGATGGCCGGATCCCCGGTCTCGGCGGCGAACCCGACGATCACCGACGCGGCCGGCTTGCCCGCGTTCCGCGCCTCGACGAGCTCGACGAGGATGTCCGGGTTCCTGGTCAACGCCAGCGGTTCCGGGTCCTGACCGGTCTTCTTGATCTTGTGCCCGACCTGCGACACCGGCCGGAAGTCGGCGACCGCCGCGGCCATCACGACGACGTCTGCGCCGTCGGACTCCGCCAGCATCACCGACCGCAGCTCCTCGGCGGTGCCCACCCGGATCACCCGGGTCCCGGCCGGATCGACCAGGTCGGCGGTGTGCGCGGCGACCAGCGTGACGTCCGCGCCGCGCTGCGCGGCGACCCGGGCGAGCGCGTAGCCCTGGCGGCCGGACGAGCGGTTGCCGAGGTAGCGCACCGGGTCCAGCGGCTCGCGCGTGCCACCGGCGGAGATCACCACGCGGCGGCCTTCGAGGTCGCGCGGCAGCGCGCGCGGTTCGGCCAGCAGCAGCCGGGCCAGGTCGACGATCTCGGCGGGGTCGGGCAA
Source organism: Saccharopolyspora hattusasensis (assembly GCF_050972075.1). Classification (NCBI taxonomy): domain Bacteria; kingdom Bacillati; phylum Actinomycetota; class Actinomycetes; order Pseudonocardiales; family Pseudonocardiaceae; genus Saccharopolyspora; species Saccharopolyspora hattusasensis. Next base: position 2,187,910 of record NZ_JBPCDC010000001.1, read on the forward strand.
CCGGCCCTTGCCGGTGTCCGCGCCGGTCAGCCGCCCGCTGTCGGGCTCGGCGACCACCACGCCGCGGCTGCGCAGCAGCGCCACGTTGTCCCGCGTCGCCGGGTGCTCCCACATCTCGGTGTGCATCGCCGGCACCATCAGCACCGGGCAGCGCGCGGTCAGCAGTGTCGAGGTGAGCAGGTCGTTCGCCTGCCCGTGCGCGGCACGGGCTAGCAGGTCAGCGGTGGCGGGCGCGACGACGACCAGGTCGGCCTGTTGCCCGAGCCGCACGTGCGGGACCTCTTCAACGTCGGCGAACACGCCGGTCTCCACCGGCTGCCCGGACAGCGCCTCGAACGTCGCCGCGCCGACGAACCGCAGCGCGGCCTCGGTCGGGATCACCCGGACGCTGTGCCCGGACTCGGTCAGCCGCCGCAGAACCTCGCACGCCTTGTAGGCGGCGATGCCACCGCTGACGCCGAGGACCACCCGCGGGCGGTCCTGCGGCGCGGCCGCACCGCTGTTAACCGTCGTCACTCGCCTTCGGTGTGCTCGAGCACGCCCGCGTGGATCTCGCGGAGCGCGATCGACAGCGGCTTCTCCCGCGGGCCCGGCTCCACCAGCGGCCCGACGTACTCCAGCAGGCCCTCGCCGAGCTGCGCGTAGTAGTCGTTGATCTGCCGCGCCCGCTTCGCGGCGTAGATCGCCAGGGCGTACTTGGAGCTGACCTGCTCCAGCAGGTCGTCGATCGGCGGGTAGGTGATGCCCTCGACGGTGTTGGTCGACGGGCTGCTGTTGAGCGCAGCCAGCGCGCTAGGGGTGCTCACGTGAGTGGCTCCTGCTCCTCGTGGATGTCTGCTGGGGCGGCAGTGGCGCGGTCGGCGCTAGCTCAGCGCGAAAGGCGCGGTCACTGCTCGCGGCCAAGAATCAATCGTAGCAATTCGCTGGTCGCTGCCTGCACATCGGCGTTGACGACCGTCGCGTCGAACTCCGATTCGGCCGCCAGCTCCTCGCGCGCGGTCACCAACCGCCGCTCGACCACCTCGGCGGGCTCGGTGCCGCGACCGGTGAGCCGGTCCACCAGCACCTCCCAGGACGGCGGCAGCAGCATCACCAGCTGCGCCTCCGGCATCGCCTGCCGCACCTGGCGGGCGCCCTGGAGCTCGATCTCCAGCACGGCCGGCCGGCCGGCCGCCAGGGCCTCCTCGACCGGTTTGCGCGGGGTGCCATAGAGGTTGCCCGCGTAGCGGGCGTGTTCGAGCATCTCGCCGGCGGCGATCATCCGCTCGAACTCCGCGGTGGAGACGAAGTGGTAGTGCTCGCCGTCGACCTCGCCGGCGCGGGGCACTCGGGTGGTCGCGGAAACGCTGAAGTAGATCTCCGGGGCCTGCCTGCGCACCTCGCTGAGCACGCTGGACTTGCCGACGCCGGAGGGCCCGGAAACGACGGTGAGCCGAGGCTCGCCCTGACGGACGGTCCTCGGCTCAGCGCCGGTTTGTGCGTCGATCACTCGCCACTGAACTCGGAGAGCAGCGCCTTGCGCTGCCGCTCGCCCAGCCCGCGCAGCCGACGGCTGTTGGCGATCTCCAGCCGCTCCATGATCTGCGCGGCGCGGACCTTGCCGACGCCGGGAAGGGCTTCGAGAAGGGCGGAGACCTTCATCTTGCCCAAGACCTCGTCGTTGTCGGCGGTCTCCAGGACCTCCGCCAGCGTGGTTCCGCCTCGCTTGAGGCGCTCCTTGAGCTCAGCTCGGGCGCGACGGGCGGCAGCCGCCTTTTCCAGAGCTGCTGCCCGCTGCTCCTCGGTCAGCTGGGGAAGGGCCACCATGTCCTCCGTGATGTGGGGTTTCTCTTGATCGGTGCGGGCGACGGTACCGAGTCCGCTCCGCCGGGTTCCACTTGGGTCCCCGTTTTCGTGAGCAGGATTCATCCGGCTCGCCGCCCAGGCCCGACTGGTACCGCTCGTACGAGGCGCGCACGAGCAAGGGGCCGCTGCAAGTACTACCAACAAAGCCGCTGAAGTGCACTAATCTCGGCCAAAACTCTTCGAATGTGTCCGATTTCCGCACAGTTGAGCCACGCCGGGGGCGTCCTCGCAGGTCAAACCGGGGTGAAATGCCCCTCATCCGGGAAGTGATCAAGAACTCGACAATTCCGCTACGCGGAAGTTCCGTAACGCTCAGGCCTCGTGCCGACCGCCCGGGTTGCGGTCGGCCCAGACCCAGAAGACGACGCAGGACGCCAGCGCCCACGCGCCCAGCACCAGGAACGCCGAAGACGTGCTGGTAGCCGCCGAAGTAGACGGCGGTGTGCATCGCGTTCACCGATGCCCCAGGCGGCAACCAGGCGCCGACCAGGCCCAGCGGGGACGGCAGCAGCGGCCAGGACACCGCGCCGCCGGACGAGGGGTTGCCGAGCAGCACCAGCAGGCCCCAGGTCGGCACCATCGCCCACCGGCCCAGCAGCGTGAACGCTGTGCGGCGTCGGATTGGCCATCGCGAAGGTGTAGGAGCCGGCGAACAGCGCGGCGGCTGCGGCGACGATTAGCACGAGCACGGTCGCCGGGAGGAACCGCGACTCCCGGGAGGCCCGCCACCCGCGTTGCACCTCAGCGGACGCCATACGATGACTGTAAGTCGCCAATCGCACACCGACCGGATTCCCGTGGTCGGCGGGATTCGTGCAAGCGACGGGCTTCCTGAGGCCGCCGGTGGGATCACAGTTTCAATTGAAACTGTGATCCCACCGGCGGGTCAGAGGGTCTTCATGAGGCCCTGGACCCGGGTGGCCATGCGCTGCTTGTCGACCGGGGCGACCGTGGTCCAGGCTTCCGCGCTGCGGCGGCTGTTCTCGATGAGGTACCAGCCCTTGGCGGTGGCGAAGAAGTTGGTGACCATCGGCGCCCGGTGCCGCTTGCCCTGGCCGTCCATGACGGACGCACCGAACTGGGCCCACGCGATGCGTTCGCCGCTGGCCATCTCCACCAGCGTCCGCGCGTCGTCGCGCCGAATCCCTTGCCGCGCAAGGCCTTCCGCCATCGCGCGGTCGGACTTCCCGGCAGCCTTGGCGGCTTGCTCCATCGCCTCGCTGCGCAGCGACACGGCCCGCCCGGGCCCGGCCTTGACGTCGTCGGGCAGCACGCTGAGCGCGGCCCGGACCATGGCGTCGGCCGGCAAGGCCTGCAGCCGGACGCCCTGCTCGGACTGCACCGCCAGTGTTGCGTTGTTCCGGACGTTGGCGACCAGCCCGGAAAGCTCCCGCTTCGAACCGTCGGGCTTGCGCTCGTTGAAGGTGACGTCGAAGGCCCGCTCGTAGCGCTGCAGCGGCAGGAACACGCCGTAGATGTCGTCTTCCCGCATCTCGTTGCCGAACCCGAGCGCGCGCAGTTCCTCCCGTGCCCGCCGTTGCGCCTCGCGGCGCTCGGACTGCAAGATGCCTTCCGGAAGCACGTTCAGCGCCAACGGCTTGGTCCCCAGTTTGAAGTGCTTCCAAGCCTCGTAGAACGCCTGCTTCGACAGCTCGAATTTCACCGGATTCTCCCCAGGCCAGTACGTGGGCGGCACCGGACCGAACCGGTGCCGCCCACGGCTTTTCTGTTATCGCTTGCTGATTACTTCTGTTCCCACTCGCCGAAGACGGGCGGCGCGACCTTCGGCATGTCGTCGTCGAAGAAGCCGTGGTCGCCGACGAGGTAGTCGGGGGTCTCGTGCTCCTGGTCCTCCTCGCCCTGCTTGCCCTGCGGGCGACCACCGGCCGCACCGGCCCCCGCGGCACCGCCGCGACCACCGGCACCACCAGCGCCACCCGGACCGGACCCGGGAGCGCCGCTACCGGGACCACCGATCCCGGCCCGGCCACCGGCACCGAGACCGCCGGCCCCACGACCGCCGGCACCGAGACCACCCCGGCCCCCAGCACCACCGGCGCCGGCACCGCCGCCGAGTCCGGGCCGACCAGCGGGACCACCAGGCACGCCCGGGCCACCAGGCACGCCGGGGTAGCCCCGCCCACCATCGGCGACCGGAACACGCGGCTGCGGACCGGGAGTCCGGGACGTGTCAGGCCGCTGCCACACGGGATTCGTGTTGCTGACATAGCCGCTGCTGCTGGTGTTCGCGGGGCCGGTGGACGTACCGGTGCCCGGCCCCGGCGGCCCCATCCTGTCCGCCACCACCGGAGTCGCCGACTGACTGGAGGTGCTGCGCGGCAAAACCTGCGAAACGCTCCCGACGTGCGGGTGCTGCGACCCGGTGACGGCAACGTTCATGCCCCCGTCCGGCGGCGGCGTGAACACAGCGCTCGCGGCGACGGTGCTCTGGGATGCGCTGTCGTAGTTCTGGAACGCCTGCACAGCCTCCTGGCGCAGCTTCTCGTTGTGCGCCTTGGCGTCCTCGGCGTCGGTCGAGCCGGTCCAGAACGTATCCCAGCCCTCTTCGATCCAGGAGTCGTCAGGAACTTCCTGCTCCTCGCCCTTACCAGGGACTGACGACTGCACCTTCATGAACGCATCGCCCTGATCCGTCATCAGCTGGGACTGCGCAAGCGCGTTGTCGGCGGTGACCTCGGTCCAGAGCACAATCGGCATGGCCTGGTTCTGCATGGCCTCACCGGACTCGGACTGCATGACAGCGCCGACGATCTTCAGCTTGTCCTCGACGCGGGTCTTGAGGTCTCGAAGGTACTCGTCCTCCGTCTTCCAGCCCCCAGACTTGTTGTAGAGGCCTTGGGGAGTGCCGTTGGCCACCCACTCACGCATCTGGTCCAGCGAAACACCCTCGAAATCTGAAGGCTCTATCTGCCGGGTATCAGTCATCCCTCGCCCCCTCACGCATTGGGAAGATTCTTAAGAGCAGTCTCAGCGAACTGCTTGGAAAGATCACACGGAGTTGGAGTTCCGGACGGCACTACGGTGTTCACGTACAGAGAGCCCTGATCTGAAACGTCCAGCGCCAAAAGACAGTTCGTCTTGTTGCCGACCTGCGCAGTCGAGTAACCCGCAATGTCGATCATTTGGACACTGGACTTGCGCGAATCAGCGAACTTCTGCATCGTCTGGCTCTTGTCAGCCGACACGAAAACTATGAAACCCCCACCGGACTTACCCTGTAGGTAGTCACAGCCCGCTTTTCCGTTCGAATCGCCAGTCTCCGGCGGCTGATCAGCCCCCAGCGACTTCGCCTGTGATTCTGTGACGATCGAACACTGATCGGCGATATCCAGTGACTTCGCTTGCGCTGTGCGATTGGACTGGGTCGCTGCTGGCTCAGACGGTGCCGAGCCTGTGCTCGTGGTACGCGGAGGCTCCGTCGGTCCACCACTGCAACCGGCCAACAACATGCTGACCAGGACCGCACCAACGGCGAGCCTTTTACGCACGATTCCCTCCGAAGCTGTCCGCAGAATTTTGATCATCAGTGCGCGTCTGCTTTGCACTCGCCCGCAGGTTAGCCGCTGTGCCGTCAAAGGCCTCGGCGAGTTTCAGGTAGTTGTCCAGATAAGCCCGGTCATCACCAGCCGCGACTTCTCCATAGCGGACACTCGCCTGCGTGCTGACCGGATCGCCTCCGGGAGACTCGACGGTCGAAAGGTCGAAGATGTTCCGCTGCCGCTTCCTAAGCTCCACTGCTTCAGCTTCGAAGAAACCAGCAATCTCATCGACCTTGTCGGGGTCGATGCGCATCGCCCCGCCCGCAGACTGAGACTGGGCCAAGGCCGCCTTGTCCGCCGCGCGCGCGAGAGTGGACGCGAGGGCGCCAACCGGAGCGATCCAGCCGCCTTGGTTCATCTGGTGTTGCATGTAAGCCTGGTCCGTTGCGTCGAACTGGACCTGGTTATCTTCCCCCTCGGCAGTCACCGCTGAACTCCCCTCGTCCGCGTGCCGTCGCGACGAGGGCGACGGTCATCCACTTGCCAGCGTGGCAAACGTTAGCGCACGCGAGCGGCTAGGCAGGCGAGAGTTGACGAAGACAGACTGCGGCATCCGGGTGAATTCACACCCGGATGCCGCCGAGGGGTTTCGGATCAAGGCCGTCTATGCATCGAACCGCCCTACGCGGAGGCCATCGACAAAGGAAGCCCAGGTCGCAGCACCGAAAAGCAGCGCACCTCCGGCGGGGTCCTTCGAGTCCCTGGCCGCCACAACGGGTCCAGCGAAGGCGACCTCGACGCAGTTGACGTAGCTCGAACTTCGCGTGCTCTTCCGCCATCGAAGCCCGGAAAGATCAAGAGAGTCCACTGTCCGCTCCTTGCCAGTCATGTCAATCGATCAGCGAGAGAGGCGATGAGCTGTGCCGAATCCTCGGGGGTCAACGCCATCTCGCGCAACCGCTCAATGGCTGCTCTCGCCGCGACGACGTGCTGAACTTCCTCAAGATACGAAGTACAGCCACGGTTTTCGAGGAGAACAAGGTCCTCGTGGTTCTTGAACTCCAGAAGAAGAATCGGTCCATCCACACCCGGGTGCGCTCCCAGCGACGACGGCAAGACCTGCAGAGTCACGTTGTCCCGACTGGACGTGATGTTCAACTGCTTGAGCTGCCGATACATGACCCCCGCACCACCAACGAGGCGCTCAAGCGAACCCTGCTCGACCAAGAACTCGAACTGCCTGGCTCTGGCAGCATGCAGACGGGTCTGGCGAGCCATCCGCTCGCCTACGAAACTGTCAACCTCTGCCGGGGTGAGATCACGGCCCGAGCCCTCGCACATGGCCACCGTGTATTCGGAGGTCTGGAGCAGACCTGGAATCACCATCGTCTCGTAGTTGCGGAAGGCCACCGCTTCGTTCTCAAAGCGAACCAAGTCGTCCAGAACTGGCAAGCGACCACCGTGTACTTGCCACCAGTTCGGGTTCGCACCGCTGCGAACGATCTTCAGCAGCTCATCGCGTCGCTCTGCCGGGACCCGGTACAGGCCCAGAAGCGCCGACACGTCATCGGCGTAGAGCCCCCGCTGGGCGTTCTCGATCCGGCTCAGCTTGCTCATCGAAAACCCCAGTGCCCCAGCGACTTCTTCCGCTCCCAGGCCGCTTCGCAGCCTCAGCTCGCGGAGCTCGCTGGAAACCCTCCGGACCCGGACCGGGACCCCGACTCGTCCGTTCATCTATCCTCCCGCTTTCGGAATCGATCTGACCTCCCCTGATCACCATCACCGGTTGCCAGCGGGGCGCGTAACCCAAGTCACTCGAAAGTATGTTTGCGTGCCCTAACGGGGACCCCGGAAAGTGTTGTTGCAAACGAAATTCCGCTCCGGGAGGGCAGAAACATGTGCGCAAGCTGGAACATTCCGGCCGACGACCGACGCGCCGAGGTCATCGTCAGGATGCTCGTCCGCGACGAGGTCTCGATCACCCAGGACGGCGTCGAAGTCGTGGTCGCGAGGCGACAGCTCACCGACCTCGCCGACAAGCTCTACTTCCTCGACCAGGCCTTCACCGCCGACGCCCGAGACGTCGTCGAAGCCCTTTGCAGCCAGGAATGAACTCCGACGTGAGCACATGCCGCTAGCACTTTGTACAAACACATCCAGTGCCCGATTCGCGGTCCTTATACTGCCGCCGATCATGGGCACACAAGACAGGGGAAGATGCTGTGCCGACCCAACCCGGAGTAAATCCGCAATGGGGACCTCATCAACCTTCGGGCTGGTACGGCCCGCCACAGCAGGGCCAGGTGCCACCGGCGTCCCGGAAGCGGCGGAAATGGCCGTACATCGTCCTTGCCGTCGTTGCGGTGCTGGTGGTCGGCGTTGGGCTCCGTATCGGCGACCTGGCCGCCAACGGTGTCTACCCCACGACCGCTGAGCCCAGCCGCGAGGCGAACAGCCAGCAAGACTCGCAGCAACAACCGAAGCGGCCAGACAGGATCGCCGTCTTCGCCCAGTCACCGGGACAAGGTACGCCGCATACCTACGGCGGCACTGTGCTGTACGACGCCTGCGAAATTCTTCCGCTGGAGGCACTGCCGAAGCTCGGGCTCGCCATCACACCGGAGCTGGTGGTCATACACCAATACTTCGACGGAGACGTGCCCGCACCGGCGATTGTCAAGCAGGACACGCTGGCACGCTCCAGCAGCTGCACCTATGGGGTCCCGAACGGAGCGCGCGTCTCGGTGGACATGTATCAGCCTCCTTTCTCCGACGACAGGCAGATGGAGGCCAACCGCCCAGATCCCGAGGACGGCCCGATCAGCACTGACCGCAAGTTCGACGTCATCACCTACCGCGATGACAGGGTCGAGCAGTGGGTCACGACAATATCCCGCCCGGATCTGATTGTGGAGGCGCAAGTCCACGACCCGACTGGCGACATCTCCGGCTGGGACGGACGTGCCATCGCCGAGGCGCTACGCGGCCCCCTGGTGAGCCGTACGCTCGCGGGACCGGCGCCGCATCGGCTGCCCAGCTACAACAGCGGCTACGAGGGAGCCAAGAACCCATGCGACGCGCTCCCGCCGAGCGCGTTGGAAGCGGCGTTCCACAAGCCCGCCGCACCGCATGCGGTGGCGGTGTTTCAGGTAGGCGATTCGATCATGCGCGAGTTCGATGGATCGGTCGCGTTCCGGATCGACGCTTCCTGCACTCGGCACTCGCTCGTGGATGAGGGGCTGCTCGCGCCTGACTACGTCGAATCGAAGCTCGGAACCAGCTACTGGCAGGACGAACGCGGCGCCGAAACGCGACAGCAGGCCGAATGCCGTGACACAGTCCTGGGAATCAAGCCGATCCCGGTGAGCTTGCGAATCGGCGACGGCCCGGTATGCATCAAGGAAGTCGGTAAGAAAGCCTACACCCTGCACTTCAAGGTCGGCCGAACCACCGCCACGCTCAGCGCGCGCGGTGGGGTCGACGATCCCCAGCAGGAGACCCAGCGCCTCGCACCGATGGCGGTGCAGATCGCCGAAAGCCTGCGTTCCTGACGGTCGTGAGTGCTCGTTCCGGTAAGACCGGTAAGAACCGGAACGAGCACTCACGAGCCGGGCTGTCCGCGACGTCGACTGCGCCTGCGCGGTGGCGATTTCCGGTTCAGCTCGGCGAGACTTGATCCGGCACCTGCGGTCTGGCGATTTCGCGCGAAATCGGCGCTCCCCCTTCAGGCGAGGTGTCGATTTCGCGCGAAATCGCCGGGGCTCCCCGCACCAGCGCTACGCGGCGGGAAGCATCAGCCCTCGTTACCGCCGCCTTTATGGCGCTGCTTTTCCCACTGCCTCTGCTGCTTTTCCCAATCCTTCTGGTCCTTGCCCGGGTCGCCCTCGTCCTGCACGTCGGGCGGAGGATCCGGGGTGACCGTCACGATCACCGGCGGCGGGGGCTCGGGCAGCGGGATGGTGCGCACGTCCTCCGCGACGCGGTCCGCCGCGGTGAGGATCACCCGGGCGTTGTCCGGCGCGAGCCTGCCCTGCGCCTGCGCGGTGGCGATCTGCCGGTTCAGCTCGGCGAGAGCGGCCTCGGCGGCGGCGCGATCGTTGCCCAGCGCGGCGGCTTTCACCGCCTCCACCCGCGCGCTGAGCTGCTGGCGCACCTGCGGATCGGCCGATTCGGGCGCGCTGCCGCAACCGGCGAGCAACAACGCGAAGGCGGGTACCAGAACGCGTTTCATCCCCGGACCAGCCTTTCTAAGTTGGCGAGATCCGCCGGCAAGCGCGCCACGCCTGCCGGGCCTGACGCCGGCGGCAGCGTCGGCGCGACAGGTGCTTCGGGCAACGAGAAATACGTGATCAGCGCGATCAGCAGCACCAGCAGCCCACCGCCGGCGAGCAGCAGCGGCCGCCGGTTCGGCCGCTCGGTGCGCAGTTCGCTCCGCCGCTCGGTGCGCAGTTCGGTGTGCAGTTCTTCCACCGGGAGGTGCTGCGTCATCGGCCGGTTCTGCGGCTGGGGCGGACGCTGCGGTCCGGTGCGCTGCCGTTCGGCGCGCGGCGGCTCGGTTGGCGGCTGGGGCGGACGCTGCGGTTCGGTGCGCGGCGGCTCGGTTGGCGGCGTAGCCGGAATCCGCGGGATCATCTCGGTGGCCTTGCCGCTGAGCAGGTCCGCGCTCTGCGCAGCGGTGGGCCTCCGCGCAGGGTCGGCGGCGGTCATCGCCAGCAGCGCCCGGTGCAGGTGCGCAGGGATGCCGATCGGCACTTCCGGCGCTCGCACCAGCCTCGCCACGGCGCTTTCCGCGCCTGCACCGGGATACTCGATCTTGCCCGTGACGCATTCGAGCAGCACCAGGCCGAGCGCGTAAACGTCCACCGGGTGGCTGACGTCACCGCCGCTGACCTGCTCCGGTGCCATGTAGGTGGCGGTGCCGACGATGATCCCGGAACTGGTCATCCGCGCTACCGCGTCGGCCAGCCGGGAGATGCCGAAATCGGTTAGGAAGGCCTTCCCATCGCCTGCGATCAGCACGTTCGACGGCTTCACGTCCCGGTGCACGATCCCGTTGTCGTGCACGTGTGCCAGCACGGAGGCCAGCTGGCCGCCGAGGTCGGCGACCTGTTCTGGCGGCAGCGGCCCCTCGGCGATTACCTCGGACAACGTCGGGCCCTCGACGAGCTCCATGATCAGGTAGAGCTCGTCCTCGCTGGCGCTGAAGTCGTGCACCGTGACCAGGCCGGGGTGGCTCAGCCCGGCCAGGGTCCGGGCCTCCTCTGCGAATCGTTCCCGCCCGGCGGCGTCGGTCCCGGAGCGGAAGCACTTGGCGGCGACCACGCGCTGCAACCGGGTGTCCATCGCCCGGTACACGTCTGCCATGCCGCCGCTACCCAAGCGAGCGCCCAACCGGTAGCGCCTGCCCAGCAGAGGCACGTCGTCCATCAGTCCTCCGAACCATCAACTGCGAGAACGACCCTAGACGACCGCCGGCCACCCGAGTCATTCCGGGCGAGCGAGCAGGCCGGTGAACAGCGACGACCAACTGTTCCCGATCGCAAATAAGACGTCCTCGTGCTCGACATGAGCGTCCGGGAGCTCAACAGCCACTTCTACCCCGCGCTATTACTACTCCCCCATGCTCAACGGAGGTTCGAGTAGACGGTTTCGACCAGATCTGGGGCGTTGATCAGGCGGAACTCCAGGCTCGAGTTGTCCCCGAACTGGATCGCGAAGAACTCCACGGGATCCAGGCCCCTGCCACGCTCGGCCGAGGTGAACCGGCCGACTTGCCCGATCGGGATTTCCCACCACGTTTCGATCGGACCGGCAGGTGCGGGCGGCTGCGGCTGGCCGCCGTCCTTCGACGCCTTGGCCTTGCCGAACAAACCGCCGAGCATCCCGGCGGATTCCGCCGCCGTTTCCTGCCGCTCCGCGACCTTCTGGAGGGCCTCGGCGCGCGCGTCAGCCTCCACGACCACCGCCAGCCGGCGGTTGGTGCAAGCCAGCCAGGAGAAGTGCTTCCCGCGGCTGAGCGCGTGGCCGCATTGCGCGGCTGCCCGCGCCGGGCTGTCGGTGTGGAACCAGCCCCACACCGCCGGGTCGTGCACCCATTCGTCCGCCAGGAACTCACCCGCCGAAAGGCGGGGGTTCACCAGCGGCCACGGCGGCTGCACGCCGTCGTCCTGGTGCGGGAGGTAAGGAACCTGCCGGGTGTTGCCGAGCGTCGCGCCGAACCAACCGGGCTTGTGCTCGCCACCCACGAGGAAGATGAGCTGCTCGCCGGGCGCGCACCAGCCGTCGTTGAGCAGGCGCAGAACTTTGGACCGATCCCTCATCGCTCGCCTTCGTCAGATCTGTCCGTGAGACATTGCCACCAGCCGCTGCACGGGCTTTTCCGTCGGCGAAGGGCTGAGCTCGATCCCCGAGCCGTCGGTGAACTGCACGCGCAGGTACCAGGGCTTTCCCGTTTGGTAACCGCGGCCGAGTTTGCGCTGGTGCGCACCGATATCGGCGATCGCGGGCCGTTGGATCTCCAGGTGGGCGCGCGCCTCCGGCACCGGGACGGCAACCCCCGGCTCGTATTCGGGTTTCGATGCGACGATGTCCCGGACATCCCGGGCGAACTTCATCGCGCCCTTCCCGAACTTCAGCGCACCGCCCAGGAGTCCGGCCGACTCCTCGGCTTCCCCCGCTGCCGGTTCGGCGACGTCCTGGAAGGTCAGCAAGCCCAACCGGTGCGAGGTCAACACCCAGTAGGCGCGGTCCTCCCCGGTGGGGATGCGCGAGAACTCCGTGACCGCCATGCAGTTCGGCCCCGGACCGAACAGCACGCTCGGCGGCGAATCCTTCAGGTCGGAATCGGTGTCCCCACCGGTGACCGCATCGAAAACACCGCCGATGACACCTCCGACGGCATCGCCAGCGCCGAAGGCGGCGCGTGCGCCCCACCGCTTCTTCGGCTTCCCCTTCTCGTCGAGCCCCTCGACATCGAACAGGTAGTTGCGGTGCGACCGGATGCACCAGAGGATGGGTTCCCCCGGCCGGCACCACTGCTGGCGAGCCGCCAGAACTTCGATCACGAGAAGCCCTTCTCCCGAGCCGACTTCCGCTCTTCTTCGCTCATCTTCCCGGTCGGCCGCTGCGCAGCTCGTCCATCGCAGGCAGTTACATAAAGCCCTTGACGTGGACCTTCGTGCTCACCTCGATGATGGAGCCGTCCGAGAATCGGTTGACGGAAAACCCGGACCCGTCCGTAGACCGTCCCTTGAGACTTCCCGTCATCTCGGCGAGTTGTTCGCGCTGGCACTCCCAGAGCGTCACCAACTCCGCTCCGCCGATCAATGACTCAGAAAGCTCTGCGACTGCGTTCACCGCGGAGCGAGCCTTGCCGAGCAATCGGCCGAAACCCTTTCCGCTCCCCTGTGAATCCTTGCCCTCCTCCGGGTTGGATTCATGCCCCGACTTGCCCACCACAGCAGCGTCGACAACGACAGCGATGCGGCGATCGGTCCCGATGAACCAAGCTTCCGGCCCGGCTGTGACCAACAGATCCGCACATTCCACCGCCGCGCGCCCTGGCGAGTCCGCATGGACCCAGCCGCGGATCGTCGGGTCGTGAACCCACTCGTCACCGTGAAAACGACCTTGCTGAACCACTGCCGTCGGATAGAGCACGTCCCCGAAGTCGACGTCGAAGTTGTGCGAGACAGGACGCGACGGCCGGTAGGGCGCTTGGTGGCGGCCGCCGATGTTGGCACCGAAGTGCAGCTGCTCTCGGTTGCCGCCGCCGTACCGCTGCAGCTTCTCGCCTTGCTGCAGCCACCCATCTTCCACGAGCTTGACGAGCTGCTTGTCCGATCTCATACCCAACACCTACTCTCGGCCGAAGGTCATGGCCAGCAAGCGGTCGACCTTGCCCGCGCTATACGTGCTGCTCCCGGGCGACGAAAGGTCGATGGTGGACCCATCCGCGAGTGCCACGCGCAAGAACTTGCGCTCCTGGCCCCTCGCCTTGTACTCGGTCGCGTCGATGTTCGAGATGATGTTCCTGGGGAACTCGGCGTGCACCGTCAGCCCCGGCAGCTCGGCTGAGCGGTGCTGCTGATCCACAGCTGCGTCGCCATCGCCCGAATCACCGCTGATCTTCTTCTTCAGACCACCCAGCAAACCGCCGTCGACACCTGCACCCGGCTTCTTCTCGGAGAATTCGAGCAGCCCAAGCCGATGGGACGTCAGAATCCACACGAACTCGCGCCCGCCCTTGCCGTTCACGCCACTGTCCTGCCACTGACCCAAGTGCGAGGCAGCCAGGCAGTCTCGGTTCTGGCCCGAAATGATCGCAGTCGGAACATTCGGTGTGTTGCTGCCGCTATCTCCATCCGAAGGGGAGATCGCTTCGAGCGCAAGCCCTGCGACACCGCTGGCGACGCCACCGAGCACCTTCCCCGCGGTCCACCGCTTGTCGCCCCGTTCATCGAGTCCGGACACCTGGTAGAAGACGTACTTCGCCTTGGCGCCAACCGACGTCATGGGGTGGCACCACAGGATCCGTTCGTCGGGAGAACACCAGAACGCTCGAGCGGACAACACCTCGATCACGAGAAACCACGCTCCTGAGCCTGGTCGCGTTGCTCGTCCGAAAGATCCCCCTGGAACCAGCCCTTGCCGGTGTCGTACGCCGCGTTCGCTCCCTGCTCGATCGCCGCGCCGGTCACGACATCAGTGCCGGCGGCCATCGCGGCCTGGCCCCAGGTGCCCTTACCACCCAAGACACCAGTGAGCACGTGCGAGGTCGCCGTGCTGGCCAACCCCTGAACGCCCTTGATGTCCTTCACGAACTGATCGCGTTCCGCCTGGAGCGCGGCCTTGGCGTCACCGGTCGCGTTCGCGATGCGGTCGTCGAAGTTCCGGAGCGAGTCAGCGTGCTGCTTCTCCACGTCCTGGAGGAACTTGCCGCCCTTGGAGGTGAAGTCGCTGCCGTCCGCTTTGGTGAGGAACTTGGCCACCGGGTTCGAATCGATCTTCCGCGCGATCGCCTTCTCGATCATGTTGCCGTCGCGCATGTCGTTCATCTTGTCGATGACCTTGCGGAGCTTGCCCGCCTCGCGCAGCTTCTGCAGCAGGCGCTCGATCTTCTGGAAGATCTGGAAGAGCTTGCGCTGAACCTGCATGACCCGCGTCGTGATGCGGACACCGGTGGCCCCGACCTGGACCGCAGTCCCCGCACTTGCGGCACCGACCGAAGCTCCAGCCGTGATCCACGACGCCGCCAGGGCCGCCAACCACTGGACGATCAGGCCGATGATCAGCTCTGTAACAGTCTGGATGAAGAATTCGACGACCATGTCGAAGATGTCCGCGATCATGTCCAAGGTGCCCTTGAGATCGCGGATGTCTGCGGCCAGGGCCTTCGTGCCTTCGCCGAATTCCGTCATCTGCTTGCGGAAGGCGTCGCCGTCCTTGCCCACCCAGGTTTCGGCCGTCGCCTGCGCCCGCTGCGGCTCCTGCTCGGCGACCTGGTCCAGCCACTTCGCGACGTTCTCCCAGCCCTCGCCGGTGGCGCGCATCTGCTCGGGGTCGCCGATCGCCCATTCGACCAGTTCGATCAGCGGGCTGAGCACGATCGACACGAGGAAGCCGAGCCCGTTGCTCATCAGAGCCTGGCCGGGGCTGGCCAACGATGTCAGCACTTCGGCCCGAGCTGAGATGGACGCCGCACCCCATTCCGGCGGCGAAGACGCGTCGGAGAGGTCCTGTCCGGCGGCCACCCACGACGAACCTCGACCTGCGGCCTGCTCGAACCAGTTCTTCGATTCGCCATCGCCCTGGTTCAGGGCCTGCAGATCACCTGGCCCCTGTGGCGCGCTCATCCGGCCAACCCCTCCCCAGCCTTCTTCAACATTTCGGAGATTTGCTGCTCCGTCTCGGCGTAGTCTTTGACGGTGTCGTCCAGCGACTGCTTCGTCTTGGCTAGGAATTGCTGCGCCTTGGACGCAAGGTCCCGGCATTCGTGCAGGCTCTCGAAGTACTTGCTGCTCAATCCCACGGCGTCGCCGATGGGGCCGAAGCACTGGTCGTCGACCTTGGCCTGGTGGAGCAGGTCGGCGAGTTGGCCGAACTTGTCGGCCAGGCTTTCGCAGCCCTGGCCGTGGCCGGTCAGGGTTCCCGGCGTCATCTTCAAATCAGTCAAAGCAGCACCCCTCAGCGCAAGAACGAGCCCGCAGAGAAGTCGTCGTCATCCTCGTAGTCGGCGCTTCGCTGCGGCGGCCGCTTGGACGGCGCCTGCCCCGCGTTCGGTTCCCCCTGCGGAGGAGGTGTCGTCGCAGGTCCGCCCTGCTTGGGCGATTCATCCCCGGTTGTCGGTTTGATCGCCACGCCCTCGACGTTGAACGCTTCCTGGAACTTGTCGAACTGGTCGCCCAGGATCGGCGCGACCGTGTTGTTGAGCTGCTCGGCCGCGGACGCCGTCGCCTGCCGGATGGTCGCCATGATCTGCTGCTGCAGGTCGTTCGCCGACTGGCGCACCGCGTTCGGCGCCAGGCGCAGGTCCAGCACCGCCCCGGACGGCGCGACGGTCACCGTCACCGAGCGGTCCGGACTGCTCGCCGTGCCCTGCATGCCCTGCATCGCGGACTGCAGTTCCGACGCCTTCTGCGCCTGCTCCTCGAACTTCCGCATCATCTCCTGGATGCGCTCAGACGCGCTGCTCACCGGCTGTCCCCTTAGCTTCCGATCCGTTGCAATCGACCCTATCCGACCACCGATCGCGCATTGGGCCGTTCCGGAATCCGTTCCCTTGAGCAAACCCGCTAAACACGGGCGTGCAGGCTATTGCTGAAACGGACACGGCGCGCAATTTGCACCAAGACGACGACGATCACGAGGCTGGATGCAGACATGAGGACGTACATGGCGTTCAGCCCGGTCTTCTCGTAGCGCTCCGGCAGGAGCACCGTCGTGGGCCCGGTGCAGCTGACCTCGGCAGGGCCGGAGAACCAAGCGGGTTCCGGCCCGGGCAGCCGCGAGCTGCGAAGGCTGTTGGCCGGGCGGTCGGGGATGAACTCGCGCACCTCACCGGCCCGCGGGATCACCTGGCAGTTCACGTGCTCGTCCCGTTGCGCGGCCAGGCCGAACGGTTGCCCCTGCTCAAGCTCCACTCGCGCAACCGGATCGGCCGTGGCCTCACCCCCGCCGAAGACCCGGGACCAAATCGCGAACTCGGAGGAAACCAGGAAGTAGCCAGCGGTGACCAGCCAGACCAGCAGCAGGACGATGATCCAACGCAGCACGCGAGGTGGTTTCTGCTGCGCGACAGCGCCATTCGTTGCGGGATGCACGCGAAATTCGTATCAGATGATCCGCGTTTGCCCCGCCGGTTCCCACCTGAACGACAGGCGAGGACCTTGATCAGGTCGTCCGGCTCAGGATGCCCCCACCCGATCGGATCAAGAGTGAAGGGCACCTTCGACCGGCATAGCCGAAGGTGCCCTTCACTCGGAAAATCAGTCGCGGAGGAGCTCGCTCACCTCGTCGCGGACCTTATGGGCCGCCGCGCGGAGGCCGTCGACCGTCGGGCCGTGCCGGAGGACGTCGCGGGCCGTCGCCGGTAGGACGTTCGGCAGCGCCGCGCCGAACAGCGCGCGCAGGCTCTGCACCGTCGCACCCTGCGCACCCAGGCCGGGTGCCAGGATCGGGCCGTTGAGGCGGGAGAAGTCCAGCTCGTCGGCGCCGATGGTGGCTCCCGCCACCACTCCGACGTGCCCCATCGGCCCCGCGTCCGCATTGGTCTCCGCGGCCGAGTCCACGATGTACTGGGCGACCGAGTCGCCGCTGCCGTGGATCGACCGCTGGAGGCCCGCGCCCTCCGGGTTGGAGGTGCGCGCCAGCACGAACACCCCGCGGCCCGTCTGCTCGGCGATGCCGATCGCCGGGGCGAGCGAGCCGTAGCCGAGGTACGGCGACACCGTGATCGCATCCGCCGCCAGCGGCGCGTGCTCGTCCAGGTAGGCCATCGCGTACGCCGCCATCGTGGAGCCGATGTCGCCGCGCTTGATGTCCAGCAGCACCAGCGCGCCGGCCTGCCGCGCCTCCCGGATCGTCTTTTCCAGCACGGCGATTCCGGCCGAGCCGTACACCTCGAAAAACGCCGACTGCGGCTTGAGCACCGCGACCTCGCCGGCCAGCGCCTCCACCGCGGTCATCGCGAACCGCTCCAGCGACCGCGGGGTTTCGTCGAGATCCCACGCGTGCAGCAGCGACGGGTGCGGGTCGACGCCGACGCACAGCGCACCGCGCGCCCGCACCGACTCCGCCAGCCGCTGGCCGAAGCCCGCCCGCAGCGGATCAGTCATCGCTGCTCACCGCCCTGCCGAAGGGCCGCCTGCAACGCCTGCAGGGGCCGGACCCCGATGTTGCCGTGGATGGTGGCCTCGATGCCCTGCACGGCCGCCGCCGCGCCCTGGACCGTGGTGATGCACGGGATGTCGCGGGACACCGCGGCGGTGCGGATCTCGTAGCCGTCCACGCGCGGGCCCGGATTGCCGTACGGAGTGTTGATCACCATGTCGACCTCGCCGGCCTTGATCAGCTCGACGATGTCGCGCTCCGCGCCGTTGCGCTCGATGTGCTTGCGCACCACCGTGGACGGGATTCCGTTGCGGCGCAGCACCTCCGCGGTGCCGCTGGTGGCCAGGATCTCGAAGCCGAGGTCCGCCAGCCGCTTGACCGGGAACACCAGGGACCGCTTGTCCTTGTTGGCCACCGACACGAACACCCGGCCGCCCGTCGGCAGCGAACCGTAGGCGCCGGCCTGCGACTTGGCGAAGGCCTGCCCGAAGGAGGTGTCGATGCCCATCACCTCGCCGGTGGACTTCATCTCCGGCCCGAGCAGCGAGTCCACGCCGACGCCCTCGCGGGTGCGGAACCGGTGGAACGGCAGCACGGCTTCCTTCACCGCGACCGGCGCGTCGATCGGCAGTTCCGCGCCATCGCCCTCCGGCGGCAGCAGGCCCTCCGCGCGCAGGTCCGCGATCTTGGCGCCGAGCATGATCCGGGCCGCCGCCTTGGCCAGCGGCGCGGCGGTCGCCTTGGACACGAACGGCACGGTCCGCGAGGCGCGCGGGTTGGCCTCCAGCACGTACAGCACGTCGTCCTTGAGCGCGTACTGCACGTTCAGCAGGCCGTGCACGCCGATGCCGCGCGCGATGGCCTCGGTGGACTTTCGCACCTGCTCGATGTCCTGCCGCCCCAACGTGATCGGCGGAAGCGCGCACGCCGAGTCGCCGGAGTGGATACCGGCCTCCTCGATGTGCTCCATCACGCCACCGAGGTAGATGTCGGTGCCGTCGCAGAGCGCGTCCACGTCGATCTCGATCGCGTCGTCGAGGAAGTTGTCCACCAGCACCGGGTGGTCCGGAGTGACCTCGGTGGCGCGGGCGATGTAGTTCTCCAGCGACGCCTCGTCGTAGACGATCTCCATGCCCCGGCCGCCGAGCACGTAGGACGGCCGGACCAGCACCGGGTAGCCGATCTCGTCGGCGATCCGCTTGGCACCCTCGAACGACGTCGCGGTGCCGTAGCGCGGCGCGGGCAGGCCCGCCACGGCCAGCACGTCGCCGAACGCGCCACGGTCCTCGGCGAGGTGGATCGCCTCCGGCGGCGTGCCCACGATCGGCACCCCGGCCTCGGCCAGCCGCTTCGCCAGACCCAGCGGGGTCTGCCCGCCGAGCTGCACGATCACGCCCGCCACGGTGCCGGACTGCTGCTCGGAGTGCACGACCTCCAGGACGTCCTCGAAGGTCAGCGGCTCGAAGTAAAGCCGGTCCGAGGTGTCGTAGTCGGTGGAGACCGTCTCCGGGTTGCAGTTGACCATCACGGTCTCGTACCCGGCCTCCCGCAGCGCCATCGCGGCGTGCACGCAGGAGTAGTCGAACTCGATGCCCTGGCCGATGCGGTTCGGGCCCGAACCGAGGATGATCACCTTCGGCCGCTCGCGCTGCTCGGTGACCTCCGACTCGGCCGCCGGGTCGGACTCGTAGGCCGAGTAGTGGTACGGCGTCCGGGCCGCGAACTCCGCCGCGCAGGTGTCCACCGTCTTGTACACCGGCCGCACGCCCAGCCGGTGCCGCAGCGCGCGAACCCCGTCCTCACCGGCCAGTTCCGGCCGCAGCGCCGCGATCTGCCGGTCCGAGAGCCCGGCCCGCTTCGCGCGCCGCAGCAGCGCCGCGTCCAGCACCGGCGCCTCGACCACCTCGCCGCGCAGCTCCACCCACGCCGCGATCTGGTCGATGAACCACGGGTCGATGCCCGACGCCTCGTGCACCTGCTCAATCGTGGCGCCCAGCCGGAGCGCGCGCTCCACGGTGTAGAGCCGCCCGTCGTGCGGCGTCCGCAGTTCGTCCAGAGTGGACTCGACGGTGACGCCGTCAGGGTCCTGCCCCGGAGAGTCGGGCACAGTCCAGAAACCGGCCGCCTTCGTTTCCATCGAGCGCAGCGCCTTGCCCAGCGCCTCGGAGAAGCTGCGGCCCACCGCCATCGCCTCGCCGACGCTCTTCATCGTCGTCGTCAGCTCCTGGTCCGCGCCCGGGAACTTCTCGAAGGCGAACCGCGGCACCTTCACCACGACGTAGTCCAGCGTCGGCTCGAAACTCGCCGGGGTCTCGCCGGTGATGTCGTTACGGATCTCGTCGAGGGTGTAGCCCACGGCCAGCTTCGCGGCGATCTTGGCGATCGGGAAGCCGGTGGCCTTCGACGCCAGCGCCGAGGACCGCGACACCCGCGGGTTCATCTCGATGACCACCATCCGGCCGGTGTCCGGGTGGATGGCGAACTGGATGTTGCAGCCACCGGTGTCCACCCCGACCTCGCGCAGCACCGCGATGCCCACGTTGCGCATGTGCTGGTACTCGCGGTCGGTCAGCGTCATCGACGGCGCCACCGTCACCGAGTCACCGGTGTGCACGCCCATCGCGTCGATGTTCTCGATCGAGCAGATGACCACCACGTTGTCGGCGTGGTCGCGCATCAGCTCGAGCTCGTACTCCTTCCAACCGAGAACGCTCTCCTCGATCAGGACCTCGTGCACCGGCGACTCGGCCAACCCGAAGGAGGCCATCCGCTCCAGGTCTTCCTCGGTGTGCGCCATGCCCGAACCCAGGCCGCCCATGGTGAAGCTGGGCCGGATCACCACCGGCAGGCCCCGCTCCGCGACGAACGCGCGTACGTCCTCCATCGACTTGCACACCGCCGACTCCGGCACCTCGCCGCCGACGGCGCGCACGATGTCCTTGAACCGCTGCCGGTCCTCACCGCGCTGGATCGCCTCGAAGTCGGCGCCGATCAGCTCCACGCCGTAGCGCTCCAGCACCCCGCGCTCGTGCAGCGCGACCGCCGTGTTCAGCGCGGTCTGCCCGCCCAGCGTGGCCAGGATCGCGTCCGGCCGCTCGGCGTCGATCACCTTCTCCACGAACTCCGGGGTGATCGGCTCGATGTAGGTGGCATCGGCGAACTCCGGGTCCGTCATGATCGTCGCCGGGTTGGAGTTCACCAGCGAGACGCGGATGCCCTCTTCCCGCAGCACCCGGCACGCCTGCGTGCCGGAGTAGTCGAACTCGCAGGCCTGGCCGATCACGATCGGCCCGGAACCGATGACGAGTACGTGCTTGATATCGGTCCTCTTCGGCATCAGCGCAGTACCGCCTCTCCGCGATTCACAGTGCCGCCTCTCCGCGATTCACAGTGGTGGTTACGTCCGAGCTCAATCTCGCGTTTCGCGGTTTCTTGTGCCTGGTTCGCGTCACGTTCCCCTGAGGTGCGGTTGAGCAGAACTAGAGTTGACGTAGCGCTATTCATGACCGAACCGTCTCCGTCATCAGGTCGACGAATTTGTCGAACAGCGGCGCGGCGTCGTGCGGACCCGCCGCCGCTTCGGGGTGGTACTGGACGCTGAACGCCGGGCCGTCGAGCAGCCGCAGCCCCTCGACCGCACCGTCGTTCGCGCAGTGGTGGCTGACCATCGCGCGGCCGAAGTCGGTGTCGAACCGCTCGCCCGGCTCGCCCTCGACGGCGAAGCCGTGGTTCTGCGCGGTGATCGCGACCTGGCCGGTCTCGGCGTCGATCACCGGGATGTTGATGCCCCGGTGCCCGTAGCGCAGCTTGTAGGTGCCGCGGCCGAGCGCGCGACCCAGGATCTGGTTGCCGAAGCAGATGCCGAACAGCGGCAGCTTGCGGTCCAGGGCCTGGCGGGTCAGCTCGACCTGCTGGTCGGTGGTGGCCGGGTCGCCCGGCCCGTTGGACAGGAACAGCCCGTCCGGCCGCACCGACAGTACTTCGTCCAATGTGGACGCCAGCGGCAGCACATGGACCTCGATGCCGCGCTCGGCCATCATCCGCGGCGTGTTGGACTTGATGCCCAGGTCCAGCGCGGCCACGGTGAACCGCTTCTCGCCGACGGCCGGGACGAGGTAGGGCTCGTTGGTCGTGACGTCACCGGCCAGCGAGGCGCCGGCCATCTCGGCGCCGGCCTTGACCGCGGCCACCATCTCGTCGTCGGAACCCAGTTCCGGGCCGGAGAAGATGCCGCCGCGCATCGCGCCCAGCTCGCGGACGTGCCGGGTCAGGGTGCGGGTGTCGATCCCGGCGATGCCGACGATCCCCTGCCGCTCCAGCTCCTCGACCAGCGACCGGCGGGAGCGCCAGTTCGACGGGATGCGGGCGGGGTCGCGCACGGCGTAGCCGGCGACCCAGATGCGCGCGGACTCGTCGTCCTCGTCGTTCCAGCCGGTGTTGCCGATCTGCGGCGCGGTCTGCACCACGATCTGGCGGTGGTACGAGGGGTCGGTCAGGGTCTCCTGGTAGCCGGTCATGCCCGTGGTGAACACGACCTCACCGAGGGTACGACCCACCTTGCCGTAAGCCTCCCCGCGGAAGATCCGGCCATCCTCCAGCACAAGTGCGGCCGGGGTGTACGCGGTCATTTGTCCTCCTGCCGCGACTCAGCGGAGTCGCGGGTCGATTCGGGTAGGTGGTCGCGTTCGGGTCGTGAGTGCGAAACCGGGCTGGAGCCCTGTTTCGCACTCACGACCTCGTCGGCGGGCGAGATCGCCCGGACCGCTTCGACCCACTCGGTCTGCGTTGGCTTGTCGTCGCCGCGGAACCCGGTGTCCAGCAGCTGCTCGCCCAGCCGCCAGGTCACCACGACCAGGCCGGCTCCGGGCACCACCTTGTTGGCCAGCTTGTGGTCCAGGCGGCTGTCCACGATGGACTCCGCCGGGATCCAGAGGTCGCTGGCCCCGGTTCGTCGCAGCAGCAGGCCCGAGGCGTGCAGGTGCGCGGTTCCGTTGGCGCGGTGGCCGATGTCGCCGACGGCGATGCGGTCCTGCCAGTCGGTCGCCCGGGTGGTCCCGACGTACATGCCGGTCGCGGCGGGCAGCAGCTCCTCGCCCGGTTCGGCCGGCGGCACCGGGAAGTCCGGCAGTTCGGCGGCCTGGCGGCGGGACCGGTTGGCCCAGCCGCGCCGCATGCCGAAGAACACCAGCGCGACCATCGCGGCCATGCCGAGCACCCACAGGAACCGTTCCATCAGCGCCTCACCTTGCCCTCGTGCGCGGTGACCTTGCCGCGCAGCAGCGTCGCCACCACGCGGCCGGGCAGCCGCATGCCTTCGAACGGCGAGTTCTCCCCGAGGCTGGCCAGCTCCGCGCCGCGCACCGTCCACTCGGCGTCCGGGTCGACCAGCACCAGGTTCGCGGGTTCGCCCGCGGCGACCGGTCGGCCCTGGCCGGTCAGCCCGGCGATCTCGGCCGGCCGCTCGCTCATCACCCGGGCCACCCCGCGCCAGTCCAGCAGGCCGGTGCGCACCATCGTCTGCACGACGATGCCGAGCGCGGTCTGCAGGCCGAGCATGCCGGGCTTCGCCGCGGACCACTCGCAGTCCTTGTCCTGCGCGGCGTGCGGGGCGTGGTCGGTGGCCACGCAGTCCACGGTGCCGTCGGCCAACGCCCGGCGCAGCGCCAGCACGTCGGCGTCGGTGCGCAGCGGCGGGTTGACCTTGTTCACCGGGTCGTAGGTCTCCAGCCGGTCGTCGGTCAGCAGCAGATGGTGCGGCGTGACCTCGGCCGAAACCCGGCCGTCTGCCTTCCGCGACTTCCACCAGCGCAGGATCTCCGCGGTGCCCTCGGTGGAGACGTGGCAGATGTGCAGCGTGCCGCCGGTGTGCCCGGCGAGCAGGCAGTCGCGCGCGACGATCGCTTCCTCGGCCGGAGCGGGCCAGCCCGCCAAGCCCAGCCGGGCGGCGTTCGCGCCCTCGTGCGCCTGCGCGCCCACCGTCAGCCGCGGCTCCTCGGCGTGCTGCGCGACCACGCCGCCGAAGGACTTCGTGTACTCCAGCGCGCGGCGCATGATCAGCGGGTCGTGCACGCAGTGGCCGTCGTCGGAGAACACCCGGACCTCGGCGGCGCTGCGGCGCATGGTGCCCAGCTCGGCGAGCTTCTCCCCCTTCAGCCCCACCGTCACCGCGCCCACCGGGTGCACGTCGACCAGGCCGACCTCGCGGCCGCGCCGCCACACGTGCTCGACGATCACGGCGTTGTCCGCGACCGGATCGGTGTTGGCCATCGCGAAGACCGCGGTGTAGCCGCCGAGCGCGGCGGCCGCCGAACCGGTCTCGACGGTCTCGGCGTCCTCCCGGCCCGGCTCCCGCAGGTGCGTGTGCAGGTCCACGAAGCCCGGCAGCGCCACGGCGCCCCCGGCGTGCACGATCTCGTCGACATCCGCAGCGGGACCCGACTCCAGACCAGGACCGATCTCGGCGATCACCTCGCCGTCGACCAGCACGTCCACCGGATCGCCCACGCCGTACGGGCGGACGTCCTTCAACAGCACCCGGCTCATGGCTGTCCCGCCTCCAGTTCCGCCTCTCCGCGATTCACAGTTCCGCCTCTCCGCGATTCACAGTTGTGGTTGCGCCCGGGACCAATCTCGCGTTTCGCGGTTTCTTGTGGCTGGTTTGCGTCGCGGTCCCCTTGGGTGCGGTTGAGGAGGACTCGGGTTGACACAGGGCTACTCATGCCGTGATCTCCTCTCCGGCCAGCAGGTGGTAGAGCACCGCCATCCGCACGTGCACGCCATTGCTGACCTGCTGGGTGATGGCGGCGCGCGGCGAATCGGCCACGGCCGGCGCGATCTCCATGCCGCGCAGCATCGGGCCGGGGTGCAGGACCACGGCGTGCTCGGGCAGCTTGTCCAGCCGAGCCTCGTTGAGGCCGTAGGCGATCGAGTACTCGCGCGCCGACGGGAAGAACCCGCCGTGCATCCGCTCCGCCTGGACCCGCAGCATCATCACCGCGTCCAGCTTCGGCAGCTCCGGGTCCAGCTCGTGGCGCACCTCCGCGCCCCACTGCTGCGCCCCGGCGGGCACCAGCGTCGGCGGCGCGACCAGCACCACCTCGGCGCCGAGGGTGCGCAGCAGGTGCACGTTCGAGCGCGCCACCCGGCTGTGCAGCAGGTCGCCGACGATGGCGATGCGGCGACCGGACAGCTCGCCCAGCCGCTCCCGCAGCGTCGCGGCGTCCAGCAGCGCCTGGGTGGGGTGCTCGTGCATGCCGTCGCCGGCGTTGACGACCTGGGTGCCGACCTCGTCCAGCCATCCGGCCAGCCGGTGCGCGGCGCCCGAAGCGGGGTGCCGGATGATCACGCAGTCGGCCCCGGCGGCGGCCAGCGTCAGCGCGGTGTCGCGCAGCGACTCGCCCTTGTTCACCGAAGAACTGCTGGCCGAGACGTTGATCACGTCGGCGCTCATCCACTTCCCGGCGATCTCGAAGGACACCCGGGTGCGCGTGGAGTTCTCGTAGAACAAGGTCACCACGGTCCGGCCGCGCAGCGTCGGCAGCTTCTTGACCTCGCGCCCCAGCAGCGTCTGCTTCAGGGTGTCGGCGGTGTCGAGCACGCTCGTCGCGGTGGCGGCGTCCAGCCCCTCGGTGGAAAGCAGGTGGCGCATCAGTGGGTCACCTCCCCCGTGCCTTGCGGGACTCCCGCACCCGGGCGGCGCAGCACCACGCAGTCCTCGCCGTCGGTCTCGGCGAGCTGCACGGCGACGTCCTCGGAACGCGACGTCGGGATGTTCTTGCCGACGTAGTCGGCGCGGATCGGCAACTCGCGGTGGCCGCGGTCGACCAGCACCGCCAGCTGCACGGCCCGCGGTCGGCCCTGGTCACGCAGGGCGTCGAGGGCGGCGCGCACGGTGCGGCCGGAGAACAGCACGTCGTCGACGAGCACGACCAGCGCGTTGTCGATGCCCTGCTTGGGCAGGTTGGTGGGCTCCAGCGGACGGTTCGGGCGGTGCCGCAGGTCGTCGCGGAAGAGCGTGATGTCGAGGGTGCCTGTGGGCACCGTCACGCCGCTGAATTCGCCGATCTTCGCGGCGAGCCGCCGGGCGAGCGAGGTCCCCCTGGTGGGGATGCCCAGCAGCACCACGTCGCTGTTTCCGGCGTCCAGCGCGGTCTTCTCGATGATCTGGTGGGCGATCCGGGCTATCGTGCGCGCAACGTCACCGGCCGAAAGCAGCTCCCGCTGCCCGACCGGGTCCGCCGCGTCCGCCGGTTGGCGTGACGCCACGGTGCGACCTCCTTCCCCGCCTCTCTGGACGGGTCCTTAAAGGATGGTGTATGAGCTGCCCGCAGTGGCGGGCTCGAAAACCGCTGCCGCATGCCGGGCTGCCTTGTACGCTATCAGCGCCGCGAGGTCAATCGACCGGGTGGTGTGGTGGCGTTCGCCGCATTGCCGAGAAAGACCAACTTGACCTGGTGACGCTGGCGAGCGAACATTACTCTCCGTATCGATCTGAGCTTTGCTCCCCGGCCGCCGTTATCGGCTGACGGGGCGAACGAAACGGAGAAACGCCACATGGGCGACTACGCCAAGGCGCTGGGCAGCAAGCTCCGCGCTATCCGCCAGCAGCAGGGTCTGTCGCTGCACGGCGTCGAGCAGAAGTCTGGCGGGCGGTGGAAGGCCGTGGTCGTCGGGTCCTATGAGCGAGGCGACCGTGCGGTGACCGTGCAGAAGCTGGCCGAACTGGCCGACTTCTACGGGGTTCCGGTCGCGGAACTGCTTCCCGAAGGCCGGGTGCCGTCCGGCGCCGAGCCTGCCACCAAAGTTGTGATCAACCTGGAGCGGCTGCAGCAGCTACCTGCGGAGAAGGTGGGCCCGCTGGCCCGCTACGCGGCCACCATCCAGAGCCAGCGCGGTGACTACAACGGCAAGGTGCTGTCCATCCGCACCGAGGACCTGCGATCCCTGGCCATCATCTACGACATGACGCCAGGTGAGCTCACCGAGCAGCTCATCGACTGGGGCGTGCTTCCCCCGGAGGCCCGCCCAGCCCGGGAGGAGTGACACCACACCCGGTCCACCCGTTCGGGCGAGGCCGGGCACGGGAAGGGGCACCCACCGCGACTCAGGAGTCGCAGACGGGTGCCCCTCCGCTATGTCCGAGTGAAGGGAGCGTTCGCCCGGCTATGCCGGATAAAGGTGACTTTCACCCATCACCCGTACGGTGGCACAGCTACGTGTGAGGGGCGCCCTTGTTTGACCAAGGGTGTCCCTCACACGTAACTCGTTCGAGCTAATCTGCGGCGGTCCGCTCCGGGCGGACCGACTTGCGGAGGCTGTCGGCGATGCCGGCGATGCGGCCCAGCACGCCGTTGACGAACCGCGGCGAGTCGTCCGTGGACAACGCCTTGACCAGCTCCACCGCCTCGTCGATGGCCACCGCCGGCGGCACGTCGTCGCTCCACAGCAGCTCGTACAGGCCCAGCCGCAGCACCGAGCGGTCCACCGCGGGCATCCGCCCGAGCGACCAGCCCTCGGCGTGCTGCGTGAGCAGCTCGTCGATCCGCTCGCGGTTCGCATTGACACCCTCGACCAGGGTGACCGTGTAGTCGCCGACCGGCGGCACCTCCGGCGAGCCGACCCGGTCGGCCAGCAGCGTCACCGCGTCGATGCCGCGCTGGTCTGCCTCGTAGAGGAAGTCCACGGCACGCTTGCGTGCCTTGCTCCGAGAACCCACCTCACACCCTCTTTCCGGCCGGGCCGAGTCCTGCGGCGGATGAGCAGGCGATCATTTGCTGCTGACGCGGCTGAGGTACCGGCCGTCGCGCGGGTCGACCTTCACCTTGTCACCGGTGTTGAGGAACAGCGGCACCTGGATCTCCGCACCGGTCTCCAGGGTGGCGGGCTTGGTGCCACCGGTGGAGCGGTCGCCCTGCAGGCCCGGGTCGGTGTGCTGGACGACCAGCTCGACCGAGGCCGGCAGCTCGACGTACAGCGGGTCGTCGTCGTGGCGGGCGACCACCACGGCGCTGTTCTCCAGCATGTAGTTCGCCGCGTCACCGACCACGTCAGGCGAGATGTTGACCTGGTCGTAGGTGTCGGGGTCCATGAACACGTAGTCGGTGCCGTCGTTGTAGAGGTAGGTCATCTCGCGGCGGTCGACGTTCGCGGTGTCCACCTTCACGCCGGCGTTGAAGGTCTTGTCCACGACCTTGCCGGAGAGCACGTTCTTCAGGGTGGTGCGGACGAATGCGCCGCCCTTGCCGGGCTTGACGTGCTGGAAGTTCACGACGGTCCACAACTGGCCGTCGATGTTGAGCACCAGTCCGTTCTTCAAGTCGTTCGTGGATGCCACGGTGGGGGTCTCTCCTGTGGTGATGGCTTGGGCGTGTTTCGTCTGCAACGCGAACCGGATTCCGGCGGGGCCGGCGCACCTCGGTGCGTCAGACTTCGACGAGCTCCTTCGTCGTCAAGGTGAGGAGCTCCGGTGTGCTGGGACGCACGACCAGCGTGTCCTCGATGCGGACCCCGCCCCGGCCTGCCAGGTAGACGCCAGGCTCGACGGTGACCGCCATCCCGGCGGCAATTCTACCGTCCCCCCGCTGCGACAACGCCGGTGCCTCGTGGATCTCCAGGCCGACGCCGTGTCCCAGGCCGTGCGGGAACTGCTCGCCGAAGCCCGCGTCCTCGATCAGCTTGCGAGCCGCCGCATCCACGTCCTTCACCTCGGTGCCGATGCTGAGCGCGCCCCGCCCGGCGGCCTGCGAGGCGCGCACCAGCTCGTAGATCTCGCGCTGCCAATCCGCGGGCTTGCCGAGCACCACGGTCCGGGTCATGTCCGAGTGGTAGCCGTCGACGAGTGCGCCGAAGTCCATCTTCACGAAGTCGCCGGCGGCCAGGACCGCGCCGGTCGGCCGGTGGTGCGGCACCGCGGAATTCGGCCCGGCGGCGATGATCGTGGCGAACGACGGCCCAGCGGCGCCGTTGTCGAGCATCCGGGTCTCCAGTTCGCGGGCGACCTCCAGCTCGGTGCGGCCGGGGCGCAGACCGCCGTACTCGATGAGGTCGGCCAGCGCCCGGTCGGCGGCGGCGCAGGCGAACCGCAGCGCCTCGATCTCCGTTTCGTCCTTGATCAGCCGCAGCCGCTCGACGAGGCCCGGCGCGCGCACCAGCTCTGCCTTGCCCGCCGCGTCGGCGAGCGCGTCGAGGCCGTCAACAGTGACGTGCTGGCTCTCGAAGCCGACCCGGCGGTGCTCGGCGGCGGTGCCCCCGATCCGCTCGGCCAACGCCAGATCGCTCGCCCGCTCGATGACCCGCTCGAGGTCCGGCACCTGCGACTCGGCCTGGGTCAGGTACCGGCCATCGGTGCAGAACACGGTGCGCGGCTCGGTTCCCGGCTCGTCGGCGGCGTGCACCACCAGCGCCGCGTTCGATCCGGTGAAGCCGGTCAGGTAGCGGATGTTGAGCAGCTCGGTCACCAACATCGCGTCCAACTCCTGCTCGCGCAGGTGGTTGCGGAGGGCGTGGCGTCGGTGGGCGTGCGGTTCGGACATGTTTCGGAGCCTAACCCGCGAATCCGCGAACGGGCCTGGTCACGCCAGCATCGGCGGGAAGCCGCCACGACCTTGCGCGGGGCGGGTCGTCGGCGCCCGGCGCTACCCTGCCGGCATGTTTGCGGCCCTGCCCGAAGCCCACCGGCAGCTGTCGTGGAGCGCGTTCGCCAGTCCCGTCGGGGAACTGACGGTGGTCGCGACCGCATCCGGGGTTTGCCGGGTGGACTTCGCAGGGCCGGATCGGGCGCTCGGCGAGTTCGACGAGGCCGCGTTGAGCCGGGACACCGGCGTCGCGGCCGAGGCCGCGCGGCAGCTCGGCGAGTACTTCGCGCGGCAGCGCCGGGAGTTCGACCTGCCGATCGAGTGGGAGCCGCTGGAGGGGCTGCGGTTGCACGTGCTGCGCACGTTGCACGAAATGGTGCCGTTCGGCGAGACGGTGAGCTACAAGCAGCTGGCGGAGCTGTCCGGGCGGCCGGAGGCTTCGCGGGCCGTCGGCACGATTATGGGCAGCAACCCGGTCCCGTTGCTCGTGCCGTGCCACCGGGTGCTGGCCAGCGGCGGCGGGCTCGGCGGTTTCGGCCCCGGGTTGGAGGCCAAGCGGCGGCTGCTGGTGCTGGAGGGCGTCCTGGAACCCAGCCTGCTGGAGCTGGACCTGCTGTCGTGAGTGATCGTGCCGGTAAGAACCGGTCTTGAGTCGGAACATTCACCCACGAGGGACAGGTGGTAGGTCGTCGCCTTCTGGCCCAGGGTCACCGGAATCGGGATTTCCTCGCAGTTCCCGAAACCACGTGCAGCGCCGCGCTGAGGTCCGGTGAGGTGTCGGCCGACTAGATCGCCAAAGTGCATTCCGGGGGCGAGCTTTTCCCCGCAACGGCTCAGGAATTCGGCCCGGTAGAACGCGGAGTTACCGTCGTAGACGACGAAGCCTGCTCCGTTGTCCACATCGAGGAGGACGTCGAAGCTGCCCGCCGGTTGTGCATCGTGCAGCTCGGCCACGTGCGCAATTTCTCGCGAAATTGCGCCCACCCCGGGTGACGAGGCCTGCTTCGGGCATGCTGGCGTTCCCGGGCTCGCGGTTGGTGCTGTCGGGGTTCGTGAGGGATGCCCGCCGATTTCCGGAAACCGGGAACCGTTCCCGGACTTTCGCGCTGTTGCCGAATTTCGCCATTCGCGGAATCCGGTTGTCCGGAAATGGCTTGTTCGCTGGGCCGGATCGAGCAGTCGTCGGCGGCGCTTCGGAGTATTGGCGGTTGGTGAGGCCGCTCACACAATTGTTGTGACCCTAAACTAATTCCCGCCCCGAAGGGATTTGCCGTGCTCAGCAGACGATCCTTCCTCGGCGGCGTCTCCGCCGCCGCCCTCGCCGTCCCCGCCATCGGCAGCCTCGGCTCCGTTCCGGCGGCCCTCGCCGGGCCGCGCCGCCCCGACGTCCCGCTGCCGCTGACAATCGTCAACCAGAGCGGTCAGTTCGACAACGCCTCGATCTGGGTCTACGTCGTCGGCGTGAACCTCGACTCCGGCGAGCAGTCCCGGGTCACCCCGGACGGCCGACTGGTGGCGGTTTCGCCGTCCGACAACGGCTCCGACGGCTTCGCCGACTACGCCATCCCGCTGCAGGACAGCGGCGACACCACGTTGAACCTGCCGAGCATGTCCGGCCGGATCTACTTCGCGCTGGACGAGAAGCTGAAGTTCAAGGTCGTCGCGGGCGGCGACGGCAAGCCCGCGCTGCAGTACCCGGCCGGCTGGGTCGACACCGACCCGAACCACTCGATCCCGCACGACACCGTCGAGTTCACCCTCAAACGCGACGGCATGTACTGCAACACCACGATGGTCGACATGTTCAGCGTGCCGCTGTCGATCCGGCTGCAGGGCGCGCAGGACCAGACCACCGGTACGATCGCCGCCAGCGGTCGCGAGCGAATCCTGAGCGGTGTCACGGAGAACGCGGACTTCGCCGGGCTGCGCCAGGACGACCTGCGGGTGATCGCGCCGGGCCACGGGCTCGACCTCGGCGCGTTCTCTGACACCTACTACGACTCCTACATCGAGGCGGTCTGGGCCAAGTACCAGGGCTCCCAGCTGAAGGTGAACACCGGCGACGGCCGGATCTTCACCGGCCAGATCTCGGGCGACACCTTCAACTTCGACGGCGGCGTGCAACCGATCGGCCGACCGTCCACAAGGGATGTTCTGTTCTGCGACGGCGCGCTGGCCGCCCCCAACGACGGCATCACCGGGCCGGTGGCGGCGATCCTGGGCGCCGGGTTCAACCGGTCGATCCTGCTGGACCTCGCCGACCAGCCCGGCACCGACCCGGGCGCGTTCTACCAGCACCAGGTCACCAACCACTTCGCCAAGGTGATGCACGCCAACACCGAGGACGGCAGGGCGTACGGGTTCGCCTTCGACGACGTCGCCGGTTTCGCCTCCTACATCCAGGACGGCGCGCCGAAGTCGATCACCGTGACGCTGACGCCGTGGTGACCGGTTCCGGCTCCCGCCGCGGCGCGGCGACCCGGATCGACACCGAGAAGGCCGTCGCCAGCAGGCACAGCAGGCCCGCGCCGTACCAGGCGGCGGCGTAGTCGCCGAACTGGTCGCGCACCACGCCCGCGATGCTGGCGATGGCCGCCGCGCCGATCTGGTGCGAGGCGAACACCCAGCCGAACACCACTGAGGCGCGGGGCCCGAAGTGCTCCCGGCACAGCGCCATGGTCGGCGGCACGGTGGCCACCCAGTCCAGCCCGTAAAACACCACGAACAGCACCATGCTCGCCTCCACCGAGGGGCCGAGCAGCTGCGGCAGGACGAACAGCGACAGGCCGCGCAGCGTGTAGTAGGCGGCGAGCAGCACACGCGGGTTGACCTTGTCGGTCAGCCAGCCGGAGAGCACCGTGCCGAGCACGTCGAAGACGCCGATCACCGCGAGCAGCCCGGCGGCGGTCGTGGTCGGCATGCCGTGGTCGTGCGCCGCCGGCACGAAGTGCGTGTTCACCAGGCCGTTGGTGCTCGCCCCGCAGATCGCGAAACCACCGGCCAACAGCCAGAAAGCGGGCTTGCGGGTCGCGTCGCGCAGGGTGCGCAGCGCGATCGCGGCCGGGTTGCCGCGGTCGCGGACCTGCTCCGGATCCTCGCCCGTCGCGCCGTAGGCGGTTACGCCGGCGTCGCGGGGGTGATCGCGCATCACCAGCAGCACCAGCAGGCCGACCAGCAGTGCGGTCCCGGCGATGACCAGCGACGTGAACCGCCAGCCTTGGCTCTCGACGAGCACGGCCGCCAGCGGCAGGAAGATCAGCTGCCCGGTCGCGCTACCGGCGGTCAGCACGCCGCTGACCAGCCCGCGCCGCTGCACGAACCACCGATCGACCACAGTGGACACAAACGCCAGCGCCATAGACCCGGTGCCCACTCCCACCAGGAGGCCCCAGCACACGATCAGCTGCCAGCTGGCCGTCATGAACACCGTCAGTCCGCTGCCGGCCGCGATGAGCAGCAGCGCCGCGACGGTGACCCGGCGGATGCCGAAGCGCGCCATCAGCGCCGCCGCGAACGGCGCCGTGAGGCCGTAGAGCAGGAGGTTCAGCGACACGGCGGCCGAGATGACGCTGTGCGGCCAGCCGAACTCGTCGTGCAGCGGATTCATGAAGACGCCGGGCATCGACCGGAAGGCGGCGGACCCGAGCAGGGCGATGAAGGCGACACCGGCCACCCACCAGGCGGGGTGGACGCGTCGCGCGGTCCCAGTGGCGATCACCCTGCCAGCCTCGCCGAGTCCGCCGCCCGGAACCAGTGGCCGGAGAGACAAGATGTGAGAAGATCCGGCCATGGCCACCAGCCCGCACCGGATCGCCGTGCTCGGCATCCCCGACGTCGTCGGCTTCGACCTGGCGATCCCCTCGCAGATCTTCGCCGGCGCCCGCCACGAGGACGGCGAGCCGTTTTACGACGTCCAGGTCTGCAGCCTCGACGGCGGCCCGATCCGCACCACCAAGGGGTTCTCCATCCTACCCGGGGCCAGCCCGGACTTCCTGACCGCGCCGGACACGCTGATCATCCCGGGCACCTACGTCGCGGGGCCGCGCACCGACGGCGGCATCGACGCGGAGCTGGCGGACTACCTGGCCGGGCTGCCGCGCGGCACGCGGATCATGTCGATCTGCACCGGTGCCTTCGTGCTCGCCGCAGCCGGGCTGCTCGACGAGCGCCCGGCGACCACACACTGGGCGCACGTCCAGCGGTTCCAACGGCTCTACCCGCAGGTGCGGCTGCACCCGGACGTGCTGTTCGTGGACGACGGCGACGTGCTGACCTCGGCCGGGGTGGCCGCCGGGATCGACCTGTGCCTGCACGTGATCCGCCGCGACCACGGCAGCGAGGTCGCCAACCACGCGGCCCGGTCCAGCGTCGTGCCGCCGTGGCGGGACGGCGGCCAGTCCCAGTTCATCGAGCGGCCGCTGCCGGAAACCGGCGGCAACGGCACCGCACCGACGCGCGCGTGGATGCTCGAACGCCTCGCCGAGCCCCTCACCCTGGACGACGTGGCAGTCCAGGCCGGGATGACCGTGCGCACCTTCACCCGCAGGTTCCGGGAGGAGACCGGCACCAGCCCGCTGGACTGGCTGCTGCAGCAACGCATCGAACGCGCCCGCCACCTCCTGGAGGCGACCGACCTGCCGATCGACGCGGTCGCGAAGCAGTCGGGCCTGCACACCGCGACGTCGCTGCGGAAGCACCTGCGCCTGCGCCTCGGCACCAGTCCCGCCGCCTACCGCCGAACCTTCCGCCGCACGACGTGACCTGACGACGTGACCTGACGACGTGACCTGACGACGTGACCTGACGACGTGACCTGACGGCGTGACCTGACGACGTGACCTGACGGCGTGACCTGAGGGCGTGGGTGCCGTGAGCGTTTCTGGGCGCTATGGCACCCAAAAACGCTCACGGGTCCTCTCGCCCCTGGCTGAACTGTCACGGAAAAGGTAATTCGCCGCTGATCAGCGGCGAAGGTCACCGGCCGGGGCGTGCGCGTCCCACTCCTGCTGGGAGACGTCGGCGATCGCCGAACCGTTGGCGGCGGCGACCTCCGCACTAACCGTCCACAGTAGACCCCTGTCGTCGAGCAGACCGACCACCCCCCGCGGGGATCGCATCGCGGGCGCCGCGGCGCGGATGGTGCCGGCGACCGGTAGCCCGTCCAGCGCGGGCACCCTCACGTCGAGAACCCTGGTGACCAATTGCTCCGCGACGGAGCGACGCTCGACGCGGACCCGCTGCCCATTGCGCACTACATCGACCGTGCGAGCCGGAGATGGCGCCGCGAAGCCGTCGAGGACCGCCGCCGCCTGCCTGGGCGTCCGGCACCCGCCGGCCCCGGTGACGTCGATGCCGAAGTGGCGGATGTCGGTCGGAGCCGGGAACAACGCGGTCGCGCGGAGAAGGTCCACCGGAACCGTCCCGCAAGGATCCACTGTGGACACGGTCGCGTGCCCGCCGGGACCGCGGACGAGACCTGGGCCTTCCTGCCAGGGGCCGGGCACGACCACCGGTACGTAGGGATGGCGGGTGAAATCCCGGTCCCAGAAGGTGATCGTGGTGCCCGTGTCGGTCTGGTGGGCGATCGCGAACGCGTCCAGCGCCGGAACCCACATCCAGTCCGCGCTGAACGCATCCACCACCGAACGCGACCGCTTGGCGCCCGCGGCGTCGAAACCCTTCTCGGTCAAGGCCTGCGGCTGGTCGGTGAACTCGGGATTGCGCGCGCGGAGCACGAACTGGCCAGCGCCGTTCCAGCCCGCCCCGGCAGCGGTGGTGTCGGTGAACATCAGATAGAACCAGCCGTCCAGGTACAGCGCGGAGGGCTGACCCGCGCCGTAGACGTTCTCCCGGTTCACCTCGCCGGAAGCCGTGACGATCGGGCGGCCGCCGGCCTCCCGCCGCCAGGAGAGGCCGTCGGGGCTGCCGGCGACGCCGATGGCGTTGCCATGTGCGTGATCCCCGGCCGCGCCCGTGTAGTAGAGGTAGTAGCGACCGTCCACTTTCAACACCGACGGGTCGCAGGTGTGCTTGCCGTCGAACCCCCCGGGTCGGCCGCTGAAGATGGGCACTGCGGGAGCGCCACCGGCAGCGGTGAAGGGCCCGTCGGGGCTGCCCGACGCGGCCGTCAAGATGTCGTCGCCCGGCGGGCCGATCCCGGGCAGCTGGCTGCACCACCAGGTGCGGTACTGCCTGCCGTCCTGCAGCACCGTCGGCCCGTAGTTGTAGGGCGCGGGCAACCCTCCGGCGACCACCACCCCGGCGCCGCCCCGCGCGCCACCGACGCCCAGCGCGATCGGTGCCTCGGGAGGCTCAACCCGCTGCTCGGCCTGCGGCTGGGGCCGGGGCGTGCCCTCGACCGGCGCGCACCCGGCCAGCAGCACCACCGCGGCCAAACCGGCCAATCGCCGCAACGGAATCCGATCCCTCACCGATGCTCCCCCAGACCCGCGCCAACACCGAGGTGACGGACACCTCCGCCCAATTTACTTGCAACGTGCGGGCCGCCGCTGGGCACGTGGCCGTGAGTCTTCTGGGTTGCGGTAGGGGCCGCCTTGGCATTGATCGTCCGTAGTGCGCGGTAGGGCGGCGGGCTCATGCCTCTCAAGCAAGCGGCGCAACCGCTTAGCCCACCCTCGCGGCTCGTACCGCCGCGGGTTCTCAGGCTGTGCCCACCCCGTACCGCAGGGGGCCGCCACCCGCACTGCCATGCAGGACGAGAATGGAAACAGCCTCTACAGCGCCCCAAAAGACACACGGCCCGGATAGGGAACTAGCTGCGTGACTTGTCGGCCAGCCACCGGATCGCTAGCGGATAGCCCTCGACGCCGAGGCCCGCGATGACCGCGGTCGAGACGTCGGACAGGTAACTGGTGTGCCGGAACTCCTCGCGCTTGTGCACGTTGGAGATGTGCAGCTCGATCAGGTCCGCTTCGAGCTGCGCCGCCGCGTCGCGCACCGCGATGGAGTAGTGCGTCCACGCGCCCGCGTTGAGCACCACCGGCCACCGCTGGTCGGCGGCCTCGTGCAGCCACTGGACCATCTCGCCCTCGTGGTCGGTCTGCCGGACCGCCACCTCCACGCCCAGCTCCTTGCCGGCGCGCTCGCACATCCCGACCAGGTCGGCGTAGGTGGTGCTGCCGTAGACCGAGGGCTCGCGCTTGCCCAGGCGACCGAGGTTCGGCCCGTTGAGGACGAGGACCTTCACAGCAGCACCTCCGAACCCGGCTTGGCCTCGCCGCCGGTGACCGCCGAGTACGCGGCGGCGATCAGCGACGGGTCCGGTCCCTCGAGGCGACCGGGCTTGGCCAGGCCGTCCAGGACCACGAACCGCAGCACCCCGGAGCGGGTCTTCTTGTCCATCCGCATCGCTTCCAGCAGCTGGCCGAGCGCGTCCGGGGCGTAGCTGGTCGGCAGGCCCAGCAGATCGAGGACCCGCTTGTGCCGGTCGGCGGTCTCGTCGTCCAGCCGCCCGGCCAGCCGCGCCAGCTCCGCGGCGAACACCAGTCCGACGCTGACCGCCGCGCCATGCCGCCAGCGGTAGCGCTCCCGGCGCTCGATGGCGTGGGCCAGCGTGTGGCCGTAGTTGAGCACCTCGCGCAGGTGCGATTCCTTCAGGTCCGCGGCGACCACGTCGGCCTTGACCTGGATCGACCGGCGCACCAGCTCGCCCAGCACGTCACCGGCCGGATCGGTCGCCACCGCCGGGTCGGCCTCGATGAGCCGCAGGATCTCCGGGTCGGCGATGAAGCCCGCCTTGACGATCTCGGCCATGCCGGCCACGAGCTCGTTGCGCGGCAGCCCCTCCAACGTCGCCAGGTCGGCCAGCACCAGGCTCGGCTCGTGGAACAGCCCGACCAGGTTCTTGCCCGCGTCGGTGTTGATGCCGGTCTTGCCGCCGACCGCGGCGTCCACCATGCCCAGCAGCGTGGTCGGCACGTGCACCACGCGGACCCCGCGCATCCATGTCCCGGCGACGAAACCGGCGACGTCGGTGACCGCGCCGCCGCCGAAGGACACCACCACGCCGTTGCGGTCCATGCCGACCTTGCCCAGGACCTCCCAGCAGAACCCGGCGACCTGCAGGCTCTTGCCGTCCTCGGCGTCCGGGATCTCCACCCGGTGCGCGTCCACCCCGGCCGAGGTCAGCTCCTCGCGGACCGCCTCCACGGTGCTGGTGATGGTGGGCTGGTGCACCAGCGCCACCACCGATGCGTCGCGCAGGAAGTCGACGAGCTCGCCGAGCAGTCCCCGGCCGACCACCACATCGTAGGGCTGCTGGCTGGCCACCCTGATCCGCACCGGTTCGGTCATCATCGTCCCTTCGGCTGAGCGAGTTCTCGGCTTGGCCCCACCCCTTGCCCGGTGGTGGGTGCGGTTGGAAGCATCCCACTCCCGACCGTCATGATCAGCTGGACGGCGTGTTGCGCACGGACAGCGCGGCGACGACCTGCTCCACGACTTCGGTGGCGGCCACGTGGTCGGTGACGATCTCGACGGCGGCCACCGAGCGATAGATGGGCAGCCGCGCGTCCAGCAGCGCCTTGAAGGTGGCGCGGGGGTTCACCCCGGCCAGCAGCGGTCGAGCCGTGGACAGCCCGACACGCCGAGCGCCTTCGGCCAGCCCCACCGACAGGAACACCACCGGGTGCCCGGCCAGTCGTTCGCGGGTGCGTTCCGACAGCACCGAGCCGCCGCCGAGCGCCAGAACGCCGTCGTGTTCGCGTAGCCCCGCGGCGACCGCGTCCTCTTCCATGGCCCGAAACGCCGGCTCGCCGTCGTTGGCGAAGATGTCGGCGATGGGCCGGCCCGCGGTCCGCACGATGTCGTCGTCGGTGTCCCGGAACGGCACATCGAGGCGCTGCGCCAGCAACTGGCCGATCGTCGTTTTGCCCGCTCCCGGCGGGCCGATCACCACCGCTCGCGGGCCCATCACCGCACCTGCCGCTTCTCGGCGCGCTCGCGCAGCGAGGCGAGGTAGCCCTCGACGTTGCGCCGGGTCTCCGGCAGCGAGTCGCCGCCGAACTTCTCCAGCGCGGCCTCCGCGAGGACCAGCGCGACCATCGTCTCGGCGACCACGGCGGCGCGCGGCACGGCCGTGATGTCGGAGCGCTGGTGCATCGCCTGCGCCGGCTCGCCGGTCACCATGTCCACAGTGGCCAGTGCGCGTGGCAGGCTGGAGATCGGCTTCTTCGCGGCGCGGACGATCAGCGGCTCGCCGTTGGTGATGCCGCCTTCCAGGCCGCCCGCCCGGTTGGTGCCCCGCCGCACCCACTTGGCGCCCTGGTCCGGGTAGATCTCGTCGTGCGCCGCGCTGCCGCGCCGGTGCGCGTTGGCGAAGCCCTCGCCGATCTCGACGCCCTTGATCGCCTGGATGCTCATCAGGGCACCGGCCAGCCGCGCGTCGAGCTTGCGGTCCCAGTGCACGTGGGAGCCGATGCCCGGGGGCAGCCCGTAGGCGATGACCTCGACGACCCCGCCGAGGGTGTCGCCGTCCTTCTTGGCCGCGTCGACCTCAGCCATCATCTTCTCGGTCGCCTCGTCGCCGAAGGCGCGCACCGGGTTGTCGTCGATGGCGCCCAGGTCGTCCGGGCCGGGCAGCACGTCGCGCGTGGCGTCGACGCCGCCCAGGCTGATGACGTGGCTGACGATCTCGACCCCGAGCAGCTGCCGCAGGAACTGCCGGGCGACCGTGCCGACGGCGACGCGGGCGGCGGTCTCGCGGGCGCTCGCGCGCTCCAGCACCGGGCGGGCCTCTTCGAAGCCGTACTTCTGCATCCCGGCGAGGTCGGCGTGCCCGGGCCGGGGACGGGTCAGCGGCGCGTTGCGGGCCAGCGATGACAGCACGTCCTCGTCGATCGGATCGGCGGCCATCACCTGCTCCCACTTGGGCCACTCGGTGTTGCCGATGCGAATCGCGATCGGGCCGCCCTGGGTCCGGCCGTGCCGGATGCCGCCGATCAGCTCCAGCTCATCGGCCTCAAAGTTCATCCGCGGGCTGCGCCCGAAA
This sequence comes from Saccharopolyspora hattusasensis, assembly GCF_050972075.1. Lineage (NCBI taxonomy): Bacteria > Bacillati > Actinomycetota > Actinomycetes > Pseudonocardiales > Pseudonocardiaceae > Saccharopolyspora > Saccharopolyspora hattusasensis. The sequence continues at coordinate 2,227,167 of NZ_JBPCDC010000001.1, forward strand.
CCGAGCTTGCGCCGCTCCAGCTGGGTCGCGATGTCGGCGGAGGTCACCTCGACCCCGGCCACCATGCCTTCCAGCACCGCCACCAGGGCGGGACCATGAGATTCTCCAGCGGTCATCCAACGCAGCACAGCTATAGATCCTGCCACGTTCGGTCCCGGGTGAACCCGGCCGGGGGTCCTACACTGCGCTTTCGTCCGCCCCCGCGACCTCGACACCTCCAGGGGGGCCACGAGGCCGGACCAGCAGCAACGAAACGCCGTTCGGGATCGCCGCGCCTACGGCCACGGCGCGAAGGCCGTGACGAGCCAGGCCGGGGCGAGCATGGCGGGGCCGTGCGGGACGCCGCCCAGCCGCGTCCACAACGCCGCCACCAGCGTCAACGCCGCCGCGGCGGCCATCACGAACAGCACCGCCGACAGCGACACCGCGCCCACCACGGCACCGAGGCTGCCCGCCAACTTCACGTCGCCCGGCCCCATCGCACCCGACGACACCACGCGCACCAACAGATACGTCCCGGCGAAGACCACCGCACCGGCAACGGCACCGAGCAGCACATCTGACCTGTGCAGCGCCGCGACGGTCAGCAACACCGCCGCGACCGGATATGCGGGCAGCGTCAGCACATCCGGGAGCCGCCCGGCCAGCACGTCGCACACCGCCAGCAACACCGCGAACCAGCCGAGCGCCAGCGGGATCGCCGCCCACCACAACGGCATCCCGGTCACCACGCGGACGAACACCACGGCCCACAGCAGGCCCACCGCCAACTCGCACCACATCCGAGGCGGCCGAACTCCCCTGCGCATCGAGCAGAGCGCGAGCCGACCCAGCCGACCCGCCGCGAAACCAGTTGCACCACCAGCGATCCCGATCAACACGACCATCGCAACAGCGTCGGGCACACCACGGGGAACATCCGGCTTCCCAGCCGCAAAGGTGCGCGTGTCGGGCAGCCGGCCAAGGCCCGTGAGCGCTTTCAGGCGCTATCGCACCAAAAAGCACTCACGGGGCATTCAGGCCCCCACCGCGAACAGCGGGTCGCCCGCGACGACCTGACCGTCCTCGCGCACATCGGTCAGGGCGTCCGGCACGACGTCCAGGGCGACGACTGGGCAGATCGACGAGTAGCCGTGCGACTCCACCTCGGACGGATCCCAGGTGACGATGCGCTGGCCCGCCTCGACGACGTCACCCTTCGCCACGTGCAGCTCGAAGCCCTCGCCCTTCAGCTTCACCGTGTCGATGCCCAGGTGCACCAGGATCGCGGCGCCGCCGGGCGACGCGATGACGAAAGCGTGCGGGTGCAGGGTTGCGACCGTGCCGGCCACCGGCGCGACCGCGTCGGCCCGACCGCCGGACGGCTGCACCGCCACGCCCGGGCCCACCATGGCCTGCGAGAACACCGGGTCGGGCACCTCGCTGATCGCGGTGGCCAGGCCCGCCACCGGACTGCCGACCTCGATGCTCACCGCAGGTCCTCGATGTCCTCGGCCAGGGTGTCCGCTTCCGGGCCCACCACGACCTGCACGACCGGGCCCTGCACCATCACGCCGTGCGCCCCGGCGGCCTTCAGCGCCGCCTCGTCGATCTTGGAACCGTCCTCGACTTCGCAGCGCAGCCGCGTGATGCACGGCTCGATCTCCACCACGTTGTCCCGGCCGCCAAGTGCAGCCAGGATTGCCGCGGCCTTGTCCTGAGCCACCCTGTGCTCCCTTCGTCCTCCGACGACGCAGGCGTTGCGCACCGCGTCGAGACGATCTTGCGCCACTGGGTGTCGATGCGGCAACGAATCGCGAGCCGTCTTGACACCCGATCGCATGAAAGCGCATTGTTCGCAACCGACTGGTTTAGACCGGACAGTACCAACCCCGTAGGACCGGTGAACAGCACCGGATTCGATCCGCCCGCGTTCGACCGGTGCCGGGTGCCCAAGGTGCACCGGGCGTCGATGTCCGGCAAGACCGCCGGCAAGACCGCCGGCAAGACCGATGGAGGCAGCGTGGCCGCACGGCGAACCGCAGACGGCTGTTCCCGCCCGGGGACGGCTGACGTGCTGCGCGACGGCCCGACGCCGAAGCACGCCCAGCTGCGCGAGATCCTGCGCGAGCTGGCGAGCGAGGAACTGCTGCCAGGTTCGCCGGTGCCGTCCGAACGCGACCTCGCGGTGCGCTACGGCGTGTCCCGGCTCACCGTCCGCGAGGCGGTCGGACAGCTCGTCGCCGAGGGCCTGCTGGTGCGGGTCCGAGGCAAGGGCACCTTCACCACCCGGCCCCGGGTGGACTCCCAACTGCACCTCGCCTCGTTCACCGAGGACATGCGCCGCCGCGGCATGCGGCCGGAGACGGTGCTGCTCGACGCGGCCGAGGCGGTCCCGCCGACCGCCACCGCCGAAGCGCTCGACCTCCGGCCCGACCAGCACGCGTACTGGCTCTGCCGGCTGCGCAAGGCCGATGGTGCGCCGATGGCGGTGGAACGCGGCTGGTACCACGCCGGGCTGCTGCCCGGCCTGCTCGACCACGAGCTGACCGATTCGATGTACACCCTGCTGGCCCGCAACTACCAGGTGCAGCTGGAAAACGGCACGCAGACCGTGCTCGCCGAGGGCGCCGACGCCGAAACCGCGCGGCTGCTCGGGGTCCGCACCGGCAGTCCGGTCCTGGTGTTCCGCCGGATCTCCACGGCGCAGGGCCGGCCGATCGAGGACATGACTTCCTGGTATCGCGGCGATCTGTACCAGGTGACCATGCAGCTGGACCGCAACCCGAGCGGCTCCGGCCACCACCGCCCGTCCAGGCGGCCCACCAGGCCGACCGGACGCCAACATCCCGCCAGATGACCCGGTCTCCACGACACAGGAGGTAACCGATGAGTGCCAGCGCCACCACGGCGAGCGGCAACGGGAAGGGTTTCGCCCTGCTGCAACGGCTCGGCAGGAGCCTGATGCTGCCGATCGCCGTCCTGCCCGCCGCCGCGCTGCTGATGCGCCTCGGCCAGGATGACCTGCTCGGCAAGGAGGGGCTCGGTGCGGTGCTGCCCTGGATGCAGCCCGTGGCCGGGGTGATCGGCTCGGCCGGTAACGCGCTGTTCAACTACCTGCCGCTGCTGTTCGCCATCGGTGTGGCGATCGGTTTCGCGAAGAAGGCCGACGGCTCCACGGCGCTGGCCGGCGCGGTGGGCTACCTGGTGCTCTCCGGCGTGCTCTGGGAGATCACCGGCACCGAGTCGGACAAGGCGTTCAACAAGGGCCCGTACGGCGTGCTCGGCGGCATCATTGCCGGGTTGACCGCGGCCTGGCTGTGGCAGCGGTACCACCGCATCAAGCTGCCCGCCTACCTGGGCTTCTTCGGTGGACGGCGCTTCGTGCCGATCATCACCGCGTTCGCCATGGTGATCGCCGGCGTGGTCCTGGGCCTGGTGTTCCCGATCTTCGACGCCGGTCTGACGGCCTTCAGCGACGCGGTCACCCAGAACGCGGTGCTCGGCGGCGGCATCTACGGCGTGATCAACCGGCTGCTGCTGCCGTTCGGCCTGCACCACATCCCGAACAACGTGGTCTGGTTCCTATTCGGCGACTACCACGGTGAGAAGGGCGACATCGCCCGTTTCTTCGCCGGCGACCCGAACGCCGGCAGCTTCATGACCGGCTTCTTCCCGATCTTCATGTTCGCCCTGCCCGCCGCGGCGCTGGCCATCTGGCAGTGCGCGAAGCCGTCGCAGCGCAAGATCGTCGGCGGCGTGATGATCTCGGTGGCGCTCACCGCGTTCATCACCGGCATCACCGAGCCGCTGGAGTTCTCGTTCATCTTCGTGGCCTGGCCGCTGCTGCTGGTCCACGCGGTGCTCACCGGCACCTCGATGGCGCTGGTCAACGCGCTGGACATCCACAGCGGGTTCGGGTTCTCCGCGGGCGCCATCGACTACGTGCTCAACTTCGGCATCTCGCAGAACTCGCTGTGGCTGATCCCGATCGGCCTGGGCTACGCGGTCATCTACTACTTCGTGTTCCGGTTCGTGATCACGAAGTGGAACCTGCGCACCCCGGGCCGTGACGAGGACGACACGGAAAACGCCGAGGTGGGCGCGGATAATGCTGGTGGGGACGCCAAGCCGGGCCCCGACAGGAACTGACCCCGGCGATCGTTTTCCCTCCCCGACGAACGGAGAATCATGTTCGAACGACGGGTCACCGTGGCAAGCAAGGTTGGGCTGCACGCGCGGCCGGCGGCACTAGTGGCCAAGGCCGCCGCGGCGCAGCCCGTGAAGATCACGATCCGCAAGGACGATACTGATCCGGTGGAGGCGGGCAGCATCCTCGGGCTGATGACCCTGGGCGCGGGCCACGGCGACGAGGTGGTGCTCGCGGCCGAGGGCGAAGGCGCGGAGGCGGCGCTGGACCACCTCGCCCGGCTGGTCGCCTCGGACCTCGACAACAACTGACCGGTCCCGGATCTCGAAGTCCATCGCATCCCCATAGATCGGGTGTTGCGACGACTCCTAGAACCCACCCGCGGGGGGAGGGGCCGTCCGACGTAACCCGCAAGTTCCATTGAAATCGAACCTTCGATTTCAATGGAACTTGCGTCCCATCGGCGTGTCGAGGTACGACACACCGACGCCTGTGGAGAACTTCCGCAATTTCAATGGAAATCGATGCACCGATTTCCATTGAAATTGCGGTCAGAGCGGGAGCGGGAGCTCGTTGCCGGTCGCGGCGGCGAGGGCGTCGCGCATGGCTTCGCGCGGAGCCGGTAGCCCGGTGAACTGCTCGACCTGGCCGAACGCCTGGTGCAGCAGCATGTCCAGTCCGGTGGCGATCCGCCCGCCCGCCGCGGTCACCGCAGCGGCCAGCGGCGTCGGCCACGGATGGTAGACGACGTCCAACACGCAACCCGCCGTCGCAAGCTCCGCCGCCTGCGCGTCCAACGCCCCTGCCGGGAGCGTCGACACCACGACGTCCGCCGCTGCCGCGGCGTCCGCGAGCACGACGCTGGCCAGCCGCTCGACGCGCGCCCGCAGGCCGACCCGCTCCGCGGTCTCGGCCGCGTCGCGCGCTCGCGCGGGCTCGCGCACCGCGAGCGTCGCTTCGCTCAGCCCGAGCTCCGCGAACGCGGCCAGGGTCGCGGCGGCAGTGCCGCCGGCTCCCAGGATCAGCCCGCTGTGGCCGGTGGTGAATCCGCCCGCGCTGCGCAGCGCCCCGACGACTCCGTCGACGTCGGTGCAGTCCGCGGCCCAGCTGCCGTCGGCCCGGTGCACCAGGGTGTTCGCCGCTCCGACCGCCGCGGCCCGCTCGCTGACCTCGCTCGCGACGCCCAGCGCCGCCCGCTTGCCTGGCATGGTGACCGACAGCCCGGCCCATTCCGGGCCGAGCCCGGCGACAAACCCGGCGAGCCGCTCCGCGTCGACCTCGACCCGCTCGTAGGTCCAGCCGTGCAGGCCGAGCGCGGCGTAGGCGGCGCCGTGCAGCAGCGGGGACAGCGAGTGCTCGACCGGCGAACCGAGCACCGCTGCCCGCCGGGGCTCAGAACGCCCCACGTGCCTGTGCCTCGTCGATGTAGGCGTCGTGCTGTGCCTGGGTGTCGGCGAAGCAGGAGGTGCCGTCCGGGTAGCACTTCACGAAGAACTTCCAAGTGCCGTCAGCGGGTTTCTCCGCTGCCTGCAGGGCTTCCTTGCTGACAGCCGAGATCGGCGTGGGTGGCAGGCCGTAGTTCCGGTACGTGTTGTACTGCCCATCGATCCCGCGGTCCTCGGGCCTGGTCAGCAGGGACGGTTTGTCCAGCGGGTAGTTGATCGTGGAGTCGAGCTGAAGGTGCATAACCGGGTGGGTCAACCGGTTGTGGATCACCCGGGAGATCTGCCCGAAGTCCTTGGCGATGCCCTCGCTCTGCACCAGCGAAGCGATCTTGAGCAGATCGTACGGGCTGTACCCGGTGCCCTCGGCGGCCTGCGGCAACCCCGCGACCTCGAGCTGCGCAGCGGACCGGGTCACCACATCGCGCAGCACGTTCTCCGCGGTCTCGCCCGGCTTCACGTCGTAGAGACCGGGCTGGATCAGGCCCTCCAGCCGCCGCTTCGGCTCGGCCTTGGAGGCGTCCGCGAACGCCCACTGCGGCACGCCGAGCGAGGCCAGGTCGGCGGTCGTGGCGACCCGGTGCATCTCCTCGGAGGTGATGCAGGTGGGGTTGGCCCCGGCGCAGGTGGCCTCGGCGAGCTTGGTCAGGATGCCCGGGGTGTGCCCGTTGTCGGGCGCCAGCTGGTCCTCCAGCCGCATGCCGGCGCGGATGTCGACCCGGCCCACCTTCGCGGCCGCCGACAGGATGTGCGCGACGGCTGCCTCGCCGGACATCTTGTTGCGCATCAGGTAGTAGCCCGGCTGGATGCTGTTGATCTGCCGGTTCTCCTCGGCGGCCTTGGTGAACGCCTTGGTGCTGGCCACTACGTCCCGCTCGGCGAGGGTGCGACCGATGGCGCTGACGGTGTCACCGGGCTTGATCTCGATGACGACGTCGCCGGTGCCCTCGCCCTCGTAGTTCTCGTAGGAGCCGATCTGCATGATCTGGCTGGCCCCATAGAGCACGCCGACGCCGACCAGCAGCAGCACGAACAAGCTAGCCACCGCGGTCACGATCCGGCGGCGCTTGCGGCGGCGGAACCGCTCCGGGTCCGGTGCACGCCGCCGCTCGCCGGGCTCGTCGGCGAACAGTCCGAGATCGTCGGTCACGAAAGGTCCTCTCGTGTCTTCCCCCGACCGTCAAGGAATGCCTGCAGGATTTCCACCGCCGCCGCCTGATCGACCACGGCGCGCTGCTTCTTCCCCCGCACGCCGCGTTGCGACAGCATCCGGCTGGCCGTCACGGTGGTCAGCCGCTCGTCGGCGAACCGCACCGGTACCGGTGCGATCCGTTCCGCGAGCGCCGCCCCGTAGGCCTGCGCCGTTTCCGCTGCAGTTCCGTGCCGGCCCGCCAACGTCTTCGGCAGGCCGACCACGACTTCCACCACCTGGTGCTCGGCGACGAGCCCGGCCAGCTGCGCGAGATCGCTGCCGCCAGTGACGTCCCGCTGCAAGGTGACCAGCGGGGTCGCCAGCATCGGCGCGGGGTCGCTGAGTGCGACCCCGACCCGGACCGCGCCCACGTCGACGCCTAGCCGACGCCCCGCTCCGGGATCCGCCTGCCGATGCTCGGTCACCCGCCAGCCACCACCTGGTCCAGCGCCTTGCGCAGCGCCTCGATCGCCGCCGTGATCCCGGCCGGGTTCGAGCCGCCGCCCTGCGCCATGTCCGGCTTGCCGCCACCGCGCCCGCCGACCTCGGCCGCGAAGCCGGGCACCAGCTTGCCCGCGGCGATGCCCTTCTCGCGGGCCGTGTCGTTGACGCCGACCACGAAGCTGACCTTGCCCTCGTCGGCGGCGAACAGCGCCACCACGGAGGGGCGGGAGCCCAGCCGGCCGCGGATCTCGCCGGCCAACGCGCGCAGCGCGTTGCCGTCCACGCCGTCCGGTACCTGCTCGGCGACCAGCGTCACGCCATGAACGTCGGTGCCCTTGTCGGCGAGCTCGCCCGCGGACTGCAGGATCTGCGCGATGCGCAGCTGCTGCAGCTCCTTCTCCGCACTGCGCAGCCGGGAAACGACGCCCTGGATGCGTTCCGGCAGCTCGTCGGCGGGCACCTTGAACTGCTCCGCGAGCTGGCTGACCAGCAGGTGTTCCTTGCTGATGTGGCGCATCGCGTCCATGCCGACCAGCGCTTCGACACGGTGCACGCCGGAGCCCACCGAGGAGTCGGCCACCAGCTTGACCACGCCGAGGCGGCCGATGCGCGGCACGTGGGTGCCACCGCACAGCTCGCGGGAGTAGTCGCCCATGTCGACGACCCGGACCTGGTCGCCGTACTTCTCGCCGAACAGCGCGATGGCGCCGAGCTCCATGGCCCGGTCCATCGTCGTGGTGTAGGACTGCACCTCGACGTCGCTCTGCAGGTAGTCGTTGACCTCTTCCTCGACCCCGGTGAGCACGCTCGAGGACACCGCCGTCGGGGCGGTGAAGTCGAAGCGCATCCGGCCCGGCGAGTTCAGCGAACCGGCCTGCGCGGCGCGCCTGCCGTAGGCGCTGCGCACCGCCGCGTGCACGAGGTGGGTGGCGGAGTGCGAGCGCTCGATGGCGTGGCGGCGCGCGACGTCGACGGCGGCTTCGAGCGTGGTGTCCACGCCGAGCTCGCCTTCGACGACCTTGGCGCGGTGCACGAACAGGCCCGGCACCGCGCGCTGCACGTCGTGCACCTCGACGGCCACACCGGGACCGACCAGCCGACCGGTGTCGGCGATCTGGCCACCGCCCTCGGCGTAGAACGGGGTGCGGTCCAGGACCAGCTCGATCTCGGTGCCCGCGGCGGCGGATTTCACCGGCTGCCCGTCGACCAGCAGGCCCAGCACGCGGCTGTGCGACTGCAGGTCGGTGTAGCCGATGAACTCGGTGGTGCCGTGCTGGTCGAGCAGGGTCCGGTACGTCGACAGGTCGCCGTGGCCGGTCTTGCGGGCCTTGGCGTCCTCCTTGGCCCGGCGGCGCTGCTCGGACATCAGGTTCCGGAAGCCCTGCTCGTCGACGGTCAGGCCCTGCTCGGAAGCCATCTCCAGGGTCAGGTCGATCGGGAACCCGTAGGTGTCGTGCAGCTGGAAGGCCTTCTCTCCGGCCAACTGCTTGCCACCGGCCTTCTGGGTGTCGGCCACCGCAAGATCGAAGATCTTCGAGCCGGCGGTCAGGGTGGTCAGGAAGGCCTCTTCCTCGTTGCGCAGCACCGAGTCGATGCGGTCGAACTCGGTGACCAGCTCGGGGTAGCTCGGCGCCATCGCGTCGCGCACGACCTTGCTGAACTCGCCGAGCACCGGCTCCTGCACGCCCAGCAGACGGGTGGAGCGGATGATCCGGCGCAGCAAGCGCCGCAGCACGTAGCCGCGGGCTTCGTTGCCGGGGGTGACGCCGTCGCCGACGAGCATCACGCCGGAGCGGGCGTGGTCGGCGATGACGCGGAAGCGTACGTCGTCCTCGTGGTTCGCGCCGTAGCGGCGGCCGGAGAGCTCCTCTGCCCTGGCGATCACCGGGCGGACCAGGTCGGTCTCGTAGACGTTCTCCACGCCCTGCAGCAGGCACGCGACGCGCTCGACGCCCATGCCGGTGTCGATGTTCCTGGTCGGCAGTGAACCGATCGGCGGGTGGCCCAGCTTCGGCGACTGGTCACCCCTGATGTCCTGCATGAACACCAGGTTCCAGATCTCGATGTAGCGGTCCTCGTCGGCGACCGGGCCGCCCTCGCGGCCGTACTTCGGACCGCGGTCGTAGTAGATCTCCGAGCACGGGCCGCCGGGACCGGGCACGCCCATGTCCCAGTAGTTGTCCTTGCCGTCGCGGGCCTGGATCCGCTCGGCGGGGACGCCGGCGACCTGCTGCCACAGCTGGGCGGCCTCGTCGTCCTTCTCGTAGACGGTCACCCACAGCCGCTCCGGGTCGAAGCCGTAACCGCCGTCGGCCTGGGAGCCGGTGAGCAGCTCCCAGGCATGCTGCATGGCGCCTTCCTTGAAGTAGTCGCCGAAGGAGAAGTTGCCGGCCATCTGGAAGAACGTGTTGTGCCGGGTGGTCTTGCCGACCTCGTCGATGTCGCCGGTGCGTACGCACTTCTGGATGCTGGTGGCCCGCGGGTACGGCGCCGGGGCCTCGCCCAGGAAGTAGGGCTTGAACTGCACCATGCCGGCGTTGACGAACAGCAGCGTCGGGTCGTCGAGGATCAACGACGCGCTGGGCACAACGGTGTGGCCGCGGCTGCGGAAGTGCTCGGTGAACCGGTTGTTGATCTCGTGGGTCTGCACGCTGGTTCCTCAGGAAATTCGGGTGACGGACACGGCTGGTGGTGTCGGCGAGCGGCTGGCGGCGCGGGGCGCCGGCGTCAGCGGCCCGCCCGGCGAGCTCGCCGACCGTTGACCGCGCCCGCGCCGGAGTCCGCGTCGATCCGGCGGAACTGCACCGTGTCCGCGGCGCTGCCGCGCTCCACCACGTCGTGCAGTTCCTGCTCCCGCTCCTGCATGCCCGCGCGCACCTCGGCGCCGAACGAGCCGACGGCTCCGGCGAGTTCCCGGACCGCGCCGCCCAGCTGCTCGGCCATGCCGCTCGGGGTCGCCTTCCGGGCGGTCTCGTTGAGCTTGCGCGTCAACGCGACCCCGGCCGCGACCCCGGCGCCGAACCAGAACAGGCGCCTCACTTGCGCCCCCCTTTGCCCTTGCGGCGGAAGTGCCGGCCGGCGGGCTCCTGCCGCCGCTTCCGGCGGGCCCGCAGCGCCTTGCCGACCCCGTAGGAGAACGCCGCCGTCTTCACCAACGGACCACCCAGTGTAGCCGTGAACAGCGAGGACAACGCCGATACGTTGCCGCTGATCGTCTTGGCGTTGGCGGTGATCCCGTCGACCCGCTCCAGCTGGGTGTTGACGTGAGTGATGGTCGAGTTCGCCCCGGTGAACAGCGGATCGGAGTTCTCGTGCGCCTTGCGGATCGCGATGGTCGCCTCGTCCAGCGTGCGGCCGAGCTTGATCAGCGGGATCGCCAGCAGCACGACCAGCAGCACGAACGCTCCGGCGGCGATCAGCGCGGCGATCTGCGTGGGCGTCACGTGCCCTCCCGTATGTCCACGTCATGTCGGTGGGACCGGGGCCAAGTCCCGGTCCGTTGATCGTGCGTCAGGTTACCGGCCCCGCTCCCCCACCCCAGCACCCGGTCGGCCCCGCCAGGCGAAGGGCACCATCGGGCGACACACCCGCCCGGCGGTGCCCCAGTCAGGCCCCGAACGCGTGAAACGCAAGGGCACCCTCAGCCGGGCAACCCGGCCGGGGGCCCGAATCTCGGACTGATCGTGTTACAGCCTGTCGGCGAATGCCGTCCGCGCCTTGGAAGCGGCGTAGCCGCTTGCATTCACCTTGCCAAGACGACCATCGGCGGGTTCTGAGAGGTTTTCTGGCGAGGACGGCCCCTCCGCCGCGTATTGGACATACATCAGGAGGGGCACCCGCAGTCCAGGGAACCTCTCAGGTTCCGCTAAGCGACCACCCACCCAGACCATTCACCAAACAGGCGCTTACGGCCGGACCTGGGTCGGAGGCTCAGCGCCGGTGAGGACCGCGGCGACGTTGCGGGCGGCGAGTTCGGCCATCGCGGTTCGGGTTTCGGTGGTCGCCGAGCCCAGGTGCGGGACCACCACGACGTTGTCGAGGTCCAGCAGCGCCGGCTCCACCTCCGGCTCGCGCTCGAAGACGTCCAGGGCCGCACCACCGATCTGGCCCTCCTGGAGCGCCTTCGCCAGCGCTCGTTCGTCGACCACCGGACCGCGACTGGTGTTGATCAGGAACGCGGTCGGCTTCATGACCGCGAGCGCCGCTTCGTCGATGAGGTGCCGGGTCTGCTCGGTTAGCGGGCAGTGCAGGGACACCACGTCGGCGGTGCGCAGCAGCTCGTCCTGGGGCAGGAAGCGGGCGTCGAGCTCGGCCTCCACCTCGGCGGCGGCGCGGCGGCGGCCGGTGTAGGCGATGCTCATCCCGAACGCGCGGGCCCGCCGGGCCACGGCCTGCCCGATGTCGCCGAGCCCGACGATGCCGAGCGTCTTGCCCTGCAACCCGGCGCCCAGCATGAAACCGAGGTGAAAGGTCCACGGCTGGCGGGCCCGCAGCAGCCGGTCGCCCTCGCCGAGCCGCCGGGTCACCATCAGCAGCAGTCCGAGGGCCAGGTCGGCGGTCGCGTCGACCAGCACGCCCGGCGTGTTGGTGACGATGACGCCGCGCTCGGTCACCGCCGGGACGTCGATGTTGTCGTAGCCGACCGCGACGTTCGCGACCACCTGCAGCTGCGGACCGGCCGCGGCCACCAGGCCGGCGTCGATCCGGTCGTGCAGCATCGCCACGATCGCGTGCGCACCGCGCACGGCCTCGCGCAACTCGGGAGCGGTCAGCGGCCGGTCCTGCGGGCAGACGTGCACGTCCCCGACCTGGCGCAACACGTCCAGTGCCGACCCCGGCACCGTCCGGGTGACCACGATCCGCTTGTCCACTGCGACCTCCTCGCGACGAGTTCCCGTGGAAAACTACCCGCCGCCACTCCGGAAGATCACCGATCGACGGCACTGCCCGCCACAACCCACCGGACCAAGGTTTCAATTGAAACTGTGATCAGGCACCAGACGGGCACTGTTCACCCGGCCCAAAGTTGGTGCAGTTTCAATTGAAACCGTGGACTCTACGGGGTGATGCGTTGGGCAAGGTGCCCTGCGGGCCAAGGTTTCAATTGAAACTGTGAATCGCCGGGCGCTCAGTCGTCGCCGCGGATAATGCCGCGGAGCTTCGGCACGCGGTCGTTGAGCGTGCGCTCCGCGCCGCGGCCGGTCGGCTGGTAGTAGTCGCGACCCACCAGCTGGTCGGGCGGGTACTGCTGGGCGAGCACGCCTTCCGGCTTGCTGTGCGGGTAAAGGTAGCCCTTGGCGTTGCCGAGCTTGCTCGCCCCGGCGTAATGCCCGTCGCGCAGGTGCGGCGGCACCGGGCCGCCCTTGCCCGCCCGCACGTCGCCCAGCGCCTCGTCGATAGCCATGATCACGGCGTTCGACTTGGGCGCGGTGGCGAGGTGGATCGTGGCCTGCGCCAACGCGAGCCGGCCCTCGGGCATCCCGATGAACTGCACCGCGTGCGCCGCCGCGACAGCGGACTGCAGCGCGGTCGGATCGGCCATGCCGATGTCCTCGCTGGCGTGCACGACGAGCCGGCGCGCGATGAACCTCGGGTCCTCCCCCGCCTCCACCATCCGGGCCAGGTAGTGCAGCGCGGCGTCCACATCGGACCCGCGGATGGACTTGATGAACGCGCTGGTGATGTCGTAGTGCTGGTCGCCGCCGCGGTCGTAGAGCACGGCGGCGCGGTTCACGGTGGCCTCTACCGTCGCCAGGTCGATCGCCTCCGCGCCGGTCGAGCTCGCCGACTCCGCCGCCGCCTCCAGCGCGGTCAGCGCCCGCCGCGCGTCGCCGCCGGCGAGCGACACCAGATGCTCCTCCGCCGCCTCTTCCAGGCCCAACGCCCCGCCCAGGCCACGTTCCTCGCCGACCGCCCGGCGCAGCAGCGTGCGGATGTCGTCGTCCTCCAGGCTGCGCAGTTGCAGCACCAGCGATCGCGAGAGCAGCGGGGCCACCACGGAGAAGTACGGGTTCTCCGTGGTGGCCGCCACGAGCAGCACGGTGCGGTCCTCGACCGCACCCAGCAGGGCGTCCTGCTGGGTCTTGGAGAAGCGGTGCACCTCGTCGATGAACAGCACGGTCGACTCGCCGGACCGGCCGAGCCGGCGGCGCGCCTCCTCGATGACGGCACGCACCTCCTTCACGCCGGACGACAGCGCGGACAGCGCCGCGAACCGGCGGCCGGTGGCCAGCGAGACGAGGTTCGCCAGGGTGGTCTTGCCGGTGCCGGGCGGGCCGTAGAGCAGCACCGACGCCGGTGCGGCCCCCTCGACCAGGCGGCGCAGCGGAGCCCCCGCCCCCAGCAGGTGCTGCTGCCCGACGACCTCGTCCAGCGAGCGGGGCCGCATCCGCACCGCCAACGGCGCGTTCTCGGCCAGCTTCTCGCCCGCTCGCATCTCGGTGTCGGCGCCGAACAGCCCTTCGTCGAACAAGCCCTCGCTCACACCCCGACGCTACCGGTCACCCCTGACCGCTCAGCCCACCCGGGCGGGCATGGCGACCTCGACTGTGCAGTCCCCCCGGCGGCGCTGGGCCGCCCAGTGCTCGACCGCTTGGTGGCAGGCGCGGTCGAGGTGCCGGACCATCGTCAGGTCGAGGTGAACATGCTTGCTCGTCGGCAGCTGCTCGAGGTGGTCCAGCAGCCGCGGCAGCCGCAGGAACGTCGCGTTGCCGCCCATCTCGACGCGCACGTGCTCATCGCCGTGCTGGGCCGTCACCGACAGCCGCGAGACCTCGATCGCGGTCTTGACGATGGCGACCGCCAGACCGGCCAGGGTGCCGATCAGCAGGTCGGTGGCCACGATCATGCTCGCGGTCAGCACCAGCACGAAGGCCTCGGAGCGGTGTTCCCGCACCAGCGCGACGACCTGCCGCAGCTCCAGCAGCTTCCAGCCGGCCTGGATCAGCAGGGCCGCGAGCACGGCCGTCGGGATGAAGGCGAGCACCCCCGGCAGCAGCACCACGAACAGCAGCAGCCAGAACCCGTGCAGCACGCGGGAGAGCTTGGTCTTCGCACCGGCCTGCACGTTCGCGGCGCTGCGCACGATGACCGCGGTCATCGGCAACGCCCCGAGCACGCCGCAGAGCGCGTTGCCCGCGCCCTGCGCGACGAGTTCCTTGTTGTACTGCGTCTTCGGGCTGTCGTGCATGCGGTCCACGGCAGCGGCGCTGAACAGGCTTTCCGCCGAGGCGATCAGGGCGAAGGTCAGGATCGAACCCAGCACGGCGGGCGTGACGAGTTCGCCCCAAGCAGCGGCGGTGGGGATGTTCAGCGCCGCGAGCAGCGAGCCGACCTCCACCTTGTGCACCGGCATCGCGGCGATCGCCGCCAAGGCGCTGGTCGCCACGACGGCCACCAGTGCGCCGGGCACGAGCCGGAGCCTCGCAGGCACCTTCTTCCAGACGCTCATGATCACCAGGGCCAGTACCGCCAGCACCAGCCCGCTGATGCCCTCCGGGCTGGTCATCGCGGCGACCAGCAGATCCGGGATACCGGCGAACTTCGCCAAGGTGGAGTCGGGCTGCGCGAGCCCGCCCACCGGGTAGATCTGGCCGAGGATCAGCACCAGCCCGATGCCGGCGAGCATGCCCTGCACCACCGACGGCGAGATCGCCCGGAACCAGGTGCCGAGCCTGCTCAGCCCGAGCACGATCTGGACCACGCCGGCGCCGAGCACGATCACGCCGAGCGCGCCAAGCCCATGCTGGTCCACGGCCGAGGCCACCAGCACGGTCAGCCCCGCCGCGGGGCCGCTCACCTGCATCGTGCTGCCGGGCAGCAGGCCGACCACGAGCCCACCGACGATGCCGGTAACGATGCCCAGTTCGGCGGGGACGCCGGAGGCGACGGCCACGCCGACGCACAGCGGCACCGCCACCAGGAACACCACCAGCGAGGCCCCCAGATCGGCGCCGAAGGTGGCCTTCGGCCAGCGCGGCACGCCGAGGCTGCGGCGCGCCGGGCGAGGCGTTTCGAGTCGAGTCGTCACAATGCCCTCCAGGGCAGGTTGGAATGCGGGAAACGGGTATCGCGCCGCGCACCTGGCGGTGCGGGCGTTGACCCGGTGGACGGGAGTTAGAGCGGGAGGAAGTCCGACACGTCCGGGGTTTGCGGGCAGGCAAAGACGAGACCGGTGTCGATCTCGTAGAACCAGCCGTGCAACCGCAGCTCACCGGCGTCGAGCCGGTCCTGGATGAACGGGTATTCGCGCAGCGTCTGTAGTTGCGCGTGGATGTGCCGCTTGCTCTCGGCGCGCACGCTCGGATCGTCCGGTTCGACACCGGCCAGCCCGTCGGTGCCGAGCCAGGTGCGCAGCGCCGGCAGTTCCTCCAAGCCGCGCCCGGCCAGGGTCAACGCCGTCACGGCACCGCAATGCGAGTGCCCGCAGACGATGATCTCCGGCACGCGCAGCTGCAACACGGCGTACTCGATGGTGGCCATTTCGCTGGACGCCGAGTTCGGCGCGTATTTCGGCACCACATTGCCGGCCGTCCGCAGTTCGAACAGATTCCCCGGTTCGGCGCCGGTGATCTGGGACGGGACCACTCGCGAATCGGAGCAACCGATGAACAACGCGGCCGGTTTCTGACCTGCGGCGAGCTGCCTGCGGCGGTCAGCGGAAAGCATGCCCGGGTGTTGCCGAGCGTGTCGCACAAAATGTTCGAAGCTCATTGTCGCCTCTCTAATCGTCTGCTCGGAATATGCCGCGAGCATCGATCAGTGGCGGACCACCTGAAGGACTGCGGGGGAATGTCTGACCTTGGCGAAGGCGTCGTGCGGTTTGCTCCCAGCGTTCGAGAATTTCTCCGTGAGCGCCCGCATCCCGATATGGACGACGTGCTGCAATCCCCGCGGCAGGAGCGGGCGGCGACCTTCCCGGCGGTCGCAGCAACGCCGGTGCAACGCGATGCCCGGCACCCGTTCGCGCAGCTTCTCGCCGTCCCGGTGTTCATTGGTCTCGGACTTCGTCTCCGCAGGACCGGTACGCAACGAGCCGGCTTCGGCGTTGAGCGGCCCCAGCAAGGCGAGCACGACCGCGAGGAGCAGGAACAACCCCGCCCTCGTGATCTGCCATGCCTTGCCGCGCACGAATGCCTCCCGTAATAGAGCAGCCGATCCCCTTCCGGCGACATCGACGGTAGCGGGGAGAAGTAGCGAGACGCTGAACTAAAGATATCCGACAACTGCGGTACGAGCGCAAGCCGCAGATCTGGTCACGCCGCCCGGAAACAAATGAAGATGTACTAACGCAACCCGGCTCGACCTGCGAATTCACCCGTATGCCGGGTGGACAAGAGACCCACCACTGCGCTGCGTAAACGATGTTCACTACGGACCGTATTCGAGATGTGACCAGCATTACCGCATCGAGGTGGTCTAGAGGCTGAAGCTTATTCAGCCATGCAACACGACCGAAACACGAAATCTTAGCGAACCCGATAGTGGTACACGTGCGAGGGCGCGAAGCCCAGTGCCTCGTAGCACCGCCGCGCACCGGGATTGCCCGCCTCGACCTGGAGGAATAACCGCGCCGCCCCGGCACCCGATGCCCACCGAGCTCCCGCGCGCAGGACCGCGCTGCCCACTCTGCGCCGCCGCCAGCCGGGATGCGTGGCCATGCCGTAGATCCCGCACCAACCGTCCGAGACGGCGACCATCCCGACCCCGACCGGAACACCGCCGTGCAGGGGCGAACCGCACCGGCTGCGGAACGCGGTCCAGGCTCGCCTCCGGCCTGCTGCCCACCGCCTCGCCGGCGACGAGCCAAGGCGGCGGCTGACGCTGCCTGCCTGGCGGGCGAGCGCTCGTAGGCGCCTACTCGGTCCGGAACGCCGGGTACGGCAGCAGGTGCAGCGCACCGGCGCCGAAGCGGTCCACCAGCGCGTCGACCACGCGGTCCGCGAACTCCGCCACGTCGGCCATGTCCGCCCCGTCCGCGTCCGAACGCAGGTGCCGCCAGCGGTCGACCAGCGCCGTGCTGCGGCGCGGCGAAGGCATGTGCAGGTCGATCGGCCGGTCGGTCTCCCCGGTCCGCGGCAGGAACCACCAGGTCGATACCCACACCCACAGCAGCTGGGCGTTGAACAACCGGGGCATCAGCACCTCGTCGTCGTCCAGCTCCGGCCAGACCTCGACGATCTCCGAACGCCACGTCGACAACATGCTCTCGGCCAGGTTGCGCGGCAGCGCGTACGAGCACCACGACGACGGGAACGGGTACTGCAGGTACGCGGCGTCCATCGCGACATCGCGCACGCAACCCCACTCGAAGTCCAGGAACCGCACGCCGCTGCTACCGGTCACGAGGCTGTTGTCCGGGCAGATGTCCGACGGGCTGAACGCCCGGTACCGGCTCGACTCCAGCAGCTCGGCGGCGGCGGTCAACCGCTCCACCATCAGCGGCGGGGTGTCCACGCCGAGGGTCTGCGACAGCAGCTCGGGCAGCTCGCCCACCGAACGCACGATGTCGTCGGCGACCGGGTCGGTCCACGACTTCGCGCCCAGCCGACGCATCAGCGCGTCGAAGTCCGCCTCGCAGCCGGCAGTGGTGCTGTGCAGCCGCCCCAGCGCCCGAGCCCACGCCAGCAGCGCCCGCTCCGCCACCCGCGAGTCGTCGGCGAACAGCACGTCGGCCAAGGTGGAGCCTCGCCCGAGGTCCTCCAGCACCAGCAGGCGCTCGGTGGCATCGTGCGCGATGAGCTCCGGGCCGACCCGGGCCTCCGGCGGCAGGGCCGTGGTGAGCTGGCAGCTCGCCGCCTCGTGCGCAAACGGGTCGGAACGAGCCTCCACCGGGCACTCCCCGTAGTGCTTGACCACGACGGTGCGAGGCAGCTCGAACGGCGATTCGGCGATCCGCACCCGCATCACGACCGAGCGGTCACTGCCGCCGAGGTCCTCCGCATCGGCAAGCCGGACCGATGCTCCCGTCCGCTTGCTCAGCACAGCTTCCGCGGTCCCGACGGTGTCGGTCGCCTCGGCGCTGGCCGGGACGCGAACCTCCGGGGGGCCGGTGGTGATCTCCACGCTCATCGTCTCCAGACACTACCCCCACAACCTGAACCCAAAAGGGCATGACCGGTCAAGTGACACACGATCGGTCAGCACCCTAACCACAGCGTGTTCGTCCGACAGCCCTGCCTCCCACCCCTCGACCGGCCATCGGACGTAGTCTCCCTGTAGACGCTGACGGAACCAAGCGACGGCGGCGTTGCACGGCCGCAAAAATTGTGAGACCGCGCCTCACCGCATCTCCCGCGTCGGCACCCGGTCGGCCAGGCTCGCCCGCCTGCGCCGCAGCGCCAGGACCGCGGACGCCGACACGACGATGCCGACCAGGTTGACCACCAGCTGCCCGACCGAGCCAGCACATTGTGCCCAGTCGCCGAGCGTCGCCGCCACCACCGCGTAACCGGCGGCGGGCACCGTCGTGACCGAGATGAACACACCGACCAGGACGGCCGACTTCGCCGAAGTCAGCGACAGCATCCCGGCGGCCCCGGCCAACAGCGACACGATCAGCGACGACCAGCCGACCTGGTAGACGAACGCCACCTGGCTGTTCTCCGGCAGGCCGAGCCGGTCGATCAGGCCGGCCCACTCGCCGAGCAGAGCAGCCGCCGCGGTCACCACCATCGCCACCGGGAAACCCACGGCGAGCGCCGTGGAAGCCCGCCGCACCAGCGACCAGCGGCGGGACACCAGCCCGACGGCGATCGCGGCCAGCGGCCCGAACTCGGGGCCGACCACCATCGCGCCGACGATCGTCACCGGCGAGTCGGTCACCACCCCGACCGCCGCCAGCACGCAGGCGATGGACAGGAACGCCAGGAACGTGCCGTTGCACCGGCATTCCTCGCCGGTGCGGGCGATCAGCTCGTCCCAGACCACCGCGTCGCCGCCGTCGCCGGGAGCCTCCTCCGCGGCGCGCTCGGCGCGGCGCGACAGGGTGGTGCCGGCCTCGGTGATGGTCACCGCGCCGACCGCGGCCAGCTCCGAAGCGCCGATCGCATCCAGCACTTCGTCGGCGGCCTCCCGGGCCACGTCGACCTCGACGAGATCACCCGCCGGGTCGACCGCGCCGCCGGGCACGACCACCAGGTGCGCCGTGCCCGGGTGCGCCCGGGCCCCGGCCAACACCCGATCGGTGTACTCGGCCGGACAGATGATCCGCAGGTGCAGCACGCGGTGCCCGCCGCTCCTCGGTCAGCCCTGCTTCTCCACCACACCGGGCGGGAACACCGAAATGCTCTGGTCGCCGACCTGCGCCGCGGGCTTGGCGTCGATCCCGGCTTCCTTGCGCTGCTCGATGGTGATCGGCGAGGGCGCGCTGGTCAGCGGGTCGAAACCGCCGCCGCTCTTCGGGAAGGCGATGACGTCGCGCAGCGAGTCGGCGCCGGCCAGCAGCATGCAGACCCGGTCCCAGCCGAAGGCGATGCCGCCGTGCGGCGGCGGGCCGAACTTGAACGCGTCCAGCAGGAAGCCGAACTTGTCCTGCGCCTGCTCCTGCGAGATGCCGAGCAACTCGAACACCCGCTCCTGGATGTCGGAGCGGTAGATACGGATCGAGCCGCCGCCGAGCTCGTTTCCGTTGCAGACGATGTCGTAGGCCCAGGCCAGCGCGTGCTCGGGATCCTGGTCGAAGTTGTCGATCCAGTCGGCGTTCGGCGAGGTGAACGGGTGGTGCACGGCGGTCCAGCGGCCGGTGCCGACGGCGACGTCGTCGGTCTCGTCGACCGGCTCGAACATCGGGGCGTCCACGACCCACACGAACGACCAGGCATCGTGGTCGATCAGGCCGCAGCGCTCACCGATCTCCAGTCGCGCCGCGCCGAGCAGGCCCCGGGCCGCCGAGCGCGGGCCGGCGGCGAAGAACACGCAGTCGCCCGGGGACGCGCCCACGGTCTTGGCGAGGCCTTCGCGCTCGGCGTCGGACAGGTTCTTCGCGACCGGGCCGGACAGCGTGCCGTCGGCCCCGACGAGCACGTAGGCCAGGCCCTTGTGCCCGCGCTGCTTCGCCCACTCCTGCCAGGCATCGAGCTGCCGGCGCGGCTGGTCTGCACCGCCGGGCATCACAACGGCCCCGACGTAGGACGCCTGGAATACCCGGAACGTGGTGTCCTTGAAGTACTCGGTCATCTCGGTGAGCTCGAGCCCGAACCGGAGGTCCGGCTTGTCCGTGCCGTACTTGGCCATCGCCTCGGCGTAGGTCATCCGGGGGATCGGGCGCGGGATCTCGTGGTCGGCCAGCTTGCCCCACAGCGCCGCCAGGACCGCCTCGCCGAGCTCGATCACGTCGTCCTGCTCGACGAAGCTCATCTCGATGTCGAGCTGGGTGAACTCCGGCTGCCGGTCGGCGCGGAAGTCCTCGTCGCGGTAGCAGCGCGCGATCTGGAAGTAGCGCTCCAGGCCGCCGACCATCAGCAACTGCTTGAACAGCTGCGGCGACTGCGGCAGCGCGTACCAGTTGCCGGGCTGCAGCCGGGCCGGGATCAGGAAGTCCCGGGCGCCTTCCGGCGTCGAGCGGGTCATGGTGGGCGTCTCGACCTCGACGAAGTCGCGGTCGTGCAGCACCTCCCGGGCGAGCCGGTTGACCTCGCTGCGCATCCGCATGATCCGGGCCGGCTCGGCGCGCCGCAGGTCCAGGTAGCGGTGCTTGAGCCGGACCTCCTCGCCGACCTCCAGGTGCTCGTCCAGCGGGAACGGCAGCGGCGCGGCCTCTGAGAGCACCTCCAGCCCGGTGACGGTCACCTCGATTTCGCCGGTTGCGATCTCCGGGTTCTCGTTGCCCTCCGGGCGGCGGATCACCTCGCCGGTGACCCGGACGCAGAACTCGGCGCGCAGCCGGTGGGCGCGCTCGGCCATCTCGCCTTCGCGGAAGACGACCTGGGCGACGCCCGAGGCGTCGCGCAGATCGATGAAGATGACCCCGCCGTGATCGCGACGGCGCGCCACCCACCCGGCGAGGGTGACGGTCTGCCCGGCATGACCGGCGCGAAGCGATCCGGCCTCGTGCGTGCGCATCACGGGTACTGAGCTCCTTCTTCCGCTGTCCAGCACTTGACGGTATTGACGTATAGCTGGTCCCGGGCCTCGCCACACCCGATCGTCGGGAAGCCTCCGATCACGGTGTTCAGCCACCAGGACGCAAGACATTAAGGCTAGCCAACGGGCACCGGGGCGCAGCGCTCAGGTGCCGCGTGTCGGGCCGCCGGCGCGGAGCGTGACCGCGCCCCGCGACGTTGCCGCCACCAGCCTGCCGGTTCGCGGCGGCGGTGTCCGGTTCGCCCTTTCGCCGCCTTGACACCAAATGGTCGATACCAATTTCACCGCCGATGGTCCACAATTAACTGATTCGAGGCACTGCCGACGATCGCGCAACGGCATTGTTAGGCGTGCCCGCGAAGCGATGAAGGAGGCGATTCCCACCTTAAGTACCTCCGGGCTCCTCCTTTAGTCGGAGGCGCCTATCGAAACTCGGTCGTTGCACAACACTGACCCCGCTGTTTAGCGTAAGTTCGGAATTCGGCGGACACGAGGAGTAACGATGACCGGCCCGAAAACCGAGGCTCGCCCGGCGACCCGCCCGGCCCTCCGCGGCACGCAGCAAGAAGTGAACGCATTGTCCGCCGAACTCTCCGAACTGCTCCGAACCGGTCCGTTCGAAGCCGCCCTGCGCACCGCGATCCGGGCGAGCCGGTTGAGCCTGGAACGCATCCAGCACCGGCTGCGCACCCGCGGCACGCCGGTCAGCATCACCGCGCTGAGCTACTGGCAGTCGGGCCGACGACGCCCGGAGCGCCCCGACTCGCTGCTCGCGCTGCAACAGTTGGAGCAGGTGCTGGGCGTGCCGGAGAGCTCGTTGTCGGCGCTGCTGGGTCCGCCCCGACCGCGCGGCCGCACCCGGCAGGCCCCCGCCGAAGCGCCGCCGCTGAGCGCGCTCTGGTCTGAGAACGAGTCGGCCGCCGAGCTGCTCACCAAGATCGACACCAGCCACGACAGCAAGCTCGCGCGGCTGAGCCACCACGACGTGGTGCACGTGGACCAGCGCGGTGAGCTGCGCAAGATCCGGACCCGCAAGCTGGTCCGGGCCGAGACCAACGACGTCGACCGCTGGGTGATCATGTTCGACGGCGCCTCGTCCGGCGAGACGCCGCCGATCATCCGCCCGATCCGGTCCTGCCGGCTCGGTCAGGTGCTCACCGACCACGCCCGCGACCTGGTGGTGGCGGAGCTGCTGTTCGACCGGGCGCTGGCGCGCGGCGAGACGCTGCTGCTGGAGTACGAGATCATCGACCCGCCGACCGGCCCGAACGAGGTCGAGCACAGCTTCTGCCGGCTCTTCCGGCTGCCCGTGCGGCAGTACGTGGTCGAGTTGCAGTTCGACCCGGCGCACCCGCCCATCCGGTGCGAGAGCTACGTCGGCGACTCCACCACGCAGGAGGTGGAAACCCCCAAGCCGCTGACGGTCGACCGGTTCGGCCGGACGCACGCGGTGGCGCTGGACTACGGCATGGGCGTCTTCGGCGTCCGGTGGCAACCCGAGGAGCACCTGGGCTCCAGCACGTCTTCGCGCACGACGACGCGCTGACCCGATTCGGGGACGGGCGACCCGACGACCAGCACGGAAGGTAACCGGAAATCGGCGCGCCTCCGAACGCCGGTCGAATAGCGAACAGCGCCGCCGCCTTCGCATTCCGGAAACGAACGATTGACTTACCGAACTGCGCAGAAATCGTTTTCCTCAACATATCACCCCACGGACCTCGACTGCGGATTGCGACGTCGAACGGCTCGCACCTCGCGAGCAGCCACTCGTGGTACCACTCGCGCGCCCCCGGACGCAGATGCAGCACTATGGGCGTCAGGCTTGTCGCCCCAGCCTCGGCGATCGCGGCCACCGTACGATCAATCTCGGCTGACGAGTCGCTGAGTCCGGGCAGGATCGGCGCCATCAAGACCGAGCACCCGATGCCCGCCTCGGTAAACCGTCGCACAACGTCGAGACGACGCAGCGGCGATGGCGCCCCCGGCTCCACTGCCCGCCACAAAGCCTCATTGACCGAACCCACCGACACCGCTACCGAGACACTGGTCCGCTGCGCAGCTTCCGTGATCAAGTCGACGTCCCGCAGGATCAGCGTCCCCTTGGTGAGGACCGAGAACGGGTTGGCCCGGTCGCGCAGCGCGGCGAGGATCTCCCGCATCAGCCGGTAGCGCCCTTCGGCGCGCTGGTACGGGTCGGTGTTGGTGCCCATCGCGATCGCCTCGCCGGCCCAACGCGAGGAGGCCAACTCCTTGCGCAACAAGGTCCCGGCGTTGACCTTGACCACGATCTTGCTGTCGAAGTCATGCCCGGCGTCCAAGTCCAAATACGTGTGAGTGCGGCGGGCAAAACAATAAATGCAAGAATGGGTGCATCCTCTGTATGGATTCACCGTCCAGCGAAATGGAACCTGGGACTCCCCCGGCACGCGGTTGATGATCGTTTTGGCGTGGATCTCGATCGCGTAGGCTTCGGCTGTGCCCGCCTCGATGGGCACCGGATCCGGCAGCCGCAGGCCTGCGCGCCCTCCGGACCGTGCCTGCGGCTCCGGCAGCGCGAGCGGCAGTTCCGGCGCATCCCCGGCCGGCGGCGTGACCCGTTGCTGTTCCCATCGCATGACCTGATTCGAACACAGTTTCGAGATCGTGTCGAGCGCTTTGAACGGACACCCACCTATCGTGTAAACCCCGTGCGCATGGCCACGCACCAACCGCAAAACGCTGCGGAAAGGCGAGCCCCATCACAAAAACCGCAACAACTGCCGCATCCGGTCCAGTAAATGTCCATTGTGGATTCACTCGCCGCGCTGCTGCTAGGAGTCCAGGCCAGGATGGCTCTTCAGTTGGGAGGCAGCGGCGACGGAGGGTCGTCGGGTACCTCTCCGGTGGTCGCTCGGTGGGCGGTCCGCATAATTGCCCGGTGACCGACCGCCACCCCGCCGGAGAGCCTCTCGAGCCCGGAGGCGACCACCGGGCACGCCACCGCCGAGCCGCCGATCGCGACCAGACGCCCCGGGCGCAGGCCGCCCAGACAGGCCCGGACCAGGCACAACGCGATCGCCGCCCCAGCTCCGAAAGCAGCACCGCGCAGGGCCACGGGCATGGTCACGGGCACGGTCACGGGCACGGTCACGGCCCCGCCGAGCCGGCGTCGAAGCAGGTCAAGAGGGTGCTCGCGATCGCGCTGGTGCCCTTCGCGCTGGCTACCATCGTCGGCGTACTGCTGCTCTACCCGTTCGGCCACCAGCAGCGCACCGGCGCCGGTCTCGGGTTCGGCCAGGACCCGGTCAACGCCGAGGTCGTCTCCGCCGTCGTCGGCTCCTGCACCCAGGACTCGCCCGACCAGGGCGGCTGCGTCGTCCTCGGGGTGCGGATGCAGGACGGCCCGCGGCCCGGTCAGACCATCCAGCAGGTGGTGCCGACCGACCCCGGCTCGCCGCGCTTCGCCGTCGGTGACCGGGTGGTGCTCAGCTACGCCGGGGCCAACCCCGACGACCCGGCGTCCTACCAGGTCGTCGACTTCCAGCGCGGCGCGCCGCTGCTGGTCCTGGCGCTGGCGTTCGCCGCGGCGGTGATCGTGCTCGGCCGCTGGCAGGGCCTGGCCGCGCTGGTCGCGCTCGGGCTGAGCCTCGTCGTGCTGGTCGGCTTCGTGCTGCCCGCCATCCTCGCCGGCCAGGATCCCTTGCTGGTGGCGGTGGCCGGGGCCGGGCTGATCATGTTCGTGGTGCTCTACCTGACGCACGGCTTCTCCGCGCGGACCTCGACCGCGGTGCTGGGCACCCTGCTGAGCCTCGCCCTGATCAGCGTGCTCAGCGCGGTCTTCTCGGCGGCCACCAGCCTGACCGGGCTGGACGAGGACACGTCCAGCCTGATGGGCGTGCTCGGCGCGCCGATCGACGCGCGCGGGCTGCTGCTGGCCGGGATCGTGATCGGTGCGCTGGGCGTGCTCGACGACGTGACGGTGACCCAGACCAGTGCCGTGTGGGAGCTGCGCAAGGCCAACCCGGCGCTGTCCTGGCGGCAGCTTTACAAGGCGGGGCAGCGGATCGGCCGCGACCACGTGTCATCGGCGGTGAACACCCTGGTCCTGGCCTACGCGGGCGCGGCCCTGCCGATGCTGCTGGCCTACACGCTCTCCGGCCGGACCTTCGGCGAGGTGGTGAGCTCGCAGGCGGTGACGCAGGAAGTGGTGCGCACCCTCGTCGGCAGCATCGGCCTGGTGGCGGCGGTGCCGATCACGACGGCGATCGCCGCCGCGGTAGCGGTTCGGGAGCCCGCGAAGGCCGCAGCGGGCCGCATCGGGAGCTCGGTCGCGGACCGCGTGGGGCGTGCGGCCGCCACCGGCTCGGAGACGGCGACGGTGTGGTGGCGTCCGCCGAACCGCAGGCCCGGCCGCTGAGTCGTGAGTGTTCGTTCCGGAAAGAACCGGCACGAACACTCACGAGGACGGCGCTAGCCCAGGGCCGCTACGAACTTGGCGACCGCGTCGGGATGCAGGCGCTGCGCCATCCGGCCCGGCGGTGCGACCGATGCGAGCCGGTACAGCGGGCGGTCCGGGGCCGCGTCGCCGCGAGCCTCCGCCCTCAGCTGGGCCACGACCAGCTGGGAGAGCACCAGCGCCCGGGTATCGGCCGAACCGGCCAGCGTGTCCGCCAGCCGGCGCAGCGCGAGAATCCCGAGCTCCCGGCCGCCGGTGCCCGCGTACAGCGCCAGCGAAACGCTGATCGCCTTGCCCTTGGGCGGCCCTCCGATCAGCAGGTTGATCGTCCGCGCGCCGCGCAGGTCGGTGACGAACAGGTCGAAGCGTTCCGCGGCCTTCACATCGACCACTCGGGTTCCCACCGCGCGCGCCACCAGTTCGCTGCCGCGCAACGCGATGGTCTTGCGGGATTCCGCAAAAGCCAGCAGCAGCAACGGGATTCCCGCGATCGCCGCGGTGATCGCGAAACCCGTGGGACCCGCGAACAGGCTCACGATGCCGCCCAGCGCGGCCGCGACGATCAGCGCGGCGATCGCGACGTTCCGGGCCCGGGTCCGGATCGTCTTGCGATCCAGCAGATCCAGCGGAATCGTCTCGACTCCGGTCATCTCCCCTCCGCCACGGCGGCCCGGACCTCGTCCACCAGCGAATCCAGTGCAACCGCGCGCTGCTCGCCGCTGGCCAGCTCCTTGAGCTGCGCGGTGCCGGCCTCGATGTCGCGTTCGCCGAGCACCAGCGCGAAGCGGGCACCCGAGCGATCCGCCGCCTTCATCGCGCCCTTGAGGCCCTTGCCGCCGTAGGCGACGTCGACGCGGACCCCGACGGCCCGCAGTCCGCCCGCAGCCGCCACCAGGCGGCGCTTGGCGGTCTCGCCCATCGGCACGCAGTACACGTCGCAGCGCGCCTGGTCGCCGACGGTCAGCCCCTCGGCCTGGCAGGCCAGCAGGGTCCGGTCGACACCGAGCCCGAAGCCGACGCCGGAGTACTCCTGCCCGCCGAGCTCGGCCATCAGGCCGTCGTAGCGCCCGCCGCCGCCGATGCCGGACTGCGCGCCGAGGCCGTCGTGGACGAACTCGAAGGTGGTCTTGGTGTAGTAGTCCAGGCCGCGCACCATGCGCGGGTTCTCCACGAACTGCACGCCGAGGTCCACCAGGTGCGCCTTGACCTGCTCGTAGTGCTCCTTGGCTTCCGCCGAGAGGTGGTCGACCATCAGCGGGGCGTCGGCGACCATTTCCCGCACCTCCGGCCGCTTGTCGTCGAGCACCCGCAGCGGGTTGAGCTCGGCGCGGCGCCGGGTCTCCTCGTCCAGCGGCAGCCCGCGCAGGAACTCCTGCAGCTTCGCCCGGTAGGCGGGGCGGCAGGTGTTGTCGCCGAGCGAGGTGACCTCGATGCGGTGCCCGGTGAGCCCCAGCCGCCGGTAGCCCTCGTCGGCGATCGCGATGACCTCGGCGTCCAGCGCCGGGTCGTCGACGCCGATCGCCTCCACCCCGACCTGCTGCAGCTGCCGGTAGCGCCCGGCCTGCGGCCGCTCGTAGCGGAAGAAAGCGCCGCTGTAGTACAGCTTCACCGGCAGCTGGCCGCGGTCGAGGCCGTGCTCGATGACCGAGCGCATCACGCCCGCCGTGCCCTCCGGGCGCAGCGTTATGGACCGGCCGCCGCGGTCGGCGAAGGTGTACATCTCCTTGGTGACGACGTCGGTGGACTCCCCGACGCCGCGCGCGAACAGGGTGGTGTCCTCGAACAGCGGCAGCTCGATGTAGCCGTAGCCGGCGCGGCGCGCGGCGTCGGTCAGGGTGTCGCGGACCGCCAGGAAGCCCGCCGACTCCGGCGGGTAGTACTCCGGGATGCCCTTGGGTGCGGTGAACGTGCTCATGAGTGGTGGTTCAGTCCTCGTCAGGAAGTGGCTTCGGACGCCGGCAGACCCTGCAGGAACGGGTTGCCCGCGCGTTCGCGCCCGATGGTGGTGGTCGGTCCGTGGCCCGGCAGCACGACGGTCTCGTCGTCCAGCGGCAGCACCTTGGTGCTCAGCGACTCGAGCATCCGGCCGTGGTCGCCGCCAGGCAGATCGGTGCGCCCGATGGCGCCGGCGAAGAGGGTGTCGCCGGACAGCAGCAGCCGCCCACCCTCGTCGGTCCCGACGCCGAACAGCACCGATCCGCCGGTATGGCCCGGGGTGTGCGTGACGTCGAAGCGCAGTCCGGCGAGTTCCAGCACGTCGCCGCCGGCGAGGTCGCGGACGTCGGCGGGCGCGTCCATCACCGGGCCGTCGCCGAACAGCTGCCGGCCGGCCGGGCCGAGCGCGGCGCCCGGGTCGTCGAGCATGAACCGGTCGGCCGGGTGGACGTGGGCTGGCACGTCGTGCGCGGCGCACACCTGACCTGCGGAGAAGACGTGGTCGAAGTGCCCGTGGGTGAGCAGCACCGCGGTGGGCGCGAGCCGGTGCTTGCGCAGCTGTTCGTCCAGCTGCGGCACGGCGTCCTGACCGGGATCCACGACGACGCAGGGTTCGCCTTCCCCGCGCGCGAGCACGTAGCAGTTCGCCTGCAGCGGTCCGACCGGGAACCCGAGGACAAGCACGAAGTGCGACCTTTCGTTGCGGCGACACCCGATGGAGCGGGTCGGTTGTCCCAAGGTTATCGTCCCGCCCACGTGCGCCTTCGCGCGCGGCACGCACGATGCGCGGGCTCTCAGGAACGGCCCGCGACCGACCCCATAAACTCCCCGGACAACATCAGGTTCACCGAATCCGGGGAGGGAGCAGGTGCCCAGCAACGAGCAACGTCGCCAGGCAGCCAAACGGAAGCTCGAACGCCAGTTGCAGCGCCGTGCGGAGCAGGACAAGCGACGCCGGGTGATCACCATCGGCGCGACGATCGTCGTGGTCATCGCGGTCGTGGTGGGCGTCTTCTACTTCACCCGCACGGGTACCGACACGGCGCAGGAACAGCCGCCGGAGGCGAAGCCGGAGGTCCAGATCCCCACCCAGCTCGCACCGCCGCCGGCGCGGCCGACGCCGCTGGCCGACCCGGTCTCCTGCGAGTACAAGCCGGACAGCAAGGGCGCGAGCAAGCCGGTCCAGCCGCCGGCCAACGGCAAGGTGTCGTCCAAGGGCACCGTGCAGGCCACCATCAACACCAACCACGGCGCGATCCCGCTGACGCTCGACCGCGCGTTGGCCCCGTGCACCGTCAACAGCTTCATCAACCTGGCCAAACAGAGCTACTACGACGGGACGTCGTGCCACCGGATCGGCACCGAGGGCCTGCAGATGCTGCAGTGCGGCGACCCGACGGGCAAGGGTTCCGGCGGCCCCGGCTACACCTTCGACGACGAGACGTTCCCGGAGCTGCAGTACGGGCGCGGATACCTCGCGATGGCCAACGCCGGCCCGAACACCAACGGCAGCCAGTTCTTCATGGTCTTCGGAGATGCTCCGCTGTCGCCGGACTACACCGTGTTCGGCACGATCTCCGAGGAAGGCCTTCAGGTCATCGACGGCATCGCGCGCGCGGGCCACGACGGCGCGTTCGAGCCGTCGCCGGGCGGCGGCCACCCGAAGGAGAATGTCACCTTTGAGAAGGTTGACGTCCAGGGCTGACCGAACCTTCCGTGAGTGTTTTCGGGTGCTATAGCACCCGAAAACACTCACGGCTCCTGAGCTGCGGAAACTAAGCCGCCGAGGTCACGCGGTAGACGTCGTAGACGCCCTCGATGTTGCGGACCGCCTTGAGGACGTGGCCCAGGTGCTTCGGGTCGCCCATCTCGAAGGAGAAGCGGCTGACCGCCACCCGGTCCTTCGAAGTCGTGACCGATGCCGACAGGATGTTCACCCGCTCGTCCGCCAGCACCTTGGTGACGTCGGAGAGCAGCCGGTGCCGGTCCAGGGCTTCCACCTGGATCGCGACCAGGAACACCGACGACGCCGACGGCGCCCAGTACACCTCGACCAGCCGCTCGGGCGTGCGGCGCAGGTCGTCGGCGTTGGTGCAGTCCGTCCGGTGCACGCTCACCCAGCCGCCGCGGGTCACGAAGCCCAGGATCTCGTCGCCCGGAACCGGCGTGCAGCAGCGCGCCAGCTTCGCCCACACGTCCCCGGCGTCCTTGACCACGACACCAGAGTCGCCGCTGCTGCGGCGCTTGCCGAGCAGGGTCGACGGCGTCGACCGCTCCGCGATCTCGTCGGCCGCCTGCTCGGGTCCGCCGATGAACGTCATCAGGCGCTGCACCAGGTGCTGCGCCGACAGCTGCTTCTCCCCCACCGCCGCGTACAGCCCGGTGACGTCGACGTAGTGCAGCTCGCGGGCCACCGCACCGAGCGTCTCGGCCGACACCAGGCGCTGCACCGGCAGGCCGAGCCGCCGGACCTCCTTGGCGATCAGCTCCTTGCCGGACTCGATCGCCTCCTCGCGGCGTTCCTTGGCGAACCACTGCTTGATCTTCGCCTTGGCGCGCGGCGAGGCCACGAACGACAGCCAGTCCCGGCTCGGGCCGGAGCCCTCCGCCTTGGACGTGAAGATTTCGACGACCTCGCCGTTCTCCAGCTTGCGCTCCAACGCCACCAGCCGGCCGTTGACGCGGGCGCCGATGCAGCGGTGACCGACCTCGGTGTGCACCGCGTACGCGAAGTCCACCGGGGTGGAGCCGGACGGCAGCGTGATCACGTCGCCCTTCGGCGTGAAGACGAAGATCTCCCTGGTCGCGAGGTCGTAGCGCAGCGACTCGAGGAACTCGCCGGGGTCTGCGGCCTCCCGCTGCCAGTCGAGCAGCTGCCGCATCCACGCCATCTCGTCGACCTCGACGGCCGACTGCCCGCTGCTGCCGTTGCGGCCCTTGGTCTCCTTGTACCGCCAGTGCGCCGCGATGCCGTACTCGGCGGTGCGGTGCATCTCGTGGGTGCGGATCTGCACCTCCAGCGGCTTGCCCTCCGGGCCGATCACCGTGGTGTGCAGCGACTGGTAGACGCCGAAGCGGGGCTGGGCGATGTAGTCCTTAAACCGGCCGGGCATCGGCTGCCACAGCGCGTGCACCACGCCCATCGCGGCGTAGCAGTCGCGCACCTCGTCGACCAGGATCCGCACGCCCACCAGGTCGTGGATGTCGTCGAAGTCGCGGCCCCGCACGATCATCTTCTGGTGGATGGAGTAGTAGTGCTTGGGGCGGCCCTCCACCTTCGCGGCCAGCCGGGCCGTGTCGAGCTGGTGCGAGAGCTCCTGGATGACGGTGCGCAGGTAGGTGTCGCGGGACGGCGCACGGTTGGCCACCAGGCGCACGATCTCGTCGTACTTCTTGGGCTGCAGGATGGCGAACGCCAGATCCTCCAGCTCCCACTTGATGGTCGCCATGCCCAGCCGGTGCGCCAGCGGCGCCAGCACTTCGAGGGTCTCCCGCGCCTTGCGGGCCTGCTTCTCCGGCGGCAGGAAGCGCATGGTGCGCATGTTGTGCAGCCGGTCGGCGAGCTTGATCACCAGCACCCGCGGGTCACGCGCCATCGCGATGATCATCTTGCGGATTGTCTCGGCCTCGGCGGCGGCACCCAGCTTGACCTTGTCCAGCTTGGTGACCCCGTCGACCAGGTGCGCCACCTCCTCGCCGAACTCGGCGCCGAGCTTCTCCAGCGAGTAGTCCGTGTCCTCAACGGTGTCGTGCAGCAGCCCGGCCACCAGCGTGGTGGTGTCCATGCCGAGCTCGGCCAAGATCGTCGCGACCGCCAGCGGATGCGTGATGTAGGGGTCGCCGGACTTGCGCCGCTGGCTGCTGTGCTTCTCCTCCGCGACGTCGTAGGCGCGCTGCAACAGCGCGAGATCCGCCTGCGGGTGGAGTTCGCGGTGCACCGTGGCCAGCGGCTCCAGCACCTGCTTCACCGGGGTGGCCCGCTGCGCCGTAATCCTCCTGGCCAGCCGGGCGCGGACCCGACGCGTCGCGGAGGCCGCCCTCGGCTCGGCAACCGGATCGGTCGCCGCAGCAGGAGATTCGACGTGTTGGCTCACCGCACGCTCCCGGGCTCAGGTATTGCTCTCGTCCCAGGTCCGGGGGACCCGGACACTGAGAATAACGCCATCCGGGATACGAACCTTCCCTGGTCCCGATGTGATACGCCGAGCGGTCACCTGGCGCAGTCGACGGACCCGGAAACTTCAGCCCGACCGATCAGCACGGCGAAGGGCACCCGCGACCCGGCCAGCAGGTCACGAGTGCCCCTCACCTCGACGAATCAGGCCTGCAGCAGGGCCCGGACGGTCTCGCCCATGATCTTGTCGCGGCCTTCCAGCGCGGTCAGCTCGAGGACCACGGCCGCCGCCGCGACGTCGGCACCGGCCTGGCGGACGAGGCGGCACGCCGCGCCCAGGGTGCCGCCGGTGGCCAGCACGTCGTCCACGATCAGGACCCGCTGACCGGCGCGCAGCGTGTCCGCCGGTAGCTCCAGCGTGGCGCGGCCGTACTCCAGGGTGTAGTCCACCCGGTCCGCGACCACCGGCAGCTTGCCGGGCTTGCGCAGCCCGATCACGCCGGTCCCGAACTCCTGCGCCACCGCCGCGCCGACCAGGAAACCGCGCGCCTCCACACCGGCCACGACGTCGAACTCGATGTCCCTGCCCAGCGCCGACACCACGGCGTTCAGCCCGGCACCGTCGGCCAGCAGCGGGCTGATGTCGCGGAACAGCACCCCCGGTTCGGGGAAGTCCGGCACCTCCCGGATCAGCTCCGTTGCCTGCCGGAGCGCGTGATCGGTCGAATCTGTCACCTGAACGGAAATGGCCGTCTCCTCCGCAGCGGTCAACGCCGCCGCTTCCCCGACGGGCGTCCCGCCTTGCCACCGGGACCGGGACGCCCACCGCGCGAACCCGAGCCCGCCGCGACGGCGCGATTTGGCTCGGCCGCGCGCTTTGGCTCGACCGGGACGTCTTCCCCGGCGGCCTTGAGTGCGGCGCGCTCGCGGCGTTGCTGCACCTTCGCCGCGTGCTCCCGGAACTTCGGCTCACGCATCTTGAAGTCCACCAGCAGCGGCGTGGCCAGGAAGATCGACGACACCACACCGGCGATCATGCCGACCATCTGCACCAGCGCCAGGTCCTGCAGCACGCCGACGCCGAGCAGCCCGGCGCCCACCACGAGCAGCCCGATCACCGGCAGCAGTGCGATCACCGAGGTGTTGATCGAGCGCATCAGGGTCTGATTGACCGCGAGGTTCGCGGCCTCGCCGTAGGTGCGGCGGGTCAGTCCGAGCAGGCCGCGGGTGTTCTCCTTGACCTTGTCGAAGACCACCACCGTGTCGTACAGCGAGAACCCGAGGATGGTCAGCAGGCCGATGACCGTGCTCGGCGTGACCTCGAAGCCGACCAGCGAGTAGATCCCGGCGGTCACCACGACGTCGTGCAGCAGCGCGATCAGCGCCGCCACCGCCATCCACTTCTCGAAGTAGAACGCTAGGAAGATCGTGACCAGCACCAGGAACACGCCCAGCGCGATCAGCGCCTGCTGGGTGATCTCGCCACCCCAGGTGCCGCTGACCGCGCTGTCGCTGATCACCTGCTCGCTCGGGGCACCCTGCGCGTTCAGCGGCTGCAGCTCGTTGAACAGCGACTGCTTGACGGCGGCCACCTGCTCGGTGGTCAGCGACGACGAGCGGATCTGGATGCTCTGGTTGCTCCCGGCACCGGCGATCTGCACCGTCTCAGCCGGGTGGCCCAGCGCGTCCTGGAACGCGGCCTGCACCTGGTCGGCCTGGATCGGTCCCTGGACGCCGACCGCGGGCATCTGGATCTTGGTGCCGCCCTCGAAGTCGATGCCGAGGTTGAAGCCCTTGAACCCCATGGCGCCGATGCACACCAGCACCAGCAGGCCCAGCGAGATGTACCACCGGGAACGCTTGCCGACGATGTCGAAGGCACCGGTTCCGGTGTAGAGGCGGTGGAAGACGCTTCCGCGCTGGGCGCCTTCCGTTCCTGGAGTCGTCACCTTCACGCCTCCTTGGCGGTGGTCGCGGCGGCCTTGCGGGCGGCCCGGTACTGGTCACCGAGCCGTTGCACCGCCCCCAAGCCGGAGACCGAGGGCTTGGACAAGAACTTGTTCTTCGAAGCCATCGCCACCAGCGGATGCGTGACGAGGAAGACCACGACCAGGTCCAGCACCGTCGACATGCCCAGGGTGAAGGCGAAGCCCTTCACCTGGCCGACGGCGAGCACGTACAGCACCGCGGCGGCCAGGAAGCTGACCGCGTCGGCGGACAGGATCGTGCGCCGGGCCCGGGTCCAGGCCCGCGGCACCGCCGAGCGGAAGGTGCGGCCCTCACGGATCTCGTCCTTGAGCCGCTCGAAGAACACGATGAACGAGTCCGCGGTGATGCCGATCGCGACGATGAAACCGGCGATGCCGGCCAGGTCGAGGGTGAAGCCGACCCAGCGGCCGAGCAACACCAGCACCGCGTAGACCACGCCACCGGAGAGCGCCAGCGACAGGACGGTCAGGATGCCCAGCAGCCGGTAGTAGAGCAGGCAGTACACCGCGACCAGCAGCAGGCCGATGCCGCCGGCGATCAGGCCCGCCTCCAGCGAGGCCACCCCGAGGGTCGCCGACACCGTCTCGGCCTCGGACTGGTCGAAGGCCAGCGGGAGCGAACCGTACTTGAGGATGTTGGCCAGGTCGGTGGCGCTCTCCTGGTTGAACTGCCCGTTGATGCTGGCGTTGCCGCCCAGCAGGGCCTGCTGGATCTCTGGCGCCGAAACCACCTCGGTGTCCAGCACGAACGCGGCCTGCTGACCGACGTTGGCGGAAGTGAAGTCGGCCCAGACCTTGGCGCCCTCGCTCTTGAAGTCCAGCGACACCGTCCAGCCCGGCTGCCCGGCCTGTGGCTGCGGCGGCACGGCCTGTGCGTTCGCGACCTCCTTGCCCGGCAGGAACACCGGCTCCAGCAGGTACTTCTGCTGGCCCTCGCGGTCGCAGGTGACCAGCGGCAGCTTCGGGTCGTCGTTGCCGCGCAGCGGGTCCTCGGCGGCGCAGTTCAGCGACTGCAGCGCCTGCATCTGGACGTTCGGCTCGGTGCTCTGCCGCAGCGCCTTCGCCTCGTCGATCGCCTTCCGCTGGTCGCCCGGCCCGGGCGGCGGCACGGCCTGCTGCGGGGTGGTCCCCGCCGGCGGCGGCGTCGCGGGCACCGCGTTGACGACCTTGCGGAAGTTCAGTTCGGCGGTCTGTCCCAGCTGCTTGGCTTCCTCACCGCCCGCGCCCGGCACGGTGATCACCAGGTTGTTGCCGTCCCGAGTCACCTCGGAACCACTGATGCCCATGCCGTTGACGCGGGTCTCGATGATCTGCCGGGCCTGGTTCAGTGACTCGCTCGTGGGCGGCTGGCCGTCCGGTGTGCGAGCCGTCAGCGTCACGCGGGTGCCGCCCTGCAGGTCGATCCCGAGTTTCGGCGTCGGCTTGCCGTCACCGGTGAAGAACACCAGTGCGTACAGCCCCACGACGATCAGCGCGAAGATCGCCATATAACGCCCTGGGCGAAGCTGCCCGGCCGGAGGTGCCACGGCGTCAGTTCTCCTGTCCACGGTCCGTATCGGGTGCGCGGTCGGTTCGCATAGGCGTCACCCACCGAACTGTGCGAGCCGCGGCGGGCGGTTCCGCCGCTACGCCGCCAAACTACAGCCGGGTTCGCCAGGTTCCCCGATCGGCGCGCTCGCTTGGCAATCTTCGCCACGACAGAGTGGCGGATCACCGCGTTCCGCTTTCCAGTCTGACAGGCCCGGGGCGAGCGCCACCGGCCCGGGTGGCAGCTGTGCATTGATCGTCCACTACGCACGGACGCGGGCCCGGAGAACCGGTGCCCGCGTCGCGCCCCGGGCGGCGACGGCCCCGCCTGCCGGGCGCCGGTGCGGCACCCGATGGAACGGGAACGTCCCGCCGGACGTCAGTTGATCTTCTGCTGCTCGATGGGCTCGGCGACCTCGGCCTTCGATTCCGTGATCACGGCGGCCTCGGCGCTGTCGGTCTCGGCCGCCTCGTCCTTCTTGGCCTCCGCGGCGGTGTCGGTGTTGACCTTCTCGCGGACCGCGGCGCGCACCCAGGTGGTGGTCATGCCCGGCGCGATTTCCAGGTCGATGCTGTCGTCGCTGGTGCTGACGACGGTGCCGAACACGCCGGAGGTGGTCATCACCTTGTCGCCGGGGGCGATCGAGTTCTGCAGCTTCTGCTGCTCGGCCATCGCGCGCTTCTGCTTGCGGGCCTGCAGGAACAGCGGCACCGCCAGCAGGACGATCAGCAGCGGAAGAATAAGGGATTGGAGGTCCATCGTGCTCCGTTCAGCGGACGCTTCGGGGCCCAGCCCTCGCAGTACTGCGCCCGAATTGTTCGGATGTTCTGCCCCAGTGTGCCAGGTCAACTCGGGTCGACGTCATCTCCCGCTGGGAACCAGGAGAGTCTCCGCGGCCCGCGCGGGCCGCGAGCTGTTCGCGGACGCGCCTCCCCGCTCTCGCGCGGGGCGCGGTTCGTGCCTGCCGCGCTGCACACTTCCCGTCCGGCGGCGCCGCTTGACACGGCTCGTCTCCACCGAGCGGGACGTGAGGAGGATAACGTCACGCCGCAAGCACGGACCAGCACCCCGACGGCGAGCCGAAAGCTGGGCGTGGGCACAGTATCGGCGATTTGTCGCTTCGACACCGCCGAGCTGCGCAACAGGCGGGTGTCCCTGGCCGACGCCCTTCGATCACTCGCCGAAGAGGTCGGACTGCGACTCGCCGGGCGCGTGCTGCGGCGGCGTCATGCCCAGGTGTTGCCACGCCGCCACCGTCGCGACCCGGCCGCGCGGGGTGCGGGCGAGCATGCCGGCCCGCACGAGGTACGGCTCGCAGACCTCCTCGACGGTGCTGGGCTCCTCGCCGACCGCGACCGCCAGCGTCGAAATCCCCACCGGGCCGCCGCGGAAGGACCTGATCAGCGCCCGGAGCACGGCCCGGTCCAGCCGGTCCAGGCCGATCTCGTCGACGTCGTAGACCTCCAGCGCGGCCTGCGCGATCTCACGGGTCACCGTTCCGTCGGCCCGCACCTCCGCGAAATCGCGGACCCGCCGCAGCAACCGGTTGGCGATTCGCGGAGTACCCCGGGACCGGCCGGCGATCTCGACGGCCCCGTCGTCGCGCAGGTCCACGCCCAGGATTCCGGCCGAACGGCGCACCACCTGCTCCAGCTCCGCCGCGGTGTAGAACTCCATGTGCCCCGTGAAGCCGAACCGGTCGCGCAGCGGCCCGGTCAGCGCGCCGGACCGGGTGGTGGCCCCGACCAGCGTGAACGGGGCCAGCTCCAGCGGGATGCTGGTGGCCCCTGGGCCCTTGCCGACCACGATGTCCACCCGGTAGTCCTCCATCGCCAGGTAGAGCATCTCCTCGGCGGGCCGGGCGATCCGGTGGATCTCGTCGATGAACAGCACGTCGCCCTCGGCGAGGTTGGACAGCATCGCCGCGAGGTCACCGGGGCGCTCCAGGGCCGGGCCGGAGGTGACCCGGATCGAGGCGCCGAGCTCGGTCGCGATGATCATCGACAGGCTGGTCTTGCCCAGCCCCGGCGGGCCGGAGAACAGTACGTGGTCGGGCTGTTCGCCGCGCTTGAGCGCGCCGTGCAGGACCAGTTCGAGCTGCTCGCGCACCCGGGCCTGGCCCACGAACTCGCTCAGCTTGCGCGGGCGCAGCGTCATCTCGACGTCCTGGTCGCCCGGGTCCTGGTGCGGGGTCAGGGCGACGCCGTCATCGGACGGCGGCCAGCCGTCGTTGTCCTCGTGCATCAGGCCGACCTCACTTCGGGCCGAGGGTGGCCAGCGCCTTGCGCAGCACCGCCGAGGTATCCAGGTCTCCGTTGCCAGCGGCTAGCACGGCCTCGACGCTCTGCTCGGCCTGCTTGGCCGAGAAGCCCAGAGCCACCAGCGCCTCGGACACCTCCGAGCGGACCCGGCCGCGGTCCACCGCCGCCGGCGGACCGGCCGCGGACCCGGCCACCACACCGACCTTGTCGCGCAGCTCCAGGACCAGCCGCTCGGCGCTCTTCTTGCCGATGCCTGGCACCTGGGTGAGCACCGTCAGGTTGCCGTCGGCCAGCGCGTGGCAGAGCTGGTCGGGCGCGAGCACCGCGAGCGTGGCCAGCGCGAGCCGGGGGCCGACCCCGGAGGCGGTCTGGAGCAGCACGAAGAGGTCGCGGGCCTCGGCGTCGGCGAAGCCGTAAAGCGTCAGCGAGTCCTCGCGCACGATCAGCGACGTCCACAGTCGCGCCTCCTCGCCGCGGCGCAGCCCGGCCAGCGTGACCGGGGTGGCGTGCACCGCCATACCCACGCCGCCGACTTCGATCACGGCGTGGTCCAGCCCGACGGACAGCACGGGACCTCGCACCGTGGAGATCATCGGGAAAACCCTCCTGTTCGAGCCCGGGTGGCCTGTTGCGCGGCCTTCAGCCGGGCGCGGTGGTTGCGGGCGAGCTCGGCGGCGCGGGCCTCCGCCGCGGCGAGCCGGGCCGCCATCGGGGCCCGCCACAGGTGGCAGACCGCCAGCGCCAGCGCGTCGGCGGCGTCGGCCGGTTTGGGCGCCGTGGCCAGCCCGAGGATCTTGGTGATCATCGTGGTGAGCTGGCGCTTGTCGGCGCGGCCGGAACCGCTGACGGCGGCCTTGACCTCGCTCGGCGTGTGGAAGGCCACCGGCAGGTTGCGCCGGGCGGCGGCCAGCGCGACGACGCCAGAGACCTGCGCGGTGCCCATCACGGTGCGCACGTTGTGCTGGCTGAAGACACGCTCGATCGCCACCACCTCGGGGCGGTGCTCGTCCATCCACTGCTCCACCACATCGGCGACCGCCAGCAGCCGGCTGGCCAGCGCGTCCTCGGGCGGGGTGCGCGCCACGCCGACCGCGACGCAGGCGACCTCCCGGCCGCGACCGCCGTCGACCACGCCGAGCCCGCAGCGGGTCAGCCCGGGGTCGACTCCCAGCACGCGCACGACGCCACCCGCCCTCGCCCGATGAACATTCGTTCGAACCCTATCGAATCGCGGGACACCGACACCGCACCGACACGCGCGCACCTCACCCGGGCAAGTCCAGCAACGGCTCCATCACCCGGGTTGGGTGCAATTTCGTGAGAAATTGACCGTCACCCGGGTGAACGTCAATTTCTCACGAAATTGCTCCCCTGCGGAGTGGCGGTGGGTGGGCAGCCGGTCAGGGGCCGTTGGCGCCGGGGGTCCAGCTCTCGGGCAGGCCGCTGTCGGTCAGGATCGGCTGGTACTCGCGGAAGCCGCCCGGGGCGTCGGGCTGCCAGGGGAACTTGCCGCCCTCCGGGCTTGACGCGATCAGCTGCACCGCCGGGAAGTCCGGCCCGTTGTAGACCAGGAACGCGCTGCCCAGGTACTCCGGGTAGTGCTGCAGCGCGACCTTCTCGAAGGTGATCGGGCAGCCCTGCAGGAAGCCGTCGTATAGCTGTCCTGGCTGGAACCGCTCGCCCCTGCCCGCCCGCTCCACGTAGGTGTTGACCACCGTGTGCGCGACCTCCTGGGGCAGCCCGATCACGACGACCTCGGGCTTTCCGAAGCGCCGCCACGCGCCCACCGAGAACGCGTACGCCGCGCCGCGGTCGTCGCCCGCCACGTGCATTACCGCGGCGCCGTGCTCGTCCGCGGTGTTCACCATCCACTTGCGCAGAGCCTCATCAGTGTCGACCACGGCGCCATTCTGCCCGCGAAACAAAACCGCCCCCGCCGGCACCCGGGGCACTGGGCCACTGTGGACACCGACGGGAGCGGTCCGTGCACGGCTCGTGTCAGCCGACCTCGGCCATGATGTCGTCGGAGATGTCGAAGTTGGCGAAGACGTTCTGCACGTCGTCGCAGTCCTCGAGCGCGTCGATCAGCTTGAAGATCTTGCGGGCGCCCTCGGCGTCCAGCTCGACGTTGACCGAGGCCAGGAAGTTGGTCTCCGCCGAGTCGTACTCGATGCCCGCCGCCTGCAGCGCCTTGCGCACCTCGACCAGGTCGGTCGGGTCGGCCAGGACCTCGTAGCTCTCCCCGAGGTCGTTGATCTCCTCGGCGCCGGCCTCCAGCACCGCCGAGAGCACGTCGTCCTCGCTGAGGCCGTTCTTCGGCAGCAGCACGACGCCCTTGCGGTTGAACAGGTACGCCACCGAGCCCGCGTCGGCCATCGAGCCACCGTTGCGGGTCATCGCGGTGCGGACCTCGCCGGCCGCCCGGTTGCGGTTGTCGGTCAGGCACTCAACCAGCATCGCGACGCCGTTGGGGCCGTAGCCCTCGTACATGATCGTCTGCCAGTCGGCGCCGCCGGCTTCTTCACCGGCACCGCGCTTGCGCGCCCGCTCGATGTTGTCCAACGGCACCGAGTTCTTGCGTGCCTTCTGGATGGCGTCGTACAGGGTCGGGTTGCCCTCGGGGTCGCCCCCACCGGTCCGCGCGGCAACCTCGACGTTCTTGATCAGCTTCGCGAAGAGCTTGCCGCGCTTGGCGTCGAGGGCGGCCTTCTTGTGCTTGGTGGTGGCCCACTTGGAATGGCCGCTCATCTCTCCTCCGTCTTTCTACGCCTGCGCTGCGGTATTCAGCCGCGCTTGGACGATCTTTACGAAATAGCGGTGCACGCGCTCGTCCCCGCCTACCAGCTCCGGGTGGAAGGAGGTGGCGAGCACCGGTCCCTGCTGAACCGCGACGATCCTACCGGCGGCCTCGTTCCGCCCGGTGTTGTCCGGGTCGTCGGGCACGGTCGCCAGCACCGCTACGTCGGCGCCGACCTTCTCGACCCAAGGTGCGCGGATGAACACCGCGTGCACCGGGCCGTCCGGAATGCCCGCGAAGTCCAGGTCGGTCTCGAAAGAATCGACCTGTCGCCCGAAGGCGTTGCGCCGCACGACGATGTCGAGAGCGCCCAGCGGGCGGACCGGCGGCGGCTCCCGGTCCTCGTCGAGCACCTCGCCGGAGAGCATGATCATCCCGGCGCACGAGCCGTAGGCGGGCAGCCCCGCCGCGAGCCGCTCGCGCAGCGGCTCGTAGAGCTCGAAGGTGTCCAGCAGGCGGGACATCGTGGTCGACTCGCCGCCCGGCACCACGATGCCGTGCACCGCGGCCAGTTCCTCGGGGCGGCGGACCGGCCGGGCGTCGGCCCCGCTGCGCTCCAGCGCGGCCAGGTGCTCCGCCACGCCGCCCTGCAGCGCGAGGACTCCGATCACGGGTTTCGTCACGATCCCGATTCTCCTGCACTTCCGCCCGCAGCCGAAACCCGGGATGCGTCGCGAAGGTCCAGGGTCCGCAAGTTCCATTGAAATCGAAGGTCCGATTTCAATGGAAATTGCGGCGAACCGAGGACCTACAGCGCGATGCCGGTGAGCCGGAGCAGGGCCGTGGTGGCTGCCGCGGCGACCACCACGAGCACGAACGGGGCCCGGCGCCAGGCCAGCACACCGCCGACCGCGACGCCCGCGAAGCGGGCCCAGCCGGCGAAGCCACCGGACTCGAACGCGGTGCTGGTGGCGACGAACGCCGCGAGCAGCACGATCGCGGCGATCGACATCAGCTGCTCCCACCGGTCGGAGATCCGGATCCGGTCGCGCAGCAGCGGGCCGGCCAGGCGCATGGCGTAGGTGCCTGCGGCGAGCGCGAAGACCACTCCGAGCGTCATCGGACCGCCTCCCCCGCCAGTCGCTTCGGCAGCGGCAGCGCGGCGGCCAGGCCGACCAGCCCGGCCATCACGGGCAAGCCTTCGGGCAGTAGCGGGGTGGTGAGCACGGCGACCAGCGCACCCACCGCGACCGCCCGCAGGGTCCGGAATTCGCGCAGCGACGGCATGATCAGCGCGACCAGCGCCGCGGGCATCGCGGCGTCAAGGCCGAAGGCGCCCGGGTCGCCGACGCCCTGGCCGAGCAGCCCGCCGAGGAACACCGACGGGGCCCAGGCGCAGTACAGCGCGATGCCAGTGAGCCAGTACGCGCGCTTCTTCTCGGCAACGGTGTCCTGCGCGAGTGCGAACGCGACGGATTCGTCGACCATCAGGTGGCTGCCGATCAACCGGCTCGGCCAGCCGCGGTCCAGCAGTCCGCCGACCGCCACGCCGAACGGGAGATGGCGGGCATTGAGCATCAGCCCGCCGAGGACGGCGGTGACCGGGGCGGCGCCGGCCGCGACCAGGCCGACCACCATGAACTCCGAGCCGCCGGCGAACACGACCGCGCCCATCAGCGTGATCATCCACAGCGGCACGCCCTTGCTCACCGCGATGGCGCCGAGCGAGGCACCAACGACGGCCATCGCCACCGCCATCGAAAGCACGTCGCGCAGCAGCTCATCCCGCCAGAATCCCACTCGTGTTCGCTCTAACGTACTCACGTTCGCTATCCTGAACACCAAGGGCCGTGTTCGTCAAACCGAATTCAAGGACTGATAGAGCGAACAGCCATGAGTGAGACCGAGAACACCGCGGCCGCGCCGCCGCTGGAGACCATCGCCGCTTCCCTGCGCCGGGAACGCGACCGCGCCGGGCTGACCCTCACCGAACTCGCCCGGCGCGCCGGGATCGCGAAGTCCACCCTGTCGCAGCTCGAATCCGGCACCGGAAACCCCAGCGTGGAAACGCTGTGGGCGCTCGGTGTGGCCTTGGGCGTGCCGTTCAGCCGTCTCGTCGACCCGCCGACTCCGCAGGTGCGGGTCGTCCGGGCCGGCCAGGTTCCGCTCGTGCGCTCGGAGCAGTCGGCCTACGCCGCGGCGCTGCTGTCCTCGGGCCGCTCCGGCGCCCGCCGCGACCTCTATGTCCTGGAACTGGAACCGGGCAGGGTCCGCCGCGCCGACGCCCACATCCCGGGTTCGGTGGAGCACGTCGTCCTCACCGCGGGGCGCCTGCGAGCGGGCCCGGAGGAGAACCCGGTGGAACTGGAGGTGGGCGACTACATCTCGTTCTCCGGCGACGTCCCCCACGTCTACGAAGCCCTCGAACCGAGCACCAAAGCGGTCCTCGTCATGGAACACGCCTGACGGCGATCACGAATGCCGCGGAGGGCGCCTCCGACCGACGTAGCCGGCCAGCGGCGCCCTTCACCTGCACACGATCGGGGTTACCAGCCGCGTTGGGCGTAGCGCTGCTGCTCGGTGAGGTCGTCGAGGTTGATGCCGACCATCGCCTCGCCTAGGCCCCGGGAGACCTTCGCGATCACGTCCGGGTCGTCGTAGAACGTCGTCGCCTTGACGATCGCCTCGGCGCGCTTCGCGGGGTCGCCGGACTTGAAGATGCCCGAGCCGACGAAGACCCCTTCCGCGCCCAGCTGGCGCATCATCGCCGCGTCGGCCGGGGTCGCGATACCGCCCGCGGTGAACAGCACGACCGGCAGCTTCCCGGTCTTGGCGATCTCCCGGACCAGCTGCACCGGGGCGCGCAGCTCCTTCGCCGCGACGTAGAGCTCGTCGTCGCTGAGCACCGAGAGCCGCCGCATCTCGGCGCGGATCTGCCGCATGTGCCGGGTCGCCTCGACGACGTTCCCGGTACCGGCTTCGCCCTTGGAGCGGATCATCGCCGCGCCTTCGGAGATGCGCCGCAGGGCCTCCCCGAGGTTGGTCGCGCCGCACACGAACGGCACGGTGAACGCCCACTTGTCGATGTGGTTGACCTCGTCGGCCGGGGTGAGCACCTCGGACTCGTCGATGTAGTCCGCGCCCAGCGACTGCAGCACCTGCGCCTCGACGAAGTGGCCGATGCGCGCCTTGGCCATCACGGGGATGGACACGGCGTCGATGATGCCCTCGATCATGTCCGGGTCGGACATCCGGGCTACACCGCCCTGAACGCGGATGTCGGCGGGCACCCGCTCCAGCGCCATCACCGCGACCGCACCGGCGGCCTCGGCGATCTTGGCCTGCTCGGGCGTCACCACGTCCATGATCACGCCGCCCTTGAGCATTTCGGCCATGCCCCGCTTGACCCCGTCCGTACCGGTCTGGGCGTTGCCGGTGGTGTCCTTGGCGTCGACGGTCGTCACCTTCGGCCTTCCTGTTGTCGGTGCTCTGCCGCGACCAGGCTATTCCGGAACTGGACCATTTCCACGGTCCACTAACCCCGAATTCCGGTAGGCCACTTGCGGCCACCGGAAACCACCCGCACGACGGGTGACCACCGGCCTTGCACGACCCGGATACGAGGTGTGTGATCGGAGACACAGTCGGTCGCCGGGAGCGCGCAGGGAGTTGACTCATGGGCAGCAAACAAAGCGGCACGGTAGGAGGGCCGGCGATCCCGGCCCCCTCAGAACCCGCGAAGATCCGCAACGTCGTGCTGGTCGGCCCGTCGGCGGCCGGCAAAACAACGCTC
The DNA here is from genome assembly GCF_050972075.1 of Saccharopolyspora hattusasensis. NCBI lineage: Bacteria > Bacillati > Actinomycetota > Actinomycetes > Pseudonocardiales > Pseudonocardiaceae > Saccharopolyspora > Saccharopolyspora hattusasensis. The sequence goes on from NZ_JBPCDC010000001.1 coordinate 2,271,250, forward strand.
GCCGAGGCGATGCTGGCCGCCACCTCGACGATCCCCAGAACCGGGCTGGTCACCGAGGGCACCACGGTGTGCGACCACGAGCCCGCCTCGATCGAGCAGCAACGATCCATCGGCCTCGCCGTCGCGCCGATGCACCACGGCGACATCAAGGTCAACCTGATCGACACGCCCGGCTACGCGGACTTCGTCGGCGAGCTGCGCGCCGGGCTGCGCGCCGCGGACGCCGCGTTGTTCGTGGTAGCGGCCGCGGAAGGCGTCGACCCCGCGACCCGTGCGATCTGGCAGGAGTGCGCGACGGTCGGCATGCCGCGCGCGGTGATCATCGCCCGGCTGGACCAGCCGCGCGCGGACTACGAAACCGCGTTGCTGAGCTGCCAGGACGCCTTCGGCTCCGGGGTACTGCCGCTGTACCTGCCGCACTTCGACGCGGAAGGCGAGTTCTTCGGGCTGGTCGGCCTGCTCACCGAGCAGGTCTACGAGCTCGGCGGCACCATCGCGGCCGACGAGCGGCTGCGCGAGCAGATCGACCAGCCGCGCGGCGAGCTCATCGAGGCGATCATCGCCGAGAGCGAGGACGAGTCGCTGATGGACCGCTACCTCAACGGCGAGCAGATCGACGAGGACACGTTGATCACCGACCTGGAGAAGGCGGTGGCCCAGGGCGGCCTGCACCCGGTGCTGCCGGTGTGCTCGATGACTGGGGTCGGCATCCGCGAGGTGCTCGAGGGCATCCGGCGCGGCTTCCCGTCGCCGCTGGAGCACCCGCTGCCGGAGTTCACCGACCCGCAAGGCCGCAACCCGCGCACGCTCACTCCGGACCCGGACGGGCCGCTGGCGGCCGAGGTGGTGCACACCTCGGTCGACTCGTACGTGGGCCGCGTCTCGTTGGCGCGCGTGTTCTCCGGCACGATGCGCCCGGAGCGCCCGGTGCACGTCTCCGGTCACGGCATGGCCGAGCGCGGGCACCCCGACCACGACGAGGACGAGCGGGTGGCCCACCTGTACTCGCCGCTGGGCGTGAACCTGCGCGAGGTGCCGCACTGCATCGCCGGCGACCTGTGCGCGCTGACCAAGATCGGCTCGGCCGAGACCGGTGACACGTTGTCCGATCCGTCGGAGCCGCTGCTGCTCAAGCCGTGGCCGATGCCGGAGCCGCTGCTGCCGATCGCCGTCACCGCGCACACCCGCAGCGACGAGGACGCGTTGGCGCGCAACCTCAACCGGCTGATCGCCGCCGATCCGAGCCTGCGGTTGGACCGCGACAGCGAGACCCACCAGCTGGTGCTGTGGTGCATGGGCGAAGCGCACGCGGAAGTGGTGTTGCAACGGCTGCGCGAAGGCGGCGCGGAGGTCGACACGGTGCCGGTGCGGGTGCCCCTGCGGCAGACCTTCGCCCAGCCCGCCAAGGGCCACGGGCGGCACGTCAAGCAGTCCGGCGGGCACGGTCAGTACGCGGTTTGCGACATCGAGGTCGAGCCGCTGCCGCGCGGTTCGGGCGTCGAGTTCGCCGACCGGGTGGTCGGCGGCGCGGTGCCGCGACAGTTCATCCCGAGCGTCGAGAAGGGCGTGCGGGCGCAGATCGAGAAGGGCATCAACGAGGGCGCCCCCCTGGTGGACGTGCGGGTCACGCTGGTGGACGGCAAGGCGCACAGCGTCGACTCCTCCGACGCGGCGTTCCAGGCCGCCGGCGCGCTGGCGCTCAAGGCCGCCGCCGAGCAGGCGGGGCTGATCACGCTGGAGCCGGTCGACGAGGTCGCGGTGCGCATCCCCGACGAGCACCTCGGGGCGGTGCTCGGCGACCTGTCCAGCCGGCGCGGCAAGGTGATCGGAACCGAGCCGGAGGACAGCGGGTGGACCGTGGTGCGCGCGCACGTGCCGGCGAGCGAACTCGTGCGCTATACGGTGAACGTGCGGTCGCTGAGCTCCGGCAGCGCGACCTACACGCGGCAGTTCGAGAGTTACGAACCAATGCCGGAGTCCCTCGTCCCGCAGAAGTGACCACCGCCCCGGCCCCGGGCTCCGGATTCCCGGGTTAGGGGTTCGGGTTCGGGTTCGGGGTTCCGGTTCGGGTTCGGGGTTCCGCAATTTCAATGGAAATCGAAGGTTCGATTTCCATTGAAATTGCGGGGAACGCGGGGTGGGGCGCATCAGGGGTCGCGATAGGAGGTGTGGACGGCGATCAGGCGTTGGGCGATCGTGATCAGCGACAGCACCACCAGCAGCCAGACCGCGACGTCCAGCACGTACGGCACGCCCAGGCCGTGGAGGCCGGTGCCGACCAGGACCACGAGGAACCGTTCGGCGCGCTCCGCGAGGCCGCCGTCGGCGCTGAGGCCGTTGGCCTCCGCACGCGCCTTCACGTACGAGATCACCTGGGCGCTCACCAGGCAGATCAGCAACGCCAGGCCGCGCAGCTGGTTCACCTCGACGACCAGCGACCACCACACCAGTGCGCCGAACAGCGCGCCGTCGACCAGCCGGTCGCAACTCGCGTCCAGCACGCCGCCGAACCGCGTCGCCTTGCCACCGGCTCGCGCCATCGCGCCGTCGAGGATGTCGAACAGCAGGAAGACCGCGACCACCACGGTGCCCACGAACAGCTGGTCGTGCGGGAAGAACCAGAGCGCAGCGGCGATGCTGGCGGCCGTGCCGGTCACCGTCACCGCGTTCGGCGACAGCCCGAGGCGGACCAAGCCCGCGCCGATCGGGTCGGTCAGTCGCGATAGAGATGCCCGCGCGAAGATGTTGAGCATTGCTTGTAGTGTCAGCCGCCCTGTGCACCGAGTTGTCCTTGCCTGCAGATTAGCCGTCGGTGATCAGCGGCACCGGCGGACGCCCGAGAACGCGGGCGCAGTGAGTTCGGACACAGATCGGAATGCTTGAAGCTTCAACCGCGTTTGGATGGGCGAAACTTCCGTCCCGTTCTTTCCTTGGAGGCAGCATGACGGCAACGGCGCAGATCCCCGGCTACGTCGCGGGTACCTGGGACATCGACACCGTCCACTCGGACATCGCGTTCTCCGTTCGCCATCTGGGCATCGGCAAGTCCCGCGGCCGGTTCGGCAGCTTCCAGGGCGAGATCGTCACCGCCGCCGACCCGCTGGAGTCGACGGTCACCGCCACGATCGACGCCTCGTCGATCGACACCGGCAACACCGACCGCGACGCGCACGTGCGCAACGCCGACTTCCTCGACGTCGAGAAGTTCCCCACCGCGACCTTCCGCTCCACCGGCGTCCGCCAGGACAGCGACGACTTCGTGATCGACGGCGAGTTCACCCTGCACGGCGTCACCAAGCCGGTGTCGCTGGAGACCGAGCTGGGCGGTTTCGCCGACGGCCTGCTGGGATTGTCCGCCAAGGTCGTCCTCAACCGCACCGACTTCGGCGTGGGCCCGGCCGGTGGCGCCATGGTCGGCGAGAAGATCACCATCACCCTCGACATCGAGGCCAAGCTCCGCAGCTGAGCTGCCGTCCGAACCACAGTTTCAATTGAAACTGTGGAACTCGTGGGGACCACAGTTTCAATTGAAACTGTGGTCCACCGGGGCTCAGTCCACTTCGGACCAGGCGTCGGCCAGCAGCTGCCGGGTCTCGCCAAGCAGCTGCGGCAGCACCTTGGTGTGGCCGATGACCGGCATGAAGTTCGAGTCGCCGCCCCAGCGGGGCACCACGTGCTGGTGCAGGTGCGCGGCGATGCCCGCCCCCGCCACCGGCCCCTGGTTGAGCCCGATGTTGAAGCCGTGCGGCGCGGAAACCCGCCTGATCACCCGCATCGCCCGCTGCGTGTACTCCGCGACGGCCACCGTCTCCGCCGCGCTGAGCTCGGTGTAGTCGGCCACGTGCCGGTACGGCAGCACCATCAGGTGCCCCGGGTTGTACGGGTACAGGTTGAGGATCGCGAAAACCAACTCGTCGCGCGCGACGATCAGCGTCTCGTCGTCCGGCCGCCCCGACTCGAGCAGCCGGCAGAACGGGCAGCCGTCGCTGTCGTCGCCCTCCGGCTTGTTCTCGCCCTGGATGTAGGCCATCCGGTGCGGGGTCCACAGCCGCTGCAACGCGTCCTGGACGCCGACGCCGTGCTGCTCGCTCAGCTCCACGCCCTCCGGGCCGCGAACTCCGCTCACGCCCGCTCCGCCTGGAAGTTCGCCGCGGTCGGCGACGCGTTCTCGCGGCGCGCGATCCACTCCTCCAGCGCGGCGACCGCGGTGTCCACCGGGACCCCGTTGATCTGGCTGCCGTCGCGGAACCGGAACGACACCGCGTCGGCCTCCACGTCCTTGCCGCCGGCCAGCAGCAGGAACGGCACCTTCTGCGTGGTGTGGGTGCGGATCTTCTTCTGCATCCGGTCGTCGCTGGTGTCGACGTCGACGCGGATCCCCTTGGCGCGCAACGCCTTCGCCACCCGCTGCAGGTGCTCGACGTGCTCGTCGGCGATCGGGATGCCGACCGCCTGCACCGGCGCCAGCCAGGCCGGGAAGGCGCCCGCGTAGTGCTCGGTGAGCACCCCGAAGAACCGCTCGATCGAGCCGAACAGCGCGCGGTGGATCTTGATCGGCCGCTGCTTGCTGCCGTCCGGCGCGGTGTATTCCAGATTGAACAGCTCCGGCAGGTGGTAGTCGACCTGGATGGTCGACATCTGCCAGCTGCGGCCCAGCGCGTCCTTGGCCTGCACGGAGATCTTCGGGCCGTAGAACGCCGCCCCGCCCGGGTCCGGCACCAGCTCCAGGCCGGAGTCCACGGCGGCGGTGCGCAGCGCCTCGGTGGCCACCGCCCAGCTCTCGTCGCTGCCGACGTACTTCTCGTCGTTGCGGGTGGACAGCTCCAGGTAGAAGTCGTCCAGGCCGTAGTCGCGCAGCAGGTCCAGCACGAAGCCCAGCAGCGACTTCAGCTCGTCCTGCAGCTGCTCGGGGGTGCAGTAGATGTGCGCGTCGTCCTGCGTCATTCCGCGCACCCGGGTCAGCCCGTGCACCACGCCGGACTTCTCGTACCGGTACACCGACCCGAACTCGAACAGCCGCAGCGGCAGCTCCCGGTAGGAGCGCCCGCGCGAGCGGAAGATCAGGTTGTGGAACGGGCAGTTCATCGGCTTGAGGTAGTAGTCCACGCCCGGCTTGCGCAGCTCACCGTTGGCGTCGCGCTCCTCGTCGAGGTGCATCGCCGGGAACATGCCGTCCTTGTACCAGTCCAGGTGCCCGGAGGTCTTGAACAGCGTGTCCTTGGTGATGTGCGGGGTGTTGACGAACTCGTAGCCCGCCTGCTCGTGCCGCTTGCGGGAGTAGTCCTCCAGCTCGCGGCGGATGATGCCGCCCTTGGGGTGGAACACCGGCAGCCCGGAGCCGATCTCGTCCGGGAAGGAGAACAGGTCCAGCTCGGCGCCGAGCCGCCGGTGGTCGCGGCGTTCGGCCTCGGCCAGCCACTCCAGGTGCTGGTCGAGCTTCTCCTTAGACTCCCAGGCCGTGCCGTAGACCCGCTGCAGCTGCGGGTTGTTCTGGTTGCCCCGCCAGTACGCGGCGGCCACCCGCATCAGCTTGACCGCCGGGATGAACCGGGTGTGCGGCACGTGCGGGCCGCGGCACAGGTCGCCCCAGACGACCTCGCCGTGCCGGTCGATGTTGTCGTAGACGGTCAGCTCGCCGCCGCCGACCTCCATCACCTCGCTGGTGTCCACATCGGACTTGATGTCCACCAGCTCCAGCTTGTACGGCTCGCCCGCCAGCTCCGCCTTGGCGGCGTCGACCGACTCCAGCCTGCGGCGGGAGAACTTCTGCCCGGACTTGATGATCTGCTTCATGCGCTTCTCCAGCGCCTGCAGGTCCTCCGGGGTGAACGGGCGGTCGACGTCGAAGTCGTAGTAGAAGCCGTCCCGTACGGGCGGGCCGATCCCCAGCTTCGCGTCAGGGAAGAGGTTCTGCACCGCCTGCGCCAGCAGGTGCGCCGCGGAGTGCCGGATGACGCTGCGGCCGTCCTCGGTATCGGCGGCGACCGTCTCCACCTCGACGTCGGCCTCCGGCGCCCACGCGAGGTCGCGCAGGTTGCCCCCGGCGTCGCGGACCACCACGACCGCCTCCGGCCCCTTCGACGGGAGCCCCGCCTCGGCGACCGCCTCGCCCGCAGTAGTGCCCGCCGGAACCTTCACCCGGAGAGCTTGTTGAGCTTGGGAAGGCTGTACGGACACGATCACTCCTAGGCTGGGCCGGCCCACCGACCGGCGCGGACGCACTTCGCTTACCGATGCTATCGGCCTGTCGCGGACCGCTTTCCCCCAGCTCCCGCGCCCGGGGGTCGTGAGTGCGCAGCCGGGCCCCGGCCCGGCTGCGCACTCACGACGCGAGTTGCTCCAGCTCCGTCGCCGAGACCAGACCGCCGGTGAACGGCCCCAGCGCCAGCGACACGCCCAGCTCGCGCAGGCGGTGCGCCTGCAACCGATCGCGCACGCCGGCAGCGGTGACCGGCAGGCCCAGCAGCTGTGCCGCGCCACAGGCGGCCGCCACGAGATGCCGGTCCAGCGGGTCAGGACCGTCCGGGTCGACGAAGCTGTCCAGGTGCGGGCCCTCGATCCGCGCCATCCCCAGCGGAAGCCCCTTCAGCCGCGGCAGCCGGGCGTAGTCGCCACCGAACTGGTAGACGCCCAACCACAGCCCCATCTCGGCGAAGATCTCCAGCGTGTCCACCGGGTCACCCTGGTGATCGAACAGCGCGGACTCGGGCAGCCCGAGCGCTAGGTATTGCGGCGGTAGCCCGGTCTCGCGGAGGATGCGCTGCACGTCGGCGACCAGCTCGGGGTCGCGGCAGTGCCGCGGCGAGAGGTGCACCGCAGCGACCGGCGCCTCCGGGCCCAGCCGCTTCACCCAGCGCGCGGCGTGCTCGCACACCTGCTGAAGTGCCCAGGTGCCAAGCCGGGTGATCAGCCCGGTCTCCTCCGCCAACCCCAGGAACCGCTCTTCGCCCAGCTCGCCGAACTCCTCGTGGTCCCAGCGGATGTTGGCGGCGGCTCCGACCAGCCGTCCGCTCGCCAGCGCGATGACCGGCTCGTACTCGACGAACAGCTCGTGCTGGTCCAGGGCAGCGGGCAGCGCCGCCGAGAGCTTGAACCGGTCGCGCGCCGCCGCGTTGCGTTCGGGGTCGAACAGCACCCACTGCGCGCGGCCGTCGCTCTTGGCCCGGTAGAGGGTGATGTCGGCGTCCCGCAGCAGCGCCCCGGCGTCGGTGCCGGCCACCTCGCGCTCCACGACGCCGACGCTGGCCGAAGCGCTGAGCTCGTGCGCGCCGATCAGCACTGGCCGCGTGATCTCCCGCAACAGGCGTTCCACCAGGTCGATCACCGGGCCTGCTCCGCTCGAGTCGGGAACCAGCACCACGAACTCGTCGCCACCCATCCGCGCCGCGACCGCGCCCACCGCCGCGGCCATCGCCTCCAGGCGTTGCGCGACCTGCCGCAACAACCGGTCGCCGATCGGATGGCCGAGGCTGTCGTTGACCGCCTTGAACCCGTCGAGGTCGAAGAAGCACAGCCCCACCCGGCGGCCCGGGCGCGTCGGCTCCAGCGCGGCGTCCAGGCTGGATCCCAGCTTGGTGCGGTTGGCCAGGCCGGTCAGCGGGTCCCGGACGGCCTGCTGGCGGAAGTGCTCCTGGAGCATGTGCCGGTCGGTGATGTCCTCGTAGAGCAGCACCAGATAGTCCGGTTCGCCGTGGGCGTCGCGGACCAGCGACGCGGACAGCTGGGTCCACACGTGCGCGCCGTCGGGAGCGGTGTACCGGATGTCCAGGAAGCTCCGGTTCGCGACGCCGGCCGCCAGCTCGGCGATGGTGCCGGTCAGCTGCGCCAGCCACTTCTCGTCGGCGAGCTCGAACACGGTGCCGCCGACGAGCTGGGACTCCGGGCGCCGGAAGATCCGCGCCAGCGCCCCGTTTGACTCCTCCACCACCCCGTCCAGCGTGACGACCGCGATGCCCAGCGCCGAGGAGGTGAAGACCGCGCGCAAGCGCGCCTCGCTGGAACGCAGCGCCTCCTCCGCCGCATCCCGGGCGTCCGACACGGCACGCTGGATCACTTCCTGCTCGCGCAGCGTCTGCTCCCGCAGCACCCCGGCGAACCCGGCGGCCAGCTCGCTGAGCGCCTCGATCAGCCTGACCGGGTCAGTCTCCCGGATCTTCGGCAGTTCCGTGGCGAGGTGCCGCAGCGTGCGGGCCAGCGCCGCCGAGTTGGTGAGGTGCGCCCCGACGAGCCGCTCACCGATGCCGCGCGCGGCATCGACCGGTCCGCCGTCGAGGACGGACAGCAGATCGTCGACGCATTCGGCCAGGAAGGCCTCGACGTCGGGGCGGCCCATCGGGACGTAGCTCGTGTGGATGACCTCCCGGGTCCACTGCCTGACCAGGTCCTCCTGGCCTAGCTCCCCGCCGTCGGCAACCGATCCCCCCGTTCCTCGCATGCGGGTCACACCTTGCAGGCCACGGCCCCGTAAACGATCGACCGCTCCGGCTTCTCCCAGACGTCTTCGTGGGTGTCGGGGCGCCAATCGGGCACGTAGACCACGCCCGGATCGACGATCTCGAAGTCGGACACCAGCTCGGCGACCTCGTCGCGGGTGCGCAGCGTGACCGGGTTGGTGCTGCTCTTGTACAGCTCGACCAGGCCCTGGACGCCTTCCGGGTAGTGGTCGCCGGTGACGTGGGAGAAGCCGAGGTAGCTGCCGGCCGGGAGGCGGTCGTGGTAGCGCCGGATCACCTCGCGGGGCTTGCGGCTGTCCGGGACGAAGTGCACCAGCGCGACCATCATGACCGCGATGGGCTGGGAGAAGTCGAGCAACCGCCGGGTCTCCGGGGCGTCCAGGACGTCATCGACGTCGACCAGGTCGGCTTGCACGATCGTGGCGTTCTCGTTGCCGTTGAGGATCGAGCGGCTGTGCGCCACGGCGACCGGCTCGTTGTCGACGTAGACCACGCGGGTCGTGGGGTCTATGGCCTGCGCGATCTCGTGCACGTTGCCCGCGGTGGGGATCCCGGAGCCGATGTCCAGGAACTGCCGCACGCCCCGATCGAGGCAGTACCGAACCGCGCGGCGCAGGAAGCCCCGGTTGTTCCGGGCGACCTCCCGCACGTTCGGCACGACCTCCATGACCTTGCGGCCGAGTTCGCGGTCGACGGCGAAGTTGTGCGCCCCGCCGAGGTAGAAGTCGTAGCATCGGGCGGCGCTGGGTTTCTCCAGGTCGACGCCCTCGGGTATCCAGTCCGGCCGTAACTCCATGCGCGTGACCTCCAGCGCTGGTCTTCCGGCGCCCCGAACCGCGGCACCGACCAGAACCATTTCGAGCTGTGGTCACCGCGCTCGGGAGCGTTGATCAAGCGGCGATCCTACTGTCACCCACCGCTTCGAGTCACGCACTCGACGTCGCCCACCGGAGGCCCCGGAACCGGATATGAGCATTGTCACCGTCCGCATCGCGGGATCCGGGGTAAGGGGTACCTAAGCTGGTGGGGTCTTGGTGGACGCCCACCGTGCCCAGTCGTGATGGGCCAGTCAGCGAGCGCCGCAATCCGGCCGATATCCGTTCGGGCCGGTGCGGGGCGTAGGAGGAGATGGAATGACTCGCCCTCTGCGGGTTGCGATCGTCGGGGCCGGTCCGGCCGGCGTGTACGCCGCCGACATCCTGACCAAGTCCGAGACCCCGGTCGAGATCGACCTGCTGGACCGGATGCCGGCGCCCTACGGCCTGATCCGCTACGGCGTGGCTCCGGACCACCCGCGCATCAAGGGCATCGTCAGCGCGCTGCACCGGGTGCTGGAGAAGCCGGAGATCAGGTTCCTCGGGCACGTGGACTACGGCGTGGACGTCAAGCTGGACGACCTGCGCCACCACTACGACGCGGTCATCTTCGCCACCGGCGCAGACCAGGACCGGGCGTTGGACATCCCCGGCATCGACCTGCCGCACAGCTTCGGCGCGGCCGACTTCGTCTACTGGTACGACGGCTACCCGGGGGCCCCGCGCGACTGGACGCTGGACGGCGAGAAGGTCGCGGTGATCGGTGCCGGCAACGTCGCGCTGGACGTGGCCCGGGTGCTGGCCAAGCAGGCCGACGACCTGCTGAGCACCGAGATCCCGGACAACGTGCACGCGGGCCTGAAGGCCTCCCGCGTCACCGACGTGCACCTGTTCGCGCGGCGCGGCCCGGCGCAGGCCAAGTTCACCCCGCTGGAACTGCGCGAGCTCGACCACCAGGCCGGCGTGGAGATCATCGTGCACCCCGAGGGCTTCGAGCTCGACGAGGCCAGCGAGGAGGCGATCCGCACCCACAACCAGGTCAAGACGATCGTCAAGACGCTGCAGGACTGGGCGCTGCGGGACCCGAAGCACGACACCGCGCGGCGGCTGCACCTGCACTTCCTGCGTTCACCGGTCGAGGTGCTGGGCACCGGCCGGGTCGAGGGCTTCAAGGTCGAGGTCATGGAGCTCACCGGCGACGGCAACGTGCGCGGCACCGGCGAGTACGAGACCTACCCGGTGCAGCAGGTCTACCGGGCGGTCGGGTACCTGAGCTCGCCGCTGGCGGACATCCCGTTCGACCACCAGATGGGCACCGTGCTCAACGAGGGCGGCCGGGTGCTGGACCTGGACGGCGAGCACATCCCGGGCGTCTACACCACCGGCTGGATCAAGCGCGGCCCGGTGGGCCTGATCGGCCACACCAAGGGCGACGCGCTGGAGACGATCAGCAACCTGCTCGCGGACCTGGCGACGATGCCGAAGGCGGAGGAGCCGTCGGGCGAGAGCATCCTGCGGCTGCTGGAAGATCGCGGCGTCGAGTACACGACGTGGGAGGGCTGGGGCCGCCTGGACGCGCACGAGAAGGCGCTGGGCGAAGCCCAGGGCCGCGAGCGCATCAAGGTCGTCCCACGCGAGGAGATGGTCCGAATCTCGCGGGGCGAGTGACCTTTCTCGCGGCGGGTGGGACGCAATTTCGCGAGAAATTGACCGTCACCCGGGTGAACGTCAATTTCTCGCGAAATTGACACCACACGGTGCGTGATTTCGAACGTCGTCCGGCCTGCCGGTTGTGTGGCGTACTACGGTGTGGGGGAAAGCTCTCGTACCGCGCAAAGGATGGGCACGTTGACCGCGACCCGGATTCCGGACACCACCCAAGCCGAACTCGACACCGTACTGCGGCGGGCCGCCGACGCCGCCGAGCCCTTCGGCGCGCAGTCGCCCGCCGCCCGCGCCCGCCAGCTCGTCGCCGTCGCCGACGCGCTTGACGCCGCCGCCAGTGAGCTGGTGCCGCTGGCGATGGCCGAGTCCAACCTGTCCGAAGGGCGGTTGACCGGCGAGCTCAAGCGCACCACCTTCCAGCTGCGGCTGTTCGCCGAGGTCCTCGACGAGGGCAGCTACCTGCAGGCCACCCTGGACCGCGCGGACGCCGCATTCCCGTTGGGCGCCAAGCCGGACCTGCGCCGGATCCTGCAGCCGATCGGCCCGGTGCTGGTGTTCGCGGCGAGCAACTTCCCGTTCGCGTTCTCCGTCGCCGGCGGCGACACTGCCTCGGCGCTCGCGGCGGGCTGCCCGGTGGTGCTCAAGGGCCACCCCGGGCACCCGCGGCTTTCGGTGCGCACGGGCGAGATCATCGTGCAGGCGCTGGCCGAATCCGGTGCCCCGGACGGGGCTTTCCACGTCGTGCTGGGCTTCGAGGTCGGCACCGCTGCGCTGCAGGATCCCCGGATCAAGGCGGCGGCGTTCACCGGCTCGGTCCCGGCGGGTCGCGCCCTGTTCGACATCGCCAACTCGCGGCCCACGCCGATCCCGTTCTTCGGCGAGCTCGGCAGCCTGAACCCGGTCTTCGTAACGCCCAGCGCGGCGCGCGCCCGCGGCGAGGAGATCGCCAAGGGCTACGTGGCGTCGTACTCGGGCAACGCCGGGCAGCTGTGCACCAAGCCGGGGCTGCTGTTCCTGCCTGCTGACCACGGCCTGGACGAGGTGCTCGCGGCGGAGTCGAAGGCCGTCGCGGCGCACAAGCTGCTCAACGAGCGCCTGCACGACGGCTACTGCGGGCGGCGTGCCGCCGTCACCGAGGTGGCGGGCGTGCGGGCGCTGGCGGAGGGCAGCGTCGACGACGGCGCGGTGCCGACGCTGCTGGCCACCGACGTCGACACGCTGCTGGCGAACCGCCAGGAACTGCTGGAGGAAGTCTTCGGACCACTGTCCATTGTGGTCACTTACTCCTCCGAGGACGAGGCCCGGCGCGCGGCCGAGGCGTTCGAGGGCAACCTCACCGCAACGCTGCACGCGGAGGACGACGACACGGAGTTCGCGGGAACCCTGGTGAGCCGCTTGCGCAAGCGCGCGGGCCGAGTGCTGTTCAACGGCTGGCCGACCGGTGTCGCGGTGTCCCCGGCGATGCAGCACGGCGGACCGTACCCGGCGACGACGGACGCCCGCTTCACGTCGGTGGGCACGGCGTCGATCGACCGCTTCCTGCGTCCGGTGACGTACCAGAACGTCCCGCAGAACCTCCTCCCCGAGGCGCTGCGCGACGAAAACCCCTGGGGCATCCCGCAAACCATCCACGGACCCAAGTAACTGGTCGCGCAGAACGGGCACGTCACCTGGAGCAGCCCGCGCGCCTTAACCCGCGCTTTCAGGCGACGAGTAAGGGCACCTTCGACCGAAGGACTATGCCGGTCGAAGGTGCCCTTCGCTCACTTCGCGTCACTCACGACGCCTCGACGAGCTCGCCGACGCCGGACCAGCAGACGTGGGTTTCTATCGGCGCCAAGTCCTGCTCGATGAGGTCGTCGAGCCTGTTCTCGTCTGGTTGTCCGTGGTCGTCGACCGGGACGACGGCGGCGAGGTACATCCCGAAGCGGTGATCGCCTCGACGGAGCTTCGCCAGCGCCCAGTCGTGCAGGCATCCCTGCCACACATCCGGCGATTCGTCCCCGGGCAATGGCTCGACGAGCAGCAGCCTGTCGTACGAGCCGATCGATTCTGGGTGAACGACCTGGTAAAGGGCAATCGCACAGCGCATGGAGCCTCCCCGTGACAGTGGTGACAGTTGCGAAAAGTAGTGTTGCCCGTGCCGAGAGTGACAGTAGTCAATTTGACGCAGTAAACTTGACACGACAAGGCCTCGTTTGGGTGGTAGCGACCGCTCAGAACCTGAAGGGGTGACCGTGAACGACGCCGAGGCGCCGAGCCCGCAGACGATCAGCCCGACCGTGGGTCGTCGATGGCTGGCGCAGGAAATCAAGCGACTGCGCGAGGCCGCCGGGCTCAAGCAGTCCGACGTTGCCAAGCGCCTTCGGTGCAACCACGCGAAGATCGCGCATATCGAGAGCATGCGGAACGCCGTCAGCGGCCCGGATCTGGAGGTCATGCTCCCGTTCCTCGGCGTGCCGTCGGAACGCGTCGACTGGTACCTGCAACTGGCCGACATCGCCAAGGAAAAGGGCTGGTGGGACGGCAACCGTGCGATCCCGGAGTGGTTCTCCCTCTACATCGGACTCGAATGGGGAGCCAGCGAGATCCACGAGTGGGATCTGGGATACGTGCCAGGTCTGCTTCAGACCCGCGCATACAGCGAAGCGCTGATCACTGCGGGAAGCCGCGTCTCCAACGCCCAGCAGCGACAGCAAATCGAAGCGCGACTACAACGGCAGGACGCCCTACATCGGGACACGGGTACGTTGAAGTTGCATGCCATCGTCGATGAGTCGGTCTTTCACCGGAGGATGGGCAGCGACTTCATCCTCAAGGATCAGATCGCGCATCTGATCGCGATGTCCGAACATCCGCAGGTCACGCTTCAGATCATGCCGTTTCACGCCGGTCCGCATCGAGGACAGCTCGGATCGTACAGCTGGCTGGGCTTCCCAAGAGCCGATGATCCTGGTGTCTTGTACTTGGAGAACCAGAAGGGCGGGTTGTACCTGGAGGAGTCCGAAGAGATCACGGACTTCAGGGCAGACTTTGATCGCTTGGCTCAGACTGCGTTGCCCGCCGAAGACTCCTGCAACTTGTTGGAGAAGCTAGTGAAGGGCAAGGCACAGTGAACAAATCTCATGTCGATGACGCGACCGAGTTACTCGACGTGACCTGGCGTCGGAGCACAAGAAGTGGGCCGAACGGCGGAGCATGCGTCGAGGTCGGCGTGGTCTGGCGCAAGAGCAGCTACAGCGGCCCCAACGGTGGGCAGTGCATTGAGGTCGGGTTTGGGACCTCGGTGACCGGGGTTCGGGACTCGAAGGATCCGAGTGGTCCGGCGCTGTTGTTCGGGGCCGATGCTTGGGACGGGTTTCTCAGCGGCCTCAAGGCGGATCGATTCGACCGCTGAACAGCGCCGGGCTTAGGCTCGGCGGGCGTAGCGGGCGATGGTGACCGAGGCGGCCGAGGTGAGGGGCTTCGGGAGGTCGGCGATGCGGGCCCGGAGGTCTTCCGGGTTCGCGTGCCAGGCGCTGGGGCCCATCGCCACCACCGACTCCGCCTCCTCCGGGCTCAGCGACAGGCGGAACTCGCAGGTCTCCTGCGAGACCAGGTCGAAGTGGTCGGCTAGTTGTTCGGTGAGCCGTTCTTGCTTGCGCTCGTCCACGTTCAGCAGGCCGAGGGCGGACACCAGCTCCACGAGGTGGCCCGGGTTCGGGACGACCACCGCCAGTTGGCCACCGGGGCGCAGCACCCGGTGCATCTCCGCCGCGTTGCGCGGCGCGAAGACGTTCAGCACCGCCGCTGCCGCGCCGCTGCGCACCGGCAGCATCTGCCACGCATCGGCCACCACGGCACCCAGGCGGGGATGCGCCTTCGCGGCGCGGCGGCAGGCGTACTTGGAGACGTCCAGCGCGACCCCGACCCGGTCAGATTCGCCCAGGGCCCGGGCCAGGTAGTAACCGGTGCCGGCACCGACATCCACGATGCAGCCATCGAGCGAGGACACCGCCGAGGCCACCGCTTCTGCGATCGGGGCGTAGTGGCCGGTTTCGAGGAACTCCGCCCGCGCCGCGACCATCGCCGCCGTGTCACCGACGACCTTCGTGCCACCGGACAGCAGGCTCACGTAGCCCTGACGGGCTATGTCGAACACGTGGTTGGCCGGACAGCGCAGGCTGTTCCCGGCCCGGCCGAGGTCCGCACCGCAGTGCGGACAGGCCAGCACCGCCACCACGTCGTCCAGCAAGCTCGCCTCCACACCGTCGGTACGAGATTCTAGGAGCCGTCCACCGGCAGGAGTGGGGAGAAGTGACTAGTAGTTTGTCTCTTGTGCACTGTTGTGTACTGTTGTTCAACATGAGCGCGTACAGGATCGGCGAGTTCGCTGCCCGCGTCGGACGGTCGGCACAGACCGTCCGACGGTGGGAGCGCGAGGGTCGCATCACGGCCAAGCGCACCACCACCGGACAGCGGTACTTCGACGAGTCCGATGTGCGCGCAGTGCTACAACTCGGAACACCGGATGCCGACCGGGCGACCGTCGTGTACTGCCGAGTTTCCAGCGCTGGTCAGAAAGACGACTTGGCGTCGCAGGTCTCCGCGATGGAAACGTTCTGCCTGAACGCGGGTATCTCGGTCACCGAGTGGATCACTGAGATCGGCGGTGGCATGAACTTCAAACGCAAGAAGTTCGTGCAGCTCGCCGACCGCATCGCCGACGGCGAGGTCGAACACCTGGTAGTCGCTCACAAGGACCGGTTGACCCGGTTCGGGTTCGATCTGATCGAGCACGTTGCCGAGCGCAACGGATGCCGGATCACGGTCGCCAACACGGAGTCGCTGTCGCCGCAACAGGAACTTGTGGAAGACCTGCTGGCGATCGTGCACACCTTCTCCTGTCGTCTGTACGGCCTGCGCCGCTACGAGAAGCAGATCAAGGCCGACCGCGACCTCACCGACGGTGGTTCGTGGTGAAGGTCACCAGGATTGCCTACTCCGACAAGCTCAACGCGGGTAAGTACGCCACGTTGGATGAGCAAGCGCGTCGTCTTGGTCGTGTGCGGTCAATGGTGTGGAACCAGTTCGGTTCCGTCGCCGGGGTCGGAGTCTCGGACCGCACCGTCCGCGACAAGTGGATGGCCGACGGAACTGCAGCGTCTTTCGGTGTCCCCGCCAACGCATGGAAGGAAACCGTCCGCGACGCGGTGGCTGACATCCGCGCACACCGCGACGCCGCCAAGGTCGAAGTGCGCCGGAAGATCGCCCGCCGCGACCTCACCGACGCCGAGAAAAAGCACCTGTACACGCTGCTGAAGCGCGACCGGTGGACCGACGATCCGATGCTGCGCCGGTGGATGCGGCAATGCTGGAAACGCGGCCACAGCCACACCACGAACCAGATCATCATCCGTTCCGACAAGGTGCGCACCTACACGCTCACCAACGGTGGCAACGTGTGGCTGAAAGTCCCCGGAATCGTGGCACGTGAGTCGATCGCGGTACCGCTGAACACCACCATCGCCCCCGAGAGGACGCTGCGTCTGATCCTGCGCGGTGGTCGGGTCGAGGTGCACCACCAGATCGACGACCAAGCCATGAAGTCCAGCCACCGGCCCTCCGGAGACCGGACGATCGGCGTCGACAAGGGATACACCGAAGTACTCACCGACTCCGACGGACGCCACCACGGCACCGAGTTCGGCGAGATGCTGCGCATCCGATCCGACGAACTCAAGGACCGCAACGCCCGGCGAGCGAAGCTGCGCTGGGTCGCGAACACCGCCGAGAAACGCGGCAACCACGCCAAGGCCGACCGGATTCGCCGCAACAACCTAGGAACGGTCAAAAAGCACCGCCAGGACCGGGCGTGGAAAACCCGCGTTCGGGACACCACGTACCGGGCGGTGCACGCTGTCGCTGACGACGCCGCCGTGATCGTCGCGGAAGACCTGACTCGGCGCATCAGTGGCCGGAGCTTAGGCAAAAACACCAACCGGCGGTTGGCGGCCTGGACAAAGGGCGTTACCGCGCAAGCACTTCACGACGTGTCGGAACGACGAGGTTCGTCGTTGCGGCTGGTCAACCCTGCCTATACGTCGCAAGTCATCCCCGGAACGTCGACCCTCGGTCGTCGTGCTGGGGACCGGCTTCACTGCCCCCACGGGGGCGGGGTCGTGTGGCAAGCCGACCATGCTGCCGCGATCAACATCCTGGAACGAGACGGAGACCCCGACATCTCCCTGTGGACCCCGCATAAGCAGGTCAAGCAGATCATCCAGGAGCGAGATCGCCAACGGTCCAGACTGCCGGACCAGGACTCCAACACCGCAGGTCAATGTAGGTGTGGAGAGCGAATTATCCGTTCTGATCAACAGTGATCAACGAATAGGAAGCAGGATGTGGGACTGGGTTTCGGCACCCGACTACTGGGCCGCGCGGTTCGCGGTCCAGCACCTGATCGCGGTCGGATACCTGCTTGGTTTCACCAGCGCGCTGCGCCAGTTCCGGGGCCTGCTGGGAGAGCGCGGCCTGACGCCGATCCCCCGGTTCCTGGCCCGGGTCCCGTTTCGCGGCTCGCCGAGCCTGTTCCACCTGCACTACTCCGACCGGTTCTACGCGGGCGTCTGCTGGGTCGGGGTCGTCGGGAGCCTGTTGGCGCTGGTCGTCGACCTCGCGCCGTTGTGGGCGTGGATCGCGCTGTGGCTGGTGTTGTGGCTGCTGTACCTGTCCATCGTCAACGTCGGGCAGGTCTGGTACTCGTTCGGCTGGGAATCGCTGCTGCTGGAAGCGGGATTCCTGGCGATCTTCCTCGGCCCCGGATCGGTCGCCCCGCCCGCACCGGTGCTGTGGCTGCTCACCTGGCTGCTGTTCCGCGTCGAGTTCGGCGCCGGGCTGATCAAGCTGCGCGGCGACTCCTGCTGGCGGGACTTCACCGCGCTGTACTACCACCACGAGACCCAGCCGATGCCCGGCCCGTTCAGCCGCTGGTTCCACTGGTTGCCGCGGCCGCTGCACAAGGTCGAAGTCATGGCCAACCACGGCACGCAGCTGGTGGTGCCGTTCATCCTGTTCGCCCCGCAGCCCGCCGCCACGGTGGCCGCGCTGATCGTCGTGGTGACGCAGGGCTGGCTGATGCTGAGCGGCAACTTCGCGTGGCTGAACTGGTTGACCATCACGCTGGCGTTCTCGGCGATGGGCTCGTGGCTGCTGCGCTGGGTGACGCCCACCCCACCGCCGCTGACCGCCCCGCCGCCGTGGTTCGTGGCCGCGGTGCTCGCCGTGACGGTGGGTTTCGTGGTGCTCAGCTACTGGCCGGTGTGGAACATGCTGGGGCGGCGGCAGGTGATGAACCGCAGCTTCAACCGGCTGCACCTGGGCAACACATACGGCGCCTTCGGCAGCGTCACGCGAACCCGCTACGAGGTGATCATCGAGGGCGCGGCCGACGCGGACGGCGGCTGGCTGGAGTACGAGTTCAAGGGCAAGCCCGGCGACCCGGGCCGGCGTCCGCCGCAGGTCGCGCCCTACCACCTCCGCCTGGACTGGCTGATGTGGTTCCTGGCGATCTCCCCCAGCTACGGCCGGACGTGGCTGCCGAACCTGGTGGCAGCGTTGCTGCGCAACGAAGAACACGTGCTGCGCCTGCTGCGCCGCAACCCGTTCCCGGAGTCGCCGCCGATGTTCGTGCGGGCGCACCTGTACCGCTACCGCTTCGCGACCCGCGCCGAACGCCGCGAGACCGGCGCATTCTGGATCCGCAGTCGCGTCGGCGACTTCATCCCGCCCCTGACCCTGGAGGACCTGGTGTAGCGGCTGCGCGGATTGGCGTGAGTATCGCCGCGGTCCCGCTCCTCACGGGGTCGCTGGGTGGCGCGAACGGACCATTCGCCTCGTGGGGCGGCGCGAACTGTCCGTTCGCTCCGCCCCACCAACATCGCGGCGCGGGGCGATCCCATCCTGCGCGCCCTCTTCGTCAGCTGCGGCCGGAGAGCTCCCCGCGCGGACCTTCGCTGAGCGATGCCGGGCGGGAGCGCGCCTGCTCGTTGCGCCGACCCCCGTAACGCCCGGCGCCGAGGGTGACCTCACCGGTCGGCCCGGAGGAAACCTGGTGCAGGCTCGCGGAAAGATCGGCCTCCAGACCGCCCGGCAGCTTCAGCCGGACCAGCAGCGGCAGCAGGAAACCGATCGCCACCATCGCCACGAGCACCGGCGTCAAGGTGCCGAGCAGCACGGTCGGCACCTGGTACCGCAGGAAGAACGCGCCCCACATCAACGCCAGCATCACCAGCGACACGGTGATCAGCGCGGTGCTGCCGACGACGCTCGAGCGGGCCCGCCGGATGCGCTGCTGCGCGAGCACCCGGACCCGGTGCGCCTCGGAGTGCCGGCTGTCGAACTTCTCCACCCGGCGCAGGTAGCGCATCGCCCGGCGGAAGTGCAGCGACGAGAGTTGCACGTCGCCGCTCTCCCCGATCTTGTACGCCGCGACACCGGCCACGAAGTACGGTTCGGCCTGGTCCGAGGCCGAACCGATCGCTTCCCGGGCTACCGCCAGCGCCTCCAGGTAGAGGTCCTCGCTGCCGGTCGCGTCGCCGCGCTGGACCAGCAGCCGGGCCAACTCGACCTGCAGGCGCCAGTTCGGCAGGTCGCAGTCGGACCGGTCGAGCACGTAGCGCAGCGGCTCCTCCGCGCTCACCAGGTCCCCGGCGGACCGCACCACCGAGCGCGCCAGGCCGATCGCGGCCGTCCCGTTGCCCGGATCCAGCACGGTCGCCTGGCGGAACTGCTGCGTAGCCCGCCCGGCCCACTCCCCCGGCTCCCCGCCGTCGACGTCCCGCTGGAGGTAGACGTTGCCCAGTTCGACGTGCGCCTGCACGTCGTACCAGTCCCGTTCGACGGCCTGGTCCAGCAGCTTCTCGGCCTCGTCGAAACGCCCGAGCTGGCTGTACAGCGCGGCGAGGTCGACGTGGGCGCCGGCGTAGGGGTCGAGTTCGGTGGCGGTGCGCAGGTGGTGCTCGGCGGCGGCGTGGTTGCCGCGCCGGAAGTTCAGCACGCCCAGCAGCGCATGCGCCTCGTCGTCGCACGGGTCGTCTTCGATGACGCCCAGGCACAGCCGTTCCACCTCGTCGTGCTGCGCTGTTCCGACGTCGCGCAGCAACGCGGCGGCCAGCGAGAGCCGGGTTTCGTCGTCGCGCGGGTCGATCTCCAGTGCGGCCCGGAAATGCCGTTGCGCCTTCTGGATGTCGTTGCCGCGCAACGCCACCCGGCCCAGGCCCACGAGCGCGTCGCCTCGCTCGTCCGGTCCGAACGCGTCGTCGAGCAGTGCCGAGAAGTGCTTCTCCGCCTCGGTGAACCGCTGCTGGTCGAGCTCAATCCAGCCCAGCTCGACCAGCAGCGACCGATCACCCGGGAATCGCCGCAGGTAACCGCGCACGACGTGCTCCGCTTCGCGATACCTGCGCTGCTTGCGCAGCACACCGGTCTTCAGCACGACGGCGTTCAGGCTGAGCGGCCTGAACGCCAGAATCTTGGCCACACAGGACAGCGCCTGATCGAGGCGGTAGGTGTCGACGTAGATCTCGCCCAGCAGGCGCAAGAAGTCCAGGTCGTGGGGGAACCGCTCGATCGCGGCCAGCGTGGCTTCCTCGGCCTCCGCGGCCAGGCGCATCCGCCGCAATGCGACGATCTCGTCCCACATCGCCACCCGGGAATGCGGCTCCGCCCGCTTCGCCCGGCGCGCCAGCCGCAAGGCGTCCTCGAACAGACCGGCTTGCCGGAACGTCCGGCTCAGTTCCACCAGGAGGAACCGCGAATCCGGGTCCTGCGCCAGCTCCCCGCGCAGCAACGCGACGGCTTCGTCGTAACGATCGGCGATGCGCAGCGCCCTGACGTGATCCTGCAAGGCAAGCTTGGAATCGTCGCTGCTGGAATTGCGACGGAAGAACTCGATCGCCGCATCGATGCGGCCGAAGCGAACCTCTCGCCATCCGAGGGTGCGGATGACGTCCTCATCCGCACCGAACTCCTCGGCCATTCGGGCGGCGACGGCCTCGGCCTCGCCGAACCGGCGCAGCTCCATCAAGACGTCGTAGCGTTCCAGCAAGGCCGGCACGTTCCCGGTGTCCGATCGCAACGCATGATCGGTGGCCTGCAACGCTTCCTCGTAGCGGCCCTGGCGGACGTACTCCGCGATCAGCGCCTGGCGCAGGTACCAAGTCTCGCCGCATGCCTCGAGCCCGTCTTCCAGTGCAGCGACCGCAGCGTCGTACCGGCCCTGGCAAGACAGCGCCAGGGAGAGTTCCTCATGCAGTTCGGGGGCGAGCGGGGCTTCGCGCAGCCCCTCCCGGGCGGCCTGTTCGGCTCGGTCGAACCGGCTGGTCAGGCGGAGGACGATGGCCTTGGACTCCAACGCCCCGACGTGGCCCGGCGCCACGTCCAGGGTGCGTTCCACCCACGGAAGTGCGGCGTCGTAGTCCGCCCGGGCCCGGTGGATTCGCCCTAACAGGTAGCGCAGCGCCGGTACGTCCGGGAACCGGCGCTGTGCTTCGTGCGCCGCCGCCAGCTCTTCGTCGTAGCGGTACAACCCGTTGAGCAGGTTGCACCTGGCGAGGATCAGGTCGATGTCGTACGGGTCGTCGTCCAGGAAGCGGACGCACTCCTGCAACGCCTCATCGGTCCGGCCCTGGGCGTTGAGCGAGTTGACCAACCCGAGCCGCAGCGGTCGGTGGGTGGGGAACTGCCGCAGCGCTTCCCTGGCCGCTTTCCCGGCGTCTTCCGGCCGACCTGCGCTGCGCAGCAGGATGACCTCCATGCTGCGGGCTCGTGGCAGGTACTGATCAATCCGCGCTGCGGTCCGCGCCAGCTCGATCGCCTCGTCGAGGCGGCCCTGGGCGTCGCGCAGCCACACCTGCTCGAGCAGCAGCCGGGGAGATTCCGGGTTCGCGGCCAGGGCCGCGTCAAGCACGGTTTCGGCGTCTTCGGGCCGCTTCGCGTCCCGGAGCAACGTCGCGTACCAGTCGGCGAGGAACGGGTTGTCCGGGTCCGCTGCGGCGGCCCGCCCGATGCGCTCGACGGCCAGCTCGTCCTGGCCTCGCCGACTGGCGACCAGTGCGTGCTCGCAGACCAGATCCGGGGAATGCGGCAGCCGGGTGAGCGCCTCGGAGGCCGCCTGCTCGGCTTGCTCGAACCTGTCCAGCAGCCGCAAGAGGAAGATCTTGCGTTCATGGGCGAGCTCGTGCCACGGGTCCAGTTCGAGCGCGCGGTCCACGGTGCGCAACGCCGCCTCGTAGCGGAGCTCCTCGACCTCTAGGAAGGCCAGCAGGTCCACGAGATCTGCCTCGTCCGGGAATCGGCGCAGCGCTTCGCGCGAGGTGGCAACGGCGGCGTCCAGGTCGCCGGCCGCGTGCAGCGCGAAGCATCGCCATTCGATGGCATTGACGTCATCCGGGGCGATCGCGAGCGCTTTCTCCAGGTGGCGCGTCGCATCGTCGGGCCGTTGCATCTCGATGAGCAGGCGCCCGATCGCCACGCGGACGAACACGCCTTCCGGGAACCGCTCAAGCGCGGACTCGGCGAACTCCAGCGCCTCGGCATAGCGGTAGCTGCGCTCCAACGCGGCGATGCGCCACGCGTGCGCGCGTTCGGATGCCGGGTCGAGTTCGAGCGCGCGCTCGAACTCCTCCAGCGCGGTTCGGATGGCGATCCGGCCCAACGCCACCCTGCCTCGCAGGATGCGCAGTTCGGCGCTGTCGCCCCGGGCGAGGGCCGAATCGGCGGCCTGCTGCGCCGCGCCGAAGTCGCAGCGGCGTCGGAGCAGGTCGATATCGCTGAAGTCGCGCACTTCCCTGGAAATCTCGCTCACCCCTCGCCCCGCGTTCGCTGCCAGCGGCAGTTTGCCAGCACCGAACACCAGCCCGGGGAAGAACGCGCAGATCGCCGTCACCCGTCGCCGACGCTGGGGGCGCTCAGCCTTCGGCTGCTGCTTCAAGGGTGGCGATGTCGAGCTTGCCCATGCTCAGCATCGCCTTCATCGCTCGCTGGGCCTTGGCCTCGTCCGCAGCGGTGATCAGTTCGTACAGACGGCGCGGGACGATCTGCCAGGACAGGCCGTACTTGTCCTTCAGCCAGCCGCAGGGGCCGGGCTCGCCGCCCTCGCCGAGCTGCTGCCACAGCCGGTCCACCTCGTGCTGCGAGTCGCACAGGACCTCCAGCGAGATGGCCTCGGTGAACTTGAAATGCGGCCCGCCGTTGATGCCCACGAACTGCTGCCCGGCCAGCTCGAACAGCACGGTCATGACCGTTCCCGGCTCGCCCGGCCCCGCCTCGCCGTAGCGCTGCACGTGCACGACGCGCGAGTCGTCAAAGATGCCGGCGTAGTACCGCGCGGCCTCCTCGGCCGCGGTGTCGAACCAGAGGTTGGTGATGATCTTCTGCTTGATCTCGTACATGCCCGTCTCCCGTCTCGTCGCCATCATGCTGGCCGCAGACAGGTAGACCGGCCGCCGCGGCAGAACTCATCGCGGATGCGAAGTCCGTCCTTCCCCATGTCCTCACGGGCACTGCATGGATGACCGGCATGGAGCGGTTACCAGGTCGGACGTAGCGGGTAGTGGGCGTCGGTGCCGTCCAGGCGGACGCCGAGGACCTGGTGCAGTTGGACCATGTTGCGCTCGAAACCCAGCTGGCAGGCCGCCATGTAGAGCCGCCACACGCGCGCCCGGTCGAAGCCGACCTCGACGACCGCCTCGTCCCAGTGCTCCTCCAGGTTCCGGCACCAACCGGCCAGCGTCAGCGCGTAGTGCTCCCGCAGGTTCTCGTCGTGCCGCACCTCGAAGCCGTTGTCGTTCATCGCCGACACGAGCGTGCCCACCGGCTCCAGCTCGCCGTCCGGGAAGACGTAGCGGGCGATGAACTTGCCCGGCCGCGACCCGTGGCTGCCGTCCGGCCGGGTGATGCAGTGGTTGAGCAGCCGACCACCGGGGCGCAGCTTGCCCGCCAGGAACGAGAAGTAGCCCGGCAGCTGCGCCAGGCCGATGTGCTCGGTGAGCCCGATCGAGCTGACCGCGTCGAATCCGGTCTCGGTGACGTCGCGGTAGTCCAGGTGGCGGATCTCGGCGAGGTCGGCCAGCCCGCGTTCGGCGATGGTCTTCTGCGCCCACTGCGCCTGCTGCCGGGACAGCGTCACGCCGAGCGCCCGCACCCCGTAGTGCTCGGCCGCATGCATCACCATGCCGCCCCAGCCGCAGCCGACGTCCAGCAGCCGCATGCCTTCCTGCAGTCCGAGCTTGCGCGCCACCAGATCGTGCTTGGTGAACTGCGCCTCCTCCAAAGTGGACGTCGCCTCGGGGTACACCGCGCAGGTGTAGGCCATCGACGGACCCAGCACCCACTCGTAGAACCGGTTGGACACGTCGTAGTGGTACGAGACCGACTTGCTGTCGCGGCGCTTCGAGTGCCGCCAGCCGCGCGGGCGGTGTTCCACCGCCGGCGGTCGCACCGGCCACCACAACCGGTACCCGGCCAGCTTCACCGCCAGTTCGCGCCGCAGGCTCGGCGAGATGTCGTTGAGCGCCACGCTGGGGAACGCGGTCAGCGCGGTGTACATGTCGCCGTGCACCTCGATCGCCCCGGTGACGTAGGCGCGCGCCAGGCCGAGCTCGCCCGGCGCGGCGGCGAGATGCGAAAGTGCGAGCGGCGAACGGATTTCCACGCACACATCCGCCCCGGCACGTCCGGCGCGACTGCCGTCGAACGCGCGGACCTCTACCGAGACGTCGCTTCCGAGGATGCGCGTGAACGCCTCTGCCCAGCCCATCAGCGGATCTCCTTCCTGCCGCTCAGTTCGAGGGCCGCGTGGGATTTGCTTTTATGCCCGAAGGGCATTCGAGCGATGTGCCCGGCCTGCCAAAAACGACGTGACCATGACTCAAGCTGCGTAGAAATCATCTTTCCCCCACGCATTTCTCGTATAGCCCGGGAAGCCGGTCCTTCGGGTCGTACCTCTCCTTCAACTGCTGGTAGGCGGGGCGGTTGTAGAGCTGCCAGAACTCCGCTTCCTCGAAGTAGGAGTTGGAGTACAGCGACTTGTGCCCGCCGAGTTCGGTCACCGCGCGCTCGATAGCCCGGTTGTGCCGCCCCGGCGCCTCGCCCGGCTTCAGCGGCACCGTGGCCCAGAAACCGACGTTGACGTACAGCGTGTCCGGGTCCATCGGGTACAGCGGCCAGCCCTCGCGGTCGCGCAGTTGCACCGGGCACAGCCAGACCGGGGAGATCCCGATGTCGCGGTGGAAGAACTCCAGGAACTCCGGCAGCCGGACCACCGGGATCTCCACGTCCTGGATCACCGGCTCGTTGAGGCCCTTGCCGCGCAGCACCGCGATCCGGTCGGTGACCGAGTGGCGGCGGTCCCAGGCCACGATCCGGCGGTAGACGTCGGAGCGGCGGTACTGCTGCGGCCAGAAGCGGCGGACCAGCGGGTGCTGCGCGCCGAGCGCTCGGGAGCACCAGAACCAGTCGGTGTCCCAGCGCCACAGGTAGTCGTGGATGCCCAGGTAGTCGACCTGCCGCTGCTGGATGGACCGGTAATAGACCTGCTGCCCGGTGTAGTCGCTGGTGAACGGCGCCTTGTCCACATAGGACCCCAGCGTCAGATACTGCTCGCGTGGGCTGAACACGGTGCCGTCGAGGAAGTCGACCGGCTCCCCGTCGAAGCTGCGGTCGCGGCAGATGTCGGCGATCGCCGTGGCGCATTCCCGCGCCGAGCCGAAGCGCACGTGCCGCAACCGGACGTACGGCTTGACCTGCTCCAGCTCTATCTCCAGCCGCAGCGCATAGCCCAGCGTGCCGTAGGAGTTCGGAAATCCCCGGAAGAGGTCGGCGTGCTCGTTGTCCGGCCGGGCCCGGACCACCTCACCGGCGCCGGTGAGGATCTCCATTTCCCGCACGGATTCATGCGGGAGACCGCTGCGGAAGGAGGTGGATTCGATGCCCAGCCCGGCGACCGCACCGCCGAGCGTGATCGTCTTGAGCTGGGGCACCACCAGCGGGATGTGCCCGGACGGCAGCAGCGCGTCGACGATGCTCTCGTAGGTCGCCATGCCCTGCACCTGCGCGGTGCGGCCGGCGGAATCCAACTCCAGCACCCGGTTGAACCGCCCGACGTCCAGTCCCGGCCCCTGCGACGGCGCGCGGAAGCGGAAGAGGTTCGAGGTCGGTTTGGCTAGGCGCACTGGCGCGCCGGCCGGCAACCGGCCGTACTGCACCACCAGAGCGGATACTTCGTCGGAATGGCTTTCTGCCACGACTGTTCCCCGATCGGCCATGCCTCGACTCTATTGCTGGTCCAGCCCCCAGGCATCCCGTTTTACGTGGACCGAACGTGGCCGCAACGCGGGTGAAAGGGGTAAATCAACCAGGCAGGACCGTCGGCGACGGTCGTCGAGGATCGCAAAACGCCAGGTGATCGACGTAGAACCGGTGCGCTATCAAAGATTCTTGCTTGCCGCATGCAAATGCAGCGGGATTTCGGTCACATCGGCACCGGGCCGGTGCCGCACGCCGACCGTGAGCCTTCTGGGCGGCAACAGCAACCCGAAAGACTCATGGCCGACGATGCGACTTCACCACGAACGGCGCAGCGCCCAGGCGCGCAGGCCGCGGAAGCCCTGCACCTTGGTCGGCCCCACCGAGATCAGCCGGTACTCCGGGTGCCCCGCAACGCGGCCGCCAGCTCCCGCTTCACCAGCACCGAGGCCGGGCGCGCCACCGACGCGAAGTTCTCGATCTTCGTCGCCTCCGCCCCGCGGGCCGACCACCGGCCGTTTGTCCGCTCGACCAAACGAGGCTCGAAACTCTCATCCGACCCCACAACCAAGTGACGCGTCGGCGGCGCGTAGGTTTCGCCGCGACGTGCAATCCCTTCGGTGATGCAGGACACGGACGACGTTGCGCGGGACGTCCACCGGGCCGGATCACGCGATGTACGTACCCTTTCGCGCAGGACGAACGCATTCGGGAGAATCCGTGACCACACCAAGCCTGACCCCAGGGCGGGGGATATTCCGCCGCAAGCCGATCGACTCGATCGTCGAGGACGACGGAGAGACCGGGCTCAAGCGCTCGCTGGGCCTGTGGCAGCTCACCGCGATCGGCGTCGGCGGCATCATCGGCGCCGGCATCTTCTCCCTGGCCGGCGCCGTCGCCAACGAAAAAGCCGGACCCGCGGTGTTGATCTCCTTCCTGATCGCGGGTATCGCCAGCGCGGCCGCGGCGTTCTCCTACGCGGAGTTCGCGGGCATGATCCCCAAGGCCGGTTCGGCCTACACCTACGGATACGCGGTGCTCGGCGAGGTCGTCGGCTGGCTGATCGGCTGGGACTTGCTGCTGGAGTACACCGCGATCGTCGCGGTGGTCGCCATCGGCATCTCGGGTTACTTCAACGAGTTGCTCGGCTTCCTGCACATCGATCTGCCGCTGTGGATGATGGGTGCGCCGGGCACCGAGGACGGCGCCGCCCCAGCGGGTAGCTACAAGATCAACCTGTTCGCGGCGCTGCTGTGCCTGCTGATCGCCTTCATCCTCAACCAGGGCATGAAGAGCGCGGCGCGCTTCGAGACGCTGCTGGTGTACCTGAAGGTCGCCGTGGTGCTGGTCGTGATCGTCGTCGGCGCGTTCCACATCAACACCGGCAACTACAACCCGTTCTTCCCCTTCGGCATCAGCGGCGCGTTCGCCGGCGCGGCAACGGTGTTCTTCGCGGTGTTCGGCTACGACGCGATGAGCACGGCGGCGGAGGAGTCCAAGGACGCCCAGCGGCACATGCCGAAGGCGATCATGTACTCGCTGGCCATCTCGATGGTGCTCTACGTGCTGGCCTGCCTGGTGCTGACCGGCATGATCCCGTACCAGCAGATCAGCGCCGAGAGCGCGTTCG
The DNA here is from genome assembly GCF_050972075.1 of Saccharopolyspora hattusasensis. Taxonomy (NCBI): domain Bacteria; kingdom Bacillati; phylum Actinomycetota; class Actinomycetes; order Pseudonocardiales; family Pseudonocardiaceae; genus Saccharopolyspora; species Saccharopolyspora hattusasensis. Next base: position 2,299,101 of record NZ_JBPCDC010000001.1, read on the forward strand.
CCACGGCCTTCGCCGACGTCGGTCTGCCGGTGCTGGGCGCGGTCATCGCCGTCGGCGCCATCCTGGGCATCCTCACCGTGCTGTTCACCTTCATGCTCGGTGTGACCCGGGTGGGCTTCGCGATGAGCCGGGACGGCCTGCTGCCGAAGTGGTTCTCCAAGACCCACCCGGTGCGCAAGGTGCCGAGCCGCTTCACCTGGCTCATCGGCATCGCCTCGGCGCTGATCGCGGGTCTGCTGCCGATCGGCGAGGCCGCGGAGCTGACCAACATCGGAATCCTGCTGGCGTTCGTGATCGTGTGCGCCGCGGTCATCGTCCTCCGCTACAAGCGGCCGGAGCTGCCGCGCGCGTTCAAGTGCCCCGGCATGCCGATCGTGCCGGTCATCGGGATCGTGTTCTCGATCTGGCTGGTCACCTTCCTCGACCCGGTGACGTGGTTGCGGTTCGCCGTCTGGTTCGCCATCGGCCTGGTGATCTACTTCGCCTACGGCTACCGGAAGTCGAAGCTCAACGAGCTCTCGTCCACCGACCCCCAGAAGTGAGCCGTTGACCCCGGTCGGAGGACCGGGAACCCGGAACTCGGAACGCCGGACGTCGTCCCCCTACGACGTCCGGCGTTCCGGCGTTCCGACGTCGTTCCTACGTCCCGGCGTCCCGGCGTCCCGACGTTCCGGCGTTCCGGCGTTCCGGCGTTCCGGCGTTCCGGCGTTCCGGCGTTCCGGCGTTCCGGTAGTGCGATTTCAATGGAAATCGAAGGTCCGATTTCCATTGAAATTGCTGGAAATGGAATTTGGTGTCCGCGAAGCGGAAGACCTCGCGATCGATCAAGGGTGTTCGCTGCGTCTCAGCGTGCACTGGGTCACAGCGTCGCACGGCATCGGCGTCCTAGGGTTTTTCCCAGCGCCGCCGGAAATCTCCCGGGGGCGTCTGAGTTCCTACCGGGCCTCAATGCCGAGGGGTGCCTGTGACGCGCGTTCGCGAACTGAGCCCGTATGTCGAGTTGCACCGCGCGCAGTGGCGGGAACTACGCGACTCCCTTCCCCTGCCGCTGACCGAGGACGAGCTCGTCGCCCTGCGCGGGCTCGGCGAGCCGGTTGACCTCGCCGAAGTCGCCGACGTCTACCTGCCGCTGTCGCGGCTGATCAGCCTCCAGGTGGCCGCCCGCCAGCGGCTGCACGAGACCACCACGACGTTCCTGGGCGAGGAGACCCGCGGCACGAAGGTGCCGTTCGTGATCGGCATCGCGGGCAGCGTCGCGGTCGGCAAGTCGACCACCGCGCGGATCCTGCGCACGCTGCTGGCCCGCTGGCCCTACCACCCGCGGGTCGACCTGGTCACCACCGACGGCTTCCTGTACCCGAAGGCCGAGCTGGTGCGCCGCGGCCTGATGCACCGCAAGGGCTTCCCCGAGAGCTACGACCGGCGGGCACTGCTGCGCTTCGTCACTGAGGTGAAGTCCGGGGCGCCGGAGGTGGCCGCGCCGGTCTACTCGCACGTCGCCTACGACATCCTGCCCGGCGAGCAGCACGTGGTCCGCAAGCCGGACATCTTGATCATCGAAGGGCTTAACGTGCTGCAGCCCGCGCCGAGCCTGGCCGTGTCGGACCTGTTCGACTTCTCGATCTACGTCGACGCGCACACCGACCACATCGCCCGCTGGTACACCGACCGCTTCCTGACGCTGCGCAGCACGGCGTTCGCGAACCCGAACTCGCACTTCCACCACTTCGCCGAGCTCTCCGACGACGAGGCGCGCGCCGAGGCCGAGCACCTGTGGCGCACGATCAACGAACCGAACCTGGTGGAAAACATCCTCCCGACCCGCCCCCGCGCAACCCTGGTGCTGCGCAAGGACATCGACCACTCGATCAACCGGGTCCGCCTCCGCAAGCTCTGACGCCGGATGCCGACCCCCAGATAGCGCAACGAAAAGCCCAGGTCACCGCGTTTGCCGCCGGTACGATCATGAGATCGGCGGTGGATCTGGAGGTCCGGCGATGATACGGCAACGGGTTCATGTTCAGTTCGTTCAATCCGCGCAACGCACGACTGCACCTCGCCGACCAGGAACACCAGCGCAGGGAGCGGGCCCGAGCTCGGGGGCTGGCACGCATCCGCGCGGACAAGGTGGCCTTGGTGGTGCTGCTGGTGCTGATCGTCATGACCTCAGTCCTCGCCTTCCTGTGGCCCCGGTCAGGTCGTGAGTGCATAAACGGGTGGGAGCCCGCTTGCGCACTCACGACTGACCGCGTACGGCTGGTGGCCCGGCGACGGTGCTGATCCGGCGCCCTACGACGACTTCGCCTTGCTGGTGGCGAGCATCCGCGAGGACGCCGTCGAGCGGCCGTCAGCGGCGGGCGGTCCGGCGGGCGAGCAGTAGTTGCAGGTGGGCGCTCAGGCGTTCTGTCGGGTTGGCGAAGTCGATGCCCGTGATCTCACCGGCCCGGCGGACCCGGTAGCGGAGGGTGTTCGGGTGGACGTGCAAGCCGTCGCTGGCCGCGCGGACGTCGCCGAACGCCTCCAGGTACGCCAGCAGCGAGCGAGCCAGGTCGGTTCCGTGCTCACCGTCGTGCTCGTGCAGAGCCGCCAGGCGGGAGTCGCGGAACTGCTCGTTGCTATGCAGCACCGTCAGGATCTCGCTGATCACCACCTGCGCCCGCACATCCGAGATGGTGGCGATCTCCGCGTGCAGGTCGTGGGTCATCGCGTCGAGGACCCGGTCCGCCTCGGTGCGCGACTCCGCCACCTCGTCCAGCGTCCGGACCGCCGATCCGACGCCCACCTGCACCCGCGCCCGCAGGTGCTGCTTGGCCGCCGCCACGATCTCCCTGGTCAGGCCCAGCGCGGACGCCACCGCCGAGCGTTCCGGCAGGTCCGGCAGCAGCACGTACACCCGTGAACCGATCGTGGTGACCAGCGCGCTGCGCCGGTAGGCCGAGGCGTGCACCGAGATCAGGCCGGTCATCTCGGACCGCTGCAACTCCAGTTCGGAGCGGTCCGCGCTGGCGTCCGACGGGCGCAGCGTGAACACCACGACCACCGCCGGCTTCGCCGGATCCGCACCGATGTTGCCGGCCACCGACTGGGCGTCGATGAGGCCGTCCAGCAGACCCGTCAGCAGGTTCTCCCGGAACCGTGGCCCGGCCGTGGCCTCGGTGCGCTGCCGGATCAGCTGCAGCGCCGCCACGCGCGCCGCGCCCAGCAGCGCCCGCTCGGAATGCTCGGACAGCGGCCGCTTGCCCTCCTGCACCCAGATCGTGCCCAGCGGTTGGGCGCCCGCGTGGATGCCGACCGCCATCCGGCGGCGGATGCCCAGGTCCGGCCGCTCGTCGATGCGCACGACGTCCTCACCGGCGCGCAACCGCTGGTAAACGCCCCATTCCCGGAGCATCGCCAGGTACGGCTCCGGCCCCTGCCGCCCCAGGATCGACAGGCGGCGCAGCTCGTCGACCTCGTCGTCGGAGCGCGAATACGCCAGCACGCGGCTCGCGGTGTCCTCGATCGCGACGATGCCGTCGGTCATCGCCGCCACCGTTTGGGCCAGCGAGAACAGGTCGCCCAGCGCCTCGCCCAGGTCCGCGTCGGTGGTCAGCCGGGCGTTATCGACGGCCGAACGCGCGAAGGACTCCAGCTGCTCCCAGCGGACCTCGGGCCGCACGCCGAGCAGCGCGATCCGGCAGTCGATCGCGGTGTCGCGCAGGGCCCGCGCGTCGGTTTCGGAATCGACCTTCACCGCCACGGCAGCCGCCCCGTCGCGGGCCGCGGCGCGCACCAGCCGGGCGGCCGCCCTGCCCCGCGCGCCGATGACCAGCACGAAATGGCCGCTGCGACCGCTGCCGGACTCCTCCTCCGGGTCGACAATTACGACGTCGCGCACCTCGACGTCGAAGCCGCGCGGCGCCGCGAGCACGTCGACCAGCGGTTCCCCCACTGCGATCAGGAGTTGGCGCAACGGCACGCCCACCACGGCAACGCCCACGGCGTCAACTTCGACCTCGTGCAACCCAAGGACCCCACTTGTCCAACCGAACAATCCAACAATGTCAACGATAGCCGAACGGACAAGCCCGGGGCGCTAACGAAACCTTAACCTCCCAAGTGAGAGACCCTTTCCCCGACAGCGACTTCCCGCAAGGAGGCGAAATTGGCCATGGACGCCATCACTTCGGTACCGGTGCCTTACAACGAGCCGGTCAAGGGCTATGCGCCCGGCTCGCCGGAGCGGGAGTCGCTGCAGAAGCGGGTCGCGGAGCTGGAGTCCGAGCGCATCGACCTGACCCAGACCATCGGTGGCGTGCAGCGGCTCGGCGGCGGCGAGCGCTTCGACGTCGTTCAGCCGCATGACCACCAGCACGTGCTGGGCACCGCCGCGCAGGCCACCACCCAGGATGTCGCCGACGCCGTGCAGGCCGCCAAGGACGCCGCCCCCGCCTGGGCCGCGACGTCGTTCGACGAGCGCGCCGCGGTACTGCTGCGCGCCGCGGACCTGTTGGCGGGGCCGTGGCGGGACACCATCAACGCCGCCACCATCCTGGGCCAGTCCAAGTCGGCGCAACAGGCCGAGATCGACGCCGCGTGCGAATTCATCGACTTCCTGCGGTTCAACGTCCACTACGCCCGGCGGATCATCGCCGAACAGCCGCGGTCGGTGCCCGGCGAGTGGAACCGCATGGACTACCGCCCCCTGGACGGGTTCGTCACCGCGATCACGCCGTTCAACTTCACCGCCATCGCCGGCAACCTGCCCACCGCCCCGGCGCTGATGGGCAACACCGTGGTGTGGAAGCCGACGCCCTCGCAGCAGTTCGCCGCGCACTTCACCATGCGCCTGTTCGAGGCCGCCGGCCTGCCGCCCGGGGTGATCAACCTGGTCACCGGCGACGGCCAGGCCGTCAGCGAGGTCGCGCTGACCGACCCCGGCTTCGCCGGCCTGCACTTCACCGGCTCCACCGCCACCTTCAAGAAGCTGTGGCGGATCATCGGCGACAACCTCGACGCCTACCGCTCCTATCCGCGCATCGTCGGCGAGACCGGCGGCAAGGACTTCATCGTCGTCCATCCCTCGGCCAACCCCACCCCGCTGGCGGCGGCGTTCGCCCGGGGCGCGTTCGAGTACCAGGGCCAGAAGTGCTCCGCCGCCTCCCGCGCCTACGTGCCGCGCTCCATCTGGGAGGGCGGGCTGCGCGATGAGCTGGCGGAGCTGACCAGCACCATCCACTACGGCGACGTCACCGACTTCTCCCACTTCGGCGGCGCCGTCATCGACCGCCGCGCCTTCGCCAAGCACAAGGCAGCGCTGGACCGAGCGGCCAAGACCGACTCCATCGAGGTACTCGTCGGCGGCGGCTACGACGACGCCACCGGCTACTTCGTCGAGCCCACCGTGCTGGTCTGCGACGATCCCGGCGACGAGGTGTTCACCACCGAGTATTTCGGGCCGATCATCGCCGTGCACGTCTACGACGACGCCAAGTACTCCGACATCCTCGACGTCGTCGACGCCTCCAGCCCCTACGCGCTCACAGGTGCGGTGTTCGCCACCGACCGCAGCGCCATCGGGCTGGCGCACCAGAAGCTGCGCGGTGCGGCCGGCAACTTCTACGTCAACGACAAGCCCACCGGATCCATCGTGTCCCGCCAGCCCTTCGGCGGCAGCCGCGGCTCCGGCACCAACGACAAGGCCGGTTCGCTGCTGAACATCCAGCGCTGGACCAGCCCCCGGGCCATCAAGGAAACCTGGGACGCCCCCACCCACATCGGCTACCCGCACATGGGCTGAGGACTGGCCGGAACACGATTCACTCCGGACCCTTCGCCGGTGCGCCTCCGGCGAACCGCGGCACGCAATTTCGACTGCAGCCAACTTCGATTGCAGCCAACTTCGATTGCAGCCAACGCGGAAGGCAGGAGATTCCCGAACACCGAGCACAGCTGCGAAGAAGGAGACCGACGATGCTGCGCAGCACCCTGCTGGCCGCGGCCCGTTCCCGGGGCGTGCGCCGACTCGTGGAGGCCAACCCGCTGACCAAGCCGGTCGTAGCGCGGTTCGTCGCCGGCACCACGCCCGAGGACGCGGTCCGGGCTACCCGAGCCCTGCGTGACCAGAACATGTACGTCACGCTCGACCACCTCGGCGAGGACACCCTCGCTGCGCAGCAGGCCTCCGACACCGTTCGCGCCTACCAGCAGATGCTGCAGGTGCTCTCAGCCGAGGGCCTGGCCGACCGGGCCGAGGTCTCGGTGAAGCTCTCCGCGGTCGGGCAGTTCCTGCCCGCCGACGGCGAGAAGATCGCCCTGGACAACGCCCGCCTGATCTGCGAGGCCGCGGCCGCCGCCGGGACCACGGTGACCCTCGACATGGAGGACCACACCACCACGGACTCGACGCTGGGCATCCTCCGCGACCTGCGGGTCGACTTCCCGTGGGTCGGCGCGGTGCTGCAGGCCTACCTGCATCGCACCGAGCAGGACTGCCGCGACCTGGCGGGCGAGGGCTCCCGGGTGCGGCTGTGCAAGGGCGCGTACTCCGAGCCGGCTTCCGTCGCCTACCAGGACAAGGCCGGGGTGGACCGCTCCTACGTCCGCTGCCTGAAGATCCTTATGGAGGGCGACGGCTACCCGATGGTGGCCAGCCACGACCCGCGAATGGTGGCGATTGCCGCCGACCTGGCCGCGCGGTCCGGGCGCAGCGCGGACAGCTACGAGTTCCAGATGCTGTACGGCATCCGGGCCGAGGAGCAGAAGCGGATCGCGTCCGAAGGCAACAAGCTGCGGGTTTACGTGGCCTACGGCGACGAGTGGTACGGCTACTTCATGCGTCGCCTCGCCGAGCGCCCGGCCAACCTCGTCTTCTTCCTGCGCTCGCTGCTGTCCCAGAACTGACCCGGGCGCCCCGGAAGGCTGAACTGCTTCCCGGAAGTTGGACTGAGAAATTCAGTTCTGACCTTCGGGAACAGTTGCATGGCAGGGCCAAGTTCGTTGACCGTGGAGCAGCGTGCCGCGGCGATAAAGTTGTTCGATGACGGTTGGGCGAGGAGGTCGGTCGCGACCAGGCTTGGTGTGTCTGTCTGGGCGGTTGGCCGGTTGTATGACCTGTGGCGGGTGCGCGGGGGTGCGGCACTGGTGAGGAAACGTCGAAGCGATCGTTCTCCTTCGAGTTCAAACTCGAGGTGGTGCAACGGTTCCTGGCTGGTGAGACGAAGCTCGACCTCGCCTGTGAGTTCGACCTATCGTCGCCGTGATCGAAAGCTTCTTCGGACACCTCAAGGTGGCAATGTTCCACCACACCCGCTACCTCAACCTCGAGGCTTCACGACCACGCTGGACGACTACATCACCTGGTTCAACACCAGCCGGGGCCACTCACACTGTGAGGTTCTGAGCCCGGTGCAATACCGGGCCCAGACCCTGGCGGCCTAGACTCTTACTTAACGAGTCCAACTCCCGGAGACCCCAGCCCGAGGCCTGAACGGGCAGCGTGAGCTTCGAGGACACCCGCGAGGTGGTGGCCCGGCTCGACCCCCGAGGACGAACCGCGGGGAACCTCGTTGGCATTGCTCGAATTTTTTTCGGGTAGTCCGAACCCGTCGGCGACGGCCCACAGATCGTCCGCTTCCAGCGAGCACGACTCGCGCCGCTCACGATCAAGTGCCGTGAGTACTTTTCGGTGCTATAGCGCCGAAAAGTACTCACGGCCGTTCACCAGCCAATCGGATCCGTAATCACCAGTCCGCCAAAATTGTCGAAAACGAGCGTTAACGCCCTCAAAAGGGAATCCACGACACGCCAGGGCGAGACGGAACCGCAGGTCAGCGACACCCTTGGAAGGCATCGGAGGTGATTTGTCAAGTCGGTCGCGGCAACAGGATCGGCGAGTTGTCAAATAGCGCGCTGAACTGGATTTCTGGGCAGCACAATGATTTTTGTGTACCGTTTGCCGGCAGCGGGGAAATCGTGACATCGCGGTCGGGGACAACTGCGCCCATCGACCGGCCTGAACGGAGGACACCATTACGGCTCCGGCACGCACCAGACGATCCGGTATCCCGACCCGGCTCCAGGCGACCTTCCACCCGGACGGCCCGTTGCCGTCCGCCGGGCACCTGGCCCTGTGGGGCACCGACGACCCGCCCGCAGCGGCGAGCGACCTCGGGTTTCCGCTTGGGGCGCAAGGAGAACTGCCGACCGTCCGGAAAGCCGGGCGCAAGGTCGCGGCGGCCGACGTGCCCGCCGTACTGGTCCCGATCGGCGACGCGCTCGCTCCCCTCGCGGCCCTGCCGACGCCGGATCGGTGGCTGGGCTGGCGCCGACCCGGCGACTCACTGATCGCCTGGAGCGTTGCCACGAAACTGGCCCTGGAGCACGTCGCCGCCGGACATCTGGTGCCCGAGGTGCGCGACGACGTCGCACGCTGGCGGCTGGCGAACCTCCACGACGGCCGGCTTGCCGCGCTAGCCGAGGCCATGCCACCGGCCGCACACGCGCTACGCCGCGACGACGGACTTTGGACCGCACCGGCGTTGCTCGCCGCCTTCGGCGACGCCGTCGCGGATGTGTGCGCGCGAGGCACTGCCATCGCCGGCAACGGCTCCTGGGGCGGGACGTGGGTCACCGCGCTGACCGGCCCCGACGCGACCGTGCGTCTCGACGAGCAGGTCAGGGCCGAGCTCCAGGAATGGGCCCGCCCGCTGCCGGCGGGCCCGGCCGGTCCGCTCGGCGGTCGGCTCCGGCTGCGCCTGGAAGTCCCCGCCGATGGCGAAACGCCGTGGGCGCTGAGCTTCCACCTCCACGCCGCGGCCGACCCGAAGGTGGCGGTGCCCGCCGAGCGTGCTTGGTCCGCGGGCAGCGCGACCCTCCAGTTGCCGGGCTGTTCCATCGGCGCACCGCAGGATTCGCTGGTGCGTGGGCTGGCCGAGGCAGCCCGCATCTTCCCGCCGCTGGACGCGGCGCTGTCGGAACGGCAACCGACCGAGGCCCGGCTGGACGTCGCGCAGGCGGCGGAGTTCCTGTCCACCGGCGAACCGGCGCTGACCGCGGCGGGCATCGCGGTCGACGTGCCGACGGACCTCACCGGGGTGGGCCGCCTGCGGGCCCGGCTGCGGTCCCTGGATTCCGCCCAGTTCCGCTGGGAGGCCGCGATCGGTGACCATGCGTTGAGCGCGGACGAGCTCGACGAGCTGATCGCATCGGGCCGGCCGCTGGTCCGCTGGCACGGCCGGTGGGTGCGCATCGACCTGACCGAGGCGAAGAACGTCCGCGCCGTGCTCGGGAAGACGCAGTCGCTGTCGGAGTCCGAGGCGCTGGCGGCGGTGCTGGAAGGACGTCGGTCAACCGAGCTCGGCGAGGTCGAGGTGTCGGCCGGCGGACGGCTGCGGATGCTGGTGGAGCGGCTCGGCAAGCCCGCGCGGGAGCCGCAGCTGGTCGGCATCGAGGCGACCCTCCGCGACTACCAGCATCGCGGCGCGGCCTGGCTGCAGGACATGGCGGAGCTGGGTTTCGGCGCGGTCCTCGCCGACGACATGGGCCTCGGCAAGACGCTGCAGACCATCACGCTGCTGGCGGCCCGAACCGGTGCCCGCCCGCAGTTGGTGGTTTGCCCGACCTCGGTGGTGGACAACTGGCAGCGCGAACTCCACCGGTTCGCCCCGAAGCTGCAGGTGGTCCGGCACCACGGCCCCCGGCGCCCCACCACGGCCGGCGCGTTCACCCCCGGCTCGGTCGTGATCACCACCTACCCGCTGCTGCGCGCCGATGCCACTCTATTGTCCGAAGTGGACTGGGACGTCGTGGTGCTGGACGAGGCGCAGCAGATCAAGAATCAGGCCGGGCAGACCGCGCAGGCCGCAGGCCGGCTGCGCGCCGGAGCCCGGGTAGCGTTGACCGGCACCCCGGTGGAGAACCGCCTCGCCGAGCTGTGGTCGATCATGCACTTCGCGAACCCCGGACTCCTGGGCCGTTTCCCCCGCTTCAAGGAGCGGTTCGCGATACCGATCGAGCGCTGGCACGACAACGACGCCGCACGGCGGCTGCGCTCGGTCGTCGCCCCGTTCCTGTTGCGCCGCCTCAAAACCGAGGTCGCCACCGACCTGCCCCCGAAGGTCGAGTCGGTGGTGGCCTGCGCGCTGACCGATGAGCAGGCCCGCCTGTACCGGAGAACGGTGCGGGACACCTTCGACGACGGGCTCGGCAGCGGCATCCGGCGGCGCGGACGCATCCTCAGGCTGCTGACCGCGCTCAAGCAGATCTGCAACCATCCCGCGCACTTCCTCCGCGAACCCGGGCCGCTGCCCGGCCGCTCCGGGAAGCTCACCCGCGTCACCGAGATGCTCGCCGAGGTGGTGGCGGCCGACGACCGGGCGCTGGTGTTCACCCAGTACCGGGTGATGGGCGGGCTGCTCGCCGCACACCTGGCCGCCGAGCTGGACCTGCCCGCGGTCCCGTTCCTGCACGGCGGCGTCGGCACGGCACATCGGCAGGCGATGGTGGACGCCTTCCAGCACAACGACGCGGCCCCACCGCTGCTGATCATCAGCCTGAAGGCGGGCGGCACCGGCCTGAACCTGACCCGCGCCACGCACGTCGTGCACTACGACCGGTGGTGGAATCCGGCGGTGGAGGACCAGGCGACCGACCGGGCGCACCGGATCGGCCAGTCCCGCCGCGTGCACGTCCACAAGCTGGTCACGCACGGCACGCTCGAAGAGCGGATCGCCGATCTGCTGGAGCAGAAGAGAGCCCTGGCCGACTCGGTGATCGGCAGCGGCGAGACCTGGCTGACCGAACTGACCGACGACGCGCTGCGCGAAGTGGTCGAACTGTCCACGGAGGACTCATGAGCGGCACGGGCTTCGGAGCGACATGGTGGGGGCGGCGCTGGCGGCGCACGCTGGAGTCGCTCGGCGCCACCTACCCCAATCCCCGGCTGCCGCACGGACGAACGCTGGCGCGAAGAGGCGCGGTGCAGGACCTGGCCGTCGAGCCGGGAACGATCCGTGCCCGGGTGCACGCGCGCAGCCAGGTCCACGATGTCGTCCTGACACTGCCGGTTTTCACCGACGCCGACTGGGAAACCGCCGTCGAAGCGCTGGCCGGTCAGCTCCGGCATGCCGCCGCCCTGCTGCAAGGCGAACTACCGGAGGATGTCGACGACACCCTGCGCAACGTGGATCTGTCGCTGTTCCCACAAAGCGGCGAGCTCGACTCGACGTGCGCCTGCACCAGCAAGATCGAGCCCTGCGCGCACGCCACGGCGATGCATTACGTGCTCGCTCCGATGCTGGACACCGACCCGTTCCTGCTCACCAGGCTGCGCGGCCGGGACCGCGAGCCGCTGCTGGCCGCGTTGCTCGCGGCGCGCTCCGGCGGCGCGGTCGAATCGGAGCCAGAGCGGTTGACGATCGACCAGCTCGACCCGGAAGCGCTGTTCACGGCGCGCGGAGACCTCGCCGCCATCGCGGTCCACCCGCACCAGCCCGACGGCCGGGTGCCGGAGGCATTGCGAGTGCTCGGCGAGATCCGTGGCATCGACCGGGAAACCTGGCAGCACCTGGTTGCGGCCGGCCAACGCGCCCGAACCCGCGCATGGGACCTCGCCGAGGGCTCGTGACAGCTGGCTCAAGAACGCTTGCGGTTGAGGAACTCCGTTATGAACCGCTGCGGTTCACCGGTGTCGAAGGCCGCGCCGAACTCGGTGACGCTGTTCGCGACGGCCTGGTCGATCGGCAGATCTTCCCAGGAGCGCAGGAGTTTCTTCTGCTCGGCCGCGGCCGGGCCGAACTCGACACGAATCGACCATGGCCAGTCCCCTCGGAGCACGAGACATGCGCACCCCGTCAAGTTTCGGGCGCTTTCCGTAGCAATTGCGTCAAGACCCCTGGCCACGGGTTCCCGGCGAGCTTGACTGGGTTGGTAACCGCCTGCGAACGAAGGCAGGGGACGTGGTGATGCGAAGTTTCCGGAGTTGGGGCCCGGCTCGTCGGTGCGTGGCAGGGCCCGCGACGTCGTCGGCAGTGGGCTTCTTCGTCGTAGCGGCCGGGACGGTGGCTGCCGGCGTGACTGCTTGGTGGTCGGGCGCGTCGGTGGCCGGGTTGGTCGTGCTCGGCCTCGTCGTCGGCGGATACGCCGCCGCGATCCGCAATGCCCCGGGCGCACTGGGCACCGCGGTGTTGGGCTGGATGTTCCTGAACGGCTTCGTGTTTACAGTCGCGGGGATCTCGCATGGGAAGGCTTCAGCGACGCCGTGCGGCTGGGCGCGCTCGCGGGTGCCGCGCTGGCGGTCACGAGCACGGCCTGGCCGGGTGGGTTGCCTCGAAACCAACCCCGACCGCCTCGCCACCTGCTGACCGAAGCCGGCATGGGCTACCGCTTCCAACCCTGAGAAACCGAGCGTGCGCGGGGAATCCCAGCTTGGGCCTCCGGGCCGGCGATGCGCGGGATGGGGCGGGCAACCCCCAACGGTCACCCGCCCCTTTCCCGACTCCTGGCGATGTCCCCGAAACCTCACCAGGCACATGCGCCCCCTGGTCCCGAAATCAGCGACGCATGTAGAAACAGCGTGGCGAGCTGCCAGCCGGTCGCGCAACCGGCGGAAGAAAACTCTGCGTTTCGCTGAACCACGCCACCTGTCGGCGGCCACGAGAAACTGCCCAGTGACGGCCATTTAACTGCCCGCTGGCGGTCATGAAACCTGCTCGTTGGCGGTCACGAGATCTGCCCATGTCTTGTTGATTTACCCGCGCGCCTTCGGGGTGTGGGGTCCCTCCTCGGGTGTGCTCGCCCTCGTCTGTGTTGTTCGAGCACGTTCCCGAGGAGGGATGCGTGAAGTCTGACGAGGAGATCATGGAGATCTTGGAAGCGTATGACTTGACCGGCTCGTGTCGCGCTGCGGCGGAGTTGGCGGGGTGTTCGCATCACACGGTCGCGCAGTATGTGGCGGCGCGTGAGGAGGGCCGGTTGACGCCGGGTCGGGCGCAGCCGCGGCCGATGCTGATCGATGCGTTCCTGCCGAAGATCGAGGAGTGGGTCGAGCGGTCGAAGGGCAAAGTTCGCGCCGATGTGGTGCATGAGCGGTTGCTGCCGCTGGGCTATGCGGGCTCGGAGCGCACCACCCGTCGGGCGGTGGAGCGGGTGAAACGGTCCTGGCGGGCTGGTCACCGGCGGGTGCACCGGCCGTGGGTCCCGGAACCGGGTATGTGGTTTCAGTATGACTACGGCACCGGCCCACTCGTGGCTGGGACGGCGACGCAGCTGTTTTGCGCGTGGCTGGCGTGGTGCCGGTTCCGGGTGGTGCTGCCGCTGCTGGACAAGACGCTGCCGTCGGTGATGGCCGCGATCGACCAGGCCCTACGGGCGTTCGGTGGTTGTCCGACCTACGCCCTGACCGACAACGAGAAGACCGTCACCGTGGAGCATGTGGCCGGGATCGCGGTGCGCAACCAGCAGATACTGGAGTTCGGCAAGCATTACGGGCTGACCTTCGCGACGTGTGTGCCAGCTGACCCGGCCAGCAAGGGCGGCAGCGAGAACGCGGTCAAGATCGCCAAAGCCGATCTGGTGCCCACCGACGCGAACCTGCTGCCCGCCTACGGCAGCTTCGCCGAACTCGAAGAGGCCTGCCGGGTGTTTTGCGAGCAGGTCAACACCCGTCCGCACCGCATCACGCGGCGTGCGCCGGCCGAGATGCTGGCCGAGGAACAACAGCGGCTGCACCCGTTGCCGGAACACCCGTACACGGCGGCGTTCGGGGTGACCCGCACCGTGCCGACCAACACCCCGATGATCGCGTTCGACACCTGCCAGTACTCGGTGCCACACGAGTTGCTCGGCGAGACGGTGTGGGTGCGGCCCCATGGCGATCAGGTGGTGATCGTGCACGTCAGGGTGGACGGCCCGGTCGAGGTCGCCCGCCACGTCCGCACCACCCCCGGCAACCCACAAGTGGTGGACGAGCATTTCCCGCCGCAGCCGGAGGGTCCGCTACACCGTAGGCCACGCGCAAGGACGGTCGCGGAGGCGGAATTCCTCGCGCTGGGTGAGGGTGCCGGGTTGTGGCTGGTTGAGGCCGCCGCAGCGGGCGCGCATCGGATGCGGGTCAAGATGGCCGAGGCGGTCGATCTGGCCGCGCTGCACGGCCGGGCCGCCGTGGACTGGGCGCTGGGGCATGCGGCCACCGCGGGCCGGTTCGGGCACGGTGACTTGGCCGCCATCCTCACCCACGGCGTCACCGCGGCCGGTGACGCAGGCGTGCAGCGGGCCGGTGAGGGCAACAGCCTGGCCCAGGGCACCGCCGGGTGGGCCGGGCTCGGCGAGCAGGGGGTGAACTGACCATGCGCACCGTCAACTCCCCGTCGAAGATCGCCCAGATCATGCGCAGTCGCGACGGCGCCGCCGACCCTGACCAGCTCGTCGGCGTCGCCGCCGGGGAACTGTTCGAGTGGCACTGGCTGCTGGCTGAGCTGGCCGACTGGCTCGACCACTCCGACCCGGCGACCCGCGCGGACTTCGACCGGTTCTTCGGCGGGTTCCGTGCCCCGGAGAAGGTGACGCTGTTCCTGGCGATGATCAGCGAACGCATCGGCAACCTGCTCGACGGTGATCGGGGACAACCATGACCGCCCCCACCGCGCCGCCGCTGGATTCGGAGCTGGAACGGCTACTCAAGCGGATGCGGCTGCCCTACATCCGCAAAGCCGCGCCGGAGGTGCTGGCCACCGCCAAGGCACAACGCTGGGACCCGACCGAGGTGCTCAAAGCGCTGCTGGCCGAGGAGGTCGCTGGTCGGGACCGGTCCTCGCTGGCCACCCGCCGCGCTCGGGCCGGGTTCCCCACCGGCAAGACGTTCGACGCCTGGGATGAGAAGCTATCGTCGATCCCGGCACCCACCCAACAGGCGCTGCGCACCCTGGAATGGGTGCACCGGCGGGAGAACCTCGTGGTCTGCGGCCCCTCGGGCACCGGCAAGACTTTCCTGCTCGAAGCGCTCGGCCAGCAGGCCGTCGAGACAGGGCTGAACGTCGCCTGGTTCACCCTGGAATCGCTCGGGGTGCTGGTGCGGCGGCACCGCGCCGATGACACCGTCACCAAGGCCATCGGCCGCATCCTGCGCGCCGACATCGTCATGGTCGACGACATCGGGCTGCTCCCGGTCGGCGCGGACGCTGCCGAAGGGCTCTACCGGTTGGTGGATGCCGCCTACGAGAAGCGGGCCGTCGCGGTCTCATCAAATTTGCACCCGGCCGGCTTCGACGAGCTCATGCCCAAAACGCTGGCCACCGCCACCGTCGACCGGCTGCTCCACCACGCCCACGTCTGCCAGACCAACGGCGACAGCGTCCGGCTCTCCCAAGCCATGAACGGACAAGGGGTGATCGCGTTGAACTAGCCAGCCCGGGCACATCTGGTGGCCACGAGCGGGCAGATCTCGTGGCCACCACCGGGCAGCTTTCGTGACCGTCTATGGGCAGATCCTCATGTCCCTTGACAGCCACCAACCAAAACACACAGAAAACCACTCTTTTTCGGCGAGAAACAAACCGAACGAAGTGCTCTGCTGTCCCAGAAAAACATCAACACAACACTCGAGCAACAGCGCTGCGCCTCCGGGCCGGGCGGATTCCCGGCTCGGAGGCGCAGCGTGACGGAGTTTTCAGGTGGTGTTCAGCGCCGCCAGGTCCCGCGGCTGGGCCGCCTGGCGTGCGGCGCGGGAGAACCGGGCCACTACAGGTTGTGCGAGAGCAGCCGGCTCAGCGCCTCGTCGACGTTCATCCACCGGTGTTCGTCACCGGGTGCGACCGCGTCGTAGGTGTCGTTCAAGAACTCCGCAAGCTGATCGGCATTCACTTCGAAGGCGGCCTGCCCTGACGGCGAGCTCAACTCGATCACGACCAGCCCCGGATCGTCCAGTCGAGGGCGGATTCGCACGTCGCCTTCGCCCGCCTCGGCGACCAGCCCGTCGGCCAGCAGGTCGCGGGCGATCACCCAATCCACCTGACCGGCCTTGCCCACGTTGAGCTTCATGCTGACCTCGTACGGGTTGCGGCTGTCGTACCCCAGTTCCACGCCAACCGGCGCGATCACACCCGCCGGGGCTACCAGGTTGAAGACCATGGTGGCGAGCACCGTGCCGTGATCGTTTGCCATCATGTCCGCACTCCCAAGCGTCGGCTTCACTTCCTAGATACCAGCATGCCCAACCCGGGTTCATGTCTTCTTCACGATGTCTTCAGATCCCTGGTGGCAATCCACCCCCGGGCTCCCAGCGAGGAACCTTCACTCGCACCGAACCCACGGGACTCGATGCGTCCCGGCAGCAGACGCCGGGCGACCACACTGACCAGGTGCTGCGGGCACTCGGTGACGACCAGACGACGAACCGCCAACAGCCCCGGTCCCGGTCCCGGTCCCGGTCCCGGTTTCTCCGCGCTGATGCTGCCTTTTCGCTGCCTCAACAGCTTATAACGATCAAAGCCCCTGCCGGAAGATCACCGACAGGGGCTTTGACCTGCTGAAACAATGGTGCGCGATACTGGGATTGAACCAGTGACCTCTACCGTGTCAAGGTAGCGCTCTCCCACTGAGCTAATCGCGCGAGGCGGAGGCGGGAATCGAACCCGCGTACAGGGCTTTGCAGGCCCTTGCCTAAGCCACTCGGCCACTCCGCCGGACTCCGCATCCATACCGAAGCCGGCTGGACCGCCAGAGAATCCAGAGCGGACGACGGGATTCGAACCCGCGACCCTCACCTTGGCAAGGTGATGCGCTACCAGCTGCGCTACGTCCGCCTGCCTGCGACTTCAAAGTCCGGGATCTTCCGGCCCGTCCGCCGCGTTGCACAGTGAACTCTAGACCACTCCCACGACCACGATCAAAGGGGGGTCCACCCGGCCGGAACGAGACCAAGCCGAGTTGGCGTTCGCCCAGATCAGCCCAGGTCGTGGGGCAGCAGCCGGGTCAGCGCCTCATCCACGTCGACCCACAGGTTCTCGTTGCCCGGCACCACGACGTCGTAGGTGCGGTCAAGGAAGTCGGCCAGCTCCTGTGCCGAGGCCTCGAACACCGCGTGGCCCGACGGCGAGCTCAGCTCGATCGCCACGACCTCCGGGGCGTCGAGGGCCGGGCGGATCGTCACGTCGCCCTCGCCGGCGTGCGCGATCAGACCGTCGGCGAGCAGGTCGCGGGCGAACACCCACTCGACCCAGCCGACGCGCCCGGTGCGGAACGCAGCCACCACCGCGTACGGGTCCCGGGTGTCGTAGCGCAGCTCGACCTGGACCGGCACGGCCGGTGTCTGCGGAGCCAACAGATCGAACACAGCTGTCGAACGCAGTGCCACATGATCGTTACGCATTGTCCTCCCCTTCCTGCTCCTCCCGGTCCCCTTATCGACCGAGCAACATAGTTGTGACGCCTCATCGGGCCGATACGCTCGCAACTACCGCATAGACCACCCATACGGGGCAGGCCCAACTTCGCTGGGCAATCACGCGAACGCACAGCGTGTTCAACCCGGCTCCGGTACCGGAGCGGACCGCAGGTTGGCCGCCCCATTGCGAGACGGACCGGATCCGTTGTCCACACCGGAAGAAGATCCGTCGCGAACAAACCCGACAGAGGACGTTGAGTCGCAGGACCGGCACCTACCAAGTGACCAAGCTCCGCTACATTCCATAACCGAACGAACCGCGGGTTGCACCGAGCCTTCGATTCCGCCGCCCTCGCCTTGCGGAACTCGCCGCCGCGCCCGGCTGACCACCGGGTTTCCCACTTCGTCGAGCTCGCCTGACGTCCACTCGAGAATAGGCGACCGAACCGCTCGCCATTCTCGCAGCGCGACCAGCCGGTGAGACGCTCGCCACCACAGTTCCCCATATCGGGCTAATGGCTTGCATCTCCTCCGTAACCAACCACGCGTACGTCGAACAGCCTGTCGAGAGCGACGTCACAATGTGACCAGGATCGAAGGACCACAACAGGGCCGAAAGGCCCAACGTCGAGCACAACCGTCGATGATCCCGATCACACTTCGGAGGGCCTGGCAAAGCCGCGGCGCCCGAGTGCCCGCTTGACACGCGGTGACCCACGGCACGGTCCCCACCCGGACAAGGCCCGTATTCTGGCCCTGACCGGACACCGCGAGCGGCGCGGTTACAACCGGCAGAACATGACGAACGTTCGTAACCGGCAGGTGGACAACCCTGAACGAGACAGCCGAGTCGGACCCCCGCAACACCAGGACGGAACCCGCCGACCGCCAGCACACGCCCCGGCTGCACGCCATCCGGGAAGGCCTGCACGCCTTCCGCGAACGCATCCGCCGCAAGCCCGGGCTGAACACCAGCTACCGGATCGCGCTCGGCGTCTTCGGCACCTTCGTGCTCGTCGCCGGCATACTGATGATCCCCTATCCCGGCCCCGGCTGGCTCGTCGTCTTCGCCGGCCTCGGGATCCTCGCCACCGAGTTCCACTGGGCCCACCGCGTCAACACCTTCGCCAAGCGCCACTACCAGCGCTGGGTGCGCTGGCTCGGCCGCCAACACCTCGCCACCAAGCTCGCCGTAATGGGCGCCACCTGCCTCGTCGTCCTCACGACGCTGTGGTTACTGGGCGTGTTCAACACCGTCGGCGGCTGGCTAGGCCTGCACTGGACCTGGTTGGCCTCCCCCCTGTTCGGGGCCTGAAAACGATCGTGTATTGTTCTTCTCGTCCCCGGGAACGGGGACGAAACAACAGAACAAGGGCGATTAGCTCAGGGGGAGAGCGCTTCGTTCACACCGAAGAGGTCACTGGTTCGATCCCAGTATCGCCCACGCGAAAATTGGAAAGGCCCCGCCTGCCGAGCGCAGACGGGGCCTTTCTTGTTGATCATTCTGGGGTCGACCCCCCAAGCCCCCCACAGTGCGGTGGAGATCCCAAGTGGCTTTCTCGGATGAAAGATCAGGCAGGCTGGTCCTTGTCCGACGCGAGCCAGACAACTTGAAGTTTTGCCGGGTGACCGGAATCGAGATACCCCGAGAATTGTGACCGCAATCGGCTCTTCTGGCGACGGTCCCGGCGATTTCAACAATCCGACGGCGCAGGCTGCTGGAATGCGAGGTCTCGCGACGGCCTCGCCCGCGCACCGAGGAGTGAAGGCCCGCCGGACGGGCGGGCCTTCATTTCTTACGCGGCATGCGGTTTTCGTCAGGCGGCGTAGCCCTTGGACTGGATCAGCGAGGCGATCTGGTCGAGGCTCAGCCAGTAGTCCTCGATTCCGCTGAACCGGGCGGGGTCGGAGATGTGCACCGTCTTGTCCGCCGCGTTGTAGCCGATGATCGCCACGTAGTGGTAGATCGTCTCGCTCGACGGGTAGCCGGGTGGCTGGTTGCCGGACTTCGCGACGATGTTGGCGACCATCGCCTTGCCGGCGTCGATGTCGCGGACCGTGTCCGACCACAGCTGCTGGGTCATCTCCGGAGTCAGTGGGCGGTCGCCCCAGTCCCGGGTGACGTATTGGATGCCGGTTCCTGCCAGCTCCCTGTTGAGCCCGTCGACGACCTGGCCGATGTGGTCCGTGCCGTTCTCGGTGGTGCCGAGTTCGGTCGCGAGCGAACCCTGGTCCGGCAGCTTGTCGGTCTTGCTGGACAGCGCGATCCGGGTCGCCGTGGGGCCACACCAGTAGCTGGTCTGCTGCGCCTGGTAGTCCACTGGGACGGACTTGGAGACGGCCTGGGGAACGACCGCTGGAGCGCTCGGTGCCTCCGCTGCCGCCGGGGCCGGAGGAGCCGCCGGAGCCGGAGCATCAGCAGGAGCCGGAGGAGCCGGAGCATCAGCAGGTGCCGGCGGAGCCGCCGGCGCTGCCGGAGCGGGAGGCGCTGCCGGAGCGGGAGGCGCTGCCGGAGCGGGAGGCGCTGCCGGAGCCTGCACCGCGGTGTCGGCGGCGCGGACCTGGGCGGGCGCCGGAACCGGAGCCGCGCCC
Source organism: Saccharopolyspora hattusasensis (assembly GCF_050972075.1). Lineage (NCBI taxonomy): Bacteria > Bacillati > Actinomycetota > Actinomycetes > Pseudonocardiales > Pseudonocardiaceae > Saccharopolyspora > Saccharopolyspora hattusasensis. The sequence continues at coordinate 2,319,052 of NZ_JBPCDC010000001.1, forward strand.
GCTACCAGCGGATGGCCGACCGCCACGATCGCGCCACCGGCGACGACCACCGAGAGGACCTTGCCGGACACCTTGCGAGACGGAGCGCCACCGCCCGAGTTCGGGTGGAACCTGTCAACGAGTGCGCGGATCGCGGCCTTCGGGGTGTGACCGCCCGCGTTGCGATGCTTGTGCACGTATGCCTTTCCACGTCGGGGAGATCCGGTCGCCACCGCCGGGGGTGCGGTGTCCTCTCGCGGGTCGAGACCTCGTGACCGGATCGTGATGCACTGCCGCTGACCGTAACTAAGTGTTATGGATGCTTCAACCGCTTCACCTGATCGGACCAGCGATTACCTCTTGATTGGCTCCTCTCCGTAGCAATCGCCGCTGATGCGGGAAATCGCCGAACGGGAGCCGAGCAGGCGCCGGAGCAAGCGCGCCAGATCCGGCCACCGAGCCTTTTACCGCTACGGATCCGGGCGGCATTTACGCTGATAACGGGCGTGCACGCGACGTGGGGACAATCAAGGCGCACCGGGCGAAACCGGCACCCGGCAACGATGGGCGGCACCTGCCCTCAAGCCATCCGGGCCCAGATCGACTTCCCGCTCACCCCTTCGCGAAGATCGGCTAAAACGCGACCGTGAGGCTCGGCACAAGGCCCCGAGCAGCTAGTTGATGATATTGGGAGCCCCCGGCAGCCGCTCTCGGCTTCAGGTTGCGCGGGCTGTTTCCCGGAGCTCTCTCGTGAAGGCCCGGGCTTGGGGCGTTTCGTCGGCCTTCTTCGTCGCCGCCAGGATGTTTCTCGTTGCTGCCGGTTCGCAAGGGAGCAGCGTTACGCCTGGTGGGGTTGGGGTCGCGACCATCTCCGGGATCAGGGCTACCGCTAGGCCTGCCGCCACCAGTCTCAGCTGAGTAGCACCGTCCGCCACGTAGTAGCGGACGTCGATCTCGTGGTGGTCGTTCGTCCGCAGTAGTTGGACCAGGGCCTCGTAGGTGTCCGTGTCTGGTGGGCACGTGGCCCACAGCTGGTCTTGCAGGTCCGCCAGGTTCGCCGACCTCAGGTTGGCGTGCGGGTGGTCTGCTGGGACCGCTAGCAGCGCGTGCTCGTGCAGCACCCTTTTGACTTGGACTCCCTTCGGGATCGGCGTCGGGCAGTGGGTCCAGCTCTCCAGGACCACAACGTCAAGTTCTCCGTTGCACAGCGCGGGAAGCATCTGTACCGCTTCTCCGTCGTGCACCTCCGGGGCGACGCGCTCGCGCCCAGGTACGGCGTGCCGCCGCGGACGGCTTCGCGCAGCGCGGTGACCAGGCCGCCCGTCGCAGCTGATCAGGCCGGCACGCCACCAGAAGTCGAATCCTGCCAACCGCAGGCACGCCGCGTCCAGGTCGTCGCGCACCTGGCCGCTTGGCGATCTCCTGGGCGGCGGCCCAGAACTCCTGCTCGGACGGCAGTTTCCCGGCCAGCGCGGGCGTGGCGCCGGTGATCCCGATCGGCATCACCGGGGCGACCCTCAGCACCGCACCAGACGACCGAGGCCTCACAGGCACAGGTCAGACTGCTACCACGGCGACCATGCTCTCCAGCCCCTTGAAATCATCAGCATTGCGCGTATATAGCGGCAAACCATGCGCTGACGCGATAGCAGCGATCATCAAATCCATCTTGCGCGGACGGGGATTTCGGTTCGCCGCCAACATCAACGCGACCAACGTTCCATAGCGCGCAGCCGCTTCACCATCGAACGGCAGCGGATCGAATCCGAGAATGGCTACCCCCAGCCTCTCCATTCGAGCCGCCCTGTCCAAGGGACCCTTCGCCATCGCTACGCCCTGATGCAGCTCGGCCATCGAGACCGCGGTGAGCTCCGGCTCCACGGGCAGGACAGCAGGATCGAGCAGCTCAAGATCGATGAAAGTGCAGGTGTCCAGCACGCCCGAGTGATGGCGGTCAACCACGGCTGCGCTCCCAGGGGTCATCGTCGCCAACCCGGTCCTCGCTGCCGAAGAACTCGTCGGTTTCCTGCCGCATGCGCGCGTAGTCGACACGAGGTAGCTTCCGAAGCCGCTCGATCAGTTCTTCCGTGGTCAAACGACGCCGACGATGAAGAGGACGCAGCTCCGCAACTTCCACACCATTGCGAGTGATGTGATAAGTCTCCCCCGCCTCCACCGCATCCATCACGCCAGCAGAGTTATTGCGGAACTCCCGCTGCGAAATAATCTTCACGCCGCTAGGGTAGCGCGGCGTAGCACACGGGGCTACGACGCGGCGCCGGGGAGTCCGAAGGTTTCGGGGCCGAAGGCGCCCAGGGCTTCCGGCGTCCACATCGCCGGCGGCGTGGCGATCGGCCGCCGAGAGGAAGGTTCGGACGGGCCTAGCGCGGCCGCGGTTGGGTGCGTTCGCTGGTGTTCGCCCACAGGCTCTCGACGTATTCCTGGAGCGTCCGGCCGAGCAGGTAGGCACCGGCCGGGGCGACCACGGTGAACTTGTCGTCGGGTGTCTCCGGGATCAACGCGGCCCGACCGGTCGGCGCGTGGTGCACCTCGATCTCGGACGGTCCGCTGCGGACCGCGCCGGCCGCCACGCGCAAGCCCACGGAGAGCCTGGCGGCCATCCCATCCGCCCGCCGCATCAGGCCCCCCACGGCTTGCGCGTCCGCCGGGGGAACCTGGCGGCGCTTGAGCTCGTAGGCGAGCCAGTCCACCTGGCGGTCCTCGCGCTTCGCGGCCTCGGCGCGCGCCTCGGCCAGCACCCGGGTGGGCACGGTGACCTCACAGCCCCCGGCCGGTTCGCGGTCCGGCAGGCAGCCCACCAGCGCGGGCCACGGCGCATCGGGGCGAACCTGCTGTGCGGTCACCGACTCGCCCCGCACCAGCACACGCGCCGCATGGTGGTTGCCGACCGCCACGACGGCCCGCAAGTCCGCTTCGCCGGGGTTGCTGACCTGCGCGAATCCGAACACCGATGCGCGGGCCAGGTTCGCGGCCAGTCCGGCCCACCGCTCGTCCCGCGGCCCGGCGGAGGCCGCCTGCGGCTCCGCGATCAGGAACGCCGCGATCTCCGGCCCGACCTCGCTGTCACGCAGCAGGCCGTCGAACTCCCGAAGGCTGCATCGCATCGCCGGCTCCGTGGTTCACCGAGATCCCCTGAAGTCGGAGATCCCCTGTGGTCGGACTTGATCAGCAGGATATCCGGCGCGCCGCCCGGTTCGCTGCGTTTTGGCAGCGGTCCACTCCAACGTCAGCGTTCCTCCACCCGCGGCCTGGTGCGGCGCACGATGCCGGCCAGCGCGCTGCTGACGATCGTGACTATCAGCGCGCCCCAGAACGCCGGCCAGAAGCCGTCGACGTGGAACGGCAGGCGGAGCTCCCCGGCCAGGTAGCTGGTCAGCCAGAACAGCAGCGCGTTGACCACCAGGCCGAACAATCCGAGAGTCAGCAGGTAGAGCAGGCAGCCCAGCGTCTTGGCGATCGGCTTGAGCACCACGTTGACGATGCCGAAGATCACCGACACCGCCAGCAGCGTGAGGATTTTCGCCGTGGTGTCCTCGCCTTCCAGGGTGATCCCGGGCAGCGCGGTGGTGATCCACACCGCCACCATGGTGATCAGGATGTGCAGCAGAAGTGCCACTACGCGTCCCCTCCCTGCGGGTGTCCGCCACGAACATCAGACGCTACCGGCGTCCAGGGGTGCTGCGCTCACAGCGCGGTGCGATCTCCGGGTGATCCCGGGGTGATCTCAGGGTCAGCTGAAGAGCGTGGCCACCAGCTGGAGAGCGTCGCCGTCGGTGTCGTCGTGCGCTTCGGCGAACCGGAAGACCAGGCCTTCGCGCAGCCCCCACGGGCAGATCTCCAGCTCGTCCACGCCGATGGTGCGCAGGATCAGCTCGGCGACGATGGCGCCGGCCAGGATGCGGCGGGCGCGGCTGCGCGACACGCCGGGCAGCGCCGCCCGCTGCTTCTGGTCCAGCTCGGCGAGCTTCGGGATCCAGGGGCGGAGCTTCGCGCGGGACAGCCGGTCGGGGTGGCGGGCCACCTTGCCCGGCGAGCTTTCGGTGAGCACCGCGAGCTGGCGCAGCACCTTGGACAGCGCCACCGGGTGCCCGAGGTCGCGGTCGGCGAAGGTGCGCAGCGAGGACGGGATGGTGCCGCGGACCGCCGCGACGAGCTTGTCGACGTGCCTCGACCGCGGCGGGTCGTCCGGCAAGTACTGCCTGGTCAGCCGGGCCGCGCCGAACGGCAGCGAGACCACGTCGGAGGGCTCGCCGCCGATGCCGGTGGCCACGTCGATGGTGCCGCCGCCGATGTCCACTGTGGTCAGCGTCGGGCCGCAACGGCCATGCCAGCGCCGGGCGGCGTGGTAGGTGACGGCGGCTTCGTCGCGCGGGCTGAGCACGCCGATCCGCTCCCCGGCCGCATCGCTGAGCCGCTGCCGCAGTTCCGCGCCGTTGGCCGCGTCCCGCACCGCCGAGGTGCCGTAAGCGACCAGCGCGTCGGGGCGCTGATCCGCGGCCGCGTGCACGCAGTGCTGCACCGCCCGAACCGCGAACTCGACGCCTGCCTCGGTGACAAGTCCGTCCGCCCCGGTGTGCTCGGCGAGCCTGGTCCGGGCCTTCACGCTCCAGTCGGCGCGCGGCATGCGGGACCGGTCGAGGTCGACGATCTCCAGGCGCGCAGCGGTGGACCCGATGTCCAGCAGAGCCAACTTCATGCCGCGACCACCCGCGCGCCACGCGGCTCGTGGAGCGGCGCGGTGGACTCGATGGACGGCATGTCCCCATTGTCGGGGTCATTTCGACCGAAAATCCCGCTACACCGGGGTTTTCTTGAGATGTGTGTCACAAATTGGGGTCCTAGTGAGACTCCCGGCGACGTTTACCCGGCGGTAACCTCGGGACACTCTCGGCGGCGCGGCCGACGCCCCGGCATCGCCGCTGCCACAGACCGGAAAGGTTCGGCCCATGCGCATCGGGATGCCGCTGAACTACAGCGGAGGTTTCAAGGAGACCGTCGACGACCTGGCCACCTACGAGAAGGCCGGGCTGGACATTGTGTACGTCCCGGAGGCCTACTCGTTCGACGCGGTGAGCCAGATGGGCTTCATCGCCGCCCGCACCGAACGCCTGGAGATCGCCTCCGGCATCCTGCAGATCTACACTCGCACGCCGACGCTGACCGCGATGACCGCGGCGGGCATGGACTTCGTCTCCGACGGCCGCTTCACGCTCGGCATCGGCGCGTCCGGACCGCAGGTCATCGAGGGCTTCCACGGGGTGCCCTACCACGCGCCGCTGGGCCGCACCCGCGAGATCGTCGACATCTGCCGGCAGGTCTGGCGCCGCGAGAAGGTGCAGCACGAGGGCAGGCACTACAGCATCCCGCTGCCCGCCGACCGGGGCACCGGGCTGGGCAAGCCGCTGAAGCTCATCAACCACCCGGTGCGCGACCGGATCCCGATCATGATCGCCGCGATCGGTCCGAAGAACGTCGAGCTGGTCGCCGAGATCGCCGAGTCCTGGGAGCCGATCTTCTACCTGCCGGAGCGGGCGGCCGAGGTGTGGGGCGAGCCGCTGGCGGCTGGCAAGGCGAAGCGCGACGCGTCGCTGCCGCCGCTGGACGTGGTCGCCCAGGCACCGCTGGCCATCGGCGAAGGCCTCGACGACCTGCTGGACTTCGCGCGGCCGTACCTGGCGCTCTACGTCGGCGGGATGGGCGCGAAGGGCAAGAACTTCTACAACAACCTGGCCCGCCGCTACGGCTTCGAGGCGGAGGCCGAGCTGATCCAGGACCTCTACCTCAGCAGCAAGAAGGAGGAGGCCGCCGCGGCGGTTCCCCGCGAGCTGCTGGAGAAGACGTCGCTCGTGGGCCCGGTGGGCCACGTCAAGGAGCGGCTGGCGGCGCTGAAGGAGTCCGGGGTCACGACCCTCAACGTCACGCCGCTGGCGGGCGACGCGGCCGGCCGCGCCAAGCTCATCGAGCAGGTCAAGCAGCTCGCCGCCGACGTCTGATCGGCACGAACGTTGAAGGGCACCTCCGAGCAGCAGTCATCGACAGACTCCCGCCGGCTTTGGCGACTGGAGACCAAGATCAAATTCAGCCGACTGGTTGGTATGCCCGTGATGTGTGTCGCCGCCTCAGTGCCCCATTTGCACTATCAGCTGGTTACGTCGGAGCAACGCGGGTGGTAGATCGCGTCGACCCAACCAATCAGGAGAGACTGTCGGGGTGACTGGATCGACGCTGCTGCACCTGTTGCCGCTGAACACGTTCCACGCCGACCGCGATTCCCCGATCCGCGCCGCGAGCCTCGACACCGAGGGGTTCGTGCACTGCTCCCCGGACTTGCGCACGACGCTCGCCGTGGCGAACACCCTCTACCGCGACGAGACCGAACCGATGATCGCGCTGGAGCTGGACCCGGCGAAGCTGTCCGCGCCGGTGCGATGGGAGGCGGCGAACCCGACGCCTCCCGAAGGCGTGCCGGCGGACGCGCTGTTCCCGCACGTGTACGGGCCGCTGGAGCGGGAATCGGTGATCGGCGTCCGCTACGCGCGGCGCGATGTCGCGGGCCGGTTCCTGAGCTTGGAGACGCGCAGCCGCACCGCCGAGGAGTTCGACCTGCTGCCGCATCCGGAGGGCGGCTGGTACCGGCGGACCTGGGCCAGCCCGGCCGGGATCGAGCACAACGGTGGCCTGCGGCCGACCGCCACGATGATCTACTTCCTGCTCCCGCCCGGACAGCAATCCGCATGGCACACCGTCGCTTCCGACGAGCTGTGGCTGTGGCACCGGGGCGGGCCGCTGACGCTTTCGCTAGGCGGGGACGGGCCGAACCCGGTCGCCGAACCCGAGCAGGTGGTGCTCGGCGCGGGTGCCGGTCAGGCGCCGCAGGCGGTCGTCCCGGCCGGCACCTGGCAGCGCGCGTACGCGGCGGCGACCGTGGAAACGCTGGTCAGCTGCGTAGTTTCGCCCGGTTTCGACTTCGCCGACTTCCGCGTCCGGTAGGCCGGTCGAACGAGTGCCGGGGTCCGGGGCGGCGCATCGCGCCCGGCCCACCGGCCGCCGCCATGCGCCGGGCCGGCATCCGCACCGCGTTTCCGGCGGAGCAGCGGGCGAGCAACGCCGTGACCACGGTGAAGAGCACCGGAACGTTGCGCCGGATTCGCGGGCGCGCACCGAGAACGGCGCGCTGCTGCCGGTATTCGGCGACGAGCCTGCTGGTTTCGCGATGTCGGCCGTGCACGGATTCGCGGCGCGGCACGCCGGACCCGAGCATCCTCCGCTCCACCCAGGACATCGCGATCAACATTCCGATGATCGCCCCGATGCCGACCGTGGCCGCCAATGCGAACCCAGCCAGTGAATTGATCACCGGCACCACCCCCCCGAAACGCAGCGGACCACCACTTCCGCGCGACTTTTGCCGTCGGCGCGAACCGGCACCGCACCAATGCCGGTTTCGCTGTGGCCCTGGGGATTCACCGTAATTCGTGACTCTCATGACCGCCGGGCGCTAACGGCGCTGCTCGCCCGAACAGGTGAAAAGTGATCAGATCAGGTTGCGCCGTGCTGTGATCGGGCGTACTGGTCTTGATCGGGCAAACCGCGCTGATCCGCAGCTACCATCGGATTCGGTCCGACCACTTCCGGCACGCAACCGCGTGACCCGGCGCATGCCCGGGCAACCCGCCGCGAACGGCGCGCGTGTTCCGCAGAGGTCCGGTGCTCGCAACCGGAATCGTCGACGGACCGCGATTTCAGGGGAGGTTGTCGGGCCGTGAGGGGTTACGCCGTCCATCTGCTGTTCCATCTGCTGGCGATCGCAGCCGGCGCCGCCTGCGGGGTCGCGGGCTGGCTGTGGTGGTTCGGCGGTGACCCGAGCAGCCTGCGGCTGGCGATCGGCGCGCTGGTCGTCGGGATCATCGTGCTGGTGTTGGAAGCCCTCTACATCCGCGCCGAGCAGCCGCCCGCGCCGCCGCGTTCCCGACCGCGGCCGCAACAGCCGCAACGGCCTCGCGAACGCACCCGACCCGATCTCGAACCCGTGGCGGCACCGTCGTCGGACACCTTGCTCCAGCCGTCCCCCGACGCCGGCAAGGCCATCGACCAGGAGACCAAGACCTCGGCGCTCGACGCGCTCAACGAGCTCGGGAGGAGCACCAACCCGCCGGGCCGCCAGAACTGATCGCTCGGCGAGCTGGCGTCTACAGCAGCCGTCGGCGGCAGCCCCGGACCGGCCCGCAGCGCCCGCGCCGCCGCGGCCGTGCTGATCACGGCCGCCCCACGGAGCGCCGCGCCGCCTTGCCCGGAGTGATTTGAGACACAATCCTGTCCTAAGGTACGCGGATGCAGCGCGAGCGGGCCAACAGGCCCACCGTGGCACTCGGGTGGGGAGGTCACTCATGTCAATCATGCGTGTCAAATCGGTCGAACAGTCCATCCGCGATGCCGAAGCCCCGGAATTCCGCCTGCGCCGCGTGCTGCGCGCGGTGGACCTGCTGGGCATTGGCATCGGCGCGATCATCGGCACCGGCATCTTCGTGCTCACCGGCGTGGCCGCGGCCACCGACGCCGGGCCGGGCATCGCGATCTCGTTCGTCTTCTCCGGCATCGCGTGCGGTCTGGCGGCGCTGTGCTACGCCGAGTTCGCCTCGGTCGTGCCGGTGGCCGGCTCGGCGTACACGTTCTCCTACGCGTCGATGGGCGAGTTCCTGGCCTGGATCATCGGCTGGGACCTGATGCTGGAGTTCGTCGTCGGCGCTTCCACGGTGTCGGTGGGCTGGTCACGATACTTCGTCGCGGCGCTCAACTCGATCGGACTGGGGCTGCCCGAGGCGCTCACCGCCGCCCCGGGAGCCGGGGGCGTGGTGAACCTCCCCGGCGCGATCATCGCGCTGATCCTGACCGGGGTCCTGGTGGTCGGCATCCGGCTGAGTGCTTCGGTGACCAACGTGGTCGTGGCGATCAAGCTCGCCGTGGTGCTGTTCTTCATCATCTTCGGCGCGTTCTTCATCAAGGCCGCCAACTGGAGCCCGTTCATCCCACCGCACCAGCCCGCGGCGCCCGGTGCCGCCGGGGCGGCGCTGGAGGAACCGCTGGTCAACGCGATCTTCGGGCAGACCGGCTCGTTCGGGCTCAGCGGCCTGGTGGCGGGTGCCGCGCTCGTGTTCTTCGCCTACATCGGCTTCGACATCGTCGCCAGCGGCGCGGAGGAGACCCGCCGGCCGCAGCGCGACATGCCGATCGGCATCCTCGGCTCGCTGGCCATCTGCTCGATCCTGTACGTGCTGGTGTCCCTGGTGATGACCGGCATCGTCAAGTACGACCAGCTGGACACCGCGGCGCCGATGGCCACCGCGTTCCAGGCGATCGGCGCGTCGTGGGCGGCCGGGCTGGTCTCGCTGGGCGCGATCGCCGGGCTGACCACGGTGATCCTCATCCTGATGCTGGGTCAGGCCCGGGTCGGCTTCGCGATGAGCCGGGACGGCCTGCTGCCGGTGTGGTTCGCCAAGGTGCACCCGAGGTTCCGCACGCCTTACCGGATCACGGTGATCACCGGGATCGTCGTGGCGGCCGTCGCCTCGCTGACGCCGATCAACGTGCTCGCCGAGATGACCAACATCGGCACCCTGTTCGCGTTCGTCCTGGTGTCCATCGGCGTCCTGGTGCTGCGCCGCACCCGGCCGGACCTGCCGCGGGCCTTCCGGGTGCCGTGGGTGCCGGTGGTCCCGATCCTGGCTGCGGCCGCCTGCCTGTACCTGATGCTGAACCTCGTCGGCTGGACCTGGATCCGGTTCGGCATCTGGATGCTGATCGGTTTGGTCGTCTACTTCATGTACAGCAGGAAGAACAGCAGGCTCGGCAAGAGCGAGACCGTCGGGGAGGGCGCCGACGAGGCCTGAGTCTCGTGAGTGGTCGTTCCGGTTCAAGACCGGTTCTTCCCGGAACGACCACTCACGAGCCCGGCTCACCCGAGCTGTTCGTCCAGGTAGCACCAGCTCCAGGACTCGCCCGGTTCGAAGGAGCGGATGACCGGGTGGGCGGTCTGGTGGAAGTGGGCCGTGGCGTGCCGGTTCGGGCTGGAGTCGCAGCACCCCACGTGCCCGCACTGCGTGCAGACCCGCAGGTGCGCCCACACGTGCAGGCCGGCCGCGAGGCAGTCCTCGCAGCCGTCCTCGCGACTGGGCACAGGCTTGCGGTCGGCCGCGGCCTGCAAGTGCGCACAACTGCCGGACATTCGGAACCTCCAGGTGGTGAGCGCGCGGTCTGAGGCTCGAACGACAATGTGCTTTCGAACGTAACCATCGGCTGCGGCATCCGCAGACGTTGACCGGAGAGAGCATGCACGACCTACCCGCGTTGATGGCCCTGCTCGCCGGGGCGCTCGCCGTGACCGCCCTCGCCCGCCGGATCGGGTTCTCCGCGCCGCTGGCGCTCGTCGTGGTGGGCCTGGCCGTGTCGTCCATACCCGGCGTGCCGGACTACACCATCGATCCGAACGTGGTGCTGCTGCTGATCTTGCCGCCGCTGCTGTACTCGGCCGCGCTGAACAGCTCCACCATCGGGATTCGCGCCAACCTGCGGCCGATCGGGCTGCTCGCGTTCGGGTTGGTGCTGTTCAGCACGGCCGTCGCCGGGGTGATCGCCTGGTGGCTGGTGCCGGGCATGCCGCTGAGCGTGGCGCTGGTGCTCGGCGCGGTCATCGCGCCGCCGGACGCGGTCGCGGCCACCTCGATCGGCCGCCGGCTGGGGCTGCCGCGCAAGATCATGACGGTGCTAAGCGGCGAGAGCCTGGTCAACGACGCCACCGCGCTGACCGCCTACCGGGTGGCCGTGGCCGCCGCGATCGGCACCGGCTATTCCCTGCTGACCGGGGTCGGCATGTTCCTGCTGGCCGCGGTCGGCGGCGTGGTGATCGGCTACGTCATCGGCTGGGTGGTGCACCGGGTCCGGCGGCTGCTGCGCGACGACATGCTGGAAAGCGCGGTAGGACTGATCGTGCCGTTCTTCGCCTACCTGCTCGCCGAGGAGGTGCACGCCTCCGGGGTGCTGGCCGTCGTGGTGGCCGGGCTGTACCTGGGGCATCGCTCGCCGTCCGGCAGCGCCGCGACGCGGCTGCAGGACCGGGCGGTGTGGAACGCGGCGGACACGCTGCTCGAAGCGGTCGTGTTCGCGTTGATCGGCCTGCAGCTGCGCAGCGTCGCGGAGAGCGTGTCGACCGACTTCGGGCCGCTCGTCGCCGCCGGGCTCGCGCTCACCGCCGGGGTGGTGCTCGCGCGCGGCGCATGGGTTTTCCTGGTGATGTACCTGCCGGAACTGCTCCGCCGCCGCAGCCCGGACTGGCGGCTCAAGGTGATCGTGTCGTGGGCGGGGATGCGGGGCGTGGTGTCGTTGGCCGCCGCCTCCGCGATCCCCACGGTGACGCTGACCGGTGCGCCGTTCCCGCACCGCGACGAGGTCCTGTTCCTGACGTTCTTCGTGACGCTGGCGACGCTGCTGCTGCACGGCACGACGCTTCCCTGGCTCATCGGCTTCTTCGGGGTGCGGGGCACCGAGGACTACACCGACGCGCTCGCCGAGGCCGAAGCCCAGCACAACGCGGCCCGCGCCGGGCGGGAGCGGCTCGACGAACTCACCGCGGAAGCCGAGCCGCCCGGCGACGTCGCGGAGCGCCTGCGCCGCTCTGCGCAGCAGCGCAGCAACCAGGCGTGGGAGCGGCTGGGCCGGTCGGCCGACGAAGTCGGCGAGAGCCCGACTGCGGCGTACCGCCGCCTGCGGGGCGAGATGCTGGCCGCGGAGCGGGCGGTCTTCGTCCAGTTCCGCGACAACCGCCGCATCGACGACGAGGTCCTGCGCCGCGTCATGCACCAGCTCGACCTAGAAGAACTCTGGCTCTCCCGCGAGTAAAACGAATATCCGGCTCATTTTGCGTGGCGGCGCGGGTAGCGGAACCTCAGCCGAACCGGCACGTGGGCACTTCCCGGTTCGGGCCACGCCGCTAAGGCCTGTTTCGAAAGTGGTTTGCGTAGGGGTGCGGGTAGCGGAACCTCAGAGGCCTTCTCGCTGCGGGATCCCCGACATCATGAATGCCAATTCACCACGTCGGGGACTGGCCTCGCCGAGAGCCCTTCGGCGGGCACAGCCCCTGAGACCCCGCGGCGGTGCCAGTTGAGTCCCACACCGCAAGCGGCTGCCGCCGCTTATAAAACACGTCCTAGGCCAGAAAGCCGAGTTGGGACGAGAGTTCCTTGGCGGCGATGCGCATCGCGCCCACGACTTCGCGCATGCGCTTGCGGGAGAAGCGGTAGGACGGGCCCGAGGCGCTGAGCGCGGCGATCACATCGCCCTCGTGGTTGTAGACCGCGACCGCCGCGGCATTGAGCCCGAGCTCCAATTCCTCGTAGCTCGTCGCATAGCCGTCGCGGGCGATCAGCTCGAAGTCCTTGCGCAACTCGCCGGCATTGGTGACAGTTCGCGTTGTGTACCGCTCCAGCGGCCTGACGAGAAGTTCCTCCTGGTCCTCCTGCGGCGCGTACGCCAGCAGCACCTTGCCGCTGGACGTCGCGTGCAGCGGGGTGCGCTGCCCGACCCAGTTGTGCGCCGTTACGGCGGCGGTGCCGCGGGCCTGGCTGATGTTGATGGCGACGTCGTTGTCCCGGATCGCGATGTTGACCGTCTCGCCCAGGTCCGCGGCGAGCGACTCGCAGAACGGACGGCCCAGCCTCGGCAGGTCCATTCGCTCGGTCGCCGCCCCGGCCAGCCGCACGATGCCGAAGCCGATCGCGTACTTGCCGCGCTCCCCCAACTGCTCCACCAAGCCTCGTGCTTCCAGCACGCTCACCAGCCGGGAGGCCGTCGACTTGTGCACTCCCAGCTCCCCGGCGATCTCGGTGATACCGGCTTCTCCGTTGCGCGCCAGCAGTTCCAAGACGGTCACAGCCCGATCGACGGACTGCACAAGAGCGCCAGAACTCCTTCCGCGTGACTCAGCTGCGCTACCCACCGGTCAACCGTATCCGTTCGAGGTGCACATATCGGAACCATCCGTTGTCCCTCTTGACGTTGTCGCAACAAAAGGGTCAGATTTGTTGCACATGCTACGCGGTGTTCCTCATTGTGCAACGGAGGTTGGCTTGTTGTCATTCATCGGGGCCACCGCACCGGCCGCGGTCGAGGCATGAACACGGTCGCAGTCGTCGGCTCGTCGGTGGCGGGCTGGCGCGCCGCGCAGGAGCTGCGCGAACAGGGCTTCGACGGGCGGCTGGTGATCATCGGGGCGGAACCGCACCGCCCGTACGACAGGCCGCCGCTGTCCAAGGAGTTCCTGGCCGGGAAGCTGCAGCTGGAGGAGCTCGCGCTGGGCAGCGAGCAGGAGGAAGCCGACCTCGCCGCGGAGTGGCGGTTGGGGGTTCCGGCGGCGCGGCTGGACACCAGGCGCGGCGCGGTGGTGCTCGCCGACGGCAGCGAGGTCCGCGCCGACGGCGTCGTGCTGGCCACCGGGTCGGCCCGCCTGAGCCTGCCGGGCACCGCGGAAGCCCCCGGCTGCCACCGGCTGCGGACCGTCGACGACGCGTTGGCGCTGCGCGGCGATATCCGCGCCGGGGCGCGGGTTGTGGTCGTCGGTGGCGGGCTCATCGGCACCGAGATCGCCTCGACCTGCCGATCCCTGGGCGCCGAGGTGACACTCGTCGACGCCCAGCACCTGCCGCTGGCGCGCACCCTGGGCATCGAGCTGGCGCCGCTTTGCTTCGCGCAGCACGAGGATTACGGGGTGCGGGTGCGGTGCGGGACGCCCGCAACGCGCGTTCTCGCGGAGGGCCGGGTCACCGGCGTGGAGCTCGCCGATGGCCGGGTTATCCCGGCCGATGCGGTGGTCGTCGAGGTCGGCGCCGAGCCCGCCACCCGTTGGCTGCGCGGCTCCGGGCTGAAGCTCCGCGACGGCGTCGTGACCGACTCCGGGTGCGCGACCTCGCTGCCGAACGTGGTGGCGGTGGGCGACATCGCCCGGTACCAGCCGGTGCACTGGTCGCGCACCGTGCGCAGCGACCACTGGTCGACGGCGATGAACCAGCCGCCGGTCGCGGTGCGCAACCTGCTCGCCGGGCAGACCGTCGACACCTACGCGGGAGTGCCGCACTTCTGGTCGCGGCAGTACGATTCGACGCTGCAGTTCGCCGGCTACGCCGGGCCGAAGGACCGGATCACGGTGGTGGACGGCTCGTTGAAGGCCCGCCGCTTCGTCGCGACCTACCAGCGCGGCGGCCGGACGATCGCGGTGTTCGCGATGAACAGCCTCAAGCAGTTCGCGGTCCACCGCCGCCGCCTCGTCGCGTCCCTGTCGGCGCCGGTCCTGTCGCGCCGCTGATCCGCCGCGGTCAGCTCTTGAGGAACGCGCTCACCGTCAGGGCGCGGCGAACTCCCGCATGGCGTCGAGGAGCAAGTCCGCCAGGTAGTCGGCGAAGGAACCGCGGACGAGGATCCGGTAGGTGGGTTCCGGGTCGAGTTGCCAGAGGATCGCTTGGGTTCGGCCGAGGAGGGTCTGGGCGCAGCGGCCCGGAGTGAAGGCGCGCGGGTGCAGGTCCAGCGAGCAGATCTTCTCCAGGACCTCGCGGGCCGCCGGGCCGGAGAGGCGCAACGTCGTCCGGTTCGCCGACACGTCCACTGTGGATCCCAAGGAGTCCGACAGGGCGCTTCGGACCGAGCCGACCAGCCGGTCCGCGTGGCCGTCCGGGGCGACCAGGAGCCATTCGTCCGGGCCGAGCCACAGCGCCGCGCCGTTCTCGTCGCCCGAGACCAGGTTCGGTTCCTGATGCGGGAGCGCCAGGTCCAGGGCGTGCTCGATGCGCGCCACCGCCGGGCTGCCCGGGTGCACCCGCAGGTTCACCTGGGTCAGGAACGTCTCTTCGGCCAGCCGGACACCGAGCGGACCGCCGGCGCCGTGCGCGGCGAGCTCCGCCGCGCGGTCGGCCAGCGGGCTGCGGCGCAGGGACAGGGCACCGACCCGGGAGTGGGCGGGGCTAGCGACCGTCACGGCGGGCTCCTTCCACGTCGTAGAACACCGGTTGGGTCACCTCGACCGGGATCGACCGGCCGTCTACCGGCACGTGCAGCACCTCGCCGATGCGCTGCTGTCCGTTGCGCACCAACGCCATCGCGAACGTCCGGTCCAGGATCGCGCTGCGGTAGCTGGAGGTGACGTGCCCGAGCATCGGCACCGGCGGCTCCAGCGGGATGCCGGGCTCCACCAGGTGCGCGCCCTCCGGCAGCAGCTCCGCCGGGTCCACCGGCAGCAGCCCGACCAGCTGCTTGCGGTCGGCGCGCGCGGTGTCGGGGCGGGCGAACGAGCGCTTGCCGACGAAGTCCTTGCGCTTCGAAACCACCCAGTCCATGCCCAGGTCGTGCGGGGTCACGGTGCCGTCGGTGTCCTGCCCGACGATCACGAACCCCTTCTCGGCCCGCAGCACGTGCATGGTTTCGGTGCCGTAGGGCGTGATGCCGAAGTCCTGGCCGGCCTCGTGCACCGCCTCCCACACCGCCATGCCGTACCAGGCGGCCGCATTGATCTCGAAGGCCAGCTCGCCGGAGAACGAGATGCGGGAGATCCTGGCCGGAATCCCGTTGCCCAGCACGGTTTCCCGGAACTCCATGAACGGGAAGGCCTCGGCCGAGACGTCCAGGTCCGGTGCCACGCGGCCCACCACTTCGCGGGAGTCCGGCCCGACCACCGCCACCGCGGCCCACTGCTCGGTCACTGAGGTGCAGTGCACCGCCAGGTGCGGCCACTCCGTTTGCAGCCACTCCTCCAGCCACTCCAGCACCGCCGCCGCGTTGCCGGTCGTGGTGCTCATCAGGTAGCGGTCCTCGGCCAGCCGCATCGACACACCGTCGTCGAGGACCATCCCGTCGGCCCTGCACATGACGCCGTAGCGGGCCTTGCCGACCGGGAGCTTGGCGAAGGCGTTGGTGTAGATCCGGTTCAGGAACTCCGGTGCGTCCGGGCCGACGATCTCGATCTTGCCGAGCGTGGTGGCGTCCTGCATCGCCACCCCGGTGCGCGCCGCCAGGCATTCGCGGCGCACCGCGGCGGCCATGTCCTCGCCCGGGCGCGGGTAGTACCAGGGCCGCTTCCACTGGCCGACGTTCTCGAACTCCGCGCCGTGCGCGACGTGCCAGGAGTGCATCGGCGTGGTCCGCACCGGGTCGTGCAACCGGCCCCGGTCGCGCCCGGCCAGCAGCGCGAACGACACCGGCGTGTAGGGCGGCCGGAACGTCGTGGTGCCAACCGCACCCGGCGATTCGGCCAGCAGCGCGGCGGCGATGACGCCGATGGCGTTGACCGCGGCGGTCTTGCCCTGGTCGCTGCCGGTGCTGATGGTGGTGTAGCGCTTGACGTGTTCGACCGAGCGCATCCCCGCGCCGACCGCGCGCCACACGTCGGCGACCGTGGAATCCCGTTGCAGGTCAACGAAGTGATCTGTCCACTGTGCCGGGTCACCGGACTCCGCAGGGACCAGCCACAGCGGGCGCGGCTGGGCGACCGGCCGGTCGCCGGTCACCGGCGGCACGGGCGGCGCGGCGACCCGGAAGCCGCTCGCGGTCGCCGCCTCGGCCCCGGCCGCCAAGCCCTGGGCGAGGCATCCGGCCAGGTCGTAGGTGCCGCGGGCGGCCCCGATCACCTTGGGCAGCCCCGTTTTCTGCACCGGCACGAACGCGGACACCAGCTGGTCCCAGCGCACCTCGCCGCCGGCCTGGCTGAACAGGTGCACGGCGGGGCTCCAGCCGCCGCAGACCGCCAGCAGGTCGCAGTCGACGTCCACCGGCGTGCCGGTGAGCAGCCCCTCGTCGTCGATCCCGGCGATCCGCGCGGACGACACCCGCCGGTCCCCCGCCGTGCCGATGACGGCCGAGCCGGTGAACACCTGCGCGCCCAGCGAGCGGGCTTGCTCGACGAGCCGCTGCGGCGGTTGCGGCCGGGTGTCGACGACGGCGCGGACGTGCCCACCTGCGGCGGCCAGGTCGAGGGCGGTCAGGTAGGCGCTGTCGGAGGTGGTGACCACGACGGCCGCCCGGCCCGGCAGCACCGCGAAGCGCTTGAGGTAGCTGCGAACCGCCGAGGCGAGCATGATGCCGGGCCGATCGTTGTCGGCGAATACCATCGGCCGCTCGTGCGCGCCGGTGGCCAGCACGACCCGCTGGGCGCGCACGTGCCACAGCCGCTTGCGGTCGCCCCGGTTCTCGGCGACGAGCAGGTAGTTGTGGTCGTAGTGGCCCACGGCGGTGGCGCGGGTCAGCACCCGCACCTCCGGTGAGTCGACGAATTCCCTTGCCGCGCGCGAGATCCACTCGCTCGCGGGACGGCCGTCGATGAGCTCGCCGCCGTCGAGCAGCGACCCGCCGAGCTCGCGGCCCTGCTCGACCAGCACCACCCGCGCGCCGCCGCGCCCGGCGGCGAGCGCGGCGGCGATCCCGGCGGGCCCGGCACCGACCACGACGACGTCGGCGTGCACGTACTTCTTGTCGTGGACCGCGGAATCCGGCGCGTCGCTGAGCCAGCCGACGCCGGAAAGGCTCGCGACCTGCAAGCCGTCGTAGAGCTCCAGCTGCGTGGCGGGCACCAGCGGCTCCGGCCTGCCACCCAGCAC
This sequence comes from Saccharopolyspora hattusasensis, assembly GCF_050972075.1. Classification (NCBI taxonomy): domain Bacteria; kingdom Bacillati; phylum Actinomycetota; class Actinomycetes; order Pseudonocardiales; family Pseudonocardiaceae; genus Saccharopolyspora; species Saccharopolyspora hattusasensis. Next base: position 2,336,679 of record NZ_JBPCDC010000001.1, read on the forward strand.
CTGCACGAGCGCGTTCGGTTCGGTGCAGTCGGCCGTGACGATGCCGCGCGGCCGGTCCCGGTAGATCGACGGGCCGACCTCGATCCGGCCGCTGGCCAGCAGCGCGGAGGCGAGCGTGTCGCCGGGGTGCCCGGTGAGTTCGATGCCGTCGAAGGTGAACCGCAGCGTTCGGGTCCGGTCGATGCGACCGCCCGTGCCGAGGCGTGTCATGGCGCCACCTTTCCGGCGGTCTCGGGGTGGATCTCGTTGGTCGCGGTGTCGCGGACGACGTTGAACCAGCGCCGGCAGCCAGCGGTGTGCGACCAGCGCTCGTGGAACAACCCGCGCGGGTTGTCGCGCAGGAACAGGTACCCGGCCCAGTCGGCGTCCCCCATGTCGTCCGGGTTGTCCGGGTAGTCGACGTGGGCCTGGCCGCCGTAGTGGAACTCCGTCTCATCCCGATCCCCGCACCAGGGGCAATGGATCAGCAGCATCAGGGACTCCAAACCTGATCAAGATCTTTGGGTCCGCAATTTCCATTGAAATCGAAGATCCGATTTCAATGGAACTTGCGGAAAACTGGGGACCGGGCGACCTCCTCTGTGGGCGACCTCCTCTGTGGGCGACCTCCTCAGTGGGCGACCTCCTCAGTGGGCGACCTCCTCAGTGGGCGACCTCCTCAGTGGGCGACCTCCTCAGTGGGCGACCTCCTCAGTGGGCGACGGCGGCTGCGCCGTGTTCGTCGATCAGGGCTCCGGTGGTGAACCGGTCGAGTCCGTAGGGCTCGTTGAGCGGGTGCGGACGGCCGGTGGCGATGGTGTGCGCGTACACCCAGCCCACGCCGGGAGTCGCCTTGAAACCGCCGGTCCCCCAGCCGCAGTTGAGGAAGAGGTTTTCGTACGGGGTCGGCCCGATGATCGGCGACGCGTCCGGCGTGACGTCCACGGTGCCCGCCCAGGTCCGGATCACATGCGCCTGCGCGAAGATCGGGAACAGCTCCAGCGCCGCGGCCATCTGGCGTTCGATCACGTGTACCGAGCCGCGCTGGCCGTAGCCATTGTAGGTGTCGATGCCCGCGCCCAGCACCAGTTCGCCCTTGTGCGCCTGGCTGCAGTAGACGTGCACGTGGTTGGACATCACCACGCACGGGTGGATCGGCTCCAGCAGCTCCGACACCAGGGCCTGCAGCGGATGGCTCTGCAACGGCAGCCGAAGCCCGAGCGTGTCGGTCAGCAGCGTCGTCCGCCCCGCCGCCGCGAGCGCCACCCGCCCCGCGCCGATGGGTCCGAGCGAGGTCTGCACCCCGGTCACCCGGTCGCCGTCGGTCCCGAATCCCGTTACCTCGCAGCCCTGGACGAGGTCCACACCCATCTCGTCGGCCTTGCGCGCGAACGCCCACGCCACGTGGTCGTGCTTGGCGATCCCGCCGCGCCGCTGCAGCGTCGCGCCCAGCACCGGGTACCGGATGTCGTCGGAGAGGTTCAGGATCGGGCAGAGCTCCGCGATCCCGGCCGGCTCCACCCATTCCGCGTCGACCCCGTTGAGCTGGTTGGCGAACACCCGCCGCCGGGAGTCCCGGACCTCCTGCTCGGTGTGCGCGAGGTTGAGCACGCCCCGCTGGCTGAACAGGAAGTCGTACTCCAGCTCGGCGGGCAACTGCTCCCACAGGTCCAGCGCGTGGTTGTAGAGCGCCGCGCTCTCGTCGAAGAGGTAGTTGGAGCGGATGATCGTGGTGTTGCGGGCCATGTTGCCGCCGGCCAGCCAGCCGCGTTCGAGCACCGCGACGTCGCGGATGCCGTGGTTGCGCGCCAGGTAGTAGGCCGTCGCCAGACCGTGGCCGCCGGAGCCGACGATCACCACCTCGTAATGGCGCTTTGGTTCCGGACTGCGCCACAGCCGCGGCGGCGGCTGCGGCAGGACGGGAAGTGGGGCCATGCCAGCCTCCGGGACGCCCGGGAAAATCTAGGGTAGAAGTTCGACGACAACTGGTATATCAGTCTTTCGGGTAGGCTACGAGACGTGTCCGCAGCCGTCAATTCCCGATCCGGCGACAGCCCGCCCCAGGCTGAGCGCGCGTACCTGACCCTGCGCGACCTGATCCTGACTTTGGAGCTGCCGCCCGGCGCACCGGTACGGGAGGAGCCGCTGATCACCGAACTCGGCATCGGCCGCACCCCCTTCCGGGAGGCCGTCAAGCGACTGGAGGCCGAGTCGCTGGTGGCGATCTACCCGCGCCGCGGCAGCTTCGTCACCGAGGTCAACATCACCGATCACGCCCTGATCGCCGATGTGCGGCGCCGCCTGGAGGGCCACGCCGCCCGGCGCGCCGCGGAGCGCGCCACCGACGCCGAGCGGGCCGAGCTCGACGAGCTGCGGGCACTGGTCGAGGACCTCGGCGGCGAGCAGGCGGCGATCATGGACGTCGACTCGCGGGTGCACCGCACGATCTACCGCTGCACCCACAACCGCTACCTCGAAGGCACCCTTAACCAGTACTACAACCTGGCGCTGCGGATCTGGCACCTGTTCTTCGACCGGCTGCCGAAGGTCTCCGATCACGTCGGGGAGCACGCCGAGCTACTCAAGGCGCTCATCGCCGCCGACGCCGACCGCGCCGACCGCATCGCGGTCGCGCACGTCGACCACTTCGAGCGGGCCATCCGCCAGTTGATCTGAGCCGAACCCCCTTTGCCCGCAACGAGATCCGGTTGATCCTTTCGGGCCCGCCGTCCCCCGGACGGCATCTTCGGCAAACACGCTACGTCGCCAATCGACCACTCCGCGCCGCGGTCGGCCCCACGTCGAAATTGACTCGCGCGTGTCCTTGACGCGGCCCCGGGACGAAGTGCACTGTTGCGTTTAACGCAGAGAGTTGTCGTAGGCGCAACAAGGCGGCAGCGATGGTTTCGAGCGTCCGAGTTCTCCTCGTCGGGGCCGGCATCGTGGGATGCAGCACCGCATATCACCTTGCGCGCCTCGGGATCACCGACGTCCTGGTCGTCGAGCAGGGCCCGCTGTTCGCCACCGGAGGCTCCAGTTCCCATGCGCCGGGCCTGGTTTTCCAGACCAACCCGTCGGAGACGATGAGCCGCCTGGCCGCCCGCACGGTCCAGTGCTACTCCGGGCTGGAGCTCGACGGGCAGCCCTGCTTCTACCAGGTCGGCGGGATCGAGGTCGCAGCGACGCCGCAACGCTGGGACGACCTCAAGCGCAAGCTCGGGTTGGCCACCGCGTGGGGAATCCGGGGCGAGCTGCTCGACCCGCAGCAGGTGCACGACCGCATCCCGCAGGTCGACCCGGCGCGCATCCACGGCGGCCTGCACGTGCCCACCGACGGGATCGCCAAGCCGGTCCGCGCGGCGGAAGCCATGGCCCGCGAAGCGAAACGGCTCGGCGTGCGGTTCGCCGGTAACACCGAGGTGATCGGCTTCGATGTCCAAGGTGGAAGGGTCCGCGCCGTTCGCACCTCGCAGGGCGAGGTGCCGGTGCAGACCGTGCTGTGCTGCGCGGGGATCTGGGGCCCGAAGATCGGCCGGCTGGCCGGGGTGTCGATCCCGGTGCAGCCGCTGGCGCACCAGTACGCCGTGACCGGCCCGGTGCCGGGCCTGGAACCGGGCACCGACGAGGTGCGGCAGCCGATCCTGCGACACCAGGACAGCTCCATGTACTTCCGGCAGATCCGCGACCGCTACGGCATCGGCTCCTACCAGCACCGCGCGATTCCCGTGCACAGCAACGATCTGCTGCCCACCGCCGCGCCGGGCGCGGGCGCCGAGGCGCCGTCGGAGGGCGGCGGTTGGAAGGGCATGGCGTCGGTGCAGCCGTTCACCCCCGAGGACTTCGCCGGGCCGTGGGCGGACGCCCGTGAGCTGCTGCCCGCGCTGAACCGCACCGATATAGCCGAGGGCATGAACGGCCTGTTCCTATTCACCGCGGACGGGATGCCGGTGCTGGGGCCGTCCAACGAGATCGACAACTTCTGGGTCGCCGAGGCCGTCTGGATCACCCACGCCGCCGGGGTCGGCCGCGCGATGGCGCAGTGGCTGGCCGGCGAGGTGCCCGACATCGACCTCCGGCAGGCCGATCTCCGCCGCTTCGAGGACTTCGCGCACAGTCCGTCCTATGTGGGCGAACGCGGTGCGCAGAGCTTCCGCGAGGTCTACGACATCATCCACCCGCAGCAACCGCCGGAACACCCGCGCCCGCTGCGCACCAGCCCGTTCCACGACCGCCAGCGCGAGCTCGGCGCGGTGTTCCTGGAAGCCGCCGGCTGGGAACGACCGCACTGGTACGAGAGCAACAAGCCCCTGGTCAACGGCCGGGAAATCGTCGAGCCCGGGCCGTGGGCGGGACGCTACTGGTCCCCGATCGTCGGCGCCGAACACCAGGCCACCCGGGAGCGAGTTGCGATGTACGACATGACTTCCCTCCCCCGAGCGGAAGTCCGCGGTCGCGGCGCGCTGGACCTGCTGCAGCGGCTGACCACCAACCAGCTCGACCGCCCGCCCGGCTACGTCACCTACACGCTGATGCTGGAACCGACCGCGGGCATCCGGGCCGACATCACGGTCGCCAGGCTGGGGCGCGACTCCTTCCAGGTCGGCTGCAATGGTCCGCGCGACATCGCCTGGCTGCGCCGGCACGCCGACGAGACCGTGCAGGTCCGCGACATCACCGGCGGCACCTGCTGCATCGGCCTGTGGGGCCCGCGGGCCCGGGACGTGCTCGCCGAACTGGCCGACCGGGACGTCTCGCACGAGGCCTTCCGGTTCTTCCGCGCGAAGCGGTTGTACGTCGGCGAGGTCCCGGTGCTCGCCCTGCGACTGTCCTATGTGGGCGAACTCGGCTGGGAACTGTACTGCTCGGCGGAGTTCGGCCGGCGGCTGTGGGACCTGCTGGCCGCCGCCGGTGCCGAGCACGGCATCTTCCCCGGCGGTCGCGGCGCGTTCAACGGACTGCGCCTGGAGAAGGGATATCGAGCCTGGGGGGCGGACATGTGGAGCTTGCACGACCCCGATGAAGCCGGTCTGTCCTTCGCCGTGAAGGCCGGCAAGGGCGAGTTCATCGGACGAGACGCGCTGCTGCGGCGCCGGGAAAGCGGCCCGCGGCGGCGGCTGTGCTGTCTGACGATCGACGACGGCACCGTGTTGATGGGATCCGAGCCGGTGTTCGCCGACGGCACCCCCGTCGGTTTCACCACGAGCGCCGGTTATGGGCACAGCGTCGGAGCGAGCCTCGCCTACGCGTGGCTCCCGGCCGACCTGTCCGATCCGGGCACCCCCGTGCGGGTGTCCTACTTCGACCAGCGACATCCGGCCACGGTCGTCGCTGACCCCGTGTTGGACCCCGAGATGAGCAGAATGCGCCGCTGATCGGCGCATTCCACCCGCCAGACCTGCAGAACGCCCGGCCGAGGCGATCGGCCAGCGGTGTGGGTGCCGTCTACCCACCCGCACCCCGCACTTAAAGGAGTTTGCCGTTGAAATCGACTTGGCTCTTGTCTTTGAAGCGGCGAAGCCGCTTAGCCCACCCTCGCACCCGGCACCGCCGCGGGTTCTCAGGTGGTGTCTCGCGAGGACAGCCCCGACGTGGCGTATTGGACATACATGAGTCGGGGATCCCACAGCGAGACGCCACCTGAGGTTCCGCCACTCGCACCGCCAAGCAAAACGACCACGAACCAGTCAAGGAGGAACCAGCCATGAGCATCAGCCCGAACTCCGGCGTCCTGCTCTACCCGCGCCTGCGCAAGTCGCCGTTCTTCTACGCGTCGCGGCGGCACGGCGTCGGCCTCTACAGCGTGTACAACCACACCTACCACGCCCGCCACTACGGCGACCCGATCGGCGAGTACTGGGCGCTGCTGGAAGGCGTGACGTTGTGGGACGTCGGCGTGGAGCGCCAGGTGGAGATCACCGGACCCGACGCGTTCGAGTTCACCAACATGCTGGTGCCCCGCGACCTGACCAAATGCAAGGTCGGGCAGTGCAAGTACGTGTTCGTCACGGCGGAGGACGGCGGCATCATCAACGACCCGGTGCTGCTGCGGCTCGGCGAGAACCACTTCTGGCTGTCGCTGGCCGACAGCGACGTGCTGCTGTGGGCGAAGGGCCTGGCGCACAACCTCGGGATGGACGTTCAGATCCGGGAACCGGACGTCGGACCCGTGCAGGTCCAGGGGCCGAAGTCGCGGGACGTGATGGTCGACCTGTTCGGCGAGTCCATCCTGGACGTGCCCTACTACTACGCCATCGACCGCGAGCTGGACGGCATGCAGGTGGTGGTGTCGCGCACCGGCTACACCGCCGAACTCGGCTACGAGATCTACCTGCACAACGCCGGCCGCGACGGCGTGAAGCTGTGGGACACCATCTGGGAGGCCGGGAAACCGCACGACCTCAAGGTGATCGGGCCCTGCCACATCCGGCGCATCGAGGCCGGCATCCTGTCCTGGGGCTGCGACATCACCTACGACACCAACCCGTTCGAGGTGGGCTACGGCTTCGAGAAGACCTGGATGGTCGACCTGGACCAGGAGACCGACTTCATCGGCAAGGCCGCCCTGCGGCGGATCAAGAGCGAGGGCATCAGCCGCAAGCTGGTCGGCGTGGAGATCGGCGGCCCGAGCGTGGGCTCGTTCAACGACGGCGAGATGATCGACACCTTCGCCGTGCACGACCCGCACGGCCTGCACATCGGCGAGGTCACCTCGGCCTGCTACTCGCCGCGGCTGGAGCGCAACATCGGCTACGCGATGGTGCCGATCGCCTACCACGAGCTGGGCACGGAACTGGTGGTGGACACCCAGCACGGCCCGCAGGAAGCGGTGGTCGTCGAGAAGCCGTTCCTGGACCCCACCAAGGACATTCCGAAACGACTGATCCGCGCGACGGCGTGACGGACGAGAGGATTGATCCAGGAGAGGTGGTGATCGCGATGAACGCCAACGCCGAGCGACTGGAGCAGTACCTGATGAACGCCAGGTTCGAGGTGCTGCCGCTGCGCGGCGCGGTCGAGCAGGCCGAAAAGCTGCCGCCGGGGACGACCGTGACCATCACGTCGTCGCCGACGAAGGGCACCGAGGCGACGCTGGACGTCGCCGCCCAACTGCTGGGCCGCGGCCTGCACGCGGTGCCGCACCTGGCCGCCCGGCTGATCGCCGACACCGCGCACCTGACGGCGCTGCTGGATCGCGTGGACGCGTTGGGGTTGTCCGAGGTCTTCGTGGTGGCCGGGGATTCCCCCCAGCCCCGCGGCGAATTCCCGGACGCGTTGGCGCTGCTTCGCGCGATGGACCAGCTGGGGCGGCGGCCCGCACGGGTGGGCATCACCGGTTACCCCGAGCGGCACGCGTTCATCTCCGACGCTTCGACCATCCGCGCGATGACCGAGAAGTCCCGCTACGCCGACTACGTCGTCTCGCAGATCTGCTACGACCCGCACACCGTTGCGTCCTGGGTGAAGGACGTGCGCGCCCGCGGCCTGGCGCTGCCGATTTACATCGGGGTGCCGGGCGTGGTGGACGCGCACAAGCTGCTGCGGATCTCGCTGAAGATCGGGCTGGGCGACTCGATGCGCTTCCTGCGCAAGCAGCACGGCGTGGTGTCGAAGCTGCTCACCCGCTACACGCCGGAGGAGCTGTTCGACGGGCTGTCCCCCTACCTCGTCGACACCACCTGCGGAATCGCGGGCTGGCACTTCTTCACCTTCAATGAGATCGCGAAGACGGTGCAATGGCGCCACGACCTGGTCGCCAGACTCCGGGAGGTCCCAGCATGAGCATCCCGTCCGATTTGGACATTTCGCGCGCCACCGCGCTCCTGCCGCTGGAGGACGTCGCAGCGCAGCTGGGCATCGGCGCGCACCTGCTCGAACCGTACGGGCGCAGCGCCGCGAAGATCTCGCTGGACGCGCTCGACGAGCTGCCCGAGCGGCCGACCGCCCGCTACGTCGTGGTCTCGGCGATCACACCTACCCCGCTGGGCGAAGGCAAGACGACCACGACGGTGGGACTCGGCCAAGCCCTGCGGCACCTCGGCAAGCGGTCCGCGGTGGCGATCCGGCAGCCGTCGATGGGCCCGACGTTCGGCATCAAGGGCGGCGCCGCCGGCGGCGGGTACAGCCAGGTGGTGCCGATGGAGGCGCTGAACCTGCACCTCACCGGCGACATGCACGCGGTCACGGCGGCGCACAACCTGCTGGCCGCGATGCTGGACAACCACCTGCACCGAGGGAATTCGCTGGGCATCGACCCGCACCGGATCACCTGGCGCCGGGTGCTCGACGTCAACGACCGGGACCTGCGCAACATCGTGACCGGCCTCGGCGGTCGGCTCGACGGCATGCCGCGGCAGACCGGTTTCGACATCACCGCGGCCAGCGAAGTGATGGCGGTACTGGCGCTTTCCACGTCGCTGCAGGACATGCGGCAGCGCCTGGGCCGGATCGTGGTCGGCTACACCCGCGATGGCGAGCCGGTCAGCGCCGAGCAGCTGCGGGCGGCCGGGGCGATGGCGGTGATCATGCGCGAGGCGATCAAGCCGAACCTGATGCAGACCACCGAGAACACGCCGGTGCTGGTCCACGCGGGACCGTTCGGCAACATCGCGCACGGCAACTCGTCGGTGGTGGCCGACCGCATCGCCAGCCGGTGCGCGGACTACGTGGTCACCGAGGCCGGGTTCGGGGCCGACATGGGCGCGGAGCGGTTCTTCAACATCAAGTGCCGCATCTCCGGCCTGCGCCCGGACGCGGCGGTGCTGGTGGCGACGGTGCGCGCGCTGAAGGCCCACTCCGGCCGGTACAAGGTGGTGGCGGGCAAGCCACTGCCCGCGGCGATGCTCGCCGAGAACCCCGACGACGTGCTGGCCGGGGCAGCGAACCTCCGCAAGCAGATCGACAACATCCGGCTGCACGGGGTGTCTCCGGTTGTCGCGATCAACGCGTTCCCAACCGACTACTCCAGCGAGCACGAGGCGATCCGCCAGGTCGCCGAGGCCGAAGGCGCGCGCGTCGCGGTCAGCAACCACTTCCTGGAAGGCGGCAAGGGCGCGCTGGAGCTGGCCGAAGCGGTCGCGGCGGCGGCCGAGGAACCGAGCGGATTCCAGCTGCTCTACCCGGATTCGGCGGACCTGCGGGCGAAGATCGAAACCATCGCGACCAAGGTGTACGGCGCGGCAGGGGTTTCGTACCTGCCGGCGGCGGCCCGCGCACTGGACGGCTACGAGGCCAACGGCTTCGGGAACCTCCCGGTGTGCATCGCCAAGACCCACCTGTCGCTGAGCTCGGACCCGACCCTGCTCGGCGCCCCGACGGGCTGGACCCTCCCGGTCCGGGAAGTCCGGGCCTCAGTGGGAGCGGGCTTCATCTACCCGATCTGCGGAGAGATGCGCACGATGCCCGGCCTCGGCTCCCACCCGGCAGCGGGATCCATCGACATCGACGACCACGGCCAGATCATCGGCCTCAGCTGAGCGGTCAGGGCTCGTGAGTGCCTGATCCGGTTCTTACCGGAACCACCACTCACGACCCCACCTCAGCCGTCGAAGCGACCCGACTTGATACTGCCGATGAACCCCGCGAAAGCTTTGGGGGACAAGACCATGATCGGAGACGAATCGCCGAGCTTGCTGTCACGGACCAGGGCGGTATCCATCATGTTCGTGGCGACCTCAACGCAGTTGCCTGCCTGAGCGCTGCGGCTGGATTTACGCCATAAGGGTGTCGGGCTCACGTCTCTCACTCCTTCGAACCGGTGTGCGCATCCGCGATGCTACCCAGCAGACGCCTCGACTCCTTGGCCGAAAGAGCTTGCGCCTGGAGAGTGCCGAACAACCGCGAAAGCTCTGCCACGTCGCGCAGATCATCAATCACGTGCCCACCGAGCGGGGTGTCGCTGAACGCCACATCGTCGCGAGAGGCGTCCTCGAACCGCAGAACGGTGATCGGACCGACCGAGCCAGCATTGGCACCTGCTTCGAAGGGCAAGACCTGGAGGTTGACACTCGGCCGCTTCGCCACGGCCGCAAGATGCCGAAGCTGCTCGGCCATAACGGCTCGGGATCCGACAACGCGCTGAAGGGCTTCCTCGGCGACCACAGCGTGCAGCGTTAGACCGCCACCTTCATTCAGCCTCTCCTGCCGCTTGAGGCGGACATCAACCCAGCTCTGCAGTTCCGACTCAGACAGCTTGAGTCGGCCAACCTCGTGCACCGCTCGCGCGTAGTACTCGGTCTGCAGCAGCCCTGGAACCAACCCGAGCTCGAAGTGGAAGATCTCGCTGGCCTCGGCCTCGAATCCGACGAATGGAGCGAGGTAGGACGGCAGCTTGTAGCTGTGCCACCAGCCCCGCTGACCACTCTCCCGGCGGAGCTGCTGGAGCTGTTCGACCAACTCCTCCGGAGCGTTGTAGAGCTCCAGCAGCGCGTCGAGATCTTTCGCGGACACCCTGGAGCGCCCGCGCTCCCAATGTCCCACTGTCGCTCGCGATCGCTCCAGATGCGCGGCTGCTTCGTCCAGGGACAAGCCCGCTTCGGTCCGCAGCTGCCGGAGCTGGCGTCCCAAGTGCACCTGTCGTGCGGTTCCTGCCATGCGTCCAGCTTCGCACGGAAGTGCGAGCGGACAAGATCGCCCGATCAGGCAATCGCCCTAGGTACCGTATACAGATTATCGTCTACTTTGTAGTCGTCAACCGATGACTCAACGCAGCTGGGAAATGAGGTCGGCATGACACAGGCATGTCAGCGCTACTACTGGCTTCCCGTGGTGGACGAGTCGAGCAGCTACGGACTGACCCGCCACGCCTTCGCCGGTCGGCGAATCGACGCGGGCGCGAATGGCGATTCGTTCTGCGGCAATAACTTTGCCCTCGCAACACCATCCGAAGTGGACTGGATCCACGCCCCGTCCTGCCAGGAATGCAACTCGAAGCTGAAGGCCCTGAAGGGATGAGCGCGCAAACCGTGATGGCCTGGACCATCATCGCTGGCATCGTCGCTCTTGCGGCCCTCACCTGGTATCTGCGTGCCTACTTCATGTGTCAGCCGCAGCATGCCGGGGGCGGCGAAGGTGCGTTGACGGTTCGGTATCTGGCCATGCGGATCGAGGCCGAGACCAGTAGTGGAGGCCGCCACCGACTCCGCGAACCGGCCACTATCCGCGGGGCTCCAGCTGACGAACAACGCCGGACGCCCCTGTCACTTCCCGAAACCCGAGCGCCAATGCCGGACGAGTGGGCGCGCGATCCCGCGGCGCTGCACCGCATCCTCGCCGGCCTGCAGCGCTGCTAGACCAGCTCGGTACCGGCCACTCCCCCTCCCCGGCACCCGGCACCGAGCCACCACCGGCCGGGCGGCCAACGCCCCCAAGCGCCGCCCGGCCGGCCCCAACAACGCGAAGCATCGAAGGAAACGGCATGCCGAGCTACCTCACCACCCGTACCGAAGAAGCCCTCGCACGGCGGATGGCAGCCGATTACCTCGGACACGGCGCGTCGATCCGCGTCCTGATGTTCCAGGAGGGCCTGTCCTACGGTGCGGCGCATCGGCTGCTGACCAAAGTCGCCGGTGTCGAGATGCGGCGACGCGGCAGCCCGGCGAATCAACGCGCGATGCGCAGCGAGTTTGACGACCTCGATCCCGATCGTCGCGACAAGCTCGCCGCCGAGTGCGCCGACGCTTTCGCGCGGGGAACTCGGATCACCGAACTTGCCCAGCAGCTCGACCTGTACCAGTTGACCGTACTGCGCCTCCTCGGACACGCCGAGGTCGCCCCACCGCGCCTGCTCAATCGGGCACCGCGCCATCGACGTTTCTGAAACGGCCCCAAGTCCGCGGGCAGGTGTTCAGCCCCGAGACACCTGCCGCAGGGCTACGAGTCACCGCCGAACTTGGCTGAAGCCGGGAAGGAGTACTACGCGAAGAACGCCAAGGAGGATCTGTCCGAGTTCCAGCAGGGGCTGCGGGCCACTCACGACGGCCCCCGTCTCACAACACGGTGTTGGGGCACAGCTACGGATCCACGGTCGTCGGGAACGCCGCTCGCGATCACGGTGTGTACGCCGACGACATCGCGTTAAGAGCTGGGAGAGCCTGAGCCTGAAGACTGCTGAACAGCCTCGAAAGCTCGGCCACGTCTCGAAGATCATCAATTACATGGCCGCCAAGCACCGTGTCGCTGAACGCCACCAACTGTTGTTCAAAAATCTTCTCAGGTTATCTGAACGGAGCGGCGCAGTTTTGACGACGAGTCCGTCAATGACCCAGATCTCACTCGACTGCGATGTATCCGCATTGATCCACCGAGATGGAACGCAACACGTAGCGGCCTTACCTGCCGTTTGGGCGGAATTTCGGATCGCACTCCGCGATCTGCGTGTCCGCCTCTAAGGTCTATCCCTGGGGGCTTGCCGGGCAAAGCGTCTTCCGGAGTGGCGGAGGTCGCACTGGCGCCAATGTGTTCTATCCAAAGGATGACCCTCGTTGTGGATGTTTTCCGCAGACAATCGAAAAGGGGACAGAAAACTGATGAGGAAACGCGCACGTCTCTTCGTCGGCGCCGCCGCGGCCGCGCTCATGCTGACGGCGATACCGGTGCCGGGAGCGGTGGCAGCGCCGGTCGTGTCGTACGAGGAGGCCGTTCCAGGTCTCGCGCCACACGGCGTGACCAGCGGTGTCTACACGGACGAGAACGGCGACGCGCTGGCCGGATGCACGCCCGACACGGGGGTCGACAACCCCCACCGCTCGGGCACCGGCGTCGCGGTGTCGGGCCACGGCTGGTGGAACAAGGGAGATTGCACGGGGGACACCGCGACGGTGAAAACGTGCCTGTACGAGTACTACACGGACGGCACCTGGCGCCGAAAGGCATGTGGCGAGAACGTAAAACTCAAACCGGGTGGTGGTAGCGCCAGGCGGGTGCCCGCGCGACGTGACTGCGACACCACGCAGATGACGTCTTGGCGCAATCACGTGGACGTCGACGTAAACTGGGAGGTCGACAGCGGAGAGGTGCGCAACCGCCAGGCGGACGTGGCGTGCCGGGTTACCGGACCCGACCAGTGAGCTGACGCGATCATGACCAGGCAAGAGGTGAAATGACGAGCAACAGCGAGGAAGTCGGCCCTGGCCTGGCACATGGTGCTCGCGAGTTCGCGGGCACCATGTTCACGGCCTTCTATGGCGAGTTCACACCGCACCCGTGGCGCGCCCCGGACACGGACCGTGACGCGTACCTGCTGTTCTACGAGCGGTCGGTCGCGATGAGGTGGCTGCGCGACGACGGCCCGGCTGGTTTGTGGGGTATGAACGACGCCGGTCAGGAGCACCCGCTCGCCGACGCGTCGCTCGCGGCGTGGTTCCAGGTGGAGGCCGAATCGGTGCCTGGCGATCGGCCGCTGCCGGTACAGCCGTTCCTGAGTTGCGCCGGCGACGCGGTGGCGCGCATCGGCAGTCTGGCGTTGGACGTGGTGCAGGTGCTGCTGCCTGTCCAGTGCCTCGACACGGCGTCGCGACCGGAGACTCTCCGGTCGCCGTCGCTGCTCACCGCAGCTTGGTTCGACGACAGCGACCCAGCGTTGAGGACGCCCGTCCGCGTGACGCTGGACGGCGGGCAGTCTCCGGCCGTCCTGTCGATCGCGGACCGGCTGGCCGCGCTGAACCAGGTCGTGTTCGCGTGCGAGTCGCACACGGCCGATCAGGCGGGCATCCAGCCTCCTTTCGACGACAGCTTCTGGAACGGTCCGTCCCAGCACGCGGTCACCTTCCACGGGACGCTAGCCGAGTGGTCACTGGATGCGGTCGGCTGGCTTGCTGGTCTCCTGGCCGACCTGAGCGCCCGGCACGACGTCGCCACCCCGCTGCTGTTCACCGCGAGCCGGGTGTAGCACGCCCGCGGCGGATGCCCTTGGTGGGAACCCGAGGGTGCAGGCAAGACTCAACCCACTAACGGCGTCGTTATCTTCGGTGTCGCCTCTGCAATCGGACTAGGTCTGCTCGCTGCCGCGATGGGCATTCGGCACTCCCTTACGCCTTGGTCGCCTTCTCTGGCACCAATTAGATCGCTATGGGGGCAGCTGCCCCGACTGCTGCCCGCACCCCTAGTCCTTCAATCTTTGGCGAGCTCGAGTAGTGACGGGCACTCTCCCTTCACGCATCACCGAGTCGGGCGGCTAGCGTTCGGGTATGTCCGTGTTGCGTTCCGTAGTCCTGTTCGTGCTGGCCGCCGTCGCCGAGATCGGTGGGGCTTGGCTCGTTTGGCAGGGGGTTCGGGAGCAGCGCGGCCTGCTGTGGATCGGTGCTGGCGTTATCGCTCTCGGCATCTACGGATTCGTCGCCACCTTCCAGCCCGATGCGCACTTCGGGCGGATCCTCGCCGCCTACGGCGGGGGGGTGTTCGTAGCCGGGTCGCTGCTCTGGGGCGTTTTCGTCGACGGGTTCCGGCCCGATCGTTGGGACATCATCGGGGCGCTGATCTGCCTGGCCGGCGTCGCCGTGATCATGTACGCGCCGCGCTCAGCCTGACGGCGCATGTCAGTCGCGGATGCCGAGACGCAGGTGCTCGATGTGGTAGACCGCTTCGTCGAGGAGTTGGGCGACGTGGTTGTCGTACAGCGAGTAGACCACGCTGCGGCCGGACCGGTTGCCGACGACCAGCCCGAGCGAGCGCAGCAGCCGCAGCTGGTGCGAGACCGCGGACTGCTCCATGCCGACGGCCTCCGCCAGTTCGCCCACCGCCATCGCGCGCTGGCGCAGTTCGCTGAGGATCAGCAGCCTCGACGGCGTGGCCAGCGCCTGCAGCGTCTCGGCGACCGAGGCCGCTGACGCCGCGTCCAGCCGCGCGGCGGGCGTGACCTCGCGATTGACTACGTGACCCATTGGTAGTCAGGGGCGCGGTGCCGTTGCCGGCCCGTTTCCCCATCCCCCTTTCAATCCGTACGTGCGGTTTTGGTGAGTAGCGGGAGGGAATCTCACCCTCCCGCTCTCGCAGGACCGGACGTGACAGTCTCCCGTCATCCGGCCCCCACAGATCGGCTGTTGATGAACGGGAGCATGTACCAGTGCGCGAAAAGCCGAGGCCGGTACTGTCGAACAGCGTCCAACCATGCCCATGCCCTGGCCGGCTGCCCCCTCAATCGCTTGAACTTCTGCATTGCCCACCGAACGATGTGCTCGTTGATGCGCATTACGAGGGAGTACAACTCGGAGCGATAGAAGGCCCCATAATAATTGATCCAGCCTCTCACCTGGGCGTTGATTTCCCGGGCAAGACTGGACAGGTCCGTGCCACTACGACGGTTAAGATGCCATGCCCTGATCTTCTGGCCAACCGCTCTCCTCGCCTTTTGACTCATGGCCGGCAGAAAGCCCACAAAGAACCCTTGCCGACCATGGGAGCAGCGCGCCCGGAAGGTATAGCCGAGGAAGTCAAAGCTGGTGTGCTCTGCCATCCCTCGACGGCGGCCGTCTTTGCAATACACGACCTTCGTCTTGTCGGGGTGCAGTTCAAGGCCAAGAGCCCCGAGCCGGGTAGCGATAGCAGCCCTCAGATTCCGGGCTTGCCTCTCGGTGTTGCAGTGGGCAACAATATCGTCAGCGTAGCGCTCGAAGGGGCAGCCAGGATACTCCTGGCCCATCCAACGATCGAACGCATAGTGCATGAACAAGTTGGCCAGCAGGGGCGAGATCGGGGAACCTTGCGGGGTTCCTTTCTCCCTTCGCACGAGAGTCCCGTCCGGCATCTGCATAGGGGCGCTCAACCACCGTCGGATGCAGAGCAGGACCCAACGCTCGTCTGTATGGTGGGCCACAGCTTTGAGCAACAGATCATGCGGAACACTGTCGAAGAAGGCCCGAATATCGAGATCGACAATCCAGTCCTGCTTCCAACAGCGCTTTCTCGCCGCGGCCAGCGCGTCGTGGGCCGAACGCCCCGGACGATAGCCGTAGCTGTCAGGATGGAAGATCGGCTCCAGCTTTTCTTCCAGCAGCATCGCCGCTGCGGTCTGAGCGATTCGGTCGCCCACGTTGGGCACGCCTAACACCCTGACACCCGCCCCATGATCCTTTGGTATCTCCACCGCCCGCACAGGCCCAGGAAAGTAACTTCCCGAACTCATCCGGTTCCACAGCTTGTAGAGGTTAGGCTTCTCGTTACTGGCGAACTCGGTGATGCTGACAGCATCCACACCCGGCGCACCCTGATTGACCCGAACCTTCTCCCACGCCTCGAATACGAGGCGCTTCGAAATGTCAAACGACTTCACCGTCAACTGTGGTCCACTCATCGGCTCATCCCCCGAAAGGTTGACCGTTGGGCGACCTGATCTGCCCGACCCCTTCGCTCTAGTCCCATTACAGGACCTTCATCACTACTACGAGTCGGCCCGCCCCTGTGCCTCGCATCGGTACTCTGCCGCTCGCGGTTGTCGCCGCTCGCGGTCCTCCCTGTCGACCGCCAGAGGCCGGATAGCGGCCCTGTCAACTGGCCGTCGGTATCGAGACGACAGGTTCTCCTGTTCCATGCCAGCGCCTGCAACGAGCTCACGCCACCTATACGCCGGACACCACCAGGGCCACACGCAGGCAGCTCCCTGGCTGAGGGAACACCCCGAAGAGCGCTCCTTGATCCCGGGATATGCGGGCTTCCCGGTTTCGATGTCATCAGAAGCCTTTCGACGCGTCAGCAGTGGTTCACACACGTTCGTCTTCTCGCCGCCTACCTGACCCGCTGATAACGGGCCGTTTCCGCAGTCGCTTCCCACCCCGGCTCTTGACCGACATGACACTGCGGCGGTTTGGGACCTCCGCCTGCACGGCGATCCCGGAGGGCCTACCTCCATCACTGGCACAGCACGGATCATGCTGGCGATCTTCTACACCGTCACCACTTCCCTTTCAGGACACACCCCGCATACGGCTTACCGATGATCTTCTTGGCATGGTTACGCCGCCTTCGGATAACGGATGGTGCCGCGAAGTCGGTGCAGGCCGTGCCCGTTGAACCAGTCCTCGTTCCACTGCGCAGCCTGACCTGCATGGAGGTTTCGGCCCCGCTTCTTGACCATGAGGCCACGAAGCCGCGTCACCACGTAGTTGTCACCCTGCCGGAACTTCTTGGCGGCGTTCCCGGTGCGAAAGTAGTTGCCCCAGCCACGCAGGACCGGATTCAGATCCGCGATCACGATGCGAATATCCGTTCCTGCGCGGTTGCGGCCGGTGCGATCCCGAACCTTGCCCCTTAGCCGCTTCATCGCCTGCTGACCCGGCCAGCGGTGCAGGTAGTAGCGCACGATGCGCTTCCGTTCCCACAACCGCCCCGACATACAGGCACGGAAGTGACAGCCGAGGAAATCCAGGCCCTCGCGGCCCTGCCTGAGGTCCACTACTCGCGTCTTGTCCGGATGCAGCTGCAACCCCAGTCCGCCGAGGATCTCTCCCACCGCGTTCAGGGCCGCCCTGGCCTGCCGCTCATCGCGGCAGAGCACCATGCCGTCGTCGGCGTAGCGCACCAGCTCACCCACCCCACGGCGGGTGAGTTCGGTGTCCAGAACGTGCAGGAAGACGTTCGCCATCAACGGTGAAATCACACCGCCCTGCGGGGTGCCCGCGACCGTCCGCTCCAGCGCCCCATCAGCCTGCATCACTCCTGCTTGCAGCCACAATCGCAGCAGTTTGAGCACCCGCCGATCCGAGACTCTCCGGCCGAGCTCCGCGAGCAGCCGCTCATGGTCGATCCCGCCGAAGAAGTTACGGATATCGAACTCCGCAACAAACACGTGGCCCTCGATGAACCCGGTCCGCAACCGTTCCATCGCCTGCGTGGCCGACCGCTTCGGCCGGAACCCATACGAGCACGGCAGAAAATCCGCCTCGAAGATTGGTTCCAGCACGATCTTGGTCGCCTGCTGGGCCACCCGGTCCCGGACCGTGGGAATACCCAACGGCCGTTTACCGCCCTGTGGTTTCGGGATATCCACACGCCGCACCGGCGCGGGACGATACCGACCTGCCCGGAGGTCATCACGCAACTCACGCAACATGCGGTCCACGCCATAGGCCTCCACCACGTCCAGGGTGATCCGATCGACCCCGGCCGCGCCCTTGTTCGCTTTCACCCGTTCCCACGCCTCCCACAGGACGTCACCCCTGTGGATACGGTCAAACAGGGCGTGGAAACACCGACCCGAAGACTGCTTGGCCGCAGCCCATAGCTTGCGTTGCAGTTCTCGCACCTTCACCGGCGACGGCCGCTCCAGCGGCCCTTCCCCAGCTACGACCGGCTGTGACCGGCCGGGGTTGTTGGACCGGACCAAGCCGGTCATGCCCTGACGCTTACCCACTTCCCAAGCATGATCAAAGCCGGGGTCCTTCCCTCCCGGCGTGTTCCTCACGCCGCTCAGCGGTACTACGACCCCGTCGGACTCCCGCTGGCCTCCCTCGGATTTCACCATCGGCTTATACCTCGGGTCTTTGCCGGACGTCGGCGGGCCAGACGGGCCTCTCCACTTCCGCATCGAACTATGCGCACGTGCCGCTCCCCGTACCCCGGAGAGACCCACCAAGCTTGACCCCGGAACGAGGCTTGGCGGGCATGGCCTTCACCGTGACATGAGCGGCTCGGCTCTCCCATTGTGAATCTGACGAGGCTGCAGGACTCGCACCTGATGGCACTACGGCCCGCGCGCTTGCTCCCTCCAAAGAGGCTTTTGACACCCCGCTCAGCCCGCCGCTTCTCAACGACGAACCGGGGCCTGCTACCCGGCGCTCCGATACCTACCGGGACGGGACTCCCACCCGCAAGCTCGACGCAGCTTGGTGGACGCAACATGCCCGGCATTCTAACGACTGGGACATATGAATAGCTGATCACTCATTCATGTATCGTGCTCGCCCGGACCCGCAAACCGACGCCGGAAGGGTGCTCGCGATGACCGCCGCCACAGACCGCACGACCCCGCCGATACCCGCGCTGCCGAAGACCGGGCGCGGCCTGTTCGCGCTGCCGGAGGCGCGCTGGGCCGCCGCTGCGCTGGTGGCGTTCCTGCTCGGCCTCGCCGTGCAGCTCACCGCCGGCCCGGCCGGGCTCTACTGGGCGCTCTACCTGGTCTGCTACGCCACCGGCGGCTGGGAACCGTGCCTGGCCGGGCTGCAGGCGCTGCGCGAGAAGACCCTGGACGTGGACCTGCTGATGATCGTCGCGGCCATCGGCGCCGCCGCCATCGGGCAGATCACCGACGGCGCGCTGCTGATCGTCATCTTCGCCACCTCGGGCGCCCTGGAGGCCTACGCAACCGCCCGCACCGAGGACTCGGTGCGCAGCCTGCTCGACCTGGCGCCGGAGACCGCAGTGCGGGTGCGCGACGGCGTCGAGGAGACCGTCGACACGGCGAAGCTGCAGGTCGGGGACGTGATCGTGGTGCGCCCTGGGGAGCGGATCGGCGCCGACGGCGAGGTCCTCGACGGCGCGAGCGACGTCGACCAGGCGACCATCACCGGCGAGCCGCTGCCGGTGGCGAAGCAGCCGGGCGACGAGGTGTTCGCGGGCACCCTCAACGGCACCGGCGCGCTGCGGGTGCGCGTCGCGAAGGACGCTTCCGAATCGGTGATCGCGCGCATCGTGGCACTGGTCGCCGAGGCCGGCGAGACGAAGGCGCCGACGCAGCTGTTCATCGAGAAGGTCGAGCAGCGGTACTCGATCGGCGTCGTGGTGGCGACGCTCGCGGTCTTCGCGATCCCCCTGCTGCTCGGCGACGACCTGCAGAGCGCCCTGCTGCGCGCGATGACGTTCATGATCGTCGCCTCGCCGTGCGCCGTGGTGCTGGCCACGATGCCGCCCCTGCTGTCCGCGATCGCCAACGCCGGGCGGCACGGCGTGCTGGTGAAGTCGGCCGTGGTGATGGAACGGCTCGGCGAGGTCGAGCGGGTCGCGCTGGACAAGACCGGCACCCTCACCGAAGGCACGCCGCGCGTGGTGCGGATCGACCCGGCCGAGGGCTGGGCGACCGACGAACTCCTCGCGCTGGCCGCAGGCGCGGAGCACCTCAGCGAGCACCCGCTGGCGCGCGCGATCGTGGCCGCCGCGCACGAGAAGGAGATCGCCATTCCGCACGCCGAGGACTTCCACGCGACCCCGGGGCACGGCGTTTCGGCCACTGTGGACGGACGCGCGGTGGAGGTCACCAGCCCGCGCGACTCGGACTTCGCCGCCGGCCTGGAGGCCGCGGGCCACACCGCGGTGCTCGTGACCGTCGACGGCGCGCCCGCCGGGGTTCTCGGGATCGCCGACCGGCTGCGCCCGGATGCCGCCGAAGCGGTGCGGGAGCTGCGAGAACTGACCGGCTCGGAACCGGTGCTGCTCACCGGCGACAACAAGCGCGCGGCCGCGCAGGTCGCCGCCGAAGTGGGCATCGACGACGTGCGCGCCGGGCTCCTGCCTGCAGACAAGGTCGCGGCGGTGCGGGAATCCGGGCAGCGGACGATGGTGCTGGGCGACGGCATCAACGACGCGCCCGCGCTGGCCGCCGCGCACTGCGGGGTGGCGATGGGTCGCACCGGCTCCGACCTGACGCTGCAAACGGCGGACGTGGTGGTCGTCCGCGACGAGCTGGCCGCCGTGCCGAAGGTCGTGGACCTGTCCCGCCGCGCCCGCCGCCTGGTCAAGCAGAATCTGGTCATCGCGGGCACCTTCATCACCGTCCTCGTGGTGTGGGACCTGGTCGGGCACCTGCCGCTGCCGCTGGGCGTGGCGGGCCACGAGGGTTCGACGATCATCGTGGGCCTCAACGGCCTGCGCCTGCTCGGCGAACACGCCTGGCGCCGCCGCTGACCGCCCGCGGCTAGGGTCGTGAGTGCGCAACCGGGCTGGAGCCCGGTTGCGCACTCACGACAGAGGGGACCGCATGCCCACCGTCCGGACCGCGAAGCACGTCCTGGTGCTCGTCGACAACGTCACGGCGATGACCCGTCTGCTTGACGTCGTGGACCTGTTCGAAGGCGACTTCCGCGTCGGGCTGCGGTTCGTCTGGAACAGCGCCGACCCGACACCGAACGGACTGGCCGAGTTGTTCGCGGCCAAGGGCGTCTTCCCGCTCTCCGCAGACGAGATCGATGATCGTCCTTTCGACCTCGCCATCACGGCAGGCCACAGTGGACTGCTGCGCATCAAGGCACCGATTCTGTCGCTACCGCACGGAATTCGGTACACTAAGATAGTTGCCGAGCCGAGCCGAGCCGAGCCGAGCCGAGCCGAGCCGAGCCGAGCCGAGCCGAGCCGAGCCGAGCCGAGCCGAGCCGAGCCGAGCCGAGCCGAGCCGAGCCGAGCCGAGCCGAGCCGAGCCGAGCCGAGCCGAGCCGAGCCGAGCCGAGCCTTCGGCTTGTCACCTGAGCTGCTGCTGGCCGGCGGCCGTCCGATCCCGTCGGCGATCGTGCTCTCGCACGATGAGCAGCTCGCGCGGTTGCGCGCCTCGGCACCGCAGGCCGCCGAGGTAGCGGTCGTCACCGGGGATCCCTGCTACGACCGGCTCCGCGCCAGCATCCCGTGGCGGCCGCACTACCGCCTGGCGCTAGGCGCCGACGGCGACCAGACCGTCATCGCCGTCAGCTCGACCTGGCGGAAGAATTCGCTGCTGGGCGAGGTTTCCGAACTGTACGAACGGCTGCTGGCCGAACTGCCGGTCGACGACTTCCGCGTGGTGGCGATCCTGCACCCGCACATCTGGTACGAGCACGGCCCACACCAGGTGCACCGCTGGCTGGCGCCGCACCAGCGTTCGGGCCTGATGGTCGTGCCGCCGGAGCACGGTTGGCGCGCCGCACTGGTCGCCGCCGATCTGCTCATCGGCGACCACGGCTCGGTGACCGCGTACGGCGCGGCGCTGGGTCGGCCCACGTCGCTGGCGGCGTTCCCGGAGTCCGCGGTCGCCCCCGACTCGGCGGTCGCGCTGCTCGGATCGCATGCGCCCCGGCTGGACCTGACCCAGCCGATCCTGCCGCAGCTGTGGAAAACCGTGGCCGAGCACACCCCGGAGAGGTCCGCCGCCCTGCACCAGATGATCACCTCACGCCCAGGCGAGGCGGCGGAGCACCTGCGGACGTTGTGCTATTCGATGCTCGGCTTGGCGGAACCGCGCACCGAACCAGGCGTGCCACCCGACACGGCGCGGGGACTCCCGGACGGAGACTGGCCGTGGCGGCCAACCGCCATGCACGTCACCGGAAAGGTCCACGGCGGATGCGAGATCTCGTTGGACCGGCATCCCGCGGAAATGATTCCGGCAGGGCGAATTCCGGAACGGAGCCACCTGGTGGTGGCGGCGGACCACCCCGGTCGGCGACTTCGCGCCGTCGCCGACGTGCTCGTGCTGACCGACGCCGAGCGCTGGGGGCGCCACGCCGAAACCTGGCTCCGGGAAGCCATTTCGTCCCATCGGGGCCTGCAACTCGCCGCCGCGGTGTGCGGCGACTCGTGCATCGTCCGGACCCGAAGCGGCGACCAAGCACGCCTCAGCGGAACCGACGACCCGGCGCTCTACGCCTCCGCGATGTTCGAGTGGCTGGCGACCGGACGCGAGCTCGCCGACATCTCCGCCGGCCTCACCGTCAACGGCCGACCGGTCGCGGTGTCATGACTCGCGCGCCAGCAGCGCCTGAGCACGCCGATTCCCCAGCACGGTGAGGATTTCCGCCGCCTCCCGGCGCTGATCCGCCGCCGCCTGCACGTTCCCGCTGCGGGCGCTGAGCTCGGCCAGCAGCTCCAGTGCCTCGGCCTGGTCGGCCGCCATCCGCGCCGCGCGGCACAGTTCGAGGGCCTTGCGACCCCACCGCAGCGCCTCCGCCAGGTCGTTGCGCTGCAAGTGCGCTTCGGCCAGCGACAGCGCCACCTTCGCGCTGTTGGCCTGCTCCCCGAGCCCGACGAAGAAATCGAACGCCTCCGCCAACCGCGGCAGCGCCTCCGGTGCCCGCCCGGAGCGGGTCAACACCCGCCCCGAGTGCATGCGGTAGAGCGCCAGCGGACGGGGCCGCCGGTCTGCTGCGAAGTGCTTCTCCACGATGCCGCGGGACCGTTCGAAGCAGCGCAGGGCCTCGTCGAACTCGGCGCGCCGCTCGTGGATGAGACCGAGCCATTCGATAGCGCTCTGCTGCCCCCAATCGTCGCCGTTCGCCTCGGCGATGTCGTACGAGAGCTCGAATTGTTCTTGTGCCGCGCGGTATTCCCCCACCGCGTAGTACGCCGAACCGGAGTGCGAGTGCATGCGCACCAGCGCCCGGGGATCGCCCAGCCCCTCGGCCGCCGCGATCCCGAGCGGAAGGATCTCGATCAGGTCGACGAAGTAGTTGCGATCGGTGTAATAGCTGAACAGGCTCTCGCACAGCTGCCAGGCGCGGTCGTCCAGCCCGACTCCGACCGCGATGCCCACCAACGCCGGCAGCGTCTCGCGTTCCGCCTCCAGCTCGTCCAACGCCCGCTCCGACGCGCGCTCCCCCTCATGCGCCGGAACGACCTTCTCGTACCGCGCACTGAGCCGCCGCCGCTTCGACAGCACGACGTCCCGCGCCATCACGAAGTGGTGGTAGTGCTCGACGGTCCGGCGCAACGCCGACCGCGAATCGTCGTCAGCGGACAGCTTGGCCTTCGCATGCTGCCGCACCAGCGCATGGATGCTGTACCGGCTGCGATCGACCGGAACCACGAGGTGGGCCCGGGACAGCGCCCGCAGCAGATCCTCGGTGTCCGCGACCGGCTGGTCGAGCAGCGCCGCAGCCGCCTCCAGGGAGAACTCCGTCGCGGGATGGCATCCCAGCATCCGGTAGGCGTGCTGCTGATCCGCCGACAACGCCTGGTAACCGAACTCGAAGGCACCGTCGAAGGGCCGTTCCCCGTCCACCTCCAGGCGGCGCAGCAGATCCGGCGCGATCCTGTCCACATAGGACGATATCGACGACCGGCCGGGCAGCTGCGCGGCTGCCACCTGCAACGCCATCGGATGCCGGCCGCACGCATTGCTCAGCTTCCGCAGCGCGTCCGCTTCCGCCTCCGCGCCGTCGCCGAGCGAACCCGCCAGCAGCGTGATCGCCGCATCCTCCTCGAACGGCGCCAGCCGCATCGGTACGACGCCGCCGCCCAGGAACGTGAGCTCGCGGCGGCTGGTGACGAGCACCGCGCTGGTCGGTGACGACGGCAGCAGCGCCCGGACCTGCGCGGCAGTCGCGGCGTCGTCGAGGATCACGAGGATCCGGCGGTGCGCGGTGATCTCGCAGAACGCATCGCCGCGCTCCTCCTCCGTCGCGGGCAGCGCGGCGCCGGTCAGCCCGAGCCGTCCGAGGAACCTGCCCAGCACCTCGCCCGGGGACCGAGTCTCGGCGGGATTGGATCCGTGCAGCTCACCGAAGAAAATCCCGCCCGAGAACTCGTCGCGCATCCGGTGCGCCCAGCGCAGCGCCGTCAACGACTTGCCGATGCCCATCATGCCGCTGAGCACCACGACCAGTGGTTTTCCGGCACGCTCCGCGTCGCGCCACAGCCGGTCCAGTTCGGCGAGTTCCGCGGTCCGGTTGGTGAAGCCGAAGTGGGAGGGGTCCTTTCTGAGCATGTCCGGGCACACCGGCTCCGAGTGGCCGCCCAGGTTCATCACGATGTGCTCGGCGCGTCCGACCTGGAGCAGGTTTCCCACCCGAGCGCTGTTGGCGTTGTGCCACGCTTCCATCCCGACCCCCACCGGTGCTGTCGATCTCTCCCCCGCGACGATACCGGGTGGGCCATCGGAGCGTGACAGCTTCGGCACTCGCTGCCAACGGCGGGACATCGCGAGAAACCCCCGAGAACCCGTCGCGGTGCGATGTCCGAGAAGACTACGAGCCCTCCACGAGGGACAGTTCGGCGAAGCGGATCGGGAAACCCGCGCCGTCCGGGGAGGCACACATCAGCCCGGCCTCGGCCGGGACCTCCGGCGGGAAGTACGCCACCCGAAGCAGCGTCTTGGGCTCGTCGCCGTCGGCGCCGTAGCGGATCGTTGCGGTGTCGCCGGCCCGCTCCAGTTGGAGGGTGATCGACTCGACCGGGCCGCACACCGCCTCCAGCGGCACCACGTTCCAGTCCGAGACCTCGCGGGTCACCACCGCGCCGAGCAGCTGCTCGCCGTCGACGAGCTCGATGCCCGCCTTGATCCAGTTCTGCTCGTCCAGCCGCAGCAACAGCCCGGCCTGGTCGTACTGCTCCCGGTAATCGCCGAAGAACCGGGTCGTCAACGTGAACCGCGGCCCCACCGGGCGAAGCAGCGCGTGCCCGCTGTCGCGCACGAAGCCGTAGTGGGTCGTCCGCCAGAAATCCGTGCCGGAGTCGGCGGTCACCGTCAATCCCGCGTAGGACAACCAGTTCACCGGCTGGTTGAGCCACCGCCAACCGTCGAGCCCGAACAGTGTGATGTCCTCAGCCTGCTGCATGCCCACCTGTTTCCACTTGTCCGGGGTCGGCAGACGATATCCGAACTGGACCGTTTGATGCCAGACCATGATCACGCCGGTGATCCGCAAGTTCCATTGAAATCGAAGGTCTGATTTCAATGGAACTTGCGGTCGGACACGGCGGCCGCAGGGGGCCGCTACCCGCACCCGCTGCGCGAAACGAGGCTGGAAACATTCCTCAGAGCTGGTTGACGTCGGTGATCCGGATGACCGCGGTGCCCGCTTCGTCGGAGGCGGCGAGGTCGACCTCGGCGCTGATGCCCCAGTCGCGGTCCTCGGCCGGGTCGGCGAAGATCTGCCGGACCAGCCAGCGTTCCGGCTCCTCGGTGATGATCAGCAGCGCCGGGCCGCGCGCGTCCGGGCCGGTGCCGATCTCCTCGTGCTGCTCGAAGTACTCCTCCAGCGCGTCCTCCCATGCGTCGGCGTCCCAGCCGCCTTCCGCGTCCAGCGCGCCGAGCTCGTCGTAGCGCCGCCGCGCCGCCAGCTCCACGCGGCGGAACAACGCGTTGCGCACCTGCACCCGGAAGGCCCGCTTGTTCAGCGTGATCCGCTCCGGGTCCTTGTCCATCGCCACGGCCGTCGGCCCCGCGCCCGGGTGGCGCAGCTTCTCCCACTCGTCGAGCAGGCTGGAGTCGACCTGGCGGACCAGCTCGCCGAGCCACTCGATGATGTCGGTGAGTTCCTCGGTCTTGGCGTCGTCGGGAACCGTGTGCCGCAGTGCCTTGTAGACGTCGGCCAGGTAGCGCAACACCAGCCCCTCGGAGCGGGCCAGCCCGTAGAAGTTGACGAACTCGACGAAGTTCATCGCCCGCTCGAACATGTCGCGGGCCACCGACTTCGGCGACAGCTCGTGCTCGCCGACCCACGGGTGCCCCTTGCGGTAGGTCTCGTAGGCGGCTTCCAGCAGTTCGGCCAGCGGCTTGGGGTGGGTGATCTCCTCCAGCAGTTCCATCCGCTCGTCGTACTCGATGCCGTCGGCCTTCATCTGCGAGACTGCCTCGCCGCGGGCCTTGAACTGCTGCTGCGACAGCACCTGCCGCGGATCGTCCAAAATGGACTCTATGACGGACAGCACGTCCAGCGGGTAGCCCGGCGACCCGGAATCCAGCAGCTCGATGGCGGCCAGCGCGAACGGCGAGAGCGGCTGGTTGAGCGCGAAGTCGAACTGCAGGTCCATCGTCAGCCGCACCCGGCGGCCCTGCTCGTCGGGCTCGTCGAGCTGCTCGACCACCCCGGCGGCCAGCAGCGCGCGGTAGATCGCGATGGCGCGCAGGATGTGGCGGCGCTGCGTCGGCCGGTCCTCGTGGTTGTCGGTGAGCAGGTGCGACATTGCGGAGAACGCATCACGGTGCCGACCGTTGGAGGGACGGTTGATGACGTTGAGCAGCATCGCGTGGTTGACGGTGAAGCTGGACCGCAGCGGCTCCGGCTCGGCGGACTCCAGCTTCTCGAAAGTCTTCTCGCTCCAGGACACGAAGCCCTCGGGCGCCTTCTTGCGCACCAGCTTGCGCTTCTTCTTCGGGTCGTCGCCGGCCTTGGCCAGCGCCCGCTCGTTCTCGATCTCGTGCTCGGGCGCCTGCACCACCACGTAACCGGCGGTGTCGTACCCGGCGCGGCCGGCGCGACCGGCGATCTGGTGGAACTCCCGCGCCTTCAGGTGCCGGGTGCGAACCCCGTCGTACTTGGTCAGCCCGGTGATCAGCACGGTGCGGATCGGCACGTTGATGCCCACCCCGAGGGTGTCGGTGCCGCAGATGACCTTGAGCAGCCCGCCCTGCGCGAGCTGCTCCACCAGCCGCCGGTACTTCGGCAGCATCCCGGCGTGGTGCACCCCGATGCCGTGCCGCACCAGCCGCGACAGGGTCTTGCCGAACCCGGCGGTGAAGCGGAAGTCGCCGATCGCCTCGGCGATCTCGTCGCGCTGCTCGCGGGTGGCGACCTTGACGCTCATCAGCGCCTGCGCCTGCTCCAGCGCCGAAGCCTGGTTGAAGTACACGACGTACACCGGGGCCTGCTGGCCGGCCAGCAGCTCCTCGATCGTCTCGTGCAGCGGCGTCTTGGCGTAGCGGAAGGTCAGCGGGATCGGCCGCTCCGCCGAGGTGACCACGGCCGTCTCCCGGCCGGTGCGCCGGGTCAGGTCCTCCTGGAAGAAGGTGACGTCGCCGAGCGTCGCCGACATCAGCACGAACTGGGTGCGCGGCAGCTCCAGCAGCGGCACCTGCCACGCCCAGCCGCGGTCGGGCTCGGAGTAGAAATGGAACTCGTCCATCACGACCTGGTCCACGTCGGCGCGGTCGCCGTCGCGCAGCGCCATGTTGGCCAGGATCTCCGCCGTGCAGCAGATGATCGGGGCGTCGGCGTTGACGCTGCTGTCGCCGGTCATCATGCCGACATTCTCGGCGCCGAAGATGTCCACCAGCGAGAAGAACTTTTCCGACACGAGCGCCTTGATCGGTGCGGTGTAGAAGCTGCGCTTGCCTGCGGCCAGCGCGGTGAAGTGCGCCCCAGTGGCCACCAGGCTCTTGCCGGAGCCGGTCGGCGTGCTCAGGATCAGGTTCGCCCCGGTCACGACCTCCATCAGCGCTTCTTCCTGCGCCGGGTAGAGCTCGATGCCCTGGTCGGTGGTCCAGGACACGAACGCGTCGAGCACCGCGTCGGGGTCCGGGGAGTCGGTCGAGAGGGCTGGGAGCTGGTCGGTGAGCTTCATCGTGCCCTCCATCGTCCCTGCCCAACTCCGGCCGAATCGACCCGGGGTGGCCGGATGCGGGCTCATCGGCCACGTCTTCGTGGGCACGCCGGTTTGCACGCTGGTGTTAGGCGCCGTCGATCGGGGACCATGGGGCACGTGCGGGAGGAGGGATGTCATGACGAGCCGGAACGTGCGCTTCGTCGGCGGGCCGCTGGACGGCCGGATCCAGGACCTTCGCGACTCCGAGGCGGTCGCGGGACGGCTGCTGCGGCACATCCACCTGCATGACGGCCCGAAGATCGAAACCCACTACGAACTCCACTACACCCCGGAATCCGGCTGGGTCTACCACCTCTGCGGCCACTCGCGGCAGTAACAGAGGGTGATCTATCGACTACTTGTACCGACTGTACAATTCGTGCATGAGCGTCGAAGCTGTACACATGGACGACAGCGCCGCCATTGAAGTCAATGTCTCGTCTGCCCGCGCCCACCTGCCGAGCTACATCGAGCTGGCGAGCGAGGGCCAGTACGTCTACCTGACCCATCGAGGCAAGCGGGTTGCCGCACTCGTGGCAGCGGACGTCGCCGAGCACTGGGAAGCCGAAGAAGACGCGCACTGGGCGCGCCGCGTCGCCGAAGCAGAGGAGTCCGGCACGGTTTCCTGGGAAGCTGCGATCGTCGCGTTGGAACGGGATCGGTGACCTACCAGATCGAGATCACCCGCGACGCTCTGAAAACCCTGGCCAAGCTTGACAAGCCGATTCGGCGACGGCTACAGATCGCGATCGACCAGCTCGCCGACGATCCACGGCCCGCCGGAGCCATCGCGCTCAAGGGAGTCTCCGGTTACCTGCGGATCCGAGTCGCCGACTACCGGGTGATCTACCGCGTCGAAGACGGGCGTCTCGTCGTCGTGGTGGTCGCAGTCGGCCACCGCCGCGAGATTTACGAGCGCTGACAACCGCCCCCTCGCACCGACGGGTCAGGTGACTGGCGAAGAGCTCGCCGAACCGGCGGAGGCCCACCGCAGAGCGGGGCTAAGTGAATCCTGGCTAGTACAACCAGCGATGCGAGTTCCAGGTCACAGATGGTTCCAGAACCGGCGGATCGGCTTACCATGACGTTCATGGTGGCTCACTCGACGACGAGCGGCGGCGGGCTGGACCTCTCCTCGGCCAGGCCCGTGGACCGCGAGCAGTGGCGGGCTCAGGTCAAGAAAGTGCTGCAGCGGTCCGGGCTGATCGGCGAGCAGGATCCCGCCGGGCCGGTGGAGGACGTGCTGGCCTCGACGACCTACGACGGCATAGTCGTGCACCCGCTGTACACCGAAGGCCCGCCGGAGGCCGGTGCGCCGGGGCTGGCGCCGTTCGTGCGCGGCAGCCGCCCACAGGGCAGCGTCGCCGAAGGCTGGGACGTGCGGCAGCGGCACGAGAACCCGGACGCAGCCGAGACGAACCGCGAGATCCTGGCGGACCTCTACAACGGGGTGTCGTCGCTGTGGCTGCGGCTCGGAGCCGGCGGGCTGGCGGTCGACGACCTCGCCGACGCGCTTACCGGCGTGCACCTGGACATGATCGGCATGACCCTCGACGCGGGCGCTGATTTCGGCGCGGCGGCGGACACCTTCCTGGCGCTGGCCGCCGAGCAGGACCTGCCCGGCACCGCGCTGCGCGGCAACCTCGGCGCCGACCCGCTGGGCGTGCAGGCCGGGACCGGCCGGCCCGGCGACCGGGACGCGGCGGTGTCGCTCGCCCGCCGCTGCGCTGCGGAGTTTCCGGAACTGAAGGCGCTGGTCGCGGACGGGTTGCCGTACCACGACGCGGGCGGTTCGGACGCGCAGGAGCTCGGCTGCTCGCTCGCGGTGGCCACGACCTACCTGCGGTGGCTGACCGAGGCCGGGCTTGACGTCGACACTGCCGCCGGGCTGCTGGAGTTCCGCTTCGCCACCACCGCCGACCAGTTCCTGAGCATCGCCAAGCTGCGCGCCGCGCGGCGCCTGTGGGAGCAGGTGACCCGGTCCAGCGGCGCATCGGAGCCGGCGCGGGCACAGGTGCAGCACGCCGTGACGTCGGCGGCCATGCTGACCAGGCGTGACCCGTGGGTGAACATGCTGCGCACCACGATCGCCACGTTCGCCGCCGGGGTCGGCGGCGCGCAGGCGGTGACCGCGCTGCCGTTCGACGCCGCGATCGGCCTGCCAGACGACTTCGCCCGCCGCATCGCGCGCAACACCCAGTCGCTACTGCTGGAAGAGTCGCACCTCGCGCAGGTGATCGACCCGGCGGGCGGATCCTGGTACGTCGAGTCGCTGACCGAGGAGCTGGCGCGGGCCGCCTGGCGGTGGTTCCAGGAGATCGAGGCGGCAGGCGGGCTGCCCGCCGCGCTGGAGTCCGGCCTGGTCGCCGACCGGCTCGCGGCCACCTGGGAAGAGCGCCGCGCCGCGATCGCGCACCGCGAGGACGCGATCATCGGCGTCAGCGAGTTCCCGAACCTGGACGAGCCGCCGCTGGAGCGGGAGCCCACGCCGGAACGGCCGTCCGGCGGCCTGCCGGCGTACCGCTACGCAGAAGACTTCGAGCGGCTGCGCGACGCCGCCGACGCGCAGCTGGAAGCCACCGGCCAACGCCCTGCGGTGTTCCTCGCAACGCTCGGCTCGCTCGCCGCGCACAACGCGCGCGCCTCGTTCGCGCGGAACCTGTTCGCAGCGGGCGGTATCGAATGCACGGACGCCGGCGCGACCGAGTCCACAGCGGACGTTCTCGCGGCCTACACCGGCGCGCCGGTGGTGTGCCTCTGCTCCAGCGACAAAGTTTACGCCGAACGCGCCGCGGAAACCGCTGCGGCGGTCAAGCGGGCCGGCGCGAAACACGTGCTGCTGGCCGGAAAACCGAGCGATCCGGCACCGGACGGCGTCGACGGGTTCGCCTTCGCCGGATGCGATGCGCTGGCCGTCCTGACCGACGTCCAGAAACTGTTGTCCATCAAGACCGATGCGCCCATCAAGACCGATGCGCCCATCAAGACCGATGCGGGAGTGGGACGATGACGCAGATCCCGAACTTCGCCGACATCCCGCTGGACAGCGCCGATGTTCGCCGGCCGCCCGCCGCGGCCCCCGAGCGGTGGCAGCAGGAGCTGCTGTCCGCCACCGGCAAGGACTCCGACGCCCTAGTGTGGGAAGCACCGGAGGGCATCGGGATCAAGCCGCTCTACACCTCGGCCGACGTCGCGGGGCTCGACTTCCCGCACACCTACCCGGGTTTGGCGCCGTTCCTGCGCGGGCCGTACCCGACGATGTACGTCAACCAGCCGTGGACGGTGCGGCAGTACGCCGGGTTCTCCACCGCCGAGGAGTCCAACGCCTTCTACCGCCGCAACCTGGCCGCAGGCCAGAAGGGCCTGTCGGTGGCGTTCGACCTCGCCACCCACCGCGGCTACGACTCCGACCACCCGCGCGTGGCCGGTGACGTCGGCATGGCCGGGGTGGCCATCGACTCGATCTTCGACATGCGGCAGCTCTTCGACGGCATCCCGCTGGACAAGATGAGCGTGTCGATGACCATGAACGGCGCGGTGCTGCCGGTGATGGCGCTCTACATCGTCGCCGCCGAGGAGCAGGGTGTCGCGCCGGAGAAACTGGCGGGGACCATCCAGAACGACATCCTCAAGGAGTTCATGGTCCGCAACACCTACATCTACCCGCCGCAGCCGTCGATGCGGATCATCTCCGACATCTTCGCCTACACCTCGCAGCGGATGCCGAAGTTCAACTCCATCTCGATCTCCGGCTACCACATCCAGGAGGCCGGGGCGACCGCCGACCTGGAGCTGGCCTACACCCTGGCCGACGGCGTCGAATACCTGCGCGCCGGGCGGCAGGCCGGGCTCGACATCGACGCCTTCGCGCCCCGGCTGTCGTTCTTCTGGGGCATCGGGATGAACTTCGCGATGGAGGTCGCGAAGCTGCGCGCGGCCCGGCTGCTGTGGTCGAAGCTGGTGGCGGCCTTCGAGCCGCAGAACCCGAAATCGCTGTCGCTGCGCACCCATTCGCAGACCTCCGGCTGGTCACTGACCGCCCAGGACGTCTACAACAACGTGGTGCGCACCTGCGTCGAGGCGATGGCCGCCACCCAGGGGCACACGCAGTCGCTGCACACCAACGCGCTCGACGAAGCGCTGGCGCTGCCCACCGACTTCTCCGCGCGCATCGCCCGCAACACGCAGCTGGTGCTGCAGCAGGAATCCGGTACCACGCGGGTGATCGACCCGTGGGGCGGCAGCTACTACCTGGAGCGTCTCACCGCGGACCTCGCCGAGCGCGCCCGGGCGCACATCACCGAGGTCGAGGACGCCGGGGGCATGGCGCAGGCCATCGACGCCGGAATCCCCAAGCTGCGCATCGAGGAGGCCGCGGCCCGCACCCAGGCCCGCATCGACTCCGGGCGGCAGCCGCTGATCGGCGTCAACAAGTACCGCTACGACGGCGACGAGCAGATCGACGTGCTGAAGGTCGACAACGCCGGGGTCCGCGCGCAGCAGCTGGAGAAACTGCGGCGGCTGCGGGACGAACGCGACAGCGAGGCCTGCGAGGACGCGCTGCGCCGGCTCACCGCCGCGGCCGAGGCGTCGATGTCGGACGAGCGGCCCGCCGACCTGGCGCACAACCTGCTGACGCTGGCCGTGGACGCGGCGCGGGAGAAGGCGACCGTCGGGGAGATCTCCGATGCGCTGGAGAAGGTGTTCGGCCGCCACTCCGGGCAGATCCGTACGATCACCGGCGTGTACCGGGACGAGTCGGGGCCGTCGGAGCAGCTGGACGCGGCCCGCCAGCAGGTGGCGGACTTCGCCGAGGCGGAGGGCCGCCGCCCGCGCATCCTGGTCGCGAAGATGGGGCAGGACGGCCACGACCGCGGTCAGAAGGTGATCGCGACCGCGTTCGCCGACCTCGGCTTCGACGTGGACGTGGGCCCGCTGTTCCAGACCCCGGCCGAGGTGGCCCGCCAGGCCGCCGAGTCCGACGTGCACATCGTCGGTGTCTCCAGCCTCGCCGCCGGGCACCTCACCCTGGTGCCCGCGCTGCGCGACGGGCTGCGGGAACTGGGCCGCGACGACATCATGATCGTCGTCGGCGGGGTCATCCCGCCAGCCGACTTCGACGCCCTCCGGCAGTCCGGTGCCAGCGCGATCTTCCCGCCGGGCACGGTGATCGCCGACGCCGCGCTGGGCCTGCTCGCCGAACTCCGCACCCAACTCGACCACTGATCATGCCGCGAACGATCGACGTCCAGGACTACGCCAAGGGCGTGCTCGCCGGTTCCCGCACCAAGCTGGCGCAGGCGATCACGCTGGTCGAATCGACCCACAAGGACCACCGGGCGCTGGCCCAGGAGCTGCTCGTCGAACTGCTGCCGCACAGCGGCGGCGCGCACCGGGTCGGCATCACCGGCGTGCCCGGCGTCGGCAAGTCGACGTTCATCGAGTCGCTGGGCTCGATGCTGACCGCGGCGGGGCACCGCGTCGCGGTGCTCGCGGTCGACCCGTCCTCGACGCGAAGCGGCGGCAGCATCCTCGGCGACAAGACCCGGATGGGCCGGCTGGCCAGCGACCCGGCGGCGTTCGTGCGGCCGTCGCCGTCGGCGGGCACGCTCGGCGGCGTCGCGCGCGCGACACGCGAGACGATCGTGCTGATGGAGGCAGCCGGTTACGACGTCGTGCTGGTCGAAACGGTCGGCGTCGGCCAGTCCGAGGTGACCGTGGCGGGCATGGTGGACTGCTTCCTGCTGCTCACCCTGGCCCGCACCGGCGACCAGCTGCAGGGCATCAAGAAGGGCGTGCTGGAGCTGGCCGACGTCATCGCCGTCAACAAGGCCGACGGCGATCACGCCGCCGAAGCCCGCAAGGCCGCCCGCGAACTCCGCAGCGCCCTGCGCCTGCTCACCCCGGTCAGCGCGACCTGGACGCCGCCGGTGCTGACCTGCAGCGGCCTGCAGGGGCTCGGCCTGGACACGTTGTGGGAGCAGATCGATCAACACCGGGCGGCGCTGGCCGAGACCGGCGAGCTGGCGGACAAGCGCAGCCGCCAGCAGGTCGAGTGGACCTGGGCGCTGGTCCGCGACCAGCTGATGTCGGAGCTCACCCACCACCCCGGGGTGCGCGCGATCGTCGGCGAGGTGGAAACCCAGGTGCGGGCGGGAGAACTCACCGCCAGCCTCGCGGCGCAACGACTGCTAGACGCCTTCCGGAAATCCTGAACGCGACCTCGACCCAGGAGAGCCATGCGGATCAGCGTTGACCCGAACTCCAGCGTGCCGCCCTTCGAACAGGTGCGGTCGACCCTCGCCGAGCAGATCAACAGCGGCGAACTGCCGGTGGGCAGCAAGCTCCCGACGGTCCGGGCACTGGCGGCGGACCTGGGCATCGCGGCGAACACGACGGCGAAGGCCTACCGGGAGCTGGAACAGGCCGGCCTGCTCGAAACCCGCGGCCGCGCAGGCACTTTCGTCAGCGACGCGGGAAATCAAGCAGCGGCCCGAGCCGCCGAAGCGGCAGCGACCTACGCCCAGATCACCCACGCCCTGGGCATCCCGGCCACCGAAGCCCTAGCGATCGCGAAAGCAGCCCTCAAGGCGTGATCTTTTCCGGATCCGAAGGGCACTGTTTGGAACCTGTTGATGTACTCCGGTGCGACCGGTACTGAGTGCCGTTGCCGCAGGTCGGGTGTCGTGAGTGCGAAAAAGGGCTCCAGCCCGGTTTCGCACTCACGACTGGTGCAGGCCACCCCGTTGGTTCCCGTGACCACGCCGTAGCGTAAGGAGGCTGCGATCATGGAGGTCAACTCCGTCCACGGCCACCTCGGCGAACGCGGCAGTAACGCGGGCCCAGCTGCGCAGTGCATATAGAGGTCAGCCGGTAGGGCGTCGTTGGCAATCGCGACGACGCTCGGCTTGGCATGTCCGAAACCACTCTTGCGGCAGGGGCGTGGCCGATAACATCCCCCTCGTTGATCGACAGGCCAGGGGGGAGGCGACTGTGACTCAAGGTGGTTTCCAAGCCGCAGCGGAGGGACTTCAAGCCGTCCGGCAGCAGACACAGTGGGTCAACCAGCAATTCAGGGGGCAAGCTCGCCTTGGACCCCGAAGTGGCGGAGAAGGCTGCGAAGCGCTGCGAGGAAGAGATCCGCGAGCTGGCGAAGCTCGCGCGAAATGCCCAGCAGATCAGCCGCGTCCAAGGCTTGGGGAACTATCCAGACGGGCAACAGCTGGCCAAGCGCTTTGAAGAAGTGCGGCCGTCCGGGCTGAACGCCATGGTGGTGATGCGGTCGCTCCCCAGCAGCACCCGCCCCATGCCGCCCCGCCCCAGCTCCGCGAGCACCCGGTACTGCCCGACCTCACGCGGGCCCGATGGACCTAACGGCCGCACAACAACCCCCTTCCAGCCAGTGCCGAAACGGCGGCCAGAACACCGCCGGGCATCGCATCGCCTGCCATGATCCCCTCTCCAGGATCGCCGGATCCAGATCATGGATCTTCGCAGGAAGGCCCCTTGCTCGGAAGCAGAACAGCGCACAATACGCTGTCCTCTTAGGACGAACCGGGACGACTCAGCCCACTTCGGCCTGCAGCGCGCGCATGGTGTCGATCTCGTCCTGCTGGGTCACGAGGACGTCTTGGGCCATCGCGTGGGTCTGCTCGTCCAGGCCGTTGGCCAGGACGTCCGTGGCCATCGTCAGGGCGCCCTCGTGGTGGGCGATCATCAGCTGCAGGAACAGGCGGTCGAAGTCCGCTCCTCTGGAGTTCCCGAGCTGCTCCAGCTGTTCCGGCGCCGCCATGCCCGGCATGCTCGCGTGATCGTGACCGCCGTGACCGCCGTGACCGCCGTGTCCGCCGTGGGCTTCGCTCTCGGGCAACCCGCGGGTGGCCAACCAGCCCCGCATGGCACCGATTTCCGGGACCTGCGCGCCGCCGATGCGGTCCGACAACGCGCGGACTTTGGGGTTCTGCGCTCGTTCCGGAGACAGCGCCGTCATCTCCACCGCCTGCTGGTGGTGCGCGATCATCATGCGCACGTACTCCGCCTCGACGTCCACCGGCGTGCTCCGCTCCGGCGCCGCGCTCGCCACCACCCGCGGCTGGTCGCCCGGCGCGCCCGGCAGCACCACTGGTGGCGGCGCCTGCTCGGTCGCGCACCCGGCGAGCGCTCCGACCGCCAGGAGCAACGCGGCTGTTGACCGGCGCATCGAATCCTCCTTATTCCGCAGACAAATACCGCCAGATGGCCGATAGGGACACGATCCGGACATAACAATACTGATCTCCAGTGGTACTCGGTACCGCCCTTTTCGACTGCCCGGACCGGGCAGCGACGAGCATGGGAGTGGATGATCTTGAAACCGAGCCCCAGGGGTAGATGGCGCGCGCTGGGCGCCGCGATCGGCGTGTTGACTCTCGGCTTAGCGCTCGCCCCGGCATCAGCGGCGACCCCGCCGAACAACGGCCCGGAGCAGCTCTCCGCGCAGACCGTCGCCGCGCCGTCCGGCGACATCAGCAAAAGTAAGAACATCGAGCACGTCGCGAACCTGCCGAAGCAGGCGCCGTTCAACACTCTCGATGCCTTCGGCACGGACATCGCGTTCAAGCAGAACTACGCGTACGTCGGCAACTACGACGGTTTCGTCGTCTACGACATCAAGAACCCGAAGAAGCCGAAGATCGTCACGCAGGTGCTGTGCCCAGGCGGCCAGGGCGACGTCTCGGTCTCGGG
This sequence comes from Saccharopolyspora hattusasensis, assembly GCF_050972075.1. Classification (NCBI taxonomy): domain Bacteria; kingdom Bacillati; phylum Actinomycetota; class Actinomycetes; order Pseudonocardiales; family Pseudonocardiaceae; genus Saccharopolyspora; species Saccharopolyspora hattusasensis. Next base: position 2,373,570 of record NZ_JBPCDC010000001.1, read on the forward strand.
CAACCTGCTGTTCGTCTCCACCGACTACCCGCGCACGAACAACACGTGCACCAGCGAGAAGACCGACGCCGCGGACCCCAACGGCTGGGAAGGCATGAAGGTCTTCGACATCAGCGACCCGGCCAAGCCCCGCTACGTGTCGGCGATCGCCACCGACTGCGGCTCGCACACCCACACCCTGGTACCGGACAAGACCGGCGAGGCGGTGTACCTCTACATCTCGTCCTACGGCCCGCGCGCTGAGTTCCCCAAGTGCCAGCCGCCGCACGACAAGATCTCGATCATCAAGGTGCCGCTGGCCAACCCGGCCGAGCCCGTGCTGGTGGACGCTCCGGTGCTGTTCCCGGACGGCGGCAACCCGGGCACGCCGAACACGCGCGAGACCACCGGTTGCCACGACATCACCGCGTTCCCGGAGAAGGACCTGGCCGCCGGCGCCTGCATGGGTGACGGTGTGCTGCTGGACATCTCCGACCGCGAAAAGCCGCGGATCATCAACCAGGTCCGCGACGACGAGAACTTCGCGTTCTGGCACAGCGCCACGTTCAACAACACCGGCACCAAGGTCGTCTTCACCGACGAGCTCGGCGGCGGCAGCGCGGCCACCTGCAACGAGGCGACCGGCCCGACCCGCGGCGCCAACGGCGTCTACGACATCATCGGCACCGGCACGGACTCGAAGCTGGAGTTCCGCAACTACTTCAAGATCCCCCGCTACCAGGCCGACACCGAGAACTGCGTGGCACACAACGGTTCACTGATCCCCGTCGACGGCCGCGACATCATGGTGCAAGCCTGGTACCAGGGCGGCGTCTCGGTGTGGGACTTCACCGATTCCACGCAGCCACAGGAGATCGGCTTCTTCGACCGCACCGCATTCGACCCAGCGAAGCTGCAAGTGGCGGGCTCCTGGTCGGCGTACTACTACAACGGCTACATCTACTCCAGCGGCATCCAGGAAGGCCTGGACGTACTGGACATCCGCGACAAGCGAACCGACTCAGCGAAGAGGGTCCGCTTCGAGGAATTCAACCCGCAAACCCAACCGATCTACCAGAACTGACCCGGAAGCAACCTGATGCGGCCCCCGCCGGGACTCCCGGCGGGGGCCGTCATCGCCGCTGGGCGGGTTTACGTGGCGGAAGAACAGCCGTGAGCGTTTTTGGGTGCCATAGCACCCAAAAACACTCACGGGCGTCCTGCTTACCGAAACGCTCGTCGCGACCGCATAACCGCGAACACGCCCCCGCCGCCCCCCGCCATGACGCGGCCAGGCGTTGTTCGATAGCGCGGATTGCCCTGGTGAGACTGGTTTTCTGGGCCTCTTCGCTGTTCTACCAGAACTGACCCGGAAGCTACGCGCCGCGGAGGTAGCCGGGGATGTCGAAGGACAGCAGCGGTTCTCCGAACAGCGCTCCCGCGCCGACTTCGCAGTCCATGCCGCGCCAGATCCGGGCCTGCTCCTCGGTGTCGACGCCGCGGACCCACAGGCGCGCTCCGCAGGCGTGGACCAGCGGGATCAGGCCGTGGATCGCCTGCACCTCCGGCAGGTCCGCGGAGTCCGCAGCGTGCACGAGGTCGACCAGTTCGCTCGCCAGGAGCACCGCGTCGATCGGCAGGTCCCGCAGCAGGCGCAGTTCGTCCGGGGAGCCGTGGAAGCTGTGCAGCGAGGTCTTGATGCCGCGGCTGTTGAGGTAGCGGACGTTGTCGCGGGCTTCCTCGTTGTCACCGCGGATGGCCGCCAGCGGCAGGCACAGCCGCAGCCAGGTCGCGTCGACGTCGCATGCGTCCAGCACCTGGTGGATCACCGCCGCCAGGTCCGGGTCCTGGCCCTGGTTCGGGCTCAGCGCCAGCTTCAGCTGCACCTGGTGCCCGTCCGCGTGCCATTCGCACAGCTGCTGCCACGCGGTTTCCAGCATCCAGTCCCGCAGCGACAGGGTGACCCCGGAGCGTTCGGCCAGGCGCAGGCACTCGCCGTGCTCGAGGGTGCCGTAATCGCTGGTCTCCCAACGGAGTTCGGCTTCCAGCACGACCAGCTCGCCGGTGTCCAGGTGCACCAGCGGCCGGTAGACGACGTCGAACTCGCCCATTTCCAGGCCGCCCGGCATCACCGCGGCCAGCTTCGACTCGATCCGCTCCTCCGGCGCCTTGTCCGGGTCGAACAGCGCCCACTGCCGCTTGCCGGCGGCCTCCGCGCGGCGCAGCGCGACGTCGGCGGCCCACAGCATGTTCGACGCGTCGGCGTCGGCCACCGCCCGCTGCACCACGCCGATCCCGGCCGACGCCGCGATGCCGTGGTCGTCGACGTGGACCGGTTCGGCGAGCAGCTCGTTTATCTGCTGGGTCAAGGTGGGCACCGGTGGGGTCTCCTCCTGCTCCAGGAGCAGGATCGCGAACTCGGTGCCGCCGAAGCGTGCGACGATCGCTTCCTCGTCCCCGAACAGCCGCTCGAGCCGCCGGGCCACCGCCTTGATCACCTGGTCGCCGACCTCGTAACCGAGGCCGTCGTTGATCAGCTCGAAGCCGTCCAAGCCCAGGTGGTAGAGCGCCAGCTGGGCGTGGCCGGGCAGGTTCGCCAGCGTCGCCTCCAACCGGGTGCGGAAGAACTGCCGGTTCGGCAGCCCGGTCAGCGCGTCGTGCAGGGCCTGGTACTGGAGACGGTCCTGCAGCAGTTGCAGCTCGGTGATGTCCTCGACCATGGTCAGGAAGTGCCGCGGCGCCCCGTCCGAGCCCTGCAGCGCCGACACCGCCAGGTAGGCCCACGCCTCCTCACCGTTGGCGCGCAGCAGCCGCTTGCGGTCGCCGAGCCGCTTCGAACTGCCGCCATCGGCCAGCTCGCGGTAGGCGGCCGCCAGGTACTCCGCGTCGTCAGAGTGGAACAGGTCGTGGATCGTCATCGACGCCAGGTCCTGCGCCTGGTAGCCCATGGCGACCTCGAATGCCGGGTTGACCTGGGTGAACTTCCCCTCGATGTCGCAGATCGCGACCCCGATCGGGGTCGCGGTGAACACCTCGCCGAATCTCGCCTCGCTGGCCGCGAGCTCGCGGTCGGCCTTCAGCTTCGAGCGCAGCAGCGCCTCGGCGCGCCCCACTTCGTCCACTGTCGACGGATCGTCGAGCGCCCCGATGGCGCGGTCTACGAGTTCCAGCAGCGTCTGCTCGACGACCTCGCGGGCGAGCGGGATGTCGGACGCAGTGCTGAGCCGCGCCGCCCAGCGGCGTGCGACCGCGCCCCTCCAGTCGGCGTCGTACCGCTGCGGGACCGACACATCCGGCATCCCCTGCGGGGCGTCCGGAGTTCCCTCGCTCATCTCACCCGTCCGTCAACGTTCGCCGGCAGATCGCCCTGGTGCACCGCCGGGCTCGTCGGCGGCCTGTTCGGTCAAGGTTCATCTCGCTCTCCGCGCCGTTGCGTGCCGGTAAGACTACTGGGTGACACCAGACGGGTCGTAAAACACGAGAGGCGCGGTGAACCGCGTCAGTGGGCTTCTTCGAGGGTTTCTCCCTCGGCGACTAGGGCGTTCAGTTCGGCGATGTCCTCGGCGGTGAGCGCCACCCCGGCGGCCGCGGTGTTCTCCTCGAGGTGCTTCGGCGACGACGTGCCCGGGATCAGCAGGATGTTCGGCGAGCGCTGCAGCAGCCAGGCCAGCGACACCTGCGCCTGGGTCGCGCCGCGCCGCTCGGCCACCGCGCGCAGCACGCCGTCCTCGCGGGCGCGGCTGTCCGCGAATCCGGAGCCCAACGGGAAGAACGGGACGAAAGCCGCGCCGTCGTCCGCGGTCACGCGGAGCAGTTCAGCCGACGTGCGGTTCACCACGTTGTAGAGGTTCTGCACGGCCGCGATCTCGGCGTGCCGCCGCGCCTCGGCGTACTGCTCGACGGACACATTGGACAGGCCGATGTTGCGCACCAGGCCCTGCTCCCGGAGTTCCGCCAGCGCACCGAGCTGGTCGGCCAGCGAGATGCCTGTGTCGGCGACGTGCCGCAAGTAGACCAGGTCCAGCGCGTCGAGCCCCAGGCGGCGCAGGTTGTCGTGCACCTGGGCGCGCAGCGCGTCGGGGTGGTTCAGCGGCAGCCACGCCGCCTGGTGGTCGCGGTAGGCACCGATCTTGGTGGCCAGCACGAGGTCGTCGCCGTATGGCCGCAGCGCCTCCGCGATCAGCTCGTTGACCACCCACGGCCCGTAGAAGTCGCTGGTGTCGATGTGGTCGATGCCCAGTTCCACGGCGCGCCGCAGCACCCGGATCGCCCGCTCGCGGTCGGCGGGCGGACCGTAAACGCCGGGGCCGGCCAACTGCATCGCGCCGAAACCGAGCCGGTTCACCGTCAGGTCCGCGCCCAGCTGAAACTCGCCACCAAGGGCGGTCGAAGCACTCGTCACGCCGCGATGCTGCTAGAAAACCGCCCCGACAGCAACAAGCCCTTCCTCACACCTGAGGCATCAGCAGGAGCCAGCGCGCGCCGAAGACGAGGGCGGCCAGGCCGATGAGGAACCAGCAGGCCAGCCACAGCGCGGCGGGCAGCCCGGTGAGCCTCGCGAGCTGGTCGGCGTCGGAGTCAGGTGCGCGGCCGCCGACCCGCTTGCGGCGCAGCTCGGCGATCGGACGCAGGCCGCCGAACAGCAGGAACCAGCTGAACAGCGCGCAGCACAGCGCCTGCCACACCGGAGTCGCGAACCAGGACACGGCGAAGATCAAGCCACCGGTGACCACGATCGACAGCACGCCGTAGGCGTTGCGGATCGCCAGCAGCATCGCGGCGAGCAGCGCGACGCACACCCAGAGCATCACGTGGGCCAGGTCCGCGGTGACCAGCCACGCGCCGCCGAGCCCGAGCAGCGATACCGCCGGATAGCCGGCCACCAGGGTGAACACCATTCCCGGCCCGGTCGGCTTGCCGGTCGAGACGGTCAGCCCCGAAGTGTCGGAGTGCAGGCGGATGCCGTTCAGCCTGCGCCCGCTGAGCAGCGCGACAACCGCGTGGCCGCCCTCGTGGGCGATCGTCACGACGTTGCGCAGCAGCAGCCAGGTGTTCCGGCCGAGCACCAGCATCAGCGAGATCACGCCGGCGATCAGCGCGGCGACGTTGCCGGAATCCGGCAGCTGCGCGGTCCACTCCCGCACTAAATCGTCCACAATAGACACCCGAAGCTTTGGGGACAGGCCGCCGCCAGCCTAACCGGGGGCGCTGTCAGTCGAAGTAGGTGGCGACGTCCAGGGCGCCGCCCGCGGCCTGGAATTCGGCCCGGACCGCTTGGCGGAGGTCAGCGTCGACCAGATAGTCCACTGTGGTCAGTGCCAGGCCGGTGGCGCCGTCGAGGACCGCTCGGTCGCCCGCCGGAGAGCCCGCCGCGGCGGCGAATTCCTCGGTGTGCAGCGAGAGGTTCGGATCGCCGAGGCCGATCATCGGGTGGATGGCAGGGAGCCGGTAGCTGAGGTTCCCGAGGTCCGTCGAGCCGGTGAGGTACTCCGGCACGACTCCGCGCGGCAAGGACGTCCGGCCCCGGCGGGCCTGGTGCTCGGCCCAGCGGGCAGCCAGCACGTCGTTGTGCCGAATGGGCAGGTAGGCGGGGTTGTTGTCCCAGCGCAGCTCCACACCGCAGCCCGTCATGGACGCCGCGCCGTGCGCGATCGCCTCGATCCGGGCGGCGAGGTCCTGCAACGAGCCCGGCTCGGCGGAACGCACGTAGAACAGCGCCGCGGCGCGGTCGGGCACGACGTTGGGGCGCTTGCCGCCGTCGGTGATGATCCCGTGCACGCGGTCCGTGGACGGCATGTGCTGCCGCATCGCCGCAACGCCCTGGTAGGTCGCGACGACCGCGTCGAGCGCGTTGCGGCCCATGAACGGCTGTGCGGCGGCATGCGCGGCCACGCCGTGGAAGATCACCTCGACCTGGCGCCGCCCCAGGAACGGGTGGGCGGCGATGTCGTGCGAGAACGGGTGCAGCATCACGACCGCGTCGACATCGTCGAAAAGCCCGGCCCTGGCAAGGTGCTCCTTGCCGCCGCCGCCCTCCTCTGCAGGGGTGCCGAACAGGCTCACCCGGCCGCCGGTGGCCGACACCGCAGTGGCCGCGGCGAGGAACCCACCGACCGCCGCCGAGCAGATGATGTTGTGCCCGCAGCCGTGCCCGATGCCCGGCAGCGCGTCGTACTCCGCCAGCACCGCGACGTGCGGGCCGTCGCCGCCGCTCTCGGCGCGCAACGCGGTGTCCAGCCCGCCGACGCCCACCTCGACGTCGTGCCCGTGGCGCCGCAGCAGCTCGGCGGCCTGAGCTGCGGAGCGGTGCTCGGCGAACGCCTCCTCCGGGTGCGCGTGCAGATCCCGGCTCAGTGCGACGAGGTCCTCGGCATGACCGTCCACCCACCGCTCCACGCCGGCGCGCAGCGCCTCGTCGGCGCCGGCGAAATCGGAGCGGACCGGCTCGGCCGCGGCCACCGCCCGCTCGGTGGCCGCGGAGACGGCACGCAGATAGGAGTCATCGGGCTGGGTCGGCAGCACTGGCTGTGTCGGCTGTGTCACAACCCAACTCTAGGCCGAACGAGTTACCGTGCGGATCATCGCTGCGTAACGCCGTCCTGCCGGGGAACCGGCCCCAGCACCCGGTGCGCCAGCAGCGTGCCGCCGACGACGGCCGCCGGGATCACGACGAGCTGCGCGACCGGGATCAGGCACAACAGGTAGGCCGGCAGCCCGAAGCCGAACACCACGGCCCGGTGCCGCCGCAGCGCCCTGCGCCGGTCGCCGAGGCTCAGGCCGCGCCGCTGGAACACCAGCCCGACCATCTCCAGGGTGACCAGCCACGACCCGAACAGCGCGCCCAGCACCAGAGCCGCGATCTGCCCGGCCACCGGGATGAATCCGATGGCGAACAGCACGATCGCGCCGATCAGCGCGACGCCCACCAGCTTCAGCGAATCCCGCAGCCCGCGGCCGAGCTGGCGCGCGAAACCGGCGCCGTCGTCGGAGGCGTCCAGCCCGAGCTGCTGCTCCGCCTGCTCGGCGATGTGCTCGTAGAACGGGCCGCCGACGAGCAGCGTGACCGCGATGAACGACACCGACGCCAGCAGGCCGGCGGCGGCGACCAGCGCCACGCCCACCAGGATGCGCAGCGCCTGGCGGGCGGCATCGCCCCAGCCGTCGGCGAACGGCGTCATCCAGGTAACCAGGTCCGGGCTGAAGTAGATCAGCGCGCCGAGGCCGCCCAGCAACAGCACGGCGCTGATCAGCGCCGGTAGCGCGCCGAGGAGCAGCAGCCTCGGGCTGCGCAGGATGATGCCGAAACCAGTGCCGAGCGTGCGGACTCCGGCGAAGAACGAACTCATCAGGATTGGTCTCCCGTGCGGTGGCGATCAACGCCCATCGTATCGGCCGCGGTCCCACCGCCGGGCGGGAACCGCACACGGCATGAAGAAGGCCCCTCCCGCGAGAGTCGAGGTCGTCGCGGAAGGGGCCCAAGTCGCCGGTCGTCAGGCGATGATGCGGATCGGGTCCTCCAGGAGCCCCGTCAGCAGCTGCAGGAACGCCGCGCCGACCGCGCCGTCCACCGCCCGGTGGTCCGCCGACAGCGTCGCCCGCAGGATCTTGCGCGCCACGAACTCGCCGTCGCGCACCTGCACCTCGTCGCGGGCCGCGCCGACCGCCAGGATCGCCGCCTCCGGCGGGTTGATCACCGCGCTGAACTGCTCGATGCCGAACATGCCCAGGTTGGAGATCGAGAAGGTGCCGCCGGACATTTCGTCCAGCTTCAGCTTGCCCTCGCGGGCCCGCCCGGCCAGCTCCCGGCTTTCCGCGGCGATCTCCGAGACGCTCTTGCGGTCGGCGTCCTTGATCACTGGCACGACCAGGCCGTTGTCGATGGCCACCGCGACGCCGAGGTTGATGCGCTTGTGCTGCAGCATCTTGTCGCCGGCGAACGAGACGTTCACCGCCGGGTTGGCGCGCAGGGCCGTGGCCACCGCCTTGACGATCAGGTCGTTGACGCTGACCTTCGGGCCGCCCGCGGCCTGCAGGCGCTCGTTGAGGGTCGCCCGGAAGGCCATCAGGTCGGTGACGTCGATGGCGCTGGTCAGGTAGAAGTGCGGGGCCTGCTGCTTGCTCTCCGTGAGGCGCTTCGCGGTCACCTTCCGGATGTTGCTGAGCGGGATCTCCTCGACGTCCTCGCTGGACACCGCCACCGGGGCGGCGGCAGGAGCGGCGGCAGCCGGAGCGGCAGCGGCCGGTGCGGCCGGTGCGGCCGCGGCCTCGATGTCGGCGCGGATGATCCGCCCGCCGGGCCCGGTGCCCTGCACCGCCGACAGGTCGACGCCCTTCTCCTTGGCGACCGCCTTGGCCAGCGGTGACGCCTTCGGCTTCGCACCCGGCTCGGCGGCCTCGACCGCAGGCGCGGCCGCAGCGGGCCCGGCCGGGGCCTCGGCAGCAGCCGGGGCCGCAGCGGCGGCGGGCGCCGCGGCCGGGGCGGCTTCCGCCGCGGCACCGGAGCCGTCGCCGAGGATCGCGATCGGGGTGCCGATCGGCACCGTCGCGCCCGCCTCGACGAGGATCTTCTCCAGCACCCCGTCGTCGTAGGCCTCGAGCTCCATGATGGCCTTGTCGGTTTCGATCTCGGCCAGCACTTCGCCGCGGCTGACCTGGTCGCCGACGTTCTTGCGCCAGGTCGAGATCACGCCCTCCTCCATGGTGTCGGAGAGCCTCGGCATCTGAATCTCAGTCATGGTCTTCCTCAGCAGATACGTTTGGATCGGAAAGCTCCACGTGCTCAGCCGCGCCGAACGTCAGGCAAGCGGCATCAGCCGCTTTCCACCACCCTCGCAACCGGCACCGCCGCGGGTTGAGGTTCCGCTACCCGCACCGCCACGCAAAGCAACCGAAAACTCTCCTAGCGGCGGCGGCCGACGGCGTCCAGCGTCTGGTGGACCGCCGTCGTCAGGGACTCTGCCGACGGCAGCGCGGCGCGCTCCAGCGGCTTGGCGTAGGGCAGCGGGACCTCCGCCGCCGCGACCCGGCGCACCGGGGCGTCCAGGTAGTCGAACGCACCGTCCGAAATGGACGCGGCGATCTCCGCACCGATGCCGTAGGTCAGCCAGTCGTCCTCGGCGATCACGGCGCAGCCAGTCTTGCGCGCCGACTCCACGACTGTCTCGCGGTCCAGCGGCCGCAGGCTGCGCAGGTCGACGACCTCGGCGTTGATGCCCTCGTCCGCCTGCAGCTTCTCCGCGACCTGCTGGGCGACCATCGCCATCCGCGAGTAGCCGATGATGGTGATGTCGGTGCCCTGCTTGGTCACCTTCGCCTTGCCGATCTCGGCGGGCTCGACGACGTCCGGGACCTCGCCCTTGGTGTTGTACAGCGCGAGGTTCTCCAGGAACAGCACCGGGTCGTTGTCCCGGATGGACGCGAGCAGCAGCGCCTTGGCGTCGGCCGGCGTGCTCGGTGCGACGACCTTCAGGCCCGGCACGAACGCGTAGTACAGCTCGATGTTCTGCGAGTGGGTGGCGCCCAGCTGCTGACCGCCGCCGCCCGGGGTGCGCAGCACCATCGGCACGCTGGTCTGGCCGCCGAACATGCCGTAGATCTTGGCCGCGTGGTTGACGATCTGGTCCAGGGCGATCAACGAGAAGTTGATCGTCATCAGTTCCACGACCGGCCGCAGGCCCAGCATGGCCGCGCCGACCGCGGCACCGACGAAGCCCTCTTCGGCGATCGGGGTGTCGCGCACCCGCTTCTCGCCGAATTCCTTCAGCAGCCCGGCGGTGATCTTGTAGGAGCCTTCGAAGACCCCGATTTCCTCGCCGATGAGGAAGACGTCCTCATCGCGCAGCATTTCGTCGCGAAGCGTGTCGTGCAACGCTTGGCGATACGTGATGACGGCCAAGGGTGTTTCTCCTGCACAAAAGCATTGGGGATCCCGTGGATCTCTCGAATTGGCGTCGGAGAGATCCACGGGTCTCAGTGGCGGGGTGTCGCTAGATCGCGGGCGGGTGCCTCAGAAGACCGGGTCGGCCGGCAGGCGCCGCGAGTCGTTGGCCACCGGGGTGGCGTAGGTGTAGTCGAACAGCGTCGAGGGGTCCGGGTGCGGGCTGTCGTCGGCGAACGCGACCGCCGCGTCGGCCTCGGCCTGGGCCTTGCGCTCGATCTCCACGGCGACGTCCTCGTCCAGGACGCCCGCCTCGATCAGCTCGGCCCGGAAGTTCGCCACCGGGTCGGCCTGCTTGGCCTGCTCGACCGACTCCTCGCTGCGGTACTTGCCCGGGTCGACCACCGAGTGGCCCTTCAGCCGCTCGCTGACCGCCTCCAGCAGCGCCGGGCGACCGGTCTCGCGGGCCTGCTCGACCAGCCGGGTCGCCGCGTCGCGGACGGCCAGCACGTCGTTGCCGTCCACCCGCTCGCCGTGCATCCGGTAGGCCGCGGCGCGCTTGTACAGCTCCGGCTCGGCGGAGGACTTGTCGACCGTGGTGCCCATCCCGAGCTGGTTGTTGATCACCACGAACACCACCGGCAGGTTCCACAGCGCGGCGATGTTCAGCGCCTCGTGGAAGGCGCCGATGTTGGTCGTGCCGTCGCCCATCTGGCACATCACGACCTGGTCGCCGCCGCGGTAGTCGATGGCCAGCGCGGCACCGGTGGCCAACGGGATCTGGCCGCCGACGATGCCGTAGCCGCCGAGCAGCCCGGCCTCCACGTCGAACATGTGCATCGAGCCGCCCCAGCCCTTGGAGGTGCCGGTGGTGCGGCCGTACAGCTCGGCCATCACGCGGCCGGGCTCGATGCCCTTGGCGATCGCGTAGCCGTGCTCGCGGTAGTTGGTGAACAGCAGGTCGCTCTTGCGCAGCGAACGCATCAGGCCGACGACGGTGGCTTCCTCACCGAGGTTGAGGTGACAGTAGCCGCCGATCTTGGCCTGGGTGTAGCCCTGCGCCGCGCGCTCCTCGAAGCGGCGGATCAGGGTCATCTCGTAGAAGTAGTCCTTCAGGAGCTCCGGCGACTCACCGGCGAACCGTCCGCCGCCGGAGCCGCGTACCGAGCCGCTGCGGCGCGACTTGGTGGCGCGCGTGGCCGGTTTGGTGCGGGTAGCAGTCTGTGCCATCACAGATCCCCTCTTCGATTTGCCGTTTCAGAAGCGGCGGCAGCCGCTTGCGGTGCGGGACTCAACTTGCACCGCCGCGGGTTCTCAGGCTGGTCCCACCCCGAAGGGGTTCTCTGCGAGGACCTGCCCCGACGTGGTGAATTGGCATTCATGATGTCGGGGATCCCGGAGCGAGACGGCGCCTGAGGTTCCGCTACTGGCACCGCTACGCAAACTTCTGAAACGCTCATTGGTCGTTCGCTCAGCGCTTCTTCGGCGGCGCGACGTGGATCGGCAGGCCCAGCGCAGCCATCGCCGCCTCCATGCCGATCTCGCCCAGGGTCGGGTGCGCGTGGATGGTCTCGGCGAGTTCGTCGAGGGTGGCTTCCAGCGCCATGGCCAGGGCGCCCTCCGTGATCAGGTCGCTGGCGGAGTGCCCGATGATGTGCACGCCCAGGACCTCGCCGTACTTCTTGCCGGCGACGATCTTCAGGAAGCCCTCGGTGTCGCCGTAGCTCTGCGCACGACCGAGCGCGGCGAACGGGAACTTGGCGGCGACCACTTCGTGGCCGGCCTCGATCGCCTTGGCCTCGGTGAGCCCGACGCTGGCGATCTCCGGGTGGGTGAAGGTGGCGGCCGGGATGACGTTGTAGTCGATCGCGGCGTGGTGCCCGGCGATCGTCTCGGCCGCGACCACGCCCTGGTGCGACGCGACGTGCGCGAGCAGCGCCTTGCCGGTGACGTCGCCGATCGCGTAGACGTGCTCGACGTTGGTACGCAGCTTGTCGTCGACGGTGATGAAGCCGCGCTCGCTGGTGGCGACGCCGGCCTTGGCCAGGTCCAGGTTGCCGGTGTTGGGCTTGCGGCCCACGCCGACCAGGACGACGTCCGCGTCGATCTGCTGCGGCTTTGCGCCGTCCACGGTGACCTTCAGGCCGCCGGCGGCCTGGTCGACGCGGGACACGGTCGCCTCGGTGAGGACCTTGATGCCGCGCTTGGTGAACGAGCGGCCCAGCGCCTTGCCGACCTCGACGTCCTCGGCCGGTACCAGGGTCTTCTGCATCTCGATGATGCTGACCTCGCTGCCGAGGGTGGCGAAAAGCGTCGCCCACTCGGCGCCGACCGCGCTGCCGCCGATGATCGCGATGCGCCCCGGCACCTCGGTGAGGCCGAAGGCGCCGTCGGAGGTGATCACGCCGGGCAGGTCCGCGCCGGGCAGCGGCAGCTGCACGGGAACCGAGCCGGTGGCGATGATGACGTCGCGGGCCTTGACCTGCTCGATCGGCTGCGCGCCGGCCGGTTCGGCGGCGTAGCGCGGGCCGTCGGCGCCCAGCGGCGACTCACCGGTGGCGTAGACGTCCACGGTGGTCGGGCCGGTGAACCGGGCGTGGCCGTTGATGACGGTGACGCCGTTGGTCTTCAGCAGGCCCGCGACACCGTCGGTGAGACCCTTGACGACGCTGCTCTTGCGGCGCGTGATCGTGTCGTAGTCGATGGTGACGTTCTCGACGTTCACCCCGAAATCGGCCGCGTGCAGCACGGTTTCGTACACCTCGGCCGAGCGCAGCATCGCCTTGGTCGGGATGCAGCCCCAGTTCAAGCAGACCCCGCCGGGCCGCTCCTTTTCCACCACGCCGACCGCGAGGCCACGCTGCGCGGCCCGGATCGCGGCGACGTATCCACCGGGACCGCCGCCTACCACGAGAAGGTCGAACTCCTGCACTTCGCTGTGCTCCTTTGACTGCACGCGCCGGTTACGGAAAGCCTGGATCGAGCGGGCAATTCTTACTCTGAGTGTCGTGAGCACAACCACTTCTGCGCTATGCCCGCTCGCCCAGACTTCTTTAAACGCGGGTGTGCAGACCGCACATTTCCGGGCGTGACGTACACAACATGTAACGAGAACGTCACGCACAGTGTTCGAGACGGCCGTAACCCGGTCGCGGTCACGCCTGGGCACAAAATGGCAAGAGGGCGGTGCCGGTTCGACCCAGACACCGCCCCGCGAAGCGCGAAAAGATCAAGTTGTCCGAATGACGCCTTTGCACAACCGACGCCGCGTCCAGTCTTAGTCCTGCCCTAGTCCTGCCCTAGTCCCGCAGGCCGTCGCGGAGCCGCAGCGCGGACAGCGCCAGCGACAGGGACACGTAGGCCGTTCGGCCGTAGAGGGGCAAGCCGATCAGGGACGTGATGCGGTGCAAGCGGTTGAGGACCGTGTTGCGGTGGCAGTGGAGGCGGACCGCCGCGTTGGCCGTCGAGCAATTCTCCTCCAGCCAGGCCGTCAGGGTTTCCAGGAGCATGTCTCGCTCCTTGACCGGCAGCTCCAGGATCGGGCCGAGCTGGGACTCCAGCAGCCGCTGCGCCAGGTCCGGCGACTGCACCAGCAGCGCCTCCGGGAACCGCTCCTCCAAGGTCACCAGCTCCGCCGCCCCGTACGACGAGGTGCCGAGCGTGGTGAGGGCGAGCTGGTGGGCGAGGCCGACCTCCGCGAGGCCGCGCACCGACGGCGACACCGCGACCCGGCCCCGTGCCAGCGGCCGCAGCGCGTCCAGCGCGAGGTCCTTCTTCCCCTGCTCCAGCGCCACCAGCCCCACCAGCGAATCGGCGCGCACCTGCCACACCGAGCGGAAGTGCAAGGCGCTCAGGGCGTCCTGGTGCCCGCGCAGCGCGAAACCGCCGTCGTTGGACATCTCGGCGACGATCACCAGGTACAGGCCACCGGTGGGCAGGTCGAGCTCCTTCGCGGTGCGTTGCGCGAAGGCGGTGTCGCGCGCGCGGCCCGCGAGCAGGTCCTCCACCAGGGCATGGCGCCGCTGGTCGTCCCGGCGCAGCCGGTCCAGCTCGGTGTTGCGGTAGGACGTCGACAGCGTCGAGGACAACCCGTCGATCACGGTCCACACCGAGGTAGCCACGCTCAACATCGAGTCCGGATCGGCGCCGTCCTGGTACGCCTGGTCGACTAGCGCCTCCCAGGCGATCCGGCCGCCCAGCCGGAACGTCCGCAGCATCACCTCCAGCGGCACGCCCTGCTCGGCGCGGCGGCGGCCGATGGCGGCGGCCACGTCGTCGCCGTCGGGCGCGGGCACCTCGCCGCTGAGTATCTGCAGGATGCGTTCGAGGTACTGCCGACAGCCCTCCCAGAGGTCCTCCTTGGGTACAGGGCTGTAGTCGGTCCACTCCGGGTTGTCGGTGAAGATCGCGGCCATCAGCCGCTCGGTGAGGGCGGGCACGTCCGCAAGGCGAGCTCTGGCCAGCGCATGCGTGACTTCGGCGGCGGAGTCGGCAGGATCGGCTACCACGCCCTGGACGATACCGGCCTGCCAACCCCCCGAGCCCGGAAACGGCCCGCTGGCGGAACGGTCGAAGACGTTGCCGCGTCCAAGCATTCGACCGCCCGCCGCAACCGGGCAGTCCATGATCAGAATCAACTACTCCCGGCAGGTGGTATCAAGTTGCACGTGACAGGCGGCACAACCGGTACATCGGCGTCGCGCGGGGCGGCCGAGCGGTGATCGACGCGGCGATGCGGGCACGCTCCCCCCGGCTTCCCGACGAACTGGCCGGCCGGCTGCGGGAACGGATCATGACCGGCCGGCTGCGGCAGGGCGAGCACCTGCACCTGGAACGCCTCGCCGAACAACTCGGCGTCAGCGTCACACCGGTGCGGGAGGCGCTGCTGGCACTGCGCGGCGAGGGCTTCGTCGACCTCGAACCGCGCCGCGGGTTCACCGTGGCGCCGCTGAGCCGGCAGGACTTCGAGGACGCCCACTGGCTGCAGGCCACCATCGCGGGCGAGCTCGCGGCCCGCGCGGCGCACCAGATCGACGCCGAGCGGCTCGCCGAACTCGTTGTGCTGCAAGAGGAAATCCAGACCGCGTGCCAGTTCACGCTGCTCGACATGGGCGAGCTGGTGACCCGCTTCCACGCCGTGCTCTGGATGGCCGCGGATTCGCCGAAACTGGCCTGGTTCCTCGGAATCGCGATGCACTACACGCCGCGCCGCACCACCGTCGACGTGCCGGGCTGGCGGGAGATGGCCGCGACCGACCATCAGACGCTGCTTTCCGCGTTGCGGCTCCGAGACCAGGCAGGATCACGCGCCGCGATGCACCAGCACGTCACCCATACCGGACAGTTACTGATCCATCACCTGCAGCAACAGGGGATGTGGGCCGAGTCGCCCGGAAACCCACCCCCACCAGGGAGTTCCGCATCACACTGGGAAGATGGGCCGGGTCGCTAACGTTGTGCCCCCTCGTGGCGACACCCAGGGTGGGACGCCTGAGTGACGTTCGCCGCATTCACCTTGTTTCTACGCGAGAAATTCGGGGGCACTTGCCATGCAGAGCAACAGCCGCACCTTCGTGTCGGTTGTCGGAACGGTATTGATGGTCGTGACGACCGTTCTGCTCGCGACGTGGAACCCCCCGCAATCGCAATCCTCGGTGCAGCCGGCGGCGAACCAAACCCTCATCAGCAGCGTCAACCGCTAGGCCTCGCGGCCCACGTCCCGCGGACGTTTGTCGTTGCGCAGCCCCGAAAAGCGGGGATGCCGCAGCTTGCCGTCGCCGGTCCACTCGGTGAAGCCGACCTGCGCTACCAGCTCCGGCGCCACCCAGTGCACGTCGCGCTCGGCCACCGGGTCGGCGAACGGTGAGCCGTCGCGGGCCAGCTCGTCCAGCTTGCCGCGCAGCTCGCGCAGCGTCCGCTCGTCGTAGCCGGTGCCGACCTTGCCCGCATAGCGCAGCCGCGAGTCCGCGTAGTAGCCGACCAGCAACGCTCCGAAACCGAACCGGGAGCCCTTGGGGTCGGTGTAGCCGCCGATGACGAATTCCTGGTCGGCGACGCACTTGAACTTCAACCAGTCGCGGCTGCGCCCGCCGCGGTAGGGCCGGTCGGCGCGCTTGGCGATCAGGCCCTCCCAGCCGCGGCGGCACGCTTCGCGATAGAACTCCTCGCCGTTGCCGGCCCGGTGCGCGCTGAACCGCAGCGGATCGGTGAAGTCGAAGCACTCGCGCAACAGGCGTTTCCGGGTGCGCAGCGACAGGTCCGTCAGGTCCACGCCGCCGAAGGCGATCAGGTCGAACACGTAGTAGTAGACCGCCACGCCCGTGCGGCGCGCCGCGCGCGGATCGGTGAGGTTGATGCGCTTCTGCAGCCGGGCGAAGCTCGTCTGGCCGCCCTCGAAGGCGACCATCTCGCCGTCCAGCACGAACCGGTCGGCGCCCTGCTCGGCGAGCGCGTCGATGATCTCCGGGTACGCGGCATCGACCCGCTTGTGGTTGCGCGACCACAGCACCGGCCGGTCCGCGTCGCAGCCGGCGATCACCCGCGCCCCGTCGAGCTTGCGCTCGAAGATCCAGTCCGGGTCGGAGAACCGGTGGTGGGTCAGCGTCGCCAGCGCCGGCTCGTGCCAGGTTCCGCCGGGCCAGGACCTCAGTTCACCGCGTTCGGCGTCGTCTAGCAGGCACGAGGGATCGTTCATTGATTGATGAATACCCGTTCTTCTCGATCGGGCAAACCAGCCGAGCTGAGAACGAGCTGTGAACGGACTGTGAGTTTCACCCCGCCAGAATCCCCATTCAGGTTAATGCGGGAAACTGGGCTTGCCGTCCCCGCCGCGCGAGCGGGCCCGAGCGCCGAAGGTGAAAGCACGCGATGTCGAAGAACAAGAACCCGGTAACCCAGAAGAGCGGGCTGTCCACGAACATAATCCTCACCATCGTGGTGGTGGTCGTCGCCGTCGTGGTGATCGGCGGCGTCCTGCTGTTCAACCGCGGCGGCGCAGACAACACCTCCTCCGGTTCGTCCGGCGGCGGGAACGCGGTGGCCGCCGAGATCCTGCGCAAGCCGGACAGCAACGTGCTGACCTCGGCGCCTGACGACAGGGTCACCGTCGTCGAGTTCCTCGACTACCAGTGCCCCGCCTGCCACACCTATTACTCGGTGCTGACCAAGCAGGTCGAGAAGGACTACGCGGGCAAGATCACCTTTGTCGTCCGCAACTTCCCGCTGAGAATGCACCCGCTGGCCCGGCCGGCCGCGCAGGCCGCCGAGGCCGCCGCGCTGCAGGGCAAGTTCAACGAGATGTACCACGCCCTCTACGACAACTACGACGCCTGGGCGCTCGCCGCCGACGGCCAGAACGTCAGCACCGACGAGGCCAAGGCCCGCGGGCTTTTCGACCAGTACGCCCAGCAGATCGGCCTGGACCTGGACAAGTTCCACCAGGACATGAACTCGCCTCAGGTCAACGCCAAGATCGACGCCGACGTTGCCGACGGCAACAAGGCCGGGGTGTCGGGCACGCCGACGATCTTCATCAACGGCAAGCAGTTCGACCAGGGCAACATCGAGACCGTCGAGCAGCTCAACAACGCCTTCCGCGGCGAGCTCGACAAGGAGCTCGTGAAGTGACCGTCGCCCACGCCGTCGAACCGGCACCGTCCCGGATGCCCGAATCGAGCGACGTCCCGCGCGGCCTCGGCTGGCTGTACGTCGTGGGTGGCGTGATCGGGTTCGCGGGCTCGTTCGCGCTGACCCTGGAGAAGCTGCAGAAGCTGGCCAACCCCGGCTACGTGCCGACCTGCAGCATCAACCCCATCATCTCGTGCGGTTCGGTGATGGACAGCGCCCAGGCAGCGGTGTTCGGGTTCCCGAACCCGCTGATCGGGGTGGCATCATTCCCGGTCGTGGTCGCCGCCGGGGTGGTAGTGCTGGCCGGATTCCGGCCGCCGCGCTGGTTCTGGCTGGGCATGCAGCTCGGCACCACCCTCGCGGTCGCCTTCATCCACTGGCTGGTGGTGCAGAGCCTCTACGAGATCGGCGCGCTGTGCCCGTACTGCATGATCGTGTGGATCGTGACGATCCCGCTGTTCTGGTACACGACGCTGCACAACCTCGAGGCCGGCAACTTCGGGGGCGGCAAGTCCCTCGGCGCGGCGCTGCGCCGGTTCCACAGCGTGGTGCTCGCGGTGTGGTATCTGGTGATCGTGGTCCTGATCCTGCAAGCGTTCTGGGACTACTGGACCACCTTGGTGTAGTCCCGCGGGCGTCCGTTTGTTCGGTGCGGCCCTCGGGTACCAGGTGACTGTGAGTGAGGTGCGCCCCGCACCGACCGAGACGAGGTGGCCCGGGATGAGCGTGGAACGCGAGCTCGCACACGTCGAGCCGGAGACAGCCGCGACGAACCTGGTCGAGGTCCGCATCGCCGCCGAAGCCGCCCAGCTGGCGGTGATGCGAGCCGTCGTAGGTGACCTCGCGATGCGCGCCGACTACGACATCGACTCGATCGCCGACCTGCGGTTGGCCGTCGACGAAGCGTGCTCGTCGCTGGTCCGGCTGGCCGCCCCGGAGGCGACGCTGGTCTGCCGGTTCCGCACCGGCGGCGACCGGCTGTCGGTCACCGCCGAAGTGCTCAGCGACGATGCGTTCGGACCCCGCAAGGACACCTTCAGCTGGCGCGTGCTGAGCGCGTTGGCCGACGTTGTGTCAACCTCGGTCGAGTCGGATCCGGCTGCCAACGGCAGCCACCTGGTGCGGATCGAGTTGACCAAGGGACGGACGGCCCACGTGTGAAACGAGCGGAATCCAAGCCGACCACGCATTCGCGCAACGAGCGCTACGACCGGCTGGCGCCGCTCTTCCGCGAGCTCGCGAAGCTGGGCAAGCAGGATCCGCGGCGTTCCGCGCTCCGCGAAACGCTGGTCACCGAGCACCTGCCGGTGGCCGAGCACATCGCGCGGCGCTTCAGCCACCGCGGCGAGTCCCAGGAGGACCTCACCCAGGTTGCCACGCTGGGCCTGATCAACGCGGTCGACCGGTTTGACCCGGAGCGCGGGGTGGACTTCCTGTCCTACGCGGTGCCGACGATCATGGGCGAGGTCCGCAGGCACTTCCGGGACACCGGCTGGGCGGTGCGAATGCCGCGCCGGTTGCAGGAGCTGCACCTGTCGGTGTCGGCGGCGATCGCCCGGCTGTCGCAGGAGCTGGGCCGGGCGCCGACGCCGAGCGAACTAGCCAGACACCTGGGGATCAGCACCGACGACGTCTACCGCGGCCTGGAGGCGGGCAACGCCTACCGCAGCGCCTCGCTGGACGAGCTGCTCACCGACACCGACGAGATCCCGCTCGGCGACGCGATCGGCTCCGACGACACGGAGCTGGCCGAGGTGGAGAACCGCGAGATGGTCCGGCCGCTGCTGGCGGACCTGCCGGACCGGGAGCGCCGAATCCTGGTGATGCGGTTCTTCCGCGGCATGACCCAGACGCAGATCGCCGAGCAGATCGGCATCTCCCAGATGCACGTCTCCCGGCTGCTCGCCCGAACCCTCGGCTGGCTGCGCCAACGCCTCGAAGAAAAGCAGCCCACCGAAAAGGCCGGCAAGAATTAGAACGTGTTTTATAAGCGGCGGCAGCCGCTTGCGGTGTGGGACTCAACTGGCACCGCCGCGGGGTTCCGCTACCCGCACCGCTACGCAAACTACTTTCGAAACAGGCCTTAAAAAACCGCCCGGGGCCCGTCGGGGGTTTCGGGTCCCGGGCGGCGGCCTTGGGGGCGGTCACACCTCGATGCCACGCTCGTTCAGCCAGGGCACCGGGTTTATCTTGATGCCGTTCTTGATCACCTCGAAGTGCAGGTGCGGACCGGTGGACTCGCCGCGGTTGCCCATCGTGGCGATCTGCTCACCGGCATCGACCCGCTCGCCGACGCTGACCCCGACGGTATTGATGTGGCCGTAGACGGTGATCGTGCCGTCGTCGTGCTGCACCCGGATCCACAGCCCGAAGCCGCTGGCCGGGCCGGCGTCGATGACCTTGCCGGCGGCCACCGACCGGATCGGGGTGCCGATTTTGTTGGCGATGTCGATGCCCCTGTGGCTGGTGCCCCAGCGCGAGCCGAAGCCGGAGGTGAAGGTGCCTTCGGCGGGCTTGACGAAGCCGCGCGCCTTCCGCTCCCGCTCCTCGGCCGCTCGCTTGGCCTCGGCCGCGGCGCGCTCCGCCGCCGCCACGCGGGCCGCCTCCGCGCGGACGGCCTCCGCGCGAGCCTGCTCGATCGCCTCGCTCTTCTGGACCTTCTGCGCCTCGGCGTAGGAGTCGTTCACGATCTGGCTGGCGAGCAGCCGGACCGTGGCCGGCCTCGTGTCGGTCCCGGTGACGGCCAGGCTCAGGTTCTTCGAGCGGGCCAGCGGGTGCACGAGAAGCTCTTGCTCGGGGCCGGCGGAGGCTGCCATCGGCTGACCGACCGCGGCGAAGGCGCCGCCGGCGACCACCGTCGCGACAAACTTGTTGCGGACCAGGAGGGCGGCCTTCGGGGGATGGCCGCCCTCCTTGCGGTGCTTGCCCATCTTCACCTTCCGTCTCGGGGGGATCCGGTCGCTGCCCGCCGGGGGATTGCGGGTGATGCCTCTCGGGGGCGAGACATCGACGTGATCGAACCGTGACGTACGAGCAGTGAAAGTAGCTGAGGGTTATCGGCAGGCGCAACCAGTAACCCGTTTAGCGGGAAAAAGGCGCACAGTTCCCGCCCAAACAAACACTCTCAGTGTTTGACGAAGATGACCATCAAATAACGGCCGCCCGGAAGATTCTTTGCTGGGCCGAGCGGCGCCGACGGCCCGCCGGAGACCCCCCAAAAAGATCAAGACGCGTCCCGTTTTCGCTGGTCCAAAACGGCGACGCGAAGGCCGGGCGCCCCGGACGCAGCCGACACCGGCGCCGCCGCCGCGACCCGGTCAGTGCACAATGGACACCGCGGCGAGCCGCCACCCGACCGCGTCGATCACACCGTCGGCGAGATCAATCCGCCCCGAAAGTGGCCTTGGGCACACACTGCGCGAGACCGCGCCGGAGCCTTCCCGAGCCCTGGGTGGAGGAGTTGGACAAGGCGGACGAGTTGAACAAAGTAGACAAGGCGGCAAGCAATCCGCCGAAGCGGTCGGAAGTTGACGCACCGCGAAGATTTACCCACGTGCCGTATCGCAGGGATCAACCGAACGAGTTACTGTTCGGTAGACCGTGTGGAAGCCCCCCGACACACGGTAGGTGCCCCGGGTTCGGAGTTCACACTCCGCGCCCGGGGCACCGCTCCCCGAACACCACGTCCGATGGCGGTGGCCGCGGCGTTAGCGACAATTGTGCCCGGCCTCGTTGGTATATTCCAGTCACCACGCGGCGCAGTTTTGGTTGCAATTGCAGCACTGCCGAGACCGGTCAGCGGTCCTCGCGCAACGGGCTGGTGGCCTGGCGCCAGTTGACGGTGGGCCGCAGCGCGGCGAGGTCGACCCGCTCCTTGTGCTTGTCCGCCACCCGGAACAACGACTCGATGAGCGTGTTCGACAGCAGGTGCGGCCGCAGCCCCAGCTCCACCAGGCCGGTGTGCTTGACGTTGTAGTAGTGCTCGCCCTGCTCGACCCGCGGGTTGTCCAGGTACTCGATCTCCACCGACCCCGCGAAGCTGTTGGCCACGATCTTGGCGATCTCCCCCACCGAGTACTTCTCGGTCATCTGGTTGAACACCCGGAACTCGCCGCGGTCGGCCGGGTTCTCAGCGGCCAGCCGGATGCACTCGACGGTGTCGCGGATGTCGATCAGGCCGCGGGTCTGCCCGCCGGTGCCGTACACCGTCAGCGGTTGGCCGAGCACGGCCTGGATGACGAACCGGTTGAGCACGGTGCCGAAGATCGCGTCGTAGTCGAACCTGGTCGCCAGCCGGGTGTCGCGCGCAGTCTGCGGGGTTTCCTGGCCATAGACGACGCCCTGGTTGAGGTCGGTGGCGCGCAGCCCCCAGATCCGGCAGGCGAACTCGATGTTGTGGCTGTCGTGCACCTTGCTCAGGTGGTAGAACGAGCCCGGCTTCTTCGGGTACAGCATGCGGTCGGTCCGCCCGTTGTGGGTGACCTCCAGCCAGCCTTCCTCGATGTCGATGTTCGGCGTCCCGTACTCGCCCATCGTGCCGAGCTTGACCAGGTGGATGTCCGGGTCGACCTGCTGGATCGCGAACAGCACGTTGAGGTTGCCGATCACGTTGTTCTGCTGGGTGTACACCGCGTGCCGGCGGTCGATCATCGAGTACGGCGCGGCCCGCTGCTCGGCGAAATGCACGATCGCGTCGGGCCGGAAGCCGGCGATCATCTCCGCGGTGAACTCGCCGTCGACCAGGTCGCCGTAGTAGCACTTGATCGACTTGCCGGAGACCTCCCGCCAGGCGTCCAGGCGGACCTGCATCGGCTCGATCGGCACCAGGCTGTCCACGCCGAGCTCGTGGTCGTAGCCCCGGCGGGCGTAGTTGTCGGCGACGGCGACATCGTGGCCGCAGTCGGACAAGTGCACAGCGGTCGGCCATCCGAGGTAGCCGTCTCCTCCAAGGACGAGGATTCGCACGCCTTCACTCCCCCTGTATTCACCCATTGGATACAAACATCCGGCATGGTCTCATCCCGCGACCATTTCTCGGCGGGCTCCCCTTTTCCTTTCCTAACACTGAGAATTCGCTGAGACCGGACTCTGTATGGTGCGTCGGGAGCAAACCGCGACATCCCGAACGGAGACGGCATGGCGACAAGGGCCACCGAGAGCACCAGCGCTCGGCGCCGCTATTGGCGGTTGCTCAGCCGTTTCGCGGCCGCTTCCGCGGTGGCCACCGGAATCAGCCAGCTCGTTTTCCTGCTGTCGTACTCGCTCGGCGCCACACCGGTGCCGGCCACCGTGCTGGCCTGGCTGGCCGGTGCGATTCCGAACTTCGTGCTGAACCGGCGGACCTGGGGCGGCGGCGGCCGGGCCGCGCTGCGCGGCGAGATCCTGCGCTACGGCGCGATCTCGGTGGGCACCGCACTGCTCGCCGCGCTGGCCACGCACAACGCAGAAGTGCTCGCCCACGCGCTGTTCCCGGAGGCCCGGGCGGCGCAGGTCGCCGTGGTCTGGGGCGCTTTCCTCGGTACTTACGCGGTGATGTTCGTGGTCAAGTTCTTCCTCGTCGACCGGTTGGTGTTCACCGCCCGGCGTTCCCGCCACCAGGTTTCGAGCACCACCCGCGCGAAGCGGTAGCCATAGCGGAAGTTGTTGCCCTTCTTACTGACACCGGCGGTGCGCGCCAGCATCCGCATCGGCTGCTCCCGCACCCGGTAACCGCGGCTGAGGACGCCGACCAGCAGCTCGGCGGACTGGTACTGCGGCTGCTCCAGGGCCACCGAGTTGGCCGTCACGCGGCCGCCAACCGGTGGCCAGCAGCACGAACACGGCCGCCGGAACCACCAGCGTCACGCCCACGACGCGCACCACCACCGCCGCGGCCAGCACGATCCCGGCCAGCGCGGCGAGCTTGGGGCCGGGCGCGGCGGCCAGCGCCGCGATCCAGGCCCGGACCTCGAAACGACGCAGCAGCGCGTAGATCCCGGCGCCGAGCCCGAGGCCCAGCAGGTGCTGCACCGCCGCCACGCTGGTCAGGCTGCCCACCGCCAGCAGCGGCCACAGGAAGAGCTCATAGCCGATCGGGTTGATGCCGCCGGGGAAGAACGCGCCGACGTCGTCGAGGTAACGGAACGAGTCGATGTAGAGCAGCGCGGGCCGGTAAGCCAGCTGCACCACGATCCGCAGGGCCAGTCCGGCGAGCAGCAGCAGCGCCAGCAGCCAGTGCCGGCGGAGGACGCGCGTGAGCGCGGTGCTCATCGCGCCCCGCGGAAGTCCGCCCAAACGGTGCGCAACCCCTCGGTGAGCTCGACGTTCGGGGCGTAGCCGAGTTCGCGCTGCGCCTTGGCCACGTCCACGATCACCGCGGGCATCTCGCCGTTCTTGGCCGGCACGTGGTTGACCGGCACGGGTTCGCCGGTGGCCGCGCGGACCGCGTCGATGAGCTCCAGCACGGAGATCGACCGCCCGCGGCCGATGATCGCGGTGCCGGTGTACTGCTTGTCCCACGCGGCGAGGACGCCCTGCACCACGTCGTCGATGTGCACGAAGTCGCGGGACTGCGAGCCGTCGCCGTAGACCTCGACGCCGCGGCCCGCCAGCGCGGCGCGCATCAGCCTCGGGATGAAGCTGTCCTTGTGGCCCATGCCGGGCCCGTAGATGTTGGTGAAGCGCAGCGCGCAGGTGGCCAGCCCGTAAGCGCCGGCGTAGCCGGAGAGCAGCATCTCGCACGCCGCCTTGGTGGCGCCGTAGGGCGTGAGCGGGCGCAGCGGCAGCGCCTCGGAGATCGTGCCGCGGCCGATGTCGCCGACCACCGCGTTGGTGGAGGCCAGCACGAACCGGCGGACGCCGCGGGCGCGAGCCAGTTCGAGGAGTTCCTGGGTGACCGCGACGTTGTTGGCATAAGTCTCGGCGGGCTGGTCCACCGAGCGCAGCACCGAGGTGATCGCCGCCAGGTGGATGATCCCGGCCGAGTCCGCCGAGACCGCGGCCTCCCGGACCGCGGCGTCCCGCAGGTCGCCTTCGACGTGGGTCACCAGGTCACTGCGCAGTTCGGCGGGCGGGGCCTGGGTGTCCACGATTGTCACCCGGGTGCCGCGCTCCAGGAAGGCGCGAACCACTGCTCTGCCGACGAAACCGGAACCACCCGTGATGGTGACGGTGTCTGCTGCGTTAGCTGCATTTGCGGCGGAAGGATTAACGCTGCTTGGCACGCGCGGACTCTAACCGCCACCGGATTCGCTCCGGTTCACGCCCATCCCGGCCGGATTAACCGCCCAGATGTTCCCGAAGTCCGTTCAGCCCGGTTCGGTAAACGCCCTTGGCGAAGGTCTTGTCCATCTTCTCCTCGTCGGCGGCATCGGCGTCCCAGTGCGAATACCACTCGACGAAGCTGTGCCCGGTGTCGGTGATCGGCGCGATCCGGATGGTGGAGCGGTAGCTGCGCACCGGGAACGGGCTTTCCACGAATTCGTAGGCGTAGCTGCGCTCGGTGTCGTCCAGCGCCACCAGCCGCTCCCGGACCGCCCCGCCGTCGGCGAGTATCAGGTGCCGGACGCACCCCACCGCGTCGGCCGCGCCCCCGCCCTCGATCTCGCTTCGCTCGATCGCCGGGTGCCACGTCGGCAACCCGTTGAAGTCGCGCACCGCCTGCCAGACCTGCTCGGCCGACACCTCGATGACCGCGCTCGTGTAGGACTTCGCCACCGCTTGCCTCCTCAGAACCTGAGTTTCTTGAACGCCTTGGCCTGTTCGGTCAGTGCTTGTTCGGTGGGCAACCGCTCCATGCTGCTCGCACCGTAGAACCCGTGGCAACGCTTGGTCCGCGAAAGCACGTACGAGGCGTCTTCCGGCATCGAGACCGGCCCGCCGTGGCAGAGCACCAGCACGTCCTCGCGGACCTCGGTCGCCGCCTGCGACCACTCGTCGATCAGCGCCACGCAGTCGTCCAGCGACTTTGCGGTCCCGGCGCCGATCGCGCCGCCGGTCGTCAGCCCCAGGTGGCACACGATGATGTCGGCGCCGGCCTCGGTCATCGCCCGGGCGTCGGCGCTGGAGAACACGTACGGAGTGGTCAGCAGGTCGGCTTCGCGCGCGGCGGCGACGAGTTCGACCTCCAGGCCGTAGCCCATTCCGGTCTCCTCCAGGTTCGCCCGGAAGGTGCCGTCGATGAGCCCGACGGTCGGGAAGTTCTGGATCCCGGCGAACCCGAGGTCGCGCAGCTCGCGGAGGAACCGGTCGCGCAGCATGAACGGGTCGGTGCCGTTGACGCCGGCCAGCACCGGGGTGTGCCGCACCACCGGCAGCACCTCGCGGGCCATCTCCACCACGACGTCGTTGGCGTTTCCGTAGGCCAGCAGCCCGGCCAGCGAACCGCGCCCGGCCATCCGGTAGCGGCCCGAGTTGTAGATGACGATCAGGTCGATGCCGCCGGCCTCTTCGCACTTGGCGGACAGGCCGGTGCCCGCGCCGCCGCCGACGATCGGCTCACCGCGCTCGGCCTTGGCGCGGAACCGGCGCATCAGTCCGGCGCGGTCGAATCGGCTCATCGTGCCTCCTGCCTGGTTCGCTCGGCGGATCCGGTGATCTCCCGGAACGCCGCGACCAGCGCGGCGGCGAACTCCGGATTGTTGATGTTGTGCGGCACCCGCTCGACGCGCCGGTCGGCGGTCTGCCGCACCCGGCTCTCCAGCGTCTCGAAGAGGACCGCGTCCGCGCCGGGATCGCAGAAAGGCTGCCCCGGTGAGTCCAACATGGACACTCCGCCGGCCGGGAGCAGGAACCGCACCGGGCCGTCGCAGGCGTTGAGCTTGCCTGCGATGAACTCCGCGATCCGGCGGCACTCCCCTGCGGACGTGCGCATCAGCGTGACCTGCGGGTTGTGCACGTACAGGTTGCGGTCCCGGTACTGCGGCGGAACGGTTTCCAGCGCGCCGAAGTTCACCATGTCCAGGGCGCCGCACGAGCCGACGTAGGGCACTCTGGTCCGGGCGATGGCGTCCAGGCGCTGCTCCCCCGCGCTCATCACGCCGCCGGCGATCAGGTCGCAGACCTCGGTGGTGGTGATGTCCAGGACGGCGCGCACCAGGCCGTCGTCGACGAGCTTCTCCATGGCCCGACCGCCGGTTCCGGTCGCGTGGAACACCAGCGGGTCGTGGTCGGCGGCCAACTGCTCGGCTACCGCGGTCACGCACGGCGTGGTGACGCCGAACATGGACAGCGCGACGGCGGGCTTGTCCTCGGCCGCTGGCAACGGGTGGGTCACCGCGCCCAGCAGCGCGTGCGCGGCGTTTCCCAATACCTGGCGGGAAATCCGGTTCAGCCCGGCGACATCGGTGACCGACGGGAACATCGCGATGTCGGTGGCGTCCACGTAGGGCGAAACGTCGCCGGAGGCCACTGTGGACACCATGACCTTGGGCACGCCGACCGGCAGCGCGCGCATCGCGGGCGTGATCAGCGCGGTGCCGCCCGAGCCGCCGAGCCCGATGACCCCGTCGACGTCCTGCGCGACCAGGAACCGCTCGAACGCCGCGGCCATCGCGGTGACGGCCGATCCCCGCTCGCCGGTGAACACCGCGTCGGCCCCGTCCGGGTGGTGCGCGGCGACCTCGGCGGCCGACACGTCGGCGTCGGAACTCCCACCCGCGGTGGACAGGTCCACGGTGATCACGGGGTGCCCGCGGGCGATCAGCCCGGCGACGTAGAGCAGCTCAGCGGCCTTAGTGTCGAACGTCCCGGCGACGTACGCGCTGCCCACCACTAGTGCGTCACCGGGACAGCAACTCCAGCAGCTCAGCATCTTCCGCGAGGAATCGGCGCACCTGGTTCGCCCGGAACTCCTCGTGGCGGGCAAAGTACTCGCGCAGCGCTGCCACCGCGATCTCGTGCATCGACCGGCCCTCTCGCTCGGCTACATCGCGGAGCTTCGCGTTGTCGTCGTCGTTAAGCCGCAGAGTCGTGGCCATTCCGGCATGGTATCGCGTGGTATCCGCTGATACCACATGCCCTTGGGGCACGAGAAGACCCCCGGCGCCTGGGGTTCTTGGGTTCTAGCGGGCACCGGGGGCCTTCGTCGGGGTTTTCGGTCAGTGGCCCTTGCCGCCCTTGCCGAAGAACTTGTTCTTGACCTGGTCGATCTTCTCCTTGTTCTTCGGGTCGGTGGCGTACTTCTTGGCCTGGTCGATCACCTTGCGGCCCTGCGGGCTGCTGGCGAAGTCGGCGACCTTCTTGAACAGAGACATCGTCGCTCCCGGCGGTTCGGAGTCACGGCTGTCACCAGGCTACCGACAAAACGGGCAGAGGTCTTCTCGCGAGGACAGCCCCGACGTGGCGTATCCCGCACCGCTGCGCAAAACGAGCCCGGAAACAGAGTGAGTGGAGCCCAAGAGCCGAGTTCCGCGGAAGCACGGAAGGTTTGAGCGAAGTCCAGGGAGAACTCGGAGCGTTCACCGGACGGCAGCAGGGCCACCCAGGGGAACTCCTCGGAGAGCATGTCGATCAGTTCGTCCGGCGACAACCGCGCAAACGCGGCACGCACCGCGCGCGCCGCCGTCACGGCGCCTTCCGACGCCCCGACGGCCCGGTCCTACCCGCCCGGTTGACTGGGTCACGTTCAGTTCGTAGCGTCGGCGTTCGCACAACCGAATACCGCGCCGATGACGTCGTGCGGGAGAGACTCCGGCCCCCGAGCAACCTCGGGAGACCGGAGCGCCGAAGGAGCAATACTCCCCAGCAAACTCTCAGGCACCGGCACCGCACGGCACCAGGCGAACACGGAGAAAAGCAGGAGCAACGCGCTTCTCGCCCACGGTGCAAGCCGCCCCTCGCGGGGTGGCGAAACTCTCAGGCCAATGACTCCGGGGAGACCGCCCGACCAGCGCAAGCCCGCGCAGGTCGGGGTCGAGGTGTCCCCGATAAGGTTGGGCGCAGTGAGCTGACCGGCCCTCGACTGCCGACCGGCGCCCACCAGGAGGAGTCGCACCATGTCGTCGCCACGACAGACGCCCTTGCACCGAGTACACGAAGCCCTCGGGGCGACATTCACCGAGTTCGCCGGTTGGCGGATGCCGCTGCGCTACTCCGGCGACACCGCCGAGCACAACGCGGTGCGCAACAGCGCCGGCCTGTTCGACCTAACCCACATGGGTGAGATCCGGATCAGCGGCCCGCAGGCCGCCGAGGCGCTGGACTACGCGTTGGTCGCGAACGCCTCCGCGATCAAGCCCGGCCGCGCCCGCTACACGATGATCTGCAACGCCACCGGCGGCGTGCTGGACGACCTGATCGTCTACCGGCTCGGCGAGCAGGAGTTCCTGGTCGTGGCCAACGCGGCGAACGCCGCCGTGGTCTCCGCCGAACTGGCCGAGCGGCTCGGCGGCTTCGACGCCGAGCACCAGGACGTCTCCGACGACTACGCGCTGATCGCCGTGCAGGGCCCGAACGCGGTCGCCATCCTCGCCCCGCTGACCGACACCGACCTCGCCGAGGTCAAGTACTACGCGGGCTACCGCAGCCAGGTCGCAGGCAAGGACGTGCTGCTGGCGCGTACCGGCTACACCGGCGAGGACGGCTTCGAGCTGTTCACCGCGCCCGGCGACGCGGAGGCCGTCTGGCAGGCGCTGACCGAGTCCGGCGCGCAGCACGGCCTGCAGCCCGCCGGGTTGTCCTGCCGCGACACGCTGCGGCTGGAGGCGGGCATGCCGCTGTACGGCAACGAGCTGTCCGCCGACCTCACGCCCTTCCAAGCCAGCCTCGGCCGGGTGGTCAAGCTGGACAAGCCCGGCGACTTCGTCGGCAAGGACGCGCTGGCCGCCGCCGCGGAGAAGCCCACCGAGCGCACACTGGTCGGGCTGAGCACCGACCAGCGCCGGGCGCCCCGGCACGGCTACCGCGTGCTGGACGCCGACGGCGCCGAGATCGGCGTCGTGACCAGCGGTGCCCCGTCGCCGACCCTCGGCCACCCGATCGGCATGGCCTACGTCGACCGCGACCACAGCGAACCCGGCACCCAACTGCAGGTCGACATCCGCGGCAACAACGTCGCGGTGCAGGTCGTCGAGCTGCCGTTCTACCGCCGCAATGCCTGACGAGATCGAACCAGGAGGCAACACCATGTCGACACCGGACCTGTTCAATGACCAGCTGGCCGCGGTGGATCCCGAGGTGGCGGCGGCGGTCGGCGCCGAGCTCAACCGCCAGCAGACCACGCTGGAGATGATCGCTTCGGAGAACTTCGCACCGCAGGCGGTCCTGGAGGCGCAGGGCTCGGTGCTGACCAACAAGTACGCCGAGGGCTACCCGGGGCGCCGCTACTACGGTGGCTGCGAGCACGTCGACGTCGTCGAGCAGTTGGCCATCGACCGCGTCAAGGAGCTCTTCGGGGCCTCCTACGCCAACGTGCAGCCGCACTCCGGGGCGCAGGCCAACGCGGCGGCGATGTTTGCGCTGCTCAAGCCCGGCGACACGATCATGGGCCTGGACCTGGCCCACGGCGGTCACCTCACGCACGGCATGCGGATCAACTTCTCCGGCAAGCTCTACAACGTGGTGCCCTACCACGTGCGCGCCGACGACCACCGCGTGGACATGGACGAGGTCGCCCGGCTGGCGCGGGAGAACAAGCCGCAGCTGATCATCGCCGGCTG
This sequence comes from Saccharopolyspora hattusasensis, assembly GCF_050972075.1. NCBI lineage: Bacteria > Bacillati > Actinomycetota > Actinomycetes > Pseudonocardiales > Pseudonocardiaceae > Saccharopolyspora > Saccharopolyspora hattusasensis. The sequence continues at coordinate 2,403,687 of NZ_JBPCDC010000001.1, forward strand.
GTCGGCGTACCCGCGGCAGCTGGACTTCAAGCGGTTCCGCGAGATCGCCGACGAGGTCGGCGCGTACCTGATGGTCGACATGGCGCACTTCGCCGGTCTGGTTGCCGCCGGGCTGCACCCGAACCCGGTGCCGCACGCGCACGTCGTCACCACCACCACGCACAAGACCCTGGGCGGCCCGCGCGGTGGCGTGATCCTGTCCTCGGACTCGGAGTTCACCAAGAAGTTCAACTCGGCGGTGTTCCCCGGCCAGCAGGGCGGGCCGCTGGAGCACGTGATCGCCGGCAAGGCGGTGGCGTTCAAGATCGCCGCCGATGAGGAGTTCGCCGACCGGCAGCGCCGCACCGTGGAGGGCGCGCAGATCCTGGCCGAGCGGCTGCTGGCCGACGACGCCGCCAAGGCCGGTGTGCAGCTGGTCTCCGGCGGCACCGACGTGCACCTGGTGCTGGTGGACCTGCGCGACTCCGAGCTGGACGGCAAGCAGGCCGAGGACCGGCTGCACGAGATCGGCATCACGGTCAACCGCAACGCGGTGCCCAACGACCCGCGGCCGCCGATGGTGACCTCCGGCCTGCGCATCGGCACCCCGGCCCTGGCCACCCGCGGCTTCGGCAAGGACGACTTCACCGAGGTCGCCGACATCATCGCCGAGGCACTCAAGCCCGGCTTCGACGAAGCCGCCAGCGGCAAGCTCCGGGCCCGCGTCGAAGCCCTCGCCGCCAAACACCCCCTCTACCCGAACCTCTGATCGGAAAGCTTTGCCAGGAGAAGAACGCCGCATTTCGGCCACGATGACCGAAAAGCGGCGTTCTTCCTGTTTTCGATCCTAAGTGGACCATGATGGAACGGGAAAAGGCCGTATTCCAACTGGTTCAACCCCCCTTGCGGGCCCTCGCCGGATGCCGGATTATCTGCGCAGTTTCGGCGAAACACGCTGGCGAGTAAGGGGTCCACTTCGATGAGCCAACCAGTGGCCGAGGAGTACCGGAAGGATCTGAGTTCCCGGCACATCAACATGATCGCGATCGGCGGGGCGATCGGGGTCGGCCTGTTCCTCGGTTCAGGCAAGGCCCTGCACCAGGTCGGCCCCGGCCTGATCCTGATCTACGCCATCGCCGGGCTGATGATCTTCTTCGTGATGCGGGCGCTCGGCGAGCTGTTGATGTACCGACCGGTCAGCGGGTCGTTCGCGGAGTACGCGGGCGAATTCGTCGGCCCGTGGGCGAAGTTCGCGGTCGGCTGGGGCTACTGGCTGGTGTGGATCGTCACCGGCATGGCCGAGATCACCGCTGTCGGCAAGTACTTCCAGTTCTGGTTCCCGACGATCCCGCAGTGGATCCCCGCGCTGGGAGCACTGATCGTGCTCAGCGGGGTGAACCTGATCGCGGTGAAGCTCTTCGGCGAGTTCGAGTTCTGGTTCGCCCTCATCAAGGTGCTGGCCATCATCGGGCTGATCGTGCTGGCCGCGGCGATCCTGGTGTTCGGCTTCAGCGACCTTGGCGACACCGCGGCGCTGAGCAACATTTGGTCCCACGGCGGGCTGTTCCCCAACGGCATGGCCTCGTCGCTGCTGGCGTTCCAGATCGTCATGTTCGCCTTCGTCGGCGTCGAGATGGTCGGCCAGACCGCCAGCGAGAGCAAGAACCCGCAAAAGGTGCTGCCGCGGGCGATCAACTCGGTGATGTGGCGGATCCTGATCTTCTACGTGGGCGCGCTAACCGCGCTGACCGCGCTGGTCCCGTGGTTCCAGTTCCCGACCAGCGGTAGCCCGTTCGTGCAAGCGTTCACCCTGATCGGTATCCCGGCGGCGGCCGGTGTGATCAACTTCGTGGTCACCACCGCGGCGCTGTCGTCGTGCAACAGCGGCATCTACTCCACCGCGCGGATGCTGCGCACGCTGTCCGAGGACAGCCAGGCGCCGCGCTCGGTGGGGGTGCTCAGCGGCCGGGCGGTGCCCTCACGGGCCATCGGCGTCACGTTCGGCGCGATGCTGATCGGCGTGGTGCTCAACTACTTCGTGCCGGAGCAGGCGTTCACCTACATCACCAGCGCCAGCACCGCCGGTGCCATCTTCACCTGGGCGATGATCTTGATCGCGCACCTGGGCTACCGGCGCAAGGTCGCCCGCGGCGAACTCCAGGCCGCACCGTTCCGGATGCCGCTCGCACCGTACTCGAACTACGTGGTGCTGGCCTTCCTCGCGTTCGTCGTGGTCCTGCTGGCCTTCGACGCCGAAACGCGCATCGCGCTGTACATCACACCCGTGCTCGCGATCGCGTTGGTGATCGGCTACCTGGCCGCGCGCAACAAGCAGCCGCGGAGCGAAGTCACGCGCAGTTGACGAACCGGGTCATGGCCTGGAGTCGCATGAACCCAACGCGCCACCACCCCAATCTGAGCGTCACGAATCGCCCGCCGGGCCCCGTGGTGCGGGGATGAGGTCCCGGAGGTATTCGCGGTGCTGGGCGGGTAGCGCTCTGCCACCTGGTCGTGGTGTTCGTTTGGGGTCCACTGTGGGTGGTGGGATGAACGCGGGTCGCCCACCGCGCATGGTGATTTCCCATCGCTGGTTGTGCAGGGTCCGGTGGTGGTGACCGCAGAGCATCACCATGTTGCCCAGCTCGGTGGCTCCACCGTCGGCCCAGTGGGCGAGGTGATGTGCTTCCGGGGTTCCCGGCGGCCGGTCGCACCCCGGGAACGCGCACACCCCGTCCCGCTGCAGCAACGCCGCGCGCAGATGGGCGGGCGCGGTCCGCTTCGCCCGGCCCACGTCCAGCGGGAGCCCGTCCCCGTCGAGGACCATCGGCAACACCTCGGCATCGCAGGCGATCCGTCGGGCGTTCTCGGCGGTGATGGCCCGTTCGGTGTTGAGGGTCCCGGGCATACCGGTCTCGGCGGCGACGAACCCGAGCCCCTTCTTCAAATCCTCGAAATCGATAGAGATCGTCAGGTGCGGGCGCTGCCCACCCGTGCGCGGAACCCTGTCATGATCCAGCGCCAGGTCCAGGATCGCGGCGAACCCGTCGGCGTTGCGCTGCCCCACCGTGCGCGGGTCCTTCTCCCCCTCCACCTCCGGACGGGGAGCGGCCAGCGGCTGCATCAGCGCTGCGAACTTCGCGCCGGTCTCGCGGTCGAGGCGGGCTTTGACGACGGTCATCCCGTCCCGGGCAACGGTGTAGTGCAGCTCCCGTGACTCGTGCTGGTCTTCCTCGTCGTCGTAGGCGCCGTCCTGGTCCAGCAGATAGCGGATGCGCTCGGCGAGCTTCTCCAGCTCACGAGGCGTCATCATCCGCGCATACCCGGCCAGGGTTGATTCGACCTCACCGACCTGATGGCAGCGGGCATACTCCGGCAGGCGACGGACCCCGTCCACGATCACCCGCGCATGCTCCAACCCGATCGCACCCTCGGCCAAAGCCGCGGCGGTCTCGGGTAGGTCGGCGGGCATGACCTCGCCATACAAGCTCTGCCGGTCCTCAACATTGCGGGCGACCTTGACCCGGGTTTTCGCATCACGCGCATCGATGTTGAGCAGCCCCTGCAGCCACACCTGCGTCGACCGGAACCCCAACTCGGCATACACACCACGGTGGTCGGCTTCGGCGATGCACAGCAACTGCTCCATCATCAACACCCGCATCCCCTCCTCCAGTTCACGGATACGGGCGGCGAGTTCAGCATCCGTGCACGACACCGCCGACCGGGCACCAGCGGTGCCGACGGCCGGATCCTGGGTGTTCAACAGCGGTGTCATACCAAGTATTCTCCCGCATTAGAACGCCTGTTCGCACGTCTTTTATGGTCACTTGATCAGGTGAAACACCCGCCCCAAAGCCCAAAAACCCAACCCGAGCGGAAGCGAAACCACCGAAAACCACGACACAGCACCGAAAACCAGGGCACGCCGAAGGCGCCACCCACCCACCACCACACCACCAGCACGAGCATCGTGAGCGATTTCATGCGCTACAGCCCCGAAAACCACGCACGGACCACCTCGGGAACGCAGCGATCACCACCACCCCCACCCCAAGCCGAATGCCCAACCGAGACGAACCCCCGAACCCCGCACCCCGCACCCCGCACCCCGCACCCCGCACCCCGCACCCCGCACCCCGCACCCCGCACCCCGCACCCCGCACCCCGCACGAGCATCGTGAGCGATTTCATGCGCTACAGCCCCGAAAACCACGCACGGACCACCTCGGGAACGCAGCGATCACCACCACCCCCACCCCAAGCCACCCCCAGTACCCCGCCACCCCGCAACGCAAAGCCCCACCCCGCCAGACCACTCCTGGCCATCCCCGTGACACAAAGCCGAACAGGGGCTGCGGGACGGATGTCAAGCCGTTCACCCCCGAAGGGGCGGCCGAAGGCCGGGCTTGACCTCCGGCCCGCAGCCCCCACACTCCACCGACACGGGGATGGCCACCTACAACAGAACCCCAAAAGCCCCAACCCCCACCAAACCGGCCAACCCCAACCCCGCCCAACCCCTCCAAACCCGCCAAACCGGCCAACCCCAACCCCGCCCAACCCCTCCAAACCCGCCAAACCGGCCAACCCCCACCCCCACCAAACCGGGGCCCTCACCCCCAAAAGAAAGAGACACCCCCAACCCGGGTGCCCCTCACCGACGACCCTCAAGCCGCGGACTCAACGTCCGCCAGCTCACCGCCGGCGCGCTCCTCCTCGACAACGGCCCGCCGCGCCCGGTTCCGCCGAAGCAACCAAACCCCAACCCCAACGGCCACGACGAGCACGATCAAAACCCAACTGGCCCGCCCCAACATCTCCTCGATGTACTTGGCCGAAGCCCCGGCGGCCCATCCGATGCTCACGTGCGTCGCGGACCAAGCAACAGCTCCAGCCAACGACGAGACGAAGAACCGCCCGTAGGACATCCCGCTGGACCCGGCGGCAGCGGGCATCAAGGTCCGGACCACGGGCAGGAACCGGGCCACCAGAACGGCCCCGATACCCCACCTGCACAACAACGTCCCGGCCCGATCCCAATGCTGCTGACCAAGCTTGCGCACAACCTTGGTCTCGCGCATCTTCAGCCGATACCGACGCCCCAACCAGAACCCGATGTTGTCGCCAACAGCCGCGCAAACCGCGACGACCGAAGCTAGCACGATGAAGAACCCCACATCGGTCACCGCGGCGGAGGCGACCAGCAAACCGCTCTCCCCGGGCACCAGGAAGCCGAGCCCGATGGTGCATTCGCCGAGCACCAATGCCCCGGTCACCAGTACCAATAGCGGCTTCGGCAAGCCTGCGACGACTGCCAGAATGTCGCTGATGAAGGTCACGGGGCGGGCTCCTACGCTCGCGTGCTGGCTGGACGCTTTCACGCTACCGGCGTAACCGCACCCCGGTCTCCGGAATGTCCCTTAGCCTCACCTGAGACCGGGCCCACACCGCCCCTCAGGGTCAGCAGGCCTTCACCCACGAGCATTCGAGGGCGCTTTCGTCCACCCGCGTGCCCGGATCGTCCACCCGCGTGCCCGGATCGTCGACGTGCGTGTGCGACTGCGGCACGTGCACCCGGCCGCGCGGCTGGTCGTCGGCGCCGTTGTACTCGGCCAGCCGGATCGCGATCGCGTCTTCCAGGTCCTTCGGCGAGCTCGTGAGGAAGTCGTTGAACACCACCGAGAAGACCAGGTCGCGGCCGTTTGCGGTGGTGACGTAACCGGACAGCGACGTGACTCCGGTCAGTGAGCCGGTCTTGGCGTGCACGTTCTTCTCGGCCGCGGTTCCAGCCATCCGGTTGCGGAGCGTTCCCCCGACCATGCGGTCCGCGACCCCGGCCACCGGCAGCGCGTCGTACCAGGGCCGGAACCAGGCCCGCTCGCGAGCGTTGTCCAGCAGCACCGTCAGCTGTTCCGGCGTCACTTGGTCCATCGTGGACAGTCCCGAGCCGTCCACCATGCGCAGTACCGCGGGGTCGATGCCCAGACCGCTCAGCTTGCCGGTCAGCACTTCGAGCCCGGCCGACCAGCTGCCGTCACCACGAATCTCCCGCCCCATCGCCTTCACCAGGACTTCCGCATGCCCGTTGTTGCTCAGCTTCAGGAACGGCACGAGGAGTTCCCGCAGCGGGATCGACTGCCGCGAAGCGAGCTTCCGCCCACCAGCCGGCACGGTGCCCTTCCCCACTCCCCGGATCGTCACGCCGTGCGCGGCCAGTGCACGCGCGAAGACGTCCGCGGCGTACCCGGCGGGGTCCGGAACCGTGGTGAAGTCCTCGAACGGCTGCGCGCCGACCGGGACGGTCCCGCTCACGACCACCCGGGAACCGCCGTGCTCGCGCGCCACGGTCACATCGGGTTCGCCAGCCGCGGCCGAGGTGGTGGTCCGGTTGTCGATCTGCACCACCCCGGTCGCCGGTTCCAGTTGCACCGCTGCGGGCTGGCCTTCGGCGGTCGGGCTGACCCGCACGATCGCGGTTCCGGCGTCGAAATCGGTGTTCGGCGCCACCGTCAGCGCCGAGACCGGGGCGGCGTAGTAGTACGGCTCGTCGTCCCAGGCCCAGCCCGTGCCCAGCGGCACGTCGTCGAACCAGCTGGAGTCGGTCAGCAACCTCCCGCGCACCAGCCGGATCCCGGACGCCACGACCTGTTCCGCGAGCCGGTCGTAGTCGGCCGCGAGCAGCGTCGGGTCACCGGTTCCGCGCAAGTAGAGGTCGCCGCTGAGCACCGGACCCAGCTGCGGAGCATCGGTCACCACATCGGTCTGGAACCGGTATTCCGGCCCCAGGGCTTCCAGAGCCGCGGCAGAGGTGAGCAGTTTCGCGTTCGACGCCGGGGTCGCGCGGTCCGCCGCCTGCCGGCTGTAGAGCACCTCGCCGGTGGCCGGGTCGCGCACCACTACGCCGGCGTGCGAGCCGTTCAGCCGCTGGTCGGCGAGGATGTTGTCGAGGTCGATGCGGAGCGCGTCCGGCCCGCTGGGCGCAGCACCGGACGGCGCCACGAGGACGACCGATGCCCCCAGGGCCCATGCAAGTCCGAACGCCACTCCCCACCGTCGACGCATCGCGCAGCTCCCTCGGCTCGCCCGACCAGATCATGCAGCGTAGGCACGGTCGTCACGGACGGTCAACGGATTTACACGGACGGTGCCGAAACGCGGTCCCGCGGAAACGGGCCTCAGCCGACGGCGATCGCGGTCGCCATGGCTAGGAGTGCCCCTCCGCAGCACCGCTCGAAGGCCTTGCGGCGACGCGGATCCGCCAGGAAAGCGGACAGCCAGCGCACCGAGGGCACCACAGCCAGCCACCACGCCGCGAACGCGGACACCGCGACGCCGCTGAGCAGCGCGGCCTGCGTCACCGGGTCCGCCGCCGGGTCCATGGCCTGTGGCAGCAGCGTCAGGAAGGTCAGCATGACCTTGGGGTTGAGCACGTCGGTCAGCAGCCCGCGCAGGAAGACCGCGCCGCCGGAGCGCGGCACGTCGGCCTCGGGTCCCGCCGGCACCATGCCGGAGAACCGCAGGATCTGCAGGCCCATCCAGGCCAGGTAGGCGACGCCGATCACCTTCACCACCAGCAGCGCCGCGGGCACGGTCACGACCAGCGCGGACAGCCCCGCGGTCGCCGCCGTCGCGTGCAGCAGCAGCCCGCAGGTCACACCGGCCGCCGCGAGCCAGCCCCAGCGCGCGCCGTTCGCGGCGTTGCGGGTCACCAGCACGAAGTCGGGCCCCGGTACCAGGACGATCACCAGCAGCGCCAGCAGGAACGACCCCCAGGCGATGTGCACGACGGCTCCTTCGAATCGGATCAGCGGTGGGATACCGAAATCTTCGATGCTCGTTCGCCATCACGCCAGTCACGCCGTAGCATATTCGGTTGTGCAGGAATCTGTAGAACTCGATTCGGTGGACTGGCGGATCCTGGAGGAATTGCAGAACGACGCGACCTTGCCGAATCGGGTGCTCGCCGAGCGGGTCGGGTTGGCGGCGTCCAGCTGCCTGCAACGGGTTCGGAGGTTGCGGGAACAGGGCGTGATCACCGGGTCGCACATCGACGTCAACCCCGCCGCGACGGGGCTGGCGCTGGAGGCGGTGGTGGCGATCAACGTCCGCCCGCACACCCGCGAAGTCGTCGACATGTTCCGGGAATTCGTGATGGCGCAGCCGGAAACCCGCTCCCTGCTGCACGTCAGCGGGCAGGCCGACTTCCTGCTGCACGTGGCGGTCGCCGACACCAAACACCTGCAGGAGTTCCTGGTGGACAAGCTCGCGTCCCGCACCGAGGTCCGGCACTTCACCAGCTCGATCGTGCTGGAGCAGCTGCACACCCGGGCCTTGACGCCGCCGCGGCACCTGCGCCCGAAGCGCCGCCGCCGGTCCGGCCAGGCGTGATCAGTCGGTTACCCGGAGCAGGCCTTCCTGCACGACGGTGGCGACGAGTTGGCCGTCGCGGGAGAAGAACCGGCCGGTGGCCAGGCCGCGAGCGCCGGAGGCGCTGGGCGAAGCGCAGTCGTAGAGCAGCCACTCGTCGGCACGGAAGCGCCGGTGGAACCACATCGCGTGGTCCAGGCTCGCACCGTTGACCTTGTCCAGCCCCCAGTACACGCCGTGCCGCGCCAGCACCGCGTCGAGCAGCGTCATGTCGGAGGCGAACGCCGCGATGCACACGTGCAGCAGGTCGTCGTCGGGCAGCACGCCGTCGGCGCGCATCCACACCTGGCTGCGGGCCTCGCGCGGGCCGCGGTCGCGGCTGACCCACGGCGGCTCGGTCACGTAGCGCACGTCGATCGGCCTCGGCTGGGCGCGCCCGAGCTTTTCGATCATCGGACCGATCTGCTCGCCGAAGGTCGGCAGCGTCTCGGGGTCCGGCACCTCGGGCATCGGCTCGGCGTGGTCGATGCCGTCCTCGTCCACCTGGAAGGACGCGGATAGCGAGAAGATCGTCTTGCCGCGCTGCACGGCGACCACGCGGCGGGTCGTGAACGACCGGCCGTCGCGGGTGCGGTCGACCTCGTAGACGATCGGGATGCTCGGGTCGCCCGGCCGGATGAAGTAGGCGTGCAGCGAGTGCACCCGCCGCTCCGGCGGCACGGTGCGACCGGCGGCGACCAGCGCCTGGCCTGCGACCTGGCCACCGAACACGCGGACCGGCGAGGAGGCCGGGCTGACGCCGCGGAAGATGTTTTCCTCGATGCGTTCGAGGTCGAGCAGCGCGACCAGGCTGTCGAGCACCGGTTGGCCGTGCGGCATGCCGTTGACGTCGCGCGGGACCTCGCCCTTCAGGCGGGTTCCCGCGGGATCGGCCGCAGCGGCTCGGGCAGCTTCGGTCACTGCGCTCCTCGGAGTAGTACGCTGGCTTGCCGGACGGGAGCGCCGGGTGGCTCCCGTCCGAGAATGCGGATCAGACGTGGTCTTCCTCGCCCAGCCGGTGCACGCGGATGAGGTTGGTGGAACCGACCGTGCCGGGCGGCGAGCCCGCGACGACGACGACCATATCGCCGCGCTGCGACCGGCCGATCGACAGCATCGCCTGGTCCACCTGCCGCACCATCTGGTCCGTGGTGTCCACCTTAGGGACCAAGAACGTCTCCGTCCCCCAAGTGAGAGCGAGCTGACTCCGCACGGATTCCTCGGGGGTGAACGCCAGCAGCGGCAGCCTTGTGTGCAACCGGGCCAACCGGCGCACGGTGTCGCCGGACTGCGTGAAGGCGACCAGCGCCTTGGCGTTGAGGCGTTCGCCGATGTCGCGCGCCGCGTAGGAGATGACGCCGCGCTTGGTGCGCGGGACGTGGCTCAGCGGCGGCGGTGCCGTCGATCCCGCCTCGACCGCTTCGACGATGCGCGCCATCGTCTGCACGGTCTCGACCGGGTAGCGGCCGACGCTGGTCTCGCCGGAGAGCATCACCGCGTCGGTGCCGTCGAGCACCGCGTTGGCGACGTCGGAGGTCTCCGCCCGCGTCGGACGCGAGTTGTTGATCATGGAGTCCAGCATCTGGGTCGCGACAATGACCGGCTTCGCGTTCTCCCGCGCGATCCGGATCGCCTTCTTCTGCACCAGCGGCACGTGCTCGAGCGGCAACTCGACGCCGAGGTCACCGCGGGCGACCATGACGCCGTCGAAGGCCAGCACGATGGCCTCCAGGTTGTCGACCGCCTCCGGCTTCTCCAGCTTCGCGATCACCGGGATGCGGCGGCCGACCCGGTCCATCACCTGGTGCACCAGGTCGATGTCGGCCGGGCTGCGGACGAAGGACAGCGCGATGAAGTCCACGCCCAGCTCGAGCGCGAACTCCAGGTCCTCGATGTCCTTTTCGGACAGTGCTGGCACCGAAACATCCATGCCAGGCAAGGAAATTCCCTTGTTGTCCGAGACCGGACCACCCTCCGTCACCTCGCAGATGACGTCGTTGTCCTCGACGCCGGTGACGATCAGCCCCACCTTGCCGTCGTCGACCAGCAACCGGTCGCCGACCTTGGCATCGCTGGCGAGGCCCTGGTATGTGGTGGACACCCGGTCGTGGGTGCCCTGGACGTCGTCGACCGTGATGCGCACGATGTCGCCGGTTCGCCACTCGACCGGCCCGGCGGCGAACTTGCCGAGGCGGATCTTCGGCCCCTGCAGGTCACCGAGGATGCCGACGGCGCGACCGGACTCCTTGGCCGCGGTCCGCACCATCTCGTAGACCTGCTGGTGGTCGGCGTGGCTGCCGTGGCTGAAGTTCAGCCGGGCGACGTCCATTCCGCTGCTGACGAGCTCGGCCACCTTGTCCGGTGTGGCGGTGGCTGGGCCCATGGTACAAACGATCTTGGCTCGTCGACTCACGTTATGCCAGCGTAGTCTGTTGACCGACGTGCGCAGCACTCAGCCATGCCTGTCGACGCCGATAGGAGAGATCGTTGCTGGATCATTACAGAACGCGGCTCACCCGGATACTGTTCGGGGTCGCGGTGCTGGCCAGCCTGATGATCATCTTCATGCCGGACTCGGGGGTGCCGACCGCGCCGCCGGGCACCGACAAGGTGGTGCACTTCGTGCTGTTCGGCGCGCTGGCAGCCACCGGCCGCATCGCCGGATTCCGGACGTCGAGGCTGCTGCCGGGCCTGGTGGGCTACGCGGCCGCCTCGGAGATCTTGCAGGGGCTGCTGCCGATCGGCCGCAGCTGCGAGGTGGCCGACGGGCTCGTCGACGTGGCGGGTGCGGTGGCGGGCTGGGCGGCCGTGCGGCGGATGCGGCAGGTCAGCGGCGCTTCTTCTCGGTGACTCCGATGTGGTCGGCGCACCACTGGTTCAGTTCGCGCACCGCGACCCAGGACTGCCGAACCCGGTCCAGGCAAGCGCGCTCGTAGAGGATGTCATCGGACGCCCAGGCGCGGAATGCGTAGAGCGTGCGGTGCCGCAGCAGGTCCAGCCGCGGGTGGTCGGCGGCGAAGCCGCGCGGCCGGCTCTTGAGGGTCTCCCCCGCGATCTCCCACCCCTGCCCGACGAGCGCGGCCAGCAATGCCCGCAGCCGCTCGCCGTGGATGTCGGTGTCGACCGCGGCGCGGAACCTGGCCAGCTGGTCGGACTCGGTGTGGTAGCAGCCCCCGGCGACGAGCATCCCGTCCGCGCCGACCTCGACGTAGTACGCGCCGCTCCCGCGCCCCTGCTCGATCACGGCGCCGCAGTGCGTCTTGTAGGGCGACTTGTCGGCGCTGAAACGCACGTCCCGGTACGGCCGGAAGACCTTGCCCTTCCCGAACCCGGGCGCGAACTCGGGCTCCAACTCGGAGAGCAACGCCTCCATCGGAGCCCGAACGTGCTCCTGGTAAAGAGCGAGGTTGTCGCCCCAATAAGCCTTGGAGTTGTCGGCCCGGAGGCCGTCGAAGAACTCCAGCGCACCATCCCCGAAACCGTTGAACCGCACGCCGCCACCCTATGACCCCCTATGACCGGCCGTTGACAGCGCCTTCGGGCTCTTGCGGCTTGGCTTTCATGCGGTTGTGCGCTCCCGGAACCACGTTAGTGGGCGTGCAGTGGTGACCATGAAGCTGCGACCAGACCGTAGATGACGAGCCTGTCGAGAACCCTCCAACACGTGCGCCGCCGGAATCACCGAGAACTCGGCGCTTCTCTTCAGGTCACTCCTGAACGAATTCTGCTCGCATTTAGGAGACAATGCTATGAGCACTGCTACCACTTCGGGCACCTGGTCCTTGATCAGCCTCCCTTCCTCTGAAGCATCAGGCCTGGACACCGAGCACGTGACGTGGGGCGACGGCGGGAGCGGGTACGAGTTCCGCGGCGGCAGGGTCGACGTGCGGCTCGACGGCCAAGAATTCACGTTGGGGACCTTCACGCACAAGAACTTCCCGACCACACCGATGTCGTCGAACCAGTTCGACGTGGATCTCAAGGTCAAAATCAAATTCGACGACGGAACCAAGAACGACTTCAGCTTCCGCTTCCACCACTTCGAAACGCCGAACAACTCTGCGGCTCCGGACGACCTGGTCGACCTACCGACGTTCGTCTCTCCCGAGACGGTGAAGGTCAACGGTGCTGAATATGCCGTTGTGATCAGCGGGTTCAAGCAGGACGGGCAGATCGTCAGGCAGTTCAAGAGCCCCGAGAACGGATCGAACAGCGCTCACATAGTCGCGATGTTCTCCCGGGTGGGCAAGCCTGATGTCGTGGTGACCGAGGTGGTCTACAAGGGGAAGGTGAAGGGAACCCAAGCAGACGAGTACGTCGAGATCCAGAACCGGGGCACCGTGAGCGCTGAGATGTCCGGCTGGGTGCTGGGGGCCGACGACCCCGGGCAGGACTTCACCTTCCCGCCCGGGACGGTGCTGCAGCCGGGGCAGCGGATCCGCGTCTACACCAACGAGATGCACCCCGGCTACGGCGGCTTCTCCTACGGCAGCAAGCGACCGATCTGGAACGACAAGGGCGATGTCGCCAGGCTGCGCGACGCGAACGGGCACCCCGTCTCCGACTTGTCGTACGGCGACAAGGCACTCGTTGGGGTGCCAAAGCCCTGACCGGCCGTCGGGGTCGTGAGCACTTTGGGCTGCCGTAGCAGCCTGCCGTAGCAGCCCAACGTGCTCACGAGTCAAGATCCCAGGTCAGGGGCCGCGCAGCGGGTTAAGCTCGAAGCGTGGTCTCCACTGCGCGAGCCCGTGTGCGGGAGCCAGCGGGCAACCTCCCGGCCGACGTCACGAGCTTCGTCGGCCGACGCCGCGAGATCACCCACACCAAGCGACTGCTGGCCGAATCCCGGGTCGTGACCCTCACCGGCCCCGGCGGCGTGGGCAAGACCCGCCTGGCGATGCGGGTCGCGGGCAACATGCGCCGCTCGTTCCGCGGCAAGGCGTGGTGTGTCGGACTGGAGGACATCCGGGACGGCTCGCTGGTGGTCGACGCGGTCATCGAGCAGCTCGGCATCGGCGGCCCGTCCGGCGGGGAGGACATCGATACCGTCATCGAGCAGCTCAAGTCCCGCGAGATGCTGCTCGTGCTGGACAACTGCGAGCACATGATCGAGGACGTCGCGCTGCTGGTGGACGCGGTGGTGCGCTGGTGCCCCGGGGTGCGGGTGTTGGCCACCAGCAGGCAGTCCCTCGGCGTCGCCGGTGAGGCGACCATGGTCGTCCCGCCGCTGCAGGTGCCCGACATCGAGCACCTGCCGTCACCGGAGTCCTACGAGCAGTTCGCCTCGGTGCGGCTGTTCGTCGAGCGGGCCAAGGCCGCGGTCCCCGAGTTCGAGGTCACCAACGACGAGAACGCCATCGCCCTCATGCGGCTGTGCCATCACCTCGACGGTAACCCGCTGGCGATAGAGCTGGCGGCGGTCCGGCTGCGGTCGCTGTCGCTGCAGCAGCTGGAAGGACGCCTGGCCGAGCGCTACGACCTGCTCACCGAGGGCCGTCGCGGCGCTCCCGCCCGTCAGCAGACGCTGCGCGCGTTGATCGACTGGAGCTACGAGCTGGCCACCACCCAGGACCGGATCACTTGGGCGCGGGTGTCGGTGTTCTCCGGGTCCTTCGACCTCGCGGCCGCCGAGCACGTGGCCGGCAACGGGCTGTCGGACTCTGATGTGCTGGGCGCCATCCACTCGCTGGTGGACAAGTCGGTGCTGATGCGCGAGGAGGAAGGCGGCGAGGTCCGCTTCCGGCTGCCGCACACCCTGCGCGAATACGGCCAGGACAAGCTCGTCGAGTCCGGCGAGCTGGCGACAATGCGGCAGCGGCACTGCGCCTGGTACTCCGATCTGGCCGGGCGCTTCGCCGCGGAGTGGATCGGCCCGGACCAGGTCGCCTGGGTCAACCGGTTGCGCAGCGACCAGGGCAACCTGCGCGTCGCGCTGCACACGGCCGCGGCGAGCCCGGAAACGGCCGGGGTAGCGCTGCAGATGTGCACCGACCTCTGGCAGTACTGGGGCATCCGCGGTCTCAACGGCGAGGCCCGGCACTGGCTCGACCAGGCGTTGGCCATCGCTCCCACCGAAGTGCCCGAGAGGGTGCGCGCGTTGTGGGTCAGCGCGTGGTTCGCCCTGCTGCAGGGCGATCTCGACAAGGTCCTGCCGACGGCGGAGCAGGCCACGGTGCTGGCCGCTCAGCGCGGCGAGGAGACGGAGAAGGCGTACCTGGCGCTGGTGCGCGGGCTGGCGGCGTTCTTCCTGAACGACTCGCCGCGCGCCGCCGGGCTGGCGGAGGACGCGCTCAGCCGGTTCCGCAAGCACGACGTGCTCGTCGGCGAGCTGTTCGCCCTGTTCGGGCTCGGCCTGATCAAGGGCTTGGGCGGAGATCACGAGTCCGGGCTGGAGCTGCTCTCGGAAGGCATCCGGTCGTCGACCGAGCTCGGCGAGCTTTACTGGCGCTCCTACTCGCTGTGGGCGTCGGCGCAGGTCGAGGTGCGGCGGGGCCAACCGGAGCGGGCCGAGGCCGCGGCGAAGGAGGCGCTGCGGCTGCAGCGCGAGCTGGACAACCGGCTGGGCATGGCCTTCAACATCGACACCCTCGCCTGGATCGCGCAGCAGCAGGGCAGGAACGACCGCGCCGCCCGGCTGTTCGGCGCGGCCTCGGCGGTGTGGGACGCCTTGCGAGCGGCACCTGGCTTCTGGGCGAGGTTCGCTGGAGACCATGACGAGCACGAGGCGCAGACCAGCTCGGCTCTCGGGGATTCGGCCTTCCAGGCGGCGTTCGACCGCGGCCGTCAGCTGTCGTTGGCGGACACCATCGACTTCGCGCTGGAGGTCAAGCGGCACGCGCGGCCGCGCGCCGACGACAACGTGCACCCGATGCCGTTGACCCGGCGCGAGCGGCAGATCGCGGAGCTCGTCGCGCAGGGCAAAACGAACAAGGAGATCGCCGAGAGCTTGGTGATCGCGCAGCGCACCGTCGAGGGCCACGTGCAGAACATCCTGACCAAGCTCGACTTCTCGTCGCGGGCGCAGATCGGCGGCTGGGTGGCCGCGCAGAAGACGAGTGATACGAGCGACACCATTTCCAGGCAATCTCACTTTCTGTAGTCGATCCACCTCGGATCCTCGCCCAATTGGTCGAACCTAGGTACCGGTGTACGTACAAACCTCGGTGCGCGTGCACTCTCCGTCCCGGATTCTCGGTTCTCGTGACCCCCGACCAACCGAACATCCCCGACCAGAACCTCCCCGACCGAAATACCCGCTGCCCCGACCGGCACCGCTGGGAGAGGGCAGTCCCGCAGGCGGCGAGCTGGATCCGCGCCGCGTTCGCCGGCGACTCGGCGAACCGGCAGCACCGCGTTCCCCCGAAGTCGCGGTCCCTGCAGCTCGGTGCCGCCGTGGCCGCGTTCGGCGTGATCGCCGTGTTCACCTCCGCCGGCACGAAGACCGAGAACCCCCAGGTGCAGGCCGCCGCGGACGTCACCTCGCTGGCCGCTGAGCAGCTCCCCGTCCCGGCGGCGCCGGCGCAAGCCCCCGTCCTTGAGATCGCCCCCGCTCCCGCCGCGCAGCCCGCCCCCGAAGCTGTCCCCGAACCGGCGAAGCAGGAGCCGCCCGCCGAGCAGGTGGCCGAGAAGCCCAAGGACCAGATCGGCGGCTGGATCAACGAAGCGATCGGCGTTCTGGAGAAAAACGGCATCCCGCGCGACCAGGTCGACGCCGACGCGATCCGCACGATCATCATGCACGAATCCAACGGAAACCCGAACGCCACCAACAACTGGGACTCCAACGCGGCGGCCGGCACCCCGTCGATCGGTCTGATGCAGACCATCGAGCCGACCTTCCAGTCCTACGCGCTGCCCGGCCACGGCGACATCTACAACCCGGTCGACAACATCGTCGCGGCGACCCGGTACGCGATCACGACCTACGGCTCGCTCGGCAACGTCCCCGGCGTCGCAGGCCTGAGGTCCGGCGGCAGCTACTCGGGCTACTGAGGCGGTATATTGGCGGGTCGGGTCTGCGCGCAGGTCGCAAGCCCGCCCCCAACGAACCCGCCCAGGCACGAGGTGGCGAATTGTCCAACGCCCGAGTAGATCGGGACACCGTCCGCGCCCAGGAGATCGCAGCCGAGCAGCAGTATCTCTCGATGCTGTACGCGAAGCTCGACGCCCTGCGGCAGGAAACCACGCAGCGGCTGAAGGAAACGCTGCGGGACAGCGGCGGCCCGCCGCAGGCCCGCACCGAACGCGACATCTCCACCCGGATGTACACCGACAGGCTGACCCAGCTGAGCGCGGTGGAGCACGGGATGTGCTTCGGGAGGCTGGACCTCGACAGCGGCGAGACGTTCCACGTGGGACGGCTCGGGTTGTTCGACGAGGACCACGAGTACGAGCCGCTGCTGGTGGACTGGCGGGCCCCGGCGGCCCGGCCGTTCTACCTGGCCACCGCGGCAGCGCGGGACGGCGTGCGCCGCCGGCGGCACCTGCGCACCAGCTGGCGGAAGGTGCTGGACTACGAGGACGAGGTGCTCGACCTCGACACCGCCGAGCAGGGCAGCGACCTGGGGCTGGCCGGGGAGGCCACGCTGCTGGCCCGGCTCGACGCCCGCCGCACCGGACAGATGCAGGACATCGTCGCCACCATCCAGGGCGAGCAGGACCGGATCATCCGCGCCGGGATGAACGGCGTGCTGGTGGTGCAGGGCGGCCCCGGCACCGGCAAGACCGCCGTCGCGCTGCACCGCGCCGCCTACCTGCTGTACACCTTCCGCGAGCAGCTGTCCAAGCGCGGCGTGCTCGTGGTCGGGCCGAACCCGACGTTCTTGCGCTACATCGGGCAGGTCCTGCCGTCGTTGGGTGAAACCGGCGTCCTTCTGTCCACTGTGGGCGGTCTGTACCCGGGGATCACGGCCACCGGCGGGGAATCCGCGCGGGCGGCGGAGATCAAGGGCCGCGCGAGCATGGTCGACGTGCTCGCCGCCGCGGTCCGCGACCGGCAGCAGGTGCCCGCGGACTACACCGAACTCACCTTCGACGGCGAGGCGCTGCGCATCGACCGGCGCACCGCGACCCAGGCTCGCACCCGCGCCCGCCGGTCCCGCAGGCCGCACAACCTCGCCCGGCGGGTCTTCCGCAACGAGATGTTCTCGGCGCTGACCCTGCAGGTCGCCGACCGGCTGGGCCGCGACCTGCTGGACCGCCGCGACCTCGACGACATCAACCGCGAACTGCGCGCCGATGCGGTGGTCAGCAAGGCGCTGGACGAGCTGTGGCCGGAGATCACCCCGCAGGAGCTGCTGGACGACCTGTTGTGCTCGCCCGACCGGTTGGCCACCGCAACCCGCAAGCACCTCGACGATGACCAGCGCGACGAGCTGCTGCGCCTGCCGGGCACGCCGTGGGCGCCCACCGATGTGCCCTTGCTGGACGAGCTCGCCGAGCTCCTCGGCGAGGACGACGCCCAGGAGCGGGCCGAGCGCGAACGCCAGCAGCGCGAGGAACTCGCCTACGCGCAAGGCGTTCTGCACATCATGGAGCAGGACGAGGAGCTCGCCGACGAGGAACGGCTGCGGGTCTCCGACGTGCTGGACGCCGACCTGCTGGCCGAGCGGTTCCGCGCCACCAGCGACCTGACCGCGGCCGAACGCGCGGCCGAGGACCGCACCTGGACCTTCGGCCACGTCATCGTCGACGAGGCGCAGGAGCTGTCCCCGATGGCGTGGCGGGTGCTGATGCGGCGCTGCCCGAGCCGGTCGATGACGCTGGTCGGCGACGTCGCCCAGACCGGCGCGCTGGCCGGGGCCGACTCCTGGCACGACGTGCTGCATCCGTACGTGCAGGACCGCTGGAAGTTGGTCGAGCTGACCGTCAACTACCGCACCCCGGCCGAGATCATGGCCATCGCCGCCGACGTGCTGTCCGAAATGGACACTGAGCTGGTGGCACCGCGCTCGGTGCGCACCAGCGGGCACCAGCCGTGGACCCGCCAGGTCGACGACCTCACCGCCGCGCTGCCGGAGGCGGTCGCCGAGGAACTGCGCGGGGTCGGCGATGGCCGCCTCGCGGTGCTGATGCCGCCGGAGCTGCTGGCCGAGATCGGCCCCCAGCTGGCGGCATCCCTGCCGGACGCGGTGATCGGCACCCGCCCGGACGACCTGGAATCGCCGTGTGTCCTGCTGACCGTCGACCAGGCCAAGGGCCTGGAGTTCGACTCGGTCCTGGTGGTCGACCCGGCGGCGATCGTGGCGGGATCCGAGCGCGGGCTCAACGACCTCTACGTGGCGCTGACCCGAGCCACCCAGCGCCTCGGCGTGGTCCACCCCGACGAGCTCCCGGCGGTGCTGCGCGGCAGGCGAACCGATGGTCGGGCACTGACCGCCGGGGGCACCCACAGTCCGGGGAAGCTCGGGTTCAGCTAAGCGACCACCCACCCAGACCATTCACCAGTAGCCTCTGCGAGACTCGACCGGGTGGATTCCGATTTCGTCCAGTGGCTCCGCGACCTTGGCCAAGACGGCCTGGCAGCAGTCCTGAAGAACCGCCCCGAGTCAGCGGGCGCCCAGTCACTGCCCCACCTGGCGGCCGTGCTCGACTCCCCTGGCGCCGTGCAGCGCGGGTTGGAGAGGATCGACGCCGGGTCCAGCGCGGTACTCGCAGCGCTCTGCATTCTCGGGGACGGCTGCACCCGCGACGCGATCGAGCAGTTGCTTGGCAACGATCCCGAACTCGATCGCGCGCTGCGAGTGCTGGAGGAACATGCCCTCATCCGGCCGAGTTCGCAGGGAGGGTTCCAGCTTGCCGTACCGCTGCGCGATCTTCGCACTGCGGGGCTGGGCCGCCCGGTGGCGACGCTCCTCCGCCCTCATGTGAGCAATACCATCCGTGGGATCGCCGAAGCGCTCGGGTTGGCGCCCGCCAAGCGGAAGGCCGACACGGTACAGCGGATCGAAGAGTTCATGCGGGACCCGGCGAAGGTGTCCGCCGAGCTCGCGAAAGCCCCCGGCCCGACCGTTGAGCTCGCGATGCAGTTGGCCCACGATGACTCGGTGCTCGGTTACGCTCTCGGCGGCCCGTCGCTACAGAGCCCGGAGGTGCGCTGGCTGCTCGACCGGGGTTTCCTCATCAACCAGAGCCAGTTCACGAGCTACGGCGGCCCAGTCGAAATGCCCTGCGAGATCGGGCTGGCGCTGCGCGAATCCGCCGACCAACCGGCGCTTCGGCCCGAACCCGCGACGCCGGCGATTCACCTGGTCGACTCCATCGAGATCGACAAGGCGGCAGCGTTGGCCGCGATCGGTTTCGTCGACGGGGTGGCTCGACTGCTCGAATACTGCGCCGCCAATCCGCTGGCGCAGCTGCAGAACGGCGGTATCGGTCTTCGGGTGCTCAAGCAGGTCGCGAAGGCCCTACGGACCGACCAGCACGAGGTTCGGCTGTGGTTGGAGACCGCCGCCGCAGCCGAGCTGCTCAGCATCGACGGAACAGGCTGCGTCGTTCTGTCGAACCTCGCCGACGCCTGGCAGCAGGCAACACCCGCACAACGCTACGTCCAACTGGTGCGTGCCTGGTGGAAGCAGCCTGCCGCAGCCATGGTCAGCAAAGTCATGGAAAAGCCCGAACCGGCTCTGCTCCCGCGCCACGACACGTTCTACCGGCTGTTCCGCATGGACCTGCTGGCCGAGCTTTCCGGCTGGGCAACCGGTTCCGCGTTGAGCGAGCCCAACCTGATCGGCGAGAAGCTGGCCTGGAAGCGACCGGGGCGCTACTGCTGCGCGGACTGCCTGGTCGATCTCATCGAGGTCACCTGGCCCGAGGCCGAAGCTGTCGGCGCGATCGCTCGCGGCGCGGTGTCCGCACTGGGCCGTTGCGTGGCCGACGAGGCAGCGTTGCTGGCGGCCGCCACGCAGCTGTTGCCCCGAGCGCAGGAAACCGTACTCCTGCAGGCGGATCTGACCGCAGTGGTGGCTGGTACGCCCAGCGGCCAACTCGCTGCCGCGCTGAACCTGATGGCCGACCCCGAAGGCCGGGATACCGCATCGACCTGGCGGTTCAGCCCCGAATCCGTCCGACGGGCAATGGATCAGGGCCATACCACCGAGGACCTGCTCGGCAAGCTCACCGAAATGGCCCACACGGGCGTGCCGCAACCGCTGGAATACCTGATCAAGGATGTCGGACGGCGATTCGGCCAACTTCAGGTCCGAAACGTGCACTGCTGCGTGCTCGGCGAAGAGGCCCTTCTGTTGGAGGTCAGCCGGCACCGCGCGCTGCGCGAGCTGTCGCTGCACGTCTTGGCACCGACCGTGCTCGCGTCGAGCAAACCGGTGCAGGAGACCTTGGCCGCGCTGCGGAAGGCGGGATACGCCCCGGTGCAGCAGCAGGCCGACGGCACCGTCGCAGTCGAACGCACCGTCGTCGACCGCCCGCCGCTGCACGTGGAGCAGCCCTACTACCAGGCTGCGCCGGAACCGCTGTCGCAAGCCGAACTCCGCGGACTCGCCGAGCACTTGCTGGCCCAACCGGACAAGGCTCCGTCCGGCGTTGCACTGCCGGGGAATCCCTGGATCGACATCCAGATCATGTCGCCGGGCTCGCTGGACGAAATGACGGATCCGTTCGAGGACCTGGTTCCCTTCCTCGCCGAACGGACCGCACTTACGGGGCCCGAACTCGCACTCCTCGCGAAGGCACTGGAAGCAGGCACCGACGTGGAGATCGAATACCGGGACCAGAACGGCCATCCCACGTCGCGTGTCATTACGCCGGACGACGTAGACGAGGTCTACCTGGACGCCTTCTGCCACCTACGCGAAGACGACCGCCAGTTTCGCCTGGACCGAATCCGCTCCGTCGCCGCAGTGAAACGCCGCCGCACGAAAAGGTGAAGTGAGGGGCGGCCGTGACCAAATAACCGGGTCACGGGTGCCCCTCGCCCCCGAGCGCGATCAAACGCCCGTGAGCGTTTTTCGGTGCTATGGCACCCAAAATCACTCACGGCGGGTGCCCCTCGCCTCGGAAAAATCACACCGCCAGGGGAAGCGCAGTGGGGTGGACCGGGGACGGGAGGCGGGAGTCGCCGGTGAGGTGGGCGTCGACTGCGTTGGCCACCGAGCGGCCCTCCGCGATCGCCCACACCACCAGGGACGCGCCGCGGTGCGCGTCGCCGCAGACGAACACGCCCGGGGCCGTGGTCTCCCAGTTCGAGCCGCAGCCGATGGTGCCGCGCTTGGTCAGCTCGATGCCCAGGCCGTCCAGCAGCCGCATGTGCTCGACGCCGTCGAAACCGATGGCCAGCAGCGCCAGATCGCAGGGCAGCTCCTGGACCTCGTCGGACATCGGCACGACCTGCCGGCGGCCCTCCGCGTCGCGCTGCACCTTCACCTCGCGCAGCCGCACAGCGCGCACGTTGCCTTCGTCGTCGCCGACGAACGATTCGATCGCCACCGCGAACCTCCGCTCCCCAGCCTCCTCGTGCGCCGGGTAGGTGCGCAGGATGTACGGCCAGGTCGGCCACGGCGACCGGTCGTCGTCGCGGGACGTCGGCGGCTGCGGGTAGTTGTCCAGCTGCGTCACCGAAAGCGCGCCCTGCCGGGTCGCGGTGCCGTAGCAGTCCGCGCCGGTGTCGCCGCCGCCGAGGATGATGACGTGCTTGCCCTGCGCCGAGATCGGCGTCGGACCGTCGCCCTCGCACTCCTTGTTCGCCGGCACCAGGTGCTCCATGGCCAGATGCACGCCCTTGAGGTCCCGCCCCGGGATCGTGGTGTCGTCGCGGCTACGCAGCGCGCCCACCGCCAGCACCACGGCGTCGTAACCGGCGCGCAGTTCCTCGACGGTCAGGTCAACGCCGACCTCGCAGCCGGTGATGAACCTGGTGCCCTCGGCGCGCATCTGCGCCAACCGCCGGTCCAGGACGGACTTCTCCATCTTGAACTCGGGGATGCCGTAGCGCAGCAGCCCGCCGATGCGGTCGTCGCGCTCGTACACGGTCACCTCGTGCCCGGCGCGGGTCAGCTGCTGAGCCGCGGCGAGCCCGCCCGGCCCGGAGCCGACCACGGCCACCCGCTTCCCGGTGTGCGCCTCCGTCACCTGCGCGGTGACGTACTCGTTCTTCCAGCTGACCTCGGCGATGGTCTCCTCGACCCGCTTGATGGCCACCGCGCCGCCGGCCTCCGGCGAGATCGCCAGCACGCAGCCGGCCTCGCACGGGGCGGGGCACAACTTGCCGGTGAACTCCGGGAAGTTGTTGGTGGCGTGCAGCCGCTCGCTGGCGTCCTGCCACTGGCCGCGGCGGACCATGTTGTTCCACTCCGGGATCAGATTGCCCAGCGGGCACCCGGCCGAACCGGAATGGCAGAACGGGATGCCGCAGTCCATGCACCGCGCGGCCTGAGTGGCGGTCTCCGCCTTGCGGCCCTCGGCGGACAGCGCGGCATAGACCTCGTGCCAGTCGCCCAGCCGCTCGTCGACGGGACGCTTGGGGGCGTCGGCCCGCGCGTGCTTCAGAAATCCCCTCGGGTCAGCCACGGGAAGCCTCCATGATCGCCTCGTCCACGTCCCGGCCTTCGATCTTGGCCATTCGCATGGCATCCAGGACTCGCTGGTAGTCGCGCGGCATCACCTTGGTGAACGCCGCAGAGCGCCGCGGCCAGTCGCCGAGCAGCGAGGCCGCCACCGCCGAACCCGTCAGGTCGCGGTGCTGCTGCACGACCTCGTGCAGCCACTTCAGTTCCTTGGCGCTGGGCCGCTGCAGGTCCACCATCGCGGTGTTCACCCGCACCGGGTCCAGGTCGAGCACGTAGGCGATGCCGCCGGACATCCCGGCGCCGACGTTGCGGCCGGTGCCGCCGAGCACCACCGCGCGACCACCGGTCATGTACTCGAAGGCGTGGTCACCGGCGCCCTCGGCGACCGCGAGCGCACCGGAGTTGCGCACGCAGAACCGCTCGCCGACCTTGCCGCGCAAGAAGATCTCGCCGCGGGTCGCGCCGTAGCCGATCACGTTGCCCGCGATCACCTGGTCCTCGGCGGCGAACGCCGAATCCGGGTGCGGGCGCACGACGATCCGCCCGCCGGAGAGGCCCTTGCCGACGTAGTCGTTGGCGTCGCCGACCATGTCCAGCGTGATGCCCGGCGGTAGGAACGCGCCCAGCGACTGCCCTGCCGAACCCTCCAGTTGCACGTGAATGGTGTCCGCCGGCAGGCCCTCGCCGCCGTAGCGGCGGCTGACCTCGGCGCCCAGCAGCGTGCCGACGGTGCGGTTGACGTTGCGCACCGGCAGCTCCAGCCGCACCGGGCGGGCGTCTTCCAGCGCCGCCTCGGCGAGCTGGATGAGCGTGCGGTCCAGCGCGTGGTCCAGGCCGTGGTCCTGCTCGCGGACCCGGCGCCGCACCGGCGAGTACGGGGTCTGCGGCTCGGTGAACACCGGGGTCAGGTCGAGGCCGCGCGCCTTCCAGTGCGCCATCGCCTCGTCCCTGCCCAGCGCCGAGACCTGGCCGATGGCCTCGTCCAGGGTGCGGAACCCGAGCTCCGCCAGGTACTCGCGGACCTCCTGGGCGATGAACTCGAAGAAATTCACCACGTGGTCGACCTGGCCGGTGTAGCGCTTGCGCAGCTCCGGGTTCTGGGTGGCGACCCCGACCGGGCAGGTGTCGAGGTGACACACGCGCATCATCACGCAGCCCTCGACCACCAGCGGCGCGGTGGCGAAGCCGTACTCCTCGGCGCCCAGCAGCGCGGCGACGACCACGTCGCGGCCGGTCTTGAAGCCGCCGTCGACCTGCACCGTGATCCGGTCGCGCAGGCCGTTGAGCAGCAGCGTCTGCTGCGTCTCGGCCAGGCCGACCTCCCATGGTGTGCCGGCGTGCTTCAGCGACGTCAGCGGCGCCGCACCGGTGCCGCCGTCGTGGCCGGAGATCAGCACCACGTCGGCGTGCGCTTTGGAGACCCCCGCGGCGACGGTGCCGACGCCGATCTCGGAGACCAGCTTGACGTGGACCCGGGCGTGCTCGTTGGCGTTCTTCAGATCGTGGATGAGCTGAGCCAGGTCCTCGATCGAGTAGATGTCGTGGTGCGGCGGCGGGGAGATCAGCCCCACACCCGGCGTGGAGTGCCGGGTCTTCGCGATCCACGGGTACACCTTGTGCGCGGGCAGCTGCCCGCCCTCGCCGGGCTTGGCACCCTGCGCCATCTTGATCTGGATGTCGGTGGCGTTGACCAGGTATTCGCTGGTCACGCCGAACCGGCCGCTGGCGACCTGCTTAACCGCCGAACGCCGCTGCGGGTCGTAGAGCCGGTCGACGTCCTCGCCGCCCTCACCGGAGTTGGACTTGCCGCCGATCCGGTTCATCGCGACGGCCAGCGTCTCGTGCGCCTCCGCGGAGATCGCGCCGTAGCTCATGGCGCCGGTGGAGAACCGCTTCATGATATCCGAGACCGGCTCGACCTCGTCGATGTCGATCGGTGCCCGGCCGCTGTCCAGCTTGAACAGCCCGCGCAGCGTGCCGCCCTCGGCCGCCAGCCGGTCGCACTCCGCCGTGTACTTGCGGAACACGTCGTACTTGCCGGTCTTGGTGGAGTGCTGCAGCAGGAACACCGTCTCCGGGGTGAACAGGTGCAGCTCGCCCTCACGCCGGTAGGCGTAGTCGCCACCGATCTCCAGCTTGCGGTGCACCCGCTCGGTCGGGTTGTCCGGGTGGGCCCGGCGGTGCCGCTGCGCGACCTCCTCGGCCAGCACGTCCAGTCCGACGCCGCCGAGCTTCGAGGTGGTGCCCTCGAAGTACTCGTCGACGATCTCGCCGGACAGGCCGACGGCCTCGAAGACCTGGGCGGCGGTGTAGGCGCCGACCGTGGAGATGCCCATCTTGGACATCACCTTCAGCACGCCCTTGACCAGTGCCTGCACATAGTTGCGGATCGCGACCTTCGCCCGCGTACCGGTGATCTGGCCGGTGGCGATCATGTCCTCGATGGTCTCGAACGCCAGGTACGGGTTGACCGCCGCGGCGCCGTAGCCGAGCAGCGTGGCGATGTGGTGCACCTCGCGGGCGTCACCGCTCTCCACCACCAGCGCGACCTGCAGCCGCTCCTTGGTGCGCACCAGGTGCTGGTGGACCGCCGAGACCAGCAGCAGCGACGGGATTGGCGCCATCTTGTGGTCGGAGTCGCGGTCGGAGAGCACGAGCACGCGCGCCCCGGCGGCGATCGCCTCGGACGCATCCTGGCGCACCCGCTCGATGGCCTCGGCCAGCGCCTCGCCGCCACCCTCCACCTCGTAGAGGCCGGACAGCACGGCGGAGGCGAAACCGGGCAGGTCGCCGTCGTCGTTGACGTGGATGAGCTTGGCCAGCTCGTCGTTGTCGATCACCGGGTTGGGCAGCACGATGTGCCGGCAGGACGCGGCCGACGGGGCCAGCAGGTTCTGCTCCGGGCCCATCACGCGGGCCACCGAGGTGACGATCTCCTCCCGGATCGCGTCCAGCGGCGGGTTCGTGACCTGCGCGAACTGCTGCACGAAGTAGTCGTAGAGCATCCGCGAGCGCTGCGACATCGGCGCCGTCGGCGTGTCCGAACCCATCGAGCCCAGCGGCTCGCCGCCGCCGGTGGCCATCGGCGCCAGCAGCAGGCTGAGCTCTTCCTCGGTGTAGCCGAAGGACAGCTGGCGGCGCACCACCGACTCGTGGGTGTGCACCACGTGCTCGCGGTCCGGCAGCTCGTCGAGGTTGAGCAGCCCGGAGTGCAGCCACTCGTCGTAGGCGTGCTCCCCGGCGAGACCGGCCTTGACCTCCTCGTCGTCGACGATGCGGCCCTGCGCGGTGTCGATCAGGAACATCCGGCCCGGCTGCAGGCGGCCCTTGGCCACCACCTCTTCGGGCTTGAGGCTGAGCACGCCGGTCTCGCTGGCCAGCACCACCCTGTCGTCGGCGGTCCGCCACCAGCGGGCCGGGCGCAGCCCGTTGCGGTCCAGCACCGCGCCGACCAGCGTGCCGTCGGTGAAAGTGACGCACGCCGGGCCGTCCCACGGCTCCATCAGGCTGGCGTGGAACTGGTAGAAGGCCTTGCGCTTGGGGTCCATCTCGGCGTGGTTCTCCCACGCCTCCGGCACCATCATCAGCACCGCGTGCGGCAGGCTGCGGCCGCCCAGGTGCAGCAACTCCAGCACCTCGTCGAAGGAGGCGGAGTCCGAGCCGTCGCCGGTGCAGATCGGGTACAGCCGGGAGAGGTCGCCAGCAATCACGTCGGAGGCAAGCAGCGCCTCGCGGGCCCGCATCCGGTTGCGGTTGCCGCGAATCGTGTTGATCTCGCCGTTGTGCGCGACGTAGCGGAACGGGTGCGCGAGCGGCCACGACGGGAAGGTATTCGTGGAGAACCGGCTGTGCACCAGCGCGATCGCGCTGACCAGCCGCTCGTCGGTGAGGTCCGGGAAGAAGGCGGGCACCTGCTCGGTGGTCAGCATGCCCTTGTAGACCAGGGTGCGGCTGGACAGCGACGGGAAGTAGAGCTCCAGCCCTTCCCGAGCGGCCTCCCGCTCGGCACGCTTGCGCAGGCAGAACGCCAGCCGATCAAGCTCGACGCCGGCCTCGTTGTGGTGCCCGGCGACCAGCAGGATCGCGAAGTGCGGCATGCACTTCACGGCGGTGGCTCCGACGCCGGCCCGCTCCGGGGTAACCGGCACGTCGCGCCAGCCCAGCACCCGCAGGTTCTCCTCGGCGGCGACCCGCGCCACCAGCTCCTCGGTCTGACGCCGCTGCTCGGCGTCCGTGGGCAGGAAAGCCATACCGGCCGCGTAGCGGTTCTGGCCGGCCTCGTCGGGCTCCGGCAGCTCGACACCAGACTCGGCGCGCAGCAGCTCGTCCGGCAGCTGCAGCAGGATGCCGGCGCCATCGCCGCTGGTCGGTTCGGCACCGGCAGCACCCCGGTGCTCCAGGTTCGCGAGCGCGGTCAGCGCGTCGGCGACGATGCCGTGGGAACGGCGGCCGCGGATGTCGGCGACCATGGCGACACCGCAGGAATCCTGTTCCGCTGTTGGGTCGTACAACCCCTGGGCTGCTGGGACGGCGGAGAAGACCACTGCACAGACCTCCCTCGTCATTTCTCGTGCTGGAAGCCCACGGTCAAACGTTGACCTGACGGTCAATCGCTGACCTGACTTCATGACTTCTGAGCACGGGACGACGCTGGCCCGCAGATTGGCTACCGGTGGCATGACAGGAGTTTTCGGGCTTTCTAAAGCCCGCTCGTGACCGGAGCGTTTAGAGAACTTTAACAGCCGCGATACTTGGAAGCAGCACTCTGGACGTGATGCTGACCATCTTGTAGTAACGCACCGGGTTGGGTTACCCACGCCTGCGGACGCGCGCCGCCGAACACAGTCCGCCGTCAAATTTAACCGCTGGGTCGCACCTGGGGTACCCCCCGTGCGGTAGGACACTCCCGCGCGGCGCGGACGGCCGATCTTCTCCTGATATCTTTCCAGCTCAGAGCGCCCGCGCTGCGGGTGCTCGCGGGACGCCAGCGCCAAGCGAAACCGGTGTGAACCCGGTGCTGTGCCGCAACTGCGATGGCCCGCCCCCGGGCGGGCACGAGCCAGGTCGCCTTGCGCGTGGCGTCGATGTCCGCCACCCCCGGTGCAGGGGTGCGGCGTCGGCTGCCCGGCCACGCCTGCCCAACCGCACCGGCCGAACGTAGGGAAGACATGACCGGGTTCCGCCGACTCGCCACCCTGCTGCTCGCGATGCTCGCCCTGCTCGCCGGGGTCACCGCGTGCGCCACCCGCCCCCGCTCCGATGCCCCCGCCCCGGCCGACGACCCGGCCGCTGCTTTCCCGGTTAAGGTCGAGCTGCCCGGCGCGCCGCCGGTGACGCTCCCGCAGCAGCCGAAGCGGATCATCTCGCTGTCCCCGACCGCCACCGAGACGCTGTACGCGATCGGCGCCGGCGACCAGGTCATCGCGGTGGACCAGTACTCGAACTTCCCGGCGCAGGCGCCGCGCACCGACCTCTCCGGCTTCACCGCGGACGCGGCCGCCGTCGGCGCGCACACCCCCGACCTGGTCATCGCCCCGGACAACGCCGCGAAGCTGGCGGAGGGGCTGAAGGTGGTCAACGTGCCGACGCTGCTCACCCCGTCGGCGGCGACGCTGGAGGACGCCTACCAGCAGATCGAGGTCCTCGGGCAGGCCACCGGGCACACCAAGCAGGCCGCGCAGCTGGTCGACCGGATGCGCTCGCAGATCGACGAGATCGTCCGCAACACTCCGCGCCCGCCGCAGCCGCTGAGCTACTTCCACGAGGTCAGCCCGGACTACTACACCGCGACCTCGCAGAGCTTCGTCGGCAGCGTCTACGGCCTTTTCGGGCTGCACAACATCGCCGACCCGGCCGGCGGCAAGTTCCCGCAGCTGTCCGAGGAGCACATAATGCAGGCCAACCCGAACCTGATCTTCGTCGCGGACACCAAGTGCTGCCAGGTCAACGCGGCGGCGGTGGCGGCCCGGCCGGGCTGGAACACCCTGGACGCGGTGCAGCACGGCCGCATCATCGGACTCGATGACGACATCGCCGGCCGCTGGGGCCCGCGGGTGGTCGACCTGGTACGCGCGATCGGCGGCGGCGTCGCCAAGGCGCAGCACGGGTGACCGAAGCGCTCAGCCCGGCCCGCGCGCCCCTGCGGCAGACCAAGCTGCGCCCGCGCCACCTGCTGGTCGCGTTGGTGGTGCTGCTGGCGAGCATCCTGCTGTCGGTGCTGCTCGGCGCCGCCGAACTCGGCTGGCAGCGGGTGCTCGGGGAGATCGTCGCGCAGCTGACCGGCGGCATGTCGCCGCTGTCCGAGCGGGAGGCGGCGATCCTCTGGCAGCTGCGGGTGCCCCGGGTGGTGCTCGGCGTGCTGGTCGGGGCCGCGCTGGCGGTGTCCGGGTCGGCCTTCCAGGGCGTGTTCCGCAACCCGCTGGCCGACCCGTACCTGCTGGGCGCCGCGTCCGGGGCCGGGTTGGGCGCCACCCTGGTGATCACCACCGCGCCGTCCGTCCCGGTGCAGCTCGCGGCGTTCGCCGGCGCGCTCGGCGGCGTTGGCCTGACCTGGCTGGTCGGCCGCTCCGCCGGCCGGGACACCGCGACGCTGGTGCTGGCCGGGGTCGCGGTCGGGGCGTTCCTCACCGCCGGGCAGACGTTCGTCCAGCAGCTGCGCGTGGAGACGCTGGAGCAGGTCTACATGTGGATCCTTGGGCGGCTGACCACCACCGGCTGGCGGGAAGTGCTGGTCGTGCTGCCCTACCTGGCGATCTCGGCGGTCGTGCTCTGCACCTGCGCGCGGCTGCTGGACCTGCTGGGCACCGGCGACGAGGAGGCGGCCGCGCTGGGCGTGCGCCCGGGCCGGGTGCGGCTGCTGGTGCTCACGGCCGCGTCGCTGGCCACCGCCGCGGCGGTGTCGGTGGCCGGGCTGATCGGGTTCGTCGGCCTCGTGGTGCCGCACCTGGTGCGGCTGGCGGTCGGCGGCAGCTTCCGGATCATCGTGCCGCTGTCGCTGCTGTTCGGCGGGGCGTTCCTGGTCGTCGCGGACATGCTCGCCCGGACCGTGCTGGCCCCGGCCGAGATCCCGATCGGCGTGATCACGGCGTTCACCGGCGCACCGTTCTTCGCGGTCCTGCTGCACCGTAGGCGCGCATGAGTAGCCCTGTGTCAACCCGAGTCCTTCTCAACCGCACCTCAGGGGAACGTGACGCAAACCAGCCACAAGAAACCGCGAAACGCGAGATTGAGCCGGACGTAACCACAACTGTGAAACGCGGAGAGGCGGAACTGGCATGAGCACCCTGGAGGTGCACGAGCTGTCGGCCGGATACCGCCGCAGCACGGTGCTTTCCGACGTTTCGACCACTGTGGACAATGGCGGCTGGCTGGGCATCATCGGGCCCAACGGGTCGGGCAAGTCGACGCTGCTGAAGGCCGTCGCGGGACTGGTGCGGCACCACGGCCGGGTGCTGGTCGACGGCCGCCCGCTGGCCTCGCTGCGCCGCCGCGAACGCGCCCAGTCGGTCGGCTACGCGCCGCAGATCCCCCAGCTGCCGATCGGCCTGACGGTCACCGACTACGTCCTGCTCGGCCGCACCCCGCACCTGGGCGTGCTGGGGCGGGAAGGGCCCGCGGACCTGGACGTGGCCGGTTCCCTGCTGGAGCGGCTGGACCTGACGCGACTCGCGGACCGAGCCCTGTCGACGCTGTCCGGCGGCGAACGCCAACGGGCCGTGCTGGCCCGAGCCCTCGCCCAACGGGCCGGCGTCCTGCTGCTCGACGAGCCGACCACGGGCCTGGACGTCGGACACGCCCAAGCCCTGCTCGACCTGGTCGACGAACTGCGCCGGGAGCTGGGCACGACGGTGGTCATGACGCTGCACGACCTGACCCTCGCGGCCCAGTACGCCGAGCGCCTGCTCCTCCTCGACGAGGGCCGCGTGGTGGCCGAGGGGACCCCGGCGGAGGTCCTGACCCCGACGGCCCTGGCGGAGCGCTACACGGCCCGGGTCGCGGTCCTGCACACCCCCGACGGTTCCCCGGTCATCGCCCCGATCCGCGCGTGACGGACTCCCGTCGCCACGCGGCCTCCCGATCGAGCAGCGGAAAGTAGCTCAAGATATCCAATGCGGCGTCGGCCTCCTCCTTCGATCCGACAGCCCCGGCTCCCAGATCTCCCAGATCTCCCAGATCGGAATCTGTGCCACTTCCGTAACCCGATGTGATCACGCCCGGATAATAGCATCGACACGATATCTCGCGCTCGCTATATTCGAGCCGTGCCCCAGGAAATCGGAGGTGGACAATGGATCATCGTGGTGTCGCCAGAAGTCGAACGCTGGTACTGCAGCTTGAAGAACCGAGAGCGTGCCGTGGCAGACCGAATGTTCAACCTGCTCGCGGAGTTCGGCCCTCTGCTGGGCATGCCGCACAGCAGGCATCTCGGTGGCGGATTGCGCGAACTGAGGTTCCATTGCCAAGGAGTCGACCGCCGGGTGACCTACTTCGTCGACCCCGACCATCTCGCAATCGTCTTGACGACGTTCCGGAAGCAGCGATCGAACGAACGACGCGAGGTCGCTCGCGCTCGAGTAGCTATGAGGCACAAGCGGAGGCCATAAGATGACCTGGAAGAAGCTCGATCAGATTCGCCGAGAGAATCCGGTTACCGACCAGCAGGAGTACGACGAGTCGTACGCGGAAGCCTCGCTGGCATTCGAGCTTGCGCGGCTGGTGTACGGGCTGCGCACGAACGCGGGGCTGACTCAGACCGAGCTCGCGAACCGGATGGGCACCACGCAGTCCTCGGTCGCGCGCTGGGAGAGCGGCGGCAGCCTGCCGACCATCGACCTGCTCGACCGACTCGGGCAGGCCGTCGGTGTCCGGCTGGAACTGGTGGCATCGCAGCACGACCCCACCGGTTCCAAGGATTCGCTGAGCGGCGCGGTCGCCTTCGGCGCCCGGTAGGCGCGTGCCGGGCGCGCCAAAGGTCAGTCCTTCGCGTCCTTGGCGCCGTCGGCGCTTTGCGCCTCCGCGCGCTCGCCCGCCGGGCCGTCGTCCTTGCCAGCCGGGCCGTCGTCCTTGCCGACCGGGCCGTCGTCCTTGCCCGTCGGGCTGTCGTCCTTGCCCGTCGGGCTGTCGTCCTCGCCGGCGTCGGTCGTCGCCTTCGGCTCCTCGGCGTCCGCCTGCTCCGGCGGCGCGGCGGTGTCGTCGTCGCCGGGCATCGGCTTGCCGCGCAACAGCTCGGGGTCCTCGCGCTTGCCCCGCACCAGCACCAGGTACAGGACCGCGAGGACGAAGACGATTAGGGAGGTGAAGACGTTGATTCGGATGCCGAGGATGTGCGTGGCGTCGTCGGTGCGCATCATCTCGATCCACAGCCTGCCCGCCGTGTAGCCCGCGACGTAGAGCGCGAACACCCGGCCGTGACCCATCCGGAACTTGCGGTCCGCCCAGATGACCAGGAGGAAGACACCGAGATTCCACAGCAGCTCGTACAGGAACGTCGGGTGCACGACCGTAATCGGCGTGCTGTCAATCGCCACACCTGTGATGGGGTCCGCGAGCCCGGTCGCCGGGTCGATGCGCCGGTAGATCTCCAGGCCCCAGGGCAGGTCCGTCGGCGCGCCGTAGAGCTCCTGGTTGAACCAGTTGCCGAGGCGGCCGATCGCCTGCGCCAGGATGATGCCGGGCGCGACGGCGTCGGCGAACGCGGACAGCGGCACGCCCCGGCGGCGGCAGCCGATCCAGGCGCCGACCGCGCCGAGCGCCACCGCGCCCCAGATGCCCAGGCCGCCTTCCCACACCTTGAGGGCGTCCAGCGGGTTGCGGTCCGGCCCGAAGTACTTGTACCAGTCGGTCGCGACGTGGTAGAGCCGACCGCCGACCAGCCCGAACGGCACCGCGAACACCGCGATGTCGATGACCGTGCCCTCGCGTCCGCCGCGCGCCACCCAGCGGCGGCTGCCGATCCATACAGCCGCGATGATGCCAGCGATGATGCACAGCGCGTAGGCGCGCAGCGGGATCGGGCCGATGAACCAAACCCCCTGCGGCGGGCTGGGGATGTTGGCCAGGAACGGACTCGCCAAGGCTGCAACCGGGGCACTCACGCCGCTAACCGTATCGGTCGCTCGACGAAAGTTGAGCACCACCCGGTCTCGACGAGGTGAACAGGCCGTTCGCTTCAGGAAGTCAGCGCGACCGGACGCCGCGGGCGAGCTCCGCCGCGAGCTCGCGGACGCCCGCCGGGCCGTCCTGCTCGGCGCGGGTGACGAAGGCGGAGCCGACGATGACGCCGTCGGCGAAGCCCGCCACCTCGGCCGCCTGCTCGCCGGAGCGCACCCCGAGCCCGACGCCGATCGGCAGGTCGGTGTGCGCGCGGGTGCGCTGCACCAGTCCGGCCGCGGCCGCGCCGACGCTCTCGCGCGCGCCCGTCACGCCCATGACGGACGTGGCGTAGACGAAGCCGCTGGTGGCCTTGGCGGTCAGCGCCAGCCGCTCCTCCGTCGACGACGGGGCGACCAGGAAGATCCGGTCCAGGCCGTGCGCGTCGGTCGCGGCGATCCAGTCCTCGCCCTCGTCCGGGATCAGGTCCGGCGTGATCACGCCGAGCCCGCCGGCCGCCTTGAGGTCGCGGGCGAACGCGTCCGGGCCGTAGTGGTGCACCGGGTTCCAGTAGGTCATCACCACGGCGTGGCCACCGGCGTCGGCGATCGAGGACACCACGTCGAAGACGTCCCGCAGCCGGAAGCCGGCGCGCAGCGCCTTGTCGCTGGCGGCCTGGATGGTGGGTCCGTCCATCACCGGGTCGGAGAACGGGATGCCGACCTCGACGATGTCGCAACCGGTCGAGCCGTCGGTGCCGGTCAGCATCGCCGAGAACAGTTCCTTGGACTCCTCGACGGTCGGGAACCCGGCCGGCAGGTAGCCGATGAGGGCCGCCCGCTGCTCTTCCCGGCAGGCCTGGAAAACCTCGCGCAGGTTCACCGCGACTCCTCCTTGCTCTCGTCGACGAGCCCGAAGTACTTCGCCGCGGTGTCCATGTCCTTGTCGCCTCGACCGGAGAGGTTGACCAGAATGATCGCGTCCGGGCCGAGCTCCTGGCCGAGCTTGATCGCGCCGGCCAGCGCGTGCGCCGACTCGATGGCCGGGATGATGCCCTCGGTGCGCGACAGCAGCCGGAACGCCTGCATGGCCTCGTCGTCGGTGATCGAGCGGTACTCGGCGCGCCCGATGTCCTTCAGGTAGGAGTGCTCGGGCCCCACGCCCGGGTAGTCCAGTCCGGCGGAGATCGAGTAGGCCTCGATGACCTGGCCGTCGTCGTCCTGCAGCAGGTACGAGCGGGCCCCGTGCAGCGTGCCGGGGGTGCCCTCGCAGAGGGTGGCGCCGTGCTCCCCGGAGGAGATGCCGTGCCCGCCGGGTTCGAAGCCGACCAGCCGCACGCCCGGGTCGTCGATGAATCCGTGGAAGATGCCGATGGCGTTGGAGCCGCCGCCGACGCAGGCCGCGACCACGTCGGGCAGCCGACCGGTCAGTTCGAGCACCTGCCGGCGGGCCTCGTCGCCGATGACCTTGTGGAAGTTGCGCACCATCATCGGGAACGGGTGCGAACCGGCGGCGGTGCCCAGCAGGTAGTGGGTGTGGCCGACGTTGGTGACCCAGTCGCGCAGCGCCTCGTTGATGGCGTCCTTGAGGGTCGCCGAGCCGCTGTTGACCGGGATGACCTCGGCGCCCAGCAGCCGCATCCGGGCGACGTTGAGGGCCTGCCGCTCGGTATCCACCTTGCCCATGTAGATGACGCATTCGAGGTCGAGCAGCGCGCAGGCCGTCGCGGTGGCGACGCCGTGCTGCCCGGCGCCGGTCTCGGCGATGACCCGGCGCTTGCCCATCCGCTTGACCAGCAGCGCCTGCCCCAGCACGTTGTTGATCTTGTGCGAGCCGGTGTGGTTGAGGTCCTCGCGCTTGAGCAGGATGCGCGCGCCGCCGGCGTGCTGGGCGAAGCGCTTCGCCTCGGTCAGCAGCGACGGCCGCCCGGCGTAGTTGCGCAGCAGGTCGTCGAGTTCGGCGAGGTACTGCGGGTCGCCCTGCGCCTTGGCGTACTCGGCGGCGAGCTCGTCCTGGGCGGCGATCAGCGCCTCGGGCATGAACCGGCCGCCGTAGACACCGAAGTGCCCGCGCTCGTCCGGGTCGTGCCCCTCCGGCACGGGCTTGCCCGGGCGGTGTGCGCGCGCGGTCTCTGCGCCTACGGTCATTGCCTTACCTCCTGTGCCTCGCCGACCCCTGAACCCGTGGAACCGGTCCGACTACCGGCTCGGCCGCGGGCACGCGGGGTGCGACCCGGCGGTCACCAGCTGGGTGACTGCCGTCTTGGGATTGTCGCTGGTCACCAGGCCCTCACCGACCAGCACCGCGTCCGCACCGGACCCTGCGTAGGCCATCAGGTCGCTCGGCCCGCGGACCCCCGATTCGGCGATCTTGAGGATCTCCTGCGGCAGTCCCGGAGCGATCCGGCCGAACACGTCGCGGTCGACTTCGAGCGTATGCAGATTGCGCGCGTTGATGCCAATTACTTTCGCGCCGGCCACCAGCGCGCGGTCGGCTTCCTCGGCGGTGTGCACCTCGACGAGCGCGGTCATGCCCAGGGACTCGACCCGGTCCAGCAGCGCTTCGAGCGCGTTCTGCTCCAGGGCCGCCACGATGAGCAGCACCATGTCCGCGCCGTGCGCCCGGGCCTCGTGCACCTGGTACGGGCTGACGATGAAGTCCTTGCGCAGCAGGGGCGTGTTGACCCTGGCGCGGACCGCGTCGAAGTCGGCCAGCGAGCCGCCGAAGCGGCGCCGCTCGGTGAGCACGCTGATCACGCGCGCACCGGCGGCGGCGTAGTCGGCGGCAAGTTCGGCCGGCTCGCCGATCTCGGCCAGCTCGCCCTTGGACGGGCTGCGCCGCTTCACCTCCGCGATGACGCCCACGCCCGGCGCCCGCAGCGCGGCGAGCACGTCGTGCGGCGGCGCCGCGGCAGCTGACAACTGCTTGATCTCGTCGAAGGAGATCGCGGATTCGCGAACTGCAAGATCTTCGCGAACACCTTCGATGATGGATTCCAGAACGGTCACGCGAACACCTCGCCGGCCGTGCCCCGCACACTCGCCTTCACGTCGGTCCGCAAGCAACTGGATGCGCAGATGAACTCATTGCGCTCGATCACGACACTCCCCTTCCCGCCGTGCCGTCGCATGGCCGATGCTAAACCTCACCGGCCACGGGTCCCACCAAGGGGGTGGCCCAACGTCCCTGCACAACAAGGACCTTCGGCCCTGGCGGCGTTGTCGGGCACCCGTTCGGAACCGTCCCGAACTGGCTTTTCCACCCTTCGGTTAATTTGAAATACTTTCAACGATCCTGTTCATCAGTTGGATCGCGCCCGGCGTCCAAGTCGTTCCACATCTGGCGCTCCGGATCGTGGGATCTTTGCTTCGCGGCACCCGGGGCCGAATACTTCGCACCCATCGCAGGCATTCTGCCCGCGCGGAACGCCACCAGCAGCCCGGCGACGAACAGCAGCAGCGCGCCCGCGGCCATCAGCAGCGGCCCGTACGGCTGGCTGGGCAGCTCACCGATCGGCGTGCTGCCCGGCGGCACGTCAGCGGGCTTCCCGGTCGCAAACCAGCCGGAGGTGTAGAGCTGGACCGCCCGCCAGGCCAGCAGGCCGCCCGCGACCGCGATGAGGACACCCACCACGCGCCGGAACAACCCGCCGGTCGCCAGCACCGCCGCGACGGCGGCGAGTGCCGCGAGCGCCATCGGCACCAGCTCCGGGCGCAGGTCCTCGCCGGTGAACCCGCCCGTGACCTCGGTACCGAACGGCGTGCGGTAGCGCTGACCGGCCCAGGTGAGCGCGCTGGCGCCCCACAGCAAGCCGGCTGCGACCAGCGCCAGCAGCACCACCGACCACAGCAGGCCCTTCGACCGCGCGGGCCGCGCAGTCGTCTCAGATCCCGGCTCTGTGGTCAACCCGCTCCCCCGTCGCCTGATCGCCGGCCGGCCGCGACAGCGTCTCCGCCGTCGCCACCGCGTTGAGCACCGCGCGCGCCTTGTTCAGGCACTCCTGGTCCTCGGCCACCGGGTCGGAGTCGGCCACGATGCCGCCGCCGGCCTGCACGTACGCGGTGCCGTCGCGCACCAGCGCGGTGCGGATCGCGATCGCGGTGTCGGCGTCGCCGGCGAAGTCCAGGTAGCCCACGACGCCGCCGTACTGGGCGCGCCGGGTCGGCTCCAGCTCCTCGATCAGCTCCATCGCGCGCGGCTTCGGCGCGCCGGAGAGCGTGCCCGCCGGGAAGCACGCGGCGATCGCGTCGAACGCCGTCTGCCCTTCGGCGAGCTGCCCGGTCACGGTGGACACGATGTGCATGACGTGGCTATAGCGCTCGATGCGGAAGAAGTCGACGACGTGCACCGAACCCGGCTTGCAGACCCGGCCCAGGTCGTTGCGGCCGAGGTCGACGAGCATCAGGTGCTCGGCGCGCTCCTTGTCGTCGTTGAGGAGCTCCTTCTCCAGCGCCGCGTCCTCGTCCTCGTCGGCGCCCCGCCAGCGGGTCCCGGCGATCGGGTGCGTGGTCGCCTGCCCGTCGCGCACCGTGACCAGCGATTCGGGGCTGGAGCCGACGATGTCGAACGGCGTGCCGCCGTCCGGTGCCTCCAGCCGCAGCAGGTACATGTACGGGCTGGGGTTCGTCGTGCGCAGGACCCGGTAGATGTCGAGGGCGTCCGCGCTGGTCGTCATCTCGAACCGCTGCGAGACCACGACCTGGAACGCCTCGCCGTCCCGGATCGCCTCCTTGGCCTTCTCCACCGCCGCGTAGTGCTCGTCGGGCTGGCGCCGCCGGACGAACTGCGGGCTCGGCCGGGAGAACGAGGCGATCGTGGGCGCGGCCGACGTGCACAGGCGCTCGGTCATCTCGTCCAGCCGGCGCACCGCGTCGTCGTAGGCCGCGTCCACCCGCTCCGGGCTGTCGTCCCAGTTCACCGCGTTGGCGATGAGCGTGATGCTGCCCTCGTGGTGGTCCAGCGCGGCGAGGTCGGTGGCCAGCAGCATCACCATCTCGGGGATCTGCAGGTCGTCCTCGGTCAGGTTCGGCAGCCGCTCCAGCCGGCGGACCGCGTCGTAGCCGAGATAGCCGACCATGCCGCCGGTCAGCGGCGGCAGCCCGGGCAGCGGATCGGTGTGCAGCAGCCGGACCGTCTCGCGCAGCGCCTGCAGCGGGTCGCCGCTGTCTGGCAGCCCCACCGGCGGCTTGCCCGTCCAGTGTGCTTGGCCGTCGCGGACGGTCAGCGCGGCCGCGCAGTGCGCACCCACGAAGGACCATCGCGACCAGGAGCGACCGTTCTCGGCGGACTCGAAGAGGAACGTTCCGGGGCGGTCCCCGGCGAGCTTGCGGTACACCCCGAGCGGGGTCTCGTCGTCCGCGAGCAACCGCCGCACCACCGGGATCACCCGGCGGCCCGCCGCCAGGGCGCGGAACTCCTCGCGTCCAGGGCTGATAGTGCCGATTTCACCGTCGCCGACCATGTCGTCATTGTGCCGCCCACCCGTTCCGGTCCGCGCGGGACCTCCACACCGCTTTGCCCCCGGGCCGCGGCGGCGGCCAGGATGGGCGGGTGAGCAGTGGAATCGACCAGAGCGGAACCGAGCCGAAGCGCCGCGGGCGGCGGCGCAGCGGAACCGACACCAGGGCTGCGCTGCTCGCGGCGGCGCGCGAGGTGTTCACCGAGCAGGGCTACGACTCGGCGACGGTGCGCGCCATCGCGGGCCGGGCCGGGGTCGATCCGGCGATGGTCAACCACTGGTTCGGCGGCAAGGAGGGGCTGTTCACCGCGGCGGTGCAGATCCCGGTCAACCCGGCCGAGGTGGTGCCGGAGTTGCTGGCGGGCGATCGGGAGCAGCTGGCCGAGCGGTTGCTGCGGCGGTTCCTGACCGTGTGGGACAACGCGGAGGGCGGCCAGTTCGCGGCCCTAATCCGCAGCATCGCGGCCAACGAGAACGCGGTGGCGATGCTCCGGGAGTTCATCCAGAACGTGATGTTCAACCGGCTGATCAAGGTGCTGGGCGTGGACCAGCCGGAGCTGCGCACGGCGCTGTGCGGGTCGCAGATCGTCGGGCTGGGAATGGCCCGCTACGTCGTCCACCTGGAGCCGCTGGCCTCGGCCGACCACGACACCGTCGTGTCAGCGATCGGCCCCAACCTTCAGCGCTACCTCACCGGCGACATCTCCGGCCGGTGACCATCAGCCTTCCGCTTCGAGCAGCACGTCCGCGTCGAAGCAGGTGTGGTCGCCGGTGTGGCAGGCCGCGCCTTCCTGGTCGACGACCAGCAGGATCGTGTCGCCGTCGCAGTCCAGGCGGACCTCGTGCACGTACTGGGTGTGGCCGGACGTCTCGCCCTTGATCCAGTACTGCCGGCGGCTGCGGGAGTAGTAGGTGCCGCGGCGGGTGGCGAGGGTGCGGTGCAGCGCCTCGTCGTCCATCCACGCCATCATCAGCACCTCGCCGGTGCCGCGCTGCTGCGCGACCGCCGCGACGAGCCCGTCCGGGTTGCGCTTGAGCCGGGCCGCGATCGCCGGGTCCAGACCGCTCATCGAACCGTGATCCCTTCCGCCCGCATGGCGTCCTTGACCTCGCCGATCCGCAGCTGTCCGAAGTGGAACACGCTGGCGGCCAGCACCGCGTCGGCCCCGGCGCGCACCGCGGGGGCGAAGTGCTCGACGGCGCCGGCCCCGCCGCTGGCGATCAGTGGCACGTCGACGACCGCGCGCACCGCGCGGATCATCTCCAGGTCGAAACCGGCCTTGGTGCCGTCGGCGTCCATCGAGTTCAGCAGGATCTCGCCGACGCCGAGCCGCTGGCCCTTCGCGGCCCACTCCACGGCGCAGATCCCGGTGCCGCGCCGACCGCCGTGCGTGGTGACCTCGTAGCCGGACGGCGTCGGCTGGCCGCCTTCGGGCACGCGCCGCGCGTCGACGGACAGCACGATGCACTGGGCGCCGTAGCGCTGCGAGGCCTCGCTGAGCAGCTCGGGCCGGGCGATCGCCGCCGTGTTCAGGCTGACCTTGTCCGCCCCGGCGCGCAGCAGCCGGTCGATGTCGTCGGTGCTGCGCACGCCGCCGCCGACGGTCAGCGGGATGAACACCTGCTCGGCGGTGCGGCGGACCACGTCGAAGGTGGTCTCCCGGTCCGCCGAGGACGCCGTGACGTCGAGGAAGGTGAGCTCGTCGGCGCCCTCCGCGTCGTAGGCGCGGGCGAGCTCCACCGGGTCGCCGGCGTCCCTGAGGTTGGTGAAGT
Organism: Saccharopolyspora hattusasensis; assembly: GCF_050972075.1. Taxonomy (NCBI): domain Bacteria; kingdom Bacillati; phylum Actinomycetota; class Actinomycetes; order Pseudonocardiales; family Pseudonocardiaceae; genus Saccharopolyspora; species Saccharopolyspora hattusasensis. The sequence goes on from NZ_JBPCDC010000001.1 coordinate 2,443,914, forward strand.
TGACGCCTTTGACGACCCGCCCCTGATCGACGTCCAGGCAGGGGATCACACGCACCGCAACGGCCATGTCTCCAGGGTAGAGACTCGGCCGTGCGGTGCGGTGGACGGGGCGCTCAGCGCACGGCGGCGAGGGCCTCTTCGAGCGTGAAGTTCCGGGCGTAGAGCGCCTTTCCGACGATCGAGCCCTCCAGGCCGACCGGCGCGAGCTTCGACAGCTCCACCAGGTCGTCCACACTGGACACACCGCCGGAGGCGATCACCGGAGCTTCGGTGCGGGCGCAGACCTCGCGCAACAGCGCGATGTTCGGACCCTGCAGCGTGCCGTCCTTGCTGACGTCGGTGACCACGTAGCGGCGGCAGCCGGCGGCGTCCAGCCGGGCCAGCACCTCCCACAGGTCGCCGCCGTCCTTGGTCCAGCCGCGCGCGGCCAGCCGGTGGCCCTGCTCGGTGATCCGCACGTCCAGCCCGACCGCGACCCGCTCGCCGTACTCGGCGACCACCCGGTCCGCCCACTGTGGGTTCTCCAGCGCGGCGGTGCCGAGGTTGACCCGCGCGCAGCCGGTGGCCAGCGCGGCCTCCAGCGAGGCGTCGTTGCGGATGCCACCGGAGAGCTCCACCTGCACGTCGAGCTTGCCGGTCACCTCGGCCAGCAGCGCCCGGTTCGAGCCCCGGCCGAACGCGGCGTCCAGGTCGACCAGATGGATCCACTCCGCCCCCGCGCGCTGCCAGGCCAGCGCGGCCTCCAGCGGGTCTCCGTAGGAGGTCTCGGTACCGGCGGCACCCTGCACGAGGCGCACTGCCTGACCGTCGGCGACGTCAACAGCGGGAAGTAGCGTGAAAGTCACGCCCCAACCCTACGACGCCGCACCTGCCCTGCTCAGCGGCGGGTGCGGTCGCCTCGGGCCACGGCGACGACGGGCACCGCAAGCACGATCAGCACCAGCAGCAGCACCGCCCACAGCGGCACCCCGGCCTGCAGCAGGTAGGGCGCGCCGAGCCCCGCGGTCATACCCAACGCCAGGACCAGGGCGATAAGCCGGACCGCCCGCGGCCCCAGTAGGCCGTGCCGCCGCGTCACAGGCTGTCCAGCCAGTTCCGCAGCAGCCGCGCGCCCGCCTCCCCGGACTTCTCCGGGTGGAACTGGGTCGCCGCCAGCGGCCCGTTCTCCACTGCGGCGACGAACGGTTCGCCGTGCTCGGCCCAGGTCACCAGCGGCGGCGCGATCGCGTCCGACGGCGGCAGCTGCCACTCGCGGACGCCGAAGGAGTGCACGAAGTAGAACCGGGTGCCCGGCTCGATCCCGGCGAACAGGGTGCTGCCCGCCGGCGCTTGCACCTCGTTCCAGCCCATGTGCGGCAGGATGTCGGCCTGCAGCCGCTCGACGGTGCCCGGCCACTGGCCGCAGCCGTTGGCCTGCATGCCGTGCTCGACGCCCTCGTCGAAGAGCACCTGCATGCCGACGCAGATCCCCAGGACGGGGCGGTCGCCGGCCAGCCGGTGGTCGATGATCTTGTCGCCGCCGACGTGGAGCAGGCCCTCCATGCACGCGGCGAACGCCCCGACACCGGGAACGACCAGCCCGTCGGCCTCCATCGCGGCACGATGGTCGGCGGTCACCTCGACGTCGGCCCCGACGCGCTGGAGGGCGCGTTCGGCGGAGCGGAGGTTGCCTGATCCGTAGTCCAAGATGACGACTCGTGCCACGGCCCCAGGCTACCGGGATGGCGCATCAGGCCACGTCTCGGGCGGCGCAGGTCACCTCGCCGCAGCGTCCAGGAAGTCCCGCACCGCCGCGCCGATGCCGGTCGGGCCCAGGCCGTGCGCGGCTTCGTGCTCGTCGGGGGTGCCGTAGGCCCGCAGTTCCACCTCGCGGCGGACGCCCAGCGCCAGCACCCGGTGCGGCGTGTCGGTGAGCGCGTCGTTGACCGCGTGCGTCGACGTGCCACGCAGGTAGGGCTCCACCAGCACCACGTCGGCGGTCGCCGACTGCACCGCTTCGCGTAGCCCGGCGGCGTCGAACGGCCGGATGGTGGCGGTGTAGAGCACGGTCATGTCGAGCGTCGCGGTCGCGGCCAGGACCGGGTCGAGCATCGGGCCGACGGCGAGCACCACGCCCCGGTTGCCGCGCCGGATAGTGCGCCAGCCCGGCCCGGTCACCAGCGGCTCGGCGTTGACCCGCTCGGAAAGCCGCAGGTAGACGAGATCGTCCCCGGGCAGCGCGGACCGCAGCAGCGCTTCGGCCTCGGCCGGGTGGCCGGGAATGTGCACGGTCCAGCCGGGCAGCGTGTCGATCAGCGCGACGTCGCCCGGCGCCAGGTGGGTGCGCCCCGAGGACGGGTAGTCGTAGGAGGCTCCGGTGCTGACCACGAGCGCGCCGACGCCCTGGTGGTTGAGGTCCAGTTTGAGCTGCTCGAAGGGCCGCTCGACGAGGAACGGGGTGATCGTGTGCACCACCGGCCGCAGCCCGGTCAGCGCCAGCCCGCCGGCCACGCTCACCAGCGCCTGTTCCCGGATGCCGACGTTGAGCACCCGCCCGGGATGGCGGGCGGCGGCGTCGACGAACCGGTCGGCGGAGATCTCGGCGAGCACGAGGGCCACCCGGGGATCGGTGTCGAGCGCTTCGGTGACGGTGTCGACGAAGGTTTCCCGCATCGTCGACCTGGTCGTTCCCGCGGCCAGTGCGGTCATGACAGCTCCTCGGTCTCGACCTCGGCGACCACCGCGAGCGGGCGGTCCGGGTGGGTGTCGGTCAGTGCCTGGTGCAATGCCGCGTGGTCACGTCCGTCGACGGTGTGCGCGGCCCAGCCCTCGCGGGCGAACCGGTCGGCGAGGCGGGAGTCGAACTCGCCGAAGTGGGACAGTTCCGCCGGGTCCAGGAAGCCCTTGGCGGCCAGCACGGAGTAGAACGCCATCGGGCCGTGGCCCTTGGAGAGCAGGAAGCGATCGCGGTCGGGATCGTCGAGGCGCCGCGGGTCGACCGACAGGACCTGGTCGTAGAGCACCCACAGCACGTCGAGCGTGGAAGTGGCGGCGAAGGAGTGCTTCTCGTCGCCCGTCATTTCGCTCATCAGGGGCCGGAGATCGGGGTAGCCGAACCCGGCCGGCGGTGCGGTGATCGTCATGCCGACCAGCATGGAACTTCGAGCGCGCTGAAAGTCAAGGCCGCAGAAGGGAAAATATCTGCACCATGCTCTAAGTTTCGGCTAACCTGGCGGACGTGTCCAAGCTACCGAAACTGCTGACCATCGGAGAGGTCGCACACCGCAGCGGGATCGCCCAGACCGCGCTGCGCTTCTACGAGCAGCGCGGCCTGATCGCCACCACCCGGACCTCCGGGAACCAGCGCCGTTACGACCGCTCGGTGCTGCGCCGGCTGGCGTTCATCCGCTCCGCGCAACGGGTCGGCCTGAGCCTTGAGCAGATTTCCGAGGCGCTCGCGACGCTGCCCGAGGACCACGCTCCGACCAAGGCGGACTGGGCGCGGCTGTCCCGCCGCTGGCGGGACGAGCTGGACGCCCGGATCGACGGCCTGCAACGGCTTCGCGACCGCCTGACCGGCTGCATCGGCTGCGGCTGCCTCTCGCTGCGCACCTGCGCCCTGCACAATGCCGACGACAAGCTGGCGGAATTCGGCCCTGGAGCACCCCTCCTCCGCCCCACAGCCGACCGCCGCTGACCGTCCGCGCGCCACGGGTTCCCGCAATTTCAATGGAAATCGAAGGTCCAATTTCCATTGAAATTGCGGTATCGGGAAAGGGCTTCCGGTCAGGCTTCGCCGATCCAGCGGTAGGCCATCTCGGGGCGGCCGACCGCGCCGTAGAGCGGGCGGCGCTCGGCCATGCCCTTGTTGATCAGGTATTCCAGGTACCGGCGGGCCGTCACCCGCGACACCCCGATGGCTTCGCCGACCGCCCCCGCCGGAGCTCCCTCGGGGTTTGCGCGCAGCGCCGAGACGACCGCCGCGAGCGTCTCCTCGCCCATGCCCTTCGGCAACGCCGCTCGGTCGACGCCGCGCAGCGCAGAGAACGCCCGGTCGATCTCGGCCTGGCTGCTGACCTCCCGATCGTGGCCCAGGCTGGCCCGGAAACGCGCGTAGTGCTCCAGCTTCTCCCGCATCGCCGCGAACGTGAACGGCTTGAGGAGGTACTGCACCACGCCGCTGGAGACCGCGGCCCGGACCACCTTGAGGTCGCGGGCCGAGGTCACCGCGATCACGTCGGCGTTGCTGCCCGCGGTGCGCAGCGCCCGCGCGACCTGCAGCCCGTCCATGTCGGGCAGCCGCAGGTCGAGCAGCACCAGGTCGACCGAGGTGCGTTCGACGAACCGCAGGGCTTCCTGGCCGGTGCGGACCCGGCCGGCCACCGCGAAGCCGGCAACCCGGTTGACATAGGTCTCGTGCGCCTCACCCACCAGCGGGTCGTCTTCGACGACGAGGACCGAGATCACCGAGCCACGTCCGATCCCCGGCACCCCGAACGGCCGGGCAACAGCACGGTGAACACCGCGCCGCCCTCGTTGTGCACGTCGATGCTGCCGCGGTGGCGGCGCACGCTCTGCCCGACCAGCGCGAGCCCGAGCCCGCGGCCGTCATCCTTCGTCGACCAACCGCGCTGGAAGACCCGCTGCGCGCTCCCCGGATCGACCCCCGGCCCGTTGTCGGCGACCTGGATCAGCACACCGTCCTCAGTGGACCGGAGGGTCACCTCCACTCGCGGGCGCGCGCTTTCCATCGTCGCCTCGACGGCGTTGTCGATCAGGTTCCCGAGGATGGTCACCAGGTCCCGGGAGTCGATGTGCCCCACGTCGACGTCGTCGATCTCGGTGTCGGCGCTCAGCACGACCTCCACGCCGCGCTCCCCTGCCTCGGCGCTCTTGCCCAGCAGCACCGCGGCGAGCACCGACTCGCCGACCGCCCCGACCACCCGATCGGTCAGCTGCTGGGCGAGCCGCAGCTCGGCGGTGGCGAACGCGACGGCTTCCTCGGCGCGGCCCAGCTCGATCAGCGACACCACGGTGTGCAGCCGGTTCGCCGACTCGTGGGCCTGGGAGCGCAGCGACTCGGCGAACCCGCGCATCGAGTCCAGCTCGCCGCTCAACGCCTGCAGTTCGGTGTGGTCGCGCAGCGTGACCACGGTGCCCAGGTCGCGCTCGCCGCTGCGGATCTGCGAGACGTTGACCAGCAGCACGCGGTCGTCGGTCAGGTGGACCTCGTCGCGCACCGCCCGCCCCGTCGCGAGAGTCTCCACAAGGGACTGCGGGAGGCCGAGCTCGGACACGTGCTTGCCTTCGGTTTCGACGGGATCCAGCGAGAGCAACACAGCGGCACCATCGTTGCACAAGGTGATCTGCCCGGACGGCGCCACCAGCAGCAATCCCTCGCGCACCGCGTGCAGGATCGCGTCGTGGTACTCGTACATGCGGCTGAGCTCGGCGGGCCGCAGCCCGTGGGTGTGGCGCCGGATCCGGGCGCTGACCAGGTACGTCAGCAGCCCGCCGACCAGCAGCGCCCCCACCGCGACCACGACCAGCACGGTCACCTGCTCGCGCAGCTCGGCGCTGAGCATCTGCACCGTGATGCCGTCCGACACCAGTCCCACCAGCCGGTGCGCGTCGTCGTAGACCGGCACCACCGCGCGCACCGACGGGCCGAGCGTGCCGGTGTAGGTCTCGGTGAACACCTGTCCGGCCACGGCCTGCTCGATGTGCCCGATGAACGGCTGCCCGATGCGCGTCGGGTCCGGGTGCGTGTAGCGGATGCCGGCCGGGGACATGATCGTGATGAAATCGACGCCTGTCTCGGCCCGGACGCGTTCGGCCAGCGGCTGCAGCGTGGCCGTCGGGTCCGGCGCGGTCAGCCCGTCGCGCACCGCGGGCTGCGCGGCCAAGACGCGGGCCACCGTGACGACCTTGTCCGTGGCCTTCTCCTCGTTGCGCTGCCCCGCGTCGTACCAGGCCAGCAGGGCTCCGGTGAGCACCACGACGGCCACGACGACCACCTGGAGCACGAACAGCTGGCGGGCCAGGCTCCAGCGTGGCCGGACGCGGCCGAACCAGTTCCGGTCATCGGCGGAAGGCATGACAAATCCGTGTCGGATAGGTGAACACAATGAACAGAAGCGTGACGCAGACGATACCTGGCGCAGATAGTCTCATCCGGCCGGACCGTGACCTGGGACACGGCTGGTACGAGTGACCCGGTATCCCAGTAGGAGTGCAACAGTGGCAAGCAAAGACGCTGCGCAGACACACCGTCGGGATCGAACGCATTACCTGTACATCGCGGTGATCGCCGCAGTCGTGGCAGGGATCGCCGTTGGCTTCCTCGCGCCCGACCTCGGCAAGGCCCTCAAGCCGCTGGGTACCGGGTTCGTCAACCTGATCAAGATGATGATCTCGCCGGTCATCTTCTGCACCATCGTGCTCGGCGTGGGCGGCGTGCGGAAGGCCGCCAAGGTCGGGAAGGTCGGCGGCCTCGCGCTGGCCTACTTCATGGTCATGTCCGTGGTGGCGCTGGTCATCGGCCTGCTGGTCGGCAACGTGCTGCACCCCGGTGAGGGCCTGCACATCACCGACTCGCTGCGTGGCCAGGGTGCCCAGCAGGCCGGTGACGGCGCCGAGAGCACCACCGACTTCCTGCTCGGGATCATCCCGCACACCCTCGTTTCCTCGTTGACCGAGGGACAGGTGCTGCAGACGCTGCTGGTCGCGTTGCTGGCCGGTTTCGCGCTGCAGGCGCTGGGCGACAAGGGCGCACCGGTCCTGCGCGGCATCGAGCACATCCAGCGGCTGGTGTTCAAGATGCTGGCGATGGTCATGTGGGCGGCGCCGGTCGGCGCGTTCGGTGCGATCGCCGCGGTCGTCGGTGCGACCGGGGTGCAGGCGCTCAAGGGCCTGGCCGTGATCATGCTGGGCTTCTACACGACCTGCCTGCTGTTTGTGTTCCTGGTGCTGGGCCCGGTCCTGTGGATGTTCGCGCGGGTCAACATCTTCTCGCTGCTGCGCTACCTGGGACGCGAGTTCCTGCTGATCGTGTCCACCTCGTCGTCGGAGGCGGCGCTGCCGCGGCTGATCGCGAAGATGGAGCACCTCGGGGTGAGCAAGCCGGTGGTGGGCATCACGGTGCCGACCGGCTACTCGTTCAACCTGGACGGCACCATGATCTACCTGACCATGGCGTCGCTGTTCATCGCGAGCGCGCTGGGTGACCCGCTGGCGCTGGGCGAGCAGGTCGGGCTGCTGCTGTTCATGATGATCGCCTCGAAGGGCGCGGCGGGCGTCAGCGGCGCCGGGCTGGCCACCCTGGCCGGCGGGCTGCAGTCGCACCGGCCGGAACTGCTGGACGGCGTCGGCCTGATCGTGGGCATCGACCGGTTCATGTCCGAAGCGCGGGCGCTGACCAACTTCGCGGGCAACGCGGTCGCGACCGTCCTCATCGGCGCGTGGACCAAGGAGATCGACCGCGACCAGATGAAGCAGGTGTTCACGGGCGAGAGCCCGTTCAACGAGCAGTCCTTCGTCGACGATGGCCACGGCGGCGCCACCCCGGCCGACGAAGAACCCGAAAAGGTCGCGGCGGCAACGAAGAGCTGACGCCAAGCAGAAGGTGCCGTGCGTGTTTTCGGGTGCTGTAGCACCCGAAAACACGCACGGCACCTGACCGGCGGGGTCAGCCGGTGAGGCCCGGTGCGCCGTTCTCGACGCGGCCGGTCCGCGCGAGGCCGCGTTCACGCATCCAAATCGAACTCACGCCACTGCACGTTCGTCGGCCGCTCCCGAGTCTGTAGCCACTCGGTGAGCGCAGCCGTGAATGTGTCCAAGGGGAGCCCGGCCCCAGGCGGAAAGTCGTCGTCTTCGAACTCGCACCCGGGCGACTCCGCTTCGCCCACGGGATACGCCTTGTCATGATCCCTGTCCTGATACGACAGGTAGCCGAAGCCCTCGACCACGGTGGCGTACACGTCATGGTCGAAAAAACCTTGCTGTTCGTCCCAGAGCGGCCGCTCGCGGTGGATGAGCCGCGCGAGGTCGGCCGCCGGGTCGGCGAGCCGGTCGACTAGCCGGGGCAGCGCGGATTCGTCGGCGACGAGCATGTTCTCCCCTCGCTCCGAGCCGTCGTCGCTGAACACCGACCACCGAGCGTCGATCGTCATCGCTTGCCTTCCTCACCTCGGTACAGCCTGCCCCGGACGTTCCGTCTGCCGCAGCCGAGGAGCCGGTTCAGCGGAGCCGGTTCAGGAATGCACGCCAAGCGGCGTGGCTGACCGTGATGTGGCCAGCCTCCGGGACCTTCGAATCCCGTACCGCCACAGATAAGTCTGTGATCCGCACCTCGACACATGCGTCGCTGGCGGCGGCGCTCCGAGTGCTCTTGAACCAACCGGTGTCGTAGCCCATCACTGCACGTCCTTCAGCTTCTCGATAAGCAATGCCCTGGTTGCCGCCTGGTCCAGCGCGAGTCCTTGAGCGCGGTCGTAGGCACGGAACATGGGCTCAGTGTCCGCCTCTTGATCGTGGTATGTCGATGGCCCATAGAGCACCGGAACGAAAGCGATCCGTGGCGCTGAGTCGTCGAAGTCAAGCGTAATGAGCCCACCACCAGCAAGCGGGTTGTCCTGCACCGTCTTCGGCAGCACTTGCACCGCAACGTTGGGGCGCTCACCGAGCTGGAGGAGATGCAGAATTTGCCCACGCAGCACGGAGATACCACCGATGATCTCGTCAAGAGCACCTTCGGCAATGACGAAGGAGATGTCCTTGGGTTCGCTGGCTTCCAGGACACGCCGCTGCAACTCCGTGCGGAAGGCAACGCGATTCGCAACCTCGTCTTGAGACGACTCCCACCAGACTCCGTCACCTGTTGCGATCACTGCCCGCACGTAGTCGGGCGACTGCGCCAAGCCGGGCACGATGCTGGATTCGTAGAAGCCGATCGACTTGGCATCCGCCTGGAGGTCTGCGAGGCGTTCAAAGGAATGCGGCAGCTGGTCCGTGTATGTCCGGCCGCGTTGGCGTTTCCTCGTCTGCACACCGAGTTCAAGGACAGTCTGGCGTTCCGCCTCGTCGACACCGTAGAAGTCCAGCAAGGCCGTCAGCTCGTCGGCGCCGAAGGAACCTTTGGCCGTCTCGACCTGGCTGATCCGGGCCGTGTCCCGGCCGATGGCGCGGGCAGCCTGCTGCTGAGTCTTGCCCGCGCGATCGCGTAGACGGCGGAGCATCAGGCCAAGTTGACGACGTTCTACGGTTTGCCGTCCGGCTGCCACACGCCCTCCCGATGATCACCCACTTCGGGCAATGCAAAAGGTCACAATGACCCTTAATCTTCAGTAAAGCCTCATAAGAGACTTGAGGTTTCCGTCCACTGAACCTTATCTAGTTCGGGTCTTGTGCCCGGAGGGGAGTCGGCTGTGTACCGAGGGCAAGGAGTTGAGACCGCCACGCTGGCCTGGACCTCGGAGAACGTCGAGGTCACGCACGAATACGACGAGGGCGTCGACGAGGTGAACCTGATCTTCCGCGGCAACGACGAGCTCGTGCTCAGCTGCACCCGCCGCGGCTTCGCCACGCTCAGCGACGCAGTCGACGCCGTCAACCGGGATCTGGTTACCCGACCGGTTTGAGGGGGGTCGGGTCGTGAGTGCGTAACCGGGCTCCGGCCCGGTTACGCACTCACGACCTCCTACAGGGCGCCCTTCGTGGACGGGACCACGCCGGCGAAGCGGGGGTCGGGTTCCACCGCCGCCCGCAGGGCTCGGGCGATCGCCTTGTACTGGGCTTCCGCGATGTGGTGCGGGTCGCGGCCGTGGATCACCCTGGTGTGCAGGTTGATCTGGGAGTGGAACGCCAGCGACTCGAACACGTGGCGGTTCAGGACGAACGGGTAGTTGCCGCCGATCGTGAAGCTGTTGAACTGCTCCGGTTCGCCCGTCATCACGCAGTACGAGCGGCCCGAGACGTCCACCGCCGCGTGCGCGAGTGTCTCGTCCATCGGGATCCAGGCGTCGCCGAAGCGGCGGATGCCCTTCTTGTCGCCGAGCGCCTGGCGCAGCGCCTGGCCGAGCACGATCGCGGTGTCCTCCACCGTGTGGTGCGCGTCGATGTGGATGTCGCCGGTCGATTTCACCTTCAGGTCGAAGGCCGCGTGGGTGCCCAGCGCGGTGAGCATGTGGTCGTAGAACGGCACCGTGGTGTCGATGTCGACCTGCCCCGTGCCGTCGAGGTCGAGTTCGACCAGCACCGAGGATTCCTTGGTGGTGCGTTCGACCCGGCCGACCCGGGTCCCGGGCTGGAATGTCACTTGCTGATCTCCTCGCTCACGACCTTGCTCGCCGCCAGGAAGGCGTCGTTCTCCTCCGGCGTGCCGATGGTGACCCGCAGGTGGCCGGGGATCCCGACGTCGCGGATCAGCACGTCGGCGTCCAGGTAGCGCTGCCACGCGCGGTGCGCGTCCGCGAACCGTCCGAAGAGGACGAAGTTGGCGTCGCTGAGCACCGGCGAGAAACCCTGCTCCCGCAACGCTTCCACGACCCGCTCGCGCTCGTCGACCAGCGCCCGCACCGAACCGAGGGTGGCCTCGGCGTGCCGCAGGGCCGCCCGCGCGGCGGCCTGGGTGACCACCGACAGGTGGTACGGCAGGCGCACCAGCAGCAGGGCGTCGATCACGGCCGGGGCCGCCGCCAGGTAGCCGAGCCGACCGCCGGCGAACGCGAACGCCTTGCTCATCGTGCGGCTGACGATCACCTTCGCCGGGTACTGCCGGATCAGGTCGATCGCGCTGGGCCGGGCGGAGAACTCGGCGTACGCCTCGTCCACCACGACCACGCCGGGGGCGACGTCCAGGATCGCGCGCAGGTCGTCCTGCGACACCGACTGCCCGGTGGGGTTGTTCGGGCTGGTCACGAACACCACGCTGGGCCGCTTCTCCGCGACGATGCGGGCAGCCTGCGCGCCGTCCAGGCTGAAGTCGTCGCGGCGCGGCGCGGGCAGCCAGTCGGTGCGGGTGCCCGCCGACAGGATCGGGTGCATCGAGTACGACGGAACGAAGCCGAGCGCGGTGCGGCCGGGCCCGCCGAAGGCCTGCAGGATCTGCTGCAGGACCTCGTTGGAACCGTTGGCCGCCCACAGGTTCCCGGTCGCCAGCTGCACGCCGGTGGCCTCGGTCAGGTACGCGGCGAGGTCGGCGCGCAGCGCCGTGGCATCGCGGTCCGGGTAGCGGTGCAGCGCCGTGGCGGCTTCCTGCACCGCGGCGGTCACGTCGTCGACGAGTTCCTGCGGCGGCGGGTAGGGGTTCTCGTTGGTGTTGAGCCGAACCGAGACGTCCAGCTGCGGCGCGCCGTAGGGGCTGCGGCCGCGCAGATCGTCCCGAAGCGGCAGGTCGGCCAGCGTCGTGTCGGCGCCGAGCACGTCACTCATGGGTTCTACCTTCGGTTGTTCCGGGCGCTCAGCGGGAGAAGCGGGCGGTGACCGCCTGACCGTGCGCGGGCAGGTCCTCGGCGTTGGCCAGCGCCACCACCTGGTCCGCGACGTCACGGAGCGCCTGCTCGCTGTAGGAGATCACGTGGATGCCGCGCAGGAAGCTCTGCACGCTCAGGCCGGACGAGTGCCGCGCGCAGCCACCGGTGGGCAGCACGTGGTTGGAGCCCGCGCAGTAGTCGCCCAGCGACACCGGCGCGTACGGGCCGACGAAGATCGCGCCCGCGTTGCGCACCCGCGCGGCCACCGCTTCGGCGTTCGCGGTCTGGATCTCCAAGTGCTCGCCGGCGTATGCGTCCACCACCCGGAGGCCGTCCTCCACAGTGGACACCAAGATGCAGCCGGACTGCTCACCGGCCAGCGCGGTGCTGATCCGCTCGACGTGCTTGGTCTGCGCCACCTGGCGCTCCAGCTCGGCGTCGACCGCGTCGGCCAGCTCGACCGAGGTGGTCACCAGCACGCTCGCCGCGAGGGTGTCGTGCTCAGCCTGGCTGATCAGGTCGGCGGCCACGTGCGCCGCGTCGGCCGTCTCGTCGGCCAGCACCGCGATCTCCGTCGGCCCGGCCTCCGAGTCGATGCCGATCAGGCTGCGCAGGTGCCGCTTGGCGGCGGTCACGTAGACGTTGCCCGGCCCGGTCACCATGTCCACCGGCGTCAGCTCGGCGCCGTCGGTGTCGTGCCCGCCGTAGGCGAGCAGCGCCACCGCCTGCGCGCCGCCGACCGCCCAGACCTCCTCGACGCCGAGCAGCTGCGCGGCGGCCAGGATCGTCGGGTGCGGCAGGCCGCCGAACTCCGCCTGCGGCGGGCTGCACACCACCAGCGACTCCACCCCGGCGGCCTGCGCCGGGACCACGTTCATCACCACGCTGGACGGGTAGACCGCCAGCCCGCCCGGCGCGTACAGGCCGACGCGGGCGACCGGCACCCAGCGCTCGGTGACCGTGCCTCCGGGCACGACCTGCGTCGTCGTGTCGGTGCGCCGCTGGTCGTCGTGCACCCTGCGGGCGCGGGCGATCGACTCCTCCAGGGCCGCGCGCACCGCCGGGTCGAGATCGTCGAGGGCCCGCCTCAGCTCGGCGGCCGCCACCCTCACCCGTTCCGGTCGGACGGAATCAAACTTCTCGGTGAATTCGAGGACGGCTTCCACCCCGCGGTCGCGGATCGACTCGATCACCGGCCGGACCCGATGCAGCACGTGCTCGACGTCCATCTCGGCGCGCGGCAGCGTCGCGCGCAGCTCGACGGTGGACGGAACGCGACCGCGCAGGTCGGTACGGGTGAGCATGTGCGTCCTTCCAATACCCGGGGGCTACACGACCAGGGTAATCGCCGCGGGACGCGGCCGTCCTCGAACCCGGTCGCAGGTCACCCCGGACGACGAGGGCCTGAGTGGGAAAATGTCAACATGCGGCCATTGTTCGCCAGTGGCTTGCCAACATCGGGCGACTCCTAGAACCTGCCAACATCACTACCAGTGATCGATCGGAGACCCGATGTTCAGCTCACGGCGCAAGGCAGTGACCGTGGCGACCGCAGCGTGCCTGGTCCTGCTGGGCCCTATCCAGGCCGGCGTGTCCGCGGAGCCGACCGGAGCGACCGCCGCCCGGGACTTGGCCACCTACCGCGTTCCCAACACCGACAGCAAGACGCGAACCGAGATCAACCGCACCGGCGCCCAGGTCATCGCGGTGTCCGGCGCGGTGGCCACCGTGGAGGCCACCCCGGCGCAGGCCGAGCAGTTGCGCGCCGCCGGGTTCGTGCTCAACGCCGAGACCAAGGTCGCCGACGCGCTCAAGCGGATCAACCCGGCGCAGCGGGTACCGGGCGACTTCCCGCCCGGGTACGAGGGCTACCACAACCTCGACGAGATGAACGCCGAGCTCGACGCCGTGGTGAAGGACCACCCGGACATCGCGGCGAAGTCCAGCATCGGCAAGTCCTTCGAGGGCCGCGACATCCCGGTGCTGAAGATCAGCGACAACGTCGGGCAGGACGAGGACGAGCCCGAGGTGCTGTTCGACTGCAACCAGCACGCCCGCGAACACCTGACCACCGAGATGTGCCTGCACATCGCCAACCGGCTCACCGATGGCTACGCCGGCGACCAGGGGATCAAGGACGCGGTCGACAACCGGGAGGTCTGGATCATCCCGGTGGTCAACCCGGACGGCTCGTCCTACGACGTGGAGTCCGGCGAGTTCCAGGGGTGGCGCAAGAACCGGCAGGACGCCGGCACCGACCTCAATCGCAACTGGGGTTACAAGTGGGGCTGCTGCGGCGGCTCCGACGACGACCCGAACGGCGAGACCTACCGGGGCCCGGCCGCGTGGTCGGCGTCGGAGACCGCGGCGATGCGCCACTTCATCGACTCGCGGGTGGTCGGCGGCGCGCAGCAGATCAAGGCCGCGATCGACTTCCACACCTACTCCGAGCTCGTGCTGTGGCCCTTCGGGCACACCAGTGACGACGTCACCGAGGGCATGACACAGGAGGAGTACGACCGGTTCGCGCGGGTCGGCGGCGAGATGGCCAAGACCAACGGCTACACCCCGCAGCAGTCCAGCGACCTCTACGTCACCGACGGCGACAGCCTGGACTGGATGTGGGGCCAGCACAAGATCCTGGCCTACACCTTCGAGATGTATCCGGCCAACGGCGACGGCATCGACGGCTTCTACCCGCCCGACGACGTCATCGAGAAGGAGACCGCGCGCAACGACGCCGCGGTGGACATCCTGCTCCGCGAGGCAGGAGCCTGATCCGGCAGGAGGGAGAACGGGGCATCAACCGCTGCCGCACCAGCGGCCCCAGCGCTCGGCCGGTGGCGATAATGGCGGAATGGCTGCAGAACCCGCCGCGACGACCGTCACCGAGCACCGCCTGGTCCGGCACGGTTCGTGGATCGTCTGCCCGTTGTTGGGAGCGCTGGTCGTCTGGTTGTTGCGGCTGGCGTCCGCCTGGGTCGCCGGGTTGCCGTGGGCGCCGTTTCAGGGCGTGTTCCAGCTCGCCGCGTCGGTGCCCGACCCGTGGGGCTCGGTAGGCGCCATCGCCATCGGCGCGATCCTCGGGCTCGGCTTCGCCGGGCTGATGGCGCAGGAGCGGCTGACTGTCACCGTCGAACCGGAGCAGGTGGTGCTGACCGTCGGGCGGTCGCAGCAGCACATTGCGCGCGCCGGGATCGGTTACGTGTACGTCGATGGCAAGAACCTCGTGGTGCTGGACGAATCCGGCGGCGAGCACATCCGGCAACCGTCCGATTTGGACAGGTTTGCGCTGCGCAGGGCCTTCACCGACCACGGCTACCCGTGGCGGGACAAGGACCCGTTCACCGGCTCTTACAGCCTGTGGGTCGAGGACACGCCGGAGCTGTCGCTGCGGATCAACTCGCTGATGGCGGCCCGCGAACGCGCGCTGCGCAAGCGCGACGGGAAGGAAGCGGCGCTGCTGCGCACCGAACTGGTCAAGCACGGAATCCTCGTGCGCGACGTGAAGAAGCGTCAGTTCTGGCGAACCACCGACTGAGCTCGTGAGTGCCTCTTCCGGTAAGAACCGGAATTCGCACTCACGAGCCTTCGCGCGCTGCTGGTCCCGCACCGCCGACGACGACCTTGCTGACGCCTTCGACGGCCATGTGATCTCCTTTCGCCTGATCGTGCCCGTCATGGCCGTTCGTCCGAGCGACCGCAGCGAGATCGCGGAAACCGTCTCCGGAGGGCCGCGTGGAGGGCTCGCGAACGCCGGGAATGGAACAATCGGAAGATGGACGGTGTCGCTTGGAACATCGCGCTGGTGCTGCTGTTCGTGCTGCTCGGCGGCTACTTCGCCGCCGCGGAGATCGCGCTGGTGTCGCTGCGCGAGAGCCAGGTCCGCAAGCTCGCCGAACGCGACCGCCGCGGCGCGCGGGTGGCCAAGCTGCGCGCCGACTCCAACCGGTTCCTGTCGGCGGTGCAGATCGGCGTCACCTTCGCCGGGTTCTTCGCCTCCAGCTACGGCGGCGCGACGATCGCGGTGCGCCTGGAGCCGGTGTTGGCCGGCTGGGGCCTGCCGATCGGCGTGGCCGCGTCGGTGGCCCTGGTGCTGGTGACGCTGTTCGTGTCGTACCTGTCGCTGGTGCTCGGCGAGCTCGCCCCCAAGCGGCTGGCGCTGCAGAAGTCCGAGGGCGTCGCGATGGTCACCGCCGGGGTGCTGGACCGGGTGGCGACGCTGTCGCGGCCGTTGATCTGGTTGCTGTCGAAGTCCACCAACGCGGTGGTCCGGTTGCTCGGCATCGATCCGCGCGCCGACGAGGACAAGGTCAGCGAGGAAGAGCTGCGGGACATGGTGCGCACCAACGAGCAGCTGACCATTGAGGAGCGGCGGTTGCTCAGCGATGCGTTCCGGGCCACCGACCGAGTGCTCGGCGAGGTCATGGTGCCGCGCACCGAGGTCGATTTCCTGGACCGCACCATGCCGCTATCCGAGGCGATCGCCGAGGTGGCCGGCAAGCCTCACTCGCGGTACCCGGTCATCCGGGACACCGCCGACGACATCGTCGGTTTCATCCACGTCCGAGACCTGCTCGCCACGATGCACGACGGCCGCGAGGAGGCGCGCACAGTCGGCGACCTGACCCGTCCGGTGACGGCGCTGCCGGCGAGCAAGCCGGTGCTGGCGGCGCTGTCGCAGATGCGGCGGCGGGGCGGGCACCTGGCGGTGGTGGTCGACGAGTACGGCGGGACCGCGGGCATCGTCACCGTCGAGGACCTGGTGGAGGAGGTCGTCGGCGAGATCTGGGACGAGTACGACCCGAGCACGGCCCCGGTGCGCCCCAAGGGCAACGGCAGCTTCGAGACCGACGGGCTGCTGCACCGCGCCGAGTTCGAGCAGCAGACCGGGATCGCACTGCCCGACGGTCCCTACGACACGGTGGCCGGGTTCGTGGTCAGCCGGCTCGGGCGCGTCCCGGCCGAGGGCGATTCGCTGGAGGCCCTGGGCCACCGCTTCACGGTCCGCGCGATGGACGGCCACCGCGTGTCCCGCCTGCTGGTCACCAAGCTCGCTGCCCAGGAGTGACCCAACCCGGGTTTCGACTGTGGATAACTTCCGCAATTTCAATGGAAATCGGACATGGAAATCGGACATTCGATTTCCATTGAAATTGCGGACGACCGCGTCAGGACAGCAGCAGGTCAGGACAGCAGCAGGATCACGGATCCCACGATGATTCCGACGAGCACCACGACCGCCGCAGTGATCATGATCGCCCGCATCTTGGGCCGGTCGTCGCGAACCTCGGTCTGGGCCCGCTCCCGCCACTGCATGAAGGTGGTGCCTTCGCCCTCGCTCAACGTCGACTCCTCGGGTCCGTCGTCAGTACCGAGCGGTCCCCCGCGACCGCGTTTCGGCCCCACCATGTCATATCGACCCGCCGAGGCGAACCACGTGCACCGCCCAATGCCGCAGCAGGTCCTCGTCGTGGCTGATCGCGAGCACCCCCGTGCCGTGCTCGTTCACCCGCCGGTCCACGACCTGCACCAGCGCCGCCGTGGTGGACGCGTCCAGCATCGCGGTCATCTCGTCGCAGATCAGGTAGCCCGGCCACAACGCCAATGCCCGCGCCAGGCAGGCCCGTTGCAGTTGCCCGTCGCTGACCTCGTGCGGCCGCCGCGACAACAGCTCCGCGGTCAGCCCCACCTCGTCGGCCAGCTCGTCGACGTCGCCGGCGGCTCCGGTGGCCCGCAGCGGTTCGGCGACGATCTCGCGGAGCGTGAAGCGCGGGTCGACGGCGGGCCGCGGCTGCTGGAAGACGATGCCGATCGCCTTGCGCTGCTCCCGCGGCGTCGCGTGCCGGAAGCCGCTGACCGGCTTGCCGTCGAGCGACACCTGCCCGGACCACGGCTCATGCAGCAGCCCGATCACCCTGGCCAATGTGGACTTCCCGCACCCGCTCGGCCCGGCCAGCCCGACCACGGAACCGCCCGGGACGTCCAGGTCGACCCCGTCGAGCACCGGTTCGCCGCGCCGGTAGCCGGCGACCAGGCCGGTCGCGCTCAGCACGGCGGGTGCGCGGCGACCCACCGGTCGCCGAGGTCGAGCAGTTCCGGATCTCCCGTGCACGGCCCGAATCCGGGCACGTCCGGGCAGCGTTGGCAGAACACGCAACCCCATTCCTGTTCGATGCGGGCCAGTTCGGTGAGGGCCGGCGGGTGGCCGGGGATCGGCCGGAAACCGCCGTCGGGCAACGCCGCGAGCAGCCTCGCGGTGTACGGGTGCCAGGGGTCGGCAAGCACCTGCTCGGCGGGCCCGGCCTCGACGATGCGGCTGGCGTACATCACCGCGATGTCGGTGGCCACCCGGCGGGCGGCGGCCAGGTCGTGGGTGATCAGCAACACCGCGCGGTCGTCGGTGGCGGCTTCGGCGAGCAGGTCGACGGTGCGATGGACCAGCGGCCGGTCCAGCCCGGTGGTCGGCTCGTCGGCGAGGATGATCCGCGGGTTGCCGGCCAGCGCTAGCGCCACCGCGACCCGCTGAGCCATCCCGCCGGAAAGCTCGTGCGGATAGCGGTCGAGGTCGGCCGGAGCGAGCCCGACGCGTTCGGCGAGTTCGTCCGGCCCGGCGGCGCCGCCCAGCGCCCGGATCGCCTCGACGAGCTGGCTGCGCGCGGTCCGCACCGGGGTCAGGTGGGTGCTCGCGGACTGCGGAACCAGGCCGACGAGCCGGCCACGGACCTGCCCGGACAGCACCGGCTCCGGCGCCGACAGCAGCTCGATGCCGCCGCGCAGCACGGCTTCGCCGCGAACCTGCGCGTTCCCGGGCAGCAGCCCCAGCAGCGCCGAGGCCAGCACCGACTTGCCGCAGCCGGACTCCCCGACGAGCGCGAGTACCCTGCCCGGCCGCAGTTGCAGCGTCGCGTCGGTCACCGCCCGAACTTCGGCGCCTCGCCCCAGCAGGAAGCGCACCGAGAGCCGGTCCAGTTCGAGCAGCGGTTCGCTCACAGCGCCAACTCCGATCGCCGTCGCGGCAAGACCCGATCGCGCCAGGTCGCGGCCAGTCCGGACACCGCCAGCGTCGTCGCCACCAGCAGCACCGACGGGAAAAGCACGATCCACCAGGCGCCGAGCAGCACCGCTTCCCGGCCGTCGCCGAGGATGTTGCCGATGCTGGCCAGGTGCGGCGGCAGGCCGAGGCCGAGGAAGCTCAGCGCGGTCTCGTGCCACACCGCGTGCGGCACGAGCAGCACCGCCGAGAGCGCCGCCTGCGGCACGATCGC
Source organism: Saccharopolyspora hattusasensis (assembly GCF_050972075.1). Taxonomy (NCBI): domain Bacteria; kingdom Bacillati; phylum Actinomycetota; class Actinomycetes; order Pseudonocardiales; family Pseudonocardiaceae; genus Saccharopolyspora; species Saccharopolyspora hattusasensis. The sequence continues at coordinate 2,462,632 of NZ_JBPCDC010000001.1, forward strand.
GGGCAGCAGGTGCCGCAGCAGGACCCGCGACCGCGACGAACCGCCCGCGATCGCCGCGTCGATGTAGGGCCGCTGGCGCAGCGACAGGACCTCCGAGCGCACGATGCGTGCCACGGTCGTCCAATGCGTGAGGGCGATGGACAGGATCACCGCGACCAGGCTGCCCCGGTACAGCGCGACGATCACGATGCCCAGCAGCAGGTGCGGCACCGAGTTGATGGTGTCGACCAGCCGCATCAGCAGCCGGTCCGGCCAGCCGCCGACGCCGCCCGCGACGGCGCCCACCAGCGAACCGAGCACAGTGGACACCACCGCGCTGAAACCGGCCACTAGTAAGGAGATCCGCAGCCCGGCGAGGGACTGCACGAACAGGTCCCGGCCGCCGGAGTCGGTGCCGAACGGGTGCGCCGGGCTCGGCGCGAGCCGAATCGAGTCGTAGCGCACCGATTCGCTGCCGAACAGCGTGGGCACCGCGATCGCCGCCAGCACGAGGACCGCGAGGCCGCCCAGCGACACCCACAACCGCGCCCGGGTCCGCGACACCCCGGCGCGCTTGCGGCCGGCGAATCGCCACGGTCCGACCGATGTGGACTCGTTGGATGTCTCAATCATGTTGCGTATCTTCTTCAGCCATCGGTCGCCACCCTCGGGTCTAGCACGATCGCCGCGATGTCGGCGAACAGCGAGCCGATCAGCACCGCCGCGGTGGCCACGAGCGTCAGGATCGCCAGTAGCGGGTAGTCGACCGCCGTCGCGGCGGTGACGACGGCGGCGGCCAGGCCCGGCCAGGAGAAGACCTCCTCGACCAGCACGGCTCCGGTGACCAGTTCCGGAACCCGCGCGCCGATCAGCGTGACGAACGGCAGCAGCGCGGTCGGCAGCGCGTGCCGCAGCACGACGGCGCTCTCCGCGAGGCCGCGCGCCCGCGCCCCGGTCACGTGGTCCTCGGACAGCGACGTCAGCATCGACTGCCGGACGTGCAGCACCAGCCACGGCGACTGGGAGATGCCCAGCACCAGCGCGGGCAGTGCCAGGTGCTCGGCGACCTGCCCGAACGACACCGGAGCGCCCGCGTCGGTCAGGCCCGCCACCGGCAGCCAGCCGAGCCCCAGCGAGAACACCGCGATCGACAGCAGCGCCAGCACGAACGGCGGCACGCCCTCCAGCGCGTGGCCGATGGCGGTGACGAACCGGTCGATCCAGCCGCCCTGCCGCCAGGCCGCGACGGTGCCCAGCACCAGGGCGATCACCACGGCCAGCGCGAGCCCGGTCGCGGTCAGCAGGAGCGTCCACGGCAGCCGTTGCGCGACGACCTGCACGACCGGCTGCCGGAACGACCGCGACACCCCGAGGTCGCCGCCGAACACGCCGGTCGCCCAGTGCCAGAACTGCACCAGCACGGGGTCGTCGAGCCCCAGCCGGGCCCGCACCTGCGCGACGTCGGCCGCAGACGCCCCGAAGAGCTCCACACCGTAGTACTGGTGGACCGGGTCGAACGGGGACGCCGCGGCCAGCACGAACACCCCGAACGCCACGACCACCAGCACCGGTACCACGAACCCGATTCGCCGCAGCACCAACCGGCCGATCGCGCGGCTCATGCCTGCGGTTTCCAGGTCTCGACGTTCCACCACGGGCCCCAGGTGGTCCCGTGCACGTGCGGCTCGACCGGTGGCTGGTAGCCGGACCACTTGCCGTCGCGCATCACGTAGCTGTGGTCGATGAACGCCAGGTACACCAGGCCCGGGTCGGCGACGTAGGCGCGCTGTGCCTGCTTGTAGAACTCCGCCCGCTTCGCCTGGTCGACCTCCTGCCGGCCGTCGTCGAGCGCGGCGTCCACCTTGGCGTTGCGGTACTGGCCCGGGTTGTTGTAGGTGCCGGTGCCGATGACCGAGGAGTGCAGGCTGGTGTAGACCTGCGGGTCGGGATCGATGGTGTTGCCGCCGCCGAGCACGATCCCGTCGGTTGCCAGCCGAGCGGGCACGGCCGAGCGGTCCACCCCGGCGAGCTCGACCTGGATGCCGACCGCCTTGGCGTCGGAGGCGAACGCGCGGGCGAGGTCCTTGCGGAGGCTGTCGTCGGCGAAATACATCACGGTGAACTGGGCGCGGACGCCGCCCCGCTCCCGGATGCCGTCGCCGCCGACCCGCCAACCGGCCTCGTCGAGCAGCTTCTTGGCGCGCTCGGGATCGAAGTCGAAGCGGGCCGTGGGCTCGAAGTTGGCACCCATCGACTCCGGGATCGGCGCGTAGGCGGGCTTTCCGTGCCCGCCCAGCAAGCCCTGGATCATGCCCTGGCGGTTGACTGCGAGATTCAGCGCGAGCCGCACGGCTCGGTCGCCGGCGACCGGGTGCGTGTTGGGCAACGCGATGCTGCGGAAGTCGGCGGTGCGGTGGTGCACCGTCCGGTAGCCGTCGCGGCCGACGCTCTCGGCCAGCACCGGCGGCAGCACGGTGCCGTCGAACTCGGCGGAGGCCAGGCGCTGGGCGCGGGTGTTGTCGTCCTTGGCGAAGACGACGGTGACCTTGCCGACGGCGGGCGCACCGGCCCAGTAGCCGGGGTTGGCCTCCCAGGTCATCTGGTCGCCCTGACGCCATTCGACGAGCTTGTAGGGCCCGGTGCCGACCGGCTTGGTGTTGAGCGGGGAGCTCTCCTGCGACTTCGGCTCGGCGAGCTGCTCGTTCGGCATGATGCCGAGCACCAGTCTCGACGGCCAGGCGGCGTAGGGGATCTTGAGGTCGAACCGCACGGTGTGCGGGTCGAGCGCGCGGACGTCGGCGAGCATGTCGAAGTCCGAGGACACCGTCGAGGCGTAGGCGGGGTCGATCGCTGCCTGGTAGGTGGCGACGACGTCTTCGGCGTCGAAGGGCGTGCCGTCGTGGAAGCGGACGCCGTCGCGGAGCTTGACCGTCCAGGTCTTGGCGTCGGGGGTGGATTGCGGTGCCTCGCCGGCCAGCGCGGGGCGCAACGCGGACTGGCCGTCGAAGGCCAGCAGGCCGTCGTAGAACTTCGCGGCCCCCTCCACGCCGTAGCCCAGCAGCGGGTTCAGGCTATCCGGCTCGTAGCCGTCGGCGAGCAGCATCGACCGGGGGTCACCGGTGCCCGGCGCGGTCGGCGCGGCGCACCCCGCCCCGAGCAGGCCCAGGGCGACCGGCACAGCGACGAACAAAGCACGACGTTTCAGCACTCCTGAACAATAGGTGCTATTGCAAGTTTTTCTCAATAAGTTGAGATCTTGCTCGCGCCCCCGTGAGCGTTTTCGGGTGCCAGGACCCCCGAAAACGCTCACGGACCCTGAGCAGCTCGGCCTCAGCCCGCCAGCAGGACCTGCTGCGTCGCGGACAGGTGCTCGGTGATTGCCGCAGCCGCGGCCTCCGCGTCTCCCGCGGCGAGCGCGGCCACGATCGCCTCGTGCTCGACGAGCACCGCCTTGCGCCGCCCGCCGCTGCTGAACAGCGCGACGATGCCCGCGCGGATCTGGCGTGCCCGCAACGCGTCGTAGGTCTTGCTGAGCATGTCGTTGCCGACCGCGCACACCAGCGTGGCGTGGAACCGGTGGTCGCGGTCGATGAACGCGCGGGCCTGGTCGTCGCCGCTGAGCTCGCGCTGGGCCGCCAGTTCGGCGCGCATCTGCTCCACCGGCACCGCGTCCAGCTCGATGGCGCGGCGGGCGGCGTAGCACTCGATCATCGCGCGTATCTCGAAGAGCTCGCGGATCTCCCGGCCGCCGACCGGGGCGATGTAGGCGCCGCGCTTGGGCACCAGCTGCACCAGTTCCTCGGCGGCGAGCAGCAGCAGGGCCTCGCGGATCGGCGTTCGGGACACCCCGATCTCGTCGGCCAGCGCCTGTTCGTTGACGAACTGCCCCTGCATCGCGGGGTTGCTGAGCACCGTGTCCTTGAGATGGTCGTAAGCCAGTTCTCGTCCCGACGGCAACGAAGACCCCCTGTGTGAATCTAGCCGGTGCATATCGCTGGTATACAAAAATAGTAACGGGTGACCGCTGGAAGGTGTTCGTTGCCTTCGAAGCGGCGCAGCCGTTTGGCGTCGCCACTCGCACCGCCGCGGATTCTCAGGGGGCGTCTGAGGTTCCGCCACATGCACCGCCACATGCACCGCCACGCAAAACGAGTTTGGAAAAAGTCCCTGGAAGGATGGTTGTGGTTATGCGGATCGCTTTGTGCCAGATCGTGTCCGGCCCGGACCCCAAGGCAAACCTGGAACTCGTGGCCGACGGCGTCCGGAAGGCCGCCGAGGCGGGTGCCGACCTCGCGGTGTTCCCGGAGGCGACGATGGCCTGCTTCGGGACCAGGCTCGGGCCGCTGGCCGAGCCCCTGGACGGGCCGTGGGCCACCGAGGTGCGGCGGTTTGCCGAGGAAGCCGGCATCGCGGTCGTGGCGGGCATGTTCACGCCCACCGAGGACGGCCGGGTGACAAACACGCTGCTGATCACCGGCCGCGGCCTGGACACCTCCTACGACAAGATCCACCTGTTCGACGCCTTCGGCTTCGCCGAGTCGAACACCGTCGCGCCGGGCGCGCAGCCGGTGGTGGTGGACCTCGACGGCACCAAGATCGGCCTGACGACCTGCTACGACGTGCGGTTCCCCGGCCTGTTCACGACGCTCGCCGACCAGGGCGCGTCGGTGATCGTCACCTCGGCGTCCTGGGGTTCCGGCGAGGGCAAGCGCGAGCAGTGGGAGCTGCTGGTGCGCGCCCGCGCGCTGGACTCGACGTCGTGGGTGGTGGCCTGCGGCCAGGCCGACCCGCGCAGCATCGGCCGGGAGCCGAGCGGCAAGGCCCCGACGGGCATCGGCTACAGCCTCGTCGCCACCCCGCTTGGCCAGGTGCACGCCCAGCTCGCCGACGCCCCCGAGGTCCGGGTCGTCGACATCGACCCGGCGGCGGTCGACCAGGCCCGCCAAGCGGTCCCGGTCCTCGCAAACCGCCGCTTCTGACGCGATCGTCCCGAGGCGAAGGGCGCCTGCTGCCGACTCGCTCGGCTGCCGACTCGCGCGGCAGGCAGAACCCGCTCGGCCTGCACAGTGCTCACCAGTACCTCACCCCAATCAGCTCCAGCCATGACCAAATCATCCCAGTCATCCACAGTACGAACACCGTTGGTAGCATTACGTAACTCCAGGTGAAGGAATCGTCGCGCGAGGTCCCCGGCGACGAGGCGCTACAGCTACGCTGGTCCAGTACCCGTAGGGAGAGGGGCTCGACAATGACCGCACTTCCTGACTGGATGGCGCTACCACCGGAGGGGCTGAGCGCCGCGGAGTACGAGGCGCTGCCCGAAGAAGTGTGCCGCCGCATCGAGATTGTCGATGGAGCCATCGTCGTGACTCCTGCCCCCCGCCGCTCGCATCAGATCATCGCACGGCGTCTCGCGAACGAACTTGAGCTCGCCGTTGGACCCGAGCTCACCGTTGCCACGGATGTCGATCTGCGACTGCGGGACGTGCCGCTACTCAACCGCAGACCAGACGTCGTCGTGTACGACTCCGCCTTGCCGGAGGACGCCGACCTGCGTCCCCAGCACTGCCTGCTGGTCGTCGAGGTGATGTCACCGGGCTCGGTCACCGCCGACCAGACCGACAAGCCCGCCGAGTACGCCGCTGCGGGCATCGAACACTTCTGGCGTATCGAAAGCGACCGCCAAGACGACCGGCGTTTGACTGCGTTCCGCTACCGCCTCGATCCCACGACCCGGACTTACGCACCCTCCGGGGTCGACACCGACAAGCTGGCGGTGTCTGACCCCGTCGAGTTGCGCATCGACTTCGAATCGCTGCTGTGACCGGGCACGACGCGCTGGGTGGGGCCGACACGCTTCGGCGCGGCCTTGAGCACAATGAGTGGCACCGCACTCATCGGGCACTCGTCGAGCAGTGGGACGCGGACCTGTTCAGCGAGGTCTTCGCTACCGAGTGACTACATGTCCAGGCCGAGGTCGAGGGCCGGGGAGGAGTGGGTCAGGCCTCCTACCGCCAGGTACTGGACTCCCGTTTCCGCGTAGGCGCGGGCCACGTCGAGGGTCAGGCCTCCCGATGCTTCGAGTTCCGTGGCCGGCGACGTCTCCCGGACCCGGCGGACCGCTTCCGCGCACTGCTGCGGGGTGAAGTTGTCCAGCAGGACCAGCTCCACGTCCTCCGCCAGCACCTCATCGAGTTCGTCCAGCGTGGACACCTCGACCTCCATCGGCAGGTCCGGCGCGTGCTCGCGGCAGGCCCGCACCGCCGCCACCGCCGAGCCAGCCGCCACGACGTGGTTGTCCTTGATCAGCACCGCGTCGCCGAGGCCCATCCGGTGGTTGACCCCGCCGCCGCAGCGGACCGCGTACTTCTGCAGCTCCCGCAGGCCGGGCAGCGTCTTGCGGCTGTCCCTGATCCGGCAGCCCGTGCCCGCGACCGCCTCGACCCACGCCGCCGTCGCGGTCGCGATGCCCGACAGGTGGCACAGCAGGTTCAGCGCCGTGCGTTCCGCCGTGAGCAGGCCGCGGACCGGGGCTTTCACCCGCAGCACGCAGTCGCCGGGCGCCAGCACATCACCGTCGGAACGTTCGGAGAGCACGGCGTAGGCGCCCGCGCCCAGCACCTCGTCGAGCACGAGGCGCACCAGCGGCAGGCCCGCGACCACCCCGGCCCGGCGGGTGTTGAATCCGGCCTCGGCTATCGCGCCGACCGGGACCGTCGCCTCGGTCGTCGCGTCCGGCCCGTAGCGCAGGTCCTCGGCCAGCCCCGTGCGGACGACCTCGCGGGCCTTCTCCAGATCGATGCTCATGCCGCTGTCCTCGCAATCCCGGCCGCGGTGTGGATGAGGCACCCCGAGGCGTCCAGCCGGAGCACCGTACTGCGCCGCCAACGCAGATCGTCGGTGTCCGGGAAATCCGTTCGGCGGTGGCAGCCGCGCGACTCGGCGCGTTGCCTGGCCGCCGCCAGCAGCGCCTGCGCGGCCAGCGCCAGCGACGAGTCCTCGACCGCCTGTCGAGTCCGAAGTGGACGGACGATGGCCGCCCGGTCCAGGATCCGGGTCGCTTCCGCGAGCCCCTCGTCGTCGCGCCCGATGCCGGCGTAGCGGCTCATCGTGCGCTGCAGCAGGTCCCGGTCGACCACCGCCATCGCCGGTTGCACCGCCGCACCGGGGGCCTTGCGGTTCAGCAGCCCGCAGCACAGGTCCTTGGCCACCGCCTCGGCCGCGCGCCCGCCGGCCACGAGGCCTTCCAGGAGGCTGTTGGACGCCAGCCGGTTTGCGCCGTGCAGCCCGGTGCACGCGACCTCACCGGCGGCGTAGAGCCCGGTCACGGTCGTTCGACCATCCACACTGGACACCACGCCGCCGCACGAGTAGTGCGCCGCGCTGGCCACCGGGATCGGCTCGCGGACCGGGTCGATGCCGGCCGCCTGGCACGCCGCGTACACCGTCGGGAACCGCTCGACGAACCCCGGACCGATGCTCGTCGCGTCGAGGAACACGTGCTCCGCGCCGGTTTCGGCGGCCCGCTTGTTGATCGCCGCGGACACGACATCGCGCGGGGCGAGGTCGGCCAGCGGGTGCTCCCCCTCCATCACGCGCCGCCCGTGCACGTCGACGAGCACCGCGCCTTCCCCGCGCACCGCCTCGGTGATCAGCGGCCGCCGCCCTCGCGGCGCACCCGGTGTGTAGAGCACCGTCGGGTGGAACTGCACGAACTCCAGGTCCGCGACGGACGCACCGGACCGCAGCGCGAGCGCGATACCGTCCGCAGTGGACACTTCGGGGTTCGTGGTGGCGGAATAGAGCTGGCCGAGGCCGCCGGTGGCCAGCAGCACCGCCGGGGCGTGCAGCACGCCCGGCCTGCTCTCGGAGTCCATCGCCAGTGCCCCGACGACGGCGCCGCTGTCGCCGCGCAGCAGCTCGACGACGCAATGCTGCTCCAGCACCGGAATCCCGCCGCCGCGCACGGCTTCGGACAACGCGCGCTGCACCTCTGCACCGGTCGCGTCGCCGCCGGAGTGGATCACGCGGAACGCGCTGTGCCCACCCTCGCGGGTCCGCGCCAGCTCACCGTCCGCGCGCAGGTCGAAGCGGGCACCCGCCGCGCGCAGCCGCGCGATCGCCTCGGCACCGTCGGCGAGGATGTCCCGCACGGCCGGGCGCGAGCACAGTCCGGCGCCGGCGGTCAGCGTGTCCTCGACGTGTTTGCGCAGGCTGTCGCCCGGGTCGAGCTCGTCCGGCCGGACCACGGCGATACCGCCCTGCGCCCAACTCGTGTTGCCCGCCGACGCGCTGTCCTTGCTGACCACCAGCACCCGCAGGCCCAGCTCGCGGGCCCGCAGCGCCGCCGTCAGGCCGGCGACGCCGGTGCCGACGACGAGTAAGTCCGCACCTGCTTCCCAGCTCATTCGCCGCCTCCGGGCTTGCCGATGGCGATCATCCGCTCGACCGAGGCCCGCGCCCGGTCGGCGACGTCCTTCGGCACGTGCACCTCGTCGGCGCCTTCGCGCAGGCAGCGCAGCAGGGCCGCCGGGGTGATCATCTTCATGTAGCGGCAGGACGCGCGGTCGTTGACCGCCCGGAAGTCGATCTCGGGTGCGGCGCGGCGCAACTGGTGCAGCATGCCGACCTCGGTGGCCACCAGCACCGAGCGGGCGCCGGTCTCCTTCGCCGCGGTCAGCATGTCGCCGGTGGACAGGATCTTCACCCGTTCCTTGGCGACGGTGCCCTCACCGGCCAGGTAGAGGGCCGAGGTCGCGCACCCGCACTCGGGGTGGATGAACAGGTCGGCGTCCGGGCTGGCCGCCGCCCGCTCGGCGAGCTCGGTCCCGTTGATCCCGGCGTGCACGTGGCATTCCCCGGCCCAGATGTGCAGGTTCTCCCGGCCGGTCTCGCGCCTGACGTGCGCACCCAGGAACTGGTCCGGGCAGAACAGCACCTCGCGGTCCGCCGGGATGGAGCGGACCACGTCCACCGCGTTCGACGAGGTGCAGCAGATGTCCGTCTCCGCCTTCACGTCGGCGGTGGTGTTCACGTAGGACACCACGACGGCGCCCGGGTGCTCGGCCTTCCAGGCCCGCAGCTGGTCGGCGCTGATCGAGTCGGCCAGCGAACATCCCGCCCGCGCGTCCGGGATGAGCACCGTCTTGTCCGGGCCGAGGATCTTCGCCGTCTCGGCCATGAAGTGCACGCCGCAGAAGACGATCGTGCCGGCGGAGCTGTTCGCCGCGATGCGGCTCAGCGCCAGCGAATCGCCGGTGTGGTCGGCGACGTCCTGGATCTCCGGAAGCTGGTAGTTGTGCGCCAGCAGCACGGCGTCCCGTTCGTCGGCCAGCTTACGTACCTCGCGCGCCCATTCGGCGGTGGGTGCCACCCCGGTGTAACCGGCGTCGGTCCGCTCCCAGGTTGCAGTCGCGGCCATGTCGTCCTCCTCGCCGGACCTCCGGGAGAACCCGCCCGGAAGCTCCGCTAGCACCCCGGATCAAGCTCCCCGAGGTTTTCGCCTTAGAATCGAAAACGTGACACATCCTAACACCGCGAGCTGTGCGGACAAGGGCGACGCTCGTCACGAAGTGCTCGCCGGCGTCCTCCAGGTACGCGACGACCGACTGCAGGTGCTGCTCTGGCAACGCGCACAGGAACCAGACGTGCACCGCTGGTCACTGCCCGGCGGGCGGCTGGCCGCCACCGAGGACGTGGAGACATCGATCCGGCGGCAGCTGGCCGAGAAGGTCGACGTGCACAAGCTGACCCACGTCGAGCAGCTCTCGGTGTTCAGCAGCCCGGGCCGGGTGCCCGGCCGCCGCGTCGTCGCCACCGCCTTCCTCGGGCTGGTGCCCTCCGACATCGACCCCGAGATCCCCGCCGACACGGCGTGGCATCCGGTCGACGCGCTGCCGCCGACCGCCTTCGACCACGAGCTGATCGTGCTGGCCGCGCGGGACCGGCTGCGCGCCAAGCTGTCCTACACGAACATCGGTTTCGCGCTGGCCCCCGCCGAGTTCACCGTCTCGGAGCTGCGCCGGATCTACTCCGCCGCGCTCGGCTACCAGGTCGCGGCGACCAACCTGCAGCGCGTGCTGTCCCGGCGCGGCGTGCTAGAACCCACCGGCCGCACGGTGCCCGCGGGTCCGGCCGGCGGCCGCCCTCCCGCGCTGTTCCAGTTCACCTCCCGGGATCTGCAGGTCACCGACCCATTCGCAGTGTTCCGGCCCCCGAGCTGAAGGGAGTGCATCCATTCCTTGAACGCTGCTTCCGGGGCATTCGCGACGTAGGTTTGGGGCGTGATGAACGTGCTGCCGCTCTTCCCGCTCGGTTCCGCCCTGCTGCCGGGCAGCCACCTGCCCTTGCACATCTTCGAGCCGCGCTACCGGCAGCTGGTCACCGATCTCGTCGGCGAGGACCTGCCGCACCGCCGGTTCGGCGTGGTCGCCATCCGGCAGGGCTGGGAAACCGGCGAGGACAACGTTGATTCGATGTACGACGTCGGCTGCTCCGCGCTGCTGGACCAGGTTCGGCAGCTGCCCGGCGGGCGGTATGACGTCAGCGCCAACGGGGAGCGCCGGTTCCGGCTGCTGCAGATCGACCGGAGCGCGGCGCCGTACCTGATGGCCGACATCGAATGGCTGCCGGACACCGCCCCGGAGAACGACTCGCCGGCGCGCCGCGAGCACCTGACGACCGCCGCCCGCGCGGCGTACCAGCGCTACCACGACACCGGATTGCGCGGCGGGCAGCGCGAAGCCCCGGCCGAGGACACCGACGCCGCGACGCTTTCGTACCTGCTGGCCGACGATTGCGTGCTGACCGTGGAGGACCGGCAGAAGCTGCTCGAAGAAACCGACCCCCTGGAACGGCTGCGCAACATCCGGCGGCTGCTGCTGCGGGAAACCGAGTTCCTCCGCGAACTTCGCGCGGTTCCGGCGCCCCTGACGGATTTCGCCCAGCACACCAGCGTGAACTGAGCGGGACGATGCACGGCTGGTCCCACGCGCGGTGCGAGCTGCGTGCGGCTGCGCCGCTTCGAAGGCGAAAGACGTGGCGCTGGGCTGTCTTGCGGCATCGATAGGATCTCCGCATGTCGTCACCTGGTAATTGGGGCTCCAACGAGTTCGGGCACTACGATCCGAACACCAGGCAGCCCGGCGCATCGGGGTCCCAGCCCGGCATGCAGTACCAGGGTTTCGGCACGTTCTCCCAGCCCCAGCAGCCGCCGCAGTCGCCACCACCGCCACCGCTGTCCCAGCAGCAGCCCTATCCCGGCATGGTCAGCGGCTACCCGGCGCAGCCCGCGCCGACCCCGCCGGGGAAGAGCCGCGGGCCGATGATCGCGGCGATCGCGCTCGCCTCGGTGGCCGTGATCGCGATCGTCACCACGATCGTCGTGCTCAGCACCTCCGACGGCGGATCGCAGGCGGCACCGCCGCCGCCCGCGGTAACCAGCACGCCGTCCAAGCCGACCCCCAGCGCGACGTCCGCCGCGCCGCCGACGGCGGCCAACCCGCAGCTGACGCCGCTGGTGCCCGGCTGGCAGGTGGCGACGGTGCCGAAGCGGGGCGCGGTCTACGACGTGCCGATGAACTGGAAACTGGACTCCAACCCGGAGGGCGTGCACGGCTTCGGCCCGCCCGACGACCCGGTGACGATGACCGGCGTGGCTGAGTACCAGAAGGGCTTCTGCACCGGCGCTCCGACCAGCTACCGGGCGGTCTCGGGCGCGACCGCCCGCAGGGGCCCGGACGATACCGCGGTGGCCACCGAAACGCTGCAGAAGTTCGCCGCGGTGGCCTACACGCGCGCCGGCCAGGCACCCGTGGTCCTGCCGGGCCCGCCGGAGCAGCTGCAGCTCACCGGCGGTGTTCCTGCCGTCCGGATCACCGCCCAGATCACGATGCCATCTCCCGAGACCTGCGACTCCGCGACGGTCGCGGTCAGCGTGCTCGCCACCAACAACGACGGCCAGAGCTCGGTGGTCTTCATCGCCGCGTCCGATCAGAACGTCCCGGACTCGGTTCCGGTCGACACGCTGAAGCAGATCACCCAGTCCTTCCGCGGCGCCCCGAAGTGATCGGCGGGAACATTTCCACTGGTCAGCGCCCGTGAGTGATTTTGGGTGCCATAGCGCCCGAAAACGCTCACGGCACCTGGCCAGCGGAAACGCTTATCCGAGGCGGCGGCCCAGGTCGTCGAGGCCGTTCCAGGAGGCGGCGAGGCCGTAGCCGAGCGCGAAGGCCAACGGCTGCACCAGCAGCACCCAGAAGGTGCCGACCTCCGGGGCAACCGTGATCAGGTCGCCCAGCTGCGGGTTCGCCGGCATCGCGTACAGCCCGCCGGCGAACGACGCGCCCAGCTGCACGCCCAGCCAGGACGCGACCACCGACCCGAGCGCACCCGCGATGAGCAGCACCGGGCCGCGCCGCCTGCGCACCAGCCACAGCACCGAGGACGTCAGCAGTCCGGCCGCGAAGGCGAGCAGCGCGAAGATCGCGATCGCGTCGAAGCCGTGGTAGCCCTCCACCAGCAGCGGGGTCAGCCTGCCCTGCAGGCCGAGCACGCTCTCCTGCGGCGGCGCCAGCCGCGACCACACCCAGCCGATCGGCAGGCCCAGCAGCGAGATCAGCGATACCAAGCTCACCGCGGGCAGCAGGTCGGCCTTGACCACCACGCGGGGCGGCGGCGCGACCAGCTGCAGAACCACCGGTTCCGCCTCGGCTCCGGCCGCGGCTTCGATCCGCTCCGGGGCGGCGCGCGTGCCGCCGGGCTCCACCGGGCTGTCCGCCACCCGCCAACCTCCTACCGGCTGCCACGACCGTTCTGCTGCGTCACCCTAGCGCTCCAACGCCTCGTGCCCGCATCACCCGAGGGCGGGGTGCGCAGCGCACATCAACTATTCTGCGCGAGCCCCCATGTCAGCTACGCCGAAGGACGCGCGAAGTGGCGGGAATCCTGCCGAGTCCGCTGTTGACCGGACCGAGCCCGATCGACGAACCGCGCCGGGCTTCGGCCGTTCGGCTACCGCTGCGCAGCACCGTCGTCGAGCTGCTGCTCAGCGCGTTCGTCGCGGCGGTCGTGAGCCTGGTGCTGCAGTTCGGCATCGCCCGGCTGAGCATCAGCGAGCCCAGCTTCGCACCGGAAGCGCTCGCGGCCACCAGCAGCGCGCTGGTGCTGGCCCTGCTGTTCCTGCTGCTGGCGTTCGGACATCGCCGCTCGCCGCGCTGGCTGCGATTGTTCGGCGCCTGGGTGGCGCTCAGCGCGTTCAGCACGTTCGCGCTCGCGATCCCCTTGCAGGCCACCAGGTTCTACTACGGCGGCTCGTCCGTGGACAACGGGTTCCGCCTGCAGTACATGACCCGGATGGCCAGTACCCCGGGCCTGGCCGACCTGAACTACGCCGACACCGCTCCCTACTACCCGGGCGGCTGGTTCTGGCTGGGCGGCCGGTTCGCCAACCTCATCGGCTGGGAGGGCTGGGCGGCGTACAAGCCGTACGCGCTGGCCTGGGTGGCGGTGACCACAGTCGTCGCGTTCACGCTGTGGAGCGTCGTGGTGCGGCGCCGGCTGGCGCTGCTCGCCGCGGTCGTGACGGGGCTGGCCGGGATGCTGCACGGCATCGAGGAGCCCTACGCCTGGCCGTCGGCGGCGTGGCTGGCACCGATCGCCGTACTGGCCTGGCACGCGCTGCGCCGCCGGGACCACGCTCCACGGTGGACACTCGTCTGCATCGGCGGCTACGTCGGTTTCGCGGCCATCACCTACACCCTGCACTTCGGGTTCGCGGTGCTGATGGTCGTGCTGATGGCGGTCATTACCGGAGTGTTCCGGGTGCACCAGGGGGAACGACTGTGGCCGACGGTGCGGCAGCTGTTCTTGCGGCTGCTGCCGATCGGCATCGTCAGCCTGGTCATCGCGCTGCTGGTCTGGCTGCCCTACCTGCTCTCCACCCACCTCCTGCTGGCCAACCCGCGCAGCGCGGCGCAGCACTACCTGCCCGAGGACGGCGCGTTCCTGCCGGTGCCGATGATGGAAGGCACCGCGTTCGGGGTGCTGTGCCTGGCCGGTCTGGTGTGGCTGCTGCTGCGGTGCCGGCGCAACGAGGTCGCCGCCTCGATGCTGAGCATCGTGCTCGCGGTCTACGGCTGGTTCGTGCTGTCGACGCTGGCGCTGGTCGCCAAGACCACGCTGCTGGCGTTTCGCCTCAACGTGATCCTCGACGTGACGCTGGCCGTCGCCGGCGTCTTCGGCCTGCTGGAACTCGTCGGCTACCTGCGGCAAAAGCTGGACACCCGGCACGCGCTGCGGATCAGCATGGTCGCCACCGCGCTCGGGCTGCTCGGGGCGATCACCATCAACCAGGGCGCGATCGGGTTGGCGCTGCAGCCGTCCGTCGAACGCGCCTACGCGGACTACTACCCCACCGGCGACAACGCGATGGGACAGCGCGACCCGGCCAAGCCCGGCTCATGGACCGATGACGAGATCCGTGCGATCGCCGAGCTGACCGGCCGCAAGCCGGTGGACAACGTGCTGCTCACCACCGACTACAAGCTGATGTCCTTCCAACCGTACTGGGGCTTCCAGCAGGAGACTCCGCACTACGCCAACCCGCTGGCGGACTACGAGGCGCGCGCCGCGGAGGTCCAGGAATGGACCACCGCGAAGACCCCCGACGAGCTGCTGGGCATGCTGCGCAAGAGCCGGTTCAAGACGCCCAACGTCTTCGTCCTGACCAACCCGGTGAGCCCGCACTCCGATGTGGAACTCCCGGCGGACCAGTCGGGCAAGCTGGTGCTGCAGCTGAAGGGCGACGCCTTCCCACAGCTGCCGAACGTCCGGGACTACGACGTCTACTTCGACCCGGCCGTGTTCGACTCGCCCGCGTTCGCTAAGCGCGAGGTCGGCCCCTACACCATCATCGCGCTGCGCTGACGGGTTCCGCCGCGGTTCTGCGGCGGATGCGGTAGTTCACGGCGGCCAGCGCGAGGGCGACCGACCACAGTGGCCAGAGGTAGACGGGCAGCACGATCAGCACGTCGTCGGGGCCGAACGCCTCGGTGAAGGTCTGCATCAGGAGCAACTTGGATGCCGCCATCACCAGCACAGACACCCGAGGGCCGGTGCCACAGCGAGGTCGACCGGAACCCTCCTGCCGGCCGCCCGCGGGATCCAGCGCGGGAACCGTTGCCCCACGGACGGATCAACCCCCAGGTGAGCACCGCGCCCCCGGTCGCCGCCGCGGCGAGCCCGGACGGAGCGAGCGTTCCTACGGAGCCGTCGTCCAGGGCGAACCCGGGCACCTGCAGGACCATCAGGAACCTCGAGATCGCGTAGCCCAGCGGTACCGCCATGGCGATCACCGTCCACCTCCGGGTCCGTGCCGCGGCCCGCTCGTGCGCTGCCTCCGGCTCCTTCCCAGGGGCGTTGGCCGTCGCGCGAGCCACCTGCATCCACAGCAGGCTCGCGGCCCCGGCGGCAACGCCGAGTTCTACCAGCAGCGAGGGGGATGCCAGCAGGCTCAAGCGTTCGGCGTGCCCGGTCAGCAGCGAGATGGTCAGGAACGGCACGTATCCGAACACCGCCAGCACACTCGCGTCCAGCAGCAGGATCAACCCGCCGATGGCGGCCACCCGGACCGCGCTGGCAGTTCGCCCGCCGCGCCGGGCGAAGACTGACGCAGCGGCGGTTAGCGCGCCGACCGCGACCAAGACCAGGTGCGCGGCGGTTTGCGGGAGGCATTCGAGGGATCGCCCGAAGTTGTCGGCGGAATCGGCCATCGGATTCGTGCTGCCCGACGCCCAGCAGACAAGAGACTCAGACCACGCCGTTCTCGTACGCCCAGATAACCGCGTGCAGCCGGTCGCGGACCGCGAGCTTGCGCAGGATGCTGCCGACGTGGGTCTTCACCGTCGTCTCCGCGAGGTGCAGCTCTGCGCCGATCTCGGCGTTGGAGGAGCCCCGTGCCAGCGAGACGAGCACGTCGCGTTCCCGGCCGGTCAGCGCCTCCCACCCGGGCCCCTTCCGACGGGGCGGACCAGCGAAGTGCCGCCCGCCAGCGCGAAGACCAGCAGCGCCAACACGCCGTCCAGCACCAGCCGGCGGTCCGGCCACGAGATCCGCATCTGACCACGGTAGCCGCGCGGACCTGGGCGAAACCTCCTCCTCGCGGAGGAGTTCTTGCCTGTGGGCCGGCTTGCTCTCGTTAAGGAAGCCGCAATTTCCATTGAAATCGGACCTCCTGAGGTTTCGCAGTTTTGGTGGTGACACGATCGGTTGATCTTGGTGTCGGGTGGGGGTGGCGGGGCCGGAGATAGCGGAAGCATCGGCGTGCTACTAACCGCCCGCTGATGGGGAGATTCGCCGATGCTTCCTGCTGGAACCGTACTCGCGTCCTTACTGTCTGTGCTGGAGGGGGTGCGGTTGGTGTTCACCGCGCCGACGTTCATCACGTTCACGCAGCTGGTGACGGGGCTTTTGGCGGCCACGGGCCCGCGGACGGTGACCGGGATGTGGGGCGCGGCGGGGCTGGCGGGGGTGTCGCATCACGCGCGGGCGCACCGGTTTTTCTCCGATGCCCGCTGGAGTCCGGACGCCCTGGGGCTGGCGCTGGCCCGGCTGGTGGTGGCCCGTCTCGTCGATGACGGCCGGCCGTTGCGGGTCGGCATCGACGACACACTGTTCCACCGCTACGGTTCCAAGACCCACGGGGTGTTCTGGCAGCACGACGGCTCGGCCAAAGGCCGTGACGGTATCGGCCGCGGTAACTGTTTCGTGGTCGCCGGGCTGATCGTGACACTGCCGTTCATGGCACGCCAGGTGTGCCTGCCGGTGCTGTTTCGCTTGTACATCCCCAAGAACAAGTCCGGGATCTCCAAACCCGATCTCGCGCGGGAACTGGTAGGGCTTGTGGCGGCAGCGTTTCCCGGACGCCAGATCGACGTCGTCGTCGATGCCGCCTACCGTGGCCCGGCCTGGCGCACCCCGTTCCCGGCCAAGGTCACCTTCACCACCCGCCTGGCCTCCAACGCCGTGCTGTACGGCCCGCGCCCGCCGCGCACCGGCCGGCGCGGGCGCCCCCGGCTCAAAGGCGACCGGCTGGGTACCCCCGCGGACCTGGCCGCTACCGCCACCTGGCGGCGCACCCGGGTGCGCCGCTACGGCAGTACCGACACCGTGCTGATCGCGGTGATCCCGTGTCTGTGGTGGGGATCGCTGTACACCACCCCGGTGGTCGTGGTGCTGGTCAAAACCCCCGACTCCACCAAGCCCTACGACATCGCTGTGGTCTCCACCGACACCACCGCCACCGGCGAAGCCCTCATCGCCCGCTACGCCGACCGCTGGTCGATCGAGCAAACGATCAAGGACTGTAAAACCCTCCTCGGCACCGGTGAGACCGCCAACCGGGTACCCGCCGCCGTGCAGCGCAGCGTGCCCTTCACCATGCTGGGCCTGACCATCCTTATCCTCTGGTACGCCCAGCACGGCAACGCCGTGACCGACCTGGCCATCGCCCACGCCGGCCGACCCTGGTACCGCCGCAAGACCCACATCAGCATCGACGACATGCTCATCGCCTTCCGCCGAGCCCGAATAACAACGATCAGCGCAGGTCACAACACACCTGATCAAAACCCGACCAGTCCCCCGACCAGCACCCCCACCGCCGCATAACCGATCGCGGTAGGGACCGCCCTCGCGGGCGGCCCCCCGCACAGATCCCAGCGTGCGCTACTAACGCACTGGGCTCCTGCCTCGGGTCCTGGCATCAAAGCGCCTCTCAGGGAAGGGATGCTTCACGCGGGCGGGTGGTAGCCATCGAGTCTCGAGGCGGTGCATCCGCGTCCAGTCAAGGCGAGTGCGTTGGCTTCGGCACCGCAGCGCCTTGTACCAGTGCCGCGTTGCCTGGGTGCGGAAAGCCGCAACCGCGTCGGTGTTGCCGGGCACGGCGTAGTAGGCGAGGTGTCCGCTTACCACGCTGGCCAGCCACAGCCCCTGTTCCGGGATGGGCAGATGCCGACGTCGCTTGAGCTGGTCTTTGACCTCGGCCAGCTTCGCCCGCATCCGTTTCGAGATGGTCTTACGCTTCACCCAGAACCGCCCGGTCCTCGTTTTACCGCAGATGTGCGTGAATCCAAGGAAATCGAACGTCTCGGGCTTCCCGACACCCCGCGCCGCTCGGGCTCGGGCGGCGTGCCGACCGAACTCGATCAACCGGGTTTTGTCGGGGTGCAGCTCCAAACCAAACTTCGCGAACCGCTCGCGAAGACCGGCAAGGAATCGCTGCGCGTCCTCCTGATACTCGAATCCCGCAACGAAGTCGTCCGCGAAGCGCACAATGATCATGTCACCGCGCGCATAGCGGCTCCTCCACCACTGGGCCCACAAGTCGAAGACGTAATGGAGGTAGACGTTCGCGAGCAGCGGCGATGCCGATGCCCCTTGTGGTGCTCCCTCCGAGGTCTCCGACAGTTCCCCGTTCTCGATGACCCCTGCGCTCAGCCACTTGCCGATCAGACGCAGGACCCGCTGATCCGCAATCCGGTGCTCCAAGAACTTCACCAGCCAACGATGATCAAGATTGGTGAAGAACTCGCGGATATCCGCGTCGAGCACCCAGTTCACCTTCTTCCGCGAAATCCCGACCGTGAGCGCGTCCAACGCGTAATGCGGGCCGCGCCCTGGCCGGAACCCGTAGGAAAAACCCAGGAAGTCCACCTCGTAGACGGCGCCGAGCACCTCGACAACGGCCCGTTGGAGGATCTTGTCCTCCAACGTGGCGATGCCCAACGGTCGTTGCCGCCCATCCGCCTTCGGGATGTATACGCGCCGCGACGGACTCGCCCGGTAAGCGCCGCTGTGCACCCGCACGAGCAGGTCCCGGAGGTTGGCCTCCAACTCCTGCCCATAGTCCTCCCACCTCACACCGTCCACTCCCGGCGCGGCCTGTGGGCGAATCGCCCAGTAGGCCGCCCGAAGACGATTCAGGTCGACGTGGTGCAGCAGCGCGGTGAACCGCGCTTCCTTGTCCCTTCGAGCTACTTCACGCACACGAGCCAGCCCGTGTGGCACGCCTGGCCCGGCCCTGTGTCCGGGACGTGTCGGCCTGGCCGTGTTCCCCTTGGCCAGCCCCCTTTCCTCCACCACCTCCGCGACCGAAGTCTTGTTCGGCGGCTTCGCAGGTACTACGGGGCTGTCAGACTCCCCACGCTCGTTCATCTCAGGCTTACCGCCTCAGCGTTTCCTGAGCGGCCCGCCCGGCCATCACACCGACGGGCGAGCGTGGGATCTCCCGGTTCTCGCGCATGACGATTCCGTACATGCACAGGTTCTCCGACCGCGCGGGGTCCCCTGACGACTCGCGCATAACGTCGCCAGCGATGTTGCCTTCCGCCTGTTTCGACGACGTCGGCACCCCGGACACCTTGATTTCGCGGCTCAATAGCCCAGCCTGCACGTACCCCTGTCAACGCTTCGCCGACGCCCTCACGGACGCCAACGCATGACTCGGGGCCACCGTGGGTCGCTGGCCCTTCGATGGTCGCGGTAGGGACCGCCCTCACGGGCGGCCCCCCGCACAGATCCCAGCGTGCGGAACTACCGCACTGGGCTCCTGCCTTAGTGGTCGAGTTCAGAATTCCTTCGGGGGTTGACTTCAGGTCCGGTGTTGTGTGTGTCGCCCGGTCAGATGTCGGGTGCGGAGAGGTGGAGCTGGCAGGCGCAGTCGAGGGCGTTTTCGGGGGTGCCGGCGATGCCGCCGGTGGGCAGGAGGGAGTCCTCGTAGCGGTCGCTGCTGGCGTAGTAGAGGGCGAAGCCCCACCTGCTGGCGGTTCCGCCGTAGCGCAGGCGCATCAGCTTGACTCGTTCGCCGTCTGCACGTTCTGCCTCCACGTAGGCGAAGGCTCCGCGGTGGCGGACGTGCAGCCGCCTGATCTGCGGCCAGGCGGTGCGGGCGTGCTCGCCAAGGCGCTGTTCGAGCGAGAGTCGGGTGGACTCCGAAGGTGTGGGCATGTCAGCCATCCTGTCTGATGGGCCGTGGGGTGGGGTACGGCAGGATACGGGCTGTCGTGATCCACTCCTTCTCGATCGGCCCTCGCCTGATGCCTGTTGCCCCGGCCCGCCCGATAACCTTGACCGCTGCCGAGCGTAAGCGGCTGAAGACGATGGCCTACGGCTATAAGACCGAGTACCGGCTGCGGGTGCGCGCACAGGTCGTGCTGCACGCGGCACGCGGACGTTCCAATGCGCGGGTCTCCCGTGAGACGGGGCTGCATCTGGACACAGTGCGCTGTTGGCGGGGCCGGTTCGCCGAGCACGGCCTGCCTGGCCTGTCCGACCGCGAACGCAGCGGACGCCCGCCGTCGTTCAGCGCGCTGCACGTCGCCGAGGTCAAAGCCCTCGCCTGCCAGCTGCCCGCCGAGACCGGTACTCCGTTATCGCGCTGGTCATGTCCGGAACTGGCCCGTGAGGTAGTCGCCCGGGCCATCGCTGGATCGGTCTCCGCTTCCACCGTGCGGCGCTGGCTGGCCGACGACGCGCTCAAGCCCTGGCAGTGCCGGTCGTGGATCTTCATCCGTGACCCGGACTTCCGCGCCAAGGCCGGCCGCGTCATGGACCTGTACGCCCGCACCTGGGGCGGCGTCCCGCTGGGCGAGGACGAGTACGTGATCTCCGCGGACGAGAAGACCTCCATCCAGGCCCGCTGTCGCTGCCACCCCACCCTGGCGCCAGGCCAGGCCAGGGCGATGCGCGTCAACCACGAGTACGACCGCGGCGGTGCCCTGGCCTACCTGGCCGCCTACGACGTCCACCAGGCCAAGGTGTTCGGCCGTACCGAACCCACCACCGGCATCGTGCCCTTCATGAACCTGGTCGCCCAGGTCATGAGCCAACAACCGTACGCCAGCGCCAAACGCGTCTTCTGGATCGTCGACAACGGCTCCTCTCACCGAGGGCAGAAGGCCATCGACCGCCTGACCAAGGCTTTTCCGAACGCCGTCATGGTCCACACCCCCGTCCACGCCTCGTGGACCAACCAGATCGAGATCTTCTTCTCGATCGTCCAGCGCAAGGTCGTCTCACCCAACGACTTCACCGACCTCAACGAGATCAAGGACCGGCTCCGAGCATTCGAAGACCGCTACAACGCCATGGCACAGCCGTTCCAGTGGAGGTTCACCACCTCCGACCTGGACGATCTGCTGGCCAGACTCGACCGGCACACCGCCGATCACCAGACAGAATCCTCCGTCGCGCTGGCAGCATGATCAACCCCCGAAGGACTTGCGAACCCGACCACTTAGGTTCTGGCGGCGAAGCGCTCGCTGGGCCAAGGATGCGTGATACGAGCCTGCGGTAGCCACCGGTTGGCCAGCCGGTTCATCCGTTCCCAGGTCAAGCGGGTGCGCTGGCTACGTCGCCGAAGCGCCCGATACCAGTGCCGTGTCACCTGATCCCGGAAGTCGTTCACCGCTGCGCTGTTGCCGGGCACGGCATAGTAAGCAAAGTGCCCGCGCACCACGCTGGCCAGCCATGTGCTCTGTTCGGGGACGGACAGATGCCGGCGTCGCATCAGCTCGGTCTTCACCTCACCATGCTTCGCCCGCAACCGCTTCGAGATCGTGAACCGCCGCAACCCGAAGCGTCCGGTCCGGGTCTTTCCGCAGATATGCGTAAAGCCCAGGAAGTCGAACGTCTCCGGCTTGCCCAGTCCCTGCTTCCGTCGATTCCCGGCGGCGAACCGGCCGAACTCGATCAGTCGCGTCTTCTCCGGGTGCAGCTCCAGCCCAAACTTCGCGAACCGCTCGCGAAGCTCGCCGAGGAACCGCTCGGCGTCCTGTCGATACTCGAACCCCACGATGAAGTCATCCGCCCACCGCACGATGATCACGTCACCGTGCGCGTGGTGGCTTCTCCACCAGTCAGCCCACAGGTCGAGGACGTAGTGCAGGTAGACATTGGCCAAAAGCGGGGACGCCGATGCCCCCTGCGGTGAGCCCTTGTCGCTCTGCGTCCACGTCCCGTCCTCGACGACCCCCGCAGCCAACCACTTGTCGATCAGCCGCAAGACCCGCTTGTCCGCAATCCGGTGCTCAAGAAACTTTCTCAGCCAAGCCCGATCAAGCTGACCGAAAAAGTCACGGATATCCGCGTCAAGCACCCAGTTCACCTTCTTCCGCTCGATCCCGACCGCCAACGCATCCAACGCGTCGTGAGGCTTACGCCCCGGCCTGAACCCATAGGAAAAGCCCCGGAAGTCCACCTCGTAGATCGCGTTCAACACCTCGACGACCGCCCGCTGGACAATCTTGTCCTCCAACGCGGCGATCCCGAGCGGCCGCTGCCGCCCATCTGCCTTCGGGATGTACGCCCTCCGCGAGGGTTTCGCCCGGTACCCGCCGCTATGAACACGGGCATGCAGATCATGAAGATTCGCCTCCAGATCCTGCCCGTAGACCTCCCATGTCACCCCGTCCACCCCCGGCGCGGCGTTCGGGCGAATCGCCCAATACGCCTTCCGCAAGCGATCCAGGTCGACATGGTGCAGCAGCGCGGTGAACCGCGCATCCCTATCCCGTCGTGCCACTTGCCGCACACGAGCCAGCGCACTGGGCACACCCGATCCGGCTCTGTGTCCGGGGCGTGTTTTGCTGGCCGTGTTCCCCTTGGCCGACCCCCTTTCCTCCCCCACCTCCGCCACCACAGGCGCGGCTTTGTTCGGCGGGTTCGCAGGTACTACGGGGCCGTCCGACTTCCCACACTCGTTCATCCCAGGCTTACCGCCTCAGCGTTCCCTGGACGGCCCGCACACAGATCAGGTGAACGGGCGAGCATGGGATCTCCCGGTTCTCGCACATGAGGACTCCGTACATGCACAGGTTCTCCGACCGCGCGGGGCCCACTGGCGACTCGCGATAACGCCGCCAGCAGTGTTGCCTTCCGCCGCTCCAACAACGTCAGCACCCCGAAGTGGGGATTTCGCGGCTCCATAGCCCGGCCTGCACGTACCCCTGTCCAACGCTTCGCCACGCCCTCACGGGTCGTCGACGCATGGCTCGGGGCCACCGTGGATCGCTACTCCTTCGATGTCGGGCGCTTTCATCCCTTTCCTCATGCCGGTTTACCCCGGCGCTTCCTAGAGCTCTCTCATCTCCTTCTCCATGCCGGTTTATCCCGGCGCTCCGAAACCTCAGGAGGTCCGATTTCAATGGAAATTGCGTAGGTCGGAGACGAGACGGCGTCCGGGGTTCTGCCACCTGCGCCGCCACGCAGAACCGGGCCTGAAGATCAGCGCAGGCGGACCGGGAGGCTCTGCAGGCCGTGGATCAACGTGCTGAAGCGCCACCGCACGTCGTCCAGCGAACCGGCCGCGCGGAGGTTCGGGAAGCGCTCGACCAGGTGCCGCACGGCGATCTGCGCCTCCAGGCGGGCCAGCTGCGCTCCCAGGCAGAAGTGGATGCCGTGGCCGAACGCCAGGTGCCCGTGCGCGTCGCGGGTGATGTCGAAGCGGTCCGGCTCGGGGAAGCGGTCCGGGTCGTTGTTCGCCGACGCCAACCCCACCCAGACGATCTCGCCCGCCGGGATCTGCACGCCGCCGTATTCGACGGGTTCGGCGGTGTGCCGGTACGTCCCGTGCATCACCGGGCCGTCGAAGCGCAACATCTCCTCGACCGCGGCGGGCACCAGCCCCGGGTCCGCCACGAGCGCCGCCCACTGGTCGGGGTTGCGCAGCAGCGCCAGCACCCCGTTCCCGATCAGGTTGACCGTCGTCTCGTGCCCGGCGACCAGCAGCAGGAACACCATCGAGACCAGTTCTGGCTCGCTGAGCCGGTCCTCGTCCTCGGTGGCCTCGATCAGCGCGGTGACCAGGTCGTCGGCGGGTTCGCGGCGCTTGGTCTCGATGAGCTGGACCAGGTACTGGGCCATCGCCATGGCGGCCTGCTCCGAATCCTCCGGTGCGTCCACCAGGGCGTTGGTCCAGGCCCGGAAATCGTGCCGTCGGCTCTCGTCCACCCCCAGCAGCTCGGAGATCACCTGGATCGGCAGCGGGAAGGCGAACGCGTCCAGCAGGTCCACTTCGGACTCCTCGGCCATCGCGTCGAGCAGCCCTTCGCTGATCTTCTCGATGCGCGAGCGCATGCCTTCCACCCGGCGCGCGGTGAACGCCTTGACCACCAGCTTGCGCAGCCGGGTGTGGTCCGGCGGGTCCATGTTCAGCATGTGCTCGAGCAGCCCGTCGACGAACTCCCGGCGGTCCACGTCCGGCGGCAGCTTCGCCTGGATCACCTCTTTCATGCGGGCGTTGTTCTTGCTCAGTCGGGGATCCGCCAGCGCGGCGCGGGCATCGTCGTACCGGGTGATCACCCAGACCTCCAGGCCGTGTCCGGTGACCATGCGCTGGACGGGCGTGGCGGCCCGCATCCGGTCGGACCAGGCGTGCACGTTCTGCACGAAGTCGTGGTCGAAGACGGGAAGATCGGCGTGCGCCTCGGTGGTGGACATCGGATTCCTTCGCGTTCGGCAGCGTTGACCGTGACTCCAGTGAACAGCTTTCACATTGAGCTGTCACGCCGATCTGAGAACCACCTCAGCCAATGCGTTCCACCAGACCCATGCGCACGTTGGGCCCTAGGAGCTCTTGAGTCCGATGAGCTGTGTCCTTGGTCGACGCCCGTCCCGGCGCGGTGCGGCCGGACGTGCGGGATCAAAACCACGTGCCGTTTACGCTTGGGTTGACCCGAGCGGGTAGCGTGGCACGACGTGGCTGGCCCTGATCCCGTGGACGTACGTCTGCTGAGCGTCGTCGCCGAGATGGGCCGTGCGGCGGTTCCCGAGATCGCCGGTCGGCTCGGCATGGACGTGCGTGACGTCGCCGCACGTCTTGCTGCCCTTTCCACGACGGGCCTGCCGCTGATCGTCGGCGTCGAATGCGATCCGCAGGCCATCCGCAACGCGGTCGCCGCCGCGCAGCACTGGGCGGCGCAGCAGAGCATGGCCAGCGGGCCGTACCAGGTGCCCGCGCCGGGCACCGGCGCCCACCCGGTGCAGCAGTCCGGCCCCTACCCGCAGCCGACCGGCGGCTACCCGATGCCCAGCGGCAGCTACCCGATGCCCAGCGGCAGCTACCCGATGCCCAGCGGCGCCTACCCGATGCCCAGCGGCGCCTACCCGGGACCCGCCTACGGCGGCCCGAGCGGCCCGCAGCCGTTCGCCCCGCAGGGTCCGCCGCCGACGTCCTTCCAGCAGCAGGCGGCCCCACCGGGGCCGCCGAACCCGATGAACGTCTGGGGCCCACCGGGGTCGGCCGCGTGGGCGCGCGGCGACCAGCAGGGGCCGGGCGTCCAGCCCGGGCCGCTGCAGCAGCCGGTGCGCAGCGGCAAGGTGGGCACCAAGCTGGACGTCGAGGGCCTGGAAGGCGAGCGGATCACCATCCTCCTCGTGGAGGTCGTGGACCCGGCCGACTTCCTGTTCACCGCCGCGGGCTACGAGCTGCAGGACGGCGAGCGCGCGGTAGTCGTGCACACCGAGCTGACCAACCGCGGGGCGACGCCGTTCGCCTCGCTGCCCGACCTGTACCTGGAGCTGATCGCCAAGGACGGCTCCGCGGTGTCGAAGGCGCCGGTGTCGCTGTCGTCCCGTCCCCCGCACCGCATCGGCGTGCAGCCGGGCGAGACCGCGGGCGGGCACACGGTGTACGTGCTGCCGGAGTCCACCGAGCTCACGACGGTGCGCTGGACGCCCCGCCCCGGGGACGAACAACGCACCCTCACCTGGGACATCACCGACCTCTGACGAGCGGTCAAGCGCGGCGACTTCGGTCCCGCTCAGCGATTTGCCGCGATTTCGCGCGAAATCGCCGCTCCTCCTTCAGGCGAGGTGTCGATTTCGCGCGAAATCGGCGCCCAGCCGACGGTGGAGCGCGGTCCAAGCCAGGCGCTCGGCCCGTAATTCTGGGACGGCCTTGCGTCTGTCCTAGTGATCCGCCGGGGCGAACGGGCGTGTGGTCTTGCGATTTGCGCTGCGGTGTGGAGAGCTGGAGTCATGACCTCTCCGGAGAGCGGTCGCACCAGCGTCGGTGTCCCACGCGAGACGATGCCCGGCGAACGCCGGGTCGCGCTCGTCCCGGGCGTGGTGGAGCGGCTGTGCGCGCTGGGGCTCGGCGTCGTGGTCGAGGCCGCCGCCGGGCAGGCCGCGCTGATCCCGGACGAAGCGTTCGTCAAGGCCGGCGCGACCATCGGTGATCCGTGGTCCGCCGATGTCGTGGTCAAGGTGAATGCGCCGACCGAAGCGGAGACCGGCCGGCTGTCCCCTGGCTCGGCGCTGATCGGCTTCCTGGCGCCGTTGACCGACCCGGACATCGCCGGACGGCTGCGGGCCGCCGGGGTGCTGGGCTTCGCGCTGGAGTCGGTGCCGCGCATCTCCCGGGCCCAGTCGATGGACGCGCTGTCCTCCCAGGCCAACGTCTCGGGATACCGGGCTGTGCTGCTGGCGGCGAGCGAGTGCACCCGGTTCTTGCCGATGCTGACCACCGCGGCGGGCACCGTGAAGCCCGCGTCGGCGCTGGTGCTCGGCGTGGGGGTGGCCGGGCTGCAGGCGCTGGCGACCGCGAAGCGGCTCGGCGCCCGCACCACCGGCTACGACGTGCGACCGGAGGTCGCCGACCAGGTGCGCTCGGTGGGCGCGAAGTGGCTGGACCTGGGCGTTTCGGCGGTCGGCGAGGGCGGCTACGCCCGGGAGCTGACGGCCGACGAGCGCGCCGAGCAGGCCCACCGCCTCAACGCGGCGATCGCGGGCTTCGACGTCGTGATCACCACCGCCCTGGTGCCGGGCCGGCCGGCCCCGATGCTGGTCCCCGCCGAGGCGGTGCGCCGAATGCGGCCGGGCAGCGTGATCGTCGACCTCGCGGGGGCGGCCGGCGGCAACTGCGAGCTCAGCGAGCCCGGCAGCACCGTGATCAGTCACGAGATCACCATCGCCGCCCCGCTGAACCTCCCGGCCGCGATGCCGGAGCACGCCAGCGAGCTCTACGCCCGGAACGTCCAGGCACTACTGGAGCTGACGCTCGTCGACGGGCGCTTCGCCCCGGACTTCACCGACGAGATCCTGGCCGCCACCTGCATCAGCCGACCGGACCCGACATGACCTTCGACGACGAGGCGAGGGGCACCCGCCCGAGGGCCCTCAACCGACCACTTCCAGGCGAACGGGAGGAGGAGCGATGTTCCTGGCTGATCTGGCCGTTCTGGTGCTGGCGGGGTTCGTCGGCTTCGCGGTGATCTCTAAGGTGCCGAACACGCTGCACACCCCGCTGATGTCCGGCACCAACGCGATCCACGGCATCGTGCTGCTCGGCGGCGTGCTGGTGCTCGGGTCCGGTGTCGACAGTGTTGTGTCGCAGCTGCTGGCGCTGCTGGCCATCGTGTTCGGGACCATCAACGTGGTCGGCGGTTTCCTGGTCACCGACCGGATGCTGGGCATGTTCAAGCGGAAGCCGGACGCGGTGCGCAAGGGTGCTGGCAAGTGATCACGCTGCGATCGGTGCTCTACATCCTGGCGTTCGCGCTGTTCATCTACGGCCTGATGGGGCTGACCGGCCCGCGCACCGCGGTGCGGGGCAACGCCATCGCCGCGGCCGGCATGGTGGTCGCCGTCGTCGCCACGCTGCTCACCCCGGGCCTGAGCAACTGGTGGCTGATCGTGTTGGGTCTGGTGATCGGCACGGTCATCGGGGTACCGGCCGCGCGGCGGGTGAGAATGACCGCGATGCCGCAGATGGTCGCGCTGTTCAACGGCGTCGGCGGCGGCGCGGTGGCGCTGACCGCGTGGGTGGAGTTCCGGGAGACCACCGGTTTCCAGGGCGAACCCGCCAACGTGGCAATCGCGACGCTGTTCGCGGCGATCATCGGATCGATCTCGTTCTGGGGCTCGCTGGTCGCCTTCGGCAAGCTGCAGGAGATCGTGCCGGGCCGCCCGATCACCGTCGGCCGCCTGCAGATGCCGCTGAACGTGCTGCTGCTGGCCGGGGCGATCGGCTGCGCCGTGGCGATCGGGCTGGGCGGCAGCGCCGAACTGCTGCTGGTGGCGGTGCTGGTGCTGGCGGGGCTGGCCGGGATCGCGGTGGTGCTGCCGATCGGCGGGGCCGACATGCCGGTGGTGGTGTCGCTGCTCAACGCGTTCACCGGGCTGTCCGCGGCGGCGGCCGGGCTGGCGTTGAGCAACACCGCGATGATCGTGGCGGGCATGCTGGTTGGCGCGTCCGGTTCGATCCTCACCGACCAGATGGCCAAGGCGATGAACAGGTCGATCCCGGCGATCGTGGCCGGTGGGTTCGGCGGCGGCGAGGCCGCGGCACCGGCGGTCACCGGCGGCACGGTGCGTTCGGTCAGCGCGGCGGACGTTGCGGTCCAGCTCGCCTACGCGGGTCAGGTGATCGTGGTGCCCGGCTACGGCATGGCGGTCGCGCAGGCCCAGCACGCGGTGCAGGACATGGCGAAGTTGTTGGCGGACAAGGGGGTCGTCGTCGACTACGCGATCCACCCGGTCGCGGGCCGGATGCCCGGCCACATGAATGTGCTGCTCGCCGAAGCGGACGTGCCCTACGAGCAGCTGAAGGAGATGGACGAGATCAACGACGAGTTCGCCCGCACCGACGTCGCGCTGGTGATCGGCGCCAACGACGTCACCAACCCGGCGGCCCGAACCGACCCGAACTCGCCGATCTACGGCATGCCGATCCTCAACGTCGACCAGGCGAAGGCGGTCATCGTCCTGAAGCGCTCGATGCGAGCGGGCTTCGCGGGAGTGGACAACCCGCTCTACACCGACCCGAAGACCACGATGCTCTTCGGCGACGCGAAGTCCTCGGTCCGAGAAGTGGTCGAAGAGCTCAAAGCGCTGTAGGGGTCCTGAGCCGTGAGCCTGCTGGGCCGCTACGGCTGTCCAAAAGACTCACGCGTCCTTGCCGCGGCGGAAGAAGTTCAGCGGGTTGTTGCGTTTGGGTCGTTCCGGCTTGTTGCGGCTGCGGTACTCAAGCCTCGGCCAGTCCCCCGCGTCGCCCCGCGAACCCTCCGGTTCCGGGGCGCCGTACACCGACGGCGGCGCCGTGCCGATGTCCTCCGCGCTGATGACGTCGCCGAGGCTGGTGAAACCGGTCGGCGGGGTCTGCGCGTCGGCTCCCGGGTCGACCACCGGGATGCCGGTGGGCGGCGTCGGCTCGTCCGCCCCCTCGAACGATCTCGACTGTGCCATCAAGCTCCCTTGCTCGTAACAGGCTTCCGACACCGTACCCGGCTCAACCGTCCTGGTCGCGGAGCTCGTCCAGCGCGTGCTGGAGATCGGCGGGGTACTGGCTCTCGAAGCTGGCCCAGCCGCCGGACGGGTGCTCGAACGAGAGGCTGCGCGCGTGCAACCACTGCCTGGTGATGGCGAGCCGCCGGGCCAGCACCGGGTCCGCGCCGTAGGTCAGGTCGCCGACGCAGGGGTGCTTGATCGCCGCGAAATGCACCCGGATCTGGTGCGTGCGCCCGGTTTCGAGCTTCACGTCCACCAGCGATGCCGCGCGGAATGCCTCCACCGTCTCGTAGTGGGTGATGCTGGGCTTGCCGCCGGTGACGACCGCGAACTTGTAGTCGTGGCGCGGATGCCGGTCGATCGGCGCGTCGATGGTGCCGCGGCTCGGGTCCGGGTGCCCCTGCACCACGGCGTGGTACCGCTTGTCGACAGTGCGTTCCTTGAAGGCGCGCTTGAGCACCGAGTATGCGTGCTCGCTCTTGGCGACGACCATGACACCGGTGGTGCCGGCGTCCAGCCGGTGCACGACGCCCTGCCGTTCGGCGGCCCCGGAAGTCGCGATGCGCACGCCCGCCGCGGCGAGCCCGCCGACCACCGTCGGTCCTTCCCAGCCGGGGCTCGGGTGCACCGCGACGCCGATCGGCTTGTCCACCACGACGATGTCGTCGTCCTGGTGCAGGATCCGCAGGCCCTCTACCGGCACCGCGACGACCTGCAGCGGCTGTTGAGCCGGCGGCAGCGTCACCTCCAGCCACGCCCCGGCGGCCAACCGGTCCGACTTGCCGGCCGGGTTGCCGTCGACGAGCACGTCACCGGATTCCGTCAGCGAGGCGACGGCGCTGCGGGACAGGCCCAGCAGCTTCGAGAGGCCCGCGTCCACCCGCATGCCGTCCAGCCCCTCGGGAACCGGCAGCGTTCGGAGGTCGCTCACGACTCCGAAGCCTTCTTCTTGCGGTGCACCGTGCCGTCGTAGTCGCGGCCCAGCAGCGACATCAGCACGACCAGGATGCCGCCGCAGACGATGCACGAGTCGGCGACGTTGAACACCGGCCACACCGCGCCACCCGGGGCGAAGACCGAAAGGAAGTCCACCACGTGCCCCTGCAGGGGGCCGGGGGCGCGGAAGATCCGGTCGACCAGGTTGCCGCAGGCCCCGCCGAGCACCAGGCCGAGGCCCACCGCCCAACCCGGCGAGCGCAGCTTCGGAGCCAGCCAGATGATCACCCCGACGACGGCGATCGCAAGCAGCGCGAGCAGCCACGTCATGCCGGTGGCCAGCGAGAACGCGGCACCGGGGTTACGCAGCACGTCGAGGTAGAGCAGGCCGCCGAACAGCTCGACCGGCGGGTTGCCCTCCAAGTTCGCCACGACGGCGACCTTGGTGAGGATGTCGACGCCCAGGGACACCACGGCGACCCCGCCCAACAACCCGAGCAGCTTCCCAGACCCGCGCTTGGGCGACTGCTGCGTCGCCCCGGTCTGCGTCTCGGACGCCTGTTCTGCGGCGGTCGGCTCGGTGCCCGCCTGCTCTGCTGAGGACTCCCTCGGGGAGGACTGCTCGGTGCTCACGACCGCCATTGTCCCTGAACCCGCCCGCACCCGGTTCGGCAGGACCACTGCCCGCAATAACAGGACCCGTGAGTACTTTCGGGTGCTATGACGCCGCAATTCACTCACGGCCTTTCCAGCCCTGGTCAGTCGAGGAAGGCGGGCGCGGGGCGCGGGTCGTCAGCGGGCACCCAGTGGCCGTCGACCTGTTCGTAGCGCCAGGCCGGGCCCTCGGCCACCAGCCGCCGCAGCGCGTTCACGAGGCGGTCGACGTGCTCCGCGGTGCTGCCCAGCCCGACGCTGACGCGGACCGCGCGCTCGGTGTCCGAGCCCGCCCGCGAGAGCAGCCGCCGGGTGGCCACGTGTGCGCAGAACAAGCCGTCGCGGACGCCGATGCCGTGCTCCGCGGAAAGCGCCGCGGCCAGCAGGCCCGGGTCCCGGCCGTCGACCGTGAAGCTCACCACGCCGACCCGGTCGTGATCGGCGTCGAACAGGCGGAGCTCGCGCAGCCCCGACACACCGCGCAGCCCGGCCCGCAGCCGGTGCAGCAGCGCTTCCTCGTGCTCGATGACGTCCGTCCAGTTCGCCGCCAGCGTCGCGCAGGCCTTGGCCAACGCGTGCACTCCGACGGTGTTCGGCGAGCCCGCCTCGTGCCGCTCCGGCCCGGTCGTCCAGCTGACCGACCGCTCCTGCACCGACCGGGTCGCGCCGCCACCCGCCAGGTACGGCTCGGCGGCGTTGAGCCAGTCCGCGCGGCCGATCAGCGCGCCCGCGCCGAACGGCGCGTAGAGCTTGTGCCCCGAGATCGCCACGTAGTCGATGTCGAGCTCGCGGATCCGGACCGGCCGGTGCGGCGCGAGCTGCGCGGCGTCGAGAACCGTGCGGGCCCCGCGACGGCGAGCCACCCGCGCCAGCTCCGCGACGGGCCACAGCTCCCCGGTGACGTTGGAGGCACCCGTGATCACCGCGAGCCGCGGTCCCTCCGGACAACCGGCCAACGCGGCATCGAGTGCGGCGATGGCGTCCGCCGGCGTCTCCGGCGCGGGCAGGCGGCGCACCCGCGGGCCGGTCCAGGGCAGCAGCGCGGCGTGGTGCTCGGTGTCGAAGACCACGACGGACGTGCCGCGCGGCAGCGCGCGTCCCAGCAGGTTCAGGGCGTCGGTGGTATTGCGGATGAAGATCACCGAGTCGGTGTGGCGGGCGCCGACAAAGTTCCGCAGCTCGTCGCGCGCTCCCTCGTAGACCCGGGTGCACACCTGGGAGGCGAACCCCGCGCCGCGGTGCACGCTCGCGTACCAGGGCAGCAGCTCGTTCACCGCCGACTGCACGGTCTCCAGGCATGGCGCGCTGGCCGCGTGATCGAGATTCGCGTATCCGATGCGCTGGCCGTTGACCAGCGGGACCTGCAGCGCACCGCCGACCACGGCGGGAATCCGGTAGTCCACATCGGACTGCGCCGGGATTTCGATGACGGCAGACGACACGACGGCCTCCTCGGGGGCCTCATCGGACCCGCCCAGAGGGGTCCGCGCTTGCCGGATCGCCCTGCACGACCGGCCAGGTCTTCACCCGGGGCACCCCACCGCGGTTGGAGGGTTGCCGGCCAGCAAGCCGGGGCTTGACGCTGGCGCTCATGACCTTCGTTCCAGCACTCTAGGAAACCGCCCGCACTGCGGGCAACACCATTCCCAAACCGTGGGAGCGGTCTCCGTCACACGGCGCCGGCGCGGCGATCCCGACGCAGGCACGGCCACCACAACTGCACGTACGGATGCACGCCCGGGTGGCACCGAGTTCGACGGTGCCACCCGGAACAGCAGCTCAGAGCCTGTCGGCGAATGCCGTCCGCGCCTTTGGAAGCGGCGTAGCCGCTTGCATTCACCTTGCCAAGACGACCATCGGCGGGTTCTGAGAGGTTTTCTGGCGAGGACGGCCCCTCCGCCGCGTATTGGACCATACGTCAGGAGGGGCACCCGCAGTCCAGGGAACCGCTCAGGTTCCGCTAAGCGACCACCCACCCAGACCATTCACCAACAGGCGCTGAGCTCAGGTCAGACCCTGGTGACGGCGACCTTGATCTCGGTGCCCTCCCCGACGCTACCGGTGAAGCCGTCCGCCACATCGCCGGATTCGACGGCGTTCGCCAGGGTTTCGCCCGCGATGAAGTCGCGGTGCGACTCGACGGCCGCCAGAACCTCGGCCGGCGCCGAGATCGCCACCGTGATCCGGTCGGACACCTGGAAGTCCGCCTCCTTGCGGGCCTGCTGGACGACCCGGACCACGTCGCGGGCCAGACCTTCGGCCGCCAGCTCCGGGGTCACCTCGGTGTCCAGCACCACCAGCCCCTTGCCGCCGGGCAGCGGCGAGGCCGCGCCGGGGTCGGTGGAGACCAGGCGCTCCTCGAACTCGCCGTCCTGCAACTCGATGCCCGCCGCGACCACGGTGCCCCCGGTGCCCCCGGTGCCCCCGGTGCGCTGCCACTCGCCGGATTTCACCGCCTTGATCACCTTCTGCACGTCGCGGCCCAGCCGCGGACCCGCGGCCCGCGCGTTAACCGCGATCTCGAAGTGACAGTGCGCGGCGACGTCGGTGCTCAGCTCGAGCTCCTTGACGTTGACCTCGTCGCGGATCAGGTCCGCGAACGGCCGCAGCGCCTCCGCGTCCGGGGTGGCGACCACGAGCTTGGCCAGCGGCAAACGCACCCGCAGCTTGTTGGACTTGCGCAGCGCCGACGCGGCCGAGCACACCTGTCGCACCTCGTCCATCGCGGTCACCAGCGCGGCGTCCGCGGGCAACTCGTCGACCAGGGGCCAGTCCGCAAGGTGCACCGAGCGGCCGCCGGTCAGCCCGCGCCAGACCGCCTCGGCGGTCAGCGGCAGCAGCGGCGCCACCACCCGGCAGGTCACCTCCAGCACGGTGTGCAGCGTGTTGATGGCATCCCGGTCACCGGCCCAGAAGCGGTCCCGGGACCGCCGCACGTACCAGTTGGTCAGCACCTCGAGGAAGTCGCGCACCTCCGCGCAGGCACCGGCGAGGTCGAAGGTGTCCAATGCGGACTGAACATCGCCGACCAGCTCGTGGGTCTTGGCCAGGACGTAGCGGTCCAGCACGTGCTTGCTGTCCACTTCGAACTCGCCCGAGATGCCTTCGGCGTTGGCGTACAGCGCCAGGAAGTACCAGGAGTTCCACAGCGGCAGCACCGCCTGCCGCACCGCGTCCCGGATGCCACGCTCGGTGACCACCAGGTCGCCGCCGCGCAGGATCGGGCTGGACATCAGGAACCAGCGCATCGCGTCCGAGCCGTCGCGGTCGAAGACCTCGTTGACGTCCGGGTAGTTGCGCTTGGACTTCGACATCTTCAGGCCGTCGTGGCCCAGCACGATGCCGTGCGCCAGCACGTTTGCGAAGGCCGGGCGGTCGAACAGCGCGGTCGCCAACACGTGCAGCGTGTAGAACCAGCCGCGGGTCTGGCCGTTGTACTCGACGATGAAGTCGCCCGGGTAGTGGTGCTCGAACCACTCCGAGTTCTCGAACGGGTAGTGCACCTGGGCGAACGGCATCGAGCCGGACTCAAACCAGCAGTCCAGCACCTCCGGCACCCGGCGCATCGTCGACTTCCCGGTCGGGTCGTCCGGGTTCGGCCGGGTCAGCTCGTCGATCTCCGGGCGGTGCAGGTTGGCCGGGCGCACCCCGAAGTCGCGTTCCAGCTCGTCCAGCGAACCGTAGACGTCGGTGCGCGGGTAGGCCGGGTCGTCGGAGACCCACACCGGGATCGGCGAACCCCAGTAGCGGTTCCGGGAGATGTTCCAGTCGCGGGCGTTCTCCAGCCACTTTCCGAACTGGCCATCGCGGATGTGCTCCGGCGCCCAGTTGATCTGCTGGTTCAGCTCGACCATCCGGTCCTTGAACTGGGTGACCGACACGAACCACGACGACACCGCCCGCTGGATCAGCGCGTTGTCGCAGCGCCAGCAGTGCGGGTACGGGTGGTCGTAGGTCTCGTGCCGCAGCAGCAGGCCCGTCTCCTTGAGGTCCCGGATGATCTGCTTGTTGGCCTCGAAGACCTGCAGCCCCTCGTACGGCGGGGCCTCGGTGGTGAACTTGCCGTGCGCGTCGACCGGGATCACCGGCTCGATGTTCGCGGCGTCGGTGACGACCTTGTCCTCTTCACCGAAGGCCGGCGCGATGTGCACCAGACCGGTGCCGTCCTCGGTCGTGACGTAGTCGGCCGCCAGCACCTGGTGCGCGTTCTCCCGCCCCACGAAGAAGTCGAACGGCGGCGCATACTTCGTGCCGAGCAGCTCGGTCCCCTTGAACCGGGCCACGACGTGCTCGGCGACATCCTCGCCGAGCTCCCGCGCATACGCGCCGAGCCGGGCTTCGGCCAGCACGTACCGCTCGGCACTATTGGCCGGCGCGACGAGCACGTAGTCGACCTCGGGGTGCACCGCGGCGGCCAGGTTGGACGGCAGCGTCCACGGCGTCGTCGTCCAAACCAGGGCCAGCGCGCCGTCGAATGCCTTGCCCGGGGCGTCCAGCCGCAGGCCCACGGTCACCGCCGGGTCCTGCCGCTGGCGGTAGACGTCGTCCATCCGCGTTTCGGTGTTGGACAGCGGCGTCTCGCAGCGCCAGCAGTACCAGAGCACCCGGAAGCCCTCGTAGACGAGACCCTTGTCCCAAAGGGTCTTGAACGCCCACATGACGCTTTCCATGTAGTCCAGGTCGAGCGTCTTGTAGTCGTTCTCGAAGTCCACCCACCGGGCCTGCCGGGTGACGTAGGCCTCCCAGTTGGAGGTGTAGCGCAGCACCGAGGTCCGGCACGCCTCGTTGAACGCCGCGACGCCCATCGTCTCGATCTCGGACTTCGAGGTGATGCCGAGCTGCTTCTCCGCCTCGACCTCCGCGGGCAGCCCGTGGCAGTCCCAACCGAACCGGCGCTCCACCCGGCGGCCGCGCATCGTCTGGTAGCGCGGCACCACGTCCTTGACGTAGCCGGTGAGCAGGTGCCCGTAGTGCGGCAGTCCGTTGGCGAACGGCGGCCCGTCGTAGAAGACGAACTCGTTGGCGCCGTTCGCGCCGGCCTCGCGGGCCTGCACCGAGGCCTGGAAGGTCTTGTCGTCGGCCCAGAAATCCAGCACCTGGCGCTCGATCTCGGGGAACGCGGGCTGGGCAGCCACGCCGCGCTCGCCGGCGTCGCCGAACCGAACCTTGGGATAAGCCATCGCGGATGCGCTCCTCGCGGTGTGTTGTTTCCGCCGCACGGTCACCGAAACCTCGGTGTCCACGCGGGGACGACACCTCGCGCGCATGCCCGCACGAGATCCGCGGTACCACCCCGCTTGCCGCCGATCAACGCCGACGACCACTCGTTGCCAGCTGTGACGGGCTGGACCCGTCCGGTTCTACTGAGGTGCCGACCGGGCACCCGTTCTTCCGGAGGCTCCCCGGTGATAACCGGATCATCGCCTGGTCGCTCCAGAGTACCGGGCGCCCGCCACCGGCTTTCACCGGTGCGCATTTTCAGTTGAAACTGCGCCCAGGAACCCGGGGACCACGGTTTCCATTTCAAACCGCGGTCAAACGCGGCGGACCTCGGCGGCCAGCGTGGCGTTCGGCGCGCAGCGCGCACACGGCGTGAAGCCGAGGTCCCGCGCCTCGCGCAGCGGCAGGGCGATCGTCTTCCGCTCGCCGAGCCACTCGCAGGTCCGCACGTGGTAGCGCGGCCGTTCGTCGAGCACCAGCACCTCGGCGTCCGGATCCGCAGCTGCCGCGGCGTTGCTGCGTTCCTCGCCCGGCTCCCTGCCATCGGCAGAAGCCGGCGCGGCCGGCGGACGCTCGCCCGCTCCGGTCCGGCGCCGCCGATCTGCGACCAGCAGGCCCACGCCGACGGCGCTCGCCAGCACCGACAACCATGCCAGGTCCGGTTCGCCGGCGACGACCGCGCCGGCCAGGACACCGCCGGCTACCAGGACCAGCGCCAGCACGACCAACAGCACGCGATCTCACGTCCCTCGCCGAACGGTCCGGATGCACGCCGGCGGCAACGGTTCGGATCTGCTTTTCACAAGCGGCGTAGCCGCTTCGCAACAGTCCCTTTCCCGTCGCCGCCGACGCGAACGAACTTGATCAGCCGGCTTCGGCCGCGCGCGCCCCGAAGCTGTAGCTGGCCTGCTGACCGGACGACCGGCCGCCGCTGCTGTCGGCGGGCGCGGCCGAGCCCCGGTCCTGCAGTTCGCGCAGCTGCGACTCCAGGTAGGTCTGCAGTCGAGTGCGGTACTCGCGCTCGAACGTGCGCAGGGTCTCGATCTTCTTCTCGAGGGCGTTCTTCTCCGATGTGATGTTGCCCATCACTTCGGCGTGCTTGCGCTGCGCGTCGCGCTCCAGGCTGGCGGCCTTGTCGCGCGCCTGCCGCTCCAACGTCTCGGCCCGGGTGCGGGCGTCGTTGAGCATCGTCTCGGCCCGGGTCCGGGACTCGTTGACCATGCTGTCGGACTTCGAGCGCGCTTCGGACAGCAGCTGCTCGGACTTCGTCCGCGCCTCGGACAACATGCCGTCGGCCTCGGCCTTGGCTTCGCCGGTAAGCCGGTCGGCCATCTCCTGCGCGAGGCCCAGCACCTTGGCGGCCTGCACGTGATGATCACCGCCCGGGGAAGTCTGCTCGACGGCGGTCGGCGCCGGAACCGGGGTGAGCCGGCGCGGTTCCTCCGGTGGGGCGGCTGGGGTCGAGGGAACGGACGCCGCCTGGCTGCGGGCTTCGTCCAGGTCGACCTGCGCGGCCTGCAGCTGGGACTCCCGCTGCTCCACCTGGCTACGCAGGTCGCTGTTCTCCTCCACCAGCCGGGCAAGCTCGGCTTCAACCAGGTCGAGGAATGCGTCCACCTCGTCCTCGTTGTAGCCCCGCTTACCGATCGGCGGTTTGCTGAACGCGACGTTATGCACGTCCGCGGGGGTCAAGCCCACAAGATCACCTCACGCACTCCTCGGCTGCGGGCAGCCCGGGTTCCCCGTCACCCAGGTTGCACCAGTCGCATCAGTATGAACACGACCAGCAGCAGCACCATAATCGATAGGTCCAGTCCGACTCCGCCGATCCGGACGGTCGGAATCACCCGACGCACCAACTTTACGGGTGGGTCGGTCACTGTGTAGATGCTCTCCAACGCGATTGCAACCCCCCCAACGGGCCGCCAATCGCGAGCGAACACCCGAACGAGTTCGATCACAATACGGGCCGTGAGCAGCAGCCAGAAGAAGAACAGAACGTAAAACAGGACGATCTGCACCAGGTTCACGCTTCAACTGTGCCACCACTCACCCGTAGTTGAAAAAGGCACCCTCGGCCAAGCGCCGCTTGTCCTCCGCCGCGACGTCCACGTTCGGCGGTGAGAGCAAGAACACGCGGTTCGTGACCTTCTCTATCGAGCCCCGCAGCGCGAATGCCAGACCGGCGGCGAAGTCGACCAGGCGCTTGGCGTCGGCCTCCTCCATCTCGGTCAGGTTCATGATCACCGGCGTGCCATCCCGGTACTGCTCGCCGATCGTGCGGGCCTCGCTGTAGCTGCGCGGGTGCAGGGTTGTGATCTTACTCAAGTTGAACTGGGTGCCCGTGTCGGTCACCGCGCGCAGCCGCGAGACCGACTCCCGTGGCGGATCCGCAGGTGCCGCACTGCGCACCGGCGAGTCCGGTGTCCACTGCCTGCGCGGCCGTGGCGCCGGTTCGCGGTATTCCTCGACGAAGCTCTCCGATTCCGCTTCGGCTTCCGCCTGGTAGCCGCCGCGGGTGCCGACCCGCCGGCGGGTCGGCACCCGCTCGGCCGGGCCGTCGTAGGCGTCGCGGTCGGCGTCGGAGTACCGGTCGCGGTATCCGGCCTCGTCGTCGTATTCGTCCACCTCGTCGGCCGGGACCATGCCGAAGTAGGCCTTCAACTTGTGCAAAGCGCTCATCGGCATGCCCTTCCTCTGAGACTCCTAGCACCGGGCACGAGGCCAGCCTTCGACCCCCCTGTTCACGGCTACGGCGAGGTTAACCGCCGCCCACCGAGCAACGCGGTTCCGACACGCACCCGGGTCGAGCCGTGGGCAACGGCACTTTCCAGGTCGCCGGACATGCCCGCCGACACTTCGACAGCTTCGGGGTGATCTCTGCGCAGCCGCTCGGAGATCACGGAAAGTGTGGCAAAAGCCACATCGGATTCGCCACCCAACGGGGCGACGGCCATCACACCCCGCAGCCTAAGATCACTCGTCCGCGTGATCATATCGGCCAGCGCGGGCACGTCCTCCGGTCGGCAGCCCCCGCGCCCGACCGCCTCATCCAGGCTCACCTGCAACAAGACGTCCAACGGCCGCTGCCGCTCGCCCGCGTCCAGGGCGTTCGCGGTGGCGCGGCCCAGCGCCTCGGCGAGCCGCTCGCTGTCCACCGACTCGACCACGTCGGCCCACCGGACCACCGCCCGGGCCTTGTTCCGTTGCAGCTGCCCGACCATGTGCCAGCGCGCCGTCGCCTCCGGCCGCAGCGCGACGAAATCGGCGACCTTGCCGCGCGCCTCCTGCTCCCGGTTCTCGGCGAACTCGGTCATCCCGAGATCGGCCAGCAGGGCCGCGTCCGACGCCGGGAAGGTCTTGGTCACCGCGAGCAGCTCGACCTCTTCGGGCTGCCGCCCGGCCGCGCGGCAGGCCCGGTCGACCCGGTCGCGGACCTCCCGCAGCGACTCCGCCAACTCGGCCCGCCGCAACTCCTCGCTCACTCGGTCTCCTCCGGCTCGGCCCAGATCACCGCGGCGAACCGACCGGTGCGTCCTTGGTCGCGGCGATGGCTGTAGAGCTCCGGGGATTCCATGGTGCAGCGCGGGTCGACGCCGATCTTGGCGATCCCGGCGGCGGCCAGCTGCTCCCAGAGCCCCGCCCGCAGGTCGAGCCCGGTGGTGCCCTTGCGGGTCTTGCACGCGCTGCCGGGCAGGTGCTTCTCGACGTCAGCCTGCATCTCGGCGGGCACCTCGTAGCACTCGCCGCAGGCCGCCGGGCCGAGCAGCGCCTCGATGCGGTCCAACCGGGCGCCGGCCTCCTGCATCGCCTTCAGCGCCGCGACGAGGACTCCGACGCGAGCGCCGACCCGCCCGGCGTGGACCGCGGAGACCACGCCGGTTTCCGGGTCGCCGAGCAGCACCGGCACGCAGTCCGCGGTGAGCGCGATCAGCGCCAGGTTCGGCTCCGCGGTCACCAGCGCATCGGTGGCTTCCACCGGCTCGGGCTGCGGCCCGTCCACGACGGTCGCGGTGCGTCCGTGGATCTGCTCCATCCACACCAGACGGTCCTCGGGCAGGCCGATTCCGTCCGCCAGCTTGCGCTGGTTCGCCGCCAGGGTGCCGGGGTCGTCGCCGACCCGGCCACCCAGGTTGAAGGAGTCGAAAGGCGGCCGGGAACTCCCGCCCTCCCGCGTGGTGATCACGCGCCGAATCCGCACTGCTGCTCAGCCTCCCGCACACACAAGTCGACACCGGAAACGAAGGCGTTTCCGGTGTCGATTCTCGCTCATGTGCCGCACGGCGCGGGGACGCACCTTCTCGTGCTTCAGCGGCGCATGAAAGGTGGTATGTCGACGTCGTCGTCGGTGTCGTCGTTCACCGGGATGCCTCGGTTGGACAGCGCGCCGGTGCGACCGGTGGCGGCGGCGCCGCCATGCGTCGGGTAGCCGCCGCTCGCGCGGGTTGGCACCGAGACGCTCTGCTGCCCGGTCGAGGAGCCGTCGCCACCGAACAGCCCGGGCCGCTGGCCCAGGTTCGGCCGCTGCTGCGGTTCCGGCGCGGGCTCCGGCTGCACCGGGGTCTCCGGGATGGGCGGCGCCGCCGCCTGGGCGACCGGCTGTTCCGCCTGCGGGACTGGGGCCGGGGCCGGTTGCGCCATTGGGACGGGCTGCGGTGCCGGAGTCGGCTGGTGTGCGGGTCGCGGCGGCTCGGGCCGGGCTTCCACCACCGGCTGCGGCACGGGCGTCTCCGCGGCCGGAGCGGGCTCGGGTTCCTCGGTGCGCGCGCCGACCTTGGTCGGTTCGAGCTTCTTGTGGGTGGGCGTACCGGCGTCGAACCCGGCGGCGATCACGGTCACCCGCACCTCGTCGCCCAGCGAGTCGTCGATGACCGTACCGAAGATGATGTTGGCTTCGGGGTGCGCGGATTCCTGCACCAGCGACGCCGACTCGTTGATCTCGAACAGGCCGAGGTCGGAACCACCGGCTATGGCCAGCAGCACGCCGTGCGCGCCCTCCATGGACGCTTCCAGCAGCGGCGAGTTGATCGCCTTCTGCGCGGCCTGCACCGCTCTGCCCTCACCGCGCGCCGAGCCGATGCCCATCAGGGCGCTGCCCGCGCCGGACATGACGCTCTTGACGTCGGCGAAGTCGAGGTTGATCAGACCCGGCGTGGTGA
The DNA here is from genome assembly GCF_050972075.1 of Saccharopolyspora hattusasensis. Taxonomy (NCBI): domain Bacteria; kingdom Bacillati; phylum Actinomycetota; class Actinomycetes; order Pseudonocardiales; family Pseudonocardiaceae; genus Saccharopolyspora; species Saccharopolyspora hattusasensis. The sequence continues at coordinate 2,503,863 of NZ_JBPCDC010000001.1, forward strand.
TCAGGTCGGTGATGCCCTGGACACCGGAGAGCAGCACCTCGTCCGCGGACCGGAAGGCGTCCATCAGGCTCACCCCGATGTCGCCGAGCTGCAGCAGCCGGTCGTTCGGGATCACGATGAGGGTGTCGCAGCACTCGCGGAGTTGCTGGATGCCCTGCTCGGCCTGGGCCGCGCGGCGCTTGCCCTCGAAGGAGAACGGCCGGGTGACCACGCCGATGGTCAGCGCGCCGAGCTTGCGCGCGATCGACGCCACGACCGGTGCGCCGCCGGTGCCGGTGCCGCCGCCCTCGCCGGCGGTCACGAACACCATGTCGGCGCCCTTGAGGACCTCTTCGATCTCTTCCTTGTGGTCTTCGGCGGCCTTGTGGCCGACCTCCGGCGCGGCACCGGCCCCGAGGCCGCGGGTCAGCTCGCGGCCGATGTCGAGCTTGACGTCGGCATCCGACATCAGCAGGGCCTGCGCGTCGGTGTTCACCGCGATGAACTCGACACCTTTGAGCCCGACCTCGATCATGCGGTTCACGGCGTTGACGCCGCCGCCGCCGATGCCGACGACCTTTATCACCGCGAGATAGTTGTGCGGGGGCGTCATCGGATCCGCCTTCCTGATCGTGGCTCTGTGCTCTCTGCGTCGACCGCCGGGACGGCCGCAGTACCGGTCGTCGCCGACGCGGGTTCCCCCGGTCGCTGTCGGCGCGGGATGCGAGGTGCGGCCGATCCCGTGCCCGATCCGGACGGTAGGCAAGCAACTGCCTCCGCGTCCAGCAGCCACGCCGGGAGCCGTAGCAGGTGTTTTGTGCCGCGCACCTCGTCGCTTCCGTCCCGACCGCTTTCGCCGTCGCCCAGCGGGTCCGTCCGCCGCAGCGAGCCCAGTCTTGTTCCTCCCCTTGGGTGGTGATCACGTCGCGGACGTGATCACCACCAACACCGTACCCCGAGCCCCGCTCATCCGGTCGAGGCAGGCAGAAATGCCTGCCCATGCGCTCCTTCCGCGCGGCGGTGCGGGTGGCGAAAGCTCAGCCGCCGCCTGGCCAGCGGGATCCCCGATACGAGCGAGTCCAGATTCGAACTCGCCGGAAAATCACGACCACAGGTGTCCGGATTCGCTGTCATGGTCTCTCCTCGACCGATTCGGGAACAGGAGGAATCCCAGGCATGACTGGACAACTGCACGGCAAGGTCGCGCTGGTGGCCGGGGCGACCCGCGGCGCGGGGCGCGGCATCGCCGTGGAACTGGGGGCGGCCGGCGCGACGGTCTACGGGACCGGGCGCAGCACCCGGGAGCGGCGCTCGGACTACGACCGGCCGGAGACCATTGAGGACACTGCCGAGCTGGTGACGCAGGCCGGCGGCCAGGGCGTCGCGGTCCGCTGCGACCACACCGATCCGGACCAGGTCCGCGAGCTGGTCCGGCGGATCGAGGCGGAGCAGGGGCGGCTGGACATCCTGGTCAACGACCTCGGCGGCGAGCACCTGATGGACTGGCACAAACCGGTCTGGGAGCAGGACCTGGACAAGGGCCTGCAGCGACTGCGGGTCGGCATCGAGGCGCACCTGATCACCAGCCACTTCGCCCTGGATCTCCTGCGCAAGCAGCCGGGCGGGCTGGTCGTGGAGCTCACCGACGGCACCGCCGAGGTGCACGAGCAGTACTACCGCAGCGAGGGCGGCGCGTTCTTCGACATCGTCAAGGTCGCGGCACACCGCCTCGCCCGCGCCCAGGGCGAGGAGTTGAAGGAGCACGGCGGCACGGCGGTCTCGCTGACCCCGGGCTGGCTGCGTTCGGAGATGATGCTCGAACTCTTCGGCGTCACCGAGGAGAACTGGCGGGAGTCCACCACGGCGCCGGAAGGTTTCGGCATCTCGGAGTCGCCGCGATTCGTCGGCCGGGCCGTGGTCGCGCTGGCGACGGACCCGGACGTGGCCCGCTGGAACACCCAGTCGTTCTCGAGCGGCTACCTGGCGAAGGTCTACGGCTTCACGGACGTGGACGGCTCCCGGCCGGACGCCTGGCGCTACATCCTGGAAGTCGAATGGCCCGGCAATTCGGGCAAACCCGAGGACTACCGCTGACGAACGGCGTGCCGGGCACCTCCGACCGGCTTCGCCGGTTCTTCGCCGGTCAGGGGTGCCCTTCGCCCGGGTCGCGGTAGAGGGCGGCGAGGCGGGTCGCCGCTCCGGCCAGACGGTTTCGGAGGTCCGGTGGGGCCAGGACTTCGGCTTCCGGGCCCAGGTTGAGGATCTGGTCGTAGGCGACGTCGAGGGACTCCACCGGGAAGTCCGCGGTGACCCAGCCCTGGGCGTCGGGTTCGCCCGCGGCCGCTTCGGCCTCGCGGGCTGCGGTGCCCTCCGTGGTCGCGTGCAGTTTCCGCAGGCCCGCCGGGCTGATCCGGATCCGGATGCGCTCGGTCAGCAAGGAGCGGTTGAACTCGTCCGACTTCTCCTCCCAGAAGGCCGGGAGGTCGAAGGTCTCGTCGCGGGTGAATTCCTCGTCGGCGACCTCGACGTGGCTGAAGCGGTCGACCCGGTAGGTCAGGAACCGCTGGTCACAGCGGGCCGCCAGGTACCAGACACCGGCCTTGAGCACGAGCCCGTGCGGTTCCAGCTCGCGCCGCACTTCCCGGTCGCGGCGCCGGTACCGGGCGACGACCTTGCGGTCGCGCCACACCGCGCGGCTCAGCTCCGGCAGCACCGCAGGGGTTTCGGCCTCGCGGAACCAGCGGGGCGCATCCAGGTGGAACCGCTGCCCCACCCGTTGCGGCGCATCGCGGAACGGCGGGGCCAACGCCGCCGAGGCCTTGAGCCGCGCGGCGGTAACGGCTTCGCCGAGGCCCATGTCGATCGCCAGGCCCGGCACGCCCGCCAGGAACAACGCCTCGGCTTCGGCCTGGTGGAGCCCGGTCAGCTTCGCGCGGTAGCCCCCGAGCAGCCGGTATCCGCCGGTCCGCCCGCGCTCGGCGTACACCGGAACCCCGGCGGCGGCCAGCGCGAGCACGTCGCGGGCCACGGTCCGCTCGGAAACCTCCAGTTCCCGGGCCAGCTCCGGCCCGGTCATGACCTCCCGGACCTGCAACAAGCACAGCAACGAAACCAACCGCGACGCTCGCACTCCCCAACCCTACGGCGAGCCGACGACTGCCCGCCGCACACGCGGCATCACCACTCACGACCCGACGAACCCCCCTCGTGAGTGACAACTCCGGTAAGAACCGGCATCACCACTCACGACCGGATGGACACCCGTCGTGAGTGTTAGTTCCGGTCCAAACACCCGAGTGGTCGCGAGATCCAGCGCCCGCCACCGACGACGCCCGCCACGGCACGCCATAAACCGGCCTTCGGCACGCCATTCTCCACTCGTCGGTTCCTGACCCTGGACAAGCCAGAAACTAGACGAAGCAACGGCGTGCCCCCGTCTCCGGACCCAAAAACCAGCTCAAACCACCCACGGATCAGTCACAAGAACTCAATTTCAATGGAAATCGGAGCTCTGATTTCCATTGAAATTGCGGAAATCCCCGGTCAGGTCAGCTCGTCGGCCCATCGCCGACACACGACCGTCCACAGTGTTCCGAGCGGTGTGCGGCCGTCCATCCGGTGCCGAGCTACGGCCTCACGCCGGTGCTTCAGGTGCTGCACGCGGTTCTCGGCGTGGAACAGCCGCAGGAACTCCTCGGCCTCCCGGATGTCCACTGGCCTCCCGGATGTCCACTGGCCTCCCAGATGTCCACCGGCGTCGCGGAGCGGGGCGGCGTTCGACGAACCGCGGCAGCCGCCTGGTCCGCTGAGCTTGCCCGAGAGGACCGGCTCCGGCGCCTCGCCGCTGACCCTGAACACATCCACACGTTAGCCCAACGTGCTCACCACCTGGCCGCTCACCACTCCTGCAGTGCGCGGTCGAGCACTGCGAGCGCGTGTTGCGCTTGCGAACGGCTCAGCACGCCCGAAACGGACAGATCACCACCAAACAAGATAAATGCCTGCTAAGCGCAGGTTGGATCTGGAGTTGGAGTATTGACTGCTGCTGCCTTCCAGCGGCACGTGCGACACCTGCTTGGGACGCCTGGACCAGCGCAAGAAGGACATTGGAAGCTGTCCTTTCAGGCAGCCTCCAATGTATCGATGGACATCGTTGCCTACTTGACGTTGGTCCTATCGCGACACAGTACTGCAAATTACGGTATCGGTGATCCCATGCACGCCCAAACACCGAAACGTCCAAGACGACCTGAAGGCAGAGCATTTCGACCGGATCGCGGACGAGATCGAAGGCTTCTTCAAGGTTCATCGGGCGCTCACTACATAATCCCGGGAGGGTCGCGCCGCCGCCATGAAGGTGTCAGCCGTGCTGCAGGCGTTCGGCGCCTACGAAGAACCGGTATCACTGACTGTGCTCGCCCGCCACACCGAGTTGCCGAAGTCCACTACTCATCGGATGGTCTTCCTGCGCAACCTCAAGATTACGGGTGGTCTGGCGCCCGCCCGCGTCATCATCCCATGGCTGATCGACCGGGTGCTGGACGGCCGCATCGACGCCTCGCCGGTGTTCGATCTCACCGTTGGCCTGGAAGCCGTGCCGGAGGCATACCGCCAGATGGACAATCGCACCGCCATCAAAGCACTGATCCGAATCTCTTGACCCCGTAGCGATTGGTCGGCGCTCGCCGAATCTTATCCTTGGGTCTCGTTCGCAATGTGGAGGTCTTTCATGCTGGCCGGGACCAGTGCGCTGTCAACCCCGATCGTCGACGTCTCGGGAGAACTAACTCCGGAAATGTTGGCGTCGGCTGCACAGCCGCTAAACATCCGAATCGATGAGGTAACAAGAGACCGCGTCCTCGCCTGCAGGGCCTTCATGATGCAGTCATTGGCCGAAGGTCAGGCGGTTTACGGAGCGACTACAGGATTCGGACCGCTGGTGGATTTCAGCGGACGCGTCAACTCCGCTGACCAGTGCGAGAACACGCTCAGCCATCTGAGCACCGGGCAAGGAGACGACCTGAAGCCCGCAGTGGTACGAGCAGCGCTGCTGATCAGGCTGCGATCGCTCGCACAAGGACGCTCGGGTGTTTCCTACACCGTGTTGGAAGCACTCGCGGCGATGTTGCGCACCGAATTTTCCCCCGCCGTGCCGCGAATCGGTTCGGTCGGCGCGAGTGGTGACCTCGTCCCGCTCGCCCATGCCGTACAAGCGTTGCGCGGCATCGGCGCCGCCTATCACCGAGGGCAGCGGATGCCTGCGGGGCAAGCTTTGGCCGAAAGTGGGTTGCCAGCCTTGGAGCTGGACGGACGGGACGCGCTAGGCCTAGTAAACGGTACGTCGCTCACGGCTGCGGCGGCCGGGTTGGCACTTGCCTCAATCCGGCGATCTCACGTCGTCGCGTGGACGTTGTCGGCGGTGATGGCGGACGTGCTGGGATGCGCCACCGGTTACCTCTCGCCTCACCTGATGGGCGCATTCGCGCATCCAGGAGCCGCTGAGGTCGCGCAGCACATGCGTAACCTCTTGCAGGGCACCGTGCCAACCGGTGACCGTGGTCTGCAGGAGCCGTACAGCATCCGGTGCGTGCCGCAACTGCTCGGCGCCGCTGCGGCCTCGATCGCTCATGCGGACCAGGTTGTGCGGACGGATCTGAACGGTATCAGCGACAACCCGCTGTTCTTTCCGGAGCACGGCGAAGTTGTCCACGGCGGCAACTTCTTCGGTCAGCCGGTCGCGTTCGCGGCGGATCTGTTGTCGCTCGTGACAGTGCAGATCGCGAACCTCGCTGAGCGGCAGCTGGATCTGATGGTCGATCCGCACCGCAACGGAGGTCTGCCCCCAATGCTTGCGACGACACCCGGCGAGCAGCACGGGGTGCAGGGCGTTCAGCTGGTTGCCACGTCGACCGTCGTGCACATGCGCCGCACTTGCACGCCTGCGTCAATGCAGAGCGTGCCGACGAATCTGCACAACCAGGACGTCGTGCCTTTCGGCACTCAAGCCGCACTGAGCGCGCTTGATCAGGCGGAATCCTTGCGGTGGCTGCATGGTTCGCTAGCCGTGGCGTTGCGACAGGCCGTCCACGTAGGCCGGGCGCCGACCGCCCCGGCATGCGTCAACTTGCTCGACCGGCTGATCGAGGCCGTTCCGGCCATCGAACCGGACCGCCCGCTGCGCGCGGATGTCTTGCGCGCCGCCGAAGTGCTCGACGAGTTCGCGGACGAGCTAGAAAACCGGACTCAGGTGAACTGAATGACCTCCGTTGGTGAGCTGGCCCGCGTCTCTGCCTTTGGCCAGGGCGTGCAAGGCCTTGAAATCCTCCGGCTTCCTTATCCCGACGTCGGCTTCGCCTCCGTCGACTGCGACGTGCACCCGCCCCCAGGCTGGGGACCGTCACCGGTGGGCGACGAGTGTGCGCTGGCGAGGTACCGCTGGTGGATCGGGCACCAGACAACCTTCTGTGTATGGCGAGTCCTCGCCGACTGCTTGAAAGAGCTGACCAGGCAGCGACGGCCCTCCTCGGAGCTGATTCGCGGTGCGGCACTGACGTACGACGTCTACTCGCTTCTGTTGCTGTACGCAGGAAGCTGCTCGGTTGATGTGTACGACCGCACCATCAGGCCGGAGATGGCCGCGGCCGAAAGCGCTTTCAGCGGACGCTGGGCACGCGACTACGATCTCGTGCCCGCGTTGCTGCGCGAGGTCAGGAAGCAGCACCCGGCGCACGCGACCGCGCCACTCACCGCGGCGAGCAAGGCGAACCTGGTGGTGCACATGGCGGTAGCGCACCGGCTCGCCCGTGGCGGGGAGTCGCTGTTGCGCATGGCGAGCCAGGAGGCCGACATCGTCACGGATCAAAGGCGCGATCTATATGATGCCTACTTCCACGTGCGGCGCACGGAGATCTGCCGCCAGGGGTTCGCCATGCAGTTGCTGCGCCTTTGCATGGTGGTGCTCGACGACCTGAGTAGCACGCCGCTGGTCGTTCCCACCGACTGGGCCGGGGCCCGCCCCGCCGAGATCGACGCGGTCGCTCGAAGCGTGACCGATAGCTCCATGAACCTCTGGAACCTCGTCACGTCCAACTTCCTCGGAAGGCTCCTCCCATGACTGACCTGCAATCGCCCGAGCTAAAGACCATCGTGATGAACCAACGACGGTACGAATATCTATTGCGCCAAACCGAACCCCCCACGCAGGCCCAGCAGTGGCTCATCGACCAGACGAACGCGCTCGGCGCATCTGCGGAGATGCAGATCCCACACGAGCAGGGTGTGCTGCTCACCCTGCTCGTCCAGCTCACCGGCGCCCGCCGGATCGTGGAGATCGGCACTTTCACCGGCTACTCCACGCTGGCCATGGCTCGGGGATTGGGAGCCGGCGGGCAGATCGTCACCTGCGACGTATCCAGCGAGTGGACCGAGATCGCCCAGCAGGCCTGGGAAAAGGAGGGTGTCGCCGACCGGATCGAGGTCCGGCTCGGACAAGCCGCGGACACGCTGAGGGCGATGCCGAAGACCGAGCACATCGACATGGTCTTCATCGACGCTGACAAGGTGAGCTACCAGCAGTACTGGGAGCTCCTCGTGCCACGCATGCGACCCGGCGGCCTGCTACTCGCCGACAACACGTTCTACTACGGCGAGGCGGCGGACGACTTCCCGACTGGCAACGCGAAGGCCATCGACGAGTTCAACAGCCACGTTCGGGCGGATGACCGCGTCGAGTCGGTCATGCTTCCGATTGCCGACGGTCTCATCGTGGCACGCAAACGAACCGAATTATCATGAGCACGTAGTCGCAGTCGCGCAGTGGACGCGCAACCTCTCGGATTCGGTCTGGACTGCCTCACTATCGGACCAGACAGCGTTTGTGGAGCATCGAACCGGGCGCGCCTACAAATATGCGGAGCTTCGTGATGCGGTCCACCGTTTCGCGGCAGCTTTGGTGCGGCGCGTGCATACCCCTAGCGAAGTGGTCGCGTTGGTGTGCGACAACAGCGCCGAGTTCATCGGCGCCTACCACGGCACGCTGTTGGCAGGTGGGGTCGTACTGCCACTGGAGCCGTTCGCCAGCGTGCACGAATGGCAACATGTTCTCGCCCGATGCGCGGCACGCCACGTCGTAGCGGACACTGCGCCGTGGGAAAAACTTGCCGCCGTTCCCGCTGCGGCGTCGTTGCGGACCGCGATCGTGCTCGGCAAGACATGAGTGCCTCAGGGGCGGGCTAACGTCGACGTGTTGCAATCCGGCGCCGCTTCACCGGTCGACGCGCTGGACGCCGCCATCAAGTCCACCAGCAGGAAACGCCTCGACCGCTGGAAGCGGTTCTGGCGCGTCGTAGACGCGGGCCAGGCGGAGCGGGCCGGCGACTGGGCGCACCTGCGTGTCGCGCACCCACTCCGATCGGGCTTCGCGGTCTCAGGTCTACGCATTCCAGGTCAGCTAACCTGGAACGGCCGCCCCTTCGAAGAGGCGATTCCACTGCCGTGGCTGCCACCCGGTGGCAGTTGCTTCACGTTGCTGACGTCTTATCGAGGCACAACGACGATGTCAGTGCTCACACACGGCGGGACATTCGAACCCGCTCTCCTGGCCGAGCTGTGGAAGGACGCGGTGATGAAGCTGGACACAACACTAACCAGCTGACGAAGGCGGTGCTGGAGCACGTCTACGCCGACCTCGTCACCGCCGACCTGGCCGAATGCAACCAAGACCCCGAGCTGCTCAACTGGCTCGAACTCGGTCAGAATTCTGGCTTTGAGGAATGCTTTCACCGGCGCCAGTACGTGTTTGTCCTTGACCCGCATCCGCACCCGATCCATGAGAGCGCGGAGTGTGAAATAGAGTCATTGTAGGGCCGCAACTGACCTGGGAACTCGTACGGCACCCGCCGGACCGACATCTCCGGCACGGCTTTCGAAGGGTGTTCAGTCCACTTCGGACTACCGGCTGCTCAGGCCACCGTCGGGAGGGCTGGGGTGGTCACGTCGTAGACCTTGCCCGGGCGGGTGAGCAGGGGTGGGAGGATCGCCGCCTTCCGGGGGGTTTCCTCCAGCGAACCCCAGTCGACCTCGCGGTCGCCCGTCAGCAGCAGGCGGACCTCGTTCGGCCGCGCCGCGATCACCGCCGTGACCTCCGCGCGGACCGGCTGCGAGAGGGCCATCAGGACCGTCATCGCCGCCTTGGTCGCCGCGTCGTCTTGCGACGCCGCCTGCACCTGGAGTTCCGGCAGGTCTGCCGGGCGTTCCGGGACCGCCTCGAACGGCACGCCGCCGGCGTCGACGAGCCGTATCCCGTTGCGGGCCACCATGAACGCCACCGGCACCCGCTCGGTCACCTCGACCTGCACCGTCGACGGCCAGCTCAGCGACACCTGCGCCGCCGCGATCTCCGGCAAGGCCTGCAGGCGGCTGCGGATCTCATCGACGTCGACCTGCAGCATCGGCGTGCCCGGCTCGATGCCCGCCGCCTGCACCACCTGTTCCCGGCCGAGCGTCGCGTTGCCGGCGACCTGCACCGTCCGGACGCCCAGCAGGGGCGTGAAGTACAGCAGGAGCGCCACCACGGTCACCGCGGCCAGCACGGCAGGGAGCGCCCAGCGGCGCCACTTCGGCGGCGCCGTCGCGCCGCCCCGCACCGGGCGGCCCCGGGTGCTGCGCAGCCCGGGACGCTCCGTTGCGGGGCGGCGCGTGGGGGTCACCCCTGCTCCTCCGCGGTGTCGCAGTCGATCTCGCGGAGGATCTCCGGGCCGAGCATGGTCACGTCCCCGGCCCCCATCGTCAGCACCAGGTCACCGGGCCGCGCCAGGCCCGCGACCAGCGGCCCGGCCGCCGTGAATGACGGCTCGTAGTGCACCTTCCCGCTCGGCAGCGGAACTTCGCCGGCGATCAGCTCGCCGGTGACGCCGGGCTGCGGGTCCTCCCGCGCGCCGTAGACGTCCAGCACGACGACCTCGTCGGCCAGGCCCAGCGCCGTCGCGAACTCGCTCGCGAACGCCGCCGTGCGGGAGAACAGGTGCGGCTGGAACACCACGATCAGCCGGCCGTCGCCGACCACCGGCCGGGCCGCCCGCAGCTGCGCCTCCACCTCGGTGGGGTGGTGGGCGTAGTCGTCGTAGACGCGGACGCCGTCGGCGCGGCCCTTGAACTCGAACCGCCGCCGGACCCCGCCGAAGGCGGCAAGCCCCTCGAGCAGGCCGTCGAGGGGAGCGCCGAGTTCCAACCCGGCCAGCAGCGCCGCGACGGCGTTGCCGGCCATGTGCTCGCCCGGCACCGAAACCTGCACGTCGATGGTCTTGCCGCCGAGTTGCACGGTCGCGACGCCGGAACCGTGCTCGGGCCGGTAGCCGACCAGCCGCGCGTCGGCGTCTCCGGTGACCGACTTCCCGTAGCGCCGCACCCGGACGCCGGACTTCTCCGCCCGGTCCGCCAGCTCGGCAGCGCCCAGGTCGTCGGCGCAGGCGATCAGCACCCCGTCCGGCTCGATCCGCCGCACGAACTCGTCGAACACCGCGACGTACGCCTCGGCGGTGCCGTGGTGGTCCAGGTGGTCCGGCTCGACGTTGGTAACCACCGCCACCGACGGCGCGAACACCAGGAACGAGCCGTCGCTCTCATCGGCTTCCGCGACGAAGATGCTGCCGTCGCCATGGTGCGCGTTCGCGCCCGATTCGTTGAGGTCGCCGCCGATCGCGAAGGACGGGTCGAACCGGCAGTGCTGCAACGCCACGGTCAGCATCGACGTCGTGGACGTCTTGCCGTGGGTGCCCGCCACGCAGGCCACCCGGTGCCCGGCCATCAGCGCGGCCAGTGCCTCGGCCCGGCGCAGCACGGTGATCCCCCGCCGCTGCGCCTCGACCAGCTCGGCGTTGTCCGGCTTGATCGCCGTGGACACCACGACCGCCGTCGGGTCCGCGTCGAACTGGTCGAGGTTCTCCGCCTGGTGGCCGATGCCGATGTGCGCGCCCTGCGCTCGCAGCGCCAGCACGGTGCGCGAGTCGCGGGCGTCCGAGCCGGACACCTGCTGCCCGCGGGCCAGCAGGATGCGGGCGATGCCGCTCATCCCGGCCCCGCCGATGCCGACCAGGTGCACCCGCGCCAGCACGGCGTCGAAGTCCGCGGTGTCGAAGTTTGTGGTGTCGAAGTTTGTGGGGGACGGTCCGGTCATCGTCCGGCAACCTCCAGCACGATCTGCGCCAATACCTGGTCCGCCTCGCGGTGGCCACTGCCCAGCGTCGCCCGGCTCATCTCCTGCAACCGCTGGGCGTCCAGCGCCAGCGGCAGCGCCTCGTCGATGACCCGCTGCGTGGTCAGGTCCGCGTCCGCCACCAGCCGCGCGCCACCGGCGGAGACCACCGGCTGCGCGTTGAGGGCCTGCTCGCCGTTGCCGTGCGGCAGCGGCACGAACACCGCGGGCAGCCCCACGGCCGAGACCTCGGCGACGGTCATCGCGCCGGACCGGCACACCACCAGGTCCGCCGCCGCGTAAGCCAGGTCCATCCGCTCCAGGTACGGCACGGCCGTGTACGCCGGTGCGCCCGGAACCTGTTGCACCGCAATGGTGTTCTTCGGTCCGTGCGCGTGCAGCACGCCGATCCCGGCGCGCCCCAGCGCTTCCGCCGCGCCGGAGAACGCGGTGTTCAGGGTGCGAGCGCCCTGCGAGCCGCCGAACACCAGGATCGTCGGGGCGTGCGGGTGCAGCCCGAAGTGCTGGCGGGCCTGCATCCGCAGCGCCCAGCGGTCCAGCCGGGTGATCGACTCGCGCAGCGGGATGCCAATGGTCTGCGCCCCGGCCAGGCCGCTGTCCGGGGTCGCCGCCAGCACGCGTTCCGCGAACTTCGCGCCGACCTTGTTCGCCAGCCCGGCGCGCGCGTTCGCCTCGTGCACCACGATCGGCACGCGGCCGCGCGCGGCGAGGTAGGCGGGCAGCGAGACGTAGCCGCCGAAACCGATCACCACGTCCGCGCCGACGCGTTCCAGCACCTCGCGGGTCTGCTTCACCGAATTCCGCACCTTCAGCGGCAGCTTCAGCAGGTCGATGTTGGGCTTGCGCGGCATCGGCACCGGCGGGATGAGCTCCAGCGGATAGCCGCGGGCCGGCACCAGCCGGTTCTCCAGGCCCCGCTCGGTGCCCAGCGCGGTCACCCGGGCGTCCGGCCGCAGTCGGCGCACCGCGTCGGCCAGCGCCAGCGCGGGCTCGATGTGCCCGGCGGTGCCGCCCCCGGCGACGACCACCGACAGCGGCCGCCGGCCCACGGCGGCACCCCGAGGGTCGGCCATCGCGGCCTGGTCGATGCGGACCGTCTGGTCCCCGCTCAACGGTGTCCTCCTCGTGTCTGCGCCCGGGATCCGGGCCCGCTGCGCGTACCACGCGCCCGCGTGCTCCCGCCTCCCCGGCGAGTTGCCGCCGCCCCGGAGCTCTTCGCGCCGGGCCGGCTTCGTGGGGTCGGTCGTGCCGGACGCCGCTTGGCCGGTGGCCGGTACGGCGCCGGGGTCGGCAGCCGCAGCAGCTTGCCGACCCGACCTGGTCCCAAAGACCGTAGCGCGGCGATCGCCTCGGGCTCGTGCCGGGCGAAGTTCGCGAGCAGGCCGAACACCAGCATCGTAGTGACCACCGACGATCCTCCGGAGGAGATCAGCGGCAGCGGCAGCCCGGTGGTGGGCAGCAGGCCCACGACGTAGCCGACGTTGATGATCGCCTGCCCCACCAGCCACACGGTCAACGTCGCCGACACCAGCCGGATGTACGGGTCGGTGTTGCGGAACGCGATGCGCATGCCCACGTAGGCGGTGGTGGCGAAGAGCATCAGCACGATCGCGCAGCCGACGAACCCGAGCTCCTCGCCGATCACCGCGAAGATGAAGTCGTTGTGCACGTTGGGCAGGTACTGCCACTTCGACCAGCCCTGCCCCAGCCCGCGGCCGAACAGCCCGCCGTCGGCCAGCGCGAACAACGACTGCCGAGCCTGGTAACCGGAACCGGACGGGTCACCGAGCGGATCCAGGAACGAGGTCAACCGCGCCATCCGGTAGTCGGCGACCATCGCCAGCGCCACGCCGCCGGTCACCGCGCCCAGCAGCATCACCACGAACAACCGCAGCGGCGCGCCCGCGAACCACAGCAGCGCCAGCAGCACGATGAACAGCGTGATCGTCGAGCCCAGGTCCGGCTGCATCATCACCAGCGTGAACATCAGCAGCGCGGCCGGCACCACCGGCACCAGCAGGTGCCGGTACTGCGTCATCAGGCCGCGCTTGGTGACCAGCACGTGCGCGCCCCACAGCGCGAAGGCGATCTTGGCGAACTCCACCGGCTGAAAGGACACCCCGGCGACCATGAACCAGCTCTTCGCCCCGTTGATGTTGGCGCCGAGCGGGGTCAGCACCGCCACCAGCAGCCCCAGGCAGATAGTCAGCAGGATCAGGCTGTACCGGCGCATCAGCCGGACCGGTATCCGCAGCGCGGCGTAGAACACCCCCAGCCCGGCCAGGCAGTACATCACCTGCTTGCTGAACACGCTGTAGGACGAGCCGTTCTTGTTGAACGCGTCGACGCTGGAGGCCGAGAGCACCATCACCAGGCCGAAGATCGTCAGCAGGCCGAAGACCGCCAGCAGCAGGTGGAACGACGCCAGCGGCCGGGTCAACCAGGCGGTCAGCGGCGACAGCACGCCCAAGCCCGCGCGCTTCCTCGCAGCGCGCTTGGGCGCGGGCTTGGTCGCGGCGGTCACTGCGGATCACCCGCCGTGCGTGGCAGCCGTAGCGTCCGCCAGCACCGCGCGCACCGCGTCGGCGAAGGCCCGGCCCCGGTGGGCGTAATCGGTGAACATGTCCATCGACGCGGCGGCCGGGGCGAGCAGCACCACCGAACCGGGCCGCGCGAACCCGTTGGCCACGCGAACAGCTTCCAGCATGCCCGCATCGTCTCCTGCCGCGACCTCGCGGACCGGCACATCCGGGGCGTGTCGGGCCAGAGCGGCCGCGAACCGGTCCCGATCGCGCCCGATCAGCACCACTGCCGCCAGCCGATCGGCGTTGGCCGCGACCAGGTCGTCGACCTCGGCGCCCTTGAGCAGGCCGCCCGCGATCCACACCACTCTCGGGTGCGCGCGCAACGCCGCGTCCGCCGCGTGCGGGTTCGTCGCCTTCGAATCATCCACATAGGACACACCGGCGGCCTCGGCCACCGGCACCGACCGGTGCGCCCCCGGCTCGAACGCGCGCAGCCCCTCGGCCACCGCCGCCGGCGCGACGCCGTGGGCCCGCGCCAACGCCGCCGCGGCCAGCGCGTTCGCCACGTTGTGCGGGCCCGCCGGATGCACGTCCGCGAGCGATGCGAGCACCACGCCGTCGCCGAAGGCGCGATCCACCAGCGAGGCGTCCTCGACGCCGAGCTGGCCCTCCCGCGGAGCGCCCAGCGTGAAGGAGACCCTCCTGGCGTCCGCCGCGGCAGCGGCGGACAGCCGGGTCGACCACGCGTCGTCGGCGTTGGCGACGGCGACGGAGTTGCCGGAGTAGACCTTCGCCTTGGCGTCGCCGTAGGCGGCGAGGGAGCCGTGCCAGTCCAGGTGGTCCGCGGCGAGGTTCAGGACGACGGCGGCGAACGCCGCCACGGAGTCCGACCAGTGGAGCTGGAAGCTGGACAGCTCCACGGCGAGCACCTCGTGCCCGGCGCGGACCGCGTCGACCACCGGAAGCCCGACGTTGCCGCAGGCCACCACGTCGACCCCGGCGGCGCGCAGGATCGACTCCAGCATGCTGACCGTGGTCGTCTTGCCGTTGGTGCCGGTGACCGTCAGCCAGGTAGCCGGCGCTGTTCGCCGGCCCATCGCCACCGTGGCGGGCGTCGCCTTCTCCTGGTCCAGCCGCCAGGCGAGCTCGACCTCCCCGATCACCTCGACCCCGGCCGCGACCGACGCCGCCAGCAGCGGCGAATCCGGCCGCCAGCCGGGGCTGGTGACGATCAGGTCGGTGCCCGCCGGCGGCTCGCTGAGCCCGGTGACCAGCTCCGCGCCCTGCGCCTGCAGCGACGCCAGCGCGGCCAGCCGGTCGGCGGCGGCGTCGGTGACGGTGACCGCCGCACCCACCGCAAGCAGCGCCTCGGCGGCCGAGCGGCCGGACACCCCGGCACCGGCCACCAGCACGTTCCGCCCCTCGAACCGCCCTGCCACCGAGTCGTCTCCCTAGTCTCCTCGTCCGCCGCGCGTCACCGCCGCGCGGATCGGAAACGCCTGCAACGGCACCGGCGTCGAATCTGGTCTTGGTCTTCGCCTTTGAAGCGGCGCCAGCCGCTTAGCCCACCGACGGAGACAGCCTCTCAGAGCCTGTTGGTGAATGGTCTGGGTGGGTGGTCGCTTAGCGGAACCTGAGAGAGGTTCCCTGGACTGCGGGTGCCCCTCCTGATGTATGTCCAATACACGGCGGAGGGGCCGTCCTCACCAGAAAACCTCTCAGAACCCGCCGATGGTCGTCTTGGCAAGGTGAATGCAAGCGGCTACGCCGCTTCCAAAGGCGCGGACGGCATTCGCCGACAGGCTCTCAGGGATTGGCCAGCGCCAGCCAGTCCGCGTAGAACAGGCCCACGCCGAACATGCAGCTGATCCCGGCCAGCACCCAGAACCGGATGATCACCGTGGTTTCCGCCCACCCGGCGAGCTCGAAGTGGTGGTGGAACGGCGCCATCCGGAACAGCCGCCGCCTGGTGGAGCGGAACACCACGATCTGCAGCACCACCGACAGCGCCTCGACCACGAACACACCGCCGATGACGATCATCAGCAGCTCGGTGCGGGTGACCATCGAAAGCCCGGCCAGCAGGCCGCCCAGCGCCAGCGAACCGGTGTCGCCCATGAAGATCTTCGCGGGCGCCGCGTTCCACCACAGGAAGCCGACACAGGCCGCCATCGCCGCCGCGGCGACCACCGCGATGTCCAGCGGGTCCCGCACCGTGTAGCAGCCCGCCGTCGGGCCGGCCTCCCCGAAGCAGTCGTTGCGCAGCTGCCAGAACGAGATCAGCACGTAGGTCGCCAGCACCATCGCCGCGGTGCCGCCCGCCAGGCCGTCCATGCCGTCGGTGAAGTTGACCGCGTTCGACCAGCCGCTGATCGCCACGTAGGCGAAGATCACAAACCCGATCACGCCGAAGGAGATCACCGAGATGTCGCGCAGGAACGACAGTTCCACCGACGCGGGTGTGACGCCGTGCTTGTTGGCGAACTGGATCGCCAGGATCGCGAACAGCACCGAGGCGATCAGCTGGCCGACCAGCTTCGCCGTCTTGTTCAACCCGAGGTTGCGCTGCTTGCGGATCTTGATGAAGTCGTCCAGGAACCCGACGATGCCCAGGGCCGTGGTCAGGCCGAGCACCAGCAATCCGGACGCGGTCATCGGGTCGCCGCCCATCAGGTGGCTCACCAGGTAGCCGACCCACATGGCCACCAGGATCGCCACGCCACCCATGGTCGGGGTGCCGCGCTTGGCGGCGTGCTGGCTCTGCACCTCTTCCCGGATCTCCTGGCCGAAGCCCTGCCTGGAGAACACCCGGATCAGGTACGGGGTGAAGAGGATCGAAACAACGAGCGACACGGCGGCCGCCACCAGGATTGGTTTCACGGCTTGCGCCCCCCTGAATCTCCCTCGGCCAGCAGGGCTTCGGCGACCCGCCACAGCCCGGCGGAGTTCGACGCCTTGGCGAGCACCACGTCACCGGGACGCAGCTCGGCGCGCAGCAGCGCGACGGCCGCATCGATGTCCGGCACCAGAACCGACTCCTCTCCCCACGACCCTTCCAGCGATGCCGCCTGGTGCATCGCCCGGGCCTGTTCGCCGACCACCACCAGCCGGTCGATGTTCAGGCGGACGGCCAGCCGCCCGATCTCGTCGTGCGCTTCTACATCCAACTCGCCGAGTTCGGCCATCGGCCCCAGCACCGCCCACGCCCGGCCCGGGCGCCCGCGGGTCATCGCGGCCAGCGTCTTCAGCGCCGCCCGGACCGATTCCGGGTTGGCGTTGTAGGCGTCGTCGACGACCGTGACGCCGCCCGGTGTCTCGCTGACCTCCATGCGCCGCGCGGACACCCGGCGCACCGAGCCGAGCCGCTCGGCCACCTGCTCGACGGTCGCGCCGAGCTCCAGCGCGATGGCGGCCGCGGTCAGCGCGTTGCCCACGTGGTGCTCGCCGAAAAGCGGCAGCGTCACCCGGGCCTCGCCCTGCGCGGTGACCAGCGTGAACGTCGGTCGCGCCAGCTCGTCGACCTCGATGTCCGCCGCGCGCACCTGCGCGCCGGGGCTTTCCCCGACGAAGACCACGCGGGCCTTCGTCCGGTCGGCCATCGCCGCGACCAGCGGGTCGTCGGCGTTGAGCACCGCCACGCCGTCGGCGGGCAGCGCCTCGACCAGTTCGCCCTTGGCCTGCGCCACCGCCTCCTGCGAGCCGAACTCGCCGAGGTGCGCGTGGCCGACGTTGAGCACCGCGCCGATGCGCGGCGGAGCCACCTCGCACAGGTTCGCGATGTGCCCGACGCCGCGCGCGGACAGCTCCAGCACCAGGTGCCGGGTGCCCTCGTCGGCGCGCAGCACGGTCCACGGGTGGCCGAGCTCGTTGTTGAACGAGCCGGGCGGCGCGACCGTCGGCCCCATCGGTTTCAGCAGCTGCGCGATCAGGTCCTTCGTGGACGTCTTGCCCGACGAGCCGGTCACGCCTACCACGGTGAGCTGCGGCAGCCGGTCGACCACGTGGCGGGCCAGCTTCGCCAGCCCGGCCAGCACCGCAGCGCCGGAGCCGTCCACGTCGCCGGCCAGCGCCAGCGCGCCCGCCCCGTCGCCGCTCACCGGCGGCACGATCACTGCCGGGGCGTCGACCTCCCGCGCGGCGAGAACGCCCACCGCACCATTCGCGACGGCCTGCGCCGCGAAGTCATGCCCGTCGACCCGTTCCCCGGGCACGGCCACGAACAGCCCGCCGGGTTCGATCTTGCGCGAGTCGAACTCGACACCCGCGCTTACGATCTCCGAGCTTTCCGCACGATGAAGCCTGCCACCCACCGCTTCCGCGATGTCGGCGAGGCTGAGCCGGATCAACTTGCCTCCTCGTCGCCCTGCCCCCGACGAACATCGGTTTCCTCTGGCTCCCTGGACCTTTGGCCCAAACATAGACGCAGCGCGGCGGCGAGTTCCTCCCGGTCGGAGAAGGGGTGCACCACACCCGCCACCTCCTGCCCCGTCTCGTGGCCCTTGCCCGCGACGACGACGATGTCGCCCGGCTCGGCCCGTTCGACCGCGGCGGCGATGGCCGCACGGCGGTCGCCGATCTCGATCACCTCGCCGCGCTGGTCGGCCGGCACCTCCTGCGCGCCGGCCAGCATGGCCGCCCGGATGCCGACCGGGTCCTCGCTGCGCGGATTGTCGTCGGTGACGATCAGCAGCTCGGCCCGGCGGGCGGCCGCCTCGCCCATCAACGGCCGCTTCGCGACGTCCCGGTCGCCTCCGCAACCGAGAACGACGATCACCTTGCCGTCGACCTGCGCGCGGGCCGCGTCGAGCACCGCGGCCACCGCTCCGGGCTTGTGCGAGTAGTCCACCACGGCGGTGAATTCCTGCCCGAGCGCGACACGCTCCATGCGGCCCGGCACGTCGACCTCCGCGAGCCCGCGCTCGATCGCCCAGGTGGGCACCCCAGCGGCGTGCAGGACCCCGATCGCGAGCAGTGCGTTTGCGACGTTGAACGGCCCGGGCAGCCGCAGCCGGACGTGCATCTCCAGGTCGTCGGGCCCGTGCGCGGTGAAGGTCTGCTCCCCGGTGGGGTACGCCCGCACATCGGTGGCGGACCAGGTCGCGTCGCCCGCGGTGGACACCGTGATGGTGTGCGGCTTGACCAGCCGCCCGCCCCACTCGGTATCGATGCAGACGACCTCGTGCTCGGCGCGGCCGTCGAACAGCAGTGCCTTGGCCTGGAAGTAGTCCTCCAGGTCGCGGTGGAAGTCCAGGTGGTCCTGGGACAGGTTGGTGAACGCGCCGACGGCGAACTTGGTGCCGGAGACCCGGCCCATCGCCAGCGCGTGGCTGGAGACCTCCATCGGCACGTAGGTCACCCGGTGCTCGACCATCACGGCCAGCAGCGCCTGCAGGTCCGGCGCCTCCGGCGTGGTGAACGCGCTGTCCAGCCGGTCGCCGGCGATGCGGGTCTCGACGGTGCCGACGAGCCCGGTGCCGAACCCGGCGGCCTGCAGCGCGGACTCCAGCAGGTAGGTGGTGGTGGTCTTCCCGGAGGTGCCGGTCACGCCGAGCACCTTCAACCGGCTCGACGGGTCGCCGTAGATCAACGCCGAGGCCGCGCCGAGCACGCCCCGCGGATCGTCGTGCACGAGCAGCGACACCCGGCCCTCGCGGACGGCGGGGTGCTCGATGAGCGCGGCCCGGTCGATCCCGGCCTGGTCGGTGAGCACGGCGACGGCGCCGGAATCCAACGCGTGCTGCGCGAAGTCGGCGCCGTGCACGCGGATGCCCGGCAGGGCGGCGAACAGGTCGCCGGGGCGCACGTGTTGAGCACGCAGGGTCACCCCGGTCACCGGCGCTGCGGCAGCGCTGTGACCTGGGGCGCGAAGCACATGCGCGCCGATGACATCGGCGAGCTTCTCGATCTTCACCGGCTCGACGTGGGCCGGGCGAGGTGGAGCTGTCGCAACCGCGGAAGGCACGTCGCGACAGGCTACCGGTACCACCTGAGGAAGCATCCCGATGGTCGGCCACCTGTCCGGTCGGGCAACGCCTAAGCCGTTCAGCGCGACTCGTTTTCATCCGCGTCGCGGCTGCGCGGCGATCACGTAGAACTTCCCTAACTCGATTCAGGAGGAGGAAAACGAGGAAAACCATGTCGCTGGAGTTCGGCTCAGATCCAGCGCAGGCGAAGCGCGCGATCCAGCAGTGGCCCAACGGCGGAATCGGGAAACCGGGCATCGCAGCCGGCCCGAGCCAGCTGCACGCGCGACGAGGGCACACGCACCGTGATCACCCACCCGTGACACAACGTCACCGATGATCACTCAACCCCGACCAAGTTCGAAGAGCCCGATAACGAGGCCAGATTTCTTCCCGCCATGTAGCGCCGGTGCGGCAGGCCCGGCGATTTCGCGCGAAATCGACACCCCGCCCGAGGGGGAAACGGCGATTTCGCGCGAAATCGACGCCCCGCCCGAGGGGGAAACGGCGATTTCGCGCGAAATCGCCAGACCGCAAGTGCCGGATCAAGTCTCGCCGAGCCGAACCGGCTCCGATCACACTGGGCGGAACCCGGAACCCGGAACCCCCGTGGAAAGCATTGTTCGGCGATATCGAGCCGGGTCTTACAGCTCGTGAAGGCGTTGGATGATTCGGTCTCTGAGGTGTAGGTCAATGTGGGTCCAGAGGGTGGATGCGTTGAACACCCAGACGTGGTCCTCGGCCGTGAGGCTGCCGTCCGGTCCTGGGGCGACGGGGGTGCCGTCGGGCCAGCGCAGAGGCGCTTTCATGTCGGACATCCCTTCATCTGCTTCAGCAACGTGTTGCAGTCCTGGCAGGTTTTGGCGTGAATCCAGTCCATTTCGGACGGTTGGGCCAAGGCGAAGGTGATGCCGCAGAACGATTCACCGGCTGCGCCCGCGTCCAGGCGTGTACCGGCAAAGGCGTGGCGTGCCAGGCCGTAGTCGCTGGACTCGTCTGGTACCGGCAGCCAGAAGTAGCGCTGCTGGTTCGGTGTCGTGCTCGGGTGCGGTGTTGCCATGATCAACCTCTCGGTGTGTGAGGCGAGGTGGGGTGGCGGGCAGCGCGCGGAGCCCGAGGGGGCGTGCGGCGCTTCGGGGGCACCGCTCGGTCTCGACACGGCGCCGCCCGCCTCATGTGCCCGGCCCGTCCCGCCGGGAAGCCACGGGGCGGACCGGGCAGGTCTCAGCTCCGGATGGACGCGAGAGCGGTCCGTTCGGCGTCGATCGCTTCCGCGTGATCACGCAAGTTGTCGGCCAACCTGCGGGCGGCTTCCGACGTCATAAGAGTCACCTCGGCCGATGGAGCCGCCAGCATGACTCGCCCGTCCCTGATCCACGTCGAGACACTCTCCGGACACTGAAAACCGTTGCCGCAGGCGACATTTCGCCTGGTCGGATGCGAATACGCCGGGGCTGTGGGCGCGGGCATACCGGATTCCCTCGTGACCGGAAAAGCTTCGGCGATAGCCGGATGACGCGGGTAACGGAGTGCTCGCACTACGTCCGTGGCGGGAAGCCCCTCCACATTCCGGCATTCCGGCACTGGCAAGATGCCCTCACCCGGCATGAATCCTCCAAAGAGTGTTGACCCAACAAGTACGCTAGGTTTGCAACGGTTGACCTGCGTTGGCTTGAGAGTGGGTGAGGTAACCACAACCTCGCAATTGCCCTAATCGGGCGATCAACATCCGATCACACGTAAGGATGGATCGCGTGCCTACAGCCAACGGACCGCGCGCCAGAGCGCTAGCCGCTGCTTTGCGTCAAGCTCGCCAGGAACGAAACATGAGTATTCGCGAACTTGGCCGCAAGTTGTCCTTCGACCAATCAAACCTGTCCAAGATCGAAAATTGCAAAAAAGTTCCCAGCGTAGAGCTTACGGCCCGAATTTTGGGCGCTCTAGGAGCTACACCGGATGAGTGCGAGAGGATTCTCGCGCTTGCTCGGAGGGCGAGTGAGCCCAACTGGCTCGCCGTCGGCATACCCGGCCTGCCCGAACAACTGGCAGGCGCGATGGAAAGCGAGCGCGAGGCAAAGTCGATAGTTGTATGGTCACCCATGACCCTGCCTGGACTGCTCCAGATTACCGATTTCGTCCGTGCTCTAGCGGTAGCCAATGAATTGCCCAAGCACGAGATCGAACGCCGGGTCACAGTTCGGATCGCCCGGCGCGAAGTGCTCACCGGTAGAGACCCCGTAAGACTGGAAGCGCTGATTAGCGAAGCAGCGTTGCGGGAGCCTATGGCTTCACCCGAGGTAATGACCGAGCAACTCCGCCACCTACTTACAATGGCCGATCAGCCTAACATTACGATTCGAGTCATTCCTCTTGGTGTCGGTTGGCACCCCGGCTCCGCTGGCCCATTTGTTCTTTACGAGTTCGCGGATGCGCCGCCGTTCGTGCACTTTGAACATTATAGCTCTGGCGCATTCGTCACCAACTCCGATGACATTGAGGCGTACCGGACGGCCATTAGGATGATCAGTCGACACGCCCTGAGCCCTGCCGATTCGAAACGATTTATCGCACAAGTTATTGCAGATGATTGGAGTGCAAGTGATCAAACAACGCTGGCGCAAAAGTAGCCACAGCAACCCTAACGGAGACTGTGTCGAATTAACCTCGACTCTTGACCGAATCCGGGACTCGAAAGACCCGAACGGTCCCACGCTTAAGGTCGATGTCCCTGCGTTCGTTCGCGCCGTGAAGAACGGTCGTTTTGACCGCTGAATGACGATGCCCCGGTACGTGGTACCGGGGCATCGTTGCCTCCCAGGCGTCAGTGGGCCGAGCCATCCGGATGCATGGCAGTTTCCTGAAGGTTCTTCGCAGTCAGCAAACAGGAAGAACGACCCGCTCACGGCCGCATGTCGCTGACCACCCGCCATCCGCCGCTCATGGTTCCGCAATTTCAATGGAAATCGAAGGTCCAATTTCCATTGAAATTGCGGTCAACAAGGCCGGATGACCGCCCGCCAGCCGCCCGTCAGCCGGCCTGGAGGAGTTGGAACGGGGCCTGCTCCTTGGACAGCGGGATCTGGTAGCGCTGGGTGAGGAACGCGCCGATGTTGTGGAACAGCGGCGCCGCCGAAGACCCTTCGGGGCTGCCGTACGCGGGCTGGTCCAGCATCAGCCCCACCACGAAGCGCGGGTTGTCCGCGGGCACTATCCCGGCGAAGGTGATCCAGTACTTCGACTGGCTGTAGCAGCGGCAGTCCGGGTCGATCTGCTGCGCCGTTCCCGTCTTGCCGGAGATCTGGTAGCCCGGCAGCGCCGCATCCGGACCGGTGCCGCGGTTGGGCTGCGGAGCCTTCTGCACGACCGCGCGCAGCATGTCCTTCACGGTGTGCGCCGTCTCCGGGCTGACCACCTGCACCCCCTCCGGGCGCGGGCGCTCCACGCGCGTGCCGTCCGGCCGGACCTCCGCGGCGATGATGCGCGGTGGAACCCGCACCCCGTCGTTGGCGATCGCCTGGTACATGCCCGCCATCTGCAGCACCGTCATCGAAAGGCCTTGGCCGATCGGCAGATTCGCGAACGTCGACCCGGACCAGGACTCGCGTGGCGGCAGGCTGCCCGCACTCTCCCCCGGCAGCCCGCTGCCGGTCCGCTGGCCCAACCCGAACTTCCGGGCCAGGTCGTAGAACCGCTGCTCGCCGAGCTGTTGCGCGACCATCAGGGTGCCGACGTTGGAGGACTTGCCCAGCACGCCGGTGAAGGTCATCGGGACCGGGCCGTGGTCCCAGGCGTCCCCGACGGTCCGGTCGGCGACCTTGATGGAGCCCGGGACCTGCAGCACGGTGTCCGGTTTGACGATGCCGTTCTCGATCGCCCCGGCCGCGGTGATCACCTTGTTCACCGAGCCCGGCTCGTAGGGCGTGGTCACTGCCGGGTTGGCGCCGGGGTTCTCCCCCCACGAACCCGCGCGTGGATCGAAGGTCTTGTCGTTGGCCAGCGCGTAGATCTCGCCGGTCTTGGCGTCCAGCACCACCGCGCTCGCGCTCCGGGCCCTGGCCTGGCGGGCGTAGTCGGCGAGTTCGCGCTGCAGCGTGAACTGCAGGTCCGAGTCGATCGTCAACTCCACGTCGGAGCCCGGGATCGCCGCTTTCAACTCCCGCTCGGTGCCGGGGATTACGAGGTTCGACCCCATCGCGGTGTCGGCGACCTTCGCCCCGTCGGTGCCGGCCAGCAGCGGATCCAACGAGGCCTCCAGGCCCATCTGACCCTTCAGCTTCTGCTCGTCCGGCCGCCAGTTCGCCGCACCGATGATGTTCGAGCCCAGGTCGCCGGCCGGGTACTCGCGGGTCCCCCGGTAATCGGCCCCGATGTGCGGGTATTTCTCGGTGATCAGCCGCGCCTGGCTCGGATCGATCGGCGGGCCGAAGTAGATGAACTGAACGTCTTTGAAGAGCGCGTTGAGCACTTCCTGCTCGGAGATCTTCCCCTGAGTGACCTGCGGGATGTAGCGGGCGACCTCCTTCTTGTACTGCTCCGCCGTGGGTTTCGAGGCATCCTTGGCGTGCTCGTCGTCGAAGGTCTTGGTCAGTAGCCTCGGGTTGGCGAAGAGCTGCCGCGCTTCACCGCTGAACGCCAGCACGTTCCCGCTGCGGTCCACGAAGGACCCGCGCTCGGCCTGGATGACCTGGCTGGCCGCCCGCTGCCGCTGCGCCTTCTCGGACAGCGCACTGGCCTCGAACCCCTGCACCTGGATCAGCTTGCCCGCGGTCAGCACGAGCGCGATCACCAGCAGCAACCGGCCGACGAGCAGCCGCCGGTTGCTACCGGCCACATTGGTCCGCGCGGTGCGCCTCCTGATGCCGCTGGTCGCCCCACGGGCCATCAGCGGCCCGCCAATGCGGCCGCGTCCGGCTGCTGGCCCGCCAATGCGGCCGCGTCCGGCTGCTGGCCCGCCAATGCGGCCGCGTCCGGCTGCTGGCCCGCCAATGCGGCCGCGTCCGGCTGCTGGCCCGCCGGCGGCTGCTGCGGGGCCTGGTTCTCCGCCGGAGGCTGCCCCGCCGGGGGTTGCTGATCCTGCGCGGGCGGGGCGGCCGGTTGGTCCGCCGAAGGCTGCGCAGCGGTGACCTTCCTGGGCTCGCCGACGACGATCACCGAGCCGTCCGGCTGCTGGACGAGGCGCGCCGGAGACGGTGCCGGCCGCAAGCCGGCTTCCTCGGCGCGACGCTGGATTTCCGGCGTCGAGCTCATCGAGCTGACCTCGCGCAGCAACCGCTCCTTGCTCTCGCCCAGCGCGTTGAGGCTTTCCTCGCCCTGCTGCAGCTGGTAGCTGCCGCTGACCGCCGCGATGGACAGCCACAACGTCGCCGCCAAGCCGGTGGCCAGCACCGACATCACGACGACCACCAGCGGCAACCGCTGGAGCGAAACCCGCTCGTGCAGCTGCTTCGCCTTCGGCTTCGGCTTCGCCGCCGGACGCCGTTCCTCCACGCCTTGCCGCACCTGGCGCGGCCGCCTGGCGGCGGGCTCCCGCGCCGACCGCTCCCGCCGCTCCTCGCGGCGCGCGTACGCGCGCTCAGCCGCAGCCGACCGCGTCCGCGGCTTCTCGGTCTTCTGCCCGGACTTCTGGGCAGACTTCTGCCCGGTTTTCTGCGCAGGCTTCTGGCTGCTCTTCTGCGCAGACTTCTGGGTGGCCTGACCCGTCCGCGAAGCGGCTTTGCCGACGCGTGTAGGTGCAGTCATCTCGCCTCCCTCGCCTTGCAGCTCATGCGTTCCCCCGACCGATCCGCTCCGCAGCCCGCAGCCGCACCGACGCGGCCCGGGGGTTGGCCTCGATCTCCTGCTCACCGGCGAGCTCGGCGCCCCTGGTGAGCAATCGGAATTCCGGTCCGTGTCCCGGCAGTTCCACCGGCAGGTCGACCGGGGTCCGCGACTTCGCCCGCTCGGTGAAGGCCCGCTTGACCATCCGGTCCTCCAGCGAGTGGTAGGACATCACGACGATCCGGCCGCCGGCGGCCAGCGAATCCAGTGCCGCCGGAAGCGCGCGGTCCAGCACGTCGAGCTCTGCGTTGACCTCGATGCGCAGCGCCTGGAACGTGCGCTTGGCCGGGTGTCCGCCGGTG
Organism: Saccharopolyspora hattusasensis; assembly: GCF_050972075.1. Classification (NCBI taxonomy): domain Bacteria; kingdom Bacillati; phylum Actinomycetota; class Actinomycetes; order Pseudonocardiales; family Pseudonocardiaceae; genus Saccharopolyspora; species Saccharopolyspora hattusasensis. Next base: position 2,529,661 of record NZ_JBPCDC010000001.1, read on the forward strand.
CGCCGGCTCGCCGCCGGCACCGTGTCGTAGAGCAGCTGGACCAGCCTGGCGCTGTTGGCGAAGGGCTCCTTCTGGCGTTCCCGGACGACCGCGGCGGCGATCTTGCCCGCGAACTTCTCCTCGCCATAGGTGCGCAACACCCGCGCCAGCTCGTCCGCGCTGTAGGTGTTGAGCACGTCCGCGGCGGTGCGCGGCGCCCCCGGGTCCATCCGCATGTCCAGCGGCGCGTCGTGCGCGTAGGCGAAGCCGCGGCCGGTCTCGTCCAGCTGCAGCGAGGACACCCCGAGGTCGAACAGCGCGCCGTCCACTTCGGACATACCTAGGTCGTCGAGCACCTCCGCCCACTGGTCGTACACCGCGTGCACCAGATGGATCCGGGAGGCGTACGGCGCCAGGCGCTCACCGGCCAGCCGCAGGGCGTCTGGGTCCCGGTCCAGGCCGACCAGGGTCAGGCCTGAGTGCGCGGCGAGCATCGCCTCCGAGTGCCCGCCCATGCCGAGCGTGGCGTCGACGACCACCGCGCCCTCGCGGGACAGCGCCGGCGCGAGCAGCTCCAGCGTGCGGTCGAGCAGTACTGGCACATGCTTGTCGCGGGCGGATCCGCCCCGATCATGCCGCTGTTCGGCCACGGCGGTCCCTCCCTCCCGCGTGCCCGTTCTCATTGAACATCGCGATCGAATACCTCGATCGCCACGCGCGGAACCACGCGTGGCGATCATCGGTAAGCCCCCTCGTAGTCCGGATCCCGTCAGGTCCCCGCCCGCCCGTCGCGTCCTGGTGCCGGGGAAGATGCACCAGGCATGCGATAGCCGAGCGGACCGAGGCCTCACGAAACCCGGATCACTTGCCGTCAACTCCCGTCCCGCCGGTCGGCGGAACGCTCAGAACACGCCGGGCAGCACCTCCTCCTGCGCCTTCGCATAGCTCTCCTCGTGTTCGTCGAGGTAGCTCTGCCACCTCTCCGCGTGCCAGATCTCCAGGCGGTTGATCGCGCCGATGACCACGCACTCCTTGGCCAGCCCCGCGTAGCGCCGCAGCTCCGCCGCGATCGAGATCCGGCCCTGCCCGTCGGGCTGCTGCTCGTCGGTGCCGGCGAACAGGTACCGCTGGTAGGCGCGGACCGCCTCGTTGGTGAACGGTGCCTCGGCGACCTTGCGCGCCATCTGCTCGAACTCGTCGCGCGGGAAGACGTAGAGGCAGTGGTCCTGTCCCTTGGTGACCATCAACCCCCCCGCCAATGCCTCCCGGAACTTCGCCGGCAGCGTCAGACGCCCCTTGTCGTCGAGCTTCGGGTGGTGGGTACCGAGAAACATCCCGGTCCACCTCCCCCGCCCAGGCCGCCTGCGTGACGGCCCCGGACCCGCCCCGACGGCGCCCACTCCCTGAACGACGACCGGGCCGGTACTTCCGCTGGACGCGATCATCTGTGGCCATTGGAAGTGGTAGGACCCCGTCTGCCCCACCTTCCCCCACAGTACCCCACTTCACTCCACCGTCAACACGAGTTGCCACGGTTCCCCCGGCAGTATTGGCACCGTTTGCGCTGGTAGCACAGCGTGGCGGCGAGGTGGGGGAACGGCTGGCCCAGCCTTGATCAACCCGTCGGGGTGCGCGGTTATGCTCGTGACCCGCCCGTCCCGGCGCCCGGCGGCCCGTCGCGGTGGGGCGAAGTGGGGAGGCCGTCCGCCGCGTTCGGCCGAGGTTCGATGCGGGTGTCCCACCGGGCATCGCCCGGTTTGGCACACTGCACGTGCACGCCGGACTCGATCAGGCGATCGCTGCCGCTTCGCCGGAGGACGCCGGCGCGGACCACCAGAGCCGCCCACCGGCCGCAGACTTTGGAGGTTTGCATGCGCGACCGCTCCGGCGAGCCGACGCCGCCGCACCGGGTGATCGCGCGCCGCAACGCTCAGGAGGTGGCGTGACGCCGAAAACCCAGCTGTCCGATGCCGCGGCCGACGCCGCGACGCCGAGCATCGACCAACTGCACAGCACCATCCAGCGCATCGCCGCCAACATCGAGCAGGTGCTGGTCGGCAAGCCCGAGGTGGTGCGGGTCGCGCTGGTCACCATGCTCGCCGAGGGCCACCTGCTGGTCGAGGACGTGCCGGGCGTCGGCAAGACCTCGCTGGCCAAGGCGCTGGCCCGGTCCATCGACTGCACGGTCAGCCGAATCCAGTTCACCCCGGACCTGCTGCCCAGCGATATCACCGGCGTGTCCATCTACAACCGGCAGACCGAGTCCTTCGAATTCCGGCCCGGCCCGGTGTTCGCCAACATCGTCGTCGGCGACGAGATCAACCGGGCCTCGCCGAAGACACAGTCGGCGCTGCTGGAGTGCATGGAGGAGAACCAGGTCACCGTCGACGGCGAGACCTACCCGCTCAGCGCCCCGTTCATGGTTATCGCCACCCAGAACCCCATCGAGATGGAGGGCACCTACGCGCTGCCCGAGGCGCAGCGGGACCGCTTCACCACCCGCGTGTCCATCGGCTACCCGGACGCCAAGGCGGAGCTGGCGATGGTGGACGAGCACGCCGGGCACGATCCGCTGCGCGACCTGCGCCCCGTCGCCGACGGCGGCGAGGTGCAGGCCCTGTTGCGGGCCGTGCGCCGGGTGCACCTGTCCACCGAAATCCGGCGCTACGTGATCGGCCTCGTCACCGCGACGCGCCAGCTGCCCGAGCTGCGGCTGGGTGCTTCGCCCCGGTCGACCCTGCAATTGGTCCGCGCCGCCCGGGCGCAGGCCGCGCTGGCCGGACGCGAATTCGTCGTCCCGGACGACGTCCAGGCCATCGCCGTCCCGGTGCTGGCCCACCGGCTGGTGCTGACCAGCGAGGCGCGCGCCGCGCGCCGCTCGGCATCGGACCTGGTATGGCAGCTGCTCAACCGGATCCCGGTGCCGCGCGGCGACAGCGACAGCGAACGCAGGTAGTCGTGCTCTCCGGGCTGACCATCCGCGGGCGCTGCCTGTTGGCAGCGGGCGCGGCCGCCGGCATCTGCGCTCTCGTGCTGGACGAACGGGATCTGCTGCGCGTGTCGGCGTTCGTGCTCGCGCTGCCGCTGCTGGCGCTGCTGCTGTCCAGCCGCATCCGGTTCGGCATCGCCGCCCGCCGGCAAGTGGTGCCGCCGCGGATCCCGGTCGGCTCCGAGGCCACCGTCCAGCTGCACGTCACCGGCAGCGGACGGCTCCCGGTCGACGGTTTGGTGCTGGAGGACAACACCCCGCATGCGCTCGGCGGGCGGCCGCGGTTCCGGCTGGACGCGGTGCCCCGGCACGGCGGCACGCTCCTGGAGTACGCGGTGACGCCGACGCTGCGCGGCATCCACCACATCGGGCCGCTGCGCACCCGGATCGGCGATCCGTTCGGGCTTTCCGAGTTCGAGCGGGAGCTCGCCGACCGCAGCCGCCTGGTGGCCGTGCCGAAGGTCTTCCCGCTCACCGGACTGCCCGCCGGTTCCGGGCTGGGCACCGGCGAGGACGGCACTACGCGCCTGCGTTCCGGGCACGGCGAGGACGACGCGATGGTGCGGCAGTACCGGCATGGCGACGACATCCGGCGCGTGCACTGGAAGTCCACCGCGCGCCGCGACGAGCTGATGGTGCGCGTCGAGGAACGCCCCTGGCACGGCGGCGTCACGGTGCTGCTGGACCGGCGGTCGGCCGCGCACCGGGGCAGCGGCGCGGGCAGCAGCGTCGAGTGGGCGATCTCCGCGGTCGCCAGCATCTGCCTGCACCTGCACCGCAGCGGCCAGCAGGTCCGGCTGGTCACCGAGGACGGGCACGTGCTGGCGGGCGGCGCCGGGCCGTCCGACGGCGGGCACGACGATGATGCGGTGCTCGACTCGCTGGCCGCGGTGCGCAGCTCGCCGCAGCGCGACCTGGTGGCCACCCGCGATCCGGGCGGCGGCCACGAGCTCATCGCGGTCCTCGGCGAAACGACCACCGCGGCGGTCACCGAGCTGACCAAGCTCCGTCCACAAGAGACTCGGAGCCTCGCGCTGCTGCTCGACGTCGGGGCCTGGAACGGGGACAACGGCGGCGGTTTCGACCCGCGGCAGACCGCCCGGCGGCTGCGCGCGGCCGGCTGGACCGTGGTCATCGTGGGCGGCCCCCGGGCCTCGATCGCCGAGGTCTGGCAGCGGCTCTGCCGGGAGACCACGGCACCCGAATCGGAGGTCGTGACGTGACCGCGAACCGGACGACCGCCGCCATCGACACGTCGTTGGTGGCGACCGCGGCCGGTGCGCTGTCCGTGCTGTGCGCGTCGACGGCGTTCGCGGGCGTGCTGGCCGACGGCCGGTGGGTCTTCCCGGCGATGGTCACCGTGGTGGCCGTCGCCGCGGTCGGGACGTTGGGCCGGCGGTTCCGCAGGCCGGTCGCGGCCACCGTGATCATCCAGCTGGTCGGCCTGCTGCTGGTCCTGGCCGCGCAGTTCGCCGAGCGCGCGATCCTCGGGTTGCTGCCGGGCCCGGCGGCGATCGCGGATCTCGGCAAGCTGCTCGGCGACGCCTCCGAACTGGTGCGCACCGGAGTTCCGCCGGTGCCCGCCGAACCGGCCTTGCAGGCCATGGTGTGCCTCGGCCTGGGCCTGGTCGCGCTGGTCGTCGACCTCATCGTGGTGATCTACCGCAGCCCGGCGGTGGCCGGGCTGCTGCTGCTGTGCGTCTTCGCCATCCCCGCGTCGCTGGCCGACGACATGCTGCCGTGGTGGTCCTTCGTCGCCGGTGCGCTGGGCTACGCCATGCTGCTGGCCTCGGGCGGGCAGCATCGCAGGTGGCGCCGGCACGAAGACCGCAGCCAGGTCGCGCAGACTCTGTTCGGCCGCACCACGGGCGCGATCGCCTGCACCGCCGGGGTGATCGCGCTGCTCACCGGCGTGGTGTTCACCGGGGTCGGCACCGAGGGCCGGCTGCCGGGGGCCGTGCCAGCGGAGTTCGGCGGCACCGACGGGATCGGGCTACAACCGTTCACGTCGCTGCGCGGCCAGCTCAACCGCGACCGCGTCGTCGAGCTTTTCCGGGTTCGCGGCCTGCGGGAGGGCACCTACCTGCGGGCGATGACGCTGCGGAAGTTCGACCCGGAACGCGGCTGGGAGCTGGAGGGCCTCACCCAGGGCGTCGACGCCAACGCCAAGCTCGCGCTGCCGGAGGGCACCGGCATCATGCTCGGCGACAGCGAGCGGGTCGAGATCCAGCCAATCGGCTACCGGGACCCGTGGCTGCCGGTGTTCGGCATCCCGCTGTTCGTCTCCGGGATGGGCACCAACTGGCGTTACGACCCGGCCGCCGGGATCGTGTTCACCCAGACCAGCCAGGAAAGCCGCCCCTACGTCGAGCAGTTCCTCGTCCAGCGGCCCACCCCGGACCAGCTGCGCGAAGCCCAGGGCCCGATGCCGATCGCCCCGTCCTACCTGGACACCGCGGGAATCCCGCCCCAGGTGGCCGACCTGGCCAGGCGGTTGACCGCGAACGCGCCCACCGCTTTCGACAAGGCCGTCGCGCTCAACCGGTACTTCATCGATCCGTCAAACGGTTTCCGCTACGACCTGAAGACCGCCCCGGCGACCGGCAACGACGCCCTGTCGGACTTCCTGTTCCGCGGCAAGCGCGGGTTCTGCGAGCAGTACGCCTCGTCAATGGCGGTCCTGCTGCGCGCCGTGGGCATCCCGTCCCGGGTGGCGATCGGCTTCACCCCCGGCTACCGCGACGGCGACGAGCGGGTGGTCACCACCGAGGACGCGCACGCCTGGGTCGAGGCGTACTTCCCGGGCTGGGGCTGGCAGACCTTCGACCCGACGCCGCGCAGTGACGGCCGCACGGCGCTGCCGGAGTTCCTCAACAGCGAGCTGAACCCGTCGCAGCCGCAAGCACAGGCGCCGGGTCAGCCGGTGCCGAGCACGCCGCCCACCGCCGGTTCGCAGCCCGGGTCGGCGCACCCGGACGGCGCCGATGTCGGCGCGGCGCGCACGCCGCGCGAAACGGCGGGCACGAACCCGTGGCCGATCACGATCGGCGTCCTCATGTTCGGCTTGGCGCTGCTGGTGACGCCCGCGCTGGTGCGCGAGGTGCGCAGGCGGCGGCGACTGCGCGCGGTCGCCGAAGGCGCCGAAGGTGCTGCGGGGATCGCGTGGCGAGAGGTGCTGGACGAGTTCCAGGACCGGGGGACCCGACCGGCGGCCACCGACACCGCGCGACGCGTCGCGACAGGCTTCATCGACGATCATGGCCTCGACGAATCCGGTGCCAAGGCGATGCGGGCGCTCGTGGTGGCGGTGGAGCGGGAGTGGTACGCGCCAGCGGGGCAGGAGCCGGCGGCGACGCTCCCGGAGACGCTGCACGGTGTGCTGGACAGCCTGGGCCGCGCAGCGCCACTGGACTGGCGCTCGCGCCTGTTCCCGCGCTCGGTGCTGCAGTTCCGCCACGCCAACCGGTGATGCCAAGGCATTCCGCGATGCTTTTAGTCGCTTGCAGGCTGCTCTGGAGGCGGTTTTGAGCTGCCTTTTTGAGCACCGAAGGCGGCGTCCGACGTTCCGCTACCCGCACCGCCACCCGAAACTAGCCTGGGGAGAGAAGCCAGCGCACAGCGATGATCGCCGCCGGTCTGCCCATTGGCAGCCGACGGCGATCATCAGGTCTCAGCCGTTATTGATCGAAGCGCTTGCGGAAGCGCTCCTCCATTCGCTGGGCGAAGGAACTGCGTCCAGCACTGCGGTTCGCGCCCCTCTTCGGCCGGTCACCACCGCCGTGTGCCAGCCCCGATTCGATGTCGTCCCCGCCACCGCGCAACGCGGACAGGACGATCACTGCTCCGCCGAACATCACGAGGAAGCCGACCACGCTCAACACGGGGATGTCGGCCGGCCTGAGGGCCGGGATCACCGCGCCGATTACCAGCAGGGCCAACCCCAGGACGAAGACGGCTATGCCCTGCAGCCGCCGACGTCTGGATGGGCGATGCAGCCGTCCTCCGCGCACGGTGGAGGCGAACTTGGGGTCCTCGGCATAGAGCGCGCGCTCGATTTGTTCGAGCTGTCGCTGCTCGTGCTCGGAGAGTGGCATGACTCCTCCTCCGGCACAGGTTTCTCAGTGGCGCCGGAGACCGGGTGGGCTGGTTGCCCACGCAGGCTGGGGGACCGGCGAACGCTTGGGGGCGTCACCCACGAGGATACGGTTCCCGAGACGGGACGACTACCCGGTCCCAGCACCGGAACTGTGCGAGGTTGCCGACATCATCCCCTCGGGGCAGTGACCGATCAGCGTTCCGCCCCGCCGCAGGCATCCACCCAGCGGAAAGGGCGTCGCCGAAGGCCCACCTCGACGTTTTTCGCTCCTCGTCTTCGAAGCGGCGCAGCCGGCTTGGAAGCAGTCGTCAGGCGGGCCTGCGGGCGATTGCGTGCAGTCGGGTTGCGATGTCGCGCAGCGGGGAGCGCAGCGCTGCCATTCGCTCCAGTTCGGCCATCGCGTCGGCTGCCCTGGGGTTGTTGTCCAGCACCGATCCAGGCACCAGGTCGCTGAGCACCGCCTGCCCCTGCACCAACTCCACCGAGAGCCCGGCTCCTGCCAGGAGCTGCTGCAGGCCGTCGGTGTCGAACCGCCGCTGCAAAGTGTCCGAGGCCGCGTCGAGCCGGCCGTCCGCGTCCTGGATCAGTTGCAGCGCCTCGGCGACCCGCCCGGCAAGCGCCCATCCGAGGACCGCCGCGTACCGGTTGGCGACCAGCACCGACACGGCGCCGCCCGGTGCGGTGGCCGCCGCCAGCGCCGCAACCGCGGTCTCGACGTCGTCGACGACCTCCAGGAGGCCGTGCGCGAGCACGAGATCGGCGCCGCCTTCCGGGCTGAACGCCGCCAGTGCGTCGGTATCGCCCTGCAATGGGATGATCTGGTCGGCAACCCCGGCGTCGACGGCCCGGCGCTGGAGCATCGCCAGCGCGTTCGGGCTCGGATCGACCACCGTCACCGAGCATCCCGCCGATGCCAGCGGCACAGCCCACACGCCGCTGCCGCCACCGACGTCGAGTACCCGCGGCGGGCGCCCGCCGCGGCGACGCCGAGCGTCGTCGAGTTCGGTTTCCAGCACCTGGTGGACGGCGTCGGATCTCATGGTGAGCAGCGTAATGCGGGGTCGCGGGCGGGTTTCACCGGCGTGCGGAACCCCGGAGGCCGGTGGCCGCTCCGGGGTTCCGCCTTCGAGCAGAGCGAGACGGCGACAGCGGCTCCGGCAAGGGGCCGCCACCCGCGCCGCCAAGCGGATCAAGTTTCAGGCAGCAGTTCTGGGGCGGCCGCCGGTTCCGTAGGCTACGACCGTGCAGACGGTGGCAGTGCTGAGTCTCAAGGGTGGCGTGGGCAAGACGACCGTGGTGCTCGGGCTTGCCTCGGCCGCCATGCGCCGAGGGGTTAGGACGCTGGTCGTCGACCTCGATCCGCAGTGCAACGCGACCGCATGCCTGGAGCCGGACAAGACCACCAAGGGCCTCAGCGACGTCCTGGCTGATCCGCGCCCGGAGGTCCTGCGGGCGGCGGTGGCCGGCAGCTCATGGGGCGAAGAGGTCGACGTCCTGGTGGGCTCCGAGGACGCCGAGAGCCTCAACGGCCAGCACTCCGACGGCGATCACCTGTCCCACCTCACCGACGCACTGTCCGAACTGGACGGTCTGATCGCCGAGGGCGAGCTGCCGTACCAGCTGGTGTTGCTGGACTGCCCACCGTCCCTGGGGCGGCTGACCCGCTCCGCGCTGGTCGCCGCCGACCGCGCGCTGCTGGTCACCGAGCCGACGATCTTCGCGGTCTCCGGCGTGCAGCGGGCGTTCGAGGCCGTGCAGGCCGAGCGCCAGTCGAACAACCCCGATCTGCAGCCCCTCGGCGTCATCGTCAACCGGGTCCGGCCGCGCTCCCACGAGCACCAGTTCCGCATCGACGAGCTGCGGGACATCTTCGGTCCGCTGGTGCTGCCGGTCGCGCTGCCCGATCGGTTGGCCGTGCAGCAAGCACAAGGCGCGTGCATGCCGATCCACCAGTGGGGCACGCCGGGCGCGCGGGAGGTCGCACTGGCGTTCAACCTGGTGCTCGCCCGCACCCTGCGGGCCGGTCGGCAGCGCCGCTTCGAGCCGGACGACGACGAATTCCCGGAGGACACCGAATGAGCACGGCGGCGTACTCCGCGTTCCTCGTCGTGGCGCTGATCGGCATCATGACGCCGGGGCTGGACACGATGCTGATCCTGCGGCATTCGCTGCTCGGCGGGCGCCGCGCCGGGGTCGCGACGTTCCTCGGCATCAACCTCGGCTGCGTGATCTGGGGCACCGCGAGCGTCGCGGGGCTGACCGCGCTGCTCACCGCCTCCCAGATCACCTACGACATCGTGCGGGTGGCGGGCGCGGCCTACCTGCTGTGGCTGGGCGGCTCGGCGATCTGGAAGTCCTTGCCGCGCAACAAGTTTCAGCAGCCCGAAGACGTCCCTGCCGAATCGGTCCGGCTGACCGGTTGGATGGCGCTGCGGGCCGGGATCACAACGAACCTGCTCAATCCCAAGGTGGGCGTGTTCTACATCAGCTTGCTGCCGCAGTTCCTGCCCGCCGGGCCGGCGGCGTTCGTCTGGGGTCCGCTGCTGGTCTCCACGCACGTCTCCATCGGCCTGCTGTGGGGCACCGCGCTGGTGTGGGTCGCCAGCCGGGCCCGCGCGCTGTTCGAGAAGCAGCGGGTGCGCGCCTGGCTGGACCGGCTCACCGCGACGGTGCTGATCGGCCTGGGGCTGAAGCTGGCGGTCGAGGGGCGGTGAGTCGGCCCTGCCCGAAGGCGACACGGTCTTCCTCACCTGCCACCGGTTGCACGAGGCGCTGGCCGGGCAGGTCCTGACCCGCGGCGAGCTGCGGCATCCGCGACTGTCCACCTTGGACCTCGCGGGACGCGGGGTGCGCGAGGTACGGCCCGTCGGCAAACATCTGCTGATCCGCTTCGACGACGGCCACACCCTGCACAACCACCTGCGCATGGACGGCGCCTGGCATATCTACTCCCCCGGCACCCGGTGGCGGCGACCGGCGCACCAGGTCAGGACGGTGCTGAGCACGGCCGAACGGGTCGCGGTCGGGTTCAACCTGCACGACCTGCGCTGGCTGCCGACCGCGGCGGAATCGCGGCTGGTCGGCCGCCTGGGGCCGGACCTGCTCGCCCCGGAGTGGGGCGACGAGCACGCGGCCGAGGCGGTCCGACGGCTGACCGCCGACCCGGAACGGGAACTCGGCCTCGCGTTGCTGGACCAGACCGTCATGGCCGGGGTCGGCAACCTCTACAAGACGGAAGTGTGCTTCCTGCTCGGCCGGTCGCCGTGGACGCCGGTCGCGGAGGTCGACGCGGCCCGAACGGTGCGGCTGTGCCGGGAACTGCTGCTGCGCAACGCCTGGCATCCGGAACAGTCCACCACCAACAGCCTGCGACGCGGCACCCAGCATTGGGTCTACGACCGCCGCACCTGCCTGCGCTGCGGAGGCCCGGTCCGCCGCGGCACCCAGGGCGACGGCGTCGAAGCCCGAGTCGCATACCACTGCCCCAACTGCCAACCCTGATCCGCCCAGCCCGCAGGTGCGGACAATTTCGCGAGAAATCGCACCGACCCCTGATGAAGCGACCCACCACGTTCCGTGATCACCCCGCGCCGTGCCGTGAGGCGGGGTGCAATTTCGCGAGAAATTGACGTTCACCCGGGTGACGGTCAATTTCTCGCGAAATTGCGCCAACCCCGGCTTGCGGGCTGGCGTCAGTGCTCGGCGGCGGCGCTGCGGGCGTCGGCGAGGCTCCGCAGGATCGGGTAGACGAGCACGATGCCGACCGAGCCCCACACCATGCCCGTGACCCGGAGTTCGCCCAACCGCAAGGTCAGGTCGCCTACCCCGGCGATCACCGCGGTGCCCAGCACCACCAGGTTCACCGGATCCGCCAAGTCCACCTTGGCGTCCAGCCAGATCCGCGCCCCGACCAGCGCGATCAGCCCGAACAGCACCAGCGTCGCGCCGCCGAGCACCCCGAGCGGGACCGTGTTGATCAAGGCGCCGAGCTTCGGCGAGAAGGACAGCACGATCGCGGACAGCGCGGCCACCATGCACGCCGCCGTCGAATACACCCTCGTCGCAGCCATGACCCCGATGTTCGCCGCGTTGCTGCTAGGCGCGGAACCACCCGCCGAACCGGCCAACGTGGTGGCCAACCCGCCGCCGATCAACGCGTCCCCGACGTACGGGTCGAGGTTCCGGCCGCTCATCGCGGCGACCGCCTTGAGATGCCCGACATGCTCCGCGACCAGCACGACCACCAGCGGAAGCACGAACGGCATCACCGAGATGTGCACCTGCGGGGCGATCAGCTGGGGAAACCCGACCCAGGGCGCGGCGGCCAGTTCGTCGAGCCGCTCCTGGACCAGGTCTCCGGCCAACGCGGCGTAGATCCACCCGACCAGCACGCCGATCAGCACCGCTGCCCGCCCGGCCATGCCCCGGCTGATGACTGTGAGCAACACGACCGTGCCCAGCGTCAACGCCGCGGGCACCGGCTGCTGCCCGAAGGAGGACACCGACTGCGGCGCGAGGCTCAAGCCGATCATCAGCACGATCGCCCCGGTGACCACCGGCGGCATCGCCGACTCCAGCAGTCGCACACCCAGCGCCTTGACCGCGACGCCGACGGCCATCACCACCAGGCCGACCGACATGATCCCGCCGAGCAGCGCGGCCGGACTCGCGCTGGCCTGGTCCGCGGCCGCGCCCAGCGGCACCACGAAGGCCACCGACGCGCCCAGGTAGCTGGGCACCCGGTTGCGGGTGAGCAGCAGGAACAGCAGCGTGCCAACACCGGACAGCAGCAGCGTGGTCGTCAGGGGGAAGCCGGTGAGCAGCGGCACGAGCGTCGTGGTGCCGAACATCGCCAGGAGGTGCTGCAGACCGAAGCCGATGGTCAGCGGCCAGCTCAGCCGTTCCCCGGATGCCACGACGGCATCGCGCACCAGGCGTCGACCGTTGCCGTGCACGGTCCACAACGCCACATCGTCCTCCCCCGAGCCGCCCGGTCGGGCGAGGCCCCGCCACGGCATGTGATGACTGGAGGAAGATTACTATTTCGCATCACACGATCAAGCCAACTCACCGGTAGGTCGACGATACGTCGACTACCAGCAGTGATATCGGCGCGGCGCGGCGTGTCGCCTCAGGCCGGATCGGACCGGTGCTCCGGATCGGATCCCGGCCCGCCGGCCCCGAACATCTCCCGCAACCCGGCCGCGAGCCCGGCCAACCGATCGGTCGCGTCCTGCATCAGGTACTTCTGCTCCGACGCACCGCTGGCGGCGACCGCCCGGCCCGCGGCGGCGACCAGCGCGCCGTACCCGTCGAGGCCTTCGCCCAGCTCCTCGCGCAGCCGCTGCACATCAGCCCGCAACGCGGACTTCTGCGCCGCTGGCGCGTGCGGGATCGCCGCCTCCACGGCGACCAGCCGCTCCCCGACCCGCCGCAGCTCCGCTGCCGCGCTGGCCGCGGTGCCCCGCGCGTCGGCTGCGGCGCTGCCCGCGCCCTCCGACGTCAGCTGCGCCAACGCGCGGTGCAGGCTCTGCTCCGCATCGCGCAGCCGCTGCATCGGTTCCCGCGCCGCCGACCCCTGCTGGGGCAGCGCCGCGGGCTCCGGCAGCGGCTCGGGCAGCGGCGTCTTCATAAGTCGCCGGTACTTCAGTCCCGCGCTGACCGCGCCCACGCCGCTAGCGACGGCGACCCCGCCGAGGCCGACGGTCGCCACATCCTGGAACAACCACCCCAGTTCGCCCCACATGCCCCAGAACGTCGGGGTGGACGCCGAGACGAACGCCCCAGCGCCGAACACCCCTGTCGAGACCGCGCTGCCCGCGGCGGTCCGCTTGGCTCGCTTGCGCTGCCGGAGCAGCCGAGCCCGCGGATCGCGCCAGGTGGCGAACTTGCGCCGCACCTCGGAGAGGAGTGGACCGCGCAACTGTTCAAGCGCGGCCTCGCCCAACTGCGCCAGCTCCTGCTTGCGGGACTTCACCCCTCGCTCGCTCAGGCTTGGCCGGCTTGCGGGTTCTGCTGCTGCTGTGGGTTGGTCGCCGGCTCAGCGGAAGTGGCCGGACCGCCCGCGATCTGCTGCTGCTGACCGCCGGTCACCTGCTGCTGCCCGCCGCCCATCGAGGCGCGCAGCTGCGCGAGCCGGTTGGCACCGGCGGCGTCGATGGACGCCTGCTGCACCTCGAGCATCCGGCCCTGGACGCTGTTCTGCGCGAGTTCCGCCTCGCCCAGCGCGGTGGTGTAGCGGCGCTCGATCTTGTCCCGGACCTCTTCCAGCGACGGCGTGTTGCCGGGCGCGGCGATCTCGGTCATCTGCCGCATCGACGCGGAGACCTGCTCCTGCATCTTCGCCTGCTCCAGCTGGCTGAGCAGCTTGGTGCGCTCGGCGATCTTCTGCTGCAGGATCTGCGCATTGCGCTCCACCGCCTGCTTCGCCTGCTCGGCGGCGCCCAGCGACTGGTCGTGCAGGGTCTTGAGATCCTCGACACCCTGCTCGGCGGTGACCAGCTGGCCGGCCAGCTGGGTGGCGGTCTCCTCGTACCTCTGGGCGGTGGCCTCGTCGCCGTTGGCGCGCGCCTGGTCCGCCATCACAAGCGCCTGCTTGGCCGAGGCCTGCAGCTTCTCGACCTCGCCGAGCTGGCGGTTGAGCTTCATCTCCAGCTGCCGCTGGTTACCGATCACGGAAGCGGCCTGCTGGGAGAGGCTCTGGTGCTGCCGCTGCGCTTCCTCGATGGCCTGCTGGATCTGCACCTTCGGATCGGCGTGCTCGTCGACCTTCGACGAGAACGACGCCATCAGGTACTTCCAGGCCTTCACGAACGGATTGGCCATCTCCTCCGCCTGCCTTCTCCTGTGCTTGGCTGCCCCATGCCGACACATCCACACCGGGCGTGCCCGCTGGTTCCATCGTGTCAGGTAGTCGTGTCGGCTTCCACCAAACACGGTAGATCCCCGGGATTTACCCGGAGCCACGACCCAAGATCGAACCAGAACGCCGCGGCCCGCCGACCACCGACCCCCGACGTGAATGCCAAAGCGGGCATCCCAAGACCTGGCCGCCGGTCAGTGCACAGGCCGGGAACGCCGTTCGGCGGGAGGAGCGCCGAATGCGACCATCGCACCTGGGGGCCCGCGGGGGCTCGGCTCCCGCGATCAACACTGACGGCGACCCCGGGCTGCGCTTTCTGCAGACACAGTGCTCCCAACCGTCGCCGTCACGCGGCCACCACGACGCCTCCGGGCTTGCGCACCGGCGCGCCGATCCGCTGGCTGAGCATCGGCTGCAGCCGCTCCGCGCAGGCGCGCGGGTCGGCGTCCGCGCCGGCTTCGGCACCGGCCAGCTGCTGCTGGGCCAGTTCCGCGTCGGAGAGCTCGGTACCGATCAGGCTGGGAACCAGGCGGCCACCGTCGACCTCCGCCGACGTGGCCTGCTCGACGCCCGACGGCACCAGCAGCGTCTCGTCGAGGTCGCCGGCCACGGTCACCAGGAGTTCCGGCAGCGGCAGGTCCAGGGCGCCGCAAATCGAGGCGAGCAGCTCGCTGGACGCCTCCTTGCGGCCCCGTTCCACCTCGGAGAGATATCCGAGGCTCACCCGGGCAGCGCGCGAAACGTCCCGCAAGGTCCGAGACTGTGCGGTCCGGGCGCGGCGCAGCCGTTCACCGACCGCCTCCCGCAACAATACGGTCATCGCGCGCCTCCCTTCCTTCGTCGCCTACCGCGTGCACCACGCGTGAACGCCACCTACGTTACTCATCCGAGGGCACGAACGAGAACGATCGCCGGCAAGTCCGCCAAGGGCGAACGTCCCGTGATCGGTCGGCAGGGCCGACCGCGCGCGCTCTTGTACCAGCGCACAGCATCCTGCCGCATCAACGCAAGAGGCCCGCGAAGTGTTCCAGCGACACCCGAACGGCCGCAGCCCGCACGGCGTACCGATCGCCGTCGAGGCGCACCGTGTGCACCGTCGCGCCGCCCGGCCCCGCGAATCCGAGGTGCACGGTGCCCGGTGCCACGCCGTCTTGCGGATCGGGGCCGGCGACCCCGGTGAGCCCGATGCCCCAGTCCGCCCCGCAGCGCTGCCGAGCGCCGTCCGCGAGCATCTCCGCGACCCGCGGGTGCACCGCGCCGTGCGCCGCGAGGAGATCGCGATCGACTCCGGCCAGCTCCGCCTTCAGATCGGTCGCGTAGACGACCAACCCGCCCCGGACGACGTCGCTGGCGCCCGGCACCTCGGTCAGCACCACGGATACCAGCCCAGCGGTTAGCGACTCCGCGGTCGCGACCGTTTCACCGCGCCGCCGCAACGCGGCGAGCAGGGCCGCCACCTGCGACAACGGCAGCCCGATCTGATCGAGGATCACGCCTTGGCCTTGGCGCGGCCGGCGGCGCGCAGCCGCACCGCGCGCACGACGTAGTCGAGTCCGGTCCCGACGGTGGCGACCAGCGCCGCGCCCATCACGATCCAGCGCGGTATGTCGGCCCAGCTGCCGAGCGGCAGCAGGTAGAGGCCGATGGCGAGGGCCTGCAGCAGCGTCTTGACCTTGCCGCCGTGGCTGGCCGGGATCACGCCGTGCCGGATCACCCAGAACCGGAGCAGCGTGACGGCCACCTCGCGGCCGATGATCACCCAGGTGATCCACCAGCCCAGGTCGCCGAGCAGGCTGAGCCCGACCAGCGCGGCGCCGGTCAGCGCCTTGTCCGCGATGGGGTCCGCGACCTTGCCAAAGTCGGTGACCAGGCCGCGCTTGCGGGCCAGGTCGCCGTCGATGCGGTCGGTGATCGAAGCGATGGCGAAGACTCCGGTGGCGATCCACCGCCACAGCGTGTCGTGACCGCCGTCCCAGAACAGCGCGACGAGGAAGACCGGTACCAGCGCCAGCCGGGAAACGGTCAGGATGTTGGCGATGTTGACCAGCGGCACGGGCGGCGGCTCGGTCGGGTTCACCGCTGCGGAATCGGATGCCGCGCCATCGGCCGTCATGGCTGCTCCCCGGACCGGTTCTGTGCGGGCGTGCTGTCGCTCGGGCGCACCACGAGGTCCACGCCAACGCTATCCACCACCCGGCAGTGCAGCACATCGCCCACGTTGACCTCTCCAGGATCAGCGACGAGGCATTCCCCGTCCACCTCCGGTCCCTGGTGGTCGGCACGACCGGCGCACTCCTCGTCGCTGACGCGCTCGACGAGCACCCGCACCTCGGTGCCGATGCGGTCCTCGGCGCGCTGCGCGATCAGCTCGTCCACCAGGTCCGAGAGCTGCGCGACGCGCTCGTCGACGACGTCCGGGTCGATCTTGTCGTCGAACCCGGCGGCCTCGGTGCCGTCCTCGTCGGAGTAGCCGAACACGCCGATGGCGTCCAGCCGCGCGCGGGTGAGGAAGTCCTGCAGTTCGGCGAAGTCGTCCTCGGTCTCGCCGGGGAAGCCGACGATGACGTTGCTGCGGATGCCCGCCTCGGGGGCGAGCTCGCGGATCTGCTCGATGAGCGCCAGGAACGACTCGGTGGAGCCGAAGCGGCGCATCCGGCGCAGCACCGGCTCGCTGGAGTGCTGGAACGACAGGTCAAAGTACCGCGCGACGCCGGGCGTGGTGGCGATGGCCCGCACCAGGCCGGGCCGGGTCTCGGCGGGCTGCAGGTAGGACACCCGCACCCGGTCGATGCCCTCGACGGCGGCCAGCTTCGGCAGCAGCACCTCCAGCGCCCGCGCGTCGGAGAGGTCCTTGCCGTAGGAGGTCGAGTTCTCGCTGACCAGGAACAGCTCCTTGGCCCCGTGCTCGGCCAGCCAGACTGCCTCGCCGAGCACCTCTTCCGGCGGCCGGGACAGGAAGGAGCCGCGGAACGACGGGATGGCGCAGAAGGAGCAGCGCCGGTCGCAGCCGGAGGCCAGCTTCAGCGCGGCGACCGGCGAGTCGTCGAGCCGGCGGCGCGCCACCGCGCGGGCTGCCGGGACCCAGCCGTGCCCGGGCACCGCGACCTCGGCGGCCGCGGCGGGGCGGGCGACCGGGCTGATCGGCAGCATCTTGCGCCGGTCCTGCGGCTGGTGCGGCTGGATGGCCTGCCCGGCGAGGACGTCGTCGAGCCGGTCGGCGAGGTTGGCGTAGTGGTCGAAGCCGAGCACCGCGTCGGCCTCCGGCAGGTGTTCGGCGAGCTCGGCGCCGTAGCGCTCGGCCATGCAGCCCACCGCGACGACCTTCGCGCCGGTGTCGGCGGCGGCGAGCAGCGTGTCGACGGAGTCCTTCTTCGCGGATTCGACGAAGCCGCAGGTGTTGACCACCACGACGTCGGCCTGGTCGGCCTCCACGAGGTCCCAGCCGCGGCCGTGCAGGTTGCCGGCGAGCTCTTCGGAATCGACCTCATTGCGGGCGCAACCGAGCGTGACCATGGCGACTCGGCGGTGATTTTGCTCGGTTGACATGCGACGAGCGTAACGTCCCCGTCGTCACGCCCTGCGCACGAGCCCACCAGCCGAAAACCGTTCACGAAACGTGTCAAAACGTTCCGTGAGCAGATGACTTGCGCCACCTGCGTTGACCATCAGGAAGACTGGTGGCCTTCACGCTTCCTCGACCACTGCCAGCACGAACGCTGGTCTGACACGGTCTCCACGTGCGTTTGGCCTTGCGGCCGGTTCCCACGCAACTCGCGGTACCTGACGTGTTTCACCTGCCGCCGCAGGAAAACCGCTGACCGGGCTTGGCTTTCGCTCGGTCAGCAGGCAACACACTACACCACGCTCTGTCACACATTGACACAGGATCCGGAACTGTCAGTAACCCCCGCCGTGGCCGAGATTACGGCCGGCCGGTGACCAACTGAGCCGATCGCTGGTTAGGCTTGCCTAAGGTAAGAGCTCGCGCCGGTGCGACCGACCCGAGCGCGCGACGCCCGCGCGATCAAGGCGTTGATCGACCACGACGCGGGAAAAGTGTTGCTGGGCAAGGAACTCGTCACGCTCTACGAGGACATCCAGGAGTTATGGGTCGCCGAGCAGGCAGGCCGGGCCGCGGCGCGCTGCACGCGCCCCGGGAAGACCTCGCCGAGATCCGCGCCGTCGCGGTCGACCCGATCGCCAAGGGCCGCGCATCGGGCACGCGCTCGTGGCGCGCCTGATCGCCGCCGCCGGCGAACTGGGGCTGTCGCGGATCTTCGTGCTGACCGTCGATCGACATGGCGTGACGCACACCGCGAATGCGCATGCTGCGGCCGGATCGCGGCGTTACGATGCTTGCATGAATGACTATGCATCCTCGGCGATAATAATTCGACGGGCTCGGATCGCCGACGCGCGGACGATCAAATCCCTGGTCGACACCTATGCCGGAGAGGTGCTGCTGGCCAAGGAACTCGTCACGCTCTACGAGGACATCCAGGAGTTCTGGGTCGCCGAGCTGACCGATCCCGACCAACCCGGCCGCGTGGTCGGCTGCGGCGCGCTGCACGTGCTCTGGGAAGACCTCGCCGAGATCCGCACCGTCGCCGTGGACCCGGTGGTGAAGGGCCGGGGCATCGGCCACCGCCTGGTGCACCAGCTGGTCGGCCTGGCGCGCGAGCTGGGCCTGTCCCGGGTGTTCGTGCTCACCTTCGAGACCGAGTTCTTCGGCCGCCACGGCTTCCGCACCATCAACGGCGCCCCGGTCAGCCCGGAGGTCTTCGAGGAGATGCGCCGCTCGGTCGACGCCGGCGTAGCCGAGTTCCTCGACCTGGCCAACATCAAGCCCAACACCCTCGGCAACACCCGAATGCTCCTCGACCTGAACAGTTAGCACCCGTCTGGTCGAATCCCCCGCCACCGTTCTCGTGTTGGACGTTCAACCGCCCCGCAGGTATCACCAGCACCGGCTATAACACGGGATAATGATCCTTCGGCTTCGAGGAGACCAGCCCGTGGAACGTTCCGCTGCTTACCGCGGCTTCATCGCCGGCGCCGCCGCGGCCGGCGCCCTGTTGCTCACCGCCGGGACCGCGCACGCCGACCTCAGCCAGACCCAGCTGCGGAAGGTGACCGACGATTACCTCTTCGAGACCTCCCTCGACTCGTTCACCGCGGCCCGCGCCGAGCAGCCATACGCGGGCCAGCTCGACTGGTCCACCGACGGCTGTTCGATGTCGCCGGACAAACCACTGGGCTACAAGTTCCGCACCAGCTGCGAACGGCACGACTTCGGTTATCGCAACTACAAGAAGCAGGACCGGTTCAGCGAGGACAACCGCAAGAAGATCGACGACAAGTTCAAGTCCGACATGTATTCGGTCTGCGGCACCGACATGGTCTGCAAGGGCACCGCGAACATCTACTACTACGCGGTGCGGGAGTTCGGCGGGACGAGCGGCTCCACCGCCGATGCCGTCGACCAGGCGCAGGTCAAGCCCGTGCTCTCCGGCAACGGGTTGCTTCTGGAGTTCCGCGCGGTCAACTCGGAAGGCCTGCTCGTGCGGCTCGGCACGACCGGCTGAGCACCGGTCCGACCACGGTCTGCGAAGGGCGCGTCCGAGCGGGCGCGCCCTTCGTCGTTCGGCCGGGTTTTTCGTCGCTGTGGAAAGGTAATATGCCCTTCGCGCCCCGGCGCACGGCGAGAAGGGAACACGCATGGTCAAGCGGCAATTTCCGCGCTGGTCCGAACTCCGTCCGCTGCTGCGGGTCAAGCCCCCGCAGGTCAACCCCACCGAGCGACGCCTGTCCGCCGCGCACTCGATCGCCGACCTGCGGGCCATCGCACGCCGCCGGACGCCGCGCGCCGTGTTCGATTACACCGACGGCGCCGCCGAGGCCGAGATCAGCCTGCGCCGCGCCCGGCAGTCCTTCCGCGACGTCGAGTTCCGCCCCTCCGTGCTGCAGGATGTGTCCAAGGTGGACACCAGCACGACGGTTTTCGGCAAGCGGTCCGAGCTGCCGTTCTCCTTCGCCCCAACCGGTTTCACCCGGATGATGAACCACGAGGGCGAACCGGCGGTGGCCCGCGTCGCGAAACGCGCGGGCATCCCCTACGCGCTGTCCACAATGGGCACCACGTCCATCGAGGACGTGGCCGCCGCCGCGCCGAACTCCCGGAAGTGGTTCCAGCTCTACCTCTGGCGCGACCGCGCGGCCAGCCGCGAGCTGGTGCAGCGAGCCCAGGACTCCGGCTACGAGGCAATGCTGCTCACCGTCGACACACCGGTCGGCGGCGCGCGCCTGCGCGACAACCGCAACGGCCTGACGATCCCCCCGGAACTGACGTTCAAGACCATCGCCGACGGCGCGATGCACCCGGCGTGGTGGTTCAACCTGCTCACCACCGAGCCGCTGTCGTTCGCCTCCTTCAAGCACTGGTCGGGCACCGCGGAGGACCTGGTCAACGCCATGTTCGACCCGTCGCTGAACTACGCCGACCTGGAGTGGCTGCGGGAGCTGTGGCAGGGGCCGCTGATCGTCAAGGGCATCCAGAACGCCGACGACGCCCGGCGCGTGATCGACCTGGGCGCCGACGGCGTGGTGCTGTCCAACCACGGCGGTCGGCAGCTCGACCGGGCCCCGACGATGCTGGAGCTGCTGCCGTCGGTCCGCGAGGCCATCGGCGACCGGGCCGAGGTGCTGCTGGACACCGGGATCGTCAGCGGCGCGGACATCGTCGCGGCGATCGCGCTGGGCGCGGATTCGTGCCTGATCGGCCGCGCCTACCTGTACGGGCTGATGGCCGGGGGCGAGCGGGGCGTCCAGAAGGCGGTGGACATCCTCCGCGCCGAGATCGTCCGGACCCTCCAACTGCTGGGCGTCCACTCCATCGGCGACCTCAACACCACCCACGCCACGCTCCGCCGCTGACTCCCCCGCAATTTCCATTGAAATCGAAGGTCCGATTTCCATTGAAATCAAAGGTCCTGAGGTTTCGCAGTTTTGGTGGTGACACGATCGGTTGATCTTGGTGTCGGGTGGGGGTGGCGGGGCCGGAGATAGCGGAAGCATCGGCGTGCTACTAACCGCCCGCTGATGGGGAGATTCGCCGATGCTTCCTGCTGGAACCGTACTCGCGTCCTTACTGTCTGTGCTGGAGGGGGTGCGGTTGGTGTTCACCGCGCCGACGTTCATCACGTTCACGCAGCTGGTGACGGGGCTTTTGGCGGCCACGGGCCCGCGGACGGTGACCGGGATGTGGGGCGCGGCGGGGCTGGCGGGGGTGTCGCATCACGCGCGGGCGCACCGGTTTTTCTCCGATGCCCGCTGGAGTCCGGACGCCCTGGGGCTGGCGCTGGCCCGGCTGGTGGTGGCCCGTCTCGTCGATGACGGCCGGCCGTTGCGGGTCGGCATCGACGACACACTGTTCCACCGCTACGGTTCCAAGACCCACGGGGTGTTCTGGCAGCACGACGGCTCGGCCAAAGGCCGTGACGGTATCGGCCGCGGTAACTGTTTCGTGGTCGCCGGGCTGATCGTGACACTGCCGTTCATGGCACGCCAGGTGTGCCTGCCGGTGCTGTTTCGCTTGTACATCCCCAAGAACAAGTCCGGGATCTCCAAACCCGATCTCGCGCGGGAACTGGTAGGGCTTGTGGCGGCAGCGTTTCCCGGACGCCAGATCGACGTCGTCGTCGATGCCGCCTACCGTGGCCCGGCCTGGCGCACCCCGTTCCCGGCCAAGGTCACCTTCACCACCCGCCTGGCCTCCAACGCCGTGCTGTACGGCCCGCGCCCGCCGCGCACCCGCCGGCGCGGGCGCCCCCGGCTCAAAGGCGACCGGCTGGGTACCCCCGCGGACCTGGCCGCTACCGCCACCTGGCGGCGCACCCGGGTGCGCCGCTACGGCAGTACCGACACCGTGCTGATCGCGGTGATCCCGTGTCTGTGGTGGGGATCGCTGTACACCACCCCGGTGGTCGTGGTGCTGGTCAAAACCCCCGACTCCACCAAGCCCTACGACATCGCTGTGGTCTCCACCGACACCACCGCCACCGGCGAAGCCCTCATCGCCCGCTACGCCGACCGCTGGTCGATCGAGCAAACGATCAAGGACTGTAAAACCCTCCTCGGCACCGGTGAGACCGCCAACCGGGTACCCGCCGCCGTGCAGCGCAGCGTGCCCTTCACCATGCTGGGCCTGACCATCCTTATCCTCTGGTACGCCCAGCACGGCAACGCCGTGACCGACCTGGCCATCGCCCACGCCGGCCGACCCTGGTACCGCCGCAAGACCCACATCAGCATCGACGACATGCTCATCGCCTTCCGCCGAGCCCGAATAACAACGATCAGCGCAGGTCACAACACACCTGATCAAAACCCGACCAGTCCCCCGACCAGCACCCCCACCGCCGCATAACCGCGAAACCTCAGAAGGTCCAATTTCAATGGAAATTGCGGACCGTCGGCGTGTCGCACCACGACACGCCGACGGCTGTGGACAACTTGCGCAAGTTCAATGGAAATCAGACATCTGATTTCCATTGAACTTGCGTCCGACCCCCTCGATCGGGCGGGTCGCGTAGAACACTCGCACGGTCCGCCGATGTACTTCTCGAAGTCCGTGGTGATGTGGATGACCGGCTTCCCGTCCGACGTCGGCAGCACGATCGGGCTGAAGTTGCGGCAGACGCTGCCCTAGTTGTAGCTGAGCTGCACCGGCGACGGAATCTCCCGCCATCCCCTGGCCAGGTAGGACGCAGGTAGGACGGGTTGTCGTTGACCATCAGCGTGCGCCCGTTGCCCGGCGCCCAACCGCCGTTTTCACCGCCGGGCATCTGGTACGCCAGCAGCAGCCCCGCCGCGAGAATGTTGACCTCGCCTGGTGAAAATGCGGCAAACGGCAACGTCCCCGCATCCGGGGAGATACGGGGACGTCGGGTTCACCGGGTCATTCTGCGTCCGGAGACGGCCCGCCCCGGATCATGTACAGCGTGTTCTCCAGCTCGTCCGGCTTGATCAGCACCTCGCGGGCCTTCGACCCCTCCGACGGACCGACCACGCCGCGCGACTCCAGCAGGTCCATCAGCCGACCCGCCTTGGCGAACCCGACCCGCAGCTTGCGCTGCAGCATCGAGGTGGACCCGAACTGGCTGGTCACGACCAGCTCGGTGGCCTGCAGCAGGACGTCGAGGTCGTCGCCGATGTCGGAGTCGACCTCCTTCTTCTCGCCCGCCTTGGCCGCCGTGACGCCGTCGGTGTAATCCGGGTCGGCCTGGTCCTTGGTGAAGGAGACGATGCGGTGGATCTCGTCGTCGCCGACGAACGCCCCCTGCACGCGCACCGGCCGCGACGCGCCCATCGGCAGGTATAGCGCGTCGCCCATCCCGATCAGCTTCTCCGCGCCCGGCTGGTCCAGGATGACCCGCGAGTCGGTCAGCGACGAGGTGGCGAACGCCAGCCGGGACGGCACGTTGGTCTTGATCAGACCCGTCACCACGTCCACCGACGGGCGCTGGGTGGCCAGCACCAGGTGGATGCCGGCGGCCCGCGCCTTCTGGGTGATCCGCACGATGGCGTCCTCGACGTCCCGCGGCGCGGTCATCATCAAATCGGCGAGCTCGTCGACGATGGCCAGGATGTACGGGTACGGCCGGTATTCGCGCTCGCTGCCCAGCGGGGTGGTGATCTCCCCCGACTTGACCTTCCGGTTGAAGTCGTCGATGTGGCGCACCCGGTTGGCCTGCATGTCCTGGTAGCGCTGCTCCATCTCCTCCACCAGCCAGGCGAGCGCGCCGGCGGCCTTCTTCGGCTGGGTGATAATGGGCGTGATCAGGTGCGGGATGCCCTCGTACGGGGTCAGTTCCACCATCTTCGGGTCGATCAGGATCATCCTGACCTCCTGCGGGGTGGCCCGCGCGAGCAACGACACCAGCATCGAGTTGACGAAGCTGGACTTACCGGACCCCGTCGAACCGGCCACCAGCAGGTGCGGCATCTTGGCCAGGTTCGCGGTGACCATGTGGCCTTCGATGTCCTTGCCCAGCCCCATCACCAGCGGATGGCTGTCCTTGCCCGCCTCGGCGGAGCGCAGCACGTCGCCGAGCCGCACCATCTCGCGGTCGCTGTTGGGGACCTCGATGCCCACCGCGGACTTGCCGGGGATCGGCGCCAGCAGCCGGACGTTGTCGGTCGCCGCGGCGTAGGCGATGTTCTTGGTCAGCGCGGTGATCTTCTCGACCTTCACGCCGGGGCCGAGCTCGACCTCGTAGCGGGTCACGGTCGGACCCCGGGTGAAGCCGGTGACCTGGGCGTCGATGTTGAACTGCTCCAACACCGCGGTGATCGCCTCGATCATGCTGTCGTTTGCCCGGCTGCGGCTCTTCGGCGGGTCGCCGTCGGTGAGCACGTCCAGCGGCGGCAGCTGGTAGTCGCCTTCGACGCTCCGGCTGATCTGCGGCTTGCTGCTTTTCTTCGGCTTCTCCTCGGCAGCTTCAGCGACCGGCTTGGCCGGCACCGCGGCGGCTTTCGGCTTGGCCGGCTTGGGCTGTTCGTCGGGCACGTCGTCCAGCGAAAGCTGACGGTCCTCGTCGGACATCGCCGCCTGGCGACGCCGCGACGGGCGGCGTAGCTTGACCGAGGCGGTATCGCCCTCGATCCCCTTGGTATCGGCCGCCGACCGGGCCTCCTCGGCCTCCTGACCGAGTCCGCGCAACCGCGCCGCGACCTCGCGCACCGGCGTGCCGGTGAGCACGAGCAGCCCGAACAGCCCGATCAGCACCAGCACCGGCACGGCGACCCAGCCGGTGAGGCCGTGCGCGAGCGGCCCGCCGGCGACGAAGCCCAGGGCCCCGCCGGCGTTCGGCCAGTCCTCGGGGTTCAGCGGGGAACCCGCCACGATGTGCAGGACGCCGAGCGTGGTGAAGATCAGCAGCATCGACCCGATCACCACCCGGGGCCGTGCCTCCGCGCTGTTCTCGGTGCGCATCAGCAGGACGGCCGTGACCAGCAGCACCGCCGGCAGCACCACGGCGGCCATGCCGATGACCGACCGCAGGGCCCAGTCGAACCAGTGCCCGACCGGCCCACCGGCCTGCCACCAGACACCGGCGGCGGCGATCACCGCGGTCGCCAGGAAGATCAGCGCCAGTCCGTCGCGGCGGTGCGCGGGGTCGAGCGTCTTGGTCTTGCCGACCGCCCGAACCACGCTCCCGACGCCGCGCGCGAGGCTCCCTCCGCTCCTGGAACGGGTCTTGGTGGACCGCTTGGGCGCCGGCCTGCGGGGCGCGTGCGTCGATCCGGGGCGGGGCTTGGCGCTCCCGGTGCTCTTCCGCGCGGTGGTCGACCTGGCCGATCCACCACTCCTGGCAGTGGAGCCGCGGCTCTTGGTCGCGCTCTTGCCGCGCGACGAGCCACGTCCCCCGTTCGATGTCCGGCTCGCCATGCCCCACACGGTATCTTCACCGGCCTCTCGCGTCACACCAGCCACGGAAGATCGCTGGTCGGACGTTTTTCGGGCGATCCGCTCCAACCGGGGCACCGCGCGTGAGATCCTCAACCATCATGGTTGCTTTACCTTCCAGCCCGCACGAGCCGACACGCCGAACCGACCGCGAGAAACTGTTCCGCGACGCGCCGCTGCTGTGGCGCGTGCTGATGCGGGTGGACCGGGCGGTCGTCGGGCTCACCGGGCGGCTGGAAGTGACCGGCGACGTGCCGGATTCGGTGCGCGGCAGGCCGCTGCTGCTGGCCGCCAACCACATCGGCAACCTCGACGCGCTGGTGCTGATCGCCGCCTGCCGGACCCGGCAGCTCGCGCCGCGGTTTCTCGCCACCGGCGGACTGTTCGACACTCCGGTGCTGGGCAAGGTCCTCCGCGCCTGCCGACACGTCCGCGCCGACCGCGGCAAGAGCACCGCGGGCGAGGCGCTGGGGCGGGTCGTCTCGGCGCTGACCAGCGATCATCACCCGGTGCTGATGTACCCGGAGGGTCGCATCACCCTCGAACCGGACATGTGGCCGGAGCGCGGGAAGACCGGCGTGGCCCGGATGGTGCTGGCGTCCGGCGCCACGGTGGTGCCGATCAGCCAGTGGGGCGCCCACGAGGCGATGTGCTACGGCACCGTCCGCGTCGAGGGGTTCGGCGACCTGTGGATCCTGTTCGCGTCGTGGCTGTGGGCCATTCGCCGCAGGCCGAAGCTGAAAGTCCACTTCGGAGCGCCGGTGGACCTGAGCGACCTGTCCGCCGACCGGGTCGGCGACGCCGCCAGGGCCCGCGACCGCATCATGCGCGCCATCGCCGCCGGCATGGTGCCGCTGCGAGCGGGCGAGCTCGGTGCTCCTCGCCACTTCGACGCGACCCGCCCGGCCACCGGGAAACCCAGCCCATGGCGCCCGTGACTGAAGCCGATTAGCCCGGTCATCCGCACGCCAGCGGCCGAACGCCGTACGGCGCCGTGCTAGTCCACATCGGACCCCGGCGCGGCTCTTGCCACCGTTGTTCAGCTCCAGGTAGCGCGGCGGCTACGCAGCGAGCAAACGCGGGACATATTCACGCGTGATCGTGGTTTGTCCGTTTCTCGCTGACCGGGAAGGCTGCCATGCGATTACCACGCGCCCTCATCCGCAGACTCTCGTTACTCGTCCCTCTCGTCCTCGTCCTGGCCCTGGCTTTCTCTGTCGCATCGGCACCGAGCGCGCTCGCCTTCCCGCCCGACGTCCCCGGGAAGTCTCAGCTGCAGTCCGAGCTCAACAGCCTCAGCGTGCAGGCAGAAGGCTCGATGGACGGCTATTCACGGGACCTGTTCCCGCACTGGCACACCGTTTCGGGCACCTGCAACACCCGTGAGACGGTGCTCAAGCGCGACGGCACCAACGTCGCCGTGGGCTCGGACTGCTACCCCACCTCTGGCAGTTGGTACAGCTACTACGACGGCATCACGCGGACCTCTCCGTCGCAGATCAGCATCGACCACGTCGTCGCACTGGCCGAAGCCTGGCGTTCCGGCGCGCGCAGCTGGACCACCGCCAAGCGTGAGGCGTTCGCAAACGACCTCACCGGCCCGCAGCTGATCGCGGTGACCACCGAGGTGAACAGCGCGAAGGGCGACCGCGACCCGGCGTCGTGGAAGCCGCCGCGCACCGCCTCGCATTGCGGTTACGCGAAGTTCTGGGTCCACACCAAGTACCGTTGGGGTCTGACCCTGCAGTCCGCCGAGAAGACCGCCCTGCAGAGCATGCTCAATGCCTGCTCGTACTGATCTGGAACTATGACCGAACTGACGTCCATCTTCACCGCCACGCCGGACGGGGTGCTGACCAACGAGGTCGGCGTGATCACCGGCGAGCTGGAACTGCGCACCACCTGTATGGATGACGGCGCGCTGCGGCTGGCGATCCGCTACGCCGGGGCGGCGGAGTGGTACACGGTTCGGGGCGAGAACTACCGGTTGCACGACCCGCGCGACCACGAGGTCGTGCACCGGCTTCTCGTCAATGTGCTGCACCGGCCGGTCGCGTCCTGACGCCGATCGCACCGGTCGCGTCCTGACGCCGATCGCGCAGAGTGAGCCCGCAACCAGCCAGGTGATCCCAGCCGGGGACCGCATCCGCTGAACGAAAGTCGCCCGGGCAGAGCAATTCTCGCCAACTGAGCCGCTGGAACAGCGATCATCCCGTTTACTGTCCACATTGCTCGCCACTGGAAGGTGGGCCCAACAGGACAGACGGGACAATCGTGAGGAAAGTCGTCACTGCTGCGATGGCCGTCGGTCTGCTGGCCGGCCTGCCGCCGGCCGCCGGAGCCGCAACCGCCGCGCCCGCACCGGTTTTCGAGCCCACACCGGTTCAATGGGGCCAGTGCAAGGGAGAGGGCCTGCAGAAGGCCGGGGCGGAATGCGGGATGGTGAAAGTCCCGCTGGACTACGCCGACCCAGCGGGTGAGCAGGTCTCGCTCGCGATTTCGCGGATCAAGCACACCGTGCCCGACGACCAGTACCAGGGCGTGATGCTGGTCAACCCGGGCGGCCCGGGCGGATCCGGCCTGTCCCTGTCGGTGCTCGGCGCCTACGTGCCCAAGAACGCCGGCGCGGCCTACGACTGGATCGGCTTCGACCCGCGCGGAGTGGGCGCCAGCGAGCCCGCGATTTCGTGCGACCCGAACTACTTCTCCTACGACCGCCCGCACTACGTGCCGACCACGCCGGAGCTGGAGAAGGCCTGGCTGGACCGGACCGAGGGCTACGCGCGGGCGTGCGGGAACAACGGCAAGATCCTCGACCACATCAAGACGACGGACGTCGTCGGGGACATGGACAGCATCCGCAAGGCGCTGGGCGCCGAGCAGATCAACTACTACGGCTTCTCGTACGGCACCTACCTGGGCCAGGTCTACGGCACCCTGCACCCCGAACGGATGCGCCGGGTCGTGATGGACGGTGTGGTGAACGCAGGCGACGTCTGGTACGACGCGAACCTGAACCAGGACGTGGCCTTCGACCGCAACATCAAGATCTTCTTCGACTGGATCGCAAAGTACGACGGCACGTACCACCTGGGCACCACCGGCGCTGAGGTGGAGAAGCTGTACTACGAGCAGCTCGCCAAGCTCGACCAGCAGCCGGCGGGCGGCGTGATCGGCTCCGACGAGTGGACCGACGTGTTCCTGGCGGCGGGCTATTCGCAGTCCGCTTGGGACCGCCGCGCCAAGGCGTTCTCGGGTTGGGTGCGGGGCGGCGACTGGCAGACGCTCAAGGCGATCTACGACGACGCCAACACACCGGGCGACGACAACGGTTTCGCCGTCTACCTCGCGGTCCAGTGCACGGACGTCAAGTGGCCGGCGAGCTGGGAGCAGTGGCGCAAGGACAACTGGGCCGTCCACGAGAAGGCGCCGTTCGAGGCGTGGGCGAACGCCTGGTACAACGCGCCGTGCCGGAACTGGCCCGCGAAGCCGGGCAAGCCGGTCAACGTCGACGGCAGCAAGGTGGCCGGCGCGCTGCTGATCAGCGAGGAACTGGACGCCGCAACGCCGTTCCCCGGCGCGCTGGAAGCACGCAAGCGCTTCCCCAACGCCAGCCTGATCAGCCTGACCGGCGGCACCACGCACTCGGGTTCGCTCGGCGGAAACGCCTGCCTGGACGACCAGATCGCCGACTACCTGGCCACCGGCAAGCTGCCGGCGCGGCAGCCCGGCGAAGGCCCGGACACCAAGTGCGAACCGCTCCCCCGGCCAACCCCTGAGGGTGTGGGCGCGCTGAACGTCCGCCCGCAACAACCCGCGGTCCTGCAGGAAGCCCTGATGTCCAACTGGCACTGATCACCGAAGCACAAACACAAGTGGCTAGCCTTCCCCGGGAGGCTAGCCACTCAATCAATCCGGCGCTTCCGACTGGGTACTTCGGATCCGATCCGCGATCTCCCGCAGTGATCCTTCCGCTGGAACCACCCATCGCGTCGTGCCTTGAACCGCCTTTATGGAGTTTCCGGCAACATTGCTCAGCATATGCATCACAAGCCCGCTGGGTGAGTACTGCGTTTCGTCGGCTGCCCATAGGATGGGCTTCGATCTGTGATTCACCCAAGTCGCTTTTCCACGCCGTGGGTCTTCAGCCAGCCAGCCGGCGAGATGGCGTTGCTCCGGACCTGTCACGGGTTTGAATTCCAGCGGCGTTCCGTCCGCCAGATACCTAGAGTCGATTATCGCCACTACGGCGTTTGGCGATCGCCTCCCCTTCCTACGCGATCTCGGCAGATATTCATCCGGTAGCACCGGTATCTGCCCTCCCATATTCATGGTTTCCTTCGCCTGCTCAACGAGGGACCTGCAAAGGTTCAGATCACTGAAGATCGCACTAACTGCTGGCACCTTGCTTCGCATTCGGTCCACCAGATGAACAAGCAACTTCAGGAAATCTTCCACCAGGCCGGGAATACTCGCCAGCGCCTGCGCCCAAACGGCGCCACCGGCATCTTCGAGAACGGCCGACCCGAGTTTCTGAAACACCAGGTGGGCGATAACCAGATCCCCGTGACTGGAAACCAGCTGCGCCCGCCCTTCCCACTGGTTCTTCTTACGGGCCAGCTCATCCTTGATCGAACGCAAGACTCGCACGCAGTTCCACACCCGGCGAGCTGACACATTGCCCGGGAAGATCGACGAATAAGTTTGTTCTTCCCAAAGCAATTCGCGGTCACGCTTCGCCCGAAACACCATACGTGCATCATCGTCCGCGCAAGCCAATGCTTCCGCAGCTTCGCCAACGCCGCACCCGTCGTCTGCCGCCGGCTCAGGAGCTCCGCGCTTCACGACGTAGTTTTTCTGCAGGTCGAGGGCGAAATCCAGCGCTAGTCGCTCTTGCACTTGATCCAGTGCGATAAAATCTTGCTCGACGACCACATTCTGCGTATTCGTTGCCCGAGTAATCTCTGCGGCGAAGCCGGGCGGGCAGTTCTCCAGCGAGATCAGCCGAACGAGAACCCGGGCCTCCGTCACTACATCTGGGCTTTCTTGTATAGCGGCGTGGATTCCTGTGACCGTCTGGGCGCCGTTCACCACACTGGCTCCCTCGGCACGCAGGGTGACGGGGCCGTTGGTCCTACCCGCATAAAGTCCGCTGCGCGAAAGGGCATCACACAGGACCGTTATACCATTGTTGAAATACCAGAATTCCTGCGGCGATTTTTTCAACGTCGCCGCGATATCTCTGTTAACCTTCGTCACACCCAGCGAGTGGCGAATGTTCTTGTCGAACAAAGCATCCTTATGCTGATCATACCATTCTGCGATGATATGTGCGGGCACGGTGCCGTAATATGCTTTGTGTGGATCGTCAAGAAGTGCCGCTTGTTCAAGCAAGACGTCAACATTGACCTTCCGGGCCTGCACACCCTGCCGCACTATCTCATGCAGCTCCTCTATACCCAACTTCGTGTAGCTGACAATCGGTTGCCCGGAATTCAGTTCAAGGCATCGCCGGTTCAAAATATCACGAACCGAGACCGAAAAGTCATTGCTGCCCGTTACCGCGAAAACGAGATCGATCTTCATATCGTAGCTATTGACAACATTGCGCACTCGGTCAGCAAAGTCTTGAAATCGATCGTTGAACGCACTGAGCTCATTGTTTAGTATCAGCTCTAACCCGTAAAGAAGCTTATGTGCCGCCTCTTCGCTGACGCCTGCGCGTCCTTTGTCGCTCCATTTTGCCTGGATCAACCAAAGGCGACTCGTGTCCTCATCGACTCCGATGGCATCTATACCCTTGTCCGCAAAATCGTCAATAACCGCCATCGCCGCTTGACCACTGTCACATCCAGTGAGCTCGCGGACCGCTAATGCAGCCAAACAACGGGAATATAGTTTTTGCTCTCGTTCATGCTCTGGTCGCTTCCGCAGATCTTCGACATCGATGTGCGTAGTAAATTCGCTTTCGAGGAACCGTCGAATCCGTTGAACGGGGATCGGGGTCACCCCCATGTTATTCCTCCGGGCTGCTCGACGAAACTCCAGTTCCCCACGCTATACCGATCCCTCGGATGTTCCAGCACCCAATTCAGTGTCTTCCGGAGTTCCGCCGCCCAGAGCTTCGGCGACGGCGGCGAATTCGGAGAGTGCAGCTTGCAGGTCCTCGACGATCTCCGCCGCGATGACCTCGGGTGGCAGCAGCGAATCCGCGTCGTCGGCCGATTCGTCCTTGACCCAGCCGATCAGATCGAGGTTGACCTTGTCCCGCGCGATCAGCTTCGCATAGTCGAAGAGCTGCACGCGGTCGTTGAGCTTGCGGTCTTCGGGCCTTTCCGCCGACAGGTACCACTCGACGAAGTCGTCGAGGTGCTCGGCACGCAGCGCCTTGGTCTTGAGGGTGAAGTGCTGATTGGTACGGAAGTCGTAGACGGCGAGCTTGCTGGTCAACGCCTGATCGACACCGGCGGGAGGCTTGGCGTCGAAAAACAGCACATTGGCTTTGACACCACCCGCGTAGAAAATCCCGGTGGGCAACCGCAGCAGGGTGTGCACGTCGTAATCGCGCAGCAGGTTCCGGCGAACGGTTTCGCCCGCACCACCTTCAAAAAGCACGTTGTCCGGTACGACAACCGCGGCCCGGCCGGGGATGTCGAGCTGCCTGGCAATGTGCTGGACGAAGTTGAGTTGTTTGTTGGTCGTGGTGACCCAGAAATCGTCACGTTTGTACGCGACGTCTTCGCGGGTGGCTTTGCCGTCCTCGTTGACGACAGTGATCGAAGACTTCTTGCCGAACGGCGGGTTGGCCAGCACCAGGCTCGCCTTGCGCCCGCCCTTGGCGAGCGCGTCTTCGATCTGAATCGCCGGTTGGTCATCCCACGAACCGATGCCGTGCAGCAGCAGGTTCATCGCAGCCAAGCGCGCGGTCCCGTGGACCAGTTCCGTGCCCCAGATGTTCTTGGCGATCCGGCCGAGCTTCTCCCGGTCTCGATCGAGGCCGTTGGGACGCACGTAGTTGTCCACGATGTAGGCGTGGGCGGCGAGCAGGAACCCACCGGTGCCGCAGGCGGGGTCGGTGATCGTGTCTTCTGGAGCGGGCTGCGAGCACCGCACCATGGCATCGATCAGGGGGCGCGGGGTGAAGTACTGGCCTGCGCCTGACTTGGTGTCGGCAGCGCCACGGGACAGCAGCTGCTCGTAGGCGTCGCCGTTGACATCGGTGCCGTGCACCGACCAGATCTCGCGCCCAATCAGGTCGTTGACCAGCCGGGACAGGTTCGCCGCGTTCTGGATCTTGTTCTGCGCCTTACCGAAGATCAGGTTGTGCGCTGTGTTCGCAGGCTGTTCGCCAAGGTCGGTAAGCAGCTGCTCGTACCGACGCTTGAGCTCGGAGCCGGTTTGGTCTTCCAGTTCGGTCCAGCCTCTATTCGTCCAGCCCCTCGGGAGCAGATACTCCTGGACGATCGGGTCGTTCTTCTTCTCGTCGGCGATCTTTAGGTAGAGCAGGAAGGTCAGCTGCTCGACATAGTCGATGGTGGACACGCCCTCGTCCCGGAGAACGTTGCAGTAACTCCACAGCTTGTCGACCAGCCGACGCGTCTCGGCCTGACTCCCAGCAGCGCTCACCGTTCTCCTCACAGACCCCATGTCGACTCGCCCAACCCGCGCACTCTACCGGCCAAGCCGGAGACGACGGGCCGCAACGCTGCCAGATACACACTGCGACTTTTAGGTGAAGGCCGGAACGATTCGGGCATCTCAGCAAAGTGATCGCTGCCATAGTGCTGACCGATTCAATCTGCCGTAGTCACGCGCGGTGATCACACAGAATTGATCAACAACCAATGGGGTGTCACGAGGAGGGGACCGTAGACATGGCAGGGTACGGCGTTGATCCCAACGCGCTGGAGAGCGCCATCAAGAAGCTCGAAGACATCCGGGACCAAGCCCAGGCATTGCTCATCAGCGCTGAAACGGTGACGCCTGGCGAGCTGACGGCGAACGACGGCTACACAAACAAAGCCCGTCAGGCGATCCAGGAGCGTGCAACGGGTGACCAAGGGTCCCTGCGCATGGCTTCGAGTGAGCTCTACGACAAGCTGGGCGAGAAGATCGAGGCTTACAAGGCGACGCTGGAGGAGTACCGGCGGAACGATGTTGCTTCGGCGGCGGACGTGAGCCGAGTCCAGCGAGAGGCATGATCAAGGCATGAAGACGAAGTTGATTGGGCTCAAACGCAGTACCGTGATCGCCGCCAGCGCGCTCGTGGTCGGCGGGTTGGCAGCATGCTCCGGCCCAGATTCGAGCGGCGGCGAGCCCCCCAGGAATCCACCGCAGGAAACGGCTACTGGACCGAAGGTCAGCGACCCCAGAGATCCGTCTGCCGTAGACCTTTGCAGCTTGCTGCCCGCCGACAAGGCAGTTTCGCTCGGATACGAGGGGCAAGGCAAGGTTTTGAAGAGCCCGTCGCCGGACTCCCCCGAGACATGCAGCTGGGGAACCGCGGACAGGAACAACACCGTTTCCCTGGCGCCGATCAAGGATCGGTCGATCCAGGACTACTACGACAACAAGTCGAAGTTCGTCGACTTCCAGGAATTGACCATCTCCGGACACCCGGCCGTGCGCGCGAACAAGGGCGACCCGGCGAAGGATGGCTGGTGCTCGATCTATTTGGCGACAACGGACAGCAGCCTGCTTTATGCATTCGCCCGTGACTCCAGTAAAGCCGATGCTTGTGGCATCGCACAGAAAGCGCTGGAAGCATCAGTTCCAACCTTGCCCGCTGCGAGATAACAAGTACCTGGGGAGAGAAAATGCTTGACATGTGCTATGCGAGTAGCGCCAAGGAGTACCGCAAACAGATGGGCGGGGCTCCGGACGCTGCCAACCTTCCGACGCCAAGCGATGAAGGCATCAAGACCTGGGAGAACGTCGCCAAGTCCTTCGACCAGATGGTCACCGACATCGAGGACGCGCTGCGCGCGGCCGAGGCCGCGCACCACGGCCGGGCCGCCGATGCGGCGAAGGCTTCGATCGCCGAGATCAAGCCCTTCGCCGAAGCTGCTGCCAACACGTCTCGTGGTGTGAAGGCCGCGCTGGAGGAGCAGGCCACCTACCAGCGGGAGGCGTTCCAGTCACTCCCCCGGCAGGGAGACAAGTTGGCGAGTGGGCAGGAGGCAGTTCTTGATCCGCCGCAGAAGGGGTGGGTTGAGGACTGGGGCCTCGATTCCAACCCCATCACCGGGTGGATGAGCGACTACGAGGACCGCCAGCAGGCCTACGTCGACACCAACCAGCAGGCCAACACCGCCATGGAGCGCTACAGCGCCCAAACCGAAGGCGTCCTCGCGCGGATGCCGGAGTTCCAGCCCGCCGACCAGCCGCCGCCTCCCCCGCGGCAGGACCAGCAGTCGTCTACACAGATCCCGAGCGGGTACTCGTCGAACCACAGCACCCCCAGCAGCCACACCAGCGGACTGTCCACTTCGGCCACTGCCTCCGGCACCTCGTCGTCGTGGGCGACGTCGGCGCCGCACGCCCCTTCCTACGTTCCGCCGTCGTCCCCGCCGTCCACACCGCCGGCGAGCACCGCTCCGTCGTGGACGACGCCGCTGCCCGGTCAGCCCTCCACCCTGCCGCCCGGCGTGGTTCGCGGCCCGGACGGCACGCTGTTCCGGCAGAATCCGCAGACCGGCGCGTGGGAGCGGCAGAACCCGTACAACGGTCGTTGGGCTTCGTCGCCGGGCGGCGGCCCCGGTGGGGCCGGGATGCGCGGCGGCACAAGCGGGCTCGGCTCGGGGTCCGGTGGCCAGCTCGGTGCCGGTGGGCGCGCGGGCGTCGGTGGTCTCGGCTCGGGCACGGGTGCCGGTGGCTCCGCTGCTGCGGGTGCTGGGGCGCGCGGCGGTGCGGGCGCGACGGGCGGTGCCGGTGGCGCTGGCCGCGGGAAGCCGCAGGGCGAGGAAGACCAGGAGCACGAGCGCCCGAGTTGGTTGCTGGAGGACGACGACGTCTTCACCAACGACATGGAGCGGACCGCACCGCCGGTTTTCGGTGACTGGTCCGACGAGGGACGGTGACCGTGGCGGGGCGTGAGATCAGCCTGCCTCCCGCTGCGGCGAACTACCTGTGCACTCGTTTCGATCTGCAACTGCATCCGCTGCTGCGGGTGGGCTGGTTGCCAACGGAAGCCACCGGACAGGACCGCCGCGAAGCGGCTGAGCTCGGGCGGCGGCAACTGGCCCAACAGGGCCTTTTCGATGACGACGACCTGCACCCGTTCCTAGAAGATGCGATCCATCTGCTGGCCCGACCGCCACTGGCGGTCGCAGTCGCGGTCAATTCCCGGGACGGCGAAAGCTTCAACGCGGTGCTCGTCGAACACGGCCGCAGCACCGTTCAGGCGTATCAGGCCGATGGTGACTCACAGGACGACCTGCGGGACATCCGCATCAAGCGCCATGAACACGGCGGCCCGGCGGGCAATGCGGTCAACCTGCTGGGCCGAGTCGCCCCCGCCGAAGGCATCTCGGTGTCAGTGCCCTGCGAACAGCTGGATCGGGTCGGCAAGCGGATGGGGGCTGGCGAGACGAGCCTGACCTCGGCCTTGAATTCCAACGGAATCCGCGGCAACGACGCCAAAACGCTCGCCCAGGCCTTCACCGCGAAGCGGACCATGGACAGCCTGTTCACCGTCCGCGCCTACGACCAGAAAGTCCGCCGGACTCGCACACTGCCGTTCAACCTGCAGTTCTTCACCACCGAAGCGGGCTGCTACCTGGCCCAGCGGAAGCCTGGCCGCGACGGGCGCGAGTGGTACACGCTCGCCCCCGCCGACGGGCGCAAGCTGGTCGCCACGATCGACGAGATGATCAAGGTACTCACCGGGTCCGCAGCCCGCATCTGATGCGATGGGCCCGTGAGTGTTTTTGGGTGCCGTAGCACCTTAAAGCGCTCACGAGACCATAGGGGTGACCGGTCGGCGCACCGGGAGGGGGAAGTGTGCGCCGACCGGTCGGGTGGTTCGATGCCGGGTCGGGGGCGTCAGCGGCATCGAACCTGGTCATCAGGATTCGCCAGGACTACCGCGCTGCTCGCCGACGAGAATTCCGTTGCATTCCAAGCAGGTCGGCGCGGTGCACCAGTCCATTTCGTTCGGCTTGGCCATCGCCACCTGCTTGCCGCACACTGTCGTGTCGGAAGACTGGCTTTCCCAGCGACGCCCGCGGAACGCGTGCCGGACGAACGCGCGCGCATCCGGATCCGGCGTCGGAAGCCAGTAATGGCGTTGCACCTGCTCGGTCACTTCTGGCCTCCGGAAGTCGCCATCATCCGCCGGATCTCGCGAGTGGTGCGCCGAGTTCGACAGCGGGTCAGCCAAGCCCGCACCGCCGCAAGCTCCCGCGCGACCAACACCCACGGCAAAACCGCCACCAACGCCATGAGTAGCAACAACACGGCCGACTGTGGCGTGAAATGTGAATCCAATTCCATGCTCCGATCTCCCAGTTGATCGTGATCTCAACTTAAACATGCGATCGCAGGTTATGGAATTGCCGAATCGGGTGATGTTCTTGTGGACGCGGGATGCGGAACACTTAACGGCAACAGACCCCGAACCGGAGGCGATCGATGACAACTCCCACCGTGCGACGGCTTCAACTCGGCAACGAACTGCGCCACCTACGCCTGAAGACAGGCCGTGAGCAGGCCGAAGCCGCCGAGGCTTTGGACTGCGGCATCGGCAAAATCAGTCGCCTGGAGCTCGGCCAGGGCGGAGTCAGCAAGGGCGATCTGAAGCTACTGCTGGAGTTCTACGACGTCGATCCGGGCGAGATGCAGTGGATGTTCGAGCTGGCACGAACCCGCAGCAGCCGGGGACGCTGGGGCAACTACCGCTCCGTGTTTCCCGATTGGTTCCGGATGTACGTCGACCTTGAGACCGACGCCAACGACATGCGGCAGGTTCAGGGCGAGATCATCCCGGGCATCCTTCAGACGGAGGGATACATCCGCGCTATGGACACCGCATCCGTACGCGGCGAAAGCGAGGACATCGACGCCAACGTCGCGGCGCGCCAGGAGCGACAAGCGATTCTCACTCGCGCCAAGCCCGTGACGGCGTCGTTCATCCTCTCCGAGTCGTGCTTGCGCCGGCAGGTCGGCACGGTCTGGGTCATGCGCGAACAGCTTGACCACTTGTCAGAGATGGCGCTGCAGCAGAACTTCAACCTCCAGGTCCTGCCGTTCGACGCAGAGACACCCGGTGGTGGTATCTCCTTCGACTTCACGATGCTGCGCATCCCATCCGACGGAATCGCAGCCGACCTGGAGTTCGTATACATCGAATGTCTAGACGACGCCCGCTACCTGGACGACAAGAGCGCCGTTTCGGCTTACACCAGGCTGTGGAACCAACTTCAGGCTGCCGCACTCTCCCCGAAGGAGTCGCTGGATCTCATACGATCGGTGCGCAAGCAGTACTCGGAGTGAACGCGAGGTCGCACCATGATCGAACTACGTATCCCGGCAGACGCGACGTGGTTCAAGAGCAGCTACAGCGCAACACAGAACGTTTGTGTCGAGGTGGCAATGGTTCCTGGCGTCGTTGGCGTGCGTGACACCAAGGACAGGGACGGCGGCATGCTCGTCTTCGGCAGCGCCGCCTGGTCAGGGTTCCTGACCCACATCAAGGCAGGACACCACGGCTGAGGCCCCAAGGGTCGTGAGTGCGTAATCGGGTTAGAGCCCGCTTTCGCACTCACGACCTCACAGCCCCAGCTCCAACGCCCCCTGAGTCCCGTTCCCAACCGGCCCCGGCAACGGCCGATCCCGGTCGATCTCCCGAACCGGCCCGGCCGCCACGGCCTTTGCCTTCCGCCCCCGCTTCGCCTTCGGCGCACTCTCCCGCTCAGCCCAAAACCGCTCCAACAAAGCGGAAGCAGGCTCATCAGCAGGATCCTGAGCCACTAACCGCCCACCAAAAGCCTCCCGCAACACAGCCTGTCGTAGGTGCTCGGCTCTACGCAAGCCTTGCTGAAGCAGCTGCTCTGTCTCGTCGAACATCGAGAGGTACTGCTCAGCAGCTTGCACCAGGGACTCTTGGACCTCCAGCGGAGGCACCGGTACTGGTAGTAGCTTCACCTTGGACAAGCTGATCGAAGCAAGGTTTACGCTCTGTTTTCCGTTGTCGAAGAACCAGCGCTTCCCAAGCCCGTTTGCGTGCCACGCGAGCAGCTTTGGATGCAGCACACTGTCCTTGATACGAGCCCGGAACACATGGTTCTGGTGAATGCAAGAATCAACCTGTCCTTCCCAGATCCAGCCCCTACCAAGCTTGTCGCGGTCGCCCCCCTCATTTAGCAGTACGTCTCCTGGAATGAGCCGAAGCTTCTCTAGCTTCTCTGACGCAACGCGAATAAGCGCAACGTCGTCAAGATCAAGCCGCCCGCGCTGCACGTTTGCGACACGAAGGTAGGGAACCTCTGGCATAGACGGGTCAGACTGCTTCTTGGAATCCTTCGTCACCCCGCCGACAACATCGGCGATCTCGCCAAGCCGCTGCCATTCCCAGGAGGCGGGGACATCCGGAAGGTCACCGTCAACAACACCTGCGTATTCTGGGATCGCGGCAACCTTGGACATATCTTGTTCAATCAAGGCACCGCTCGCAGCCGCTGCAAGAACACGATCCCGGAAAGAATCGATCCGATCAAGAAGACTACTAACGAGCCCAGTCCCCACATCCACGCGGGACAAGTGGTCTTCGAGTGCGGCAACGATGCGGCGCTGCTCCGCCAGCGGCGGCAAGGGAATTTCCGCCTTTTTCAGCTTGGACACGCTGAGGGTCATCAGCCCACTGGTAGAACCCGCCAACACACGAAGCTGACTGGCCACTTGCGGAGAATTCCAGACTAGTTCAAGGTAGCGTTCGTCGAGGAGTTCAGCGATGGGACGAAGCCTGATCAGATGGTTCTGGTGCACCGCGTTTGGGATTTCGCCACGCCATCTTGCCGCACGTCCGATGTGCCCCGGACTACCATTGCCCTCGACGACTAGAAGGTCCCCGTCGCGCAAGCAGTATTTCTCCAGCTCGCCGTCAAACAGCTCGACCTCATGAACTTCACCAAGGTCAAGCTGCCCACGAAGAACGTTCGCTACTCGCAGAAACGGATAGATATTGCTGACCGGGCGACGCTTCTGTTGTTTCTGGATGCCACCCTGGATC
Organism: Saccharopolyspora hattusasensis; assembly: GCF_050972075.1. Taxonomy (NCBI): domain Bacteria; kingdom Bacillati; phylum Actinomycetota; class Actinomycetes; order Pseudonocardiales; family Pseudonocardiaceae; genus Saccharopolyspora; species Saccharopolyspora hattusasensis. The sequence continues at coordinate 2,569,281 of NZ_JBPCDC010000001.1, forward strand.
TCAGTCACATCGCCGATCGTTGTCCAGGCCCAGCCGGTGGGTAGGTCGGTCACGCGCTCAGCTCCTGGTTCAGGTCTTCGAGGATGGCTTTCGCCTGGTCACCGCCGAAGGCTTTGGCGAAACCAAGGCTTCCGCCTCGCTTGTTGAATGGTACGTGGTTGAGGTCCTTCGGTTCGAAGGTGACGTTGCTGGCGATGCTGGCCACCACCTGGTCCAGCCACCACCGCTGGTCCGCGTTGAACGTGCGCCCGGCCTGTTCCTGGCGCAGCAGCCAGGCCGCGAACCGCTCCTCCACGATGCTGCGATACGGCCGCACCTGCTCGTCCAGCCCCAGCTCGTGACGCAGAATACCGATGAAATCCGCGACACCAGCGGCAGAACCGTTGCGCGCGGCCGCCTTGCCCAGCCTGTCGTAAGCGTCCAGCAGCCGCTCTGCCGTCCAGCTCCGCGGCGGCTTCTCCAGCTGCTTGGCCAGTTCCTTCAGCTTTGCGAACACCTCGCGCGGACTGCGCCGCTCACGGAACGCGATCTCGAACGCCGCGATCTCGCCCGAGTGCGTGTTCAGGTAGTCACGGAACGAATCGACCGTCTGCTGCGCGCGTTCCTCCGCGGTGAGGCCCCGGCTGACCGTAATCTCGTCGACGCTCACCTCGTCGATCACCATGTCGTGCGCGCGCCGCGCCTGGAGGATCCGCTCGCGCAGCTCCGGGTTCTCCGTGAGCGGCCGGATCGCGTTCTCCTCCAGCTCCCGCACCGCCTTCTCCCCTGCCACCTCATCGCCGCCGGCGGCATTGATCGCCTGCTCCCGCACCTCCTCGCGCCGGTCCGGGTCGACCGCAGCCTGCAGCCCACGCGCGATGTCCTGCAGCGACTGGCCGCCCAGCTCCGCCAACTCCTGCTTCTCGTCCGCGTTCAGATCCCTGTTCAGCTTCGACAGCCGTGCGGCCAGCGTGGCCACCTCATCGGTGTCCAGACTCAGCGATCCGGTCTTCTGCAACAGCTTCTGCAGGCTGATCTGCCGCTCGGTGAACCGCTCCAAGCGCTGCGTCTCCGGCCTCGGCGCATCGGTGACCCCGACCGCATCGACGACCACGAAATGCGTCTTGGCTCGCGCGTCCGGAGTCACCCGCCGCAGCTCCGCCCGATCGACCGTCCGCGCGCCCCGCCCCTTCATCTGCTCGAACAACGACCACGTCCCTGGCTCCCGCAGGAAGAACACGCACTCCAACGACCGCACATCGGTCCCGGTCGAAATCATGTCCACGGTGACCGCGATCCGCGGAAACCGCGAATTGCGGAACTCCTGCAACCGGTCCTTCGGCTTGTGCGCCAAATAGGTGATCTTCTGGCAGAGCTTGTCGCCCTTCCCGAACACCTGCCGCACCGTCCGAACGATCTCCTCCGCATGCTCGTCGGAACGAGCGAAGATCAGCGTCTTGGGAACGACGGAACGTTCGCCGCAGACAGCAGGCGGGAAAATGTGCGTGAAAAGCTTGGCGCGGAACTCCTGGATGACCGTGCGCAGGCGATCCTTTGAGATGACCTTCTTGCCCTCCTGCTTGCCGGTGTAGACGTAGTCTTCGTCCAGGTCCTCCATCCGCTCGCGGCGAGTCTTGGCATCCCGCACCGGAACCACCGTCCCGGCCTTGATCGTCGCCCCCTGCTCGCCGATCTTGCTGCTGATCTTGTACACCTCGAACGGGACGTTGACCTCGTCGATCACGGACCGGTCAAAGGAGTAGTCGCTGACCAGGTTCTGCTCGAAGAACCCGAAGGTCTCCGGCACCGCGGTGGCGGTGAGCCCGACGAGATAAGCGTCGAAGTACTCCAGCACCGCGCGCCAGCGGCCATAGATCGACCGGTGGCACTCGTCGACCACAATCAGATCGAACGTTTCCGGCGGGATGCCGGGGTTGTAGCCGACCTCGGCTGGACCCTCCAACTTCTCGTCCAGCTTGCTGTCGTCCCCCGACGATCCCTCGGGCACCTGCTGACCGGTCAGCTTCAACCACATCCGCTGGATCGTCGAAACCACCACGCTGCTGGAATCCAGCACCGTAGACCCGCTCAGCCAGTCCACGTTGTACTGCTCGCGGAACTTGCGCCCGGTGTCGGGCGTGGTGAAGTTCTTGAACTCCGCCTCCGCCTGATCGCCCAACGTCGTCCGGTCAACCAGGAACAGAACCCGCTTGCCCTTGGCGTGTTCGAGGAAGCGATACGCGAAGCTGGCCGCCGTGTAAGTCTTGCCCGCGCCAGTGGCCATCTGGATCAACGCACGCGGATCGTTGCGCGCCCACGACCTCTCCAAGCCCTGGATGGCCTCGACCTGCGCATCACGCAGCCGGGATCCATCCAGGAAAACCTCGGGCAACCGTTGCAACGCCGACCGCAGCGTCGGATTCGCCGCATCCTCGTCAGCGCGCCGCATCCACGCCTGAATAGTGTCCGGCTGGTGCACCGCGAAAACACGCCTGCTGCGCGGCTTCGGGTCCAGCTGGTTGAGAAACCGGACAACATTCCCGTCCGTGACGTACTGGAACGGCAACACGCCCCGCCGCCACGCCCTGATCTGCTGATCCTTGGTCAGACCGGCGGCGTACTTCGCGGCCTGAGCCTGCGCCTTCGACAGATCCTCGCCCTCCCGCTTGGCCTCGATGACACCGACCAGTTTCCTGTCCACGTAAAGCAGATAGTCGGCGTAACCGGCGCTCGTGTGCAGTTCCCGGACCGCCACGCCCACCTTGGCGGTCACGTCCTGTTCGTTGCGGTCCTGCAACGCCCACCCAGCAGAACGCAGCGTCTCGTCCAGCCGCTCCCGCACCTGCGCCTCGGTCAACGGCGGCTGGCACGCGCGCCGCGACCGTCGCAGGAAGTCCTCGCGCTCCCGGGCGGAAACCCTCTTGAACGCAGCGGCTTCCCGCTCAGCCTCCAGCTGCTTGACCAACCCGTCGAGTTCGGCCTCGTGCTGCCGCCAGCGCTCCTCCTCGAGGCGGAACTGCGCCAGCTCCGCCTCAACCTGCCTGCGCGCCGAATTGGCGTCAAACAGCGAGTCCTGCGCGTGGCCCAACTCGACTTTCAGATCCACCAGAAGCCGCTGATACTCGCTGATCCTGGCGTCCAGCTCGGCCATCCTGGCCCGCTCCTGCGCGGACTCCGGCTTCGGGCGGTCAGCCGGAAACGGCGGCGGCGTGAACGTCAGCGGCGTGCGGTCTTCGGTCTCCGTCCGGTACCGCCAACCAGCCAACTCGAAGCACAACGAAACAGCTTTCAGCGCGCAGGCACGCTCGGCGTAGTACTCATGCACCGCCTGGTTGCCCAACTCCTTCAACCGGTTCAGCACATCGATCTTGGCTTTGTCCAACGCCCCGTGCTTGTTGAGCTCCGCGATCACATTTCCCAGCATGGCCTTCTTGGGAAGCTGGATCCCGGCCTCCCGGCACGCCCACTTGCTGATCAGCTCGGCGAACTGCCGCACCCGGAACATCGTCACCGACGGCTCGGTGAACAAGTGGTACTCGGCGCTGGCCCCCAAGAACCCCAGCAGCGGATCGATCTTGCTCAACCGTCCGAAGTTCTTCGACTTCGTGACCAACTCGGCGACTTCAACGCGGCGATCCGCCCTGGCCATCGCGTACCTTCCCCAGTCCAGTGAACGAGAACAGGACAACGTAGCAAATCGATCACCGAGCGTACAAGCATTTAGTGCATCGTCGCCACACACCCCATATCGGGCGAACCAAAGAAGAAGGGCCGACCTCCCGAGGAGGTCAGCCCTTCTTCGCTGTTGACAGTCTTCGCGTCAGTGGTCCAGCGCACCGCCGTCGCCCGCGCATGCGGCGATCAGGATCCGATCGGGTGGACGTTCGGCACGATCATCGGCCGCCGCCGGTACTTCTCCGCCACCCAGCGCCCCACCACCCGGCGCACCGCCTGGGCGATCCGGTGAGTGTCGGTGATGCCCTCCGCCTCGGTGCGGGCCAGCTCCATCTCCACCAGCGGCACCACGCCGTCCAGCGCCTTCGGGTCGTCGGAGAACCCGCGCCCGGAGATCGTCGGGGAGGACACCGCCCGGCCGGTCGACGCCTCGACGGCGACCGTGATCGCGATGAACCCGCCCTCGCCCAGCACCAGCCGGTCCGACAGCGTGGACTCGCCCACGTCGCCGACCGACAGGCCGTCCACGTAGACGTGCCCCACCTCGACCCGACCGGCGACCGAGGCGATCCCGTCCAGCAGATCCACCACGACCCCGTCCTCGGCGATCACCACGCGATCCGCCGGGACCCCGGTCAGCCGCGCCAGCTCGGCGTTCGCTCGCAGGTGCCGCCACTCGCCGTGCACCGGCATCACGTTGCTCGGCCGTACCGCGTTGTAGAGGTACAGCAGCTCACCGGCCGAGGCGTGACCGGACACGTGCACCTTCGCGTGGCCCTGGTGCACCACGTTGGCACCCAACCGGACCAGGCCGTTGACCACGCTGAAAACCGCGGTCTCGTTGCCGGGGATCAGCGAACTCGCCAGCACGACGGTGTCTCCGGCTCGGATCCGGATCTGCTTGTGCTCGCCGCGCGCCATCCGCGACAGCGCCGACAGCGGCTCGCCCTGCGAACCGGTCGAGACGAACGCGACCATGTGCTCCGGCATCGACAGCGCCTCGTCGAGGTCGACCAGCAACCCGTCGGGCACGCGCAGCATGCCCAAGTCGGTCGCGATGCCCATGTTGCGCACCATCGACCGGCCAACGAAGCACACCTTGCGGCCGTGCATCTCGGCCACGTCCAGCACCTGCTGCACGCGGTGCACGTGGCTGGCGAAGCAGGCCACGATCACCCGCTGGGTCGCCTTGCCGATCACCCGGTCCAGCACCGGGCCGATCTCGCGTTCGGGCGTGACGAACCCGGGCACCTCGGCGTTCGTGGAGTCGACCAGGAACAGGTCCACGCCCTCGTCGCCGAGCCGGGAGAACCCGGCGAGGTCGGTCAGCCGGTTGTCCAGCGGCAGCTGGTCGAGCTTGATGTCACCTGTGTGCAGCACGACCCCGGCCGGGGTCCGGATGGCGACCGCCAGCGCGTCCGGGATGGAGTGGTTGACCGCGAAGAACTCCAGCTCGAAGCCGCCGTGCTGGCTGCGCTGACCCTCGGAAACCTCGACCAGCACCGGGTTGAGCCGGTGCTCGCGGCACTTCGCGGCGAGCAGGGCGAGGGTGAACTTCGACCCCACCACCGGCAGGTCCGGCCGCAGCCGCAGCAGGAACGGCACCGCCCCGATGTGGTCCTCGTGCCCGTGCGTGAGCACCAGCGCGTCGATGTCGTCGAGCCGGTTCTCGATCGCGGCGAAGTCCGGCAGGATCAGGTCCACGCCGGGGGCGTCGTCCTCGGGGAACAGCACGCCGCAGTCGACGATCAGCAACCGGCCCTCGTGCTCGAACACAGTCATGTTCCGGCCGACCTCGCCGATGCCGCCGAGCGCCACGACGCGCAGCCCACCGTCGGCCAACGGTGGGGGTGGGGCCGACGATGTCGGCGTCACCGGGTGGTACTCGGTGGCTGTCGCCTTTGCGCTCAACGCTGGTTCACCTCTGTGCGGCGTCCGGATTGACCAGTACCAGGCCAGCATCCCACAGGTCGGTGGTGATCAACCGCACCTGCTCCTCGGTGGCGGCCGGCAGCGGCAGCCGCGGCTGGCCGGTCTCGTAGCCGCAGAGCCGCAGCGCCGTCTTGGAGAAGATGACGCCGCCTACGAAGTTCATCGACCGGTACACCGGCAGGAGTCCATTGTGGACGTCCTTGGCGCCCGCTACGTCGCCCGCCTCGTAGGCGTCCAGCATCTTGCGCAGCCGGTCCCCCACCACGTGGCCGATCACGCTGACGAACCCGACCGCGCCGACCGACAACCAGGGCAGGTTCAGCGGGTCCTCGCCCGAGTAGTACGCGAGGTCCGTGCTGGCCAGCACCTCGCTGCCGGCGAATAGGTCGTGCTTGGAGTCCTTGACCGCCTTGATCCGCGGGTGCTCGGCCAGCCGCTTCAGGGTGTCGACCTGGATCGGCACGACGGAGCGCGGCGGGATGTCGTAGAGCATCACCGGCAGCTCGGTGGCGTCGGCGACCGTCCAGAAGTGCTGGAACAGCCCCTCCTGCGGCGGACGCGAGTAGTACGGCGTCACGACCAGCAGGCCGTGCGCACCGGCCCGCTCCGCGGCCTGGGCCAGTTCGACCGAGTGCTCGGTGTTGTTGGTGCCCGCGCCGGCCACCACGGTCGCGCGGTCACCCACCGCCTCGACCACGGCGTGCAGCAGCTGCTCCTTCTCGTGGTCGCTGGTCGTGGGACTCTCACCGGTGGTGCCGTTGACGACCAACCCATCATTGCCGACGCTGTCGACCAAATACGTGGCGAGCTCCTGCGCCAGCTTCAGGTCAAGCTTTCCGTCTTCGTCGAACGGCGTGACCATGGCGGTCAGGACGCGGCCGAACGGGCGGCCCGGAATGGCGGTGGGACAGACGGTCATGGCCCTGACGCTACCTGGTGAGTTCCCCGTTCAGAGCCACCGGACGGACCTCGAACCAGATCCCGGAAACCCGGCGTCCGAAGCCCCCGGAACGCCGTGTTTCTTCCTGCCGTGCGAGCATCACGCGAGCGAGTTTCCGGCGCGCCCTTAAGAGATCCCTAGAACGAACGGCGCAAGTCCTCGACCGCGAGCACGTCGGCCTCGTTGCCCTCGACGGTGACCTTCGCCGCACGGCGGCTGAAGGCGTGCAGGATCAGCTCGCTGGGCTCGCCGCTGAACCGCACCGTGCGCGGACCGCGCTTGGCCGCGATCTCGGTGCCGTCCGGGCGTCGCAGCACCACGCCCACCGGGCTGCGCCCGTAGAACATCTTCGCCACCCGGGTCAGCGACTTCCAGAGCCCTTCCTCGCGCACCGGGTCGGACGGGCGCGGCTGCCAGCCCGGCTGCGCACGGCGGACGTCCTCGTGGTGCACGTAGTACTCGGCGGCGTTCACCGCCTCGTCCACTCCGCCGAAGCTGAGCGGGTTCCACCTCGGCGGGCCCTGCCGGATCTGGTCGACCAGCTCCGGCCAGGACAGCGCGCGCAGTTCGTTCTGGATCCGCTCGCTGCGATTGACGAGCGCTTTCACGAACTTGCCTGCCACCGCGTCCGGACGCCGCTCGCGCACCACGAGGTGCACCGCGAGGTCCTTGGTGGTCCACCCTTCGCACAGCGTCGGCGCGTCGGGGCCGAGCTGCTCGAACAGGTCGCACAACTGCTGGCGTTCATCGCTGGCCACACCCATGCGACCACTCTAGCCAGACTCTAGCCACCGCCGATCGGCGCGGTGACGCAACCGATCATTTCGTCGCGGACGCCTGCAGCTTGTCGCCGGACGCGCTGTAAAGGGCGCAGTAGATATGCTGCGAACCCACCTTGCGGTCGCCTTCAGCCTGCCGGTGCGCGTTCCAGGACTGCGCCGAGGGGACGAGCGTGATGTAGCGCAACGTGGTCTGCTTGCCCGGCGTGACGACCTTGTCCGACGCGAAGTACATCGAGCAGTAGCCCTCGCCGTATACGGTCAGCGCGGCCTCCCCGGGATAGGCCGTGTCGTAGCTGGAGGAGCTGAACGCCGCTCCCGACGCGTAGAACTCGAAGTCGTGCGGGTCGGAGCAGGACGTCGTGTTGTTGACCGGCTTGCCCGGGGTGATCTTCCCGATGCCGCAGTCCTTGCCGTCCGGGTCGAATTCGTCGACGTCGCCGCCCTTGCCGAACACCAGGGTCGAATCCATAGCGGCCGGCGTACCGCCACCGACCAGCGCGAACCGTCCGATCAGGACGCCGGCGACGAACAGCACGACAGCGACGACGGCCGCAACGATGAGCCACGGACGCTTGGACCGCTTCTGCTGCGACGCCCCCTGGGCGACCCGGGTGGGCGGCCCGACCGGGTGGGTGGTCGGCTCCGGCGCACCGTTGGCGGGCGCGCTGTCCAGCAGCGCCCGGACCTGCGGCCCGGTGAACCGCGCCCGCGGGTCGCCGATCAGCAGTCCGGTGATCACCGAACCGATCACGCCGTGCGGGCGCGACAGCTGAGGCATCTCGTTGAGCACCGCGTGCAGCGTGGCTGCTGTCGTCTGCCGTTCGAACGGCACCCAGCCCTCGACCGCGAAGAACAGCGTCGCGCCGAGCGACCACAGGTCGCTGGCCGGGGACGCGTCGGCGCCCTTGATGCGCTCCGGCGCCATGAACGACGGCGAGCCGACGATCGCGCCGCTGGTGGTCAGCCGCGGATCGTCCAGGGTTTGAGCGATCCCGAAGTCGGTCAGCTTGACCCGCCCGTCGGCCACCATGATGTTGCTGGGCTTGACGTCGCGGTGCACGATTCCCGCCGCGTGCGCGGCCTCCAACGCGGACAGCACCTTGCGCGCCAAGTCCGCGGCCTGCTCGGGGCGCAGCGGACCCCACCGGACGATGTAGTCGCTGAGCGTGACCGCCTGCACGAGCTCCATCACGATGTAGGTAGTGCCGGACTCGGCCAGCACGTCGTGCACCGTGACCACCGCGGGGTCGTTCAGCCGCCCCGCGGTGCGCGCCTCGCGGAGCACGCGCGCCTCGAAGACCTCCCGTTCGGCCAGCGGCACGCCGTCGGGCAGGTGCAGCTCCTTGATCGCCACCTCTCGGCCGATAACCTGGTCCCAGGCCCGCCACACGATCCCCATGCCACCGCGCCCGAGCTCTTGGACGACCTGGTAGCGACCACCGATCACCCGAGCCTGCTGCCGCGGTCCGACCTGCTCCACCACTGCGCCGTCCTCCACCGAAGTCCCCGCGCGCGACCACGCAGCGCACACGTCCCTACGTCGCCGATCATCCAATCAGACGATTCCGACCGGCCCTTGGACTGTGCTGCCGAACGATCGGTTCCCGGCAGCGGAAAAGCCGTGCGAGCCGGCCGCGTGGCGGTGCCACCCGCGGATCTGCCGCGGCCCCGGACAACAGAACGCGGGCTTCCGGAACCCTTGACCGGGTTCGGCGGAAGCCCGCGTGCGCGCAGCTTCAGCCCTCGGTGACGTACGGGCTGGAGGCGACTTCGGTGCCGTCCTTCAATGTGGCGATCTCGAAGTCGCTGAACACGTTCGGCACGGCCTTCTGCAGTTGGCGGAGGCACTCGATGGCGAGGGCGCGAATCTCGACGTCGGCCTGCTCGGACGCGCGCATCGCGACGAAGTGCCGCCACGCCCGGTAGTTGCCGGTCACCACGATCCGGGTCTCGGTGGCGTTGGGCAGCACCGCGCGGGCCGCCTGCCGCGCCTGCTTCCGGCGCAGCGTCGCCTTCGGCTCGTCGGCGAACTTCTCCTCCAGCGCGGCGAGCAGATCGGTGTAGGCGGCGACGCTGGCCTCGGCGGCCGCCACGAACTTCTCGTGCAGCTCCGGGTCCTGGGCGATGACGTCCGGCTCGACCATCGCGGCGTTGCGCTCCGGCACGTACCGCTGGGACAGCTGCGAGTAGGAGAAGTGCCGGTGCCGGATCAGCTCGTGGGTCAGCGAGCGGGACATCCCGGACAGGTAGAAGGACACGGAGCCGTGCTCCAGCACGGACAGGTGTCCGACCTCGAGGATGTGCCGCAGGTAGCCGGCGTTGGTGGCGGTGGCCGGGTTGGGCTTGCGCCACGACTGGTAGCACGCGCGACCGGCGAACTCGGCCAGCGCCTGCCCGCCGTCGGCGTCGGTCGACCAGTCCACGTCCTCCGGCGGGAAGAACTCGGTCTTGCCGATCAGCTGCACTTTCGGCCGCACGATCTCGGTCACGACGGGCGGGCCCCTTTCCTGCTCTGCACGGCGGTCGGCGACTGCCGCGAACGACTCCCCAATGTGTGCATCGAGCGTAACCGGCGGACCTGACAAGATCCCATGACGCCAGTTGACACCATCGGGTCATTGCATGACGCCATTCATGCCGTCATAGTGGTGTCATGGATCTGAGCCCTTACATCGAACAGCTTCGCGAGGACCTGACCTCCGCGGCCTCCGCTGGCAACGAGCAGACCCGGCAGACCGCGGCGGCGCTGTCCGGCGCGATCGAGCCGGCCGCGCGGCTGGCGATCATGAACGCACTGTCCGACCTGGCAGCGGAGGTGACTACCCAGCTGGACGGCCAGGTCGTCGACATCCGCCTCGACGGCCGCGACGTCAGGGTGGTGGTCAGCGGCGGCACCACGCCACCCACGGTGGACGACGAAGCGGAGCCACCGCCACCCCCGCCGAGCGGCGAGAGCGGCGATATAAGCCGCATCACGCTGCGCCTGCTGGAAGAGATAAAGACGCAGGCCGAACAGGCCGCATCGAGCCAGGGCGTGTCGCTGAACACCTGGGTCGCCCAGGCGGTCCAGGGCGCGCTGCACACCGGGCGTCCGCGCGGCCCGTGGGACCACCCCGGGCACGGGCGCGGCCGACCATGGGGACCGCCCGGCGGCGGCCCGCGCGGGCGGTGGCGCGGCGAACCCGGCTCACGAGTGCGCGGCTGGGTGGAAGGCTGAGAGGAGGTATCGCGATGGCGAACGACGAGACAACGGGCAACGGCCCAGCAGGGCCCGAGGACCGGCCGGGCGCCGAGGAGCGGTTGGCCGAACTGGTGCGCAGCCAGGACTTCGACACCGGCGGGCCGATCCGCATCGACATCGGCAACAGCCTGGGGCCTGTCGTGGTCGAGTTGGCCGAAACCGCGACCACCCACGTCGAGGTCCGGCATGATCCCGGCGCCAGTGGGCCGGACTGGCGCAGCGGCCTGACCGGGCTGCTGAGCTGGGTCACCGAGCAGTTCGGCGAGGCGGGAATCCGCACCGGCGGCGACGCCGAGCGCGGTCGCGGGCCGCAGGAGCCGGTCTCCGAGGCCGTGCGGCGGACGCGGATCGACCTCACCGGCAACCGGCTCGCCGTCCGAACTCCGGCCAACGCGCCGCTGCGCAGCATCCCGCTGGCGGTCAAGGTGCGCGCCCCGCTGGACTCCGAGGTGGGTGTGCATTCCAGCTCCGGCGAGGTGCACGTGACCGGCGCCGCCGGGCGGGTCAGTATCCAGGCCGGTTCCGGCACCGTGTGGGTCGAGCGGGCCACGGATCGGGCCACGGTCCGGACCGGTTCCGGCCAGCTACGACTCGGCACAATGGCCGGCGGCGTGCACGCGCGCAGCGGCAGCGGCGACGTCGAGATCAGCGCGATCGAGGCGGCGTCGTCCGTCGCCACCGGCAGCGGCGACGTTTGGCTGGGAACCGTGTCCGGCGACGTGATGGTGCGTTCGGGCAGCGGCGATCTGACGGTCGCGGACGCAACTGCCGGGCAGGTCGAGCTGATCACCGGTTCCGGCGAGCTGCAGGTGTCGATTCACCGCGGAACCGCGGCGGAGGTCGACCTCACCTCGTCCACCGGCACCGCGAGCAGCGACCTGGCGGTGTCCGAAGAACCTCCCGAGAAGGAGCCGAGGTTGCAGATCTTCGGCCGCACAGGAACGGGTGATGCCGTATTGACAACCGCTACATGAGGCCGGGCGTCTGCTCCGAAGTGGTGTCGCTGGATCGGCCGGGAGCCAGCCGACCCAGCGACACCGCGAGGCCGAGCATCGAGGCCGATCAGGCCCCGGTGGCGTACTTGTGTGGAGGCAACATCGCTTGCGTGTCGACGCCGCCGAACCACAGGCCGATCAGGAACGCGGTGGTGGCTTCCAGCAGTGCCGCACGTTCAAGCCGACCGCCCTCGGCAGGTTCGCAGCCGATGTCGGTTACCAACGACCGGACGGTTGCGACCGCGTCGGGGTCGTCCCCGCACAGCGGAACGATCAGCGGTCGGCCGTCGAAAGCCGGTGAGGCCAAACGCCAAACGGACTCGTGGCAGGTATTGAAGGCCTTGACGACGTGGGCCCCGACTGCCTGGGCTGCGAGCTGTTCGGGCATCGACGTGCCAGCGGGGAGATCAAGGACGAAGCGATCGGAAACGACCGCATTCGTGCAGTCGGTCAACACCTTGCGGCGCAAGGCCTCGTCCTCGGCTCCGGCGGTGGACAGGACGTCGGCGACCGCCGAGTGCAGCACGGCGACGAGGACGACATCGCCGAACTCGACGGCTTCCGCAAAGATTCCTCTCTGCGCCGACGACCCGAGCCGCTCCGCGAGCGCACGCGTCTTCGCCTGGTCGCGACCGCTCAGCTCACCAACACTTGGTGACCGGATCGCGTCCACTATGTACCGAACGCACCGCTCACGAGGCCGCCGCCCGCACGGTCACCGATCTGCCGCGCGCGTGGTCGCGGTCAGCGGCTGGCCGCGCGGAGGGGCTTGGCCAGGTCTCCCCTGCCGCCGATGACAACGTCGTCGAGGCCCAGCCACGACGCCATGTCGCGCAGCGCGGCGGACAGTTCCGGCACCACCTCGCCCGCATCGCGGCCGGGTTCGAGGAACGCGCCGGGTACCCGGAGCACGCCTGTGGCCCGGTCTGCCTTCAGGTCGACGCGGGCCACCAGTTCGCCGTTTAGGAGGAACGGGAAGACGTAGTAGCCGTACTGCCGTTTGGGTTCGGGCACGTAGATCTCGATGCGGTAGCGGAACTCGAAAAGCCGTTCGGCGCGGGAACGTTCCCAGATCAGCGGGTCGAACGGGCAGAGCAGCGCTCGGCCGGTGATCTTCCTGGGGATGCGGGCCGCCGCGTAGCGGTACGCGGGCTGCCGCCAGCCGTGCACCGCGACCGGCTCCAGCACGCCGTCCTCGACGAGCTCGGCCACGGCCTGCTGGGACTGCGCGGGCGAGAGCCGGTAGTAGTCCCGCAGATCCGGTTCGGTGGCGACGCCGAGCGCGTGCGCGGAACGCTCCACCAGTGCGCGGATAGCTTCGTCGTCCTCCGGCTCGTGCGCGAGCACGTGCGCGGGCAGCACGCGTTCGGGTAGGTCGTAGAGCCGTTCGAAGCCGCGCCGGGTGCCGGTGGTCAGCTCGCCCATCGCGAACAGCAGCTCACAGGCCCGTTTCGTATCGGTGCGGTTCCACCAGGGGCCGCGCCCCTGGCGTTCACCGCCGCCGAGTTCGCGTTCCAGGCTGCCCGCGCCGATCGGCCCGAGTTCCTTGACCGCGATCAGCACGTCGTCGACCAGCTGCGGCGAGCGTTCCAGCAGTTCGCGGCCCCGCTGCCGCCAGGCACCGCCGTAGTCCCGCATCCGCCACCGCAGCAGCGGCCAGTCCTCGATCGGGATGAGCGAGGCTTCGTGCGCCCAGTACTCGACCAGCAGCCGCGGTTGCCGCGCCCGGTGTGACCAGGCCGCCGCGTCGAGGAGCTCCGGTGCGTAGCCGCCGAGTCGGCTGAACAGCGGCATGTAGTGGGCTCGGACTGCCACGTTGACCGAGTCGAGCTGCAGCAGTTTGGTGCGGGCCAGAGCGCGCTGCAGGTATCGGCGTGTCACCTCGCCGCGCGGCGGTGGGTCGGCGAAGCCCTGGGCTGCGACGGCGAGTCGGCGTGCGGTGTCGCGGCTCATGGTCTGCATCCGGCAGATAGTGCCAGCAATCCCCGACAGCCGGATATCCACCGAGCAACGACGCCCCGGTAGTTGGAGCGAACGGCCCATTCGCTCGCCCTATCGAATCGAACAGCCCGTTCGCCCCACCCAGATCCGGCACGGAGGCGTGCCTCGGCAACTCCTGCGGAAGGCGGGCGGCTTCCTGAACGGGTCCCACCGGCCGGTTGGGCGATCGGCCGGACACGTTAGGTTGTCGCCATGGCCGATGCCGACGTGCGGGAAGCGGTGCCTTCCGATGCCGCGGAGATCGCTCGCATCCAGCTGACGACGTGGCGCACCGCCTTCAGCGAGTTGTTGCCGGCGGAGGTGCTGGACGGGCTCGAAGGCGCGGCGACCGAGCAGGAGTGGCACCAGACCCTGACTGGCGGGCCCGCCTCGGTGCTGGTCGCGACGGAGGGCCCGTGGATCGTGGGGTTCTGCGCGGCCGGTCCCGCCCCGGAAGCCGAGGCGGCTGCGGCCAACGGCACTCCGCCGCCCGATGCGGCCACGGTCGCGCTGGTCAGCGCGCTACTGGTGGAACCGCGCTGGGGGCGACGCGGTCACGCCGGGCGGCTGCTCGGCGCGATGGCGAAGCGGCTCGCCGAGGGCGGTGCCACGCGGGGCATCACGTGGGTGCCGGAGGCCGACACCGCGTCAATGGCGTTCTTCCGCAGCGCGGGCTGGGCACCGGACGGTACGGTACGCACGTTGGACGCCGGGGGACGGCCGTTGCGGGAGTTGCGGTTGTCGGGCCCGATTGAAATGCAGTTCGAGGATCGATGAACTCGGGCGGCGCTCGCTCGTTCCCGGCGAACGCTGGTTGTTAGTCTCTCCGCCAACTGGGGTTCAAGCGCGCTGGGAGCGATCGTGCTGGCCATGATCGGTTTGCTGTCCACCACCTTCGGAGTGTCGGTGGCGTCGGCGCTGCTCCCGTTGATCAGCGTCGAACTGTTCGCGATCGGGCTGGTGCTCAACGGCACGGATCTCCCGTGGTGGCTGTTGGCGCTGGTCATCGCCGCTGGCCAGATCGCCGGAAAGTTGCTGCACTTCTACGCGGCGCGCGGCGCGATCCGGCTGCCCAGGCTGTTCCGGTGCAAGGACGGCGAGCGCGAGCAGAAGGGCCGCTGGCGCGAGTGGTTGGAGAAGTTCCGGTCGAACTGCCAGCAGCGGCCGGTGTGGACTGGCGCGGTGTTGCTGATCAGCGCGGCCGTGAGCCTGCCGCCGTTCGCCGCGATCGCGGTGATCGCGGGTTGGGCGAAGGTCCCGCTGACCATGTTCGTGGTAACGGGCTTCATCGGGCGTTTCGTCCGGTTCGGCGCGCTCGCGATCGCTCCGGGCGTCGTCATCGGTTGGCTTTGACTTCTCTCCTCCCTGAAGGAAGGAGATTCAGTCCTCGCGGACTGAGTTTCCTGCTTCAACGACCGCAGCGTCCCCACCGTGGCGGTTCGGTCTCACACGATCTCACTCAGGCGTTCGGACCGGGGTGGTCCGGGTTCCCACTCGACCAGCGGTACCCACGTACTTGCTCGGGTGCTCCCACTTGCGTGGGGGTGGTAGGTCTCACCTACCGAAATCAAGACTATCAGCGGTCGCTACGCGACCGACACGCGAGATCTGCTCCTCCCCACCCTGAAGGACGGGGCATCCGCAGATTGGAGATCAGGTAAAGCCCGACTCTGCCACCTGGAGTCGGGGCCTCGAAAGTTGAGCGCGTAGCCCTGGTCGCGGTTGGCGATATCGAGGGCTTCCGCAGCGCGCGCCCAGTCGGACACGAGGAGCAGCGCGCCTTCCGGATCGTCGCGCACCGCAAGACCACGTTGCTGCGCCTGGGAGATCATCACATCGGTGGCACCACGAAATCGCTGCTGCCGCTGGGCAGCGGAAAAGGGCAGCACGCGTCCGCGTTCACCCGAAAAGCGGTAGAGGAGTTAACACGGCCTCTCTACTTTTCCGCCGTTGCGCGCATTTCGTTCCGCAACGCAGTCTGCCCCGAAGAAAGAATGCCACAACGAGCACGTGAGGTTTGAGCGCTTTGTCCAGTTCAACTCGGGGCGCGCAAACGGGATCTTTACGCCCCGCGAGGCCTTCAGAGGAGGGAAACCCGCGTCACTCGGCGGATTCCGCGCGTTCGAGTTCGATCGCGCGGCGCATCGCCTTGCGGCCGCGGTTGCGGTCACCGGCCAGGTCGTAGGCCTGCGCCAGTGCGAACCAGCGGCGCCAATCCTGCGGCGCTGCTTCGAGTTCAGCCTGCTTCTCGTCGAAGTAAGCGTCGGCCGCCTCCCGCTCCACGCGGCCGGAGGGGCGGCGCGGCAGGTGCGAGACGTCCGGCAAGGCGTCCTCATCGTAGAGCCGCTGCGCAAGCCGCTCGGTACTCACCCCGAACCGCAACTGGTCGACGACCAGCACGGCGCCGAGCACCGGCAGCACGAAAACCGCCACCCCGAGGGCGATGAACACCGGCTGCCCGCTGGTGATCATGGTGACCGCGCGGCCGCCCATCAGCACCAGGTACACCAGCAGCACGGTCGCGACCACGAACGCGGACGTCCGCGGGTTCATCAGCTTGCGCCGCTCGGCCACTCAGATCCCCAGCAGCGCGTCGAGGCCGACGGTCAGGCCCGGCCGGGCGCCCACCTCGCGGATGGAGAGCAGCACCCCGGGCATGAACGAGCGGCGGTCGTAGGAGTCGTGCCTGATGGTCAGGGTCTCCCCCTCGGTGCCGAACAGCACCTCCTGGTGCGCGACGAGACCGGTCATCCGCACCGAGTGCACCCGGACGCCGTCGACGTCCGCGCCGCGGGCGCCGTCGAGCTCCTTGGTCGTCGCATCCGGCGCCACACCCAGGCCCGCCTCGGCGCGCGCCTGCGCGATCACCTCGGCGGTGCGCGCGGCGGTGCCCGACGGGGCGTCGGCCTTCTTCGGGTGGTGCAGTTCGACGATCTCCACGGACTCGAAGAACTTCGCGGCCAGCTCGGCGAACCGAATCGACAGGACCGCGCCGATCGCGAAGTTCGGCGCGACCAGCACGCCGACCTCAGGCCGGTCGGCCAGCCAGGAGCGAACGGTGTCCAGTTCCGGGGCACCGAGCCCGCTGGTGCCGACGACCACGTGGATACCGTGCTCGACGCAGAACCGGATGTTGTCGAGGACCGCGTCTGGGTGGGTGAGATCGACGGCGACCTGTGCGCCGCCCTTGACCAGCCCGGTCAGGCTGTCCTCGCGGTTGATCGCGGCAACCAGTTCGGTGTCGGGGGCCTCTCCGACGGCGCGAACCGCCTCGGATCCCATCCGCCCGCGGGCCCCCAGCACGCCGACCTTGATCGGGCTGTTCACGTGACGACTCCCTTCCCACCTCGACGTCGAAGCCACCTCGGAGTCTATGCAGCTCAGCTGCACAATCCGCGTCCGGGTACCGCACGCCGATGATCTGGAGCGAACGGACCAGTCGCGCCGCTAGACGAGGCAAACGGTCCGTTCGCTCCACGTCACACCCCGTCGGGCAGATCCGCCGGCGAGTCGTACGGCCCGACGATGGTGGTGGTGAGCGGGCGCCGCAGGAGCTCGGCAGCCAACTCCGCCACCTCCGCCGCGGTGACCGCCTCGATGCGCTCCAAAGTTTGCTCGACCGTGAAGTGCCTGCCGTAGTTGAGCTCGGTCTTGCCGATCCGGCTCATCCGCGAGGCGCTGTCCTCCAGACCGAGCACCAGGCCGCCGCGCAGCTGCCCGCGGCCGCGCTCCACCTCGTCCTCGGTCAACCCGTCGGCCGCGACACCGGCCAGCACGCCGCGGATAACCGTCGCGACCTCGCCGAGCCTGTCCGGGGTGCAGCCCGCGTATACCGAGAACGTCCCGGCATCGGAGTACGCGGTGGTGGTCGAGTACACCGAGTAGGCCAGGCCCCGTCGCTCGCGGACCTCCTGGAACAGCCGCGAGCTCATGCCGCCGCCCAGCGCCGCGTTGAGCACCCCTAGCGCGAACCGGCGCTCGTCGTGGCGGTTGAAGCCGCGGCAGCCCATCAGCAGATGCGCCTGCTCGGTGTCGTCCGTCTGCAGCGCCAGCGGCTGCTGCTTCGGCAACCGGGCCCGGCCCATGCGCGGCGGAGCGGGCCGCACCTCGCCGTCCAGCCGGTCACCGAGCGCCTTGCGGAGCAGCCGCAGCACGCGGCCGTGGTCGACGTTCCCGGCCGCGGCGACGACCATCTTCGGCATCTCGTAGCTGCGCCGGTAGAAGCCGTGCACCCGGGCCCGGGTCATGTTGGCGATTGAGTCCTCGGTGCCCAGCACCGAGCGGCCGAGCGGGTGGTCGCCCAGCACGGCCGAGGTGAACAGCTCGTGCAGCAGGTCCTCGGGGTCGTCGTCGCGCATCGCGATCTCCTCTAGGACCACGCTGCGCTCGACGTCCACATCGGACTTCGCGTTCAGCGCGTCGAAGACCACGTCGCAGAGCATGTCGATGGCCAGCGGCAGGTCCCGGTCCAGCACGTGTGCGTAGTAGCAGGTGTGCTCCTTGGACGTGAACGCGTTCAGCTCGCCGCCGACCGCGTCGATCTCCTGGGCGATGTCCACCGCGGTGCGCTTGGCGGTGCCCTTGAACAGGAGGTGCTCCAGGTAGTGCGCGGCGCCTGCCTGCGGCCGCCCCTCGTCGCGCGAGCCCACCGCGACCCAGATCCCGACGGAGGCCGAACGCACGCCCGGCACGGGTTCGGTGACGACCCGCAGCCCGCCAGGCAGCACCGTGCGGCGCACCGCGACGTCGCCGTTTCGACCGAGGACTCGAGTGGTTCCGGGGCGCTGAAGGTGCCCGGCGCGTGTCTGCTTTTGCTTCATGTCCCTTTAAAAGTGTGCGGTCGTTTTGCGTAGCGGTGCGGGTAGCGGCGCCCCTGCGGGAGTTACCGTCGCCCCTCGGTCCGGGATCCCCGACTCATGTATGACCAATACGCCACGCTGGGGCAGGTCCTCCCAGAGGAACCCTTCGGGGCGGGCACAGCCTGAGAACCCGCGACGGTGCCAGTTGCGTGCGTGGCAGAAAGCGGCCGACGCCGCTTGCCTGACGCCAACGTCGAAGTTGAACACGTCGCCACACCCCTGAACCGCACGAGCTCCAAACCACCCAAGACGATACGGCCCGCCCCGGGAGTCCGGGACGGGCCGCATCGAACTGTGCGTTTTCCGATCACTGCGCCGGGGTCTCGGCCTCCGGCTTGGCCTCGCCCTCGGCCTCGTCATTGACCAGCACCAGGCTGATCTTGCCGCGGCTGTCGATGTCGGCGATCTCCACGCGCAGCTTGTCTCCGACGTTCACCACGTCCTCGACCTTGCCGATGCGCTTGCCGTTGCCCAGCTTGGAGATGTGCACCAGGCCGTCCTTGCCCGGCAGCAGCGAGACGAACGCGCCGAAGGCCGCGGTCTTGACCACGGTGCCCAGGAAGCGCTCGCCGACCTTCGGCAGCTGCGGGTTCGCGATGGCGTTGATCTTGTCGATCGCGGCCTCCGCGGACGGGCCGTCGGCGGCACCGACGTAGATCGTGCCGTCGTCCTCGATGGTGATCTCCGCGCCGGTCTCCTCGGTGATCGAGTTGATCATCTTGCCCTTCGGGCCGATGACCTCGCCGATCTTGTCCACCGGGATGCTGATGGAGGTCACCCGCGGGGCGTGCGGGCTCATCTCGTCGGGCTTGCCGATCGCCTCGGCCATCACCTCGAGGATGGTGAACCGGGCGTCGCGGGCCTGGCCGAGCGCCTGGGCCAGCACCTCGGACGGGATGCCGTCGAGCTTGGTGTCCAACTGCAGGGCGGTCACGAAGTCCTTCGTGCCGGCGACCTTGAAGTCCATGTCGCCGAAGGCGTCCTCGGCACCGAGGATGTCGGTCAGCGCCACGTAGTGGGTCTGACCGTCGACCTCGTCGGAGACCAGGCCCATCGCGATGCCGGCCACCGGCGCCTTCAGCGGCACACCCGCGTTGAGCAGCGACAGCGTCGAGGCGCAAACCGAGCCCATCGAGGTTGACCCGTTGGAGCCCAGCGCCTCGGAGACCTGCCGGAGCGCGTACGGGAACTCCTCGCGCGACGGCAGCACCGGCATCAGCGCCCGCTCGGCCAGCGCACCGTGGCCGATCTCGCGCCGCTTCGGGCTGCCGACTCGGCCGGTCTCACCGGTCGAGTAGGGCGGGAAGTTGTAGTGGTGCATGTACCGCTTCGTCGTCTCTGGGGACAACGAGTCGATGGTCTGCTCCAGACGCAGCATGTTCAGCGTGGAGACGCCCAGGATCTGGGTCTCGCCGCGCTCGAACAGCGCCGAGCCGTGGGCCCGCGGGATCACGCCGACCTCGGCGGACAGGCTGCGGATGTCGGTCAGCCCGCGGCCGTCGATGCGGACCTGGTCGCGGATGATCCGCTGGCGCACCAGCTTCTTGGTCAGCGACCGGAACGCGGCGCCGATCTCCTTCTCGCGGCCCTCGAACTGCCCGCCCTCGCCGGTGCCGGCCTTCTCCAGCACCGCGGCCTTGATCTCGTCGAGGCGGTTCTCCCGCTCCTGCTTGCCGGCGATCTTCAGCGCCTCGGCGAGCTCACCGGAGACGGCCTGCTCGACGGCAGTGAAGGCGTCCTCGGCGTAGGCCGGGAACACCGGGAACTCCTGGATGGCCTTGGCCGCGGCCTGCGCGAGCTGCTGCTGCGCCTGGCACAGGGTCCGGATGAATGGCTTCGCAGCCTCCAGACCGGCGGCGACGACCTCCTCGGTCGGCGCCTGCGCACCACCGGCAACCAGCGCGACGGTCTTATCGGTGGCCTCGGCCTCGACCATCATGATCGCCACGTCGTCGCCGACGATGCGGCCCGCGACGACCATGTCGAACACGGCCCGCTCCAGCTGTTCGTGGGTCGGGAATGCCACCCACTGGCCGTCGATCAGCGCCATCCGGGTGCTGCCGATCGGGCCGGAGAACGGCAGACCGGACAGCTGGGTGGACGCCGACGCGGCGTTGATCGCCAGCACGTCGTAGAGGTCGCCCGGCGCCAGGCTCATCACCGTGACGACGACCTGGACCTCGTTGCGCAGGCCGTCCACGAAGGACGGGCGCAGCGGCCGGTCGATCAGCCGGCAGGTCAGGATCGCGTCGGTGGACGGGCGGCCCTCGCGGCGGAAGAACGAGCCGGGGATGCGGCCCGCGGCGTACATCCGCTCTTCGACGTCGACAGTCAGCGGGAAGAAGTCGAAGTGCTCCTTCGGCTGCTTGGAGGCCGTGGTGGCGGACAGCAGCATGGTGTCGTCGTCGAGGTAGGCGACGACACTGCCGGCGGCCTGCTTGGCCAGTCGGCCAGTCTCGAACCGGACGGTCCGGGTGCCGAACGCGCCGTTGTCCAGCACCGCGGTCGCCTCGTACACGCCCTCATCGATCTGGGGTTCAGTCAAGGTTGACTCCTCGGGTTCACGAGGCCCACGGCAGGAGCATCCGGATCGTGGTCCGACGAGGCCGGCCATCGATCGAAGCCCCCGGGAACGTCTGTTGCGACGACTTGCCCGGCAGCCACTACCGAGGACCGGCGGACGCCTGTCCGGTGCGTGCCACCGTGAGCGCTCTTCAGTTGCGACGGCGCCGGGCGCCGTCCGTCTTTCATGCACCGGGGGGAGCGGCCCGTTGGCCGCTCCCCCCGGTTTTCGTCAACGACGCAGACCGAGTCGCTGGATCAGCGAACGGTAGCGTTCGATGTCCACCTTGGTCAGGTAGTTGAGCAGCCGGCGGCGGCGGCCGACCATCAGCAGCAGGCCACGACGCGAGTGGTGGTCGTGCTTGTGCTGCTTGAGGTGCTCGGTCAGCCCGGTGATCCGCTTGGTCAGCAGGGCCACCTGGGCCTCCGGCGAACCGGTGTCGCCGTCCTTCAGGCCGTACTCGGCCAGGATCTGCTTCTTGTCTTCAGTGGACAACGCCACGAGTTGACTCTCCTTCGATGTCCCGTGTCAGCTGCACCAGACCAGCCGGTCGGGTAGCGGGTCGACGCGCAGTCGACCGGATTCGGCCACCACGGACTGCAGCCGTTCCACAGGCCAGGATAACAGGGAGGACTGCTACTACCGGGTTAGCCCGCGCTTAGCCCGGCGTCTCTCGCGTCACCGCGACGCGGTGCACCGTCCGGTAGTCGTGACCGCCTTCCCGCAGGTCACTGCGCACCACGGCCAGCTCGCGCGACTGCCACCAGGGGCCGGCGTAGCCGGCGAACAGCCCGGGCAGCAGCTCCCGGTCGGCGCGCCCGGCGGCCCATCGGGCGATGGTGAGGTGCGCTGTGTAACCGCGCGGATCGCCCCCGGCCGCGCGCACCAGCGCGCGCAGCGCGGCGTCGTCGGAATCGGTGCCCGGCTCGACACCGATCCACAGCACGCCGCGGAACGTTCCAGCACCGGCCAGCCGGAGCTGCGGCGGCGCCGGGTCTGCCGCCAGCAGGCGGGCGACCCGGTGGTCCAGTCTCTCGATCACGTGCTGCTGGTCGGCGTCGTCGCCGTGGAAGCGCAGCGTCAGGTGCCAGCGCTGCGAAGGCGTGAAGCGGAACTTGCGCAGTCCAGCGGTGGCCTCGGCCACTCGGTCCGGGCGGAGCCTGTCGACTGCCGACGCCAGGTGCCGCACCGCCTCTTCCGACGGCCACAATGCGGTGAACAGACGCATGTTCCCCAGTGTCCGTGCGACTTCAATGGAAATCGACCCGCCGACTTCTATTGAAATTGGACCTTCGATTTCAATGGAAATTGCGGACCGTCGGCGTGTCGCGCCACGACACGCCGACGGCTGTGGGGCCAACCTCCGCAACTTCCATGGAATTCGCACCCGGGGAAGTGGTCAGTTTTCGTCGGCGGCGCGGCGGAGCAGCTGCGCCAGCGCCGGGTAGCGACCTTCGAGCAGCGACGCCGCCGCCTCCAGTTCGCCGGGCTTGGCCACCTCGCGCAGCACCGGCCAGGCGGCTTCCTCGCCGTTGGCTGCGTGCATGACCGGGAGGTTGTCGCGCCCCACCGACGGTTGCGACTGCCGGACGTCCTCCAGGGCCTGCTTGATCGCGTCCGACTCGCCCGCGGCGACCCCGGGGATGAGCACCTTGCGCTCCAGCATCACGAGCCGGGCCAGCACCGACGGGTTGCCGATCTTGGCGCGGCGCCCGCTCATCACCTGGCTGAGCATCGGCGCGCTGATCCCGAGGACCTCGGCGAGCTGGGCCTGCGAGATGCGGAACGCAACGACCAGGCGGCGCACCCGGTCCCCCAGCGGCTCGCCGTACCACTGCCGCTGCAGCTCCAGGTTCCGCTGGACGTTGCTGCTCTCCGCCACCTTCGCTCCCCCCATGTCTGCGCCGACCCGGCCGCGGACGGCTGCTGGTCCGGCTGTGAATACTGCCAGGTCACCGGCCCGGCGCGGACGGGAATCCGAAATATGTTCCGCTCGCGGTGCGCCAGGCAGCCGACGCGACTGCCCCGTTCGGGGGACCGGACCGCCGGATCTCACCCGTTCGCCCCCAGGATGCGCCGCGTTTCGGCGACGTCCAGGTGCATCTGATCGATCAGCGCGTCGACCGTGTCGTAGCGCTCCATCGACCGCAGGCGCTGCACGAAGTCCAGGTCGACGTGCTCGCCATAGAAGTCGGCGTCGACATCCAGCACGTACGCCTCGACGGTGCGCTCGGTGCCGGAGAAGGTCGGATTGCTGCCAACCGACACCGCCGCCGGCAGGGTCTTCCCCTGCTCCTTCGAGCCGCGTCGGCGGTGCGTGAACCACGCCGCGTACACGCCGTCGGCCGGGATCGCCGCGTGCGGCGGGGTGGACAGGTTGGCGGTCGGGAAGCCGAGTTCCTTGCCACCGCGCCCGGCGCCGCGCACCACGATGCCCTCCAGCCGGTGGTTTCGGCCCAGCGCGGAGGCGGCCGCGACGACGTCGCCGGCGTCGATGCAGGAGCGGATGTAGGTCGAGGAGAAGGTCACCGAAGTTCCGTCCGCGTCATCGGAGCGCTGCACCGGCCCGGAGACCAGCGCATCGGACTCGACCTCGAAACCGAACCGCTCGCCGAGCTTGGCGAGCAACTCGATGTTGCCGGCCGCCTTGTGGCCGAAGGTGAAGTTCTCGCCGACCACGATCTCCGCCGCGTGCAACCGCTCCACCAGCATCGCGTGCACGAATTCCTCGGCCGGGATGCGCGAGACCTCGCGGGTGAACGGCAGCACGCAGAAGACATCCACGCCGAGCTGTTCGACGAGTGCGGCGCGCCGCCGCAGGGTGGTCAGCTGCGCCGGGTGACTACCAGGGCGGACCACCTCGGAGGGGTGCGGGTCGAAGGTCATCAGCACGCAGGGCACGTTGCGGCGGTGGGCCTGCTGCACGGCGTGCGTGATCAACTGCTGGTGCCCGCGGTGCACCCCGTCGAAGACGCCGATGGTGACCACGCACCGGCCCCAGCCACCGGGGATCTGCTCCAAACCACGCCATCGCTGCACGACCAGGAAGCCTACTGCGCCGCCAGCCGGTCGCTCGAACGCCACCGCCCGTGCCGCAGATCACGCGGCGCGGGCGGTCGACCGGGACGGGTTGCGCCGGGGCGCGGTGGGCGGGCTTTGCCTTCGAACTCCGGTATGGCCGGTGCTGGGTGCCGTTGCCGCAGGTCAGCTGTCGTGAGTGCGAGATCGGGTTCTTACCGGTTCTCGCACTCACGACTCCTGGTTCGCGCACACCCGCATGCTGTTGTCCGCGCCCGCGTTGACCGGCTGCTCCAGGGAGTCGTTGGCGCCGGGCAGGGTGACCGAGACCGCTCCCGGCGTGTGGCACCCGCCGTCGTCACCCGACGCCATCCAGCGGATGAGGAAGGACGCGCGCGCCTTCTCGCCGTAACCGTCTGCTAATCAAGGGGGTTCGTCCGGCTTCGATCAGTTCGCCGGAAGGATCACCAACACCGCCTTCGCGGTCCGGCCGCGGTCGCGGACCAGGGCGACCGCGCGACCGTCCGGATCGAACATCCCGTAGGTGCCCTCGACCCCGGCCGCAGGCACGACCTGGCCGTAGGAGAGGGCCCTGGCGACGGTGGAATCCACGTTGCGGCGCGGAAAAGCGGCCTCGACCGCCTGGTCAAGGCTCATCGACAACCCGGGCTCGGACTCCAACTGCTCCAGGGTGCGCGCCGTGACCAGCCCGAACGGACCGACCCGGGTGCGGCGGAGTTCGGCGAGGTGCCCGCCGACACCGAGCCCGGCGCCCAGGTCCCGCGCCAGCGCGCGCACGTAGGTGCCCGACGAGCATTCGACGAGCACGTCCAGGTCGGTCGTCCGCTCGGTGCGGCGCAGCGCCAGCACATCGAAGCGCGACACCGTGACCGGACGCGCGGCCAACTCCACGCTCTCGCCGTTGCGCGCCAGTTCGTAGGCGCGCCGGCCGTTGATCTTCACCGCGCTGACCGTGCTGGGCACCTGCTGGATGTCGCCGGTGAGTTCCGCGAGCCCGGCCCGGATCGCCTCCTCATCCACTGCGGACGCGTCCACTTCGGACACCACGTCGCCCTCGGCGTCGTCGGTGGTGGTGGCCGCGCCCAGCCGGATCGTGGCGAGGTAGGCCTTGGTGTCCAGGGCGAGGTGGCCGAGCAGCTTGGTGGCCCGCTCCAGGCCGAGAACCAGCACTCCGGTGGCCATCGGGTCCAGCGTCCCGGCGTGGCCGACGCGACGGGTGCCCATGATGCGGCGAACCCGCGACACTACGTCGTGCGAGGTCATCCCCGCCGGTTTGTCGATCACCAGCAGGCCGGGCGGAACGGTGGGACGCGTTTTGCGGGAGCGTTCGGACACGAGGCACCATCTTCCCCGACCCGGAACGGGGCGCGTCGCCAGGGTGGCGGCGCCGTGACGAGGAGGTTTCCCGGTGGCGTTCCGAACGATCAGGCGCTTCGGCGACCCGGTGCTCCGCATGGCGGCCGAGCCGATCACGGTCTTCGACCAGCGGCTGCGCACGATCGTCGCGGACCTGCTGGACACGTGGACGCGCCCGGGCACGCCGGGGTCGCCGCGCCGCAGATCGGCGTCGGGGTGCGGGCGTTCGGCTTCCGCATCGACGGTGAGATCGGGTACGTGCTCAACCCGGAGGTCGTGGAGCTCTCCGACGAGGCGCAGGACGACGTCGAGGCGTGCCTGTCGCTGCCCGGGCTCGGCTTCGAGACCCGCCGCGCCCAGCATGCCGTCGTGCGCGGCGTCGACGTGGACAACGAGCCGATCACGGTGTCGGGCAGCGGCCTGATGGCGCGCTGCCTGCAACACGAGACCGACCACCTCGACGGCGTGGTCTACATCCAGCGCCTCGACCCGGAGCACCGCCGAGAGGCCTACCGCCAGGTCCGCGAGCAGGACTGGTTCTGGCAGTGACCACCCGGCGGCCTGCGCGTTCCCGCTGGCCCCGGACCTGCGCTTACGCGGTGGCCGGTGCGGGTGTTGCGCCGACTACGGCCCAGCGGCCGGAGCGGGACCGCAGCAGCAGCGTGATCAGGCGGAGGACCATGAACAGGCTCAGGCCGGTCCAGATCCCGGCCAGGCCCCAGCCGAATGCCAGCGACAGCCAGATCAGCGGCAGGTAGCCGATGGCCGCGCTCAACAACGTCGCGGTGCGCAGGTAGGCCGCGTCGCCGGCGCCGAGGAAGACCCCGTCCAGCGCGAACACCACGCCCGCGACCGGCTGCAGGAACACGAAGAACCACCACGCGTGCGGGATTTCCGACAACACCGCGCCGTCGGTGGTGAACAACGTCGGCAGCAGACCGGACAGCGCCGTGAACACCAACCCGAGCACGGCGCCGAACACCAAGCCGTACCAGGTGACCTGCCTGGCGATCCCCTTGGCGCGCGGCGCGGAACCGGCGCCTAGCGCCGCACCGACCAGCGACTGAGCCGCGATCGCCAGCGAGTCAAGCACGAGCGCCAAGAATGTCCACAGCTGCCACACCACCTGATGCGCGGCCGCGCTCTCCGCGCCGGTCCGCGCCGCGACCGACGTCGCCGACAGGAAGCACGCCTGGAACGCCAGCGTCCGCAGCACCAGGTCACGGCCGAGCCCGAACTGGGCGCGCATCTTCGCGGGATCCGGCCTCAGCGGCGCCCGCTCGACGACCAGCGCCCGCATGAACAGCGCGGCGGCGATCGTCTGGCCGATCAGGTTCGCGACCGCCGAACCCTCCAGGCCCCAGCCGAAGGGGTAGACGAACAGCGGGCACAGCACCGCCGACACACCGTTGCCGACCAGCACGTAGCGCAGCGGACGTGCGGTGTCCTGCACGCCGCGCATCCAGCCGTTGCCCGCCATCGTGATCAGCACCATCGGCGCGCCGCAGAGCGCGATGCGCATCCAGGTGCCGGCCGCGTCGGCCACCGGCCCGGGCCCGGCGAGCAGTTCGGCCACTGGGACCGCCACCAGCTGCGCGAGCAGCAGGAGCACCACGCCGACGCAGATCCCCAACCACGTCGCCTGCACGCCTTCGGCGACGGCGTCCTTGCGGCGCCCGGCACCGTGCAGCCGCGCGGTGCGTGCCGTCGTGCCGTAGGTGAGGAACGTCAGCTGGCTCGACACCAGCGTGAACAGCGTGCCGCCGAGCGCCAGTCCGGCCAGCGGGACCGCGCCGAGGTGTCCGACGACGGCGGTGTCGACGAGCACGTAAAGCGGTTCGGCGGCGAGCACGCCCAGCGCCGGCACCGCGAGCGCCAGCAGTTTGCGCGGCGCTACGCGCTCCCCCAGATCGGACACGCTGCCTCCCGGTAAGCTGTGATCGACGGGTTCACCCCTGACGCGCCAGGGTACGGTAAGGACCGCACATGGACAACGCTGATTACGCTACGGTGGCGCTCAGGCTCGCCAGCGCCGACCTGAGCACCCTGGACTCGGTGCGCGCAGCACTCCACGACGAGCCGTGGTGGGCCGACCGGTTGCACGAACCCGACCTGCCGGTGCTGCGCGGCGTGGCCGACGGGCTGCGCCGGGCACTGGACGCGATGGTGTTCGACGATGGCGAGACCGTGCTCGCGGAGATCAACGCGCTGCTGTCGGCGCACCCGCCCCGGCCCAGGCTGTCCGGGCACGGAGGCCGCGACGGCAACCCGAACTGGCACGTCCACGTGGCCGGACCGGACGCACCCGCGGTCGACGAGGTCGCCGCGGCCGCCGCGTGGGGCTTGGCGCAGGGTGTCGTCCAGCACGGCACGACGCGCTGGGGACGCTGCGGAGCCGAGGGCTGCGGCACCTACTTCCTAGACACCTCGACGAACCAGGCCAAGCGCTTCTGCAGCCCCCGCTGCGCGAACCGGATGCACGTCGCAGCCTTCCGAGCCCGCCGCCGAGCCTGAGCTGGCGCCGATCCGGAGCCACCCACAACCGTCACCAAGTCGGGCCCCTACCTGCCGAAGTCCCGCCGGAGAAGTCCCGCCGGAGACCGCCGGAGTCCGCAATTTCCATTGAAATCGAAGCTTCGATTTCAATGGAAATTGCTCCCGAACGGGGACGCGTCAGTCCAGGAGTGGGGCTTCGTCTAGGGCTTTGCGGAGCGCCGCGATGATGTCCTCGGCCGGGCCCTGCGCCGTGAAGCCGGACGCGAGCCGGTGCCCGCCACCGCCGCAGGCAGCAGCAGCGTGACCGACGTCGACGCGACTGTCGGCGCGCAGCGACACCGACCAGTGCTGCGGCGCGGTCTCCTTGAGCACCGCCGCGACCTCTGCCTCGCTGGTCGTGCGAACCACGTCGATGACGCTGTCGACGTCCTCGCTGCGCAGGCCGTCGGATTGCGCCAGCCGGACCGTCGCGTGTACCAGCCCCAGTCCCTGCGCCGCGGCCGACTCCAGCTCGGCTTCGCCCAACACGCCGGAGAGCATGCTCAGCCAGCCGAACGGATGCGTGTCCAGCAGCGGCCGCGTCGTCGCTTCCGGGTCCACCCCGGCCTCCAACAGCCGCGCCGCCACCCGGTGCGTCCAGGCGCTGGCGTGCCGGAACGAACGGGTGTCGGTGACCAGGCCCGCGTAGAGGCACCGAGCGATAGGCAGATCGAGCTCCTCGCCGAGCTCGTCGAGCAACCGCAGCACGATCATCACCGTCGCCTCGGCGTGCTCGTCGACCACGTGCAGCGTGCCGTAGCGGGTGTTCGAAACGTGGTGGTCGATCACGATGACGTCACCGCCGGCGGCGATCGTCGCAGGCACCCGATCGGCGAGCCGACCGAGCCGCTGCAGGCTCCCGGTGTCGCAGACGACCAGTAGCGGCGGCGCGGCAGGCACCTCGTCCGCGGGCACCACCAACCCGTCGCCGTCCAGATCGCGTAGCGAGAACGGCGGCAGCTCCGGTTTCCCGAACGACACGCGGACCGTGCAGCCCCGCCGCCGCAGCACCCTACCCAGCGCCAACGCGCTGCCGAGCGCGTCGGCGTCCGGGTTGATGTGCGCGAACAAGGTCACGTCCGAGGCTTCGGCCAGCTTGCGGGCGGCCTCGGCAACGGCTGGTGCGACCGGGTCGACGCCGGCCGACGGACCGCCGCCGGAACGGCCGGATTCGGATTGCCCGCGCACAGGTTCACCTCCACGACATCGGCGGCCTTGCTGACCGCCTCTGTCCAACGCACCTGATGCTGCGTTGCGACTCAACCACTCTGTGGCCCACGACGCACATCGGCGTCGGAAAACGACTCCAGGTCTGCACCGTCGGTGGCGAACTCGTCATCGTCGGTGCTGGTGCGGTACGGGTCGGCGTCACCGGCGGGCATCGCGCCGGAAGCCAGTCGGGCCACCTCATCGTCGGCCTCCTTGGCCTTGGCGAGCAGCTCCTCCATCCGCCGCGCGTTGTCCGGCACGGTGTCCGCGACGAAGGTCAGCGTCGGGGTGAACCGGACGCCGGTCTGCTGGCCCACCCGGGACCGCAGCACCCCGGTCGCGCTGGCCAGCGCCGCGGCGGTCGAGGCGTAGTCGGCGTCGTCGCCGAACACGGTGTAGTACACAGTGGCGTCCCGCAGGTCGGGGGTGACCCGCGCGTCGGTGACCGTCACCATCGCCAGCCGCGGGTCCTTCACCTCGTGCTCCAGCCCGGATGCCACGATCTGCGCGATGCGCTTGGCGAGCCTGCGGGCGCGCGCCGTATCAGCCACAGCGCACCTCCTTCGGGGAAAGTTCAGTTCATCTGACAAGCGGTGCCAGCCGCTTGCGGTGTGGGACTCCGTTCGCACCGCCGCGGGGGCGACGGTAACTCCCGCAGGAGCCGGCACCCGCACCGCGACGCAAAACGACCGCGAAAAGCTCCTAGTCCTCCGGCCCCAGCATGCGCTGCCGGGCCGAAAGCAATTCGAGTTCGGGGCGTGCGGCGACCAGGCGCTCGCATGCGTCCAGCACATCGCGCACGTGCGCGGCGTCGCCGGAGACCGCCGCTACGCCGAACAGCGCGCGGCGGTGCAGGTCCTGGTTCCCGGCCTCGGCGACGGCAACCTCGAAGCGCCGCCGCAACTCGGCCATCACGGGCCGGACGACAGCACGCTTCTGCTTCAGGGAGTGGACATCGCCGAGCAGGACGTCCAGTTCGAGCACACCAACGTACATGGGTGGTCCTCACGCAGGAACGAACCGCTGCGCAGGGGGCCGCCGAAGTGACGACCCCCTGCGCAGTACCGGCTCAGTCGCGCGGCTTCTCGCGCATCTCGTAGGGCTCGATGACGTCCCCGACCTTGATGTCGTTGTACGACCCCAGGGTCAGACCGCATTCGAA
The DNA here is from genome assembly GCF_050972075.1 of Saccharopolyspora hattusasensis. Classification (NCBI taxonomy): domain Bacteria; kingdom Bacillati; phylum Actinomycetota; class Actinomycetes; order Pseudonocardiales; family Pseudonocardiaceae; genus Saccharopolyspora; species Saccharopolyspora hattusasensis. Next base: position 2,599,528 of record NZ_JBPCDC010000001.1, read on the forward strand.
GCCTTCGCGGACCTCGGTCGCGTCGTCCTTGAACCGCTTCAGCGAGTTGATGCTGAGGTTCTCGGCGACCACCACGTTGTCCCGCAGCAGGCGTGCCTTGGCGTTGCGCTTGATGATGCCCTCGATGACCATGCAACCTGCGATGGAACCGACCCTGGAGGACTTGAAGACCTCGCGGACCTCGGCCCTGCCCAGTTCGACTTCCTCGAACTCGGGCTTGAGCATGCCCTTGAGGGCCTGCTCGATGTCCTCGATCGCGCGGTAGATCACCGAGTAGTACCGGATCTCCACGCCCTCACGGTTGGCGACCTCGGACGCCTTGCCCTCGGCCCGGACGTTGAAGCCCAGGACGATGGTGTTCTCCGCGGTGGCGAGGTTGATGTCCGACTCGTTGATGCCACCGACCCCGCGGTGGATCACCCGGAGCTCGACCTCTTCGCCGACCTCGATCTTCATCAGGGACTCTTCGAGCGCCTCGACGGTACCCGAGTTGTCACCCTTGATGATCAGGTTCAGCTGGTTGGTCTCCTTGAGCACCTTGTCCAGGTCCTCGAGGCTGACCCGCTTGCGCTTGGCCGCGTTCTGCGCCTCGCGGATGCGGGCCCCGCGGCGGTCGGCGATCTGCCGGGCCACCCGGTCCTCGTCGACTACCAGGAAGGTGTCGCCCGCACCCGGCACCGACGTGAAGCCGATGACCTGCACCGGCCGCGACGGCAGCGCCTCGGAGACGTCCTCGTCGTTCTCGTTGATCATCCGGCGGACGCGACCGTAGGCATCGCCGGCCACCACCGAGTCGCCGACCCGCAGCGTGCCGCGTTGCACCAGCACCGTGGCCACCGGACCGCGGCCGCGGTCGAGATGGGCCTCGATCGCGACGCCCTGGGCGGGCATGTTCCGGTTGGCCCTCAGGTCCAGCGCCGCGTCCGCGGTGAGCAGGATCGCCTCAAGCAGGTTGTCGATGTTGGTGCCCTGCTTCGCCGAGATGTCGACGAACATGGTGTCGCCGCCGTACTCCTCGGCAACCAGGTTGTACTCGGTCAGTTGCTGACGGATCTTGGCCGGGTTCGCACCCTCGACGTCGATCTTGTTGACCGCGACCACGATCGGCACACCGGCCGCCTGGGCGTGGTTGATCGCCTCCACCGTCTGCGGCATGACGCCGTCATCGGCGGCCACCACCAGCACGGCGATGTCGGTCGACTTGGCACCACGGGCACGCATGGCTGTGAACGCCTCGTGACCGGGGGTGTCGATGAACGTGATCGGCCGCTTGTTGCGTTCCAGCTCGGTGATGACCTGGTAGGCACCGATGTGCTGGGTGATGCCACCGGCCTCGCCGGCCTGCACGTTCGTCTTCCGGATGGTGTCCAGCAGTCGCGTCTTACCGTGGTCGACGTGACCCATGACGGTCACCACCGGCGGACGGGCCGCCAGCTCGTCCTCGGAGCTGCCCGGGTCGCCGTAGCTGATGTCGAACGACTCCAGCAGCTCCCGGTCCTCGTCCTCCGGACTGACCATTTCGATCTGGTAGTTCATCTCCTGGCCGAGGAGCTCCAGCACCTCGTCGGAGACGGACTGGGTCGCGGTGACCATCTCACCGAGGTGGAACATCGCCTGTACCAGCGAGGCCGGGTTGGCGTTGATCTTCTCGGCGAAGTCGGTCAGCGAAGCACCGCGGCGCAGGCGAACAGTCTCGCCGTTGCCGCGCGGGAGGCGGACGCCGCCGACCGACGGCGCCTGCATGTTCTCCATGTACTCCTGGCGCTTCTGCCGCTTCGACTTGCGACCGCGCTTGGCCGGACCGCCGGGGCGACCGAACGCACCGGCCGCACCGCCGCGACCACCGGGACCGCCCGGACGGCCACCGCCGCCGCCGGGACGACCGCGGAAGCCACCGCCGGCCGGGGCGCCGCTGGGCGCACCGCCGCCGCCACCGCCACCGCCGCGGAAGCCGCCGCCCCCACCGGGACGACCGCCGCCACCGCCGGGACGACCGCCACCGCCGCCGCCCGGTCCACCACGACCGCCGCCACCGCCGCCGCCACCACCACGGCCGCCGCCGGGACCGCCACCGCTGCGCTGCGGCCGGGGCGGCATCATGCCGGGGTTCGGACGGGGCGGCATCATGCCCGGGTTCGGGCGCGAGCCACCGTCACCGCGCGGCGCGTTGCCCGCGGCCGGTGCCGTGCCGGCACCCTGACCGCCGCCCTGGCGCTGGCCGCCAGGACCACCGTGACCGCCGTGCTGGCGGCCGGGGCCCTGCCCGCCGCCCTGACGGCCACCCGGGCCCGGCCGCGGCGGCCGCTGCTGCGGCGCTCCGCTGCCGACGCCGAACGGGTTGTTGCCGACGCGCGGCTGCCGCGGGCCTGGCTTCGGCGCCTTCGAGCGCGGCGGGACCACGCCGGCGTCGCCGTCGCCGCCCGGCTTCGGGCTCGGCTTCGGGCTGGGCTTAGGGCTCGGCTTCGGACCGGGCTTCGGGCCCGATGCAGGCCTGTGCTCGGTCTTGGGGCCCGGCGCCGGTCGGGTCTCGGCCTTGGCGGCCGGGACCTGCTCGACCGGCTTGAACTCCGGCTCGGGCCTGGGGATCGGCTTCGGGCCCGGCTTGGGGCCGGGCTTGGGACGCTCACCGGCCGGCCCCTCGGGGCGCGGACCGGGCTTGGGTCCAGGCTTCGGCGCCGCCGCTTCGGCGCGGGACGGCCTGGGCTCTGCCGGAGCGGGCTTGCCGCCGCCGCTGGCGTCGCTCTTCTTCGACGCCGAGGGCTTGGCGAGCGCGTCACGGAGCCTGCGCGCCACCGGGGCTTCCACGGTGGACGACGCGGACTTCACGTACTCGCCCTGCTCGGCGAGCTTGTTCAGAACTTCCTTGCTGGTAACACCGAGCTCTTTGGCGAGCTCATGTACGCGGGCCTTGCCTGCCACTGCTCTCCTCATCTGGGTGAGGCCGGGCGGCAGTCCCGCTCGACCTCGTCCTATCGCCGATGCGCGTTCATGGCTTCAGCTTCACGGCTGATTCATGACGGGTCGACCTGCTTTCCTTCAGTTGCCTGGCGCGGGACGGATCCCGCGTCGGTCATGTCTTGAGCTGCCAGCGGCGGTTGCCCGGCACTCAGGTGAGCCTGCACGGCTGAGGTGTCCAGGGCTCCCGGCGCACGCAGTGCACGCGGAAAAGCCCGGCGCCGCTCGGCCAGACGAAGGCACGCCGGATCAGGGTGCAGCCATGCTCCCCGGCCCGGTTGCCGACGTCGTGGATCGGGAACAGCGACGGGACCCGCCCGACCGACCTTAGCCACCACTCGCAGCAGCTCCGAGGACGACGTCCGGGCACGGCACCCCACGCAAGTACGCACCGGCCCACGGCTCTCGCCGCGTTCGCCGGAGACACATGTGCGGATTGTCGCTCCCCTCGCGTCGACCTCCTGTGATTCTAACCCGACGAGGTTACTCGGCCGAACCCACGGTCGGCAGACCTTCCACCGCGGGGTCAAGCCCGGACGCCTGCGCCGGGGGCTGGCCCGCCGCACTGGTGGGTTCACCGGGGTCGGCGTCGCTGCGGATGTCGATCCGCCAGCCGGTCAGCCGCGCCGCCAGCCGGGCGTTCTGGCCTTCCTTGCCGATCGCCAGCGAGAGCTGGAAGTCCGGCACGACCACCCGAGCGGTCTTGGTCCGCTCGTCCACGACCTCCACCGAGACTACCTTGGCCGGCGACAGGGCGTTGCCGACAAAGGTGGCCGGGTCGTCCGAGTAGTCGATGATGTCGATCTTCTCGCCACCCAGCTCGCTCATCACGTTGCGCACCCGGGAGCCCATCGGCCCGATGCAGGCGCCCTTGGCGTTGACGCCGCTGACCGTCGAGCGCACCGCGATCTTGGAGCGATGCCCGGCCTCCCGCGCCACCGCGGGGATCTCCACGGTGCCGTCGGCGATCTCCGGCACCTCCAGCGCGAACAGCCGCCGCACCAGGTTCGGGTGGGTGCGCGACAGCGTGATCTGCGGTCCGCGCGAGCTCCGGGAAACCCCGACGACGTAGCACTTGATCCGGGTGCCGTGCTCGTAGTTCTCGCCGGGCACCTGCTCAGCGGAGGGAATCACACCTTCGCTGTCCCCGACCTGCACGATGACCATGCCGCGGGAGTTGGCCCGGGCGTCACGCTGGATGACGCCGCCGAGGATCTCACCTTCCTTGGCGGCGAACTCGCCGAAGGTCCGCTCGTGCTCGGCATCGCGCAGGCGCTGCAGGATGACCTGCCGCGCGGTGGTCGCCGCGATCCGCCCGAAGCCCTCCGGGGTGTCGTCCCATTCCTCCTCCACGCTTCCGTCGGCGGCCAGGGTGTGCGCGATGACCCGCACGACACCGGTCTTGCGGTCCACCTCCACCCGCGCGTGCGACTGGTGCCCTTCGGTGTGGCGGTATGCGGTGAGCAGTGCCGATTCGATCGCTTCCAGGACCGTCTCGAACGGGATGTCCTTGTCGCGTTCGATCGCACGCAGCGCCGCGATGTCGACGTTCACCTCGACTCCTCCGTGTCTTCCTGGTCGTCCCCCGCTTGGGAAACGCCGCCCGCAGCACGCTCCAGCTTGACCAAATCCTCCGCCGGTGGCTGCTGGAACTCCACCTCGACCACCGCGCGTTCGACATCACGGTAGGCCACCCGGCGCAGCTCGCCGCCGACCAGCACCGTGACGCCTTCATCATCGGCTTCCCCGACCCGCGCCACAAACTTCTCGCCGCCGGTGAACCTGATCTTGACCAGCCGGTAGCGCGCCCGCCGCCAGTGCCGCGCGCGGGTCAGCGGCCGGTCCACGCCCGGCGAGGTGACCTCCAGCGTGTAGGAGCCGGCCAGGACATGCTCGTGCGCGTCCAGCACCTCCGACACCGCGCGGCTGACGACGGAGATCTCGTCGAGGCCGACCCCGTCGTCGGAGTCGATGACGACCTTGATCAGCCGGCGGCGGCCGGCCTGCTGCACGTCGAACTCCTCCAGGTCGAAGCCCGTTCGAGCCACGGCCTCGGCTACGACGGGCTCCAGCTGCGCGGTGATCGCACCGCGCGGCGGGCTGGACACGTTGGCACTCCCTAAATTTCGATCGGGGTCTGTACAGACCTGGCAACATCGCGGCACCGGTCGCGGGGCCGGTCAGCCCGCGGTGCCGACACGACCATGCTGTCTGTGCCGGCCGCGGTCGACCAGGGTATCGCGTCCACCCGCACCCGAGCGCGGCATGGGACCCCAACGATCGGCGGATCGAGTCGGCGACCATGCGGATCCCCACCGGCGGTGCCGGGGCGTTCGGCCGGGTGATCGCCTGGCAGGATACGACGGCGTGGAATCCTCCTCGCGAGCCAGGTCGGTGCTGGGGCGGCGGAGCGTGCTGCGGCTGTTCGCGGCCGTGCCAGCAGCCGCCGCGTTGACCGCGGCGTGCAGCTCGGCACCCGACGAGCCCGACCCGTTGTTGGCACTGGCGGCGGCGGCGAAATCCGACGCCCAGCTCGCGAAGGCGATCGCGCAGTCGCATCCCGAACTGGCCGACGCCGCCAACGAGATCGCCACCGCGCGGAGCGTGCACGCCGACGCGATGCAGCGCGAAATCGACCGGCTCGCCCCGCGCGATCCGAAAGACCCGCCGTCGGTGCCTGATCCGGCGCCGAAGCAGGCCCCGGGATCGGCGAACGCAGCGGCGCAGGCGCTGCGCGATGCGCTGACCGGGGCGCAGGACGCGGCGGCCAAGCTAGTACCGGGGCTGCCGCCCTACCGGGCCGGGCTGGCGGGGTCGGTCTCGGCGAGCTGCGCGAGCCTGCGGGAGGTGCTCGGATGACGGAGCTTTCGGAGGAAGCGGGCAATGCGCTGCGAAGCGCGTTGAGCGCGGAGCACGCGGCCGTGTGGGTGTACGGGCTGGCGAGCGCGTTCGTGGGCGAACCCCGCGTGCGCAGCGCGATCGACGACGCGATGAAACAGCACCAGAGGCTGCGCGACACCGCGGAGCGGACGCTCCGCGACGCGGCGCAGACGCCGCCGGCGGCTCAGCCGGCGTACTCCGTCGGGGGGCCGGTGAGCGGCCAGGAAGCGGCGATCGGGCTGTTGGTCACGGCGGAGAACGACTGCGAGATCGGCTGGCGGTCGGTGCTGGAGAACTCCGAGGACCCCGCGCTCCGCGGCATCGCGCTCGATGGCCTCACCACCTCAGCGGTCCGGGCCACCCGCTGGCGGCTCACCATCGGCAGGCAACCGGCCGCACAACCCTTCCCCGGCCAGCCATGACCTCCCCGGCCGCCGACGCGGGTGCGCGGGTGGGCCCGTGCGCGGTTTTACGGACTCGCAGGAACTGACCAGCGGAAACGCGGCGCTACCGGGAGCGAACCGGGGCGTGTGGGACCTGCCGGGAAGTCCGGGTGTCAGCGCGGGGTCTGTTCCTGGGGCCAGCCGAGCTTCAGGACTTCGCGGGTCACGTCGAGCAGGGCCGGGTCCTTCTTCGGCGTGTTCTTGTCGTAGTAGGCCGAGTCGCCGATCACCACGAGCCGGAACTGGCGGTCCGAGGCGTAGGCGTCGTCTTCCAGCGCGGGCATGCCCTTGGTGCCGTCCCGGCCGTCGTCGACCAGGTCCCGGATGTTGCCAGTGCCGTCCTTGGTGGTCAGGTCGTTCAGCTGCTGGGCGGTCGCAGCGTCCGGCATCAGGACGGTGACCAGCGAGGTCAGCACACGGGTGCCGTCGGGCAACGTGGTGCTGTAAAGCGCCCGCGTGAGGTGCGTGCACTCCTGCTTCTGGAAGAAACTCTTGATCTTGGCGGTGGAGACGTTCTGGCAGCCCTGGAACGCCTCTTCGCGGTGGATCGGCGTGAACTGGTAGCGCGGCAGGTCCGGCGGCGGCGGCGCGGCCTCCTCGCCGCTGTCCGGCTTCAGCATCAGCCAGATCAGGCCGGACAGCACCGAGATCACCAACAACCCGAGCCCTCGCAGCAGCCAGCTCGCCGACGTGATGCGGCGCGGTTGCGACACCGGGGCGGCCCGCCGACTCGTCGGCTGGTGCACCTGCGGTCGCGGCGCATCGGGGCGTGGCGGTTCGGGGTGGGGCGGTCCGGGGTGGGGCGGCAGGTCCTGGCGGGGCGGCGCGGCGAACGCAGGCCGGGTGGCCTCTCCCGGTGGCACCGCCGACGCGCGATCAGGCCTGATCAGCGAATTGTCGCGGCGCAGCGGCGTGGTTTCACGCTGCGTGTTGTCTTGTGCTCCCGTCATCTCTTCGGGCACACCTGGTCGGTCCGGCACGAGCACCAACGGTAGCGGGCGCGGATTACAAGATGGACACCCCTGATGTTCATCGCAACGCGAGCACCGCGCGCTCGACGTCGGCACCGGTGTTGTAGAGGTGGAACGACAGCCTGGCCCGGCCCGCCCGCGCCGCGCAGGCGACCCCGGCCGCGGTCAGCTTCGACACCGCGTCGGGCACCTGCACCGAGACGATCGCCGAGCCTGCGGCGGGCAGGTCCAGGGCCGTCCGGAACTCGTCGGCCAGCCCGGCGCAGTGCTTGGCGACGGCGGTCATGTCGATCCCAGCCAGCCAGTCCATCGCCGCGGCCGCCCCGACCTGCGCCAACCACGTGGGCGAGAGGTCGAGCGCGCGGGCGCCGTCCGCCAGCCGCAGGGGCAGGCCGTAGGTGGAGCTCCACGGGTCCTGGCCCGCGTACCAGTTCGCACTGCTCGGCCGGATCTCGGGCGCATCCGGGTGGACCGCCAGCCAGGCGGCGCCGCGCGGCGACAGCAGCCACTTGTAGGCCGCGCCCACGACCCAGTCGGCCCAATCGAGCTGCAACGGCAGCCAACCGAGTGCTTGCGTGACGTCGAGCAGCACCCGCGTCGAGTTCGCCGCGGCGACCTGCCGCAGGGCGTCGAGATCGGCGATCCGGCCGTCGCTGGACTGCACGACGCTGACCGCGACCACGTCGTGATCGGCGGCGTGCTCGGCGATCTCGGACAGCTCGACCTCGGTCACCCGCACTCCCCTGTCCCGCTGCGCGGCGAAGGGGAAGACCACGCTGGTGAACTCGTTCGCGGCGACCAGCACGCGGGCCCCGGCCGGCAGGCTCGCGGCGACCAGGCCGACGAGTTGGGAGGCGGTGGATCCGATCGCCACCCGGTCCGCGGTGGTGCCGATCAGGCGGGCGAACGCGGCCCGCGCGGTGGCCACGGCCGGGTCGAAGTCCTTCGGTCCGTCGAGGCCGCTTCCCCAGCGCGCCACCGAATCGGCGACCGCGCGGGCCGCGTCGACGGGCGGGATGCCGATGCTCGCGGTGTTCAGGTAGCCGTCCGGGACGTCGAAGGTCGAACCGAATGCCTCTCGCATGCCCGCATCCTCGCACCGGCTGGGCCGATTCGATACGGCTGCCTAGTGTAGAACCCATGCACAGCGAGGAAATCGAGGTCCGGACCGGCTCCGTGGAGGTCGTCTACGACCTGGGCGCGGAGTGCGACCGGTTCCTGTGTTCGGCCGGGGCCCGCGACGGGCTGCTCAACGTCTGGGTGCCGCACGCGACCGCCGGGCTGGCGATCATCGAGACAGGCGCGGGCAGCGACGACGACCTGCTCGCCGCGCTGCGGGACCTGCTGCCTGCGGACGACCGCTGGCGGCACCGGCACGGTTCGCCGGGGCACGGCCGGGACCACGTACTGCCCGCGTTCGTCCCGCCGTACGCGACAATCCCGGTGCTGGGTGGCGAACTCGCACTGGGCACCTGGCAGTCGGTGTGCCTGGTGGACACCAATGTGGACAATCCGGTTCGCCGAGTCCGCCTGAGCTTCCTACCCGGCTGAGCTCGGACTCGCCAATTCGAGCGAAGATCTTGTGCGGGGCGTTCCCGGGCGCGCAATCTTTGCGTTCGTGACGACAACAACTGGTGGCACCCGCCGACTCGCCCGCGTGGTGTCCGCGGGCGTGGTCGGAACCACCGTCGAGTTCTACGACTTCTTCCTCTATGGGGCCGCCGCGGCCACCGTCTTCGGGCCGGTCTTCTTCCCGCACCAGGACGGGCTCCTCGCCGTGCTGCTTGCGCTGGTCACCTATGCCGTCGGGTTCGCCGCCCGACCGCTGGGCGGGCTGGTGTTCGGCCACTTCGGCGACCGCGTCGGCCGCAAGCGGCTGCTGGTGGTCAGCCTCGTCCTGATGGGCTCCGCGTCGGTGCTGATCGGCCTGCTGCCGGGTTACGAACAGATCGGGGGCGCCGCGCCGCTGTTGCTGACGTTGTTGCGGCTGGTGCAGGGCTTCGCACTCGGCGGCGAGTTCGGCGGCGCCGTGCTGCTGGTGGCCGAGCACGGTTCCCGCGACCGGCGCGGCTTCTGGACCGCTTGGCCGCAGACCGGTGGGCCGCTGGGCAACCTGCTCGCGACGGCGGCCCTGGCCGCGGTGGCAGGCAGCACGACCGGTGCGCAGTACTCGGCGTGGGGCTGGCGGATCCCGTTCCTCGCGTCGATCCTGCTGGTCGTCATCGGTTTGTGGGTGCGGCTGCGGGTCGCCGAGTCACCGCTGTTCCGCGCCGTCGCCGAGGAACGCCGGGAGGCGCGAGCGCCCGTGTTCCAGGCGCTGCGCCAGTACCCGCGGCAGGTGTTCGCGGTTTTCGCGGCACGCGTGGGGGAGAACGCGGCGTTCTACGTGTTCACGATCTTCCTGCTGGTCTACGCGGGCAACATCGGAGCGCCCACGGCGCTCACGACCACTGCCGTCACAGTCGGCTCCCTCGTGCAGGCGTTGGCGATGCTCGGCGGCGGGGCGTTGTCCGACCGGCTCGGCCGCCGCCCGGTGGCGGTCACCGCCGCCATCGGATGTGCACTGTGGACGATCACCTTCTTCCCCATGGTCGCGAGCCACGACCCGGTGCTGGTGTTCCTGGCGGTGGCGGTCGGCCTGCTGCTGCACGGCACGATGACCGGGGCGCAATCCGCCTTCTACGCCGAGCTTTTCGGCACTTCGGTGCGCTATTCAGGTGTTTCGGTGGGGTATCAGGCCGCCACGGTGTTCGCCGGTGCCGCCGCGCCGCTGGCCGGCGCGGCGCTGCTGCGGGCGACACATTCGGCGATGCCGGTGGCGATCATGCTCGTCTGCTGCCTCGCGCTGACGGTGGTGGGCATGTCGATCGTCACGGAAACGGCCCGCAGCGACCTCGCGTCCTGACACCTGGGATGGCCCGCTCCGGGCGTTCGGCTGGCAGGATGGTGCGGTGACCCGACTCGTGCTGTGGGACATCGACCTGACGCTGATCGACGCCCGGGGCTTCGGCTCCCGCTGGTACCGCCGCGCGCTCGCGGACGTGACCGGCAAGGCGCTGCACCGCATGCCGGACACCGCCGGCCGCACCGAGCTGGCGATCACCACCGACGTGCTGGAGATCCACGGCAGCACCCCCGACGAGCCCACGATCGCGGCCATGTTCGCGGCGCTGACCAGCGCGGTCGCCGAGACGCGCGACGAGCTGTCGCATCGTGGCAGCGCGCTGCCGGGAGCCGCGCGGGCGCTGACGGCGCTGGCCGCCGAGCCGAGGTTCACCCAGACGCTGGTCACCGGGAACCTCGCGGAAGTCGCCTTCCACAAGCTCGAGTCGTTCGACCTGCACCACCACATCGACTTCGAGATCGGCGGTTTCGGCGCCGCCTCGGTGCACCGCCACGACCTGATCGCCGACTCCGTCGCCAAGACCGAAGACCGCCACGGCAAGCCGATCTCCCCCGACTCCGTCGTGGTCGTCGGCGACACGCCGCACGACATCGCGGGCGCGCTGCGCTTCGGCGCCGTCGCGGTCGGCGTGGCCACCGGTTCCAGCAGCGAGGACAACCTCCGCGCCGCCGGTGCCCACGCCGTGCTGCCCACCCTCGCCGACACCGACGCGGTGCTCGCCGCGCTGTCGTGAGCTCACCGTTCACGAAACGTGTCAAAAGTCCGGGGCCCGTGAGTGGTTTTCGGCGCTATAGCACCGAAAAACGCTCACGGACCCGAGATCGTCAGCCGCGGATGACCTCGATGAGGTGCGGCACGGCGTTGCCGGCCTCGACCTCCGCGCGCTCGCCCGAACGCCGGTCGCGGACCTCGACGACGCCCTTGGTCAAGCCCTTGCCGACCACCAGGACCGTCGGCACCCCGAGGAGCTCGGAGTCGGCGAACTTCACGCCCGGCGACACCGTCCGGTCGTCCAGGATCACCTGCACGCCGGCCGCATCGAGCTCGGCCGCGATGGCCTCGCCGCGCTCCCGGATGCTCTCGTCCTTGCCCGCGATCACCACGTGCACGTCGGCGGGCGCCACCTCGCGCGGCCACACCAGGCCTTGCTCGTCGTGGCTCTGCTCGGCGATCGCGGCGACCAACCGCGAAACCCCGACGCCGTAGGAGCCCATCGTGATCCGCTTCGGCTTGCCGTCCTGGCCGAGCGCGTCCAGCGAGAACGCGTCGGCGTACTTGCGACCGAGCTGGAAGATGTGGCCGATCTCGATACCCCGCGCGGCGACCAGGGTGCCCTGGCCGTCCGGCGACGGGTCGCCCTCGCGGACCTCGGCGGCCTCGATGGTGCCGTCCGGGGTGAAGTCCCGGCCGCACAGCAGGTCCACCACGTGGTGGTCGGCCTTGTCGGCGCCGGTGACCCAAGCCGTCCCGGTCACCACGCGCGGGTCGACCAGGTAGCGAACCCCGTTGTCCCGCAGCGCCTTCGGGCCGATGTAGCCCTTGACCAGGAACGGGTTGGCGGCGAAATCGGCCTCCTCCAGCAGCGCCACCTCGGCGGGCTCCAGCGACGCCTCCAGCCGCTTCATGTCGACCTCGCGGTCCCCGGGCACGCCCACGGCCAGCAGCTCCCAGTCCTGCGAGCCCGGCTGCCGGGTCTTGACCAGCACGTTCTTCAGCGTGTCGGCCGCGGTGAACTTGCGTTCGGTGTTGGCGTTGAGAAAGTCGACCAAGGTCTCGATGGTCGGCGTGTTCGGGGTGTGGTGGACCTGGGCGGCCGCCTTGCCCTCGATCGGCTCGGCGGGCGGCGCGGGGGTGACCACGGCCTCGACGTTGGCGGCGAAGCCCGACCCGGTGCTGCGGACGAAGGTGTCCTCACCGGTCTCGCTCTCGGCGAGGAACTCCTCGGACGCCGAGCCGCCCATCGCGCCGGAGGTGGCCGCGACGATCACGTAGCGCAGCCCGACCCGGTCGAAAATCCGGATGTAGGCGTCGCGGTGCAGCTGGTAGGAGTTGGCCAGCCCCTCGTCGTCCAGGTCGAAGGAGTAGGAGTCCTTCATGACGAACTCGCGGCCGCGCAGGATGCCGGCGCGGGGCCGCTCCTCGTCCCGGTACTTGGTCTGGATCTGGTACAGCATGACCGGGTAGTCCTTGTAGGAGCTGTATTCGCCCTTGACCGTGAGCGCGAACAGCTCCTCGTGCGTCGGGCCGAGGAGGTAGTCGCCGCCCTTGCGGTCCTTCAACCGGAAAAGGTTCGGGCCGTACTCGGTCCAGCGGTTGGTGGCCTCGTATGGCTCCCTCGGCAGCAGCGCGGGGAAGTGGATCTCCTGCGCACCGATCGCGTTCATTTCCTCGCGCACGATCTCCTCGATCTTGCGCAGCACCCGCAGGCCCAGCGGCAGCCACGAGTAGATGCCCGGCGCGATCCGGCGGACGTAGCCGGCGCGGACGAGCAGCTTGTGGCTCGGCACCTCGGCGTCGGCCGGATCCTCGCGCAGGGTACGCAGGAACAACGTCGACATCCTCGTGATCACGGCTACTAGCTCCTCATCCGGCCTGATTCGTCAACGGCAGGGTAGCGACCCACCCCGGGGTCACCACCAGCGGATTACCCACGTCACCCGGCGAGTGTCGGGGTCAGCGCATATCTTCCGCGCCATGGCATTGAGTATCGGCATGGTGACGATCGACTGCGCATCACCCCGGGAGCTGGCCGAGTTCTGGACGCTGGCCTTGGACACCTCGGTCGTCTTCGACGACGATAAGTTCGTGATGCTCGCCGCGAACAAGGAGGGCGGTGTGGCGCTCGCGCTGCAGCGGGTGCCCGAGCCGCGCGCCGGGAAGAACCGGGTGCACGTGGACCTGGACACCACCGACCGGCGGGCCGAAGTGCGCCGCCTCGTCGAGCTGGGGGCGACGGAACTGGGTGAGCACGACGGGCCCGACGGCCTGCGGTGGACCGTGCTCGCGGACCCGGAGGGCAACGAATTCTGCGTCGCGAGCGGGCACTGATCCGGTTGGCCCCTCGTCGAGCCGCCGCGCCTGCGGTTACCTCGAAGTAGGTCCGTTTCGCGGAGGGGGGCCGATGTCCGTTCAACAGGCCCGCACCGCCAACAGCCGGTGGGCGGAACTCGGCCTCCGCACGCGACTGCTCGCGCCGGGGCGCGCTGACCTGGTTCTTGGCCAAGCGCGGCGAGGACATCGTAAGCGATCTGGTGGCGGCGCTCGTCGGACCACAGTTTCAATTGAAACTGTGGTTCCTGGGGGTTGGTGCACAGTTTCAATTGAAACTGTGGTTCACCTGCCCACGAGGGGATGAAGTTGTCCAAGGATTTGGCGACCGGTGTATCTGGCGGCCGAAGACCTGCCTCTTATAGATGTGATGGCAATCAGCAGCGCCCCCCTGGGCAACGAGCACAGGCTTTTCCTCCGCTCCGAGGCATTGGCCGCAGGACTGACCGACAACCACCTCCGCAGCTCGGCGTTCCTCCGCGTCTTGCACGGCGTGTACACGATCAGCGGAACACCACTCACACACGAACTCAAGTGCCTTGCCGCCGCGATGCGACTTCCCCCGACCGCAATGCTCACCGGTCTGTCGTCGGCCACCCTCCATGGAGCCGCCCTAGCCGACTTCTCGACCCCGGTAGATGTGATCGTGCCCCGCGAGTACGGCATGCATCGGCGGCAAGGACTTCGCTGCTCCGCAGTGCGGACCTACGATTTCGAGCACTCGCCCTGGCATGGCATCAGGCTGGCGGGCATCGAACGCACTGCTTTCGACCTGCTGAAACGTCGTTCGATGGCACTTTCGATCGCACACTGCGATGCCCTGCTGCACGCTAACTTGATCACCGCCGAAGGGATCGCGAAGTTTGTTTCCGGACGTGGCGACGACGGGGTCGTGCTCGCACGGCAGCGGATCCCTTACCTGGATGGCCGAGCCGAGTCGATCCCGGAATCAGTCCTACGCGTCGAACTCAATCTGCGCGGCCTGGATCCGGTTCCCCAGTTCGAGGTGATCATCCGGAGGCGTTTCGTCGCGCGCGTCGACCTGGCGTTCCCCGCGGAGCGCGTCGCTGTCGAATACGACGGACATTGGCACGCTGATCCGGACCAATTTCGCCAGGACGAGGCGCGCCGGAAACGTCTCTTCGAATCGGGGTGGATCGTCATCGTCGTGACGAACAAGCACATCCAGAGATCCATGGAACCGGTAGTCGAATCAATCCACGAGGCTCTCGCGCGCCGGAGAAACCACAGTTTCAATTGAAACTGTGGTCCAAACCGCGCAGGAGTGGAGCACCGGGCTCGTTGGCGTTGGACTGGGGGCGCTTACCCTGGTGGGGTGTTGATTCTGCTTCCTCCTTCGGAGACCAAGTCGGTCGGCGGGTCGGGCTCGCCGCTGGACCTGGACGGTCTGTCGCACCCGGAGTTGACTCCCACCAGGCGGAAGCTGATCGAGGCACTGTCCACTTTGGCCGACGACGTGCCCGCCAGCCTGGAGGCGCTCGGGCTGTCGGAGCGGCAGGGCGACGAGGTCCGGCGCAACTCCGAGCTCTGGGATTCGCCCACCGCGCCGGCCTTGGAGCGCTACACCGGGGTGCTCTACGATGCCCTCGACGTGCGTTCGCTGTCGGCGGTTGAACGCAAGCAGGCCGATGCTCGGCTCGCCGTCGCCTCGGCGCTGTTCGGCATCGTGCACGGCACGGACTCGATTCCGGCCTACCGGCTCTCCGGTGGCAGTTCGCTGCCCGGCCTGGGCACGTTGCGCAGCGCGTGGCGGCCGGCGCTGGAGCCGGTGCTGGCCGCGGCCGATGACCTCGTCGTCGACCTGAGGTCCGGCGCTTACGCCGCGTTGGCCAGGGTTCCCAGCGCCGTGGAGGTGCGCGTGCTGTCCGAGGACGCGACGGGCAAGCGCAAGGTGGTCAGCCACCACAACAAGGCGCACAAGGGGAAGCTGGCGCGGGCGCTCGCCCAGTCGCCGGACGAGCCCGCCGAGGTCGAGGACGTCATCGACGTGGTCAACGACGCCGGCCTGCGCGTGGAGCGCGAAGGCACCCGCAAGCTCTGCGTCGTCGTCCGGGCCTGATCACCGGAGGACGGGAGCACAATGGTCGGACCGCTCGCCTCGCACGCGCAGAACCCTGCGGATGCCTTTGCGATCCTCGTCGTGACCGGACCGGTGTCGGTGCTGTTTGCGGCGTGATCTGGTGGATGTTGTTGCGACGTTGGCCGAGCAGGGATTCACCCACGGCGACCTGTCTGCGTACAACGTGCTGGTGCACGACGGCCGGCTGATGTTGATCGACCTGCCGCAGGCGGTCGACCTGGCGGCGAATCCGCTGGGGCTCACCTACCTTCGACGTGACGCGGACAACATCGCCGGCTGGTTCCGCGCCCGCGGCACCGACGAGCACCGGGCAGACCCGGAGAAACTCGCGGTTCTCCTTGCCAAAGCGGGAAATCTGATGTGATCGCGGTCTCAGGGCCGGGTCTGGCCACCGCACACGCCAGCCACCGGCGACCGTGCGCGATCGGCTAGACTCGGCGCTGAACCGGCCGGGAGAACCACCGGCCCATCCGCGAGTCGACGGACTCGAAATCCACCTATCGGCGCGAACGCGCCGGGCTCGTCCTTGAGATCGCACGCGGCCCCCCGCGAAGCCTCCCCGTGACGCGCCGTCTTCCGGGAGTTTCTTCGTGTCACCAAGTTCGTTCACCACGCCCGCGCGCTCGTCCCGCCGACCCCGCCGACGCCGCCCGCAGGCGCAGCAGCCAACGCCGAAGCGAAGCCTGTTCGACGAGGTCGGCGTCACCGCCGTCGACCCGGCGCCCTTCGACCAGCTCGGGCTGCCCGACCGCCTGGTGCGCGCCCTGGCGGACAACGGGATGGTCGAGGCGTTCCCGATCCAGGCGGCGACCATCCCGGACGCGTTGACCGGCCGCGACGTGCTCGGCCGAGGCCAGACCGGGTCCGGCAAGACACTCGCCTTCGGCCTGCCCCTGCTGGCGATGCAGCAGGGCAACGCCCGCCCGCTGCACCCGCGCGGGCTGGTGCTGGTGCCCACCCGCGAACTGGCCACGCAGGTCACGGACGCGCTCAAGCCGCTGGCCAAGTCGCTCGGGCTCTACGTCCGCGAGGTCGTTGGCGGCACGTCGTTCACCCGGCAGGTCGATACCCTGCGCCGGGGCGTGGACGTGCTCGTCGCGACGCCCGGCCGCCTGGCCGACCACGTGCGCCAAGGCACGTGCGTGCTGTCCGAAGTGGAGCGGACCGCGCTCGACGAGGCCGACCAGATGGCGGACATGGGCTTCCTGCCGCAGGTCCGGGAACTGCTCGACCTGGTCCCCGCCGACGGCCAGCGCCTGCTGTTCTCCGCGACGCTGGACGGCGACGTCGACAAGCTGGTCGAGCGCTACATGACCAACCCGGTGGTGCACTCGCTCGCGCCGCCGGCGGCGAGCGTGGACAGCATGGAGCACCACCAGTTCCTGGTGTCCGCAGCCGAGAAGCAGGCTGTGCTCGCCCGCATCGCGGCCCGCGAGGGCCGCACGATCATGTTCGTGCGAACCAAGCACCATGCTGACCGCCTGGCGAAGAAGCTGCGCGCGGCCGGAATCCGCGCCGGGGCACTGCACGGCGGAAAGGCCCAGAACGCGCGAACCCGCATCCTCGACGAATTCAAGAGCGGCGAGACCGAAACCCTGGTGGCGACGAACGTCGCGGCGCGCGGCATCCACGTCGACGACGTCAGCCTCGTGGTGCACGTCGAACCCCCGACCGACCCCAAGGACTACCTGCACCGAGCGGGCCGCACGGCCCGAGCGGGCGCGACCGGCACTGTCGTCACCCTGGTCACCGACGACCAGAAGCAGGCCTTCCGAACCATGGCGAACCAAGCCGGCGTGACGGCCACGACCACCACGGTCAGCCCGGAAGACGCCGAACTGACGCGCCTGACCGGTGCCCGCGAACCCATCGGCGTCGCCATCGCCACCCCGAAACGCGAAGCACCGCGCAACCGCGGTGCGCAGCAAGGCGAAGCGCGGCGTAGCCGTGGCGCGAAGCACGGTGAAGCGTCGCGCGGGCGCGACGCGGGCAGAGCGCAGCGCTCGTCCCACGAGCCCGGCGAACGCCGGGGCGAGCCCCGCGGGCGCGGGCCGCGCCGTGCGGAGCGCGGCTTCGGCGGCCAGAGCCCCCGCGGCGGCGCCGACGGCGGACGCGCAGCGGCCGGAGGCCACAGCGAAGCCGCAGGCCGCGGCAGCGGCGGAGGCGGCCGCAACGCGCACGGCCCGTCGGGCCGGAGCGGGCGGGGAGGCCACGGCGCCCGCAACGACCGCGGCGGAATGCGACGCGACCGCACGTAGGCGCCGAGCCCGCTGCGAACCGCACCGACCTCAAGACATCGGCAGCTTGGGCGCAGTTCCACGAGGGATTGCGCCCATGCTCCCTTGAAGTGCTCTTCCAGGAGTGGCGTCGTCACGTAGACCGGGATGAACGTCGATTGCCAGCGAGACCTCGATCTCCCGGGCGATCGTGGCATCGCGGCTACGGCCGGTGGCCGAAAGCCCGGTCAAGAGCTCGGTCGCAACGCGGGACCAGCCAGCTGCCTATGCGACTGTCCGTCCACTGAGGACCAGGGGATGCCAGTCCTGGACCACCAGAACGGGCGCTTCAGCGGGCCGCATTCCCGTTTCCGCAGGCCAGGTGCCGTAAGCCTGTCGGTTGCCATAGCAGCCCAAGAGGCTCACGGGGTGCACCTGCGCAGCTAACGTCCAGGCAGGAGTCGTCGTGCTCAGCTGACCGACGTCCCGCTCACCTGGTCACCACTACCCGCCTCCACCCGATCCGAGAGCTCCCTATTTCAGGGCTGCGACCGGGCCGATGACGACCACCGCCGGGGGCTTGATGTCGTTGGCCCGGACTTCTTCGGCGACCGCTGCGAGGGTGGTTCGCAGGGAGCGCTGGGTGCTGGTCGTGCCTTCCTGGACCACCGCCACCGGGGTGTCCGCCGGGCGGCCGTTCTTGATCAAGACCTCCGCGAAGGCCTCGATGCGCTGCACCGCCATGAGCAGCACGAGGGTGCCGCGCAGCCGCGCCAGCGCCGTCCAGTCCACCAGGCAACGTTCGTTGTCGGGCGCGACGTGCCCCGAGACGACCACCACCTCGTGGGCGACTCCCCGATGCGTCACCGGCACGCCGGCGACCGCCGGGGCTGCGAAGGCGCTGGTCACACCGGGCACGACCGTGACCGGCACGCCGGCTTCGGCGCACGCCAGCAGTTCCTCGAAACCGCGACCGAAGACGTACGGGTCGCCGCCCTTCAGGCGCACCACGAACTTGCCCGCCCGCGCGTTGTCGATCAACGTGCGGTTGATGACCTCCTGGTTTGCGGCCCGGCCGTAGGGGATCTTGGAGGCGTCGACGACCTCGACGTGCGGACCCAACTCCTCCAGCAGCTCCCGCGGCGCGAGGTGATCGGTGATCACCATGTCCGCCTTGGCCAGCAGGCGGCGCCCGCGCACCGTGATCAGGTCCGGCGCCCCCGGGCCGCCGCCGACCAGCGCCACACCCGCCTCCGGCGGCTCTGCGTGCTCGTCCGCGACTCCCGCCTGCAGCGCCTCCAGCAGCGCGTCGCGCACCGCCGCGCTCCGCCGCGGCTTGCCGCCGGCGAGCACGCCGAGCAGCAGCCCGTCGTGCTCCGCCACTGCGGGCGTCACCGCACTCCCTTCGGTCGCGCGGTCCGACCGCACGCAGAACACGCGGCGCCGCTGCGCTTCCGCGCCGACCGCGGCGTTCACCGCGTCGTCGGACGCGGCTGCCACCGCGTACCAGGCTCCGTCGAGGTCGCCGTCGCGGTACCCGCGCCGGCTCCAGGTGATCTCCCCGGCGTCGGCCAGGGCCTCCACCGCCGGGGTCGCCTCCGGGGCGATCACCTCGACCGCTGCTCCGGCGCTGATCAGCCGGGGTAGTCGCCGCTGCGCGACGGTGCCCGCGCCGATCACGACGACTCGGCGCCCGGTGAGGTCGAGTCCGGCGAGGTAGTGATTATCGGGTTGTGTGGCCATGTGCGTGTCCGTGTCCGTGACCGTGTCCGGTCGGATCGTCGGGGTGGTGGTGCGGTGTCTGCGGTGCGCCCAATTTGTCCTCGAACCCCGGCAGCAGCACCCGGTAGGCGCAGGTGTCGCAGTTCATCCGGATGTCGCCGTGCAGGGCCTCGTGGTAGCGCTCCACGACGAGATCTACCAGGGCGTCGCAGTCTCCCAGGTATCCGGCGACGCGGACGTCGATGTCCGGCGCGGAGCTCGCGTACTCGCGTGCCTGGTCGACCACGCGCTGCGGAAGCACGCCGTCGAACAGGAAGTACGGGGCGACCACGATCCGCTTCGCCCCGAGCCTACGAGCCCGTTCCAGCCCACCGGCGACGTCCGGTGGTGCCAGGGAGATGAACGCGGTTTCTACCGTGTCGAAGCCGCAGGTCTCTTGCAAGAGCCGTGAGACCTTGCACACTTCGGCGTTGGCGTCGGGGTCGGTGGAGCCGCGGCCGACGAGCACCACGGCGGTGTCGGGCCAGTCGGCGCGCGGCACCACGGCCTCGATCCGTTCGGCGAGCAGTTCCAGGAGGATCGGGTGCGGTCCGAGCGGGCGGCCGAACACGAACGACGTGCCGGGGTGGCGGCGGACTTCGCGTTCCAGCGCGGCCGGGATGTCGCCCTTGCCGTGCCCGGCGGCGACGAGCACGAGCGGCACGGCGGCCATCCGGCGGTGGCCGCGGGCGGTGAGCTCGCTCCAGGC
Source organism: Saccharopolyspora hattusasensis (assembly GCF_050972075.1). Taxonomy (NCBI): domain Bacteria; kingdom Bacillati; phylum Actinomycetota; class Actinomycetes; order Pseudonocardiales; family Pseudonocardiaceae; genus Saccharopolyspora; species Saccharopolyspora hattusasensis. The sequence goes on from NZ_JBPCDC010000001.1 coordinate 2,619,517, forward strand.
TTCGGTGACCGCGGGGGCGGACAGCTCGATGAACCCGCCTGCGGTGTCGACGCCTGCGGCCGACATCCGGGTGCGCAGGCGGTCGAGGAAGGCGTGGAACTCCGTCACACCGCCTTCGTCCACCGTGCCGTGGCCCACGACCAGCAGCGGTTCGGTCACCGGTTACCTCCAGGTTCTGCCCAGTAGAGGAGGGCGTTGATCGCGGCGGCGGCGATGGCCGCACCGCCGCGTTCGGTCAGGGTGGTCACGGCCGGTAGGCCGCTGCGCCGCAGCGCGGCCTTGGCGTCGACCGCGCCGACGAAGCCGACCGGGACGCCGACGACGAGCGCCGGGTTGAGCCGGCCGGTCTCGGCGAGGCGGATCAGCTCGAACAGCGCGGTCGGGGCGTTGCCGATGGCCCACACCGCGCCGTCGGGGTGTTCTTCGGCGGCCAGCCGGATGCCCGCCGCGGATCGGGTCAGGCCGGCGGTCGCGGCGAACTCGGCGACACCGGAGCGGTCCAGGCCGATTTCGGCCGGGCGCGCGGTGATCCCGGCCGCGACCATGCGCACGTCGGTGATCAGCGGCGCGCCGTCGAGCAGCGCCGCGCGCCCGGCCCGCAACGCGGTTTCGCCGGCGACGACCTCGCCGGTCCAGCTCGGGTCGGCGGTGGTGTGCACGACGCGCTCGACGACCGCCCTGGCCAGCGGCGGGAAGTGGGCGAAATCGGCCCTGGACCGCATGATCCGGTAGGACTCGGTCTCGATCGGGTGCACGGTGCGGTCGGCTGGAGTGCCACCGCTCTCCCCTGCTGGAGTGCCGCCGCTCTCCCCGGCTGGTGCGAAACCGCCGCTCTCCCCTGCTGGCGCGAAACCGCCGCTCATTCGACTTCCGGCTCCTTCCGGGATTTGAGGTGCCACCACAGCGCCGCCCCGCCCCAGACCGCCAGGAACAGCCCGAGCGTGATGTAGCCGAGCAGTTCGAACTGGTCGCTCACGGCCGCGATCCCGTCCAGGAACGACAACCCGTGCTCCGCCAGCAGTCCACAGAGGACGATGAAGGCGATCACGGCGGCCAGCACGACGGTCAGGGCCGTGGTGGTCACGTTCACCCACAGCCGCCGTAGGGGCCGCGCCAGCGACCAAGTGTAGGCGCGGGACATCAGCATCCCGTCCACGCTGTCCACTGTGCACATTCCGGCGGCGAACAGCAGCGGCAGGCTCAGCACCGCGATGGCGGACTGGTGTTCGGTCGGCGACACCATGGCCAGCACCGTGATCTCGGTGGCCGTCTGCATGCCGAGCCCGAACAACAGCCCGATGCCGAACAGGTGCCAGGAGCGGCCGACGCCGCGCATCCGCCCGCGCAGCAGCCGGGCGAGCAGGCCGCGCCGCCCCAGCACCAGCTCGACCTCGGTCTCGTCGACCGCGCCGCGGCGGGCGCGGCGCAGCAACCGCAGGGCGTCGCGCAGCACCAGCGCGTTGAGCACCGCCAACGAGCTCAGCACGGCAACCACGATCAGGTCCACGACGGTGGCGACCTGCACCCCGGCCTGCTCGGCCCACTGCTGCGCAGCGGGTCCGGCAATGAAGGCGATCGCGGCGGCGAGGAACAGCACGACGCTGGCGTGCCCGAGCGCGAACCACATGCCGGTCGACACCGGTCGGCGGCCGCGCTGCATCAGCAGCCTCGTCGCGTCGTCGATCACCGCGACGTGATCCGCGTCGAACCCGTGGCGCAGGCCGAGCAGGTACGCCGTCGTCCCGGCGGCGGCCAGCCCGCCGACCGCGCTGAACGATTCTTGTTGCAAAAGGTAGGCGCTCCAGCCCGCTAGGTGGAGCACTCCGACGGCGGCCAGTACGACCGCTGCTTTCCGGCGCTCGGCGGCGCCCCAACCGGCCTGCGGCCGACTCGCTTCGGCATCCCAAGACATGGGATCTCCGACCTCCTGGGTTTCCCGCCCGAGGGGCTCGGTGTCCGCGCGTCGCGGCGCGACGCGGGGCCGACGCGCAGTCTCCTGACTCCCGGATCGACGCGGTTCCCCTGCCTTCCAGCTGTTGGCAGCCGTGGCAACGAGTGAGGCCCACTCCCCGGTCACAGTGGCGGGACCGTCCCGGATTCGCACCGGGTTCCTGCACTGTCGGCGGCCGTATCTTTCCTTGCCCACCACCCAAGGTCAAACCCCGTGAGGTCGATCACCGATCCGGCCAGCGGATACCCAAATGGGTGAATTCGACTCTTTCGCCGTTCCGGTCGGCCAGCGCATGCTTGGGCTACGGCGACCTTGAGAGCCCGGTTTTCCTGGGCTTATCTGATCAAAAACGGGAGAGATCGAGTAGGCTGCCAGGCGTCGGGATGTTCCCGGCAACGGCCCGGTCAGGACCCAAGGATCACACGTATCAGCCAAGGCTGGTGCACCGTTCGTTCGGGGTCCCTGGCAAAAGATCGGGACGTAGCCATCACCGCAGCTCGCGGAACGATGGCCGATCGGCTGAGACTGCCCAGCCTGGACTCCAGCCGTGCACCAGTGGTACGGCGGCGAGCGAAATGTCCTGCTCGAACAAATAACAGCAACGAGTAGGAAGCAGGCGACCATGAACGAGACCCACACCATCACGTTGAACCTGCAGGTCGTGGAGGCGGGCGCGAAGACCACCGCAGACGTCGGTTTCACCACTCCGGGCGGTCAGGCGCTGCACGGCCACGGCACGGCGCGGCGCCACCCGGACGACCCGGAGGTACCGCAGATCGGCGACGAGATCGCGATCGCCCGCGCCCTGTTCGAGCTGGCGCACAAGCTACTGGACAACGCGGCGCAGGACATCGGCGACCGCCTGCACCGCCGCGTGCACCTGCCCGCCTGACGCACAGGTGAAGGGCACCTTCGGCGGTCCGGGGTGCCCTTCACGTCGTCCGCAGCGCGATCACGAGTGCCGCGATCGCGGGTGGGTGGCCCGCGCCGACGCACGTGTTCGTGCCGGTCGGCTACGCGCTGCTCGCGGGCAGGTCAGCCCACCGCCTCCTGGATCCGCTTCCAGGCCGCCAGCACGTGACGCCGCTCGGTCTGCGGCGAACCGACCGCGAGCCGCAGCAGCGTCCCGCCGCCCACCTTGGTGTGGGTCAGGTACAGCTCCCCCGACTCGTTCAGCGATTCCATCAGCCGGTGGACCCGATCACCAGCGTCCTCTGTGGACAGTTCGGGGAACAGCGGCCGGAAGCAGACCAGGCCCAGCGGGTGCGGCTCCAGGAGCTCGAAGCGTGGGTCGTCGCGGACCCAGCCGGCGAACTCCTGGGCGAGGCCGACGGTGGTGCGGATGTGCTCGCGCAGCCCTTCCGCGCCGTACCAGCGCAGCACCGACCACAGCTTCAACGCCCGGAACCGGCGACCCAGCGGCACCTGCCAGTCCCGGTAGTCGATCACCTCACCGGACGCGGTCGCCGGGTTGCGCAGGTACTCGGGCAGGATCGACAGCGCGTCGATCATGGGCCGCCGGTCGGCCATCCACAGCAGGCTGCAGTCGAAGTTGGTCAACAGCCACTTGTGCGCGTTGGTGCAGTAGGAATCGGCGAACTCGGCGACGCCGTCGTTGATCCAGCGCAGCTCCGGGCACACCGCGGCAACACCCGCGTACGCCGCGTCCACGTGCAGCCAGACCCCGCGCGCCCGGCACACGTCGCCGACCTCACGGACCGGATCGATCGCGGTCGTCGAGGTGGTGCCGATCGTCGCGCACACCAGTGTGGGCACCGCGCCGGCGGCGAGGTCCTCGGCGATCAGGGCGTCGAGGTGCTTCGGGTCCATGCCGAGCGAGTCCGGGTCGACGTCGACGATCCGGACGTTGTCCGCGCCGATGCCGACCATCCGCGCCGCGCGCTCCAGGGACGAATGGGTGTGCGCGGAGACATAGAGCATGTGGCGCCGGGTGATGCCCCGGCTCGCGACCTGTCCGTCGCTGACCCGCTGCAATGCCGCTAGGCAGGCGACCAGCGCAGCGCTGGAGGCGGAGTCCTGGATCACCCCGCCGCCGACGGCATCGGTCCGGAAGTGCTCGGGAAGGCCCAGCAGCTCGGCCATCCAGTCCACGACCACGGTCTCCAGCTCGGTGCACGCGGGACTGGTCGCCCAGACCATGCCCTGCACGCCGAGCCCGCTGGAGAGCAGGTCACCGAGGATCGACGGGCCGGTGGCGTTGGCCGGGAAGTAGGCGAAGAAGTTCGGGTGCTGCCAGTGCGTCACGCCCGGCATCAGCACCGCGTCGAGGTCGCTCAGCACCCGCTCGAACGGCTCGCCCTGCTCGGGCGGATGCGCCGGGAGCTGCGACCGGACCTCACCGGGCCGCACCTGCGACCGAACCGGATGCTTCTCGACACCGGCGTAGTAGTCGGCGATCCAGTCGACGACCTGCCGACCGAACGCCCGGAACTCCTCCGGCGACATGTGGCCACTCATCACAGCCAGCTAAGCACGCCCCCGCACCCGAAGCCAGGGACGAAGAAGCCGCGGCAGAGGAGGGCGAATCATCCGTCTTGGCTCAGTCTTCCTGCTCCGATTCGGACAACCGCCCGACACGCGCGTCGGTCGGGAGGCCGTAGCGGCCCGCCGCCTCGGACACCCGCACCATTTCGTCCAGCCCTGCCGCTTCGTCCAGCCCTGCCGCTTCGTCCAGCCCTGCCGCGCGGGCACGTCGAGCGCGCTCGCGGTACGCCAACAGGTCGTCCAGCCGAGTCCGGCGATGGCGGCCCGGCTGTTCGAAAGCGATCTCGCCTAAACGAACAAACGAACGCGATCAGCGGAGCAGGTCGATGGCATCCGCCGGGCAGATCTCGACGCATTCCCCGCAGACCGTGCAGCGGTCCGCCAGGACCACCGGGCGGCCCCGGGCCGGGCGGAGGGCGTGCTCCGGGCAGGTCAGGAGGCAGGCCCCGCACGCCGTGCAGGCCGTCGAGATCACCAGCGGGTCAGCGGGCATCCGCCGCCATCCACCGGTAGCCCCGGGGCGTCACCATCCGACCACCGACCACGCTGGACTGCGAGGAGCCGACGAGCACCGTGGTGAACATGTCCACCTCGGCCGGGTCGAATTCGCCGATCGGGGCGCACCACACCCGCTGCCCGGCACGGCTGGCCTGGCGGACCGCGCCGACCGGCGTGGTCACCGGGCGGTGCTCCGCCAAGATCTCCAGGGCCCGGCCGAGCTGCCAGTGCCGCTGCTCCGAACGCGGGTTGTAGAAGCACACCACCAGGTCGCCCTCGGCCGCCGCCCGGACGCGGCGCTCGATGATCTCCCACGGCGTGTGCAGGTCGGACAGGCTGATCAGCGCGTGGTCGTGGCCCAGCGGCGCGCCCAGCAGCGCGGACGCGGCCAGCGCCGCCGTCACCCCCGGCACGCCAACGACCTCGATGTCGACGTCGGCCTTCTCCAGCGCCGGGCTGGCCATCGCGTACACCCCGGCGTCACCGGAGCCGATCAGCGCCACCGCGCGGCCCGCCCGGGCCAGCTCCACCGCCTCGGCGGCGCGGGCCTCCTCGGCGCCGAGCCCGGTGGCGCGCACCTCGGTGCCGGGGCGCAGCAGGTGCCGCACCTGGTCGAGGTACTGGTCCAGACCGACGACCACGGAGGCGCGGCGAAGCTCGATGTCGGCGCGCGGGGCTCGCAGGTCGGGCGCGCCCGGGCCGATGCCGATGATGGCCAGTCGACCGCGCGGCCGGATGCGAGCGGCGGCGACGGTCACGTTGTCGCCCTTGATCTTCGGCACCACCAGCTCGACGGGCGCCCCGGCGCCCAGCCGGGCGGCCGCGTGCAGCGCGGATGCCTCCGCGACGGAGGGCGTGCCGACCTCGGCGCGCACCACCTCGCTGGGGTTGGGCACCTCGACACCGGCCAGCGCGCCCGCCGGATAGGTCAGCAGCGACAGCTCCTCGCCGCCGGCGGAGTGCCAGAAGCTCAGGTCCTGCACGGCTTCGAGGATGCCGTCCTCGTCGGCCTTCAGGTCGACGCTGGCCACCGCGCGGATCGCCCTCGGGTCCAAGCCGTGCTCGCGGTCCAGCCGGGCGACCGTCTCGGTTACCGCCGTCCGCGAGACGCCCCGCGCAGACCCGATGCCGACGACCAGCGTGCGCGGGATGAGCCGCAGCGTCCGCTCCTCGTCCTGCGTCGGCCGCCGGTCGTCGATCACGACCGTCCACAGTGGCGCTTCGGCGTCGGTGGCGACGTTGCGCGGCAGGGCGGGAAGCGGGAAGCCGTGCGGGTTGACCAGGCGTACCGGCCAGCCGTCCAGGATCGCGACGCCGCAGGCCGCCAGGTCACCGTCCACGCTGGCGTCGAGCTGGTCGACGAGTTCGTCCAGCGGGGTGGTGCCGATGCTGTCGGTGGCGGTGGTGACCACCGGGGTGCAGCCGAGCACATCGGCGACCTGCTCGGCGAGCGCGTTCGCGCCTCCGGCGTGGCCACCGGCCAGGGAGATGGCGAAGCGGCGCGCCTCGTCGACGCAGACCACACCGGGATCGGTGTGCTTGTCCCGCAACAGAGGCGCGACCAGCCGCACCGCGGCGCCGCTGGCCAGGAAGAACACCGCCGCGTCCAGGTGGTCCCAGAGCCGGCGCACGGCGGGGCCGATCGGCCCGTCGGCGACGACCGCGTCCGGCCCCAGCCGTCCGGCCAGTTCGGCGGCCGCCCGCCGTCCCGCCGCGGTCACCGCGAACAGACCGATCACTGCTGCTCCTCTACCTGGTCGACTGCTTTCATCAACGAGCGCCTTCGCATGTTGCCACCCGCGTGGTTCCCGCCTGCGTGGTCCCCGCCTGCGTGGTCCCCGCCTGCATGGGCCAGACCACGGTGACCGCAATTTCCATTGAAATCACGTCTCCGATTTCCATTGAAATTGCGGAAGTTGTCCACAGCCGTCGGCGTGTCGTGGCGCGACACGCCGACGGTCCGCAATTTCCATTGAAATCGAAGGTGCAATTTCCATTGAAGTTGCGGCCCGACGGGAGGACGGCCCGACGGGATGACGGGAGGACGGGAGGACGGGAGGACGGGAGGACGGGAGGACGGCCCGACGGGAGGACGGGATGACGGGATGATGACGGGAGGACATGGGGTCAGCGTTGTTTCCGGTATCCGGAGATCAGCACGACCGGGTTGGCCGCTTCCAGGCGGGACGCGCCGTCGGGCAGTTCCGCCAGCCTTGCCGCCGACAGCTGCACGCCCTCCACCTCGTAGTCCGCCGCCCGCAGCGCGTCGCGGGTCGGCCCGACCCGGTCCAGCGCCGCCAGCGCAACCACGACGCGGGACGCTCCGGCGTGCGCGCACGCCGTGACGACCTCGGTGCCGCCGCCGCCCACGAAGATCGCGTCGGGCCGCGGCAGGTTGCGCAGCGCTTGCGGCGCCGCGCCCTCCTCGATCCGGACGTCCACGCCGTGGCTCGCCGCGTTGGTGACCAACCGCACTACCTGGGCCTCGTTGGACTCCACCGCGATCGTCGCCGCGCCCATCCGGGCGCACTCCACCGCCACCGAACCGGATCCCGCCCCGACGTCCCAGACCAGCGTCCCCGGCCTCGGCGCGAGCTTCGCCAGCGCCACGGCCCGCACCTCGGCCTTGGTGATCATGCCGTCGCGGTGCGAGAACTCGTCCTCGGACAGCGCCCAGCCGGTCGCCGGCGGTACCGGCTCGCCGCTGGCGATCCAGCCCCGGTGCGGCACGTCGTCCAGATCCGCCAGGGAGAGCACGATGTTCGGCTCGTACCAGGTGCGCTTGGCCGCCTCGGCCGGTTCGATGGTGACCACCGACTCGTTCGGCCCGCCAAGGTCCTCGGCGACGACCATGGTCCGGCGCCAACCGGCCAGCCCGGAGGCGATCTGGGCCGGGCCGGCCTTCGGCGCGGTCAGCACCGCCACCGCCGGTCGCGCGCGGCAGACGTTGATCGCCTGGCGGAGGTCGCGGCCGTGCGCGCTGACCACCACGACGTCGTCCCAGGAGCGGCCGACGCGCGCCATCAGCTGCTGCACGCTGGAGGTCGAGGGCAGCACCGTGCACCGGATGCCGCGTTCGCGCAGCGCTCGGACCGCGCCGAAGAAGCCGGGATCACCCGAGGCCAGCACCACGCCGTGCTCGTCACCGGACAGCGACGACAAGGCGTTCAGCGCCGGATCCAGCGGCCCAAGTTCGAGCTTGCGCGCGTGTTCCGGCGCGTGCGCTTCGAGGTGCCGTCTGCCGCCGACCACGAGCCGTGCCGACTCCAGCGCTTCGGCACCGCCCTTCGGCAGATCCCCACCATCGACCCCGATCACCGTGACTGCCACGTCACCCACCTTGCCTCGGTGGCCGCCACCACGTGTTCGCCCTGGAAGTCCACCATCGCGACCCGAACACGCAGCCGACGGCCGCATTCCTCGCTGAACCGCTCCAATACTCCTGCCACCTGCCCGCAGAGCCGGTGCGCACACGCCGAGAGCAGCCCGCTGTGCTGCCACACCTCGTACGCCCGGCGCGCTGTGGCGGCCTGCTCGATCTCGGCGACCTGCTCGGGGTCGCCACCGAACTCGCCGGTCAGCCGACCGAGCAACGCCGTGTCCACTTTGGACCTCGTGTAGTGCGTCATCACCACGCCGGAGGCGAGCTTGGTCAGCTTGCCGATCATGCCGACGAACACGACCTCGTCCAGCCCGTGCTCGACGGCGCGACGCAGCGCCGCACCGGTGAAGTCGCCGACCTCGATGAACGCCACCTCGGGCTCGTCGGGCAGCAGCCGCATCGCGGCCTTCTCGGTGCGACCGCCGGTGGACAGCACCGCAACCCGGCCGCCCTGTGCGGCGAGCACGGAAACCGCCTGTTCGACGCTGGACCTCCAGGACGCGGTGGAGAACGGCCGCACGATGCCGGTGGTGCCGAGGATCGAGATGCCACCGAAGATGCCCAACCGCCGGTTGGTGGTCTTGTAGGCCATCTTCTCACCACCGGGCACGGTGATCGTGACGTCCGCGCCACGCTCGCCGAGCGCCTCGCGCACCGCGTTGGTGATCATCTCGCGGGGCACCGGGTTGATCGCCGGACCGCCGACCTCCAGGCCGAGGCCCGGCTTGGTCACGACGCCGACGCCTTCGCCGCCGTGCAGCAAGATCTCGCCGTCATCGCGGGCGGTGACCGACGCGGTCATCCGAGCGCCGTGAGTGACGTCGGGGTCGTCGCCCGCGTCCTTGACGACCACTGCGGTCGCGGGCCCGATCGACCCCGAATCCACCTGGAAGCGCCGGTACCTGCCGTCCGGGAACGGGACGTCCACGGTGGCCGGGAGGTGCCCGGTGGCGAGCAGTTGGGCCGCCGCACGCGCCGCCGCCGCGGAACACGCACCCGTGGTGAACCCGGTGCGCAGCGCCTTGGGCCGGACCTTCGCGGTGCGCGGCAGGTCCGGCTCCCGCAGCGGCGGCTGCGCCTCGTTACTCGCCCTGCTCATCCGGCTTCGCCGGGGACTTGCGCCGCCCGGCGGGCGTCGCCTTCGCCGCTGCAGTGGTAGTGGTCGCGGACTTCGTCCGCTTCGCCGCAGACTTCGTCGCCGCGCTCTTCGCCCCGGACTTCGTTCCGCCGCGCTTCGCGGGAACGGCCTTCGCCGTGGCCCGGGTAGCCGTCGTGCTGGCCGCCGAGGTCTGGCGCGGCTTCGGCTCGGGCGCATCGGAGCGAACGGACCGTTCACTCACCTCTACCGCACCAACAGGCCGATCGCTGCCAACCACATCAGCACCCGCATCGGAAGGAACGGACTGTTCACTCGCCTCTACGGCGTCAACAGGCCGTTCGCCCGCCGTCACGTCGTCGGTGAACAGCTGGGACTGCGCGGCGTCGACCCGACGGGCCGGGGACGCGCGGTTCGCCGCGACCCGCGCCGCGCCGCGGGCGCTCTCCTGCCAGTCGCGCACCGCCCACCAGGCGACGTCGGAGTCGCGTACCCGCTCCCCCGAGTCCTCGGCGCGCGGGCCGGGCTTCGAGTCGCTCTCCGCGCGGCGGCGCGCAGCGGTGGGGCGCTCGGCCCGCAGCGCGCGGCGCGCGGCCGGGTCGGCTCGGCGGTAGGTGTGGAAGTGCCCCGCGTGGTAGAGGTGCGAACGGGTTCCCGAGCTGGCGAGGCCCTTGCCGACGATGAACAGCGTGTGCCGCCACAGCTTGTGCTGCTTGACGGTCTTCTCCAGGTCGGCGAGGTTCGTGCGCAGCAGCAGCTCGTCGGGCCAGGTGACCTTGTAGGCCACCAGCACCGGGGTGTCGTCGGGGTAGCCGCCGGCCCGCAGTTCCTCGACGAGCTGACCGGTGCGCGCGGCGGAGAGGAACAGCGCCATCGTGGTGCCATGCTTGGCGAACTCGCGCACCTTCTCGCCTTCGGGCATCGGCGTCTTGCCGCCCTCCAGACGGGTCAGCACCAGCGACTGGGCGACTTCCGGCACGGTGAGCTCGCGACCGATGGCGGCCGCGGCGGCGGAGAACGCCGGAACGCCGGGCACGATCTCGACTTCCAGGTTCATCCGCGCGCACGCGTCGTGCTGTTCCTGAACCGCGCCCCACAGCGACGGGTCGCCGGAGTGCACCCGGGCGACGTTGAGCTTGTCGCGCTCGGCGCGGCGGTAGATCTCCAGCGCCTGCTCGTGGGTCAGCCGGGAGGAGTCGACCAGTTCCGCGTCGCTGCGCGCGTGCTCCTGGATGCATTCCGGCGCGACCAGGCTCGCGGCCCACACCACGATGTCGGCCTCGGCGATCCGCCGGGCACCGCGGACCGTGATCAGGTCGGCCGCGCCCGGTCCCGCACCGATGAACGAGATCCGGCCAGTCACCATTGTTCTCCTCTTCCGCCTCGGGGTGGAAGTACTACCACAGTGGACAGATAAGGCGCGTCGTCCACTTCGGACACATCGGACAACGGCAGCACCCGCGCGTCCGGCGTGCCCAGGTGCTCGGCGTAGACCGCGCGTTCCAGGGCTCCGCTCTCGGCGATCGCGGTGCGCAGTTCGCCGAGCCGCCGGCCGCCTTTGTAAGCAACGACCGTACCGCGTGCCCGCAGCGCCTCCCGCAGCGCGGTCACGTCACGCATCACCGGTATCACGGTGAGTGATTCGGTGCCTTCGGTCAGCGCTACGCCCGCTTGCGCGGCCGTGGCCTGCATCGCGGTGATCCCCGGCACAGTGGCCACTTCGACCTCGGGCAACAGCTCGGCCACGGTGGCCGCGAGGTAGCTGAAGGTCGAATACACGGCGGGGTCCCCGAGGGTGGCGAAGGCCACGGTGCCGCCCTGATCACGCAGCCGCTGCGCGACGACCGCGGCGGCCTCGTCCCAGTGCCTGCGTCGCCGGTCCTGCGGGCCGTCCACCGGATCGGCCAACGCGAAAACCAGCCGCTGCACCCGGTCGTCGTCGCCCAGGTGCGCGCGGACGATGGCTTCCGCCCGGCCCTGCTCGTCGGCGGAGAGCACCGGGACGAACACGGTGCCAGCCGCCCGGATCTCGCGCAGCGCGGCCAGGGTCAGCATTTCCGGATCCCCGGGGCCGACCCCGACACCGACCAGCCGCATCACGCGCACCTCGCCACGAACCGTTGGACCGCGCCAGGCTGCCCGGCCGGATGGGTGTGCAAGTAGGAGGCGTGTACGCCGCCCTGCACGAAGCCTTCCCGCTGGACACCGGTCGCGCCGCGCCAGATCCAGGCGGGTTGCGATCCGCTGCCGGGTTCCAGGACGGTGCGGTGGAATTCGTGCCCGCTCACTCGTGCTCCTTCGGCGAATAGGACTGAATCGGCTGAATCGGCGACGGCCACCGCGTCGCGGTAGCCGAGCACCAGCCGCGGCGACATCCGCGCCCGCGCGTCGAGCACCCCGCACAGCGGGTGGCCCTCCAGCTCCCTTGCCAGGTACAGCAGCCCGCCGCACTCGGCGTGGATCGGCGCGCCGGTGGCGGCGAACGCCGCGATTTCCTTGCGCAGAGCGGTGTTCGCCGACAGTTCGGCGGCGTGCTGCTCGGGGAAACCGCCCGGCAGCACCACGCCCGCGGTGCGTTCCGGCAGCCGCTCGTCGCCCAGCGGGTCGAGGACGACGACCTCGGCACCGGCGGCTTCGAGCAGCTCGACGTGCTCGGCGTAGGCGAAGGTGAATGCCTGCCCACCGGCGACCGCGACCACCGGCCTCGCCTGCGGTTTCACCTCGTCGCGCGGATCCCAGGCGGGGCCGGGCAGCTCGGGAGCCGAGCGCGCAAGCGCGCACACCACGTCGAGATCCACCGACCGGGCAACGACGTCGGCCATCGCGTCGACCGCGCGGACCGCCTCCCCGCCGTGCTCGGCAGCCGTGACGAGACCGAGATGGCGCGACGGAACGGCGAGGTCCTCGGTGCGCGGGATCGCGCCGAGCACCGGGAGACCCGCGTTGTCGGCGGCGTCGCGGAGCACCTCCTCGTGCCGCGGCGAGCCGACCCGGTTGAGGATGACGCCCGCGACCCGGACCTCCGGGCGGTAGCTGCGGAAACCGTGCAGCAGCGCGGCGAGGCTGTGGCTTTGCCCTTTGGCATCGACGACCAGCACGACCGGCGCGCTCAGCAGTTGAGCGACGTGCGCGGTGGAGCCGACCGCGATGCCCTCCCCGGGCCCGATGCGGCCGTCGAACAGCCCCATCACACCCTCCACGATGGACAACTCGGCCCCGGCGGCACCGTGCCGGAACAACGGCGCGATGCGATCCTCCCCGACCAGCACCGGATCGAGGTTGCGGGCCGGGCGGCCGGCGGCCAGCCGGTGGTACCCGGGGTCGATGTAATCCGGCCCGACCTTGAACGCCGCGACCGCGGTGCCCCGGCGCCGCAGCGCGCCCAGCAACCCGGTCGCCACCGTCGTCTTGCCCTGCCCCGACCCGGGAGCCGCCACGATCAACCGAGCAAGCGGAAGCGCACCGGTCACCATTCGATGCCCTTCTGGCCCTTCTGGCCGGCGTCCATCGGGTGCTTGACCTTGGTGGTCTCCATGACGAGGTCGGCAGCGTCGATCAGCGCTTGCGGGGCATAGCGGCCGGTGATCACGACGTGCTGGTGCCCGGGTCGGTCGCGCAGGGTCTCGACGACCTCGGCGATGTCGACCCAGCCCCAGTGCAGCGGATAGGTGAACTCGTCCAGCACGTAGAGGCCGTGGTGCTGCTCGCCGATCCGGCGGGCGATCTCCCGCCAGCCCTCCAGCGCGGCTGCGGCGTGGTCGTCCTCGCCGCCCTTCTTGCGGGTCCAGGACCAGCCCTCGCCCATCTTGTGCCACTCGACGGGGCCGCCCTCACCGGTTTCGTCGTGCAACCGTCCCAGTGCGCGGAAGGCCGACTCCTCGCCGACGCGCCACTTCGCGGACTTGACGAACTGGAACACGCCGATCGACCAGCCCTGGTTCCAGCCGCGGAGCGCGAGCCCGAACGCGGCGGTGGACTTGCCCTTCATCTCGCCGGTGTGCACCACGACCAGCGGCCTGTTGCGGCGCTGGCGAGTGGTCAACCCGTCGTTCGGCACGGTCGAAGGCTGTCCCTGAGGCATGCCCCGACCCTAACGGAACGGCTCGTGAGCGATAGTTCCGGTTCTTGCCGGAAAAATCACGCACGACCCCATCACCGCAGGTCGAAGACACCCCGAGCAGCAGCGGCAAGGAACGCCGACCAAGCAGGGTGACCGAACACCAACACCCAACCCTCGGGATCCTTCGAATCCCGAGCCGCCACAGACCTGTCGGGGAAAGCGACCTCGACGCAGTTACCGCCGGTGTCGCCGCTACGACTAGACTTCCGCCATAACTCCGCAGGGATTGCGGCGACTTCGACGCAGGAGCCCTGATGACCGCTGTAACTGCTCTTCCTCCAGGTCAGCTGCTGCTGGCTCGCCAGCCTGTGAATCATGAATACTCCTTCGCGATCGATTCCACCATCTTGACCGAATCATCCGGGGAGAGCGCAAGAGCACAGAGGTGCTCGAATGCAATCACATGAGCTGCGATCTCTCCCGGCCCTTCGAGGTAGACAGCACCACCGAGGTGCTCGACATACGCAACGCCAGGGTCACCGGGCCAGGGGAAGTCCAGGATCTGAAATCTGCCCACCATGCCTGGATGCGCGCCTTGCTCGAAAGGAATCATCTGCACCGTGACTTTCGGCTTCCGCATCAACTCGGCCAGATGGCGAAGTTGATCACGCATGACCTGCGGGCTGCCGACCACACGGCGCAACGCGGCCTCGTCCAGCACCACCCACAGGCGCAGTGGCTTCGCCTTGCGACACAAGGCTTCTTGACGCCCCACACGCACTTCAACATGACGCTCTATCTGCTCCTGCTCACGTTCCACCGGGCCTCGTTGCGACACTGCGTGGGCATACTCGCGTGTTTGCAGCAGCCCCGGGATCAGCTGCGCCTCGTAGACTCGTAGTTGCGAGGCGCCCTGTTCCAGTCCCACGAACAGGGAGAACCAGTCAGGCAGCGCGTCCGAGTCGTAGCTCTCCCACCAGCCCCTCTTGCGGGAATCTCGCGCTGCTTGCACGTACTTCGGCCACTTCTCCGCTGGGACGCTGTACAGCGGTAGCAGGACCTCTTCGAGGTCGCGGAGCATGATCGAACGCTCGGCGTTCTCGATGTAGGAGACCTTCGCCGTGGTGCACCGCAGGGCCTTCGCTACGTCCTTCTGTTCCAGGTTCGCCGCTTTGCGCAGGCGCGTCAGCTCGAAGGCGAGCCAGCGCCGCCACACCGTCGGACTCGACGTCTCTGCCACAGGTCCTCCTTCGTGAGTGCGGCTTAAGTCTCGCGGAGGCCGATGTTGCCCGATCAGGCGACTTGTTCCAAGTTAAGTCAAATTTTATGGTTAACAACAGTGATCGAGATTTCGATCACCGCACACACCGCAGATCAGAGCAATTTTCACGGGAGGTTCCAGCATGGTGGCACGCGGGGTTGAGCGGTCGTTTTCGGAGTGGGTGGAGGAGTTGGTGCGGGTGTCCGCTCCGCGGGTTTTCGCGCTCGTCGAGGAGATCGACGACGAGCTCGGGAAGGACGGGCAGGTCGTCGCTTGGGGAATGGAGTTCCACGACCACGCC
Organism: Saccharopolyspora hattusasensis; assembly: GCF_050972075.1. Taxonomy (NCBI): domain Bacteria; kingdom Bacillati; phylum Actinomycetota; class Actinomycetes; order Pseudonocardiales; family Pseudonocardiaceae; genus Saccharopolyspora; species Saccharopolyspora hattusasensis. Next base: position 2,634,571 of record NZ_JBPCDC010000001.1, read on the forward strand.
GAGGTCGTGGCCGTGGAGGGCGGGATTCGCGGATCGTTCCGGTCAGCGCTGAGCGCTTTCGAACTGTTCTCCCGCAAGGACCCGATGCAGTTGGTCTGGGTGCCCTGAGGTGTCGTGAGTGCGTAGCCGAGCTGGAGCCCGGCTACGCACTCACGACCTCAGCGCGGGCGGAAGGTGGCGAGCTGTTCGCCGAGGTAGCGGGCCAGGCGCGTTCTGTCCGCCGGGCCGAAGGTGGTCCAGCGCTCGCCGTCGTTGTTGCGCCTCGTCGTGACGCTGTAGCGACCCTCTTCGGTGTCCCGCCAGCCGACCGCCGGGAGCCGGACCGGCTGGCCGCTGGCGTCCAGGCCGATCACCACGAAGTAGCCGACGCTCCGCACCGGTAGCGCCATGATCTTCTCCACCTTGCGCATCTCTCCGCCACCGTGGCCGGACGCGGTCGGCTGCGCCGCCCCGAGCCACGAATCCGGCTCGGCGTCGGCCGCGCGCGGTGGCTTCGGCTCACCACCATCTGCGATCGTGCCCCCTTCGAGCTTTCCCGCCGACACTTCCGGCAGCAGCCCGACGCACACACGGGCGAGCCCACGGACGTCGATGAACTCGATCCGCAAGCCCTGCTCATCCTGAACCGCGACGACTCCGGCCCGCCCGGCCACCGCCACGCGCGCCCGGTAGACGGCGTCCGACCTGCCGTCGTAGGAGGTGACCGCCACGTCGATCTCCGGCCGGTGCAACAGGTTCAGCGCCTGCTCCAGCTCCGGTTCGGCCCGGCCGCGATCGGCTAATCGGCGCTGTTCCAGCCTTCCCCAGACGTCCTTGCGAAGTCCTGCGCGTTCATCGACGGTGGCGGCGAAGTGCGGGATCTCGAACGGGAACTGCCGCAGGTTGATCCGCAGATCCTCGCCGAGGATGTCCGCCGCCTCCGCGGAAAGCGTGAACGATTCGATCATCTCTTTCCCCTTTGCGCATGCCGCTATTCCCCGAGAAGCCAGTGCTTCTCGGGGAATAGCGCGAAACTTCGAATCCGGTCGGCTACTCGCCGAACACCGGCGGCGCGACCTTCGGCAACCCGAGGTCTTCCCAGGCCTCGTCGGTGTCGAGCACGTACTTGCTCTCGTGCTCGTTGTCCTCTTCGGACTTCCCGCCCTGACCACGCCCGGCGGCACCGCCACCGGCCATCCCGGCACCGCCACGGCCACCGGCCGCACCGGTACCACCAGCACCGGCACCTCCGGCGGCGCCGAGCCCGCCGACACCGGCACGACCACCCACGCCGAGCTGTCCACCGGCACCACCGACGCCGCCGATCCGACCGGCACCGCCCATGCCACCGCCCCGACCGGCACCACCCATGCCACCCGGACGGCCACCGCCACCGACGCCCGGTCGACCCCCACCGGGCCCGGGTCGCTGCTGATTCGGCGGCAGCGGAGCCCAACGCCCGTTGTAGGGGTTCTGGCGCTCCCACTGGCCGGTCTGCGGATTCCACCGCGTGCCCGACGACGGCGTCGCCGTGGGCTGCTGCCACACCGGGGTCGTACTGTGCGGCGGCACCGACGCGGTGCTCGGAGGGCTGTACTGGGGCGTCGCGGTGTGCGGGCTCGCCCATGCCGATTGGGTCGACGAAGGCTTACTCGACGTGCTGATCGACGGGTCGATGGAACCGATCGTGTTCTGCTGCTGCTGCGGAGTGTTCGTTAGCTCCTCAGGCCCGCGCGGGGCGGGCACGAACGCGGGAGTCTGCGCTGCGGCCTGCCCGAAGTCGGTCTCCATGGTCGACATGACCTGGGCCGCCTCCTGGTGCGCGGCCTGGCTCTTCTCCTGCTTCTCCACGATGTCGTTGGCACGGCTGATGGCCGTGAACGGGTTCGGATCGGAGAAGTAGTTCTTCAGCTCCTGCTTCATGTCGAACTCGACGACCTCGGGCATCGAGTTCCGCGCCCGCTCCCCGGCCTCGGCCTGCATGCCGACCTGGTTGGCGGTCAGCTGCGCCGCGCTACCGGAGTGCGACATGTGATCGGCAAGCTGCGTGACATGCGCCCGCATGGCGTCGCCGGCCTCGCCCTGCCAGCTCTCCTGGGTCTTGGCGGCGGCCTGGCGGATGTCGTTTGCCAGATCCAGATACATCTGGCCATGCCCGTGGTAAACGCGACCGGTGTCATGAACCGCGGTCGGGTCGAAGTTCTCCCGGACGAACCTGTCCAGCTCCTTGTGCTCGAAGGACAAGTAGTGCGTGTTCCCCAACGCACCAGGCTTGTCGCGGAGCTCCTGGTCAACCGACAACGCCTGAGCCTGCTGCTGACCGTACTTCGCGGTCTCCTGCTTGGCTTTGGCCTGCGACAACGCCTCCATCAACGCATTGCCGACAAACGGCATGTTCGACACGCCCGCGTACTCCTGCTGCCCCTGCTGATACGCATCGTGCTCGTAGTCGGCTACGTACTCGTATCTACCGCCCGGCGGCGACGTCATGACTCCCCCTTACCCTTTTCAGTTCTCCAACACGGAATTCAGTTTTTCGGAAAATTCGCAGCAACCAGTGGCGCAGCCTTCTGCGCAATCTCACAGGCAGTATCAGGATTCTGTCGCGCTGGCACGGAGCCGACGACCGATATCGAGCTCGCGGAAGACGTCTCGAATGAAACACCGCATGTACCCGTGAGGACACTATCGGCAACCAGTTTCGCCCTCCGGCCGGCGACGGATGTCTCCTCGACCTTCTGGCCGGTGAAATTCAGCTCGTCAAGCGACTTGTCGTGGTTGACAACGATCTGAATTCCCCCTCCTGTCGCCAGATTCCAGTCACAGGCGGCCGCACCCGATATCCTCTTCGGCTCACCTGATCCTTTTAGGCTTAGAGCAGTCGCATCGCCCGATGTCAATGTCTGGCACGGATCGATCGCCGCAACCTGGGCGCTGCTCGAGGGGGAGCCCTCGCCGCTCTCTCCCGGTTGCGGGGTTACTCCTCCGCCCCCAGGTCCCCCGCAACCCGCCATACCCAGGACCAATACCGTGAACACGCCGCCAGCAAGCGGCCACGACCTACGCACCAACTAACCCCGTTCTCACGCCTGCACGCCGCGGAAGCCGGCGTTGCCCTCATCCAGGTCCTGGTAGAGCCGAATGCCCTTCTTGATCGCTTCAAGCACCTGCGGGAACCGCTGCTCAAACTGAAGCACCAGCTCTTCATACGACCGCCCGTCACCGCCAGCAGCGACCAGCGTGTTGAACTCAGCCATCGCCTGACCCGCAGGACTGTCCCCTAACGGGGTGCGCTGCTTCAGGGTGTACAGGTCCCTCTTGATTTCCGGCAGCTTTTCGCTCTCGAAGCCCTGGAAGATTTTGATCAGCTCGTCACCGGCCTCCGGTGCGACCTGGAACTGCCCACTGTTAGCCGCGCTAATGATGCCCTGCATGGCGTCATTCGTGGCGGCGAGCCCAGCTGCTGCCCCAACCGGCCCCGTCATCGCTTCTCCTCAAGTTCGTTTAGCCCCACAGCGCGCCCGAACCTAGCACCTGGACGTACCCCGGAACGCCGATACGAGACAAATCCGCAATACCCCGCCCTAGATCACGCCCCAATGGCCTAGCGCCGCCGACCCGATGGTGGCCGAGGTCACGGGGTTCTGGAACGGTGCGGTCGGCGAACATGAATGGGCGCCCCGACCGTTCAGGAGCCGCCCGATGCCGACCAGGCCGCCGCTGGTTTTGTCCGCCGCCACGCTGATCTCCAACTTCGACCGCTTCGCGGTCACGCCGATGCTGGTGCTGATCGCGCTCGGCCTGCAGGTGCCGCTGGGGGCGGCGGTCGCCGCTGCAAGCGGCTACTTCCTCGCTTACGGCCTCTCCCAACCGGTTTGGGGATTGCTGTCGGATCGGTTCGGGCGCGTTCCGGTCATGCGCGGCACGCTGCTCGGCGCCGCTGCGGCGGGCGTGGTCTCCGCGCTGGCGCCGAACCTGACCACACTGATCGTGGCACGCGCCATCACCGGCGCGTGCATGGGCGCGGTCGTTCCGGGTTCGCTGACCTACGTCGGCGACACCGTGCCGCAGAAGAACCGCCAGGCCGCCCTTTCAGACCTGATGGCGGCGTCGGCGATGGGCACCGCGCTGGCGACCGCCGTCGGCGGGCTGTTGGCCGGTTTCCTGGACTGGCGCGCGGTTTTCGCGGTCCCGGCCGGGTTCGCCGCGCTGTGCGCCTTCCGGCTCCGCAAGCTTCCGGAGCCGCAGCGCGCCCAGGTCGAGGGCGTGCGCAACCACCTGATGGCGGTGCTGGGGAATCGTTGGGCCCTGCTGGTCTTCGGGCTGGTGTTCGTCGAGGGCGCGGTGCTGTTGGGCACCATGACGTTCCTCCCCTCGGCATTGGTGCAGGGAGGTGTCGCCGTCGCCGTGGCGGGCCTCGCCACCGCGACCTACGGCGTTGGCGTGTGGTCGTTCTCCAGGCTGGTCAAGGTCTTGGGGCGGCGGCTGGCGGTCTGGCAGCTGATCGCGATCGGCGGCACCGCGATGGCGCTCGGATACCTGGTCGTGACGGCCGACGCCAACATCGCGACCGTCGTGGTCGCGGCGCTGCTGCTCGGTGGCGGCTGGTCGTTCATGCACTCGTCGCTGCAGACCTGGGTGACGTCGGTGGTCCCGGAGGCCAGGGGCACCGCCGTGGCGTTGTTCGCCTCGGCGCTGTTCCTCGGGAGCGCGGTCGCTTCGGCTGCTGCGGGTCCGTTCGTCGAGCGTGGTTCGTACTCACTGGTCTTCGGAATCGCCGCCGCCACCGCGGTTCCGCTGCTGATCACCGCGTCCGCGTGCCGCTACCGCTACCAGCAGCGGAACGAACCGGCACGCGCTGGCCGGGCCGGGTGAAGCTCGCGGGAACGAGCCGATCCGGCCGGCCGGGAAAAGAGCCCCCGCACTCGACCAGCCTGGGGGTCGCCGGGAGCGCGGGGGCATCTTGGAGGTCCACCCCTGGGGGTCAGGTGGACGGCAGTACCGTACCAATCAGTCAGCTAGGCCAGAAGGCAGAACGCCGAATCTCGTAATCAAAACGAGATCAAGCCGCGCGGGGCCGCTCGTCCCGGACCGCGCGGACCACGCCCGCGACGTTGTCGGCCGAAAGCTCCTCCAACCGCAGGCAGGGGCCGTCCAGCGCGGCCGCGAGCCGGGCCGCCAACCCGAGTCGGACCGGCCCGCTCTCGCAATCCACCACGACGGAGGCCACGCCCGCCTCGGCGAGCAGTCCGGCCGAACGCAGCGCGTCGTCGACGGCGCGCTGCGCCCGAAGCCGCCCGCCCTCCTCGCGGTTCACCGGCACGGTGGCTTTTCCGTCGGTCAGCAGCACGACCAGGGTCCGCCGGTTCGGGTCCCGCATCCGCTCGGTCTGCACCACGCGGCGAACCCGCAGCAGCCCGTCGGCCAGCGGCGTGCGACCGCCGGTGCGCAGTCCCCGCATCCGCGCGGCCGCGATGTCCACAGAGGACGTCGGCGGCAGCGCGAGCTCCGCGGAGTCGCCGCGGAAGGTCACCACGCCGACCTTGTCGCGCCGCTGGTAGGCGTCCCGCAGCAGCGACAGAACGGCGCCACTGACCGCCGACATCCGCTCCCTGGCGGCCATCGACCCAGACGCATCCACCGCGAACAGCACCAGGTTCCCCTCGCGCCCCTCCCGGATTGCGCGCCGCAGATCGTCGGACCGCAGCACCAGCCCGGGACCGCGGCGGCCGCGGGCGACCTGGTGCGGCGCCGCGGCGGCCAGCGTGGCCGCCAGGTGGATGCCATGTCCCTCCACAGTGGACGACCGGGTCGCTCGGCCGCTGCGCGCCCGGGACCGCGACCGCCGTCCCGGCGCCCCGTCGCCGAGCCCCGGCACCTCCAGCAGCCGCGCCCGGAACGCCGCGGCCGGCGCTGCCGGCGGCCGCTCCCCGGGCGCCCGACCGTCGCTGTGCTCCTCCGAGCCGCCACCGGCTCCGCCGTCCGGCTCGGTCGGCCCCTCCGGCGGCTGGCCGCCGCCGTCCGGGCCTTCCGGCGGCTCGTCGCCCCCGTCGTCGTCGCCGTCGTCGGCGTGCTCCGCCGCCTCCGTCAGGGCCTGCTGGAGCTGGTCTTCGGCCATGCCGGGTTCGTCGAAGGGGTCGCGGCGGCGACGGTGCGGCAGCGCGAGCCTGGCCGCCGCTTCAACGTCCGCCTCGGCGACCGCCTCGGCTCCGCGCCAGGCCGCGTGCGCGACGGCGGTGCGCGCCAGCACCAGGTCGGCTCGCATGCCGTCGACGTCGAAGGACGCGCACAGCGCGGCGATCCGGCGCAGCTCGGTATCCGGGAGGACCACCGCGTCCACCCGGGCGCGGGCGGCCACGATCCGTGCGGCGAGTTCGGCGTCGGCGTCGGCCCACCGCGCGGCGAACCCGGCCGGGTCGGCTTCGAACGCCAGGCGGCGGCGCACCACCTCGGTCCGGGTCGCCACCTCGCGCGAAGCGGCGACGTGCACGGTGAGCCCGAACCGGTCCAGCAGCTGCGGGCGCAGCTCGCCTTCCTCCGGGTTCATCGTTCCCACCAGCAGGAACGACGCCGCGTGCGAGACCGAGACGCCTTCGCGCTCGACGTGCGCGCGCCCCATCGCCGCGGCATCCAGCAGCAGGTCGACGAGGTGGTCGTGCAGCAGGTTCACCTCGTCGACGTAGAGCACGCCCCGGTGCGCGGCGGCGAGCAGGCCGGGCTGGAAGGCGCGGACGCCTTCCGTCAGGGCACGTTCCAGGTCGAGCGAGCCGATCAACCGGTCCTCGGTAGCGCCCACCGGGAGCTCAACTAGCTGGGCGGGGTGCTGCGTCGCGGCGGAGCCGTGCGGACCGTCCGGGCACTGCGGGTCCGTGGCCCGCGGATCGCACCCGAAGCGGCAATCTGCGATCACGTCCAGCGGCGGCAGCAACGACGCAAGCGCACGCACCACGGTCGACTTCGCGGTGCCCTTCTCGCCTCGGACGAGGACCCCGCCGATGCGCGGGTGAACGGCGTTGAGCAGCAGCGCCAGCCGGAGGTCGTCGTGGCCGACGACGGCGGTGAAGGGAAAGCGCGGAACAGCGGACATGCCGGGTGTTCCTTCCTCGGGGTGCGGACGCCCCGGTGGCGGGAACAAGGGGCCGCAGTGTCCTGACTCCCGGATCGTCGCACCCCTCCGGCCTTCCCAGGTCGCCCCGGTGGCTCGCGGGGGAAGGGCCGCTCCCCGGTCACAGTGGCGCCGACCGTGCCGGATTCCCACCGGCTTCCTGACGCACCCCTTGCATTCGGATCACCGTGCATCGTCGCAGAACCCGGCCGCCTGACCAACCGACCACCACCCCGAGGAGACCAGCACCACTGGAGAGCGCCCTGCTTTCCGCACCGGCGCGCGGCGTGCCGGGAGTCGGCGATTTAAGGCCTGTTTCGAAAGTGGTTTGCGTAGGGGTGCGGGTAGCGGAACCTCAGAGGCCTTCTCGCTGCGGGATCCCCGACATCATGAATGCCAATTCACCACGTCGGGGCTGTCCTCGCGAGAAGGACCCCTGAGAACCCGCGGCGGTGCCAGTTAAGTCCCACACCGCAAGCGGCTGCCGCCGCTTATAAAACACGTCCTAGCGGGACCAGCCGGCGCGAACGCACGTGCAAGCCGGGATCGCGCCGAATGGCCGGGCTGTCCCGGAAGCGGTGGAAATACGCGAGCAGGTGCTCACCGGACGACCACTACCAGCGCTGAGCTGGACGTGAGTGAACCCAGCGAGGCGCCGCGTTCGGTCGGGTCAGCAACCGTGAGTGCTTTTGGGTGCTATAGCGCCCAAAAGCACTCACGGGCTTGCGCGGGTCAGGAGGCGGGCGTAGGCGGAGCCTGCCGATGTGAAGCCATCATGAAAGCGTGCCAAAAGCTGGACCAGAACGACCGCGGTCAAGCCCGCAGTAGCGCCGATCACGCGCGGCGGCGGGGCTCGCGGCGCATGTCGACGTGCGGGATGCCGTCCTCCAGGTATTCCTCGCCGTCCTCGACGAAACCGAAGGAGCGGTAGAAGTCCGTGGCGTAGGTCTGCGCGGCCAGCACGGCCGGCGAGTGCTGCACCTCGGCGACCGCGGCGCGCATCAGCTTGCGGGCCAGGCCCAGGCCGCGCGCGCCCTTGGCGGTGCAGACCCGCCCGATGCGGAAGGTGCCTTCGGGATCTTCCAGCAGCCGGAGATAGCCGAGCACGTAGCCGTCGGCCGAGTCGATCCAGAAGTGCCGGGTGGTCTCCTCCAGGTCGCGACCGTCCAGCTCCGGGTAGGGGCATTCCTGCTCGACGACGAACACGTCGACGCGCAGGCGCAACATCCGGTAGAAGTCCTCGGCGTCCAGGTCCGCGGTGTAGGCGCGGTGGACGGCGGTCGCGAGCGGCTGGAGGGTCACTCTTACCTGGATATCACAGCCGGGTCTCGAAACCCTCATTCACCAGCGCGGGGAGTAGTCAACGCCACTCGCCGACACCCTTTCCCGCTGCTCTGTTCGGGGCAGTTCGGCGCCGCTGTTCGGGGCAGTTTGGCGCCGAAGCGCTGACCCTCCGCAGGTCCCTCGACTAGCCTGCGCGTGATCAGTGATCGATCAGTCATGGCGAGTGGCTTGGGGGGATTTGTGAGCGAACCGATCTTCGGCGGCGATGGCGCGCACACCGAGGAGAACATCAGGCGCTGGGCGGCCAACGTCGAGGCGAAAGCCGAGCGCTACCAGCAGATGCAGCAGCAGGTGACTGCGGTCAGTGCCAGCGCGGAGTCCCGCGACGGGGTGGTGCGGGTGACTGTGGACAGCGCCGGGGCGGTCACCGACCTGCAGATCACCGACGACGCGCGCCGGATGTCCGGCGCGGGGCTCACCGAAGCGGTGCTGACGACCATGCGGCAGGCCCAGGCAGGTCTCCGGGACAAGGTGGCCGAGGTCATGTCGGCCACTGTCGGCGACGACCCCGAGACCGTCAACGCGGTCCTGTCGGCGTACCAGGAGCGCTTCCCGGATCCCGAAGCCGAGGAACGCGCCGAGCAGCCGCCCGCAGACGAAGACTTCAACGGCGACACGTACCTGCGGTGACCAGGCGTCGGCTGGGGGTTGACGATGACGGACGCATTCGGCGTGTCTCCGGAGGAGCTCCGGTCGCACGCCAGCAAGCTCGACGCGCTCTCCGACCAACTGCAGACCGCGTTGGACGCGGCCAACCAGGTCACGATGGGCTCCGAGGCCTACGGGGTGATCTGCTCGTTCTTCGTGCCGATCGTGCAGGCGGTCTCGCAGCCCGGGGTCGACGCCCTGTCCACCGCGTCGGAATCCATGACCGACCAGGCCGGCAACGTCAAGGACACCGCGCAGACCTACGAGTCCGGTGACGAGGCGAACGCCGACAGCTTCTCCGGCTGGGAGGTGTAATGGCCGGCAACCCGCTGGTCGCGCCGCGGCAGGATTCGACCACCGGGGTCAGCGGCATCGGCATCCTCGAGTCCGTCGGCGACCTCCAGTCCGGCATCGAATCGGGTTCCTGGTCGGAGATCGCGCTCGGCGCGGCCGGCATGGGGCTGGAAGCGCTGTCGATGGTCATGGACCCGGTCGGCACGCTGGTCTCGTACGCGGTGTCCTGGCTGATGGAGCACGTCAAGCCGCTGTCGGACGCCCTGGACTGGCTGGCCGGCGACCCGGACCAGATCTCCGCCTACGCCCAGACCTGGGGCAACGTCGCGAAATCGGTGGAGCAGGTCGCGGCCGATTTCACCAACGAGGTCAACAACATCACCGGCACCTGGACCGGTGCGGCGGCCGACGCCTACAAGAACGCCACCACGAAGCAAGCCGAGCAGATCAAAGCGGCGGGCGGCGCGGCGAACACCATCAGCACGGTCGTCGAGATCGTCGGCGTGCTGGTCGGCGTCGTCCGCGAGCTGGTGCGCGACCTGGTCGCGGAGTGCGTGGCGGCGCTGATCACCAAAATCCCCCGCTGGATAGCGGAAATCGGCGGCACCCTCGGCGTCGGCACCCCGGCGGTGGTGGCCGAAGCGGCCGGGATGATCGCCAAGTGGGTCAGCAAGATCTCCGACGTCCTCCTGAAGCTGACCCGGTCCCTGAACAAGCTGCAACCGCTGCTGAAGAAGCTCGACGAGATCTGGGAAGGCATCAAGGACGCCCTCAAAGGCCTCCGCAAGGCCGACGGCCCAGCGAGCACCAAGCCGTCCAGCGTGGACGCGCCGTCCCCCAAACCAGACGCCCCGGACACCACCCCCGACTCCCCCGACACGTCCCCGTCGAGCACGACCTCGGACGGCACGTCGTCAACCCCGGACAGCTCCACGCCGGACAACCCCAATTCCAAGAGCGAAGACGGCAACCTCCAGAACAAGACCGACGACCCGGAGACCCCGAACCGCGACGCGACCGACCGGAAGTGCGAGAACGACCCGATCGACGTCGCCAGCGGCGAGATGATCCTCCCGCAGACCGATGTGGAGATCGCGGCGGCGCTCCCGTTAGTGCTGAAGCGGACGCATCTGTCGTCGTACCGGGTGGGCCTGCACTTCGGCCCGTCCTGGACGTCCACCCTGGACCAGCGTCTCGAGATCGGCAGCGCGGGCGTGTCGTACGCGTCCGAGGACGGAAAGCTCCTGTTCGGCTCGGATCCCGCGGTGGGCGCGACCGTCCAGTTCGAGGGCTCCCGCAATACGCTCACCCGCCACGAGGACGACGGCTATACGCTCACCGAGATCGAGTCCGGTCGGTGCCTGCACTTCGCACCGGGAAACCGGGTCCTGCCGCTGACCAGCATCACCGACCGCAACGGCAACCGGATCGAGTTCGACCACGACGCGAACGGAACCCCGGTGGAGATCCGCCACACCGGCGGCTACCGCATCCGCGTCGAATCCGAGAACGACCTGATCACGGCGCTCTACCTGCGGGAAGCCGACAACGGCGAAGACCTCCTGCTGATGCGGTACGAGTACACCGACCAGCGCCTGACCGGAGTGGTCAACGCCTCGGGCCTACCGCTGAAGTTCGACTACGACCACGCGGGCCGGATCACCAGCTGGACCGACCGCAACGGCCACTGGTACCGCTACACCTACGACCACCAGGGCCGCTGCGTCGGCACGGAAGGCTCCGGCGGCTTCCTGACGGGAACGTTCGATTACGAGGACGGGGTCACCCGCCTCACCAACTCCCTCGGCCACGTCAAGACGTTCCACCTCAACGAAAAGCGCCAGGTGGTTCGAGAAATCGACCCGCTGGGCGGCGAAACGGTGTCCGAATGGGACGCCTACGACAGACTCCTGTCCCGAACGGATCCACTCGGCCGCACGGTCCGATACACGTACGACGACGCCGAGAACCTCGTCGCGGTCACTCGCCCGGACGGCGGCCAAACCCGCTTCGAATACAACGACCTCCGCCTACCGATCATCGTCATCACCCCGGACGGCTCGATCTCCCGCCGCGAGTACGACGAACGCGGCAACCTGACCAGCGTCGTCGACCCGCTAGGCGCGGTCACGCACTACAGCTACAACGAGCACGGCCGCCTAACAGCCGTGACCGACGCGCTCGGAAGCACCCGGTTGGTCGAAACAGATTCCGCCGGGCTGCCGGCGTCGGTGACCGATCCGTTGGGCAGCACTGTGCGATACGAGCGCGACGCCTTCGGGCGGGTGATGGCCATCACCGACCCGCTGGGCGGAACCACCCGGTTCGGCTGGACCGTCGACGGGAAACCTGCGTGGCGCACGTTGCCGGACGGGGCCACCGAGCGGTGGATCTACGACGGCGAGGGAAACCTCCGCACCCACGTGGACGCCCGGGGGCAGGAGACGCACACCGAGGTCACCCACTTCGACCTGCCGTCGGCCGAGGTCAAGCCGGACGGAACCCGCCTCGAATTCGCCTACGACACCGAACTGCGCCTGGTCGGCGTCACCAACGAGCAGGGGCTGGTCTGGCGCTACGACTACGACCCGGCCGGAAACCTGGTCCGCGAGACCGACTTCAACGGCCGGATGATCACCTACCGGCACGACGCGGCCGGCCAACTCCTCCAACGCACCAACGGCGCAGGTGAGGTCACCTACTTCGCACGCGACGCGCTGGGCAACGTCATCGAGCGCCGGAACGGCTCGATGACGACGACGTACACCTACGACGAGCTGGGGCGGCTCGTCGAAGCGTTGAACCCCGACACCCGGGTCGCCTTCCACCGAGACCCGCTCGGACGAGTACAAGCCGAAACGATCAATGGCCGAACGGTCGCCTCGGCCTACGACGCACTGGGCAGGCGAACCCACCGCCGCACGCCATCAGGCGCGGAAAGCATCTGGGAGTACGACGCGAACAGCCGCCCCACTGCGCTGCACATCTCCGGCCGCACCCTCCGCTTTGGCTACGACGCGGCAGGCCACGAGATCCAACGGGTCCTGGGCCCGAACACCGTCCTGTCCCAGGCATGGGACGCCAACCACCAACTGCTCTCGCAGGAACTCAACGGACCTGGCGGCCGGTCCATCCAGCACCGGACGTACACCTACCGCGCGGACGGCTATCTGACCGGAATCGACGACCAGCTCACCGGCCCGCGCACGTTCGAACTCGACCAGGCGGGCCGGGTGACCGTCGTCCAGGGCGCGGGCTGGACCGAACGCTACGCCTACGACTCGGCGGGCAACATCGCGAACGCCTCTTGGCCGGTTCCGCAAGGCTCGCCTGATGCCGAAGCGCTAGGCGAGCGGGAGTACAGCGGAACCCTCGTGCGCCGCACGGGAAACGTCCGCTACGAACACGACGCACAGGGCCGGGTCGTGCTCCGCCAGCGCAAGCGCCTGTCCCAGAAACCCGAGACCTGGCGGTATTTCTGGGACGCCGACGACCGGTTGGTCGAAGTCCTCACCCCGGACGGCTCCCGCTGGCGATACCGCTACGACCCCCTCGGCCGCCGCGTCGCCAAGCAACGCCTGACCCCCGACGGCACGCGAGTTGTCGAGCAGACCGAGTTCATCTGGGACGGCTCGGTAGTCGCCGAACAGGCGCACACCGACGGCGTGCCGAACGGTCCCCAACTCGGCGACCGTCGCGTCACGGTCTGGAACTACGAACCCGGTTCCTTCCGGCCGATCACCCAAACCGAACGATCACCGCTGCGCCACGCCCCGCAGCAGTGGGTGGACGAGCAGTTCTATTCCATCGTCACGGACCTCGTCGGCTCCCCCACGGAACTCATCAACGACCAAGGCGGCATCGCCTGGTTCCACCGAACAACCCTGTGGGGCAACACAACGGACCAAAGCCGCACGGGCGCCTACACCCCGCTGCGCTTCCCCGGCCAGTACCACGACCAGGAAACCGGCCTCAACTACAACTACTTTCGCCACTACGACCCGGCGACCGGCCGCTACAGCAGTGCCGACCCGCTCGGGTTGCAAGGCGGATTTCAGACCCACAGCTACGTGCACAATCCGTACACCTGGGTGGACCCGTTCGGCCTTTGGTCCTGCAAAGATGACCACGTCGAGCTTTATCGTGCGGTAAAAGAAGACGAGTTGAAGGACATCCTCGATAACCGCGCCTTCTCGAACCCTCAGGGCATCGAGAGCAAGTACTTCTCACAAAGCGCCGAGGACGCGGCAGCCTACGCGAGGGAGGCGTACCGAAACTGGCCCGATGAAGGCGCGTATACTATCGTACGAACATCAATTCAGAGAGATTTGATTCCGGACGAGAGCGTCCTTCCTTATATCTCGGACGTCAAGGGCGGACTTCCAGGCGTGGCACTGCCAAGCGAACTGCTGGACAAGTTAAGCAGACCTCGCGTTCTTCCACACGCGTCCATCTAGGAACGAGACAGCATGCTTTTGATTTTCGCTACCACAACCGACGAAAAAGCCAGCCGGTTCAGAGCAACACTCGGCGATATCACAAATATCGAGTTCCGCACGGGCGCAGTCAAGGACACGGCGATCGGCTGCGATGCCATTTTGATCAAGTTCTACCTGGCACACGATCGGTACGGCGGAACCCCGAAGCCCGGAGTATCACAAGTTCTCCCAAACAACCGGAACGACGGACTCCCGGCTCTAATCGTCACAACCCCGCCATTTCCTCCGGGGGACGAGGTTGCAGACCCGAGCCAGCTGGAAGACCGCTTCTACACGATGTTCGCCGTCCCCATGACCACCTTCAATGATTTTCTCTCCAACCAGAGCGAATCGAAATCCTTGCACGTACACCGGGAGGGCCTCGGCCTGGATTCGGCGGAGGATGCGATCGTCGCAGGAGCCCTCCGGAGAGCCGTCTTGGATTTCAACGACCGAACCAGGCCGCGTTGAAATCCCACTCCAAGAGCCTTATCGGTCGCGAACTCCAGGACATTCGCCTAATCGACAACGGACCAGATCCAGCTTTCAAAGTTTCCGACAACGTCGAATTGCAGGTTTTCGGAGACACGGACTACGACCCATTTCGCTTCGGTCACAGCTCCGCCGACAGCTCCGCGGCGTAGCTGCTCAGCCGGGTGTACACCCCGGGGGTGTTGGGGCGGCCGCAGCCGGTGCCGTAGGAGACCACTCCGATCAGGCGGTTGTCCGCCACGATCGGGCCGCCCGAGTCCCCGGCGCAGGCGTCCGTGCCACCTTCCGGGACTCCGGCGCAGAACATGCTCCGGGCGTCGTAGTTCGGGTACGCGGTCCGGCAGGTTTCATCGGTGGTGACCGGGACGTCAACCGAGCGCAGGGTGTTCGACGGCGGACCGGATTCGCTGGTGCGGCCCCAGCCGTAAACCCGCGCCACCGCCCCCGGCTGGTACGGCGCGGCTTCACCCGGGCCCACGACGTTCAGCGGGCGTTGCGGCATCGGGGCGCGCAGGGTCAGCACCGCGACGTCGTCGCCGCGGGTGTAGTCCTTGAAACCGGGGTGGACCCAGATGCTCTGGATCTCCCCGACCACGCCGCGCTCCGTGCGCAGATCGGTGCGTCCCGCGATCGCGCGCAGTCCCTCCGGAGCGCGCCTGGTGCCGGTCGCCGGGTCCACCGTGCAGTGCGCCGCCGTGATGACCTTGATCGGGCTCACCAGGGTGCCGCCGCAGAACTGGCGGCCGTAGTCGTCGGTCACCGCCACGGCCCAGGGGGCGTCGTCCGTGCTGGTTTCCGAGCCGCCGAGCACGCGCGCCTCGGGTTGCTCCGCCGCGCTGGCCGCCACCGGGTGAAGTCCGGCCAGGGCCGTCACCGCGCCGGTGACCACGAGCCGCAGCAGCGCCCCCTTGCGCGCCGTTCCGGTCCTGCGCTCACTGCCACACCCCACGTCGTGCCTCCAGCTGTCGCGGATCTTGCCGACGGCACACCGTAGTCACTCCGATACGGAAACTTCACGAGGCGCAACTCACACGTTTTCGGGAAAATATTTCGTTGATATGGATTATGATGGGAAATTTTTCGGAGAGAGTCGATGATGACAGCCACTCATCCTTCCCCAACCACCACGGACCCGGAGCACGCCTCGCGCCGGGTCCGTGAACTGTGCCCGACCAGGTGATCGATTCCACACGATCAAGTGATCAGTGCTGCGCGCTGTCGCGAAGGAGGATGCCGTGCTTGCGGACCTGACCCCGTTGCCCGCGTTCTTGCTGGCCAGCGCGGTCGTCATCCTCACCCCGGGCGTTGACGTCTTCCTGCTGCTTCGCACCTCGCTGACGGCCGGCCGCCGGGCCGGGCTGCTCGCGCTCGCCGGGATGGGCTGACCGCGAGCGGCGTGCCGAAGCCCAGGTAGGCGATCGACCAAAACACCACGGTGGACTGACCAAAGTGGACGGTGCGAGACCTTCCAGCGCTACCGTTCCTAGAGTGAGTGGCCATTGTCGGTGGCGTCCTGGTGATCGCGGCACGCTACCGGCCATCACGCCTGCCGGGTGGTCCGGTGAGGCCGAAAGGGATCGTGTGCGGGCGTCCGGCCGGGTTGCCGCAGGAGTCCACGACGATGGCCGCGAGGTGATCGGCGCCTGAGATCCACGCTCGGCAGGCGTCCCCCACCAGTGGTGATCTCACTCGGTGTGGGGAGCACAATGGTCGGTGTGGACCAGGAGGCGTCGAGATACCAGCGGCCACGGTCGACGTCGAAGCTGATGTCATCACGGCAGGACCTGACCGCGACATGACGCGGCCGGGGCGCTACAGGTGCGCCCCGGCCGCGTCGATCCGCCTCAGGAACCCAGTTGTGCTTGGACGTCGTCGTGGTACGCCGACACCCGGGTGTAGATGCCGGGCGCGTTGGGCCGGGCGCAGCCGTTACCCGTCGAGACGATCCCGACCAGCTTGTTGTCGACCACCAGCGGCCCACCGGAGTCACCCTGGCAGCTGTCCACGCCGCCCTGCGGGAAACCGGCGCAGATCATCGCGTCGGACTTGTACTGCGGGTACGCCTTCTGGCATTCCTGGTCGCTGACCAGCGGCACTTCGGCCTTCTGCAGGGTCTGCGACGCCTGGCCACCTTCGGCGGTGGCGCCCCAGCCGAGCGCCGAGGACATCCTCCCAGCTTCGTAGAGCGAGCCGTCCTCCCTGCCGGCCAGCGCGAGCGGTTGCTGCGGCAGCTCCTGGTCCAGGGTCAGCACCGCGACGTCCGCGCCGCTGTTGGCGTTCTGGAAGCCCGGGTGCACCCAGATGCCGGTCACCTTGGCGACCGTGCCCTCGGTGGTCTTCTTGTCCTCCCGCCCGGCGACGACCTGGACCGACTCCGGCTTCTCCCCCGAGACGCAGTGCGCGGCGGTCACGATCTTGTTGGCCTTGGCGACCGTGCCGCCGCAGAACTGGTTGCCCTGCAGGTCGGTCAGGTACACCACCCAAGGGTGTTCGGCGATTTTGGCGGGTTGGCCGCCCACGATGGGCGGTGCTTTGGCCTCCGACGTGTCCCCACCCGCCGCGTTGGCCGTCGTTGTCAGCAAGCCCGACGACAGGGTCGCCGCCGCCAGCAGCCCGGCAATCGACCACATCCGGCGCTTCGTGTCTGTCATCACCGTTGCCTCCTCCCCCGGAGCCATCCGGCACGCCGTCGTTCGACCTGCCGCCTCCGGCTCGTCCAAGAGTGTCCATGAGAAAGAGGATCAGAACCCGCTGTTGGATACACCTGAGCTAGCCAGGGCAACCCGATCGAGTGGAAAAAGCGCACTATTACCACCCGGACGGACTAACACGACTGTCCAAATAGGACTTTGGCCACATGGCCAATTCCCTTGTCTGGAAAGAGTAATTCCACGCTTGCCGAGAGCTCAGTCCTCCAACTGCCCCTCCAGCTCCAGGTAGACCGCGCGGAGGTCGTCGAGCACCGACGCGTCCGGCTCGGCCCACAGGCCGCGCTCGGCCGCCTCCAACAGGCGTTCGGTCATGCCGCGCAACGCCCACGGGTTGGACTGCCGCAGGAACTGCTGCACCTGTTCGTCGAACACGTACGACTCGGCGAGCTTGGTGTACATCCAGTCGTCGACCACACCGGCGGTCGCGTCGAAGCCGAACAAGTAGTCCACTGTGGCCGCGAGCTCGAAAGCGCCCTTGTAGCCGTGCCGCTGCATGGCCGAAATCCACTTCGGGTTGACCACGCGGGCCCGGAAGACCCGCTTGGTCTCCTCGCCCAGCGTCCGCGTCTTGACCGCGTGCGGCACCGCCGAGTCGCCGACGTAGGCGGCCGGGTTCTGCCCGGACAGCGCGCGCACCATGGCCACCATGCCGCCGTGGTACTGGAAGTAGTCGTCGGAGTCGGCGATGTCGTGCTCGCGGGTGTCGACGTTCTTCGCCGCGACCTGGATGCGGCGGAACGCCGATTCCATGTCGGTGCGCGCCTCGCGTCCGTCCAGGCCGCGCCCGTAGGCGTAGCCGCCCCAAGTCGCGTAGACCTCGGCGAGGTCGGCGTCGCTGCGCCAATTGCGGGCATCGATCAGCGGCAGCAGACCCGCGCCGTAGGCGCCCGGCTTGGAGCCGAAGATACGCGTCGAGGCGCGCCGGTCGTCGCCGTGGTCGGCAAGGTCGGCGCGGTAGTGCGCGGCGACGTAGTTGTCCTCGTCCGGTTCGTCGAGCTTGGCCACCGTCTGCACCGCGTCGTCGAGCAGCGCCACCACGTGCGGGAAGGCATCGCGGAAGAAGCCGGAGATGCGGACCACCACGTCGATGCGCGGCCGGCCCAGCTCCGCGACCGGAACCACGTCGAAGCCGGTCACCCGGCGCGAGGCGTCGTCCCACACCGGGCGGCAGCCCAGCAACCACAGGATTTCGCCGAGGTCGTCGCCCTGGGTGCGCATCGCGGAGGTGCCCCACACGGTCAGCCCGACCGAACGCGGGTACTCACCGGTGTCCTCGCGGTGGCGCGCCAGCAGCGAATCGGCCAGTGCGGAGCCGACGTCGAAGGCGTTGCGGGACGGGATGGCCTTCGGGTCCACGGAGTAGAAGTTGCGACCGGTGGGCAGCACCGAGATCAGCCCGCGCGTCGGCGATCCGGACGGACCGGCCGGGACGAAGCCGCCGCCCAGCGCGTGCAGAACGTGCTCGACCTCCTCGGTGGTGCGCGCCAGCCGCGGCGCGACCTCCGTGCAGGCGAAGCGCAGCACCTGCGCGACCGAGTCCAGCGGCGCGGCGACAACCCCGGCGACGACCTCCTCGGCCGCCGCGGCCTGCCAGCCCGCCTCGGCCAGCGCGACGATCAGCTTGCGCGCCAAGGATTCCAGCAGGTCCACGGCGTCCGACGCCGATACCGAAGGCCCTTCGACCAGCTGCGTCAGCGCGCTCGGCACGTCGGCCCCGGCACCCGGTTCGGTCAGCAGCACCTGCTCGTCGAGTCCGAAGTGGACGGCCAGCGCGGAGCGCAGCCCGGGCAGCGCGCCGACCTTGCCGCCGAACACCTGGCGGGCGCGGAGGATCGCGAGGACGTCGTTGACCAGCTCCTCGCCCAGCGGCGCTCGGCCCAGGATGTGCAGGCCGTCGCGGATCTGCACGTCCTTGATCTCGCACAGGTACCCGTCGATGTGCATCACGAAGTCGTCGAAGGACTCCGCGTCGGGCTGGTCCTCCTGGTGCAGGTCGCGGTGCAGCTCCGCGGCGGTGACCAGCTCCCAGATCTGGTTGCGCAGCGTGGGTTTCTTCTCCGGGTCCAAGTCTGCGACCAGCGCGTACTCGTCCAGCAGCTGCTCCAGCTTGGCGATGTCGCCGTAGCTGTCCGCCCGGGCCATCGGCGGGATCATGTGGTCGACGACGACGGCGTGCCCGCGGCGCTTGGCCTGGGTGCCCTCGCCCGGGTCGTTGACGATGAACGGGTAGATCAGCGGCAGCTCGCCCAGCACCGCGTCCGGCGCGCAGTCCGCCGCCAGTCCCAGGCCCTTGCCCGGCAGCCATTCCAGGGTTCCGTGCTTGCCCAGGTGGATCACCGCGTGCGCGCCGAACTCCTCGGCCAGCCACCGGTAAGCGGCCAGGTACTGGTGCGACGGCGGCAGATCCGGGTCGTGGTAGATCGCGATCGGGTTCTCCCCGAAGCCGCGCGGCGGCTGGATCATCAGCACCACGTTGCCGAAGCGCAGCGCCGCGACGTAGATCGAGCCCTCGTCGTCGACGTACAAGCTGCCGGGCGGGGCGCCCCAGTGCTCCGTCATGGACGCCCGCAACGACTCCGGCAGCGCGTCGAACCACTCGCGGTAGCGAGTGGCGGGCACCAAGATCGCCGCCTCGGACATCTGGTCCTCGGTCAGCCACTCGACGTCGTGCCCGCCCGCGGCGATCAGCCGGTGGATGAGGCTGTCACCGTCCAGACCGGACACGTCCAGCCCGCCGAGGTCGTAGCCCGCGGCCTCCAACGCGCGCAGCAGCACGACGGCCGATGCTGGGGTGTCCAGGCCGACGGCGTTGCCGACGCGGGAATGCTTCGTCGGGTAGGACGACAGGACCACGCCGACCCGCTTGTCCTCGTTGCCGACGTGGCGCAACCGGGCCAGCGACACCGCCGTTCCCGCGACGCGGCGAGCGCGCTCCGGATCGGCGACGTAGACCGGGATGCCGTCCTCGCCGCTTTCCTTGAAGGAAAACGGGACGCTGATCAGCCGACCGTCGAACTCGGGCACCGCGACCTGCATCGCCGCGTCCATCGGCGAGAGCGCCGCGTCGCTTTCCGCCCACACCGCGCGACTGGTGGTCAGGCACAGGCCCTGCAGGACCGGGATGTCGAGCTCGGCGAGCGCGCCTGCGTCCCAGGAGTCCTCGTCGCCACCCGCGCTCGCGTCCGCCGCGACGGCACCGCCGGCGGCGAGCACCGTCGCGACCAGGGCGTCGCAGCCTTCGAGCAGTTCGCGCAAGCCTGCCGCGTCCGACAGCCCGCGCAGCGAGCCGCAGAACACCGGCACGGCGTTGGCACCGGCGTTTTCCACCTGCTCGGCCAGGGAATCCACGAAACCGGTGTTGCCCGCCAAGGCGTGGGCCCGGTAGAAGACGATGCCCACCGTGGGCCGCGCCGGGTCGTGCGGCCGGGAGCCGTGGCGGCCGAACTCGGGCGTCTTCTCCGGCGCGGCGAAGCCCTCTCCGGTCAGCAGCACCGTGTCGGAGAGGAACTGGGCCAGCTGGGCGAGGTTGTTCGGCCCGCCTTCGACGAGGTAGGCCAGCGCCTGCGTGGTCACCCCGGCGGGCACGGTGGACAGTGCCATCAGCTCGGCGTCCGGGGTGGCCTCGCCGCCGAGCGCGACGGTGGGGACGCCGGAGGCGAGGACCGCGTCGAGGCCCTCCCAGGCCCGGCGACCGCCCAGCAGGCGGACCACCACGACATCCACGCCGGCGAGCAGCTCCGGGACTTCTTCGGGGGTGACGCGGGCAGGGTTGGCGACCCGGTAGCCGGCGTCCGCGGCTCGGGCGGCCAGCAGGTCGGTGTCCGCAGTGGACAGAAGCAGGACACGGGTAGTTTCGCGGGCAGGCTCGCTCACGGTCGTCCTCTCTCGGGGTGCGCGCCCCGGTGGGGTCACGGCGGCCGGAGTGTCCTGGCTCCCGGATCGCCGCAGGTCCCCGCCTTCCCGCCCGCGGGCGGTGGCACGTGGGGCTGCTCCCCGGTCACAGTGGCGCGACCACCCCGGATTCGCACCGGGTTCCTCCGCGGCACCGCCGTTTTACTAGCCGCCATCCTAACGGCCCTCACGCACCTGCCAAGACACCTGCCAAGACACCTGCCAAGACAGCAATTTCAATGGAAATCAGAGCTCTGATTTCCATTGAAATTGCGGAAGTTGTCCACAATATCCGGCGTGTCGGATCCCGACACGCCGAACCACTACAAGTTCCATTGAAATCGAAGGTGCGATTTCAATGGAACTTGCGGAAGTTGTCCACATCCCCGGTGCGGGGTCAGTAGCCCGCGGTGCGGTCGATGACGCCGAGGAGCGGTTGGCCCGCGAGGCGGCGGCGGACGTTGTCCTCCACCCGCCGCGCCAGCGCCGGGACCAGCAAGGACTTCGGGTTCGCCGAGTGCGGCGAGATGATCGCGCGCGGGTGCTGGAACAGCGGGTGCCCGTCCGGCAGCGGCTCCGGGTCCGTCACGTCCAGCGCCGCGCCGCCGATGCGCTCCGCGTCCAGCGCCTCGACCAGCGCTTCGGTGTCGACCAGCGATCCGCGGGCGACGTTGATCAGCCACGCGCCGGCCTTCATCCGGGACAGCGCGTCGGCGTCGATCAGCTTCGCCGTCTCGGCCGTCGCGGGCGCGGCGACCACGACGAAGTCCGACTCCGCGAGCAGCCGGTCCATCCCGGCTTCGTCGTCGGCCGGCCAGGTCCAGGCCGCCCCGGCGACCGGCTTCCCGGACCGGTTCACCGCCAGCACCCGGACGCCGAAGGGCTGCAGCAAATCGATCAGCACCCGGCCGATGCCCCCGGCGCCGATGATCCCGACCGTGGCGCCGAAGAGGCTGAGCATGCCCGTCGGTCGCGCCCAGTTCTCCGCTCGTGCCATCACGTGCAGCCGCCGCGCTCCGACGAGCATCAATCCGAGCGTGTGCTCGGCGACGGTCTGGGCGTAGGTGCCCGCCGCGGAGGTGAAGGTGATCCCGTCGCGCAGCGCGTCGGCGGCGGCCCACGCTTCGATACCGGCCGATGGGAGCTGCACCCATTCCAGGCCGGGGTGGTCGAACTCGGCGAACCGCTCGGGGCCTTCGCCATACCAGACCAGCGCGGTGGCCTCCGCGGCCGGGCTGATCTCGGCACCGGCCGCCACGACGGCCGCCGTCAACTCCGGCGGGGCGATTGGACCAATGTGGACCTGCACGACTTCTCCATCTCGGCTCGGATCTGGTCGTGAGTGATCGTTCCGGTAAGAACCGGAACGATCACTCACGAGGTCTCGGCCAACTTCGCCAACTCGGGCAGCTGCTCGGCATCCTCCAACGCCGAACCGACCGCCACCACGGCGGCCCCCGCCGCGAGAAACTCCGGCGCGTTGCGCGCGTTCATCCCGCCGGTGGCCACTATTTGCAGGCCGGGGAACGGCCCGTGCATCGCCTTGAACCAACCGGCGCCCAGTTCGGCGGCCGGGAACGCCTTGACCCACGACAGCCCGAGCCGGTGGGCTTGCTGGATCTCGCTGGGCGTGGCCACGCCGGGCAGGTGCGGCACGCCGAGTTCCGCGCTCAGCCGCACCACCTCGGGGTCCAGCCCCGGCGCCACGGTGAACGCCGCGCCCAGTTCCTTGGCCGTGTGCACCTGCTCCGTGCTCACCACGGTCCCGGCCCCCACCGGCCGACCCCGCAGCACGCCCGCCTGCACGGCCGCGTGCAGCGACGGCTCGGCGCGCTGCGTCTCGATCGGCACCTCGACCACCTCGATGCCGAGGTCCCACGCCCGTTCGGCCAGTTCGACGGTCCCCTGCGGGTCCATTCCGCGCAGGATCGCCATGACCGGACCGGCGAAGAGCTCGTCGAAGAAGCCCACGATCACTCCCCTTTCCCGGATGCAACACCGCCGCCGAAGCTGAGGCTGCACCACTGCTGCTCGTCGTAGCCCGACCATTCGGCGACCGCGCTGCGATCCGGCGGTGCCATGTGGTCTTCGGTGCTGAGCAGGCTTTGCGCGGCCAGGATGTGCCCGAGCCGCAGGCAGCGGACGCCGTTTTCGCCGCGCAGCATGCCGGAGAGGTATCCGGCGGCGAACGCGTCCCCGGCGCCCACCGGCTCGACCACCTGGACCTTCGGGGCGGGCACGATCACCGTCTCGGCGCCCAGGGCGTAGGCCGCGCCGGCGCCGTCCTTGACCACGACGACGCTCGGCTGGTCCAGGAGTTTCCGCACTTCCTCGGGGGTTTCGACGCCCCAGAGGGTGGTCGCCTCGTCCAGGCCGACGAACACCACGTCGGCGAGCTGGGCAAGTTCGCGCAGCCGCGGTCCGGCCTGCTCGACCGGCCACAGCGAGGGGCGGTAGTTGACGTCGAAGGTGATCCGGGCGCGGCGTTCGCGGGTCAGCAGTCGCCGGACGAGCCGGTCGCAGCTGGCGGAGAGCGCGGGGGTGATGCCGCTGATGTGCAGCAGCCGGGGCGCGTCGAGCTGCTCGTCGCCGAGGAAATTTTCGTCCATTGTGGACGCCGCAGAGCCCGCCCGGTAGTAGTGCACCTTGGTGCCGGACGGACCGGGGTCCTTGAAGTAGACGCCGGTCAGCGCGTCCGGGCACACCTCGACCAGGCCGGTGTCGACCCCGGCGGCGGCGATGGCCGCGACCATGCGGCGCCCGAGCGGGTCGTCCCCGACCCTGCTGGCCCAGCCGACGCGGTGCCCCAGCGCGGCGAGGTGGATGGCCACATTGGACTCCGCGCCACCTGCGGAGAGGGTGAACGTCGCGGCCTGCTCCAGGGGCACCGGGGCAGCCGGGGCGACCAGCGACATCGTCTCCCCCAGGCACAGCACCTCGGGGGTGCTGCTCGGCTCCGCCACGTTCGCCTCCTCGATCCCACGGCACTCGTCGCCGGACAGCTTAACCATTCATCGCTGCGAAATGCACATCCCCGTTGCATTCCTCGCAACAAGGTTGCTGCGACGTGCGCTGCCGTGGTGGCGAACGGCAGGCCTCTAGGCTGAGAATCCGGTGATCCCGCACACCCCGATGAAAGGGAGGCTGCTCGAATGAGCTTGGAGCGCCCGATCGATCCGGACCCGTACTCGCTGCTGCCCTCGGTTCCGGCGTTCACCGTCACCTCCGACGACGTGACCGACGGTCAGCCGATGACGCAGGCCCACGCCTACGACGGCATGGGCGCCGACGGCCAGAACTACTCGCCACACCTGCGCTGGACCGGTTTTCCGGAGACCACCAAGAGCTTCGTGGTGACCTGCTTCGACCCCGACGCGCCGATCCCGGGCGGCTTCTGGCACTGGGTGCTGGTGGACGTGCCGGCCGACGTGACAGAGCTGGCCACCGACGCGGGCAACCGCAACGGGCAGGGCATCCCGGCCGGGTCCTTCCACGTCGCCAACGACCTCGGCGAACGCGCCTTCGGCGGCGCCGCCCCGCCGCCCGGCGACCGGCCGCACCGCTACTACTTCGTGGTCCACGCGGTGGACACCGAGAAGCTCGGCGTGGATGAGAACGCCAGCCCTGCGGTAGTCAGCTTCAACCTGGCCTTCCACACCGTCGCGCGCGCCGTCATCACCCCCACCTACCAGCGCTGACGGCACAAGCCGGCAACGGCAACACCCTTTCGCGAGCCGCGCCGCTCCGGGCCTTCCCGGAGCGGCGCGGCTCTTTCGCGCACCAAGATCGCCCGATCGAGATGTATCTGAAACGGCCCCTCGCTCCTCTTTAAGAACAGGGAGGTTCTCGGACGTCAGGAGATCGGGATGAGCGTGCTGCCAGGTTCGTTCGCCGCGCTGGTCGCCGCCGGGGTGGCCGCGCTGCTGTTCGCGCCCTTCGTCGCCAGCGAGCACCGGAGGCACGGCGAGCTGCGCGTGGGCGTCGCCGTGCAGCGCTTCGCCGTGCTGCTCTACGCGTTCGGGCTGGTTTCCTACGTGTTCCTGCCGTTGCCGACCGATGCGGCCTGCTTCGCGCCGCAGTGGCGGCCGCTCGCCGGGCTGACCAACCCCTCAATGCTGGGGCAGTTCGCGTCCAACATCGCACTCTTCGTCCCGCTGGGTGCGCTAGTGCGGGGCGGTTGGCCGACTGCGGCGCTGGCCGGATTGGTGACCTCGGTGCTCGTCGAGTTGACCCAACTGACCGGGTTCTGGTTCGCCTTTCCCTGCCCGTACCGGGTTTTCGACGTGGACGACATCCTCGCGAACACCACCGGCGCGCTACTCGGCGGTTTGCTCGCGCCACTCCGGCGGCGCCTGCCGACCGGCACCAGCGGACGGCCAGCGGCGGAACCTCGCCCGATCACCGCCGCCCGGCGACTGCTGGGCATGTGTTGCGACGCACTAGTGCTGTGGCTCCTCGGCGTGGCCTGCGCCCGGGCAGTGGACATCGCGCTCCGGCTGACCCGAACCGCCCCGACGCGGTGGTGGGAGGCCGCCGCGCTGTGGCTCGCACCGGCCGCGTTGTTACTGGTCGCGATGCTGATCGGACACGGCAGCTCGCTCGGCCAGCACGCGGTGATGCTGCGCGCCAGAGCGCCCGACGGGCGCCCCGCGCCGGCGGCCGTGCTGTGCCGTTGGGCGGTCGGCATCGGCGGACTGGCCGTGGCGCAAGGCGTGGTCGAGGGCTCGTTCGGGGAACCGAGTGCTGTGCTCGGCGTGTTGTGGTGCATCGCGCACGCCTGGGGTGTGACCAGCACCCGAGATCACCGCGGAATCACCGGGCTCGCTGCCGGGTTGCAGATGATCGACGCCCGACGAAGCCAAGGTGCGCCGTACTCGGCGCGCTCGATTTGAGGCAGGATGGACCAGTGCGGCACTTCGATCTAGTCATCATCGGCTCCGGCTCCGGAAACTCGATCCTCGACGACCGGTTCGCCGACTGGGACGTCGCGATGGTCGAGAAGGGTGTCGGCCCCAACGACGCCTACGGCGGCACCTGCCTCAACGTCGGCTGCATCCCGACGAAGATGTTCGTGCACACCGCCGACGTGGCCAGCGCCCCGGCCGGCGGCGCGAAGCTCGGCGTCGACCTCGAACTGCGCGACGTACGGTGGCGCGACATCCGGGACCGGATCTTCGGCCGCATCGACGAGATCTCCGCCGGTGGCCGCCGCTACCGCGCCGAGGACAACCCGAACGTCACCCTCTACGAGGGCATCGCCCGGTTCACCGGCGTCAAGCAGCTGACCGTGGACACCGCCGCGGGCCCGGAGACGATCATCGCGGACCGCTTCGTGGTGGCCGCCGGTGGCCGTCCGGCGATCCCGGACATCCCGGGCCTGGACCAGGTCGACTACTACACCAGCGACACCGTGATGAGGCTCGATGAGCTGCCCGCCCGGATGATCATCATGGGCACCGGGTTCGTCGGCGCGGAGTTCGCGCACGTGTTCTCCGCGCTGGGCGTCGAGGTGACCATGATCGGCCGGTCCGGCCGGGTGCTGCGCTCGGAAGACACCGACATCTCCGCGAGGTTCACCGAGCTCGCAGCCCAGCGCTGGGAGCTGCGGCTGAACCGCAAGGAGATCGCGGTCGAACGCGACGGCAACCTCGTCCGTCTGCACCTGGAAGGCCCGGAGGGCACCGAGGTCGTGGATGCCGAGGCGCTGCTCATCGCGGTGGGCCGGGTACCCAACGCCGACCTGCTGGAGGCGGCCGCGGGCGGCCTCGAACTCACCGCCGACGGCAAGGTCAAGGCCGACGCGACCCAGCTGACCTCGGTGGACGGCGTTTGGGCGCTGGGCGACATCAGCTCCGACCACGAGCTCAAGCACGTCGCCAACCACGAGATGCGCGTCGTCCAGCACAACCTGCTGCGCCCCGACCAGCCGATCGAGTCCGACCACCGGTTCGTGCCGCACGCGGTGTTCTCCGCCCCGCAGATCGCCTCGGTCGGCCTAACCGAGCAGGAGGCACAGCGGCGCGGAGTCGACTACGTGACTTCGATCCAGGACTACGCGGGCATTGCCTACGGCTGGGCGATGGAGGACACCACCGGCTTCGCCAAGCTCCTCGCCGATCCGGAGACCGGTCAGCTCCTCGGCGCCCACATCATCGGCCCGCAGGCTCCGACGCTGCTGCAGCCGCTGATCCAGGCGATGCAGTTCGGCCTGGACGCCCGGATGATGGCCCGCGGCCAGTACTGGATCCACCCGGGCATGCCGGAGCTGATCGAGAACGCCCTGCTCAACCTGCCGCTGAAGTGACCCCGCGGGCATCTGCCGCCCAGGACCAGGCAGCAGATGTGTTATGCGTCATCTTGAGTAATTCCAGTCAGTTGGGCAATTTGGGTGGATTGGGGCTGCCCGAAAACCCCGCCGCTGCCCGGTGAAACGGCGTGCGACAGCCCGGAACGCTCAACGGACAAAGGAGTTTGACTGTGCTTCACGAACGCCTCGAACCGGTCTACGAGAACGTGGTCCAGCGCAACCGCGGCGAAGACGAGTTCCACCAGGCAGTCCGAGAAGTGCTGGAGAGCATCGGTCCGGTCATCGACAAGCACCCCGAGTACGCCGAGCAGAAGATCATCGAGCGGATCTGCGAGCCGGAGCGGCAGATCGTCTTCCGGGTGCCGTGGGAGGACGACTGCGGCGAGGTGCAGATCAACCGCGGCTTCCGGGTGGAGTTCAACAGCGCGCTCGGCCCGTACAAGGGCGGCCTGCGATTCCACCCGTCGGTCTACCAGGGCATCGTCAAGTTCCTCGGCTTCGAGCAGATCTTCAAGAACGCCCTCACCGGGTTGCCCATCGGCGGCGGCAAGGGCGGCGCGGACTTCGATCCGAAGGGCCGCTCCGACCGGGAGGTCATGCGGTTCTGCCAGAGCTTCATGACCGAACTGCACCGGCACATCGGCGAGTACACCGACGTGCCCGCCGGTGACATCGGCGTCGGCGGCCGAGAGATCGGCTACCTGTTCGGCCAGTACAAGCGGATCACCAACCGCTACGAATCCGGGGTGCTGACCGGCAAGCACCTGTCCTTCGGCGGCGCCCGCGTGCGCACCGAGGCCACCGGCTTCGGCTGCGCGTTCTTCGTGCAGGAGATGCTGTCCGCCCGCGGCGAGTCGTTCGACGGCAAGCAGGTCGTGGTCTCCGGATCGGGCAACGTGGCCATCTACACGATGGAGAAGGTGCACCAGCTAGGCGGAACCGTGGTGGCCTGTTCGGACTCCTCCGGCTACGTCGTCGACGAGAAGGGCATCGACGTCGGGCTGATCAAGCAGATCAAGGAGATCGAGCGGGGCCGCATCAGCGCGTACGCCGGGCGCCGGCCGGGCGCGAAGTTCGTTGCGCAGCGCAGCGTCTGGGAAGTGCCGTGCGACGTGGCGATGCCGTCGGCGACCCAGAACGAGCTCACCGCGGACGATGCGGCCACCCTGATCGCCAACGGCTGCATCGCCGTTGGCGAAGGCGCGAACATGCCCACGACGCCGGATGCGGTGCGCAGTTTCCAGGAGGCCGGCGTGGCGTTCGGCCCGGGCAAGGCGGCCAACGCCGGCGGCGTGGCCACCTCCGCGCTGGAGATGCAGCAGAACGCATCCCGCGACAGCTGGAGCTTCGAGTTCACCGAGAAGCGGCTCGAGGAGATCATGAAGGACGTACACGCCCGCTGCTACGCCACCGCCGCGGAGTACGGCATGTCCGGCAACTACGTCGCGGGCGCGAACATCGCGGGCTTCACGAACGTCGCCGACGCGATGCTCCGCCTCGGCCTCGTCTGACTTCGGAGAATGCGCGACTCGCCTTGCGTAGCGGTGCGGGTAGCGGAACCTCAGACGCCTTCTCGGTCCGGGATCCCCGACTCATGTATGACCAATACACAGCGCTGGGGCTGTCCTCCCGAGAAAGACGTCTGAGAACCCGCGGCGGTGCAAGTTGCGAGGGTGGGGTAAAGAGAAAGCGGCTTCGCCGCTTGCCTGACGCCAACCTCACCACCTCAGGTGGCCTGCGGATTCTCCAAACACCTGGCGGATTCTCGTTGTACTGATGCGAACGGACCGTTCGCCTCAATAGGCGAGGTGAACGGTCCGTTCGCTCCCCCTGCCGGAAGCGTCAGATGGTGCGGGGACGTCCCGCTATTACGCCGAACACCGCCTGCACCGCGACGATCACCACGATGGCCGTCAACGAAGCCGACCAGCCGCCGGTCACGTCGTGCAGCACGCCGAACAGGAACGGCCCGAACGACGAGATCAGATAGCCGATGCTCTGCGACAT
Organism: Saccharopolyspora hattusasensis; assembly: GCF_050972075.1. Classification (NCBI taxonomy): domain Bacteria; kingdom Bacillati; phylum Actinomycetota; class Actinomycetes; order Pseudonocardiales; family Pseudonocardiaceae; genus Saccharopolyspora; species Saccharopolyspora hattusasensis. The sequence goes on from NZ_JBPCDC010000001.1 coordinate 2,663,827, forward strand.
CGCCGACAACGACCCGGTGTCGGCGGCGTTGGCGGTGCGCAGCGAGATGAGGACCAGCGCAAGCGGGAACGCGCTCATGCCGACGCCGATCAGGAGCGCCCACACCACCGGCATGGCCAGCGGGGCCAGCAGCAGTCCGAGCAGGCCGGTGAGGGTCAGCACCGCGAGCCCGATGGCCCACCAGGACTGGCTGCGGGTCTTGGTCACCAGCGGCGGCAGGATCATGTTGATCGGCACACCGATAAGCAGCAATAACCCGAGCAACATGCCTGCGGTCGTGCTGTCCATCCCGGCGCCCTTGAACACCTCGGGCATCCAGCCCATCACGACGTAGGCGACCAGCGACTGCAATGCGAAGTAGACGGTGATCACCCATGCCAGCGGGCTGCGCAGCAGCGAACGCCGCTGCCTCGTCGAAGCGGTGCCCGGAGCCTGACGCGTCGGGGAGCGCCGGGCCATCGCAGGCACCCACACGCACAGCGCGGCCAGCGCCACGGCCGCCCAGGTCGCCAGCGCCAACCGCCAGCTGCCGGTCGACGAGTTCAGGTACGGCGTCAGCGCCGAACCGGTCGAGCCGCCCGCCGCCATCGCCGTGGTGTAGAGCGCAGTCGCCATCCCGACGCGGGTCGGGAAGGACTCCTTGACCACCACCGGGATCAGCACGTTGCACATCGCGATCGCGGCGCAGACCAGCACGGTGCCGCCCAGCACCGTCGACGGTCCGTCGACGACCCGCAGCAGCATCGCGGCGGTCAGCACCGCCAGCGACGCGCCGATGACCTTGTTGATGCCCATCCGCCTGGCCAGCAGCGGAGCGCCGATGCCCGCGACCCCGAAGCAGAGCGTGGGCACCGAAGTCACGACGCTCGCCCACGTGCTGGAAACACCGAGCGAGTCACGCACCTCACCGAGCACCGACGCCAGGCTGGTGACCGCCGGGCGCATGTTCGCCGCCGCGAGCGCGACACCGGCCAGCAGCAGCCCTCCCCCGGCTACGGCAGCGTGCCGATTGGGGAAGACCGCCTCGCCGGCACCCTCGTTCTCGACGGCGAGGGCATCCGGGTGGTGCTGGGCGGCGAGTCGGGTGGCATCCTGGTCAGCCACGTGTTCGGGGACATGGGGTCGTGACTTCGTAGACATCGCGACCTAGTATGTCAGACGTAGGATGTTTGGACGAAAGGACCTATCAGTGCCTTTGGTCACCACCAAGCGGACCGGCCTGGTCGATCAGATCATCGCCCAGATCCGCGAGCTCGTGTCGTCCGGGGAATGGCCGATCGGCGAGAAGATCCCACCCGAGACCGATCTCGTGAGCGCACTCGGCGTCGGCCGCAACACCGTCCGCGAGGCGGTGCGCGCGCTCTCGCACGCCGGGCTGCTGGAAGTGCGGCAGGGCGACGGGACGTTTGTGCGCGCCACCAACGAGATCTCCGGGGCGGTTCGCAAGCTGTGCGGCCCCGAGCTGCGCCAGGTCCTGGAGGTCCGCCGCGCGCTTGAGGTCGAGGGCGCGCGGCTGGCCGCCGGGGCGCGGACCGACGGGGACCTGACCGGGCTGAAGGCCTGCCTGACCAGCCGGGACGAGGCGGTGCGGCGCCAGGACAGCGCGGAGGTCGTCGCCACCGATGCCGAGTTCCACCGGCTGCTGGTCGCGGCCTCGCACAACCCGGTGCTGATCTCGCTCTACGAAGGGATCCGCGAGACGGTGGCATCCAGCGTCGCGACCGCCTTCAACCGGGATGCCCAGGCGGTCTCGCACGCCGAACTGCTGGCCGCGGTGCGCGACGGCGACCCACGCCGAGCCGCGGAGGAGGCGGGCGGCTTCCTCGACGAACTGCTGAGCCAGATCGGCTCGGAGAGCGCGGCGGAGAAGCTGGATTGATCGCCGCCACGCCGAACGCGTCGGCTATCCGGCCGACGAGTCCGGCCAGTAGTCGGTCCCGACGTCGAACGCGTCGCCAGCGGTCGGCACCACCCAGGACGCCGCGATCACCCCGGCGGCGAAACCGCCCGTGGTGGAACGGGTGCGCGCGGGTTGCAGCCACACCGACGGCGAGCCGAAGCGGGTGATCACGATCTCCTCCCCCGACTCGGCGCGGTCCAGCAGCTCCACCAAAACGCTCGCGGGCTTCATCAACGTTGACTTCTCTCCTCCCTGAAGGAAGGAGATTCAGTCCTCGCGGACTGAGTTTCCTGCTTCAACGACCGCAGCGTCCCCACCGTGGCGGTTCGGTCTCACACGATCTCACTCAGGCGTTCGGACCGGGGTGGTCCGGGTTCCCACTCGACCAGCGGTACCCACGTACTTGCTCGGGTGCTCCCACTTGCGTGGGGGTGGTAGGTCTCACCTACCGAAATCAAGACTATCAGCGGTCGCTACGCGACCGACACGCGAGATCTGCTCCTCCCCACCCTGAAGGACGGGGCATCCGCAGATTGGAGATCAGGTGAACTCGGCGGCCATTCCTCGACGTTACCCGCGTCACACCGAGTGCGGGGTGAGACCGGGAACGCCGTGTTCCGCTACCCGCATGGTCCACAGTTTCAATTGAAACTGTGGACCACCGCCGGGAGCCCGGCGGGCGCGCCGTGGTCGAGCAGCCGGCGCAGAGCATCGGTGTCCAGGTGCTTTTCCACCAGGTCGCCCAGCAGATCCAGCTGCCCCGCGCGGACCTCGGCGAAGTCCGTGTCGTCGGCCGGTTCGAAACCGTCCCGCCCGGCGCGCCGCGCCGCCCACCGCAGGAAGGCCCGCCGGAACGCGTTGTTCTCGAACAATCCGTGCCAGTGGGTGCCCAGCACGGGTTCCGCGATACCGCCTTCGGCCCGTCCATCGGGCAGGGTGACCAGCGGCGTCAGGTCGCCGCGGCGCACGGCGACACCATGGTGGATCTCGTAGCCCTCGACAGGCTCGCCGAAGGCCTCGCCGCGCGGCCTGGCCAGCGTCTTGTGCGGCGCGAACTCGATCTCCAGGTCGAGCAGCCCGAGTCCGTCGACCGCGCCGGCCCCGGACTCGACCTCGTCGACGATTCGGCGGGCCAGCATCTGGAAGCCGCCGCAGATCCCGACCACCGGCAGTCCGGCGCGGGCGTGCACGCGGATCGCCTCGGCCAGCCCACTGCTCCGCAACCAGGCCAGGTCGGCGACCGTCGACTTGGATCCGGGCAGCACGACCAGGTCCGCATCGGCCAGTCGCGAAGGTTCGGTGACGAACCGGACCGCGACGCCCGGTTCTGCGGCCAGCGCCTCCACGTCGGTGGCGTTGGAGATTCGCGGCAGCCTCGGCACCGCGACCCGCAGCCACTGGCCGCCCTTCGGCGGCGCGGGGCGCCCGATCACCCCATCGGCCACGTAGGACAACGAATCCTCGGCGTCCAGCCACAGCTCCTCGGCCCACGGCAGCACGCCGTGCACCGGGCGGCCGGTCAGCGCGCGCAATTGGTCCAGCCCCGGCTCCAGCAGGGCCGGATCGCCGCGGAACTTGTTGATCAGGAATCCGGCGACCAGCGCCTGGTCCGCCGGGTCCAGCAGCGCGAGGGTGCCGAAGAGCTGGGCGAACACGCCGCCGCGGTCGATGTCGCCGACCACCAGCACGGGCAGTCCGGCGGCCTGCGCGAGGCCCATGTTGGCGATGTCGTTGGCCCGCAGGTTGATCTCGGCCGGTGATCCGGCGCCCTCGCATACGACGTAGTCGTACTCCGCGCGCAAATCCTCCAATGTGGACACTACGGTGTCCAGCAGGGTGGCCTTGCGGGCCCGGTAGGACATCGCGGTCACCTCGCCGGACACCTGCCCGAGCACGACGACCTGCGAACTGCGGTCGCTGCCTGGCTTGAGCAGCACGGGGTTGAACCGCACCGAAGGCTCGACGCCGCACGCAGCGGCCTGCACGGCCTGCGCGCGCCCGATCTCGCCGCCGTCGGGCGTGACCACGGAGTTGTTGGACATGTTCTGCGCCTTGAAGGGCGCAACCCGAGCGCCGCCGCGCGCCAGCCAACGACAGATCCCGGCGGTGACCACGCTCTTTCCGGCATCCGAGGTGGTCCCGGCAACCAACACCGCATTCACACGTAGTTCCTACCCATCAAACCGGGCCCCCGAAGCCCCGTGAGCGTTTTCCGGGGCTATAACACCCAAAACCGCTCACGGGCCACAGCCGCTAAACACAGCCGCAAGCGGCGAAGCCGCTTAGCCACCATCGCGAACCGGCAGCGCCTCTGAGTTTCCGCGACCCGCACCGCTACGCAATACGAGCCTGGAATCAGGGGAGAGTCAGGATTTCGTTGCCTTCTTCGGTGATTAGGATGGTGTGCTCGAACTGGGCCGTCCAGCTCTTGTCCTTCGTCGTCACCGTCCAGCCGTCGTCCCACATGTCGTACTCGTGGGTGCCGAGGGTGATCATCGGCTCGATGGTGAAGGTCATGCCGGGTTCCAGGACGGTCTGCACAGACGGCTCGTCGTAGTGCAGGATCACCAGTCCGCTGTGGAAAGAGCGGCCGATGCCGTGCCCGGTGAAGTCGCGGACCACGCCGTAGCCGAACCGCTTGGCGTAGGACTCGATCACCCGACCGATCACGTTGAGCTGACGTCCAGGCTTGGCGGCCTTGATACCCCGCATCAGGGCCTCGTGGGTGCGCTCCACCAGCAGCCGCGCGTCCTCGGAGACCTCGCCGGCCAGGAACGTCCCGTTGGTGTCACCGTGCACGCCGCCGATGAAGCCGGTGACGTCGACGTTGACGATGTCGCCGTCCTCGATCACCGTGGAGTCCGGGATGCCGTGGCAGATCACCTCGTTCAGCGAGGTGCAGGACGACTTCGGGAAGCCCCGGTAGCCCAGCGTCGAAGGGTAGACACCGTGGTCGCAGAAGAACTCGTGCACCACAGCGTCGACTTGGTCGGTGGTCGCGCCGGGCTGCACCGCCTTGCCGGCCTCGACCAGGGCCTGTGCGGCGAGCTTGCCCGCCACCCGCATCGCCTCGATCACCTCGGGCGGCTGCACGTAGGGGTCGCTATTGCGCTTGGGAGCCGGCTTGTCGACGTACTCGGGGCGCTCGATGTGCGCTGGGACTGGGCGACGCGGCGTCTGCACGCCTGGCTTTAACGGAGCTCGAACCGGCATGCCCCCCACTGTAACCGCGTTGCACTCCCCCACTCCGGTTGGCGGCCACGAACGCACCACACCCGTCCCCCTCGCCGTTGGACCGCAATTTCCATTGAAATTGAAGATCCAATTTCAATGGAAATTGCGGTAGTACCCGTCAGTTCGCGCCTGGTGAGGCCGTGGTCAGCCCTGCTTCTTCCGCCGCAGCCAGTAGCGCCGGATCGTAGGAGACGTAGGCATGCAGACCGTTCTTGATCTTGCACGCGGAGGCCAGGTGGATGGCGTCCACCGGGCCGACGTTGCCACGCAGCTCGGTGGCCACGTCGAGCACGTCCTGCTTCACCGGCAGCTGGTCGATCTTCGACACGATGATCGACGCCAGGTCTTCGGCGGCCGGCCCTACCTCACGGAAGGTGCGCAGCACGTCGACCTTCGACAACGCGCTGGTCACGCGGGGGTGTTCCCAGCGCTCGCGGATCCATTGGCTCAGTGCCTTGCTCTCCGGCTCGGGGGCGATCAACTTGATCAGCGCGGAGGAATCGAAATAGATCAAAACCGCTCCTGTTCACGCCTGCGCAGCAGCCGGTCGGAGACGTTCGGGGTCGGCGCTGCCGGCAACGGTTCGGGGAGCTCGCCGCCTTCGCCGGGGATGAGCTCTCCGGCGGCGACGAGTTCGTCGTACAGGGTTTGGTCACGCGTGGGCGGACTTAGCACCGCGACGGTTCGCCCCCGATCGGTCACGAGGATCGATTCGCCGGCGGCGACCCGCTTCAGGTATCGACTGGCGTTCTGCCGCAGCTCACGAACGCCGATCCGCTCCATGTGCAACAAGGTAGCACAATGATCACCACTGGTGATCACCCCGGACACGTGAAGCGATCAGGCGCCCGCAAGGAAGCGCTTCGCGGCCTCGACGGCCGGGCCCGACGAGCCCGCGTCGGTCACCAGCACCGCGAAGGCCAGGTCGCCGCGGTAGCCGACGAACCAGCCGTGCGAGTGGGTCCCGTCGCCGAACTGCGCCGTGCCGGTCTTGCCCCGGACGTCACCGGAGCCGTTCAGCGAGCTCGCGGTCCCGCTGGTGACCACCTCGCGCATCATCGCGCGGAGCTGGTCGAGGGACTGCGGCGACGGCGGCTGCGGTTCGGCGTCGGCCTTCGTCGGCACGCCCCGGACCAGCGACGGCACCGGCATCCGCCCTTGGGCGATCGAGGACGTCACCAGCGCCATGCCGAACGGGCTGGCCAGCACCGTGCCCTGACCGATGCCGTTCTCGGCGCGCTGCACCGTGCTGTCGGCCGGCGTCACCTTGCCGGTGATCGTCGTCGCGCCTGCCATGTCGAAGTCCACGCCGAGGCCCAGCTGCCGCCCCGCGTGGGTCAGCGCCTGCCCCGGCAGGTCGACCGCGAGCTGCGCGAACGACGTGTTGCAGGAACGCGCGAACGCCGTCCGCAGCGGCACCTGGCCGAGGTCGAACTCCTTGTCGTTCGGCAGCACCCGGCCGTCGAACACCTTCTTGCCCGGGCATTCGACCTGGGTGTCGATGTTGACCTTGCCGGACTCCAGCCCGGCGGTCGCGGTCACCGTCTTGAACGTCGAGCCCGGCGGGTACTGGCCGGAAAGCGCCACCAGGCCCTGCGCGTCGGCGGCGGCGTTCTGCGCCACGGCGAGTACCTCGCCGGTGGACGGCTGCATGGCGACCAGCATCGCGGCCTGCGGTACCGGGTCCACCGCCTGTTCGGCGGCCTGCTGCGTGCGGTCGCCGAGGGTCACGTTGGTCGGTGCGACCGGCTTCTCGGCAACGTCGTGCAGCGCCGCGGCCTCCTGACCGGCGGCGTCGAGCGTGACGACGCGCCACCCGGCGTTCGCCTCGACCTGCTCGTCGACCTTGCGCGCGACGCCCGCGAGCACCTGCGTGCCGTACCCGCGCGCGGTGGTGACCAGCCGCGTCTGGGCCGGGAAGCGCACGCCCGGCAGGTCGTAAATCTGCGCCTTGACCTTGTCGTAGTCGCTCTGCCGCAGCGTGACCACCGCGTACGGCTGGCCCTGCGGCGTTTTCGCCACGCCGTCCAGGATGGACTGCTGAGTGATCGCGGGCTCGACGACGCTCAGCGCGCTCGCTAGCGAAGACGCGACCGCCCGCACGTCACCGGCTTCCTGCGGGCTGAGGCTCACGGTGATCAGTTGCTCCGGGCCCATGAGCTGCTTGCCGTCGCGGTCCAGGACCGGCGCCGGATCGGGCCGTTGTTCGCGGAAGGCGATGGTCTGCCCGGCGGCGAGTTGCGGGTGGATCACCGCTGGTGCCCAGCGGACCTTCCAGTCCTGATCCTGCTCGACGAGCTTGAGCTCGTTCGGGTAATTCCAGACCTTGCCCGCGCCGAAGTCCCAGGACATGTCGAACCGGGCGGTGGGCACCCCCTGGGCGTCCTCGGTCACCTCCCGGACCGTCGCGTGCGCGGCGGTCGGCGACAGGTTCCGCCGAGCCGTCTCCAACGCCTGCCGGGCCTGGTCGGGCGCGTCGGTCTGGTTCGCCGCACCTGCTGCGTCGCCTGCCGCCACCGCGTTCACGAAGGACACGGCCACGTCCTCTTCAGAGGGTCCGGTGCTGCAAGCAGCCAACGGCAACAGCAGCAGTGCCGCCGCGCCGGCCAAGATCCGCGAGGAAACCATGACCGTGAGTATGCCGAAACCTCCCGGAACGTCCACACCTCTTTTCCGGCGGGGCACCCGCGTTCGGGCCACACCAACCAACCGATGGCAGTTTCAACTGAAACGGCCATCAACCTCCACAGTGGACGATCAGAGGAGGACGGTGCCGAAGGATCCGACCTGCTGGAAGCCGACCTTCCGGTAGGCCAGGCGGGCGGCGGTGTTGTAGCCGTTGACGTACAGGCTCGCCGTGCGGCCCAGGCCGCGCACCAGCCGGTCCGCGACCGCAGCCGTTCCCGCCGTGCCCAGTCCCGTGCTGCGCCGGTCCGGATGCACCCAGACGCCTTGGATCTGGCCCACGGTTCGGGACACCGCGCCGATCTCGGCCTTGAACACCACCTCGTTGCCCTCGAAGCGGGCGAACGCCCGGCCACCGGCGATCAGGTCGGCGACCCGCGCGCGGTAGCTCGCCGCGCCGCCGTCGCTGGACGGGTCCACCCCGACTTCCTCGGTGAACATCGCGATCGCCGCAGGCAGGTAGCGGTCCAACTCGTCCGGGCGCACCGGGCGCACCAGCGGGTCCGGGGCCACCCGCGGCGGTTCGGAGAGCGCCATGAGCGGCTGGTCGGCGCGCACCTCCCGCGCCGGGCCCCACTGCGCCGCCACCTCGTTCCAAAGCGCAAGCACCTGCTCGGCCGGGCCGACCAGCGACGAGCACACGCGGCGTCGGCGCAGCGCGCGGTCGGCGAAGGCGCGCATCGCGGCGGGACCGCCGCGCAGCGGGATCAGGTTCGCGCCCGAGAAGCACATCCCGGTGAGCTTGTTGCCGTAGCCCCACAGTTCGCCGCCGAGCCGCAACGGGTGGACGCCGACTTCCTCGACGCGCGCGGCCACCATGCAGGCCGCGACCGGGGCGGAATCCAACACGGAACGGACCAGCAGCGCGTCGCGTTCCTCCAACAGCCGTGCACCGGCGAGCTTGAGCACCTGCCAAGACTGCCAGAAACCCCGGCCGAAGAGCCTCCCCGCCCAAGATGCACCACACCCACCCGAACGTGCGCTCACCCGTTCGGAGCAATCTGATCGATGGAACACCGCCGATCCAGCGCACCGAACCGTGCGGACACCCGGTTGTGAAGACGGCCGCCCCTGAATCGGGGACGGCCGGTCCCGGCGAGATCAGCTGACGGTGACGACCGGAGCGCCGGACTCGGCGCCGGCGGGTTCCATGTCCTCGGCGATGCGCATGGCCTCCTCGATCAGGGTCTCGACGATCTGGTGCTCCGGCACCGTCTTGATCACCTCGCCCTTGACGAAGATCTGGCCCTTGCCGTTGCCCGAGGCCACGCCGAGGTCGGCTTCCCGCGCCTCGCCCGGCCCGTTGACGACGCAGCCCATGACCGCGACCCGCAACGGCACCTCCATGCCATCCAGGCCGGCGGTGACCTCCTCGGCGAGCTTGTACACGTCCACCTGCGCGCGCCCGCACGACGGGCACGACACGATCTCCAGCTTCCGCGGCCGCAGGTTCAGCGACTGCAGGATCTGGGTGCCGACCTTGATCTCCTCGACCGGCGGCGCCGACAGCGACACCCGGATCGTGTCCCCGATGCCCTGGCGCAGCAGCGCGCCGAAGGCGACCGCGGACTTGATCGTGCCCTGGAACGCCGGGCCGGCCTCGGTGACACCGAGGTGCAGCGGATAATCGCACTGCTCGGCGAGGATCTCGTAGGCGCGCACCATCACGACCGGGTCGTTGTGCTTCACCGAGATCTTCAGGTCGTGGAAGTCGTGCTCGGCGAACAGGCTCGCCTCCCACAGCGCCGACTCGGCCAGGGCCTCCGGGGTCGCCTTGCCGTATTTCTGCATCAGCCGCGGGTCCAGCGAACCGGCGTTGACGCCGATCCGGATCGGCGTGCCGTGGTCCTTGGCGGCCTGCGCGATCTCCTTGACCTTGTCGTCGAACTTCTTGATGTTGCCCGGGTTGACGCGCACCGCGGCGCAACCGGCCTCGATCGCCGCGAACACGTACTTCGGCTGGAAGTGGATGTCGGCGATGACCGGGATCTTCGACTTCTGCGCGATGGCCGGCAGCGCCTCCGCGTCGTCCGCGCTGGGGCACGCCACCCGGACGATGTCGCACCCCGCGGCGGTCAGCTCCGCGATCTGCTGCAGCGTGCTGTTGATGTCCGCAGTGACGGTCGTGGTCATGCTCTGCACGGAAATGGGGTGTTCACTGCCCACCCCGACCGCTCCGACCTGCAACTGCCGGGTCTTGCGCCGTTCCGCGAGCACCGGAGCCGGGGCCGCGGGCATGCCCAGATCGACGGTCATCGATTCCTCTCCACCTCTTCTGGTGTTCTTCGGGCGACTTGCGCCGCCTCGCTCCACGATACCGGCGCACGTTCATCCGGCCGGACGTCGTGGGGTCGACCGGATCACGTTCGGTGATCATAAGTTGCGATCATAAGTGCCCGTTCACGTCGCGTTGGGAACACCGTCACGCGCCGGTCACCACCCGATCCACTTAACCGCAGTGGCGAGCGTCGGAGCCCGTTCAACACCGCCGACACGCATCGCGCCGCCGCTCGGCCACGCGAGTGAAACCCACACCCGATGCCGTTCTTGCCGTTCGGCCCCGCCGCGCGGCTAGAACAGCTTCACCGGGTTCACGACGTCGGCGACCAGGACCAGCAGCGAGTACGCGATGAAGATCAGGCTCACCGCGTACGCCAGTGGCATCAGCCGCGCCGTGTCGAACGGCCCCGGGTCCGGCCGCCGCACCAGCTTGGCGAACCCGCGGCGGATGCCCTCCCAGATCGCGCCGGCGACGTGGCCGCCGTCCAGCGGCAGGATCGGCAGCATGTTGAACACGAACAACGACAGGTTCACGCCCGCGAGCAGGTTGAACATCATGATGATCCGGGCGTCCACGCCGAAGTCGTCCGACGCCAGCACCTCGCCCCCAAGCCGGCTCGCGCCGACGATGCCCACCGGCGAGTCCTGGTGCCGCTCACCGCCAAAAATCGCGTTGATCAGGTCTGGCACCCGCTGCGGCAACTCGACGACCTTCTGCGCGGTGAGGCTGACGAACCCACCGATGGTCTTCGCCACGCCGCCGAAGTCCTGCTTCACCAGCTGCGACGTCGGGCTCAGTCCTAGGAAGCCGACCTTCTCGTACTCGCTGGTCGAGTTCAGCTTCGGCCGGTCGGTCTGCATCAGGTTCGCCTGCAGGGTCAGCTGCTGGCCGCCGCGGTCGACGACCACCGGCACGGTGCCAGCGGAGCCGCGGATGGCCAGTTGCAACTCGTCCCACGAGGCGTAGGGCTTGCCGTTGAACTCCAGAATCCGGTCGCCGGGCCGGAAGCCGGCGGCCGCGGCCGGCGACGGCGGCGCATCCGCCGGGCACTGCTCGGTGTTCGGGGCGGTGGCGGGGAGCACGCACGCGCTGACCGACGACACCGTCGTGGTCGGCGTGTTGATGCCGTGGCCCATCAGGATCGCCGCGAAGATGCCGACCGCCAGGATCAGGTTCATCACCGGCCCGGCCAGCATCACGATGACGCGCTTCCACGGGCTGCGCTGGTAGAACTGCCGGTGCGCGTCCTCGGGGGTGATCTCCTCGGCGGACATCTGGCGGGCGTCCTCGATCATCGCCCGCCACGGCGCGGACGACGCGGTGCGCCCGTACTTCTCGTCCTTCTTCGGCGGGAACATGCCGATCATCCGGATGTAGCCGCCGAAAGGGATGAGCTTCACGCCGTACTCGGTGTCGCCCTTCTTGCGCGACCAGATAGTGCGGCCGAAGCCGACCATGTACTGGGTGACCTTGATCCCGAACAGCTTCGCCGCCGCCAGGTGCCCCAGCTCGTGCCACGCGATGGAGAACAGCAACCCGAGGAAGAAGATGACGATGCCAACGACGACCAGCATCTACTACTCCGCCTTCCCCGCGAGCTCGCGAGCCCGGGTCCGCGCCCAGTCCTCGGCCGCGAAGACCTCGTCCAAGCCCGCCGGATCGCTGCGCCACTGATCTGCGCCGGCGAGCACCTCACCCACAGTTTGCACGATTCCGGTGAAGCGAAGCCGGCCATCGACGAAGGCCGCGAGCGCTTCTTCGTTCGCCGCGTTGTAGATCGCGGGCAGGCAGCCGCCGCCGGAGCCCGCAGCTCGGGCCAGCTCGACGGCCGGGAACGCCTCGTGGTCCACCGGCTCGAAGGTCCATTCCTGCGCCTGCTCGAAGGTCAGCGCCGGGGCGGCCTTGGGCACCCGGCGCGGCCATTCCAGGCTCATCGCGATCGGGATCCGCATGTTCGGCGGGCTGGCCTGGGCGATCGTGGCGCCGTCTACGAAGGTGACCATCGAGTGCACGATCGACTGCGGGTGCACCACGACGTCGATGCGGTCGTAGTCGATGCCGAACAGCAGGTGCGCCTCGATCAGCTCCAGACCCTTGTTGACCAGCGTGGCCGAGTTGATGGTGACCACGCTGCCCATCGTCCAGGTCGGGTGGGCCAGCGCCTGCTGCACCGTGACGTCCACGAGCTCGTCGCGCTTGCGGCCCCGGAACGGGCCGCCGGAGGCGGTCAGCACCAGCCGTTCCACCTCGTCGGAACGACCCCCGAACAGGCACTGCGCCAGCGCGGAGTGCTCGGAGTCGACCGGCACGATCTGGCCGGGCGCGGCGCTGCCCAGCACCAGCGCACCACCCGCGATCAGCGACTCCTTGTTGGCCAGCGCCAGCTGCGCGCCGGTCGCCAGCGCGGTCAGCGTCGGCTTGAGACCGCGCGAGCCGTCGACGCCGTTGAGCACCACGTCGACGGGGGTGGACTCGATGAGATCGGTGACCGCCTCCGGCCCGGCCAGCAGCCTGGGGAGGCGGAACTCACCGGCCGCGTAGCCGCGCTGCTGGGCCTCGGCGTAGAGGGCGAGCTGGACGTCTTCGACGGCGGTGCCCTTGGCGACCGCGACGGCCGGGACGTCGAACTCCAGCGCCTGTTCCGCCAGCGCCTGCGGGTCGCTGCCGCCCGCGGCCAGCCCGGCGACCCGGAACCGGTCGGGGTTGTGCCTGATCACGTCCAGGGCCTGGGTACCGATCGAACCGGTCGAGCCGAGCACCAGCACGGTGCGGGGGTCGCCGGGTGCGCTCTGATTCGGGGTGTCGGCGTGCATCACGGTCATTGTCCCCGAAGAAGGTGAGCACCCGTCGCTCGCGGTACGCAAATCACTTCCGGGGCTCACCATCAGGCGGCAGGCCCGGCCGGAAGCAGAACAGCCGGGCATCCCCGCCTGGGGTGTTGCGGAAATCGCTTCTGCCACACCCTTTTCCCTGATCGCAGTGGGCGGGTGCGCGCTCGGGTGCCGGGGGCGTGTGCGAGGATGGGGCAATGTGGATCGCCGGACGGCGGTCTGCGCACCTAGCAAGTCTTCCGGCCTCGCGGCCGGCGTGGCACAGGAGGGGAACGTGGCGAGCACCGAGCTGGAGAAGAAGCCCAGCCAGGCCATCGACCCGGCCGAGGAACCGTCGGTCGAGTGGGGCTGGCACGGCGGTTTCTCGAAGGGCACCCAGTTCATGGGCTGGTTCTCGGTCGTCGCGTGCCTGGCCATGCTGATCGGCAACCACCAGGGCATCTTCAGCGGTGGCGGGCACTTCAAGACCGAGGACGGCTACCTGGTCTTCATCGCGGCGGTCTTGGTCATCGGCCTGCTGATCGACCTGCGCAAGAAGCGGACCGCCTGGCGCCGCTGACGCGCCGAAAGCATGAAAGAACGCCGCCCCGGTCACCGGGGCGGCGTTCTTTCATTACTGCGCTGGTTCTCGACCCGGCCCGATCAGGTTTCCTGGTGTTCTGGAGCGGCGCAGCCGCTCAGCCCACCCGCGCGGCCGGCACCGCCGCGGGACGGCGCCCACCCCGTTGGGTTTCCCCGACGCTCGTGTTCGGTCCGCACGTGCGTCGGGGAACCCGCAGCGAGCAGGCGTCCGGGGTTCCGCTACCCGCACCGCCGCGCAGAAGGAGCCTGGAAGCAGCGGTTCACGGGTTGATGCCGGTGAGGACTGTGACGTGCTCCTCGGTGAGATCCGTCATCGCGGCCCGCACGCCTTCCCGGCCGACGCCCGACTCCTTCACCCCGCCGTAGGGCATCTGGTCGGCGCGGAAGCTCGGCACGTCGCCGATGATCACGCCGCCGACTTCCAGCTCCGACGACGCGCGGAAGGCCAGCCGCAGGTCGCGGGTGAACACCCCGGCCTGCAGGCCGTAGCGGGAGGCGTTGACCTTCTCGAACGCCTCGTCCACCGAGTCGACCGGCGCGATGACCAGCACCGGCCCGAAGACCTCCTCGCAGGAGACCTTCGCGTCCTCCGGCGCGTCGGCCAGCACCGTCGGCGCGTAGGTCGTGCCCTCGCGGGTGCCGCCGGTGAGCACCCGGGCGCCCGCCGCGACGGCTTCGCCGACCCACTGCTCGACCCGCTCCGCGGCCGCCAGGTCGATCAGCGGCCCGACCTTGGTGGCCGGGTCCTTCGGGTCCCCGGTGCCCTGCGCCTCTACGGCCTTGACCACGCGGGCGGTCAGGTCGTCGACGATGTCGCGGTGGGCGTAGACGCGCTGCACCGAAATGCAGGACTGGCCGCCCTGGTACACCGCGAAGGTGGCGATGCGCTCGGCGGCGTAGTCGAGGTCCGCCCAGTCCGAGTTGACGATCACCGCGGCGTTGCCGCCGAGTTCGAGGGTGACGTGCTTGCGCGGGGCCGAGTCGCGGATGCCCCAGCCGACCGGCCCGGAACCAGTGAACGACACCACCGGCAGCCGCGGGTCCGCGACGAGCTCGGCGGCCTTCTCGTTGGTGGTCGTCACCACCGACCAGGACCCGGCGGGCAGTTCGGTCTCGGCCAGGATCTCGCCGAGCAGCAGCGCGGACAGCGGGGTCTTCGGTGCGGGCTTGAGCACGATCGGGGTGCCGACGGCGAGCGCCGGGGCGACCTTGTGTGCCACCAGGTTGAGCGGGAAGTTGAACGGCGAGATACCGAGCACCGGGCCGCGCGGGATCCGGCGGATCAGCGCCATCCGGCCCGTCGCCCCCGCATCGGTGTCGAGCCGCTGCAGCTCGCCGGAGAAGCGGCGGGCTTCTTCCGCGCCCCAGCGGAAGGTGGAGACGGCGCGGGCGACCTCGCCTCGCGCCCAGGTGATCGGCTTGCCGTTCTCGGCGGTGATCAGCTGCGCGATCTCCTCGGCCCGCTCGGTGAGGCGGCGGCTCACGTGGTCCAGCGCCGCCGCGCGCGCGTGCGCGGGCAGTTCGGCGAACTCGCGGCGGACCGCGTGCGCGGCGGCGACGGCCCGCTCCACATCGGCGTCGGTGGCGTAGCACGTGGTGGCGACCGCCACGCCGTCGTAGGGATGACGCACCTCGAAGGTCGCGTCGCTGGTGACCCGCTCGCCAGCGACCCAGTACCCGGTGACCGATGACATCGGCTGCCTCCTGTCGATTTTCGTCCTCGCCGCGACGCTACGGCCGCGCCCCGAGCCACCGGCACTGCCAATCCGTCCACCGCCGCCCACGACCATGTCCAAACCGTCGCCCCTCCCCGCTTGGCTAGCGCAGCGTCGGCGGAAACCACGAAGGGACTCGTGAGTGCTCGTTCCGGCAAGAACCGGACTCAGGACTCACGAGCCTTGGGCGCGAAATGGCCGCGTCAGGACTGGCGGAGGGCTTGGAGGGCGAGGTAGAGGCCCACCCGGTCCGCCGTGCTGGAGAGGCTGCGGCCCGTGAGCTCCTCGACCCTGCTCATCCGGTGCCGCACGGTGTTGATGTGCATGTGGAGGCGTTGCGCCGCCTCCTGCCGGCGGCCGCCCGCGTCGAGGAACACCGCCAAGGACGGCAGCAGGTCGCTGCCCCGGCGTTCGTCGTGGTCCAGCACCGGCCCGGGCAGCGCCCGGGAGGTGGCCCCGTCACTCGCCGGGCCGGTCCAGGACTTGCAGCGCCAGCCACAGCTCGGCGCGCACGCCGGGCTGGTCCAGGCCGCGCCCGAGCAGCTCCTCCACCTTGCGCACCCGGTTTCGCAGGGTGTGCCGGTGCACGCCCAGCCGGTTGGCCGCCGGATCCCACTGCCCGTGGTGCGCCAACCAGGTCTGCAACGACTCGATCAGCGCGTCCTGCCCGCGCAGCGGGGCGAGCAGGGCCTCGGCGAACGCCTGCGCATCGGTGCCGGGCACCAGGTTCAGCAGGCCGTATCCGGCGAGGTCTCCGAAGTGCACCGCGGTGCCGCTGCGCTTCGCCGCACGCGCCGCCTGCTGCGCCTGGCGGAGGCCTTCGGCGAGCCCGGCTACCTCGCACGGCTCGGACACGCCGACGGCCACGCCAGGCTGACCGGTGAGCCAATCGAGCGCGCCGCCATCGACGAGCCCCACCACGGAGTCTCCGTGTTCGGCCAAGTAGGCGGGGGCGCTCGGCTGGTCCGCCGCCAGCCGGGTCAGCAGTTCGTCGCGGTCGCGGGCACCGGCCAGCGCCACCACCCGGAACGGCTCGGGCGGCAGCTCGGCGTGCAGATCGGGGAGCACGTCCTGCACCGGCTCGCCGCGGAGCATCAGGTCCAGGAACCCGGCGCGCAGCCGACGGCGGGCAGTGGCGAGGGCCTCGACCTGTTCCAGCGCCAAGGTCAGCAGCGAGGCGGCCGAGTTGATCACGTGGTGGTCGGTGGTGGCGAACGGCCCGCCGCGGCCGACGGCCAGGAAGCCGCGCGCCCGGCCGCCCAGCGCCTGCATGCTCACTTCCTGATCGCCGAGCGAGAACCCGGCGGCGGCCAGGCCGCGCTTCGCGCGCACCTTCGCCACTTCCGGCTCCAGCTGCGGCAGCCGGGAACCGGCCGCCGCCGGGGCGCTGTGCAGGAGCCGGCCGCCGGCGTCGAGCAGCAGCACCCACGCGTCCAAGAGCGTCGCGAGCTTGCGGACCAGCGCGGCCACGCCGTTGGTGGTGCCGGCCGCCTGCGCGAGTTCGTGCTGGGCGCGGCTGGTGCGGCGCAGGCTCGCGTACTCGTCGGCCGCGACGGCGCGCGAAACGGCCTTACTGATCGCGATGAACGGCGTCGGGCGGGGCACTTCGAGCAGCGGCAGCCCGGCGGATTCCGCAGCTTTCACGAGCTCGGCAGGGATCTCCCGGTGGCTGAGCCCGACACCGAAACCCAGCCCCGCGACGCCGACCGCGGTGAGCCGCTCGACCAACCCCGCGCAGTCCTCCGGGCGCAGCGCCAGACCGGTCGTCAGCAGCAGTTCGCCGCCCTCCAGGAACGGTGCCGGATCCGCCAGCTCGCTGGTGTGCACCCACGCGATCGGGCGGTCGAGCTCCCGTGCACCGGCCCGCGCGGCAAGCCCCAGCTCGGCAGCGGCGACCAGGTCGCGCACCGTCAACGGCACCGGCCACCTCCTGACATTGTGTCGAATCCTGAAATCCGAGTTAACCAGATCGTCCCCTGTTCGGTTCAGGGTGCCGGGGTGACTCTGGTCGCAGGACGAATGCGACCGGAGCCTGCTCCAAGCGGAGATAACCGCTTGCGATGCGGGCTCAATCTCACGCAGGCCACTTTCGAAACGGTTCTCAGGAGGTCCCCACCGTGACGGTTTCCCCGGCCCAGGCGGCACTGCCGCAGGCGCGCGTGCTGCGCACCGAAATCCCCGGCCCGAACTCCCGCGAACTCCAGCGACGCCGCACCGCGGTGGTGTCGACCGGCGTGGCCAGCGTGCTGCCGGTCTTCATCGCCGAGGCAGCCGGCGGCGTGCTGCACGACGTCGACGGGAACTCGCTGATCGACCTCGGTTCGGGCATCGCCGTCACGAACGTCGGCAACGCCGCGCCGGAGGTCGCCGAGCCCGTGCGCCGCCAGGTCGGCGAGTTCACCCACACCTGCTTCATGGTGACGCCGTACGAGAACTACCTGCAGGTCTGCGAGGAACTCGCGGCGCTCACCCCGGGCAACCACGAGAAGCGCAGCGCGCTGTTCAACTCGGGCGCAGAAGCGGTGGAGAACGCCGTCAAGATCGCGCGGCGGGCCACCGGGCGGCAGGCGATCGTGGTGTTCGACCACGCCTACCACGGGCGTACCAACCTGACCATGGCGCTGACCGCGAAGTCCGTGCCGTACAAGCACGGTTTCGGCCCGTTCGCGCCGGAGATCTACCGGGTACCGATGTCGTACCCGGCGCGGGATTCGCGCACCGGCGAGCAGGTGGCGCGGGAAGCGATCGACCGGATCGAGAAGCAGCTCGGCGCCGACTCCGTCGCGGCCGTGCTGATCGAACCGATCCAGGGAGAAGGCGGATTCATCGAACCAGCGGCCGGATTCCTGCCCGCGATCTCGCGGTGGTGCACCGACAACGGCGTGCTGTTCATCGCCGACGAAATCCAGACCGGCTTCTGCCGCACCGGCGCGTGGTTCGCCTGCGACCACGAGAACGTGGTACCCGACCTGATCACCACGGCGAAGGGCATGGCCGGCGGCCTGCCGCTGGCCGCGGTGACGGGCCGCGCGGAGCTGATGAACGCGATGCCGCCGAGCAGCCTGGGCGGCACCTACGGCGGCAACCCGGTCGCGTGCGCGGCCGCGCTCGGCGCGATCCGCGCGATGCGCGAACGAGACCTGGCCACGGCCGCGCGCGACATCGGCGACCTGGTGTTCCCCCGCCTGCGTGAGCTCGCCGAGACCACCGACGCGATTCTCGACGTGCGCGGCCGGGGCGCCATGATCGGCATCGAGTTCGTCAAACCGGGCACCATCGATCCGGACCCCGAGGTGACCGCGAAGATCGCGAAGGCCTGCCACGCCCAGGGCGTCGTGATTCTCACCTGCGGCACCTACGGCAACGTGATCCGGCTGCTGCCGCCGCTGGTCATCGACCACGCCCTCCTCGAAGAAGGCCTGGCGGTCCTGGAAGAAGCCATCCGCGAGCACACGCGGTGATCGGCCGGGCCGGGGCGGTCTGCCGGGTAACAGCCGCCCGCGGCCCATCTTCCACGCAGGCCACGCGACGGAAGCGGAAACGCCAGCCGACGAATGTCCCGGCAGGAGCCGGAACAACCGCTCACGACCGCATGGGGAGCTCGGCCCGGTGCGTGCCGTTCGGGGGGGGTTGGGCAGCGCGCACCGGGCCGTGCACGGGTCGGGGCTGGTTCATCCGGCCCCGGCCCGGGTCTTTCAGCGCAGCTGGTGCCGGGCGAAGAACTGCATGATGATCGGCGTCGCGTCGATGACCGCCGGCTCGTCGGAGTCCGGATTAGAATGCGTGCTCGGCCAGTCGTGCCCGAGCCCCTCGATCTTGTAATGCACCACGTCGCCGCCGCGGCCGCACCCGGCCCACCGGCTGACCTGCACGCCGTTGCCCTCGTCTCGGACGATCGGCCCGTCGTGGCAGTCGTTGCGGTCGGCCCAGCCCGCCAGCCATTCCGGGATCGGCGGCAGGCCCTTGTCCGGGTTCCCGGGGTACGGGATCGTCGCGTCCGCGTTCCCGTGGAAGTCCAGGATCGGCGCAGCGCGCTCCGGCTCGCACGCGCCGCCCTGCGGGTAGAAGGCGCCGGACACCGGCGCGAACGCGGCGATCCGGCCGCTCATCCGGCAGGCGAGCACACCGGTGAAGCCACCGCCGTTGGACTTCCCGGCGGCGTAGATCCGCTTGGGATCGACGCAGAAGTCCCGCTGCAACTCGTCGAGCAGATCGCCGGTGAACAGCACGTCGTCGGCATCCGCCGAGTACGGCGCGCCCTGCCAAGCGGTTTCGCCGTCAGTGCCGACGAGCCCCTGCGGGTAGACCGCGATGGCGTCGGTGGCCGAGAACTCGGAGAGTTCCGCCTGGTACGCCGAGGTCCGCTTGTGGCCGTGGAAGGACAGCACCAGTGAGATCGGCGTGGCCTGCCGGTAGTTCTCCGGCACGTGCACCAGGTAGCTGCGGGTGATACCACCGGAGACGATCGTCCGGGTCTGCGAGGAGCCGGGCGCCACCGCGGACGCCTTGCCACAGCCGGTGGAGGGCACGGGGTGGTCGGTCACGCGAGCCGGTTCGGCCTGCGCGGGCAAGCCACCCAGCGTCATGGCCACGCCGACCGCGACCAGTAACCGTCCACTTCGGATCAGACGGGACGAGTGGCGGGCGAACACCCGCTTCGCGCGGCCAGGCACCATTGCCTCCCACCTCGATCAACTCGGGTGCAAGGTTGACGTCCTCCCCACGGCTAAAGCCGGGGGATTCCAACCAGCGCTAACGCCGGTTGAGGTTCCTGCTTCACGGACCGCCTAACGGCGAGGTCTCCACAGGCTGTCCCCGCCCGTCCGGCGGCGAGAATGTTCTTCGCCGCGTTCACGTCAGCGTGCGCGGTGTGGCCGCACTGGGTACACCGAAAAACCGCTTGGCACTCACGGCTTTCCGGGTCCACAGCACGGCACACCGCGCACGTCTGCGACGTGTACGCAGCAGGCACCTTCACGATCTCGCTGCCGCTATAGCGGGCAGCGTTACGCAGGGCCAGTTCAAGCTTGTGCCAGCCTTTGCCGAGGATGGCGCGGTTCAGGCCGGACTTGTGGGCGACGTTCCGGCCGGGTTCTTCGGCGGTTCCGCTCGCCGACCGGGTCATGTTCCGGGTACGGAGGTCTTCCAGCACGACCAGCGCGTTGCGGTCGGTGAGCCCGGCCGCGACCTGCGAGCAGAAGTCCGCTCGCCGGTCGCGTTCGCGCCGCTTCAACCGGCGCATCTTGCCGAGCGTCTTCTTACGGTTTGCGCTGCCCCGCTTCTGCCGGGAAAGCTTCTGCTGCAACCCGCGGTAACGCTCATCCTCGCCAGGCGAGACGAAATCGCGGTCAATGAGCTTGCCGTCACTGGTAGCTACCGCTGCCGCGACTCCACGGTCGACACCGACGCCGCTGTGGGGTGCGGCGTGCCGTTCTGGGGTGCTGGCGCCGTCGTCGACGAACAACGACACGAACCAGTCCCGGCCGTCGCGGGACACTGTCGCGGACCGCACGGCACCGCCGAGCTGGCGGGTCATGCGGAACCGCACCCACCCCAGCTTCGGGAGCTTCGCCCGGCCCCACCGCTTGTTCAGCCGCTCGACCCCGATGAGCTTGCCCATCGGGAACCGGAACGACGGGTTCCAACGCTGCTTACCGCGCCACTTAACCCGGAACGTGCCGTGGTCGCGGCACCCCTCCAGATCCTTCAACGCCTGCTGAAGGATGTGCGACGGCGCGGTCTGCAACCAGTCGTGCTCGGTTTTCGCGTCGGCGAGCTCTCCGGCTTGCTCGTTGTAGTTCATCCACACCCCGCGCCGCCGGTACTCGCGGCGTTGTTCCAGGGCGGTGTTCCACACTGCCCGGCAGATATTGCCGAACTCCTCACACTGGGCGGCCTGCGCGGTGGTGAGCTTCAAACGGTAGCGACGTCCCGTCAGCATCGACTCACCGGGCCTTCTGCTGTTCGACGTAGCGCTTGATGACCGACAGCGGTGCGCCGCCGACCGTCGCGACGAAGTAGCTGTTGGTCCACAGCGTCGGAAGCTTCGACCGCAACCACGGGAACTCTTCCCGCAACACGCGCGACGAACGCCCCTTCATCGCTTTGACCAGCTTGTGCACCCCGTACTGCGGGTCGACTTCGACGAGAAGGTGAACGTGGTCCGGCATCGTTTCCAGCTCCACCAGCCACGCCCCCTTCTCCTCGACAACTTCCCGGATGAGCTGCTTCAAGCGTTCTTCCATCCGGCCACCGATGACCCGGCGCCGGTATTTCGGGCACCACACGACGTGGAACGCGCACTGAAAGGTGATGTTCGCGTTCGATCGCAACGTGACGACCATACCCAACACTATACAGCACCGAACTATCTAACGTTGGCAGGATTACCGCTGGGCGCGTCAGGATCGGACTTGACGCGCTAACCCCACGGACAAATCCGGGGGTCTGCGCACTACATCTACCTGATCAGGTCGGGCGGGGTCTGACGCTTGATTCGTACGGTCGGTTGTCGTGGAAGCCGGGGACAAAGGAGCTGGAGAAGATCAGTACCCAGTTCGTCGATAACCGGAAGGTGATTGACCGGGAGGGGGCGAGGATCGGGGAGGCCCGGTGGGGCCGATGCGGCTGGTGTCGATGCGGCTGGTGTCAATCTGGGTGGCCAGTGTGTTGGTGCTGTTACCTGATGCCTCTCTGGAGGGCACCTTTGGGTAGGTGCTGGGTTCCATGCGAACTTTTTCGTTTATGTCACCGATCCCGCGCGGGTATGCTTGCTCCGTGACAGGGATCAACGACTTCGCCGTGCAAGTTCCATCGCCTCTCATCGAGTTGCGAGACATCACGTTAGAGCGACGCGGGATTCACTTGTACATCAAGCGTGACGATCTTATTCACCCAGATATTCCTGGCAACAAGTGGCGCAAGCTTAAGTATAATATTGCGGCCGCCAAAGAACAGAATGCAGCGAGCTTGCTTACCTTCGGCGGAGCGTATTCGAATCACATTCGCGCCACGGCGGCGGCTGGACATTATTTTGGTTTCCGCACTATCGGTATCATTCGCGGCGAAGAACATCTTCCACTTAATCCTTCACTGAATTATGCCGCTAGCGTGGGGATGTGTCTCTCGTATCTAGATCGGGCAAGCTATCGAAATAAGACTTCCCCGAAAGTACTCGATGAACTTCGCGCAAAGTTTGGTAAATTCTATTTAATACCAGAAGGGGGTAGCAACGAGCTTGCATTGGCCGGCTGCAAGGAGCTACCACAAGAGATAGACGTTAATTTCGATGTGATATGTTGCGCGTGCGGCACGGGTGGCACATTAGCGGGTATAGCGGGAGGCCTTAAACGGGGGCAGCATGCGCTAGGTTTCTCGGCCCTAAAAGGCGGGGACTTCTTGCGCAATGATATTGCTAGTCTCCAAAGGAGAGCGTTTGGCAAAGAAACGAACAACTGGTCGATAGCGTGCGATTTTCACATGGGCGGTTATGCTCGCCGCACTCATGAGCTGGATAGTTTTATTGAGTCTTTCGAACGTCAACACGCGTTGCACCTTGACTGGGTATATGTCGCAAAGATGATGTACGGGATCTTTTCCTTAGTAGAACAGGGTAAGTTTCCGCAGGGCACGACGTTGATTGCGGTGGTCACAGGCTAGCTAGCAAGGTTGTAGCCGTGCCGTCTCATGCCCGTTGACGATAAGCGCGTTGTGCGCTTTTTCCCGTAGCCGACTCTTGCCAGCTCAGTTCCCACTCACCGCAATTGACTGAAAAGTCACGACCGAATCCGAGCCACATTCCGCGCATTTGTCGTCCACTAGGGTCGATGATGAGTTGTAAAGTGCCATAATATGAGGCTCCCTTATAGTACCCCGTGGGCGACGTCGTTTCGTGCCAGGTCCCGGTGGCTACGTGATTTTTTAAAGCTAGGTCAAGCTGAAGGCGTGACCCGGTGCTGTGTGGCACGCTCTGACCAATAAGCCTGTTCCCTTCTTGCCGCAACACTACGTAGTGTTCGCCGGTAAATTCTCCATTGCGGCCGGTACTCGGGTAGACGTAGCGACTGTGCCAGATACCACTAAACCCTTCTTCCCTGGATACAAATGGCGTTTGCGCATCTGCCTCCGGTTCGCCATTAAGGATTGCCGTAGACGCTGCGGCGAGAGATAGGCTTGCACTCAACTTGAGCAGCAGTGAACGCCTATTGATGTTGCGTCCGATCCTATCCGTCCAGGCGGCTGTTAGTCGAGCAAGTTCGTGCACGTCAGTTGACCCCAATTTTTCAACTAATCCAATGATATTGGTCGCTTGCCCATTGAGCACATCCAAGCCCGGTTGGGCAGTATGATTATTTGTCATCAGCACTGACAATTCACCCAGCTGTTTGGCGTCTTGATAGGCGGTGTCGCGAGATCGAAAATCGGCGCAATCGATAAGTACATCGGGGATGCTGCATTCATATAGTTCCGCCAGTTTCGCGAGAACATCCAGAGAGGGAGCGTGCCCGGTTGACGCTGGCCACAGTTCCCAATATGAGAAATTCTTGAACGTCTTCGGGTCCGCAGGCCAGCGGTGATTCCATTGATCTGCCGCATCACGTTGACTCCAGCCGCGTGCCAGCCGCAACGCCGCGCGGATGTTCACCTGGTACCGCTCGCAGAACACGGATGCAATCTGGCTCTTCGCAGTGGAGCGGATCCTGTATCCGAGTGATCACTTGTGGTGATAGCTGATTGTTGCGTTCTGTAGCCGCGCCCGCGGCTTGTGTAGGGCGGGGACGAGGTGCGCCCACCGAACCTGTGATGATCTTTGTCGACCAAGAGCAAGGATCATCGGTAGAGGCGGGTGGGCGCGTGTCACAGACTACGGTGCCGGCGCAGTTGCTGGGACTGGACGGGGTCGAGATCGATGTGATCGAGCGGGAGGCGGATGGTTCCTGGACGGTGCATGTGACGACCGCGGCCCCGCGGGCGGCGTGCTGTCCGGGCTGTGGGCACGCCGCGGAGCGGGTCAGAGAGTCCACGGTGCATACCGTCAAGCACGTGACGATGGTCGCGATGCGGGTGAGCTGGCACAAGTCTCGATTCTGGTGTGGGAACGCCGAGTGCGGTAACGCGAGCTTCGTCGAGACGGGGCCGCTGGCCGATCGGCGAGCCGGGATCTCGTCGCACGCCAGGACGGTGACGGGGCATCTGGTCGGGGACTGGCTGGTGCCGGTGTCCCGGGTGGCCGCCGGGGTCGGGATGGCCTGGCACACCGTGCATGACGCGTTCGTCGGGGTGGCCGCCCAGGCGGGGATCGTGGTCACCGACACCACCACGACCACCGACCGTGGGGCCGGTGTGGCCTGCGACGCCGGGCCCGATCGTCAGGACGGGGAGACCGCCGGCGGCGGTGACCCGAGGGTGGCCGACGCGGATCCCGGTGCTGTCGGCACCGATCTGGCCGCCCGCCCCCAGAGGTCGGTGGGCGGCGGGGTGTTGCCGCCGGTGGCGGTGCTGGGCATCGACGATCATCGCCGTGGCAAGCCCCTGTATCACCGTGACCGGTCCACCGGGGAGTGGGTGGCCGATGCCGACCGCTGGCAGACGGTGTTCGTGGACTCCGCCGGGGGACACGGGCTGCTGGGGCAGGTCGAAGGTCGGGCCGGGGTGGACGCCGCGGCGTGGCTGGCCGCCCAGGATCCGGCCTGGCGGGCGGGTATCACCCACGTCACCATCGATATGTCCACTGTGTACAAGTCGGTGGTCACCACCAGCGGGCTGCTACCACACGCGGCCTTGATCGTGGATGCCTTCCACGCGGTGCAGCTGGCCAACACGATGGTCGGTGACGTGCGGCGCCGGGTCACCTTCGAGCACTACGGGCGTCGTGGCCGCGCCACCGATCCCGAATACACGATCAAGAACCAGTTGGTGCGCGGCAAGGAGAAGCTCTCCGAGCGGGCACGGAACAAGCTGTTGTGTGTCCTGGCCGATCTGGGCGGGTACGGCCGGCAGATCGGTGCGGCGTGGCGGGCCAAGGAACTGCTCCGCGCGGTGATCGGCCTCTCGCCCAACCAGACCGGCGTGGCAACCACCGGCCACCGGCTACGCCGGGCATTCCACGCGTTTTTCACCTTCTGCGGCACGATCGGCGCCAGCGTCCCGGAGATCGTGACCCTAGCCCAGACCATCTCCACCTGGCGTACCGAGATCGCCCGGGGCGTGCTCACCGGCCACAGCAACGCCGCCGCCGAGGGCGTCAACCGTCTGGTCAAGCTCGTCTACCGGGGTGCGTTCGGGTTCACCAACGTCACCCATCAACAACGCCGCTCCCGCTACACCGCGTCCCGGTCCACCCGCCCCGAATGGCTACACACCGTCAACACCTCTGCTGCACCATGCGTAGTCACATGATTACAAGATCCCGCCAGATGCGAAGAGCCTGCAATCTCCACCCAAGTCTTGTGTTGTCCACGTAGTTCGGCTGACAGTTGTCGTTGCTCTTGCCGAATGCTGCGCACTGGTGACGGCATCGCGGGGGCTCCTCTCGGGACGGGACGGACCGTAGCGCTAAATCTCCAATCTACAGAATGTACCTGTTGAACAGGGAAGAACCGTCCCACAAGATCACAACTGTACGGGGTGTATTTGCCTCGTGACCTGCGGTTTCCTTGGTCTCGTCCTGCTGATCGAACTTGTCGATGAGCACCCAAGGGAGGGACCGGTGGACGCAGATCCAGCAGCGCCGCACGTGTCCCATTCGACGATGGGGAGGCGAGGGTGCCGCAACGTGTGAACATGCCGGGAACGCAGCTTGCCCAGGATGTACCCGAATGGGTCTGTGATCGTGGACGGAGCGCGCAACGCGGTAAGCAGAAACCCGTTCCGCACCAACGAGATGAGCATCCCACGCGGATCTCCTGCACCTGGAAAGGAGCGGACAAGTCTGTCGGCCAGGACATCGAACCGGATCGGCGAAGTGGCCGCGTCCCGGACCTTCAACACCGCGCCGGATTTGCGGACGCTGATCTTGTCTTGGCCAGGCAGCTCCAGCCGCGCGCCGCGCAACTCAGTCGAGCTGTTGAAGATGACATCGAGTCGTCCTAACAGCTCCACGCAGCCTTCGAGGCGTTCGATCACCTGGTGCAGCCATCGGTTATCCGCGTGCGCTACCGGCCTGTGGCTCGCTCCCCACTGCGCCTTCGTCGTTGCTCCCACCGAGGCGGTGCTGACCCCGGCGAACATCCCGAACGGCGTCGACCGACCTGTGAATCGCAGTGCGTAGCGGACCACCGCCAGAGCCGCCCGTTGAACGTTCCGTGCCGAAACGCTCTCTTCGGCAAGGATGGACTCGGTCTGAGCGGCAAGAACGGGGCTCGCATGCCGGATTGCAGGAGCCAATCCAGGCAGAGTCCATGTCTGTCTCAGCCATTCCCGACACTCTTGCTCGTCAGCCGGATTGGGCCACCAGTGGGGTTCTGCAATCCCAGCTGCCGCCCTCAGCAGCCCGGTCCCGTGGTGTTGGTAGTCCTCTCGGGCAGGCATGCCCGCACCTCCGACGGATATAGCCTGGGGCCGGGTTCGTACCCGGCCCCAGGTCTGAGTCACCTCTGGGAGAGACAAGCCGATATCTCGCAGGTGTGCCCACAACCGTCGTCGGTCTGGCACGCTGCTTCCTGCGGTCGCACCTGCTCCGTCTCGACCTGAAGATCAAGGTCGAAGACGTCCTCCGAGGTGTCGCCAATAGCCTGCTGGGGGCCGAGAATGGCAGTCATCGCTCGCTTTACCTCCTTCCTATTCAACAATTGGTCTCACTGGTTCCCGCCGGGCATGGTACGGGTTTGCCCGGTGGTCTCTCGGGTTCATGCCGTGAGTTCGTCCTCCTGCTCGTTGGAGGGCCACTCGATCGGCTCAGGTTCCCGGAGCGCTAGGCACGTTGGCGCGTGGAAGCGCCGACTGGAAGCTCAAAAACTCGCGATCAGCGTTTGGATCAGTATCTTGCCAGCGACTGAGAAAATCACCGTGGTCCTCGCACGAAGGACAGGTGCCGGATTAGGCTGCGGGTTCCGGCTAGCTCGAACGCTTCAGCCAGCCCGAGCGCTATTGCCACACTGCGGTCGTGGCCTCCTTGGCACCCTAGCGCGACGGTGACCAACGGATTGCCTTGTTTCTCAGCGGACCATCGGACCGAGGACATTGAGCAGGTCTTCAAACCAACTCCGCACATTCTCCTGCGCAAACACCCAGTCCTGCACCGGCTTGTCCAGCCCGGACAAGTCGTGCAGTTCCGGACGATGCCACGGATTGGGAATCCACCGCACATCAACCGCGAGGTTCGCCGACGGGACCGGTGTGCGGTTGAAGCCCCACGTGAGCACCTGCAACACAGTCATCCGATCACCCGCCAGACCCCGGAGACCCAGCCGTTGAAATCGGCCATCATGTAGTAAACGGCCTGGTCAATTCTTCCGTACCGCATTCGTGCTTCCACGACCGGAATCGCAAGTAAGACCCCAGTGATGAGAATAGCGAGTGTTTTGACGCGCACAGTTCCCCTACAGCATATTCTTGTACTTATCCAATTTTTCGCGGCATGGCCAAATGTTTCCGTGAAGCCGCTTTATTTGCTCGATGATGTCCTCGTATGTGGTTGCCACATACCCGATTTCGTCGTTTTGGCTGCCCTGCGTCGTCTGGATCAGCGAGTGCAGCGCTTCCGAAAGGTGGTCAGCGGCCTGTGCCAGGGCTTGCTGGGTGTCCTGCGCCAGTTGATCGGCGGTGGTGATACCTGCCTGGATGTCTCCCACGGCCGACACGTGCTACATCCGGCCCGCGTAGCTCTCGGTAGTGGAAACCAGCGCCTGCTGCGCCTCGTCGAACACCAGGTTCGTGTGCTGACGGGCGGTGCCCTCCTGCATTTTCTGGTTGGCCTGCGCGATTCTTGCACGGACCTCTTCCATTCCTGGCATCGGTTTTCTTTCTGTTGTGGTGCGGACCGACGGTGCCCCGGCGCGCGGAGCCCGGTTGCGGCGCGTCTGCCGCGCGTCGAACCTCACCAGCCACCAAAGGTGAGTCGGCCGGCTGGCTGACGCGCGCCGGGGCCCTGGGAGCTGGCCGGGCAGTTGGAACGTCACTCGACCTGCCCTGCCAGCGGGTTACAGTTGCGGCCCGACCCCTGGCCAGTGCGCCACGCAGTTCGAGTCGTAGTAGGGCGTCATGTCCTCGCCGCTGTCTTCCTGGTTGTCGGTTTCGGGCTCGGGGTTGTCCGGCATCAGTCGCCTCCTTTCGATGTCCACAGTGGTCACTGGACCCGCAGCGTCGTTGATGCGGGGAGTTGGAACCCGCCGGGGTGATGCACCGAGGGGCGGCGCACCATCCCGGACGGGGACGGCTCGGTGCCGGTCGGGGGTCACGACACCGAGCCGGGTCTACAGGCGTTGCAGGGCGTCAAGAAGCCGCCGAAGCATCCCGGGGTGGCGGGCCAACGCCTCGCGATCGCCGACCGGTAGACCGGACTCGACCACCGGCAGAAACCGGGTTTCCTCGACAGCGAGCGCATCGGCCAAGTCCCCGCGCAGCTGCACCGTCCGCGGCTCCCGCAAGCAGTGCCGACCGCCGCTGGTCTCTGCCTCGACCCGCGCAACCAGGTGCGCCACCGTCAGCGCACCTTCACCGCCACCAGCGTGCCGTGCTGGCGCGTAGTAGAACGTCGCCGACAGCGCCAACGCGCCGACACAGAGCAGCCCAGCCGCGATCCACGCCGCGATCACGTTCCCACCTCGTTTCGGGCCATCGGCCTTACCTCGGTCTGATTGAGGGGCGGCAGGCGGCGCGCGGAGCCTGGGAGTCTCGCCAGCTCCGTTGTGCTCGACGCTGCGCCGCCCGCCCCATGTGCCCGCCCCCAAAGCCGTCGTCACCGGCCGACGGCTTTGCCGTGCTAGGGGCGGGGAAGGTCACTGGGCAGTGCTCAAAATCGCATAGTGAGCGCGAAATAGAGCACGCATAAATGAAAAATAAGCAAAGCACCGGACGCCCACGCGACGAGAATTCTCAGCAGACCCCGCAGCCCTGCGGCTATGACGCATCCGCCGACCGAGGCGGTGATGCCGTATACCGCGAGGGCGGCTGCGGTGAGCGCCAACGCAAACCGTTCAGCGCCGCCGCGATTCATTCGGCCCAAAGCACCGCCAACGAACCTGCTGGCCTCGACCCAGCCCAGGATTCCCAGCAGCACCAGCGGCCAGCCGATGACCTGGGAACCTACACGGAGCCATACCGCGCTTTGAGCGCTGCTTGCCTTTTCAGGCATGCTCACGCGGCCCCGCCTTGTGACGAGCGGTTTGAACGGCGGCGATGTGCACGCCGAGCGCGAGGTACAGCTTTTGCGCCTGGGTCTCGTCGAGCAACCGCTCCTCTGGGCCGACCCGCAGCCACACCGCCGTTGAGGCGTGACTGACCACGACGTCGCAGCCTCGCGAGGCTCGATCACGACACGGCACTGTCGTTAGCGTTGTCATGCTTTCCTCCCTGGAAACGGCCGGGATGCCAGACGGGGCACGGCACCCGGCCGAGGTTTGGACCTTCCCGCGCCGCGACGGACCAGAAGACGACGCGGGGAGGCTGCTCGGCCGGCGGCTGCGCCCCGGCACCCTGTGAGGTCCGACCGGAACCACCAGCCGAGCGGTCGTGGAAGCTCAGATCCGCCCCTAACTGGTCAGTTCCGGCGCTTCCCATGATCGCAAGGTTATGGATCAATCACACGGTGTGACTGGTACTGAACTGGTACTCGTACACTCGGGATGGCCTGATGTAGATCAGCCCCGTGGAAGGGGAACAACATGAGCGCGACCACCCCCGCCATCGGCCAGCGCATCGCCACCGCGCGCAAGCTCGCTGGCCTGACCCAGTTCCAACTCGCCGAGAAAGCGAATTACTCCGAGGCGATGGTGCAGGCCGTTGAGCAGGGCAAGAAGCCAGCAAGCCCCCGGTTCATCGCCTCGGCGGCCAAGGCGTTGAGCATCGAGCCGGAGCTTCTGACCGGGCAGCCATACCACTTCGACGACGAGAAGCCGCTGGAGGGACTGCCCGAACTACGGGCGCTGATCGCCGAGGGGACAGAAGTGATCGTCGCGCCACCAGCACCGCTGAGCGAACTCGAAGCCGACCTGGCGCAGATCTCGAAGTGGTACTGGGACGACAAGGGCGCGAAGTCGCTCGCGGCGATCCCAACGTTCCTACGGCAGGTCTACGGCGCGGCGCACGCGGCGAACTCGGTCCACGACAGGGGGCGGGCCTACACTCTGCTGTCCGCCGGGTGGGCTCAGGCCGAGCAGTTGAGTCGCCGGTTCGGGGCACTGACTCTCTCGGTGCCATGCCTGGACCGACTGGACGCGGTGGCCCAGCACGCCGACGACCCGGTGTACGCAGCAAAGGCCACACAGAAGCGGGCACGGGTGCTCATGTACTACGGCACGTTCGACTCCGGCCGTGCCGCTCGGTCCGCTGAACGCCTGGCGGAGCTGCCGGACAGCGAGCCGATCCTGGCGGCGCGAGGCTCGGCGCATCTATGCACCGCGATCGTCGCGGCGCGCGGCGGGGATCGGCCGACCGCCCGGGCCCACCTTCGGGAGGCGCGCGAACTCGGCGCGCGGGTTGGGCACGAGTCGCCACACTACGGTACAAAGTTCGGACCGGGGAACGTGACCATCCACGAGGTCGCAGTGGCGCTGGAGGCGGGCGACCCAGAGCAGGCCGCACGCCTCGGCTCGTCGACCCGGCTCCCGGCCGACGTCTCCAGTCCGCGGCTTGCCCACCACTGGCAGGACGTGGCGCGGGCGTGGCTGCTGTCGGGTGATCCGGCACGATCGCTGCAAGCGCTGAACATGGCGCGGAAGGTGGCACCCCAGCAGACGCGACGGCTTTTCCGGACTAATGATCGACGGGCAGGGTTCAGCACCTTGTGGGTATCGACATCGCGGCACCAGTGTGATGTTGGGGCCGTGTTGGCGAGGTCGGTCATTGTGGGTCGCGGATGATGGGGATGCCGAGGTTGACTGGGCCGGTGGGCTGTCGATCACGCATGCGATCCAGGCGGACGAGCTTCTTTGTGGCCTCGTTCAGGCTGACTTCGAGTCCTTGGACCTCGCCGAGCCACCCGTTCAGCTTCGCTTCTTGGATGCGATCTTTGAGATTGCCGATGATTTCGACCAGGCGGGGCCGTTCTTTGGGAGAAATCCGAAGCATGGCGCACCGCAAACACGCGTGCTCGTGCTGACACGGCGTCCCATATGGACGGCCGCAGTCTCCCAACGCCACCTTGCGAAGCTGGAAGTGCTGCTGGAACTCGCGCCACTCTTCTGCGGTCGGTTCGCGGTACTCGGCCTGCGGCCGCATGGCTCGCCGCTTGTCGAGGAAGGCGCGGTAAGAGCGCACCAAGTCCTCTTGGAAAACAGCCAGGTAGGTTTCCGTTGTGGCCACGGTCTTGTGACCAAGCAACCTTGCTGCGATGTGAACCGGAAGCCCGCCGGTCACCGCGTCCGTGGTGAACATCCTGCGGAAGTCGTGCGGCGTGTAGATCAGCGGCTGGCCTGTTGCATCCCGCAGACCGGTAGCGGCCAGCACTGTGTTGATGAGCTTGTAGACCGTGGTGACGCTGATAGTCATGTGGCGGGAGCCCAACGCTCGCTGGAAGAGGTGCGGCAGGGGCGGGCCAGTGACTCGCTCATACGGGTCGTAGCGGGCGACGAGCGGGACCGCTCCATCATTGTCCTTGCGCAGCCGGGTGATGACGGTGGCCAGGACACTGGCCAACTCGGGACTGACTAGCAGCAGCCGTTCCTCATTTCCTTTGGACGGCACGATTTGCAGCAGGGGAACGATTTCACCGGTATCCGGCAGCTGGTAGGACACCAACGCTAGATGGGTGATCTCCAGTAGTTCCTCGAGGCGGATGCCGGTATGGCGGAGCGTTTCGACGACCGCCCAGGCCCAGAACGCCTCGTCTTCGCGGCGGGTCAGGTTGGTCGTCTCATCGGTGGCCAGGTTCTGCGCTTCGATAGGAAGGTTCGCCTGTTGGCGGGCTGTCCTGGTCAGCGCTTTGGGGGCTGTCCGGCGGTAGCGAGTGCCTGCGTGGTCGAACACTTCACCCGGATCGTGCTCGCCGGCGGCTTCCAGCAACGCCGCTGTCTCGGCCCGGAGGCGTTCGGCGACGTCGGCCAACAGCGGAAGATGAGGAAGTCGCTCTCGGACGCGCTGGTGCATCTCGGAGATAATCCTCTTGCGGGACTTGATATATCCCTGGGTATCGATCTTGCGCACTGGGCTGGGAACCGCCCATGGCGCCCAGCTGGGGTCCTCCAGCGCCCATTCCTGGATGTCGAGATAGAAGGCCCTCACTCGCATGAAGAGGCGGTGGAAGTCCTTGCTCTCCCTGGTTTGTCCGTCCTTGGTGACGAACAATCGCGCCCGTTCTTTCCATGCCTGGGCCGCCTCGTCTGGCAGGTGCAGGGTGTCGATACCCGGATGGTGCTGCTCGATGTTGGCCCAGAAACGCCCGGCCAGGTGGCTGGCCAGGCTGCGGAACGAGCCGTAGTCCATCGCCGGCCGACGCTCGTCGAGATAGCGGACGAGGACATCGCGGACAGGCCGGCACTGGATATCGAAGTCGTCGACCAACTCCCCGGTGCGAAGTTGCCCTCGTTTCAGGGCCGCCCGCAGAGTGACGCCTTCCGGGGTGATTCCGAGCACGCTGAGCAGATCCCAAGCCAGGTGCAGCCCCCGGACCGCTCTGCCGCAGTGGCGATGGCTCCAGGCGTGCAACTCCAGCACGTCCTCCGCGGTCACCTGGTCGAGGTCCTTGCCGGTGCGCAGCACGATCTTGCTGCACACGCTCAACGCCTCACCGCGCTCGCGGGCGCTGAGTCCCCGTTCGATCGCGGCGCGCTCGACGCGGGCGAACGACTTCGGCGAGATGACCATCCGTGTCCGGTCGAACAGGTTGTTGGACCGGTAGCGGGTAAGAAAGTCGTAGTTAGGCACGATCACTCGACACAGCACCAAGGCAGCCAGCCCGACAAGGTGTTGATACCGCTTGGTGTGAGGCTGACGTGTGTCCTCCGGCGCGAGCCCGTCAAGCCAATCCGGGCCGCCGTCGGCCCCGGCCGATACCCATCTGTCCTGCCAGCCTGAACCGGGGTGTTCAAGCAGCCAGTTCAAGATCACACGGGCACCCTTGGTGATCCGGTTCTGGTGCTCGGCGCGGCCTGGCCAGTCCGGTAGCTGGCGCAGCAACCGCAGGACATCCTCGATTGGCAGATGGTCGGCGGAGCCGGTTCGCCGCTGATCGAGCAGATGGAAGTGGTCGTTGGTGATGCGTCGGCCTTGGCGGCTGCGGAGGTTCAGCTGGACTGTCGCGGTGGTCATTGTGGGTTCCTCCCGAACAACACCGAGAGGTCTGCGTCGTCATATCCGACCGCCACCGGCGGTGGTTGCTGCGGCTGCTGCCGGTCGGTCAGATGCTGCTGGACCCGACGGACCACCTGTGCCTCGTCCTCCACGAGATACACATCCGACGTGGTACTCAGGTGCGCGTGGCCTAGGATTGTCTGCACGTCCCGCATGGACAGTGACTCATCCCGGCTCATCCGGATCGCCGCAGTGTGCCTGAGATCGTGCATGGACCAGTTCGTTCCCAAGACGGCGTTAACGCGACGGAAAACCGCACGCAGAGCCTCGTAGTTCATCGGCTGACGCCGCAGTCCGGTGCCCCGGTCACGGCGGCGGAGGGTCAGCCAAAGCGGCTCGTCTCGATCCAGCAGGTCGCCGATATCGGCCAAATACAGGCGAATCCACACAAACGCCTCTGAACTGGCGGGCAGCCACTGCTCTGTGCGGGTGCCCTTACGGATCACGCGGACCAGTTGATCTCCCCAGTCCAAATCGACGCCTCGAACGCCGAGCAGTTCCGACGCTCGGGCGCCGTTGCTGACCGCCACCGCAAGGATCGCCCGGTCCCGATTGGAGCGCATAGCCGAGAACAGCTCGTTCCACCGTTCGTCGGGCATCGCCCGAGGTTTCCGTTTGGGAACCCTGGGGTTGTAGCGCAGACGGCCCTCAGCCCGGAACGGCTCCAGAGGGTTGTGATGGGAGTTGGGCCGACGCCCCTTGACCCGCTCCTGCGGCACCGGGTTGATCAGCGGGCCCGCACCTATGTCCTCGATCCAGAACTGGTAGAAGCTCCGCAGCACCGCGTTCGAGTGCCGGATTGTTCGCGGCTCGTACTGGTCTCCCTGATGGCGCTTGCCAGTGATCGGGTTGACACAGCCCGCAGTGCCTGCCGATTTCGTCCGCGGCCTCTGTCCGGGCTTGGCAGCCTGCTTGAGCCACAGCACCAGATCCCGAACCTCAGCCGGGGTGGCCTTGTCCCAGTCCACCCCAACGGCCCGCAGCCACCGCCACCACCGCAGAAGATCATAGGCATAACTGCGCACCGAGCCCGGCCGGTTGTCCCGGGCCACGAACTCAACCAGGAACCGACGCACCGGTTCCACCGGCACACCATCGGGATCGACCACCAGCCACGGCACCGACCCCGCAGCCGACACAACTCGTCCCCACCGCGGAAGCCGGATCGAGCCGACATTACGTTCAACCTCGTCAAACACCCTCGTCCACCTCTCCGATCAAGGTGGACCAGATCTACCGACTACCCAGTGACAAGCAGCCCCATCTAGACGGCGTGTCGCCCAGTAATCCGGTCAACAGAACACCCGCAGGTGCGCGAGACGGTACGCATGATCGCTGAGGCAGAGCGGTGGAAGACCGACAGCCTGACCGCGTTTACCAGTTGGCTTGGAACCCCTGCGTAGGCATCTTGTTCACACGTCCCCGCTGCAACGGGTGTGACGATCAGCAAGCACAGCTCACATCATTGGCGCACAAAGAAAATCCCCGGTCTGTCCAACCTGGCCAGACCGGGGATTCTTGGTCCCTTACGGAATGATCGCCATAGAGGGAGCGTAGGAGCGCTGTCAGGGCAGCGGGTCATCCGATTCCGCCGCAGGGGCGGGAATGAAGTGCCTGTCGGTGTTGTCGCGCGGGTCGGCGACCGGGGTTAGCTGTGGCTCGGCGTTGTCGAGCACGTGGAACTGCGCGACGGCGGAGGTAGCGAAGGTGATCAGTGTGACCACCGCAGCCACAAGGTTGTCGAGCGCGGTCGCCTGTCCGGTGTTGAGCACGCCGAAGGACACGGCAGCCGTGAGCAGGGTGCCGAGGAGTGTCTTCCACCCGCCACCGCGGATTGTACGCGACAAGATCATCCACACCGGCCCTGACCAGCAGCGAAACGTGACGAGACCGTTTGGAGCGAAAGGTGCCCTTCACTTCAAAGCGCGCTGCCATACGCTGCGCAAACGTTGTTTGTGCTGGTCACAGGGGGTCTGTTGACCCTGCTTGGTATAGCACTCGGCCGGTGGTTGATCGGTATCTATTTGTGCTGGTGAGGGCCTTGCTCCTGCGTTTCTGCTACACGGCTGCTACACACAAGATCACAAACGTGAACGCCCTGATCAGCTGAACCCCCGACGCAGGCGCGTGCTGGGGGTTCAGCTGCGGAGGGTATCGACGCGGACGCACGCCACTGGTCGATCAACGTCAATCAGCTCCGGGGGTTAGGGTGAGCGTGGCCAGGATCTCGTCACGCTTGTTGATGTAGTCGTAGCCCTCGACGGGGACCGGGTACATGGCGAGCAGGTCGGCCAAGGCGTCCCGCTCATCCTTAGTAACTGGGACGTTCCTTTTAACCAGCACGGCGCACATGATGTCCACCATCTCGTTCCACTCGCCGCCCTTGCCGGATTCCCGGCACATTCTCAGTTGATCGGGCGGAAAACGATCCGCCAGCCGTTCGAGCAGTGCCTGTGAGTCTCGGCTCAGCTTGACCAGGTCCATTGTTCGCTATCACCATTCTCGGCTTAGCTGGGGATGGGGTTGCCGTGCTCATCGTTGCGGATGACTCGCTCGCCGCCAACAGGATGCGCCGTGCGGACCCGCCCAGACTTGTCCACAACCACCCTGATGTCCACGCCGCCTCTCGTGCCTTCAACTCGCCAGCGTCCGTTCTCCTGAAGTTCGGGCGGACGGTCTGGGTTTTTCGCCACGTCCTCGATCGAGTTGGTGATCTGGTCATCGTCCCAAATCTCGGGGAACTCCATCTTGTTCGGCAGACCGGTGCCTGCGACGTGGCCGCCACCGCCGAGGCCGTCACCGTCCAGGATGTAGCGCCTACGGCTTTCCGCGCTGATGTCGGCGAGGTTCGGCTTCTCGCCTTCGACGTTGTACCAGGCATGCCGTGGAACGGTTGATCGCGTTCTGCCAGGTCGGGTGGCCGGCTCTCGTGGCGGGGTACTTGGCGCTGGGTTCGTCGCTACGCGGGGCTGGTATTGCTTGATCTGTTCGGTACAGCGGCGCAGGACGTGTTGGGCGTGGGGGAGCTGGTCGCCGCTTTCCTTGTGGTACGCAAGGGCTTGTTGCACTTCGTCGTCGTTGGTGCCGTTGAGCACCAAGAGGCCGGTGTCGCTCTCCGCCAGTGCGGCCTGTGCCGTGCTGAGCTGTTCTGTCGCTTCGGCGAGCTTGCCCAGCACGAAGCTCAGTGCCTTGTCTACGTCTTCCACGTCAGACATGGACGTGATCGTGCCCGAAATCCCCGACGCCAACGTGCTCCTTTACGTCCAGACTCGCGTTTTGTTGCAGTTCCTTGTTCCGTGGCGATCGGGAGGTTTCCGTTGGGATCAAGACACACAGAAGTACGCGTGTGGTGGCTAGCCGTAACCGGTCATCACGCCGCACTGATACGTTCACTGCATGGCCGACACCACCACTCCAGTCGCCACGGCTGCACCTGTGCTGACCAGGGACCTGCGGAAGCAGCCGATCGAAGACCTGATCGCCCGCGTCGAACGCGGTCTCGGTGTGGCGCTTGACCCGGAAACGGTCGTGCGCAAGCGTCGGTCGGTGGGCGCGCGAAGCGGCCGGGGAACCTGGGTCCGCATTGAAGCTCGGCCGCTTGCCAAGATCGTTGCGCAGGGGCAAGCGGGCAACGGCGTGGAGGCTTCCGAGCTGCTGCGCGATATCGCCAAGCCGGCGTGGTATGGCGCGCTGTCCTGGTATGACGATGCGGCGATGGCGGTTTGGCGCGCTGACGAGGTTGAACTTGTCGGTGCGGCTCCGGTTCAGCGCGGGCCGCTTCGGGCGGACGTGTCCCTCTCCGATGCCTGGTGCCACCCTGGAGTTCGAGCTGCTCAGCACGCGCCGTTTCACCACCCGAGGGCAGGCTCGGCCGGCGGTGGCTGCGTGGATCGACGAGTACAACACCGTCCGCCGCCACTCCACCAACGGCATGCTCAGCCCCATCGCCTACGAACACGCACGAACCACTGAGGCGAACGCACCCCAGGCACCGCCGGACCGGAGGACGGCGGCATGAAATACCAACGGAGGCGGCTTCGCCGCCACTGTCCACACCAAACAGCGCCGCGCAAGGCTACGGGGCCGCGGCACGGGCAGGCCCCACGGCCCCGCACGCCCCAGCAGCGCGGCGCTGACCACAACCAACAACATCCCTACAAATCAACCCTTTACGGTTTCAGGGGATTGCCACGCCTCGGATGCGCCGCGCAGGACAGCCGAATCGGGTGCGGAATCCGGCCATTCGCGTCGTGAGGAGAGCTATGGGCGTGTCGTATGATCACACTGTAGTGTTGCCTCGGTTCGGTTCTGGTCGTCCCGAGGAGGCTGCTGCCCGATGGAGAAGTTCGCCCTGCTGTGCGACGCCGTCGCCCACATACACGCCGGCCGCCCCGCGCAGGCCCGTCCCGCGCTGGAGACCTTGCGGAAACTAATCGGGCCCGAGGTGCGGCCGCAGGACGCGGCGTACGAGCTCTACCGTGCCGCACTGGTCAACCGTGTCGAGGAGCACGGCAGCCCCTCGGAGACCAACCTGTACACACAGGCCTACGACCAGCCGCAGATCGATCTGTACTACCTGCTCACCACCCACCTGCCGTTCATGGACACGAGCCGGGTCGTCAACGAGCTGCTCGCCGGGCAGGTGGGCGCCGCGGACGACTTCGCCCTGATGTCGGTCGGCATTGGGCACGGCCGCCAGGAGAGCGCGCTGCTGCACGGTCTCGCGGCCGGAAACCCGGGATTGCGTCACTGCACGGTCATCGGTGTCGACCCCGACCGGGAAAGCCTGGCCACAGCCGAGCGCACCCTGCGGCAGGCCACGGCCGAGCACGGTGTCGATCTGGACTTCCTCCCCGTGGCGAAGGTGGCTGAGGAACTTGACGATGACGACTGGATGAGCCTGTCCCGTATTGACGTCCCGTTGGTGGTCAACGCCTCTTTGGCGCTCCACCACATGCAGGACCCGAGTCCCGGTCACGACGCCCGGGATGAGTTCTTCCAGCGGTTGCGCATGCTGGTCCCGTGCGGGGTGGTGCTGAACGAGTTCGACACCGACCACCATGAGGTGTCCTTCCCGCAGCGGTTCTTCAACTCATGGCGGTTCTTCGGCACCATCCTTCGCGCCATCGAGGCCGCGCCTGCCACCCGGCAGGAGAAGGACCACATGAAGACGTTCTTCGCCCGCGAGATCATGAACATCGTCGGCTCGCGCACCGACGACCAGCGTTTCGAGCGGCACGAGGCGGCCGCTACCTGGATTAACCGGCTGCGCCGCTGCGGCTTCGAGCCTTACGGTGACGCCCCGGGGCTTCCGGTACCCTCGCTCCCCGCGGACTTCACGGTTCGCGTCCTGCCCGAGCAGGTCCGGCTCGGTTATCGCGACGCCACGGTCTGCTCAGTCATCGGCGCGCGTCCTGCCGGATGAGGCATCCCGGGGGCCTGCGCGGTTGACCGCACCTGCCGAGCACCTGTCTGTGCTCTCCGCGGTTGCTTATCCATACCTCAAGTGGCGCTCGCGGCCTTCGGACAACCGAACGCGCGGCCTTGCTTGGTGAACACGCAGGAGGCGACGAACAGCGGGATGTCAGCTCCGGGTTCCGGCCGGGCCGTGCCGTTGTCGGCACTCTTTATGGCTGGGTGAGATCCGGGTATGCAGGAGCGGCTGGAAGCGCGCACGGCTGTACATGTGTCGACGGTCAGCCAATTCCCCACCCGGAACGTCACGTAATGGGCCAGGGGGACGCTGACGCCGCAACCGTCGAGGACCAGGGGACGATGACCGTGCGTCGAGATCCCCAGGGCGGGGGAGGTTCCCGGGCCGCCCGATAGCCAGACCGTCGTTCAGGAGGGACGCCATCCGGTCCTGACGGAGACCGGTCGGCTCCAGCAACGACTGCGCCTGCTTGTCAGCTGCCACGAACTAGGACCACTGAAGCGGGTGTTTTGCCATGGTCATGGGCTCTGTCGCAATTTGCGTGATCAACTATTGCCTGGGTGATCGGCGCTGGACTGGTTTTGCGATCATGGTTCGTGTGTGATGATCACGGTGTTGGCGTGCTGCTTCCGCATCTGGCCGGGGTGGTGGTTGAGCGGGTGGAGCAGGAAGACGCGGGGGTGCGGATCTGGGCATCGGCCAGGGCCTCCTCGGCGGCGTGCCCGGCCTGCGGCAACTGTTCGGCGCGGGTGCATAGTCGGTACGACCGCACAGTGGCGGACGTGGCGGTGGCAGGTCGGCCGGTGGTGTTGTGGCTGCGGGTGCGGCGGTTTTTCTGCACTCACCAGGACTGTTCGGTGCGGACGTTCGCCGAGCAGGTAGAGGGCCTGACCATGCGCCATGCCCGGCGGAGCCTGCCGCTGCGCGGGATGCTGGAGTCGATCGGGCTGGCGCTGGCCGGCCGTGCGGGAGCCCGACTGGCCAATCGTCTGGGGCTGCGGGCGGGACGGGACACGCTGTTGCGGCTGGTGCGAGCCGTGCCCGACCCGCCGGTGGAAGCGGTAACCGTGCTCGGGGTGGATGACTTCGCGATCAGACGTGGGCAGAACTACGCCACTATCTTGCTGGACATGGCCACCCATCGACCCGTCGATGTTTCTCCGGGGGTTCAGAGTCTGAGGCGAGGCTCCGCGACGGAGTCTCAGCAGCTCAGCGGCTATGTCTGGGAAGAGTAGTGATCGCAACAGGTGTCGTGCAAGCGGGCAGCCTGATCGTCAGTCGACTGGGTGAGGATCAAGCGTGAGACGACGTGAGCAGGCTCGGCGCTGAGCATGAAAACGGTTGTGGGCATGAGGACCGTGGTCTTCATGCCCACAACCGTGTGGATGGGTCAGGCTCGTCGGTTCAGGTTGGCGATGAGTTCCCGGTTGGCCGCGCGGGCTGCGGCGAGTTCATCGTCGCGGCGCTCGAGTTGATCGGTGAGGTCGACGACTTGCTGCTCGAGGGTGGTGACGCGGTGCTGGAGTTGGTCGATGTCGGCGGGTGCGCCGAGTCCGGACTCGTGCCAGGCTTGCTCGCCGAGGACCGCGGTGAGTCTCTTCTCCAGTTGCCGGATGTGGGAGGCCTGCCGGGTCAGGCGGCCTTGGGCGTTGGCGAGGTCGGCTTGGAGTGAGGCCCGGCTGACCAGGGGGCCGTGGCCCTCGGCGGCTGGTGGGTTGGCTTGGGCGGTGTGGATCTGGGCCAGTAGGTCGTGGTGACGGTAGAGGAACGTGCGGTCAACGCTCGCGGCGCGGGCGATGGCCGACACGCTGATCTCCCCATCATGGGCGGTGGCCTCGTTGAGGGCCTTGATTACCCGTTGGCGGCGGCGGGCCGAGTCCGCTCGCCGGCCCTCGATCATCTGGTTGCTGGTGCTCATGCGCTCCGGTCCGGTCGGATGTCGGGAAGGGGTTGGCGGACGCGGGGCATGCCCAGGCCGACGACCCGGCTGCGGGTGCGGCGGACGAGGGCGATGGCGTCCTCGATCTGGGAGCGTTCCTCGTCGCTGAGGTCGGCGAGGTCGGCGTTCATGCGGTTGATCAGGCGCCGGATCCGGGTGATCTCCTCGTCGGAGGGCATGGCCTCGGATTTGGCCCAGTCGTCGGCGTCGAGTGCGGCGAGCAGCCGTTCGCGGTTGCGCAGCAGGTCATCGTGATATGCCTGCAGATCCGGCAGGAATGACACGTCGCTGGAGAAGTGGCCGCACCCGATGCAGCGGAATCTGACGGGGCAGTCGTGGCCGCCCGCGGCGACGTTGCTGGGCTCGGAGCATCCTCCATAAGGGACGGCGACCTCGCCGACCGCGCGGCGGGCGTGCTCGGAGTCCAGCATGGCCTTGGCCTGCCGCCAAACACGATTGCCATGCCGGTCGAACTGCATCGTGGTGACGCGCTCCACCGCCTCCCGGCGACGCTCTTCCCCGACCCGGTAATACCGTTGCGCCGTCAGGATTTGACGATGATCCATCAACTCGCGCAGGACGTCGACCGGAACCCCGGCGTCGGCGTGCCGTTGCGCGTAGGTATGCCGGAAGGCATAGGGGAAGATCCTTCTCTTGTCGAATGGCAGCATCTTCGTCGTCGTTCTGCTATCGACCGTGACAGCTATCGGGACCAGGATGTCGGGTAGCGCGTCGACCCACTTCCGGTGTCGGCTGGTGACACCGTTATCGGTGATCGAGCGCCGCCCGTGTGGGTTCCGGGCTGGGGCGGGCAGGAGCTTGAGGAGGTCGGTGGGCTCGGCGGGGAACCGCAGCCGGACACACTGCTGTTGCGCGGCGATCGCCGCGGCGGTCGCCTCGGGGATCGGAAGCCGGCGACCATGCCGGTGGGTTTTGATGTTGTCGTAGACGAGCATGGGCTTGCCGTCGGCGTCGCGTTCCAGGCAGTCGAGGGCGAGTTGGCAGATCTCATCCGGCCGGCGCCCGGTGTCGATCAGCAATTCGACGGCGACGCGGATCTCTGTGCAGCTGGTGTCTTCCAGGAGTTGGAGGTGGGCGCAGAGGTGCCGCATGACCTCGGGCGGGAGGTCTCTGCCGGCTTCGGCGTCCTCGGGCTCGTCTGGGATGTCGTCTGGGCCCAGGGTGAATTCGTCGGGCATCCCGGACATGGGCTCGCCTTGCCGGGTCAGCCCCATCGCCCGCATCCGAGACAGCAGGAGCCGGACGTCG
Source organism: Saccharopolyspora hattusasensis (assembly GCF_050972075.1). Taxonomy (NCBI): domain Bacteria; kingdom Bacillati; phylum Actinomycetota; class Actinomycetes; order Pseudonocardiales; family Pseudonocardiaceae; genus Saccharopolyspora; species Saccharopolyspora hattusasensis. The sequence continues at coordinate 2,706,144 of NZ_JBPCDC010000001.1, forward strand.
CGGCAGAACACGATCCTGCGGTAGGCGCTGATCGTGCCCTGCTGCGTGAGGTAGGCGAGCCGGTTGCAGAAGGCGGTGATGTCGGCGCGGAGCAGGAGCGCGGGCAGGCTGCCGTGATCCTCGCGCTGCAGCCGCAGGCTCGTGGATAGCTGCGCTATCGAGTTGATCCGGGACTGCAGGATCCCTCTGATCGAGGTGCCCCGGTGTCGTGGGAGATCGTCGAACGCCCATTTCTTGGTGGCCTCCCGCAGCCAGGGCTGGCTGATCTCTGTGAACCGCAGCGTTCCGCGCATCCCGAACACGGACAGCTCCCAGACGTCCTTGTGGCGTTCGGATTCTGGGGTGAGCCTTCGCCGAACAGCATGGTGGACGATGCTTTTGTGAAGCCCGCGATGGCTGTTCGGCATAGCTTCGGGATCGAGGTCGCCCAGCGACGCCACCTGCTGCGAACGGGCCAGGTCGCATAGCGGCCGCAGCCGCGTGAGGTTGTTCTTGATGCCCTGCTTGGTGCGTTCCTGCAGCCCATGGATCACCTCGGCGACAACGCGCGGCGGCAGCCCGCGAAGGCTCACCGTGTTGTTCTCCGCGACGGCGGACGTCGTCCGCCGCCAGTGGCCTTCCTCCGGCGCGTTCCCTCGCTGTTGCGCCACTTTCCACCGATACTTGTGGGCAGAACAGTAGGGGGCCGCGCCGCCGCGATCACGGGTGCAGGCCTCCACCAGGCACTGGCCGTAGGCGGGCAGGGCCACCACGTCGGGGTGCGCCAGGAACTCGGCCAGCGGCAGTCGCAGAGAGCCGTGTTGGGCGTAGTGGGTGCCGCAAAGTAGGAGCCGCGCGCTCTTCCACGGACGTGGACATGAGGGAACGGAGCAGCGGCCCGCGCCTATCGAGCGCCAGTGCCGTCTCGCGGTGACGAGGAACTCCTCCCACGGCGTCTCTTCGGCTGCCTGCCAGCGGTTGTGGCAGGCAGCGCACAGGTGCTTGGACGACCTGCCGATCTTCTCGCAGCCCTCGACCAGGCACTCCTTCCACCCCAGCAGGGGATGCTCCTGCGGAAAGGACAGGATCCTCACCGCGGGATCCCAGCCCAGCAACGTCACGAATTCCGGCTCGATCGCCTCCCACAGACCCGCGGTGATCTCCTCGTCGCCCTTGGCCTCCAGCGCAGCCGCCGCCGCTGTCACCGGGAGATCCCCTCGACCAGCGCGCGGGGCGTGGGCACCCGGTCAACGGCGGCCCGCAGGCGGGAGGGATCCGGGTGCAGATATGGCTGCGAGGATGAGGGGCTGGCATGCCGCATCAGGTTTTGAATCTCATCGAGCGCGGCGCCGGAGTCGGCGAGATTGCTGCCGAACGCGTGCCGGCACATATGCGGCGAGACCGCCCTGGCCAGCTCAGCGCGCACGCTCAGGGCCCCGAACAGCTCGTTGATCGCGTCCGGTGGGACCGGGCCACCCAGCGGCTCCCGGAAGAGGTTGACGAGCAGGAAGTCGCTGTCAGCTGCCGCCGGGCACTGCTCCCGCTCGGCGACGTACTGGTCGATGGCGCGCACGACTAGGAAGTCCGCCGGCGCCGAATGAGTGCGCCGCGACTTCGCCCACGCCCCGTTGATGTTGTCCCGGCGGACCACATGCAGATGCGCTCCCCGGACCTCGCACCCCACGGATCGGTTGTCCGGCAACAGATGCAGGTCGCTGCGACGCAGGCCTGCCACTTCGCTGCGACGCAGCCCGACGCGGGCCAGCAACAGCACGATCAGCCGGTCGCGAGCCGATCGGCACGCCAAGAGCAAGGCGACGATCTCCTCGTCGCTGGCACGGTCCACCGCGGTGTCCGGTTCGCTCAGCCGGTGCCGGGCACGCAACCGGTGGGACAGCCCGCCGTCCTCGCCCTGCGCCTCCAGAGGCAGATCACGGGCGTCGGCCAGCTCGTAGATCTGCCCGAGGACGCACTGCGGAACCTCCTTGCTGGCCACCGCGAACGACAAGAAGCCCCGTACGGCCACCAGCACCCGGTTGATCCGCCCCTCGCTGCGCGCTGGCATGGCGCCAGGGCCCAGCACGACTCGGTCATCGCCGGCCGGGGTGTACTTCAGCCACGTCATGAACAGGCCCATATCGGCCGCGGCCGTCCGCCAGTCCCGGCCAGTCTTTGCGCACCAACGGGCGAACAACGCCACGCCACCCGCGTACGCCTTCGTCGTGGACTCGGCCCGATCCCGGCCAAACCGCAACTCCCGCAGGAACCGGTCGGCGACTGGCATCACCTCCAACTCCTCGTCAAGCACCGTCCAATACCGGCCACCCGAGGGCATCTGCACTGGAAACACACGCACTGGCTACCCCTGCTCGTTCTTGATTGGCAACAAGGAGCCACAGAGCTACACCCCGAGAGAACCGTCGCAGGACGCGCCACGCGGGCGATCAACGCAACGTCACACCACAGACTGAAGAACCCGAGAGAACGATGTGCTGGAGGGCCGGGAGGCCCGACGCCCTCGCCGAGTGGCTCAAGAAGCATCCCGAGGTCCAGGTGATTACACGCGATAGGTCCGGAGCCTATGCCGAGGGCGCTACCCGCGGTGCGCCTCAGAGACTGTTGGGTAACTGGGACGACACCGAGCGTGGCGTGATGTTGATCACGGTCGGTGTGTCGAGATGACAAAGAGATCATCCCCGCCGTGATCTTGTTGTGTGTGCAACTGCGATACCGGCGGGGATGATCGCCGCCCATGTTATCCGTCCAGTCTGACCGATGAGGTGTGGGCGGTCCTGGAGCCGTTGATGCCGGTACGAGACCGCCGAAAGGGCGGTATGGCAAGGAAATACGACGATCGCCTGGTGCTGGACGGGATCTTCTACGTGCTGCGTTCGGGTTGTCAGTGGCGGATGAATCCCCGTGATCTGCTGCCCTGGGACGCGGCCTATCGCTGGTTTCGGGACTGGAGTGCCGACGGCACGATCGACCGTGTCCACGACGCGCTGCGCGATCAGGTTCGGCGCCAGGCCGGACGCACGGCGGACCCGTCGGCGGCCGTGCTCGACGCCCAGTCCATCAAAAGCAGCGAGGGAGGGCAGGAACGCGGGTTCGATATGGGCAAGAAAACGACAGGCCGCAAACGGCACCTGGTCGTGGACACCCTCGGCCTGCTGCTGGTCGTCATGGTCACCTCCGCATCGGTGCAGGACCGCGCGGAGCGCGGCGGGCGCGAGATCCTGCGACGCCTGGCGGCCCGGTTCCCCTCGATCGCTCTGGTGTGGGCCGATGGCGGATACGCCAACTCCGTCGTCAACGGCCTGCTGGCCTGGGCGAAGGAAAAACTCGGACTGGTACTGGAAATCGTCAAACGCAGCGACGATGTCAAGGGGTTCCAGGTGCTACCACGTATTCTGTGGAATCTGATTTGTCAAGTTTATTCCTGTTTGCCCTGGTTGACGGCGACGATCGGCAGCAGGGTCGCCGTCGCGGGGACGCCTATCTCCCGTGGGCTGGCCCCGGCTGGTGTGGGGACGTCGGCCAGCCTCTCCAGGAGGCTGTCCAGGGCGTCCTGGCCCTCGTCGACTGCCGCTCGTTCGTCGTCGGTGAGCGGGACGCTGGCTAGCATCCGCTGTAGGTTTTCCTTTGCCTCCAACAGTTGCGCTTTGCTGGAGTCTTTCGGCGCGTAGAAATCGCAGCGGGCGCAAGCCATCCGATGTGGACACTGCTCGAAGAACGTGTAGTGCAGTAGCCGTGCCCGAGGTCGTAGTACTGCCACGGCTCGCCGGCGGCGGCCTGCCCGGAGGCGACCGCGTCGCGGTCGACGAGCACCTCGATGGTGCGGACGTTGCGGGCGAAGTAGCCGGCGTCGTTGTAGGCCCTGGCCAGCGTGTTCGGGGTGATCCTGGCGTACCGCGGCGTCGCCTCCGGCGTCCGGTGTCCAAGCCATTCCTGCAGCTCGAACAGTGTCATGGGCTCCTTGGCGTTGTAGAGCTGGCTGGCGATCGTCGATCGCGCCCGGTGACTGGTGATGTTGCCGCGGACGTCGGCGGCCGGGACGCCGGCTTTGCGGCAGAGCATCGGGATGATCGTCTCATTGATGTAGTGCTTGCTGACCCGCCGTGCTCGGTTGGCGAACAGGAAATCGACCCGTTCACCGGTCTTGCGATCCACCAGGGCGGGCTGGTTCGGCCGCGCGGCCTCCCATACCTCGATTGCCTTGCCCAGCAAGGGATCAATGGGTTTGGTGAACGCCGTGCCGGTCTTGTGGGTAGGGATATCCAGCAGACAGACTAAGTCCTCAGCGAGGATCTCGTGTGAGTCACCAGGAATGGGAAATCCGTCGTGCTGCCAACGGATGCAACCGACCCGCAGGCGGACGATCTCGTCACTGCGCTGGCCGCTGAACAACCAAGCCAGGGCAACGGCGCGCAGGAGCTCGATCGGGTAGCGCAGGCTGTTGTAGCTGGTCGGCAAGTCTTCGGGCTGGATGTTTAGCCCGGCCCAGAGCAGCTTGGCCCAGATCTCGTCGGCGATGACCCGGGGATCGGGTCCGAGCATCGCCAGGACCGTTCTGGGAGTGGCGAGAGCCCGAACAGGGTCGAAGCGGCGCGGAATCCACTCCCATTCCTGGCAGTCGCGGAAGAACGCCCTGGTCGCGGTCAGGTATCCGGACTTGGTCTCTGCCGAGATCGGCTGCCCCGCCCTGTCGCCGAGCCCGCCGCGCCGCTGGTTGTAGTCCCCGATGCTCATCCGGTCCAGCGCGGCGATCCAGGACGCGCAGGTTTGCCGGGTCCAGTAGGCAGGCTCGGTAATCTCCGGGTGCTGCTCGGCGAGCCATCGCCCGATCTTGGACAGCACGGTGCGGGCGGTCGCGCGGGCCTTGGGCGAGAGCGTGGAAGTGTCGTGCCACCGCTCGACCCAGTCCGCCCACGACGGCGCGGTCCCCTCGATCTCGGGCATCCGCCCCCGGAACGGGGAGGGCGGAGGTTCGCAGAAACCAAGCGAGGCCACCGCGCGTTGGATGGCATGAAGAGCGCCGACGTGCGGGCGTCGCATGGCCGGATGCTGGCGCAGCCAGGCGAACGCCTCGGTGGTCAGGTCCTCCAGCAACGGGCTGCGGTTAAGCAGCAGGGCTTGGCAGAGGACCGGAGAAACTCGCGCGTCCGCACCGGACTCGATTCGGTAGCCCCATCCGTTGAGCACCCGATTGACCTGCTCTTGGGCGCGGTCGACGAGTTCCTTGCCGAACACGCGCCAGCTCAAGGGGAGGCGCTGGAATCCGCCGAGACGGTCAAAGGCGGTGAAGCCACCGAGTAGATAGGCGTATGCGGCGAGGGTCGATCGTGCGGTCCCGTCGACCCAGCCCGGAGCGGACGTACTGAACGTTGCGGCGCTGGTGCCGATCAGCTGGAGCCAGTCCTCGGCGGTCCAGCACCAGAATGTCCTGCTCTGCTGAGCGCAGCGCAACAGAACGATGGCGATGGCGTCGTTCACGCCTTGGCGGTGGTATGAGCTGTCCGGGCACCACAGTGACGCCCGGACGTCGTCCAACGGGCGGAGCAGCCACCTGATGGCCGTCCATGCCGGAATCTGCGGGTCATGGCGCCCAGAACGGCGGCGAAGATCCGTGCCCAACTGCTGCAGTGCCGCCACTTCCTGGGATGTGAGTTCGGCGCGCTGCTGGTAGCGCGAACGGTCAAATGGCCATGTCCAGGTGAGGTCCGCGGCCGTCGTGGTGACGGCCGCCGAGGGAGAAGTGGTCACCGCAGCGCGGCTCCCGTCTCCTGCCCGCCGAGGCGGGCGAGCATGTCGATGCGCCAGGAGTGGATCTGCTCCATGCCCTTGGCGAGCTTGTCGGCCAGATCGCGGCCGGACAGGTGGATGTACGCAAGCGTGGACTCGGTTGAGCGGTGGCCGGCGAACGTGGCGATGGCGTGCAATTCCCATCCCATCCGGGCCAGGTCGGTCAGGCAGAGGTGTCGGGTGGTGTGAGTAGCGAAGCGCGGGATCCCGGCGGCCAGCGCGATCCTGCGGATGACTTTCGACCAGGTCCACAGACTCAGCGGCTGGGCGTGGTTGCGGCGGGACTCAGACAGGAACAGCGGCCCGCGCGCCCGGCTGATCGTGGCGCGGTGGGCGAGGTAACCGGACAGCAGCACCCCGGTCGGCGCGGAGTACGGCACGACGCGCTCCAGCCGGTTCTTCGTCGTCTCCGCCCGCACCCGTAATGTTCGGTGAGCTGGGTCGAGGTCGTCGGTGCGCAGCGAGCACAACTCCTCGCGGCGCAGTGCGGCGTCATAGGCCAAGGCGAGCATCACGCGGTTGCGGACCGGCTCTTTCGCCGCCACAGCAAGGATTTCCGCCCACTGCTGCTCTGTGGGGATCCACGGCAGTTTGGTCATCCTGGGTACTAGGCCGCGCTGGTGCCCGCCCCGCCGACGTCCGGGCGTGTAGCGTCCTCGGCCGACCGGGTTGGACTCCCGCACCCCTTCTTCCATCAGGTAGTCGTAGAACAACCGGACAGGGACTACCACTCAACATTACGCCAAGATCAATCCGACCACGCTCGCGAAGGCATACAGCGACGCGGGCTACTTCGCCCGCAACGTCCGCACCATCGAAGTCCTCGTCGACCGCGACGCGGTCACCTCCGGGGCCGCAGCGTCAGGTGAGCCATGGCAGCACTACGACCTGGGCCATGGCTACTGCACCTACACCTTCTTCGAGCAATGCCCGCACCGGATGGCCTGCGCCCGCTGCGACTTCTACACCCCGAAGGCCTCGTCAAAGGGACAACTGTTGGAGGCCAAGGAAAATCTGCAGAGGATGCTGGTCAACATCCCGCTCACCGAGGACGAACAAGCCGCCGTCGACGATGGCCAAGCCGCGCTCGACCAACTGCTGAAACTGCTCGTCGACGTCCCCACACCAGACGGGGCGACACCACGCGAGATCGGCGTCCCGGCGACCGCGACCCTGCTGCCGATCGTCGCTGTCAACCAGGGAAAACAGGAATGAACTTGACAAATCAGATTCCACATAAGGACTAATCGCTGCTGGATGGTGGCATTGGCCAGACCCGAACCCGAGTCGATCGCCACCACGTTCGCGCCGCGGCGGCTGGGTCGCTCGTTCAACTCCCGCACGTAGACGGCGACGTGAGCCCGGTTCGCGGTGACCGGGTCGACGCCCGCGCGATCGCACATCTCCAGGTACTCGGCCAGGCCGCGGGCGTAGGCGTCGATCGTCCGGAGCGCTCGCCCGAGGTCGGTCCACACCCGCAGCCACTCGGCCGCCCGCGCGTGCCTGCCCAGCACCGGCCACTTCTCCTCCAGCACCACCGTGCTGCCCAACTTGTCTCCCTAGTCCGTGGTCACTCCGCAGGGAGATGATCTTCCCTGCGGTCAGATTCCACGTAACTAGTAGGTGGGTGGTCGAACGAACTTTTGGGTGGCTGATCCGCAACCGTCGCCTCGCCCGCGACTACGAACGCCTGACCGCGAACTCCGAAAACATGATCAAACTCGCGATGATCCGCCTCATGGCCACCCGGCTCGCCGGCCAGAGCATCCGGTGGCCCAACGCCACCGAACGCGAAGCCGCCCGCCGACTCACCGCCGAAACCAACATCGCTGCGTAACCACCCAGTTACCCAACAGTCTCTCAGGCGGTGCAATGCGCGGACCGGTGGCATCTGTGGAAGAACCTGAGCGAGGCAGTGGAGAAGACCGTGCTCGGGCACCGCGGCTGCCTAACCGAGCCCGCCGTCGACGATGTACGCGGCGAAGGCGACATCGTCGCCGACGGCGCGGCCGAGGTGTCGCCGAGCCCAACACCGGTCGCAGAGCCAGCCGTCTCTGGCGAGGCCACCGAATCCGGCCTGGCGGCGCGGACCCGCCAGCGGTACGCAGCCGTGCAATCCTTACGTGCCCAGGGCAAGGGCATCCGTGCGGTGGCACGCGAGCTCGACCTCGACCGCAAGACCGCGCGCCGATACTTCCAGGCCGGCAGCGTCGAAGAACTCCTCGCCAAGTCCGCCTCCCGTGCGTCCTTATTGGACGAATACAAGCCCTACCTGCACCAGCGGTGCAACGAGGGCTGCGTCAACGTCTCCCAGTTGGTCCGCGAGATCCGCGAGCAGGGCTACGGTGGCAGCGCTCAGACCGTCTATCGCTACCTGCGTCCCTTCCGCTCCACCGGCAAAGCCCCCGAGTCTGCGCCGAGGCCGCCGAAGATCCGGGAGGTCGTCGGCTGGATCATGCGCGACCCCGACAACCTCCCGGACGACGACGGGCAACGACTCAAGGCCGTCCTGGCCCGCTGCCCCGAGTTGGAGGCCACCCGCCGCCACGTCGGCGCGTTCGCCAGCATGATCCGCGACCTGCGCGGCGATCTGCTGCCCGACTGGATGGACCGCGTCCGCACTGACGACCTGCCCGCTCTACGCTCGTTCGTCAACGGCCTCCGCCAAGATCTGGCCGCGGTCACCGCCGGGCTCACCCTCACCTGGAGCAACGGCCCAACGGAAGGGGCCGTGAACAGGGCGAAATACCTGAAAAGGCAGTCCTTCGGGCGGGCCAAACTGGACCTACTACGCAAGCGCATCCTGCTCACGACATGATCCCCAAGATCCGGCCACCAGAAAGTTGATCACGCAAATTGCGACAGAGCCCTAGTTCGTGGCAGCTGACAGCCGAAAGCTGACTGACCGGACCAGCCGCACACTCAGTCCTTCGACGGGATCACTGTCGTCACCAGCGGCATCCGAATGCCGTGAATGAACTCCTTCATGGAGCACTGGATACAAACCTGCCGGCCCGACCGCTGGACCGCACCTCATAGGGGACCGGCGCCACCTGCTCCACGCGACTACGGGCGCACGCTCGGCCCGCCGCCGGGGACCAAGTGGGTGCATAGGCAGCGATCACTTCCCCGGCACCCGCAGTCGTATGCCGAGGAGTGGGCTGCGGACGCCGTGCTCCGGCTGCCGCGCCGCGCGTGGAGGCCCCCCTGTCAGGTCGGGGGCTCGCACGCCTTCTTTGGCGCGTCCTCGTCGCCTTCGGTACCGGCCGCGAGGGCGGCTGGTGTCTCCAGTGCTTGTTTGAGGTCGCCAAGGAAGGCCATCGCGTCGCGGCCGTTGACCACGCGATGGTCGTAGACCAGACCGAGGTACGTGAACCGGCGGACTTCCGGCCTGCCCCGCTGGTCCAGGACGAGCTGTTCGTCGATGCCGCCCAGGGAGAGCGCGCAGGTCTGGCCGGGGAAGACGATGGGGGTGGCGAAGACCACACCTTCGGCGGTGTGCGGAGCGATCAAGATGTTGGCGCCGGTGAGCTCGTCGGTTCGGAAAGTGCCGCGGACGGCTTTGTCGCGGAATCCTGTTATCACGTCGGCGATCCGGGCGACGCTCAGCGCGGCGGTGTTGTGTACGACCGGGGTGTACAGGCCCTTTCCGGCGTCCACGGCCACCGCGACGTGTGCGCAGGGGGCGGGCTGGATGGTGCCGTCGTCGAGGAGCCGGGTGAACAGGCTTGGGTGCGCCGGGAGTTGGTCTGCCACCGACTTGATGAGGAGGCCGAGCAGGGAGACGAAGCTGCCGGTGCGCTGGCGCAGTTGCCGGGCGAGGTCCTGAGCCTGGCCGACGTCGACCTTGGCGTAGGCGGAGGCGGCCGGGATGGTGCGCATCGACTCGGTGACCACGGCGCCCACCGCCCGCTGCTGCGCCGACAGTTGCCGGTCGGTGGGGGCACCGGCTTGCGCGGGGCGTGGCAGCAGCGCTTCGATGTCGGCTGCGCGGATCACGGTGCGGCCCAGTCCGCGCAGTTCGTTGTCGGTCAGGCCGTGCTGGTCCGCGAGGGCGCGCGCCGCGTTGGTGAGCGTCAGGCCGGCATCGGTTGCCGACTCCGGCCGTGCGGTGGGGTCGACGGCCGGTGCGGAGAGGTAGGCATGGCGTTCGTCCTCCGAGGCGAAGAGGTGGGCGACGGTCTGACCGGGGCGGCAGTCAGCGCCGCCTGCGAGGAGGGTGTGCAGGATGCCGTCGGCGGTGCTGTCGATCTCTTCCTGGGCCTTGGAGGTCTCGATCACCACCAGCGGCTGCCCTTTCTTGATGCGTGCGCCGTGTTCGGCGAGCCATTCGACCAAGACGTAGCTGGCGTCGTTGGTGTTGAGGGTGGGCAGCTTGACGCTGATCACTGGGAAGCCTCCGTGAGGGCGCGGCGGAGTGCGGTCGCCTGGAGCAGGACGGTGTGCTCCAGGTGGGCGGCGGTGGGGATGACGCTCGGTTGGGCACTGAGCAGCAGTACGGGGCGAGCCAGCCGTCGCCACAGGTGCTCATGCAGCTGCTGGGCGAGCATTTCGCCCCAGGTGCCGTCTGCCGCGCTGTCCTCTGCGACACAGATGCGGCGGGCGCGGGACACCGTCGCGAGCAGCGGTTCGACGGTGAACGGGTAGAGCCGGGAGGGCACCAGGAGTTCGCAGGTGACTTCCTCCTCCAGCAGCAGGGTGCGCATGGCGGCGACGGCTCGCTCGACCAGGCCCCCGGGGGCCAGGATGATCCAGTCTGGGTCAGCGCAGTCCACGGGGAACACGCGCGCGGTCCGGCTCGGGTCGTCGAGCAGCTCGTACCGGAAGAGGTCGTCGACGACCCCGCCCTGGTGCATCGTGCGGGTGTAGAGCGTCTTGTCCTCGAACAGCACGCACGGCTGCTCGCGGGAGAGCATGGTGGTGAGGACGTCCGCGTTGTCGTGGAACGGCGATATCTCGTGCAGGCTGAGCGCGGGGATGCCGATGAAGTGCTTCTGCAGGCTCTGGCTGTGGGTCGGCCCGTAGCCCCGGTTGCCGCCGGTGGGGCAGCGGACCACCATGCTCATCGGAACGGTGCGGCCGTACATCGACACGGACTTGCTGGCGAAGTTCAGGAGTTGGTCGAAGGCGAGGGCGGCGAAGTCGGAGAACATCATTTCCACGACCGGGTGGTTGCCGGTCAGGGCGAGCCCGGCGGCGACGCCCACGATGCCGCCCTCGCTGATCGGCGAGGAGATCACCCGTTCCGGGTGGCGGTCCGACAGGCCCCGGGCGGCCTTGAAGGCGCCGCCGTACGGGTCGGCGATGTCCTCGCCGATGACGTAGGCGCGGGGATCGTTGTCGAGGAGCGTGTGCAGGGCCCGGTTGAGGTTGCCGATCACCCGCTCCGGCCTGGTCATGAGTGCTCCCAGCGGGACGCGGGGCGGGCCTGGACCTCGCGCACGACCTCGGCGATCGCCAGTCGCTGGCTCCGGTCCGCCACGGCGAAATGCTCTGGGTGCTGCTCCTCGTACCGGTGGTACCAGTCGTGCACGGCCGCGTGCCGTATCACCTCGGCGGGGCGGGAGTCGTCTCCCTTGCTGTGTGGGCCCACGCGGTTCGTGGTGAACTCCACCACCAAGGGCTGGTGTTGGGTGCGGATGTCGTCGATCACGCCGGACAACTCCCGGCGCACCCGGGCGACATCATGAGAGGTGACGTGGTGGTGCCGGATGCCGAAGGCCGCCGCGCGCGCCTGGATGGTGCCGGCCATCTGCCGCTCGGTCGGAGTGGACTGGGCGATCTTGTTGTTCTCGACCACGACCAGCAGGGGCAGCCGCCACAACTGGGCCATGTTGAGCGCCTCGTACACCGCGCCTTCGCCCCACGTGCCGTCGCCGATGTGCACCACCGCGATCCGTCCGGGCTCGGCCCGTCGCAGGTGCAGGGCGACACCCGCGGCCACCGGCAGGCTCTCGCCCTGTACGCCGGTGGACAGGTAGCGGTCGCGGTAGATGTGCTGGCTGCCGCCCACCCCGTGGCACACGGCGCCCTCGCGCCCCATGATCTCCGCCAGCAGGCCGTGCGGGTCCCGGAAGCGGGCCAGGTAGTGGCCGTGCCCGCGGTGGTTGCTGAAGACGTAGTCGCCCTCGTCCAGCAGTGCGTAGAGCGCGACGGGAATGTACTCCTGTCCGAGGCAGGTGTGCGTGGTGCCGTGCAGCAGACCCTGCGAGAACAGTTCCAGCACGGCCAGTTCGAAGTGACGGATCATCAGCAGGGTGTCGAGGTCCTCGGCCGGTAGCCGCGACAGGGGCTCCACACCTTGTTCGACCTGACCCTGGCGCTTGATTCGAGGGTGCGGTAGCGGACGTAAGTCTTCCAACGAGTCGGTTGATTCCACTACGTCAGCCACGGTCGTTCTCCTCTTCTCCGGCGCGTATCTGCACGTTCCCGCCCGCGGCGCGGTGTCCGAGACCGGCAGAAACTATCTCCACTGTGGATTCCGCCGTCGATCTAGATGATTTCCCTCACGCTCGGGGCGGTTGCGGTGAAAAGCTATGCGGCGGACTCAAGGAGAAGAAGGGTGGATCTCTCGGTCTACCCGAAAGTGCCTTCGCGGATTGCCTGAATCTCCCGTTGCTGGCGAGAGGATTGCCTCTGCCGCTGTAGCCTAGCCCTTCATCAAGCGTGTCGGGTGGGTAGATCCGGCCTGAGATAAGGCAAAGGCCTTATCCTGCTTGGGTTTGCGACTCCAACGCAGCCCAAGAGGAAAGGCCTTTGTAATGAAGAAGATACCGCACGAGCAGAGTCGGCGGAACGCGGCACGCCGACGGCGCAAGGTGGCGGCCCGGCATGCACGTGCGGGACACTGGGGCGCGCAGTCCAAGCCGATGCTGCACTCGGGCACGGTGAGCTACGAGATCGGCGGGAACGTCGACGCCACGTGCTTCGGCGGGATCGCGGCGGTGCACCGACTGGTGACCAAGCTCGGTTTGGCGGATCAACAACAGTCTGGCGTTGTTGAAAGTGCACCTGCCCTACCAGGGAATCTGGGGGTATGCGCCGCTGATCGTGTCATCCGCTGCCGCCGTCGCGGGTGACGACCGGCTCGGGCCAGGCTGCGGGATGGAGGCGCATCCGGCGTCGATCGCCGCGCGGCGGGTGGACTTGCAGCGGGCCAGGAACTGCGCGCCGGTGGCGGCGACCTGTGCGAGGAAGGCGTTGCTGTCGAAGCCCCGGTCGACCAGTAGCAGGTGCTCGCGGTTCAGCAGGGGCAGCAGACGCTTGGCGTAGGCGGTCTCGCCCCTGCCGACGGGACCGAAGCAGGCACCGAGCAGGCCGCACGCCCATGCAGGAGCGTGCGGTGTTGTCGCACTGCGGGGCGGCGCGGGTGGCCTACAACTGGGCGTTGGCTGGGGTGAAGGCGAACCTGGACCAGCGCACCGCCGAACGCACCTACGGCATCGGCGAAGATCAGCTCACGCCGTCGTTGAACTGGTCCCTGGCTGGTCTTCGGCGCGCCTGGAACGCCACCAAGGACGAGGTGGCTCCGTGGTGGCCGGAAAACTCCAAAGAGTCCTACAACACCGGACTGGACAACCTGGCTCGTGCGTTGAAGAACTGGAACGACTCCCGCAGCGGCAAGCGCGTGGGCCGAAAGGTCGGGTTTCCGCGGTTCAAGTCCAAGCACCGGTCAGCATTGTCAGTGCGGTTCACCACCGGAACCATCCGCATCGAACCGGACCGGCACCACGTCACACTTCCCAGGCTGGGGACGCTCAAGACGCACGAGTCCACCCGCAAGCTCGCCCGGCGTATCGAAACGGGAACCGCACGCATCTTGTCGGCCACTGTGCGGTTCGAGGGTGGACGCTGGTTCGTCGCTTTCACCTGCGAAGTCCAACGCAGCGAGACGAAACCCGCTGATCCTGCCGCGACCGTGGGAGTGGATCTCGGGATCTCGCACCTCGCGGTGTGCTCGCGACCAGTTCCGGGTGTCACCGACGAGCAGGGGTCCGTGGGCAACCCGGAACACCTGCGCAAGGCTCAGAAAAAGCTGCGCAGGTGGTCTCGCGCGGTGTCGCGTCGGCAAGGACCGGGCAAACGTACGGGACAGAAGGCGTCGAATCGGTGGAAACGTGCCAACCGGCGTCGCAACCGAATCCACCACCGCGTGACCAACCTGCGGCGCGACGGGATCCACAAGCTCACTACCGGACTCGCCGCCCACATCGGCACCGTGGTGGTCGAAGACCTGGGCGTGTCAGGGATGTTGGCCAACCGGAAGTGAGCGCGCGCCATCAGCGATGCCGGGTTCGCCGAGATCAGGAGGCAACTCGACTACAAAACCAGCTGGCACGGCGGCCGGCTGGTTGTCGCTGACCGGTGGTTTCCGTCCAGCAAAACATGTTCGGCCTGTGGTGTGGTGAAAGCCAAGCTACGCCTCTCGGACCGGGTGTTTCGCTGCGACACACCGCGTGCGGCCTGGTCATCGACCGTGACCTGAATGCCGCACACAACCTCGCCACACTGGCCGAGGACATCATGATGGGTGCCGGAGTGGCCGGAAACCCAGACCCGAATGGGTCGAAAGGACGTGGAGCGGACCGGAAGACCCGCGCAGGCGGGCAGGTGGCTGGGAAGCGTCCACCCCGCACTGCGTCCACGCGGGCAAGACGGGGACCGTCCGCCGGTAACGGTGGACTCCTAGAGATTCACTGAAACTTTAGGAACGGTTGAGCACGCCGAAGGACACGGCAGCTGTGAGCAGGGTGCCGAGGAGTTTCTTCCACCCGCCACCGCGAATTGTACGCGACAAGACCATCCACACCCGGCTCTGACCAGCAGCGAAACGTGACGAGACCGTTTGGAATGAAAGGTGCCCTTCACTCCGGAAGAATCAGCCTTCGGCGGCGAGTTGGCCGCAGGCCGCCGCGATCTCCTGGCCTCGGGTGTCCCGGACCGTGCACGGGACACCCGCTTCACGAACCCGGCGGACGAACTCCCGCTCCACCGGCTTCGGGCTGGCGTCCCACTTGCTGCCCGGCGTCGGGTTCAGCGGGATCAGGTTGACGTGCGCGAACGACCCGAGGTGGCGGTGCAGCAGCTTGCCGAGGAGATCCGCGCGCCACGGCTGGTCGTTGATGTCGCGGATCAGCGCATACTCGATCGACACCCGGCGCCCGGTGTGGTCGGCGTAGCCGCGGGCCGCCTCCAGCACCTCCGCGACCTTCCAGCGGTTGTTCACCGGCACCAGCGTGTCGCGCAGCTCGTCGTCCGGGGTGTGCAGCGACACCGCGAGCGTGACGTGCAGGTTCTCAGCGGTCATCTTCTTGATGGCGGGCGCCAGCCCGACCGTGGACACGGTGACCGACCGCTGCGAGAGGCCCAGCCCCTCCGGCGCCGGGTCGCAGATCCGGTGCACCGCGTTGATCACCCGTCGGTAGTTGGCCAGCGGCTCGCCCATGCCCATGAACACGACGTTGGACAGCCGACCGGGCCCGCCCTGGACCTCGCCGTCGCGCATCGCCGCCGCGGCCGAACGCACCTGGTCGACGATCTCCGCGGTCGACAGGTTGCGCTGCAGCCCGCCCTGTCCGGTGGCGCAGAACGGGCACGCCATCCCGCAGCCGGCCTGGCTCGAAATGCACACGGTCGCGCGGTCCGGGTACCGCATCAGCACGCTTTCCAGCAGCGTGCCGTCGTGCGCGCGCCAGAGCGTCTTGCGGGTGGTGCCGTCATCGGTGTTCAGGTGCCGGACCGGGTTCAGCAGCGGCGGCAGCAGGTGTTCGGCGAGCTTCGCGCGGCTGGCCGCCGGGATGTCGGTCATCGACTCCACGTCGGCGTTGAGCCTGCCGAAGTAGTGGTGCGCGAGCTGCTTGGCGCGGAACGGCTTCTCCCCCAGCTCGGTCACCGCGGCGCGCCGTTCGTCGGCGGAGAGGTCGGCGAGGTGCCGCGGCGGCATGCCACGGCGCGGGGCATCGAAGACGAGTGGAAGGGAAGTCGCAGACATAGCGCCCACCAGTGTCCCACGGCGCGGAACGACCTTGGCGGCCGGGCGATGCCATGCGGACACGCGAGGCACACGCTTCGTTCATCGGCTGGCGGTCGCCCGTATCGTGAAAGTATGACGAGTATGGCCGAGCGCCCCTCGCCGTCCGTCGAGGACTACCTCCGGGCGATCTACGGGCTCAGCGAACGGGGCGTGCCCGTCACGAACGCCACCCTGACCCAGCGGCTCGGCCTGAGCCCTTCGTCGGTGTCCGGGATGATCAACAAGCTGGCGCAGCTCGGCCTGGTCACCCACGTCCGCTACCGCAGCGTCGAGCTGACCCCGGAGGGCCGGCGGCTGGCCTGCGACGTGCTGCGCCGGCACCGGCTGATCGAGCTGTTCCTGGTCGTGGAGCTCGACTACAGCTGGGACGAGGTGCACCGGGAAGCCGACGCGCTGGAGCACGCGGTGTCCGACGAACTGGTCGCGCACATCGCCGCCAAGCTCGGCAACCCCACCCGTGATCCGCACGGCGACCCGATCCCGACCGCCGAAGGCACCGTGGAGAAACCCGCGACGCTGCTGCTGGACCAGGTCGAGCCCGGCACGATCGGCACCATCGCGCGGGTTTGGGACACCGATTCGGAGCTGCTGCGCTACCTCACCGAACACAGCATGACACTGGGCTCGCGGATCGAGATCGTGGAGCGCAAGCCCTTCGGCGGGCCGCTGGTGGTGCGCGTCGGCGAGCCGCCGCAGGACGAAACCCACTTCGTGGGCAACGAGATCGCGGCGGCGCTATCGATCAGCGTGCACCGGTGACCGTTCACGAAACGTGTGAAAGCGTGTCGTGAGTCGGCACCTTGCGGTGTCGACGTTGGCCCGCGCTGTTCGGTGCGGGTCTTCCCGTGGCGATATCCGCTGCCCGCGTGGTGCGGGTCTTGTGTGGGTTTCCATCGGGCTCGTTTTCCGTCGCCCCGCAACTCGGGGAGGACGTCGTGGCGTCAACCAGGTTGGCGAGGTTGTGGGCCGCGTTGAGGTCGCGATCCATGCTCATCCCGCAGGACGGGCAGGTGAAGATACGGTCGGACAGGTGCAGCTTGGTTCTCACCGCACCACAGTCCGAGCACGTTTTAGAGCTGGGATACCACCGGTACGCGATGTGCACGCGCAGCCCGGCCCAGGAGGCTTTGTACTCGACCTGGCGTCGGAGTTCGGCCATGCCGACACCCGCGACCTGCCGCGTCAGGCGGCGGTTGCGGGTCATGCCCGCAACGTTGAGGTCTTCCAGCACGATCGCACCGAAGGTCCGCACCAGCCAGGTGGTGAGCTTATGCAGCCCATCGCGGCGCGCATTGGCGACTGTGGTGTGCAGCGTGGCGATGCGGGCTTGGGTTTTGCGCCACCGGTTCGACGGCTTCTTTCCGCTACGGTGGTCTGGGCCAGTGCGCCGGGAGGCTTGCCGCTGCAACCTCCGCAACTCACGCAGGGCGACTTCGAGGTGTTTCGGGTTGTC
Source organism: Saccharopolyspora hattusasensis (assembly GCF_050972075.1). Lineage (NCBI taxonomy): Bacteria > Bacillati > Actinomycetota > Actinomycetes > Pseudonocardiales > Pseudonocardiaceae > Saccharopolyspora > Saccharopolyspora hattusasensis. Next base: position 2,723,411 of record NZ_JBPCDC010000001.1, read on the forward strand.
GATCACTTCACCGGTCGAGAGCACGGCCAGGGACTTGATCCCGAGATCCACACCCACCGTCACACCGGGCTGGGCGGGGGCGGGATCGTTGCGGGTGATCTCCACCGAGAACGACACAAACCACCGTCCGGCCCGATACGACACCGTCGCCGAGCGGATCCGCGCGGCACCCGTGTCGACGCGCCGCGCGAGTTTCCGGGTGGACTCGTGGGTGCGCACCACCCCGATGCGGGGCAGCTTCACATGGCGCCGGTCGTGGTCAGCGAGACCGAAGCTGCCGGTGGTGAACCGGCACGACAACCCGCTGCGCTTGCCCTTGAACCTCGGGAACCCGAGCTTGCGGCCCTTGCGCTTGCCCTTCTTCGAGTCGCCCCAGTTCTTCAGCGCCGTCGCGAGGTTCGACAGCCCGGACGAGTACGCTTCCTTCGAATTCTCCTGCCACCACGGCGCAACCGTGTCCTTGGCCTGGTTCCAGTCTTTACGCAGGCCGTAGGCCGACCAGCCCACCGGTGGCGTCAACTCGTCACCGTCCAGGCCGTACGAGGCTTCAGCTTTCCGCTGCTCACAGTTGGCTTTTACCTTGCCCAGCCCCCAGTTGAACGCGAACCGCTGCGCACCACAATGCGACCGCAACCCGGCCTCTTGCACAGGGTTCGGGTCCAACGCGAACCGGTATGCCTGCAACACCACGCTCATCACCGGGCACAGTATCGGCGGGCACCGACAATCCCCGCGATCTACCGAACCAGCACATTCCCCAACGCTTTGACACATTCCACCGAACAGTTCACAACCCCTCGGTGGTGAGCCGGGAGGCGACCGTGCGGGATGCGACCGCTCGCGACGCCGGCCGCTCCAGCGGATCCGCGGGCGGATCGTCGCCGTAGATCTGCTCGGTCACCAGTCGGCCGTGCAGCTCGTCGGTGTGGTGTGCGCCCAGCACCGCCAGCAGCAGGTCGAACCGGCTGTCGGTGAGAGCCACCGCGACGTAGCAGAACCCGGCGAGACCGGCGAACACGAGACCGGACACCCACCACACGGAAGCGCCCTGGACCAGGAACATCACCGCGAGGGCGAGCATCAGTCCGGACGCGAAGGCCACCCCGCGGGCGATGGTCACCTGCCTCAGCATCGACCGGAACGCCGGGTACTGGTGGCAGAGCTGCTGGATGATGCGGGCCCGCTCGTGGCGGTCGATTTGCGCAAGCCGGCTCAGGCCCGCGGTGACCGGCTTCGCCGCGCGGTTGGCCATGGCTGCTCCTGTAACCCTGGTGCGTGCTTCGATCGGGTTCTCCGGCATGCGATTACGCACGCTGAGTCACCGCCACTAGTCGATCACGCGGACCGTCCAGTATCAAGCCGTCATTCGGGGGTGTTCGCATTGCGGAAAAGGCACCGAACAATAACGCCCCCGCGCGGCCGAACCGGCTTGATCCGCCACGCGGGTTTTCCGGACCGGCGCAACGGTCACCCTGAGGTAACCGACCATTGACCGCCTCTGCGGCGTGCGCTTCGAAGGAGCAGCGATGGCCATCGCATTGGGTGAGCCTGCCTGGGTGGATCTGGCCACCCACGACGTCGCCGACACCAGGGACTTCTACACCGGCCTGCTCGGCTGGCGCTGGATCCAGCGCCCGGACTACAACATCGCGCTGAAGGAGCACAAGCCGGTCGCCGGGTTGCTGCTGCCGGAGACCGATGAGCCGACCGCCTGGACGCTGTACCTGGAGTGCGGCTCGGCGCGCCGAGCGGTGGAGCGCATCCGCGCGCTCGGCGGAAAGGTGCTGGTCCCGCCGACGGAAACGCCCGCCGACGAGACGTTCCTGGTCGCCGAGGATCCATCCGGCGCGACCATCGGACTGTGGGAAGCGCCGCCCAACGGCACCTTCGGCCGCGACCACGCGGGCATGCTCTGCTGGGCGGAGCTGCACACCCGTGACGGTTCTACCGCCGATCCCTTCTACGCCGAACTACTGGGCTACCGGCAGGAGCAGATCGGCGAGCCGGGCGACGGCTTCGACTACACGGTCTGGTACGTCGGCGACCTGCCGACCGTGGGCCGCTTCGAGACCAGCTCGGCACTGCCCGCGGACGTGCCCGCGCACTGGCAGCTGTACTTCCAGGTCAACCCCGACAACGACACCGACGCCGCAGCGGCGAAAGCGGTGGAGCTGGGCGGCAAGGTGCTGCGCGAACCGTCCGATTCCCCGTACGGCCGGCTCGCCCTGCTCCAGGACGTCGTGGGAGCCACGTTCTTCATCATGGACACCGCCCAGCGCACCGGGGAGTGACCCGCGCACCTGCTCACCTCGACGCGAACTCGCGAGCCCACCGCTCAGCGCCTGTTGGTGAATGGTCTGGGTGGGTGGTCGCTTAGCGGAACCTGAGAGCGGTTCCCTGGACTGCGGGTGCCCCTCCTGATGTATGTCCAATACGCGGCGGAGGGGCCGTCCTCGCCAGAAAACCTCTCAGAACCCGCCGATGGTCGTCTTGGCAAGGTGAATGCAAGCGGCTACGCCGCTTCCAAAGGCGCGGACGGCTTCGCCGACAGGCTCTCAGGCGCGCAACAGGCCCGTCGGCTTGCGGCGGGTGCGGAGGCGGTAACCGACCGGGATCGTTCGGCCGGGCGTCTCACGGGCCGCGCGGGCGGCGACCTCCGCCGAGAACTCGATGCCCAGCACCGCTTCGAGGGTTTGCCGGTCGTCGAAGCGCCACAGGGTGTCCACCGGGGTGCTGTCGAAGTCGTGGCGCTGGAAGAACGACTCGATCGCAGCCGGATCGATCTGCGGAGCATCCGCCCGCATCCAGTCCCCGTACGGCGGGCGGGACGCGTCGAGATCGACGATCGCGATGATCCCGCCCGGGCGGAGCACCCGCTCCGCCTCCGCCAGGCCCGGCTCGCAGCCGGGACCGAAGAAGTACGCGGTGCGGGCGTGCACCAGGTCGACGCTGGCGTCGGCGAGCGGCAACTGCTGGGCAGGCGCGACCCTGACATCCACACCAGGGGTTCCGGCCAGTCGGCCGCGGGCCCGTTCGGCCAGCGGCGGATGCGGTTCGACGCCGATCACCGTCCGGGCCGTGGCCGCGAACAACGGCAGGTGAAAGCCGTCGCCGCAGCCGATGTCGACCACGTCGCGACCGGCCCACTCGCAGCGCTCCCGCAACGCCCGCCACAGCGCGCCGGTGGAGTCCTGTGCTCGGTTCTCGATCTCGAAGAGCTCCGGCCAATGCCAGATGTTCGGGCTCGGCCTCACCTGCGGCCGGGCCGGCTTACGCCAGGTTCGCATCACTGTCCTTGAACCGGTTAGTCCGTCGTCTTCGAAGCGGCGCAACCGACCGCCCCCAGGTACCCGGCACCGAGCGTTGACGCAATTTCAATGGAAATCGAAGGTCAAGGTCCGATTTCCATTGAAATTGCGCACCCCTGAGCCGTGCAGCGGGTTCCTCAGGTCGGGATCAGCCAGAAGAGCATCATCCAGGCGGGCGCGGCCGACGGCAGCAGGGAATCCATCCGGTCCATCAGGCCGCCGTGCCCGGGCAGGAGGTTGCCCATGTCCTTGATGCCGAGATCGCGCTTGATCAGCGACTCCATCAGATCGCCCAGCGTCGCAGTGCATACCAGGGCAGCCCCGAACAGCGCGCCCTGCCACCACTGACCGTCGAGCATCAACGTCACCGAGAGGACGCCGGCCACTACACCGACCAGCATCGAGCCGCCGAAGCCCTCCCAGGACTTCTTCGGGCTGATCTTCGGTGCCATCGGATGCTTGCCGAACAGCACGCCGAACGCGTAGCCGCCGGTGTCCGAAGCGACGACACCGATCATGAAGCACAAGGCCCGGAACGCGCCGTCCTCCGGCCGCACCAGCATCGCCGCGAACGCGGCGAACAGCGGTACGTAGGCCGCGGTGAACACCGATGCGGTCACGTCCCGAACGTAGCCGTCCACGCCGTGCCGGAACCGCCACGCCAGGCATGCCAGCACGGTTATCACGAACGCCACCAGCGTCCCGCGCAGCCCGAAGGGCCACGACAGCCACAGCATGGCCTGCCCACCAACCAGCACCGGGACAAGCGAGATGCGGATGTCGGCCCCGCGTTTGAGCGCGCTGGCCAACTCGACGGTGGACACCGCCACCGCGGCGGCCACAATGCCGATGAAGACGAACCGCACCATCAGCAGGGAAAGGATGATCGCGGCACCGAGCACTACCCCGACGCCGATGGCGGCACGGAGATCGCGTCCGGCCCGGGAAGCACGCGAAGGCGGGTCCGGGCTGCCAGCGGACATTCCGGACTCACCTTCGCATTGGCCGGCCGTCACCACTCAGACCTCTAGCAGCTCTGCTTCCTTGTGCTTGACCAGCTCGTCGATCTGGGCGACATAGCGGTGCGTGAGGTTCTCCAACTCCTTCTCACCGCGAGTGCCCTCGTCCTCGCCGGCCTCGCCGTCCTTGACAATCCGGTCGATCTCTTCCTTCACCTTGCGGCGGATGCCCCGCAGGGTGATCTTGCCTTCCTCGCCCTTGTGCTTGGCGAGCTTGACCATCTCCTTGCGACGTTCCTCGGTCATCTGCGGGATCGCCACCCGGATGAGCTGGCCGTCGTTGGACGGGTTCACGCCGAGGTCGGAGTCGCGGATGGCCTTCTCCATGGCCGCCAGCTGACTGGCATCGTAGGGCTTGATGACCACCAGCCGCGCCTCCGGCACGGAGACGCTGGCGAGCTGGTTCAACGGCGTCGGCGAACCGTAGTAGTCGACGACGATGCCCGAGAACATCGCGGGGTTCGCGCGGCCGGTGCGGACGGTGGCCAGCTCGTCCTTGGCCACCTCCACCGCTTTTTGCATCTTCTCCTCGCCTTCGAGAAGAGCTTCGTCGATCACGGCTGCTCCTTAAGTCTGCCGACCGGTGGACATTCGTAGTGTCGCCTGCTGCGCAGCGTCGCCCCAGTGCGGGCCCGCCGCAGATCAGGATCCAGCACCCTCAGGCCGACGGAGCGTCCGGGGTGCTGACCAGCGTGCCGATCTTCTCACCGCCGACAGCGCGGGCGATGTTGCCTTCTTCCAGCAGGTTGAACACCAGGATCGGCATGTGGTTGTCCATGCACAGGCTGAAGGCGGTCGCGTCGGCGACCTTCAGCCCGCGTTCCAGCACCTCGCGGTGCGTGATGCTGTCGAACAGCTTCGCGTCCGGGGTGGTCTTCGGGTCGGCGGTGTAGACGCCGTCGACCGCCTTGGCCATCAGCACCACCTCGCAGCCGATCTCCAACGCCCGCTGCGCCGCGGTGGTGTCGGTGGAGAAGTACGGCATGCCGGTGCCGGCACCGAAGATGACCACGCGGCCCTTCTCCATGTGCCGCATCGCGCGCCGTGGGATGTACGGCTCGGCGACTTGCCCCATGGTGATCGCGGTCATCACCCGGGTGTCGATGCCGTGCTCGCGCTCCAGGAAGTCCTGCAGCGCCAGGCAGTTCATCACGGTGCCCAGCATCGCCATGTAGTCACCGCGCGCGCGTTCCATGCCGCGCTGCTGCAGTTCGGCGCCGCGGAAGAAGTTGCCGCCGCCGATCACGATGGCCACCTCGACCCCGCCGGCGACGATCTCGGCGATCTGCCGGGCGACCGTGCCGACGACGTCCGGGTCGATCCCGACGCTGCCCCCGCCGAACATCTCGCCGCCCAATTTGAGCAGCACCCGGCTGTAGCCGCGCTTCGCTGGGCCGTCGGTCACTGGTTCCTCCCGCGAGGTTCGATGTGGCTTGAAGTTTGCGCGGATTGGTCCGCCCGCCGGCAACGACGCCGCGCTAGGCGCCGCGATCTTGCGAAAGCGCCCCGCCTTGCGAATGAAGGCGGGGCGCTGGTGCCGTGGCTGGCGACCGCGACTGGTTCAGCTCAGCCGGTGAACCTGCGATGCCGCCCGGCGTGCCGCCGAACAGCGACCGGTCAGGCCTGGCCGACCTCGAACCGGGCGAATCCGGTGACGGTCACGCCGGCCTCGTCGAGCAGGGCCTTGACGGTCTTCTTGCTCTCCTGCACGGACGGCTGGTCGAGCAGGGCGTTCTCCTTGAAGAACCCGTTCAGGCGACCCTCGACGATCTTCGGCAGCGCCTTCTCCGGCTTGCCCTCGGCCTTCGCGGTCTCCTCGGCGATGCGCCGCTCGTTGGCGACGATGTCCTCCGGGACGTCGTCGCGGCTGAGGTACTTCGGCTTGAGCGCGGCGATCTGCATCGCGGCACCCCGCGCAGCGTCGGCGTTGTCACCGGTGTACTCGACCAGCACGCCGACCGCCGGGGGCAGGTCCGCGGACCGGCGGTGCAGGTAGGTGGCCACCTCGCCGTCGAACTTGGCGACGCGGCGCAGCTCCAGCTTCTCGCCGATCTTGGCGGACAGCTCCTGGATGACCTCGGAGACGGTCTTGCCGTCCAGCGGGGCCGCCAGGGCGGCTTCCAGGTCGGCGGCACCGGCGGCCTGGACCGCGGCGACTACCTTGCTGGCCAGCTCGATGAACTCGTCGTTCTTGGCGACGAAGTCGGTCTCGCTGTTCAGCTCGATCAGCACGCCGCCATCGGCGGCGACCAGGCCCTCGGCGGTGGCGCGCTCGGCGCGCTTGCCCACGTCCTTGGCGCCCTTGATGCGCAGGCTCTCGACGGCCTTGTCGAAGTCGCCGTCGGCCTGCTCAAGAGCCTTCTTGCAGTCCATCATGCCGGCGCCGGTCAGCTCGCGAAGACGCTTGACGTCGGCCGCACTGAAGTTCGCCATCGTGCGTTATCCGTCCCTCTTAGTACGCAGCTTCGAAGGTCTTGCAGACATCGGCCGGGCCGCGTCCTGTGGCTTTCAACCAGCTCAGTGGGGATGCGAACCCGGCCCGGATGGCACCCACCAGGTTGCCTGGCGGGTAGCCGGACCGCGCCGCGCGCCGACCGCGTGACCGGCGCGCGGCAAGCGGACTCAGGACTGCGCGGCCTGCTCGCCGCCCTCGGTGGCCTCGGTGGCCTCGGTGGCCTGACCGGAGCCGGCCAGCAGTTCCTTCTCCCACTCGGCCAGCGGCTCGCCACCGGCCGGCTTCTCCTCGCCCTCCGGGGCACCGTTGGTGCGGCCACTGCGGGCCATCAGGCCCTGGGCGACACCGTCGGCGACCACGCGGGTCAGCAGGGCGGCGGAGCGGATCGCGTCGTCGTTGCCCGGGATCGGGTAGTCGACCTCGTCCGGGTCGCAGTTGGTGTCCAGGATCGCGACGACCGGGATGCCCAGCTTCCGGGCCTCGCCGACGGCGATGTGTTCCTTCTTGGTGTCCACGATCCACACGGCGCTGGGCACCTTGCTCATGTCGCGGATACCGCCGAGGGTCTTCTCGAGCTTGTCCTTCTCGCGGGTCAGCATCAAGATTTCCTTCTTGGTGCGACCCTCGAAGCCCCCGGTCTGCTCCATGGTCTCGAGTTCCTTGAGACGCTGCAGACGCTTGTGGACGGTCTGGAAGTTGGTGAGCATGCCACCCAGCCAACGCTGGTTGACGAACGGCATGCCGACCCGCAGAGCCTGCTCGGCGATCGCTTCCTGCGCCTGCTTCTTGGTGCCGACGAACAGGATCGTCCCGCCGTGCGCGACCGTCTGCTTGACGAAGTCGAAGGCCCCGTCGATGTAGGTCAGCGTCTGCTGCAGGTCGATGATGTAGATGCCGTTGCGCTCGGTGAAGATGTAGCGCTTCATCTTCGGGTTCCAGCGCCGGGTCTGGTGCCCGAAGTGCACGCCGCTATCGAGCAGCTGCTTCATGGTGACGACGGCCATGGCCAGATTCGCACCTCTTGAGTCGGGCGCGCCGGTAGGCGCGCGATTCGGTTGCCGCGACGGACCGGGTGGCCCGTCGCCCTGGCACCCGCCCGGCCTCCCCCGCCCGGGCTCGTCGAAGAGCTCGGGACCGCGAGGGCGCCGGTACCCTGCCGGGAGCAGCAGCGTCCGAAGCGTCGAACTCGATGCTGTTCCAACCGGTGGCCGACCCGAAGTCGGCCTACCTGCGCAAGCTGGGCGTGCGGGCACGCGAAGTCGGTCCGTGCGGACACGAAACCGCGCTGACAGTGTACTGGACGCCCCGGCTGACCCGATCGTGGACTGCGAGTTGTCCACAGCCGCCGGGTTTATCCACAGATCTTGATTTCCCCCTGTTCACCGGGGCCACCCTCGGCCACGGTTGCACCATGCGTCTGTTGATCTCCGCCCTCATCTGCTGCAGTGCCGCCGGGCCCCTGGGCCTCACCGCAACGCTCGCCGAGCCGCCACCCGCGGTGTCAGCACGACCGCGTGCTGCGCCGGAGCCAGCGCCGCCGGTAGCCGCGCGGTTCGGCTGGCCGCTGGCACCGCCGCCTGCCGTCGCGCGACCGTTCGAGGCCCCGGAGCACACCTTCGGCCCAGGTCACCGGGGGGTCGACCTCGCAGGAGAGGTCGGCCAGCCGGTGTTGGCGGCTGGGGACGGCATGGTCGTCTACGCGGGCTGGATGGTGGACCGCAACCTGGTGTCGATCGAGCACGCCGGAGGCCTGCGCACTACCTACGAGCCGGTCGCGCCGGGGGTCGCGGTCGGCGACCAGGTCACCCGGGGACAGCCCATCGGGCATCTGGAGCCAGGCCACCCGGGGTGCACCACCGAACCGCCCCGGGCCTGCCTGCACTGGGGCGCCCGGCAGCGCCTGGACTACCTCGACCCGCTACGCCTGCTCGGCTTCGGCCACGTCCGGCTGAAACCGTGGCGGTGACGTCGCATCCGTGGTGATTCCGGGGGAGGACGAAACGTCGATTTTCCCCTGGTATCACCCGGGGAGCCGCTGCGGTGAGAAGTGACCTTGATGTCCCGCCACCCGCACCGCCGCGCAGAACGAGCCCCAAAACGGCCTGCAGCAGGTCAGGCCTGTTCGGTGAGCTTGGTGCGGAGGCGGAGGACCGCGCGGGTGTGCAGCTGGCAGACCCGCGATTCGGTCACGCCGAGCACCTTGCCGATCTCGGCCAGGGTCAGGTTCTCGAAGTAGTAGAGGGTGACCACCACGCGGTCCCGCTCGCTGAGCCGCTCCACCGCCTCGGCCAGCTGGCGCCGGCTGTCCCGGTCCACCAGCGCCGCCACCGGGTCCTCGGCCCGGTCGTCGGGCAGCGTCTCGGCCAGCGAAGCCTGCGCCGGACCCGCGCCGATCAGGTCGTCGAGCGCGATCACGCTGGTCATCTGCAGCTGCGCGAACAGGTCCCGTAGCTCATCGAGGGACAGCTCCAACTCGCCGGCCAACTCGGCATCGGTCGCGGTGCGCTGCAGCTTCGCCTCGAGGCGCTCCAGCGCCCGCTCCACATCGCGGGCCCGGCTGCGCACCGACCTCGGAACCCAGTCCTGGGCGCGCAGGTCGTCGAGGATGGCGCCGCGGATGCGCTGCATCGCGTAGGTCTCGAACTTCAGACCGCGTTCCGGTTCGAACTTCTCTATCGCGTCGACCAGCCCGAATATGCCGGACTGGATCAGGTCGGAGACGTCGACGTGCGACGGCAGCCCGGTGCCCACCCGGCCGGCCACGTACTTGACCAACGGGGCGTAGTGCAGCACCAGCCGGTCCCGCAGTTCCTGGTCGCGACGCTTGCCGAACGCCTGCCACAACGCGACTATCCCGGCCTCGACCTCGTCGCCGCTGCGGTGCTCCCCGCCGGTGGCAGGCCCGGCGGACGCGGCGGACGCGGCGGACGCGGCGGACGCGGCGGATCCGGTGGGATCGGCGGACGCGGCGGACGCGGCGGGATCGGCGGGATCGGCGGATGCGGCGGGCTCAGCGGTCGCCACGGACAGCCTCCGCCACGATGCGCGGTCGCCGACATGGCCGTTGGTCGAGCCGCCTTGGTCACGGGCGGTCACCGATACCGAGGTCGATCTCGCGGCCACCGTGTCGGCGTCGCCCCCGGCTTGGTCAGGAACGGGGGTGAGTTCGGTCATGGATCGCCTTCAGCCGTTCAACGGTCACGTGGGTGTAAAGCTGGGTCGTTGCGAGCGTAGCGTGACCAAGCAACTCCTGAACGCTACGGAGGTCAGCGCCGCCCTCCAACAAATGGGTCGCAGCCGAGTGACGCAGCCCATGTGGCCCGACGTCGGGCGCACCGGAAACCACGCCGACCGCGTCGTGCACGGTGCGTCGCACCGCGCGCGGGTCGAGCCGTCCACCTCGGACACCCAGGAACAATGCGGCACCGGACGATTCTCGGGCCAGTTTCGGCCGGCCATCGGAAAGCCAGCGCCCGATCGACTGATCCGCAGGTACGCCGAAGGGCACGGCGCGTTCTTTGTCTCCTTTACCGATCACCCGGATCAGCCGGCGCTCGCGGTCGACGTCGTCGACGTCCAGTCCGCAGAGCTCGGCGACGCGAACCCCGGTGGCATACAGCAGTTCGAGCACCGCGTGGTCCCGCAATGCCACCGGATCCCCCTGTTCCGCGCCCACCGCAGAAGCCTGCATCGCCGAACCCGCTTGGTCAACGCGCAGCACCGCGGGCAGCTTCCGCCGCTTCGACGGCACCGCCAGCCGCGGCCCCGGGTCGACCGGCAACAGCCCGCCGCGGAACGCCCACACAGTGAAGGTACGGGCCGAGGCGGTCCGCCGGGCGAGCGTCGCCCGGCTCACGCCACGCGCGTGCTGCACAGAAAGCCATTCCCGCAGGACCGAAATATCCAGCACAGCAAGGGTTCCGCCGTCCTCCGAGGCAGCCAGGTACGCCAGCAACGAGACAACATCACCGATGTATCCACGAACGGTGTGCGCCGACAACCCACGTTCCGCAGCGAGATGTCGTTCGAACCCGTCGACCACGGCGCCGAGCGACTCGGGCAGCTTCGCCCGAGCCACCCGTAGATCCGGTCTTCGCGGTTCGGCGGAGCGTGAGCGGGCCATACCTCGAAGCTGGCCCTCGCACCGGCATCGGTCAAGCATCGCCACGCCGAATCATGATCACTTGAATGGTGTGCGATTCGGCTTGCGCCGCAGAAGTTCAGCTGTCAGCACGTGATCACGTAATCACTCCGTCGCCGCACTACTGGAGGTGGTGACCCAAACGCCGGCGATAATCCCAAAGGAAGCGCCCGCTCGGTACAACCGGGGCGCTCGCCGTCATGGATGACGCACGCGGCGTTCCGGTAGCGTTCCGCTCCGTGGCGAACGAGACGAACGCACCCGCGCTGGCGACCTGGACCATCCATGGCGAACGACTCATCGACGACACCCGACGGCTCAAGCTGAGCATCGCGTCCGTCGAGCTACCAGACGGGATCAAGTTCGAGCAGTACGTGTTGCGCATGCCCAAAGCAGCGATGACGGTGGTCGTCGACTCAAATCACGTGCTGATGATCTACCGGCACCGGTTCATCCTCAATCGATGGGTGTGGGAACTCCCGGGCGGCTACGTCGACCCAAACGAAGATCCAGCGCTGACCGCAGCCCGGGAGGTCGAGGAAGAAACCGGTTGGCGTCCTCGGTCCATCCGGCCGTTCGGCACGTTCCAGCCCATAACAGGCACCGCCGACTTCGAGAACCTGCTGTTCCTCGCCGAGGGCGCCGAAGACACCGGCAAGCCAGCCGACATCAACGAGACCGCATGCGTCCAGTGGGTGCCCCTCGCCGAGATCCCCGAGCGCATCGAGCAGGGCGAGATCCCGGGCGCAGCCGCACAGGTCGCGTTGTTCAAGCTGTTGGCGCAGCGTCGAAGCTGATCCCCATCGCGGCAAGCTCGTCGCCCAGCTCGGCCACTGCGGGCACGGCCTGGTGCCGACGGAGCCGAGTGGCGAAGTCCTGCAAGTAGAGCCGGGTCCGCGCTGACTGCATCTTGCTGCCGAGTCGTAGGGCTTCGCGTCCGACCTCGCACGCTTCGCCGATCTCCCATAGGTCGGCGAGGATTGAAGCGAGCAATGCGGTGTTGAACAGCTTCCCGCGGTCGTACCCGGCGCTCATTTCAAGGGACCGGCGGGCGAAACGTTCTGCGGCGCGGAGGTCTCCGAGCTCGCGCATGCAGTGGGCCATCTTGGCGGCGAGGTAAGCGGCGTCGTAGTAACTGAGCCACGGCGGATGGTCAGTCTCCTCCGCCCGACTGAACGCCTCCTCAGCGTCCCGGAGCGCGGCGACGCTGCCGCGTTTGTCGCGCACCAGGGCCCAGGCCGTGCGCTTCCATCACTGCAGTCTCGGATTCCAGGGCGGCGAACCCAGTGCCGGCTGCCGCATCACGGGCGGCTTGTGCCAGTCCGACCGAGACCGTGCCGTTGCGGGCGTGCGCGGCCTGGTGGCTCATGCCAGCAAGCATCTCGGCGGCGAGTGCTTGATCGCCGATCCGTTGGCACAGCTGCAATGCGTGTTGCAGGTGGCGCCGACCTGACAGCGCGTCGCCGACGTCGTAGGCCATCCAACCGGCCAACTGGTTGACTTCGGCGACAGCTGAGACGAACTCGACCTGGTCGCGGCCGGGGCGATGATCGTACATGGCGGGAGCGATCTCGGCGGCGAGGTAGGAGCCGACCATGCCTCGGGCATGGCCACCGCCGAATCGGTTGTCGAGCCCACGGAACATCGCTGTGGTCTCCCTGATCGAGTCCACCGTGAGGGGCGCCTGCACACCGGTGTTCAGGACTGGGGCTCGTCTGCGTCCACCGAACCACCCGAAGTCGACCTTGTGGGGCGGTGTGGCCAGCGCCGAGGTCTTACGAGCCGGGAGCTTGAACCACAGCAACGACTCGGGGATATGGAGCACCAAGGCCCACCTGGCGAGTTTGTCGAGGTCGCTCGGGGGCTTCGGGCCGCGCTCCAAACGGCTGACCTGTGCCTGCGTCATATTGAGCCACCGCCCCAACTCCGCCTGGGTGATCACCGGTCGATGCTCGTAGCGATAGGCATACATGACGAGGCCGAAGTTGCGCGACTGGAGCGCTTCGCGCACGGCGCGGCGCTGCCAGAACTCCTCGTTCTTCGGTCCGGGGCCCGATTCAACCGGGGTGGCCCTCCGCTGGCACGGGCTGCACAGCACACCCCGGTTGTCCCCGCTGAGAGACTGTTGGGTAACTGGGGCGACACTGAGCGTGGCGTGATGTTGATCACGGTCGGTGTGTCGAGATGACAAAGAGATCATCCCCGCCGTGATCTTGTTGTGTGTGCAACTGCGATACCGGCGGGGATGATCGCCGCCCATGTTATCCGTCCAGTCTGACCGATGAGGTGTGGGCGGTCCTGGAGCCGTTGATGCCGGTACGAGACCGCCGAAAGGGCGGTATGGCAAGGAAATACGACGATCGCCTGGTGCTGGACGGGATCTTCTACGTGCTGCGTTCGGGTTGTCAGTGGCGGATGATTCCCCGTGATCTGCTGCCCTGGGACGCGGCCTATCGCTGGTTTCGGGACTGGAGTGCCGACGGCACGATCGACCGTGTCCACGACGCGCTGCGCGATCAGGTTCGGCGCCAGGCCGGACGCACGGCGGACCCGTCGGCGGCCGTGCTCGACGCCCAGTCCATCAAAAGCAGCGAGGGAGGGCAGGAACGCGGGTTCGATATGGGCAAGAAAACGACAGGCCGCAAACGGCACCTGGTCGTGGACACCCTCGGCCTGCTGCTGGTCGTCATGGTCACCTCCGCATCGGTGCAGGACCGCGCGGAGCGCGGCGGGCGCGAGATCCTGCGACGCCTGGCGGCCCGGTTCCCCTCGATCGCTCTGGTGTGGGCCGATGGCGGATACGCCAACTCCGTCGTCAACGGCCTGCTGGCCTGGGCGAAGGAAAAACTCGGACTGGTACTGGAAATCGTCAAACGCAGCGACGATGTCAAGGGGTTCCAGGTGCTACCACGTAGGTGGGTGGTCGAACGAACTTTTGGGTGGCTGATCCGCAACCGTCGCCTCGCCCGCGACTACGAACGCCTGACCGCGAACTCCGAAAACATGATCAAACTCGCGATGATCCGCCTCATGGCCACCCGGCTCGCCGGCCAGAGCATCCGGTGGTCCAACGCCACCGAACGCGAAGCCGCCCGCCGACTCACCGCCGAAACCAACATCGCTGCGTAACCACCCAGTTACCCAACAGTCTCTGAGGCGGGTACAGCAGGTGCGGCACGAACGGTTGTCGCTGCTGGCGCCCATTGTCACCCCATCAGTCCAATCTCACGATCAGTATAAGGATCACGACAGTCTGTCACGTGCAGGTATACGCGGGATGTATATCGCACACCGCTCTGTCGTTTTCTCCCGCGCCCGCAGCCGCGAAAGTCGCTCCGTCAACAGGGAAATCCTCGGAGACAGGAAGGCATGGCCAATGACGACGCAGATGCTCGTCCTCGGGTTGCTCGCCTACGCGCGGTTCTTCGGCCCGCTGTTCTTGCTGTGGCCGCTGCCCGATACCACTTCGGTGAAGGCGGTCCGCTGATGTACCGCCCTCACCCGTTCAGTTGGGTTCCGGCCGACGGCGCGCGGCACGCGAGCAGCGACACCAAGCCAACCAGCGGCTACCCCACCGGAATATGCGTGGCGACGCTGTGCGGCCACCAGCTGATCGCCGATAACACCGAACTCGCGTGGCTGTGGGACACGTGCCCAGACTGCAACACGGCGGCGCACGTGCTCGCCGAGGTCCCGATGCCGCCGGCGGTGGGTGCGCGATGAGCGCCGAGCACGCCCGCATCGGGCGCATGATCCGCGCAACGGTGTTGATGCTCGGCTATGCCGCCGACGACGTTGAGCGCGGTCGATGGAGCGACGCCGGAATCCGGCGACTCGGTGACCAGCTCGCGACGGTGGCCGGTGCACTGCGCGGTGAAGGAAAGGCGCCGGAGCCGCTTGTTATCGACCTATCGGAGGCAAAGCGATGATCGCCGCGTTGATCGCAAGCGGCCTGCTCGGCGTTGGCGGGCTCGCGCTGTGGGCGACGTTCTACTACGCCCCGGCACAGCACGCCGGTAGCGGCGAGGGTGCGCTGACGGTTGCCTATCTGGTCGCGCGGGTGGAGGCCGAGGCGCGCGGACATGGCCGGCATCGGCTCCGCGAGCCGGTCGTAATGCGCGGCGACCTGGCCGATGCGCTCGCCCTCGAGGAAACCCGGCACCTGCCACTAACGCCGATTCTCGCGCAGCGGATTCGACCCCAGTTTGATCACTCGTACTCGTAGCGGAGGCGTCGGCCGCCCCACCAGGGGACCTCGACGGTGGGGAGGTCGGCTTGGCGGAGAACGGGTGAGTAAGCGCGTCGATCGAGGCGGGCGATGATCTCATTGTCGCGGTTTTCGATGGTGCCGCCGGTGGAGAGGAATCGGCGTTGGAGGGTGTCGGGTGTGGCGGTGGCGTAGCCGGGAAGGCGTCGGCGTAGCGCGGCGCAGACGGTGTGGGCGAGCACGGAGAGCACGACGTCGAGGTCGATGTTGAGTGGGACCGCGCCGGAGAGGGCGTCCAGGCCGAAGGAGCGGATGGCTTCGGCGAGGCGTTGCTCGATGGCCATCCGCCGGGCGTAGGCCTCGATCACGTGTTTGGTGGGGGTGTCGGGCTGGTTGGTGATCAGGATGGTGGGTTCGTCGTGGCCGAGCCCGGTGATGGCGAGTTGGCGCAGCGTGCCGGGGTAGGCCGAGAGTGTGGCTGCGGGGTCTTCGATCACGCGGACCCGGCGGGTTTTCCCGCCCGCGCGAGTGACGGTGAGAGGTGTCCAGTCCTTGGCGGGCAGGGAATGCAGGTGCTCGGTGAGTTTTGGGGTGCGGGCGCGCAGGGTGATGAAGCCGATGCCGCGGGCGTCGAGTTCGGCGAGTTGGGCCTGGGTGGTGACCTTGGAATCGAAGATCAATAGTTTCGGGTCCGCTGCGGAGACCTCGCGCCAGTGGTCGGCGAAGGCGACGATTTCCCTGTTCTGGCTGGCTTTGGCCAGATCGGCGTTGGCGTAGAGCAGGGTGTGGGTGGCGGCGTCTTCGGCGAAGAAGGTCAACACCGAGCGGGTGCGCTGTGAACGTCGTGGCACGTAGTGCTTTTCCGGCGCGGGATCGTCGCCCCAGTGCATGACGGCGTGGAAGTCGAGGTTGATTGTCTCGCCGTGCGCGAGCCCGGCAGTGAGGCTGGCTTTGTCCAGCGCGGCAAGGAATCGTTGCTGCCGGGCGTGATCAAGCCGGTAGGAGTAGGTGGTCAGCGCGGTGGCTTTGGGCAGGCTGGTCAGCCCGGCGAACAGTGCCGCACCAGCATCGGTGGCGATGTCGTCGACGTGGGAGACCCGGCGAGTGGTGGTGAGTTTGATCGCCAGCAGCGACAGTATTAAGGCTTCCCGCGCCTACTCCTCCGCACCGCAACCGACCGCCCGGCACGGGCCCCGCTCCGCGACGAACCCGGCCAGCGCCGGGGCCGGCGGCTCGGCAACCGCAGCCAGGAAAGCCCTAGCAGCAAGCAACTCCCGCTTCGCCCTCTCCGCCATCGCGGTCCACCTCGCCATCACGCCGCCCTCCTGTCCCGGAACTCCAAGGCCGCCGCCACGTGCTCCGCATCCGGTTGATCACGCCCATCGAGGTCGGCCAGCGTCCACGCCACCCGCAGGCACCGGTCGGCGCCCCGCGCCGTGATCGCGCCGACCTCCAGCCCCCGGTCCAGCAGTCCCGTCGCCTCGACCGGCAACGTGAACTCCCGCCGCAGCACCGGCCCCGGGACCTCGGTGTTGGTCTGCCACCCGTGCGCGGCCCACCGCTCCCGCGCCGCCGCCCGCGCGTCCTCCACCCGCTTGCGCACCGCCGCTGTGCCCTCCGGCTCGGCGCCGCTGCGCACGGTCATCGCGGTGATGGGGCGCATCCGAACCCGCAGATCGACCCGATCCAGCAGCGGTCCGGACAACTTGCCGAGGTAGCGCCGCCGGACCTGCGGCGCGCACTGGCAGTCCAGGTCGCGAGCCGGCGCGCACGGACACGGATTCGTGGCCAGGACCAGCTGGAACCGCGCCGGGTAGCGCAGCGTGCCGTCACGCCGGGCCAGCCGGACCTCGCCTTCCTCCAACGCCGTTCGCAAAGCCTCCAATCGTTTCGGCCCGAGCTCGCAAGCCTCATCGTGTCAACACAAATCACTCCGCGCCTCGCGCGCGTAGAGAAGGTAGAGGGAAGCAAAAACGCCCCCACCCGGAGGCAGGGACGCCTCACCGGAGGCTCAGTCGCCATAGCATCATCTTCTCCGCAGAGCAACTCGGCTGTACCGTGGCCACATGAGTAACCAACGGTCACTAGGTGACCGCATACGGGAGCTGCGTGGGTCGATCTACACACAACAGGAGCTAGCAGACAGGGCGGGTCTGTCTGTTGTCCTGATCCGCAAGCTAGAACAGGGTGCGAGGCAGACAACGAGCGTCGCAAGCCTCCACAAAATCGCCCGCGCCCTTGATGTGACACTCGCGGATCTACTGGTACCGGTCTCGATACCGGAACACGACCAGGATCAAGGGGTGACGGCGCTACGCCACGCCGTAAGTCTGTCAACCCCCCCGAAGGACGACCCTGCAACGATTCAAGAAGCACGCTTTGTCGAAATAGCGACGTGGCGCACGTATTGGAGTGGGCAGCATGACGACGCTGTGCGCGCGCTACCAGAACGAATCAGGCGACTAGAGTCGGGGCTTGCTGCGTCAGCCGACGCCGATCGACCGGTTTACGTCCATTCCTTGTCACGGGTTCTGTGGGCTGCTGCCCGGACGCTCACGGTACTACGGCATCCTGACGCGGCACATATAGCCGCGCAGAGGGCTATTAGCCTATCCACTGAGCTAAACGACCCCGTAATGACGGCATCCGTAACGGGGTCTTTGGCCTGGCAGCTCATGGTTTCCGGCAGGTACGAGGAATCACGAGATCTGTCTGTTTCAACCGCCGTAGCGATCGAACCGGGAAGGACTCACACCACTCCCCAAATGAGCGTGTACGGATCTCTGTTGCTTCAGGCGGGTAACGCGCAAGCACGCGCGGGTAACGCTGTGGCTGCGAAGCATTTCTTGGACGAGGCGCGAGAAATAGCCGCAAAGGTCCCTGACGGACAGTGCCACCACAGCAGTATCTTCGGTCCGTCATCGATCGCTATGCAGCACACAGACATAGCGATCAATCTAGGTGAGTTCGGCGACGCTCTAACGGCGTCAAAAACCATGCCAGGGGGTAGCTCAGCCCTACCCATCTTAAGTAAATGCAGGCACGATACAGATCGCGCATTGGTATACCTCAGAACCGGGGATAAGGACAGGGCAGTTGCACTGCTATCGGCAACCGCTGCCGCCGTACCCTTCTGGTTTAAAAATCAGCGCCTGCCGAAATCCATTGTCAGGGACCTACTACACACCCCGGCATCGAAATCACCACAACTGCGCAATCTCGCTAGGGCGTTGAACGTTCACTAGCCCAATCGGGTAGTGATACGTCGCGTATCACCTGCACTCGTCCTGCGCCGACAAACTTTCTCCCGGGCGGTCCCCGTTGATCGGGTGCTCGCGAAGTGCCCCCCGACCGAACGGCGGGGACTGCCCTACCAGAACAAGGAGGAGGAGCCAGTTGTGGGAACGAGTTCGCCGATGGCAGCTGGTCCGCCCGACCAGACGTCCGAGGGTAGCAACGTGCGGTGGTTCCGCTACAAAAATGGCGTCGTCCGTGAGTCGAAACGTGTCCTGCACTGTGCGGAAGAATCTCGGGATGGCACGGTGACGTCCGTGTCCGGGGAGAAGTTCCCACGCGTGCAGGTGGAGGTGTGCGAGGAAGGTGAGGGGGCAGCGTGCGTTCCCTGCCTGCTGGTCGTCATTGGCAGAGCTGATCGACTGGCCGATATTCCACCCGTGGTGAGTCAGGTTCCGGCCGATACGCTTGCTGTGATGCTTGCCGAAGTCCAATGGGCAATCAGCGATGCGCAGTTCAATATCGTGCGGGGGGACTACCCCCTAGAGAATCAGGTAGTGCTAGCGGACAAATTGCGGCGACTCTCCCATGTACTTCACGTTCGGGCGCATGCCATGAGATCAGGCGGGGGCACAGAGTGAGCGAATCGGTCGTATTCGGACCAGTGCCCGCGATGGAAGGGTACGCGTGTCTGCCTGGGGTCCGGGTGGTTTGGACTGACCACCTCGGGTATGCGCACGAACGCCAGCCCGGCACCGTCGCGACGTCGCGATGCGGGCTCAACATGGGTAGGTCCAATGCGCCACCCCTCGTGAGACCGTGCCGAGACTGCATTGAGGAAGCGATGCGGGAAGAGCCACCCGCCGAAGTGGCTATCGGACGTCATAGACGTACCGCATGACCCCCAGACACGGCCCGGTGCCGGTCGGCACTGGATATCCAAGTGTCGTGCCCCCCGGCCCGGCATCGATCCGTCGCTAACCGGCCGCACCCACGTGATTCCGTCATTTTCAAACTAGTACGAACGGTTTTAATGTAGTGAGAACGGCGCCGCAAAAATTTAGCATCGACGAGTTGATGAATCTCACTAAGGGAGAGAGGGATGTCATATATTGCATCGCCTGCGAACTTACGGACAATGAAATTGCGATGCGGTTGTTCATCTCGAAAGATACCGTCAAGTCCCGATTGTGTAGTATCTACCGCAAGTTTAATCTGCGCAACCGTGTCGGTGCTGTGATTCTGGGATACGAGCTCGGCATCCTCAAGCCGTCAAATGTTGAGCAATTCAGAAATGTCGAAAATTCGACGAGTGACCATACGTCCCGCATATGTCTGCCGGTCCGCCAACAAGACATGAAAGAAATCGAAGCTTTGGTGGATCTTCTTGCCAGGCGCATGAAAAAATATCTCCTCACTGAGGCCATGTAGACGCGGCAGTAGCAGGCGCCCGAGAACGGCGCGATCGGGAGCGTGCGCGCCGGAGGGTGTACCTCTACTAGGGCTGCCGTTGGCGGAGGTGTGGACAGATCACACCGGAACGGCCCATGAACGTCAGCCAGGCACCGCGAAAACCCGATGCGGGCTGAACATGGGCGCGGTTTCAAACCGATTAGGAGCTGCCCGCGCGTGCACCTCCTGCGTGGATCTGAACTTGTCGGAATATTGAGTGCCGCGCTGCTCGCCGTTGTTGCGGCGGATCAGGCGCGGATCATTGCGGCGGTGGCCGGGTGGACCCTCGCCGTTGGTATGGGCACCGGAGCGCTGCTGCTGCTCCGCGCATTCGGTGGTGTGCGATGAGCCGCCGGTTTCGCGAGCCAGAGCCGCAGCACGTCACCGCCAATGGTTGGGCGGCCGCGCGCATCCGCGGCCGTGACTTCCAGCACGGCTACCTCCTGATGTACCGCGGCCAGTACGCCGGGTGGCTCATGCACCAGTCGGACGAGTGGCGTTGGCTGCTCACCTGGCAACCGAGCACCGCGGACCGACCGCCGCGGTTCGGCATCGAGCGCGTCAGCCGCCGCGCATACCCGACGTGGCAAGCCGCAGCAGGCCACCTCGCGCGCACCAATGTCGGGCGTCTGATCGCCGGTATCGGAAACGGCCCGCGAGTCACGGCATGGGAGCCGATCGCCGGTGAGCCATGGGTGCCGCGCCCGGCGGTGCTCCTCGACCAATCGCCGGGGCATGCCTCATGAGGGCGGCGCGGACACTCGGGCGGATGCTCCTGGTGGTGGGCGCCCCGCTGGCCGGGACGCCTACGGCCAGCGCAGCCACGGCCGAGACGTATGCGGACTACTCGATGGCCGGCACGCGATCGGCCGGACAATTCTGGTCGGAAGACGCGAACATGCACGATGCTGCCGGGTGGCGGAATCAGTGGACATGGGAACCGCAGAGCAGCGGCGTTGACTCACGCATCGCGTGGGGTGACCCGGCCACGTGGCCGCCCGACGTTTCCGAGCGGTTCATCAGCTCCGGCGAGTGGGTGCTGTTGGACGGGTGGTCGGACAACGGAACGTACTACCGGCAGCGCGTCGACTCGGAGATGATCGGCAATGGGCTCGACTGCACGAACCGGCGCCCGCTGCCATCGGACAGCGACCGGCAGCACTACGTGCCGTGGCAGGTGCCGACGTCGATCGTGTGCCTGATCGCCGAGGGCACGATCACGGAAGAGTCCACCGGCACCGTGATCCATTTCCGGCACGAACAGCTCTGGTTCCCGCCCGCCCCGTGCTCGAACCCGTACCACTCCAATCAGCCGTGCCTACAGCAGTACGAACGGTGGCTCGACGACAACGGGCACTACGACGGCGTGTTGCGGGAGAAGCTGCGCCGCGACCAGTTCATCGCCAAAGGCAAGGGCATGGCCTTCCACATCTCCCAGTACGCCCCAACCAAATGGACAGCGCACGGCCGCTACTACTGGCGGTGGTGACCGCAAAAACGGAAGCGCCCGCCCGGTACCAGGACTACCGGGCGGGCGCTTCTTTGTTGTTGGTCAGGCGTCGAACTTGCCGCCCTTGATCGCGGCGACGAACGACAACCAGCGCTCGTTGGTGAAGCTGAGCAGGCCACCGTCGAGATCCTTTGTGTCGCGCACGCCGGTCATGTTGGGGGCGGTGCCGACCTCGACGCACTGTTCGGGGTTGTGCAGGCTCTTAGTGGACTTGCGCCAGTAGGTGAACACGGTCAGTCCTTCGTCGCCGGTGGATCGGGTAGCCGGGCGATATCCGTGGAGATCTGCACGAGCAGACGCCGTGCGTCGTCGCCTTCGACCGCGGCCTGCCACAGGCTGTCGGCGAGCCGGTTATAGAGGGTGACGTCGTCGGGATCGTCGGTGTTGATCTCGGTGTTGACGGTCTCAACGAATACGGTGTCGCCGATGATCCAGAACCCGCTTGCCGGGATGTGCGGCCACCGGGTATTGAGCGGGATGATGCCGAACCGGACGGTCGCCAGCCCGCACAGGGCAATCAGGCGGTCGATCTGCGCCACCATCGTCTGCGGCGGGCAGGCGAAGTACCGCAAGGCAGATTCGGCGACGAGTAGTTCGACGTGTTTGGCCGAGTCGTAGAGCGCGTGCTGTCGTTCCAGGCGTACTTGCACGGCGGCATCGGTGTCGTTCGGCACCTGCTGTAGGGCGGCGGCCGAGCTGAGCACCTGGCGTGCGTAGTCGGCGGTCTGGACGAGTCCGGGCACGACGACGAGTTCGAACGCGCGGATCGTGGTTGCTTCGGCCTCGATACCGCGGCTGTGCTCTTGCCGTCGCCGGTGCCCGGTCCGCAGCTGCCGTTTCCAGTTGGAGGATTCCAGCCGGATCGTCCGCAACTCGTCGCGGAGCTCGGTCGCCGCCGGTTCTGGAACCTTGGTGAGCCGCACCCAGGTCAGCAGATCGGCATCCGTCGCGAGCTGCTTGCCGTTCTCGATCTTGGAGATCTTGGACGGCTGCCAACCGGCGGCGCTGGCGAACTCCCTGCCGGAGTAGCCGGCGCTTTCCCGGAGTTCGCGCAGTCGATCGCCGAATTCGAGCTTGTGCCGTTCGGGTGTGCTCACAGGTTCATCTCGTCGGGTCAGGGTGTCAGGACCGTCTCAAAGGGTGCCGCATGACTCCACGCGATCCCGCGCCACCTCCTGTGCCTTGCCACCGTGTCGGCGTCGTCGACGAGTTCGGCGGCGATCATGCCGTGCGTGTCGAAGTGCATGATCGCGACCAACTCGTCGTCGAACAACCAGAAATCGTGATCGGGTAGGTTGTACTCGGCTGCGGCGGCGGTCGACATGACGCGGATGTCCTCGCCCGCGGCAGCGTTGTCCGATGCCGCGAACATCTCGAACCGCAGGTAGTCGGTCAGTGGCTCGGTGAGCACCCGCACCCGCTCGAAGCGCCGCCCCGCTGCGGTTGCCTGCCGGACGTTGGCCAGCCATTCCGTCGTGAAAGACATGTCGGGCGTTTCGCTTGCGAGGAACTGCCGGAACGCTTCCGCCTCGTGCGGCTCCCGGTATTCGGCCTGGCATTCCCAGCGCCAGGCCGAGCGCGTGAAGGTCTCAAACAGCCGCCCGAAGTCCTCGCCTCGTACGAGCCGGGTCATCACGTGTCCTTCGGCGCGAACGACAGCAGCTCGGCGGGAATCTCAACGGCGGTTTCCGTCTCCGGCATCCCCCGGTCGTAGAGCGCCGCAAGAGCTTCTGGGTCATCGATCTTGTAGCCCTGCACGACGTAGGTGCCCCGGTCCGTGGCGTACAGATTCGGGCACGAGCCGTTGATGCTGGTAGTCCCCAAGAACGTGAGCTTCATAGCCCCTCCAGATCGTCGAAACACCGAGCATCCTGCAAGCAACTTCAGCAATCGTCAATGCCCAGCCGGGCGCTTAACCCCGCTCGGCGTAGCGTAGCTACCCCGGACGGGCGTAGTTGCTCTGAAATTTCTCGAATTTCTTGTGTTATTGCTCGGATGGGCGTCACAGTCATTGCCATGACCAGCATTGGTGCGACGTACCGGCCGCACCCCTTTCATTGGGTTCCAGCCGCCGGGCAGCGGCACGCGAGCGCTGACGAGCACCCGCCAGGCGCGTCGATCTACCCGGACGGCACCAAGGTCACGACGCTGTGCGAGCGGACCGTCAGGGCTGCAACCGGCGACATGGCCTGGCTGTGGGAGACGTGCCCGGACTGCAATGCGGCGGCGCACGTGCTCGCACTCTGCCCCATGCCGCCGGCGGTGGGTGCGCGATGAACGCGCAGGTCCAACCGCAGTCGCACGAGTTGTTGGTGCGTGCCTCGGCCGTGCTGGAAGGCCTCGCCGACGACGTGCGCGAGCAGACCGTGAACGACGAGCAGTACACCGAAACCGCCGCGCTGATGCACGAAATCGCCGAGCTTCTGCAAGACCAGAGCGCGACCTATGTTCCGCCGCACGTGATCGACGGCGAGAGGAAAGGCCGATGATCGCCGCGATGGTCGCAAGCGGCCTGCTCGGGGTCGGCGGGCTCGCCCTGTGGGCGACGTTCTACTACGCCCCGGCGCGCCACGCTGGTAGCGGCGCGGGTGCGCTGACGGTTGCCTATCTGGTCGCGCGGGTGGAGGCCGAGGCGCGCGGACATGGCCGGCACCAGCTGCGCGAGCCGCGCACCGTGCAGATGCGCGGCGATCTGGCCGATGCGCTCGCCCTCGAGGAAACCCGGCACCTGCCACTGATCGAGTCTGGTTTGCCGGTCGATGACCGGGAAGCGATGGCGCGGCACCCCGGAATGCTGCGACGGCTGCTCGCCGCCCTGCAAAGCCTGTAGACCCGGCCCGGTGCCGTAAATCCCTGCCCCCGACCGGCACCGGGTCGCCCGGCCTGCCCAGCGCGTTCCGCAGCGCGCTGGGCGGCCGGTTCCAACTTCCCGCACCAGCGACGTTGCGGGCTGAAGTGGCCACTGTGGACAACGAGAGGGGGTGACCAATGCCGGACAATCCCGGGCCCGAATCCGACTCCGCCACCGAGTAGGACGACAACAGTGAAGGCGAGCCGTACTACGACGCGAACGGCGTAGCGCACTGGCCGGGAGTCGCGCCGCAGCTGTGACTCGGCGACCGGGCGCCACTGACCGCGTCGGTCCGTTGACCAACTTCTCGCACGAACGACAGCTCCACCTCTCCACATCCAGGAGGCATGATGCGCACGTTCGTCCCCCTTCTCAGCAAAGAAAAGATCGACCAGCTGCCCGAGCGGGCACGCGAGGTCGTCGAGTACCGCAAGTCGGGCTTGTCGCTGAACCACATCCAGGGATGTCCGGCCGACTGCTCGTACTGCATCCGCCACACCTACGGCATGTGGGACCAGCGGACGCCGATGGCGCTCATGTCCGACGCCGAGGCGGTCGAGGCGCTGGTGGGGCACGGCTATTTTCAGCCGCACGTGACGCCGATCCAGATTTTCAACCGCGCCACCGACCCGTTCTTGCCGAAGGTCAAGCACCACTTGTGCGCTGTGCTTGAAGACCTCGATGCCCGCGGCCTGACCAACCACGTGCTGGTGATCACCCGCTATCCCGTCCTGCCGGAGGACTGCGACCGGCTGAACAAATTGCGCAACGTCAAGCTGACGATGCTGTTCACCTACTCCGGGATCGATGACCGCCGTGTCGAACCCATCAACAGCGACATCGCCGCCAGCTCACTCCGGCTTGCCTACGAGAAAGCGGATCGTTACCGCACTGTTCTGTACTGGCGGCCCCTGGTGCCGGGCCTCAATGACACCGACGAGCACCTGAGCACGGCGGTCGAGCTGAGCCGGTCGGCGCACGCGACCGTGTTCACGGGCCTGTTCTACCGCAACGAGATCCAGCAGTACTTCCGCGATAACGGCATTCCCGAACCGTACGAAGACACCGCCCGGCGCAAGATCGTCCCGGAGACGTTGGAGCAACGGGTGCTCGCCGCCTTCCGCGACGGTGATGGTGGCGCGCTGTTCCGCAAGACCTCGTGCGCGGTCGCCTACGGCTGGAATGTCCCCGACTACAACGGCCACTACGGCATCCGGGATCTGTGCGACATCTGCCCGGTGCAGCAACTCAACCTGTGCGCCTCGGCGCACCAAGTCCCTACGGAAGAGACCATCCGAGCGACTGCGGCGCACCTGCCCAACAAGGAACACTGCGACATCGTGGAGATCACCGAGCGCGCCGCCGTGCTGCGAGGACTGGATGAACAGCCCCGCTACTACCTCCAGCACGCGCTCGGTTTCCAGATGCACGACCAGCGACACCCGCACCGACTTCAACTGCACGGGCGGGCCGATACCGGATGGGCAGACCGCAATGACTGACACCGCGCCGTGGACCGAGCAGACCTTCGTGGTCGTCGATGTCGAGGGCAACGGCCAGCGTCCGCCAGACCTTGTTGAGCTAGGCATCGTCCCGATCGAGGCGGGCATAGCGGGCGATCCGGTCTCCTGGCTGGTTCGCCCGCACGGCAAGATCACCTGGCAGGCGCGGAAGATCCACGGGATTTCCGACAAGGACGTCGCCGACCAACCTACGTTCGAGGAAGTCACCGACGACGTACGGCAAGCCCTGGGCAACGCCATCCCCATCGGACACAACGTCAAGATCGACCTCGGCGTGCTGACCCGCGAACTCCCCGAATGGCGGCCGCTCGCCGCGCTGGACACGTTGCGCATGGCCCGCAAGGCGTGGCCCGCTCTGCCAACGCACAAGCTCGGCGCGCTGGTCGAGCAGCACAAGCTCGACACAGACATTCCCGACGGCCTGCATCCGCACAGGGTGGATTGGGACGTGCTGGTCACGGCCCGCCTGTTCTCCTTACTCGTCACCGAACTCGGCATCACCACGTTCGGCGACCTCCAAGCCGCTGGCGGGATCACGCTGGCGGCACCACCACAGCCCGAACCCAGCCTTTTCGACTGATGTGCAAGGAGGGAGCACGATGCACGAACAACGCGGCCTGTTCGTCACCGTCGATGGCCCAAGCGGGGTGGGGAAATCGACCCTCGTACGGCTGCTCGCGCAGCGCCTGCGGTCCACCGGAACACCAACCCACCTCACCGCCGAACCCACCGACAGCGACATCGGCCAGTTAGCTCGGGCGAAGGTCGAGGACTCCGGCGGCGCGGTGCTGGCGTGCCTATTCACCGCCGACCGGTACCAGCACCTCACCGACGAGGTGCGCCCGCGTCTGGCCCAGGGCTACAACGTCGTCTCCGATCGCTACATCGCCTCGGGCATGGTGATGCAGCGTCTCGACCAGCTGGATCTGCGGTTTCTCCAGGTCATCAATGCCTACGCCGACAATCCCGATCTCGTAGTCATCCTCACCGCTTCCCCCGGCGTCGTCCGTGAACGGCTGGTCGGGCGTGGTCAGCACAACCGTTATCAGTTCGAGCGGGACTCCAGCCAGCTGGAGAGCCAGTTCTACGAGGATGCGGCCGACTACCTCGAGGCCCGTGGCACGCGGGTAATGCAAGTCGACACGACCGGCGTGGCCCCCGAGGTGATCGCCGCACAGGTCCACGACGAACTCGCCACACTCATGCGGCCGACCGTCCCGTCGGGGGCCACCGTTTCGGCAAAGGAGCAGCAGCAGGGATGACGGCAACTAAATCAGCCTCCGGGGTTTTCCACATCGGCGGTGAGCTTCCCGTCCGCAGGATCGGGTTTGGTGCGATGCAGTTGACGGGGCCGGGGCACTGGTACCACCCGACCGACATGGACGCCGCCTTGGCGGTGCTCCGTCGAGCTGTTGAGCTAGGGGTCAACCACATCGACACCGCGGACGCCTACGGCCCCGAGACCAGCGAACACCTGATCCGCAAAGCCCTGCGCCCATACCCGGACGATCTCGTGATCGCCACCAAGGGCGGGATGACCCGGCAAGGCCCGAACCGGTGGGCACCGGTCGGACGCCCGGAGTACCTGCGGCAATGCGTCGAGATAAGCCTGCGACGGCTGGCGCTGGAACAGCTCGACCTGTACTACCTGCATCGCATCGACCCGCACGTGCCGCTAGCCGACCAACTCGGCGTGCTGACCGAGATGCGCGACGAGGGCAAGATCAGGCACATCGGCCTGTCGAAAGTCACGATCGACCAGATCAACCAGGCGTTGAGCTTCACGCCGATCGCCGCGGTTCAAAACAGGTTCAACGCCAACGAGAGCGACCGCAAGATGCTGGACCACTGCACACGCACGGGCACGGCGTTCGTACCGTATGCCCCGCTCGATCAGGGCAATCTCGCCCAACCGACAACCGACGCCGACGGCACGGGCCAACTCTCACCTGCGCAACGGACACTGGCGTGGTTGCTCGGGCTCTCGCCAGTGGTGTTGCCGATACCCGGCACGACATCGCTCGACCACCTGACGGAGAACCTGGACACGCCGATTCCGCTGGCCGACGTAGTGCGTGGGTAAGCCGTTAAACGCAATGAGCGCCCCGCACCCGTTGATCGGGTGCGGGGCGCGTTCTCATCCACGAGGGGCGTGCGGCCTGCTGCGGAGTCCGCAGCATCACCCGCCATCGTGGCCGGGGCGTAGGTGGGTGGGGTGTTGGAGCCGAGTAGTAGCCGGGTCAGCCATGCGGGCAATCTCGGTTCGGCCCAGCGCAGCGAGGCGTAGACGGCGGCGGGCACCACGGTCCGCAGCCACGAACGGAACTGGTCAGACATTGGCGTCCCTCCGCGCCACGTTCACGTCCACCTGCACAGTGGCGTCTGCAATGGTGGTGCGTACGGTTTCGCTGATGCGCGCGATCAGCTCGTCAGCGTCGAATTCGCTTCCGGTGATTGCGGCGGCCAGCGCGCGGATCGTCTCGGCCTGCGCAGCGAGCAGGGCACAGGCCTGAAACCCATAGGCGTCGCCGTTGAGGGCTGCGTCCGCGATGCTGAGCTTGACCTCGGATCCGGCTACGCGCGACGCGTGCCGTTCGCGCCACAGCACGCGGAAGTTCAGCTGTCAGCACGTGATCACGTAATCACTCCGTCGCCGACCACCCCCCTTCCGACCTGGCAACGAACCCGCCCAGTTCCAACTCCGGCAGCAGCGCCCGGACCCTGCCCAACGACAGCCCCGAATCCCGCGCCAACTCCTCCGCACCGGCACAATCCACACCGGTCAAAGCATCATGCAAACGCCGCGCATCCGGATGCAGCCCATCGGTACGGCGGTGCTGGGCAGGGATTTCGACCGCCGGCAACGCGCCGAGCGGACTCAGCGCCTCCAGGACCTCCTGGGTACGGGTGACCAGCACAGCCTGACCGGACCGGACCATCCCATGGCAACCCACCGAATTCTTCGACATCACCGACCCGGGCACAGCCAACACGGGCCGTCCCAACGCATCAGCAGTGTTCGCGGTGTTGGCCGCGCCACTACGGGCACTGGCCTCGACCACGACGGTGGCCTGGCCCACCGACGCGATCAACCTGTTCCGGACCAGAAAACGATGCTTCCGAGGCGGAGTACCCAGCGGATACTCACTCACCACGACACCCTGATCGGCGATAGCACGCAGTAACCTACCGTGCCCCGCCGGGTAATCGACATCGACACCGCACGCGAGGAACGCAACCGTCAACCCTCCCGCCGCGAGCGCACCCCGATGCGCGGCTCCATCAATGCCGTACGCAGCCCCAGAGACCACAGTGAACCCCGCGGTCGCCAGCCCGTGACCGAACTCCGCCGCCACGTGCTCGCCATAGCCGGATGCGGCTCTGGCACCGACCACGGCCACCGCCCGCTCCGCCGCTTCCGACAGCACCGCCTTGCCACGAACCCACAACGCGATCGGCTCGGCCATCCCCGGCAGGTCAACCGATCTCGCCCCGAACAGACCATCGAACGCCTCACGCGGCCATTCCGGGTCCTCCGGCACGACCAGCCGAACACCAGCGGACTCGGCGGCCACCAACAGCTGCTCGCCCGAGACATGCCATCGCCGCGCCTCGACCTCCGCCACAACAGCCGGCGGCGCCTTCTCCCGCCGGATCAAACCGACCGCCCGGCACGGGCCCCGCTCCGCGACGAACCCGGCCAGCGCCGGGGCCGGCGGCTCGGCAACCGCAGCCAGGAAAGCCCTAGCAGCCAGCAACTCCCGCTTCGCCCTCTCCGCCATCGCGGTCCACCTCGCCATCACGCCGCCCTCCTGTCCCGGAACTCCAAGGCCGCCGCCACGTGCTCCGCATCCGGTTGATCACGCCCATCGAGGTCGGCCAGCGTCCACGCCACCCGCAGGCACCGGTCGGCGCCCCGCGCCGTGATCGCGCCGACCTCCAGCCCCCGGTCCAGCAGTCCCGTCGCCTCGACCGGCAACGTGAACTCCCGCCGCAGCACCGGCCCCGGGACCTCGGTGTTGGTCTGCCACCCGTGCGCGGCCCACCGCTCCCGCGCCGCCGCCCGCGCGTCCTCCACCCGCTTGCGCACCGCCGCTGTGCCCTCCGGCTCGGCGCCGCTGCGCACGGTCATCGCGGTGATGGGGCGCATCCGAACCCGCAGATCGACCCGATCCAGCAGCGGTCCGGACAACTTGCCGAGGTAGCGCCGCCGGACCTGCGGCGCGCACTGGCAGTCCAGGTCGCGAGCCGGCGCGCACGGACACGGATTCGTGGCCAGGACCAGCTGGAACCGCGCCGGGTAGCGCAGCGTGCCGTCACGCCGGGCCAGCCGGACCTCGCCTTCCTCCAACGCCGTTCGCAAAGCCTCCAATCGTTTCGGCCCGAGCTCGCAAGCCTCATCCAGAAGCAGCACCCCTCGATGAGCGCTGCTGACCGCGCCCGGCCTCGCCAGCCCGGTGCCGCCGCCGATCAGGGCCGGGATCGACAGCGTGGGATGCGGCGCCACGAACGGCGGAGTCCGGATCAGCGCAGCCGTCCCCGGCAGGTCGCCGGCCACCGAGCGGATCGCCGTGACCTCCAGCGCCTCGGACGCGGTCAGGCTCGGCAACAGCCCGCACAGCCGCTTGGCCAGCATCGTCTTGCCGGTGCCCGGCGGCCCGACCATCAACAGGTGGTGGCCGCCCGCCGCGGCGACCTCCAGGGCCCACCTCGCCTCGGGTTGCCCCAGCACGTCGGAGAGATCCGGCACGTCCTCGGTCGGCGGCTGGTCGACCGGCGGCGGCCGGCGATCGAGCTCGCCGAGTTCGCGCAGCCAGGCGACGACGTCCCGCAGATGCCCGGCGCCGAGCACCTCGATGTCTTCCACCAAGTGCGCCTCGGCCAGTGCCTCGGCGGGTACCACCGCGCGGCGCATGCCCGCCCGGCGAGCGGCCAGGAGCGCGGGCAGCAGGCCGCGAACCGGCCGGATGCGCCCGTCCAGGGCCAACTCGCCGAACAGCACCGTGCCCGCCAGCCGGTGCGGCGGGACCAGTTCCGCCCCGGCCAGCACCGCGCAGGCCAGCGCCAGGTCGTACGACGTACCGGTCTTGGGCAGCGCGGCCGGTGACAGCGCCAACGTCACGCAGCTCGCCGGCCAGTCCTCCTTGCAGTTCTGGATCGCCGCGCGCACCCGGTTCTTCGACTCCTGCAGGGCCGTGTCGGGCAGGCCGAGGAGCTGCACAGATGGCAACCCACCTTTGCGCACGTCGGCTTCTACCTCGACGAGCACGCCGTCCACTCCGAACAGCGCGACCGCCCAGGTCCGTCGCAGTGCCATCTAGAACACCCCTTCCATGTGCTTGATGCGCGGCCGCTTGCCTGGCGGCCACAGCACCGCGACGACGTCGAACCGCACCCGGCAACCCACCAGGCCACGCGCGGCCAGCCAGGACTGCGCCACGCTGCGGATCCGGTTGATCTTCTCCGGCGCGATCGCGTAGCTCGGTCCGCCGTAGTCCGTGCCGGAGCGCGCCTTGACCTCGCAGCACACCACGGTGTCGCCGTCGGTGGCGACGATGTCGAGTTCTCCTTGCGGGCATTGCCAATTCCGGTCCAGCACGGTCAGGCCGCGGCGTTCCAGGAGCGCGGCCGCCAGCCGCTCGCCCTCGGCGCCCAACGCATGTCTGCGGCCCCTGGTGTCGTCATCGGACAGCTGACCCACGACCTTCTTCCGGTCCACGGCTTCCTCCTCGATTCGTGTTCGGGGTTTCCGTGCCGGTATCCGGAAGCGCACATGAGCGAGTTTCACCAAGTACGCCAAGGGGTTCGGGCACGTCGATGTATCCAAGGTGCCCGGATTCGGAACCGATCTCCAGTTATTTTCAAAATCTGTGGATAAATCCGTCTGCTGTGGACAACTCTCCTTACCCGGAGGAGTGAGAACAGTTGTCGTTTAAGCAAAAATCGCTTCCCATACTGCGAAATTTGCAGAATCCGCCGATACGGGAATTGGGGTCACGCAGCATTTGCACAAAGGCTTGCAGAAAGAAGAAGCCCGGGCGGTCGGATTCGACCACCCGGGCTGCGAGATCGGGATCAGGAACCGAACGGGCCGCTCTCCGGCAGCCGGAGGTCCGGTTTGTCCAGCTCTTCGACATTGACGTCCTTGAACGTGATCACCCGCACGTTCTTCACGAACCGCGCCGGCCGGTACATGTCCCACACCCACGCGTCCGACATCGCCACCTCGAAGTAGACCTCCGAGTCGGAGTTACGCACCTGGACGTCCACGACGTTGGCCAGGTAGAAGCGCCGTTCCGTCTCCACGACGTAGGTGAATTGCCCGACGATGTCGCGGTACTCCTTGTAGAGCTGCAGCTCCATCTCGGTCTCGTACTTCTCGAGATCCTCGGCGCTCATCGCTGTACGAGCCCTTCTGCATTGCCGTTCGGACTACAACGCCTCATTGTCCACCACATCCCCCTCCGAAGCATCGAACAACCCGGGCTTGCTGGTCACGGTGCGCGGCGAGCGCATCCCGTGCCGCTGCGCCGCGGCCACCACGTTCGCGTAGGACCACCGGTGCTCGGCGCAGGGGCCGAACCGCGTCAGCCGGGCCGAGTGCACGGGCGTGCTGTACCCCTTGTGCTCGTCGAACCCGTAGTCGGGGAACTCGACGTGGAGCTGCGCAGTCATCAACCGGTCCCGGGTCACCTTCGCCAGCACCGACGCCGCGGCCACGCAGGCCGCGACCAGATCGCCCTTCACCACGGCCACGCTGGGCGTCGCCAGTCCCGGCACGCGGAAGCCATCGGTCAGCACGTAACCCGGATGGGGAGTCAGCTGAGCGACCGCACGCCGCATGCCCTCCAGGTTCGCCACGTGGATGCCGAGCGCATCGACGTCCTCGGCCGGGATCACGATGGTGGACCAGCTCAGCGCCCGCTCGGTCACGCGGTCGTACAGGCGCTCCCGGTCGGCCTCCGAGAGCACCTTCGAGTCCGTCAGCCCATCGAACCGCCGCGCGTCCCCAGGGCGGAGCGCGCACCCGGCCACCACGAGCGGACCCGCGCACGCGCCACGCCCGGCCTCGTCCACTCCTGCCACCGGCCCGAGGCCCCTGCGGTCCAACGCGCTCTGGAGAGCCCAGTTACCACTGCTGCGCCGGATCACCGACCTCGGCGGCCGGAACGCCGCCACCGTCACGTCGACGTCACTCCGACGACCGTCTCTTGTTGACCACACCGACGAGCCTACGACCCAGCCACAGCGTCGGGAACGCCGCGGCGAACCCGACGCCCATCGGCACCCCGGTCTGCCAGGACGGTGCGCCCAGCGCGGTGGTCTGCGGGTTCGGTTCCGGGATGCTCTGCCAGCGGGTCGGCGGCAGCACGATCAGCTGGGCCTTGCCGATCACGTTCTCGACCGGCACGGCACCGTTGATACCGCCACCGCCCTGCACCCGCGAGTCCGCCGAGTCGTTGCGGTTGTCGCCCATCACCCACAGGTGCCCCGGCGGCACCGTCACCGGCTTGAACTCGTCCTGACCGACGCCGCGTCCGGGCTCCCAGTACAGGTACGGCTCGTTGAGCGGCTTGCCGTCGACCAGCATCCGGTTCTGCGCGTCACAGCACTCCACGGTCTGGCCGCCGACGGCGATCACCCGCTTGACGAAGTCCTTCTCGTCCGGAGCGCCGAAGCCCAGCAGCGACGCCGCGCCCTGGAAGAAGCCGGCGACGGGATTGGACGGCTCATCCGCCTCAAACTCGTTCTGCACCCAGGGCTGCGGGCCGCGGAACACCACCACGTCGCCAGGTTCCGGATCGCTGAACCGGTAGGTGACCTTGTCCACCAGCACCCGGTCGTTGTTGCAGCCGGTGCACCCGTGCAGGGTCTGCTCCATCGACTGCGACGGGATCACGTACACCCTGGCCAGGAACGCCTGGATGAGCACCGTCAGGACGAGTGCCGTGACGATCAGGATCGGCAGCTCGCGCCAGAACGAGCCCTTCTTCTTGCCCTTGGGCTTGCGGCGGCGGGAACCATCCCCCGGCTCGTCCGGGGCACCGCCGGGGTGCTCCGCACCGTTGGGGTCTTCCGCTGATCCGCTGCGCATGACGTCGGCCACCGGGCCAGGCTACTGGAACCGCGGCGGCCGCCGACGCGCTCCCCCGCCTCAGACACCTGATTCGAACGCCCAGCGGCACGGCTTTGACGTGCGCTTTTCCGGTACATCCGATTCGAGGGAACGGGACGACACCACGCGGACCAGCCGGTGACCACTCGAAGGTGGAACACCCGACCGCCACCGGTACACGACCGCCACCGGGCAAAACGCCTATCCACGGCACGCGAAACGGCCCAGGCGCTTGCACCTGGGCCGTTCGGTGGTTCCGAGTGGAACGCCGATCAGGAAGCCGGCGCGGTCTCGCGCTTCTCCTTGATCTTGGCCTTCTTGCCGCGCAGCTCGCGCAGGTAGTACAGCTTCGCCCGCCGAACGTCACCGCGCGCCACGACCTCGATCTGCGCGATGTTCGGGGTGTGCACCGGGAACGTCCGCTCCACACCGACACCGAAGGAAATCTTGCGCACGGTGAAGGTCTCCCGGACGCCACCGCCGTGCCGGCGGATGACCACGCCCTGGAAGACCTGGATCCGCTCGCGCGAACCCTCGATGACGCGGACGTGGACCTTCAGCGTGTCGCCAGGCCGGAAGGCCGGAATGTCGGAACGCAACGACTGGGCGTCCAGCGCGTCCAGGGTGTTCATCGGTGGTCCGTCCTCATCCGTGTCGAAGGCACCCGTGTTCTCGCATGTCGATGACCCGACCTACTGGTGGGCACCGCCTGACACGGGGTGAACTTGCTTGTGAGCCCGCCGAACCTGACGTTCGGCTGCATCAACCGTTCCAGTGTGCCAGATCCGCATTTCGGCGTCTGAACCGGCCCCACCGACGCGGGGTCAGCGCGGCGCGTCTCCGGCATTCCGGGACTCGTCGGAATGCTCCGACTCCCGCAGCTTATCGAGTTGCTCGCGGTCGGCCGCGTCCAGGGTCCCCACCGGCAGCGCGGCCAGCAGATCCGGGCGCCGCCGGTAGGTCCGGGCCAGCGCCTGATCGCGCCGCCAGCGGGCGATCGCGGCGTGGTTACCGGAACGCAGCACGTCCGGCACGGCGTGCCCACGCCACACCTCGGGGCGGGTGTAGCAGGGTCCTTCCAGCAGGCCGTCGGAGAACGAGTCCTGCTCGGCCGACAGGGGGTTGCCCAGCACGCCTGGCAGCAGCCGGGCCACCGCCTCGATCATGACCAGCGCGGCGACCTCGCCGCCGACCAGCACGTAGTCGCCGATGGAGACCTCCTCCACCGGCATCCGGGTGGCGGCGTCGTCGATCACCCGCTGGTCGATGCCTTCGTAGCGACCGCAGGCGAACACCAGCCAGGGCTCGGCGGACCAGCGGATGGCGGTGCGCTGGTCGAACGGCCGCCCGGCCGGGGTCGGCACCACCAGCCGCGGCGTGGGGGAGTCAGCGGATGCCGCAGCAGCTCCACAAACATCGTCCAGCGCTTCGCCCCAGACGTCCGGCTTCATCACCATGCCGGGGCCGCCGCCGTAGGGGCTGTCGTCCACGGCCCGGTGCACGTCGTGCGTCCAGTCCCGCAGGTCGTGCACGCCGACCGCGATCCGCTCGCGTTCGATGGCCTTGCCCAGCAGCGCTTCCCGCAGCGGGGCCAGGTAGTCGGGGAAGATCGTGATGACGTCGATGCGCATGGGGCGGTACTTGTCTCCGAACTCGTCTTGCTTAGCGGTGCCGGTAGCGGCCCCTTGAGGGAGTTACCGTCGCCTTCTCGACTCCGGGGTCCCCCGGCTTACGTATGTCCAAATACGCGGCGCTGGGGCTTTCCTCGCGAGATAGCTCGGGGTGTGTCCCCGCAGGATACTGTTGCGAACCTGCGGCGGTGCGAGTCGCGTAGGCGGGCCAAGCGGCTGCGCCGCTTCAAGAGACGAGACCAGATCGCGTTCAAAGGCGGGCTCTGAAACACCCCCACCGGACGGCGAGGGCGGTTTTGGCTTGCTGTAGCCGGTGCGGCGTCACTCCGCGTCGAGCAGGCCTTCCGGCGGGTCTACGACGAGGCGACCGGCGGCGAGATCGACCTCGGGCACGATCTCGGCCACGAACGGCACCAGGACCTCCCGGCCGTCGGGGGTGCGCACGGCCAGCAGCTCGCCAGCAGGCGTGTGCAGCACTTCGCTCACCGCGCCCACCTCGTCGCCGGAGACCAGTTCGACCCGCAGGCCGGTCAGCTCGCGGTCGTGGAACTCGTCCGGATCACCGGTCGGTTCGAGGACGTCGGAGCGGACCGTGAGCAGCACACCGCGCAGGTCCTCGGCGGCATCCCGGCCCTCGACGCCCTCCGCGCGCACGAGCAGCCGCCCGGCGTGCTGCCGGGCGGCTGTCACCGTGAGGTTCTGCGCGCGGACCACCCCGCGCCGCTGGACCCCGAGCACCGAGCCGGGAGCGAAC
This sequence comes from Saccharopolyspora hattusasensis, assembly GCF_050972075.1. Lineage (NCBI taxonomy): Bacteria > Bacillati > Actinomycetota > Actinomycetes > Pseudonocardiales > Pseudonocardiaceae > Saccharopolyspora > Saccharopolyspora hattusasensis. The sequence continues at coordinate 2,759,612 of NZ_JBPCDC010000001.1, forward strand.
CGCAGCTCCGGACTGTCGGTGAGCACCTCGACGACGAGTTCTCCCCGGATGCCGTGCGGTCGCACGACGCGGCCGACGGCCAGGATTTCCAGCTCGGGCTCGTTCATGGTCGTGCTCAGCGGTCGGTGTCGACCACGTCGACCCGGATGCCGCGCCCGCCGATGCCGGACATCACGGTCCGGAGCGCCGTCGCGGTGCGCCCACCGCGACCGATGACCTTGCCCAGGTCGTCCGGGTTCACGTGCACCTCGAGGGTGCGACCGCGCCGGGTCGTGAGCAGCTGGACGTGGACATCGTCGGGGTTGTCGACGATGCCGCGCACCAGGTGTTCAAGCGCGTCCGCGAGGACCGTCACGCCTGACCTTCCTCGGACTTCTGCTCTTCGGCCTTGTCCTCAGCCTTGTCCTCGGCCTTCTTCGCACCCTTCTTCTTCGGGGTGGTGGCCTCGGTGGTGGGCTCCTCGCCGGCGGCGGCCAGTGCAGCTTCGAACAGCGCCTGCTTGCTCGGCTTCGGCTCGGCGACCTTCAGCCGACCCTCGGCACCCGGCAGGCCCTTGAACTTCTGCCAGTCGCCGGTGATCTCCAGGATGTTCTGCACCGGTTCGGTCGGCTGCGCGCCGACACCCAGCCAGTACTGCACCCGCTCCGAGTTGACGATGATGCCGCTGGGGTTCTGCTTCGGGTGGTACTGCCCGATCGTCTCGATGGCCCGGCCGTTGCGGCGGGTCCGGGCGTCGGCGACGACGATGCGGTAGTGCGGCTCGCGGATCTTGCCGATCCGCGCGAGCTTGATCTTCACAGCCACGGGTGCTGGTGCTCCTCAGACTCTCGTTCGTGCTCCGGTGAGCATGCCCAAGCCGCGTGGGGCAGCGGAGTGGAATGCTCGTACGTCAATGGGCCACAAGCGGTGAGAGGGACCCCTCGCGGCGAACAGCATCTCATTGTGCCAGATACCGCGGCCGCCGTTGCCACGGACCCGGGCCAGCAGGCACCGCTAGGCCGGGAGCAGGCCGAGGGAGATTAGCAGCAAGCCGAGCGCGGGCAGGAAGTTGTTCACCTGGTGCGCGACCACGCTCGCCGTCAGCCGCCCGGTGACTAGCCGGGCCACGCCGATCGGGATGGCGATCACCAGCAGCAGCACGGTGCGCTCCGGCTCCAGGTGGCCGATCGCGAAGACCGCGGTGCTGAGCACGAACACGTTCAGCTGGCTCCAACGCAACCGTTCCATCGCGCCCCAGAGCAGCCCGCGGTAGAGCAGCTCCTCGCACAGCGGCGCCACCAGCCAGATGTGCAGGAAGATCACCACCGCCAGCGCCGGTGGCAGCTGCACCCCGTCGACCAGGCTGCTCACCGTGGACTGCCCTTCGCCCGGGCCCATCCACTTCATCCACAGCATCGAGGCGATGGTCGTCGTGACCAGGCCGACGCTCCCGATGGCCAGGCCGGTGGTGACGTCCGACCAGTGCCATTCGAGGCCGAAGTCGAGTCGCGGGCCGTTGCCGCGCACCACGGTGATCACCACCGCCACCGCCCCGGCCAGCACCGTCGGCAGCACCAGCATCACGACCAGCGTCACGCTGTCGGGGCTGCCCAGCGCGGCGGCGAGCGTCACCGAGACCAGCACGAAGATCGCCTGCGCGAAGAAGAACGCTCCGAGCCCCCACCGGTGGGTCCGAGCCGACTCGGGCTCCGGCGGGGTGGGCGGCAGCGATGCGTTCGCAGCGGGCTCGGGCTGCTTCGGTGTGTTCACGGGAGCCTCCGTGGTGCCGATCGGCGGCCGCTTGCCTGATCATGTCGGCGTACGGACGCCGGCGGAGTCGCCAGGCTATACCCGCCGGTACCGCCGACGGCAGCGAATTTCAGCCGGCGACGGCGAACAGCAGCAAGGCGGGCAGGAAGTTGTTCGTGGCGTGCGCGATCATGCTCGCCACCACCCGGCCGGTGATCATCCGCGCGGCCCCGATTGCCAGGCCGCCGACGAACAGCACCGGCGTGCGCCACACTTCCTGGTGAATAAGCGCGAAGATCAACGAGGTCAGCACCAGGATCGCGTACCTCGGGATGCGGTACTGCTCCAGGGCGCCCCAGAGCGCACCGCGCATGAGCAGCTCCTCGGTCAGCGGGGCGCCGAGGAAGGCGAACAACGCGAACAGGAACAGCCAAACGGTCCGCTCGCCCTGCATCAGCCGGGTCAGATCGGTCTCCGGGGGCGGCCCGGAGATGGCGATTATCACCACTGCCAGCACCCAGGAACCGAGCAGCGCGATGGCCCCGCAGGCCAGCCCCACCTTGAAATCGCGCCGTTTCGGCAGGATGCCGAAGTCCGAGCGCAGCCCGTTGCCGCGCCACCAGGAAAACGCCGCGGGCACCAGGCCGAGCAGGATGTTCGGGGCGAAGGCCAGCAGCAACAGCGGCCCGGTGTTGGGCGGCGCTGTCGGGTCGAACCCGTTGGCCCGCGACGGCCGGAGCGCGTGGAGGATCAGCACGACCAGGTAGTAGCCGCCGTAGCCGATGAAGAACGCCGCGAAACCCCAAGCCAGGGAGCCGCGGCGGGCAGCCTCCAGCTGCGCCTCCCAGAACCGCGGGTGCAGGTCCGCGTCGGTGGTGTCCTCAGCCGGGGGCATCGGCCGCGCGGCCGGCGTCGACGGCGGCTGGGCCGGTTCCTCAGGCGGCTTCGGGAACTCCCGCTCTTCCCGCTCGGGCAGCTCATCCACATTGGCTCCCTCGACGATTTCACCCTAGGTGCTCGACGAACGCGCTGCGCCGCGCACTCCACGATGACCCGGTGAATCGGAGATCGAACCCGGAAGCAACCGCTGGCGTGAAGGATGACCGGCACCCTCGCCCGGCCACGCCGGCCAAAGGTGCCGTTCACTGAGCCAGAATCGCCCGTTGGGCGAGGGGTTCATGCGCCGACGATGTTGCCGCGCAGGACGATCCGCTTCGGGTAGCGCAGGGCCGTCAGGTCCTTGCGCGGGTCCTCGTCGTAGCAGACCAGGTCGGCCGGGGCGCCATGCTCCAGCCCGGACCAGCCCAGCCACTCGCGGGCGGCCCACGACGCCGCACCCAGCGCCTGCTCGGTGGACATCCCGACCCGGTGCAGCGCGAGCACCTCGTCGGCCAGCATGCCGTGCGCGATGCCGCCGCCGGCATCGGTGCCCGCGTACACCGGGATGCCCGCCTCGATCGCCTTCGCGACCGTTCGATCGGCCCGCTCGTAGAGGTCGGTCATGTGCGCCGCGTAGGTCGGGTACTTGGTCGCGGCCGCCGCGAAGGACGGGAAGTTCTCGACGTTGACCAGCGTCGGCACCAGCGCCGTGCCGTGCCGGGCCATCAGCTCGACCGACTCGTCGGTGAGCCCGGTGCCGTGCTCGACGCAGTCGATGCCGGCCTCGATCAGGCCGGGCAGCGCCGCCTCGCCGAAGACGTGCGCGGTGACCCGGGCACCCAGCCGGTGCGCCGTCGAGATCGCCTCGGCCAGCACCTCGTCGCTCCACAGCGGCGCGAGGTCGCCCACCGACCGGTCGATCCAGTCGCCGACGAGCTTGATCCAGCCGTCGCCGCAGGCGACCTGCTCGGCGACCGCGGCGGGCAGCTGCTCCTCGTGCTCCAGCTGGTCGGCCAGGTACGGGATGTAGCGCTTGGGCCGTGCCAGGTGCCTGCCGGCGCGGATGATCCTGGGCAGGTCCTCGCGTTCCTGCAGCGGCCGGGTGTCGATCGGCGCGCCGCAGTCGCGGATCAGCAGCGTCCCGGCGTCCCGGTCCGCTTCCGCCTGCGCCGCGGCCTCGTCGAGCTCCACCGGGCCGTGGGTGCTTATGCCGACGTGGCAGTGCGCGTCGACCAGGCCGGGCAGCACGAAACCGCCGTCGAACACCGTCTCGGCGCCGGGCACCGGATCCAGGCTGATCAGCCCGTCCTGCACCCAAAGCTCCCGGTGCGCGCCGTCGGGCAGCACGACGGCGCGCAGGTGCAGGACGGTCAATTCTTCTTGCCGAAGTTCAGCTTTGACGGGTCGAAGCCCGGCGGCAGGTCGTTCATGCCGCCTTCCAGCTTGGACAGGTCCGGGCCCGCGCCGGGCATGCCCAGGCCGCCCGGGGGCAGGCCGGGGAAGCCACCGGGCAGGCCGCGCATGCCCTTGGGCTGCGTCGGACCGCGCCCCTTCTTGCCCTTCTTCCCCTTCTTGGCCTTGCGGTTCTTGCTCCCGCCACCGCCGCCGAAGCCGAAGCCGCCCGCCATTTGCTGCATCATCTTGCGGGCCTCGAAGAAGCGGTTGACCAGGTCGTTGATCTCGCTGATGGCCACCCCGGAGCCACGCGCGATGCGCTGCCGGCGGGAGGCGTTGATGATCTTCGGGTCGGCCCGCTCGGCGGGCGTCATGCCGCGGATGATCGCCTGGATGCGGTCCAGGCTCTTCTCGTCGAAGTTGGCCAGCTGCTCCTTCATCTGGCCCGCGCCCGGCAGCATGCCCAGCAGGTTCTGCAGCGGGCCCATCCGACGGATCGCCTGCATCTGCTCCAGGAAGTCCTCCAGGGTGAGCTGGCCGGTGCCCAGCTTCTGCGCGGCCTGCTCGGCCTGCTCCTGGTCGAATGCTTGCTCGGCCTGCTCGATGAGGGTGAGCAGGTCGCCCATGCCCAGGATCCGGTTGGCCATCCGGTCCGGGTGGAAGACGTCGAAGTCCGCCAACTGCTCGCCGCTGGAGGCGAACATGATCGGCTGCCCGGTGACCTCGCGGACCGACAGCGCGGCACCACCGCGGGCGTCGCCGTCGAGTTTGGTCAGCACCACGCCGGAGAACCCGACGCCGTCGCGGAAGGCCTCGGCGGTGTTCACCGCGTCCTGGCCGATCATCGCGTCCAGCACGAACAGGATCTCGTCCGGGGTGATCGCGTCCCGGATGTCGGCGGCCTGCTTCATCATCTCTTCGTCGATGCCCAGCCGGCCGGCGGTGTCGACGATGACGATGTCGTGCTGCGCCCGGCGGGCCTCGTCGATGCTGCGGCGGGACACCTCGACGGGGTCGCCGACGCCGTTGCCGGGTTCTGGCGCGAACACCGGTACCCCGGCGCGCTCCCCGACCACCTGCAGCTGGTTCACCGCGTTCGGGCGCTGCAGGTCGCAGGCCACGAGCAGCGGGGTGTGGCCCTGCCCGGCGAGCCACTTGGCGAGCTTGCCGGCCAGCGTGGTCTTACCGGAACCCTGCAGACCGGCCAGCATGATCACGGTCGGCGGCGTCTTGGCGAACTCCAGCCGACGGGTCTCGCCGCCGAGGATGGTGACCAGTTCCTCGCTGACGATCTTGATGACCTGCTGGGCCGGGTTCAGCGCCTGCGAGACGTCGGCACCCTTGGCGCGATCCTTGACACCCTTGATAAAACCGCGCACCACGGGAAGCGCCACGTCGGCTTCGAGGAGGGCGATGCGGATCTCCCGCGCGGTGGCGTCGATGTCCGCGTCGGACAGCCGCCCCTTGCCGCGCAAGTTCGTCAGGACCGAGGTGAGCCGGTCGGAGAGAGTGTCGAACACGGGTTCACGGGCTCCAGAGTCGATGGATGTGCCTGGGTACCTATGCGAGGGTAACCGGCCGGGCCAGTGGCCCGGTGTGGGCCGGGGAGCGCGATTTCGCGTGAAATCGCCGCGCCCGCCTCAGCCGGGGTGGCGATTTCGCGCGAAATCGCCACCTCCGCCGCTCCCGAGTGGCGCTTACGCGCCGCTGTGCCTCAAATCGCGCTTGCCCGTCGAGCGGGACTGCGGCGAGCGCTGGCCCTTGCGGTGCGGCCGCGGCTTGTCCCGATCCCGATCCCGGTCCCGGCCAGGGCGGCGCGGGCGGCGGTTGATGAACTCGCCGTCGGCGCGGCTGATCCGCAGGCCACGCCCGGCAACCTGGGTGGTGCGCAGCTTGCTGAGCAGCTCTTCCGGCAGGTCGGCGGGCAGCTCGATCAGGGTGTGCTCGTTGCGGATGTCGATGTGCCCGATGTACTTGCTGGGCACGCCGCCCTCGTTGGCCAGCGCCCCGACCAGGGCCCGCGGGGTGACGCGGTTGCGGCGGCCTACCTCGACCCGGTAGGTCTCGGTCTCCGAGTTGGTCGTCTCGAAGGACGAGCCGTCGCGGCGGGCCGGCGGCTCGACGGGCTCCGGGTCCAGCAGCAGCGGCCGGTCGCCCTGCGCCATGGCGGCCAGCGCCGCGGCGATCTCCGTGGCCGGCACGTCGTGGGTCCGCTCATACTCCGACACCAGGTCCTGGAAAACCTCCAGTCCGCCGCTGGCCAGGGTGTCGGTGATGCTCTGGGCGAACTTCGCCAGCCGCCGGTCGTTGACCGCATCGATGCTGGGCAGCTCCATCTGCTGGATGTTTTGGCGGGTGGCCCGCTCGATGGACCGCAGCAGGTGGCGCTCGCGCGGCGAGACGAACAGGATCGCCTCCCCGCTGCGTCCGGCCCGGCCGGTGCGGCCGACGCGGTGCACGTACGACTCGGTGTCGTGCGGGATGTCGTAGTTGAGCACGTGGGAGATGCGCTCGACGTCGAGGCCGCGCGCGGCGACGTCGGTGGCCACCAGGATGTCGATCTTGCCGTCCCGGAGGTGGCCGATCGTGCGCTCCCGCTGCGCCTGCGCGATGTCGCCGTTGATCGCGGCCGCGCTGAAGCCGCGAGCCTGCAGCTTCTCGGCGAGCTCCTCGGTGAGCTGCTTGGTGCGGACGAACACGATCATCGCGTCGAAGGTCTCGACTTCGAGGATCCGGGTCAGTGCGTCCAGCTTGTTCGCCGCGCGCACCGGCACGTGCCGCTGGTTGATGTTGGTCGCGGTGCTGGTCTTGGTCTTGACCGAGATCTCGACCGGCTCGTTGAGGTAGTTCTGGCTGATCTTGCGGATCGCGCCGGGCATGGTCGCGGAGAACAGCGCCACCTGCCGGCTGGCCGGCACGGACTGCAGGATTTTCTCCACGTCCTCGATGAAGCCCATCCGTAGCATCTCGTCGGCCTCGTCGAGCACCAGGTTCTTGAGCCCGGTCAGGTCGAGCGAGCCCTTCTCCAGGTGGTCGATCAGCCGACCGGGGGTGCCGACGACGACGTGCGCGCCGCGGCGCAGGCCGGCGAGCTGCGGGCCGTAGCTGGTGCCGCCGTAGATCGGCAGCACGTGAAAGCCTGGGATGTGCGCGGCGTAGCGCTGGAACGCCTCGGCGACCTGGATGGCCAGCTCGCGGGTGGGCGCGAGCACCAGGGCCTGCGGGCCGGTGGCGTCCAGGTCCAGGCGGGACAGGATGGGCAGCGCGAACGCGGCGGTCTTGCCGGTGCCGGTCTGGGCCAGGCCGAGCACGTCGCGGCCCTCCAGCAGCAGCGGGATGGTCTTCTCCTGGATCGGCGACGGGTTCTCGTAGCCGATCTCGGTCAGCGTCTGGCAGACGCGCGGGTCGAGATCAAGTTCGTCGAAGTTCGGCATGCTGAACGCGGGTCTCCTCGGTGGACTCGGCAAGGGCTGATGGATTGCGGAAACGGCCCTGCACTGCCCGCCCGGGAGGTCCGGGGGATCGGCTAGGCGTCGGCTCGGAAGCTCAGATCGCCGCGGGGCGTCGCTTGCGCATTTCGAACCGCGCGCTCAGCTGGACGCACACCCTGTTGCCAGTCACCCGCAGCTCGATCGTTCTCAGCCTGGCGCGACGACCTCCTGCCGCAGCGCCAGACACCCAGCCTAGCGATCGGGATCTGGGCACGCGGCGGTGGCCCGGCCCAACGGGACGTAGGTCACGCCACCACGTCCAACCGGAGGCCGTCCTCGACCTGCTTCCGGGTGAACAGGTGCACCTGGTACCAGCCGTACGGCGCAACGCCGCCGCACAGCCGATAGTGCATCCGGTCGGCCCGCAGCACGTGCCGTTGGAACGACCTGGAGCGGACCAGCCGTCCGCGTGCCTGCTGCCCGGCCAACGCCTCGCGCGCATCCGCGTGCAGCCACACCAGCACACGCTGCCGACCGGTAAGCCAACCGAACATCAGCAGCAGCACGCGGGTCGTGGCGCGGGTGGCGGGTTCGTGCGCGACGACCGGACCGGACGCGCGCAGGCACTTCCAGGCGATGCGACTGCGGTGCACCAAATGCACCAGCGGGCGGTAGTACCGGTAGGGCAGGCGGGCCGGGAGGACCTTGCGCAGCCGAGCGCGGACCTGGTCGGAGTCCAGCGTCGAGATGTCCTTGCCGCCGTGCAGCTTCCGGAGCACCGTGCTTTTGCCCGCGCCCGGCAGGCCGGCCAGGACGACGAGCGAGCGGCGGCCGACGCGCACCGTCGGCGGCGGGCTGGCTGGCGAAGGAAGTACGTCCGGTATGTCCACGACGACATCGAGGTTACGCGTTGATCAATCTCGGGCGGCCGCCCGAGTGCGCAACGCCACCGAACGCGGAGAAGCGGGAGGCGGCCCGTTCCCCCCGGACGAGCCGCCTCCCGCACCATCACCATCCCCCTGGTGCGCTACGGGATATCGCACCCGGCCCGCGTGGGCGACCGTGTCCCCCCGGCCACCCACGCGACCCCAACGCGACCGCGAAGCCCGGTTTTTCCGCCCGACCCCCAGTACGGGCGGGGCCCCCTCCGGTTTTCTCCTCTACCGCGTCGCACTTGGAAGTCTGCCGCCTGGCGGGGCCCCGCGAGACCGTGAAGCCCCCTGAGTGCGGCTGCGTAGTGTTACGCACTCGCCACCGCCCGATCCGCGAAATCCACTCACCCGACGCCGACGGACCGGACGTTTGGCCTGTTCAGGCCCCGTGAGTGCTACTGGGCGCCATAGCACCGGAAACCACTCACGGGTCGGACACCGGAGGCCAGTCGGCGCCTGAGGGCCTTTAGCAGGCGAAATGCGAAGGGCACCGCCGACCCGTTGGATCGGTGGTGCCCCTCGACTCGGCCCGGAACGGATCAGATCGCCTCGACCCCGGTTTCTCCGGTGCGCACCCGGACCACGGTGTCCACCGAGGTCACCCAGACCTTGCCGTCGCCGACCCGGCCGGTGCGCGCGGCGGAAACGATCCCGTCGACCACCTTGTCCACGTTGGACTCGTCGACGAGGACCTCGACCCGCAGCTTCTCGATGAAGTCCACCGCGTACTCGGCGCCCCGGTACACCTCCGTGTGGCCCTTCTGGCGGCCGTAGCCCTGCGTCTGGCTGACGGTCATGCCCAACACCCCGAGCCGCTCCAGCGCGTCCTTCACGTCGTCCAGTTTGGACGGTTGAACGATCGCGGTCACCAGTTTCATGCGCGGCTGCCCTCCAGCTTGCGTTCGACCTCGTCGGCCGGCACCGCGGAGCGCCGCGTGGAACGCTCGGCGCCGAAGTGGTACGCGGTCTCGGCGTGCTCAGTCTCGTCGATGCCCACGGCCTCGTCCTCGGCGCTCACCCGGAACCCGACGATCGCCTTGACCAGCAGCGCCAGCACCAGGCTGAGCACGAAGGAGTAGGCGAGCACCGCGACCGCGCCGACGGCCTGCCGCCAGAGCTGGTCGAACCCGCCGCCGTAGAACAGCCCATCGACCCCGGCCGGGGCGGCCGACGAGGCGAACAGACCGACCAGCAGGGTGCCCATCAGGCCGCCGACCAGGTGCACGCCGACGACGTCCAGCGAGTCGTCGTAGCCGACCTTGTACTTGAGGCTCACGGCCAGCGCGCACACCACGCCGGTGATCGCTCCGACGGCGATCGCGCCCAGCGGGGTCACCGATGAGCAGGCCGGGGTGATCGCCACGAGGCCCGCGACGATGCCGGAGGCGGCGCCGAGCGTGGTGGCGTGACCGTCGCGGATGCGTTCCGCGAGCAGCCAGCCGAGCATCGCGGCGCTGGTCGCCACCAGGGTGTTCACCAGCGTGACCGCGGCGGTGGTGTTGGCCGCCAGCGCCGATCCGGCATTGAACCCGAACCAGCCGAACCACAGCAGGCCCGCACCGAGCACCACGAACGGCAGGTTGTGCGGCTTGCCCGGGTCCTTCGGCCAGCTCCGGCGCTTGCCGAGCACCAGGGCCAGCGCCAGCGCGGCGGCACCCGCGTTGATGTGCACCGCGGTGCCACCGGCGAAGTCGATCGCGGCCAACCGGTTGGCGATCCAGCCGCCGACGGCGGTCACGTTGCCCGCATCGTCCTTCGTGTCGAAGGCGAAGACCCAGTGCGCGACCGGGAAGTACACGATCACGGCCCACAGCCCGGCGAACAGCAGCCAGGGGCCGAAGCGGGCCCGGTCGGCGATCGCGCCGGAGATCAGCGCGACGGTGATGATCGCGAACATCGCCTGGAAGCCGACGAACGCCAGCGTCGGGATGGTGCCGGAGACCTGGTCCTCGCCGAGCAGCGAGCTGAGCCCGAAGAACTCCGCCGGGTTGCCTAGCAGCCCGGCGCCGCCGATGTCGGAGCCGAACGCGGTGGAGTAGCCGATGAGCACCCACAGCACGCCCACCACGCCGATGCTGCCGAGGCTCATCATCAGCATGTTGAGCACGCCGCGCGAACGCACCATGCCGCCGTAGAAGAACGCCAGACCAGGGGTCATGAGCAGGACGAGCGCCGCGCTCACGAGCACCCATGCGGTGTCGCCTGAATTCACATTGCCTCCCGATGCGGACCGAGTTGGCCCGCATCCTGTGGAATGCCTGTTTCAGGGGACTCGTTTCGCTGTAACGCGGCCGTGAATTCCGGCTCACCGCGCGTTACAGCCGTGCTGTGAGATCACCGCCGTGTTTCGTCGCCGATCACCGAAGGCACCTGGACCGGCCGCCCGGCCAGCAGGCCCATGCAGAGCCAGACCGCCGAACAGGCCAGCAGCAGCACCAGCGGCGCGATCCAGCCACCGGTCACGTCGTGCAGCAGCCCGATCAGGAGCGGGCCGGCCGCGGCGATGAGATACCCGCCGCCCTGCGCCATCCCGGACAGCGCCGTGGTGGTGTCGCTGTCCGGCGAGCGCAGCCCGAACAGCGTCAGCGCCAAGCCGAACGCCGCGCCCTGCGCCAGGCCGAGCACGACCACCGCCGGCCACAGCGCGGCGGTCGGGCCGACGAGGATGCCGGTGAAGCCGAGCATGAGCAGCGCCGCCAGCACCACGGCGATCAAGCGCTGGTCGCGGAGCCGGTGGCACAGCACGGGCACGCTCATCGATCCGATAGCCTGCACCGCCGCCTGGATGCCCAGCGCCAGACCGGCGAGCTCGGGGCTCATGCCCCGGCTCTGCAGCATCGTCGGCAGCCAGCCGAACGTGACGTAGGCCATCGCCGACTGCATCCCCATGAAGACGGTGACCTGCCAGGCCAGCGGGTTGCGCCACAACCGGCCGCCGCTCGACGGCAGCGGCGGTGCGCCAGAGCTGCGCCGCAGCGCAAAGAGGCTGATCACCAGGGCCAGCAGGACGGGAAGGGCCAGCAATCCGAGCGGAGCGCGCCAGGCGGAGGCCATGGCGGCGCCGATCGGCACGACCACGCTGGCCGCGATCGCGCCGCCCAGCGTCAGGCACATCGTGTAGACCGCCGTGATCACCGGCACCTTGTGCGGGAAGTCCCGCTTGATCAGGCCCGGCAGCGCCACGTTCGCCACGGCGATCCCGGCCCCGACCACGACCGTGCCGGCCAGCAGCGTCCAGATCGACCCCAGCGCGCGCAGCGAGTTGCCGACCAGTAGCACCAGCAGGCAGCCGACCAGCACCTTCTCGTCGCCGAACCGCTGCCGGAGCTTCGACGTGACGAACGCGAACACCCCCAGGCACACCACGGGCAACGTGGTCAGCACGCCGCCGAAGGTGTTCGACACCCCCAGGTCCTGCTGGATCTGTTCCAACAGTGGTGCGACGGCGGTGAACGGCGGTCGCAGCGCCAGCGCCACCAGCACGACCAGGACCAGGGGGGCCGCCGCGGCGGTGCCCACCGGAGTGGCCGTCGGCTGCTGGACTCGGGTGCTCACTGCTCGTTTCCCCTCTCGTCGAGAACGCCCGCGAGGGACGTCAGGCTCGGCTGGATCACGGCATGCGCGGCCGCTGCGGCGGCCTCCGGGTCGCCCTCGACGATCGCGTCCAGCAGCGCCCGGTGCGTGATCGGCCCGCCTTCGGTCAGCGCGGAGTCCGCGCGGATCGTCTTCAGGCTTTCCTGGAGGCGTTCGCCCAGGTAGCGGTACATCTCCGAGAGCAGCGGGTTGCGCGCCGCCGCCACGATCGCGACGTGGAAGTCGACATCGGCAGCGGCGAAGGTGTCGGGCGAGTCCGCGCGGTCGCGCAGGTCGAGCAGCTCGCGCAGCCGACGGACGTCGGCGTCGTCGCGACGCACCGCGGCCAGCCGCGCGGCCTGCACGTCGTAGGCGAGCTGAACCTCGAAGACGTCCCGCACCTCGGCCAGCCGCAACTGCCGAAGCATCGGCGCCGGGTCGGCGGTGGACACGACGAAGGTGCCGGCGCCCTGCCGGGCCTCCAACCGCCCGAGGTGCACCAGAGCCCGCACGGCTTCCCGGACCACCGTCCGGCTCACCCCGAGCTCGGCGACCAGTTCCAGCTCGGTCGGAATCCGCTCGCCGGGAGCCCAAGCACCACCGACCAGCTGCTCGTTGAGAGCGGCGATGACCTCGTCCACGGAAGACCGATGCCCAACCATCCGCATGCCAACACCTCCGGCAGAACCGTATGCCAGACGTCAGTCGTCAGACAATCCGAAGAGTGGAACCGGTCACCGACACCGCACGAGCAGGGCTGCCAGGAACGCGGGAAACCAGACAGAGGCCTGGCTGAACTGCGGACAGCAGACGGCCCCCGCACCGAAGGGGTGGTGCGGGGGCCGCGGTGTCGGTGGGTCAGCCCAGGAGGGCGTCCACGAAGGCTCCTGGTTCGAAGGGCGCCAGGTCGTCCGGGCCTTCTCCGAGGCCCACCAGCTTCACCGGGACACCAAGCTCCCGCTGGACCTGGAAGACGATGCCGCCCTTGGCCGTGCCGTCCAGCTTGGTCAGCGCGATGCCCGTCACGGCGACGACGTCGGAGAACACCCGCGCCTGCGTCAGGCCGTTCTGGCCCGTCGTCGCGTCCAGCACCAGAAGCACCTCGTCGACCTGGGCCTTCTTCTCCACGACGCGCTTGACCTTGCCCAGCTCGTCCATCAGGCCCGTCTTCGTGTGCAGCCGGCCCGCGGTGTCGACCAGGACCGCGTCCACCGCGGTGTCGCTGCCGCGGCTGACCGCCTCGAACGCCACGCTCGCCGGGTCGGCGCCTTCCTTTCCGCGCACCACCTCGGCACCCACCCGGTGCCCCCAGGTGGCGAGCTGCTCGACGGCCGCGGCGCGGAACGTGTCGGCCGCGCCGAGCAGCACCGTCCGCCCGTCCGCGACCAGCACCCGCGCCAGCTTGCCGGTGGTGGTGGTCTTGCCGGTGCCGTTGACCCCGACGACCAGCACCACGGCCGGTTTCCCGCCGTCGGCCGGGTTGCCGTGCGGCAGCGCCTGGACCGCGCGCTCCATATCCGGGCCGAGGGCGTCCACCAGGACCTCGCGCAGCAGTGCGCGCGCCTCGTCCGGGGTCCGGATGCCGCGCGTGGCGATCTCGGTGCGCAGCCGCTCGGTGATCTCCGTGGTGGTCGCCGCGCCCAGGTCGGCCAGCAGGAGGGTGTCCTCGATCTCCTCCCAGGAGTCCTCGTCGAGGTCGCCCGCGCCGAGCAGGCCCAGCAGGCCCTGGCCGAAGGTCGACCGGGAGCGGGAGAGCCGGCCGCGCAGCCGCTCCAGCCGCCCCGAGGTCGGCTCGATCTCCTCGATCTCCTCGGGCACCGCGGGCGCCGGCTCCGGCACCGGCTCGACGCGTTCCTGCTCCGGGACCTCGACCGGCGGGACCTCGACCGGCGGTTCCTTCGCCGGAGGCTCCTCGACCGGTGCCTCTTCGGTCGCCGTCGAGCCGTCCGGCAGCTGCACATCCACGATGCCGCGGCGCTCGCTGTCGCGGGGCACCGCCGCGTCGTCGCCTACCCCGGGCTGGCCCTCCATCTCGGTGCGCTCGCCTGCAGGATGCTCCGGCGGAGCCGCCGTGGTGGTGCCGCCGCTGGACAGGCTGATTCCGCCGTCGGCGCGATATCCGCCGCCCTTGACGGCCTCGGTCGGGCCGGCGTTTTCGTCCCGTTCGCTCAGGCTGATCCGCCGCCGGCGGTTGAGCACGACACCGGCGACCACGGCGATCGCCAGCACCACCACGACGGCGACGATGATCAGAATCAGGGTTGAGGTGGTCACGGACCCATCCTCCCACCTGGTCATACCGGCCCCTGAACGCGCCCAGCGCACGAGGCGAGTCGCAGCCACCGCCCACCGCGCCGGGGGCGGAATCGGGCACCGGAAAATTCCGGCACACTAAGTGAGCAATTCACCAACAATGCCCGCGATACGCTTGCGTTTACCGGCCGGTGTGGAATACACCACATACGTGGCTTGGTGGCGGGTAATCGGACTGCTCTCCGGCACGTCGATGGACGGCGTCGACGTGGCAGCTGCCGAACTGCGGCTGGACGGCGACACCGTGGAGCTCCGCCCGCTGGGAGCCACCGTTGTTCCCTACCCGGAAGTCCTGCGCGAGAAGTTGCCCGCCGTGCTTCCGCCCGCCGCTTGCAGCGCCGAAGACCTGTGCCGGCTCGACACCTACGTGGGCCAGCAGCTGGCGGCGGCGGCCCGCCTCGGGGTGGAGCTCGCGGGAGGCCGCGCGGACCTCGTCGGGTCGCTGGGCCAGACGATCTACCACTGGGTCCAAGGCAGCGGACGGGTCCGCGGCACCTTGCAGATCGGGCAGCCAGCGTGGATCTCCGAGGCCACCGGGCTGCCCGTGGTGTCCGACCTGCGCGCCCGGGACGTCGCCGCCGGCGGCCAGGGCGCCCCGCTGGCGGGCATGTTCGACGCGCTGTGGCTGGCCGACGAGCCCGGCACGACCATCGCCCTGAACATCGGCGGCATCGCCAATATCACCGTCGTCGGCGGCCGGCGCCCGCTGGCCTACGACACCGGCCCGGGCAACGCGCTGATCGACCTCGCGGCCGGGCAGATCACCGGTACCCCGCAGGACACCGACGGGCGCATCGCGGCCACCGGCACCGTGCACCCCGAACTGCTCGAACTGCTGCTCTCCGACGGCTACTACCGGCGGTCGGCACCGAAGTCCACCGGCAAGGAGCACTTCAACGCCGATTACCTGGCCCGGACGCTGGACAAGCTGCCCGCCGAGGTCGGCGATGGCGACCTGGTGGCGACGCTGACCGAGCTCACCGCGCGCACCATCGCCGACGCCTGCCGCACCGAGCACGCGGCGAAGGTCGTCGCGTCCGGCGGCGGGGTGCGCAATCCCGTCCTGCTGGCCGCCTTGCGCCGTCGGCTGGACGCTCCGCTCGTCGTCAGCGACGACCTCGGGCTGCCCGCCGACAGCAAGGAAGCGCACCTGACGGCGCTGCTCGGATTCCTGACCTGGCACGGCATCACCGGCAACACGCCGGGCACCACCGGCGCCGCCGGACCGCGGCTGCTGGGGAGCATCACCCCGGGCTCCGGTCCCCTGCGGTTGCCCGAACCCGCCATCCAGCAGCCGAGGCGGCTGCGACTGCAGCCCGGCCACACCGCCTAGGAGGCTCCAATGCGATCTGTCGACCTCATCGTGATCGGGTTGTACCTGGTCGCGATGCCGGTACTCGGGTTGCTTCTCAGCGGGCGGCAGCGCAGCTCGCGGGACTACTTCATCGGCAGCCGCCAGCTGCCCTGGTGGGCGGTGTGCTTCTCGGTGGTCGCCACCGAGACCTCGACGCTGACGGTGATCAGCGTTCCGACGGTGGCGTACCTCGGCAGCTTCACCTACCTGCAGCTCGCGATCGGGTACCTGATCGGCCGGATCGTGGTGGCGTTCGTGCTGCTGCCCAAGTACTACGCCGGAAACCTGGTCAGCGCCTACGAGTTCCTCGGCCGGCGGTTCGGTTCCGGTTTGCAGGGCACCGCCTCGGTGACGTTCCTGGTGACCCGGCTGCTGGCCGACGGACTGCGGCTGTTCGCCACCGCGATCCCGGTGAAGGTGATGCTGGCCGCGTTCGGCGTGCACATGGCGTACTGGCAGATCGTGCTGATCCTGTCGGTGTTGACGGTGATCTACACCTACCTCGGCGGCATCAAGGCCGTGGTGTGGGTCGACGCCATCCAGATGGCGGTCTACATCGGCGGCTCGGTCCTCGCCGCAGTGGTGCTCGCCGGCCGGTTGCCCGGGGACTGGATGTCGACCGCGTTCGCCTCGGGCAAGTTCGAGCTACTGGACTTCGGCTCGTCGATCATCACGAACCAGTACGCGTTCTTCACCGCCGTGATCGGCGGGGCCGTGTTCGCGATGGCCTCGCACGGCGCCGACCAGCTGATGGTGCAGCGGCTGCTCGCCTGCCGGAACCTCCGGGACAGCCAGCGAGCGCTGATCGCCAGTGGCGTCGTGGTGTTCCTGCAGTTCGCCCTGTTCCTGTTCATCGGCACGATGCTGTGGTCGTTCTTCAACGGTGCCAAGCCCGCCGCGCTCGGAATGGCCAGCAAGGACGAGCTGTTCCCGCAGTTCATCGTCAACGATCTCCCGCCCGGGCTTTCCGGGCTGATGATCGCCGGCATCCTGGCCGCCGCGATGAGCACCCTGGCATCCTCGTTGAACTCGCTGTCCACGTCCACGGTCAGCGACCTCTACCAGCGGATTTCGAAGCGCAAGCTCGACGACTCGACGATCCTGCGGATGGGCAAGGGCTGGACGCTCGTCTGGGCCGTGGTGTTCGTGGTCTTCGCGTCGATGTTCAGCAGCACCGAGAACCCGGTGGTCGAGGTCGGCCTGAGCATCGCCAGCTACACCTACGGCGCGCTGCTGGGCGCTTTCCTGCTGGGGCTGCTGGTGAAGCGGGCCCGGCAGTCGGATGCGGTGATCGCATTCGTGGCGACGATCGTGGTGGTGTTGTTCTTCGTGCTCGGGGTGACCTTCCCCGACGGCGAGGGCGGCGAGAAGGCGCTGGCCTTCCCCTGGTACACGCCACTCGGCGTCATCGTGACGCTCGTGGTGGGCGGGCTCCGGTCGCTGCGCCACCCCCGGCCGGCGCCCGAAGCCGCCATGCAGCGGGTCGAAGAACGCCCGTGAGTGTTTTTGGGTGTCATAGGACCCAAAAACACTCACGGCAGTCAGGCGCTCGGCTCAGCTGGCCGCGATCGAGATGATCGACAGCAGGGTGATCAGGAAGCACAGCGCCAGGCTGCCGCCCATGACCCCCAGGGCCAGGGCCACGCCCGGCGCCTTCTGCGGGGTCGGGCCGATGGCACCGTTCATGAAGACGATCACCGGAGCCGCATAGTGGACGTCGACCTGCTGGCCGGCGTTGACCGGGATGACCGCGGTCGCCTCGCCGACCCGCCACAGGTAGTTGACGTGGATCCCGATCTGGTACTGGCCGGGCGGCAGGTCGACCGGCGTCTTGCCCCAGGTCAAGATCGGCCCCGGCTGCCCGTTGATGGTGACCTGCGGCTTGAAGAACATCAGCATGAACGCGAGCCAGAAGTACGAGCAGTCGATCACGATGCGCCCCATGCCGGGCGGGGGCGGCGCCATCGGTTGGCCCTGCGGCGCGGCCGGAGCCGGCGGCTGCGGCGGGTACCCGCCCTGCTGCGGCATGGGCTGCTGCATTCCCGGCTGCATCTGGGGCTGCGGGTAGCCGCCCAGCTGCGGCATCGGGCCGGACGGCGGGCCATAACCACCGGGCTGTGGCATCGGCTGGCCCTGCGGCGGATATGGCTGCTGCCCCGGCGGGGGGCCGTACGGGTTGGTCATGGAAGCCTCCTGTACCTGGTGGGACCCCGCACTCGGGGTGATGCGGGAACATCCGCGCCCGGTGTCCGGTCGACATCTGCCCCCGAGGATCGATGCCGGACCGCGGAAACATCGTCCCGCATCCGGATCCGGGCGTTGAAACCGAGGTGGCCGACCACACTGAGAGCCTGACTCGTGAATGGTCTGGGTGGGTGGTCGCTTAGCGGAACCTGAGAGGTTCCCTGGACTGCGGGTGCCCCTCCTGATGTATGTCCAATACACGGCGGAGGGGCCGTCCTCGCCAGAAAACCTCTCAGAGACTGTTGGGTAACTGGGTGGTTACGCAGCGATGTTGGTTTCGGCGGTGAGTCGGCGGGCGGCTTCGCGTTCGGTGGCGTTGGACCACCGGATGCTCTGGCCGGCGAGCCGGGTGGCCATGAGGCGGATCATCGCGAGTTTGATCATGTTTTCGGAGTTCGCGGTCAGGCGTTCGTAGTCGCGGGCGAGGCGACGGTTGCGGATCAGCCACCCAAAAGTTCGTTCGACCACCCACCTACGTGGTAGCACCTGGAACCCCTTGACATCGTCGCTGCGTTTGACGATTTCCAGTACCAGTCCGAGTTTTTCCTTCGCCCAGGCCAGCAGGCCGTTGACGACGGAGTTGGCGTATCCGCCATCGGCCCACACCAGAGCGATCGAGGGGAACCGGGCCGCCAGGCGTCGCAGGATCTCGCGCCCGCCGCGCTCCGCGCGGTCCTGCACCGATGCGGAGGTGACCATGACGACCAGCAGCAGGCCGAGGGTGTCCACGACCAGGTGCCGTTTGCGGCCTGTCGTTTTCTTGCCCATATCGAACCCGCGTTCCTGCCCTCCCTCGCTGCTTTTGATGGACTGGGCGTCGAGCACGGCCGCCGACGGGTCCGCCGTGCGTCCGGCCTGGCGCCGAACCTGATCGCGCAGCGCGTCGTGGACACGGTCGATCGTGCCGTCGGCACTCCAGTCCCGAAACCAGCGATAGGCCGCGTCCCAGGGCAGCAGATCACGGGGAATCATCCGCCACTGACAACCCGAACGCAGCACGTAGAAGATCCCGTCCAGCACCAGGCGATCGTCGTATTTCCTTGCCATACCGCCCTTTCGGCGGTCTCGTACCGGCATCAACGGCTCCAGGACCGCCCACACCTCATCGGTCAGACTGGACGGATAACATGGGCGGCGATCATCCCCGCCGGTATCGCAGTTGCACACACAACAAGATCACGGCGGGGATGATCTCTTTGTCATCTCGACACACCGACCGTGATCAACATCACGCCACGCTCAGTGTCGCCCCAGTTACCCAACAGTCTCTCAGAACCCGCCGATGGTCGTCTTGGCAAGCTGAATGCAAGCGGCTACGCCGCTTCCAAGGCGCGTACGGCATTCGCCGACAGGCTCTAATACCCGGCCCTGGCCTTCAGCGGCAGTCCCGCCAGGTCGATGATCTACCCAAACGATCAGCGTGGCTGCGGATGGGGGCTGCGGTGCAGAACATCGATCATGCGGATCTCCGGGCAAAGCTCGGCGCGTATTCGGCGGACGCGTTAGGCGACGTCGAGTGGCTCATGGTGCGCACCCATCTGTGGGAGTGCGCGCCCTGCCAGGCCGAGCTGGGGCGGCCGGAGTTGTGGAATCGCGCTGCGCCGCAGCGGATTTCACCGTCAAAGCCGTCGCGGGACCGTCGGCCGCAGGCGCAGCCGGGCTGGTCGGTGGCGTTCGGCCTCGCACTGGTCGCGGCGCTCGTCGCCTTCGGCGTCGGCTACGCCCTCGGCACCACCGGCTGACCGGTTCCTGGCGGCGGCACGACTACTCTGTGCCGGGACCCGGTTCTCGCGCAGCACTTTCCGACGCCGCAACAGCGCCGCCGTCGGTGCCACCTGACGTCACACCCGGCGCGTCCAGCACCGCTGCGACGTCGCCTTCGGCGGGCTCATCTGGGGCGCCGTCCTTGCGCTTCTTGCCAGAATTGCCGCGCAGGCGTTGGGAAATCACCTGCGTAATGCCGTCGCCGCGCATTGTCACGCCGTACAGGGCGTCGGCGATCTCCATCGTCGGCTTCTGGTGGGTGATGATGATCAGCTGGGAGGTCGTGCGCAGCTGGTCGAGGAGCGTGATCAGGCGCCGCAGGTTGGTGTCGTCGAGCGCCGCCTCGACCTCGTCCATCACGTAGAACGGCGACGGGCGGGCGCGGAAGATCGACACCAGCATGGCCACCGCGGTCAGCGACTTCTCGCCACCGGACAGCAGCGACAGGCGCTTGACCTTCTTGCCCGGCGGCCGGGCCTCGACCTCGACGCCGGTGGTCAGCAGGTCGTTCTCGTCGGTGAGGAGCAGCCGCCCGTCGCCGCCGGGGAACAGCACCTTGAAGACCGTCTCGAATTCCCTCGCCACGTCGTAGAAGGCCGAGGTGAAGACCTCGAGGATCTTGTCGTCGACCTCCTTGACCACGCTGAGCAGGTCGCGGCGGCTGTCCTTGAGGTCTTCGAGCTGGGTGGACAGGAACTTGTAGCGCTCCTCCAGCGCGGCGAACTCCTCCAGCGCCAGCGGGTTCACCTTGCCCAGCAGGGAGAGGTCCTTCTCGGCGCGCTTGGCCCGGCGCTCCTGGGTGGCCCGGTCGAACGGCACCGGCGGCGGCGCGCTGACCTCCTCGCCGCGTTCCTTGGCAGCCTCGTACTCGGCGATCTCGGCGGGTCCCGGCGGAATCGGCACGGTGGGGCCGTATTCGTCGACCAGGTCGTCCAGCCCGATTCCGAAGTCCTCGATGATCTTGGTTTCCAGCTGCTCGATCCGCAACCGCTGCTCCGCACGCACGACTTCGTCGCGGTGCACCGCATCGGTTAGCTTCTCCAGCTCCCCGCTGAGCACTCGCACTCGCGCTCGCACGGCGCCGAGCGCCTGCTCGTGCTCGCTCTGCTTCGCCTGCGCGACGTCCCGCTCCTCCGTCGCGGCGCTCAGCGACAGCGCGATGCGCTCCAGCGCTGTCTCGCAGCCGGTGACAACGGCCTGCGTCACGCGCGCTGCGCGTTCCCGCGCCTTGCGCGCCGCTTCCGCGCGGGAACGCGCTTCGCGCTCGTGGCGGGCCGCGCGGCGCAGTTGATCGGCGCGTCCCTGCACGGCGCGCGCCCGCTCTTCGGCGGTGCGCTGGGTGAGGCGGGCTTCCATTTCCTGTTGCCGCGCCGCATTCAGCTCGGTGCTGAGCCGGTCGCGTTCGCCGGTGTCGGGTTCCGCCGCTTCGTCTTGTTCCGTTTTGACGATGCTCAGGCGCTCTTCGAGTTCCGCGAGCTTGACGAGGGATTGTTCGCGGGACTGCTCGATCTTCACCCGCTGCTGCCGGATCCGGTCGACCTCGGCGGTGGCGGCGCGGGCCGCGCGTTGCAGGCTGGACAGCCGTTCGGTGCTGCGGGCCCGCCGCACCTTGGCGTCGTTGATCTGCTCCTGCACGGCGCGGACTTCGGCACGCCGCGCTTCTTCTTCGGCTCGCGCGCCTTCCAACGCCGCGGAGTGCTGTTCCAGGCGTCGCCCGGCGGCTGCGAGCTCGCGTTCGGCTTCGTCGACGGCGGCTTGCACCTCGATGGTGCTCTGCCGGTCGTCGGAGCCGCCAGCGGCCCAGTGCGCGCCGAGGACATCGCCGCTGGTGGTGACGGCGCGGATTTCGGGGTGCCGCCGCACGAGTTCCTGGGCGTCGGCCAGCGTGTCCACGACCGCGACCTTGTCGAGCGCCTTCGCCACGGCGCCGCGCAACCCGCCCGGGGCGCTGACCAGGTCGGCAGCCCAGCGCGCCGAGCCAGCGAGCGGCGGCCAACCCGACCGATCCATGTCCACAGCGGATTCGATGAGCAGCCCCGCGCGGCCCGCTTCGTCCGCCCTCAGCAGTTCAAGGGCCGTCACAGCGTCGGTGACGCCGCGAACCGCGACGGCGTCGGCGACGGCGCCCAGCGCCGCGGCGAGCGCGGCCTCCGCGCCGGGTTCGACGGTGAGCAGCGCCGCCACCGAGCCGAGCAGGCCCGGCACCCGGTCCCCTGCCGACATGAGCGCGCCCGCGCCGTCCTTGCGCTGCAAGCCCATCGACAGCGCCTCGACGCGCGCCTTCCAGGACGCGATCTCGCGCTCCGCGGTCCGCTCGGCCTTCACCAACTCCTCGACGCGGGCCCGCGCGGCGTCGCGCGCTTCGGCCGCGCCTTCGCGGCGTTCCTGCAGCCCAGCGTCGTCGGAGTCGTAGCCGCCGCTCTCCTCTTCGGCGTCGGCCAGCGCGCGCTCGGCTTCTTCGGCCCGCCCGGTGGCTTCGTCCAGCGAGTCCGACAGTCGCTCGATCTCCTCCGCGGTGTCGCTGACCTTGCCGCGCAACGACTCGACCTGCCCCGACAACCGGGCGGCACCTTCGCGGCGGTCGGCGATCGCCCGCACCGCGGCCAGGTGCGCGTGCTCGGCCTGCTTCAACGCGGATTCCAGCTCCGACCGGCGCTGCACCACCTCGTGGAGCGCCTCGCGGGCCTCTTCGACCTGCTCGCGGAGCTCGACCTCCTGCTCGGCGGCCTCTTCGGCCTCGGCGTCGAGCTGGTCCGGGTCGCGGCCCGGGCGGTGCTCCTCGGTCTGGGAGGTGAGGTGCCGGTGGCGTTCCGCGGCCAGCCGCAGCGTGCCGTGCAAGCGTTCTTCCAGCGCGGATAGCCGGTACCATGTCTCCTGCGCCCGGGACAGCCGCGGCGCGTCGGCGGCGACCTGCTCTTCGAGGGTTTTCTCCTCGGACTGCGCGAACTGCAGCGCGCGCTCGACCTCGGTGCGCTTGGCCCGCGCGGCTTCCTGGTCTGCCTCGTCGCGGGCCAGGTCGGCGCGGGCGGTGACCAGGTCATCGGCGATGAGGCGCAGCCGGGCGTCCCGCAGGTCGGCCTGGACGGTCTGCGCCTTGCGCGCGATCTCGGCCTGCTTGCCGAGCGGCTTGAGCTGGCGGCGCAGCTCGCTGGTCAGGTCGGTCAACCGGGTCAGGTTGGCCTGCATCGCGTCGAGCTTGCGCAGCGCTTTCTCTTTGCGCTTGCGGTGTTTCAGCACGCCCGCGGCCTCTTCGATGAGCCTGCGGTGCTCGTCGGGCTTGGCCTGCAGAATCGTGGCAAGCTGGCCCTGCCCGACGATGACGTGCATCTCGCGGCCGATCCCGGAGTCCGACAGCAGTTCCTGCACGTCCATCAGCCGGCACGAGTTGCCGTTGATCTCGTACTCGCTGGCGCCGTCGCGGAACATCCGGCGGGTGATGGACACCTCGGTGTACTCGATCGGCAGCGCGCCGTCGGAGTTGTCGATGGTCAGCGTGACCTCGGCGCGGCCCAGCGGGGCGCGGCCCGCGGTGCCCGCGAAGATCACGTCCTCCATCTTGCCGCCGCGCAGCGCCTTCGCACCCTGCTCGCCCATCACCCAGGTCAGCGCGTCGAGCACGTTGGACTTGCCCGAGCCGTTCGGGCCGACGACGCAGGTGATGCCGGGTTCGAAGCGCAGCGTGGTGGCCGAGGCGAAGGACTTGAACCCCTTCAGCGTCAGGCTCTTCAGGTGCACGGCTACGATCGGCCTTCCCGTGGTTCGTCTGGTTGACCGGCGGTCACATCCGGCAGAGCCTACCGCTGCGGCCGTCCGCAACCGCGCAGAACCGCTGGTGAGCGGAAACGAAAGCGTTCAGCGCTCCATGAAACCGGTCAGGCCGCCCTTGGGGTCGGACCACTGCTCCGCGACGTGGTCGACGTGGCCCGGGGTCTCGCCAGAGCGCAGCGCGGTCAGCAGCTTCTCGCAAGCTTCCCGGGGACCTTCGGCAACCACCTCGACCCGGCTGCCGGGCCGGTTCGTGGCGCTGCCGACCAGGCCCAGCTCCAGCGCCCGGGCACGCGTCCACCAGCGGAAGCCGACGCCCTGCACCCGCCCGTGCACCCATGCGGTCAGCCGCGCCTGCTGCGAATCCGTCACGCCTGGCATGATGCCGCACGGCCACCGACCGCGCGTCCGGCACCTCCGGCGGCTTGCGCCTACCGCCACGGCCGCCCGGGACGCCGGTATGATCCGCCCGATTCTGGTGGCGGCCGGGTGTTTCGGGGCAGGCCGCCCGGCGAGACGAGTGGGGACCCATGGACCCGATGTTGCTGGAAGACCCGGACGCCCGGCCGAAGCGCCTGGTGATGCTCGCCGTGTCGGGCATTGCGGTGGCCACCGTCTTCGCGACGACCGCCGCGGCGGTCGTCAGCGCGCAGCAGCACGACGCGGCGACGCCGGACTTCACGCTGAAGCCGACCACCACGTCCCGGCCGGCGGAGACGTTCGCCACGCCGCCGCTGCTGCCCCCGCCGGAGATGAGCAGCATCGAAGCTTCGGAGACGTCCAAGAGCAGGAGCAAGTCCGCGTCGTCGTCCACGTTGCCCGTGCCCAGCAGCGAAACCCCCACGGATGTCCCGGCGCCGATGCCGCCGGAGCCGCACCCCACGCCGTCTCCTACGCCGCGGCCGACGCCGACGATCACCGAGCCCACGACCCCGACCAAACCGCCCACGCCGACGACCGAGCCGCCCACTACGTCGGATCCCACCGACTCGCAGACGTTCGATGGTGACGACTGATGACGCTGGCCGTGCACTCCTGCCGGTCGCTGTGCTCGTGGCACCGGACTCCCAAGCAGCTCAACGGGTTTCCGTTGCTGGCCTGCCGCGGCTGCGGGTCGCAGTGGATCCGCAGCGAGCCGTGGACGCCCATCGACCACACCGGCCGCATCCCCGGCGACGTGCGGGCGGAACTCGCCGAACGCTGACGCAGACCCTCGCCGGGAGATCACTGCGGATCGCCGACAACAACGAGATCGGCCCGCTCCCGACTCGCCGCGACGACCGCGGCATTCCGCTCGTCGCTCCCGTAAACCCACTCCTCGGCCTCGTCCGGCGTCCGCCCGTAACTGATGTGCCGCGCGATAAGCCGCTGCACCCGGACATCGTCATCAGGCGCGAGGAACCAGGCTTCGTCGAGCAAATCCCGAACCGCCGACCAGGGCGGCATGTCCAGCAGCAGGTAGTTGCCTTCGGTGATCACCAGCGGAACACCGGGCTCGATAGGAATCGCCCCCGCATACGATTCCTCGATCTCCCGGCGGAATTCGGGGGCGTAAACGCTGTCCGGGCCGCATTCCCGAATCCGCCGCAGCAGCGCGACGTACCCGGCAGCGTCGAAGGTGTCGGGAGCACCCTTCCGGTCCGCCCGCCCAAGCCGCCGCAACTGGGCATTGGCCAGGTGGAACCCGTCCATCGGCACGAGAACGGCGGAGCCGCCGAGCTCCCGTAGAACCCGCTCGGCCACGGTCCCCTTCCCGGCACCGGGAGCCCCGGCGATCCCCAAGATCTTCCGCTGCCCACTCGCGGCCAACTCCCGAGCCCGCTTGACCAGCTCCACGTACCCGACCAACCCACACCTCCGCGCAACGGACCTGGCGAACCGCCCGTGAGTACTTCTGGGCGCTCTGGCACCCAAAAGTACTCACGGCCTTCAGTCTTGCCAGAGTTCCGCGAGTAGCTCTCTAGTGTATTCCGCTATTCTCGCGTTGTCCGCCGGGGCTATCGTGCTCCAGCGGCGGCCGTCTCCGCTGGGCCGGACCACGTGGCTGTAGCGGCCCCGGTCCGTATCGTGGAACGCCACGACCCTGTTGGCCCGTTCCGGTTTGCCGCCTCGGTTCGGGCAGGCCTCCACGCCGAACTGGCCGCGGATTCCCATGCCGTCGGCCATGTTCGCGACGTCGGCGGCGTCGTCCGGGGCGATGCCCAGGGCTCGGAGTTCGTCGGTGAACAGCAGTGGGCTGTTCGGGCCCGCGTGGTCGCTGGCTTCCCGGAGGATGTCGTTGGGCAGGCTCACCGCGCGGCCCGGGCCGGGCGGGACCTCGCCCGCCACCGACACCGCCGCCGCCGCCAGCGAACTCCCCCGGACCGGGGTGAGCTCGACGATGTCACCGTCCACAATGGTCAACAGGCCGGCGGCGCCGTTCGCCGAGGCCAGGGCGCGGATCGGCCGGTCGGCCCAGATCCGCACGTCGATGCTGCGCTGCGGCCGGTTCAGCAGGCCGAGCAGGTCGGCGACGTCGACGTCGACGCGGTCGCGGTTGGTCTCGGCGAGGCGGCGCCGGCGAAGCCCGGCCCACACGTCCGCGACGAGTTGGGCGCGCTCGGTGAAGGTCGTTCCCGGGCTCGGCACGTTGAGGATGATGTGCCGGCGCTCCGTGAGTTTCTCCGCCTCGCACACCACGTCGAATTCCAACGCGGAGAGCACGATCGGGTCGGCTTCTGCTCCAGGGCGCAACGTCAGTCCCGCTTCTTCGGCTCGTCGTCGTCGGATTCTTCGTCGGATTCGGTGCCCGGCTCGAAGTGCCCCAGCACCGGCGGGGCGACCAGCCGCTCGTCGTCGAACGGGGTTTCCTCGGCTACGTACTTGTTCTCGTGCTCCGCATCCTCGCTGCGCTTCTCGCCGCGAGTCGCCGCCGGACCCATCAGCGAACCGGCGCCCGGACGGCTGCCCGGGGTGCTGCCTGCGGCCCGCCCGGCCACCGTGTCGCCAGGTCCGCCGCCGATGCCGGACGAACCGCCCCGGCCCAGCCCGGTGGTTCCGCCACCGGCGCCCGCGCCGGCCGGGGTGCGGCCGCCGAGCATTCGGCTCGCCGCGTAGGCGCCGACACCGGCAACCGCCGCGCCACCGGCCGCGATGCCGAGCACCGTGCCGGTGTTGATGCCGCCGCTCGTCCCGGCAGCCTCCGGCGTCTGGTCCGCCTCGCCGCCGGTGTCGCGCTTGTCCGGGTGCCGGTCGCTGCCGCTCCGGTCGCCAGGCACCGGCGGAGCCGTGCGGTCACCGCGCGGGGTCCCGCCGCCGGCGTTGCCCCCGCCGACGACCCCGCCCAGCACACCGGCATCGCTCGCGCCGCCGCCGTAGTAGCCGCCGACCGAACCCACGCCCGCGCCGATTCCCGGCATGCCCGTCCCTGACGCCGACTGCGCCGCCACCGTGGCCGGCGGCATCTCGGGCAACGGCTGGTAGGAATCCGCCTGGTTGACGGAAGTGTTGCGGTACGAGACGAGAGCCGCCTGCGCGGCCTGCTTCTGTGCCTCGATCTGCCTGGCTTCTTTGTCGTAGTCGCTCTCGTAGCCGAAGGCTCCGCCAGCCCATTCGAGCACGTTCTCCGACTGCTTGTGCTTGAGCTCGTCGTTGTTCGGCAGCCCGTTGCGGGCCGACTCGTAGCCCCGCCCCTGCGCGTCGACGCTGTCCGCCGAAGTCTTCAGGGGATCCGGGGCGTCGGCCATGAAGACGGATTGCTGCTGCACCGCGGCCGCCGCGAGGCTCCCGGCGTTGCCCTCCCAGGCGATCTGCAGCTTCCCGAGCTCGCGGCGCAGCGTCTCGTCGAGGTCGACGACCACCTGCACGCACTCGTCCAGCGCCCGCACCGCGCCCTGCATCGACTCCGCGCCGCGCCCCTGCTTGATCTGCGTGATCCATTCCTGTAGCTGGGGGATGTCCATCCCCTCGAACCGGATATCGCGGATCGGATCGATGCTGGTCACGACTTCCCCCTAGCTCCCCTGCAAGGTCGTCACGGCCGCCTCGGCGGCCTGCTTCGCCCGCTCGCACAGCTGCTCGTTGTTCATGCCGCCGGGGGTGGTAAGGCTCAGGTCCACGTAGAGCGTCTGCCCTTCGGCGGCGTCGACGAATACCGCACAACCGAGGTTCTCGGCACCCGGAACCTGCCCTTGTACGGCACCGAAGCCGTTGACCGCATACGTCGTCGCGGTCTTCGCCTTCACGGCCGAAATTTTCTGCGCGAAACTGTCCAGGCCCTCGGGCACCACCCGAAGCGAGATCCCGAACTGGGCCTTTCCTGCGGCACCAGCGAAAGAACACCCGTTGTAGTTGTTCCCGTTTTTGACCACCGGGCGGCCGCCACCCACCTGGAGCGGCGCCTTCTGCTCAGGAGACAACCAAGTGCAGATCTCCGCGTTCTGCTTACCCGCAATCGCTAGGTCTTTCGGGCGCTGCGGAAGGTCCAGCGAAGAAGACGGCGCCGCCTCCGAAGCGGGAGCTGAACTCGTCGGCTCCGGATCCGGGCCGTTCACCGTGCAACCAGCAAGGGTGAAGACCGCAGCCAATCCGATCAAGCCATGCCCGAAGCGCAACCGCACGGGACTCCCCTCACACCTGGTTCTGCTGCAGCTGGAACGACGCAGCGATCTCATCGTCTGCGAAGCCGTACTGCTTGGCGGCTTCTTCGAGTTGTCTTCCCAGTTCAAAGACATTGTCCACGTACTGTACGAGACGCGCGTAATGAGAGTCGGGGTTGCCCAGCAGGTTCGCCGTCCAAACCGCCGCAGCGGTCGCGCTGATCTCATCGTCGGCGGGAGCGCCTACAGCCAGGTTGTGCGCGAGGCTGAACAGCTTGAACTGCGCGTCCTCAGCCGCCGAGAGGACGATTTTGCGCACCTCAAGGACGTTGTCCTTGTTGACGGTGATGGTTTGACCGGCGCCGCCGGGAACCGGAGGCGGAGGTGGTGCTGGCGTCGTCATCGCGGGAAACCCCCAGGTCGCGGCGTCTGATCACCCGGTCGAAAGCCGACCCTAGCAGCGCGCCTTCCCGCCACGCACCAACTCCCGGAAACTTCACACCAACCCAACGCTCCTATGCGCGAACCCGCATGAGCCCACCGACGAAGTTGGCCCACCGCACAGCGGAAAACACCAGCACACCCCCGCCGGGATCCTTCGAGTCCCGAACCCCGACGACAGCATCCCGCCTGGCGACCTCGACACAGTTGGAACCGGAGACACTGCGACCGGACTTCCGCCAGGCGTCCCCGACAAAGGCGACTTCCACGCAGTTGGAACTCGCGGTGCTGCGGCTCGACTTTCGCCAGACGGCAGCATATAGGCCACTGGGACTCATATCTGCATGATGACACGTGCCGATCAAGCGATGAGGGCTTGAATGAACTTGATCGAGTCATCCGGCTCTTTCGCCTTGCTGGCAAGTTCATCCCACGCTGAGGAGTACACCTCCAGCTGGTCATCCTCGTCCATGAACAAGTTGACCGTCTTGTGCTCAAGCAGCACCAAGCTCGCTTCGGAGCCGTACTCCAAGATCACGAAGGGACCGTTCAACCCCGGGTGCAGCCCAACATCATGAGGCATCACCTGGATCGCGATGTGCGGCCGCGATGCCGCATCAACCAGGTGTCGAAGCTGCCGTTCGAATGCGCCATCTGGGCCGATCGGACGGGTCAGGGCAGTCTCTTCGATGATCGCGTGCAGGTGAACCGGTTCCTCCTTGTTGAGCAGACCTTGTCGAGCCATCCGCGCAGAAACCAGCGAATCAACTTCCCGTGAGCTCAACTGGCCAGTCGCGTCAATGATCGCCCTCGTGTACTCCGGCGTTTGTAGCAGACCAGGAACAACCAGCGGCTCGTAGTTCAACAGCGCGCTCGCTTCGTCTTCAAAATCTGTCCAGGTCTGCCAATCTTCCGGCAGATTCGCATTGCTCAACCGCAGCCAGCCGCGCTCCTCTGCGTGGCGGGCGATGTCCAGCAGCTCCACGCGACGCTTCTTCGACAGCCGGTAGAAGTCGAGCAGCTTCTCCAGGTCATCCAGGTAGATCCCGCTCTCGCAGTTCTCGAAGCGACTGACCTTGCTCGCTGACATACCGGTCGCTTTCGAAAGCTCCGCCGCCGTCAAGCCGGCCGCGATGCGCTGCTTGCGCAACACATGCGCCAACCGACGGGAGCGAACCGAAGGGCCTGCACGACGCGCCACTGAAACCTCCTTTGATCGGACGGAAAAACGGTATCGCCAGGACCCCTGAGTGATCCATCACCGAATCGTGTACTTGAGAGAAGAAATGAACGCGACCGATTATTTCCAGTGTCCACCGGACAACATCGGGAGGTAGAGATGGCGGCTAGTGCTGGGGAGTCTCCGATCCGGGAGTCGGATCCGAGGCGGGAGTGGTTGTTGCGGTGCCGGGATTTCGCATGGCGAGCTCGCGGTGTGCTCGATCGGCGTCGGGGCGGGCGAGCTGGAGGTGTGCGGGCCGGACGACATGGAGCCCTTCCGCCTGCACCCGTGGGAGATAGCGGCCTTCCGGCGCGCCTTCGACGAGGCCATCGCCCAGGTCGAAGCCGACCTCGCGACCCGCTGACCAGGCGCTCCGTGGGTCGTGAGTGCGAAAGCGGGCTGGAGCCCGCTTTCGCACTCACGAGGCCTTCGTGCGCACCACCGCCCGCGTCGAGTGGTGGCCGGTCAACGGCGAGGTACCGGCATCAGCACTCACGACGAGGTTGAACCTGTGGTGAACAGCGGGTGATCGAGCCCTTCGGGGCTCGATTCCGCGCTTACGCTCCTTGATCATCGGTGGGCGCGGGGAGGCGTTGCAGGTGGTCAGCTGGGGAGAGACCGTTCAGGCGTTAGCCGCCTTGTTCGGCGAGCACGTCAGCAGTTGGGTGCTCGGCGTGCTGGCCGCCGCGACCATCGCCGCTCCCGTGGTCGACCGGTTCGTCATCCGGCGCAAGCGGATCCATTACCGCGTGCTCTACAACTCCAAGATCGGGTTGAGCCCCATCGAGCTGCACGACGGCGAGGTTCCGCCCGCCGATCCGCAGCTGATCAGGATCGCGCGGCTGGTGGACCGGATGAGCATCGTGATCATCCGCGTCCGCAACACCGGCAGCTTCGACATCGAAGCCGACGACTTCGCCGAGGACATCTCGTTCACCTTCGGCAAGCGGATCGTCTGGGACGCGCGGATCTCCGAGGCACCGACCAAGACCATCCGGCAGCGGATCCGCAACAACCTGGTCTTTTTCACCGACAAGCAGGATGCCGGTTCCGCCCCGAATCCGCCGAGCCTCGGCACCCTCCGGGAACGGCTCGGCCAGCGGCTGGCCAACTGGGTCGCCGCGCAGCCCGCGGCGGCCGTCGAGATCGGGCCGCAATGGCACGGGGTCCGGCTCTCGGAGCTCAGCCTGCAGCGCGGCCAGAAGTTCAAGCTCGTCGTGGTGCTGCGGGAACCGGACGACGAACCGGCGACCGGCGACGACTCCACCAGCAAGGAAATCGGCTTCGCGGGCCGGATCTCCAACGGGCGCATCAAGGACGAGAAGCAGCAGCGGCGGATCACCTGGCCGCTGGCCGTCACCGGGATCGGTGCGCTGCTGACCGTAGCGCTGGTCACCACGTTGATCACCGGGATCTTCCGGCAGGACAGCGACGTCGCGTGCGCCACCGGCTCGCTGCGCATAGAGGGCTCCAGCGCCTTCGCCCCGATCATGAGCAACGTCGCCACCGCGTACTCGCAGGCCTGCGGCGGCGCGAACGTCATCGCACAACCCACCGGCAGCCTCGACGGCGTGCGGGCGCTTTCCGCGCCAGGGCCGCAGAACGACCTCGCGGTGCTGTCCGACGGCCCGGCCCTGGAACCCTCGCCGGACCTCGTCGCGCAGCCACTGGCACTGGTCGTCTACGGCGTGGTCGTCAACGATTCGACGGGCATCGACCGGCTCACCACCGAGCAACTCCAGGGCATCTTCGCGGGCCGGTACCGGGACTGGAGCCAGCTCCGCGACGGCGCCTCGCTGCCCATCCGCATCGTGGGGCGCGGGCAGGAATCCGGCACGAGGCAAGTCTTCGAGACGCGGGTGCTGCACGGTTCCGAGGGGCTGCTCACCTCGGACAGCTGCGAAGCGCCCGAACGAATACCGCAGGCGCAGACCACGCGGTGCGAACGCAGTTCGACGGCGCAGGTCGTCGACGAGATCGCCACCACGCCGGGCGCGATCGGCTACACCGACACGCCGGCCGCGAACATCGCCGTGGCTCAGGGCAAACCGGTCAAGATCGCGCAGCTGGACGGGCGCTACCCGGACGTCAGCAGCGCCCACCAGGGCTACCGGTTCTGGACGGTCGAATACCTCTACACGAAGGGCTTCCCGGCGAACGACTCGGTGCTCAAGCACTTCATCGACTACCTGCGCAGCGACACGGCCCGAGCGGAGCTCCGCGACGCGGGCTACACCCCGTGCATCGAACGCACCGGCCTCCCCCACCCCCTCTGCCGGAGTTCGTGAGTGCACAATGGACGTCCGCACGCCGGTCAGGGGAAGCGCGACGCTCACGGTTCGAACCGGTAGCCCATGCCTGCTTCCGTGATCAGGTGGCGGGGGTGGCTGGGATCCAGTTCCAGCTTGCGGCGGAGTTGGGCCAGGTAGACGCGCAGGTAGTGGGTTTCGTTCGCGTACTGGGGGCCCCAGACCTCCTTGAGGAGCTGCTTCTGCGCCACCAGGCGGCCCTGGTGGCGGGCCAGGACCTCCAGCATTCCCCACTCCGTCGGCGTCAGGTGGACCTCCATCCCCTCGCGCAGGACCTTCTTCGCCGACAGGTCCACCGTGAACGTCGCCGTCACCACCACCGGTTGGTCGACGGCTTCGCTGGTGTTCGCCCGCCGGACCGCCGCGCGCAGGCGGGCCAGCAGCTCGTCCATGCCGAACGGCTTCGTGACGTAGTCGTCC
Source organism: Saccharopolyspora hattusasensis (assembly GCF_050972075.1). Lineage (NCBI taxonomy): Bacteria > Bacillati > Actinomycetota > Actinomycetes > Pseudonocardiales > Pseudonocardiaceae > Saccharopolyspora > Saccharopolyspora hattusasensis. The sequence goes on from NZ_JBPCDC010000001.1 coordinate 2,791,959, forward strand.
GCACCCGCGTCGAGGGCCTGCACCTTGTCGGCGGAGTCAGTGCGCGCCGACAGCACGATGATCGGCACCGTCGTCCAGCCGCGCAGGCCCGCGATCACCTCGCTGCCGTCCATGTCCGGCAGCCCGAGGTCGAGCACCACCACGTCGGGTTTGCCGTCGATGGCCGCGCGCATGGCGGACGAGCCGTCCACGGCCGTCAGCACCCCGTAACCGCGCGCCGTCAGGTTGATCCGCAATGCGCGCAGCAGCTGCGGCTCGTCGTCGACAACCAGCACCCTCGTCATCGTTTCCCCTGCCCGTCCGCGGTGACCGCCGAAAGTGAGAGCACGATTGTCAACCCGCCGCCGGGGGTGTCCTCGGCGCGGATCGTGCCGTGCATCGCCGTCATGAAACCTTGTGCCACGCTCAACCCGAGCCCGACGCCGGCGACCCCGGTGTCGCCGCGCTCGCCGTGCTCGCCGAGCCGCTCGAACGGCGCGAACACGGATTCGGCCGCGTCCTCCGGCAGCCCCGGCCCGTGGTCGACGACCCGCAGCTCGACCCGCGCCGCATGCTCGCTGGCCCGCACGCTGATCCGGGCCCCGTCGGGCCGCCCGTACTTCAGGGCGTTCTGCACCACGTTGGCCACCACGCGCTCCAGCAGCCCGGTGTCGGCGAGCACCGCCGGCAGGCTCTCGTCGATGTCGACGTCGATGTGCTGCCGCCCGTCCAGCCCGGCCAGCGCGCGCGCCACCACTTCGTAGTAGCTCACCGGGCGCAGCCTCGGCGCGATCGCGCCGGTCGCCAGCCGGGAGGAGTCCAGCAGGTTGTCCACCAGTTCGGTCAGCCGGTCCGCGGACTCCTCCACCCCGCCGAGCAGCTCGGCGGTGTCCTCTTCGGACAACTGCAGGTCGGGTGCCCGCAGGCTGCTCACCGAGGCCTTGATGGACGCCAGCGGGGTGCGCAGGTCGTGGCCGACCGCCGAAAGCAGCGCCGTGCGCAGCTGGGTCGCGTCCGCGCGACGCTGGGCTTCCTGCGTGTCCGCGGCCATCCGTTGCTGGCGCAGCGCGACCAGAGCCTGCCCGGCCGCGCCTTCCAGGACCGTGCGGTCGGCCGCCGGCAGCGGCCTGCGGCCGGGTCGTTTGAACACCAGGTGCACGTCCGGGTTGACCTCGATGTCCACATCGGACTGTTCGGGCTTCGTGCAGGGTTGCTTGGCCGTGGAGGCCGCCACCTGCCAGCCGTCCTTGGTGCGCTCCAGCAGCGTCGCCGAGGTCAGGCCGAAGTTCTCCACCACCTTCTCCAGCAGCCGCGCCAGCGGGTCGGGGTGGGTTAGCACGGTGCGGGCATAGGAGGTCAGCAGCGCCGCTTCGGTGCGCGCGCTGGTGGCCTGCTCTGCCAACCTCGCCGCCCGGTCGACCATGAACGCGACCAGCATGCCGACGATCATCATCGCGATCACCGTCACGAGGTTCTGCGGCTCGGCCACGGTCAACGTGTAAAGCGGCGGGGTAAGGAAGAAGTTCAGCAGCCCGCCGGAGAGCAGCGCCGCGACGATCGCCGGCGCCATCCCGCCGACCAGCGCGACTATGACGGTGACCAAAAAGTAGCCGACGACATCCGTGGACAGCGCGACGTCGCCGAAGTAGTAGGCCACCGCCGTGACCGCGCTCGGCAGCAGCACCGACAGCACCCAGCCCCACAGCTGGCGGGCCGACGACAGCGGATTCCGGGTGATCTTCTTGAGAAAACGCCGCCCACCGGCCTCGGGGTGGGTGACCATGTGCACGTCGATCGCGCCGGATTTCTGCACCGTGACGGCCCCGATGCCCTCGTCGAACAGCCGGGCCCAGCGGGAGCGTCGCGAGGTGCCGATCACCAGCTGCGTGGCGTCCGCAGCGCGGGCGAACTCCAGCAGCGCCTCGGGCACGTCGTCGCCGACTACGGTGTGGAAGCTGGCGCCGACGGCGTCGGCCAGCTTCCGGGCGCGGGCGATGCCGCTCGGCGACGCCCCCGCGAGCCCATCGCCGCGCAACACGTGCACGACCTGCAGTTCCGCGCCCGCGCGGGCCGCGATCCGGCGGGCCCGGCGGATCAGCGTCTCGCTCTCGCTGCCTCCGGTGACGGCGACCACGACCCGTTCGCGGGCTTCCCAGGTGGCTGTGATCTTCTTCTCCGCGCGGTAGCGACGCAGCGCCACATCGACCTGGTCTGCCAACCACAGGAGCGCGAGCTCGCGCAGCGCCGTCAGGTTGCCGGTGCGGAAGTAGTTGCCCAGCGCGGCGTCGACCTTGTCCGCCGCGTAGACGTTGCCGTGCGCCAGGCGGCGGCGCAGTGCTTCGGGGGTGATGTCGGCGAGTTCGATCTGTCCGGCGCGGCGCACCACCTCGTCCGGCACGGTTTCCTGCTGCCGCACACCGGTGATCGTCTCCACCACGTCGTTGAGGCTCTCCAGGTGCTGCACGTTCACGGTGGACAGCACGTTGATCCCGGCGTCGAGCAGCTCGTCGATGTCCTGCCAGCGCTTCTCGTTGCGGGAACCGGGGACGTTGGTGTGCGCGAGCTCGTCGACGACGGCTATCTCCGGTTTCCGGGCCAGTAGCGCGTCGAGGTCCATCTCGGTCAGTTCGACCCCGCGGTGGCTGACGCGCCGGCGCGACACGACCTCCAAGCCGTCGAGCAGCGCCGCGGTCTTGGCACGGCCGTGGTCCTCGACGAAGCCGGCCACCACGTCCGTGCCGCGCTCCAGGCGTCGGTGCGCCTCGTTGAGCATCGCGTAGGTCTTGCCGACCCCTGGTGCCGCACCGAGGTAGATCCGCAGCTCGCCGCGCCGTGGTCCCTTCTCCGCCACGCTCTCAGCCTCCTACGAGCCGCTGTTATTAGCGGACAGTCCCATCCGCTGCTGCCGCAAGGCACGCACCGTGATCAATAGACCTCCACCAATGTTGGAACCGCCAACTCCGCAACGAGCTGCACGAATGCTCCGTCGTCACCCGGGTGGGGCGCAATTTCGCGAGAAATTGACGTTCACCCGGGTGACCGCACAATTCTCGCGAAATTGTGCACCCACCAGGTGACGGGCCCGGTTGATGGCGACGTTGAGGGTCGTCACGTTCACCACGCGCTCGGCGATCACCCCACCGCTGGTGTGCTCGGCGACCAGACGCCGCACCTCGTCCAGCGGGAGGCCGGTGACGCGCGCCACCCGAGGCACCTGCAGCTCCGCGTAGGCCGGGCTGATATCCGGGTCGACGCCGCTGGCCGACGCCGTGACCGCGTCGGTCGGCACCTGCTCGGGCCGGACACCCTCGCGGGCGGCGATCGCGCCGCGCCGCTCCTGCACGGCCGCCAGCAGGTCCGCGCTGGCTCCGCCGTAGTTGGAGCCGCCGGTGCTGGCCGGGTCGCCGGGGCCGAGGTTGCCTTCGGCGGAAGCCGCCGGGCGGGTGTGGAAGTACGGGTCGTTGGCCGGGTCGGCCGGGACCGGGTCGATGCCGATCAGCGATGAGCCGACGACCCGGCCGTCCACCACGATCTGCGAGCCCTCGGCGTTGGCCTGCAGCCCCGGGATCCGGCTGATGCCCCAGATCGCCAGCGGATAAGCCACGCCCAGCACGACCGTCGCCACCAGCAGCAGCCGCAGCCCTGCCAGGGCCTGGCGCAGCAGTGTGTTCTTCATCAGTGCCTCTCGGGTTCAGTCGGTCGGGGGGCCCGCAATTTCAATGGAAATCGAAGGTCCGATTTCCATTGAAATTGCGGAAGTTGTCCACAGCCTTCGGCGTGTCGTGGTCCGACACGCCGGAGATCCGCAACTTCCATTGAAATTGCGGACCAACGGGATCTCGGCACGTCTGGGACCTCCTCAGCCGATGCCCGGGATGAAGCGGATGACCAGGTCGGTCAGCCAGATGCCGAGGAACGGCGTGACGATGCCGCCGAGGCCGTAGACCAGCAGGTTCCGGCGCAGCAGCGCGCTCGCCGAGGTCGGCCGGTAGCGGACCCCGCGCAGCGCCAGCGGGATCAGCGCGATGATGATCAGGGCGTTGAAGATCACCGCGGACAGGATCGCCGAGGTCGGGGTGGCCAGCCGCATGATGTTCAGCGCGTCCAGCTGCGGGTAGATCGCCACGAACATCGCGGGCAGGATCGCGAAGTACTTGGCCAGGTCGTTGGCGATGCTGAAGGTGGTCAGCGCGCCGCGGGTGATCAGCAGCTGCTTGCCGATCTCGACGATCTCGATCAGCTTCGTCGGGTCGGAGTCGAGGTCGACCATGTTGCCGGCCTCTTTGGCCGCCGCGGTGCCGGTGTTCATCGCGACGCCGACGTCGGCCTGCGCGAGCGCGGGCGCGTCGTTGGTGCCGTCACCAGTCATCGCGACCAGTCGGCCGCCTTCCTGCTCGGCCTTGATGAGCGCCATCTTGTCTTCCGGCTTGGCCTCGGCGAGGTAGTCGTCGACGCCCGCCTCGGCGGCGATGGCCTTGGCGGTGAGCTCGTTGTCGCCGGTGACCATCACGGTGCGGATGCCCATCGCGCGCAGCTCGGCGAACCGCTCCTTCATGCCCGGTTTGACCACATCGGACAGTCGGATCACGCCGACCACACGGGTGATCCCGCCGCTGCGCTCGGCCACCACCAGCGGCGTGCCGCCCTGCGAGGCGATGTGGCCGGTCAGTTCTTCCACTTCGGATGAGATGCCGCCGGCCCACCCGCGCACCGCGCTGGTGGCGCCCTTGCGGATCTCGCGGCCGTCGATGTCGATGCCGCTCATCCGGGTCTGCGCGGTGAAGGCGACCTCTTCGGCGTGCAGTTCCGGGCCCTGCGGCTTCGCCGGAAGCCCGTACTGCTCGGCGCAGTAGGCCACGATGCTGGTGCCTTCGGGGGTCTGGTCGGCGAGGCTGGAAAGCCGGGCCACCTCGGCCAGCTCGCCGAGCGTCACGCCGCCGACGGGCAGCAGCTCGGTGCAGCGCCGGTTCCCGAAGGTGATGGTGCCGGTCTTGTCCAGCAGCAGCGTGTCCACGTCCCCGGCGGCTTCTACGGCGCGACCGGACTTGGCGAGCACGTTGCGCTGCACCAACCGGTCCATGCCCGCGATGCCGATCGCCGACAGCAACGCCCCGATCGTGGTCGGGATCAGGCAGACCAGCAGCGCGGTCAACGTGATCACCGACAGCAGCGAGCCGGAGTAGCCGGCCATCGGCTGCAGCGCGACCACCGCGAGCAGGAAGATGATCGTCAGCGTGGACAACAGGATCGTCAGCGCGATCTCGTTCGGCGTCTTCTGCCGCTGCGCGCCCTCGACCAGCGCGATCATCCGGTCGACGAAGGTTTCGCCGGGTTTTGTGGTGATCTGCACGACGATCCGGTCGGACAGCACCGTGGTGCCCGCCGTGACCGCCGAGCGGTCGCCGCCGGACTCCCGGATCACCGGGGCGGATTCCCCGGTGATCGCCGACTCGTCGACGGTCGCGATGCCTTCCACCACGTCGCCGTCGCCGGGAATGACCTCGCCGGCCTCGACCACGACGCGGTCGCCGATGCGCAGAGCCGTGCCCGGTACCCGCTCCTCGACGCCGTCGACCAGCCGCCGCGCGACGGCTTCGGTCTTGGTGCGGCGCAACGATTCCGCTTGCGCCCGCCCGCGGCCTTCGGCGACCGCTTCGGCGAGGTTGGCGAACAGCACGGTGAACCACAGCCAGCCGGCCACCGCGATGCTGAACACGTCCGGTTCGGTCACGGCCAGCACGGTGGTCAGCACCGAGCCCGCCCACACCACGAACATGACCGGGTTGGCCAGCTGGTGTTTCGGGTTGAGCTTGCGCAGCGCTTCCGGCAGCGACGTCCACAGCTGGCGCGGGCTGAACGCGCCCGCGGACATCTTCCGCGGGCCGGTTTCCGCTTGGGCCTGCTGGGGTTTCTCGAGGATGGTGGTCATGCGAGGGCCTCCGCGATCGGACCGAGGGCGAGCACCGGGAGAAAGGTCAGCGCCGCGACGAGGACGACGGTGCCGCCGAGCAACCCGGCGAACAGCGGGCCGGTGGTGGGCAGCGTGCCTGCGGTGGCGGGCACCCGCTGCTGCTGGGCCACCGCGCCGGCGAGCATCAGCACCGCGAGGATCGGCACGAACCGGCCGAAGAGCATCGCGAGACCGAGCGTGATCTGGAAGAAGTCGCTGGTCACGGTGAGCCCGGCGAAGGCGCTGCCGTTGTTGTTGCCCGCCGAGGCGAAGGCGTAGAGGACCTCCGACAGCCCGTGCGCGCCGATGTTGTTCAGGGCGTCGTCAGTGGACGGCAGCGCGAGCGCGGTACCGGCACCGAGCAGAACCATCGTGGGCATCACGAGGATCGAGATCGCCGCCGCGGTGACCTCCCGCCGCCCGAGCTTCTTGCCCAGGTACTCCGGCGTCCGCCCGACCATCAGACCGGCCAGGAACACCGCGATCACGGCCAGCACGAGGATCCCGTACAGGCCCGCGCCGACACCGCCGGGCGCGACCTCGCCGAGCAGCATGTTCAGCAGCGGCACCAGACCCCCGAGCCCGGTGAAGCTGTCGTGCATCGCGTTGACGGCACCGGTGGATGTTCCAGTCGTGGCAACCGCGAACAGCCCGGACAGGAACAGGCCGAAGCGGGCCTCCTTGCCTTCCAGCGCACCGCCGGCGGCCAGCGTGGCCGGGCCGTTCGGGTGGCTCTCGGCCCACCAGACGGCCGCGGTCATCACGGTCATGATGGCAACCATCACCGACAGCAGCACCCGGCCCTGGCGGCGGTCGCCGACCATCGTGCCGAAGGTGCGGGTCAGGGCCAGCGGGATCACCAGGATCAGGAAGATCTGGAGCAGGGTGCTGATGCCGCCGGGGTTGGAGAACGGGTGCGCCGAGTTGGCGTTGACCACCCCGCCGCCGTTGGTGCCGAGTTCCTTGATGGCCTCCTGGCTGGCGATGGGCGCGGTGGCGATCGTGTGCGCCTGCCCGTCCAGGCCGACGACGTGGATGCCGGAGGCGAGGCTCATCGCCCCGCCGAGCGCGATCAGCAGCACCGCCGCGACGACCGCGATCGGCAGCAGCACACGGGTGCAACCGCGGGTGATGTCCACCCAGATGTTGCCGATGCGGCCGGTGCCCGCGGCGGCGAACCCGCGGACCAGGGCGATCGCGACAGCCATGCCGACGGCCGCCGAGACGAAGTTCTGCACGGTCAGCCCGGCCATCTGCACGGTGTGTCCGAGGACCTGCTCCGGCACGTAGGACTGCCAGTTCGTGTTGGTCACGAAGCTGACCGCGGTGTTGAACGCCATCGCGGGTTCGACCGCGCCGCGGCCGAAGCTCAGCGGCTGCAGCGGCTGCAACCGCTGCATCAGGTAGAGCAGCGCGATGGACATGACCGAGAAGCCGAGGACGCCGGCGGCGTAGGTGGTCCAGCGCTGCTGGGCGTCGCCATCGATGCGCACCAGCCGGTACACGGCCTTCTCGACCCGCCAGTGCTTCTCGCTGGTGTAGACCTGGGCCAGGTAGTCACCGAGGGGCCGGTAGACCACGCCGATGGCCAGGATCAGTAGGCCGACCTGGACCAGGCCGACCGTCAGGGAACTCATCAGAACTTCTCCGGCCGGATAAGTGCGACGAACAGGTAACCGATCAAAAGCAGCGCCAACACGCCCCCAGCGACGTTGGCAAGCACAGTGCTCACAAGCGCTCCAAACCGCGGAGGGTCAACGCAAGTACGAGGAACCCGCCGATCAGCAACACGGCGAAGGCGAGATCAGCCACCGCTGCGCACTCCTCACTCGAATTCGGGCCACCGGCTCGTGGTGGCCGCCTGGATCCAGCGAAATCCCCCGTAACGGGCGCGGCCAAGGCCCATGACGGCTCCTTGACGCCTGCTCCGCGAGCATTGATGCGTTCTTGATGCGCCCGATCGAGTGAACTGGCCGCCGTCGTTTTCGGGTGGTTTCGTGGTTCCGCACGGTTTGTACGTGGGCGACTTCGCTCCGTGAGTTGATTTCATCAATGCAACTCTCTCGTTAACATTGCTAATGAAGACGCTTGTGGCGCAAAGCACCCGAACCCGGCAGCTGCGTCCCCACGCGAGATCCACCAACACGAAGGAGAACACCGACATGTGCGGCATCTCCGGCTGGATCGACTTCCAGCGCGACCTGACCCGCGAGCAGCCCACCATCGACCTGCCCGGCAGGGCGCAGCCGATGGAGGCCGCAACCCCAGACGGCGAGGTCGCGATCGTCTACAGCGGCGAGGCGTACAACTTCACCGAGCTGCGCGACGAACTGCGGCGCCGAGGCCACCACTTCGACACCGACAGCGACACCGAGGTCGTGCTGCACGGCTACCTGGAATGGGGCGCGCAGGTCGCCGAACACCTCAACGGCATGTTCGCCTTCGCCGTCTGGGACACCCGCACCGAGCAGCTGCTGCTGATCCGCGACCGGATGGGCATCAAGCCGCTGTACTACTACCCGACTGAGCAAGGCGTGCTGTTCGGCTCCGAGCCGAAGGCGATCCTGGCGAACCCGCTGGCCGAGAAGGCCGTCGACGCCGACGGGCTGCGGGAGCTGTTCGTGATGGTCAAGACGCCGCGGCAGGCGATGTGGTCCGGCATGCGCGAGGTCGAGCCCGGCACCATCGTCACCGTCGACCGCAAGGGCCTGCGCGAGCACACCTACTGGCGGCTGCAGGCCGTCGCGCACACCGACGATCAGGAGACCTCGGTAGCGCACTGGACGACATCGTCAGGCGGCAGCTGATCTCCGACGTGCCACGCTGCGTGCTGCTATCCGGCGGCCTGGACTCCAGCACCATCACCGCGCTCGCCGGGCTCCAGCTGGCACGGAGTGGCGAGCAGGTGCGCAGCTTCGCGGCTCGTCGAGTACGTCTACAACACGCCGTGGTCGCTGAAGACCTTCGACGGGCGGGAGAAGAGCCTGCTGCGCCACGCCACCGCCGACACCCTGCCGAAATCCGTGGTGGAGCGGGTGAAGAGCCCGTACCCGTCCACGCAGGACCCGAAGTACGCGGCGGTGCTGCAGCGGCAGGTCGCGGGCCTGGTCGCGGCGGGCGACCCGGCGCTGTCGCTGCTCGACGAGAAGTGGCTGCGCGAGGCGCTGGCGCAGGACCCGACCGGGATCGACCAGGAGGCCCGCTTCACCTTCGAACAGGCGCTCGACCTGTCGACCTGGTTCGACATCCACCACCCCACGGTCAAGCTCTGACGCCGAAACCCCGCCGAAACCCCGTTGCCCGCTCCCAGAAGAAGGGACCGAGCCCCGGAAGGACGCAATTTCAATGGACATCGGAGGTCCTGAGGTTTCGCAGTTTTGGTGGTGACACGATCGGTTGATCTTGGTGTCGGGTGGGGGTGGCGGGGCCGGAGATAGCGGAAGCATCGGCGTGCTACTAACCGCCCGCTGATGGGGAGATTCGCCGATGCTTCCTGCTGGAACCGTACTCGCGTCCTTACTGTCTGTGCTGGAGGGGGTGCGGTTGGTGTTCACCGCGCCGACGTTCATCACGTTCACGCAGCTGGTGACGGGGCTTTTGGCGGCCACGGGCCCGCGGACGGTGACCGGGATGTGGGGCGCGGCGGGGCTGGCGGGGGTGTCGCATCACGCGCGGGCGCACCGGTTTTTCTCCGATGCCCGCTGGAGTCCGGACGCCCTGGGGCTGGCGCTGGCCCGGCTGGTGGTGGCCCGTCTCGTCGATGACGGCCGGCCGTTGCGGGTCGGCATCGACGACACACTGTTCCACCGCTACGGTTCCAAGACCCACGGGGTGTTCTGGCAGCACGACGGCTCGGCCAAAGGCCGTGACGGTATCGGCCGCGGTAACTGTTTCGTGGTCGCCGGGCTGATCGTGACACTGCCGTTCATGGCACGCCAGGTGTGCCTGCCGGTGCTGTTTCGCTTGTACATCCCCAAGAACAAGTCCGGGATCTCCAAACCCGATCTCGCGCGGGAACTGGTAGGGCTTGTGGCGGCAGCGTTTCCCGGACGCCAGATCGACGTCGTCGTCGATGCCGCCTACCGTGGCCCGGCCTGGCGCACCCCGTTCCCGGCCAAGGTCACCTTCACCACCCGCCTGGCCTCCAACGCCGTGCTGTACGGCCCGCGCCCGCCGCGCACCGGCCGGCGCGGGCGCCCCCGGCTCAAAGGCGACCGGCTGGGTACCCCCCGCGGACCTGGCCGCTACCGCCACCTGGCGGCGCACCCGGGTGCGCCGCTACGGCAGTACCGACACCGTGCTGATCGCGGTGATCCCGTGTCTGTGGTGGGGATCGCTGTACACCACCCCGGTGGTCGTGGTGCTGGTCAAAACCCCCGACTCCACCAAGCCCTACGACATCGCTGTGGTCTCCACCGACACCACCGCCACCGGCGAAGCCCTCATCGCCCGCTACGCCGACCGCTGGTCGATCGAGCAAACGATCAAGGACTGTAAAACCCTCCTCGGCACCGGTGAGACCGCCAACCGGGTACCCGCCGCCGTGCAGCGCAGCGTGCCCTTCACCATGCTGGGCCTGACCATCCTTATCCTCTGGTACGCCCAGCACGGCAACGCCGTGACCGACCTGGCCATCGCCCACGCCGGCCGACCCTGGTACCGCCGCAAGACCCACATCAGCATCGACGACATGCTCATCGCCTTCCGCCGAGCCCGAATAACAACGATCAGCGCAGGTCACAACACACCTGATCAAAACCCGACCAGTCCCCCGACCAGCACCCCCACCGCCGCATAACCGCGAAACCTCAGGAGGTCCGATTTCCATTGAAATTGCGGACACGGAATCGGGGTTTCGCGATACGGGACAACTCGTTCGGACCCCGGGCACACAACCGGATCCGGAATGTCACGACAGATTCCGGGTGTCGCGCCAGATCGCGGATGTCGCGCCAGATCGCGGATGTCGCGCCAGATCGCGGATGTCGCGCCAGATCGCGGATGTCGCGCCAGATCGCGGGTGTCGCGTCGGATCCCGATCCGGAATGTCACGTCAGATTCCGGATGTCACGCCAGATCGCGGGAAGTTCGGCAGGTCGCGGGAGGTGCGTCGGATTTGGGGTGTTGCGTCGGATTCGGGTGGGTGGATTAGGTCAGGGGTAGGAGGAGGCGGAAAGTGCTGCCTCCTTCGGCGTTGGCGTGCAGTTCCACCCGGCCGTTGTGCGCCTCGGCGATCGCCGTCGTGATCGCCAGGCCGAGGCCCGTTCCGCCGGCCTCGCGGTGGCGGCCGTCGTCGACCCGGTAGAAGCGGTCGAAGATCCGCGGCGCGTGCTCCCGTGGGATGCCCGGGCCGGTGTCGGCGACCGAGACGATCGCCACCGGTGTGCCCGCGGGCAGCTCCGCGCCCGCCGCGGCGAGGGCTCCTCCGCCGGCCGAACCCCGCGCGACCTCGACGGTGATCCGCGAGCCCGGCGGGGTGTGCATCAGGGCATTGTTCACCAGGTTCGTCAGGACCTGGCGGAGGCGGGGGCTGTCGCCGAGCACCCGCAGCGGCTTTTCCGGTTCCCGCAGCACGATCTCCCGCTCGGGGTCGCGCGCCCGCCCGTCGTGCACCACGTCCTGCACCAGCGGAGCCAGGCCCAGGTCGACCAGGTCGATGGTGCGTTCCCGGTCCAACCTGGCCAGTAGCAACAGGTCGTCGACCAGGCCGCCCATGCGCACCGCCTCGGACTCGATGCGCCGCATCATCATCCGCACGTCCTCCGGACCGTGCTGTTCGCTGCGGCGGTACAGCTCCGCGAACCCCCGGATCGACGTCAACGGCGTGCGCAGCTCGTGCCCGGCGTCCGCGACGAACCGCCGCAGCCGGAGCTCTGATTGCTCGCGCTGCTGCAACGCGTCCACCAGCCGCCCGAGCATCGTGTTCAGGGCCGCGCCGAGCCGCCCGGTCTCGGTGCGCGGGTCCTGATCCGGCACACGTCGATCGAGTTGCCCGGCCGCGATGGCATCGGCGGTTTGCTCGATCCGGTTCAGCGGCCGCAGGCTGAGCCGCACCGTCAGGGCCGCCGCCACAGCCAGCACGAGCAGCACACCACCTGCGACCACCAGTTCGATGACGATCAGCTGGCGCACCGTCGCATCGACGTTGGCGAGCGACAGCGCGAGCACGGCATGCCGCCCGTCGGGCAGCGTGACCTCGCGCACCCGCCAGGCCGCGCCGCCGGTCTGGTCGGGCACCGTCTTGGTCTGCGGGCCCCGCTCCGGGGTCCGCAGCACCGGCCCGCCAAGATCGCCCGAGGTCTGCCCGAGTACCCCGCCGACCTGCGCGCCGGCCGAGTCGAAAATCAGCACCCGGAATTCGGTGGGCAGGTCGCCTCGCCCGGGGCTTTCGGCCAGCCCGCCCCTGGGCGGTTCCGGCGGCGGCCGGAACCCGCGCTCCCACGGCCCGGACAGCTCCGCCAACCGGTCGTCGGTGCGCTCCAGCAACGACCGGCTCAGCAGTGCGGTGCTGGTCACGCCCACCAGGAACAGGCCGATCACCAGCGCCCCGACCAGCACTAGCACCAGCCGCCCGCGCAGCGTCCGGAACACGACCGTCATCGCCGCTCCGGAGGCAAGCGCAGCACGTAACCCACGCCGCGGATGGTGTGGATCAGCGACGGGGACACGGAGTCGACCTTGCGCCGCAGGTAGCTGATGTAGGACTCGACGATCCGGCTGTCCCCGCCGAACTCGTAGTTCCACACCCGGTCCAGGATCTGGACCTTGCTGACCACCTTCTCGGCGTTGATCAACAGGTAGCGCAGCAGCTTGAACTCGGTCGGCGACAGGCTCACCAGCCGTCCCGCCCGGCGGACCTCGTAGGTCTCCTCGTCCAGTTCGAGGTCGTGGTAGCGCAGCCGCGAGTCGTTGACCTGCGCGGGCTGCACCCGGCGCAGGATCGCGCGCAGCCGCAGCACCACCTCGTCGAGGCTGAACGGCTTGGTGACGTAGTCGTCGCCACCGGCGGTCAGACCGGCGATGCGGTCCTCGACGGCGTCGCGCGCGGTCAGGAACAGCACCGGCACGGCGTTGCCGTTGGCCCGCAGCGCGGAGGCGACCGAGAACCCGTCCCGGTCCGGCAGCATCACATCGAGCACCACGATGTCTGGCCGGAACTCCGCCGCGGCCCGCAGCGCGTCGGCGCCGGTTCCCGCGCCGTGCACCTCAAAGCCGCTGAGCCGCAGCGCTGCGGTGAGCAGCTCCAGGATGTTGGGCTCGTCGTCGACGACCAGCACGCGCGCACTGTTGGTATCCGCCACGCCGTCAAGCATCGCCCACCTCCCTGGGAGAAAGCTGGAGGGAACCTGGGAGCCGGATTCGCACCCCGGAGATCACCGCCGCGCATCGCATCGGGCCGATGTTTCGCAGCTGATCGCCCGGGAGTACGTTGGGCTGCTACCGCGACCACGGGCCCTGACCAGGCAGAACACGGGGCTGTCCCGGGTGAGTGCGCAGCCTGGGAGCGCACCCACGCCGCCTCACTTGCAGCTGTAGAGCTGCAGCGAGGTGTCCGCCGCACCGCCCCAGGAGGCCGGGTTGACGAGCGTGCAGTTCTGCTTCACCCACTGGTCGCGCTCCTGGCTGACCTGGCCGCCACGCCCCGGCATGCCACCGGGAGGCTGTGCACCCGCGGGCGGCTGGAAACCGTCCCCGCCCGGCTGAGCATCGCCGCCGCCCACGCCGTCCCGGTAGCCCACGCCGTCCCGGTAGCCCATGCCCTCCCGGGAGCCCATACCATCCCGGGAGCCCATGCCCTCCCGGGAGCCCATACCATCCCGGGAGCCCATGCCGTCGTTGCGCTGCATGCCGCCCGGGCCGCCCATGCCTCCGAGCTGGACGTAGCCGAGCTGACCGGACCGCTTCCACTCCGCCAGCTGGGCCACCGACGGAGCCTCGTCGCTGCTGCTGAAACCGCCCATGCCGACGACCCTCAGGTCCGAGTTGATGATGTAGGACGACGCGGCCATCGAGCCGCCCTCGACCGTCAGCGGCACGTCGAGGTCACCTGCGTTGGCCCGGACGTAGTCGAGCATCTTCCGTTCCTCCTCGGTCAGCGATTCACCGCCCCTGCCGCCCATGAAAAGGACCGGCCCTTCCTCGGCGCTGCCCCGCTCGACCGAGTTTTGCGGCTGCTGCGCGCCGTCCTGGCCCTGACCGTTCGGCGGCACCGCTCCCGGGAACCGCATGTCGTTGCCCGGTCCGCGCATGCTCACCGCCGGGCCGGCCATCGGGTTCGCGCCGCCCATGCCGCTCTGGCCGCTGACCGCGCCGAGCGCCGACCACGCCGTCGGCACTACCAAAGCGGCGGCCAAGCCCAGCACCAGGCCGGTTCTGGCCAGCGCCGCCTTGCCGCGCCGACCGATCAGCAGCACGACCAGCGCGAGGACGCCCAACCCCACGGCCGCATACCCGGCCCACGCATGCCAGCTCGGATCACGCGCGACGACGGCCATCGCCCACGCCACCGTGATCGCGACACCGACCGGAAGCAGCAGCCACGCCTTGCCCCGCGGTTCCCGGTACCAGCGCCAGAACCGGACCATCCCGGCCCCCGCCACGGCGCCGGCCGCGGGCGCGAGCAGCGTCGTGTAGTACGGGTGCATGGTGCCCTGCGCGAAGCTGAGCATCAGGCCGATGACCACCAGCCAACCGCCCCAGAGCACCCAGCCCGCCGCCTGCCCGCGGTCCAGCGGTCGGCCGCCGCGCCAATGCCGGACCCCGACGACCAGCATCGCGACCAGCACCAACGCGCACAGCGGCAACAGCCAACTGATCTGTCCGGCGAGCTCCTCGTTGAACAACCGCAGGACGCCCGACGAGCCGGAGAAACCGCCGCCCCCACGGCCCGGACCACCGGACGGCGGCTGGAAGCCGCCACTGCCGCCCAAATTTCGACCGGCGTTGCCGCCACGGCCGAAGATCCGGGCGAAACCGTTGTAGCCGAACACCAGATTCCAGGCGGAACCGTCCGTGCTGCCGCCGATGTACGGCTTCGGCGAAGGCCATAGCGCGGTCGCCGCGACCCACCAGAACGAGCTGACCAGCACCACCACGGCTGCCACGCCCAGATCCAGCAACCGCCGCCCCCACCCGGCGCGACGGCCGACCAGGTAGGCCGCGATGAAGGCGGGCAGGACCATCCAGGCCTGCAGCATCTTGGTCAGGAAGCCGCAGCCGACCAGGAACGCCGCCAACGCGACCCAACCGGTGGCCTTGCGCGATTCGAAGGACCGCGTCATCGCATAAGCCGCCGCGACGACCAGCAGCACGAGCAGCGTGTCCGGGTTGTTATCCCGGTTGATCATCACCGTGATCGGTGTCAGCGCCATGACCAGCGCCGCGAGCAACGCGGCGTGCTCGCCCGCCCAGCGCCGGACCGTGCGGTGCAGCAGGAAGACCGCCGCGACACCGGCCAGCACCTGCGGGAACAGCACTGCGAACTGGTTGAACCCGAACACCTTCACCGACAGAACCTGCGCCCACAGGGCCATCGGCGGCTTGTCGACGGTGACCACGCCGGCCGGGTCGAAGGAGCCGAAGAAGAAGTTCTCGAAGCTCTGCGACATCGACTTCACGGCCGCCGAGTAGTAAGAGTTCCCCCAGGACCCGCCGATTCCCCAGCAGTACAGCACCCCGGCCAGCACGCAGATCGCCGCGAGCGAAAGCCATTGCCACGGCGCCGTCCCGCGACGCGGCTCCGCCTCCTCGACCCGGTGGTGCCGGGTCGTCGTATCAACCGACGTCATCCCTCTTCCTCTTCCTTGGACGGCGCCTCGGGCCGGAACACCCAGGACCTGAGCAGCACGAACCGCAGCCCCGTCCCGACCACCGAAGACACCACGAGCACGAGAACTTCAAGCCACCGCGACGGATCCGGCCGCCAGGCGTGCAATCCGAGCAGCGCACCGGAGGTGACCACGTAGTAGAGAGCGAACACGACCAGCCCCTGCAGGTGCACCCGCCCGGAGGAACTGGACTGGTTCAGGAAGGTGAACCGGCGGTTGGCTTCGGTGTTCCACAACGTGGTGACGGTCAACGCCACCAGGTTCGCCAGCAGCAGCGGCCACCACGAGCGCAGGACGGCGTACAGCACCGAGGTGATCACTGTGGATACCAGCCCGATCACGCCGAACGAAACCAGCTGCCACAGCAGGCCGTTCTCCCGCTTCGCCAGCACTGCCTGAGGGTGTACGGCTCGCGGCGCGGGCCGCTGCGGCAGCCCCGGGACCTTCGCCGCTCCGGTGATCTTGGCGCGCGCCACCCGGATCAGGCCTGCGATGTCGTCGGTGGCGGTCTTGACCACATTGACCCGGGTGTCGACGTCTTCGACCCAGTCCACCGGGACCTCGTGCACCCGCAGGCCGTTGTGCTCGGCCAGCAGCAGCAGTTCGGTGTCGAAGAACCACGAATCGTCCTGCACGTGCTTCAGCAGCGGCTTCACCACATCCGTGCGCGCTGCCTTGAAACCGCACTGCGCGTCGGTGAACCGGGCACCGTGAGTCCAGCGGATCAACTTGTTGTAGCAGCGGGAGATCAGCTCCCGCTTGCGGCCGCGCACCGTGCGGGCGCCGGTCGCCAGCCGGGAACCGATGGCCAGATCCGAATGCCCGTTGACCAGCGGGGCGACCAGCGGGAGCAGCGCGTTCAGACCGGTCGACAGGTCGACGTCCATGTACACCACGACGTCCGCGTCGCTGTAACCCCACGCGGTGCGCAGCGCCAGCCCGCGACCTTTTCGGTCCAGGTGCAGCACCCGAACGTTGTCCATCGCACCGGCCAGCTCGTGGGCGACTCCCGGCGTGCCGTCCGTGCTCGCGTTGTCGACCACCGTGATGGTCCACGAGAAGGGGAAGCCTTCGGCGAGGTGCTTACCGAGCACCTCCAGGCATCCGGGCAGCGAACGTTCCTCGTTGTGAACCGGGATCACCACATCGACCGTCGCGGTTCGGCTTGCCGCGCGGCGTGCTTGCGCGGCGACACCGAGCTGCGGCACGGCACTCATCTCCCACCACCTCACTTCCGGCCTGTTGCGGTGTCCATCAAGCCGGGGCGAGGTGCGAGGGCCGTGGGCGCCAGCTGGGAATTACCTGGGAGTCGTCCGCCTCCGCGCGTTTTCGCAGTTCAGCCGAGCAGAGCTCGGAGCGGATCACGATGTTCTCGGGGATTTCCCACGGTTTTCCCAGGCGCGCGGGCCAAAGTCGGGCACGTTCGGCGAACCGGCCGTGTGAGAGGAAATCGCGATGACAACCGAACGCCGGCTCCTGCCGCGCCTGTTCCTCGGGCCACGAGATGACCCGGGGTGGGCCCGGCCGGCCCTTTGGGCGGTGCTCGCCTTGTCGGCGTTCCTCGGCACCTGGTCGTTGTCGATCAACGAGTGGGCCAACACCTACTACTCGGCGGCGGTGCTCGGCATGAGCCAAAGCTGGCACGCGTTCTTCTTCGGTGTACAACGGCTTCGGCCGCATCGAGGGCCAGGACCGGATTATGTCGCCGGGCATGGGAGGCGGTGGCGGGATGCACGTCTCCGGCGCAATGCCCGGTCTCGCCGCGACTCCAGGCGGCGGGATGCCGGAAGGACCTGGGCTCACAATCGGCGGCCCGGGCTGCGGCGCGACGTCGCACACCAAGGTCGTCGACGACTCGATGGCCTGGGTGGCGAACCACTGTACCGTCGTCGCGCCGGCGGAGTACGGCGGCGACGCCGACGCGAAAACCCACCTCTACGACTGCCAGTCCCCAACCCGCGCCAGTTGAGCTCCGCGAGCTGGCGGCGGGGTGGAACAGCGCGGTTCCACGTGCTCAGAGCCTGTCGGCGAATGCCGTCCGCGCCTTTGGAAGCGGCGCAGCCGCTTGGATTCACCTTGTCAAGACGACCATCGGCGGGTTCTGAGAGGGTTTCTGGCGAGGACGGCCCCTCCGCCGCGTATTGGACATACATCAGGAGGGGCACCCGCAGTCCAGGGAACCTCTCTCAGGTTCCGCTAAGCGACCACCCACCCAGACCATCCACGAGTCAGGCTCTCAGCTCAGAGGTGGGCGTTGCGGGGCTTCGGCTGGCACACCGGGCAGGTGTAGGAAGAGCGGTTCATGAACGCGTCGCGCCGCACCGAGGCCCCGCACCGCGGACACGGGCACCCCGCCTGCCCGTACACCGCCAACGAGCGGTCGAAGTAACCGGACTCGCCGTTCACGTTGACGTACAAGGCGTCGAACGAGGTGCCGCCGACCTGCAACGCCTCCTGCATGACGTCGGTGACGGCACTGAACAGCTCGCGGATCTTGGGACGCGTCAAGGTGGCCGTGGGCCGCGCCCAGTGCAGCTTGGCCCGCCAGAGCGCCTCGTCCGCGTAGATGTTGCCGACCCCGGAAACCAGGCTCTGGTCGAGCAAGGCCCGCTTGATCCCGGTGCGCCGCGACCGCAACCGGGCGGCCACCGCGTCCACGTCGAAGACCTGCTCCAGCGGGTCGGGCCCGATGTGCGCCACCGGCTTCGGCAACGCGATCCCGTCCACCTCGACCAGATCGGCCAGGTGCAGGCCGCCGAAGGTGCGCTGGTCGACGAACCGCAGCTCCGGCCCGCCGTCGGCGAACCGCAACCGCACCCGCAGGTGCTGCTCGTCCTGGGCGTCGCCGGGCTGCACGAGCAGCTGGCCGCTCATCCCCAGGTGCACCACCAGCGCTTCACCGCCGGAATCGGGCGAACCCGCCTCGTCACCGAGCTCCAGCCATAGGTACTTGCCGCGCCGCCGCGCCGCGCTCAGGCGACGCCCGGCGAGCCGACCTGCGAAATCATCCGGACCGGGCACGTGCCGACGCACCGCGCGCGGATGCCGGACCTCGACGCTGGACAACGTCCGGCCGACCGCATGCTCGGCGACACCCCGCCGGACGACCTCGACCTCAGGCAACTCAGGCACGAAAACATCTTCGACCACCCGCGCCGAACCCCGGCGCGCGGCCCCCGCCTTCCCGGCAGGCGCCGTCTCGCACGAGGTGCCAACGATCTCGGGCGGCGCTACGCGGAGGGTGTCTCGGCGTCTTCGGTGGTCTGCCGCTCGGAGAGCTGCCGCCAGGCCGCCTCGGCGGCCTTCTGCTCGGCTTCCTTCTTGGTGCGGCCGTCGCCGCGACCGTAGGTCAGACCGCCGACCGCCACGTAGGCGCTGAACTCTTTGCGGTGGTCCGGCCCCTGCTCCTCGACCCGGTACTCGGGCACGCCGAGCCCGGTCGACGCGGTCAGCTCCTGCAGGCTCGTCTTCCAGTCCAGCCCGGCACCGCGCTGCGGCGCCTCGGCCAGCAGCGGCTGGAACAGCCGGTGGACCACATCGCGGGCGACGCCGATGCCCTTCGCCAGGTAAACCGCGCCGAGCACGGCTTCCAGACCGTCCGCGAGGATGCTCGCCTTGTCCCGGCCCCCCGTGAGCTCCTCGCCCCTGCCCAGCAGCAGGTACTCGCCCAGACCGCCCTCACCGAGCCCGCGGGCGACGCCGGCCAGCGCATGCATGTTGACCACGCTGGCGCGGAGCTTCGCGAGCTGCCCCTCGGGCAGGTCCGGGTGCTCGGTGTACAGGTGATCGGTGATCACCAGGCCGAGCACCGCGTCCCCGAGGAACTCCAGCCGCTCGTTCGGCGGCAGACCGCCGTTCTCGTAGGCGTACGAGCGGTGGGTGAGGGCAAGGGTGAGCAGCTCGGCGTCGAGCTCGACGCCGAGCGCCGCCAACAGCGGAGCCCGATCGACCTTGCGGGTCCGCGACTGCTTTC
Organism: Saccharopolyspora hattusasensis; assembly: GCF_050972075.1. Taxonomy (NCBI): domain Bacteria; kingdom Bacillati; phylum Actinomycetota; class Actinomycetes; order Pseudonocardiales; family Pseudonocardiaceae; genus Saccharopolyspora; species Saccharopolyspora hattusasensis. Next base: position 2,811,688 of record NZ_JBPCDC010000001.1, read on the forward strand.
CCCCCACTACGCGGCCGCCGATCAGGCGGGCTGGACGACCTGGCGGCCGTCGTACTGGCCGCAGGCCGGGCAGACCACGTGCGGCAGCTTCTGCTCACGGCAGGCGCGGTTGGAGCACTGCACCAACGTCGGCGCCGAGGTCTTCCACTGCGACCGGCGGTGACGGGTGTTGGCCCGGGACATCTTGCGCTTCGGGACGGCCACGACTACTTCTCCTCCTCGGTCCCGCCGAGCCGCTCTTGCAGTGCGGCCCAGCGAGGATCAATGGTCTCATGCGTGTGATCGGGGGCGAGATCGGCCCACTTCACGCCGCACCCGGAGCACAGCCCCGGGCAGTCCGGCGAGCACAACGGCGCCGAAGGCAGCGACAGCAACATCGCGTCCCGCGCCACCGGTTCGAGGTCGATCAGGTCGTCCACGACCCGCTCCACCTCGTCGTCATCGGTGCTGACGTCCGTGGCGCTGTTCGGGTAGGCGAACAGCTCCCGCACCTCCACCTCGACCTCGTCGGAGATCGGGTCCAGGCAACGGACGCACTCGCCGGCCAAGGTGGCCGCGGCGATGCCCGACACCAGCACGCCCTCCACCACCGACTCGGCCAGCAGGTCGAGCTCTACCGGCTCGCCCTCGGGCACCTTGATCATCTCCAGCCCGAACCCGGCCGGTGCCGGGGCACTGCGCGTGTAGGCGCGGCTGCTGCCGGCCCGGTGGCCGATCTCCCGGGTGTCGATCACCCAAGGGCCGACGTGCGCGGTGCGCGCTGCATGGTTCTGAGACATCACAAGTTTCGGTGGTCAATTCAACAGGGCAGGTGGTGCGGCATCGGCGGATGAACAGCTGCGCATCATCCCCAGCCAGCTTTCCCAGGGTACGCGACAGCCCTCCGACCGCGACACCAGCCCCTCCGCGGCGAATCCGCTGCGGAGGACGGGAAAAGATCAGTTGGCGCCGGCGCTGTAGCCGGCGTTCCACTCCTCGTAGCCGAACGGCCCGGCAGGGCTTCTACCTGGGACGGAACGAGCCACGTGGGACAGATGTGGGACACGCCGCCCAAAGCCGCGGGCCCCGGGTCCAGTTGGATCGGGGCCCGCGGTGCTTGGCCATCGTTCAGAGAACAGCAACCGGCCGCTGGAGACCGTGCTGAGGTGACCGGCGGGGAGCGTGACCACCCGATGCGGAACAGGTTCGGGGCCTGCCGCTACCTCGAGGTGCAGTTGCCGCACACCGTGCGGGCTCGGTCTACCCGAGTTGATCGACCGGAGTTGGGAAGGTAGTTCGTAGCGGTGCAGGTCCCGCTGTGCTGTTGCCAGCGGGGCCTGCAACCGTATTGCGGATCAGTTGTCGAACTTGCCGAATTTGATGTTGGTGAGGAACTTGGCGAAGTCCGTCTTGGTGAAGATCAGGGCGGCTTCGCGTGGGTTCTTCGAGTCCCGCACCGCAGCCACGTCGGCGAGGTTTATTGCGACCTCGACGCACTGACCGCTGCCGGCGCTGCGCGACGATTTTCGCCAGACAGCACCCCCGAGTTCGTACATCGTGCAGTTCTCCCTTGCAGGGGTCTCTCACAGGGACTTCGCCAGGTTAACCACCTGATCGTGGGTCTCTTCCGGTGAGAGCGCCTGCTGCCGCATGGACTTGAACACGGTGGTGTAGTGCGTGATGTCGGCGGGACGCTCCAGCCAGATCGCACCGCGTTCGTTCTCCAGGTAAACGGCGTCCATGTCGAGCGTTTCCGGGAACCGGAGCAGCGAGAACGGGCCCTTCATCGCTGGGTGGGCTCCAGCACGGAAGGGCATGATCTGGATGGTGATGTTCGGCCGCGAGGCAGCCTCGGCGAGGCGTTCGAGCTGGTCGCGCATGACGTTGGTGCTTCCGACCACGCGGTGGAGCACTGCCTCGTCGAGCATGACGTGAAGGTGCGTCGGGTGGGAGTCGCGGTTGAGGCGGCTCTGGCGGGCGGCGCGGAGTTCGACCGAGCGGCGCAAGTCTGCGTCGGTGGACTGCGGCAGGCTGGCTTCGATCAGAGCTTCGGCGTAGTCCGACGTCTGGAGCAGGCCGTCGACGACCGAGGGGTTGTAGTTCCACAGCTCGGTCGCGTCGCTTTCGAGGCCGACGAACTGCTCGAACCACTCGGGCATCGTGTCGGAGTAGAAGTCCCACCAGCCTCGCTGGTTCGCCTCATCCGCGAGGCGAACGAGCAGGTCAGCACGCGGTGAGCCGACGTCGTAGAACTGGCAGAGCAGGCGCACGTTGCGCGGCATGATCGCCTGCTTGCCGTTCTCCATCTTGCTGATCGTGCCCTCACGCAGCCCGGACCAGGTCGCGGCTTCCTTCAGAGACTTGCCCTGGCTCTGTCGGATCTCGCGGAGCACCCGGCCGAGGTGTCGCCGCCGCAGGTTCGGCCCAGCGTCTTCATCCAGGACGAGGTCCTGTTCGTTGCCGTGATCCTCTGCCATGACGACCTCTCTCCTGCCTCGCTGAAACGCTGCTCAGTCTGCCCTACCGAGCCACATTCCTGAACAGCACACGATCGGAGCAATAGCCTCAGGAAATTTCATTGGTAGCTTGTCTTTTGTTGGTTGCCTGAGTAGATGGCTCGTGGCAGCCAGCGGGCCCTCCCCGTCGCGGTCTCTCACAGGGCTAAGCGGCGGGGAGGAGTTCCACCCCTGGATCTCTCCTGGGGGAACTCCGGCCACCCCAGGCCCGCCGCTCCGTCCCGCCGACTTGCACCTGCGGCGGCGCGCGGCGGCCCCCGCGGGGCCGGTGGCGAGCACGGTTCGGCGCCGGCCCCGCACCTTCGAAGGAGGCCCGATGTACAGACCACATCCGTTCAGTTGGGTTCCGGCTGATGGTGCGCGGCATGCGAGCGCCGAGAAAAGGCCGGCTGGTGGTTGGCCGGACGACGTGCTGCGGTGCGTGCTGGACGGGCTGCGGCGCCTGTAGCTCCGGTCCGGGTGCCGTGACCCCCGACCGGCACCCGGACCGGGCGGGCGGGAGATGCCTTGTCCCTCGGGGCATCTCCCGCCCGCAACCACGTTGCCTCTTCGTACCCACAGGAGTGTGTTGTGCCAGAAGATCAGTCCGCCGAGGACACCCCCGCCGGCCGCTGGGTCGCGTTCGGCTACCAGAACCACGTCCTGCTCGTACCCGCCGACGGTGCGCCCCGCGCCGACACGAAGGTGTCCGCGTTGTGCGGCGTACTCGTCCCCGCCGGTGAGGAGTCTGATCCAGACGATCGGCCGGTGTGTGCGTGGTGTTCTGGCGAGGTGCGCGACGGGAACGTCCGCATCGTGCCGTCATCCAGCTGAAACAAGAACTGGCCGCGGGATTCTCGGCGGGGGAACCGAGAATCCCGCGGCCAGCAACACGGAGAAGCTGTAGAGGGTGCGGTACTACTTCTTCTCCGGCGGTCGAGGCGGCAGGCCGAGCTCGTTACCCCAGTCGCCGAACACCGGCGGCGCGGTCTTGGGCAGGCCGAGGTCGTCGAACAGCTCGGACGTCTCCTCGACGTACTTGTTCTCGTGCTCCTTGTCTTCCTCGCCCTGGCCCCGGCCGCACCCGGCCGCACCAGCCGCGCCGCCGGGTCCACGTCCACCCGGGCCGCCGCGCGCCGCTGTTCCACCGGCGGTCGTGGCGTTGCCGACTCCGGGCACGCCAGTGCCGGACCGTCCTCCACCACCGAGCGAGCCAGCACCGGGGCCGCCGCCGCGGATACCCGCACCGGGACCGGGCGTGACGCCCCGGCCCGTTCCGGTTCCAACGCCGGTGCCGGGGCGGCCGCCGGGTGCGGACGTTCCGGTTCCCGAGCCGCCGGGCGGGATCACCGCGGCACCGAATCCGCCGCCACCGGGTGCAGGAGTCAGGGCAGCGGTGCCCGGCAGCGGGCCGCCACCGGCGGACGGCGGCGTTGCCCACGCCGAACCGGATCCGGCCGGAGCTGCCGGGGTCGGCGCCACCGGGTTCGCCGAGGCATGTCCTGCAGGGGACGGCGTTGCAGGCGACGAGGTGGTCGAGGCGTGCGGCACCTGTGCTTGGCCGCTGGGCGTGGTGCTGGTCGAGGTGTAGCCGGTGGTGGGCTGGTCGACCTTACTCACCGGTGTAGTGGCCGCCGGGGTGACGTCGGCGTCGAACCTCGGTGGCGGGTCGAAGTGCTGCACCGTGTTGACCCGGCCGTTGCTGGCCTGCGTGTAGGAGGTGTACTGCTCCCTGGCTTCGGTGTCGACCTTGGCGTGGATCTCCTCGTGCGCGGCCCGCACGCCGGTCTTGGTCCCGTAGCTGATCGGGTTGACGTAGTCGGTCCAGCCGATGTTGTCCGGCGGCACCTGGTGCGGCGGCGGAAACCTATTCTTGAAGTCCGCCGAGCCCTGGGCCTGCTGCTCGATCGCGGCCCCGACCTGCGCGGCGACCTCAACGGACTGCCGAGTGTCCTGCGCCAGCGGCGTCACCGCTTCCTTGGCCTGGTCCCCGGCCGCACCTTCCATCACGACGTCGAACTTCTTCAGCACCTGGTCCAGATCCGCGTCGGCCTCGCCGAACGTGGCACTGACCCGCTCCCGCCAGTTCGCCGCTGCCCGCGACGCCGCGGCCACCCCGGGCCCGGTCTCGACTTCCCCGTAGATCTTCGGGTGGTCGAACGCCGCCTGAGCTTTCCCCGGCACCTCCCTGGTGCCGAACAACCAGCCGAACAGTTCCATGATCCCCTCAGTATCCCGATCTCACGCCGGAGGAAGGTTTTCCAGCACCATCCCCGCGACCTTGTCCGCCATCCCGCACGGATCCTCGTACTCCGGATTCCCGCGCCCCTCGGAACCGATCTGGTAGTTGACCAGGAGCGTTTCCGTGTCCGAGGTCCCGACGAGTGTTGCGCACGAACCACGAGTCTCGCCGTAGTGGACCGCCGGGTAGCCATTAACTTTCGCGTTCGGTTTCCCGTTATCTCCCGCGGTCTTCGCCATCCAGCTGATTCCCTGCCCCTGCGCCGTGTCGGGAGCAAGCTCAATGGCGAACAATTGGTTGCTCCATCCGCAGCGCCCTTGTCCCCATTCGGATTGCCCGGGTACAGGTTGACCTGCGCTGAGCTGGCCGATCTGGTCCTGGTTCAGCAGCTGGCAAGCATCAGCGACAGCGGACAGGTTCTTGGGCTCCGCGATGTGGAACGGGTCGTTCGCCGCAGTGCTGGTCTCCTGGCCGGGGGTGGGTTCTGGTGTTCCCGGGGTTGCGCAGCCTGCCAGTCCGAGGGCGATCGCGCTGGTTGCGATAATCAAGGTGGTGCGGGTGGTGTGCACGGTCATGCCATCCGGTTCTCGTCGTCGATGCGCTTGTGCTCGTCGAGCGCCTTCTGCACAGCGGCCTTGAAGCCGTCGATCCATTCGATCTTGCCCTGGGCGCTGTCGTACAGGCTGCCCTCGCCGCCCTGCGCGCGTTCCCCGAGTTTCTTGAAGACCTCGACCGTCACGTCATCGCCGAACGGCGGAATTATGGTCGCCAACCTCGTCGCTTCGAACTGCGCCGCCACGTACTTCTCCCGTACGCGGTCGAGCTCGGCGAGGAGCTCGGGCGCGCGGTCGAGGTCGACGCGAACCGAAGGGCGACCGTGGACACTGGCCGACTCACTCACTGCTTGATCTCCCCTTGTCGTCGTTCCAGCAGCCCCGGGCGTGATCGTGGCACAGGCCGTCGGCCCCGTGGCGAAAGTTGAGCGGAACTACTCACATCGCCGCAACTCACAAGCCCCTCAACAGCTCATCGCGGTAGGACTGGAGCGCCGCAGCCACCGTGCTGTTGCTGGCCGGGGCGAGCAGCGTCTGTTCACCGGCAGGCGGCTGCGGGGATCCGGGCAACCCGCCCGGACGGGCTGTGGTGCACCGTGATCGTCCACGGCGCCAGCCGCGGCGTGCCGTTGGGCTCGCGGACCCCGATGTTGAACTGCCCGGTGACCCGGTCGCCGAGCTTCGACAGCGCGCCGACCATCTTGGCGTCCGCGGCCGGGATGCCCGCCTGGCCGAGCTCGTAGGCGATCCAGTCGCCCTGATCAGCCTGGTGCTTCTCCGCTTCGTCCCCGGCCGCTTCCAGCACCGCCGTCGGCAGCCGCACGCCGCGCCCCGCCGCAGGGCCGACATCCGGCAGGCAGGCCACCAGGACCTGCTCGGCGGCGTCGCGGCGGATCTCGTCGATCCACACCCGCTCACCGCGGAACATCAACCGGAACGCCAACCCCGGGGTGGAGGTCACCATTACCCGCGTCTCGTCGGTGTCGGGAGCCGCCAGGTAGAGGTAGCCGAATGACCGGCCGTAGACCAGGGCCGACACGATCTCGTACCATTGGTCGTTGAGTTGGCCGTTGCGGCCGATCCAACCGTTGGCCCGCGCGCCGTCCGTGGCCGTCAGCAGCGTCGCCTGCGGATCGTCAGGCTGGGTAAGCCCGCTGTTGCGCGCGAACACGAACGCCGGAATGTCGAACTTGCGCTGTACTTCCGCCGCGGAGACCAGACCAGCCTCGTGCCGGGCCTTCTCGTGCCGCACGATCGCCCCGAACTCCCAAAACTGCACTCCACCCTTGCCCCCTGCACCAGGGCGTGTGCAAGGTTGATCTGAGGGCTGCGGGCGGGTTTCTGAGCAGGCTGGACACGCGGCACGAGGGCGCGGCCTTGATGGGAGATCATCGGGGTGTCTAGTCCGTGATGTTCTACCCGAAAGCCGCGCCCTCGTGTCCTCATCCTCCCCGATCCTGACTGTGCTGAACCAGCCCACCCTCACCGTGGAGTCCGTGCAGAGCCGTATCGACGGCCTGTGGCAGGCCCTGGAAGCGGTGACTGATCCCCGCAAAGCCCGCGGCCTGCGGTATCGGCTGCCGTTGCTGCTGTCCCTGGCGGTGCTGGCCGTGGCCGCCGGAGCGAAGACCTTCCTCGAGATCGCCGAGAATTCCGCGGATCTGCCAACCCGGTTGCTGGCCGAACTCGGCTATCCCGGCGTATGGCGCAAACTCACCGCCTCCCTCACTGGCCTGCCCCTGGTCACCCCCACCACCAGCGGACTCGCGCAAGCCCGCCGCAGGATCGGCGTCGCGCCCTTGCGATGGTTGTTCGACCTGCTCCGCGGACCGGCGGCCACGGTGGGGCAGCGCGGAACCTGGTGGCGTGGCCTGCTGGTCTGCGCGATCGACGGCACCATCCTGACCGTGCCCGACAACCCCAGAATGCTGGCCCGTTTCACCAAACACCCCGGCAACCACGGTGGCACCGGTTATCCCCAGATCCGGCTGGTGGCCCTGCTCGCCTGCGGCACCCGCACCCTGATCGACGCGGTGTTCGGCCCCACCACCACCGGCGAGACCACCTACACACCACACCTGCTGCGCAGTCTGCGACCAGGGATGATCCTGCTGGCCGACCGCAACTTCGGCGCCAAAGACCTCATCACTGAGATCGCAGACACCGGCGCCGACGTCCTCGTCCGGCTGAAAAACGGCCGCAAGATGCCAGTCCTGGCCCGATACCCCGACGGGTCCTACCTGTCGATGCTGGGCCGGCTGCTGGTACGGGTCGTCGAGTGCGAGATCACCATCTCCACCACCGCCGGCCGGCACACCGGTGTCTACCGGCTGGCCACCACCCTGACCGATCACCATCACTACCCGGCCGCCGAGTTGATCACCTTGTACCACCACCGTTGGGGTGCGACGTGAGGTCGCACGATGTGAGTGGTCACGTTGTTTGGAGGTTCCCCTAGTGAAGACGTGATCCGGTCCAGTGTCCGCGGGATCGTCTCCGCCTTGGCATGCGTCGTGGGTAACCGCGGGGTGTGAAGCCCAGGGTAAAAGCCGAAGCTGCTGCTGTTCCACCCAGCGGCAGCGGGCGAGGAGAAGGCCGGACGGGTGAATGTAGGTGAATCTCCGCATGCTTCGTAATAGTGGCTTCCGCCGGTGGAATGTGTCAGGCGGATGACAGGGCTGGCCGTTGAGAAACGGCAGGTGCCGATCGGAGACCCAGCGCTGATCGGGAGGACACCACCGCCCCGGAGTATAGGAGGCACCCACCCCGGCCGCATCTCACACGTGCGGAACATGGAAACCCCGGCAGAGTCCTGATCGCCTGGGGGCGGGCAGGTAGGCCAACCGCGAGGAAGGCGGAATCCTCTGCCGGGAACAAGATGCCCAAGAAGCAAAAGCCGGTCATGCCGATAACGGCGTCATCGTCATCGGGAGAAACCCTGGTGGCGGTGGACGAAAGTCAACAGGAAACCAGCGGCAACACGACGGCACCTCCCGGCCGCCGCCACTGGATAACTGGCCGGATACCGGGCCTGGTGCCCGGGCCTTGAAAGAGGCGCTGACGTGGGCAGGTGAGCCTTTGAAGACAAGCAGCCGAAACCCTGGAACCGAAGGACAAGTTAGACACCGATGGTGAACGGACCCAAGGACGTGACCCTCGACTGGGCCGCCATTGACTGGCGCCTGCACGAGGAAAACGTACGGCGGCTACGGCAGCGGATCTTCAAGGCGGCGCGGGAGGGTTCCCTGGCCACGGTCAGGAACCTGCAGAAACTCATGCTGCGGAGCTGGAGCAACACGCTGGTCAGCGTGCGGCAAGCGACGCAGTTGAACGCGGGACGCAAAACCGCCGGGGTCGATGCGGAGGTCGCCTTGACTCCTCAGGCCAGGATGGAGCTGGCGGTGCGGGTGCATCGCGAAGCCGCAACCTGGCGTCCCCGGCCGGTGAAGAGGGTTTATATACCCAAGGCGGGAAACCGTGCAAAGCTGAGGCCGCTCGGAATTCCGGTCATCGCGGACCGCTGCCATCAAGGCAGGGTCCGTAATGCACTCGAAGCTGAGTGGGAAGCCCAGTTCGAACCCAAGTCTTACGGGTTTCGACCGGGGCGAAGCTGCCATGACGCGATCGGGGCGATCTTCCAGACCTGCTGTTCCGCCAAGACCAAGCGGGTCTGGGCTCTGGACGCGGACCTGGCAGCGGCATTCGACAAGATCGACCACAACCGGCTACTGGAAGCACTCGGGTCTTTCCCGGCCAGGGACCTGATCCGGGAATGGCTGAAAGCCGGTGTGATAGAGGAAGGAAAAGGGTTCACGCCAACCGATGAGGGCACACCCCAGGGTGGCGTGATCAGCCCACTCCTACTGAATGTCGCTCTGCATGGGCTGGAAACAGCAGCCGGAGTCCAATACTACCCCGCCGGCACCAGCGAGGCGAGGAAAATCAAACCGGGCTCACCGATGGTAATTCGGTACGCCGACGACCTGGTCGCACTCTGCCACAGCCAGCGGCAGGCACAGGAAATCAAGGCCAGAATCGCTGAATGGTTGGCACCCAGGGGTCTCAGCTTCAATGAGGAAAAGACCAAGATCGTAAACATCGATGATGATGGGTACGACTTTCTGGGCTTCAACATCAGGCGGTATCACGGCAAGCTGCTGATCAAACCATCGAAAGCGGCTGTCCAGCGAATCCGGGAACGGCTCCGCACCGAGTTCCGCGCCCTGCGCGGGGCGAACGCGGCTGCGGTCATCGCCAGGATCAACCCCATCACCCGGGGTTGGACGGCCTACTACCGGGGCGTGGTCTCGTCCAGCACATTTTCCAGTCTGGACAACTATCTGTGGGTGCTCTGCTACAAGTGGGCAACCTTCAGCCACGCCAACAAGCCGAAGAAATGGATCGTGGCCCGCTACTTCGGCAAATACAACAAGTTCAGAAACGATCGCTGGGTGTTCGGTGACGCCGCCAGCGGCACCTACCTGGCGAAACCCTCCTGGACCGGCATCGTCCGGCACACCATGGTCAAGGGCGCGGCATCCCCAGATGACCCTGCCCTGGCCGAGTACTGGGCCAACCGGCGACGGCGCGTCAAACCCCCGCTGGACAGCTACACGCTGCGCCTGCTCACCAAGCAGGACGGCCGCTGCCCGATCTGCCGGGGACCGATCCTGACCGCCGACCAACCGCAGTCCCCCCACGAATGGGAACGGTGGTGGCAGCACGTCGTCCGACGGGCGATCAACGCCAACTACCTCACCCATCACGGACGGCCCAGCTCACCAGACGGTGACCACACCCGCCTCGTCCACGCGGCCTGCCAGCGCGAACTCCTCGCTCGCCAGCGCAGCCGCACAGCCTGCACTCCCACACCGCCCTCGCGGCTTGCTTGCGCTGACTCGCGGTGAAAGCCGCACGGGCAGTGCTGAGGGGAGGCCAGCGGGGCAACCCGCTGGCCTTACCCGATAGATCGAAACCGCCTACCTGGAACTGAAATCGTCCATCCTCGGCGGCCGGGTGTTACGCGCCCGCACCCCGGCTGGCGCCGAACAGGAGATCTACGCCCTGCTGGTCACCTACCACCTGCTGCGCACCGCGATGGCCGACGCCACCAACACCCAACCCGACATTGATCCCGACCGAGCCAGCTTCACCATCGCCTACCAGGCCGCCCGCGACCAACTCATCCAGGCCGCCAACGTCATCGCCGACACGGTCATCGATCTGGTCGGCACCATCGGCCGCCATATCCTGGCCAACCTGCTCCCCGCCCGACGACTACGGGTATGTCCCCGCATCGTCAAACGCGCCATCTCCAAATACCAGGCCCGAGGCCCGAACATCGACCGAACCAGCTACAAAGCCACTGTCGGCGTCGACATCCTCACACCCGCAGACCCTTGACGATCACTACAACAGCCAAACTTCACGGCCTTGCCACTAGTGTGGACTTTCCCGACCCGTTGTCACCGACGAAGAACGTCACCGGCTCGTGAAAGGTCAGCCCTTCGTCGGCCAGCTCGGCTACACACGGCAGGTGAACGGCCACCGGCCGCGCTCAGCGCGGCCGGGGCGGTTCGACTCTGTGTCGGTCGGGGGGCGGAACTGCGGCACCCGCACCAGCGTCTAGGCGACCGCAGCGTGCTGTCTGCGGGCGGCGCTGCGGGCGGCGCAGTTCCGGCAGCCGACCACGCTGACGTGGGCGTGCGTCGGTGCATTGGCACCGATCACCCGTACTTCGCACAGCGTCCAGCCGTCCTGTTCGGTGTCGCGTTTGTGGGCCTGGCGGTGGTGGTCCACCCAGATAGCAGCGGGTTCCGCGCCTGTGTCGTCAGGGATGAACCACGGAGACGTACCACTCACTTGGCCGCACCACCCGGTGTGCTGCTGGCGCTGCCCAGGGTTCGCAGGTCGGCATAGTGAGCGTCTCGCTCATGCTGGGCGACGACATCGGCGTAACGGTCTTCGAACTGGCAGCCTTGCGCCTGGCAACGGTAGACCCACAGCAGGGGCGCGGGTCTGGTGACTTTCTTCGGCATCGGCAGTGTCCTCCCCAGCCATCGACATCAGGGAATGGAACCGGCCGGACCGTGCTGCTGTTCGTGTTCCCCGACCGGTTCCACGTCGTGCGGCAGCGGGGATCGGACAGATGGGGGCCGCTACCGCCCGGCCGCGCCGGTCGGGGTGCTCGTGCCTCGTTCCGAAGGTTGAAGCACCCGCCATTGCGGCATGTGATCGATCATGGACGGGGAGTGATCAGGTGGAGGGTACAACCTGTACCCGCTGTGGTTCGGGTACAGGTTGTACCTGTCGAATCCTCAGATGAGGTCGAGCTGACGCCCGAGGCCCTGTGCGTCGGCTCGGACGGTGTGACCGCCGTGCTCGGACAGGTCTTCGATCGCGGCCCGTGTGAAGAGGTTGAACCGCGCCGTTTCCGGGCTGATCTGCTGCGCTCTCGCTAGCAGGTGCACGGTCGCAACATGCTCGTTCGACTGGTGGTAGGCCCTCGCTGTTTCGATCGTGTGGAACGATCGCCGAGTTTGTGAGGTCATGCTGTCGAGGTCGAGACGGTCAGCCTGCCGGGTGGCCTCGTGCGGCCGCATCAGGTCCACGAGCATGGTCACCGCGTAGGCGTCGACCATCGTTCGCCCGAACCGTAGCCAGGGGTGCTCATAACCGACCGGAAGAGACTTCACCGCCCGATCGGCGTCGTCCCAGTACCGCCAGGCGTCCCCGTCGTGGCCGATCTTGGCGAAGGACAAGGCACACGCGAGACGCAGTAGACCCCATAGCGCTCGCTCATCGTCGGAGCGTTCAGGGTTGAGCAGGCTCGCAGTGTCGAGCGCGAGTTGAAGCCGTGCCTCGTGCTGCTGGCCAGCGTCCCGGAACACGTGGTTCATGTACCAAGCCGCCGCGCTCATCGCGAGCGGATCATCCGCGCCCTGGGCAGCGGTCATAGCTCGATCTCCGCACAGGTGCACTAGTTCGGGCGCAGGTTGGAACGATAGGAACAGCTGCACCAAGTGGTACGTCTGGGCCTGCGCTGCGAGGATCGCCCGCCGGTCCCGGCCATCTACGTGGGGAACCGCACTGCGCACGTCATGAAGGAGGGACGGGAGGAGTCCGGCGACGGCGGTTCGGTGGCGAGCGGTGGCGTGCCACAAGTCCCACACCTGCCCGACTTTGGCAGCGAGACCAGCCACGTCGACCGGTCCAGCTTGCGTGGTGATCGGGTAGCTCGCGAGCGCCCGCGCGATGTCGGGTAGTTGATCGTGGGCGGTCTTGCCGTAGTACATGCCCGCCATTCTGGGGTCTCCGGTGAGCTCCACGAGGTCCACACCGAGGCACTGAGCGAGGGCGAGCAGCATCGACGGGCGGGGCATCAGGAAGTCGCCCTTTTCCAGCCTTTTGAGCCATTCCGGGCTGCGTCCGACGAGACCGGCGAGAACAGGACGGGACATACCCGCACGGTTTCTCAGTTGCTTGAGCCGTTCACCGAACGGCAGATCAGGGTTCATCGTGAGTCACCTCTTCCCCGCTGGGTGGTCACCGCCCGATGCCCGCAGGCGTTGCTGTGCAGGTGTTTCCTCGGGCGCCGACATGCTGATCAGGGTATCGGCGCGGACGCGGCCGGTAACAGTCCTGAGCTGATCGCCCAACAACAGACGGCTCCTGACGGGGCTCAATGCTGCGCGCGATCTAAGTGGTCGAGTTCGTAAGTCCTTCGGGGGTTGATCATGCTGCCAGTGCGGTGGAGGATTCTGTCTGATGATCGGCGGTGTGCCGATCGAGTCTGGCCAGCAGATCGTCCAGGTCGGAGGTGGTGAACTTCCACTGGAACGGCTGTGCTGTGGCGTTGTAGCGGTTTTCGAAGGCTCGAAGCCGATCCCGGATCTCGTCGAGGTCGGTGAAGTCGTTGGGTGAGACGACCTTGCGCTGGACGATCGAGAAGAAGATCTCGATCTGGTTCGTCCACGAGGCGTGCACGGGGGTGTGGACCATGACGGCGTTCGGAAAAGCCTTGGTCAGGCGGTCGATGGCCTTCTGCCCTCGGTGAGAGGAGCCGTTGTCGACGATCCAGAAGACACGCTTGGCATTGGCGTACGGCTCTTGGCTCATGACCTGGGCGACCAGGTTCATGAAGGGCACGATGCCGGTGGTGGGTTCGGTACGGCCGAACACCTTGGCCTGGTGGACGTCGTAGGCGGCCAGGTAGGCCAGGGCGCCACCGCGGTCGTATTCATGGTTGACGCGCATCGCCCTGGCCTGGCCGGGGGCCAGGGTGGGGTGGCAGCGGCAGCGGGCCTGGATGGAGGTCTTCTCGTCCGCTGAGATCACGTACTCGTCCTCGCCCAGCGGGACCTCGCCCCAGGTGCGGGCGTACAGGTCCATGATGCGGCCGGCCTTGGCGCGGAAGTCCGGGTCACGGATGAAGATCCACGACCGGTACTGCCAGGGCTTGAGCGCGTCGTCGGCCAGCCAGCGACGCACGGTGGAGACGGAAACCGATCCGGCGATGGCCCGGGCGACTACCTCGCGGGCCAGTTCCGGACATGACCAGCGCGATAACGGCGTGCCGGTTTCGGCGGGCAGTTGGCAGGCCAGGGCTTTGGTCTCGGCGACTTGCAACGCGGTAAACGACGGCGGGCGGCCGGTGCGTTTGCGGTCGGACAGCCCAGGCAAGCCGTGTTCGGCGAACCGGCTCCGCCAGGTCCGGACCGTGTCGAGATGCAGCCCCGTCTCGCGGGCAATGCGCGCATTGCAGCGTCCGCGCGCCGCATGCCGGATGATCTGCGCGCGCAGCCGCAGCCGGTACTCGGTCTTGTGGCCCTGGGCCATCTTCTTCAGCCGCTTGCCCTCGGCGGCGGTCAGGCTTATCGGACGGGCCAGGGCAACGGGCATCAGATGGGGGCCAATCGAGAAGAAGTGGATCATGACAGCCCGTATCCTGCCGTGTCCCGGCCCTGCTGCCCATCGGGCAGGATGGCTGTCATGCCCACACCCCCGGAGTCCACCAGGCTCTCGCTCGAACAGCGTCTTGGCGAGCACGCCCGCACTGCCTGGCCGCAGATCAGGCGGCTGCACGTCCGCCACCGCGGAGCCTTCGCCTACGTGGAAGCGGAGCTGGCAGACGGCGAACAGGTCAAGCTGATGCGTCTGCGCTACGGCGGAACCGCCAGCAGGTGGGGCTTCGCCCTCTACTACGCCAGCAGCGACCGCTACGAGGACTCCCTCCTGCCCACCGGCGGCATCACCGGCACCCCCGAAAACGCCCTCGACTGCGCCTGCCAGCTCCACCTCGCCGCACCTGACATCTGACCGGGCGACACGCACAACACCGGACCTGAAGTCAACCCCCGAAGGAATTCTGAAACGGACCACTAAGGAAGAGGTGAGGGGCACCCGTGGGTGGCGTAGCCGCTCAAGGGTGCCCCTCACCGCGAAACCCCGTGGATACGTTCAGCGAAGCCCTCGAGCCCGCGAAAGGGCCATCGCGACACTCGGTGAGAAGCAGCGCCTGGCGGTGGTCGACGAGCGTGGGACTCGTGGGACAGCGCATGGGACCAAGCGCGGCCACCAGGCCACCCCAGAGGCCCCGAGCGAGACGACCAAAAAGCGGGCTGAGCTGCGAAAACAGCCCAGAATCCGCTAGCGGCCCCCATCGCCCCCATTCGGAACCCCCGGTCGGGCCGGGTTCCACTCCTCGTAGTCGAACGGGGCACCCATCGGGCTGCGCAGCTGCTGGCGCCCCTTGCCGACGGTGCGCAGCGTGCGGCCGAGCAGGTCTTCGAAGTCGGCCAGGCGGGAGTCGACGTAGGCGTCGCACTCGCTGCGCAGCCGCTCGGCGTCCTCGTTGGCCTCGTCTACGATCCGCTTGGCCTCGGTGTTCGCCGCCTGCACGACCTCGGTGTCGGCGACCAGCCGGGCCTGCTCCGACTTGCCCTCATGCACCGACTGCTCGTAGGCGGCCCGACCGGCCTGCACCATCCGGTCGGCCTCGGACTGGGCGCGGCCGACGTAGTCCTCGTACTCGCGGCGGCCGGCGGTCACCGCCTGCTCGGCCTGCGCCCGCGCCTCAGCCACCATCTCGCCGGCCTGCTCGCGGGCGTCGGCGAGCAACTGCTCCGCCTCGGCTCGCGCCGCGGCGATCGTGCGGTCGGCCTCGTTGCGGGCGTCGGTAACCGACTTGTCGGCCTGCGCCTCGGCGGTGGACACCACCTCGTCGCGGTGGTCGAGCACGTCCTGGGCGTCGTCGAGTTCCTGCGGGATCGCGTCCCGCACGTCGTCGAGCAGCTCCAGCACGTCGCCGCGGGGCACCACGCACCCCGACGTCATGGGCACGCCACGCGCTTCCTCGACGATCGTGACCAGCTCGTCGAGCGCCTCGAACACCCGGTACACCTTGATCTCCCTGCCGTCGTAGCCGCCGCAGCGGCAAGCATGTCAGAACACCCGCAACCGCCGATCATGGGTTGTTCTGCTACCAGTCTGCCCGCGCTTGGCGGCGCGGCGGGGGAAATCCGGTATCCGCGTGTCAAGCCCCGAACGCACTCGTGCGCGCCCCGGGCACCCCGGGACGCGCACGGCTCGCGGAACTACGCGTTGATGTTGGTCAGCCGGAAGCTGTCGTAGTGGTCTTCGGTGTAGAAGTACTCGCCGCCGTTGCCGACCACGAAGCGGCGCGCGCCGCGGTCGTCGCTGCCGGGCGTCTTGACGGTGTACTCGTGGTAGTACCCGCTGTCGCACTTCGGCAGGATGCCTTCCCGGTTCGAGAAGACCTGGCCGTCCTGCGGAAACGGGTAGGGGCCGCCCTGCTTGATCAGGTTGACCGTGTCGGTCGCCTCCTTGGGCAGGGCGGAGAGGTCGGTCTTCTGGAAGCCGGCGGTGTCCCCGCACGGCGCCTGCGCGATGGGCGCGGTCGGCGCGGCGGACAGGGCGCTCGCCTGGTACCCGGCCAGGCCCACGACCGCGATCAGACCGGCCAACAGGATCTGCACTGTCTTCGACGTGATCCGCTTCATGGTCGGCCACGCTACGTCGATTGCTTGTTCACGCACTGAAGCTGACGTGAACCCGAAATGTCATAGGGCACGGTCGAAGGACACGCATTAATCCGAACGGCGTAGCACGGCGGAAGGCCCGGATGCCGCGCGGCTCGGGGCGTTGGCGCGGCGGGAGGCCCGAATGCGGGTCGGGGCGTTGGCGCGGCGGTTCAGCCGCGCTCGGCCAGCCGTTCGCGGAGCCGCTGCTCGATATTCGGCGGCAGCAGGTTCGACACGTCACCGCCGTAGGTGGCGACCTCCTTGACCAGCGAGCTGGCCAGGAAGCTGTACAGCGGGTTGGTGGACATGAACATCGTCTCGACCCCGGACAGCTGCTGGTTCATCTGCGCCATCTGCAGCTCGTAGTCGAAGTCGCTGACCGCGCGCAGGCCCTTGACGATCGCGCCGATTTCGTGCGCCTTGCAGTAGTCCACGAGCAGGCCGTGCCAGGAGTCGATGCGCACGTTGGGCCACTGGGCGGTGACCTCGCGCAGCATCTCCAGCCGCTCCTCGACGGTGAAGAGGCTCTTCTTGTTCTTGTTGATGAGCACCGCGACGACGACCTCGTCGAACAGCTTCGACGCTCGCTCGATGATGTCCAGATGACCGTTCGTCACCGGGTCGTAGGAGCCTGGACACACGGCACGCCTCATGACCTCGCACGTTAGCAGCCGTTCGCGGATGCACCCACGATCACGTGGCGCGGGTCACCGGCGCGGGATCACTGTTCCTCGTGCACGGCCCAGTGCACGGCGGTGTCCCCGTAGCGCTTGGTGCGCGTCGCGTGGAGGGGCGGCGGCCAGTCCGGTTCGCCGCTGCGCACCGCGCGCTCGACGATCACGAGGCTGCCCGGCGCGGTCCAGCCGTTCTGGACCAGCCCGACCAGCACGCGCTGCAGCTGCTCGGGCGCGAGATCGTAGGGCGGGTCGGCCAGCACCACGTCGAAGGACTGCGCGGTCGGGGTGCCGATCAGTGTCTCGGCCTTCGCCTGATCCACCCGGACCTCGCGGAACCCGAGCGATGCGGCGTTGCGGCGCAGCAGCTGGGCGGCGCGCCGGTCCGACTCGACGAAGGTGGCGTGGCCCGCGCCACGCGACAGGGCTTCGAGGCCAAGCGCCCCGGAGCCGCCGTAGAGGTCGAGCACCCGCGCGCCGGTCAGCTCGATGACCGATTCCAGCGCGCTGAACAGGGCTTCCCGCACCCGCTCCGAGGTGGGTCTGGTGCCGCGCGGGGGCACCTCGATGCGCCGCCCGCCCACGCTTCCGGCCACGATCCGCGTCACCCGACCATCGTCGCGCACGCCCTCCCGACCGATGCGCCGCGGGCCCCGAAGTCACGCCAGGGCACACCACCCGGCAAATGAAGCGCAACGTCAGGCAAGCGGCATCACGCAAGCAACGTCACGCAAGCGGCGCGAGCCGCTTTCTCTTTTCCCACCCTCGCAACTCGCACCGTCGCGGGTTCTCAGACGTCGCCTGGCAAGGACAGCCCCAGCGCTGTGTATTGGATATACCTGAGTCGGGGATCCCGGAGTCCAGGCGGCGTCTGAGCTTCCGCTACCCGCACCGCCACGCAAGGCGAGTCCTAATACAAAGGGAGTTTACGCCTGGGTATGTGGGTTCTTAGCTCCTGGGAGCAGCAAACCGGCACCGCGGCGGGTCGTAAGCTGACTGGTCTGCCCACTGCGCCACACGGGGAGAATGACACAGGTGTCCGAAGCGTCCATCAAGCAGGCCGAGATCGCGGTCGAGCAGCAGCACGTCGATCGGGTTTACGCCCGGCTCGACGAATTGCGTGCCGAAGCCGAGGCGATGCGCGACAAGAGCTACGAGTACGGGCAGGAGGCCACGCCCGAGGCGCTCAACGAGCGCGACGTGATGCTCTACCACGCGAACCGGACGCTGCAGGCGTTGAACGCGGAGTCCGAGGGGCTCGTATTCGGCCGCCTGGACTTCGCCGGCGGTGATGCCGCGCACATCGGCCGGTTGGGCATCCGCGACCCGCAGTTCGACAACCTGCTGGTGGACTGGCGGGCCCCGCTGGCGGCGGCGTTCTACCAGGCCACCCCCGAGCAGCCGCTGGACGTGGTGCGCCGCCGGGTGATCCGCTCCTCCCGCGAGCAGGTCGTCGACCTCTCCGACGACCTGCTGGACCCGGACCGGGCGCCGGCGGACATGCGGGTGATCGGCGACGGCGCGCTGATGGCGGCGCTGACCCGGTCGCGCGGCGACTCGATGCGCAACATCGTCGCCACGATCCAGAAGGAGCAGGACGACGCGATCCGGGCGCCCGAGGGCGGGGTCACCGAGATCACCGGCGGGCCGGGCACCGGCAAGACCGCGGTGGCGCTGCACCGCGCCGCCTACCTGCTCTATCGCGACCAGCGCCGACTCGGCGGGCCCGGCGTGCTGGTGGTAGGGCCGTCGCCGGTGTTCATGTCCTACATCTCCCGCGTGCTGCCGTCGATGGGCGAGCACAACGTCGAACTGCGGGCGCTCGGCGAGGTGCTGGACGGGATCGGCACGGCCAAGATCGACGATCCGCGCACGGCGGAGGTCAAGGGCTCATCGCGGATGGTGAAGGTGCTCCGGCGGGCGCTGCGGTTGCCGCCGCCGGACGCGCCGGAGCAGCTGAAGATGTTCTACCGGGGCACGGTGCTGAAGCTGCAGGCCGACGACCTGACGCGGATCCGCCGCTCGCTGCACGGCAAGGGCGGGCAGCCCAACCGGACCCGGATGCGGGCGGCCCACGCGCTGCTGGAAGCCCTGTGGCAGAAGGCGAGGCAGGCCGCCGACGAGGACTTCCAGCCGGACCGCGAGCGGTTGATCACCGAGATCGGCGACCGCATCGAGTTCCACCGGTTCCTGGTCGCCTGGTGGCCGCCGCTGTACCCGATGCAGGTGTTGCGCTGGCTGTCCGACCCGGCGCGGCTGTCCCAGGCCGCCCGCCGGTTGCTGTCGGCCGAGGAGGTCGACCTGCTGGCCAAGTCGTGGACCGAGGTGACCGAGTGGACGGTCGCCGACATCGCGCTGATCGACGAGCTGCGGGTGCTGGCCGGGCCGCCGCCGAAGCGGCGCCGCACCGCCCCGGATGCGGAGCAGTCGCGCCGCGCGGTCAACTACGACGAGTACGCGCACGTGGTGATCGACGAGGCGCAGGACCTCTCGCCGATGCAGTGGCGCATGGTGGGTCGCCGCGGGCGGCACGCGAGCTGGACAATCGTGGGCGACCCGGTCCAGTCGTCGTGGCCCGATCCGGCGGAGGCCGCGGCGGCGCGGGCGGAGGCCCTGAGCGAGCAGCGCACGCACCGCCGGTTCACGCTGCGCACCAACTACCGGAACTCGGCGGAGATCTTCGCCGTCGCCGCCGATGCGGTCCGCGACCTGGTACCGGCCGACGACCTGCCGGTCGCGGTGCGTACCACCGGAATCGACCCGGCGGTGCGCGAGGTGTCCGCGGACGAGCTGCCGCGGGAGACACGAACCGCCGCGGCGGAGCTGGTCGCGGCGGCCGAGGGCACGGTTGGCGTGATCACCACGATGGCCCGCCGCGACGAAGTCCGCGAATGGCTATCCACTGTGGATGACGTGGTGACCGCGGACGGCTCGGACGCCGACTCCGATCGGCTCCGCGTGGTCGGCAGCCTGGAGGCCAAGGGCATGGAGTACGACGCGGTGGTGGTCGTCGACCCGGACGGCCTGGCCGCGGAATCCAGCACCGGCCGCCGGGCCCTCTACGTCGCCCTCAGCCGAGCCACCCAGCTCCTCACGGTCCTCAAAACCCCGTAATCCCAGCCAACCGGGGACCAAAAAACGAAGGGCGCCTTCGACCGGCACAGTCGCGGCACAGTCGGTCGAAAATCCGCACTCCCACCGGCCTGTACCGAAGCCCACTGGCAGCCCGAAACGACCCTATTAGGTGATGTTGAGACCTCTAGCAACTTTACACGCGAAAGTAGCGTGTAGCACGTGATATCGTGTGGTCATGGGTAGCAGAAACGTAACAGTACAGCTGGACGAAGCAGTAATTCAGCGCGCGAAAATCGCAGCCACGCGAAGGCACACGTCGCTAAGCGGACTCCTGGCCCAGCAGATCACAAAGATCGCCGATGTGGATGAGCGTTACGAACGCGCCAAGCAAGAAGCCTTCGAACTCATGGACGAAGCCGCGCGATCGGGCGAGAGCGCTCCAACATGGACCCGTGAGGAGCTTCACGACAGGTGACCACCGAACTCACGTTCATCGACACGAACATCCTGGTCTACGCGCACATCGTTAACGGCGGCGACCTGCGCGCCGCCCAAGCCCGCCAACTGCTGAAAGAGCTCTGGGCCACGGCAACCGGCGTGTTGAGCACCCAGGTGCTCCAGGAGTTCTACTCAGTCGCCACCAAGAAGACGAAGCTACCCCGCGAAACCGCTCGCAAGGTGGTGGCGAAGTACGCCGAGTGGGATCCGATTCGCACCGACCCACTGCTGATCGTCTCGGCCAGCAAGCTGGAAGAGGACCACACGCTCGCGTTCTACGACGCGCTCATCGTCGAAGCTGCGTTGCGATCGGGTGCGACGAAGCTGCTCACCGAGGACATGCAGCACGGCCGGCGGTTCGGGAACCTCGTGATCGAGAACCCATTCCTTCTCTGAAACGCCGAACGCGGGCCACCCCCTGGAGGGGACGGCCCGCGTTGGGGTCAACGGTGGTCAGCCGAGTTCGATGATCAGGTCTCCGCCTTCGACCTGCTGGACCGCTCCGATCGCCAGGCGCTTGACGCGGCCGCCCTGCGGGGCCGTGATCGCGGCCTCCATCTTCATCGCCTCGATGGTGGCGATGGTCTGGCCCGCCTCCGTCGCGTCGCCCTCCGCGACCGCCAGCGTCACCACGCCCGCGAACGGGGCGGGTACGTGTCCGGGGTTTGACCGGTCGGCCTTCTCCGCGATCGGCAGGGCGGTGGCCACCGAGCGGTCGCGGACCTGGATCGGCCGCAGCTGACCGTTCAGGACCGCCATCACGGTGCGGATGCCGCGCTCGTCGGGCTCGCTGATCGCCTCCAGCCCGATGAGCAGCCGCACGCCCGGCTCCAGGTCCACCGAGTACTCCTCCCCCGGCCGCAGGCCGTAGAAGAAGTCCTTGCTGCGCAACAGGGAAGTGTCGCCGAAGGCCTCGCGGTGCTCGGTGAACTCCTTCGTCGGCTTTGCGAACATCAGCCGGTTCAGGGTGCCCCGGCGGTCCGACTCCAGCCCGGCGCGGTCCTCTTCGGACAGTTCCGCGACCTTGCGCACCGCGGTGCGGCCCTCCAGGGCCCGTGTGCGGAACGGCTCTGGCCAGCCCGCCGGCGGGTCGCCGAGCTCGCCCTGCAGGAACCCGATCACCGAGTCCGGGATGTCGAACTTGCGCGGGTCGGCCTCGAAGTCGGACGGGTCCACCCCGGCGCCCACCAGGTGCAGCGCCAGGTCGCCGACCACCTTCGACGACGGGGTCACCTTGACCAGCCGGCCGAGGATCCGGTCGGCCGCGGCGTACATCGCCTCGATCTCCTCGAACTTGTCGCCCAGCCCGAGCGCGACCGCCTGGGTGCGCAGGTTCGACAGCTGGCCGCCGGGGATCTCGTGCTTGTAGACGCGCCCGGTCGGCGAGGCCAGGCCCGCCTCGAAGGGCTGGTAGACCTTGCGCACCGACTCCCAGTACGGCTCCAGGTCGCACACCGCCTGCAGATCCAGCCCGGTGGCCTGCTCGGTGTAGTCGGTGGCGGCGACCACCGACGACAGCGCGGGCTGCGAGGTGGTGCCGGCCAGCGACGCCGTCGCCGCGTCCACCGCGTCCACACCGGACTGGATGGCCGCCAGGTAGGTGGCCAGCTGGCCGCCCGGCGTGTCGTGGGTGTGCAGATGCACCGGCAGGTCGAACTCCTTGCGCAGCGCGGAAACCAGCTTCGCCGCCGCCGGCGGCCGCAGCAGCCCGGCCATGTCCTTGATGGCCAGCACGTGCGCACCGGCGTCGACGATCTGCTCCGCCAGTCGCAGGTAGTAACCCAGTGTGTACAGCTTCTCGTCCGGGTTGGACAGGTCGGCCGTGTAACACAGCGCGACCTCGGCGATCGACTTGCCGGTGGCCCGCACCGCCTCGATCGCCGGGCGCATCTGCTCGACGTCGTTAAGCGCGTCGAAGATGCGGAAGATGTCGATGCCGGTGTCGGTGGCCTCCTGCACGAAGTGCTCGGTCACCTCGGTCGGGTAAGGCGTGTAGCCGACCGTGTTGCGCCCGCGCAGCAGCATCTGCAGGCAGATGTTGGGCACCGCCTCGCGCAGCTTCGCCAACCGCTCCCACGGGTCCTCGGCGAGGAACCGCAGCGCCACGTCGTAGGTCGCACCGCCCCAGCACTCCAGGGACAGCAGCTCCGGCGTCATCCGCGCCACGTGCGGCGCGACCGCGAGCAGGTCCTTGGTGCGCACCCGGGTCGCCAGCAGCGACTGGTGGGCGTCCCGGAAGGTGGTGTCGGTGACGCCGACGGCCTTGGTTTCCCGCAGCCAGCGGGCGAAACCTTCCGGACCGAGCTCGGTGAGGCGCTGCTTCGAACCGGCCGCCGGGGCGGCCGACAGGTCGATCTCCGGCAGCTTGTACACCGGGTCCGGGGTGGTCGGGCGCTTGCCGTTGGGCCGGTTGACCGTCACGTCGGCGAGGTAGTTCAGCAGCCGGGTGCCGCGGTCGGCGGAGTGGCGGGCGGTGAGCAGGTGCGGCCGCTCGCCGATGAACGAGGTGGTGACCTTGCCCGCGGCGAAGTCCGGGTCGTCCAGCACGGCCTGCAGGAACGGGATGTTCGTGGATACGCCGCGGATCCGGAACTCGGCTACCGCGCGGCGGGCCCGCGCGACGGCGGTGGCGAAGTCGCGGCCCCGGCAGGAGAGCTTCACCAGCATCGAGTCGAAGTGCGCGCTGACGCTGGTGCCGGCGAACGCGGTGCCGCCGTCGAGCCGGATGCCAGCGCCGCCCGGCGAGCGGTAGGCGCTGATCATGCCGGTGTCCGGGCGGAACCCGTTGGCCGGGTCCTCGGTGGTGATGCGGCACTGCAGGGCGGCGCCGCGCAACCGGATCGCGTCCTGCGTCATGCCGAGGTCTTCGAGCGTCTCGCCGGCGGCGATGCGCAGCTGCGACTGGACCAGGTCGGCGTCGGTGACCTCCTCGGTGACCGTGTGCTCGACCTGGATGCGCGGGTTCATCTCGATGAACACGTGGCGGCCCTGCTCGTCGACCAGGAACTCCACGGTGCCCGCGTTGACGTAGCCGATCTTGCGGGCGAAGGCGACCGCGTCGGCGCAGATCTGCTCCCGCAACTGCGGGTCAAGGTTAGGCGCCGGGGCGATCTCGATGACCTTCTGGTGGCGGCGCTGCACCGAGCAGTCCCGCTCGTAGAGGTGGATCACGTTGCCCGCGGCGTCGGCGAGGATCTGCACCTCGATGTGCCGCGGGTTGATGACCGCCTGCTCCAGGAAGACCGTCGGGTCACCGAAGGCCGATTCGGCCTCGCGCATCGCCGCTTCCAGCGCCTCGCGCAGCCCGGACACCGCGTCGACGTGGCGCATGCCGCGCCCGCCACCGCCGGCGACGGCCTTCACGAACACCGGGAACGTCATGTCCTCGGCGGCGGCCAGCAGCTCGTCGATGTCCCGGGACGGTGACGAGGAGTCCAGCACCGGAACCCCGGCCTCGCGGGCGGCGGCGACCGCGGTCGCCTTGTTCCCGGTCATCTGCAGGATCTCGTGGCCGGGGCCGACGAAGGTGATCCCGGCTTCCTGGCAGGCCCGCGCCAGCTCGGGGTTCTCGGAGAGGAATCCGTAACCGGGGTAGACCGCGTCCGCGCCGGCCTGGCGCGCGGCCTTGATGATCTCTTCGACGGACAGGTAGGCGCGGACCGGATGACCAGGTTCGCCGATCTCGTACGACTCGTCGGCTTTCAGGCGGTGCAACGAGTTGCGGTCTTCGTGCGGGAACACCGCGACCGTGCCCGCACCCAGCTCGTACGCTGCGCGGAACGCGCGGATCGCAATCTCGCCGCGGTTCGCGACAAGGACCTTGCGGAACATGCCGGCTCCTCCTGGACAGGTGTCGGTCGGTGTGAGCACAGTACCGCGAAAATTCCCTCTTCCGGGAGAACCTCTCGGGTGATGGACGCCTCGATGCCTCGACTACCTGCTCAAACGCAGATTCGAAATAAGGTCTAGACCAAAAGAAAAACTGCCAAATTTCGTTTCCATGGAATTTTCGATCTCTTATTCTCGCCCGGGCATGGCGTACGCCCAACGTCGCCGCCCGATCGACGGCTGGACGCCCCCGAAAAGCGCAAGATCATGGCCGACGTCGAAAATAAGGCTCCATCTCGGAGCTGTACGCCGCCGAAAACATGGACTGGTCGGGCTCACCATCCGCAGGGACGCCGATCTGGCTACCGACGCGTCGACCGCGTGCGTTCACCCTCACGTCGCCCCCGAACGGAGCCCAGCTCTGCGTGCGGCCTCACTTATCTACAACTTTCGCCGAGAGCTACCAGTCCGGATAACGGCACAATCCAGGACAGCACATCCCGGCAGGGAGTTCGTCCAACCTCAGCGCAGAACACGGATCTCGCATTTCGGACCATCGGCTGCAGCAAGACGGACATCGCCGGTAACCAACGGAACACCGAGCTGCTCAGCAACCGCAACATAAGCGGCGTCGTAAGCCGTAACGTTATGCCGCAGCTCCCAGACACGGTCCAGCAGCGCCCCTGACGCAGGTATCAGCCGGAACGTGAACTCAGCGAACGCAGCGACGGCATCGCTCGCTGCGTTCGCTGAGATCTTCTTCGCCATCGCGAGTCCGCGGATCACGTGCACCACTTCAAGCGGAAAATGTCCAGGCGCACACAACCGACCACCTGTTGCCAGCGCACTGCGGGCCAGACCGCCTCGCTGATCAGACTCGACGAGCGCGGCAACCATGACCGATGAATCGACGACGATCACGTAATCGACTCCTCACCAGTCCCGCCCAACGGTCCGCGCGAGGACCGGATGACTTCGACGATGTCGTCCATGCTGACATCGGTCTCTGCCACCGGAAGGTCACGGAGGAGTTCCGTGTTCCGGGCCAAGTGCGCCTGCTCCGCCAGCGCGTCCAGCAAATAGGACTGCAAGGACTGACCCTTGATCTTGGCAGCTTCGACTAACGTCTCGCGGACGTCGTCCGGCACGTTCTTGATCTGGATAGCAGACATGCACCCAATGTTACGCCATTTTGGCGCCAAATCAGCACCGTTGTGGCGCACTATCAGGTCTTCTCCAGGTACTCGGCGCGGTCGGCATCGACCACTTCGGCGACCATCCGGGCCAGGCCCGGCTGCTTCCGCAGTTGGGGGTCTTCGCCGACCACCCGGTCGGCTTCCTCCCTGGCCTGGGCGATCACGTCCTCGTCGCGCAGCAGCGACAGCATCTTCAGGCCCGACTTCCGGCCGGACTGCGCCGCGCCGAGGATGTCACCCTCGCGGCGCAGCTCCAGGTCCAGGCGGGCGAGCTCGAAGCCGTCCGTGGTGGAGGCCACCGCGTCCAGCCGGTCCCGCGTGGTAGTGCCGGCCATCGCCTCGGTGACCAGCAGGCAAAGGCCCGGCGCGCTGCCCCGGCCGACGCGGCCGCGCAGCTGGTGCAGCTGGCTGACGCCGAACCGGTCGGCGTCCATGATCACCATGACGGTCGCGTTCGGCACGTTGACGCCGACCTCGACGACGGTGGTGGCGACCAGCACGTCCAGCTCCCCGGCGGCGAACGCGCGCATCACCGCGTCCTTGTCGTCCGCGGCCAGCCGGCCGTGCAGGATGCCCAGCCGCAGTCCCGCCAGCGGCCCGGCGGCGAGCTGTTCCGCGACGTCGAGCACCGCCACCGGCGGCCGCCGCTCCTCGTCCTCCTCCGGCGGCGGCTCCTCGCCGCCCCCGTCGCTGTCGTCCACAGCTGACTTCGCGGCCTTCTTCTTGCCTTTGCCCGGGTTCTCCTCGTCGTCGCCGATCCGTGGGCACACCACGTAGACCTGGTGCCCGGCCGCGACCTCCTCGTGGATGCGCGCCCAGGCCCGGTCCAGCCAAGCCGGTTTCTCCGCCACCGGAACGACGCTCGTGCTGATCGGCGAGCGACCGCGCGGAAGTTCCCGCAGCGCCGAGGTTTCCAGGTCGCCGTAGACCGTCATCGCCACCGTGCGCGGGATCGGCGTCGCGGTCATCACAAGCACGTGCGGCGACACCTCGTCCCCGCCGCGCGCCCGCAACGCGTCGCGCTGCTCGACACCGAAGCGGTGCTGCTCGTCCACCACGACCAGGCCGAGATCGGCGAACGACACCCGGTCCTGGATCAGCGCGTGCGTGCCGACGACGATCCCGGCCTCACCGGAAGCCGCCTCCAGCAAGGCCTTCTTGCGCTGCGCCGCGTTCAGCGAACCGGTCAGCAGCGTGACGCGGGTGGCGTCGTCCGCGCCGCCGAGCTCACCGGCCATCGCCAGGTCGCCGAGCAGTTCGCGCAGCGAGCGGGCGTGCTGCGCGGCGAGCACCTCGGTCGGCGCGAGCATCGCCGCCTGCCGCCCGGAGTCCACCACCTGCAGCATCCCGCGCAGCGCCACCACCGTCTTGCCGCTGCCGACCTCGCCCTGCACCAGGCGGTTCATCGGGTGCTCGGCGGTCAGGTCGGCGGCGATCTGCTCGCCGATCTCCCGCTGCCCCT
This sequence comes from Saccharopolyspora hattusasensis, assembly GCF_050972075.1. Classification (NCBI taxonomy): domain Bacteria; kingdom Bacillati; phylum Actinomycetota; class Actinomycetes; order Pseudonocardiales; family Pseudonocardiaceae; genus Saccharopolyspora; species Saccharopolyspora hattusasensis. The sequence goes on from NZ_JBPCDC010000001.1 coordinate 2,838,733, forward strand.
TGGTCAGCTCGAACGGCATCCGCTGGTCGAACGCCGCCAGCACGCCGTCGTCGCGCCGCCGGCACACCGGCGCCGGATGCGACTTCGCCGCGCCGCGCAGCTGCGCCAGCGCCAGCTGCACCGCCAGCGCCTCGTCCCACTTCAACCGGTTCTGCGCGACCGTCACCTCCCCGAAGTTCTGCGGGCGGTGGATCTTGCGCAGCGCCGATTCCAGGTCCGCCAGCCGCATCCGGTCGCGCAGCTCCACCGGCAGCGGGTCGTCGGTGCCGTCCCAGACGTCCAGCACCTGGCCCACGCACCGCGCGATGGACCACGACGGCAGGCCATGCGCGGCCGGGTAGACCGGGATCAGCGCGGCGGCGAATTCCTCGGCCGCCGAACCGAGATCGGTCTTCTCCGTGTCGAAGAGCTGGTACTCCGGGTGGGCCAGCTGCAGCTGCTTGCGGTAGGCGGTGACCTTGCCCGCGAACATGCCGCGCCGCCCCGGCAGCAGCTCCCGCTCCCGCCAAGCCTGGTTGAAGAACGTGCAGCTCAGCGAACGGTGGCCATCGGTGATGCGGGCCTCGACGATGGTGCCGCGGCGGGACTTCATGGTGCGCTTGCTGACCCGCTCCACCTGCGCCAGCACGGTGGCGTGCTCGCCGATCTCCAGCCCGGCGATCGCGGTCAGCTCGCCGCGCTCGGCGTAGCGGCGCGGGTAGTGGCGCAGCAAATCGCCCACGGTGGCCAGGCCCAGCGCCGAATCGAGCGCCTTGCCGGACTTGGCGCCGAGCACCCGATCGAGCTTCGCGTCCAATGTGGTCACTGCTTGTCCTCCGCCGTGCGCATCGTCACCGGTCGTCCCGCCGGGCAGGCACCCGCAAGTTACTGGACGGCACCGACGAGTCGATCAGTCGGTGGCGGCGACCCGCGCGCTCTGGCTGCCCAACCGCCATCCCAGCCAACCAGCGAGCGCGCCGCCCAGCAGCAGCCAGCCCTGCGCGTGGAGGTCGACGGTGTCCCGGAAGTCCGAGGCATTCAGGTTGGTGAGCGTGGTCAGCACGACGGTGCCCAGCATCAGCGCGCCGAAGACGCCCAGCGCCGCCCCGGCCCAGGCCAGGCCGCGCCGCCGCAGCACGCCGCGGACCCCGAAGACGCTCCACACCGCGGCGACCGCCAGCCACCAGACGAGCTTGTCGAACAGGAAGTCGCGCAGCGAGCTGGAGCTCTCCGGCGCGCCCGACGACGTCCACTCGACCGCGATGGGCTCGGGCAGCCGGGTGCGCAGCAGTAGCGGGATCGCGATCATCAGCAACGCGACGAGCACGGTCCAGCCACCGACGAACCACAGATATCGGCTTCGGACTCTCACTGGACGCTCCCGGGTCAGTCGACGACCAGTAACGACATTAGCGCCACACCGCCGCCGCCCGTCGGCCCGGCCGGGCATCGCCGACCGGACCGACCGCTGGTCAGGCGGTCGCGAGCCACCGCGGCAGCGCCACCAGGCATGCGCCGCCCAGCGCGACGAGCAGGTACACCCGTAAGCCGCGACGCCCCACGAATTCCTCCGTCACAGCGCCGAGCTTTCGGTGATCAGCGCGTTGACCAGCTCGGCGCCGCGTTCGGCGTGGTCAACGCTGATGTAGAAGTCACGACCGCTGGCGGAAGAACACCCGTGAGCGTTTGTGGGTGCCATAGCACCCAAAAACACTCACGGCGTCCTGCGTACCGAAACACTCGTCGAGATCCGCATAACCACGAACACGCCCCCGCCGCTTCCCCGCCATGGCGCGGCCCACCGTGACGAACACCGGACGGTGAGATTCCTCAACTCGGAGTGGCTGAGCTTGGGTGGGCTCAGCACCTTCGGCGCTAAGGCCACGCGCACAACCGATCGGAACGGGCGCTACTCGACGCCGACGAGGAGGAGGGCGCCGAGGTCGCCGCCCGGGTAGCAGGCGAATTCCACCTCGGGATGGGCGTGCCGCAGGTGCTCGGCCAGCGCATCCGGCAGCCCCTCCGGGGCATCCGCCTGGACCAGCGCGGTAAGCAGCTCGCCACCGATGGTGAGCATCCTGGTGACGAGATCGCGGGCCGCGGCCGGCACGTCGTCGCCGATGAGCACGACCTCGCCATCGATCAACCCGAGCACGTCGCCGGGCAAGCAACGGCCGACCCAGGTCAACGCCTCGGCATCGGCGATGCGCAGCTCGCCGCGCCGGGTTGCGGCCGCCGCCTCGGCCATCGCCACCTGGTCATCGGCCCGGCGGCGGCTCGGGTCGTGCACCGCGAGCGCGGCCAGCCCCTGCACCGGCGAGGCCATCGGCACCACGACCACGTCCTGCCCCTCGCCGATCACCCCGGACCGCTCCACCGCGGCGGCCGTCGCCGCGTCGTTGGGCAACACCACAACGTGCGCGGCACCGGTCGAATCGAAGGCCTCGCGCAGCCCGTCCGCGGTTAACTCCGTGCCTACGACCAGCACCTCGGCGCCCTCCGCGGCGAACAGCTCCCCCAGCGCGCCGCCGGGAACACAGGCGAGCACCGCGACGTCCCGTGCGAAAGCGGCCTGCTGGTCGGCGAACCTGGTGACCTTGATCCGGTGCACGCGCCCGGCCTCGATGCCCGCTTCGATCGCCGCGCCGATGTCGTCGCAGTGCACGTGCACGGCCCAGGAAGCCCCGCCGTCACCGACCACGGACACGCAGTCACCGAGCCCGCACAACGCTTCTCGCAGCGCCGAGACCCGGTCCTGACCGGTGTCGGCGAGCAGGTACATGATCTCGTACTCGTACTGCGACTCGTGCTCCAGCATTCCCGAATCCCCCGGGACCGGAGCCTTCGGCGCGAGCCACTCGCCGTCGCGAACCACCGCGTGGAGCGCGTCGAGCATGATCACCAAGCCCCGCCCGCCGGCATCGACGACACCTGCGTCGGAGAGCACCGCGAGCTGCGCGGGCGTCGCAGCCAGTGCGCCGATGGCCGCTCGGGTCGCCTCGTGCACGACGACTTCCAGCTCGTCCGAACCAACCGCCGCATGCGCCGCAGCTCGCAACACCGACAGCACCGTGCCCTCGACGGGTTCGGCAACGGCCTGCCTGGCCAGCCCATCGGCGCGGACCAGCGCCGCGCCGAGCGCTCGGCCGTCCGCCTCCGCGACGTCGCGCAGCGACTCGGCGACCCCGCGCAGGGCCTGCGACAGCAGCATGCCCGAGTTCCCGCACGCACCACCGAGCGCGCCCTTGGACAGCGCGTCGAGGACACCGCCGAGCGTGTCCGGCTCGACCGCGTCCAGCGTTTCCACCGCCGCGCGCATCGTCTGCAGCAGGTTGGTGCCGGTGTCGCCGTCGGCCACCGGGTAGACGTTGATCCGGTCGATCGCATCGCGCTCGGCGACCAGCGCGGCCAGCGCCAGGTCCGCCCATCGGCGGGCAGCCGCCGCAGTCAGCGTCCGCAACACCCGCGACCTCCCACGCAACCACCTAGGATCGGATTGTCCGAGACTAGTCGCTGTCCGCGCCGGGTTCGGCCCGCGTCGGCACTCGTCCCCCCTCCGCCGAATGCGCCCTACCCGGTGGGCTAGACTGATCCGGTCCCAGGGTGGCGATGACCCCGGGCGACCGGGCTCTCCGGGAGGCCGCCGGCTACGGCGGTGAAGAGCAAGCGCTCACGCAAGTGCCCTCAGGCGAGGGTGATGCGCTTGCGGCTCTCATCGCTGTAACCGTCAAGCAAAGTAAGGGGTGTCTGACGTGGCTGCCGTCTGCGACGTCTGCGGTAAGGGACCAGGCTTCGGCAACTCGGTCTCGCACTCCCACCGGAAAACCAAGCGCCGGTGGAACCCGAACATTCAGACCGTGCACGCCAAGATCGGTCTTTCGCAGCGCAAGCGCATGAACGTGTGCACCTCTTGCCTGAAGGCCGGCAAGGTCGTCCGCGGCTGACGTGATTGCGCAGAAAACCCCGAGGCCGAGCGCCTCGGGGTTTTCTGCGTGCGCGCTCCGTCCGAGTCCCACGCACTGAACTGCGCCTCGACGTCAGGCAAGCGGCCTGAGCCGCTGCCCTTTTTCATCGTGCGCGACCTGCACCGCGGCGCAAAGCGACCGCGTGCCCTGACTCACGAAGCGTGGTTCCGCCACTCGGGCCCGACCTTCTCCCACTCCGCGGCCCACGCGGCGAGCCGCCTGCGGGTCACGAACAACCTCACCCCGGCCAGCGCCACCCCGGTGAACATCGCCGAACCGATCAGCACGCCTGCCCCGGCCAGCCCGGCGGCTTGGGTCGCCTCGGCGCGGGTGAGCGGTGGCGCGGTCAGCTGACCCTGCTGGTCCAGCCACACTGGGACGGTGCCTGCCGCCGGTGTTCGCGCCGGCAGCTCGATGACCGCGAAGTGCTCGTCCGGCGGCTGCCCCCAGCGCACCGCTACCGGCCGCTGCGCGTTCCCGCCGGAATTACCGACCTCCGCGACGACCGTAGCCACCACCTGGTGCTTCGCGGCCTGCTCCCGATCCGCCTCGCCGAGCCGGTCGCGCAGCTCGGACTGCGCGACGACGATGGCCGCCACCACCGTGACGACCGCGATCAGCACGACCACCAGCAGCGCGACGGGTTCGAAGTAGTCGGTGCGCCGCCGCAGCGGGTTCGCGCCCGGAAATATCCCGCGGACCCGACGCCGCAGGTCGTTTTCGCTCCGGCCGGCTCCCATAACGAGCCTTCTTCCGCCCCGGACGAATCTCCCGGCAAGGGCCAATGTACGACCGGGCGGAACCGAAATCCATACGCCGCGAAACAGGCAGAACGGGTCCCGGGCCAGCTAGGGCAGCTTCCAGTCCACGGGCTCGGCGCCACGGCCGGCGAGGATCTCATTGACCCGGCTGAACGGGCGGGAGCCGAAGAAGCCGCGGTCGGCCGACATCGGGCTGGGGTGCGGCGACTCGACGCACTCCACTCCGGGCATCAGCGGGCGCAGGTCGCGGGCGTCGCGCCCCCACAGGACCGCCACCAGCGGCACTTCCCGGGCGGCCAGCGCGCGGATCGCCTGCGCGGTGACCTCCTCCCAGCCCTTGCCGCGGTGCGAGCCGGGCTTGCCGGGCCGGACCGTCAACGACCTGTTGAGCAGCAGCACGCCACGCTCGGTCCAAGGCGTGAGGTCGCCGCTGGAGGGCTCGGGGTGGCCGAGGTCCTCGCTGTACTCGCGGTAGATGTTGACCAGGCTGCGTGGCGGCGCGACGCCGGGCGCGACGGAGAAGCTCAGGCCGACCGGGTGCCCGGGCGTCGGGTACGGGTCTTGGCCGACGATCAGCACCCGCACGTCGTGGAACGGCTGCTGGAAGGCGCGGAGCACGTTCTCCGGGGCGGGCAGGTACGTCCTGCCCTCGGCGACCTCGGTGCGCAGAAACTCGCCCATCTTCTTGATCTGATCGGCGACCGGTTCCAGGGCTTTCGCCCACCCGGCCTCCACGAGCTCATGCAGCGGACGTGCGGTCATGCGAGCACCCTAGCGAGCGACGGAGATCGACCTCGCGACAGCCCCAAGATCGACCCGCAAATCTGTCTACGTGTTGCAAGTCACACTCGATCGAAGTAATGCATCGCGCGATATCGCACACATCCGTATCCGGCCGTCACACGAAAGCACCATTTTCGCCCGTCATCCAGCAAATTGGGCTGTCAAATCAGCGACTCCGTGGCACAACGCGCAGGCCGTCCGATCGGTGACGTTTTGCATAAAGGAAATAACATCGGAATAACGCAATCCCGGTCTTTTGGTGGCCTCCCCCCAGGTCGCTCGGCTAGGTTCACCGGAGTTCGAATGACCCGTGGGGGGCGGATGGCATGACCCGGAGGTGGGCCGAAAACTCATGACTTCGCAGGAAACAGCCGAAACATCAGCCGAGCAGCGATCCCTGCTCCGCCGCGCGGTCGGCGCAGCGGCAATCGGCAACTGCACGGAGTGGTACGACTTCGGCGTATATGCGTATGTGGCCGCATACGTCGGCCACCAGTTCTTCCCCGGCCCGCTGGAGACCGTCTCGGCCTTCGGTGTCTTCGCCATCTCCTTCCTGTTCCGGCCGCTGGGCAGCCTGTTCTTCGGGCCGCTGGGCGACCGGATCGGCAGGCAGAAGGTGCTGGCGGTGACGATCCTGCTGATGTCCGGCTCGACGTTCGTCATCGGTCTGCTTCCCACCTACGGGACCATCGGCATCTTCGCTCCGATGCTGTTGCTGCTGTGCCGGCTGTTGCAGGGCTTCTCCACCGGCGGTGAATACGGCGGCGCCGCGACCTACATCGCCGAGTTCGCGCCGGACCGCCGCCGCGGCTTCTGGGGAAGCTGGCTGGAATTCGGCACCCTCGTCGGATTCGGATTCGGCGCACTGGTGCCGACGATCCTGATCTTGAATTTGGACAGCGCCTCGATGGAAAGCTGGGGTTGGCGCATTCCGTTCCTGATCGCCGGTCCGCTCGGCGCCGTCGGCCTCTACTTGCGGAGCAAGCTGGAGGACACCCCGGCGTTCAAGAACCTGGAAGCGACCCACCAGGTCGCCAAGTCGCCGCTTAGGGACCTGATCAAGGAATGGTGGCGGCAGCTGCTGATCCTGATGGGCATCGTGGTGCTGATCAACGTCGCCAACTACACAATCCTGACCTACATGGAGACGTACCTCGGCGACGCGCTCCACGTGCCGGACGGCCAGGAGTACCAGGTGCTGCTCCCACTGCTGCTCACGGTCGTGTTCATGCTGGTGATCATCACTCCGGTGGGCGCGCTGTCGGACCGGATCGGCCGCAAGCCGCTGTTCCTGTCCGCGGCGATCTGCTTCATCGTGCTGCCGATTCCGGCGTTCTTGCTGATCTCCCAGGGCACCGTGCTGACCACGATCCTGGGGTTGGGCCTGCTCGCGATCGGGCACGTGCAGCTGATCGGACCGCTGGCGGCGACGCTCCCGGCGATGTTCCCGACGAAGGTCCGCTACGCGGCCTTCTGCATCGGCTACAACATCTCCACGGCGGCCTTCGGCGGAACCGCACCGCTGGTCAACGACGCCGTGGTCACCTCGACCGGCAACACCATGTTCCCGGCCTTCTACCTGATGGCCGCGGCCCTGGTGGCGCTGGTGCCGATCCTGCTGATGAAGGAGACGGCGAAGAAGCCGCTGATGCAGGACGCACCTGCCACGTCGGCATCGCCGGCGAACTGACGTCCGGGGACGCGAAGAGCCCCAATGCGCCGCGGCACATCGGGGTTCTTCGCGTCCCGGCCTACCGCCAGTGCTCCCAGCCCGCCGAACCCTCGTACTCGCCGCCGTCCACCGTGACCCCGGAGCCCTCGGCGACGACCCCGAGCGCGCGCCAGCCCTCCGGCAGCGGGCGCCCCGGCGGGAAGGTCGCCACCAGCGCCTGGTCCTCGCCGCCGGTGAGCACCCAGTGGCGGGCGTCCGCGCCCAGCGCGGAGGCGACCTCGTTCAGCCGCTGCGGCACCTCGATCTGGTCGGTGCGGATGTCGATGGCCACCTGCGACGCCGCGGCGATGTGCCCGAGATCGGCCAGCAGCCCATCCGAGGTGTCCACCATGGACGTCGCGCCGGCGACGGCCGCCTGCGGTCCTGCCGCGTACGGCGGCTCCGGGACGCGGTGCGCGCCGACGACCGCGACCGGCGAGCGGAAACCCCGCCCCAGCACGGCCAGACCGGCCGCCGACCAGCCGAGCCGCCCGGCCACCGCGACCACGTCGCCGGGCCGGGCGCCCGACCGCGTCACCGGCTCCCGGCCCTGCAGGTCGCCCAGTGCTGTGATCGAGATCGTCAGTGAGGTCGCCGACACCATGTCGCCGCCGATGATGCCGATGCCGACCTGCTGTGCTTCTTCCCACATGCCCCCGAGGAGCTCATCGGCCACACTCGTCGGCAGGTCCGGCGGGCAGGCCAGGCCCACCAGCAGGCCGGTGGGCACCGCGCCCATCGCGGCGATGTCCGACAGGTTCACCGCGACCGCCTTGCGGCCGACCTGGTGCGGTGTCGACCAGTCGAAACGGAAGTGCACCTGTTCCACCAGCACGTCGGTGGTAGCCACCACGCGGCCGTCCGGGGCCGCCAGGACGGCTGCGTCGTCCCCCGGCCCGAGTAACGTGCCCGGTGACTGCGGTCGCCCGGCAGTCACCCGATCGATGAGACCGAACTCACCCAACTGGGAAACGGTCTGTGCGTCCTGCGACGAATCAGGACCCAACTGGGACCTTCCTTCCTTGAGCATCCGCTCGGTCCGATGGGGTAGCTTTCTGCCAGTTTCCTACCCCGAGCACATCGGCAAGACGAAGGGGCACGCCGTGGTTCAGGCATACATACTCATCCAGACCGAAGTCGGCAAGGCCGCCGCGGTCGCCAACGAGATCGCCGGCTCGCCGGGCGTCATCAGCGCCGAGGACGTCACCGGTCCGTACGACGTGATCGTGCGCGCCGAAGCCGAGAATGTCGACCAGCTCGGCAAGATGGTCGTCGCCAAGATCCAGAACGTCGAAGGCATCACCCGGACCCTCACCTGTCCTGTAGTGCACCTCTGACGACCCGCGGGTGGGCAGCCCGCACCCGCTAGGAGCACGGCCGGGCCGGTGGCCACACCCGGCAACGGCCGTGCTGTAGTGGACGACGTGGTTCATCAATCAGCGCCCGGATTGCCCCGGCCGGTGTTGATCGTGGCGATCACGCTCGGCATACTCCTCGCCCTAGCGGTCGCTGGTATCGGCGCGTACGGCTGGCATGGCGAGCACCAGGCGCAAAAAGCTGCAGCAGAAGCGGAAGCGGCCCGGCGAAGCGGGCCGCTTCCGCTCGCTCCGGTCCCGGCGCCGAAGGCGTCGTCGCAGGAATGCGCGACGGTGCTCGCGGCGCTGCCGAGCGAGCTCGCCGTAGGCGGCGAGCTCGTACCACGCCGCGCGCTGGCGGAGCCGGCGGCGGCGGGAGCCGTCGCCTGGGGAGACGCGAAGCACGACCCGCTGACGGTGCGCTGCGGCATCGACGCGCCCGCGGAGCTGACGCCGACGGCGCAGCTGGTGGACGTCTTCGGCGTCAGCTGGCTGGAGATCAACCAAGGTGGCGACACCTCGTGGCTGGCGGTCGACCGCCCGGTGTACGTCGCGCTCACCGCTCCGGAGCGCACCGGAACCGGCCCCCTCCAGGACCTTTCCAACATCCTCCGCAACACCCTCCCCAAGCAACCGGTCTTCCCCTGACCGGCGCCCTCGAACGGGGACTGCTCGGACGTGAACGGACCATTCGCACCGCCTAACGCAGCGAACGGACCATTCGCTCCAACTCGGTTGTGGAGTGCGCGGACCGTGTGCGCCTTCTAGCGCGGTTAACAGGCCGTTCGCTTCGACTTTTCGTCAGCGGAGGCCGGTGCCTCGGGCGATCGCCGTTTCGATCAGCGTGGTCAGCAGGGTCGGGTAGTCGATGCCCGTGTGCGCCCACATCCGCGGGTAGAGCGAGATCGCCGTGAAGCCCGGCATCGTGTTGACCTCGTTGACGATCAGCCGGCCGTCCCCGGCGAGGAAGAAGTCGACCCGCGCCAGGCCCTGGCACTCCAGGGCGCGGAAGGCGCGCACCGCGGCATCGCGCAGCTCCTCGATCGCGTCGTCGCCGATCTTGGCCGGGATGTCGAACTCGGTGACGTCGTCGAGGTACTTGGATTCGTAGTCGTACCAGTCGGAATCGCCGGTCACCCGGAGTTCGGCGGGCTGTGAGGCCTCGATCCGGCTGTCCGGGAACTCCAGCACGCCGCACTCGATCTCGCGGCCCACCACCGCCGACTCGATGATCACCTTCGGGTCGGTGCGCCGGGCCTCGGCGATCGCCGCGTCCAGCTCGGCCCAGTCGTCGACCTTGGTGATGCCCAGCGACGACCCGGCCCGCGCCGGCTTGACGAACACCGGCAGCCCGAGCCGCTCGCGCTGCGCGTCGTCCAGCTTGGCCTGGTCGCGGCGCAGCACCTCGTAGCGCCCTACCTCCAAGCCCTCCGCGGCGAGCAGCTTCTTGGTGTACTCCTTATCCATCGACACGGCGCTTGAGAGCACGCCCGGCCCGACGTAGGGCACGTCGGCCATCTCCAGCAACCCCTGGATGGTGCCGTCCTCGCCGAACGCGCCGTGCAGCACCGGGAACACCACGTCGACCGACGACAGCACCTCGCCGCCCCGGCCCGGCTCCAGCAGCACCAGCTCACGGCGGGTGGGGTCGCCGGGCAGCGCGATGGCCGTGTTCGCCGCGACCTCGGGCGCCTGGCGGTCCCGGATCTCCAGCTGCTTCGGGTCGTCGGTGCCCAGTACCCAAGCGCCCTCGCGGGTGATGCCGACCGGCAGGATCTCGAAGCGGTCCTGGTCGAGGTGCGCGAGCACGCTACCGGCGGACACGCAGGAGATGCCGTGCTCGGTGCTGCGTCCGCCGAAGACGACGGCCACCCGGGTCTTGCGCTGTGTCATGCGCCGGACCATACCTGCCGCATTCGGAGGCCGTTTCACAACGGCTTGGTTGGAGACCTCGATGCGGGACGCGCGTGATCTTCGACTCGGAACCGTTCCTAGGGTGAGTGGCGGAAGAAAACCCGTGAGCGTTTGTGGGTGCCATAGCACCCAAAAACACTCACGGCGTCCTGCGTACCGAAACGCTCGTAGCGATCCGCATAACCGGCCCGAAAACGACGTCACCACCGCCAGCATGTCCCGCACCAACTCCGACTCCGCCGATGAATCCGCCGATGAATCCGACTTCTCATCCGTACCGGTCACCTCCAGATCAACGCCGAACGCAGGCAAAAACACATCCCGGATCACCCCGATACCGAACCGGGCTAAACGCTCCTCACAGCGCCCAACCCGCGACGACGCAAGCGAGTTCCGCCCGGCAAGCGCCTGACCTGGCGAAGTGCGTCACCTCTTTCCGCACAGCTGGGCCAGGATCGGCAGCGCGCGTTCCAGTTCGCTGCGCGAGCACGCGGCGTAGCCGAGCGCCAACCCGAACCACTGCTGCGGACCGCAGTGGTGGCGTCGCAGCCCGTCGAGCACCAGGCCGCGTTCGGCGGCCGCCGCGACCACCCGCTGCTCGGTCTCCGCGTCCGGCAGCGGCAGCACCACGTGCGCCCCGGCCCGGTCCCCGAACACCTCGACGTCCTCGGCGGCGAGCTTGTCCACCACGAGTGCCCGGCGCTGCGAGAGTTCTCGCCGCAGCCGCCGCAGGTGGCGCCCCAGGTCGCCGTGGCGCGCGAGTTCCACCAGCACGCGCTGCCCCGCCGGGGCCGGGCTGGTGCCGGTGAGATCCCGGTGCTGCAGCACCGAAGCGGCGACCTTGTCTGGTGCCAGCATCCAGCCGGCTCCCAGTGTCGGGGTGAGGATCTTGCTGGTCGTGCCCAGGTGCACGACGACGTCCGGGGCCATCGACGCGAGCACCGGCAGCGGCGCCACGTCGTAGCGGAGCTCGCCGTCGTAGTCGTCCTCGATGATCAGCCAGCCCTCGGCACGCGCCCGCTCCACCAGGGCGATCCGGCGCTCCGCGGGCAGCCGACCGCCGATCGGGTACTGGTGCGCGGGCGAGCAGTAGACCGCCCGCACGCCCCGCGGAATGGCATCGACCACGATTCCCGCGTGGTCGACCGGAGCCGGCACCACCCGCACGCCCGCCGCCCGCAGCGCGCCCACCGCTCGCTGGTAGCCGGGCTCCTCCACGGCAACCGTCGCGCCACGGCGCAGCACCGCGGATGCCAGCTCGAAGACGGCCGACGTGGTGCCGGCGGTGGCTAGCACGTTCTCCACCGTCAGGCCGCCGACGACCAGACCGCGGTGCCGCAGCAGGTGCTCGACGATGGCTTCGCGGTACTCGACCGCCCCGGCACGATGCGGCCTGGAATCGGGCCCGGTGTCGGCCGCCGCGCGCCAGGCCCGGCGCCACGCCGCCCGGTCGATGCCCTCCACCCACGGCACGCCGGGTGTCAGCACGACCACCGGTTCGTCCGGTCGGCTGTCGCCGTGCTTGGCTCCTGCGGCGGCCTCGGTCTGAGAACCGGGCGGGCTCGTGGTGACGTAGGTGCCCGAGCCGCGCCGGCCGGCGATCCAGCCCTCGGCGTGCAGCTGCTCGTAGGCGGCGGCTGTCACGGTTCGGCTCACCGCGAGGTGGCGGGCGAGCGCGCGCGTGGACGGCAGGCGGTCGCCACCGCGGAGCTGCCCCTTCGTCGCCGCATGCCGCAGCGCGTCGGCGAGCTGCACGGCGAGCGGTCGGCGGTCGTCGCGGTGCAGCTCGATGGCCAGCTCCAGCAGCGGCGAGCTGGCTGCGGGCACGGAATGTGGCATTTCGAAATTCTCCCTGATTGGCACTTCGATAATGCCACTTTCTTGAAGATCCTGTTCCACGTGACCCGACAGCTCTCCACCACAGACCGGACCACCATCCGTCGCGGCAGCGCGCGGGCCCGCACCGAGCGCAGCGACCTGCACGCCACGCTGGACGCGGGCCTGATCTGCCACCTCGGGCTGCTGATCGACGGTTCGCCCCGGGTGCTGCCCACCGGCTACGGCCGCAGCGGCGACACTCTCTACGTCCATGGTTCGACCGGTGCGCGCAGCCTGCGGGAGGCCGCCGAAGGCGTCGAGGTCTGCGTCACCGTCACCCACCTCGACGGGATCGTCTACGCACGCTCGCTGTTCCACCACTCCGTGAACTTCCGCTCCGCGATGATCCACGGACGCGCCCGGGACGTCACCGACGCCGACGAGAAGCTGCAGGCGCTGCGGGTGATCACCGAGCAGCTCGCGCCCGGTTCGTGGGAGCACGCGCGGCAGCCGAACAAGAGGGAGCTGGCTGCGACGGCGGTCATCGCCGTCGACCTCGCCGAGGCGGCGGTGAAGATCCGCAACGGCGGGCCCAACGACGACGCCGAGGACGTCGAGGAAGCCACGGCCTGGGCCGGGGTGCTCCCGCTGAGAACGCACTGGGGCCCGCCGGAACCGTCGGCGGACCTCCCGTCGGGATTCGAGGTTCCGTCGCACGTCGGCGAACGGGAGCAACCGGCATGAGCATCGTGGAGCTGGAAGATCTCGACGGCGACCGAATCCTGCTGCACCTCACGCGCCCCAACCCGATCTGGCGCGCGCTGGAGCACGATCCGCGCCGCGTACTGTCGATTGTGGACGACTACGCCTACATCCCCGGCCCGTGGTGGGTCGAGGGCGACACCCCGACCAGCTCGGGCGTGCCGACGAGCCACTACGCCAGCGTGCAGCTCTCGGGCGAAGCGGAGCTGGTGGACGCCCCGGCCGCCAAGGCCACCCTGCTGCAACGCCAGGTGGAGCGCTTCCAGCCGGCGGGCGGGACTGCCGAGATCGCCGCGCACGACGGTCCGTTCCACCGGATGCTCAAGGGAATCCCGCGGGCGTGGTCCGGCACGTCGAGTCCGTGACGGCGAAGTTCAAGTACGGCGACAACAAATCGGTGTCGCTAAATCTAAATCGGTGCCGCTGCAGGGACTCGGTCGCCCGCCGGCTGGCCGAAGGGACGGTCCCCGGACCGGGCCACGGCCGCCCAGCAACTCCGCCGCATGCGGCGGCGCGCCGAATCCTGACGGTGCCGGAAATCCGCAGTTTCAACCGAAACTGCGGACCCGCGATGTCGGTCACTCCTGGCTGAGGCCGGTGACGGGGTCGTTGGTGTAGAGGGTCATCCGGGCGCGGGTGGGCCGGTAGACGTGGATGCTCACTGCCGGGTCCGGGCCGTTGTTGTGCACCTGGTGCACGTAGTCCGGGCCGAAGACGCGGGACTGGCCCGCGACCAGCGGGTGCAGCACCTCGTTGCCACCGCGTTGGACGACGCGCTCGGTCAGGGTGCCGGTGACCACGGTGAAGGCACCGGCGGCACCGCCGTGGTCGTGCAGATCGGTGCGCTGGCCCGGCAGCCAGCTCAGCAGCCACGCCTCGTAGCTCGCGGTACGCGTGATCAGGCCGGACCACCGCTGGTCCGGGTCGTAACGCAGCAGGTGCGTCCACGAGCCGCGGTCGGCGGCGAGTTCACGGGCGATGCGGACCGGGTGCGCGATGGTGAGATCGGCAGGCGCGGCAACGGTATTCGGAGGAACGGCGAACACGGCGGTTGTCCTTCGGGATCGTGATGAGCCCCGGGGCCGTCAGCGCGCGCACCGGCACGCCGGAAACACCCGGGAATTACGGGAGAACGATCAACACGAAGAACACAGACAGAGCGCGCTGGCGACGCGGCGCAGGTCGATGTGACCCCGTCGATCAGTCATAGCACGCAACAACACGCCGTGAACTGAACCAGTCCGCCGCCCTCACGTCAACTCGAACCCGCAAGATCTCACACTGCGGCACCGCGATTTCAATGGAAATCGAAGGTGCCAGGTTCGACGCAGAGCGCCCAACTGTTCGGGGAGCTGGGTAAAGATGTGAACCCGCGGGCGTCAGGAGAGTGCCTGCAGGACGTCCGCGACCAGGTCCGCAGGGTCTTCGCAGCCCGCGGAGAACCGGACGAAGCCCGCAGGCACCGGGTCGCCCCACTGGGCCCGGCGGTCGACCGTGCTGTGCAGGCCGCCGAAACTCGTCGCCGCCACTACCAGCTCGCTGCGCCGGACGAACTCGTCGACCGCCGCCGCATCCGCCAGCTCGAACCGGAACATCCCGCCCCAGCGGCGCATCTGCCGCCGTGCAAGATCGTGCGACGGATCACCAGGCAGGCCGGGCCAGCGCAGCCCGGAAACCGCCGGGTGCCCGCGCAGCGCCTCGACGAGCGCGGCGGCATTCTCGGCCTGCCGCGCCAACCTCAGGTCCAGCGTGCCCATGCTGCGGTGCGCCAGCCAGGTCTCGAACGGGCCGGGGATCGAGCCGGACAGCGTCCGCGCCCGCACGAGCCGCTGCGCCAGCTCCTCGTCGCGGACCGACACGTGCCCCATCAGGATGTCGCTGTGCCCGGACAGCGCCTTGGTGTCGCTGGCCACCACGATGTCCGCGCCCAGCTCCAGCGGTCGCTGCCCGAGCGGCGTCGCCGTGGTGTTGTCCACCGCCAGCAGCGCACCCGCGGCGTGCGCGCGGTCGGCGAGCTCCGCGATGTCGCACACGTCCAGCCCGGGGTTCGACGGGGTTTCCAGCAGCACCAGGCGAACCCCGGCGAACACGTCGTCGTGCCAGGGGCCCGGCGTGTCGATCTCCCGGACGTCCAGCCCCAGGTCGCCCAGCTCGTCGCGCACGAACTGGCGCGTCGCGTAGTACCCGTCGCTGGGCAGGACCACCGCGTCGCCGGGGCGCAGCAGCGCACGCAGCAGGGTGCTGATCGCCGCCATGCCGGACGGCAGCAGGACGCAGTGTCCGCCGTCGAGGTCGCCGATGGCCGACTCCAGCGCCCGCCAGGTGGGATTGCCCGCCCGGCCGTAGAAATCGCTGCCCTGGACGTCCGCACCCAGGTGGAACGGCGCGGCGAAGACCGGCCCCGGCAGCAGCGGTGTCCCGCCGGCCGGTTCCGGGTGCCCGCCGCGCACGCACCGGGTGCCGTCGCCAAGATCCGATGTGGTCACAACTCTCCTGTCTCTTGCCGCCGTGCGTTTCCGAGCCCGGCCTCGGGCACGTTCTGCGTAGGTGGTCCGGGAACCTCGGTCCCGGAGCAACGCGCGTTCAAGCCTCGCCGAGGATCCGCGACGATGCCCGTTCGCGTGCGCGGGTGGTTTCGAAAACGGCAGCGCGCGAGTTCACTCGGGTTTGCGCTCGCGGCCGAGCAGTTCGGCGGCCGCCGGGGCGGGTGCGAGTCCCTCGTGGCAGACCCGGTGCACCACATCCGTGATCGGCATCTCGACGCCGTGCCGCGCCGCCAGCTGCCGGATCGACGAGCACGATTTCACGCCCTCGGAAACCTGACCGTGCGCCGCCTCCTGCGCCTGTGCCATGGTTTCGCCGCGCCCCAGCCGCTCGCCGAAGGTCCGGTTGCGCGACAGCGGCGACATGGCGGTGGCGACCAGGTCGCCCAGCCCCGCGAGGCCCGCGAACGTCATCCGGTCGGCGCCAAGCGCGACGCCGAGCCGAGTCGTCTCGGCCAGGCCGCGGGTGATCAGCGAGGACATCGTGTTGTGCCCGAAACCCAACCCTGCGGCCATCCCGCACGCGAGCGCGATCACGTTCTTGCACGCCCCGGCGATCTCGATGCCGACGAGGTCCGTGTTGGTGTAGGGCCGGAAGTACGGCGTCGAGCAGGCGTGCTGCAGCGCGACGGCGCGGTCGTGGTCCGGGCACGCCACCACGGTCGCGGTCGGTTGCTCGGCGGCGATCTCCTTGGCCAGGTTGGGCCCGGAGACGACCGCGACGTGCGCCATCGGCACGTCGGCGACCTCGCCGACAACCTCGCTCATCCGCTTCAGCGTGCTCAGCTCTACGCCCTTGGCCAGGCTCACCAGCGTCGCTTCGGACGGCAGCAGGGGCTGCCACCCGGCTAGGTTCTCGCGCAGCGTCTGGCTGGGCACCGCGAGCACCACCGCGCTCGCGCCGTAGACGGCAACGGCGGCGTCGTCGGTGGCGCGCAGCGTCGGAGGGAGCTGGATGTCCGGTAGGTACGCGGGGTTGCTGCGGCTTTCGTTGATAGCCGCGGCGATCTCCGCGCGCCGCGCCCACAGGACGACTTCGTTGCCCGCGTCGGCGAGCACCTTCGCGAACGTGGTGCCCCAGGAACCGGCACCGAGGACCGTGATCCGCTCAGGCCTCGCCATCGTCACCCCGGCTCTTGCGGGCAGAGCTGTAGAACTCGGTCGGCGGCTGCTCGCCGCGGATCTCGCCGAGCAGATCCCGCACGCCCGTCATCGCCAGGTGCGTGACATCCCGCAGCGCGTGCGTGTCGTGCTCCATGCCGCGGTAGGCCGACAGGTCCAGCGGCTCGCCGAAGGCGATTCGCACGATCTTGCGCGGGAACGGCCGGAACTTCTTCTCGTAGTGGTCGTAGATGTCCCGGGTGCCCCAGCGGGCCGCCGGGATCACCGGGATGTCGTGCGCCAGCGCCAGCCGCGCCACCCCGACCTTCGGCGTCATCGGCCAGCCGTCCGGGTCCTTGGTGATGGTGCCGTCCGGGTAGATCACGATCGTCTTGCCGTGTTGCAGGGCGTCGTGCGCGTCCCGCAGGCTCTTCCGCGCGTCGGCAGTGCCGCGGTAGACCGGGATCTGCTCGACGCCGACCAGGACGCTCTTGAGCACCGGCACGTTCCAGAGCGTGTTCTTCGCGAGGAACCGCGGCACCCGGCCGGCGCGGTGCACGGTCACGGCATCGAAGATCGGGTCCAGGTGAGAGACGTGGTTGAACACCAGCAGCGCGGGCCCCTCGGCGGGGATGCGCTCCAGCCCCGTCACCTCGGTGCGGGCCAGCGCCGCGGTCAGCGGGTAGAAGACCCCGCGGGTGAGGCCGAGCCAGAACTTGCCCATGCCCTGCGCCTTTTCGCTGGTCTGCCTCCGCTGGCACCGGAGGCTCTTCGGTTCCGTCACGAGATCTCCTTCAACTGGTCGCAAGCGCCCCGACAAGTTACCTGCCGGGCCGGGCGACCAGACATCCCGCACGGCCGAACCGAATGAGTGCCGCGCCCGGGTGCGGTATCCCTGTGACGCGGGCTTGCCCTTCGCCGGCCGACGCCGGGCCTCCGCGTGGTGCGCCTGACGGCAAGTGACCACGCACTGGTTCCATACCCACCGGCACCGATCCCACTCGGCCAGCAGCGCACGCCAGCAGGCCGACGACAAGCGAAGCCCGTACGTGTACCGGGCATGCCCGGTCTCCCCGGTCGTCACCGCTGCCGCCAGGTAGATCACTGTAGCATTTGGTTCATGGCCATCGAAAGCGAGTTCCGCACAGGCAGAGACGTAGTTTCCCTCATGCATGCCCACTTGGTTTTCATCACGAAGTACCGGCACCCTGTGTTCACCGACACACACCTGACCCGCATGGAAGAAATCATGCGGGAGGTATGCGGCGACTTCGAAACCGAGCTGGAAGAGTTCAACGGCGAAGCCAACCACGTGCATCTGCTGGTCAGCTTCCCGCCCAAGGTCGCGGTGTCGAAGCTGGTCAACTCCCTCAAGGGAGTATCCTCCCGGCTGTTGCGTAAGGACTTCGAAGACCTGCAGTTCGCTTACTGGAGAGGTGCCCGGCTGTGGTCGGGCTCGTACTTTGCCGGGTCGGCCGGTGGCGCACCCATTTCCGCGGTACGCCAGTACATCGAACGGCATACCCGTCCCGCTATTTGAGTGGTCGGCTCAAGCACGGAATCGACGCGCCTTCTCCCCGCCTAAAGGACCGGGCATCCGCGCTACGTTTCTTCGGTGACCGCAGGGTTGTTCCTCATCGTGCCGATCAAGCCGTTGCACCTGGCGAAGTCGCGGCTGCTCGGCGCCGCCGACCGGGGGGCGCGCCGGCCGACCGCGCACGCCGACCTGGTCACAGCCGTGGCATTGGACACAGTGACCGCTGCGCGCCAGGCGCCGGGCGTCGCCGGAGTCGTGGTGGTGACCTCCGACCCGACACTCACCGAGGCGTTCGCCGCCGACGGAGTCGAGGTGCTCGCGGACACCCCCGCCGCCGGGCTGAACGCCGCGCTGCGGCACGGCGACGCCCAGCTGCGGCAGCGGACCGCCACATCGCGAGTCGGGGCGTTGCAGGCGGATCTGCCCGCCCTGCGGCCCACCGACCTCGCCGCCGCCATCAGCGCCGCCGGGGACGATCGCGCGTTCTGCCCCGACCGGCAAGGCACCGGCACCACGCTGCTGCTGGCCGTGCCCGGCCAGCAGCTTGCCCCCCGCTTCGGGCCCGGCTCCGCCGACGCGCACGCCGGGTCCGGGGCGAAGACGCTCCTGGGCGGCTGGGACTCGCTGCGCTGCGACGTGGACACCGAGGCCGATCTGGCCGTCGCGATGACGCTCGGTGTCGGCCCGAACACCGCCCGCCGGATTTCCTCCAGCGGCGCTCGCCCGCCTGGTGTTCAAGGACCCGTACGGGAATGTTCACCCCAAGACCGCGAACGTCACATGGCCACGTCGGCGGTCGATTCAGAACGCCCTGATGAGTGACAATGGGCTGGTGAGCACCGACAGCAGCGACAGGGTCCCGAAGCAGCCCGCCAAGCGAACCTCCAACGGCCGGTCCGCGCAGCGGACGCCACGACCCGCTCGCCGCGCCGGCAATCCCGTCGCTGCCGACGCACCGGCAGCCAGCACCGCGGCCACCCCGGAGGCGGCCCAGACCACGACCTCCGAGGGCGCCCGGGTTCCGGCGGCCCCGCCCGCGGTGACCCGCGCGGCTGCCACCACCGACCTGCCCGAGGAACGCTACCTCAACCGCGAACTGTCCTGGCTGGACTTCAACGCGCGGGTGCTCGCGATCGCCGAGGACCGGTCGCAGCCGGTGCTGGAGCGCGCCAAGTTCCTCGCGATCTTCGCGTCCAACCTGGACGAGTTCTACATGGTCCGGGTCGCCGGGCTGAAGCGCCGCGAGGAAACCGGGCTTTCGGTGCGCAGCTCCGACGGGCTCACCCCGCACGAGCAGCTGGTCCGGATCTCCGCCCGCAACCAGGACCTGGTGGAGAAGCAGGGCCGGGTCTTCCTCGACGATCTCCTGCCGGAGCTGGCGGCGCACGGCGTTCGGTTCCTGCGCTGGTCCGAGCTGGGGAACGACGACCAGGCCAAGCTGACCCGCTACTTCGAGGACCACATCTTCCCGGTCCTCACGCCGCTGGCGGTCGACCCGGCGCACCCGTTCCCCTACATCTCGGGGCTATCGCTGAACCTCGCGGTCACGGTCGCCGACCCGGACGCCGGGCTGCGGCGCTTCGCGCGCGTCAAGGTGCCCGACAACGTGCCGCGGCTGATCCGCGTCGAATCCGACCGGGAGAACGAGACCGCCACCTTCCTTCCGCTGGAGGAACTCATCGCCGCGCACCTCGGGAAGCTGTTCCCCGGGATGCGGGTCGCCGAGCACCACATCTTCCGGGTCACCCGCAACGCCGACCTGGAGGTCGAGGAGGACCGCGACGAAGACCTGCTGCAGGCGATGGAGCGGGAACTCGCGCGCCGCCGCTTCGGGCCGCCGGTGCGGCTGGAAGTGACCGACACGATGAGCGAGAACATGCTCGAACTCCTGTTGCGCGAGCTGGAGGTCGACCAGCACGACGTGGTTGAGGTCAAGGGACTGCTGGACCTGTCGTGCCTGTTCCAGCTGGACCGGTTGCAGCGCCCGGACCTCAAGGAGTCGCCGTTCGTGCCCGCGACGCACCCGGCGTTCGCCGAGGGCCAGACGCCGAAGAGCATCTTCTCCACGCTGCGCGAGGGCGACGTGCTGGTGCACCATCCCTACGACTCGTTCTCCACGTCGGTGCAGCGGTTTATCGAGCAGGCCGCGGCCGACCCGCACGTGCTGGCCATCAAGCAGACGCTGTACCGGACTTCCGGTGACTCGCCCATCGTCAACGCCCTCATCGACGCCGCCGAAGCGGGCAAGCAGGTGGTGGCGCTGGTGGAGTTGAAGGCGCGGTTCGACGAGCAGGCCAACATCCAGTGGGCGCGGACCCTGGAGCGCGCCGGGGTGCACGTCGTCTACGGCCTGATGGGGTTGAAGACGCACTGCAAGACCGCGCTCGTGGTGCGCCAGGAAGGTTCCACGATCCGCCGCTACTGCCACCTGGGCACCGGCAACTACAACCCGAAGACCGCGCGAATGTACGAGGACCTGGGCCTGCTGACGGCCTCCCCGGAGATCGGCGCCGACCTCACCGACCTGTTCAACGTGCTCACCGGCTACGCCCGGCACGGCCAGTATCGCCGGATTCTGGTGTCGCCGCAGGGCATCCGCAACGGCATCGTGGAGCGCGTGGAGGCCGAGATCGAGCGTGCCCGGCAGGGTTTGCCGTGCGGCATCAGGATGAAGGTGAACTCGCTGGTCGACGAGCAGATCATCGACACCCTGTACCGGGCTTCGCTGGCCGGTGTGCCGGTGCGCGTGGTGGTGCGCGGGATCTGCTCGCTGAAGGCCGGCGTGGAGGGTCTGAGCGAGAACATCGAGGTGCGCTCGATCCTGGGCCGCTTCCTGGAGCATTCCCGGGTGTTCCATTTCGTCGGCATCGACGAGCACTGGATCGGCAGCGCCGACATGATGCACCGCAACCTGGACCGGCGGATCGAAACCCAGGTGCAGGTCACCGACATCAAGCTCACCCGGCAGCTCGACGCGATGCTGGATTCGACGCTGCACCCGGCCACCCGCTGCTGGGTGCTCAACGCGAAGGGCGACTGGGAGGCATCGCCGCGCAGCGGAGAGCAAGTTCGCGATCACCAAGCGGAAATGCTGCGCCTGCACGGCGCCAAGGTGTCCTGAGGAAGATGAGCGTGACCGAGAACCAGCCGGCGCCCGGCGGAATCGACGACGAACCAGTCGACGCACCGCCTGCCCCGGTCCGGGCGGCCGGTGCGGTGCTTTGGCGCGATGTTGGCGACGGCCCCGAAGTGGCGCTGGTGCACCGGCCCCGCTACGACGACTGGTCGCTGCCGAAGGGCAAGCTCGACCCCGGCGAGCTCTCCGCGCACGCGGCGGTCCGCGAGGTGTCCGAGGAGACCGGGTTTTCCTGCGTGCTGTCGCGTTTCCTGACGCGGGTGAACTACTCGGTGCCGGAATCCGACGGCGGCCGCGCGCCGAAGATGGTCGACTACTTCACCGCCCGGGCGGCTGACGGCGTATTCGCGCCGAACGACGAAGTGGACGAACTGCGCTGGCTGCGTACCGACCAGGCACGGGGCCGGCTGAGCTATCCGCACGACGTCGGCGTGCTCGACGCATTCGAGGAGTTGCCGGCCGAGTCCGCGACCGTGTTGCTGGTGCGGCACGCGAAAGCGGGCAAACGCTCCGAATGGGCGGGCGACGACATCCTTCGGCCACTCACCGAAGCGGGACGGCAACAGCGCGATGCATTGCATTCGCTGCTGCCGTTGTTCGGCCCGGCCCGGATCTATTCCGCACCGCGACTGCGCTGCGAACAAACAGTGGCGCCGATCGCCGAAGACCTCGGAATCGGGATTGCCGTCGAGCCGCTGTTTTCCGAAGAGGGCTATCTGGGCGATCCGGACGCGGGCGTCGACCTGATGCTGCGGGTGGCGGCCGGCGCGGGCCCCGCGGTGGTGTGCAGCCAGGGCGGCGTCATCCCGGACCTGGTGGCGCGGCTGGCCGATTCCGCCGGGTTGCCGCTCGGCGAGGTAGCCAGCCGCAAGGGCAGCGTGTGGACGCTGACGTTCAGCGGGGACCGGTATTCCGGCAACGGGAGCGGCCCGGCGCTGCGGCTGGCCGCGGCCGACTACCTCGCGGACCCGCTCGCCTGACCGGCGAAGCGGGGAGAGCGCAGAAAAGAGACGGACGCGTCGGCGAATTTCGGTGCCGGCGAAGTATTCCGCCGACGCCCCGGCTCCAGCTGACGACCGCGCCCGCACCGCACCACGCGCGCTGAGGTGCTGGACGGGCGCTGTCCGGCGCTGATCGCGCCGTGTGGGCGTTGCGCATCGCCCACGGGTGAAACTCGTGCGACCGCCGGAGATGCGGCGGTCACGGCCTTCTCATGGCCGTTTCCGGTCATCGCCTGACGTCGGGGCGATGACCGGGCGACCGGGGGAACGCCGTGAGCGGGCGGCTCGTAACCCACGTGGGGGTTATCTCGCCGCCCGCTCGGTCCACTGGTGCTCGCTGCGGAAGCCCGCGATCACTTCTTCGTGGTCTTGCGCGTCGTCGTCGCCTTCTTGGTAGCCGGACGAGTCGTCTTGGCCGCGGTCGTGGTGGCCTTGGCCGTCGTCGCCCGCTTCGCGGTGGACTTCGCCGGGGTCGCCTTCGCAGCGGTCGCCTTGGTGGCGGTCCGCTTCGGGGCCGCCTTGGTGGCGGTCGCCTTCGCTGCGGTGGCGCCGGTCGCGGTCTTCGTCGCGGCCGCGCGGGTGGTGGCAGCCTTGGCGCGAGTACCGGCAGCGGCCCTGGTGGCGCCCGCGGTCTTGGTGGTGGCACCACGGGTGGTGGCCGCCTTGGCAGCGGAGACGCGCGGCAGTTTCCGCTGTCCGCCCACGACTTCCTTGAACTGGGTGCCGGCGCGGAAGGCGGGCACGTTGGTCTTCTTGACCTTCACGCTCTCACCGGTGCGCGGGTTGCGAGCGGTGCGAGCGGCGCGGGCCCGCTTCTCGAAAACCCCGAAGCCGGTGATGTTGACCTTCTCACCTTTGTTGACGTTGCGAACGATGATGTCCACTACGCTTTCCACAGCCTGGCTGGCGGTCTTCTTGTCTCCGAGGCGTTCCGCCAGAGCCTCGATAAGTTGGGCCTTGTTCACTTCAGTCCCTCCCAGGACACAACAACGGCCCCGTTGGGCCGACTCAATGTCAACGGTAAAGCCCCGGACAAACAAATGCCATTCGCCACGCCTCTTTTTTTCGTTGGGGCGTGGGCATTCGCGTCCGGGAAACGGGGTCCGCGGGGCTCCTGGAGCAACTGTTCAGTTGTCCCCCGGAGGGCGAGTTTTTCCTTTCACAACGGGAAAAACTCGCCCCCGGAAGGCTTCTCGATCAGCCCTGCCGAGCGGGCAGGGTCGCCGGTTTGAAGCTCGGGCGAGCTTGCTCAAAAGTGTCGATCGTCTCGGCGTGGCGAAGGGTCAAACCGATGTCGTCGAGCCCTTCCAGCAACCGCCAGCGGGTGTAGTCGTCGATGCTGAAGGGCACCGTGAGGTCCTTGGCGTGCACGGTCCGCCGCTCCAGATCGACCGTCACGGCGGTGCCCGGCTCGTTCTCCAAGAGCTTCCACAGCAGTTCCACATCGGACTGCTCGCACTGGGCCGCCAGCAGCCCCTGCTTGCCCGAGTTGCCGCGGAAGATGTCCGCGAAGCGGCTGGAGATGACCACCCTGAAGCCGTAGTCCTTCAGCGCCCATACGGCGTGCTCGCGCGACGACCCGGTGCCGAAGTCGGGGCCGGCGACCAGCACGCTGCCGTTGCGGAAGGTCTCGTGGTTGAGGATGAAGTTCTCGTCCGCGCGCCAGGCGGCGAACAGGCCGTCCTCGAAGCCGGTGCGGGAAACCCGCTTGAGGTAGACCGCCGGGATGATCTGGTCGGTGTCCACGTTGGACCGGCGCAGCGGGACGCCGATCCCGGTGTGCGTCTTGAACGGTTCCATCGTCACTGCTCCTGATGGGTGGGGTGCCAGTTTTCGTCCTTGCAGCGGCGCAGCCGCTTGGCCCACGCACGCACGGTGACCACCCGCGAGTCCCGTCGGGGATACCGGACCGAGGAGACGTCTGAGGTTCCGCTACGGGACCACCTGCGCGAGCTGAGTTCAACTTTCAGTCGAGGTCTTCGGGGGCGGACAGGGTTCCGCGCACGGCGGTGGCCGCGGCGACCAGCGGGGAGACCAGGTGGGTGCGGCCGCCCTTGCCTTGCCTGCCCTCGAAGTTGCGGTTGGAGGTCGACGCGCTGCGCTCGCCCGGCGTGAGCTGGTCCGGGTTCATGCCCAGGCACATCGAACAACCGGCCGAACGCCATTCCGCGCCGGCGGCGGTGAAAACCTCGTGCAGCCCTTCGGACTCCGCCTGCTGGCGGACCTTCATCGAGCCGGGCACGACGAGCATCCGCACGTCCGCGGCGACCTTGCGGCCCTTGAGGACCTCGGCGGCGGCGCGCAGGTCCTCGATCCGGCCGTTGGTGCAGGAGCCGAGGAACACGGTGTCCACGGACACCTCGCGCAGCGGCGTCCCGGGGGTCAAGCCCATGTACGCCAAGGCCTTCTCGGCGGCAAACCGCTCGCCCTCGTCGACGATCTGCGCCGGGTCCGGCACCTGCTCGCCCAGCGGCAGGCCCTGCCCCGGGTTGGTGCCCCAGGTGACGAACGGGGTCAGTTCATCCGCGTTCAGCGTAACTTCTGCGTCGAATGTGGCGTCGTCATCGGTGCGCAGCGTCTTCCAGTACTCGACGGCGGCGCCCCACTCGGCGCCCTCGAGGGCGTGCGGGCGCCCCTCGAGGTAGTCGAAAGTCGTTTCGTCGGGCGCGATCATGCCGGCCCGCGCGCCCGCCTCGATCGACATGTTGCAGATCGTCATGCGGGCTTCCATGGACAGCTGGCGGATCGCTTCGCCGCGGTACTCCAGGACGTAGCCCTGGCCGCCGCCGGTGCCGATCTTCGCGATGACGGCCAGGATCACGTCCTTGCTGGTGACTCCCGGGCGCAGGGTGCCTTCGATGTTGATGGCCATGGTCTTGAACGGCTTCAGCGGCAGCGTCTGGGTGGCCAGCACGTGCTCGACCTCGGAAGTGCCGATGCCGAAGGCCAACGCGCCAAAAGCGCCGTGCGTCGAGGTGTGGCTGTCGCCGCAGACCACGGTGGTGCCCGGCTGCGTCAGGCCGAGCTGCGGCCCGACGACGTGCACGATGCCCTGCTCGGCGTCGCCCATCGGGTGCAGCCGGATGCCGAATTCCTCGCAGTTCTTCCGCAAGGTGTCGACCTGCGTGCGGGACACCGGGTCGGCGATCGGCAGGTCGATCCCGGTGGTGGGCACGTTGTGGTCCTCGGTGGCCAGCGTCAGATCGGGGCGGCGCACCGGCCGGCCCGCCAACCGGAGCCCTTCGAAGGCCTGCGGACTGGTGACCTCGTGCACCAGGTGGAGATCGATGTAGAGCAGGTCTGGCTCGTGCCCTTCACCACGGCGCACGATGTGCGCTTCCCAAACCTTCTCCGCGAGCGTTTTTCCCATCGTTGCTCCCAGTCGAGCCTGCCGAGACCCGGAAAAGGGCCTTCCCACAGAATGGACTTCCCAGATGCCGGGAAGCTAGTATCGGTACGTGGGACAGCATAGCGGCATCGGAGTACTGGACAAGGCGGTGGCCGTTCTCCAGGCGGTGGCCAGCGAACCGTGCGGCCTAGCCGAACTGTGCAGCCGTACGGGGCTGCCAAGGGCAACGGCGCACCGCCTAGCAGTGGGCCTGGAGGTCCACCGCCTGTTGAGAAGGGGCTCGGACGGACGCTGGCGTCCAGGAGCGGCCCTGGCGGAACTGGCGGGGGGAGCGGTAGATCCTCTCCTCGAAGCAGCAACGACGGTCCTGCCCAAGCTAAGGGATGTCACGGGAGAAAGCGTCCAGCTCTACAGGAGGGACGGAATGCAACGCCTGTGCATAGCGACGGCGGAACCCCCGAGCGGCCTGCGGGACACGGTGCCGGTGGGAACGCCCCTCTCGATGACGGCGGGCTCGGGAGCCAAGGTCCTGGCGGCCTGGTCGGACCCCGCAACCCAGAGAGCGGTCCTCGCGGAAGCTGTCTACGGCGAAAGAATCCTCATGGAGGTCCGCAGAAGGGGCTGGGCCCAAAGCGTGGCGGAAAGGGAGCCGGGGGTGGCAAGCGTCTCAGCCCCGGTCCGCGACGCCCAAGGCAACGTGGTGGCGGCCATATCGGTCTCGGGCCCGATCGACAGAATGGGCCGCCGCCCGGGAGCCCGTTGGGCAGCAGACCTGCTAGCAGCAGCAGATGCCCTCCAAAACCGCATATAACCCCAACAGCGCAGTGCGGGCCAAGACCCGCACCGCCAAGAACGCCGCACGACGCCCGGCGCATTGCTAAGTGGCGGAACGAGAAGTGCCCCGCTCGCAGACTCTGCGAGCGGGGCACTTGCTGGTAGTCCCGACGGGATTTGAACCCGCGCTACCGCCTTGAGAGGGCGGCGTCCTAGGCCGCTAGACGACGGGACCGCGCAACAAGAAGAACTTTACAACACCCCATAAGCCCCTCGAACACCCACCCCCTACCTCCACCGCAAGACCACCCGCTTCCAACAGTCCGCTGACCCACTCAAGGCGCGCGGCCTCGCCCACAAAACCGATTCCATAACCCAAAAACACCACACAACCCAAGCAAACCCCAAGCGCCCAAACAAAATTAACCCCCAAGCCCCAGAAAACCCGACCCCATCCCACCCCAAGCACCCAGATGAAACAGGCCAGACTCCCCAAGCCCCAGAAGAACCCCAGAACCCCAGATGCCCAGATGCCCAGATCCCCAGATCCCCAGATCCCCAGATCCCCAGATCCCCAGATGAAGCCAAGCCGGACACCCAAGCCCCAGACGAACCCACCCCAAGCACCCAGATGAAACCAGGCCAGACTCCCCAAGCCCCAGAGGAACCCCAGATCCCCAGATGAAGCCAAGCCGGACTCCCAAGCCCCAGAAGAGCCCACCCCAGACGCCCAGATGAAGCCGGGCGGGACCCCCAAGCCCCAGATGGCCCGTCCGCTGGTCGGAAACCCAGACCGGGTACGCCCCAATCCCAAGGAGCAAGCAAGAAAGCAACCCCCGCACCGTGGGGGGCATGGGGGGCTCGGCCCCCCAAACAAAAAACGGAAAGGGCCATATCTGCGGAATCGCAGATATGGCCCTCCCACCCTTGTAGTCCCGACGGGATTTGAACCCGCGCTACCGCCTTGAGAGGGCGGCGTCCTAGGCCGCTAGACGACGGGACCGCGTTGTTGAGAGATCACGGGGTGATCTGCTCGCTGGGGTACCAGGACTCGAACCTAGACTAACTGAACCAGAATCAGTCGTGCTGCCAATTACACCATACCCCATGGTGCCGAACGGCCAGCTCCTTTTCCGATCTCCTGGGAGGAGTTCAGCTTTCGGATCGCTGCCCGCCGCGTTGATAAGAATGTTAGACCATCCCTTCAGAGGCCCGAAAATCGCCCCCCTCTGTTTGGGATCGTCGCAGGTAGCGGCGGTCGCAGCGACCCGGGGCGGCCTAGTGGCGGATCAGCTCGGCGGCTCGGTGCGTGGCCTGAGCGCCGTCCGCTCGGAAGGGTACCGCGGGCAGGTCGGTCACGAGGAGTTCCGGGAGTTCGAAGAGGCTCGTGATGCTCGGCACGCCGGCGGACGGGTCCTGGGTTCCGCCGCGGTTGAGCCAGACGCCGTGGAGGCCGGCGCGGCTGGCGCCGAGGGCATCGGTGTCGAGCTTGTCCCCGACGTGGACGACTTCTTCGGGGGGGAGGCCAAGCTCGTCGCAGGCGGCGTGGAAAATGCGCGGGTCCGGTTTGGCCACACCGATCTCAGCCGAGATGATGAGCGCGTCGAAGGCGTCGGCGAGGCCGACGGCGGCGATCTTCTTGCGCTGGTAGCCGCTGGGGGCGTTGGTGATCGCGGCGAGCTGGAGGCCGCTGGCGCGCAGCCAGTCGAGGCAGGGCCGGGCGTCGTCGAACAGGGTCCAGGCGCGCTGCATGGCGGCCATGCGCACGGTTTCGCGGCGGGCGGCTTCGGAGGTTTCCAGTTCTTCGCCGAAGGCCGCGAAGAACGCGCTGGTGCGTTCGACGCACATCGCGTCGAAGTCGATCTCGCCGGTGACGAACCGCACGTAGTGCTCGTCCGTGGTGCGCTGCCACACCTGCCAGGCGCGGTCGGTGCCGACGAGTTCCCGCAGGGCGTGCCGCGCGGCTCTGCCGCTGTCGAGCAGGGTGTCGTCGAGGTCGAGGCAGACCGCCTTGATCTGGCCGAGTTCATGGATGGTCGAAATTTCAGGCGCGGATGTCACCCCGAGAGGCTAGGCGTTCACCCGCTGCGTCCGACTCGGCCAATTTGGTGATCCTGTTGGCCTGTTTCGGTTGAGTCCGGTTGGCGGCACGAGGGCGTGGGTACGAGCGCACCCACGACCTCGTGCCGGAGCTCACTGGTTCAGCCGAGGGCCTTCCGCAGGCGTTCGAGGGAGATGTCGCGGCCGAGAAGTTCCATCGACTCGTACAGCGGCGGCGACACGGTGCGCCCGGTGATCGCCACCCGCACCGGCGCGAAGGCCTTGCGGGGCTTGATGCCGAGCCCGTCGACGACGGAGTCCTTCAGCGCCTGCTCGATGGCGGCCGTGGTCCATTCCGGCAGCGCTTCGAGGGCGTTGATGGCGGCTTCCAGGACCGGCTTGGCGTCTTCGCCGAGGGCCTTCTCGGCGGAGGCAGGTTCGGGCGCGAAGTCGTCGCCGGCGAACAGGAAGCCCATCATGCCGACCGCGTCGGAGAGCACGATCAGCCGCTCCTGCACCAGCGGCGCCGCGGCGCGCACGGTGGCGAGCTGCTGCTCGGTCGGCTCGGCCGGGAGCACGCCGCCCTGGATGAGGTAGGGCACCACGCGGTCGACGAAGTGGTCGGGCGCGAGGGCGCGCAGGTGCGCGGAGTTGATCGCGTCGGCCTTCTTCTGGTCGAAGCGCGCCGGGTTGGCGCTGACCCGGCCGATGTCGAAGGCGTCGACCATCTCGTCGAGGCCGAACACGTCGCGGTCGTCGGAGATGGACCAGCCGAGCAGCGCCAGGTAGTTCAGCAGGCCCTCGGGCAGGAATCCCCGGTCGCGATGGTGGAACAGGTTGGACTGCGGGTCGCGCTTGGAGAGCTTCTTGTTGCCCTCGCCCATGACGAACGGCAGATGGCCGAACTCGGGCGTGAAGTCGGTGGCACCGATGCGCTGCAGCGCCTCGTAGAGCGCGATCTGGCGGGGCGTGGACGACAGCAGGTCTTCGCCGCGCAGCACGTGGGTGATGTGCATCAGCGCGTCGTCGACCGGGTTTGTCAGGGTGTAGAGCGGGTCGCCGTTGGCGCGCACCAGGACCGGGTCCGGGACGCTGCCGGCGGGGAAGGTGATCTCGCCGCGCACCAGGTCGGTGAAGGTGATGTCGCGGTCGGGCATCCGCAGCCGCAGCACGGGCTTGCGGTCTTCGGCGCGGAAGGCCGCGAGCTGCTCGTCGGTGAGGTCGCGGTCGTAGTTGTCGTAGCCTAGCTTGGGATCGCGCCCCTTTGCCTTGTGGCGGGCTTCGATCTCGTCCGGGCTGGAGTAGGACTCGTAGAGCTCGCCGGCGGCCAGCAGTCGCTGGGCGATGTCGGCGTAGATGTCGCGCCGCTCGCTCTGCCGGTAGGGGCCGTAGGGTCCGCCGACACCGGGGCCTTCGTCCCAGTCGAGGCCCAACCAGCGCAGCGCGTCGAGGATCGCCTGGTAGGACTCCTCGGTGTCCCGGCTGGCGTCGGTGTCTTCGATGCGGAACACCAGGGTGCCCTTGTTGTGCCGGGCGAACGCCCAGTTGTAGAGGGCCGTGCGGATCAGGCCGACGTGCGGGGTGCCGGTCGGCGAGGGACAGAACCGGGCTCGGACGGGCCTGGCGTCGACTTTTGCTGCGGCTTCTGGCGTGCTCATAACACATCAAGCCTAGCCACCCGCCGTCGGCGGTTGACGGGCGCATCCGGGCAAGGCATCCTGAATTTATTCAACAACCGTTGAAAAACTGGAGGGGATCGCAATGGAGCGAACCACCTGCTGCGTGGTCGGCGGCGGACCGGCGGGGATGGTGCTGGGGCTGCTGCTGGCGAGGGCCGGCGTCGAGGTGACCGTGCTGGAGAAGCACGGCGACTTCCTGCGGGACTTCCGTGGCGACACGGTGCACCCCACCACGCTGCAGCTCCTCGACGACCTGGGCCTGGCCGAGCGGTTCGCCGAACTCCCGCAGCGCCGCCTGAACCAGGTGCGGCTGCCCATCGGCCAGGCGGGCGAGCTGTTCACCTTCGGGGACTTCAAGTCGCTGAAGGTGAAATACAACTACATCGCGATGGTCCCGCAGTGGGACTTCCTGGACATGCTGGCCGACGCAGGCAAGCAGGAGCCGACTTTCACCCTGCGGATGAACACCGAGGCGACGGAACTGATCCGGGAACGCGGCCGGGTCAACGGGGTGCGCTACCGCACCGCCGACGGCGAGACCGGCGAACTGCGCGCCACCATCACGGTGGCCTGCGACGGGCGGAAGTCCTTCGTGCGCGAGATGCCGGAGCTCGGCCTGCGGGACTTCCCTACGCCGATGGACGTTCGGTGGTTCCGGATTCCGCGGCAAACCGGCGATCTGGCGGGCGGCATCGGCCTGATCCGCGAACGCACCTTCACCGCCATGTTCGACCGCGGCGACTACTTCCAGGTCGCGTCGATCATCGGCAAGGGCACCGACGCGGAGGGCCGCAACCGGGCCATCGAGGAGTTCAACGAGCGCCTGGTCCGCTTCTTCCCCTGGCTGGCCGGGCGGGACCTAGTGCAGAGCTGGGAGGACGTCAAGCTGCTGCACGTGACCCTAGACCGGTTGCGCAAGTGGCACGTGCCGGGCCTGCTGTGCATCGGCGACGCTGCGCACGCGATGTCACCGGTCGGCGGCATCGGGATCAACCTGGCGGTGCAGGACGCCGTCGCGGCGGCGCGCCACCTCGCCGAGCCGCTGCGCAACGGGCGTTTGGAGCGCAAGCACGTGGCGGCGGTGCAGCGGCGGCGCTGGCCGACCACGGTGCTGATCCAGCGGCTGCAACGCATTATTCATGAGAACGTGATCTCCCCGGCGCTGCGCGGAGAAATCGACTTCGGCAGCACCGCGCGCCTGCCGCTCCCCCTGCGGGCGGTCTCGAACGCCCCGTGGCTGCGCAGGATCCCCGCGTACGTCCTCGCCTACGGAGCGGTCCGCGAACGCCCGCCGAAGGCGGCCCTCCGCTGACGACCGGGCCGTGGAAACCCGCAATTTCCATTGAAATCGAAGGTCCGATTTCAATGGAAATTGCGGAGACCGGGTGGCGCCTGGGCTTCCGGTACCCGGATGGGCTGCGCGGAAGAACGGGCCCGGAAACCCGCTCTACCCCTGCACTAGCCCAGATCTAGCCCAGATCTAGTGCCGCGTCTACGAACCTTGATCGGCCTATTGATCATCACGCAGTCCACCCACCATCCGGGCTGCCTCAATACTGGATCAACGTTGTTTGACGCGGCACTAGCCCGGCTCTAGCCCTGCTGGACGGGGTTGGTGAGGGTGCCGAGGCCGTCGATGGACACCGACACCTTCTGGCCCGCCTGCATCGGGCCCACGCCGGCCGGGGTGCCGGTGAGGATCACGTCGCCGGGCAGCAGCGTCATCACCCGCGAGATCCACGAAACCAGCGCCGCGACGTCGTGCAGCAGCAGCGAGGTGCGCGAGTCCTGCTTGAGCTCGCCGTCCAGTTCGGTGCGGATCCCGAGGTCCGCCGGGTCCGCCGCGGTGTCGATCCACGGGCCCAGCGGGCAGAACGTGTCGTAGCCCTTGGCCCGCGTCCACTGCCCGTCGGCCTTCTGCTGGTCGCGCGCGGTGACGTCGTTGGCGATCGTGTAGCCCAGCAGCACCTCGGTGCCGCGGGCCTCCGGCACGTCCTTGCACGGCTGCCCGACGACGGCGGCGAGTTCGCCCTCGAAGTCCACCCGCTCGGAGTTCGGCGGCAGCTTGATGGCGGCGTTGGGGCCGATCACCGAGGTGGACGGCTTCATGAAGATCACCGGGTTCTCCGGTGGTTCCGAGCCCATCTCGCGGGCGTGCTCGGCGTAGTTCTTGCCCACGCAGATGACCTTCGTGGGCAGGATCGGGGCGAGCAGCCGGACATCGGCCACCGGCCACTTGCGACCGGTGAACGTCGGGTCGCCGAACGGGTGCTGGTCGATCTCGACCGCGAGCACCTTCTCCTGCGGTGCGGCCGGATCCGGCTCCAGTGCGACGAAGGACACCCCGTCGGAGTGGGCGACACGTGCCAAGCGCAAGACGAACCTCCGGGATCAACTGCGGACTTCGGGTGAGGGGCACCCATGACAACAAACATACTTGGGGCCGGGTGCCCCTGACCCATTCCCCGGCCGGAGCACAGCGACGCGATCAGCCGCGGGCGCTGATCGCGTTGCGCCGCAAGGCCTTGTACACCAGCGCGTCGCAGAGCGCGAGCCAGCTCGCTTCGACGATGTTGCCGTGCACGCCCACAGTGGTCCACTCCTCCTCGCCGTCGCGGGATTCCACGAGCACCCGGGTGACCGCGTCGGTGCCGGGGGCGTCGATGAGGATGCGGACCTTGTAATCGGCCAGTTCGACGGTTTCCAGCCACGGCAGGTGCGGCACCAACGCCTTGCGCAGCGCGGCGTCGAGGGCGTTGACCGGCCCGTTCCCCTCTGCGGTGGCGATCACGCGCTCCCCCACGACGTGCACCTTGACCGTCGCTTCGGAGACCACGTCGCCGTCCGAACGGTGGTCTAGCACCACCCGGTAGGACTCCAGCTCGAACGGCGCATCGACCGGCTCGCTGCCGGCCGCGGCGGCCATTTCCCGGCGCAGCAACAGTTCCAGCGACGCGTCGGCTGCTTCGAAAGACCAGCCGCGGGCTTCTAGCTCCTTCACTTGGCGCACCGCCCCCGTGACGGCGGCCGGCGACTCGGTGAGGTCGAGACCGAGTTCGGCGCCCTTGAGCTCCAGGCTGGCGCGCCCGGCCATTTCGGTGACCAGCACCCGCATCCCGTTGCCCACGACCGCCGGGTCGATGTGGTTGTAGAGCTCGGGGTCCACTTTGATCGCGCTCGCGTGCAGCCCGGCCTTGTGCGCGAAGGTCGACTGGCCGACGTAGGCCTGGTGCGTGTCAGGTGCCAGGTTGGCGATTTCGGCCAGCGCGTGCGAAACCCTGGTCAGCTCGCGCAGCTTTCCCTCCGGCAACACCGGCATCTCCAGTTTCGTGGCGAGATTGCCGATCACGGCGAACAGATCCGCGTTCCCCGCCCGCTCCCCGTAGCCGTTGGCGGTGCACTGCACGTGCGTCGCACCGGCTTGCACGGCCGCGATGCTGTTGGCCACCGCACATCCGGTGTCGTCCTGGCAGTGGATCCCGACGCGGAATCCCGTGCGCGATACGACTTCGCCGACCGTCTCGGCCAGTTGCAGCGGCAGCTGCCCGCCGTTGGTGTCGCACAGCACGACGACGTCGGCGCCCGCGTTCGCGGCGGATTCCAGCACGCGCAGCGAGGTGTCGGGGTCGAAGGCGTAGCCGTCGAAGAAGTGCTCGGCGTCGAGGAACACCCGGCGCCCCTCGCCGACCAGGTAACGCACGGTGTCCGCCACCATCGCGCAGCTCTCGGCCACATCGGTGCGCAGCGCCCGCTCGATGTGCCGCCGGTCCGATTTGGCCACCAAGGTCACCACCGGGGCCCGCGAATCGAGCAGCGCCCGGACTTGCCGATCTTCGTCCACTTTGGTCCCGGCGCGGCGGGTGGAGCCGAAGGCCACCAGCGCGGCGTGTTCGAGATCGAGTTCTCCGGCGGCGGCGCGGTGGAAGAACTCGGTGTCCTTGGGCAGCGCGCCGGGCCAGCCGCCCTCGATGAAGCCGACGCCCACGGAGTCCAGCAGCCGCGCGACCGCCAGCTTGTCGGTGACCGAATACGAAATTCCCTCGCGCTGCGCGCCGTCCCGCAAGGTCGTGTCGTACAAATGGAAGTCGTCGCCCAGCGGCGTTCCGGCCGGGTTGGTGCGGGTCACTGGATTTCTCCCGTCGGCGTCGGAGATGGATTGCAGCAGCAGCGCAGGCAACAAAAAAGACCCCCCGCGGATGCGAGAGGTCAGCGCGCCGGGGTGCGGAGTCGTCTACCCGGCGCGCTCGCCAATAATGATCACACTGCGGAAAGCCACGCACCTATGCTGCCACAATGCACCACCGGATCACCAGATGACCACGAATTCCCAGCATCCGGACCGGACGCGACGTCAGGACCTGCCGTCCCAGGAACCGGGTTACGCGTTGGCGTCACTTGCTGGACGAGCCAGAGCGAGCTCGAGCAGAAGGTGGAGAAGCAGCAGGCGACACACCTGCTCCCAGCCGCCGGTGTTGTCGTCGACCGCGTCACTCGCGATTTGGTGCGACTCGCCGGTTGCACATCGGGCCGGCGAAAAGGGCGCCCCGACCGGGACGCCCTCCTACACTTCGAACTCCGATCAGGCCTGCGGAGCGACCTCGCGGGAGGAGACCAGCGCCGCGAGGCGGTCGCCGACCGCGAAGGTGGCACCCGGGGCCGAGTGGTCGCGGGTGGCCAGGTCGAACGCTACCGACGCCTCGACCCGCTTGGCGGCATCGGTCAGGCCGACGTGGTCGAGCAGCATCGCGACCGACAGCACCGCCGCGGTCGGGTCCGCCACGCCCTGCCCGGCGATGTCCGGCGCGCTGCCGTGCACCGGCTCGAACATGCTCGGGTTGCGCCGGGTGGCGTCGATGTTGCCGCTGGCGGCCAGCCCGATGCCGCCGGTGACCGCGCCCGCCAGGTCGGTGATGATGTCGCCGAAGAGGTTGTCGGTGACGATCACGTCGAACCGGCCCGGGTCGGTGACCAGGTGGATGGTCGTGGCGTCCACGTGCTGGTAGGCCACGGTGACATCCGGGTACTGCAGCGAGACCTCTTCGACCACGCGCGACCACAACGATCCGGCGTGGGTGAGCACGTTGGTCTTGTGCACCAGCGTCAGGTGCTTGCGCGGCCGGGAGGCGGCGCGGGCGAACGCGTCGCGCACCACCCGCTCCACGCCGAACGCGGTGTTGATGCTGACCTCGGTCGCGATCTCGTGCGTGGTGTCCTTGCGCAGCAGGCCGCCGTTGCCGACGTACGGACCCTCGGTCCCCTCGCGCACCACGACCATGTCGATCTCGCCGGGGTCGGCCACCGGGCTCTTCACGCCCGGGTAGAGCCGGGCCGGCCGCAGGTTCACGTGGTGGTCGAGCTCGAAGCGCAGCCGCAGCAGCAGGCCGCGCTCCAGGATCCCGCTGGGCACGGACGGGTCGCCCACCGCTCCGAGCAGGATCGCGTCGTGCTGCCGGAGTTCACCCAAGACGGACTCGGGCAGCAGCTCCCCGGTCGCGTGCCAGCGCGCGGCTCCCAGGTCGTATCGAGTGATCTCGGTATCCGGCACGACCTCGCCGAGCACCTTGAGTGCCTCGGCAATAACCTCCGGCCCGATCCCGTCGCCGGGGATCACAGCGAGCCGCATCTACACACCTCCCGAGAACCACCCCGACCCGCGGGGCTCGAACTGTTGAGCCGAAGGCTACCGGCAGGGCTGCGGGCAGCGGCACGCCGGGCCCACCAAGTGGATGAACTGTCCCGGGGAGTGGGACACCCATACGGGCGATAGGCCCATGCCCGCAGATGCGACGCAGGGGCCGTCCCAAGATTGCGGAAGCCCCTGCCTCACTCGTCCGAATTATCGGTCGCGGTCCCACCTACTCAGCGGGACCGGACCGGGCGAGCTCACTCGAAGCTGACGGTGCGCACGACGCGGGCCCCGACGGCGGCGCCGATCGGCTCCAGCACTCCGGGCTCGACGGGACGGTCCACGCGCAGCAGCATGATCGCCTCGGAGCGCTCCGTTGTCTGGCTGACCATGGCCGCCTCGATGTTCACGCCGACCTCGCCGAGCAGCGTGCCGACCTTGCCCATCACGCCCGGCCGGTCCGGGTACTCCAGCAGCAGCACGTTGCCCTCGGCCCGCAGGTCGAAGTGCCTGCCGTTGACCTCGACGAGCTTCTCCACCTGGTTCGGCCCCGACAGCGCGCCGGAGACCACGGCGGTGCGACCGTCCGGCAGCCCCGCGCGAACCGACACCACGCTGCGGTGGTTCGGGCTCTCCGAGGAGGTCTTGACCTCCACCTGCACGCCCAGGTCCTCGGCCAGCTGCGGCGCGTTGACGAACGTCACCTGGTTCTCCACCGCACCGGCGAACACGCCGCGCAGCGCCGCGAGCTGCAGCACCGAGACGTCCTCGTCGGCCAGCTCGCCGCGGGCCTCCACGGTCACCGAGCTCGGCGTGCTGCCCACCAGCGCGGCCAGCACCTGGCCCAGCTTCTGGGTCAGCGCCAGGTACGGGCGGACTTCCTCGCCGACCGCGCCGCCCTGCACGTTGACCGCGTCCGGCACGAAGTCGCCGCGCAGCGCCAGCCGCACCGAGCGGGCCACGTCGGTGCCCGCGCGGTCCTGGGCCTCCGTGGTGGACGCGCCCAGGTGCGGGGTGACGACGACGTTGGACAGCTGGAACAGCGGGCTGTCGGTGGTGGGCTCGGTCTTGAACACGTCGATGCCCGCGCCGCCGATCTGGCCGTTGCGCAGCGCGTCGACCAGCGCGTCCTCGTCGATCAGGCCGCCGCGGGCGGCGTTGACGACCAGCAGACCGGGCTTGGCCTTCGTCAGCTCCTCGGCGCCGATGAGGCCGAGGGTCTCGGCGGTCTTGGGCAGGTGGATGGAGATCGCGTCGGCGCGGGCCAGCAGCTCGTCGAGGGAGACCAGCTCGATGCCCAGCTGCGCGGCGCGGCCCGGCGACACGTAGGGGTCGTAGGCGATCAGCTTGGTGCCGAAGGCGGCGACGCGCTGTGCGAACAGCTGGCCGATCTTGCCCAGGCCGACCACGCCGACGGTCTTGCCGTTGAGCTCGACGCCGGTGTAGGAGCTGCGCTTCCACTCGCCGCCCTTGAGGCTGGCGTCGGCCTGCGCGACGTTGCGCGCCACCGCCAGCAGCAGGGCCATCGCGTGCTCGGCGGCCGAGACGATGTTGGAGGTGGGGGCGTTGACGACCATCACGCCGCGCTCGGTGGCGGCGGGTACCTCGACGTTGTCCAGGCCGACCCCGGCGCGGGCGACGACCTTGAGCTTCTTCGCCGCCGCCAGGACCTCGGCGTCGACCTTGGTGGCGGAACGGACCAGCAGCGCATCGGCGTCGGCGACGGCGTCGAGCAGCGCCGGCCGGTCGGTGCCGTCCACGTTGCGGATCTCGACCTCGTCCCCGAGGGCGTCGATCACGGACGGTGCCAGCTTCTCGGCGATCAGGACGACAGGACGGCTTGCGTTGGTCACGGGCGAACTCCAGTTGGAAGATCACGGTCGGCACGGCGATGTGCCCGGACGGATCGGAGTTTAACGGGAGATTGAGAAAGCGTTCACAAGGGTGTTGCCCGGATCACCGCCGACGCAAAGGCCCGGCCCGTTAAACCCGATTCTTCGGCATTGTCGCAGATCAGCCGGGCCGCGGGAACGACACCACGAGTCCGCGGGGACACGTTGTAACGCGAGCGGCGGCTGTGCGGCCAGTGACCGGCACAGCAACCACCCGTACACGTGACGACCTTCTGGTGCCGGTGGGAGGCCGGTATCTGCTGCCACCTCGCGACCGGCACCGCCACGGGTTCTCAGCAGTGTCCTGCGGGGACACCCCGCAACCCGGTCCATCTCGCGAGGACAAGCCCCGACGCGACGTATTGGACATACGTGCGTCGGGGATCCCGGAGTCGAGAAGGCGTCTGAGGTTCCGCTACCCGACCGCCACGCAAAAGAACCCCGGAACTCGGAAGATCACGGTTCGTCGAATTCGCCGTCCTTGGCGCCCGCGACGAAGGCCTCCCACTCCTCCGGTGTGAAGACCAGGACCGGCCCCTCCGGTTCGGCGCCGTTGCGCATGCCGATGTAGCCGTCCACGAAAGCGATCTCGACGCCGGGCTCGTCCGGTTCGTCGGTGCTGGTGATCCACTCCGCGTTGGTGAAGTCCAGCTGGTGGCGGATGTGCGCCTTGTTGTCGACGATCTCGTTTTCTGCACTCACGATACGTACCCTATCCCTCACCCGCAGCGACCGGTTTCGCCCTTTGGCAACCGGGTAACCCGGCCCGGGGAACCGACCGGCTCCCGGCCCGGAAGCCGAGGCCCGGTGATCCCTCGTGGAGTTCACCGGGCCTTTCGCATCGGCCGGACGTGCGGTTGGCACGCCGCCGAAGACCTGAACCTCTTACTTGTTGGTCCAGGACATCAGGGAGCGGAGCTTCTTGCCGACCTCTTCGATCTGGTGGGCGTTGCCTTCCGCCTGCAGCTTGGCAAAGTTCGGGCGCCCGGCCTCGTCCTCGGCCACCCACTCCTTGGCAAAGGTGCCGTCCTGGATCTCGCCCAGGATCTTGCGCATCGACTCCTTGACATGGGCGTCGATCACCCGCGGGCCGCGGGTGAGGTCGCCGTACTCGGCGGTGTCGCTGATGGAGTAGCGCTGGCCGGCGATGCCGCCCTCCCACATCAGGTCCACGATCAGCTTGAGCTCGTGCAGGACCTCGAAGTAGGCGATCTCCGGCTGGTAGCCGGCCTCGACCAGCACCTCGAAGCCGTTCTGCACCAGGGCGCTCGCGCCACCGCAGAGGACCGCCTGCTCACCGAACAGGTCGGTCTCGGTCTCCTCCTTGAAGGTGGTCTTGATGACGCCGGCCCGCGCGCCACCGATGGCGGCGGCGTAGGACAGCGCCAGCGCCTCGGCGTTGCCGGAGGCGTCCTGCTCGACCGCGATCAGGCAGGGCACGCCCTTGCCGTCGACGAACTGGCGGCGCACCAGGTGGCCCGGGCCCTTCGGCGCGACCATGGCGACGTCCACGTCCGCCGGCGGCTGGATCAGGCCGTAGCGGATGTTGAAGCCGTGGCCGAAGAACAGCGCGTCACCCTGCTTGAGGTTCGGCGCGATGTCGTTGGCGTAGATCTCGCGCTGCTTGGTGTCGGGCGCCAGGATCATGATCAGGTCGGCTTCCGCGGCGGCCTCGGCCGGGGTGAGCACCCGCAGGCCCTCTTCCTCCGCCTTGGCACGCGACTTGGAACCCTCCGGGAGACCGACCCGCACGTCCACACCCGAGTCCCGCAGGCTCAGCGCGTGCGCGTGGCCCTGGCTGCCATAGCCGAGGACCGCGACCTTGCGTCCCTGCACGATGCCCAGATCAGCGTCCGCGTCGTAGAAGATTTCAACTGCCATGGTGATTCAGCGTTTCCTTTCGGGAATTCTTCATGCCTGCCGCCGAAGCGGTGGCTCCTCGTCCAGGGAGTACCCGCCGGGACGGCTTCGCGGAGAAATTCGGCGACAGGCTCTTCGGTTTTCGGCTCTGTGGCCCAGGCGCCGGATCAGCGCACTGCGGTGGCCGTAATGGAACGCGGGCCACGCCCGATCGCGATCGTTCCCGACTGCACCATCTCGCGGACGCCGTAGGGTTCCAGCATTCGCAGCAACGCGTCGAGCTTATCGGCGGTACCGGTGGCCTCGACGGTCAGCGCCTCCGGAGAGACGTCCACCACTTTCGCGCGGAACAGCTGCACCGTCTCCAGCACCTGGCTGCGCACCGACGCGTCGGCGCGGACCTTGACCAGCAGCAGCTCCCGCTGCACCGCGGCGTCGGTCTCCAGCTCCACGATCTTGATCACGTTCACCAGCTTGTTGAGCTGCTTGGTGACCTGCTCCAGGGGCTGGTCCGAGACGGCGACCACGATCGTCATCCGGGAGATGTCCGGGTGCTCGGTCGGGCCGACCGCGAGCGAATCGATGTTGAAGCTGCGGCGGGAGAACAGGCCGGCCACCCGGGCTAGCACCCCGGGGACGTTCTCCACCAGCACGCTCAGCGTGTGTCGGGTCATCGGCTCAGTCCCGCCTCTCCGAGATTCGCAGTTGTGGTTGCGTCCAGCTCAATCGCTCGTTTCGAGGTTTCTTGTGGCTGGTTTGCGTCACGGTCCCCTGAGGTGCGGTTGAGCAGCACCAGAGTTGACACAGAGCTGCTCATGCCTCCTCCTCGTCGAACAGCGGGCGGATACCGCGCGCCGCCATGATCTCGTCGTTTCCGGTACCGGCGGCCACCATCGGCCACACCTGGGCGTCCTCGCCCACCACGAAGTCGATCACGACGGGTCGGTCGTTGATCTCCATGGCCCGCTGGATGACGCTGTCGACGTCCTCTTTGGACTCGCACCGCAGGCCCGCGCAGCCGTAGGCCTCGGCCAGCAGTTTGAAGTCCGGGATGCGGTGCTTGTGGGTGCCGAGGTCACTGTGTGAGTAGCGCTCGGCGTAAAACAGGTTCTGCCACTGCCGGACCATACCGAGGTTGCCGTTGTTGATGACGGCGACCTTGATGGGGATGTCCTCGATGGCGCAGGTGGCGAGCTCCTGGTTGGTCATCTGGAAGCAGCCGTCGCCGTCGATGGCCCACACCGTCTTGCCCGGCATCCCGGCCTTGGCGCCCATCGCGGCGGGCACCGCGTAGCCCATCGTGCCGAGGCCCCCGGAGTTCAGCCAGGTGCGCGGGTTCTCGTAGCCGACGAACTGCGCGGCCCACATCTGGTGCTGGCCGACGCCGGCGGTGTAGATGGCGTCCGGCCCGGCCAGCCTGCCGAGCCGCTCGATGACGTACTCCGGCGACAGGCTGCCGTCGCCCGGCCACTCGTAGCCCAGCGGGAACCGTTTGCGCAGGTCGTCGAGCAACTCCCACCAGGGCGCCAGGTCGGCGGTGCCGCGGTCTCCGGTGGCGGCGGTGACCGCGTCGATCAGCTCGCTGAGCACTTCCTTGCAGTCGCCGACGATCGGCACGTCCGCGTAGCGGTTCTTGGAGATCTCCGCCGGGTCGATGTCGGCGTGCACGACCTTGGCGTCGGGCGCGAACGACGAGAGCTGGCCGGTGACCCGGTCGTCGAAGCGGGCGCCCAGCGCGATCAGCAGGTCGGCGCGCTGCATCGCGGCGACTGCGGCGACCGTGCCGTGCATGCCGGGCATGCCCAGGTGCTGGGGGTGCGAGTCGGGGAACGCGCCGCGCGCCATCAGCGTGGTGACCACCGGGATGCCGGTGCGCTCGGCCAACTCCCGCAGCTCGGCGTGCGCCTCGGCCTTGATGACCCCGCCGCCGACGTAGCACACCGGCCGCTGCGCTTCGGTGATCAGCTTGGCGGCCTCCCGGACCTGCTTGCCGTGCGGCTTGCTGGTCGGCCGGTAGCCGGGCAGCTTCATCTCCGGCGGCCAGGAGAACGACATGGTCGCCTGCTGGACGTCCTTGGGGATGTCCACGAGCACCGGGCCGGGCCTGCCGCTGGAGGCGATGTAGAACGCCTCGGCGATGGTCCGCGGCAGTTCCTCAGGGTCGGTGACCAGGAAGTTGTGCTTGGTGATCGGCAGCGTGATGCCGCAGATGTCGGCTTCCTGGAAGGCGTCGGTGCCGATCAATCCGGTGCTCTGCTGACCGGTGATCGCGACGACCGGGACCGAGTCCATGTGCGCGTCGGCGAGCGCGGTG
Source organism: Saccharopolyspora hattusasensis (assembly GCF_050972075.1). Lineage (NCBI taxonomy): Bacteria > Bacillati > Actinomycetota > Actinomycetes > Pseudonocardiales > Pseudonocardiaceae > Saccharopolyspora > Saccharopolyspora hattusasensis. The sequence continues at coordinate 2,880,633 of NZ_JBPCDC010000001.1, forward strand.
ACCAGGTTGGTCGCGCCCGGGCCGGAGGTCGCCATGCACACCCCGACCTTGCCGGTGGCCTGCGCGTAGCCGGTGGCCGCGTGCCCGGCACCCTGCTCGTGGCGGACCAGCACGTGCCGGACCTTGTTGGAGTCGAGGAGCGGGTCGTAGGAGGGCAGGATAGTGCCGCCCGGAATCCCGAAGACGATCTCGCAGCCGACGGACTCCAGTGAACGCACGAGTGCCTGCGCACCGGTCATCTTCACTGGGGCACCGCTGGGCGGCGTGGGCTTGGGACGGCGTCCTGGCGGGGGCGCCGGGACCGGATTCTGCCGTGTATTGGCGCTGGTCATCGGGTCTGCCTCGGGGTCGGGAGTTGGACCGGACACGAAAAAACCCCCGTAGACCCCAAATAGGCCTAACGAGGGTTGGCGCGTCGACGCTGCGAACTTCCTAGGCGTCGACGCGCCGGGGAAGTACGAGAATGTCGTGCAGTCGCAGCATGGCTAGGACGTTAATCAAAGCGGCCCCCCACGTCAAACCATGCGGGACGATCTTCCCGGATGGTGGACACCTGGGATGCCGAGCCGAACCGCCCGGATCGGGAGTAATCCCTGGTCAACAAGGCCATGGCGGGTCTCGAACGCCGGTCGATGTGACGTCCGCCGCGCCCGCGGCCGTGACCGGGACGTTTCCGGCCGCGCCGTCGGCGACCGCCCACGAAGCCCGGATTTCGCAGGTGAGACCATCGGGACGTGAGTGAGACCCCGCAGGAGCCCGAGCAGCCCGACGCCGAGCAGCCCGCCACGGAGCCCTCCGGAAACAAGCCGTCCGACGCGGAACGCGCCGAGCAGGCCGACGCCGAGCCTTCCGACGCGGAGCAGGCGGAGCCGGTCGAGAAGGCCGAGCAGGCGGAGCCGGTCGAGGAGGCGGAGCAGGCGGAGCCGGTCGAGAAGTCGGAGCAGGCGGAGCCGGTCGAGGAGGCGGAGCAGGCGGAGCCGGTCGAGAAGTCGGAGCAGGCGGAGCCGGTCGAGAAGTCGGAGCAGGCGGAGCCGGTCGAGGAGGCGGAGCAGGCGGAGCCGGTCGAGAAGTCGGAGCAGGCGGAGCCGGTCGAGGAGGCGGAGCGGCGCGACAAGGCCGGGGCGCCGGCAAAGCCCGACGCCCCGAAGTCCCTGACGTTCCGGATCACTCCCGTAGCGCTGCTGGCAGTGCTGGCGATCACCATCTGCGCCACCCCGCTCGCCACCACCGCGGGCACCTGGGCGCTGCTGCTCTACCTGATCCCGCTCGGGCTGCTGGTGTGGATCCTGCGGACCCGGACCACGGTCGACGCCCGGCAGGTCGTGGTGCGCACCTCGTTCGGCCGCACCAAGTTCAGCTGGGACGACGTGGTGTCGCTGCGGCTGAACGAGCGGCGTTGGCTCAAGGCCGTGCTGCGTTCCGGCAAGGAGGTCCAACTCCCGGCGGTGCGGGTGCGCGACCTGCCCCGGGTCGCGGCGATCAGCGGTGGGCGGCTGCCCGACCCGACCACGCAGGAGTAATGTCGACCGCACCGCAACTTTCCGCGCCCAAAAGGCGCTGCCCGGGCGAATGAGCTCAACACGTTGTCGTCAGGCAAGTGGCGACGCCACTTCCGGCGGTAGACCGCAAGCCGCGACGCTCAACTCGCAAGGCCGAAAGCCGCCGCAAGCGGCGAAGTCGCTTAGCCCACCTGACTTCTTAGGTTCCGCTACTTGCACCGCTAAGAGCCTGTCGGCGAATGCCGTCCGCGCCTTTGGAAGCGGCGTAGCCGCTTGCAGCCACCTTGCCAAGACGACCATCGGCGGGTTCTGAGAGGTTTTCTGGCGAGGACGGCCCCTCCGCCGTGTATTGGACATACATCAGGAGGGCACCCGCAGTCCAGGGAACCTCTCTCAGGTTCCGCTAAGCGACCACCCACCCAGACCATTCACCAATAGGCTCTAAGCAAACCAGCCCCGAAAATCCGTAAGAAGGTCTATATGCCCCAGCTGCGCTCTCGCACCACGACGCACGGACGCAATGCCGCCGGCGCCCGCTCGCTGTGGCGAGCCACCGGCATGACCGACGACGACTTCGGCAAGCCCATCGTGGCGATCGCCAACTCCTACACCCAGTTCGTGCCCGGCCACGTGCACCTGCGCGACCTCGGCGACGTGGTCGCCGCGACGATCCGTGAGGCCGGGGGAGTGCCGCGGGAGTTCCACACCATCGCGGTGGACGACGGCATCGCCATGGGCCACGGCGGGATGCTCTACTCGCTGCCCTCGCGCGAGCTCATCGCCGACTCGGTGGAGTACATGGTCAACGCGCACCAGGCCGACGCGCTGGTGTGCATCTCCAACTGCGACAAGATCACCCCCGGCATGCTCAACGCCGCGATGCGCCTGAACATCCCGGCGGTGTTCGTCTCCGGTGGCCCGATGGAGGCCGGCAAGGCGGTCGTGGTGGACGGGGTCGCGCACGCGCCGACGGATCTGATCACCACCATCTCGGCGTCCGCGAACTCCGCGGTGGACGACGCCGGGCTCTCCGAGGTCGAGCGCTCGGCCTGCCCGACGTGCGGTTCCTGCTCGGGCATGTTCACCGCCAACTCGATGAACTGCCTCACCGAGGCACTCGGTCTGGCGCTGCCCGGCAATGGGTCCACTTTGGCCACCCACGCCGCGCGCCGCGCCCTGTTCGAGGAGGCTGGCCGCACCGTGGTGCGCATCGCCAAGCGCTACTACGGCGAGGACGACGAGTCGGTGCTGCCGCGCTCGGTCGCCAACAAGAAGGCATTCGAGAACGCGATGGCGCTGGACATGGCGATGGGCGGCTCCACGAACACGGTGCTGCACACGCTGGCCGCCGCGCTCGAAGGCGAGATCGACTTCACCCTGGACGACATCGCGGACATCAGCCGCCGGGTGCCGTGCCTGTCGAAGGTCAGCCCGAACTCCGACTACCACATGGAGGACGTGCACCGGGCCGGCGGCATCAGCGCGATCCTCGGCGAGCTCGACCGGGCCGGCCTGCTGCACCGCGACGTTTCCTCAGTGCACAGCGCAAGCCTGACCGAATGGCTGTCCAGCTGGGACATCCGCGGCGAATCGCCGTCGGAGGAGGCCATCGAGATGTTCCACGCGGCGCCGGGCGGGGTTCGCACCACGCAGGCGTTCTCCACGGACAACCGTTGGTCCTCTTTGGACACCGACGCCGCGGGGGGCTGCATCCGCGACGTCGCGCACGCCTACACCGCCGACGGCGGACTGGCCGTGCTCAAGGGCAACCTCGCCGACGAGGGCGCGGTGGTCAAGACCGCCGGTGTCGAGGAAGAACTGTGGCACTTCCAGGGTCCGGCTCGGGTCGTGGAGAGCCAGGAGCAGGCCGTGTCGGTGATCCTGAACAAGGAGATCCAGCCGGGCGAGGTCCTGGTGGTTCGCTACGAGGGCCCCGCGGGCGGCCCGGGCATGCAGGAGATGCTGCACCCGACCGCGTTCCTCAAGGGTTCGGGGCTGGGCAAGAAGTGCGCGCTGATCACCGACGGCCGCTTCTCCGGCGGTTCCTCCGGCCTGTCCATCGGGCACATCTCGCCGGAGGCGGCCAACGGCGGCACGATCGGGCTGGTCGAGAACGGCGACCAGATCCTCATCGATGTCCGCGAGCGGAAGCTGGAACTGCTGGTGTCCGACGAGGTGCTGGCCGAACGCCGCGCCAAGATGGATGCCAGCGAGCACCCGTGGCGGCCGGTCGGCCGAGACCGCAAGGTCACGGCGGCGCTGCGCGCCTACGCCCGCCTCGCCACCTCCGCCTCCTACGGAGCAGTGCGCGACGTCAACAAGTAGACCTGTCTCCGGACTGGCGGACGCACGTGGCGGCCAACGCGTGACGGGCACCTTTGCCGGCTTGCTCGGCAAAGGTGCCCTTCCGCGGCTCGGCTGAACGTGAAAACGGGCCCGCACCAAGAGCCTGTCGGCGAATGCCGTCCGCGCCTTTGGAAGCGGCGTAGCCGCTTGCATTCACCTTGCCAAGACGACCATCGGCGGGTTCTGAGAGGTTTTCTGGCGAGGACGGCCCCTCCGCCGCGTACTGGGCCATACGTCAGGAGGGGCACCCGCAGTCCAGGGAACCTCTCTCAGGTTCCGCTAAGCGACCACCCACCCAGACCAGTCACCAACAGGCTCTAAGAGAGGTGCGGGCCCGTTTTCGCGCGTTCTGGTCAGGGGCGGTGGAACAGGACCAGGACGGCCGCCGATGCGGCAACCGCGATGATCAGGCCGATGAAGCCGAAGGGCAGTGGGCGGCGGAACCAGACCCGCCCGTAGTCCAGGGCGACCCGGCCGGGGCCGGTGAACATCAACCCGAGTCCCAGCACGCCGAGCGTCGCCTCCAGTTCGAAACCACCGGTGGCGGCGAAGAACCCGGCGCCGAGCTTGAGGAAGATCGCGTTGGCCATCACGCCGACGATCCCGGCGGCGGCTAGCGGGGTGAACAGGCCGAGCACCAGCAGCGCACCGGCTCCGAGCTCGGTGCCGCCGGTCAGCAGGGCCAGCGCGGCGCTTTGCCCGAAGCCCATCTTGCTCAGCGCCATGGCGAACCCCTCGGGTCCCGGGCCGCCGAGAACGCCGAAGAGCTTCTGCGCGCCGTGCGCGAGGAAGATTCCGCCCAGCGCCAGCCGCAGGATCAGCAGGCCGAGGTCGGTGCCCGCGTTCCAGCCGAACGGCTTGCGCGGGTCGCCGATCTCGTCGTAGTAGTCGGACGGAGCAGCAGCGCGCCGATCGACCACGGACGTGGCCTCGGCGTCGCTGTAGCCGTCATCGTCGTCGTAGTCGGGGTATTTCTGCGCGCCGAGACTCTGCGTGCTCTGCACACCGAGACTCTGCGTGCTGTGCGCACTCTTCACACTCGGTGCACTCTTCGCACTCGACGCACCCTGCGCGCTTGCCGCTGGCTGCTGGGCGTGCGCGCCGTAGTTGCGATCGTCGGGGTAGCCGCCCGCACCGCCGGGGCGATCGTCGTGAATCCTCACGCCGGACGAGGCTAGGGCATGGTCACCCCAACATGCGAGCCTTTCCGGCAGAAGCTTCTCGACACGTGATTTGTTCGATACCGCGTAACACCGGCTGGGGGAAAATGGTCCGATGGCCGATCAGTTGTTCCGGGAATTCGACGTTTCCGCAGGCGGGATACCGTCTCGAGGCTGGACTTCCCCGCAGGGGATCGCGGCTTCGCAGGCGGTCCTGGTGTGTCCTGAGGTCGGTGGGGCGCCTGAGTTGCTGCCGGTGGATTCGTCGGCTCGGACGATGGGCTGGACCCCGAACCTCGACCCCGAGAACACGCTGGGTGATCACGTCGACGACGCGCTGGCGGTGCTCGACGACGCCGAGGTGAAGGACTGCACTGTCGTCGGCTGGTCCGCCGGCACGGTGGTGGCGGTCGAGCTCGCCCGGCGGTTCCCGGACCGGGTCCGCGGGCTGATGCTGCTCGCCGGGCCGCCGACGGCGGGCGCGGACGCGCTGCTGGCCGCCTTCGGCGTGCCGGAACTCGCCCGCCGGCTGCTCGCGGCCGGCGGGTCCGCCTCGCTGCGGCTCGTCGGCGGCCTGCTTTCGTCGATCACGTCGCGACTGCCGGTCACGGACTTCTCAGCGCGGCTCGTCCGGTACAGCGGCCTGCTGCACCCCGAAACGGATCAGGCGGTAGCCGCGGCCGTGGTGCGGCAGCTGCTGCACGAGGACTGGCAGTGGCACTTGGCGCTGAGCCTCGCCTGGAGCGCCTCGGCCCGGGCTCAGGTGGCCGGGCTGAGCTGCCCGCTGACCGTCCTCACCGGACGGCACGATCTGCTGTCGGACTTCGCCAGCACCACCAAGGCGGTCGCGGCGCTGCCGCAAGCGCGGATGCGGATGCTGGCGACGTCGCACTTCATCCCGTTCGAAGCCCCCGACGTGGTGCGCGAGGAGCTGGCCCTGCTGCTGCGCCGGGTCGAAGCGGTGGAATGCGCCCGCCTCGGCATCGACCCGCCACCGCCCCCGGTGCGCCGCATCCGGCTGCCGCTCCCGGAACCAGGCCCCCGCCGCCGAGCCGAGAACCCGATCAGCTGAGCTGCCATGCTGACCGTTCACCCGACACCTCGGAGGTAGTTCGTGCACGTCCTCACCCGGGGTTTACCCCTCGGCCGATAGGCTCGGGCGTCGTGGCAGTCTCGGTTCGCATGCGTCCTCTCCTGCTGGGCATGACCGCTGTGCTCGGCACGCTGCTGGCGGGCTGCGCGCAATTCCCCGACGAGCACACCAGGCCGTGGGGCGACCCTCCGTCACTGGAGCCGCAGGCCGGTCCGCAGCCGTCGTTCGAGAGCGAGCCCACGCCGCCGGGACCAGGCACCGCACCGCAGCAGCCCAACGCGCCGGTCGGCTGCGAGGATCCCGATCCGGCCGTGGTGGCCACCTGCCTGGACCCGGTCGGCGCGATCGCGGTGCTGCCCGACGGTCAGGGCGCGCTGGTCGGCGAGCGGACCACCGGGCGGGTGCTGCGCGTGCAGCGCGGCACGAAACCCGTTGAGCTGGCCCGGATCCCGGTCGATCCGAGTGGCGGCGGCGGGCTCACCGGGCTCGCGCTGTCCCCCACCTACCACGAGGACGAGCTGTTCTACGCCTACGTCACGACCAGCGGCGACAACCAGGTCGTGCGGGTCGCCGCCGGGGACCGGCCCAAGGCGGTGCTGACCGGCATTCCGAAGGGTTCGACGGGCAACGCCGGGGCGATGCTCGACGACGGCCAGGGCTCACTGCTGGTCGCCACCGGCAACGCGGGCAGCCCGGCCAGCGCCGCTAATCCGCAGTCGCTGGCGGGCAAAGTGCTGCGCATCGACGGTTCCGGCAAGCCGGCCGTGGGCAATCCGGACCCGAAGTCGCCGGTGGTCGCCAGCGGGCTGACCGAGCCGGCAGGCCTGTGCGGCACGCCCGCGCTGGGCATGTACTGGGTGACCGATCGCAGCGGCAGCCAGGACGCCCTGTACCGGGTACAGCTCGGGAAGCCGCTGGGCTCGCCGGCGTGGACCTGGGCGGAGCGGCCGGGTGTGGCGGGTTGCGCCGCCGACCCGGCGATGGTGGTGGTGGCGCTGCGCGATGCCGCCGCGCTGTACACCTTGCACCCGGCGCCGGACGGCACCTTCACCGGTCAGCCGACGAAGGTCATGGAAAACACCTACGGCCGGTTCTCCGCCGCGGCGCTCGGCCCGGACGGCCTGATCTGGCTGGGCACCGCGAACAAGGACGGCGGTCGCCCGGTCTCCAGCGACGACCGCGCCCTGCGCATCGAGCCCCCGTCGGGCGGCTCCGCGGGCAAGGACTGAGAGACCCGTGAGTGTTTTTGGGTGCCACAGCGCCCAAAAACACTCACGGGTCTCTCCCTAAGCCGGCCCGAAGGCACCCTTCACTCAGTTCCTACTGGCCGCAGGCCGCGAGGACGAGCTCGCGGACTCGCTTGGCGTCGGCCTGGCCCTTGGTGGCCTTCATGACCGCGCCGACGATCGCGCCCGCCGCCTGCACCTTGCCGCCGCGGATCTTGTCCGCGATGTCCGGCTGCGCCGACAGCGCCTCGTCGATCGCGGACTGCAGCGCCGAATCGTCCGACACGACCTCCAGGCCGCGCGCCGCGACGACGTCGTCCGGCTCGCCCTCACCGGCGAGCACCCCGTCGACGACCTGCCGGGCCAGCTTGTTGGTCAGCTTGCCCTCGGCGACCAGTGCGATCACCCGAGCCAGCTGCTTCGGGGTGATCTCCAGGTCGGCGAGCTCGACGCCGCGGGTGTTGGCCTGCTGCGCCAGGTACGAAACCCACCAGGACCGGGCGTCGCCGGAGGGCGCGCCCGCGTCGACGGTCTGCGCCACCAGCTCCAGCGCCCCGGCGTTGACCAGGTCGCGCAGCTCCTCGTCGGACAGGCCCCAGTCCTCCTGCGCGCGCTTACGCCGCTCCCACGGCAGCTCGGGCAGGGTCTTGGCCAGCTCCGCGACCCACTCGCGGGAGGGCGCGACCGGCACCAGGTCGGGCTCCGGGAAGTAGCGGTAGTCCTCCGAGGTCTCCTTGCGGCGGCCCGCCGACGTGGTGCCGGTGGACTCGTCGAAGTGCCGCGTCTCCTGCAGGATCGAGCCGCCGGAGGCCAGCACCGCGGCGTGCCGCCGCATCTCGAAGTGCACCGCGCGCTCCACGCTGCGCAGCGAGTTGACGTTCTTCGTCTCGGTGCGGGTGCCGAACTCCGCGGTGCCCTTCGGCATCAGCGACACGTTCGCGTCGCAGCGCAGCGAACCCTGGTCCATCCGCACGTCGGAAACGTCCAGCGCGCGCAGCAGATCCCGCAGCGCCGTAACGTAGGCGCGCGCGACCTCGGGAGCCCGCTCCCCGGCGCCGACGATCGGCTTGGTGACGATCTCGATCAGCGGCACCCCGGCGCGGTTGTAGTCCAGCAGGGAGTACTCCGCGCCGTGGATGCGGCCGGTGCTGCCGCCCATGTGCGAGGACTTACCGGTGTCCTCCTCCATGTGGGCCCGCTCGATATCGACCCGGAAGATCTCGCCGTCGTCCAGCACCACGTCGAGGTAGCCGTCGTGCACGATCGGCTCGTCGTACTGCGAGGTCTGGAAGTTCTTCGGCATGTCCGGGTAGAAGTAGTTCTTCCGGGCGAACCGGCACCACTCGGCGACCTGGCAGTTCAGCGCCAGCCCGATCCGGATGGCCGCCTCCACGGCCTTGCCGTTGACCACCGGCAGCGAGCCCGGCAGGCCCAGGCACACCGGGCAGACCTGGGTGTTCGGCTCGGCGCCGAAGGCGTTGGCGCAGCCGCAGAACATCTTCGTCCGGGTGGACAGCTCCACGTGCACTTCGAGCCCGAGCACCGGGTCGAACCGCGCGAGGACCTCGTCGTAGTCCATGATCTCGGCGACGGCGGTCACTTGTCGTCCTCCCCCTTGCGCAGCGCCCGCACGACCAGGGCGGTGCCGGTGATCAGCCCGAGCGCGGTGATGATCGCGTCCGCCAGCGCGAGCTTGTCGTTCTTCTCCCGCGCCGCGCGGAAGCTCGCCCGCAGCCCGAGGCCGGCCGAGAGCACGGAGGCGAGTTGGAACGCTGCCTTGATCTTCGGGTTCATCGCGCGACCTCCAGCCGGGGAACACGGTTGATGAGCGGGCCGTCCTGGCTCGCGTTGCGCGCCGCCTCGTAGGCCGCGCCGACCCGGTACAGCCACTCGTCGGCCATCGCCGGGGCCATGATCTGCAACCCGACCGGCAGACCGTCCTCTTCGGACAGTCCGCACGGGACGCTCATGGCGGCGTTGCCGGCCAGGTTGGACGGGATGGTGCACAGGTCCGCGAGGTACATCGCCATCGGGTCGTCGACCCGCTCGCCGATCTTGAACGCGGTGGTCGGCGTGGTGGGCGACACCAACACGTCGACCTGCTCGAAGGCGGCGGTGAAGTCGCGGGTGATCAGCGTCCGCACCTTCTGTGCCTGGCCGTAGTAGGCGTCGTAGTAGCCCGACGACAGCGCGTAGGTGCCGAGCATGATTCGCCGCTTCACCTCTGGCCCGAACCCGGCCTCGCGGGTCAGCGACATGACTTCCTCCGCGCTGCGCGCCCCGTCGTCACCCACGCGCAGGCCGTAGCGCATCGCGTCGAAGCGGGCCAGGTTGGAGGAGCACTCGCTCGGCGCGATCAGGTAGTACGCCGGCAGCGCGTAGTTGAAGTGCGGGCAGGAAACCTCGATGACCTCCGCGCCCAACGCGGACAGCTGCTTGACGGCGGCGTCGAAGGCCCGCTGCACGCCCGGCTGGTAGCCGTCGCCGGAGAACTCGCGGACCACGCCGACGCGCACGCCCTGCAGGCCGCCCGAAGCGCCCTGCTCGGCGGCGGTGACGACCTGCGGCACCGGCTGGTTGATAGAGGTCGAGTCCATCGGGTCGTGCCCGGCGATCACCTCGTGCAGCAGCGCGGCGTCCAGCACCGTGCGGGCGCAGGGACCGGGCTGGTCCAGCGAGGAGGAGAACGCGACGAGGCCGTAGCGGGAGACGCCTCCGTAAGTCGGCTTGACGCCGACCGTGCCGGTCACCGCGCCGGGCTGGCGGATCGAGCCGCCGGTGTCGGTGCCGATCGCCAGCGGCGCCTCGAACGCGGCCAGCGCCGCCGACGAACCTCCGCCGGAACCGCCGGGGATGCGCTCCAGGTCCCACGGGTTGCGGGTCGGGCCGTACGCGGAGTTCTCGGTCGACGAGCCCATCGCGAACTCGTCCATGTTCGTCTTGCCGAGGATGACCACGCCCGCCTCGCGCAACCGGCGCGTCACGGTCGAGTCGTACGGCGGGACCCAGCCCTCCAGCATCTTGGAGCCGCAGGTGGTGGGCATGTCGGTGGTGGTCAGCACGTCCTTGAGCGCCAGCGGCACGCCGGCCAGCGGCGACGTGACGTTCCCGGCGGCGCGATCCTCGTCAACCCGCCGCGCGGCGGCCAGCGCGCCGTCGGCGTCGACGTGCAGGAAGGCGTGCACCTCCGAATCGACGGCGGCGATCCGGTCCAAGTGCGCCTGCGTCACCTCGACCGACGTGACCTCGCCCGCCTGCAGCTTGGCGGCGAGATCGGATGCGGTCAGCCCGGTCAGGCTGCCGCCGGATACGGTCGACGTCATCAGGCCTCCTCGGTGAGAATCCGCGGCACGCGGAACCGGTCTTCTTCGACGGCCGGCGCCGCGGCGAGCGCCTGCTCGCGCGACAGGCCCGGCCGCACCTCGTCCTCGCGGAAAACGTTTGTCACCGGCACGGCGTGGGACGTCGGCGGGATGTCGTCCGCAGCGACCTCGCCCACCTTGGCCACCGCATCGAGGATCTGGTCGAGCTGGCCGGCGAAGGTTTCGAGCTCCGCCTCGGTGACAGCCAGCCGCGCCAGGCCGGCGAGGTGCGCGACCTCGTCGCGGGAGATCTTGGACACTGCGAAGGCTCCCTGGTCATGTCCGGTTTCACGGGTACCGCTCAGTCTATGGCGGTGCCTGGGTCCGGCCGCCGGGGGGAGGTCCGCGGCCGCGGTCTCGCGACACAGCGGCAACACTTGCAGCGACGAGGCAACTACAGAACGACGGTACGGCGGGAAACAGCAGGTCTTTCCACTCCGTGGACGCCGGGGGCACCGGTGGGGCGCGGCGTCTGACACAATTTCAGTGCCAGTTCCTCGCACCAGGGGCCGCGGTAACGCGGCCAGGTGCGGTGGTGAGCAGCGCGGCCGGCGAGGTGTCGCGCACGAAGCTGGAGGCGTTGAGTCCGGTGTCCTTCCTCATCCGGGTGCAGATACCGGACCGGCCCGGCAACCTCGGGTCGGTGGCGAGCGCGCTCGGCGAGATCGGTGCCGACATCCTCAGCGTCGACGTGGTCGAGCGCAGCAACGGCGTGGCGATCGACGACCTGGTCGTGGAGCTGCCCTCCGGTCGGTTGCCCGATGTGCTGATCACCGCGGCCGAGTCGGTCTACGGCGTCGAGGTCGATGCGGTCCGGCCCTACGCGGGCGTGCTGGACACGCACCGCGAGCTGGAGCTCGTCGAGGAGATCGCGGCCGAGCCGGGGCGCGGGTTGCAGATCTTCGCCGAGGGCGTCCCCAAGATCATCCGATCTGGTTGGGCGATCATCTTCGGGCACCGCTCGGGCGGGGCGGAGCAGCTGGCCGCCAGCACCTCGGCCCCGCAAGAGGGCTACCTGGAGCTGCCGTGGCTGCCGCTGCCGCGGGCGACGATCCTGGACGACGACGAGGACTGGGTACCGGACACCTGGAAGGAGCTCGGCACCGAGCTGGCGGCGACGCCGATCGGAAAGCCGGACCGGGTGCTGCTGGCGGGCCGCCCGGGAGGCCCGATGTTCCGCACCGCGGAGCTCGCCCGCCTGGCCCACCTGGCCGGCATCGTCTCGGTCGTCCTCGACGGCTGAGCACGCCGCACTCAACCTCTCAAGTCCGCAATTTCCATTGAAATCGAAGGGGTGAGTCCTCCAGGCCGCCGCAACGGCCCGAAGGACTCAGCTCAGAGCCTGTTGGCGAATGGTCTGGGTGGGTTGTCGCTTAGCGGAACCTGAGAGCGGTTCCCTGGACTGCGGGTGCCCCTCCTGACGTATGGTCCAATACGCGGCGGAGGGGCCGTCCTCACCAGAAAACCTCTCAGAACCCGCCAACGGTCGTCTTGGCAAGGTGAATGCAAGCGGCTACGCCGCTTCCAAAGGCGCGGACGGCATTCGCCGACAGGCTCTCACGGCGTCACTCCTCCTCGGCCGGCAGCGCGACCTCGGCGGCGGCCTCCGGACCGTCGTCCAGCAGCACCCGGAAGCCGTTCTCGTTCAGCACCGGAACCTTGAGCTGCATGGCCTTGTCGTATTTCGAGCCCGGCGAGTCGCCGACCACTACGAAGGCGGTCTTCTTCGACACCGAACCGGCCGCCCGCCCGCCGCGGGCCATGATCAGCTCCTTGGCCTCGTCGCGGGAGAACGTCTGCAGTGTGCCGGTGACCACGATCGACAGGCCTTCGAGGGTGCGCGGGATCGACTCGTCGCGCTCGTCGGCCATTCGCACCCCGGCGGCCCGCCACTTACGCACCACCTCGCGGTGCCAGTCGACCTCGAACCACTCGCGCACCGCGGTGGCGATCGTCGGCCCGACGCCGTCTGCGGCGGCGAGCTCCTCCTCGGACGCCGCCTCGATCCGGTCCAGCGAGCCGAACTCGCGGGCCAGCGCCTGCGCGGCGGTCGGCCCGACGTGCCGGATCGACAGCCCCACCAGCACCCGCCACAGCGGCTTCTCCTTGGCCGTGTTCAGGTTCAAGAGGAGCTTGGCGCCGTTGGCCGACAGGTCGCCTTCCTTGTTGCGGAACAGCGGCGTCTTGAGCAGCTTCGGCTCGTCGAGGTCGAAGATGTCGCCCTCGTCCTCCACCACCCCGGCCGCCAGCAGCGCGTTCGCCGCCTCGTAGCCGAGCGCGTCGATGTCCAGGACCTTCCGGCTGGCCAGGTAGAACAGCCGCTCGCGGCGCTGACCGGGGCAGCCCTGGGCGTTCGGGCAGCGCAGGTCGACGTCGCCTTCCTTCTGCTGCGACAGCGGCCACCCGCACTCCGGGCACACGGCGGGCATGACGAACTCGCGCTCGTCGCCGGTGCGCACGTCGACCACCGGGCCCAGCACCTCGGGGATCACGTCGCCGGCCTTGCGGATCACCACGCGGTCGCCGATCAGCACGCCCTTGCGGCGCACCTCGTCGGCGTTGTGCAGGGTCGCCATCGACACCGTGGACCCGGCGACCTTCACCGGCTCCATCACGGCGAACGGCGTGACCCGGCCGGTGCGGCCGACGTTGACCTGGATGTCCAGCAGCCTCGTGGTGGCCTGCTCCGGCGGGTACTTGTAGGCGATGGCCCAGCGCGGCGCGCGGGAGGTGGTGCCGAGCCGGCGCTGCAACGGGACCTCGTCGACCTTGATGACGATGCCGTCGATCTCGTGCTCAGCGGAGTCGCGGTGCTTGCCCCAGTAGTCGATGTGCCCGACCAATTCGTCCATAGTGGACAACACGACGGTGCGTCCGGACACCGGCAGGCCCCACGCCTTCAGCGCGGCGTAGGACTCGGACTGGCGGTTCGGTTCGAAGCCGTCCCGCTTGCCCAGGCCGTGGCAGATCAACCGCAGCGGTCGGCTGCGGCTGATCCGCGGGTCCTTCTGCCGCAGCGACCCGGCGGCGGAGTTGCGCGGGTTGGCGAACGGGGGCTTGCCCGCCTCGACGAGCTTGGCGTTGAGCTCCGCGAACTCGTCGACGCGGAAGAACACCTCGCCGCGGACCTCCACCAGCGCCGGCACCGGGAACTCGTCGGTCCCGGTCAGCTGCTCCGGCACATCGCCCATGGTGCGGACGTTGAGCGTCACGTCCTCGCCGGTGCGGCCGTCGCCGCGGGTCAGGGCGCGCTCCAGCCGCCCGTCCCGGTACAGCAGGTTGATCGCCAGGCCGTCGATCTTCAGCTCGCACAGGTAGTGCACGTCGGTGCCTACCTCGCGCTCCACCCGGTCGACCCAGACCTGCAGCTCCTCGGTGCTGAACGCGTTGTCCAGGCTCAGCATCCGTTCCAGGTGCGCGACCGGGGTGAACTCGGTGGAAAAGGTGCCGCCCACCACCTGCGTCGGCGAGTCCGGCGCCTGCAGCGCGGGGTGCTCGGCCTCCATCTCCTGCAGTTGCGCGAACAGCCCGTCGAACTCGCCGTCGGAGATCGTCGGCGAGTCCAGCACGTAGTAGCGGAACTGGTGGCCGCGGACTTCCTCGGCCAGCTCCGCGTACCGCTCGCGCACCTCGGCGGGCACGTCTTCGACGCCTTCCGCCGCGCGGCCCGCGGCGGGGTCGCTGGGCACGACCTCCTCGGCGGTGGCCGCGGTGTCGTTCGCGGCGGAGTCCCGGTCCACATCCTTGCTGGTCACGACCCGAGACTAGCGAGCGTCCCCGACAACAGCACGCACGACTCGTCGTGAGCGGTCAATCCGGCAAGAACCGGCTTCGCCACTCACGACTCGGTCGGCGCCGATGCGGTGCGGTCGAGTTCGCGGACCAGTTCGCGGAGCTCCAGCAGACCGATCGCGCCTTCGGGTTCCAGTTCCGCGGTCTCCACCCGGCCCAGCCGGTCGGCCGCCAGCCGCTCGCCGAGGGTCGCGTCCAGCGGCAGGAACGTCAGCGCCCGGCGCGCGTTCTCCGCCAGCCCGCTGAAGCCGGGGTGGTAGACGGCGACGTCGACCACCCCCTCGGCGTCGTCGACCTGGGCGACGACCCGCACGTCGGCCAGCGGGTACTTCTCGCCCCGCAGGTTCACGGTGACGTCGGTCGGGTCCGGCACCGGGGGTACGGAGTCGTGGTACTCCCAAAGCGTGTCGGCGGCCGGGGCGGCGGCCATCCAGGCGTCCGTATAGGGGCGCAGTTCGGGGTCGGCCTGGGCGCTGATGACCAGCGCGTACACCGCCTTCTCGCCGTGCTCGATGGCGAAGGTCAGGTTCGGGTGCACCTCGGCGAGGGCTTCGGCCACCAGGCTCTCGATCCGCTGCGGCACGCTGTCGCCGAGCGCGGAGGCGATCTCCGGCAGCAGGTCGTCCCACCGCTGCCAGAACCGCGTGGCGCGATCAGCCGCCTCGGCGTGGACATCGACCGGCTCAGCGGTCTCGGCGTTGTCCGGGGCTTCGGCGTTGCGACGGCGGAGGAACCTGAACATGCCCACCATTGTGCCGGGTACCGTGCTGTCTTCGGGGCCGATCCCGCGGACTCACCGGTCCGCGAGTTCGGCGGCGACGATGCGCGCGAGCTCACCCGCCTCCACCCCGCGCACCTGCCGCGCCCCGACCAGCACCCCGGCCAGCGCGGTCAGCGCATCCTCGTGAGTTGCCTGCCGCAACGCCTCGACCGCGCGCAGCTGGTTGCGGATCTTGCTGCACGGGCGGCTCCAGGTGCTCTGCCAGGACCATTCCCGGACCACCGCGCCGAGCGCACCGCGGTCGATCCAACCCCCTCTGATCAGGGATGACAGGGTCCGCCGCACGACGGGGTGGTCGACACAGCCGACAGTGGCGACCACGTGCCGCGCAGCCACGGCGACGGCCCGTCGCCGATCGGGCTCGGCGGCCAGGCGCAGCGCCGCGACCAGTTCGGGCGGGTAGCCGGCGATTTCGTCCAGCGGATTCGGCTCCCCTACCAGGTCGTCGGGCCACGGCGCGACCGGGAAGGTCTGGAAGTCGCCGACGAGCCAGTCCGGGGTCGGCGACAGCCCGGTCAGCCGCCCGGCCAAGGCCAGCATCAGCGCCACCGGATCGGCCTGTGACCAGGGCAATCCGGCGCGGACGACTTCCAGCTCGTCCGGCCGGCTGCCCTCCCGGTACTCCGGCAGCACCGCCTCGAACGAGGTCCGGACATCGCCGAGCACCGCATGCGAGAAGCGGGTGAGCGCGCTCGCGTCCCAGAACACCGAGACGGCGGCCTGCCGCGCGGCCTGGCGCAGCACTTCCGGCCGCTGCCCCTGCCGACCGCTGTCCTCGACCACGAGCACCCAGCCGCCGACCTGCCGAAGCGCGATCATGGGGTATTTCTCCTGGTGGGCGAAGGCTTCCTCGCAGAAGTCGTCGATGTCCAGCGGCCGACCGAACCCGGCGACGGCACCGAAGTCCGCAGCCACCTCACCGACGCCGTCGCCCCGCACGAAGGTCAGGCACGCAGCCTCCTGGATGGTGCTCCGCCGAATCCACTCGGCCCGCTCGAGCTCGCTGATGCAATGACCGCCCACGAGTTCTTCCTACCAGCGCAACGACTTCCACACTGCGGATTCCGAAAACACGCACCGACAAGAAAGCAAACCCACCCAGCAACCAGCTGCCCGCGGATCGAAACGCGAGTCCAAAGTGGACAAACAAAGGCGATCGATCACGCTGCGGTGGGCGGTTCGCTACTGCTCGGCTTCGTCGGCGAAGAGGTTGGCGAGGTCGCGGGTGAGGCTGATCGCGCGGCGCGTCCAGGCCGGTGTCGCTCCCGCGAGGCCGCAGGTCGGGGTCGGCACGCTGCGCTCGGCCAGCGCCCGGCGGGCGAAGCCGAGGCGGGAGGCCAGGTCGAACGCGGGTTGGGCGATTCGGCGGAGGCGGGCTTCGCCCGTCAGCTCCGTGCTCGGGACCAGTCCGAGGAACAACGTGGTGCCCTCTTCCCAGGCCTCCCCCAGTTCGTCGGCGAACGAACCGGACACGTCACCGAGCCTGGTGGCGTCCAGCGCGATAGCCCCGGCGCCGGCCCGGCGCAGCATCGCGACCGGCGGGCGGACCGCGCAGCAGTGCACCACGACCGGCGAACCCGTTGCGGCCGCGAGCTTCTCGATCATCTCGGCCAGCACGCGTTGCGCGTCCGGTTCCGGGACCGCGGACACCTTGCCGTAACCGGAGGGCGTAGGCAGCGACCCCGCCAGCACTGCGGGCAACGACGGCTCGTCGAGCTGGACGACGACCCTGGCGCCGGTGCGAGCGGCGACCTGTTCGGAGTGCGCGATCAGGCCTTCGGTCAGCGACTCCGTGAAGTCGTGCAGCGCGCCCTGGTCGGTCAGCACCCGGTGTCCGCGGTGCAGCTCGATCCCGGCCGACAGCGTCCACGGGCCCGCCGCCTGCACCTTCACCGCCCGCGGAGCGCCCGCTTCGGCGGCCGCTTGCTCCACGGCGTCCAGGTCCCAGCGCATCAGGTCGATGGCGCGCTGGTGGTCCCGGCCGGGGCGGGAGGCTACCCGGTAGCCCGACGGCACCACTTCGACGGCGAGGTCGACCAGCAGCCCGGCGGTGCGGCCGAGGATATCGGCACCGACGCCGCGCCCCGGCAGCTCCGGGAAGGGCGTCAAGTCGGGCAGTTCGCCGACGACAGTGCGCGCCGCCTCGACCGGATCGGCCCCGGGCATCGATCCGATGGCTGTGGCGATCCCAGGGCCCCAAGGTGCGTCACTCACCCCGCCATTATCGACAGCCCGCCGCGCGCCGCCCGACGGGGCACAGCCAACGCGGCTCAGCGCCCGTGAGCGTTTTCGGGTGCTATCGCGCCCAGAACCACTCACGGTCCTTGACCAGCCAAAACGAAGCTGCGATCAGTCGGTGAGCTCGTCGCGCAGGACGCGTTTGAGGAGCTTGCCTGAGCTGTTGCGCGGCAGGTCGTCGACGAGGCGGATCTCCTTCGGCACCTTGAAGCCGGCCAGGCTGCCGCGCGCGTGCTCCAGCAGTTCCGCCTCCGTCAACTCGGCCTTGGCGACCACCACCGCCGCGATGCGCTCGATCCACTTCGGATCGGTCACCGCGATCACCGCCACTTCGGCCACCGCCGGGTGCGTGTACAGCGCGTCCTCCACCTCGCGGGATGCGACCAGCACGCCACCGGTGTTGATCACGTCCTTGATCCGGTCGACGACGAAGCAGTAGCCCTCCGAGTCGCGTCGCACCAGGTCGCCGGAGTGGAACCAGCCGCCGCGGAACGCCTCGGCGGTCTCCGCGGACTTGTCCCAGTACCCGGTGCACAGCTGCGGCGACCGGTAGACGATCTCGCCCAGCTCCCCCGGCGCGACCTCCTCGCCCTGCTCGTCGACGACCTTCGCCTCCACGAACAGCACGGGCCGCCCGGCGGAATCCGGCCGTCGTGCTCCTCCGGGCGCAGCACCGTCGCAAGTGGAGCGATCTCGGACTGCCCGAAGCAGTTGTAGAACCCCAGCTCCGGCAGCTGATCGCGCAACCGCTGCAACACCGGCCCGGGCATGATCGAGGCGCCGTAGTAGGCCTTGCGCAGCGTCTTCAGGTCGCGGGTGGCGAAGTCGGAGTAGTTGGCCAGCGCCACCCAAACCGTTGGCGCGGCGAAGAACGCGCTGATCCGCTCCTCCTCGATCCGCCGCAGGATGTCGCCCGGCTACGGCACTTCCACCAGCGCGTTGGTGGAGCCGATCATCAGCTGCGGCAGGAGGAACACGTGCATCTGCGCCGAGTGGTACAGCGGCATCACATGCAGCGGCAGATCGTCTTCGCGAAAATCCAGCGCGACCACGCAGGACACGTACTCGTGCAGCAGCGCGCGATGCGTCATCATCGCGCCCTTGGGCTGCGAGGTCGTGCCCGAGGTGTAGAGCAGCTGGACCAGCGCATCGTCGGCGACGGCGACGTCGACGTCCAACTCCGGCAACGGGCCGTCGATGCACTGCGCCAGCAGCGAATCCGCGCTGTCGCGCAGCGGGATCACGCGCTCGACCGCGGTGCCGGGACGGACTTCGGCGAGCTTGTCGGCCAATGCAGGATCCACCAGCGCGATGCTGCTTCCCGACTGCTCCAGCAGGTAGCCCAGCTCGCCCGAGGTCAGGTTGTAGTTGATCGGCACGTGCACCAGGCCTGCCCGCGCGCAGGCGAGGAATCCGATCAGGTAGGCGTCGGAGTTCTTGCCGTAAGCCGCGATCCGGTCGCCCTGGTTCGCCCCGGCGGCCAGCAACACCCCGGCGGCGCGGGTAACCGCAGCGTCGAGTTCGGCATAGGTCCAAACCCATTCCTGCCCAGCACTGTCGACGAACCGCAGAGCCTCGCGGTCCGGGACTCGCGCGGCGCTGCGCCGCAACACGTCTGCGACCGTGCTGGCCCGAAGATCGAGCACAGGACCTCCCCAGTTCACGGTGCTGGTGTGGTGCACGGTGCCGCAATTTCAATGGAAATCAGAGCCCTGATTTCCATTGAAATTGCGGAAATCCCGTACGCCGGGAGACACTACCCGCGAACCGCGCTACGCACTAGGCCGTCAGCGCGCCACAACTCGCGCAGTGCGTCGTTGACGACATCGGGCCGCTGGCTGTGCGGCCAGTGCGACGCGCCCGGCACCTCCAGGTGACCGGCGTTGATGCGCCGCGCTGTCACACGCGCGCACTCCATGATCGGCTCGCCTCCGTGCTCGCGGTACGCCCGCGGCGCGTCGTCCCAGGTCCCAGTGACCACCCTCGTCGGCCAGGCCGCCGCAGCGAGGGGTTCGACCGGGATCTGTGCTCCCCAAGCCGGTATCTCGCGCAGCGCGGTACGCGTCGCCCGCACGAGCTCCGGCGTCACCGGCGGCGCTTCGAAGCCCACGGACTCGAAGTTGAGCCGAACAAGGTCCTCGTCGGACAGTTCGGGCGGCACCGACGCGATCGCGTCCTGGTTGCGCTCCAACGCCTCAGCGACCAACGGCGCATCCGCGGCGAGCTGAAAGCAAGCCGGTTCGATGAGCGTCAGGGAAAGAACCGACTCCGGGTTCCGCGAGGCGGCCAGCATCGCGACCACGCCGCCGGAAGAGTGCCCCACCAGGTGCGCTCCGCCGTCGAGCAACTCGGCGATGTCGTCGGCGTCCTGCTCGTAGTCGCTGCGTTCGACGTCCGGGCTGCCCCCGTAGCCCCGCCGATCCGGGAGAACGAGCCGGAATTCGCCGGCCAGCGGGAGTTGGGCACCGAACCCGAAAACCTCGTGCGCCGCCCAAGTGCCCGAACCGTGCACGAAGATCGCGCGCGCTCCGTCGCCCCTTTCCGCGACATGCAGTGAAGTCATGCGCACATTCTGTCGACGCGCAGAGGTGCTGTCACTTGCTCAACGCGGCAATCGCCGCTTCCAGGGCGGCGTCGCGGAATTCCTCGGGCGGCCCTTCGGTTGTCGCGCAGTCCTGCAACCCACCGATCGCGACGGTCGCCCGAGCGATCTGCGCAGGTGATGCGTCGGGGCCGACCAGCAACGCGTAGACGCGGTTGCGCCAGGCGAGCATCTGCTGCATCAGATCGAGCTGCGCCAACGCCGAGACGTCCCGCAGGACCAGCTCGAAAACCTGCCGGTACCGCAGGACCACGTCGAAGTAGTCGGCCAGGAACTGGCGAGGATCGACCTCCGCGGCCGCCTCGCGGTCCGCCAGCAGGTCCTCGATCTCGTCGACGAAAGGCTGCACGATGCCGCGCATCAGGTCCGCCTTGGACGGGAAGTGGTAGTACAGCGCGGCTTTGGTGATGCCGAGCCGCTCGGCGACCTCCCGCAGGCTCGTCTTCTCGAACCCCTGGCGGGCGAACAGCTCCGCGGCGACCGCGCGGATCTCCGCCCTGGTGTCGACCCGTGTCCTCGGCATCGGCGTCCTCCTTCCAGCCGATCCTACTGCTTGCCGACCGGTAAGTTACTTGTCGACCGGTAAGTAGCGGGCTAGCTTAGCCCCATGACAAAGAACATCCTGATCTCCGGTGCCAGCATCGCCGGGCCGGCGCTGGCGTTCTGGCTGCGCAAGCACGGTTTCAACCCGACCGTGGTGGAGCGCGCACCCGCGATGCGCGACGGCGGCTACGCCGTCGACGTGCGTGGCGCATCGGTCGAGGTGGCCGAGCGGATGGGCATCCTGGCCGAACTGCAGAATGCTCGCACCGGCATGAGGGGCATGACCGTCGTCGGTGCGGCGGGCCGGTCGGTGGCCGAAGTCCGCATGGACGAACTGTTCGGCGGCGAACGCGACATCGAGATCATGCGCGGCACGCTCACCCGGATCCTGCACGAGCGCACCAGCGGAACCGAGTACCTCTTCGGCGACTCCATCACCGCCATCGACCAGGGCGCCGACGGCGTTCGCGTGACCTTCGAGCACCACGCGCCGCGCGAATTCGACCTCGTGGTCGGCGCCGACGGGCTGCACTCCAACGTCCGGCGGCTGGCGTTCGGCCCGGAGCCCGGTTTCCGCCGCTACCTCGGCTACCACGTCTCGATCTTCAGCACCGACAACTTCCTCGACCTGGACCGCTGGACCACGATCCGCAACACACCCGGCAAGGTGGCGGGCTTGTACCAGGCGCGAACCGACACCGGGGCTAAGGCGATCCTCGGCTTCAAATCACCGGAACTGCGCTTCGACCCCCGCGACCCGCAGACCCAGATCGCCTTGCTGGACAAGGCTTTCGCCGACGAGGGCTGGATCGCGCCCCGCCTGCTCGACGCCGCACGCCGCGCACCGGACTTCTACTTCGACTCGATCGCCCAGATCCGCCTCGACGACTGGACGCGCGGACGCGTGGTGCTGGTCGGCGACGCGGGCTACTGCCCGTCCCCGCTGTCCGGCC
Organism: Saccharopolyspora hattusasensis; assembly: GCF_050972075.1. Classification (NCBI taxonomy): domain Bacteria; kingdom Bacillati; phylum Actinomycetota; class Actinomycetes; order Pseudonocardiales; family Pseudonocardiaceae; genus Saccharopolyspora; species Saccharopolyspora hattusasensis. The sequence goes on from NZ_JBPCDC010000001.1 coordinate 2,902,228, forward strand.
AGGGCTCCAGCCTCGCGCTGGTCGGCGCATACGTGCTGGCCGGCGAACTGCTCGCCACCGACGGGGACTACCGCACCGCGTTCCGCCGCTACGAGGCAGAAATGCGGAACTACGTGACGCTGAACCAGAAGATCGCGACGGACAGCGCGAAAACGCTGATCCCGAAGACCGCCACCGGCCTGTGGCTTCGCAACCAGGCGTTCCGCCTGATGCGCTACCTGCCCCGGACCAGCGGCCTGCCCAAGGAGATCCAGCACGCCGCCAACGCGATCAGCCTCCGCGACTACGCATCGGGGTCGTGACCGTGAAGCGGCGCGTTAACGCGAGCATCTACCGAAGGACTGCGGGCCGGGCGGCCATCGCCCGGTGGTGCACCGACCAGCTCGATTCGTCGCCGGTAGCGCACCAGCGGTGAACTATCAGCATCCACGGCTAACCAGCCCACCCGCAGCACCTGGCCGAGCTCGTCGAGCGCTCTTGATCAGGACTGCGACCGCTAGCGGGTGGCGGAGATGAGGCCGCTGCCGAGGACGAGGTCTCCCGCGGCGTCCGGGTGGTAGAGGACGATCGCCTGCCCCGGAGCGACACCGCGCAGCGGCTGGCGGAGCTGGACTCGGATGCCGTCCTCGTCGGCCTCGGCGACCGCCTCGGCCGTGCCGCCGTGGGCCCGGACCTGGATCACGCATTCCGTCGGACCGTCCAACGGCCGCTCGGACGGCCAGATGGGCCGCTTCGCGTCGATCTCGCTGACCGACAGCCGATCCGCGGAACCCACCTGGACGGTCCCGGACACCGGCTCCAGCGAAAGCACGTAGCGCGGCCGGCCGTCCGAGGCCGGGGCGTCGATGCCGAGCCCCTTGCGTTGGCCCACGGTGAACCCGTGCACGCCGGTGTGCTCGCCGAGCACCGCGCCGGTTTCGGCGTCCACCAGCTTGCCCGGCGTCTGCCCGAGCTTGGTCTCCAGGAACTTCTTGGTGTCGCCGTCCGGGATGAAGCAGATGTCGTGGCTGTCCGGCTTCTTGGCCACCGCCAGGTCGCGCTCGGCGGCCTCGACGCGCACCTCGGACTTCAGCGAGTCGCCGAGCGGGAACATCGAGTGCCGCAGCTGCTCCGCGGTCAGCGAGGCCAGCACGTAGGACTGGTCCTTGCCGTCGTCCCGGCTGCGCCGCAGCTCCGGCACACCGTCCACGATGGACAGTCGGGCGTAGTGCCCGGTGCAGACCGCGTCGAAGCCCAGCGCCATGGCCTTCTCCAGCAGCGCCTCGAACTTGATCTTCTCGTTGCAGGTCAGGCACGGGTTCGGGGTGCGGCCCGCGGCGTACTCGCCGACGAAGGTTTCGATGACCGCCTCGGTGAACCGCTCCGCGAAGTCCCACACGTAGAACGGGATGCCCAGCAGGTCCGCGGCGCGGCGGGCGTCCCGGGAGTCCTCGATGGTGCAGCACCCGCGGGCGCCGGTGCGCAGCGTGCCGGGCTTCGCCGACAGCGCCAGGTGCACGCCGACCACGTCGTGGCCCGCCGCGACCGCTCGCGCGGCGGCGACGGCGGAATCGACCCCGCCGCTCATGGCTGCCAGTACTCGCACGCCTCACACCTCCGTGGCGGCGGTCGTCGACCCCGCCGAAGATCGGCGCAACCCGGGCAGGCCGGCGCTACGCGCTCGTTGCACCACCGGCCCGATCGCCTCGGTGAGTGCCTGTACATCGGCCGCGGTCGAAGTGTGCCCCAGCGAGAAGCGCAGCGACCCGCGCGCGGCCTTCGGGTCCGCCCCCATCGCCAGCAGCACGTGGCTGGGCTCCGAGACCCCCGCGGTGCAGGCGGAGCCGGTGGAGCACTCGATCCCCTTGGCATCCAACAACATCAGCAGGCTGTCGCCCTCACAGCCGGGGAACGTGAAGTGCGCGTTGCCGGGCAACCGGGACGGTCCACCGCCCACGACGTCGTGCCCTGGATCGCCGTTGAGCACCACGTCCGGCACCACGGCGCGCACGCCGGCGATCAGCTCGTCGCGCAGCTTGGTCAACTGAGGCGCCTGCGATTCGCGCGCGCCGACCGCCTCGCGCACGGCCGACGCCAACCCCAGCACTCCAGGGGTGTCGAGGGTCCCGGACCGCACCTCACGCTCCTGGCCGCCGCCGTGCAGCACCGGGGTGCACTTGACGTCCCGCGACAGCAGCAGCACACCGACCCCGTACGGGCCGCCGACCTTGTGTCCGGTCATGGTCAGTGCCGCGACCCCGGAGGCCGCGAAGTCCACCGGCAATGTCTCGACGGCCTGCACGGCATCAGTGTGCAGCGGCACCCCGCAGCGGTCGGCAATCGCGGACAGCTCCGAGATCGCGTTGACGGTGCCGACCTCGTTGTTGGCCCACATGACGGTGGCCAACGCCACGTCGTCCGGGTTCTCCGCGAGAGCCGCCTCGAACACCTCCGGGCGCACCCGGCCGTTCGAGTCGGCTGCCAGCCAAGTCACCTCGGCACCCTCGTGCTCGGCCAGCCACTCGACGGCGTCCAGCACCGCGTGGTGCTCGACGGTCGAGGCGAGGACGCGGCGCCGGGTGGGATCCGCGGCCCGACGCGCCCAGAAGATCCCCTTGACCGCCAAGTTGTCGCTCTCGGTCCCGCCCGCGGTGAACAGCACCTCCGACGGCCGGGCCCCCAGCGCATCGGCGACGTCCTCCCGCGACTCCTCCACGGCGCGGCGTGCCCGGCGACCCGAGGTGTGCAGGGACGAGGCGTTGCCGATCCTGGTCAACGCCTCGCTCATCGCTGCGACCGCCCCTGGCCGCATCGGTGTCGTGGCAGCGTGGTCGAGGTAAGTCATCGCGCTGTCCAGGGTAATGCAGCCGCCCCGGCGGCCACCCCTCGGTCCGGCGGAAGGCGCAGGTCAGGACGTTTGCGCACGACCCGAGCGGACGAGCAGCAAACCGGCCAGCACGGCACCGGCCAGCAGCGCCAGATCCAGCGGCACGACGCCCCTGGTCGGCACGGCCCCGGTGGTCAGCGCGGCGACCGCCACGCCGACGACATCGCGGCGAACGCCGCAGGCCGGTGCTCCTCCTGAAAGACCCGACCGATCACCACGTAGAGCGCGACGATGAGCACCCCGCCACCCAGCCCTTGCACCACACGGGCGACGAGCAGCACAGGCTGCTGTGCGCAGCGGCGGCGACGATCGTGGCCAGCGCGGTGCCCAGCCCGCCAGTCGTGAGTGGCGAAGCCGGTAAGAACCGGTTTTCGCACTCACGACATCTGACCTGCGACAACGGCCGCGCCGGAGCTCGAAGAGCGGCACTCAGACGCCCGCCCTACCGAACCGCGGACGGTCACCTCCAAAACAGCCTCTACAGCACCCGAAAGCACTCACGGGTGTCATGCGGCGAGGTCGTGTGCGCTGCGGTGCTCCGGCGAAGCCTGGTGGCCCGGCGAAGCACCGGTGGCCGCAACGATCGCGGACTGGGCCTGCTCGGCCAACTCCCGGCGGTCGGTGCCGACCAGCTCGGGCAACACCACCAATTCCACGACCAGGCCCCGCATCCGTGCCACCGCGAGGACCGAATCGACCAGCGTGGCATCGCCCAGGAACGCCGCCGCAGTGGTCGGCTCGCCGGCCTCGGTCCGGAAGACCAGCGCAACCGGCTGCATCCGCACACCCGCATCCACCGCGGCCTGGAAGACGGCGGGCCGGAACCGCCCGGAAGCCCGCCCGCACCAGGTCGTCCCCTCCGGGAAGGCACCGATCACGGCCCCGGCGCGCAACTCGTCGGCGATCGTCCGCACCGCGCCGGGCAGCGCCGACAGCCGGTCGCGATCGATGTAAACGGTGCCGGCCCGCCCGGCGAGCGGCCCCAGCAGCGGCCAGGACCGGACCTCGACCTTGGCCAGCATCCGCATTGGGTGAAGCGCCTGGAGCGCAACGACGTCCAGCCACGAAACGTGGTTGCTGACCACCAGCGCGCCGCCCGGCGGAATCCGCTCCCCGAACGCGAGGCCGACTCCCAGAACGCACAACAGCATCCGGAACCACGTCCGCAACGCCCGATCCCGCGAAGCCGCCGGCAGCACCGGCAGCGCCAGCGTGAGGACACACCCGACCAGTAACAACCCGACGGTGCCGCCCAGCCGCAGCACCACCCGGGGCAGCCCCACCTCCGCCTGCTTGTCGCGCGGCGGAAGGCAATCCGGCCCACACTGCGACGTGGGCGTCCACTGGTTCATGCCGCGTCGCCCAGGAAGAAGCGCAGGTACCGCTGATCGGCGCGCTTGAGGTCCAGGAGCACGAAGTAGTCGGCCACGCCGAAGTCCGGATCGTGCGCCGGAGGCCCGCACACCTGAGCACCAAGCCGCAGGTACCCCTTGAGCAGCGGCGGCATCGGCGCACGTCCGGTGACCTCGAACGACTCCCAAGGCCGGTACGGGCGCACGCGGTGTTCCTCCGGCGCGTAGTGCTTCGCCGACACCGTGTTCCACACGTGCGCCGCCTGATCGCCTCCGTCGTCCAGCGGCACCGAAGCACAACCCGCGAGCATGGTGTGACCGTGCAGCAGCATGTACCGCGCGATCCCGGTCCACACCAGACTGACGACGGCGCCGTTGCGGTGGTCCGGGTGCACGCACGACCGCCCAGTCTCCACCAGCGAGGGGCGCAGCGGGTCGAGCGCCGAAAGGTCGAACTCGGTTTCCGAATAGAGCATTCCGGCTGCCTTCGCCCGATCCGGCGGCAGCATCCGGTAGGTCCCGACCACCGCGCCGGAGCGGTCATCGCGGACGATCAGATGGTCGCAGTAGTCGTCGAAGGAATCCCGGTCGACCCCGAATTCGCGACCGGTGACCGTGGCCCCCATCTCCTCGGCGAACACCTGGTAGCGCAGGCGTTGCGCGGCGTGCACTTCGTCGGAGTCTCTGGCGACCAGCAGCGAGTAGTGGGCGTCGGCCGCCGCACTCGGTGCGGCACTGGCCAGCAGCTGCGTCTCGGACATGCCGCAGGTGTATCGCCGCGCGGCGAACGCCCAACACACCAGCCGATGACACGGAGCAGGAATTTTCGGTGAATCCCAGGTGCGGCACCAGATCATTGCCCCGAACGGTCGCCTGGAACCCCACCCGAACAGCACAGCACCCCGGCCGCGGGCTCTTGCCGCGCGACCGGGGTCGATTTCGTCCCAGCCTCTTGGGAGGCCAGCTGCGGAACCTACTGGCCGACGAGCGCGGTCGCGCGCTCGATGATCGACGACGGGCTGGGCTGGGTGGCCATCTCCTCGCTCACCTCGCGCGCCGCCGCGCGGAACCCGGGCTCGGTGAGCAGCCGCTCGGCCATCGCCCGCACCGTGGCGACGTCCACAGTGGCCGGATCGTGGGACAGCCCGACGCCCCGGTCCACCACCCGCTGCGCCGACATCGGATTGTCCGCGAAAGCGGGCAGGACCAGCTGAGGAACCCCGTAGTGCAGCGGCGCGGCGGTGGTACCGGAACCACCGTGGTGCACCATCAGCGAAGCGGTCGGCAGGAACGTCGACAGCGGGAGGAAGCCGACGGAGCGCACGTTGGCCGGGAGCGTCCCGAGCTCGGCGAGATCGGTCTGGCCGGTCGCCAGGACCACCTCCACGTCCAGCGCACCGAGCGCCTCGATCACCACGGACAGACTGCTGATGCCGGACATGATCGGCACCACGGTCCCGAACGTGACGCCGACGCGCGGCCGTTCCGGCGGCCGCAGAGCCCACTCCGGAACCACCGCGCCACCGTTGAACGGCACGAACCGCATCGACCACCAGGGGACGCCGTCCTCCTTGTCCGGCTCGTCGCCGACCAGCCCGCCCATGCTGGGCGCCCGTGGATCGATCCGCGCGATCACCCGCGGCCAACCATCGGGAATGCCCAGCTTGTCGCGCAGCGCGAGGGTGATCTCGTCGTTCTCGTAGAAATTGCGCCCGTCTCGGCAATCCCCGTCCCGCGACGACCAGGAGACGCGGTTGCCCACCTCCAGCACCGGCACCCCGAGCGCCACCGCGGCCAGCCGCCCGGCCGCGTGGTCGGTGGTGTGGACGACGAGATCGACGCCGAACGCCCGCCCGGCGTCGATGGTGCCTTCGGTCATCGTCAGCGTGAACAACCCGAACGGGCTGCCCGCCTGCGTGGCCTTTTCGTACGCCTCGGACATCCCCTTGGCCACGCCGAGCCGCTCGAGCTCCGGCGACTTCTCCCTCGCATTGATCCCGCGCAGCAGCACGTCCCACACGTCGTGCTCCGGGAACACGTCGACGACGGGCAACCCGGCGCGTGCGCCGACATCGGTCATCTCGGCGGTGGTGGCGACCAGAACTTCGTGCCCGGCAGCCCGAGCCGCCCAGATCAACGGGACGATCGGCAACATAAGCCCATAACCGGGCGCAGCGGTGAAGAGGATTCGCACGTCGGCCGAGCATGCCACCGCTCACCGACACCCGCACCCGATTTTCAACCCCCCGCGAGCAAGGGAACCTTCCTGTCACCCCGCCCCTCACCCCGAAGCAAGGGAACCTTCCTGTCACCGAACCGCGCCCAGCGCGAGCAAGAGAACCTTCCTGCCACTCACCAAACGGCGCCCGACTCTTCGCGGCTGCGAGCAAGGGAACCTTCCTGTCACCGCCGCGGCGGCCCCCGATCCGCCGCCGGTTAGATTCCGGGGTATGCAGCGAACGACCGACCGCGTCGACCTCTACACCGACGGCGCATGCAGCGGGAACCCCGGCCCCGGCGGCTGGGGCGTCGTGCTGCGCTACGGCGACCACGAGCGTGAGCTTTACGGCAAGAACGCCGCGACGACGAACAACAAGATGGAGCTTATGGCGGTCATCGAGGGCTTGGCCGCGCTGACACGGCCGATGCCGACCGTGCGCATCTACACGGACAGCACGTACGTGCTCAAGGGCATCACGCAGTGGATGCACGGTTGGAAGCGCAACGGCTGGCTGACGTCCGCGAAGCAGCCGGTCAAGAACGCCGACCTGTGGCAGCGCCTGGACTTGGAATGCGCGCGTCACGGCGACGTGCAGTGGCAATGGGTGAAGGGGCACAACGGCCACCCGGAGAACGAGCGCGCCGACCGGCTCGCCTGCCAGGGCCGGGACGAAGCTCGCGCGGGTTGACGCGCAGAAGGCGGGCCGCACCCGGGTGCGGCCCGCCTTCTGCGTCAGATCAGCTCGGGGCTCAGCCCTTGCGCTTGGTGATCTCCTCGGTGAGCTGCGGGGCGACCTTGAACAAGTCACCCACGACGCCGAAGTCGGCGATCTCGAAGATCGGGGCCTCGGGATCCTTGTTCACCGCGACGATCGTCTTGGCGGTCTGCATACCGGCCCGGTGCTGGATCGCACCGGAAATGCCCAGCGCGATGTACAACTGCGGGGACACGGTCTTACCGGTCTGCCCGACCTGGAACTGGTGCGGGTAGTAGCCGGAGTCCACCGCCGCACGCGAGGCACCCACCGCGGCACCCAAACTATCGGCCAGCCTCTCCACAACCTCGAACGACTCCGCCGAACCGACACCACGGCCACCGGAGACCACGATCGAGGCCTCGGTGAGCTCCGGGCGGTCCCCGGCCTCGGCAGGCTGCCGACCGGTGATCTTCGCACCCGTAGCGGCCGGAACCTCCACCGACACGACCACAGCCGCGCCCGCGGCCTGCTCGGGCTCGATCGCACCCGGCAGCACCGTGACGACCGGCGTGCCCTTGGTGACCTTCGCCTTGGCGTCGTAGGCGCCACCGAACAGCGAGTGCGCCCCCACACCGTCGGCGTCGAGGTCCACGACCTCCGACAGCAAACCCGAACCGATGCGGATCGCCAGCCGACCGGCGATCTCCTTGCCATCGATCGACGCCGATACCAGCACCGCCGCCGGGCCGGCGCTGCCAACCAGGCTGGCCAGCACGCCCACCTGCGGGGTCACCAGGAACTCCGAGGCCTCCGCGGACTCCGCCGCATACACCTTCGCCGCACCGTAAGCCGCGAGGCTCTCGGCGAGCTTGCCGGTGGTGCCCGGCCCGCCCACCACGACCGCGGACGGCTCACCCAACCGACGCGCCGCCGTCAGCAGCTCGTACGTGACCTTCTTGACCTCGCCGTCCACGTGATCGACGAGGACCAGAACCTCAGCCATGAATCAATGCCTCCTCGAAAAACCGTGAACGACTCTCAAAGCAACTTCTCGCCGGCCAGGAACTCGGCGACGGCCACGCCACCCTCGCCCTCGTCGGTGACCTTCACACCACCGGACTTCGGCGGCTTCGGCGCCGACTCCACCACCTGCGAACCGGCACCTGCCAGCCCCACCTCGCCCGCGTCGATCCCGGCATCCACCAGCGACAACACACTGACCGGCTTCTTCTTCGCGGCCATGATGCCCTTGAACGACGGGTACCGCGGCTCGTTGATCTTCTCCGTCACCGACACCACCGCCGGCAACCCCGCCTCGACATTCAGGATCCCCGCATCGGTCTCCCGCTCGATCTTCACACTCGAACCGTCGGTGGCGACCTTGCGAGCGAACGTCAGCTGCGGCCAGCCCAGCACCTCGGCCACCATCGCCGGCACCGCACCGGTGCGGCCATCCGTGGCCTCGTTACCGGCGATCACCAGATCAACACCCTCGAGGGTCCCGATCACCTTCGCCAGCGCGCGAGCGGTCGACGGCGCATCCGTACCATGCAGCGCCTCATCCGAGAGGTGCACCGCCTTGTCCGCACCCATCGACAGCGCCTTGCGGATCGCATCCGTGGCACGCTCCGGACCCATGCACACGACGGTCACCTCGCCACCCTGAGCCTCCTTAATCAACAGCGCTTCCTCCACCGCGCGCTCGTTGATCTCATCCAACACCGCATCGGCCGACTCGCGGTCCAGGGTGTGATCCGCAGCAGACAACTTCCGCTCGGAATACGTGTCGGGCACCTGCTTGACCAGGACAACGATGTTCATGGGCCCTCTTCGACCTCCTGCGGACAGACGACGCTCGCTGGTCCTCCAGCGGCTTTGCTTGCGGACCCGGCGCTGCGCAGTCCGGGTAGGTTGACCTTGCCACGTCATTGTGCGAAAAGCACAGTGACGCCAACCACCCGGAATGTTACTAGCCGGTAGCACCGGTGCAACCAGGCCCCACACGTGACGGTACTCACCCCCGCAGGCGTCGAATTCGCCCGGTCGCCGTGACGACATTTCCTGCCGAGGTAGATGTACCGAGTTCCTACCAATTAGTAGCCTGGCCCGCATGAGGCAACGCGTCGCCATCGTGACCGACTCGACGGCTTCCATCCCGCACGACGTCGCGGAGCAGCTGGGCATCTCCGTCGTCCAACTGGAGCTCAAGATCGGCGACGAGCAGAACGACGAGCGCCGGGTGCCGCACCCGACGCTGGCCCAGGCGATGCGCGACGGCATCCCGGTGGAGACCGGCGAACCGCCACCACCGGCCTTCTACTGGAACTACACGGACGCCGCCGCCTCCGGCGCCGAGGCGATCATCTCCATCCACATCTCGGAGGCCCTGTCCCGCACCTGCGAGTCCGCCCGCGCCGCGGCCACCGAGATCGGCATCCCCGTCTACGTGGTCGACTCCCGACTGGTCGGCCTTGGCCTGGGCTTCCCGGTGATGGCCGCGGCCGAGGCCGCCGGCGCCGGCGCGACCCCGCAGGGCGTGATGAGCGTGCTGGACCGGCGTCTGCGCACCACCACCCAGCTGCTCTACGTGGACACCCTGGAGTACTTGCACCGCGGCGGCCGGATCGGGCGCGCCCAGGCCTGGCTCGGCCAGGCGCTGTCGATCAAGCCGGTGCTGGTCCTCAAGGAAGGCATCATCGACCAGCTGGCGAAGGCCTTCGGACCGGACCGGGCGCTCAAGAAGGCGGTCGCGAACGCGGTCCAGCGATCCGGCAGCGGTCCGGTCGACATCGGTGTCGAGCACTTCCAGTTCGCCGATCGCGCCCAGCGCGTGCTCGACGACCTGCGCTCCCAACTTCCCCAGGTCCGCCGCATCACCCTTGAGGAAACGAGCGCGGTCCTTGGCGCGCACGCCGGGCCCGGCGCCCTGGGCGTGACGATCTCCCCCGCCACCTGAGCGGCAAAGCCGCACTGCGCTGCGTTCGCCGGACGACGGCGAGTACGGAGCTTTTCCCCACACCCAACGGGTTTTCGGGTCGATGACCCGCTCGAGGCGCCGATTCCCGCGCTTTCCCAGCAGGTTCCACCCCGTCGAGTGATGCGAACGGTTGTTCGAGTGTGAATACTCGATGTTGGGCGATTCGAAGCGCGCCAGTTCTCCAAGCATGCGGCTCGGAACAAATAGCGCTTCGGAAGCACCGAACACGGCCATCCGCCGCCGTGTTCGCCCGCCATACCAACCCGAACCCGGAGGGCATCAGTCATGCATGTCTCGACCGTGCTCAAGTGCTTGTCCGGCTCGTCGACCGTGGCGACGAGCGCCGGATCAGCGCTCCAACTTGTCCATCGCGCGGTGGATGCGCTTCACCGACACCGGCTGCGACGTGCCGAGCGTCTGCGCGAACAGGCTCACCCGCAGCTCCTCGATGAGCCATCCGATGCTCCGCAACGCCTCGCTCGGGGAACGCCCCTGCGGCACCCCGGCCAACAGATCCCGATAGCGCTGCTGGACCTCGTCCACTTGGAACATCCAGTCCCGGTCGCGCTGCGGGTGGTATTGGAGCTTGTCCAGCCGCTGCTCGATCGCCCGCAGGTAGCGCGCCAGATCGGACAGCCGCGCGAAGCCCGTTCCGGTCACGAAGCCGGGATGCAGCAGCCCGTCCAGCTGGGCGCGGATGTCGGAGATCGCGTCGGCGTGCAGCCCTGCGGGCTGGTCGGCCAACAACGCCTCCACCCGCTGCGCCGCCGCCAAGACCTGCTCCACTTTGGACACCGCTTCGACGGTGACCTCACCCAGCCATGCCCGCACGTTGTTCTGGAGGGAGTCGAACGCCGCCTCGTCCCACACCGGCCCGCCGTTGTCCGCCATCAGCTTGTCGACGGCGCAGCTCACGCAGTCGTCGAGCACGGCGGCGAGGTCGCCGTACCGGCTGCTGCCCAGCACCAGCCGGGTGGTGCTGCTCATCCCCCGCTGGATGGACTTCACCGGCGACGGGAGGTTCAGCAGCAACAGCCGGCGGGTGCCGTCCCACAGCGCGTGCTGCTGCTCCTCTTCGGTGTCGAACATCCGCACCGCGACGCTGTCCCGTTCGTCCACCAACGCCGGGTACGCCTTCACGGCATGCCCCGACCGCTGCTGCTCGAAGGTGCGCGGCAACCGGCCGAAGTCCCAGGAACGCAACCCGCTCTGCTCGACGTCGTCCGCAGCGGCAGAGATCTCGGCCCGCAGCTTGGGTTTCAGCCGCTGCTTGAGCGACTCCAGGTCCTTGGACTCGGCGAGCTTGCACCCCTTGCCGTCCACGACCCGGAAGGTCATCGTCAGGTGGTCGGGCACCCGGTCGAGGTCCCACTCGGAGCGCGGCACCACCACCCCGGTCATGCTCTGGAGCTGCCGCTGCAGGCTGTCCAGCACCGCGCCGTCCGGCGAGGTCATGCGGGACAGCGCCGCCTTGGCGAAGTCCGGGGCCGGGACGAAGTTCCGGCGCACGGTCTTCGGCAGCGACTTCAGCAGCGCCGTCACGAGTGCCTCGCGCAGGCCCGGGATCTGCCAGTCGAAGCCGTCCGGTTCGATCTGGTTGAGCACGGCCAGCGGGATGTGCACGGTCACCCCGTCGGCGTCGGCGCCGGGTTCGAACTGGTAGGACAGCGGCAGCCGGTGACCGCCCTGCGGCCAGAAGTCCGGGTAGTCCTGGTCGCTGACCGCCGCCGATTCCTGGTTGATCAACATCGATTTCTCGAAGTTGAGCAGGTCCGGCTGTTCCTTGGCGGTCTCCTTCCACCACGCGTCGAAGTGCCTGCCGGAAACCACGTCCACGCCGATTCGCTGGTCGTAGAACTCGAACAGCGTCTCGTCGTCCACCAGAATGTCGCGCCGCCTGGCGCGCTCTTCGAGGTCCTCGACCTCGAAGAGCATCGCCCGGTTCTCGTGGAAGAACGCGTGCCGGGTGTCCCAGTCGCCCTCCACCAGCGCGTGCCGGATGAACAGCTCGCGGCTCAGCTCCGGGTCGATGCGCCCGTAGTTGACCTTGCGGCCGACCACGAGCGGCACGCCGTAGAGGGTGACCCGTTCGGCGGCGATCACCGCGGCGCGGTCCTTCTCCCAGTGCGGCTCGCTGTGACTGCGCTTGACCAGGTGCTGCGCGAGTTGTTCCACCCAGTCCGGTTCGATGCGAGCGGCGATGCGCGCCCAGAGGCGGGAGGTCTCCACCAGTTCCGCGGCCATCACCCAGCGCGGCGGCTTCTTGAACAGCGACGACCCGGGGAACACGGCGAACCGGGCGTTGCGCGCACCCTGGTACTCGTTCGAACCACGCCCGGGCGGCCCCGACTTCTTCTCGGTCTTCTTCTCGGTCTTCTTCTCGACGTCCTTGAGACCGATGTGCGACAGCAGACCGGCCAGCACCGACTGGTGGATCCGTGCCGCGTCGGCGTGCTGGTCGCCGAGGGTCATGCCCATCGACTTGACCATCTGCCGCAGCTGGCCGTAGAGGTCCTGCCACTCACGGACCCGCAGGTAGTTGAGGAAGTCGGTCCGGCACAGCTTCCGGAACTGGCTGGACGACAGTTCCTTCTGCTGGGTGCGCAGGTACCGCCACATGCTGAGGTAGGCGAGGAAATCGGACTCGGCGTCCTTGTCGACGAACCGCGCGTGCTTCTGGTCGGCGGCCTGCTGCTTTTCCGCCGGTCGTTCGCGGGGGTCCTGAATGGACAGCGCGGCGGCGATGACGAGCACGTCGCGCACGCAGCCGTTGCGGTCCGCTTCGAGCACCATCCGGGCCAGCCGCGGGTCGATCGGGAGCTGGGCGAGCTTGCGGCCGATCGGGGTCAGCCGCTTGTGCAGCTCGGTCTTCGAGCGGTCCAGCGCGCCCAGTTCGTGGAGCAGGTTGACGCCGTCGGTGATCTGGCGACGGTCCGGCGGCTCCAGGAACGGGAACGATTCGATCTCGCCCAGCCCCAGCGAGGTCATCTGCAGGATGACCGAGGCCAGGTGGGTGCGCAGGATCTCCGGATCGGTGAACTCGGGGCGGGACTCGAAGTCCTCCTCGGAGTACAGCCGGATGCAGATACCTTCGGAAACCCGGCCGCAGCGGCCCTTCCGCTGGTTCGCCGACGCCTGCGAGACCGGTTCGATGGGCAGCCGCTGCACCTTCGTCCGGAAGCTGTACCGGGAGATGCGGGCGGTGCCGGGGTCGATGACGTACTTGATGCCGGGCACCGTCAGCGAGGTCTCGGCCACGTTGGTGGACAACACGATCCGCCGACCGCTGTGCGGCTGGAACACGCGGTGCTGCTCGGCAGCCGTCAGCCGCGCGTACAGCGGCAGGACCTCGGTGTTGCGCAGGTTCTGCTGCTTCAGGGCGTCGGCGGCGTCCCGGATCTCCCGTTCACCGCTGAGGAAGACCAGGATGTCGCCCGGCCCCTCGGCGCAGAGCTCCTCCACCGCGTCGCAGATGGCCTGCGTCTGGTCGCGCACCACGTCCTCGGTCTCGTCCGAGTCGTCCAGCAGCGGGCGGTACCGCAACTCGACCGGGTAGGTGCGCCCGGAGACCTCGATCACCGGCGCGTCGTCGAAATGCCGCGAGAAGCGCTCCGGGTCGATGGTGGCCGAGGTGATGATCACCTTCAGGTCGGGGCGGCGCGGCAGCAGCTGCTTGAGGTAGCCCAGGATGAAGTCGATGTTCAGGCTGCGCTCGTGCGCCTCGTCGATGATCAGCGTGTCGTAGCGCCGCAGCAGCCGGTCGTGCTGGATCTCGGCCAGCAGGATGCCGTCGGTCATCAGCTTGACCAGGGTGTCCTCGCCGGCCCGCTCGGTGAAGCGCACCTGGTAGCCGATGGTGCTGCCGAGCTCGGTGTCGAGCTCCTCGGCGACGCGTTCGGCAACGGTGCGGGCGGCCAGCCGCCGGGGCTGAGTGTGGCCGATCATGCCCTGGACGCCTCGGCCCAGCTCCAGGCACATCTTCGGCAGCTGCGTCGTCTTTCCGGAGCCGGTCTCGCCAGCGACGATGACGACCTGGTTGTCGCGGATCGCCGCGAGCAGGTCGTCCCGGCGCTGGCTGACCGGCAGCGCCTCGGGGTAGCTGATCTTGGGCACGTTGCCCCGGCGCTGCTCGATCCGCCGCTCCGCGGCCTCGACATCGCCGGCGATCTCGGCCGTCACGGCCTGCAGTGCCTGCGGATCGCGGATCTTGCGGGCTCCCTCGATGCGACGACGCAGCCGACGCTGGTCGTGCAGCATCAGCTCAGGCAACCGTTCTCGCAGATCGACGAGCGGAGATTCAACAGACGACGTACCCATACTCCGTCCAAGCATAGAGAAGGCGTTGCATCGGCTGCCTCTGGTTTTCGCCGCAGCCACGGCGCGCACACCCGGAAGGGGAAATCGAGTGACCCAGGGCACTCAGACCCACTCGGCGTGGCACAGGTATGCCATTGCGGAGTCACCGACCCGGGTCAGCACCGCGGTCGCTTCCTGCGTGCCGTTCAGCTTCAGCCGACGGCGCAGGGCGTCCGGATCCACGTCGAGACCGCGGACGAGGATCTCCAGCCTACCCACGTCGTGGCTGCGCAGCAGCGTGCGCAGCGACTTCTCGCCGTACCGGCCGTGGTCGAAGACCCGGAAGGCGCGGACGCCCGGCGGCGGATCGTCGCCTGTCAGATAGGCGATGCGCGGGTCGAGCTGGGCGAGCCCGTGCCGCGCGGCGTAGTGCCTGACGAGGCCGGCGCGCACCACGGCGCCGTCCGGGTCGACGATCCACTGCCGAACTTCGACGGCCGGGCAGTCGTCCGGCTCCGCGTCGGTGATCGTCCAGCCAGTGCCATCCGGCCGCAGCACCGTCGCCCGGCGCCGAACCACCGGGTCGGCCAGCCCGCCGAACCACAGCGCGGCTTCCCGGACCTGCCCGGCCAGGGACACCACCTCTGCCTCGGCGGTGTCCGGGACCGCCGCGAAGTCCAACCCCGGTGCGCACTTAACCACGAGATCGCGTCGGGCGTACACGTCGAGCAGATCGTCCAGCGGCGGGACGAGGTCCGCCGGGTTCCAGCGCCGCCGACCGGCGTCGTCCCGGCGCGCCGGGTCCGCGACCACGGTCGTGCCCCGGGTCACCGGATGCAACGCGTCGGCCTCCGCGAGCACCGCCGACCGACCGGAAACCGCGAGGTTGTGCTGGGCCATCGACAACCGGACACGATCGAGGTCGGAGCCGGCGCAGCGCGCCGCGACGGCGGTCAGCGCAACCAGGTCCGCGCCGATGGAACAGGTCACGTCGTGCACGTCACGCCCGGCCAACCGCTGTGCGCGATGTCTGGCCACCATACTGGCCGTCGCCTGCTGCAACGCCGCGTCGGTGAACAGCCAATCCGCGCAATCATCCAATTTGGACTCGGCACGACGCCGCAGCACGGCCGTCTCCAACGCGGCGGCCGCGAACCGCTCACCGACGAGCTTGCGAGCGGCGGCGACGTCCTTGAGCCGCGTCGAACTGGTCAGCGCGAGCCCGGAGAGCTCGGCGACGGCATCCCGACCGGCCGCCGAGCGCAGGAAGACGACGTCCTCCAAGTCGAAGCTGTACCCCACCAGAACTCCTCAACACCGCTGCCGGAACCACGCTCCGGCAGCGAAGCCGCAGGACGAGCTGGTGAGGCGAGCTGTCACGATCCGTTCCGTCCGGATTCAGTTCCCGGTGAACTTGGCTTTGCCCGGGCCGTTCTCGATGAACGAGCGCATTCCGATCTTCTGGTCTTCGGTGGCGAAGGTGCCCGCGAAAAGGTGGGTCTCCAGCTTCAGCCCAGTGTCCAGGTCGACATCCAGCCCACCGTCGATCGCCGCCTTGGCCGCGGCCAGCGCGCGAGCCGCACCGCCGGTGAACTGCTCGGCCCAGCGCCGCGCCGCCGCGTACACCTCGTCGGGCGCCACGACCTCGTCGATCATGCCCAGCGACAGCGCTTCCTGGGCGTCGACGAAACGCCCGGTGTAGACGATGTCCTTCGCCTTGCTGGGCCCGATCAGGCGGGCGAGCCGCTGTGTGCCGCCCGCGCCGGGGATCACACCCAGCAGGATCTCGGGCTGGCCGACCTTGACGTTCTCCCCCGCGATGCGCCGATCGCAGCTCAACGCCAGCTCGAAACCGCCGCCGAGGGCGTACCCGGTCAGGGCTGCCACGGTCGGTTTCGGGATGGCGGCGACGTGGCTCATCGCATCCGACAGGCCGCGCTCCTCCTTGCGGGCCATGTCGGCGTAGGACATCTCGGCCATCTCCTTGATATCCGCGCCCGCCGCGAAGACCTTCTCGCCGCCGTAGACGATCACGGCGCGAACGTCGGAGCGCTCGGCGGCCTCGATCGCGGCGTCCCGCAACTCCGTCTCGATCTGCCGGTTCAACGCGTTCATCGGCGGCCGATCCAGCCGGATCGTCCCGATCGCGCCGTCCACCTCAAGCCTGACGAACTTTCCCACGCAGCAACCTCCTCGTCGAACCGCCACCTCGCGGGCAGGCTATCGCGCACCACCCCGAACCTGCTGTGTCGCGGATCTCAGCCGCGCCGCCGGGCGAAGAACCGGTCGCCGCTGCGCTGCAGTTCCAGGTCCTGGTCGAAGGTCTTGGACAGGTTGTCCTCGGTGAGCACGTCGTCGAGCATGCCTTGCGCGACGATGTTCCCCTCACGCAGCAGCAGGCCGTGGGTGAAGCCCGGAGGAATCTCCTCGACGTGGTGGGTGACCAGCACCGATGCGGGCGCGTCCGGGTCCATGGCCAGCGCGGACAACCGCGCCACCAGGTCCTCCCGGCCGCCCAGGTCCAGCCCCGCAGCCGGCTCGTCCAGCAGCAGCAGCTCGGGATCGGTCATCAGGGCCCGCGCGATGGTGGTGCGCTTGCGCTCCCCCTCGGACAACGTCGCGTACTCGCGGTCGGCCAGGTGCGCCACGCCGAGCATGTCGAGCAGTTCGGCGGCGCGGTCGGTGTCCATCGCGTCGTATTCCTCGCGCCACCGGCCGAGCACCGAATATCCGGCGCTGACCACGACATCGCGGACCAGTTCGTCGCCGGGGATGCGCGCAGCCAGGGCCGCCGAACACAGGCCGATGCGGGTCCGGAGGTCGAACACGTTGGTCTTGCCGAGCCGTTCGCCGAGCACGTCGACGCTGCCCTCACTCGGGTGCATCTCGGTGCTGGCCATCTTCAGCAACGTCGTCTTGCCCGCCCCGTTGGGGCCGAGCACCACCCAGCGCTCGTCGAGTTCCACCGACCAATTCACATCGGCCACCAGCGTGGTCTTGCCCCGCCGAACACCGACGCCATCCATCCGGATGACCAGGTCGTCCACGTCTACCTCCCAGCCGTGACTGACCGCAGCGCCGCGGCGACGCGCAGGCGGTTCATCTCCGTCCGGACCGCCGCAGGTATCCGGCAGGTCCCTCCGAGCCCCATTGTTCCGCCTGCACCTACGGCGGCTGCGGCCGGGAGCACCCTGCGCCCACCTGCCTGGAATGCCCCGGCCGGGTGACGATCACCGGGCGCCCAGATACCGGGACGATAGCGATCGTGCTGGAACTGCGGCCCGGCCCGTGCCACGATCGGTGACGTGTCCGATTCGTTGCTCACCCGCGATCGCGTGATCGACCTGTTCCTGGTCGTAACTTCCGCGTGTCGCTGAAGCGGTCTGCTCCGCCTTTCCAGGCTCTCATCGCGCGGTCCGACGAATCCATCCACTGATGCACGCCCCCGCCTCGGCAGGGTGTGCGCGTCGTGCCGTGCTCACCGCAAGACGACTTGGAGACACGCATGAGCGCTGTGCGACAGCACCCGTCCAACGCCAACCAACTGTCCGCGTACACCCCGACCGAACCGGTTCCCGAGCCGGGCGTGGTGGAACTGCACCCCGGGCTCGACCTGCCGTTGCTGCACGACCTGATCCGCCCCGACCACCTTTTGTGGACGCCGCGCGAACTGCGCGACCTCACCAGCCTGGTCGCGTCCGAACTGACCGGCCCGCTGCTCGACGTCGTGCGCATCGATGACGAACAGCGCTGGTGGGCCAAGCTCGGCCTGACCGCGGGCGTCGAGTTGTGGCTGCTGACGTGGGCGCCCGGCCAGGGCACCCAACCGCACGACCACGGCGGCGCGTCCGGCTCATTCTCCGTGCTGTTCGGCGCGCTTCGGGAGGACTACCGGTATCCAGCGGGCCCGATCCGCACCACGCACCACGACGTCGGCTCGGGCGTCGGCTTCGGCAGCGGGCGCGCGCACCAGGTCCGCAACATCAGCTCGGTGAACTCGGCGAGCGTGCACGCATATTCGCCACCGCTGCTGCCGGTCCGCTATTACGCGGATCTGGCTGACGTGCCACCGGTCCCGCCGCAACGGCCGCACGTTCCGCAAACGCCCGCACCACACCCGAAGGAGCTCGGATGACCGCGATCCCGACCCAACGACAGGACAGCGTCACGGCTGGCCCGTTCGGCATCGAGCATCTGCTGTCCGAATCGCGTGCGAAGCTGGCCCGGGTCTCGCCGCAGGAAGCGCTCGCGTTGCAGCAGGAAGGCGGCCTGATCATCGACATCCGGCCGCAGTCCGACCGGCTCGTCGAAGGCGAGATCCCGGGTGCGCTGACCGTGGAGCGGATCGTTCTGGAATGGCGCCTGGACCCGGCCGGCGGCCACCGCCTGGACGGCCTGCACCCCGACCGCCCGGTCGTCCTGGTGTGCAACGAGGGCTACGCCTCCAGCCTCGCCGCCGCCCAGGCGAAGACCCTCGGCCTGTCCAAGGCCACCGACCTCGCCGGCGGCTTCCGGGCCTGGAAAGCAGCAGGCCTCCCGGTCACCACCAACGCCTGACGCCCGCGCACCCACTGCGAGGAAGGGAACCTTCCTGCCACCCTTGACAGGAAGGTTCCCTTCCTCACGCCCGCCGCCGGGGCGGACCGATGAGGCGCAAGACGATTACCGGTACCGGGCCCACTGTGGACCGGGGAGCGACGAGCACGATCTGCGCCCCGAGAGCCGGATGTGCCACAGCGCCCGCCTGCACTCCCGGTCAACGACCTGCCCAAACGGCACATCGAGGGCCGCCCGGTCCCGTACGCTTCCAACCTTGTGCGAGCTCAGAGTCTTTTGTTCCGCCCTTGGGTCGTGACCGCCGTCGTGGGCGCGGTAGCGGTAGCGGCCGTGGAGCTGGTCGCGGGCACCGGCCCGGTCGGTGCCGCCGTCGGCTGGCTCGGCGCCCTGGCCGGGGTGATCTTGCTGCCGATGGCTACCCAGCTGGGTTTGCTCATGGGCTCGGTGGTTTTCGGGCTGCGGGTCCGGCACGTGGTGTTCGGCGCGATGCGGGAGGTCGCGTCGTGGCGGATCGGCCTGGTGACCTTCACGATCCGCTGGCTGCCGGTCACATTGCGCTCGCAGATCGGTCCATGGCGTTCCCCGTTGATCCTTCGTTGCTGGCTGGCGGGCCTGCTGTCGGCGCTGGTCGGTGTCACCGTCGTCGTGGTCGGCTGGTTGCTCGCCGACGGTCCGTTCGGCCGCGGTTTCGTGCTCGCCGCAACGCCGCTCATGCTCTACAAGTTGTGGCCGAGGCGGGTTCCGCTGACCACCTCGACCGGTTGGTTGCTCTTCTCGCTGCCGCGCATGCGCGACCCCGAACGCACCGATTTCCTGGCCGCACCGATGGCTGCCCGCGCTTACGAGGCCCTGCGCGAAGGAGCCATCGAGCGCGCGCAGACGCATGCCGATGAACTCGCCGCGAAGTACCCGGGTTTGAACGCCACGATCTCGTGCCAGGTTGCCGTGATGGAGGCCCGCGGCGAATACGCGCCGGGGGTTCTGCTGATGCTGAAGAATCTGGCGGAGAACGACGAACTCCCACCGCGCAAGATGTCCTACGTCCTGGCGGGCCTCGCGGGCCTCGGTTTCAAGGCCGTGGAGGCCGGTCAGCTGCCTGCGGAAACCTTGCTGCCGACCGCGAAGAAAGCACTCGACGACGCGATCCGGCTCGGCTTCCCGGAGTTCGAGCTCAGCGGTGCGAGTGGACTGCTCGCGCTGATCGAGGGCGAGGCGGACCGCGCCGTCCGCCTCGCCACGACCGGAGCCGACTACAACCACTCACCGCTATCCCGCGCCGACGACCTCGTCACGCTCGCCCGCGCGCACATGGCTTGCCACGACAACGCCGCCGCGCGGGTCGCGTTGGCCAAGGCCGAGGAGCTGGCCCCGTGGTCGCCGAGGGTCGTCGAGACCCGCGAGCGGCTTTCCGTGGCATGATCGCGTCGCATCACTCCACCGAGAGCACCAGTTTCCCGGTTGTGCGGTTGGTTTCGCCGAGCGCGTGCGCTTTGGCCGCTTGCGCCAGCGGGAACACGCCCGCGATCGCCACGCACAGTCGGCCGGATTCGACGAGTTCGGCGACGGCGCGCATGCCCGGCCTCGACGGGCATCAGCTCCACCCGCACTCCAAACCGTTCTGCCTCGGCGACGGCGAAGTGGCCGACCCCACCTGAGGCCACATGGATCAGGACGCGCTGCCCGGCCTGCAATTGCGCGGTCTCCACCAACGCCTGCCAGGCGGTCAGCGTGGCGAGCGGGATGACAACCGCTTGCACGTGGCCGACGCTGCTCGATCTCGCCGCGCACGCGCGGATGAGCGGCCGCACGTTCACCCGCCGGTTCCGCGACGAGGTGGGGATCAGCCGCTCACCGGAAATCGTGGCTCTAACCAAATGGTAGAGCCCTCAGAGGTTCGCGCCCTTCGACTGGTTGCACTGGGCGCACAGCAGTTGGAGGTTCTCCTCGGTCGAGCTGCCGCCGAGCGCGACCGGGATGATGTGGTCGTACTGGATCTCGAAGCCGGTGCCGCATTGGACGCACCGGCCACCATCGCGCTGGAACACCCGCATCTTGACCTCGCGCGGGATCGCCGGGCGGCGGCCGGGCGAGCGCGCGTCGGTGTTGAGCAGCAGGTGCGCGCGGTCCAGCCTGGCCTTCTCCTTGCGTTGCCGGTCCCGCACCAGGGCGACGACGTCCTGCACCGAGTAACCACCCGACTCCCAGTAGAAGGAGCTCTCGAACCACCACCACGTCCGGCCGCCGGAGGACGCCACGCGCACCGGCCGGTTCAGCTGCTCGACGCGCATCCCGTCGAGCCGTCGCCGGTCGATGCGCGTCGGCGGGCAGCCGGTGCCGACGAAGAACCAGCGCCGTAGGAACAGGAATCCCCGGTCGTGGAAGAAGTCGGCGTTGCCGTCGGGGCGGAGCTGCGTGCTGCTGGTGCCGCGGGGCCGGGCGAACGGGGGCGTCTTCGGCCACTGGCGCTGCCACAGGGACAGCCCCGCGACCACGACGAAGGCCAATGCCGCAAGCAGAACCAGGTTCAGCACCGAATCGACGAAGCCAGCCACTCGAACCCCCAGGTCGCCCGGCGGACCGGGAGGCCCGAAGCACCCGGGAAATTACCGTGCGCGACCGATTCAGCACCGGGGGTTCTTGACGACTCCTCTTCAAGATCACACAGATGGCCCAGATGCGTTCCGGGCCGCGGGAACTCGGGCGATCAGCGGGGTTCGGTAAGGCGCTCGACGGCTTTTCGGGCCGCCGCCCGGAGATCCGCCGGCTTCGCGTCGCCGAGCATCATGCGGCGCAACTGCGGCACGGCCAGCGGCCAGCTGATCAAGCCGATCGACAGCAGGGCGAGCATCCCGGGGTCGAACTCGTCGGTCACGTTGCCGCTTTCCTGGGCACGGCGGATTGCTTCCGCTTGGTGCCGGTAGTGCTCGGCGCGTTCGGACTCGGCGACGACGCCGGTTTCGCCGCGCTCCAGGGCTTCCCACAGCAGCAGGCGCAGCACGTGCGGGTTCGCGACGTGGTAGTCGGCGAGGCGGTCGACGTAGCCGGGCAGGTCGTCGCCACCCATCGGGATCTCGGCGGCCAGCTCGTCCATCGTTCGTTCCAGCACCGTCGAGAACAGCGCGTCCTTGCTGCCGAAGTAGGCGTAGATCAGTTGCTTGTTCGCCTGCGCCTGCTTGGCGATCCGGTCGACGCGCGCACCGGCGATGCCGTAAGCGGCGAACTCGGCGATCGCCGCCTCGAAGATCCGAGCTTTGGTGGCTTCGGCGCTGCGGGACACACCTGAACTGTACTCGCCGAACCAACCAACCAGTTGAAATCGATCAGGCCGGTCGAGACATGGTCAACAGTTGATCAGTGTCTCGCCGGCCATAAACACGGAACCGCCGACCGAACACTTACGACCGCAAGGCGTGGCGGCCATAGCGATCAGCCTTGCGACACTCGGCTTCGATCTCCGCGCGCAGCTGCCAAACCGTCAACGCGCAATCCTCGGCATAGCCGTGCCGCCCCGGCGTCGAGAACAGCAGCGGAGCCAATACCACGGCGAGCAACAGAGCAATCAGGCACGCGACTGCAGCGCGAAGCATATGTCGTCCCACGATCCAGTACACGACGTCGTCCCGAACCGAACCGCGGCCACCGCCGCAGCATCCCGCTCCACCCACCACACACCGAACCCTGACTCCGATTGAATTTCGCCTCCGGAGTCAAGGATCCTTACTTGGAGTTATCCGAACGATGGCCCAGCAGCTGCGCCATCTTGCAGGGGTCAGCGAACGACCAGCCGTGAGTGCTTTTGGGTGCCATAGCACCCGAAAACGCTCACGGGTCTTTCGCCACGGCCTGTGGCAGCCCGGCCGGCCGTTGCCCGAGAGGTCGATGTCGATCGCTTCATCGGCGCGCACGTGCTGGGCGCGCCGGCACCCGGGTACTGGGTGCTGTTCGCCACCCGCATCGTGGGCGCGCTCTGCTACCCGGGTTTTCTGGGGCGCCGCGGTCGCCACAGGAGTCGGCCTCGTGCCGGAGAACGCCCGGAGCAGGGCCGTTGCGATCGTCGCGGGCGGGCTCACCCTCGCCACCATTGTCGGAGTGCCGACGGGCACCGTCCTCAGCCAGCTCGCGGGCTGGCGGTCGGTGTTCTGCGCAGTCGCCGTCCTCAGCCAGCTCGCGGGCTGGCGGTCGGTGTTCTGCGCAGTCGCCGTCCTCACCGCGGTGAGCCTCGCGTGCTCCCTGTTCACCGTCCGCGCCGATGCGGAGACCTCGGAGCAGCCGCGGAGCGCCGCCGCCGAGCTGCGCGCCATGGCCCGGCCCCAACTGTGGTTGTCGTTCGCGATCACCTCGTTGGCCTTCGGCGCGGTCATCGTCACCTTCGGCTACCTCGCCCCGGTGCTCGGTTACGGGCCGGCCACCGTGGGCGGGGTGGCCGGCAACTTGGCCGCGGTGCTGCCGATCGCGGTGGTGGCGCGGCGGTGCCGGGTCAGCTCGCGAGGACGACCTTGCCGAGTTCGGCGGGACCGGACAGCAGCGGATGCCGGGGCAGGACCCGGACGGTGTAACCCGCGGGACCCGCGTGCGGCAGCGTCACCGACGCTTCGTAGTGGCCGCCTTCCGCCGGGTGCATCGACTCGGTGACGAAGTCGTGCAGCACGTCGGAGTCGTCCACGCGCCCAACCACCACCTCGACGTCCACATCGGACGGATCGAGCCCGGCCAGGTCGACCCGCGCCCGCACCGTGACCTGCCCGCCGAGCAGCGGGGTGCCGCCGTCGTCGACGGACATCTCGGCGTCGCCGATCCGCACCCACGTCCAGGCCGCCTGCAACCGGGCGCGGTAGTCGGCGATCTCTCGCGCCCCGAGGTAGTCGTCCGCCGTGACGGCCCGCGCCGACCGCGCGGCCGGCATGTAGTGGTTGTCGACGTACTCGCGGATCATCCGCGACGCCTGCACACGCGGCCCCAGCGTCGCCAGGGTGTGCCGCACCATCGACATCCACTTGCCGGGCACACCGTCCGTGTTGCGCTCGTAGAACATCGGGGCCACGTGGTCGGAGATCAGCTCGTACAGCGCCGCGGATTCCAGGTCGTCGCGCCGGTTCGGGTCGCCGACCCCGTCGGCGTTCGGGATGGCCCAGCCGTTGTGGCTGTCGAACATCTCGTCCCACCAGCCGTCCCGCACCGACAGGTTCAGGGCACCGTTGAGCGCCGCCTTCATCCCCGAGGTGCCGCACGCCTCCAGCGGGCGCACGGGATTGTTCAGCCACACGTCGCAACCGGACACCAGGTACTTGGCCAACGACATGTCGTAGTCCGGCAGGAACGCGATGCGGTGCCGCACATCGGCCTGGTCGGCGAAGCGCACGATCTGCTGGATCATCGCCTTGCCGCCCTCGTCGGCGGGGTGCGACTTCCCGGCGACCACGATCTGCACCGGGCGGTCCGCGTCGAGCAGCAGCTCGCGCAGCCGCTCGGTGTCGCGCAGCATCAGCGTGGCCCGCTTGTAGGTCGGCACCCGGCGGGCGAAACCGATGGTGAGCACGTCCGGGTCGAAAACCGTGTCACACCAATTGAGTTCCAGGTCCGAAGCGCCACGCCGCAGCCACGCGGCACGCAGCCTGCGACGCACCTCGTCCACCAGGCGTTGGCGCAGCGAGCAGCGCAGTTCCCACAGCAGCGAGTCGCTGACCGGCTCGATGCCGCGCAGCCCGGCACCGCTGTCCATTTCGGACTCGCCGAGCAATTTGCCCAGTTCCCGCGCCGACCAGGTCGGCCCGTGCACGCCGTTGGTGACCGAGCGGATCGGGATCTCCTCGGTGCCGAAGCCCGGCCACAGGTTGCGGAACATCTTGCGGATGACCTTGCCGTGCAGCTCGGAAACACCGTTGGCGCGCTGCGCGAGCCGCAGCCCCATGTGGGCCATGTTGAACATCCCCGGGTTGTCCTCGGCGCCCAGCGCGAGCACCCGGTCCGTGGGCACGCGGGGCAGCAGCGCCTGCTCGGAGCCGTCGCCGAAGTAGTGCCTGACCAGGTCGACCGGGAAGCGGTCGATCCCGGCCGGGACCGGGGTGTGCGTGGTGAACACCGTCCCGGCCCGCACCGCGGCCACCGCCTGGTCGAACTTCAGGCCCGGCGATTCCAGCAGCTCGCGGGTCCGCTCCAGGCCCAGGAATCCGGCGTGGCCCTCGTTGGTGTGGAACACCTCGGGCTGCGGGTGGCCGGTCAGCTCGCAGTAGGCGCGGACCGCTCGCATGCCGCCGATCCCGGCGAGGATCTCCTGGCGGATCCGGTGCTCGGCGTCTCCGCCGTAGAGCCGGTCGGTGGTGCCGCGCAGGTCGTCGTCGTTCTCCGGCAGGTCGCTGTCGAGCAGCAGCAACGGAACCCGCCCGACCTGCGCCTTCCAGATCCGGGCGTGCAGGGTACGGCCGGCGGGCATCGCGACCCGCACCTGCAGGGGCCGCCCCGACGGCTCGGCCAGCATCTCCAGCGGCAGGCCGCGCGGATCCAGCACCGGGTAGTGCTCGATCTGCCAGCCCTCCGCTGACAGCGACTGCCGGAAGTACCCGGACCGGTACAGCAGCCCGACCCCGATCATCGGAACGCCCAGATCGGAGGCCGACTTCAGGTGGTCGCCAGCCAGCACCCCTAGTCCGCCGGAGTAGTTCGGCAGGGCCTCGGTGAGGCCGAACTCCATCGAGAAGTAGGCGATCGACGCGGGCAGCCCGGCGTCCTCGTCCTGCCGCTGCTGGTACCAGCGCGGCACCGCCAGGTACCGGCGCAGGTCGTCGTCGACGGCCCGGGTGCGCGCCAGGAAGTCCTGGTCACCGGCCAGCTGCCGCAGCCGTTCGGCGGGCACCTCGGCGAGCAGCCGCAGCGGATCCGCACCCACCGACGACCACACCTGCGGGTCGACCGCCGCGAACAGGTCCTGGGTCGGCGGATGCCAGGCCCAGCGGAGGTTGGTCGCCAGCGTGCCGAGCGCGCTCAACGGCTCGGGCAGGTGGGCACGCACGGTGAAGCGGTGGACTGCTCTCACAGCAGCGGACAATATCTTGGAACGCGGCGGCCCGTTCGCGGACGTGCCAGCCCCGCCGCCGCTCGTGGCCGATGGGAACCTTGGCTGCGTGCGCGCGATTGGACTGGTGGCGTTGGTGAGCTTGCTGATCGCCGGCGCTTGCGCGGCAACACCACCGCAACCGGACCCTGTGGCCGATCCCACGGTCGCCCCGTCGTTCGTGCACGGCACCGACCAAGGCGACACCGACCGGCTCGCGGCCACGATCGTCACCGACCTCCAGCGGTACTGGGCAGCGCAGTACCCGGCGGTGTTCGGCGCACCCTGGCGGGACCTCGACGGCGGCTTCTTCTCGGTCGACACCAACGGCACCGGCGCCCCGCCGCCCTGCGCGGCCGATGTGAAGGACATCGAAGGCAACGCGTACTACTGCGCCACGGTCGACGCCATTGCCTGGGACCGCGCAGCGCTGGTCCCGGTCCTGCGAGAGCACTACGGCGACGCATCGGTTGCTGTGGTGCTCGCGCACGAGATCGGCCACGCGGTGCAGCGACGCGCCGGACTGGATGCCGATGGCGCTCCGATAAGTCTCGAAGCGATGGCGGACTGCTACTCGGGTTCGTTCATCCGCTGGGTCGTGGACGGTCACGCCGAGCACCTGCGCATCAACCCTGCACAACTGGACCGCGCGATGCGTGCGCTCATCATCTTCCGCGACCCGGTGAGCACGAAGAGCACCGACGCCCACGGCACCGCCTTCGACCGCATTTCGGCCTTCCAGAGCGGATTTCTCGAGGGCGCGCGACGCTGCGCCGACGTGACCGGAACATCGCTGGCGGAAGCAACTCCGGACGATCCGAACAAACCGCTGGACGACGTCCTGCGCACCGATCGCATCACCGGCTACTTCGGCGCTCTCGTCACGCAGCGCGGCGGGCGGTGGACCCCGCCTGCCGTCCGCTCCGCGCCCGGATGTCCCGGAACAACCGGCGCCGCGCAGTTCTGCCCGCAACCCCCGACTATCGTCGTCGACCGCGCAGCGCTGGCCGGACCGCACCGCAGCATCGGCGACCAGGCCGTCACCACGCTGCTCGCCTCCCGATTCGCGCTGGCCGCCCTCACCGAACTCGGCCGCCCCACCACCGGACCCGTAGCGGGCAAGCAGATCGCCTGCCTCACCGGCGCTTACACGGCTGCGCAACCCGCGCTGTCGGCGGGCGACCTCGACGAAGCCGTCACGATCACACTCGAATCCGACGACGTCTCCCGCGACGCGCATGGCGCGAATTCGCTGACGGGATTCGACCGGATCGCGGCCTTGCGCACCGGAGCTCTCGGCGGCGCGGCATCCTGCGGCTGATCAGGACTTCGCGTAAAAGGCGGCGCGCGCCCGGATGATCCCGGGCCGGTGGCGCTCCTTACGGGCGGTGTCCTGGCGCTGACGGGCGACCTCCCGGTGGAGCTTTGCCGCCTGCATCAAGAGCCTGAGCTCTCGCCGGGAACTTCCTTTCATCCGGCCGCAGCCGTACGAGAGCAAGGGAACCTTCCTGCCATCCACCCGCAGCCGTACGAGAGCAAGGGAACCTTCCTGCCATCCGGCCGACCCCGGATCCGGCCAGATCGCACGTGGGGTCGATCTCGCAACCGATAGGCTGCTTCGGGCATCGAGCGGCTCAGGGCCGGCTCGGTGGCAAGAGGACTTCGGTCAGCAGGATGGGGCGCGGCAGTGGTACCGGTATCGACAAGAAGCCGACGGCGGAAGCGGATCCTCGGTACCGCTGTCTCGGTGCTCGCATGCACCGCCCTCGTCGGCGGGTGCTCGCAGGTGGTCAGCGGCACCCCGACGACGCTCGGCGGCTATTCGACCACCGAAGTCGCCGGCCTGCCCGCCAGCAACGGTCCCAGCGGTCCCAAGGACAGCGCGCCGGAGTCGTCGTTACCGGTGGAGGGCACCGACAACGGCGCGATGGACAAGCTCGCGCGCAACGCGGTCGCCGACATCGACACCTACTGGACCGAGACCTTCCCGAAGGCTTTCCCCGGCAAGCGCTTCGAGCCGGTCAGGCGGTTGGTGTCATACGACTCGGGCGGCCCCGGCATCCAACTTTGCGGGGAGAACACGGCCGGCGTGGTCAACGCGTTCTACTGCCCACCGGAGGACTTCATCGCGTGGGACCGCAGCACCCTGCTCCCGGAGCTCAACAACAGCTTCGGGCCGATGGCCGTGGTGACGGTGCTCGCGCACGAGATGGGGCACGCCGTGCAGCACCGCGCGGGCACGGCCACGTCGAACGACCAGGTGATCGTGCTGGAGCAGCAGGCGGACTGCTTCACCGGCGCGTACTTCCGGCACGTCGCCGAGGGATCCTCGAAGTACTTCCAGGTTTCCACCGGCGAAGGCCTCAACCAGGTCATGGGCGTGCTGAACTTCATCCGGGACTCCCCGGGTGATTCCGACTTCCGGGACGGAAGCGCGCACGGATCCGCGTTCGACCGGGTCACGGCGTTCCAGTTCGGCTTCAGCGAGGGCCCGCAGCGCTGCGCCAAGATGGACTTCGGCGACGTCCAGAAGCGCACCACGCTCTTCCAGGCGTGGAAGCCGATCCAGAAGCAGGACACTGATCTCCCGGTGGACCAGAAGAGCCTCAACGCGGTGGAGCAGAGCCTGCGCACGGTGTTCCGCGACACCGGCGCCGAGCCGCCCAAGATCGTCAAAGAACTGAAGCCGTGCGGTCGCGAGCAGGCCACCTCACCTGCGTCCTACTGCCCGAGCACGAACACGATCTCGTTGGACATTCCCGCCCTGCAGAAGATCGCCCAACCGCCAAGCAAGAACGGGGACACCAGCGGCTACGGCGATTTCGCCGCATACGCCCAGGTGGCGTCCAGGTATGCGCTGTCGGTGCAGAAGGCCGCGGGCCTGCCGCTGGACGACGAGGCCGCCGGCCTGCGCACCGCCTGCATGGTCGGTTCGTGGAGCGGGCTGCTGGTCGAGGACCCGATCGGGCAGCGCAACCCCGTCGGCAACCTGCGGATCGTGCCGGACGACATCGACGAGGGAGTGTCAGCGCTGCTCGGCGAGAACAGCCTGATCGCGGCGAACGTCCACGGCGACCAGGTGCGCGTCGGGTTCGCGCGGGTGGAGGCTTTCCGGGTCGGCGTCCAGGAGGGATTTGCCCCGTGCAGCACCAAGTACGGCGGCTGAGCTGACCGAACCTGCGGTGTCGTCCCGGATTACCGGGGCGACACCGCTTTTCTTTTCGCCGGAACAACCCGAACCGGTCACGGGCGTCCCACGGGCATGACCCTCGGGCGGAATCTTTGCTGGGACGGCCTCCTCAACGCACGGGACCCCGGCGGTCTCAGCGTGGGCGCGGGGCGGAAAACCCGCGACAGCTGATCGCCTAACCGATCGTCGACGAACCCCGAGCCAGCTGGGCGCGCGGAGGCGGCCCATCACCAGGAAAGGAAGGAGTGGCGATTTCGCGCGAAATCGCCACCTGGCACGCGTGGGGAGCGGCGATTTCTCGCGAAATCGCCGCTTCCCATGCGTCCTGGGCTCAGAACAGGGCGCTGGCGAGCGCCCTGCGGGCCGCCACGACCCGGTCGTCGCCCTCCGGGAAGATCTCGAACATCTCGATCAGGTGCTGGCGGATCCGGTCCCGGTCGTCGCCGGAGGTGCGCTTGATCGCGCGGATCAGCCGGTCGAAGCCCTCCGCAACCCGGCCGACGGCGACCTCCGCGTCGGCGGCGGCGAGCTGGGCGTCGATGACCTCCGGGGCCGCGTCGGCGCGCTCGATCGCGGCCGGGTCGGCCTGCTCGGCGCGCGCCGTGAAGCGGACCTGCGACAGCGCCGCCTTGGCCTGCTCGTTGTTCGGCTCGGAGGCGAGGATCTGCTGGTAGGCGGCCTCGGCGGCGGCGTAGTCACCGCGCTCCAGCGCGTCCTCGGCGGCGGTGAACCGCGGGTCCTCGGGCTCCTCGGCGGCCGGCTCGACGCCCTCTTCGGCGGCGCGGATGCAGGGCATCTGGTCGCGCAGGGCGTTCAGCAGCGAGTCGATCCACTGGCGGATCTGCGGTTCCGGGAGGGCACCGGCGAAGGCGTCCACCGGCTGCCCACCGGCGATGGCGATCACCATGGGCACCGACTGCACCTGGAACAGCTGCGCGATGCGCGGGTTCGCGTCGACGTCGATCTTGGCCAGCACCCAGGCGCCGTTGGCCTCCCGGGCGAGTCGTTCGAGCACCGGGGAGAGCTGCTTGCACGGACCGCACCAGGTCGCCCAGAGGTCGACAACCACAGGCACCTGCATGGACTTCTCGACGACCTCGGCCTGGAAGGTGGCCTCGGTCACGTCGATCACCGCAGCGGTCGCCGGCGCCGCACCGCTTTCGCCGTTGGTTGCGGGTGCCTGGCGGGCGGCCCTGGAGGTTGCTTCGGCCCGGTTCTTCAGGGCCGACAGGTCGACTGCGCCCGCCATCGCGGCGGACATAGCTGCTGCGTTCTGGCGTGGATCCGGCCTCGTCACGCCTCCATCCTGACATGTCCCACCGGCCGCGTGGCAGCTGGGCGGTGAATGTTCCGCGACCCGCGACGCCGAGCAACCAAAATCGACACGCCAACAAAGTCCCTAGATCAAACCGAGGCAGTGAACAGATGTCGCTCGAGCAGGTGGCAGGGCCGATTCACCCCTAAGGTTCGGCGGATCTGATCGCCGAAGGGAAAAGTGGAGCCCCGCGAGGGACGGTTGCTTTCTCGCGGGTCTGCGGGGCCTCCAAATGGGGGACCTTCAGCCAGTTGTTCAACGAGAGGTACGAAACAGTGCGTATTGCTACCCGTGTTGCGGGTGTCGCCGGTGCCGCCACCCTCGGCGTCCTGACCCTCGGCAGCGCCGCGTTCGCGGACAGCGCCGACAACGACGGCGTCAACGCGGTCAACGACAACAACATCAGCGCCGCCCCGGTGCAGCTGTGCGGCAACAACGTCGGCGCGCTGATCGGCGTCGTCGTGCCGAGCGTGTCGCCACAGGTCAACCAGTGCGTGAACGCGCCGGTCGTCGACCACCCGAAGGCCGGGCTCTGACCCCAGCAACACCGGACCGGGGGCGGCCGCGAAGCCGCCCCCGGTCTATTGCTGCGCCTACTCCCCGCGCAGGTGCTCCTCGACCCGGCGCACCTTCGCGTGCAGCTGATCGGTGTGCCCGGGACGGATGTCGGCCTTGAGCACGAGGCTGGTGCGCGGCGCGTTGGCCGACGCGGCCTCGGTGGCGCGCTTCACCACGTCCATCACCTCGTCCCACTCTCCCTCGATTGTGGTGAACATCGAGGTCGTCTCGTGCGGCAGACCGGACTCCCGCACCACCTTGACCGCGGCCGCGACCGCTTCGCTGACACTGTCGCTGTCCCCGACCCCGCTCGGGGCCACGCTGAACGCAACCAGCACCTCGGCTCCTCCATTCCGTCTGCACCGCCGTCCGACGGTCGACCCGATCATCTCCAACGCTGCGGCGGTTCCGCTGATTTCGGCCGCTGCTGCACCACAGCGGTGAACTCGCCGGTAACCGCTGCTAGCGTCGAACACCATGAGCACCCGTAGCCCACTGCCCTTCGACCCCATCGCTCGCGCGGCCGAGATCTGGGCCGACCGGGTAGGCCCGTCGACGACGATGGCCGCAGTGACGAGCGTGATGCGGGTCCAGCAGATCCTCCAATCGGCGGTCGACAGCGCGTTGCGACCGCACAACCTGACGTTCGCCCGCTACGAGGCGCTGGTGCTGCTGACCTTCTCGCGGCGCGGCAGCCTCCCGATGCGCGTCATGGGCGACCGACTCCAGCTGCACCCGACCAGCGTCACCAACATCGTCGACAGACTGGAGCAGGACAGTCTGGTCCGGCGGGTGCCGCACCCCACGGACCGGCGCACCACCCTGGTGGAGATCACCGAGGACGGCCGGGACCTGATGAAGAAGGCGACCGAATCGGTCACCGAGATCGACTTCGGGATGCGCGGCATCACCGAGCGGCAGACCCAGCAGCTCACCGAGCTGCTCGGCAAGGTGCGGCACGCGGCCGGGGACTTCTGAGTCAGTTCAACTCGCGCAGCGCGTACCGGACCCGGCCCCAAAACGTCGGCTCGTCCGAATCCGATTCGGCCAGCAGCCCGCGACCGTTCGCCCAGCGCTCGAACCACACCGACGCCAACGGCGGGATCGACGCCACCAGTGCCAGGACGAGCACCCCGAACCGCCAGCGCAGCGGGCTGAACACGACGAGGCAGGTCACCACGTAGGCGGTGAACACCAGCCCGTGGACCCAGCCCATGACCGTCACGCCGAGCGCCTGCTGCAGGCCGTACTTGAACGCCATCGCCACCAGCAGACCGACCCACGAGAACGCCTCGGCGATCGCCACCGCCCGGAACCATCCGGCATACATACGCGGCACGTCAAACCCACTTCCGTTCCAACGGCAATCCCCTGCGAGTGTGCCGGGTGCCGCCGATCACACCGACCCCGGTCCGTTATGGACGGGTCTGGTCGTCGACCCAGGCCAGGTAGTCGGGGTTGCCGCCGATGATCGGCGTGGCGATGATCTCCGGCACGTCGTAGCTGTGATTGGCCCGGAGGTGCTCGACCAGCGTGGCGAGCCGCCCGGCGGAGGTCTTGATCTGCAGCTGCCATTCGGCGTCGTCCTGCGCCGCGCCTTCCCACACGTAGAAGCTGCGGATGGGCACGACCTGCACGCACGCCCCCAGCCGCGCCTCGACGACGCCGCGAGCCAGCTCGGCGGCCGCCTGCTCCGAGCCGGTGGTAGTCACGACCTGCACATGATCAGCCATGAGCCCAGAGTAGCCAGCACCCGCCGCGGAGCCGATCGTCAGGCCGGGTGGGCGCGGCGCTGGACGGGGTTCGGCGGGTGTGAGGATGGGAACCTTCCTGTCACCTCCGGCCCCGGGTCGCGGCGGTGGGTGGTGGTCCGATCGGCGGATGTTCCGGGGCCAGGTGCACGCAGAATCGGCCGGTGCCATTGACAGGCGTCGGCGGGCCGCGATCCAATGCCGCTCGTCATGACAACGTTGTCTGAATTTGGGAACGCCCGGCGCGCCACGATGAACGATGTGGCGCGGCTGGCGGGCGTGAGCATCAAGACCGTTTCGCGGGTCGTCAACGCCGAGAGCGGCGTGCATCCGGCGACCGCGGAGCGGGTGCTGGCCGCCATCGACCAGCTCGGGTTCCGCCGCAACCTCAGCGCCCGCAACCTCCGCCGGGGCACCGGGACCGGCACGCTGGGCCTGGTGCTGGAGGACCTGGCGAACCCGTTCTACTCGGTGCTGACCCGCGCGGTCGAGGAAGTCGCGCGGGTGCAGGGCAAGCAGGTGCTGACCGGTTCGTCCGATGAGGACCCGGCTCGGGAACGCGAGCTGGTGCTGGAGTTCTGCGCCCGCCGGGTCGACGGGCTGCTCGTGGTTCCCGCCGGTCACCAGCACGGGTACATCGCGCACGAGATCAACGCCGGGACGCCGGTGGTGTTCGTGGACCGGCCGCCGGGCAACCTCGACGCCGACACCGTGTTGATCGACAACGCCGGCGGCACCGCGCTCGCCGTGCGCCACCTGGCCGAGCACGGGCACCGGAAGATCGCGTTCCTGGGCGACGCCCCGGAAATCCACACGGCCGCCGAGCGGTTGCGCGGTTTCCGGGAAGGTTGCGCACGGGCCGGGGTGCCGTTCTCTCCCGGCCTGGTCCTGATGGGCCCGCACACCGACGAGTCGGTGGCGCGGGCATTGCGGTCCACGTTGCGTCGCGCGACCGCGCTGGTGACCGGCAACAACCGGATCACCATCCACGCCTTGCGGGCGCTGGCCGGTCAGCCGTCGCGCCCGGCGCTCGTCGGCTTCGACGACTTCGAGCTCGCCGACCTCCTCGACCCGCCAATCAGCGTGGTCACCCACGACACGTGGGCGCTGGGGCGGTCGGCGGCGGAGTTGCTGTTCGCGCGGTTGGGCGGCGACCGCACCCCACCACGTCGCATGGTCGTTCCCACTCGCCTGCTGGCAAGAGGTTCCGGAGAGGTAACACGTTGAGTACTGTCCACAATGATCAGACCGCCCCGGCGTCCGCGATCGCCCTGCCGTCCAACCAGCCCCGCCAGTTCTACCGGGGTGGTGCGTCGATCGCCGCGCTGCGCGGCGGAGACGACGACCAGAAGTTCGGCCCGGAGGACTGGGTCGCATCCACCACGACGCGCTTCGGCCAAGCCGAGTCGGGCCTGTCGCGCCTGCCGGACGGGCGGTGGCTGCGAGACGCGGTGACCGCCGACCCCGGCTCGTGGTTGGGGAGCGAGCACGTGGCGGCCTTCGGCGACAGCACCGCGCTGCTGGTCAAGCTGTTGGACGCGGGGCAACGGCTGCCGGTGCACTGCCATCCTTCGGACGCCTTCGCCCGGCAGCACCTGGGTTCCCGGTTCGGCAAGACCGAGGCGTGGATCGTGATCGGCACCTCCGGCGCGAACCCGGTGGTGTACTTGGGTTTCCGCGATGACGTCGCGCCGGAGGTGGTCGCCGAGTGGGTGACCACCCAGGATTCCTCGGCGATGCTCGGTTCGCTCAACGAGATCCGCGTACGGCCAGGCGACACCGTGCACGTTCCCGCCGGCACGCCGCACGCCATCGGCGAGGGCGTGTTCATCGTCGAGTTGCAGCAGCCGACGGACTTCTCGATCACGTTGGAGTGGCAGGGGTTCCTGGCCGATGCCGAGGGCGCGTTCCTCGGCCTGGACCAGCGGACCGCGCTCGAGACCCTCAACCGATCCGGTTTCAACGACTCGGTCCTGAATTCGCTGATCAAGCGCACCGCGGACGACGTCGCCCCGCGTGTTCCGCTGCTGGCCGAGGACGCCGCCCCGTTCTTCCGCGCCGACCGGCTGCACGGCACCGTCGAGCTCGAACCGTCCTTCGGCGTGCTCGTTGTGCTGGACGGCAGCGGGAAGTTGCGCTCGGGCGGCGTCGACCTGCCGCTGCACCGCGGCAGCACCGCCGTCGTCCCGCATTCCGCCGGGGCCGCCCAGCTCGAAGGAGACCTCACCGTTGTGCACTGCCGCCCGCCGGGAGCCGGGAGCCCGAGATGACCGAACCGCTGTTGGAAGGTCGCGATCTGGTCAAGCGGTACGGGAGCGTGGAGGCGCTGCGCGGCGCGTCGTTCACAGTTCGTCCGGGCGAGGTCGTCGCCCTCGTCGGGGACAATGGCGCGGGCAAGTCGACGCTGGTGAAATGCCTTTCCGGGGTCGAGCAGCCGGATTCGGGGCAGATCCTGGTCTCCGGCAAGCCGGTGACGCTCGACTCCCCCGCCGCCGCCCGGGCGCACGGCATCGAGACCGCCTACCAGGACCTCGCGGTGGCGCCGGACCTCGACCCGGCCGCGAACCTGTTCCTGGGCCGGGAGATCCGGCGGCCCGGGATGCTCGGTCGGCTCGGCATGCTGGACAAGGCGAAGATGCGTACGCAGGCCGCCGAGCAGTTCGCCAAGTTCGGGGTGTCGCTGCAAGACCTTTCGGTTCCGATCGGCTCGTTGTCCGGTGGGCAGCGGCAGAGCGTCGCCGTGGCGCGCTCGGTTGCATGGGCGGACAAGCTCGTGTTCATGGACGAACCCACCGCCGCGCTGGGTGTCGTGCAGCGCGAACGCGTGCTGGACGTGATCCGCCGGGTCCGCGACACCGGCATCTCGGTGGTGCTGATCAGCCACAACATGCCGGAGGTCCTGTCGGTCTCGGATCGCGTCGAGGTGTTACGCCTCGGCAGCCGGGTGGCGGCGTTCAGCGCCGCGGAGGCGACCTTGGAAGACCTGGTCGGCGCCATGACCGGTGCACTGTCGCAGGAGGACGCGAGCTGATGCCCACCGAGCAGAGAACTCAGAAATCCACTGCGGACGAAGATGTGGCCGCGCCGACCAAGAGCCTCGGCGCGCGGCTGACCGCCTCGAACACGCTGTGGACGGGCTTGGTGCTCGTCGCGCTGTGCGTGCTGTTCAGCGCGATCCGCCCGGACGCCTTCCCCACCCTGTTCAACGTGCAGAACCTGCTGGTGCAGGCGGCACCGCTGCTGATGCTCGCCGTCGGCATGACCTTCGTGATCATCACCTCCGGCATCGACCTGTCGGTTGGTTCGGTGCTGGTGTTCGCCGGCGTCGTGTCCGCGATGACCATGGAATGGCTCAGCGGCGGCGACGCGACGAACGCCGGTTGGGGCGTGATCTTGATCGGCCTGCTGATCGCGCTGGTCGGCGGCGCGCTGTGGGGCCTGCTCAACGGGCTGCTCGTGGCCGTCGCCCGGGTCCCGGCGCTGATCGTCACGCTCGGCTCGTTCGGCGCGGCACTCGGTGCCGCCCAGCTGCTCACCAACGGCGTCGACGTGCGCACCGTGCCCGGTGCGCTGCGGAAGACCCTCGGCACCGGCACGTCGTTCGTCGTGGTGCCGAACCTCGTGATCCTTGCGGCGGTGATCACGCTGCTGGCGCTCTGGCTGCTGCACACCACGGCCTTCGGCCGCTACACCTACGCGATCGGCTCGAACGCCGAGGCCGCCCGCCGCAGCGGCATCAGGGTCACCCGCCACCTGGTCGCCATCTACACCTTGACCGGGGTGCTGGCCGGGCTGGCCGGGTTCATGTCGCTGGCCTACTTCGGCACCACCACGATC
This sequence comes from Saccharopolyspora hattusasensis, assembly GCF_050972075.1. Classification (NCBI taxonomy): domain Bacteria; kingdom Bacillati; phylum Actinomycetota; class Actinomycetes; order Pseudonocardiales; family Pseudonocardiaceae; genus Saccharopolyspora; species Saccharopolyspora hattusasensis. Next base: position 2,938,893 of record NZ_JBPCDC010000001.1, read on the forward strand.
AGCGGCCACAGCAACGACAACCTGAACGCGATCGCGGCCGTCGTGCTGGGCGGGACCAGCCTGTTCGGCGGCATCGGCACCGTGGTCGGCAGCGTCATCGGCGTGTTCATCCCGGCGGTGCTCGACGCGGGGTTCGTGATGGCCGGGGTGCGGCCGTTCTGGCAACCGATCGCGGTCGGCGCGGTCCTGGTCGCCGCGGTGTGGCTGGACCAGCGCAGACGGCGGGCGCGAAACAGCCGCTGACCTCTCGATCATCGGCACAACGGCGTGTGGAGGTAGAACCCTGATGAGAACGCACAAGACCGCGCTGGCGCTTGGAGCGGTGCTGCTGCTGGCCGGCTGCGGATCAGGCCAGATCGGCGACACCGGCAGCGGGCAGACCGACCCCAACAACAAGAACCTCGCCCTGATCACCGGGATGCGCGGCGAGCCGTTCTACGTGTCCATCGAATGCGCGGCGCAGCAGGAGGCCGCCGCGCAGGGCTACCAGCTGAACACGCAGGCCCCGGAGAAGTTCGAGCAGGCCGAGCAGTCGCAGATCCTGGGCGGCATCGTCAGCACCAAACCCGGCGCGGTGCTCATCGCGCCCACCGACGACAAGGCGCTGGCCGCGCCGCTGCAACAGGCCAAGAGCAACGGCATCCAGGTCGTCGAGGTCGACACCGCGCTGGAGGACCGCTCCATCGCGGTCACCTCGCTGTCTTCCGACAACTATGCGGGCGGCCAGCTGGCCGCGCAGACCCTGGCGAAGCTGGTCGGCGACAAGCCGGGATCGGTGCTGGCGCTGAACACGAAGGCGGGCACCTCCACCACCGACGAGCGGGCCAGGGGCTTCGAGGAGGAAATCGGCAAGCACCCGAACCTGAAGCTGCTGCCCACCCAGTACACCGAGAACGAACCGGCCACGGCCGCGCAGATCGTGTCGTCGACGCTGGCCGCGACGCCGGACCTGGTCGGCGTGTTCGGCACCAACCTCAACACCGGTGAGGGCGCTGCCACCGCGCTGTCCAACGCGGGCAAGTCGGGGCAGGTGCAGCTGGTCGGCTTCGACGCCAGCCCCAAGCAGGTGGACGACCTGCGCAACGGCCGGGTCCAGGCGCTGATCGCGCAGAATCCCGGCAAGATCGGCCAGGAAGGCGTCCAGCGCGCGATCGCGGCGGTCAAGGGCCAGCCGGTCGAGCGGGAGACCCGGACCGAGATGATCGCCATCACCCGCGACAACATGGACCAGCAGGCGCAGTACTTCTACAAGTCGCAGTGCTGATCCTCGGGGTCGGGGCCGGCGCCCGGGACCCGCGCACCGGCTTCCACCCCGCCCTGTGGCATAAGTACTGAATCCCATGTTCTCACCAGGAAAAACCCTGCCCCGCAAAGCTTGCGGCTGGATGCCTCGCTCAGGGGGTGGTCAAAAGCCGGAGACGGGTGCGTCGGCGAACTAAGCGCTGGCGGACTCCGTTGATCGTTTACTCATCTCGGGCTGCTCTGCGAACTTCCCCAAGCCATGCCGTCGTGCCCGCATCGAGAAGCCTGCGTTCTCGTCCCACGAGGTCTGGCATGAGCTTCCGAAGTTCCTGGTGGCAGCACCACATTGAGTGCCGAAAGGAAGTCCCAAACTCGCTCGTCGAATCGAGCCCTCAGTTCGTCAGCTCGTTTCCGCGGAGCATCGGATCGCTGAGCTCTGCCAGGAGACCCTCACGTCGATCCCGCGGTGTCCACATCAGATAGTCCACATTCGCCAAGAAAATCCAACAGCATCTGATACCGCGACCGAAGGTGTGGCACCTCAGACTCGTTAAAGCCCTTCCACACTGGGCCAGAATCGTGGCCCGACTCCTCAGGCTCCTCAAGCTCCTCAAGCTATCTGCGGGCCACGGCATCCTCGCCAGTGCGCTCCAACTGCGCCTGGTAGACGCGCTCGTACTCGCCTGGAACTCATCGGAGCAGCGCTTGAAGCATTCCGAGGATGTAGTCCCGGTATTCGGAGCCGTTCATGCGTCCGCGCAGGACATCAGCGGCGCCGAAGAGGCGCCGCTCCAGTTGCGGCAAGGTGATCAGGCCACGTTAAAAGCCTTTCGGCCGATCCGACTTGGTACGACAACCTTCGCAGCGTAGACGAAGCCAAGGTGCCGTTTGGCCGTGCTCGCTTGTTCGGCCGACGCTATGCGATGCCAAGCCTCCTGACCAGTAGTCGCCAGACGTCGGTAGAGGGGTCTCGCTTAAGAACCGGGCAGTCCGCAGAGTGCCCTGATGACATGATCGGGCGGACCACTGAGTCGGCCGCTGCGCAGGGGCGTCCTTCTTAAGAGGCTTGAACGTCGCCTGGTTTCCTCTGCAGGAGCCGTGTTCGCAGGCACTGATGTGATGAAGGGGCGGGGCCTCGCTCCTGGTGGGTTTCCCCAGGCGGATGCTAGGGGTTACTCACATTCCTCCCGTTGAAGGAGGCTCCTGTGATTGACTTCCTCCCCACGCCTAAAGGCGGGGGAATCCAACCTTCACAGGTTGGGTTTCCTGCTTCATAGCCGACTGCGCGCGAGCAAGCTCGCCCCGGCTTACACCAGCTCCACAGGCATCGCCGGGTTTCCACCCGGCTACCGCTCGACCAGCGGCAAGGATGTTCTTCGCGGCGTTGTGGTCCCGGTCGTGCCGAGTGCCGCAGTCGGGGCACGTCCAGTGCCGCACCGACAGTTTCAGGTTCTTCAGCAGGAGCCCGCAGTTCGAGCAGGTCTTTGAGCTCGGGTACCAGCGGTCAACGACAACGACGATCTTTCCCGCTCGCTCGGCTTTGTATTCAAGCTGGCGCCGGAACTCGCTCCACCCGCAATCAGAGATCGCCTTGGCCAGTTTCCGGTTGCGGACCATGTTTCTCACCGCGAGGTCTTCGACCGCGACCAGGTCATTGTTACGAACCAGGTCCGTTGAGGTGCGGTGCAGGAAGTCCTGCCGCGCGTGCCGCACCTTGCGGTGCGCCCGGGCAACCTTGGCTTTAGCCTTGCGGCGGTTCGCTGAACCGCGCTGCTTGCGGGCCATCTGACGTTGATAGCGGGCAAGGTTGCGGGCCTTACGGTCCACGTGACCGGCGTTGGGGATCTTCTCCCCGGTGGACAGGACAGCGAAGTCTTTCACCCCCAGGTCAACGCCGACCGTGCGGCCGGTGGCCGGGGCGTGTTCGGGCTCGTCGGTGTCCACGGCGAAGGTCACGTACCAGCGGCCGTCAGGCTCGCGGGAAACGATCACCATAGTCGGATTCAGAGACTGAAGAACCTCTGCACCCCAGGACCACACATACTCAAGCGGCGCGTTGTGCTTGGCCAGCTTCAGCTTTCCATCGCGCAGGCTAAACGCGCTGCGCGTGTAGTGCGCCGACTGACGTCCGTTACGCGACTTGAAGCGCGGGTAGCGAGCACGTCCAGCGAAGAAGTTCGCGTAGGCGGTGTGCTGGTGCCGCAACGTCTGCTGCAACGGCACCGACGACACCTCGGACAGAAACCCCAGTTCTTCAGTCTTCTTCCACGCGGTCAGCGCGGCGTCAGTCTCCTTGTAGGAGGTCTTTTTGCCGGTTGCGTGGTAGGAGCGGTGGCGTTCGGCGAGGGTCTTGTTCCACACGAGGCGTACGCACCCGAACGTGCGGCCCAGCAGGGCCGCTTGCTCGGGGTCGGGATAGGCCCGAACCTTGTACGCCGTCCTCACACTGATCATTTTACACAGCAGGCCGACACCAGTAAGCATCGGGTGGGATGGTTACCGCTGGACGCGTTAATCACGGCTTGACGTGCTTCCTCCCCACGGATAAATCCGGGGGCCTCCGCACTACGTTTCTTCGGTGAGTATGACGGGCGGCAGTTCGTCGGGATCGATTTGCACCGGAATCGATCAGTGATCGTCCGTGCGAACGAGCTGGGCGAGTGGTTGGGACTGACGCTGATTGATAATGATCCGCTGCGTCTGTCCGAGGAGATCGGCAAGGCCGTGAGACGCCGGAGGTGGTGCTGGAGGCCACCTAACGGCTGGTACTGGGCCACGGACGTGCTCGCTGAGGCCGGCGCGCACGTGCATCTGGCGCATCTGCTGGGAATCAAGGGATTCCAGGCATCGACGGGTGAAGAATGATGTGCGTGATGCCCGTGATCTGGCGGATCTGCTGCCGCGCGACCGGTTCGCGCACCAATGCTCGGGACTACCTTGGACGCATGGGCAAATACGGCGAACTCTTCCCCGGCCGGAAGCTGCAGCACGAGGGCGATCAGACCGGCATCTCGCGCGATCACGACCCCGGCGGGCCGCTGGACCTGGAAAGCGGTGTGGTGTTCCTCGCGCCACGCGAGCGGCCGGCGACCGACGAGCGGGACGGGACGGCTGGTCCGGCCGACGACTGAGCCCGGACCGCATGACACCAGGGCATCACAGGGTGGTAGCAGATCGTCTCAATTACACGCAGCGTCCGCCTTGCTCCATTAATGTTCCACGGGCAGGTGAGCACGGCCTTGATCAACGACGCTGGCGATGACTGTCCGCGCTTGATCGTCATGCGCCGTGCCCGCGTATCAGGGGAGGAAGGGACGCCGTGCAGCCGTTTGGGAGCCCCGGTCTCGACCAGGCCGAAGCAGTCGATGACGGCACCGCGCTGATCGGCAACTTCACCACCGCCGGCGTCGACGGCCCCATGACCCCCGAGCAGCGGAAGGCGATCGCGCAGCAGATCGGCGAGGACTGGAACCGCATCAGCGCCGCGATCGCCGAACTTTTCGCCACCGGCGTCCCCGGCAACGACCCCCGCACCCAGCAGGTGATCCACGACCACTACCGCTGGCTCTGCCATTTCTGGACCCCGGACCGGGCCTCCTACCTGCGGCTGGCGGAAATGTACGTCAACCAGCCGAAGTTTCACAGGCGCATCGAGCGCAGGAAGCCGAAGGGCATGGCCGCCTACCTGCGCGACGCGATGATCACCTACGCGTGGGCGAAGCTGCGCTGACGAAGTCCGCTCGTCGGGGTGCAGATCCCAATTGAAACTGCTAACCAGCCCCGCCGGCATGGACAGGCATCCGGAGACTGCGTGCGCGCACGCCGTGTCCACCGCCGCACCCGGCCCATGTCCCCGGGGTCCCGGACGTCACGTTGTGGACCGACGGCGGTGGCAAGGTCCGCCAGGCCCTGCGTCCGGTCGTGGGCGCGGACACGGTGGCCGCGCGGACCGGGCCGCGTGATCGCCACTGTCACCTTCGACTTCGACCCCGACGGCCGCGTCACCACCATCCACAACGTGGCCAACCCGGACAAATTCCAAGCCATCGCCACTGGCACCGCTCACGACGTCGGGCCGCAGTGAGCGCTGAAGGAGACCCGCCGCCGGCAGGCCAGACCGGGGAGGCACCGCGACGGCAGATGTCAGACGCATCCCGTTGAATTACGTGCATGCCGAGGTGGGTGCTGCACATGGACATGGATGCGTTCTTCGCGTCCGTGGAGCAGCTGACTCGCCCCACCGTCCGGGGACGCCCGGTGCTCGTCGGCGGGCTCGGCCCTCGCGGCACCGTCGCCGGCGCCAGCTACGAAGCTCGGGAGTTCGGCGCGCGGTCCGCGATGTCGATGGCCGAGGCCCGTCGTCGCTGCCCGGTCGCGGTGGTGCTCCCGCCCCGGTTCCGGGTCTACCAGGCCGTCAGCAAGCGCGTGTTGGGCATCGTCCGGGAAGTTTCGGACGTCGTCGAGCAGGTTTCGGTCGACGAGGCGTTCCTGGAACCGACCGAACTCGCGGGTACCGCCACGCCGCAGGTGGAGGAATTCGCCACGCGGCTGCGCGCGCGGGTGCACCGCGAGGTCGGCGTGACCGCATCGATCGGCGCGGGTTCCGGCAAGCAACTCGCCAAGATCGCGTCGGGCCTGGCCAAACCGGACGGGACACTCGTGGTGCCGCCGGAGCAGCAGCTCGAACTGCTGTCGGGGCTGCCGGTGCGCAAGATGTGGGGCATCGGGCCCGTGACGGAATCGAAGCTGCACCGCATCGGCGTCCAGACGATCGGCGAACTCGCCGCGCTGCGGCTGGGCGACGTGACGTCGCTACTCGGGCAGGCGCACGGCACCGAACTGCACCGCCTCGCGCACGGCATCGACGAGCATCCGGTGGCCGAGCGCGCCGAAGCGAAGCAGGTCAGCGCCGAGACGACGTTCGACATCGACATCTCCGACCCGGTGCGGCTGCAGGCCGAGGTCGCCGGGATGGCCGAGTCCGCGCACCGTCGGCTGGTTTCGTCGGGGCGCGCCGCCCGCACCGTGACGATCAAGATCCGGGATTCCGACTTCACCACGATCAGCCGCGCGGAAACGTTCGCGTCGGCGACCAGCGATCTCGGCGCACTCTCCGCCGCGGCGCGGCGGCTGCTGCCCGTCGCCGTCCCGCCGGGCACCCCGGTCCGGCTGGTCGGCGTCTCCTACTCCGGGTTGGCGACCTCCGAGCAGGAGCCGCTGTTCGACAACCCCGCCGACCGGCAGGAAGCCCCGGTTCCCATCGCGCGGCCGGTCGCCGAGCCGCGCCCGGAGCCGTCGAGCCGGCACTGGCGGGCGGGCGACGACGTGCGGCAGGACGAGTTCGGGCACGGCTGGGTGCAGGGCGCCGGGCACGGCCGGGTCACCGTCCGGTTCGAAACCGCCGTCAGCGGGCGCGGGGTGGCCCGCACCTTCGCCACCGACGATCCGGCTCTGACCTCGGCGGATCCGATGGAAAGCCTCGGCTGGTAGACGCGCTCAGGCCTGCGGCGGCGGGAGCTGCCGCTTGTACTGGCCGACCCACTTCTGCGGGGCGATCGCCTGCACCGCCCCCTCCAGTACCTTCGGCAGTCGGCTGAACGGCGGCAGGTGGAACCGGTAGCGCTCGCCGGGCAGTCCCGGCAGCGACGAGGCCTCCCCCACCCGCCAGCGCTCGAGCTCCGGGTGCCGCGTCGCGAACCCCGGATCCGCCGGATAGAGCTCCAGCGCGTGGCGCTGCTCCGGTGCGACCGGGCGCCGATGCTGGACCCAGGGCGGCGTACCGATCCCGACGGCCTTGATCTCGTCCCACGCAATGCCGAACACCTCGCCGCGGGTGCGGACGTAGAAACCGCTGCGGTCGAACAGGAAGCCTCGGCTGTTGAGCATGCCCCGGGAGGCGGTGATGAACCACAGGAAGATCACGCCGAAGACGAGCTGCCAGATCCACATTCCGACGCTGTTGCCGTTGTTGACCAGCACCGCCGCGATCAGCACGGTGAGCAGCCCGCTGATGCCGCCGCCGATGAGCAGCGCCTTGAAACTGCTGGCACTGACGTCGACGTCGTGCGCGTCGGCGCCCAGCAGCGTCGGCCGGTGCCCGCCGCCGGGCTGCACCCGGGTGGCGGGCTCCGGCGAACCGGCGTGCTCCGAGGCGTAGCGGGCGGTGCCGCGGGGGTGTGCCGGGACAGTCGCCCGCTCATGCTCGACCCGGTCGGTCCGTTGCCATCCCCCTGGAAGCCACTTCATGCCGTCCAGGGTAGCCACGCCGCTGCCAGTTGATCACGATCGGTGGGGATCTCCGGGTCGATCTCAGGGTCGGTCCGGGACGGATCAGGCCTTGGGGACCCGGAGGATCAGGGCATCGCCCTGGCCTCCGCCGCCGCACAACGCCGCCGCACCGGTGCCACCACCACGACGCTTGAGCTCCAACGCCAGATGCAACGCCAACCGCGCACCCGACATGCCGATCGGATGCCCCAACGCGATCGCACCACCGTTGACGTTGACCCTGTCCTCACCCACACCCAACGCACGAGCGGACACGATCCCCACCGCCGCGAACGCCTCGTTGATCTCCACCAGATCCAGACCCGCGGCGTCGACCCCCTCCTTGACACACGCGGCCCTGATCGCATTCGACGGCTGCTCATGCAAACTCGCATCCGGACCCGCCACCACACCATGCGCGCCGATCTCGGCCAACCAGCTCAACCCCAGCTCCTCGGCCCTGGCCTTGCTCATCACCACGACCGCCGCCGCACCATCGGAAATCTGCGACGCCGAACCCGCCGTGATCGTGCCATCCGCAGCGAAAGCCGGACGCAACTTCGCCAACGTCTCAACCGTGGTGTCACCACGAATACCCTCATCGGCATCCACCACCACCGGATCACCCTTACGGCGCGGCACCTCGACCGGGGCGATCTCCTCCGCGAACACACCCCGCTCCACCGCCGCAGCGGCACGCTGGTGCGAACGAGCCGCGAAAGCGTCCTGCTCCTGCCTGCTCACGCCATACCCAGCGTTGTACTTCTCGGTCGACAAACCCATCGCGACCTGGTCAAACGCGCAAAACAGGCCGTCGTGGGCCAGGTGGTCGAGCATCTGCACGTCGCCGTACTTGAAACCCTCCCGCGACCCGGTCAGCAGATGCGGCGCCTGCGTCATCGACTCCTGACCACCGGCCACCACGATCTCGAACTCACCCGCCCGGATCAGCTGATCAGCCAACGCGATCGCATCCAACCCCGACAGACACACCTTGTTGATCGTCAACGCCGGCACATCCATCGGGATACCCGCGGCCACCGCCGCCTGCCGCGCCGGGATCTGCCCCGCACCAGCGGTCAGCACCTGACCCATGATCGTGTACCCGACCTGATCCGGACCCACCCCAGCCCGCTCCAACGCCGCCCTGATCGCAACCCCACCCAGCTGCGCACCAGAGAAGTCCTTGAGCGAGCCGAGCAACCGCCCCATCGGGGTCCGCGCACCCGCCACGATCACAGAACTACCCACCACTGCCTCCCGTGCGTCTTCGCTGACTACCACGTCATCGATGCGTCGCAGCACCATCATGGCCCTGCGGACATGCCCGGACCATACCTGTGATGGCACCCGGTGCCGCCTGTGACGACCGCCATAAGCGGCCGCCGGTGACAGGAAGGTTCCCTTGCTCGCAAGTCCCGGCCCGGTGCTGCCCGGCAGTTACGGGCCGATCGGTGACAGGAAGGTTCCCTTCCTCCCGCCCGCACCGCTGCGGTTGGTCAGCAGTTGCCGGTGCCGGTGGTGGTGTCGCAGAGGCTGGATTCCTCGGCCCAGGACAGCTTGGTGCGGGCGTTTACGCCGAGTTCCCGGGAGGCCGACACGTCGGTGTCCGCGCCGGATTCGGCCTTCAGCCAGTACCGCACCTCGTACTTCTTGCCGCCTTCGGCGTAGGTGAAGACGTAGAAGGGCTCCGGGACCGGGGCGGGCCCGAAGTCGGGTGCGGTCCAGACGTCTTCGCCCTGCGCCTTGCTCGGGTCGACGTGCAGGCAGTCGTAATCGGCGCCCTCGTAGGTGCAGGTGCGCGGCTGCGCCCCGCCGTACCTGTTGACGCTGTCGTCCTTGGTCACACCGCCGGCTTCCAACCGCTGGTAGATCGACTCGCAGGAGCCGGTGTCGCAGGCGTGCCAGCCCTTCCAAGCGGCGGCGCGGGCGCTCGCGGCGGTCGATCCGCCGTTGATCGCGGCGCAGTACTTGTTGACCATGTACGTTGCCATCTTCTTCGCGGCACCGACCGAGTCGATGGCGGTTGCGGCGGTTTCGCCGGCGCCGAGCCCGGCCGAGTCGAGCTGCCAGATGCCGACGCCGGGGTTGAAGAACAGGCCCTTCGCGCGCCGTTCGGGGTCGGCGAGGGAGGTCTGGTCGTCGTAGCGGGACAGGGTCATCGGCGACGGGGCTTCGCCGGATCCGGCCACTTCGGGCCAGGTCGTGGACAGCGTCAGGTTGGTGGCGGCCTGGGCGCTGATCGTGCAGTTGGCCGCTCCGGCTGCGGTCGCCGCGGCGGAACTCGCCGCTTCGTACGGTTCGGCCCCGAATACCAGCGGCCCGGGCGCCACCCACGCCCGGTCTCGGCGCAGCTGGTCCGCCCTGGGGTTGTCGCCGCCTCCGCCGCTGTTCACGCCTCCGCCACCGGCGGCCAGCGCGGCGGGAACGCCGAGTCCGATGGTGAATCCGAGCGATGCCACCAGGATCGCGATCTTGCGGGCCGGTCCACGTTGCCTGCTGACCATGTTTGCCCCTCTCGGGTGAATCAGCCACATGCCGTGCGTAGCAAGGTCACCCGACTCCGCTCGTTGGGGCAATTCGATCTTCCGGATTTGCCGGTATTCCCGCAGATTGCGGCCGCGAGTTAGGCTGCCGCCATGCGAGCTGAATTGAGCGGTCTGGTCACGGCGGTGGACCACGTGGGCATCGCGGTAGCCGATCTGGACGCGGCCATCGCCTTCCAGCGCGACACCTTCGGCCTGCAGGTCACCCACTCCGAGGTCAACGAGGAGCAGGGCGTGCACGAGGCGATGCTGCGCGCGCCCGGCGATACCACGGGTGCCACGCAGATCCAGCTGCTCGCGCCGCTGCGCGAGGATTCGGCGATCGCGAAGTTCCTGGACCGCCACGGCCCCGGCCTGCAACAACTCGCCTATCGGGTGACTGACATCGAGGCGGCCTCGGAGGCGATTCGCGCCAAGGGGCTGCGGCTGCTCTACGAAGAACCGCGCCGAGGCACGGCGAACAGCCGCATCAACTTCGTGCACCCGAAGGACGCCGGCGGCGTGCTCGTCGAACTGGTCGAGCCCGCCGAAGTCCACTGAGGATGCCATCGCCGACCGTGAGTCTTTCGGGTTGCCACAGCAACCGCCACAGCAACCCGAAAGACTCACGGCTTATGTCGCCGGGAGCAGCAGCATCCGGCGTTCGGCGATTTTCTCGACGGCCGCCCGGCTGTAGGCGAGCGGGAAGTACTTTCCGGTGCGCCAGGATTCGGCCAGGTCCCGGTAGTGCGGGTCATCCGGGTCGCCGGACTGGCCGGGGGTGTTGACCGCGATCGACGAGTCCCAGTTCCCCACGTCGAGGATCATCCGGAACGACGGGCCGTTGGTCTGCCGGAAGTCCTGGGTACGGTACGATGACTGGTTCACGGTGTCCGGCGAGCCGCCGCGCGGCAGCGGGCCGACGTTGAACCGGGCGCGATCTGAGTCGTCGAACGCCCCCGACGCCGGGTGCCCGAAAAAGCTGTGGTGCAGCTTGCCCCACCTCCAGTTCCCCTCGCCGCGCCCCAGCAGTTCCTGCACCTCCGCGTAGGCGGAGCGCAGCGTGTCCAGCAGCAGCCGGTCGCGGGCCGCCGCGTCGGGCAGCCACCTGCCGGGCTTCTCCAACTCGCCCAGCAGCACCAACGTGTCGGCGTCCTCGATCACCCCGGCCGCCTTCGGCACCGCGGCGCGCACGAATCCCGGCCCGAGGTGCTTCGACAGCCACACCTCGAACAGCGCCGCCGCGTTCGAATCGGCGGCCTCCACGGCGTCCCACCCGCGCAGCAGGCGCAGCGCACGGCGGAGACCGGACTCGCCGCTGTCCAGATTGGACAGTAGCGCGATCAGTCGCCGGGCCGGGATGGACAGCTGGTCGTTCTGCAGCGCCGCGGAATCGGCCACGCTGTGCTTTTCCCGCCGCGAAAGGACCTCGACGATCCGCTGGTGCCGGAACGGGTTGGTCCACTCGAACCCGAGGCCTTTGTCCTGGTACTCCGGCGGCAGGTTGAACTGGTTCGCGGTGGCGATGAACCCGTCCGCCGGGTTGAGCTGGCGCGGCAGGTCGTCACCGGAGTAGAAGCCGTTCCACTCGTAGCGGCCGTCGCCGGGCACCGGCAGCAGGCCGTCGTAGCCGACGCGCTTGGGCGCCAGGCCGCCCGGCACCCAGCCGATGTTGCCCTTCACGTCGGCGTAGACCTGGTTTTCCGTGGGCGCGCCCCAGTTGCGCATCGACTTGGTGAACTCGTCGAAGTTGCGGGCCCGCATGTAGGAGACGCTGCCGAAGTATGGCGACATGCCCGGTTCCAGCCACCCCGTCCGCACCGCGTACGCCAGGTTCCGCCGCTCGTCCACGCGGATCACCGGCCCGTGCCTGGTGAAGGCCAGTTCGACGGTGCGCTCAGCCTCGTCGCGCACGGCCACCTTCTCGCGCCGGATCGTCATCGACTCCCACCCGTCGCGGTACCGGTAGCGGGTGCTGTCGTCCGGGTCGAGCTGGTAGACGTACAGGTCTTCCTGGTCCATCGGGAAGATGGTGAGCCCGAACGCGATGGTCCCGTTGTGCCCGATGGAGATTCCCGGCAGCGCCGGCTCGCCCGCGCCGATGACATCCAGGCCGGGGGCCGACAGGTGCGCGATGTAGCGCAGCGACGGAGCCGAGTAGGCCCGGTGCGGGTCGTTGGCCAGGATGGGGCGTCCGGTGGCGGTCCGCTGCCCGCCGATCACCCAGTTGTTGCTGCCTTCGGTGGTCGCGTCGCGGAGCGCCCTGGTGATCGCGCCGTTGGTGAACGCGACCTCCTGGGTGGCCAGCTCGAAGACCTCGAGCACGTCCGCGGGCATCGCGCACGGGTCGAAGCCATCGGGCACGGTCGTCCGCCGATCGGGCTGCAGGCCCTGCCGGACCAGGTCGGCGTCCACCCCGGCGGCGCAGGCCACCTTGGCGCGCTTGACCTCGCTGGTCAGATTGCGGGTGAGGCCGTGGCTGCGGATGCGCACCACGTCCTCCGGTTCCCACCGGGCGGGCACGTATCCGAGGATGCCGAACTCGGGCGGCAGCTTCTCCGGGTGCTCGTCCAGCCAGTCCAGGTAGGCGTTGATCCCAGCGGTGAACTGCGTCGCGATCCGCCGCGCGTCCTTGGCGTAGCGCGCCCATTCCACGTCCATGTCGCCCCGGTAGAGGAACAACCTGGTGGCGCGGTCCTGCTCGACGTAATCCGGGCCGAGCACCTCGGCGAGCCGCCCCAGGCCGCGGCGGCGCCACAGGTCGATCTGGAACAGCCGCTGCCGCGCGGCGTTGAAGCCCTGGGCGAGGAAGACGTCGTCCTCGCTGGTCGCGTAGAGGTGCGGGACGCCGTAGCGGTCCTCGATCAACTCCACCGGGGCCCGCAGCCCCCGCACCCGGTAGTGCAAGTCACCGGCGGCCGAGCCGCTGGGAGTCGCATCCGCCGCCGTCGCCATCATGCCGGCTCCGGCGATACCGGCAGCCGTCGCGACGAGCCCTTGCCGCCTGGAAAACCGAACGTGCCCAACACTCTCCACCACAACCTCCCGCATCGGCCAACTGCAGGAGTTCTAGCGCGGGCAACGATCTTTCACAAGGTTGAAAGAACTTCAGGATCAGTTCAGTGACGCCGCGAAAATGAGCGCTGAGGAGGAAAATCAGGCGGGCTTGATCTTCCGCGGCTTACCGACGCTCAGCTCCAGCGCCCTCGCGACGAAGCTGATCTCGCGGTCCAGCTCGTCGTCGTGCGCGCCGTACCGGGCTACCGAGTGCCGGTGGTTGACCACCCTGGCCAGCAGCACGGCGGCGGTGTCGATGTCGCAGCTCACCGGCCCCGGCGGCAGCGCCAGCTCGATCACCCTGCGGATCAGCTCCACCACCGTCCGGAACCGCCGCTGCAGCGCCTGCCGCACCGCGACGTGCGTGTCCGCCTCCCGCCACAGCAGGTGGCTGAGCAGCAACGACGACTCCAGCCGCGCGTCCAGCTCGCCGACCAGCCGGCGCAGGCTGCCCGCGACATCGCCCCGGACCGCCACCCGATCGGATTCCACCAGGTCCTCGGGCAGCCGCTCCACCAGCGCCGTCAGCAGGTCCTGCTTGCGCCGGAAGTAGTAGTGGATCAGTCCTTTGGGGACCTCGGCCCGCTCGGCGATCCGGGAGGTGGGCGTGGCGTCGAAGCCGTGCTCGGCGAACAGCTCGCCGGCCGCGGCCAGGATGCGCTCCCGCGCGGACTCGCCCTGATCGCCCTGCGCCGCCTCGACGAGTTCGTCCGAAGTGGACGGACGCTTGCGGGCGCCGCGATCACCCGGTGCCTGCGCCATGGATCCGACCTCCAACTTCCGGCCGGCTTCCACCGGGCGAGTTGACCAAAAGAACGCGCGGCCCGGACGTTACCGCCGGACCGCGCTGTGTCGCACTCGCGAGTGGTCGTGATCGTACGAGCGACCACCTAATGCTGGCCGGCCACCCCGCGGTGTGCGGCGTTGGCCTCGGGCAGTGCGGCGGCACCGGCGATGACGGCCAGGACGCCGACGATCCAAGAAGTCCACGAGGCTCCCGTGAACATGCTGTAGCCGAGGACCCACGGCGAGATGAACAGCAGCACACCCAACAGCATGTGGCTGTATTCGCTGGTCATCGACCCCGGCACGGCGAGCGACCACACGCTCGCGATCAGCAGCAGCGCACCCAGCACGATCATCGCAGACATCGCCGACCCGTTCGTCGACGTCCACATCGTCGCGAGGATCAGGTAGGCGCCCAGCACCACTCCGGCCCAGTCCTGCCAGCGGATCCACGGTTTGACAGTCGAACCGCTCGACCTATCCGCCACGTCGATCACCTCCACTGCACCCGACTTACGCCTACATCTTCACCCTTGGTTGGCCAGCCGGTCAAGAGTCCGGTACCCGCGATCTCGCCCTGTTCGCCACTTCCGCCGACGGACCGGGATCCGCCCCCCGCGGGTCACCACCGGCACCCCGTGGCGAAACCTCGTCCGGGGTGCTCGTCGGAGGGTTCCGCGCCGGGCGAGGAAAATCCGGCGGATACGTGCCACACCTCCCACAACAACGTCGTCTTCCAGGTAACTTGGTTGCCATGGGCCTTGCCGACGACCGCGATTTGCTGCCACTTGGATCGGGATTCGACCTCGCTCGCAAGAACGGCTACGACCGCGCCCAGGTCGATGAGCACCTCGAGCGACTCGACGCCGACATCCGCATCCTCTCCGCGGATCGCGACGCCGCGGTCTCCCAGGCGCGGGATCTGTCGAAGCAGCTCGAATCGGCCCGGTCCGAGATCGAGAACCTGCGCGGCCAGGTCGAACGGCTCGCCAAGCCGCCGACCACGCTGGAAGGCCTCAGCGAGCGGCTGCAGCGGATGCTGCGGCTCGCCCAGGACGAGGCGAACGACATCCGGGGCCGCGCCGAGAACGACGCGGCCCAGATCCGCGCGCGCTCCGAGTCCGAGGCGAACAACCTCCGCAACCGCTACGAGCGGTTGATCTCCGCGGTCGACAGCCGACGCAGCGAGATGGAGACCGAACACCGCTCGCTGATGGACAAGGCCAAGGCCGAAGCGGGGCGGATCACCCGCGAGGCCGAGGAGAACCGCAAGCGCGCCGACCAGGAGGCCGAGGCCCGCCGGACCCAGGTCGAAGAAGACTTCGAGATCGCGATGGCCGCGCGCCGCAGCGAGTCCATGCGGACCCTCGCCGAGCAGGAGGCCACCAGCAAGGCCGAAGCCGAGCGCCGGGTCCGGGAAGCGACCGAAGAGGCCAACCGCCGCCTGCGAGAAGGCACCAACGAGGCGCACCGCCGGGTCCGCGAAGCCACCGACCAGGCGAACCGCATGGTCACCGACGCCACCGCGAAGGCGGAGCAGCTCACCCGCGAATCCACCGAGGCCGCCCAGAAGCGCGAGCGGGAAAGCACGGAAGCGGCCCAGAAGCTCACCCGCGAGTCCACCGAGGCCGCGCAGAAGCGCGAACGGGAAAGCACCGAGGCCGCGCAGAAGCGGATCCGCGAGAGCAAGGCGGAAGCCGAGCGGCTGGTCCGCGAAGCAACGGAGGAGTCCGAGCGGCTGGTCCGCGAAGCGACGGAGAAGTCCGAGCGGCTGGTCCGCGAAGCGACGGAGAAGTCCGAGCGGCTGGTCCGCGAAGCGACGGAGAAGTCCGAGCGGCTGGTCCGCGAGTGCACCGAAGAGGCGACCCGCCTCATCGACGAAGCGACCCGCGAGAGCAGGCGCCTGGTCGAGACGGCCCGCGAGGACTCCCAGCGCCGCCTCGGCACGACCACCGAAGAAGTCCAGCGCCGCCTCGCCAAGGCCGACAAACAGGTCCACTCCCTGACGGAACTGCGCGAATCGGTGGCGAAGAAGCTCCGCGACGCCGCCGAGATGCTCGGCCAGACGACGCCCCTCCTGGAACGCCTCGCCCAAGAGGATTCCGAAGAGGACAAGCTCCGGGAAGCGGCGGCGGAAGCCCGCGAACAAGCCCGCGAGGACGCCGAAGCCAACCTCGCCCGAGACTCCCGCGACGACGCGGCGAAGCCGGGCAACGCGACGAAGCCGGGCGGGGCCGCGAAGTCGGGTGACCAGGCGAAGCCGGCGCCCGAGGCGACGAAGTCGCCGCAGGCCGGAGCCGCGAAGCAGGTCGAGGCACAGCCTGCGAAGCAGGCGAAGCCGAAGGGGCAGGGCGGCAAGCCGTCGGGCGGCGGCGAAGCCGTCGACGACGGGCCGACGGAGCAGATCCACCGGGACACGGCCCGCGGCCATGGCCCGCACGACGAGCCGACGCGCCGCATCCAGCTGCCGGTGCCGGACGGCAAGGGCCAGCAGCGCTCCCACAGCGCCACCCGCATCGACGCCACCAACCAGCAGCGCCGGTGACCGCGGCTCCTGACGAGCCAAGACCTTCGCGAACTTGTGGCCCGCTCGCCCTCGAGTACTGGTCGGACCCACGACAGGCGGCGGTCCGGCGCGTACATCGTGCGGCCCAGCGGCGTCCGCTTCGGATCACTTGAACTGCTCGGCCGTTTCGAAGAAGTCGCCTGATCGCAGCATCGAGCGGGATGCCCGACCACCGGGCGAGAACTAGCGCTCATCCGAGCCGGGAAAGCCGGGGGCGGACGGCTTCGGCGAATGCGTCCGGCGACTCGATCGACGGCAGGTGCCCGGCACCGGGCAGCGTCACGAGCTCGCTTCCTGACAGCGCGCCGGCGAGTTCGCGCGCGTTCTCGGGCGGCGTCAGGGTGTCCTCCGGACCGGATTCCCCACGCGCCGCCGCGGCGAAGGTCGCCACCTGGCCGTGAGTGATTTTGGGCGCCATAGCACCGAAAAACGCTCACGGGCCTAGGGCTGGGCGGATCCGCGAGGCCTACAAATTGTACAGGCGACGGTCACCGGAATGTCCACGATGGATCGCAGTTCGGCGGCGATGCGGGACGCCGTCGCCCCCGGCAGGCGAGCAGCGCGCCCCGGTTACGGTCGGGCGAGGTCAGCAGGTCAGTGAGCAGCTCGCCGCGCACCTCGTCCTCCGCTTTCGCCACAGATCGGCGCAGCATCAGCAGCAAGGCGGTGACCACCGCCGCCCGCTCGAAAAGCCGCCGGTCCGCGCTCGTCGTTGTCGGCGACAGCCCTGGTGTCGACGAGAAGCAGACCCGCGACCCCGTTGCGGCGAGGCCCGCGGCACCGCCATCGCGACGGAGCCGCCCATCGAGCATCCGCCCAGGACGACCTGCGGCAGCTCCAACCGGTCCAGCAGGGCCAGGATGTCGGCGGCCGCGAGGTCGAGGCTCGGGTGCTCGCCGTGCGGCGGTTCTCTCTCCCCCCAGGCTCCGCCAGGCTCCGCGCCGGTGAACCGTCCAGCGCGCTCGCGCCGAGCCCCCGCTGGTCCACAGGCCGGGCGCCGTCGCGGATGCTCGCGGCCGTGCGGCGGTTCCGCTACCGACCCCACGCGCCGCCGCGGCGAAGGTCGCCACCTGGCCGTGAGTGATTTTGGGTGCCATAGCACCGAAAAACGCTCACGGGCGTTGGGCTGGGCGGATCCGCGAGGCCTGCAAATTGTGCAGGCGCAGTGCGAGTTGGATCTCCAGCGCTCGGTCCGGCGCTTGCCAGTCGCAGCCGAGCAGGGAACCGACGCGGTCCAGCCGCTGCACGACCGTGTTGACGTGCACGTGCAGGGCGTCCCTGGCCCGGGTGAGGTTCGCCCCCGCGGCGAAGTAGGCGTGCAGCGTGTCGACCAGTTCGGTGCCTCGCCGGGCGTCGTAGTCGAGCACCGGTCCGATCGTTCGGCGCACGAAACCTCCCAAGTCGGTCTGCTCGCCCAGCAGCACGCCGAGGAACCCAAGCCCGTCCATGGCCGCACCCTCGCCGATCCGGCCGAGCGCGAGCAAGACGCGCAGGCAGCGGGCCGCTTCGGCGTGGGCCGCGGCGATCTCCTGCGGCCCACGCGCCGGACCGGCCGCACCGACGGTCACCGGCGTGTCCACCATGGATCGCAGTCCGGCGGCGATGCGGGACGCCGTCGCTCCCGGATCGCCTGCGGGCACCAGGAGGACGACCTCCTCGGCGTGCATGCCGGCGAGCGCGGCGCACCTGCCGGCCGCCACCGCCAGCCGCGTGCGGGGCACCCTGTCGGCGTGCGCGATAAGCACCGCATGCGGCTCGACGAGGTCCAGTCCGAGCCGCTCGGCGCGGGCGAGCAGCGCGCCCCGGTTACGGTCGGGCGAGGTCAGCAGGTCGGTGAGCAGCTCGCCGCGCACCTCGTCCTCCGCTTTCGCCACAGATCGGCGCAGCATCAGCAGCAAGGCGGTGACCACCGCCGCCCGCTCGAAAAGCCGCCGGTCCGCGTCGACCAGATCCGCCCGCCCGACCAGCACGATGCTGCCAAGCAGTTCCGGTCCGGCCTGCACCGCACACACCCAACCGTCCGATGTGGACACTGCACGGCCAGCTGCCCGAGACGTCGCGACCGCTTCCGCCGACGGCTCGGGCGGCGCGGAGCCCGAACCCGTCAGCTCGGTGCCGTCCGCGTCGAACATCCCGATCGCACCACGCAGCACATCGGCTACCGCCGCGGCCACCTCGGGCACGTCGCCGCCGCGCAGCACCAGATCCATCAGCCGGTCGTGGGCCTCCTCCGCGCGGTGCAGGGCCTCGCTGTGCGCGCTGATCTCCTCCAGCAGCGCGGCGTTGTCCAGCGCGATCGCGGCGTGGTCCGCCAACGAGGACAGCAGGGCGACCTCGTCCGGGGTGAACTCGCGGCGCGTCCGGTCAGAGGCGTAGAGCACGCCGATGACCTGGTCGCCGAGCGCCAGCGGCACGCCCAGGATCGCGGTCAGCCCCTCGTCGCGGACCGCCGAGTCGATCGGCCCGGTGTGCCGGAACCGCTCGTCCGCGAAGTAGTCGTGGGTCGCGTACGGCTGGGCGGTCTGCGCTACCAGCCCGCCCAGCCCCTCGCCCATGCCGAGCGTGACCTTCTGGAACAACCGCGACACCGACCCGTCGGTGACCCGCATGTAGGTGCGGCCGGCAACCTCGTCGTTGAGGCTCAGGTAGGAGACGTCCACACCGAGCAGCGTGCGGCCGCGGCGCACGATCGACCGAAGCACCGCGTCGGTGTCCCGCAGCCTGGCCAGGTCGCTCGCGGTGTCGAACAGCGCGCTCAGCTCGGCCTCGCGGCGGCGGTGCGCACCTAGTGTGCTGTGGACCCGCAGCGCCAGCGCGGTGACCTTGCCCAGCTGCGGGTTCTCGACCGCCACGTGCGCCAGCTGCTCGCTGCTCGCGCCTGCGGCGAGCAGTTCGAGCAGCCGGACCACGTCGTCGTTCACTTGCTCATCTTGTCACTGCTGCACGGGCCTCCGGTGCCTCGTCGTGCAGCGAGCTGCCCGCCGTCTCCTTCGCCAACACGACCGCGACCAGCGTGATCGCGCACATCGTGAGGACGTAGACCGACACCGCGACGGTGCTGCCGAAGCCCTGCAGCAGCGCCACGGCGACGATCGGCGCCAGCGCACCTGCGGCGATCGAGGACAGCTGCCCGCCGATGGAAAGCCCGGTGTAGCGCACCCGGGTCGGGAACTGCTCGGCGAAGAACGCCGCCTGCGGCCCGTACATCGCGCCGTGCAGCAACAATCCCACGGTCGTCGCGACCGTGATCACCACGACCGATTTACTGTCCAGCAGGGCGAAAAACGCGAAGCCCCACGCCGCCATCGCGACTGTTCCGAACAGGTAGACCGGCTTGCGCCCGATCCGGTCGGACAGCGCGCCCCACAGCGGGATCGCCGCGAAGTGCAGCAGCGAGCCGATCAGCACCGCGTTCAACCCGACCGACTTCGGCAACCCCAGCGGACCGGTGACATAGACCAGGATGAACGCGGTGAGCACGTAGTACGACACGTTCTCGGCCATCCGCGAGCCGATGGTGACCAACACCTGACGCCAGTGCGACCGGAACACCGCGACCACCGGGACGGTCTTGGTCTCTTCGCGCTGCTCGGCCTTCGCCTGCGCGGCCAGGAAAACCGGCGACTCGCTGACCGCGAGCCGGATCCACAGGCCGATCACCACCAGCGCGCCGGAGAGCAAGAACGGAACCCGCCAGCCCCAAGCCAGGAACGCCTCGTCGGACTGCGTCGCGGCGAGCACCGCGAGCACCGCGGTGGCCAGCAGGTTCCCGCCGGGAGCCCCGCACTGCGGCCACGACGCCCACAGCCCGCGGCGCCGGTCGTCGCCGTGCTCGGACACGATCAGCACCGCGCCGCCCCACTCGCCGCCCAGCGCGAAGCCCTGGACCAGCCGCAACAACGTGAGCAGCAGCGGCGCGACCACGCCGACCGCTGCATAGGTGGGCAACAGTCCCATCGCGCAGGTGGAACCGCCCATCAGCAGCAGGCTGAGCACCAGCAGTTTCTTGCGCCCGATCCGGTCGCCGAAATGCCCGAACACCAGCCCGCCCAGCGGCCGGGCGAGGAACCCGATGGCGTAGGTGGTGAACGCCAGCAGGGTGCCGGTCAGCGGATCCGCCTGGGGGAAGAACAGGTGGTTGAACACCAGCGCGGCGGCCGAACCGTAGAGGAAGAAGTCGTACCACTCGATGGTCGTGCCTATCAGGCTGGCTCCGACGACCCGCGCGATCGAGCGGTTCTGGTTGCTGGCCAAGGGAAACACTCCTTTGTGTCTGGGCCGGGTCAGGCGGCGGTCCAGCCGCCGTCCATCGGTACGGAAGCGCCGGTGACGTGTGCCGCGTGCTCCCCGCAGAGCCAGCGCACGAGCTCGGCGACCCGATCGGGATCGATCAGCCGCTTGAGCGCGGCGCGGTGCAGCAGGATCCGCTCGACGACATCGGACTCGTCGAGGCCGTGCGCGGCGGCCTGCCCGGCGATCTGGTCGCGCACCAGCGGCGTGTCGACGTAGCCGGGATTCACGCAGTTGCTGGTCACGCCGTGCTCGGCACCCTCCAGGGCGACCACTTTGGACAGTCCTTCGAGCGCGTGCTTCGCGGCGACGTAACCGGCCTTGAACTGGCTGGCCCGCAGGCCGTGAACGCTGGAGACGTGCACGAGCCGGCCCCAGCCCCGGGAGTACATGTGCGGCAGCACCTTGCGGGCCAGCAGGAACGGGGCGGTCACCATCACCTGCTGCATGCGGACGAAGGTCTCCGGCGGGAACTCGGGCAGCGCGGCGACGTGCTGGAAACCCGCGTTGTTGACCAGGACGTCGACCTCGGCGGGAAGCGAGTCGACCGCTGAGGCATCGGCCAGGTCGACGACGTGCGCCCAGCCTCCGACGTCGGCGGCGACCCGCTCGGCGGCGGGCCGATCGAGATCGACGATGTGCACCTTCGCCCCGGACGCGGCGAGGGCCCGCGCGCACGCTCGCCCGATGCCGCTGCCCGCGCCGGTCACCAGCGCAACGCGCCCGTCCAGCCGGTTGTCACTCATGCCACAGGACGTTAAGCGGCGAACCCCGCAACGCCTATGTGTGCAGACACCACAACATCACTGGCTTCCATGGCCCTGTTCCCCACGACTGGCGCCGGGCGGGTGCCAAACCGCCCGGCACCGGGTCGGCGTCAGCTCACCGCTAGTCACCGCTAGTCCGCCGCTAGTCCCCGGTCGACGGGCAGGACCACCCCGGTCGCGTAGGCGGCGTCGCTCCTGGTCAGCTGCAGCACCCACCACCAAGGGAACCTGCCTGTCACCCGCAAACCGGGGCGGTCAGGAGTCGATGATGGTGACCTGGCGGGTTTCCGACGGACCGTCCCAGGTGCGCGGCAGCGGCGTCGGCACGTCCGGCGCCACGACCCGCACGATCGCGTCCAGCGCGGCCTCCGCCTTGCCTACCCACAGGTGCTTGGTGTCCGGGAAGCCGGTCACCTCGGCCTGCGGGATCGCCGCGAACCGCCGGCGCGCCTCGTCCGGGCGCAGGTAGTCATCGAACTCCGGGATCAGCGCGTGCACCGGCTTGCCCGATTCGGCCCAGGCCGCCAGGTGCTCCTCGGTGCTCCAGCGCAGCGGGGGGGAGATCAGCACCGCGCCCTCGACCAGCGGGTCCAGGCCATGCACCAGCGTCAGGTCGGTGCCGAACGACCAGCCGACCAGCCACACGTTCGGCAGGTCGTGGAACTCGGCGAACTCCAGCGCCGCGGCCACGTCGAACCGCTCGCTGTTGCCGCCGTCGAAGCTACCCTCGCTGCGCCCCGCCTCGCTGACGGTGCCGCGTGTGTTGAACCGCAGCACTGCGAGGCCGGCGAGCGCGGGCAGCCGGAACGCCGCCTTGCGGTAGATGTGGGAATCCATCATGCCGCCGTGGGTGGGCAGCGGGTGCAGGCAGATCAGCGTCGCCCGCGGCGGCCGGGACTCCGGCAAGGCCAGCTCACCGATCAGCTTCAGCCCGTCGGCCGTGTGCAGGGTGATCTGTTCGCGGCGGGCCGGCAGCATCGTGTTGGCGCGGATCTCGGTGCTCATCGCCCCGATCCTGCCACGAACGAGTGGCAGACATGGTGTGACGTGCTACGACCAGCGCCGCGTCGGCCCGCGCCGACCGCGCGCGTTCCAGCATCCGTTGTGCCAGTGGCGCCGGTCCGCCACGCCGCCCTGCTCCGCTTCCGGCCAGGCCACCACGTGCGCGATGCCAGGTCTGATCTCGTGGTCGCAGCCCGGGCACCGGTAGACCTTCGTGGCCTGCGCGGCCGGCACGGTGCGCACCATCCAGTCGCCGTCCGGGCCGTGTTCGACGCGGGACATGCCGAACGCGGTGCCCATCGCACGGTGGCTGGTGTCCTGGGTCAGGCCCTTGGGGCGCTGTGGTCGGTTACGTCGAGGCACGTCCGCAACGGTAACGGCCCGGCTACGGCGCAGACGTCGGCAGGTGCGGCCAGACCTGCCCGGCCAGCCCGCGGGCGTACTCGCACGCATCGATGCCGGTCATGCCTGGAACGGCCACGACCAGCATCGCCACCTCGACCTGACCGGCGGCCGGGTCGCCGAACGGGAGGCGCCCGGTTTCCGCGGAGCACAGCGGAACCTGTGGGTCACCGCCTACGATGCTGAGCACGGTGCGCCGGTCCGCGATCGACTCCTCGACGGCGGCGCCGTGCAGGACTTTCGGCGGATCACCGGCGGTGTGCAGGAACTGGACCCGCGGCGAATCTGCCTCCGGCGCACCCCACATGCACTGGTGCCCGGCCGGGGTCGGCTGCGGTTGCGCCTCTTCCAACCCGGGAATCTGCTGCACGGCAGCGGAATCCAGCAGCGTGCACGGATCCACCAGGGCGAGCGAGTTCGCCGCGTACGCCCGGTGCCCAACCCGGTGCTGTTCGAGCGCGTCGACCGCCGCGTCGGCCCCGGCCTGGGCGATCGCGCAGAGCCCGGCGGCCGGGTCGCCGACCAGCAGATCGACGCTGACCTGCATCGCGATGTTGTCGGCGAAAAGGATCTGCCGGGTGCAGTGCCCGGGCAGCGGCGCGTCCTGCACGATCCGCAGCGACCCGCGCTGGACGACCGGGCTGCCCTGCTGGTTCGGGACGGTGTCGGCGAGTTCCCCGATAGCGAGCTGGACCAGCGAGCCGTCATACGGCTTCACGTGCAGCAGGCAGTAGTCCAGCGACACCGTGCCGGTGTTCTCGGTCTGCCCCAACCCCTGCAGCGCGGCCGGATCGGCCAGCGTGCAGGGGTCCACTGTGCGCAGATCGCCGAGTTCAGCTCGGGCCGTGCCCGCATCGCTTTGCCGGCTGCCGGACTGGCTGGGCGGTGGGGTCTCCGGCGTGCACCCCGCCACCAGCAGCACCAGGAGGAGCAGCAGCGGCATGCCTCGGTGGCGGAGAAGCGACATCAACTCACCCTAACCGCGCCCGCGCCCCGACGGCCAGCCACACCGCTGCCGACGCGAGCAAGGGAACCTTCCTGTCACACCCGGCACTGCAGGGTGGGAGCAAGGGAACCTTCCTGTCACACCCGACGCTGCAGGGTTGGGAGCAAGGGAACCTTCCTGTCACACCCGACGCTGCAGGGTTGGGAGCAAGGGAACCTTCCTGTCATCCGAGACGCCGGTGGCTCGTCGAGCCTCCGTCCGGGAGCCGGCTACTCGTCGAAGTTGCGGTTGGCGAGGTCGAGGACGCGCTCGACCGCTTGGCGCGCGTCCGGGCCGTTGGCGTGCAAGACGATCTGGTCGCCCTTACGCGCGCCCAGGCCCATGACGCCGAGCACGCTGGACGCGTCGGCTTCCTTGTCGCCCAACGAGATCGTGACGTTCGCCTGCAACCCGGTCAGGCTCCGGGCCAGCAGGGCCGCCGGGCGGGCGTGCAGGCCGACTTCGTTGGCCAGTTCCAGTTCCTGGCGGACTTCCTCTTCCGCCGTCGGCGCGCCCGGTTCGGCGAGCTCGCCGCCCTCGGCCGCCGCCTCGGCGGCTCGCGCGACTCCCCGCATGTCGCCGCCGCCTTGCGCCGCGACGGCCGCGGCGACCGCGCCCTCCACGAGCGGCGCGTCGACGACGAGCGCGGTGCTCGGATCTCCCAGCGATTCCACGGCGAGTTCGGCGAGCATCTGCGCGCTGCCCAGGTCGTAGAGCACGACGGCACCGGCACCGGTGTTGGCGTCCGAGAGGGCGGCGGACACCTTCTCGAAGTCTGTGCCGATGTTGCCGTCCGGCAGTCCGCCTGCGGGCATGACCCGCACGTCGGGCGCGACCTGCCGGGCGAGTTCGACGACGCCTTCGGCGAGCCGGGCGCTGTGCGAGACGATGACCAGTCCGACGTTCATGAGCGGGACCTCGTGGCTTCGGCGAATGCGGACAGCAGCAATGCGGTCGAGCGCGCGCCTGGGTCGATGTGCCCGGCGCTGCGCTCGCCAAGATACGACGCGCGTCCCTTGCGGGCCACCAGCGGTTCGGTCGCCTGGGTGCCCTGGTGCGCGGCTTCGGCGGCGACGGCCAGCACTTTCGCCGCGCTCTCACCGGATTCCGCGGCGCTCTTGGCAGCTTCCACCGCCGGCGAGAGGGCGTCGACCATCGTCTTGTCGCCGACGGCCGCCCGGCCCCGGGCGACGACGCCTTCCATCCCGGCCTGCAGCGCCTTGGCGACCGCCGCGCCGTCGAGCTCCTCGGCTGCGCCGACCGCGGCCGCCGCGCGCAGGAACGCCGTGCCGTACAACGGTCCGGACGCGCCGCCGACGGTGGAGATCAGCACGGTGGCGGCCAGCTTCAGCACCGCGCCCGGCGTCTCCGGCGCCACCGTGTCCACTTTGGACACAACAGCGCGGAAGCCGCGGTCCATGTTCTCCCCGTGGTCGGCGTCGCCGATCGCCCGATCCAGCTCGATCAGCTCGTCGCGGTGCTCGGCGACGGTGGCCGCGCCCGCGCGCAACGCGACGACCACATCGTGTGCAGTGCAACCCATCCCGCGTTCTCCCTCACCAGTGCAGCGCGGCGGTGTGCACCGGCGCGTCCCAGAGCTCGGTCAGCTCGTCATCCAGCTTCAGCAGCGTCAGGCTCATGCCCTGCATCTCCAGGCTAGTGATGTACGGCCCGACCAGGCGGCGCCGGACACGGATGCCGCGCTCCGCCAGCAACCGCTCGGCGATGCCGTGCGCCAGGTAGAGCTCCAGCAGCGGGGTACCGCCCATCGAGTTGGTGAACAGCAGGACGTCGTCCCCGGAAGCGAACGGCAGGTCCTCGACGATCGGGTCCAGCAGCCGCCGGACGATTTCGTCCGCCGAGGCCAGCGGCACCCGGGCCCGGCCGGGCTCGCCGTGGATGCCGATGCCGATCTCCATCTCGTCCGCGGCGAGGTCGAAGCTCGGCTGGCCGACGTGCGGCACGGTCGGCGCGTTCACCGCCATGCCCATCGAGCGCACCTGCGACACGATCCGCTTGGCCAGCTCTTCGCACCTGTCCAGGTCCATGCCACGCTCGGCGGCAGCGCCGACGATCTTCTCCACCAGGACCGTGCCGCCCACGCCGCGCCGACCCGCGGTGTGCGTGGAGTCCTTCACGGCCACGTCGTCGTCGACGATCACGCTGCGGACCTCGACGCCGTCCATCCCGGCCAGCTCGGCGGCGGTCTCGAAGTTGAGCACGTCACCGGTGTAGTTCTTCACGACCAGCAGCACGCCCGCGCCGCCGTTGGTCTCGTCGATCGCCGCCTGCACCGCATCCGGGGTGGGTGAGGTGAACACCGGGCCCGGCACCGCCGCCGAAAGCATCCCCGGCCCGACGAACCCGCCGTGCAGCGGCTCGTGCCCGGAGCCGCCGCCGGAAACCACCGCGACCTTGCCGGACACCGGGGCGTCCGCGCGCACGATCACCGCGGGATCGGTGCGGACACGGAGCAGGTCCGGATGCGCGGCGGCCATGCCCCGCAGCGACTCGGCGACCACGTCCGCCGGATCGTTGATGATCTTCTTCACCCGCTGGCCTCCTTGCCTGCCGCACCGACGCCGGGCGCCGATCGACTAACCGTCGACTCCGCACCCCAACGCCCGGTCGCGGGGTGCGAGAGCAAGGGAACCTTCCTGTCACCCACAGCGCAAGCCCAGGCGAAACGCCGAGTCGATCAAGCGGAGTCGGATCAGCGTCCGCGCACCAGCCGCATCAGCCGCACCACGCGCCGGACGGTGCCCTTGGCCCGGCCGAAGCTCATCGGGTTCAGCGGGAGCCGGTACCGGAGCCGGGTCACCGACTGCGGCCGGGCGAACTCGCGCAGCCCGTCCGCGCCGTGGATCCGGCCGAACCCGGAGTCGCCGACCCCGCCGAACGGCAGCGACGGCACACCGGCGAAAGCGATCACGGAGTTCACCGCGACCATCCCGGTGCGCAGCTGCCGCGCCAGCTCGACGCCCCGGGCCCGCGAGAACACCGACGCACCCAGGCCGTAGCGGGAGTTGTTGGCGCGGGCCACGCCCTCGTCGGCGTCGCGAACCCGCTGCACCACGATGGTCGGCCCGAAGGTCTCCTCGGTGACCGCGGTGGAGTCCTCCGGCACATCGGTGAGCACCACGGGCTCGACGAACGGGGGACGCACCGAATGCTCGCCGCCCACCACGGCCCGGCCGCCGCGCTGCAGCGCGTCGTCGATGTGGCCGCGGATGATGTCGACTTGTGAGGGCATCGTGATCGGGCCGAAGTTGGCGCCCGGCTCACCGCCCGGACGCAGCTTCCCGGCCCGCTCGGCGATCATCTCCAGGAGCCGGTCCGCGACGGCGTCGACGACGTAGACCCGCTCCACACCGATGCAGGTCTGCCCGGCGTTGGACATCGCGCCCCACACGGCCGCATCGGCGGCAGCGGCCAGGTCGGCGTCCGCGTCGATGATCAAGGCGTCCTTGCCGCCGCACTCGACCAGCACCGGGATCAGGTTCTCCGCGCAGGACGCCATCACCCGCTTGCCGGTGGCGGTCGAACCGGTGAAGGCGACCTTGTTCACCCCGGAGGCGCAGAGCGCCGCGCCGGTCCCGCCGAAACCGGTCACCAACTGCAAGACCGGGTGCTCGGGCACCGCCTCGGCGAAGCTGTCGACCAACCACTGCCCGACGCCGGGGGTGAGTTCGCTGGGCTTGAACACCACCGCGTTGCCCGCGGCCAGCGCGTAGGCGATCGAGCCCATCGGCGTGAACGCCGGATAGTTCCACGGGCCGATCACGCCAATCACGCCGTACGGCAGGTATTCGACGGTCGCGGCCTGGTTCGCCATCAGGACGCCGGAGGAGACCTTCCGGCGGCGCAACACCTTTTCGGCGTTGCCCGCCGCCCAGTGCAGGTGGTCGATCACCAGGACCAGTTCCAGTTTGGCGTCGTCGAGCGGCTTGCCGGTCTCCGCGCAGACGACGGCGGCCAGCTCGTCGACGCGTTTGGAAAGCAGCTTCCGCCACGCGTCGAGCCGCTGCTTGCGCCCGGAGAAGCCGAGCTCGGCCCACCCCGGCTGGGCCTCGCGCGCCGCGGCCACCCGCGCGCCGACCTCCGCCACGTCGTGGATCGGGTGACGCCCCACGACCTCACCGGTGCGGGGGTCGATCGATTCGAACGTCGGTGGCTCCTCGGTCGTCCCGTTGGGCATCTCGACGCTGCCACGGGCGGTCTGGGTCATCGCCGGCCTCCCCACCTTTACGTCGGTCGTTGTCATCGTGAAGCCTACGGAATTCGGTGGCGGACCGGGACCGTCATGCGGTCGGCAGCTTGGCCCGCGCCTGTTTCGCCAGATTGGTCGCGTTCACGCAGGGATTCATTGGGATCCGGCCCATGTTCGTGATCTCGATCTGCACGAACTCGCTCTCGCCCGCCGCGTTGGCGTTCTTGCGGTGCTCCCACTCGACCGCGCAGGTCGGCGGGTCGGAGCTGCCGGGCACCACGAGGCCCGGCACGCCGGCGAGGTCCACCGGCGCCAGCGGGCTGCCGTCCAAGGCACCGACGCCGAAGTTGATGGTCACCATCACGGAGTTGTCCGCCGACCATTCGCAGGAGTAGAGCCCTTCCCCACCGGCCGAATTCGCCGGGCTGCCCATCGCCGCGTCGCGGATCGCGGCCGGGTCGAGGATCTCGCACGGGTCGAACCCGGCCAGCCCACCCGACGAGCGGGGGCTGACCGGCGGTTTCGTCCGCACCATGTCGACGACGTCGGTCAGGATCTGCACGGCCGGCGAGCAGACGTCCGCCTGCTCGCTGCTCAGCTGGATCTCCAGCCCGCGCGGGTCGGCGAACTGCTCGGCGTCGGCGCCGGCGTACGCCACGGACGTGAAGCAGGAGCCCGAACCGTTCTCGTAGATGGCGGCGGGCAGCCCGCCGATGCGGTGCGCCCCGACATCGGACACCTTCTCGTCGAAGTAGAGCGTGACGTTGAACGACTTGCCGTTGCGGTCCTTCATGTAGTTCGCGCAGGTCCCGAGGCCGTCCGGGGTGAATTCCGGGGCTGGTGCGCCGAACCTGCCTAGGTCGATCGCCTGCAGCGTGGCGCACACGTCCACCCCGCGCTGCCGGTCCGGCGCGAAGGCCTGGTCCAGCAGCCCGGGCTTGTTCAGCTCGAACTTCGACACCTCGACGGCCCGCCGGGCCGAGGTCGACTTGCCCTCCGCGGCGCAGCCCGCCGCTGCGAGCGTGGTGAGCGCAGCGAGCAGCGCGGCGATCGAGGTCACTGGTCGGGGCACGGCGATCACACTATCTAGCGATCGGCCATCGTGGACGGGAACCTGCGGATCCGCCGGAACGCGGACGGCGTCCGCACCGGGGGTGCGGACGCCGTCACGGCGGGTGCCCGCGCCTATTCCCCGGACGTCCCGGCCTCGTCGGACACCACGATGGGGCGCAGTCGCACCCAGGTCACGAACACCACCACGAAAACGATCATTCCAATGCCTGCCCAGAGGTTGATGTTCACCCCGGCGGACTTGTCGATCTCGGCATGCGGCTGAACCACGCCCACGATGGTGAGCACGATGCCGTAGATGCCGAACAGCAGCGCGATTATCGTCCGAATGTCGAAGGCACCAGCGGTGTGCCCCGAACCCCGGCTCGCCATGGGAAGACCTCCTTGTCTGCTTCGGTCAGCGTCAGCCGAAGACGATGTTGAGGGCGATGATCAGGACCAGGGCGATCCCGGCCAGCAGACCCGGCCGCCGGTACCAGCCCGCGTCCTCCCCACTGGTCGCGGCCTGCCGGCTGGCCCGCGGCGTCAACGAGTACACCAACCCCGCCAACTCCGTCTCCGGCTTCGGACGCGTCGCCAACGACACCACCACGCTCACCACGATGTCCACCACGAACGCCGCACCCGCACCCACGAAACTCGCGCCCTGCCCCGGCAGGTCCAGCACCCCCGACTCCGACAGCCCGAACACCACCACCGCCGACACCGTGCCCAGCACCAGACCCGCCCACCCCGCATGCGGGGTCATCCGCTTCCAGAACATCCCCAGGATGAACGTCGCGAACAACGGCGCGTTGAAGAACGAGAACAACTGCTGCAGGTAATCCATCAAGTTCGAATAACCCGCCGCGATGAACGCCGTGCCCACCGCCGCCAGCGTCGCCGCCACCGTCACCCAGCGACCCATCCGCAGGTAATAACCATCCGCCCGGTCCCGCACCACGTACGACTGCCAGATGTCATAGGTGAACACCGTGTTGAACGACGACAAGTTCGCCGCCATCCCCGCCATGAACGACGCCAGCAACCCGGCCAGGGCGATCCCCAGAATCCCGTTCGGCAGCAAATCCCGCATCAACAACAAGATCGCATCGTTGTAATCCACACCCCCGCCACCGGTGCCACCGGCCTGCTTGTACGCCGCCAGCTCCGGGATCAGCACCGCCGCGATCATCCCCGGAATGACCACGATGAACGGGATGAACATCTTCGGGAACGACCCGATGATCGGCGTCCGCTGCGCCGCCGACATGCTCTTGGACGCCATCGCCCGCTGCACCTCGACGAAGTTCGTCGTCCAGTACCCGAAGCTGAGCACGAACCCCAACCCGAACACCAGACCCACCGCGCTCAGCACGCTGTTGTCGAACCCCGTCAACTGAGTGCCCGGCCACGCCGACAGCTGCGCCGCACCCCCCGGACCCGCCGACACCTTCGCCACCAGACCTTGCACACCGCCGACCTTCACCAACCCCACGATCGTCAACGGCAACAACGCCGCCACGATCACGAAGAACTGCAACACCTCGTTGTAGATCGCCGCCGACAACCCGCCCAACGCCGTGTACGACAACACGATCGCCGCCGCCAGCAACACCGACAACCACAACGGCCAACCCAGCAACGCATTCACGATGCTGGCCAGCAAATACAGGTTCACACCCGCGATCAAAATCTGCGCCACCGCGAAACTGATCCCGTTGACCAGATGCGCCGCCTTCCCGAACCGCCGCAACATGAACTCCGGAACACTGCGCACCTTCGAGCCGTAGTAGAACGGCATCATCACCACGCCCAAGAACAGCATGGCCGGCACCGCACCGATCCAGAAATAATGCATCGTCGGCATCCCGTACTCGGCACCATTCGCCGACATACCGATGATCTCGATCGCACCCAGATTCGCCGAGATGAACGCCAAACCCGTCACCCACGCCGGCAACGCCCGCCCCGACAAGAAAAAGTCCAGACTGGTGGAAACCGCACGCCGCGCCAAATACCCAATACCCAGCACAAAAGCGAAGTACAACGCCAACAACGCAAAATCCACCGCGTTGGCGTCAAGCAGCTGACCCTGAGCTAGCACCACCGTCACGCCACCTCCAGACCCAACAAACTCGAACGACAACCACCACGTTTGCGACAGCAGCCGGACAGTACCGCACAGTGGGGCGGATCACATCGAGCCGATACCATTTCGTTGAAACTCGACACTAAATCGATCAGGCGACTTCCGCCCGATGAGACGCCCCGCCGATCACCCGCCGCACAGGGGAGCGCGACCCGACGCGGCCATGCGAGTGATATGCGAAAAAGCGCTCCCCGCAACGGAGTGTGACCGGTATCGTCACTGTTGGCACATGCGCAGCGACGGGGGTGAAGCTGTGAACGCCCGGATCGATCTGGCGATCATCGCCGGACTCGCGGACGACCCGAACGACCAGACCGGGAACGACGCACAACCAGACCGCGGCCGAGCAGACCCCTTCCTCCGGCACTTCGCCGGACTGCTGGACCCGTGGACGGCCGTGCGACTGCGCCCCTGCGGCAAGTCCGACCGCGGCTGACTCGCGTGGTCACGGTGCTGATGGGGCTGGTGTTTCTCGGGCTGATACCGCCGTTGCAGCGTGACATTCGCCTGCACCGTGCCCCCCGGCGCCGGGCTGCTGGCGGCCATTGCTGGGCGGGGTGTTAGGACTGGGATGGACTCCGTGTGTCTGAGCCCGACGCCCTACGCTGATCAGGGTGCGGCCAGCGGGAGTCCGGGCACGGATCCAACAGCTCCAGGAAGGGGAACAGCAGCATGCCCGTGCACACCCGGAGCAGGCGCTGCAGCGGGCGCTGACCTGGTTCATTCACGGCTGTGCGTTGCTGGCCTACGCCGACGAGGGCGCTAGCGGCGTCGTGGAGTCCTATCGGTCCGTGCTGGTTTTTCTGGACAACCCGATCCAGCGCCGGAGCACCAGCGTGTGGGAGCAGACGGGATTGGAATGCCTCGCCCAACTCCGGGAGCCACTGGCCGAGGTCGCTGCGGATCCGCAGCGGCGCGCCGCGCGCGACGAGGAGATCGCCGCGTCGGCGCTGCTGAGGATCCCGCCCACGGTTCTGGTCGGTCGCGCTACGCCTGACGCCTACTTCCCGATGGCGTGCCTCAACGCCGCGGGATCGCTGCGGGAGGAGGCCATCACCCCGTATCAGGCGGTCACCCTGATCTGCGGTGTCGGCTTCTACGAGCCAGCGCAAGAACGCGATCTGCTCACGACGATCCGCACGCTGCGCACTCGTTACGAGGAACGACCAAGCGACCGTACGTCTCTCGATAACGAGATTCGCCGCAAGCTCCAATCCTGGGAATCGGCATACCGTAACCACGACAGTCATTAGCCACGACAGCTACGCCACCGCGGTCGGCAAGACCGCGGTGAAGATCGGCGACCCGGCCGTTGGTGACGGTGGCCGACGACGAGGTCGGCGAGGCCCTGGAGTCGTTGTGGGGCCGGTCGGCGGTGGGGACCTGGAATCCCGCAGGGGCCGCGGTGGGGTCGTGGCTGTCCGCAGGCCGCGCCGCCGTGTTGCTCTTCGCCGGGGACCTCGATCCCTCTGGCGTCGACCTCGAACGAGACTTCCTCGCCCGCGTGCTGGGACCACGCCGAACGAGTCGGCCTCACCGCCGAGCATGTTCGCGAATACGATCTGCCGCCCCAGCCAGGGAAGGGCACCGACTCCCGCGCGCCACGGTTCGTCGCTGAACACGGCCAGCTGGTCCAGGTGGAGGTCGACGCCCTCGAACCCGACGACCTCCACCGGCTCTTCGACACAGCCCTCGCCCGCTGGTGGAACCCCGCCGCCAACGAAGCAATCCTTGAGGCCGAAGACCACGACCGAGATCAGCTCAACGCGCAGTGACCAGCCCTCCAGCCCTTACCGGAGAAGCCTGTTCGGCTGCTACTCGCGCACACTCCTGCCACGCCTCTGTGACTCCTCGCCCGCCGCTGGCGACGGACGAGGAGCGGAGCCGCGTCAGAACAGACGGAACTCGTCGGGGTCGGTGCCGCGCAAGGCGTCATAGTCCAGCACGACGCACTGGATGCCCCGGTCCTCAGCGAGGGTGCGGGCTTGGGGCTTGATCTGCTGGGCGGCGAACACGCCCTTCACCGGGGCCAGCAACGGGTCGCGATTGAGCAGTTCCAGGTACCTGGTCAGTTGCTCGACGCCGTCGATCTCACCACGTCGCTTGATCTCCACCGCGACGCTGACCCCGGCCGCATCTCGACACATCAGATCCACCGGGCCGATCGCGGTCGGGTACTCCCGGCGCACCAACGACCACCCTTTGCCGAGAGTGGTGACGTGCTCGGCCAGCAACTCCTGCAGGTGTGCCTCCACTCCATCCTTCTGCAAACCGGGATCGACACCTAGCTCATGCTTCGAGTCATGCATGATCTCGTCGATCAGGATGACCAGCTTCTCCCCGGCCTTGTTCTGCACCGTCCAGACATCCGGATCCTCAATAAGCCAACAAGGAGGCGACATCCAATTGAGCGGCTTATAGGAGCCACCATCCGAATGGACGAGAACAGAGCCGTCCGCTTTCACCATGAGCACCCGATTCGCCATCGGCAAATGCGCCGTAAGCCGACCGACATAGTCAACCTGGCAACGAGCGACGACCAACCTCACTGGGCACACCTCCGCAAGAGCGAGCATCCGGCGCATCCTCGGACAGCACCGCGAAGCCAACCCGCGAACAGAGACAGATGTCTCGACCACGGATAGCGGAATTTGCAGGCGCGGTCGTCGGAGTGCACCGACACGGAACCATCGGCCTTGACCAGCAGCAAGCGCTGCGCCATGGGCAGGTGCGCGGTGAGCCGACCGACGTAGTCCACCTGGCAACGGGCAATGACAAGTCGCACCCGGCACAGAGTACGGACGTCGATCGAGAAGTCGAGCACCCCCGGGGCCCGGACAGGTCGGACCTCGATCTTCCCGCTGGGCGAGATACGGCTACGCCCCGTGTCGTTCGCCCGAACCCTGCTGCGCGTCAAGCCCGCGAACAACTCGCCGAAGACGGCGCGCACACCCAGTTGCACCAGCTCCTCGGCCCGGTGCCGCTCATCGCGCTGTCGGTCGGCGCGACGCTCGGTACCAAGGCGCGCCCGAAGGTGACAGGAAGGTTCCCATGCTCCAACCCGCTGCCCCCGGAGGTGACAGGAAGGTTCCCATGCTCTCGTCAGGGTTGGCGTAGCCAGGCCGTGGCGTCGCCGGGGAGGTAACCCTCTTCCGGTGCGGCGCTGGACAGGAGGAGCTCTCCCGGCGGGAGCAGGATGGCGACCGGTCCGGTGTTGACCAGGACCAGGATGTTGCTCCCACGCCAGAAGGCCAGGACATCGCCGACATTGTGCTGGTCGTCCCAGCCGAACTGTTCGCCGCTGCTGAACCCGCGGCGCACTCGCAGCGCAGCGCGGTAGAGCTCCAGCATCGAGCTCGGGTCGCCGCGCTGTGACTCGACCGAGTAGTCGCCCCAATCGGCGGGCTGCGGCAGCCAGGGCGGCGCGGCGCTGAAACCGAAGGACACCCTGTCGGGCTGCTCCGGGGCGAACAGGTGCAGGTACCACTGGCCGTCGGGCACCCTGCTCCAGGCGCTGCCGCCGAAGCGGGACTCCCAGTTGCTCGGCGGGCACTCCCCTCTCGGGCCCTTGCCGTCGCGGAAGATGTAGCGGTCGCGCTCAGGGGAACCCGGGCCCGCTGCCAGGGCTTGCCGGAACCACTCGCGTCGGTCCGAGGTGTGGTTCGGGACGATGTCGATCAGGACTCGGATACCTCGCTCGTGCGCCGCCGACACCATCCGGTCGAAGTCCTGCAGGGTGCCCAGGGACGGGTCGATGCCGCGGTGGTCAGTTATGTCGTAGCCGCCGTCGACCCATGGGGATGGGTAGCAGGGCGTTAGCCAGATCGCGTCCACACCGAGCCAGGCGAGGTAGTCCAGCCTGGACGTCACGCCCTGAAGGTCGCCGACTCCATCGGCGTTCGCATCGGCGAAGCTGCGGGGGAAGATCTGGTACGTGACCGCGTTTCGCCACCAGGGGTGGGGCATTGGGGTCCTTCGGTGGGGCTCTTGGCCTGGGTTGGTTGTTGGCCTGGTTGGTTGTTGGCGTTGAGGTTCGCAGGGTTTTGGGTGTTGCGCCCTTTTGGCTTGGTTTTTGGGGTCGGTCGGTTCGGTGGGGTTTGACTCGGGGGGTTGGGACCTTTAAGGGAACGAGTTCTCAAACCGCTTCTACAGCGCTTGAAGCCCTTGCGGTGTCGAACTTCCGGTGTTTTTGCTTCTGCTGCTTGGGTTTTCGTCCCCAAGAGGGTTTTTTCACCTGATCAAGTGACCATAAAAGACGTGCGAACAGGCGTTCTAATGCGGGAGAATACTTGGTATGACACCGCTGTTGAACACCCAGGATCCGGCCGTCGGCACCGCTGGTGCCCGGTCGGCGGTGTCGTGCACGGATGCCGAACTCGCCGCCCGTATCCGTGAACTGGAGGAGGGGATGCGGGTGTTGATGATGGAGCAGTTGCTGTGCATCGCCGAAGCCGACCACCGGGGTGTGTATGCCGAGTTGGGGTTCCGGTCGACGCAGGTGTGGCTGCAGGGGCTGCTCAACATCGATGCGCGTGATGCGCAAACCCGGGTCAAGGTCGCCCGCAATGTTGAGGACCGGCAGAGCTTGTATGGCGAGGTCATGCCCGCCGACCTACCCGAGACCGCCGCGGCTTTGGCCGAGGGTGCGATCGGGTTGGAGCATGCGCGGGTGATCGTGGACGGGGTCCGTCGCCTGCCGGAGTATGCCCGCTGCCATCAGGTCGGTGAGGTCGAATCAACCCTGGCCGGGTATGCGCGGATGATGACGCCTCGTGAGCTGGAGAAGCTCGCCGAGCGCATCCGCTATCTGCTGGACCAGGACGGCGCCTACGACGACGAGGAAGACCAGCACGAGTCACGGGAGCTGCACTACACCGTTGCCCGGGACGGGATGACGGTCATCAAAGCCCGCCTCGACCGCGAGACCGGCGCGAAGTTCGCAGCGCTGATGCAGCCGCTGGCCGCTCCCCGTCCGGAGGTGGAGGGGGAGAAGGACCCGCGCACGGTGGGGCAGCGCAACGCCGACGGGTTCGCCGCGATCCTGGACCTGGCGCTGGATCATGACGGGGTTCCGCGCACGGGTGGGCAGCGCCCGCACCTGACGATCTCTATCGATTTCGAGGATTTGAAGAAGGGGCTCGGGTTCGTCGCCGCCGAGACCGGTATGCCCGGGACCCTCAACACCGAACGGGCCATCACCGCCGAGAACGCCCGACGGATCGCCTGCGATGCCGAGGTGTTGCCGATGGTCCTCGACGGGGACGGGCTCCCGCTGGACGTGGGCCGGGCGAAGCGGACCGCGCCCGCCCAGATCCGCGCGGCGTTGCTGCAGCGGGACGGGGTGTGCGCGTTCCCGGGGTGCGACCGGCCGCCGGGAACCCCGGAAGCACACCACCTCGCCCACTGGGCCGACGGTGGAGCCACCGAGCTAGGCAACATGGTGATGCTCTGCGGTCACCACCACCGGACCCTGCACAACCAGCGATGGGAAATCACCATGCGCGGTGGGCGACCCGCGTTCATGCCACCGCCCACAGTGGACCCCAAACGAACACCACGACCAGGCGGTAGAGCACTACCCACCCAACACCGCGCGATCATTGATCGGCACCTGCCGGTGTCGGGCGGGTATGCGACCACGCCCACATGTTGACCAGGTTGTGCCACCACAGCGTGGCCCGCGTCGGGCACCATGGCCGTATGCAGCAGACGAGCAGTCGCGAGGTGTACGCCAACCCGTGGATGACCGTCCGCGAGGACGGCGTTCGGCGCGCCGATGGTTCCGACGGGATCTACGGCGTGGTCGACAAGCCCGACTACGCCTTGGTGATCCCGCTCGACGGCGATCGGCTTCACCTCGTGGAGCAGTTCCGGTACCCGTTGGGCCTGCGGCGGTGGGAGTTCCCGCAGGGCACCGCTCCGGACCGGCTCGAAGTCGAGCCGACCGAGCTCGCCGTGCGGGAGCTGCGCGAGGAAACCGGCCTGCGGGCAGCGAGCCTCGTCGAGATCGGCACCCTCGACGTGGCTCCCGGCATATCCAGCCAGCGCGGGCGGGTGTTCCTGGCCACCGGGCTGACGCCGGGCGAGCACGAACGCGAGTCGGAGGAGCAGGACATGCGGGCCGCCTGGTTCTCCCGGGCCGAATTCGAGAAGATGATCGCCGCAGCCGAGGTCACCGATGCGCAGTCGGTCGCCGCCTACACGCTGCTGCTCCTGCACGAACGCCGGAACCCCGCCTGAACGGCCGTTACCGGCGCCGACAGGTCAGGCTTCCGCCAGCACCGACCGCAGGAACGCCCGGGTGCGCTCCTGTTCCGGCCTCTCGAACAGATCGGCCGGCGGCTTGTCCTCGATGATCTTGCCTTTGTCGAACATCAGCACCCGGTGGGAGACGTCGCGGGCGAACTTCATCGCGTGCGTCACGCACAGCATCGTGATGTCGCTGGTGCGCGCCAGATCTCGCAACACGTCGAGCACCTCGGCCGCCAGTTCCGGGTCCAGCGCCGAGGTGATCTCGTCGAGCAGCAGCACGTCCGGGCTCATCGCCAGCGCTCGGGCGATCGCCACGCGCTGCTGCTGGCCACCGGAGAGCTGCGTCGGATAGGCGTCGACCTTGTCCGCCAAACCCACCATGTCCAGGAGTTCCCGCGCTCGCCGCTCGGCGTCCGCAGTGGACTTGCCGAGCACGTGGACCGGTGCCTCCGTGACGTTGCGCAGCACCCGCATGTTCGGGAAGAGGTTGAACTGCTGGAACACCATGCCGATCCGCCGTCGCACCTTGCGCAGGTGCTTCTCGTCGGCGGGCACCAGCCTTTCGCCGCGGCGCACGTGGGTGAGGCATTCCTCGCCCACGTGGATCGTGCCGCCGTCCACCCGCTCCAGGGTCATCAGCAACCGCAGGATCGTCGTCTTGCCCGATCCGCTCGGCCCGATCAGGGTGACCCGCTCGCCTGAGCGGACCGCGAAGTCCAGTTCGTCCAGCACCACGTTGTCGCCGAACCGCTTGACCACGCGGTCGAACCGGATCATCTCGCCGCCCGCCTCAGACCCCAACACGCCGTTCCAACCTCCGCACCAGCAGCGACGACGGATAGCTGAGCAGCAGGAAGCAGATGCCCGCCAAGGTCAGCGGCTCCACGTACCGGTACGCGTCCGACCCGGCTTCCTGTGCCGCCCCCACCAGGTCGAGTACCCCGATCGCCAGCAGCAGCGGCGTTTCCTTGAACATCGAGATCGTGTAGTTGCCCAGCGCGGGCAGCACCCGCGGGATCGCCTGCGGCAGGATCACGCTCGTCCACACCCTGCGGATCGGCAGGCTCAGCGCCGTCGCCGCTTCCCACTGACCTCGCGGCACACCTTCGATGCCGGCCCGGTAGACCTCCGCCGTGTAGCAGGCGTAATGCACTCCGAGACCGATCACTCCGGTGGTCAGCGACGAGAACTTCAGGCCGATGCCCGGCAGCACGTTGAACAGGAAGTACAGCTGCACCAGCAGCGGCGTGCTGCGGACGAACTCGATGAACGCCCAGACCGCCGTGCTGACCAGCCAGACCCTGGATCGCCGCAACAGGGCCAGCACAAGACCGAGCGCGAACGCCACGATCGAGCCCAGCACCGTGGCCTCGAACGTCAACACCAGGCCGCCGAGGATGTCCGGGATGATCCGGCCGGTGAACTCCCAGTCCCAGATCAACTAGATCGCCCCGCCTTCGACCCGGCCGAGCGCCTTCGACGGTTCGACCGGTTCGCGGCCGACGGCCGCGGCGGCCCGCCGCTCCAGCACCCGCATCACCATCGTGACCAGCACCGCCAGCACCAGGTATAGCGCGAGCATCAGCAGGTAGATCAGCGCGGTCTGGCCGGTGAAGTTCGGTTCGAGTACCTCCCGGCCCTGGTAGGTGATGTCGTGCACGAAGATCAGCGACAGCAGCGCGCTGCTCTTCAGCAGCTGGATGAACAGGTTGTTGAACGGCGGGATCATCTCCACCACCGCCTGCGGCAGGATCACCCGCCGCATCCGCTGCACCCGGCTGAAGCTCAGCGCGACCGCGCACTCGTACTGCTCCTTCGGCACCGCCTGCACCGCACCGCGCACGATCTCGCCGCCGTACGCGCCGTGGTTCAGGCCGAGCACGAGGACGCCCGCCCACAGCGGCAACAGCTCGAAACCGACCAGCAATGGCAGCGCGAAGAAGATCCAGAACAGCTGGACCACTTCGGACGTGCCGCGCCAAACCTCGACGTAGCTGCGGGCGATGACGCGGACCCACCGCCAGGGCGCGAGCATGCCGAGTCCAGCCGCGAACGACAGCACGATGCACAGCGCTATGCCGCACAGGCTCGCGATCACCGTCGGCGGCACACCCTGCAGCAAGACCGAGAGGAAGTGCGAGAAGTTCTCGAACATGTCGCCTCCCGTCGCCGGGATCAGCTACCGGCGCACAGTGCCTCCGTGGTCACCCCGGCCGGTGGCAGGTTGTCCTCGGTGAAGCCGAACGGCTCGGCGATGCGGACCCACTCGCCGCTGTCGTGCAGCTTCTTCAGCTCGGTGTTGAACGCATCGCGCAGCGAGGTGTCCGGCGCGCGGAACACGAACGCGCCCGCCTGCACCTCGGGCCTGCCGTTGATCACCGGCGTGAAGCCCTTGGTCACCTCGACCTGCGCGCCCGGGCTCTTCCGCACCAGGTCGTTGAGCGAGATGTTGGTCAACGCTGCGCAGTAGACGCGTTTGTTGGTGACCGCCTGCAGGAGCGCGTTCTGCGAATCGAAGACCTGCACCTGCGCGTCCGGCACGCCCAGCCGTTGCGCGTAGTCCTTCTCCACCGCTCCGCTGAGGACCGCGACGTTGAGCTTCTTCTTCGCCACGTCCTCGAAGCTAGTGACGCCCTCGGGGTTTCCCGCGGGCACCAGGAACGCCGTCGGCGCGATGTAGTCCGGGATCGAGAACGTCGCGTTCTTGCAGCGCTCCGGGGTGATGAACATGCCCGCCGCGACCACGCTGAACTTGCCCGCGTTGAGGGCCGGGATCAGCTGGTTGAAGTCGACCTGCGAGGCCAGCACGGTGTTCACCCCGAGGTTCCGGAACACCGCCCGCGCCACCTCCGGGGCCTCGCCGGTGATCTTGCCGGATGCGTCGGTGAAGCCGTAGGGCGCCTCACCGGCTATGCCGACCTGGATGGTGCCGGAACTTCGGGCCGCCTGGAGCGGATCACCACCCGCACCACCCCCGCCGGTGCGGGTGCACCCGCCCAGCACCAGCGCGCCCACCGCGGCGCCGGAGCCCTTCAGGAAATCTCGCCGCGTCCAGCCTCTGCTCGCCATGACCATCGCCCCTTCGAAGCGGGAGCAGGGTTCTCGCCCATGGTCAGGCCCAAACGCATGACTTGCATCACTTGAGCGCGTCGGGTTGGTGGACCGCTCAGTCGGTCACGCGTTCGATGTCGGCGCCGAGACCGCGCAGGTTCTCCACGAAGTTCGGGTAGCCGCGATCGATGTGGAACACGTCCCACACCTCGGTCGAGCCGTCCGCGCACAGCCCGGCCAGCACCAGGCCCACCCCGGCGCGGATGTCGGTCGCCCACACCGGGGCGCTGGAAAGCCGCTCCAGGCCGCGCACCACCGCGTGGTGCCCGTCGGTGCGGGCGTCGGCACCCATCCGGACCAGCTCCTCGATGAACCGGAACCTGGACTCGAACAGGTTCTCGGTGATCATCGACGTGCCGTCGGCGACCGCCGACAACGCCAACGCCATCGGCTGCAGGTCGGTCGGGAAACCCGGGTACGGCAGCGTCACGAAGTCCACCGCGTGCGGGCGGCCGTGCATCGCCACCCGGAAGCTCTCCTCTGACGTGGTCACCTCGGCGCCCGCGCTGCGCAGCTTCTCCAGCACCAGGTTCACGTGCCGCGGATCGACCCCGCGCACCGTGATGTCGCCGCGCGTCGCAGCCGCCGCGAACGCCCAGGTCGCGCCGACGATCCGGTCCCCGATCACGCGGTGCTCGACGGCCTTCAGCGAGGACACGCCGTGCACCGTCAACGTCGACGTACCGGAACCCTCGATCTTGGCGCCCATCTGCTGCAGCATCACGCAGAGATCGACGATCTCCGGCTCCCGCGCCGCGTTGTCGATCACCGTGGTGCCTTCCGCCAGCACCGCGGCCATCAGGATGTTCTCGGTCGCACCTACGCTGGGGAAGTCCAGCCAGATTTGGGCGCCGCGCAGGTTCTCCGCCTCCGCAACCACCGCGCCGTGCTCGATGTGGCTGGTCGCGCCGAGCTGCCGCAGGCCGTTCTGGTGCATGTCCAGCGGGCGGGAACCGATCGCGTCACCACCGGGCAGCGTCACCACCGCGCGGCGGCACCGGGCCACCAGCGGCCCCAGCACGCACACTGACGCACGCAGCTTGCCCATCGACGGCGAGATCGCCTCGTGGTTGATCGACGCCGGGGTCGTGATGTGCACCGTGCCGCCGTCGATCGACACCTCGCAGCCGAGGCTGCGCAGCACGTCGGCCATCAGCGGAACGTCGAGGATCTCCGGGCAGTTGACGATCGTCGTCGTGCCCTCCGCCAGCAGCGCCGCAGCCATCAGCTTCAGCACGCTGTTCTTCGCCCCGACCACGTCGACTTCGCCGACGAGGCGCGCCCCGCCGTGTACCCGGAAGTGCTCACTCACGAGCATCGAGGTTACGGCCCGACCCCCACCGCCATCGGATCGGGTTGCGATCGGGGCGAGCATGGGAACCTTCCTGTCACCCCCAGCGCGGTCGGACTGCAGCATGGGAACCTTCCTGTCACGCACGCCCGGGCACCGGCGGCATCCGCCTAGGCTGTCGGCATGGCAGTCCACCTGACGAAGATCTACACGCGGGCCGGCGATTCGGGAACGACTCGGTTGTCGGACAACTCCAAGGTGCACAAGACCGATCCGCGGCTGATCGCCTACGCCGATGTGGACGAGACGAATTCGGTGCTCGGCGTGGCGTTGGCAACCGCGCAGCTCGCCGGCGACGTCGTCGAGGTGCTGAGGGCGGTGCAGAATGACCTGTTCGACGTCGGAGCGGACCTGTCGACGCCGGTGGTCGAGAACCCGAAGTACCCGCCGCTGCGCGTCACCCAGGCCTACGTCGACCGCCTCGAGAGCTGGTGCGACGAGTTCAACGCGCGCCTGGGCAAGCTGGACTCGTTCATCCTCCCAGGCGGCACCCCCGGCGGCGCGCTGCTGCACCAGGCACGGTGCGTGGCCCGGCGCGCCGAGCGGTCGGCGTGGGCGCTGCAGGAAGCCGACGGTGAGCGCACTTCGCCGCTGCCCGCCAAGTACCTGAACCGGCTGTCTGACCTGCTGTTCATCCTCGCCCGGGTGGCGAACCCGGACGGTGACGTCCTTTGGAAGCCGGGCGGCAACGCCTAGACCTCCTTGGCGAAACACCTGATCATCGGGTCGTCGCGGCACGTCCCGAACGTCGCGAAAAAGCGGGGCCCGGAAGCGGACCCCGCTGGAAGGTTTCAGGATGCCCAGGGCACCGATCGGCCCGGTGGGGCGGATTCGAGCCAGGACAGGAAGCCGGTCAGGGCGTCGGTGCTCATCGCCAACTCCAGCTCCGGGCCGGTCAGGTCGAGGACCGTCGACCCGGTAGGCATCGCGTAGGCCTCCGCCATCGACGGCTCGCGGCGCCGCGCGATCTCCACGTCCCGGCGGTTGATCACCCAGTTCGGCCCCGATCGCAGGCTTAACGCCCGGTACCAGGCGAACTCCTCGCCCCGGTAGTGCGCGACACCCAGGTGCCAGCCGCGGCCACCGCCGTCCTTGCGGGCGCGCAACGCCACGTCGATGCCCCCGACGCGCAGTTCCCGCAGCCGCCGCCACGCGAGCGCCGCGACGACCACGGCAGCGATCAGCAGCAGCCCGAAGGCCACCGCGAGCAACAGGACCGGGGAACCCATGCGCGGCCCGGTTCAGGCCGAGTGGCCGGCTGCTCGCAATCGGCTCAAGGCCCGTGCCCGGGCCTGTTCATCGGCGCTCTTGACGTCCTCGCGGGCCTGCGCCACGTCGATCTCGGAGGCGAGCTCCGCGGTCTCCGCCAACACGCTCACACCGTCCGCGGTGACGGAAAGGAAACCACCGTGCACCGCGGCGGTCACGGTCTCCTTGTCGGTGGTGGTGATACGCACCACGCCACCCTCGATCAGCTCGCCGAGCAGGGGCTCGTGCCCCGGCAGGATGCCGATCTCCCCTTCGGTGGTCTGGGCGACCACGGCGGTCGCCTCCCCGGACCACAGGCGGCGCTCGACGGCGACCAGTTGGACGGACATGTTGGCCAC
The DNA here is from genome assembly GCF_050972075.1 of Saccharopolyspora hattusasensis. Taxonomy (NCBI): domain Bacteria; kingdom Bacillati; phylum Actinomycetota; class Actinomycetes; order Pseudonocardiales; family Pseudonocardiaceae; genus Saccharopolyspora; species Saccharopolyspora hattusasensis. Next base: position 2,982,515 of record NZ_JBPCDC010000001.1, read on the forward strand.
GCGCGTCTCCTTTGTCGGGTGTGTGCCCGCAGTCTATCCGGTGCCACCAGGGCGATCGTGACTGGCCGGGCTGGAATTGCATTGTCGCGGTGCTTGGCAAGCGGGGTCGGGGTCCGCTCGGACCCCGACCCCGTTGCCGGTCTGCCGTCCCCGTCAGTGGGGTCCGGCACCTTATGTTTGTAAGCGGCGAAGCCGCTTGGCCCACGCTCGCAAGATGACCACCCGCGGGTTCTCAGGTTCCGCTACGGGACCACTTACGCAGAGTGCGCCGGATCCTCTTATTTCTCGGTGAGCTTCTTGTACGCCTGCTCCAGGTCGTCGAGACCACCGATGGACAGGAACGCCTGCTCCGGGTAGTGGTCGAAGTCGCCCTTGCAAAGCTTGTCGAACGCCTCGATGGTCTCCTTCAGCGGAACGAAGGAGCCCTCCTGGCCGGTGAACTGCTTGGCCACGAAGAAGTTCTGCGACAGGTAGCGCTCGATGCGCCGCGCCCGCTGCACCGTCACCTTGTCCTCTTCGGACAGTTCGTCCATACCGAGGATGGCGATGATGTCCTGCAGTTCCTTGTACTTCTGCAGGATCCGCTTGACCTCCTGCGCCACCCGGTAGTGCTCCTCGCCGACGATCGCCGGGTCGAGGATCGTGGAGGTGGACGAAAGCGGGTCCACCGCCGGGTAGATGCCCTTCTGCGAGATCGCACGGGAGAGCTCCGTGGTCGCGTCCAGGTGGGCGAAGGTGGTCGCAGGGGCCGGGTCGGTGTAGTCGTCCGCGGGCACGTAGATCGCCTGCATCGAGGTGATCGAACGACCCCGCGTCGAGGTGATGCGCTCCTGCAGCTCACCCATCTCGTCGGCCAGCGTCGGCTGGTAACCCACCGCAGACGGCATCCGGCCCAGCAGGGTCGAAACCTCCTGGCCGGCCTGGGTAAACCGGAAGATGTTGTCGATGAACAGCAGCACGTCCTGGTTCTGCACGTCGCGGAAGTACTCCGCCATCGTCAGCGCGGACAGCGCCACCCGCATACGGGTGCCCGGCGGCTCGTCCATCTGCCCGAACACCAGCGCGGTGTCGGCGAGCACGCCCGACTCGTCCATCTCGACCCAGAGGTCGTTGCCCTCACGGGTGCGCTCACCGACGCCGGCGAACACCGAGGTGCCACCGAAGTTCTTGGCGACCCGGCGGATCATCTCCTGGATGAGCACCGTCTTGCCGACACCGGCACCACCGAACAGGCCGATCTTGCCGCCCTGCACGTACGGGGTGAGGAGGTCGATGACCTTGATGCCGGTCTCCAGCATCTCGGTCTTGCCCTCGAGCTGGTCGAAACTCGGCGCCTTGCGGTGGATCGCCCACTTCTCGGCGTCCGAGGCGTAGCCCGGCTCGTCGAGGCAGTGGCCCAGCGCGTTGAACACGTGGCCCTTGACGATGTCGCCGACCGGCACCGAGATGCCGGCACCGCTGTCGGTGACCACGACGCCGCGGACGAGACCCTGGGTGGGCTGCATCGAGATCGTACGCACGACGCTGTCACCCAGATGCTGGGCGACCTCCAGCGTCAGCGTCTTCGCCATGCCCTCGGCGGTGATGTCCACCGTGAGGGCGTTGAACAGGTCTGGCACCTGGTCACGCGGGAACTCGACGTCCACGACCGGGCCGAGCACCCGGACGACGCGGCCCGTGCCAGTGGTGGTGGCAGTAGCAGCAGTCATGTCACTCACTTCCTGCGGACGAGAGCGCCTCGACACCGCCGACGATCTCGCTGATTTCCTGGGTGATCTGGGCCTGGCGGGCCTGGTTGGCCTCACGGCTGAGGTTGCGGATCAGCTCGTCGGCGTTGTCCGTCGCCGACTTCATCGCCGTCCGGCGGGCCGCGTGCTCCGAGGCAGCCGAATCCAGCAGGCCCGCGAACAGGCGGGTCTTGATGTACTTCGGCAGCAGCGCGGCGAACAACGTCTCGGCGTCCGGTTCGAACTCGTACGTGGACTTGAGCGTCTTCACCGGCTCGTCGGAGTACTCCACCTCGAGCGGAGCGATCCTGCGGACCGCCGGCCGCTGCGTGAGCATCGAGACGAATTCGGTGTGCACCAGGTGCAGCTCGTCCACGCCAAGCTTACCGTCCGGCCCCCCCTCGTCGAGGTAGTCGTCGGCGCCCGCCAGGAACGCCTTGACCAGCGTCTCGCCGATCTCGGCCGCGTCGGCGTAGTCGGGGCGGTCGCTGAACCCGGTCCAGCTCGCCTCGATCTCACGCTGGCGGAACCGGTAGTACGTCTCGCCCTTGCGGCCGATGACGTACAGCACCGGGTCCTTGCCCTGCTCGCGCAGCAGCGCCTGCAGCTCCTCCGCCGCCTTGATCACGTTGGCGTTGTAGCCACCGCAGAAACCCCGGTCGCTGGTCACGACCAGCACGCCGGCGCGCTTCGGGTTCGAGCGCTCGGTCAGCAGCGGGTGGTCCAACGTGCTCACGTCGGCCAGCGCAGACAGGACGCTGGTGATCTCCTCGGCGTACGGCCGCGAAGCCTCGACCCTGGCCTGCGCCTTCATGATGCGCGAGGTAGCGATCAGCTCCTGCGCCTTGGTGATCTTCCGGGTCGATTTGATCGACCGGATCCGATTCCGGAGTTCCCGAAGTTGAGCCATGACTTACCCGGTCACTTCTTCGGCGCGGGGCGGTTGACCTTCACGGTCTCCTGCCCCACCTCGTCGGCCGCCAGCGCTTCGGCGTCCGGCTCGGCCGGGACGACCGACTCGCCGCCGGAGCCCGTGAACTGCTTCTTGAACTCTTCGACCGCCGACACGATGGCCTTCTCAGCGTCTTCGGAGAGCTTGCCGGTTTCGACGATGTCCTTGAGCGTCGTCTCGCTGGTACGCCGCACGTACCCCAGGAACTCGCTCTCGAACCGGCGCACGTCGGCGACCGGCACCGAGTCCAGGTGCCCCTTGATGGCGATGTAGAGGGAAACGGCCTCTTCCTCGACCGGGAGCGGCTCGCCCTGGCTCTGCTTGAGGACCTCCATCAGCCGGGCACCGCGGTCCAGCTGGGCCTTCGAAGCGGCGTCCAGGTCCGAGGCGAAGGCGGAGAACGCCTCCAGCTCGCGGTACTGGGCCAGGTCCAGACGCAGCGAGCCGGTGACCGACCGCATCGCCTTGATCTGCGCGGAACCACCGACGCGCGACACCGAGATACCGACGTCGATGGCCGGGCGCTGACCCGCGTTGAACAGGTCGGACTGCAGGAAGCACTGGCCGTCGGTGATGGAGATGACGTTCGTCGGGATGTAGGCCGACACGTCGTTCGCCTTGGTCTCGATGATCGGCAGACCCGTCATCGAGCCGGCGCCCATCTCGTCGGAGAGCTTCGCGCAGCGCTCCAGCAGGCGCGAGTGCAGGTAGAACACGTCGCCCGGGTAGGCCTCACGACCCGGCGGGCGGCGCAGCAGCAGCGAGATCGCGCGGTACGCCTCAGCCTGCTTGGTCAGGTCGTCGAAGATGATCAGGACGTGCTTGCCCTGGTACATCCAGTGCTGGCCGATGGCCGAACCCGCGTACGGGGCCAGCCACTTCAGACCAGGCGAGTCGGAGGCCGGCGCGGCGACGATGGTGGTGTACTCCATCGCACCCGCGTCCTCCAGGGACCGCTTCACGCCGGCGATCGTGGAGCCCTTCTGGCCGATCGCGACGTAGATGCAGCGGACCTGCTTGTCCGGGTCGCCGCTGGCCCAGTTGGACTTCTGGTTGATGATCGTGTCGACCGCGACCGTGGTCTTGCCGGTCTTGCGGTCGCCGATGATCAGCTGGCGCTGGCCGCGGCCGATCGGGGTCATCGAGTCGATGGCCTTGATGCCGGTCTGCAGCGGCTCGTGCACGCCCTTGCGCTGCACGACCGTCGCGGCCTGCAGCTCCAGGGGACGCTGCGCCTCGGCGGCGATGTCGCCGAGGCCGTCGATCGGCTCGCCCAGCGGGTCGACCACGCGGCCGAGGAAGCCGTCGCCGACCGGGACCGAGAGGACCTTGCCGGTCCGCTTGACCTCCTGGCCCTCTTCGATCTTCTCGGACTCGCCCAGGATGACCGCACCGATCTCCTGAGCTTCCAGGTTCATCGCGACACCGTAGATGCCGCCCGGGAACTCCAGCAGTTCCTCGGTCATCACCGAAGGCAGACCCTCGACATGGGCGATGCCGTCACCGGTATCGGTGACGACCCCGACCTCCTCGCGGCTGACCTCCGGGGAGTAGCTGGAGACGTATTTCTCGATCGCACTGCGGATCTCGTCCGACGAGATCGTCAGCTCCGCCATGTCTCGTTCCTGCCCTCGGTTAGTTCTTGGAAGGGAGTTGGTGTTCGACGCCCCTTGCCGGTCGACCAGTCGGTCAGTCGGCGAGGTCACGTCGAAGGGACTGCAGGCGTCCCGTGATGCTGCCGTCGATGACCTCGTCGCCGACCCGGATCAGCAGCCCGCCCTCGACACCGGGGTCGACCTCGAGGTGCACGGCGATCGGCCGCGCGTAGATCCGCTGCAAGGTGCGCGACAGCCGCTGTTGCTGCTCATCGCTGAGCGGGATCGCGGACCGGACGTGCGCCACCGAGCGCTCGCGGCGCTTCGCCGACAGCTCGGCCAGCTCTTCCAGGCCTTCGCTGACCCGCCGGCCGCGCGGCCGGGCCACCAGCTGGCGGACCAGGCTCAGGGTCACCGGCTCGACCTTGCCCTCGATGAGCTGGTCGACGACCGCGTGCTTGCCCGCCTCGTCCCCCGTCGGGTCCGACAGCAACCGCTCCAGGTCAACCTGGGAGCCGATGATGCGGCCCAGCCGGAACAGCTCGTCCTCGACGGCGTCGAGCCGGCCGGCCCGCTCGGCCTGCACCAGCAGCGCGGTGCGGGCCAACCGCTCCAGCCCGTCGACCAGGTCCGTCGGACTGGACCAGCGGGCCCGGACGGCCTCGACGACCACCGGCAGTGCCCGCGCGCCGAGCTTGTCCGCCAACAGCCCGCGGGCCAGGTCCTCCCTGGACCGCGGGTCGGTGGAGGCGTCGGCGAGCGCCCGCCGCAGCGTGGACTCGTGGCCCAGCAGGGCGGCCACGCCGAACAGCTCGTCGGCGAGCCCGGTGATCTCCGCGGCCTGGGCCCCATCGGTGGCCTGCAGCAGCTGCAGCTCGGTGGCTGCCAGCGCCTCGCGGCTCGCGGCGTTCACGAGGGTGCTCAACTCTCAGCGCCTTTCACTCGGTTAGGCCTGACCAGACCGGGACGATGCGGCCGATTCGGACGACGCCGGGGCCGAGGCGGCCTCCAGCTCGTCGAGGAACCGGTCGACGGTGCCCCGCCGACGGGCCTCGTCCTCCAGGGACTCGCCGACGACCCGGCTGGCCAGGTCGACCGCCTGGCGGCCGAGCTCCGACCGCAGCTCGGCGACGATCTGGGCCCGCTGGTGCGCCAGCTGGGTCTGGCCCTGGTTGATGATCCGCTCGGACTCGGTCTGCGCCTGGGCGCGCATCTCTTCCAGGATCTGCTGGCCTTCGGCGCGGGCGTCATCGCGGATCCGGGCCGCTTCCGCACGGGCCTCGGCCAGCTGCGACTTGTACTGCTCCAGCGTCCGCTGGGCCTCGGCCTGGGCGGCCTCGGCCTTGGCGATACCGCCCTCGATCCGCTCGCTGCGCTCCGCGTAGATCTTCTCGAAGCGCGGGATCGCGTACTTCCACAGCACGAACAGCAGCAGCAGGAAGGCGATCAGACCGACCACGATCTCCGCTGGTTCGGGGATGATCGGGTTGTGCTCGCCGGCCGCGGCCAGCAGCATCTGCGTCTTCACCACAACGTCTCCCAACGCGTTAAGCCGTTATCAGGCAGCGGAGGCGATGAAGTAGACGACCAGACCGATCAGCGCCAGCACCTCGACCAGAACGAACGAGATCCAGGCGATGCCCTGCAGCTGGCCCTGGGCCTCCGGCTGGCGAGCGGTGCCGTTGATGACGGCCGCCCAGATCAGGCCGACGCCGATACCGGGGCCGACAGCGCCCAGGCCGTAGCCGATCGCGGCCAGACCGGGGTTGATGCTGCCCGCGGCCTCAGCGGCCTGCGCAAGAACGATGTTGCTCACTTTCACTACCTTTCACTCGGTCCGCTTCTCGGCGCGGATCGGAGGTCTTGGTCTTTCTCGTCAGTGCTCAGAGGACAGCGCCGCGCCGATGAAGTTCGCGGTCAGCAGCGCGAAGATGTAGGCCTGCAGCACCTGGATCAAGGCTTCGACGAACGTCAAGGCAATGGAGAAGGCGAACGCGACGATCGAGATCGGCTTGAACGCCCCACTCGCCTCGATGAGCAGGAATTCCCCGCCCAAGGTGAACACCAGGAGGATCAGGTGTCCGGCGAACATCGCGGCGAAGACCCGGACCGCCAGGGCGGCCGGCTGCGCGATGAACTTCTGCAGAAATTCGATCGGGGCAAGCAGGATGTAGATCGGCTTGGGCACCCCGGGTGGGAACATCACGTGCTTGAAGTAGCCCAGGAAACCGTGCCGGGCGAAGCCGACCCCGTGGAACACCAGGTACACCACGACGGCCAGCGCGATCGGGAAACCGATCCGCGACATCGTGGGGAACTGGATGACAGGGACAATGCCGAAGATGTTGTTCACCAGGATGAAGGTGAACAACGTGAAGATCAGCGGCACGAACGGACGGAAGTCCTTGGCGCCGATCTGCTCCCGCGCGATCTTGTTGCGGCTGAACTCGTAGACGAACTCCGCAACGAACTGCCCCTTGCCCGGGACCAGCTTCAGGTTCCGGGTGGCGATCACGAAGTAGGCGCCCACGATGATCGCCGACAGCACGACGAGGAGCATCGGCTTGGTGACTCCGCCGAAGATCGGCGGAAGGACAAAGCTATCGGCACCCGGCGGTTGGAATGTTCCGACCTCGGCCAGCATCAGCGCGCCCAACTGGGCTCCTTCCGGTTCTCCCGGTGAACTTCACTCTGCCGGGGGAATCGTCACGTTTTGCACTTAACGTACCTGATACGCGATCTGGCACGCGGAGGGGCCCTCCCCACCACGTGGGATCGCGGGACCTCCGTGGAGTCCTCCGACCCGCGCTGCGCAGGGAAGGCTTCTGCCGCGGGACGATATCAGCGGGTAAGTAGCCACCCGACATGTGGTCGGGCACCACCCATCCGGCCAACGGCCGACCACGGGGAAATCCCGCCGAAACCGATCAGTTCCCCGGCACGATGGTGGGAATCTTGGTGCGCTTGAAAGCCACCACTTCGGCGCCCGCCCACACCATCACGGTGGCCAGCATGGTGAATGCCAGCGATTCCCGGTGGATCGCGTCGATGCCGCCCAGCAGCGTCATCACCACCAGCAGCACGATCATCTTGCCGATGTAGCCGCCGAGCGCGGCGACCATCACGAAATGCGGGTTCATGCCACCGGTGAACCGCATCAGCCAGATCGTCAGCAGCGACGAGGCGAACGCCACGACGCCGCCGACCAGCGCACCGATCAGCCCGGGCACCCCGAACAGCACGGTCGCCACGATCGCCCCGATGGCCACCGTCGCCACACCCGGCCACACGGCGGTGCGCAGCATGGCCGATGCGAGCCTCCGCACGATTTCCGCATGCGGGTTCGCGGTCTCGGCCGCCTCGGGGGTCTCAGCGGGGGTCGGCGCGTCGGTCGCTTCGCTCATCGGGACTCTCGATCGGCTCGGGTGCGCATTCGCGGAATCACCGAGATGATAGCCGCCAGCAACACCCCGAGGCCTACGACCCATGCCACAACAACCGCGTTGAACAGCGTCAACGACACCGCGCCGAAGGCGATGACGGCCGCCCACAGGTAGATCAGCAGCACCGCGCGGCGCTGCGAATGCCCGATTTCCAGGAGCCGGTGGTGCAGGTGCATCTTGTCAGCGTGGAAGGGGCTCTTGCCTGCCCGGGTGCGGCGCACGACGGCCATGATGAGGTCCAGCAGCGGCACGAACAGCACCGCCGCGACCACCAGCAGCGGCGACAGCAGCGCGATGGTGTCGGTCGGGTTCATGTAGGCGTAGTTCATCCGGCCGGACGCCGACGTGCTGGCGGTGGCCAGCATCAGGCCGATCAGCATCGAACCCGAGTCGCCCATGAAGATCTTCGCGGGCTGGAAGTTGTACGGCAGGAAGCCCAGGCAGGCCCCGGCGATCGCGGCCGCGATCAGCGCAGGCGGGTAGGCGTTGACGTCGCCGCCCTGCCGGTCCAGCACGCCGAGGCAGAACACGAAGGTGGCGGTGGCCGAGACCAGGCCGATGCCGGAGGCCAGCCCGTCCAGCCCGTCCACGAAGTTCATCGCGTTGATCATCGCGACGACCAGCAACACGGTCAGCAGCTGGCCCTGGTTGCTGCCCAGCACCATCAGCTGACCCACATGGCCCTCGTCCCCACCACCCCACGGGACCCAGAACATGAACCACTGCACACCGAAGAGCACCAGGATCCCGGCCGCGGTGACCTGCCCGGCCAGCTTCGTCAGGGAATCCAGCTCGAAGCGGTCGTCCAGCGCTCCGACGAGGACGATCAGCCCCCCGGCGATGATCACGGCCAGGATGTCGTTGGAGTAGGAGAAGCCGCGCGACAGCGTCGGCAGGTTGGCGGCGAGGAACATCGCCACCAGCACCCCGCCGTACATCGCGACCCCGCCCATCCGCGGCATCGGCTTGACGTGCACGTCTCGCTTGCGAGGGTAGGCGACCGCGCCGACGCGGATCGCCAGCAACCGGACCAGCCCGGTCAGCAGGAAGGTCGCCGCCGCAGCGGTGAGCATGACGAGGAGGTACTCACGGGCGGGTAGCCCGGCCGGAGCCCACGGCGCATTGTCCATACCGGTGGCTCACCCGCGCTGCGCCGAGGCCCGCGGGAATTCGGTGTTCAGCCCCCAGAACGGATTGCTCAAGCCCGGCGCTCCTCATCGCTGTTCACGTTGTGGCTGGCGAGTGCTAACGCTATCGGCCCGCGCCCGGGGCGCATTCACCGGTCCGCTTCGAGCTCTTCGCCGAGCACCTCGGACAGGTCGGCGAGGCTCACCGCGCCCTCCCGCAGCACCCGCGGCTTGCCCTGGGTGAGATCGACGATGGTGGAGGCGACGGGTTCCCCGGACGGGCCGCCGTCGAGGTAGACCTGCACGGAGTCGCCGAGCTGCTCGCGCGCCTGGTCGGCGTTGCCGGCCGGCGGGTGGCCGGTGCGGTTGGCGCTGGAGACGGCCATCGGGCCGACCTCGCGCAGCAGGTCCAGGGCCACCGGGTGCAGCGGCATCCGCAGGTTCACCGTGCCCCGGGTGTTGCCGAGGTCCCAGGACAGCGACGGCGCCTGCGGCAGCACTAGCGAAAGCCCGCCGGGCCAGAACGCCTCGATCAACGCGCGCGCCTGTTGCGGAACGGACATCACCAGCCCGTCCACAGTGGACCAGGAGCCGACCAGGACCGGCACCGGCATGTCCGGGCCGCGCCCCTTGGCGGCGAGCAGGGCGTGCACGGCGTTGGAGTCGAAGGCGTCCGCGCCGATGCCGTAGACGGTATCGGTGGGCAGCACTACCAGCCCGCCCGCGCGAACCGCGTTGGCCGCGGCGGCCAGGCCTTCCTCGCGGCTGTCCGGACTGGTGCAGTCATAGACGGTGCTCACACCCCGAATCCTGGCACGCCCGGGATCGGCCCCGTTCGAGTGGTGCGGCTCATCGCCGTCCGGCGGGCCTGCTGCGCGAGTTCGTCAACGCCCGCAGCTGATCCGGCCCGGCGGCTGGAGCATGGGAACCTTCCTGTCACTCCGGCCGGGTGCGGCGGGCGGTGGCGAAGCGGGGGCGACCGGCCAGGTCGGTGTGTTCCTGGACGTCTTCGAGGACGCGGCGGGCGCGCAGCAGAGCGGGCACCGAGCCGCCGTGGGTGTCGTCGTGCTCGATGGCCACCCCACCGCCGGGACGCAGCAGCCGCGCCGCGCAGCCCACGACGTGCCGGACCACGTCGAGGCCGTCGCGGCCGCCGAACACCGCCTGGTGCGGGTCGTGGTCGCGGACCTCCGGCGGCACCGGGGTGCCCTCCGGCACGTACGGCGGGTTGCAGAGGACCAGGTCGGCCAGGCCCTCCAGCTCCATGAACAGCATCGGGTCGGTGACATCCCCCGCGTAGAGATGGATCGGGGTGTCACCGGCCTGCGCCTGCTGGTCGGCGTTGCGGCGCGCCCAGGCCAGCGCGGCGGGCTCCTTCTCCACCGCGTGCACGGTGGCGTCCTTGCGGGCGTTCGCCATCGCCAGCGCCAGCGCCCCGGACCCCGTGCAGAGGTCCACCACGGTCGGCCTCTCCACGTCTTCCAGCGTCGCCAGGCCCCAAGCGAGCAGCAGTTCCGTCTCGGGCCGGGGCACGAACACGCCGGGCCCGACTTCGAGCGCCACGGCGCCGAGCGACGCGGTACCGGTGAGGTGCTGCAACGGCACCCGCGCGGCCCGGCGGCGCACCAGATCGTGCAGCGCCTGGACCACCGGCGGGTCCACCAGCGGCACCATCATCAACTTGGTGCGCTCGACCCCGAGCAGGTGCGCGGCAAGCAGTTCGGCATCGGTGCGCGGGCTCGCCACGCCCGCCGCGGCGAGGATGCGTTCCGCCTCGAGAATGGCCAGGCGTAGGGGCTGTCGCGTCACACGGTTAGCTTAAATGCCTGCTTTTGGTCTTTGCTCTTGAAGCGGCGCCAGCCGCTTAGCCCACGCACGCAACTTGTGGACATACGTAAATCGGGGGCCCCGCAGACCAGACGGCGTCTGAGGTTCCGCCACTCGCACCGCCACGCAAAACGAGCCTGGAAACAGGCCTTAAAGCGCGAGGCGTTCTTTCCGGTCGGCGGCGAGCAGGGCTGCCACCACCGCATCGAGATCGCCGTCCAGGACCTGGTCCAGGTTGTAGGCCTTGTAGTTCACCCGGTGGTCGGAAATGCGGTTCTCCGGGAAGTTGTAGGTGCGGATGCGCTCCGAACGGTCCACTGTGCGCACCTGGCTGCGCCGCGTCTCCGAAGCCTCCCGCTCGGCTTCTTCCTCGGCGAGCGCCTGCAACCGGGCCTTGAGCACCTGGATGGCGCGCTGCTTGTTCTGCAGTTGCGACTTCTCGTTCTGGCAGGACACCACGATACCGGTCGGCAGGTGGGTGACCCGCACCGCCGAGTCGGTGGTGTTCACGCTCTGCCCGCCCGGCCCGGACGACCGGTAGACGTCGATGCGCAGGTCCTTCTCGTCGACCTCGACCTCGACCTCCTCCGGTTCGGGGTAAACCAGCACCCCGGCGGCGGAGGTGTGCACCCTGCCCTGCGACTCGGTGACCGGCACCCGCTGCACGCGGTGCACGCCGCCCTCGAACTTCAGCCGCGACCAGACCCCGTCGGGGCTGGTGTCGCCGGCCTTGGCCTTGATGGCGACCGTGGCGTCCTTGTAGCCGCCGAGGTCGGATTCGGTCTTGTCCAGTACCTCGGCCCGCCAGCCCTGGCGCTCCGCGAACCGCAGGTACATGCGCAGCAGGTCGCCGGCGAACAGCGCGGACTCCTCGCCACCCTCGCCCGACTTGACCTCCAGCAGCACGTCGGAACCGTCGTGCGGGTCGCGGGGCAGCAGCAGTTCGGTGAGCTTCGCTTCCAGAACCGGGACCGACTCGGCGAGCAAGCCGGCCTCTTCGGCGAAGGCGGCGTCCTCGGCGGCGAACTCGCGGGCCGTGTCCAGATCGGACTGGGCCTGGTCAAGCTCCCGCGCGGTGCGCACGATCGGGGCGAGCTCGGCGTAGCGCCGGCCGAGCTTGCGGGCGTTGGCCTGGTCGGCATGCACGCCGGGATCGGCCAGCCGCTGCTCCAGTTCCGCGTACTCGGTGAGCAGCACTTCGAGCTTCGATGTCTCCACTGGCGACCCTCTTCCGCTGGTTCCTCATTAACAAGCGGCGTCAGCCGCTTGCGGTGGGGCAAGCAACTTGCGGTGGGGCAAGCAACTTGCACCGCCGCGGGTTCTCAGAAGTGCCTTGCGGGACTTCTTTTGCTGCGGGCGTTCGGACACCAAACGTGGCGACGGCGCCCGTCCCGCGCTGCTCGCGTGGGACGGGCGCCGTCGGTGCAGCTACTTCTGTGCCTTCTGGCGCTTGCCGTAGCGGGCCTCGAAGCGGGCCACGCGGCCGCCGGTGTCCAGGATCTTCTGCTTGCCCGTGTAGAACGGGTGGCAGTTCGAGCAGACCTCGACGGTGATCTGGCCGGTCTTGCGGGTGCTGCGGGTGGCGAAGCTGTTGCCACAACCGCAGTTCACCTGCGTGACCACGTACTCGGGGTGGATGCCACTCTTCAACGGCTCGTCCTCTCTACTTGGCCGCCGGGTCCACGCGGCCGCTGCCGCGCGGTGAACCGGTGCCGGATCAACCCTGCATTCTGCCAGACCAGGGCTCGTGACCTGCAACGCAGGGGGCCCATCCGGTATTCCGCCGGGCCTTTCGGCGCGTCCGCGCAACCGCCCAACGCACCAAACGAACCGCCTGCCGAGCAACCCCCGGTCGAGGGTGCGTCCGGGGTGGTACGCCGTCCATCCTCGACGCGTGCAGCTGTGTTCGGTCCTGGGAAGGCTCACCGTGAAGTCGTGGGTGTTCCTGCCCCTGCTCTTCGTATGCAGCGCGGCCGGGGTCGCCGCCCTGCTCGACGTGCTGCTCGTGCGCGACCCGAGCCTCGACCAGGACCTGAGCCTCTCCGCGCCGCTGCTGTTCGGGTTCGCCGCCGGGCTGGCCCTGTTCACCGCGAGCCACGTCCGCTGGAACTTCCGTTGGCAGCGCCGCGGCCTGCGGTTCAGCTACCCGCTGCTGATGGTGGCCTGCGCCCTCGCCATGGACGGGCTGCGGCTGCCCGTCGTCGCCGCGCTCGCCTTCGGCCCGGTCGGCGCCGCGCTGCTGGCCGCCCTGCTGGTCCGCGCCTACCGCGACCGGGACACCCCGGAGTGCGCCCGAGCCTGACGCCGCGCGGGTGTGAGCATGGGAACCTTCCTGTCACCCACCCCCAGAAAAACGGCAGGGCCCGCACCGGGGTCGGTGCGGGCCCTGCCGTCGGGCGCGAACGGGACAGCCGGTGGGAACCGGTCAGTCGTCGTCCTTGCCCGGGGTGGTCTTGGCGACCTGCATCAGGAACTCGATGTTGGTGCGCGTCTTGCGCAGCCGGTCCTGCAGGAGTTCCAGCGCCTGCTGCGCGTCGAGCGCGGCGAGCACCCGGCGCAGCTTGTGCGTGACGGCCAGCTCGTCGGGCGAGAGCAGGATCTCGTCCTTGCGGGTGCTGGAGGAGTCGACGTCCACCGCCGGGAACAGCCGCTTGTCCGCGAGCTTGCGGTCCAGCTTCAGCTCCGCGTTACCGGTGCCCTTGAACTCCTCGAAGATGACCGTGTCCATCGTGGAACCGGTCTCCACCAGCGCCGTGGCGAAGATGGTCAGCGAGCCGCCGTTCTCGATGTTGCGAGCCGCGCCGAGGAACCGCTTCGGCGGGTACAGCGCCGTGGAGTCCACACCACCGGACAGGATTCGCCCGGACGCCGGGGCCGCCAGGTTGTAGGCGCGGCCCAGTCGGGTGATCGAGTCCAGCAGGACGACCACGTCGTGGCCCATCTCGACGAGCCGCTTGGCCCGCTCGATGGACAGCTCGGCGACCGTGGTGTGGTCCGACGGCGGCCGGTCGAAGGTGGAGGCGATGACCTCACCCTTGACCGAGCGCTGCATGTCGGTGACCTCTTCCGGACGCTCGTCGGCGAGGACGACCATCAGGTGGCACTCGGGATTGTTGGTGGTGATCGCGTTGGCGATCGCCTGCAGCACCATCGTCTTACCGGCCTTCGGCGGCGAGACGATCAGCGCGCGCTGCCCCTTGCCGACGGGCATCACCAGGTCGATGATCCGGCCGGTCAGGTTGTGCGGCTCGGTTTCGAGGCGCAGCCGCTCGTTCGGGTAGAGCGGGGTCAGCTTGTGGAACTCGGGGCGGTTCTTCGCCGCGTCCGGCTCCAGGCCGTTGATGGAGTCCACCCGAACCAGCGGGTTGAACTTCTGCCGCTGCTGCTCGCCCTCGCGTGGCTGCCGGATGACGCCCTTGATCGCATCGCCGCGGCGCAGCCCGTACTTGCGGACCAGCGACAACGACACGTAGACGTCGTTCGGGCCGGCCAGGTAGCCGGAGGTGCGCACGAAGGCGTAGTTCTCCAGCACGTCCAGGATGCCGGCTACCTGCAGCAGCACGTCGTCCTCGCGGACCTCGGGCTCGCCGCCCTCGCCGCGGCCTCGGTTGCGGCGGCGGTCGCGGTCGCGGAACCGGCGGCCACGACCCCGACGACCGCCCTCGTCGTCATCGTCGTCCTGCCGGTTGTCGCGGTCCCGGTCCTGCCGGTTGCCGCGGTCCGGGCGGTTGTCCCGCTCCGGGCGGTTGTCCCGCTCCGGGCGGTTGTCCCGCTCCGGGCGGTTGTCGCGGCCCTCCGGCTTGCGCTCGGTGCCGCGCTGCTCGTCGGCACCACCCGATTCGGCGGCCGCGCTGGCCCGGCCGGGCGAACGGCGGCGACGGTTACCGCGCCGGTTGTCGTCCTCACCTGCGGACTCGACGGCCTGCGGGCGCCGGGCGCGGGTGCGGGCACCGTTGGTGCCGCTGCCGGACTCGGCCGGGGTCTCGCGCGGGGCGGCCTCGGTCTCGTCCAGCGCCGGCTGGTGGGCCTTGGCGGCAAGGGGCTCCTCGGCGCGGGCCGTGCTCTTCTTGGCGGAGCGGGTCCGCGGCGCGGTCGTGCCGCCCTGCTTCTCCTTGATCGCGGCGATCAAGTCGCCCTTGCGCAGACCACCAGTCTCGATCCCCAGTTCCCCCGCGAGTTGGCGCAGTTCGGCGAGAACCATGCCGGAGAGTCCGCCACGTCGCCGCGGGGTGCCGTTGGCCTCGGATTCCTGCTGGCCAGCCGAAGAGGCGTTCGTCGCCTCGCTGCTCAACAGTTCGGTGTTGCTCACGAATGTCCTTCCTGACCGGACCGCGCCTCCTACGCGACCCAGCGGATTGCCCGCCCGCTCTTGGAGTGCGGGCGGCCGGTGTGTGCTACCAGCCCTCTTGCCGGTTCGGATCAGCTCCGCGCACGCGGCGCGACCGATTTCGGCGATGGCTCGGGAAACCAGCAGCACCGGGCGGTGGGAGGTACCCGGCTCGCGTGGTCCATGTGCGACGCATCCACTCCGATCCACACATGCCGATGCACGCCCTGCTGCCGCCTCATCCCAGGAATTCCCGACTCACCTTGCGCCCCGGTGGAGAACCGGGAAGCTACGGGGCGTCGAGCCGGCGTCATGGTCACCTCGGGGGCCACACCGTGGAACTTAAGGCCCCCACCCCGACATCGGCAACGGATGTGCACCGCCGATCGTCCCGAAGCGAACTCAATTGAGTTGACAACTCCTGCCTCGGTCACCGCGATCGCCCCGGACTCGCTAAGTTGATCTTCACCCGTACCGGGTGGAGTCCAATTCACAGCGGGAGATGCGCCCCGGAAAACGATGTCCCGGGCATGGCACCGGCGCCCTGGGCGCGGTGACTGATTGACCTTGAGGGTAGACGCCCCGTAGTCCGGGTGCAACAACCCCCCCTGGGCGTGGCACGCCCGTCCCAGATCACGCCGTCGACAACTACCCAACGGGAGCCGCTGCCAGCGGCCGACGACACTTCCTTTGTACCACTCGGCCGCAAGACGGCGGGTTCCGGGGCCATGAACTGGGCTTTCCGGCATGGTTCACGGCCCCGGGTCAGACCTGCGGCTCGACCCGCACGCCGGCCGGATCGACCGGAAGGCGCAGCTCGTCGAAGCCGTTCGGCGCAATGCCGGACGCAATGCCGGCCGGAAGCGCCCCGCCGGGCGGGAACGCCAGTACCGTCGGGCCCGCACCGGACACGGCGGCGGCGATGCCCGCCGCGCGCAGCCGGCGGACCAGCGCGATGGTTTCCGGCCAGGCCGGCTCGCGGTAATTCTGGTGCAGCCGGTCGTCGGTGGCGGCGAGCAGCAACGCCGGATCGCTGGTGATGGCGTGCACCGCCAGCGCCGCACGGCTGGCCGCGAACGCCGCGTCCGCGTGCGGAACCCGTTCGGGCAACAAACCGCGGGTGGTGTGCGTCAACGACTCCTCTTGGGGGACAAGGACGATCGGTGACACGTCCGGGTGCGGCCGCATCCGGACCGCGTGGAAGCGCCCGGATTCCTGCCAGGCGACGACGAATCCACCGAACAGGCTCGCCGCGGCGTTGTCCGCATGCCCTTCCCAGACCGCGGCCAGCTGCAACGCCCGGTCGGGGTTTTCCTTGTCGCGCAAATCGAATCCGGCGAGCCCGAAGGCGGCGGCGACCCCGGCGACGATGGCCGCCGCCGAGGAACCCAGCCCGCGCGATTGCGGAATCGAGTTCTGGCAGTGCAACCGCAGCGCCGGTGCCGCGAAACCCAGTTCGGCCAACGCCTTGTGGATGACCCGCACCACCAGGTGACGCTCGTCGGTGGGCAGCTCGGCGGCGCCCTGCCCCTCGACCGACACGCACGCCGAACCCGCGGCTCCATCAACGACCCGCACGGAAACCGCGTCGTACAAGGACAACGCCATGCCCAGGGTGTCAAAACCGGAGCCGAGGTTCGCGGTGGAGCCGGGCACGGTCACCCGGACGGCCGATACCGGCAGTCCGGTCATGCCAGTTCCAGCGCGGTGGCGACCGCGCCGGGGTCCACCGGCAGCGGCTCGACCTCGACCATGCCGGACAGCGCGGTGTCCGGGTCCTTGAGGCCGTGGCCGGTGACCGTGCACACCACGACCGAACCGGCCGGGAGCCGGCCGTCCGCGGCGGTGGCCAGCAGGCCGGCGACGCTGGACGCCGAGGCGGGCTCGACGAAGACGCCTTCCCGCGCGGCCAGCGTCCGGTAGGCGGCGAGGATCTGCTCGTCGGTCACCGCCTCGAACAGCCCGCCGGACTCGTCTTTCGCGCGCACCGCACCGGCCCACGACGCCGGGCTGCCGACCCGGATCGCGGTCGCGATGGTCTCCGGCTGCGCGATGGCCTGGCCGTGCACCAGCGGCGCGGCACCGGCGGCCTGGAAGCCGAACATCCGGGGCGTGTGCTCGATCACGCCGTCGGCCGCGTACTCGGTGTAGCCCTTCCAGTAGGCCGTGATGTTGCCGGCGTTGCCGACCGGCAGGCAGTGCACGTCGGGTGCCCGGCCGAGCACGTCGCAGATCTCGAACGAGGCGGTCTTCTGGCCCTCCAGCCGGACCGGGTTGACCGAGTTGACCAGGGTCACCGGGTGCTCGGCGGAGGTCTTGCGGGCCAACTCCAGGCAGTCGTCGAAGTTGCCCTCGACCTGCAGGATCTTCGCGCCGTGCACGACCGCCTGGGCGAGCTTGCCGAGCGCGATCTTGCCCTGCGGCACCAGCACCGCCGAGGTCAGCCCGGCGCGAGCGGCGTAGGCCGCGGCCGAGGCCGACGTGTTGCCGGTGGAGGCGCAGATGACGGCCTTGCTGCCCTCGGCGAGGGCGTGCGTGATGGCCACCGTCATGCCACGGTCCTTGAACGAACCGGTGGGGTTGGCGCCCTCCACCTTCAGGTAGACGGTGCAACCGGTGAGCTCGGAGAGGTGGTGGGCCGGCACCAGCGGGGTGTTGCCCTCCTGCAGGGTCACGATGCGCGCCCCGTCCGGGACCGGGACCCGGTCTCGGTACGCCTCGATAAGGCCAGGCCACCCAGCACCGGACTGCACCGGCACACCCTGGACGTTCGTCACGACGATTCACCTTCCACGCGCATCACGCTGACCACCTCGCGCACCACCGGTAGCTGCGCGATCTTGTCCACTGTGGACCTCAGTGCCGCATCGGGCGCGGTGTGGGTGACCACCACGAGGCTGGCCTCCGCTCCCCTGCCCTGCTGGCGCACCACCGAAATGCTCACATCGTGCTCGTTGAACGTGGCCGCGACCTGCGAGAGCACGCCCGGCTTGTCGGCCACGTCGAGGCTGATGTGGTAGCGGGTCGGGGTCTTGCCCATCGGGCGCATCGGCAACTGCGCGTGCGCCGACTCACGGGGCCCCTTGCCCGCCACGACCAGGTTACGGGCGACGGCGACGAGATCGCCGAGCACCGCGCTGGCGGTCGGCGCCCCCCCGGCGCCCTGCCCGTAGAACATCAGCTGACCGGCGGCCTCAGCCTCCACGAACACCGCGTTGAACGCGTCACCGACCCCGGCCAGCGGGTGGCTGCGCGGGATCATCGCCGGGTGCACGCGGGCCGACACCGACTCGGTGCCGTCCTCGTCGACCACCCGCTCGCAGATCGCCAGCAGCTTCACCGTGCGGTCCAGGGTGCGCGCAGCGGCGATGTCGCCGGGTGTGACCGCCGAAATGCCCTCGCGGTGGACGTCGCTGGCGGTGACCCGGGTGTGGAAGGCCAGCGAGGCCAGGATCGCGGCCTTCGCGGCGGCGTCGAAGCCGTCCACGTCCGCGGTCGGGTCCGCCTCGGCGTAGCCCAGCCGACCGGCCTCGTCCAGCGTCTCGGAGTAGCCGGCGCCGGTGGAGTCCATCGCCGACAGGATGTAGTTGGTGGTGCCGTTGACGATGCCCATGACCCGGTTGATCCGGTCCCCGGCCAGCGACTCGCGCAGCGGGCGCAGCAGCGGGATCGCGCCCGCCACGGCCGCCTCGAAGTAGATGTCGGCGCCCGAGGCGTCGGCCGCCGCGTAAAGCTCCGAGCCGTGCTCGGCCAGCAGCGCCTTGTTCGCGGTCACCACCGACTTGCCGGACTTCAGCGCGGTCAGCAGCAGGCTGCGGGCCGGTTCGATGCCGCCGATCAGCTCCACGATGACGTCGACATCGCCCTCCACCAGCGCTTGCGCGTCGGTGGTGAGCAGGTGCTCGGGCACGTCGGGGTGCTTGTGCGGGCGGCGCACGGCCACCCCGGTCACCAGCATCGGCGCGCCGGTGCGCGCGGCGAATTCCTCCGGTTGGTCCTGCAACAGGCGCAGCACCTCGGTACCGACGGTCCCGCACCCCAAGAGCGCGACCCTGATCGGTTCACGGTCGTGGATCACTCAACCTCCAGCCGGAGCAGGTCGTCCTCGGTCTCCCTGCGCAACAGCAACCGCGCCTGACCATCGCGAACCGCCACCACGGGCGGTTTGGGCAGGCGGTTGTAGTTGCTGGCCATCACGTAGCAGTACGCGCCGGTGGCGGCCACCGCTAGCAGGTCTCCTGGAGCAATGTCCTCCGGCAGCCAGCTGTCGCGCACCACTACGTCACCGGATTCACAGTGTTTGCCCACGATGCGGGACAGCGCGGCGGGCGCCTCGGCGGCGCGGGACACCAGACGGCAGTCGTAGACGGCGTCGTAGAGCGAGGTGCGGATGTTGTCGCTCATGCCGCCGTCCACGCTCACGTACTTGCGCTCCACGTCGCTGCCGAGCGCCACGTCCTTGATGGTCCCGACCTCGTAGACGGTCACCATGCCCGGGCCGACGATGGCGCGGCCGGGCTCGACGGCGATCTTCGGCACCGGGATGCCGGCGTTCCCGGCTTCCTTTCCGACGATCTCGTGCAGCCGGACCGCCAGCTGCGCCGGCGGCAGCGGGTCGTCCTCGGCGGTGTAGGCGATGCCCAAACCGCCACCGAGATCCACGGTGGAAGCGGTGGCCAGCGCGTCGGTGCCGTGCTCCTCGCGCAGCTCTGCCAGCAGCCGGACCACCCGGTGCGCGGCCAGCTCGAAGCCGTCGACGTCGAAGATCTGCGAGCCGATGTGGCTGTGCAGGCCGGACAGCACCAGCGAGTCGGCCTTGAGCACGCGGTGCACCGCGTCGGCGGCCTGCCCGTTGGCCAGCGAGAAACCGAACTTCTGGTCCTCGTGCGCGGTCGCGATGAACTCGTGGGTGTGCGCCTCGACGCCGACGGTGATGCGCACCAGCACGTGCTGGCGGACGCCTCGCTCGGAGGCGATGTGGTCCAGCCTGGTGATCTCGTGGAACGAGTCCAGCACCACGGAACCGACCCCGGCCTCGACCGCGGCGGTCAGCTCGGCGACGGACTTGTTGTTGCCGTGGAAGGTGACCCGCTCGGGCGGGAATCCGGCGCGCAGCGCCACGGCGAGCTCGCCGCCGCTGCACACGTCCAGGCTCAAGCCCTCCTCGGCGACCCACTTGGCGACCTCGGTGCACAGGAACGCCTTCGAGGCGTAGTGCACGGCGGCCGGGTCGCCGAAGGCTTCGGCGTAGTCGCGGCAGCGCGACCGGAAGTCGTCCTCGTCGAGCACGAACAGCGGGGTGCCGAAGCGTTCGACGAGCTCCCGGACGTCGATCCCGGCGAACCGGGTGACGCCGTCGGCGCCGCGCTCGCAGTTGCGCGGCCACACGTGCGGGTGCAGCAGGTCGAGTTCTCCGGCGGTGCTCGGAACGGGCCCTGCGGTGTTGCCGGGCGGCACGACATCGGCATGCCGCGGCCCGGCGGGATGGGCGCGCATTTATAGCTCCTTCGCGCGGCCTGCTGCTGGACAGGCCGTTGTTACTTACATCGGCTCGCGTCAGCGCGCTACATCTTCTCGGGGGCGCTGACCCCGAGCAGGCCGAGGCCGTTGGCGAGGACCTGGCGGGTCGCCTCGCACAGCTGCAGCCGCGCGATGGTCAACGGGCTCGCCTGGTCGTCACCGGGCTGCAGCACGCGGCACGCATCGTAGAACTTGTGGTACGCGGCGGCCACGTCCTCCAGGTAGCGGGCCACCCGGTGCGGTTCCCGCAGCTGGGCGGCCGAGCGCACCACACGCGGGAATTCACCCAGGGTGCGGATCAAGTCGCCCTCACGTTCGTGGGTGAGCAGCGACAGGTCGGCGTTGTCCACCGAGCCTCGCTCGATGCCGAGCGAGGCGGCGTTGCGCTGCAGCGAGGCCAGCCTGGCGTGCGCGTACTGCACGTAGAAGACCGGGTTCTCGTTGGTGCGCTTGCTGATCAGGTCCAGGTCGATGTCGACCGCGGAGTCCGCGGAGGACCGGATCAGCGAGTATCGGGCCGCGTCCACACCGACGGCGTCGACTAGGTCCTCCAGGGTCACGACGGTGCCCGCGCGCTTGCTCATCCGCACCGCCGCACCGTCGCGCACCAGGTTCACCATCTGCCCGATGAGGACCTCGACGACGGCGGGGTCGTCGCCCAGCGCCGCGGCGGCCGCCGTCAGCCGGGCGATGTAGCCGTGGTGGTCGGCGCCCAGCATGTAGATGCACAGGTCGAAACCGCGGCGGCGCTTGTCCCGCAGGTAGGCGACGTCGCCGGCGATGTAGGCGGGCGCGCCGTCGCTCTTGATCAGCACCCGGTCCTTGTCGTCGCCGTACTCGGTGGAGCGCAGCCACCAGGCACCGTCGGAGAAGTACACGTGACCGGACTTCTTGAGCTCCTCGACGCACTCGGCGACCGCGCCGGAGGTGTGCAGCGAGTCCTCGTGGAAGAACACGTCGAAGTCGGTGCCAAACTCGTGCAGGCTCTGCTTGATCTCGTCGAACATCAGCCCGACGCCGACGCGGCGGAACGTCTCGTCGCGCTCCGCTTCGGGCAGCTCCATGGCGTTCGGCTCGGCCTTGAGCACAGCCGCGGCGATGTCGGCGATGTAGTCGCCGCCGTAGCCGTCCGCCGGGGCGGGCTCGCCCTTCGCGGCGGCGACCAGGGACCGGACGAACCGGTCGATCTGCGCGCCGGCGTCGTTGAAGTAGTACTCACGGGTCACCTCGGCGCCCTGCGCGGCCAGCACGCGGCCGAGCGCGTCGCCGACCGCCGCCCACCGGGTGCCGCCCAGGTGGATCGGGCCGGTCGGGTTGGCCGAGACGAACTCCAGGTTGACCTTCAGCGCGGTGTACAGGTCGCCGCGGCCGTACGCGGCGGAGCCGTTCAGCACCTCGCGCACGACCTGGCCCTGCGCGTCGGCGGCCAGCCGCAGGTTGAGGAAGCCCGGCCCGGCGACGTCCACAGAGTCGATGGCGTCCTGCCCGGTCAGCGCCTCGGCCAGCCAGCCGGCGAAATCCCGCGGCGAAACGCCGGCCTTCTTGGCGACCTGCATGGCCAGGTTGGTCGCGTAGTCGCCGTGCTCCGGGTTGCGGGGTCGCTCAACCGTCACCGCCTCCGGCAGGACCGTAATGTCCAGGTCTCTGGCGGTGAGGACCTCGACGGCGGTGTTGCGGACCAGTTCTGCGAGCGCGGCGGGAGTCACCCTATGCAGTCTAAGGATGCGTCCTCGCTGCTCAGCCAACGGGTTGGGCACGGCGAGACCGGGCACGCCACGCCGCGTGATCACATCGTCACTCATATGTGAGAAACTGGTGGCGAGCATTGGACGCACGGCAACCCGAAGCGCCCGCAATCTCTACACTGACGGGCCGGATCCCCCCGGTGGTTCTTGTCGAGACGAGGTTTGCGAACAGCATGGCGAACAGGAAGAACAAAGCGGTGCGCGGTGCCGTGGTGCACCAGCGGTCGATCCCCTGGATGCTGATCTCCGGCGTCACCGTCGTGGTGGTGTTCGCGGCCGTGATCTTCGGCTACGCGTACTCCCGGTGGTCCGGGCAGGAATCCGTCCGGCAGGCCCAGGCCGCGGCGGAGCAGGCGACCGAGGCGTTCAAGCCGTCGCCGCAGAACCCGGACCCGTCCAAGACGATCCCCGGCGTTACCGTCGTGAACTACCCGGGCCAGATGCACATCACCGCCGCGCAGCGGGTGGCCTACGACCAAAGCCCGCCGTTCGGCGGTCCGCACGACGGCATCTGGGCCGACTGCACCGGCGTGGTCTACCCGGACGCGGTGCGCACCGAGAACATGGTCCACTCGCTGGAGCACGGCGCGGTGTGGATCGCCTACAACCCGGACAAGGTCGACGAGCCCGGCCTGGAACGGCTCAAGGCCCGCGTGGACGCCAAGCCCTACACGATGATGTCGCCGTACCCGGGTCTGGACAGCGCGATCTCGCTGCAGTCGTGGGGCCACCAGCTCAAGGTCGACCGCGCCGACGACCAGCGCATCGACCAGTTCATCACCGCGCTGCGGTTGAACAACAACGGCGTCTACCCGGAGATCGGCGGCTCCTGCCAGGCCTACCCGGGCGCGTTCGACACGAACAACCCGCCGAAGTTCGACGGGACCCCGCCCGGCCCCGACGCGGTCCCGATGGACGGCCGCGGCTCTTCCCAGGCTTCCGGCGAGATGGGTCAGTGAGCGGTGTCGGTTGAGGCGCGGCGGCCGCTCGTGGCCCGCATCTTCGTGGCCGTCGCGGCCGCGGTCGCCCTGCTGCTGCTCGGGGCGGCGCTCGGTCTGCTGATCCGGGTGCCGTCCTTCGACAGCGCCGAACCGAAGCCGACAGCGGTCGACGTCGGGTTCGCGCAGGACATGTCGGTGCACCACCAGCAGGCGGTGACCATGGCGACGCTCGCGCGGGAGCGCGCCGCCGACGTCGCCGTGCGGCAGCTGGCGTTCGACATCGAAACCAACCAGCGCGATCAGATCGGCCGGATGCAGGGCTGGCTCAGCCTGTGGGGCCAACTCGCGCAGGCGGTCGGCCCGCTGATGACGTGGATGACGGCGGACGGTGGGCACGACCACACCGCCCCCGCGGCGGCCGGGGCGTCCTCGGGAGGGCCGATGCCCGGCATGGCCACCAGCGCGGAGATGTCCCGGCTGCAGTCGCTGCGCGGCCCGGAGTTCGACGTCTACTTCCTGCAGCTGATGCTGCGCCACCACGAAGGCGGCGCCCCGATGGCCGACTACGGCGCGACGCACGCGGCGCTGCCGGCGGTGCGTGAGCTGGCGAAGAACATGCTCGGTTCGCAGCGCAGCGAGAGCGACCTGATGCGCTCCATGCTCTCCGAACGAGGCGCCCAACCGCTGCGCTGACGCGAGCATGGGAACCTTCCTGTCACCGCGGCGATCACCAGGTCAGGGCTTGGCAGCGCTTGGCGCATTCCGCGGGTTCGACCTGCAGGGTCGCGTGGTCAATCTGGTAGCGCTCGGCCAGGAGGCGCTGCGCCGCGATCAGCACGCCGCCGTGGTCGGCGTCGGCCCCGGTGGTGAGGTGGGCCGAGGCGACCTCCATCCCCGAGGTGAGGGTCCACACGTGCAGGTCGTGCACCTCGGTGACCGATGGCAGCGCGGCGAGATCGGCCCGCAGCTCCGGCACGTCCACGCCCTCGGGCGCTTGCTGGACGAGGATCCGCAGCGCCTGCCGGGCGAGCTTCCAGGTTCGCGGCAGCACGAACAGTCCGACGGCGACGGCGACGATCGGGTCGGCCAGGTACCAGCCGAACGCCCAGGTCACGGCGCCACTGATCAGCACGCCGACGGAACCGATGGTGTCCGCGAGCACTTCGAGGTAGGCGCCGCGCACGTTCAGGCTCTCGTTGGCGCCCTGCCGCAGCAGCGCGAACACCACCAGGTTGGCGACAAGGCCGGCGGCGGCGGTCAGCATCATCGGCAGGCCGGCGACCTCCGGCGGCTCCTGGAACCGGGCGATGGACTCGAAGAGGATGTAGCCGGCGACGCCGAACAGCAGAACGGCGTTGGCGAGCGCGGCCAGCACTTCCATGCGGTAGAGGCCGAAGGTCCGCTTGTCCCCGACCGGTCGCCGCGCTGCGGTGATCGCGGCCAGCGCCATGCCGACCCCGAGCACGTCGGTGAGCATGTGCCCGGCGTCGGAGAGCAGCGCCAGCGATGAGGTGAGGAAGCCGACCACCGCTTCAAGGACGAAGAACGCGAGCAGGATCGCGAACGACGCGACCAACCGCCGCAGGTAACGACCGGATGCGCTGACCGCATCGGCGGCCGAGCCGTGCCCGTGCCCCTGACCCATCGACCGTCCTCCTCACGCTGCCTCTCAGATACATAGTGAAGTATGCATGAATGCACGCGTCAAGACTCGGCCCACCCGTCGGGACGCGAGCAAGGGAACCTTCCTGCCATCGGTGACCGGAAGGTTCCCTTGCTCCAACTCCACCGCGAAGGTGCGGTGAAATGCGAGAAGGGGCAATCCGACCCCCTCCGAAGGGGATCTGCCGGGTGCGCTAAGCTAACGATCGTCCGCAGCGACAAGCCCTCGTAGCTCAGCGGATAGAGCACTGCCCTCCGGAGGCAGGTGTCACAGGTTCGAGTCCTGTCGAGGGCGCATTGCAGTGCTAGCGAGATCCGCCCCTGAGCAGCAGAGATGCCGCCAGGGGCGGATCTGTACGTGCGTCACCGTCTGCCAGCGACAGGCACGATCTGTCGTGGTTCACGTGCAATGCACGTACACGATCGTTCGGGCAGGCGTTAGCCCTGCCAGCCGAAGAACTCGTCGACTCGCTGGCGGGCGATCACGTCTTGCCCGTGCAGACATGCGGCATAGGTCTCCAGCAGCACAGCCACGGAGTGCCCAGCCCATCGAGCGACGGTCGCGGGGTCGACGCCGGCGGTGAGCCATGAGCTCACAGCGGCGTGTCGGAGGGAGTACGGGCGTCGGCAGAGTCGTGACGCCGCAACTTCCTTGGTGAAGGTCGCCGTACGTGCAGCTCGCCACACCCGCATGTACGTCATCTTCGGGACGTCCTCTCCCTGCTCGCCGGTGAACACCAAGTCGTTCTCACCTGGCTCGTACTTAGCGAGGTGGCGACGCAGCAGCTCGGTGAGTTCGGGTGGGCACGGAACAGGCCGACCTTCGTCTTGGCCTCTGCTCTTGAGACCTCGGACCTCGCGGGCCTTCCCTGTCCCGGTCCAGTGCCGTCCGGCATGGGGATGTGCCTCTTCAACGTAGATCTCACCCCAGCCCTTCCTCGGTAGATCCAGATTGGAAACGCGGAGTGCGGCAGCCTCTTCCGGACGCAGCGCGGCGAAGTACATCGAGCCGAAGAATGCCTCCAGTCTCGGACCACTTCGCTTGATCCCTCGGACTTCACGTAGAAGTGTTCGCGCCTGCACCGGGTTTGGGACGGTTCGCGGGTCGATCGTGCGGTTTCCTTTTGGCATTGACGTCCACTTCTCTTCGCCAAGCGGGTTAGCGTCCAGAGCTTCCCGTTTTACGGCGTAGGTCAGGAAGTTCGACAGGACCGAGCGGGTCTTGCGTGCCACCGACGGGGCGTACTTCTCTCCGGACAACTTCGTCGTGACCACTTTTTCGAGAGCGTCCAACACGTTACGCTCCTGCGCCGCGCTCACCGGCAGGCTGTTGCGCGAGCACCAATCGAGAACTTCCTTTACCTCCACCGGAACTTCCTCTGAACGTTTCGGTGGATTGAAGGCCCAGCCGCGAAGCGCGGACCGAATTTCGCGATCCTCAGGTTTCCCGCGGCCACCTTTCAGGAACACAGGAGCAACTCGAATCAGAGCTTCTGCCAGGGTTTGTCGGGTCATCGCTGCAGAGCTCGGCCATTTCATGTCGATGTACGCGCACGCGAGATCGAACCACGGGATGTCACAAGGCTTGCGTCCCATCGACGCCGGGAGTCCGGTTACCGTGTCGAATGGCTCTCCTCTGTTCTGGGCCGACTTCAGCTCCGAACGGAAGCCGTCGGCCTGTGAGTAGGACTTGAAGGACTCGTAGAACTCTTCGCGGACGACGCGCCAACGAACGCTGTAGCTGGTCACCTTGCCCTTCGCGTTCTTTCGTGGCGCGATGTTCCACACGTTCACGTCGAAGCTGGTGGGCATTAGGCGGCCTCCTTGCAGGTGTCGAGCCACATTTCGAGGTCGTCGCGACAGATTCGCAGCTCACCGTTCGGCAGCTTCGTGCAGCGCGGGGCGGTTCCCTTAGCTCGCCACTTGTAGAAGGTGTCTCGGGAGATTCCGAGCTCTTCGCAGAGTCCGGCGATGTTGAGGAACTCACGTCGGCGGGCCATAGCATCCCCCTGAGTCGAGTCGCTTGTGGAGTGATCGGTGCAGCTGCCCCGAGGTTGGGAGCAGCGGTCTGGCGTGGTTACGCGTGGTGACGTTTTCGGCGGTGTTGGTGGTGGTCGGGTCGGGTGGGTGATCCGGGATGTTCTGTCAGGGCCGGGAGTGGCGTTTTAAACCCGCAAACCCCGCAAAAGGGTGTGTGACCTGGTGTTTTGATTGCGGTGTTTGTGGTTCGGGCTCTGGTTTCAAACTCCGCTAACACCGCAAGTTTGCGGGGTTTGCGGGGTTTGGTGGTGGTCTTGCGGGGTTTGAACAAGTCAGAACGCTGGGATCGTTTCTGCTGGTGGTGGCTGGTCTTGCGGGGTTTGCGGGGTTTGCGGGTTTGATTTGAGGAGTGTGGGTTTGTCGGATTGGCGTTCGACCCAGTAGGCGTGCACTTTGGTGTGCGTGTCTTTCACGCTGCGTAGTACGACGTCGCCGCGCCATCGGCCGATCTGCCCGGTCAAGTTGCGGCCCAGGGATTTGGCACTTTGTAGCTTGCCGGTCTCGGTGGTGGGGAAGCTCCCAACCCAGGGGTCAGGGGTCCCGGATTCGGGTTCGGCGCTGGCGCGTAGTTCGTTGGCGGTCATGGGTTTGGTGCCGTGAAGTGCGTGCCAGCGCAGCAGGAAGGCCTGCCATTCGGTGGCGTCGTCGTCGAGTTCGCGGGATTCCTCGGCGTTAGTGAGGAAGCCGCCGATGCCGTGGTGTTCGAGGAACCCGCCGATGTGTTGTGCCCAGCGGGTGAACTGCCGCATCTGCGGCACGCTGGTCGAGGTGGGTGCGCCGTTGGCGGTCCAGTCCAGGATCAACGTGAGCACGTGGCGTAGGACGGTGGCCTGGTTGGCGGGGTCGAGGATCCAGCTGTCGAGGTTGGGGATGGTGAACCCGCTACGCGCCTCAGGCCGGGGGCAGTCGGGGTCCAGGCGGACCCACACGGTGCGGCTGGCCATGTCCCCACCGACCCGGAGGTTGTTGCCGGTGGCCAACCACAACCGGTCGTTGGGGAACGTCGAGGCGGTGTTGGTGCCAAGCCGCCGGTCGGTCCAGGTCCGTTCCGTCACGAGCCGGGCCAGGTTCGCGGAGTTGATGACCGCGCCCTCTTCGAGGTTGTCGAACACGGTCACGCCAACCTGATCGGCCAGCACGGAAGTGATGGCCTTGCGGAGTTCCTCCTCGGAATCGGTCCAGGTCAGCACCCGCTGCCCGACCAGCAGCCCGACGCACCCGGACAGGATCGTTTTGCCGCTGCCGGGCATGGTCGCGTCGATCACCCCGAACGGGGAGAGGGCACGGGTGAACGGGCGAATGATCGGCGTCACCAACAGGCCCAGATAGTTCGCCCGGTCGCCCGGGGTCCGCCACGGGAAATCGTGCAGGAACCGTTCCAGCAGGAACTCCCGCGCCTGCTCGACCTGTTCGGCGGTGGGGCGCTCGGGCACGGGCTCGAGGTGGGCGCGGCCGGCGAGCAGGAACCCGGTTGCGGGGTCGTAGCCGGGTTGCTGCAGCAGGGTGCCATCCGGGCGTAGCACGGGGGTGGAGATGATCCGCCGCAGCACCGGCAGATCCGGCCACGACCGGCGCGCGAGCACCGAGCCCAGCACCTCTCGTTTCGGGGACACCTCGACTTCGACGTGGTTGCCTTTCTTGTCATCTTCGGACTGCACGATGCTGGCGTGTTCGGCCAGCAGGCTGGCCAGCAGCGGCGGCCGCAGCGGCGACGCCGACAAGGGCAAGGCCACGTCGTCGTCACCGGCGGTGGGGTCCCCGGATCCGGAGACGGCTTCGACGACCACCGGCACCCCGTCCTGGACGTAGGTGTCCGGCAGCAGCCGGTTGCCCACCGCGTGAGTGAGCACCCGGATCGCGTCCGGGTCCGTGGTGACCCGCACCTTCGGCCGGCCATCGACACCGACCGGCCACATCGGCCGGGTGGAGCTGCGCGGTTCGGTCATGAGGTCACCTCCTGCCAGAACGGGAGCGTGTCCAGTGGTTCCCGGTTGCTCCACAGAACCTCGGTCCTCTCCTGCCGGGTGCCGCCTTGTCCGGTCGTGGTGTTGATCCGGGAGACGTGCCAGCCGTCGTACAGCTCGGTGTAAAGCGGGGAGTCGTAGCCGGAGAGCACCACCGACGCCGTGCAGTCGTGAAGTGCGGCCGCCAGCTCGCGGTGCTCACCCTCGCTGCGCATCTCGTGGACGTAGCCGCCAGAGAACCGGGTCGACCCCAGATAGGGCGGGTCGACGTAGAGCAATACGTTGGGGCTGCGGCCATACCGTGCGATGAGTTCCAGCGCAGGCCTGCACTCCAGGCTGACCCCAGCGAGGCGCTCCGCGGCGATGTACATGCGGCCGATGTACCCCTGCAGGTAGTCCGGCATCGAGGCCCCGGAGCCTGCGGGATCGGCGTAGTGCCGCCACCCGGTTGCGGCGCGGAGGCCGGCGCGCCCCTGAGTCAGCTGCACCCAGACACGGCGAGCCTGTTCGAGTTCCTCAGCCACAGCAGCGTTGGCGGCCTGATGCTCGGTTCGGGAGTGCGGAGTCAGAGCGCACACCCGAGCGAGTTCCGTTGGTCGGTCGCGGAGTACCCGCCAGAACGTCATGAGTTCGCCGTCGAGGTCGTTGACGGTCTCCATGCGACTGCGTCCCTTGGCCAACAGGACCGCTAGGGAGCCTCCGAAAGGCTCCACGTAGTGCTCGTGGTCAGGAAGCTGCGCCACGATTCGTCCAGCCAGTCGGGTCTTGCCGCCGAAGTAGGCGATGGGAGGGGCACTCATGCCGCACCCCCGAGACCGATCAGGGAGTCGGGGCCGTCGTGGGTGCCGCGTTCCCAACCTTTGGTGGCGTTGTATCGGGCGGCGGTTTCCTCGACGGGTTTGCCGGTGCGCTGCCGCCGGCGGATCGCGGCGTCGATCAAGGCGTCGATGGCTTCGCGCTTGCCCCAGGGGGCGTTGTCGTGGGTGGCGAGGTTGGCCAGCCGCCGAGCGGAGTTCCAAACGATCTGCCACCGCTGGCCGTCGAGGGTTTCGACCTTGGCCAGCTCGCCGTCCCAGATCCGCTGCCAGTAGCCAGGAGCGTGGTTGCCGGGCTGGCTCCGCGAGAGGTTGGGAGCTTTGCTCGGCGGGACCACTCGCGGTGCTGGGACGACGCGCGGACGCAACCAGTCGGTCAGCGCTGCGATCGTGATGCTGGCCGAGATGCGGGTGTAGGTGCCGGTGGTGTCTTCCGGTGGTGCGGTGATCCGGCAGCCGGGGGCGACGACGTAACCACCTTCGGCGCGGATGTCGATCTGATGCCCGACCCGTCCTTTGGCGTCGCTGGGCACGTGGGGGCCATCGGGGCGGCGGAAGAAGAGGTGCCTGCCGTCGGAGGGGGTGGCGACGGTGAAGGTGTCCGGCCACGGCACACCTTCGGCGGTGGCGATGGCATGCAGGGCTCCCAACCCGTCGGCAACCAGCTCGGGGACGTCGTGTGCGGCGGCCGCGGGGGGTTTGGGTTTGCGGTCAAGGTCGAGTACCACGAGCTTGGACGGGCCGGTGGCGATGCCGACGTTGGCAAGCGGCATCACGGTGAACCAGCGCCGGACCTGGTCGAGGTCGAGGGTGGCGGACAGCAGCCCGTGGCAGGGCCGGTCCGCAGTCAGGCACGGGCATTCGGCCGGGGTGCACTCTCCGGCGTTGCAGCGTCGGCAGTTGCCCCAAGGCCGTTTGCTGTTCGGGCGCAGCGGGAACACGTGCATGCCGTGCTGGGCCAGCCAGGCGGCGATGTCCAGAGAAGAGGACATGGTTGACCTCCAAACGAGAGGGAAGGAGAACCTCGCCCGGGCGACAGGGCCGGGCGAGGTACGCGGACAGTTCTCAGCTCGCCGAGTTCTCGCCGTCAGGCGGCGGCGTGCTGCGAGGTGGTGGGGGTGTGACGGCGTCAGTGCCAGCCGGCGTCGGGGTCGCGGCGGTTGAGTTCGTCGACGAGCCGCCTGGAGTACTCGGCCATTTCCTTGCAGCCGTTGACCGCGTCCCGCCACGCGGGGGCGGTGTCGGGCCAGTAGTTGGCCACGGTGCCGTCGTCGTTGCAGCTGGCTGCGTACTCGCCGGGCTGGTCGTAGCCACCCAATCCCTCGGCGGTCCATTCCGAGGGGTCCGGGCGGAAGCGCTGCTGCCCGCCGGTGCTGATCGCGGGCTTGTTGACGTCGCTGCCGCTGGTGGTGGAGTGGCCTGGTTCGTGACAGGCAGCGAGACCGACGAGCAGTGCCCCGGCGACGGCGGTGCGGACGATCGCGGACATAGTTCTCCCCTTGTCAATTACTTTGTGTGAGCGATGGTTGGTAGTGAGTGCCGCAGTGAATCCAGCGGGGCGCAGTGACTATTCACTTCCGGCTCACTACACCGGACTCACTGGGCGCGACCAGTAGAAACAGCGGGGTCAGTGACTGAAGTGAGTCAGTGAGCGGACCTGCCCCAGCCCCGTGCAGGGGCAGGTCCGCAGGGGGTCAGTCCTTGTCACTCACTGCCCGTCGGCCCACAGCATCGGTGACGTTCTGTAGTCGAACGGAAGGGAAGCCGTTGTGCGGTTTCACCGGCACGCCTTCGGCGTCCAGGAGCTTCGCGAGGTCGGCGCCGTTGAGCTTCTTGTAGGGCTGGTGGCTTGGGGCGAGGTCGCGCAGCAACGCGGCCAGGTCTCGTACCTTCACCCGCTCTTCGTCGGGGAACGCTTCCACCACGTCGTCGAGGAAGTCCCGCTGCTCTGGCTCGTCGACCTGGTGGTGTACACCGGCACGCAATCGCTTGGCCCGCTCGGCGATGGCGTAGCCCTGCTCGGTGGAGATGAAGTGGGTGCGCACCGTGGTGTGGGTGACGCCGCCGGGCAGGTCCAGCGACTCACCCGGGGCGAGCACGACCGTTCCCCGGTCCTTACCCGCGCGCAGCGCGTGCGGAGCGGCACCGGTATCGACGGGGGCGTCTCCGAGGGCCATGCGGCCGATGGATTCCTTGCCGACGAACAAGCTGGCGCGGATCATCGCGCCCTCACGCACCACAACCGGCATGTTGGCGTCGGTGGGGTTCTGGGAGAACTGCCACAGGTGGATGTTGACCGCCCTGGCCTGGTCGTGAAGGGCCTGGGCAGCGCGCACGGCGCGGGACTTCTTGCCCTTGCCGCCGATGTCGCCGCCGTCGGGGTGCACGGTGGTGCAGCCGTAGAGCTTCTGCGCCTCGTCGACGATGACGATCAGCGGTTCGAACCCGCTGCCCGGCTTCGACGATTCCCGGTCGACGTCGCCCTTGCGGCCCATCGCACGCCACTTCTCGTAGCGGCGCTCCATCTCCCCGACGGCCCAGTCGAGCATGTCGCTGGTCTTGATGAAGTTCTCCGCACCGGCGCCCTCGATCAGCTCGTCTGCCAGGTCGGCGAACATCGCCCAGTCGCCGAAGCCCTTCAGATCGGCGATGCGGAACCGCACCGACGGGTCCAGCGCCGCCCACAACGCCAGGGCACGGGCGGCAGCGGTTTTGCCCTGTTTGGACAGACCGGCCAACAGGAAGTGCTGCTGCAGCAGGTTCAGCAACACCGCATCGCCCTTGAGGGAGACACCCCAGGGCATCAGGTCGCGGTAGATGTCGACCGGCCCGAAGTCCTCGTCCAGCAGCGGCGACGGCGGCACCGGCTGGTCCAGGGCACCGGAGTGCGCCACCCACAGCGTGAATTCGCGCTCGCTGGATTCCTCCCGCTCGATGTGGACCTCGTGCTGGCCGCGGTCGAGGTTCCCGGCGAGCTTGTCGCGGCGGTCGTTGACATTCGCCCAGGTCACAGACCCGTGCGGCAGGGTGACCTCCATCTGCACCCCGGGCCCGTAGCGGGTGACCGGCCCCAACAGCGCCGCCCGCTGCGACTCGTCCGCGCCGTCGATCCATTTCCGCAGATCAGCGATACCGAGGTTGCGCAGCGCCATGACCACCGCATGCGGGGTGATGTTCACCAGCTCCGACTTAGGTACCGGCGGCGCCAGCGCGGCGGGAACCGCCGTGTCGCGGCGACGCCGGTTGTAGCCCTTGACCAGCATCCCCACCAGCAACGCGACCCCGGCCCACGGCGCCCACGACGCCGCCCACGCCACCCAGTCGAACCCGGTAGCCAGCGCCTCGAACAGCCCCGTCCACACGGTGGCGAACGTCAGCCCACCGGGCTGGAGCTGCGCGATGATCGCCACCA
The DNA here is from genome assembly GCF_050972075.1 of Saccharopolyspora hattusasensis. Taxonomy (NCBI): domain Bacteria; kingdom Bacillati; phylum Actinomycetota; class Actinomycetes; order Pseudonocardiales; family Pseudonocardiaceae; genus Saccharopolyspora; species Saccharopolyspora hattusasensis. The sequence goes on from NZ_JBPCDC010000001.1 coordinate 3,015,612, forward strand.
CCAGCGTGATCGAGATGATGGCCAGGACCGTCATCCCGAGGAACTTCGGGGCCTGCAACAACAACTCACCAAAGACCTTGATGCGCTCGAGGACCAGCCGACGGGACTCGTTGCGCTGCGCCGAGAGCTGCGCGACCACCCCGTGCTCCCCCGCTGCCTTAGCGGCATCGATGCGGTCGTCGATATCCCGACCGGTCCACCGGCTGTAGCTGGCGGAGAAGGTGTCCCACGCCCCGCCACCGAGGTAGTACAGGTGGCGAATGGTGAACTTGAACGCCTTCCCGCCGACCGGCAGCGCCTCCAAGGCGGCCTTCTTCGCCTTCCCGACCAGTGCCGGCGGGACCGGCTTGGGGCGTTCGGCCAGCTCGGTCGACGGAGCGTCGGGCTGTTCGGTCTCCTGGTCGGGGTCGATGCGTTCGGCGACCGCGCGCACGACCGCCCCGTCAGTCTGCTGCTCGGTGGTGGTGCGGTGAGGGAACCGGATCACCTCACCCATCGAGTTCTCCTCGTGCGGCATCATGTCGTTTCACCTCTCGGCGGTGCCGGTTGGGCGGAAAAAGGGATAGGTCGGCCCCGCCCCAACGCTTGCGTGCGGCGGGGCCAACGTGGGTTCAGCGGGGGGGTTGTTAGGCGGCGGTGGGGGTTGCGGGGTTGCCGTCGGTGTCATCGCGGCGCAGTTCCCGGATGACGTCCTGCGCGGTTCCGGCGCGGACCCCGAGGAACGCTTGGACCTTGCGGCGGCTGGGCTTCGCGGGCAGATCGCCGTCGCGGATGGCCTGACGCACCCGGTCGAGATGAACGCTCACGGCCGGGTCCACCGTGGTTCCCGCGCTGGTGTCTGTGTCGGGTGTTTGTGCTGTTCCCGACGGTTCCGACGCCTCGTCGAGCAGGGCACGCAGCTCCGCGTCGAACTCGGCATCCTCACCGGCCACAGGGAGGCCGGGAACCACCGTGGGAACCAGTCGCGACCGCAGCCGCCCTTCCAGGGTGACCATGCCCGGGGTGTAGAGCAGCCGCACCGTCCCATCCGTGGCGAGCTCGCCCACCGCCCGGCGCACCGCGGCCCGTTCCATCCGGGTCACCCGCCGGACCGCCACCCGGTTCGTGCGGGCGGCGCGGCGTTCGGCCGCGCTGCGGCGGGTCCGCATCGGCGCGGCGGTGATCAGCTGATGCGCTACCACCCCGCCGACGCTGACCAGGGCCATGACCACGCCGTCGCCGACACCACCATCGGGCATGGTCAGGCCGTGGATGAAGTTGAGGACCCCGGCGACGGCAGCGAAAAACCAGATCCCGACCTGCAACCACCCCGTGGGGCGCGGCGTCTCGCTCTTGCGGGCGGCGTGGGAGGCGAACGCGAACGCCCACATCGCCGCCTCACTGAACAGCGGCAGTCCCCAGCCGACCGGGCCGTAAACGTCCTTGCCGTAGGCGGCCATCGCGGTCCAGGCCATCACCGCCGGCACCACCACGATCACGCTCAACGCCAGCTCGACCACGTGCCCCGACAGCCACCCGGCCGCCGAACCCAACGCCTTGGCACGACGCTCGGCGTTCTCGCGCTTCTCGTTCTTCTTGGCCTTCCGGTTCTCGCGGGCCTGCTCGCCGTTCGCGGCGATCAGCTTCGTCTGCGCGTCGGCGAACTTCACCGCTGCCTCGGCCTTGGCCGTCTCGGCCTGCCCGGCCGCCGCCAACCGTTCGGCCTTGTGGTCGTAGTACGTCGTCATCACGCCACCTCCAGCGGTCGCGGCAAGCGGGGAGCCGGAACGTGGCGGCCGGCGGCATCAGCCGCAGCGATCGTCAGGTAGGCCAGCGCCACCAGCGGGAACACCGCCATCAGCACGGCGGTACGCACCGCACCCGACACCAGCGCCGCCACCAGCAGACCCACCACCGGCAGTCCGGCGGTGAACACACCGAGGAACAGGAACCGGACACCGAGGATCAGCAGCCCCAACGTGATCACCAGGGCTTCCACCAGCGTTTTCATGCCGTGACCTCCTTCGACCCGGTGGATCCGGTGGTTTCGGTTTCCGGGCACCGTGAGCAGAACCGCATCCGGTACGTGAGCAGCTCGGCGACGTCCTGGCGCATGACGTGCAGCCACTTCGACCAGTCGTGCCCGTACTCGCCGCACCACCGGCGCGCCTCGCAGACGTCGCACCGCAGACGGCCGTTATCGCCGACCACCCAGGTCAGTTCGTCGTGGTACGGCGTGGTGATCTCCTTCGCCGCCTCGACGGCGGTCCGGAAATGCACGACACCATCGACGTGCGCGCCGTACAGGTCGCCGCAGTCGTCACAACGGGCCGTGACACAAAGCTCTAGCATCGGAATTCCTCTCGATCGGTTCGCTGATCGGTGGGAAGCCCGGCCCAGCAGGCAGTTCTTGGCGGGACAGCTGCTGGGCCGGGGCGCAACTAGCGGGCGCTGTAGCCCTCGGCGACGTACTTCGCGGCCAACCGGTCCGGCAACAGGCCCTTGTCGATCGCGGCCAGCTCGGCGAATGCCTGCGCGTACGTCACCCGGTTCTCGCAGAGGAGGCGGTCGTAGCGCTGGTTCTTACGCTCGTTGTCCTCGGCGGCCTTGCGCAGCAGGCCTGCGGCTTCTTCCAGGTAGCGGCTCATTGCTCTTGTCCTCACTGCTCGCTGTTGATCTGGGGGGTCACGGCTTCCGGGGCCGCGCAGAACGCTGTGATGAAGGTGCGGCGAACTTCAGCCGCCCACGTCCGGGAGATCGTCGGCGTAGGGCCGCCGATGTTGCTGGTGGTCCTGCCATCCGGCGGGGTGTCATTCATCGCCTGCACCGAGCGGTAGCCGAGCGGGCTGGTCTTCAGCACGCTCAAGGCGTCCCACACCTGCTCAGCGCGCACCCGCACCGCCCGCCGCCGCGGCCAACCCGTGATCGCCCCGCAGAGCTTCCGGGCGTCAGCGCCGCGCTCGGCGACAACCCGCAGGTGCTCCGTCTTCTCGTCGTAGGTCGCAGGCGTCGACTCGTTCACGGTCATGGCCATCCTCTCGGTCTTGCTCATCGCTTCCTCGCTTTCCATGCGGCTATGCAGCCGGGGCAGGTGGTCCCGCCGCCGAACCAGCTCTCCCGGTAATGGCCCGACGGGAACGTCTGGCCACACCAGCCGGTCACCGACCCGTCCCACCACGACCGCTTCCACAACTTGTGCTTGATCTCGTCCATGCCCTTACCTCCCGGCTTAGAGCTGCTGCCCGTACTGCTCGGTGTTGTCGAGGCGCTGGTGGGTTCCTGCGGGCAGGACCTCGCGGTCGATGTCGCGGTGGCTGACGGCGGCGTTGATCCCTCCGATGACCACAGCGGCCGCGATGCCTTCGGCGATGGCCACGCTGCGGTGCCGGCCACCGACACAGCCGACCGCGACCAACACCTGGTTCGTAGCGGCAGAGGCGTTGAGGAGGTTGCGCACCAGATCGGCGGTGTCCTCGATCAACCGCAGGACACCGGGGGTGTCGAGCACGTGATCCCGCACCACCGGGTCCTGCCCGGTCAGGTACCGCATCGCGGGGTCGTGGTGCGGATTACGGAAGCGCCGGCGCACGTCAAGCGTGATGTCAGCGCGCGGGGCCGGGGCGTGGCCATAGCCGAAGCTGATGGCCACGACGCGAACGGGCTTCATGGTGGTGTCCTCCATCGTGGTCAGATTCAGAGACGCTGGCCGTACTGCTCGATCTCGGAGACCGCGCCCGAGACCAGCTGGTGCAGCTCGGTGATGCGCTGCTCGGCCAGCTCCTGGAACAGGGCGATGACCTGCTGAACTTCGTGCTGCCCGGACTCACCAAGCGCCATGTGCAGGTGCCCGGCGATCTCTCCGGCCCACTGCTGGACCTGCGCCAACGCGCCCTGGATCTGCTCGCCCTTGCTGCTGGTGTTGGAGATCGCGGCCAGGACTTCTTCGATACCCATGGTGTTTCCTCCCGTTGCCGTGGTGGTGTTTGAGGTGGTGGTGTTTGGGGTGGTGGTGCGGGGTTTCGGGACCCGAGTGGGGGCGATCTGGTGGGCGGTGTTGACGACTCGCCGGACCTGGTCGCCATCCATGCGGCCGTTGGTCAGCAGTTCTCGGGCGACCGTGGTGATCTGTGCCCAGTGCTCGGCGATGACCCGGTTCGCGTCGGCGCGGCCGGTTTTCATCACCTGCCGCATCGGCACATTCCCGTTGACAGCCGCCTCTAGGGCCAGGGCGTCACCCGAGCCGCCGTAGGCGACATCGAGCCGGTTGGGATGGGTGTCCTGCCCGCGCTCGACAAGCCAGCGTTCGTTGGCGACGACGCCCGCCGTGACCATCGCGGCGTAGTCGTTCAACGTCGACGCCTCAAGGCTCGGGACGTCGAAATACGCGGCTCCGGTGACGTTCGCGGTGAAGCCGCCCGCAAGGTCCGATTCGTGCTCGCCCACAACGACGTTGTCCAGCGTCATCCCGAGGCGTGTGCCGACGACGGCGTGCGCCGCCTCGTGCACCGCGGTGTACTCCCGCCGCTCGTCCTCGGACAGGAACGGCAGCGGCAGGCCGATCACGACGTCATGCGTGCCCAGCTTGGCGCGCATGGCGTCGACACGGTCGATGCAGTCCTGGCAGTGCCGGAAATCCTTGCGAATCAGCGGGACAAACCGCTGCCCCCACCCGTTCTTCATGATGTCGTACTGGCAGGAGTCGCAGATCACGTCGGCGTAGCGGGCGTTCGGTTCCATCTCGCGGTACTCGCTCAGTTCCGCGGGGTGCGGACACGGCCGGATACCGACGTGGCGTGGGCGTTCACGCGCACCCCGTCGTAGGCGGTGATGAGGATGTCGCCGGAGACGGTGCGGGCGGTGATCTCCGCGTCGTGCGCGACACGCAGCCGCACATCGCCCGACGTTGAGGTGAGATGGGCGTGGGTGCCGATGAGCCGCCCGGCGTCGAGGTCGCCGGAGATGCTGCGGGCCCGGATGTCGTGGGCCTCGCCGATCCTCACCTCACCCGAGGTCGTCTCAGCGTCGACCGCGTTGGCGGTGTCGACCGCGACGGCACCGGAGATGCTGCGTGCCCGCAGCTGATCGGTGGAGAAGACATAGAGGCCGCCCGAGGTCGACTGGAAGTCCACCGTCGGCAGGTGCACGTTGGCCACGACGCCGGCTGACACGGTGGTCGCCTTCAGCCGGGAGCCGTGCGGCAGGCGGGCGGTGACCTTCACCCCGCCGCCCCCAACGGTGCGCGTGCTGCGGTTTCCACTGATGATCTGGCCGTTGACGATGACCACGCCGGTCACGACCGCACCCCGGCCGACGTGCCCGAAACTCTGGTGGACGACCGTGCTTCCAGTGCCCAGCACGGTCGGTTCCGGGTGCGGGATCCGCAGGTCCAGCACCGAACCACGGCTGGTGTGCCGGGTACGGCTGATCAGGTCGGCCGCGACCTCGTCACCGGCCACGACCGGTTCCAGCAGGATCTCAGCCCGCTCGCGGTCCTCCAGCAGGATCTCGACCTGGCCGGCGGCCATGTCCAGCTCGAACGTCATCGCCCCGAGCTCGGTGTGGATGATGCGCTTGTTCACAGCAAAAGTCCCTTCAATCCAGGAGAAAAGGCAGCTCAGACGGCGGTGATCAGTGCGGCAACGAACAGCCACGCCCAGTGCCAGGACTGATCCAGCACATAGGCACCCGTGCCGAGAGAGGGGTTGTCGTCGTGGCCGGTGCGAGGTGCGCCGAGGCGGTAGAACCCGGCCTTGCCTAGCAGCTCGGCCAGGCGGAAGAGGGTGAAGCGGCGGTCGGCCCAGTAGTGCGTCACCGCCGAGACCAGCTGCCCGGCCACGAACCCGACCGGGGAAATCGGCAGGCCCAGCACCGTCCACGCCAGGCCCACCGCCAGAGCGGTGACCAGCGTGTAGCTCGCCACGTGCTTGAAGCACGCCCACCGACCCGACCCGTCCGGGCGGCCCTTGTTCGCAGCCTGGTGTGAGGTCTGTACCCAGTGATCGGCCACGTTGTGCGCCACCAACAGGGTCGGCAGCACCGCCGCGAACGTCACTGCGGCATCGAGATAAGCGGTCATCACGCCGCACCCCCGGCGTGACGAGCCTCGATCTTCCTGGCCTCGCCTCGCTCAGCAGCTCGTCCGCAGCGGCAAGCACCGCGTACGCCAGCGGCATCGACTGGTGAGCCAACGACGCGACCAAGCTCTTGTAGAGCCGCGCCAGATTGCGGCGAGCAGCTACCGCCCGAGCCGGGTCTTCCGAAACCAGCACCCGCATGAACTCGTTGTAGGCACGGTCGATGTTCCCTGTGAGCAGGTCCTTCGGCACGGAGATCTTCTTCAAGGCAGCCATCACGCCACCGCCTTCGGGGCCGTGGTGCCGCTGATCCGCTGTGCAGCCAACTGAGCCGACACCACCGGGCCGAATCCCTTGTCCAGGAGCGCATGCGCGATCTTCTGCGCCTGCCGCATGTCGAAGACATCCAACTCCAGCAACGTCTCCCGGATCCGGTGCGCATCGATCTCGGCCACCAGCTTCGGGTCGCACTTCGGGCCGTCGGAGTGGGTCCACTGTCCGCCCGTGTAGGTGTTGATCGTCCGGTCGCAGTGGGCGCAGGCGGCAACGTCGCTGCCGTACCACACGCCGGGGTGCGCGCTGGGGCGCCGCAGGGTGGGCGTGTTGTCGGGGGCAGTGGCGGTACGGGGGTGACGGCCCTTGGTGGCCGTCCACGCCTCGTCAGAGCGCAGCTGCGCCCGCTGCCAGGAGTTCCACGCAAGCCGGGTCCGCTCGACCGCAGCCTCGTGCGCGGACATTTCCTTATCCCGTGCCCTGCGGTAGTCGAGTCGGTTGGGCCGCTTGGCCAGCAACTGGTTCAACGAATCAAGCCGCCTCGCCGACGCGGCCATAGCCTTACGAGCCTCCAAATACCCCGCGCAGGCACGCTCTTCCGACAGCCGAAAAGCCATCAGAACAGTGTCGTGACCATTGGTTTCCTGTTCCATCACAGTTACTCCCTTGTCAGCATGAATAAGTGCTCAAAATTGACGCTTGTTTGTCAGCGAAAAGGTGGGGCGCGGCACCGTCAGCACCACGCCCCACTACCGCACACACGGCCATGACCAGCGGAAACGGGCATGGATGGCGTGCGGCAACGTCTTCCCCGTTGCGGGAAGACACGGGGCGAGTGGTCGCGGAAAAACCACGACAACACCTCGCCCCGACACTCGGCACGAATACCCAATCGTGCCGAAAAAGAGCGCAAAATATCCACTATGGAGTTCTCTCGCGTAACGATTGCACCGCCAGACGAATTACCCATCAGCTCCCGAAAACCGGGCTACCTTAAGAACGTCGAGTGCAATGGCCCCTGTGTTCTAGTACTTGGAGCGACCGCCTAACGCCGCGCGAGCGACGCAAAACACAAACCAAAAATCAGAAAACAGCCGCGCTTATCGCTCAGTCCTCAACGCAGCGGCGCGACGCAGCACGTCAGCACCGAAGCTGGCCGGGCCCTTGCTGAACCCGTGCTCGGTGACGATCTCCAACACAGCAAAGTTCACGCCTTTGAGGTGGTTCCACAGCTTCAGCCGCTGCCCACCACCCAGGTGCACGACGATGGACGCCCTGACAAAGGTGCGGTCGTAGCTGCGTTCCAGATTGACGTCAGTGCCCAGGTGCTCCGCCCACGCGGCCAAATCCGCCATGACGGACCCACCGATCCCGGGCGGCAACTGCGCCTCCACCTCGGTGCCGTCGATGCGCAGGGCCACGATCGGAGGCAGGGCCGGGAGAGCACGCACGGTCAACCACGCGGCCAACTCAGCGGCCGTCTCAGCCATCACCTGGTTCTGGTCGGTGCCGTGGGGGTGGACCACGCCGTAAGCCTGCTGCGTCATCTGGATCATCTCACTCTCTCCTGATGTCTTGCGACATTGTCGATGTATGAAGACATTAAGGGTGGCGGGGTTCCCTGTCAACCCCATGTCTTAAGACGATTCGCGGTACTCTGATCACGTGGTTGCGAACGAAGCCCAAGAGGACAAACGCCCAGCTAGCCGACGTGTTGCAGACGCGTTACTTGAGTTGATCCACGCCGGCGAACTTGCGCCGGGCGATCCGCTGCCGACATACCGGCAGCTCGCGAAAGAGCACGATGTCGCAGTGAACACTGCGATGCACGCAGTACGTTTGCTGCGAGAGTCCGGCGTTGTCACCAACCGGCCGCACGCTGGTGCGAGGGTCAGCGACCGAACGGAAGACGTGGACATCGCCAAGGAACTCGGGCGCGCACGCGCCGAGGTTGGCGAGCTGCGAGACCAGGTTCAGCGTGCCAATGCCAAATTGGCAGACCTTGAAGAACGGCTTGGTTCGATCGTCGATCGAGTCCGCAAGGTCGAACAGTAGAGAGGCTGGCTGGTCGGCCTCGCGCCCTACTGGCCGATGACTCCCTGCAGGAAGGTGGCAACCCCCTCGGCGGCGGCAGTTGCCGTCGCCCACCCTTCCTTCACCCACTGCGCGGCATCCGTCGGGTGTTTCACCACCAGGATCACCACTGCGGCCACGAACAGCAGGCCGAGCACCTTCTTGCCAGTGCCGCCACCCTTTGGCATCTGGAACGGCATCATCTGGTTCTTCGCCATTTCGACCTCCATCGGTTCGCCCCGCGACACCCTCGGCCAGGTGTCGGTGTTCCGGGGTTCCGTCTTGCATGGCAACAAGTTCACGCCAGATCAGCGGACGTTCCAACGGGTCTTTCAAGGTCACTTGAAAACGTCTTTCCAGCTCTATATGGTCCCTACAACGTCCCAAATTCGTCCTAGAAACGTCCCTGGGGGTGGGGTGGCTAACGAGCGACTACGTGCCGCGATTCGCGCTGCTGGGCTGACACTGGGAGAAGTCGCACAGCACACCGGAGTTGACGAGAAGACAGCAGAGCGCTGGATCACCAGGGAGCGGGTACCGCACCGCCGGACACGCCAGAAGGTCGCGGAGCTGGTCAAAACAGCGGAAGTCCAGCTCTGGCCCTCCCTGGCAAACGACCTGTACACACGGCCGAACGAGGAAACCGAGCTGGTACACCTCTACCAGTCCCGCTCGTCCGTGCCGTACGCACTGTGGAACGAGCTGATCGCTGGCGTCCAGGAACGCATGGAGGTGCTGGTATTCAGCGGACAATTCTTGGTCGAGCAGCACGACATCTTGCCGATCATTAAGCGGAAAGCCGAGGAAGGCGCAGTCTTCCGGTTCGCCGTCGGCGATGAGAAGTCCGCAGCCGTCATTCAGCGAGCCGTCGAGGAGGGAACAACTGGCGGACTCGAAGGGAGAATTCAGATGATGCGTCGCTACCTGAGCAAAGTTGCTGGACTGCCGAACGTTGAAGTACGTACGCACGGCACGATCCTTTACAACTCGCTCTATCGATTCGATGACCAACTACTGGTCAACGGCCATGCTTTCGGCGCGCTTGCTGGCGAAAACCCGGTCATGCATCTACGTCGAGTCCCAGGCGGCTCGATGTGGGAGCACTACATGCGTTCGTTCGAGCGGGTCTGGCAAGAGGCCACACCCGACACAATCTAATGGAGAGCCAAAGTGGCCCGTATCGACTACTTCAACGATCCCACCGCCCCGGCAGCGAACTCGGTAGTTCCGTCAGTCACGGCCGCGATCCGCAACAGCGCTGGCGAGATCCTGTTGATTCACAAAATTGACAACGATCGTTGGGCTATTCCAGGCGGAGGACACGACGCCGGGGAGTACATCACCGACACGGTCATGCGCGAGGTCAAAGAAGAAACCGGCTTGGATGTCGAGGTCTTGCGGCTGACCGGCGTTTACACCAACCCGAACCACGTCATGGCCTATGACGATGGCGAAGTACGACAGCAGTTCTCGCTCTGCTTCGCGTGCCGCTGGGTCGGCGGTGAGCCGCGGGAAGACGGCAGCGAAACGAAAGAGGTCCGCTGGGTTTCCCCTGCGGACCTCGATCAACTGAATATCCACCCGTCGATGCGCCTGCGAATCGACCACGCCTTGGACGAATCGCGCACGGAACCCTATCTGGGCTGAGCCTCCGCAAGCCGTTTTTCGGTCCGGGTAACGGATTCAGCGAGCGCGGGGCGCGCCTTAACCCAAGTTCGGTGAACGGGATCATCGGGTGCGTAGCGGCTGAGAATCTCGTCGATTCGCTGGTCGTAGCTCAGCCGCTCGCCACCTGGCCCAGTCGTTAGGTCAGCTGTAACGAGCGCGTCCAGCAACACGGAATCCTCGAACGGGAACTCTGAAAGCTCTTGCACCATTCCGCGTTCGGCAGCCTCGAAACGAGCGCCTGAATGGTGCGCGACAAGGTTCACCACCGCCGCCGGCCACTGCTGGCTCTGCAGCCACCGAGCCCCGTCGAGCGGGTGGAAGCGGGTGTGCCCGATCTCGGGCGAGTAGCCGATGTCGTGCAGCCACGCCGCCGCGACGAGCATGTCTCGATCCTGGGATGGGACTGCTGGGCTCAGCTCCGCCGCCCGCGCTGCGACTGCTTGGACATGCAGCCACCTCCGGCCGAGCGGTGCAACGAAGTGTTCGGCGGTCTCGGCTGCTCGCTGGGCTAGCTCCATGCGTGCTCACGCTACCTTTCTCGCTGCCGTCAGTAACTACGGTGGACGTCGGGAAATCGGGGCCCTCAGAGCGCCACAGACAAGATCGATGGGCGCGCCGAGTGTCTTTGGGTCGCGCCCGAATCAGAGCCCAACAGAGCCTGCGGCGTGCAGTTCACGTACAAGGCGACCAATCCGACGAGGCCAATAGGCCGTTGAACTGCTAAAACGTCGATACCCGGTACTGCCCTCCGGAGGCAGGTGTCACAGGTTCGAGTCCTGTCGAGGGCGCATTGCAGTGCTAGCGAGATCCGCCCCTGAGTCGGCAGAATGCCCTCAGGGGCGGGTCTGCTTTTCGGCCGGCCTGCTCGCCTGGCAGTCGTTGATCCACATCCCCGACGACGAGGCGCCCGCCGTCTTCGAGCACTTCCACCGCGCAATGCGCCCGGGCGGACCGCTCCAGCTCATGTTTCATGCTGGCGACGAGTCGCGGCTGAAGACGGAGGCTATGCCGGCCACCCGATGAGGGTCCACGTCCACCGCCGCCAGCCGGGCCAGGTGGCAACCTGGCTGCGGGAAGCCGGATTCATTGGTCGAGGCCCAAATACTGCTCGTCCCGGATGAGAATCACGCCGCCTCTCCTGATTTCCGCACATGTCCGACCTGGAACCGGAAGGCATACTGGCGCAAGAGATCAGCCCCTCGGCGGGTTGGCGGATTCTTGGGGTCCTTGCAACACCTGATGCCTATGTGGTTGCCAGTAGATCACGCAGACGCTCGGCTGGAGTTCTCCAGCCCGTGCAGGGTCTGGCCCGTGATGTGGCTCGCGCCCTCGGATGCCAGGAATTGCGCGGTCTCGGCGAGGTCGCTCGGGCGGCCCGGCCGCCCGTTGTGGGTCGAGTCGATCAGTGCCGTTCGGCGTTGTTCGCTGAGCTGCCCGTGGAAGAACCCGGTTTCCTCGATGTAGCCGGGAGCGATCAGGTTGGCCGTCAGGCCCCTCGGGCCGATCTGCGCGGACAGGCCGGCGTTCCAGGCCCCCAGCGCCGCCTTCGCCGCGCCGTAGCACGTCGAGGCGTATTCGGCGCCGATGGATCCGACGTTGATGATGGTGCCGCCCGGCCGCAGCTTGTCGAGCACGGCCGTCGTGGTGAGTACTGCGCTGAGCAGGTTGGCGTCCAGGTTTGCGCGCCACGCGTCCTTCACCTGCTCCAGGTCCGCCGGTTCCCCGGGCCGCTGGAGGTCGGTGTTGCCGCCGGCCATGTTGACCAGCACGTCGAGGTGTTCCCCAAGTTCGGCGGCCAGGTCTGCCAGCTGCCGGGGATCGGCCGCGTCGCAGGCGATCGAGCGGACGTCGAGCTCGGCCGCCGCGGCCGCCAGCCGTTCCTGGTCGCGGCCGGTGATGATCACGGTGTCCCCGTCAGCGCGGAATCTTGCCGCCACGGCCTTGCCGATTCCGCTACCGCCTCCGGTCACCAGCACGATGCGGTTCACTGTTGACCCCAAAATGATACGTTTAGAGCTAAACATATCGCGGGAGGGTTGTCGATGTCCAACGGTTCAGACGCCGAGGGTTATCCGCTCGCTTCGATCTCCACGTGGCCGGCGGCGGACATCGCCACCGCCTGGCAACGCGAACTCCCCGGCGTGAACACGGATTCCATCGAGGTCATCACCGCGATCTGGCGCATCGCGAAGGTCCTCGCCGACGACCGGCGGCGCACCCTTAACAAGCTCGGGATCGATCCGTCCACGCTGGACCTGCTCAGCGTGATCCGCCGCGCCGGGCCGCCGTACGAACTCACCACCCGCGAGATCACCCGCCGAACGCTGGTCACCCCCGGCGCGGTCTCCCAGCGCATCGCCCGGGCCGAACAGGCCGGGCTGGTCGCCCGAGCACCATCGACGGCATCGCGCCGAGCGGTGGCCGTCCGGCTGACCGACTCCGGTCACCGCCTCATCGAAGCCACCGTGCGCGAGCTGCTCGAACACGAGTCGCAGCTGATCAGCGCGCTCGGCGCGGCCGAACGTGCGTCCATCACCGGATTCCTCGCCAAGCTCGAACAGTCGCTCGTCGGACCGCCCCGGAACGAATCGGCGGGGTGAGCATCGTCCACTTCGGACTCGTTTCGGGGTCCTGCTCCGCCGGTTCAGCTTCCAGGTTGGGGCGGGGTGCCGAACAGATTCCACCTGCCGGGGCCCACGTTAGGTGACAGGAAGGTTCCCATGCTCCACCCGCCCGCAGAAGGCGAATCGCTGCCCAACAGCTCCGAAGCCGAACTGCGCCAGGTGACGCCGAAGTTCGCGGGCTGAACCGCTCCGGCACGTGATGGGCTTGCGGTCACTGATCGCTCTCGGCTCCGCCGGAGAACGAGCCGAGCTCGTAGAAGTCGTTGATGTGGCCGCGGACGAGTTCGACAGCCCGCGGCGCGTCGTGCTCCTCGATGACCCGCAGGATCTCCCGGTGCTCGGCGCGCACCGCCTTCGCGGTCTCGCGCCAGTCCGCCAGCTGCTCGTACGCGTCGATCATCTGGCGTTGGATGACGGTGCGCAGCGAGCTCATCAGGTAGGAGGCCAGCGAGTTCCCGGTGGATTCCGCGACCCGCACGTGGAATTCGGTATCCAGCCGGTTGAAGTCGCGGGCGGTGAGCTCAGGCGCGTCCATCTGGTCCAGGATGCCGCGCAACGCTTCGTGGTCCTCGTGGGTTGCGTTGCGCGCCGCGTCGGCGACCGCCCACTCCTCCAGCATCAGCCGGGTGCGGAGGACGTCGGTGTCGCTGAAATGCCCGAGCGCCAACTGCATCTTCAGCAGGATCGCGAAGCCCTCACCGGGACGGCCGACGAACACCGTCCCGCCTTCGGGGCCGCGGCCGGGCCGAACTTCGACAATGCCGAGCGCTTCCAGCACGCGCAGCGCCTCGCGCAGCGACGGGCGGCTGACGCCGAGGAGCTGTGAGAGTTCACGTTCGCTGGGCAGCCGGTCGCCCGGGGCGAGCAGCCCCTCCAGCATGCGCTGCTCGATCTGCGCCATGACCTGCTCGTAAGTGCGGACCTTGCGCACCGGCTCCCATGAGCTCGGGCTCGCGGAACTCATGCTTCTCCTCGATCTCCAGCGGTGGTGCCCAGGACCGCTCTACCTTACGGGCGACGTCCGCCGCTGTCCGGCGTCAGCCGCGCGTTGTCCTTTCCAGCTCGCGCCGCAACTGCACTGCCAACATCGTTTCGTCCACTTCGACGTCGTCCCAACCGAGCACGCCGCCTTCGGGAACGTCGTTGCGCAGCTTGAAACCACGCGCCAACCCCATCGGCAACGCCGCCCGACTTCAGCGACACCTCAGCCGGGGCAAGCCTGCCGTAAACCATGTAGCCGCCCTCACCGTTGAGGATTTCCCCGGCCTTGAGCGCGCGTTTGGCGACCGAGACCACGTCGCTGCGGAAGCCGGTCGGGCATCCGGTCGCCTCGCCGCGCACTGCGGCCGAAGTGACGCTGACGCCGAGTTCGAGCCCGATCATGTGGTACGGCCGGTAAAGCGAGCCGTAGCGTCCGGTCTCATCCGTACGCACACCGTATTCGGCGAAGCACTGAACGGCGTAGTCGGTGCGCGCTTCGAAGGTGACGTAGACGCCCCAACGCAGGTCTCGCGCCACCGCGGTGCCGTCGCGGTGCAGGCTGGAGGCGATCTCGACGGTGCCCCGACGGGTCAGCTGACCGCCGATCTCTGCAGGCCGGAACATGGTTGCCAGGTCGTCGACGCCGGACGGCGGGAAGAAGACCTTCGTCCTGCGGTACCAGCCCGGTGCCGTTGGCCACGGCCGCCCTCTCGATTGCCGACTTCGTCCCATCCAGGAACGAGTTGAACATCTTCGGCTTGAAGTCCCCGCGGTCGAGCCGCTCCGGCGTGAAGCCGTAGTGGTCCCACACCGTGTCCGGGGTAAAAGCGTGGTATTCCGGCAGGTACTTCGTGCCCTTGCCCGCGGCCACCACCTCGAAGCCGACCGTGCGCGTCCAGTCGACGAGCTCGCAGATCAGCGCCGGCTGGTCGCCGTATGCCATCGAGTAGACGACCCCGGATTTCCGGGCCCGCTCGGCGAGCAGCAGCCCCACCATGCAGTCGGCCTCGACGTTGACCATCACGACGTGCCGACCGGCATTGATCGCCCGGACAGCGTGATACGTGCCTGCCACGGGATCGCCGGTGATCTCCAGGACCACGTCCAGTCCCGAAGCATCGATCAACGCATCGGCGCTGTCGGTGACATGCGTCCCGCCACTGCGCAACGCCTCGTCGAAGTCGGCCGCCGCGTAACGCTCCGCTGGCCAACCGGTGCGCTCCAGCGCTGCGCGTGCCCGCTGTGGCGCCAGATCTGCGACACCGGCGACGTGCACGCCTTCGGTGCTCAACGCCTGGGTGAGGTACATCGAAGCGAACTTCCCCGCCCCGAGCACCCCGACCCTGACCGGTCCCCGATCCCGTGCCCGCTCACCCAACAAAGTGTGGAAATTTCATCAAACCCCTTACTGGGCATACGGTCTGACCATAACTGGCGTCGAACCTAACGCCGCCCCCGCCCACCGTCAATCCGCCACAGAGGGCGACAGCATGGGAACTTTCCTGTCACCCAAACCGCGACAGCACAGTTCGGAAGCGGGACCACCGTTCTCTCAATTTGTTGAAAACGATTATCATTGCATTGCTGGAGCGGTTTCAGCCGCCTCGGCTCTGCAGCAAGGGAACCTTCCTGCCATCCGAAGCGAACACGGACCATCAAATCCCCAGAGAGGACGCGATGCAGCACAACCTCGAACACCGCATCGGCGAGTACACCCTTCGGGCCGCCAAACCATCCGACGTCGACGGCGCACGAAAGGTCATGCTCGACACCTTCTACAAGGAGTTCGGACACGGCTACGACTCGACATGGCACACGGACGTGATCGGCATCGAGCACGCTTACCTCCAAAACCCCCGGCACGCCCTGTTCGTCGCGGTCCGCAACGGCGAGGTCGCGGCGACAACCGCAGTGCGCGCCAACGGACCCAGCAGCCCGCCACATCCACAATGGATCGTCGACCACTACCCGAGCGGCGAGACCGCCCAGCTGTTCCGGGTTTACGTCGACAGAGCGCATCGCCGACACGGCCTCGCACGCGCCCTGGTTGCGATGGCTTGCGACTTCGTCGCCGACACCGACGGATATTCGGCGATCTACCTGCACACCAACCCGGCGATCGAAGGAGCCGAACCGTTCTGGCGCGCGATGGCGAAGGAAATCTACGACGCGCGCGGAGATCACCAGCACAGCCCGGCCATCCACTTCGAAATCCCGATCCCGCGCTGAATGCACCCGAGGCGGACCGCGCCAGAGACAGGAAGGTTCCCATGCTTCACCCGGACAGCGTCACCACGCTCGCCGGGCGCGATAGCCATGCGAAGGAACGCGCGGCCGCTCAACTGCAGCATGGGAGCCTTCCTGCCGGCAACAGCCGCCGAACACCACGTTCAGGAAACTTAATGCGCGAGAAAGTAGCGACACCACGGAACACCTCATACATACGGCGACAATTCGCAATTAAGGACCGCCTATAGCCCCGGTCAGCCCTCGTTACATATAATTCCAACCATCACCACACCGACCCCTACCTGCCAAGACAGATCAGTCGATCAATGTTTCCACTACATAAGAGCACAATTCTGCGTATGGACGTCGCATCAACTGCCGCGTCAACATCGATTCATCCCGAAACGACGTACCGGTGATCGGTGCGCGCCGCCTGCGGCCGACGTCGGCCCCGGAGGATAGCGAGGAGAATTGACGTGAACGTGCGTCATAAGGCTGCCGCCTCTGCTGTACTCGGCTGCTTGTCCATCGTGGCTGTCGGTGCGCTGCCAGATCATGTAGAGCATGTGCTGGCCGGTAGCAGATCTAGGCGCGACCGGCCGGCGCCTGCATGTCACCGTGGGCGAACGCAACCTGCGGGACCGACAGCCCGGAGGCCTTCTACTCCTGCTCGAACGTGATCTTTGGACGACAGGGCACCGCGCAAACCGGCGCGCTCGAGGCTCAGCAACCCGCAGGCTTGACGCCTGCCGCCTCACACGACCAAGGCACCCATGAGACCACGCGACCCGCGACTCCCGCTTCGGCTACGTCCCTCTGGGATCGCGTGATGGGCTGGTTCGCCTGACCTCGAGCCCACCCCTGGGGAGAGCATGGGAACCTTCCTGTCACGGAGGTGGCAGGAAGGTTCCCATGCTTCAGCTCACGACGAGCCGATGCCGGTGAGGGAGCGCACTTCCATCTCCGCGCTTCTCGCTCACCTGGCTTGACCGCCCCCGCCCCGTACCCGATCACCAGGGTGCACAGGTAGAACACGGCCATCGTGAAGGTCGCCCAAACCACGGAGCGCCGTGCCTGCAGCGCATCGGGCACTGTGTAGAACCGCATCAGCACATGCGGCAGCCCAGCGACGCCCAGGACCAACGCCAGCGACAGCGACACGAAGTCCAGTTTGGTCACGTCGCTCTGCCCGTACTTCGCGCCGGGCGAGAAGATCCGGTCCCCCACCAGGTTCTGCTCCGCCGCGTGCTGCAGGAGCGAGGTGATGCTGAACCCGACCTTGCCCATCAGGAACAAGGTCATCATGACCGCGCACAGCAAGAGCATGCCTGTCTTGATGATCTGCACCCAGGTGGTTCCCTTCATTCCGCCCACCAGCACGTAGACGACCATGACCACACCGACGCCGCCGATGACCAGCGCCTGGCCGCCGGAGCTGTGCACGTCGAGCAGCAACGCCACCAGGGTGCCCGCGCCAGCCATCTGGTCGATCATGTAGACGAACGAAATTACCCAATGTGGACACTGCGGCGACCGCGCGGACCGGCCGCTGCCGCATCCGGAAGCTAACTAAGCACGTCACCCATCGTGAAGCGCCCGGTGTTGCGCAGGAGTTCGGCGACCAGCAGCAGGTTGATCAGCCAGCCGACTAGGAAGCCGATCGAGCAGAGGAAGCCGTCGTAGCCGTGCACCGCGATAGCCCCGGCGATTCCGAGGAACGACGCCGCCGACAGGAAGTCCCCGGACAGGGCGATGCCGTTCTGCGCACCGGTGAACCGGCCATCGGCGGCGAAGTAGTCGGTCGCGGTGCCGGTGCTCTCACGCGGTAGACCATGTAGAGCGTGATGAGCACGAACACCCCGAAGATGCTCATGTTGAGCACCGGGTTGGTGTCGATCATCGAGGGTCCTCCCCGACCGCGTCCTGGTAGAGCGCCTGCACCCGCGGATCGATCTGGCGAGCCGCGTACCGGAGGTAGAGAGCGGTGATCAGGATCGTGGTCGCGAACTGGCCGCCCCCCATGACGAGGACGATGTTGACCTCGCCGCCGAGCCGAATGCTCATGAATTCCGGCAGGTAGGCGGCGATGATGATGACTTATCCGAGGTACCAGATGAGGAATACCGCAGTCATCGGGAAGGCGAAGCGGCGCAGCCTGGCGCGCCGGTCGAGGAATTCGGGGCTTCGCGCGATGCGCTCGTAGTCCGGTGCCGACGGTCGATGAGCTCGCGGCGCGGGCTTGTCGATCTTACCGAAGGTCGCGGCCGCTGCGGGCCCGCCGCTGGGGGTGCGCGGCGGCGGGGGCTGAGTTGCGTTGGGCATGCGTCCTTCCAAGCAGTAGAACTGCATCGACGTGGTTTCGCCCGATGCTTCGGAGTTCCCCGCGCTCCGTGGCCGATCACCTGGATCCCGCTTCGATCCGGCGATATCGAGTGGTTTACGAATCCGAGGTGTCGGTGAACCGCGCTGCCTGCGCTGCCAACCAGCCCGGAAGTCTAGCCAGCGAACCCGGCCCACACAGCGTTTTGCAACAACACAGCACACACATTGATGAATTCGTCGATCACAGTATGTGGTCAACGTGATGTGCCTGATCAGCCCCGAAGCACCATCATGCCTACCTGCTAGCACCCGAAAAAGCCTGGCGAGCAGCCAGTTTCAGCTGGTCAACAAGGCAGCCAGCGGACTCGCCGGGAACCCGGGCGGCACTTCCCCCAGCCCCCTGGCCGAAAAAATCATTCGTAGCTTCAACATCTACCTATCGAGCGACAAAAGCGCATCCAGACATTGCCACAACGACCACAATCAGTGTTCACGACTTTCCCCATCCGGCACCGCCCCGGCAAGAATAATCTCCACCGGCGACGAATTCGCTGGTCAGCAAACCAAATCCGAGATACGGAGGAGATCATTTCGTTGAGGTAGTGTTCTGCCACCGACACTCGGCGACGAAGAATCCGGTGCGGCCGCGAGCACCCCCGACATCGATCGCAGGCTCCGGACTCCGGTGTCGACGACCGCACCGGCCACCAGCGAAAACCGGCCGCGAGCAGCGCCACCAGCCACCAAGACCTGCCGCGCACACCACAGACGGGCCCAGGCTGCCCACCACACGAACGCGCCGTCGGTGCAGACTTCGACCGCGCGGGAAAGGACTGCGTCGTGAGCAGCGGACTCGAAAACCCGGCCGCGAACGCAACCCGGGCGTCCACGTGGTCGCGCACCACACAAAAGCTCACCGGGTGGATCACCAATTGGCGCAACTGGAAACTACCGGTCAAGATCACCGCCGTCGTACTCGTTCCGGTGATCGTCGCACTGGTGCTCGGCGTACTGCAGATCCTCAGCCAGATCAACCAGGCCGACCAATACGCCAAGCTGGACCGGGTGGTCGCGGCCGGCAACGTCGTGCGCGCGGCCGTTGGCCAACTGCAGCAGGAACGCAGCAAGGCCGCGGAATTCCTGGTGCGCGGGCCGGTTTCCGCGCCGGAAGTGCAGGAACGCTACACCGCAACTGACCGGGCCCTGGACGAGATCCACCAGCGACTGCGGGCCGTCCCGGACAGCGATGCGGTCCGGTTCGCCCGGCAGGACACCGACCGGCAGCTCACCGGGCTCGCTCCGATCCGCCAGCAGGTGCTGGGCGGCCACCCGGACCCCGGGGTGGTGATCAACACCTACACCGAGTTCGTCGGGGTGCTGCTTGCGCTCGACCGCACGCTGACCAGCCAGATCTCGTCGTCCCAACTGGTGTCCACCGCCATCAGCGCGCACGAGCTGGCGCAGATCAGCGAGGAGATGCAGCTCCAGCAGGCCCTGGTACTCGTGGGGCTGACCCGCGGCAACTTCACCACCGACAACCTGACTCGGCTCGCGGCCAGCGAATCGCGCCGCACCTCCGCGGTCAAGGAATTCCGCGCGTCCGCCACGCCGCCACAGCGGATGCGCTACGACCAGCTCTACGCCAAGCCGGAGGTGCCGGCGCGGGAAACGTCGGTGCAGCTGGCAATGGTCGAACGCGACAACAGCAAGTCGCGGATCTCCACGCAGCTGATATCGCCCTCGGCGTGGAAGGACCAGTCCCGGACGGCGCTTGAAGCGCTCTACACGCTCCAAACGCACCTTGACCAGCAGCTGCACGACACCGCGTTCGCCTTGCAGGACACCTCCAGCAACATGGCCGGGCTGGAGTCTGTGATCCTGCTGTCCGCGCTGCTGATCGCGGGCGCGATCGTCGTGGTGGTCGCCAGGCACCTGCTCGGCTCCCTCGATATCCTGCGGCGCACCGCGCTGGACACGGCGAACCACCAGCTGCCGCAAGCTGTCGCCGACATCCGCGCCGGTCACGCCAACCGATCCCCCGTCGACCAGGTGCCGGTTGAAAGCACTGACGAGATCGGCGAAGTGGCGAGGGCCTTCGACGACGTGCACACCCAAGCCGTCAACCTCGCCACCGAGCAGGCCGAACTCCGCCGCAGCTACAGCGATTCGTTCGTCAACGTGTCGCGACGCAGCCAGAGCCTGCTGGAACGGCAGCTCCGGCTGTTCGAGCAGCTCGAACGCGACGAGGAAGACCCCGACCAGTTGGCGACGCTGTTCCAGCTGGACCACCTGGCCACCCGGATGCGCCGCAACAACGAGAACCTCATGGTGCTTTCCGGGGCTGACCCGGCGCGGCGGTTCTCGCAGCCGACGTCGCCCGCGGATCTGATCCGGGCCGCGGTGTCGGAGATCGAGCACTACCCGCGGGTGATCGTCCAGCCGCTGCCGGACGTCAAGATCGTCGGATACGCTGCCAGCGACCTGGTGCGGCTGCTGGCCGAACTCCTCGACAATGCGGCGAACTTCTCAGCCCCGGAAACCCAGGTCACGGTTTCCGGACATCGGCGCGGCGACGGATCGCTGGAAGTCGGCATCGTCGACCGCGGCATTGGCATGTCCCCGGATGAGCTGACCGCCGTCAACCAGCGGCTGGCCACCGACGAAGAGATCAAGCTGTCGACGTCCCGGCGCATGGGCCTGTTCGTCGTCGGCCGGCTCGCCAGCCGCCACGGCATCCGGGCCGAACTGCGCCCCGGGCCCGAAGCGGTCGGGGTGCACGTCGCGGTCAGCCTCGGCCCCGAACTGCTGGTGGATGTGGCGGGCCCGGCACTGCCGGTCGCGGCCAACGGCATCGTGCCCAACGACCGCACCGCTGACACGCTGGTCGAAGAGTTCGACTGGGAGGCGGCCGAACAGGACGCGTCCAGCCAGCGCCACCTCGTGCGCAACGGAATCCACCTGTTCCGTTCCCCTGCCAACGGGGCTCCGCCCGTGCCGCCAGACGAACTGTCCAACACCCAGGAGATCACCCCAGCGCCCGCACAGATCCCCGAACAGCACAACGACGAGACAGCCCCGGCACCGATCTTCAACAACCTCGCCTCCGCGTGGTTCCAGGTGCCGTCGCAGGTCTCCCACACCGCCACCCGCCCCGCCATCCAATGGCCCGCTCCCGCAGCAGATGCTGAGAGGATGGGAACCTTCCTGCCACCGATGACAGGAAGGTTCCCTTCCTCCCAGCCCGCGCGTAACGGTCACCGCGGCCAGAGCGTGTGGACCTTCGCGAACGACGAAGTTCGACAGCGGGCAGAGAAGGTAGCGGCCGCAGAACCCGCCGACTACACCACTGCGGGTCTTCCGCTGCGGGTCCCGCGAGCGAACCTGGTGGCCGGGAGCGCCGGAGCCGATCACAGCGAACGGGCACGGCCGCCCCGCGATCCGCATGTTGCCCGCGGCCGGTTGGCGAGCTTCCAGGCCGGTGTTCGGCGTGGCCGCCACAGGCAGCAGTCGGCCCCTCACAACGGCACCGCACCGGCAGGGGCGTCGCCGCAGGTGGTCCCAGAGCCGAGCACCAACGGCGCCGCCGCAGCACCCGAGCCCCTCATCGACCAGGAATCCGTCGACTACACCACTGCCGGGCTGCCCCGGCGAACCCCAAGAGCCCAACTGGTGCCGGGAACGGCTACCGATCCGGCTGTGACGCCGCGCCGCGATGCGGACCTGATGCGTGGGCGGCTGGCCAGCTTCCAACGCGGAGTCCGTGAAGGCAAGCACAGCCTCCGCGACGCGCGCTCAGCCGACTAACGCCGGTGACAACCCGAATCAGTGGAGAGGACAGGAGGGCCGATGAACGCCCAAAACTCCCAACCGAACCAATTCGGCTGGCTGGTCACGGACTTCACCGAGAGAGTTCCAGGCGTGGCGCACGCCGTGGTCGTCTCAGCCGACGGGCTGCTGCTGACGGCATCCGCGAGACTGCCCACCGACCGGGCCGACCAACTCGCGGCGGTCGCATCAGGGCTGCTCAGCCTCACCCAAGGCGCGGCGCGATGCTTCGAAGCCGGGGCCGTGAACGAAACCGTGGTTGAAATGGAACGCGGTCTCATGCTGCAGATGGCGATCAGCGACGGCTCGTGCCTGACGGTGCTGGCCGCGCCGCACTGCGACATGGGCCTGATCGCCTACGAAATGGCTTTGCTGGTGGAGCGAGTCGGCCAGATCCTGACCCCCGAACTGCGCTCCCAACTGCAGGGAACGAATCGGGTGATGACCGGCCAGTCGGTGTGAGGACGGCATGAGCACAGGTCCGGACTCGTCCGGGCGACACCGCTGGGATGACCGAGAGTCACCCGAAGCTGACGCCATGGCCGAGGTCTTCAACCGGTTCACCCTCGACAGCGGCCGTCGCGGGCGCCGCCGCAAACGGGCTCGCGACGAGCCCGAACCGCAGGAATCGGCACCGCCGACTCCGGAGCCGCCCTGGCCGTCGTCCGAACCGGTCGACCTCACGGCCCTGTCCGCGGCTCGTGAGCAAGCGAACCCCCAGGAGTTCGAAGCTGCAGCCACCTACATCCGGCCATACACATGGACGGGTGGGCGCACCCGGTCGAATCACCGGCTGGAGCTGGAAACCCTGGTGTCCACCAGCGAATCGGGTCCACCGGGGAGGCTACAGAGGCTCGAACACCACTCGGTCGCCGAGCTGTGCCAGCATCCGCGTTCGGTGGCGGAAATCGCTGCGCTGCTGAACGTTCCGCTCGGCGTGGCGAAGGTCCTGCTCGGCGACATGGCCGACCTCGGCCTGATCATGGTGCACCGAACAGTGAGCGAAAACGGCAGCAAACGGCACTTGTTGTTGATGGAAAGGGTTCTTGGTGGGCTTCGCCGGCTCTGAACGTCCGGGCGCGGATCTCATGGAGCAGCTCGCGAACCGCAGACGCCCGCTCGACTCGATACCTGAGGTTGGCAGACATGACACCTGAAACGCGATCCTGTCCCGCGCAAACCGGTGGTCGGTCCACGACCGCGACCTCGGCGAAGATCGTCGTCGCGGGTGGCTTCGGAGTCGGCAAAACCACCTTCGTCGGTTCCGTGTCGGAGATCGTTCCGCTGACCACTGAGGCCGTCATGACCGAAGCCAGCAAAGGCATCGACGACCTGCACGCCACCCCGAACAAGAACACCACGACGGTGGCCATGGACTTCGGCAGGTTGTCGCTGGATTCCGATCTGATCCTCTACCTTTTCGGAACCCCCGGCCAGCAGCGCTTCTGGTTCATGTGGGACGACTTGGTCCGGGGCGCGATCGGCGCCGTGGTGCTCGTCGACACCCGGCGCCTTGCGGACTGCTTCTCAGCCATCGACTTCTTCGAAGACCGCCGACTGCCCTACATCGTAGGGCTCAACTGCTTCGACGGAACCCTGCTCCACCGCGTCGAAGAGGTCCGGGAAGCCATCGCGATTCCAGCCGACGTCCCGATCGTCACCTGCGACGCCAGAAACCGCGAATCCACCAAGCAAGCACTGATCCGGCTGGTCGAGTACGCCATGCACTGGTGGCTGCGCCGCACCGCCTAGTCTGGTGCAGCAAGGGAACCTTACGGTCATCCCAGGCAGGATCCCCCTACCGCACTCCTACCTGTCACCTGGTAGCTGGCCGTTCGGCCACGTGAATGGGCTTTGCTGCTGGAACCGTGCGTCGTCGGCTGTTTCAGCGGTCTTGTCCTGTTCGCTGCCCAAGGCGACATCAACGGGCCGCTGGTTGCCGCCTGCGGAGTCCGCGACGGTGAGGGTGACCTTCGAGCCAGGCGCGTGGGCGCTGACCTGGGCAACCAGGTCCGAGAAGCTGCTGACCGCCCGGTTGTCGATTTTGACGATCGTCTCCCCTGCCTTGATGCCTGCACGGTCTGCGGCAGAACCGGGCACGACCGAGTTGATGGTCGCTGCTCCCGACTGGCTGTTGGTTCCGGTGACACCGAGTTGGGGCTTTGACGCCACGCCACCGCTGATGAGTTCGTTCGCGATGCGGCTCGCCGTGTCGATCGGGATCGCGAACCCCAGTCCGATGTTTCCCGAGGAGCTGCTGTTGGAAACGATGCTGGTGTTGATGCCGATCACCTGGCCGTCCACGTTCACCAGTGGGCCGCCCGAGTTGCCCGAGTTGATCGACGCATCGGTCTGAATGCCGTTGTAGATGACGGGCTGGCCGTCCTCCCCCTGCACTTCGACGGTTCGGTTCAGCGCGCTGACGATCCCCGAGGTAACCGTTCCCTCTAGCCCCAATGGCGAGCCGATGGCGACGACGGGCTGCCCAACCGTCAGCTCTGAGGACTTGCCGAGTTCCGCTGGGGTTAACCCACTCGCCCCGTTGAGCTTGATAACCGCCAGGTCGTATGAGGGTGAGGTGCCAACGACGCTTGCGCTTCTCGTCGTCCCGTCGGGCAGGGTAACGGTGATCTCGCCGCCAGAACCGATCACGTGGTTGTTGGTCAGCACGTATCCGTCCGGGGTCAACACCACGCCGGTTCCTTCCGAACCGCTTCGGCTGCCGCGAACAATGATGTCGACCGTGCTCGACGATGCTTTACCAGCCGCGTACTGCACGGTGCCGGTCTGAGCGTTGATCTGGGTGCCGGTAACAGGGTCATGCTGCGAAAGCACGAGGCTGGAGCCACCACCATCAGAGATGATCATTCCGCCACCGACCCCGATGCCTCCCCGATCACTCCGGCGATCAGCGCAGCCGCGACCACGCCTTTCCAACGTCGGGGCTCCGCGGTCCCGGGATTGGCCCGGTAGGTACTCGGGGTGCCCGGCAGCGGTCCGGCTGCAGGGCCGAATGATTCGGTAGGAGCGGTTTCCTGCCCCGGTGTGTGCTGCATGCCATCTCTGTACTCCGGCGCTCCGCCGGAACCAGCTGCTGTCATGGCACCAACAGTGCCGTGCAAATCTGAGAACTACCTTTGTGCCAGCTGTTGACTTCGTCGGAAACCAACCCGTTGGCCGGGCGCCGAACGGCTAGCCTGAGTGTCCCTCTTAACAGATCAACATCAGAGTTTCGGCTGATCAGAGGGCACGTTTCATGATCCCCAGCGTATTACCCAACTCGCTCGATCACCGCTGTGGCGTGCTCGCAGGTCACATCGGTGAGGCCGCGGAAACTCGATGTTACGCCATGGGCCGTCGGGACTGGCCGCTGCCGTACTGGGTAATACAGTGGGCCGGGTCGAAACCTAAGCGCCCCAAGGGAAATGCTGTCGAGCAATCAGCTAGCGGGGAAACTCAGGCTAGGAGCATGGGAACCTTCCTTTCATCGGATGGCAGGAAAGTTCCCATGCTCGCGCCCTAGCAGTCCGCTGCTCAAAAAAGGGTGCCCGACACAGTACCGAATCTGGGCAATCAGCGAAGCTATCGACTTGGCATGCTGGATAGTGCTTGGCATGCGTACAACGGTCACCAAAAGCTCAGTCATGCCGTGCACCGATCGACGGGTTCTTCGCGTCGTCGAGCTGGAGAATCTCGGGATCTCTCAGTCGACGTCGTATCGTCAGGCTCGCCCCGGCGGGCCCTGGACGCGGCTCGCTCCTGGCGTCCTGCTCATCGTGCCAGGACCACCGACGATCAGAGATCGCATCAACGCGGCGCTACTACGTGCCGGGCCCGGAGCGATGATCACGGGCCTGCACGCCGCACGGCTGCTCGGGTTGAGAACTCCCCCGGAAGAGGCGGACATTCACGTGCTGATCCCGCACCGCCGCAGGGTCCAGAGCTACCCCGGAACGAAATTCGAACGGACAACTCGACTACCGAAACCAATTCATGTCAACGGTATTCCGGTCGCCCCTCCGGTGCGGGCAGTCATGGATGGTGCCCGTACTTGGCAGACCTGGACCGTGACGGAAAGCCTGCTGTTCGAGGCGATTCAGCAGGAGAATCTCTGCCGGTTCGAGGACCTCGTCGCCGAGATGGAGCTCGGCAGCAGGCGCGGAACAGCAGTGCCACGTGCAATTCTCCGCACGTTCAAGGACTCACCAACGCCGTTCCGGGGTGTCCAGTCAGGTGGCGCGCCACCAGCGGCTCTGCGTGAACCGAACGCGGCCTGAGGGTCCATGGCATTGGGTCCGGGGCTGGTGCTCGACGGGTTTCCGGGGCAGCATGCCAGGCATCGACCGCGTCGTGGGAGGTGCTGTGGCAAGCGCTGGACAACCACCCACTCTGGTCACTGCCCGCCGGCTCGTCGCAATGGCCGACCAGCCGCACGTGGATGCGGGTCGGCCCGCTCTGGCGAGCCTGGGCGAATGGATTGTCGGCGTCGGTGATCTCGGTGACCTGCGCCGCCGCATGCCTGAAGCCGAGCTGGTGGACTTCGGAGACGCGACGATCGTTCCGGGGTTCAACGACGCTCACCAGCATCCGACGATGATGGCTGCGAACCAGCGGGGCGTCGACGTGTCGGCGGCGAGATCTCATGTTGCTTTGCTTGATGAGCTCAGGGGCGGCGCCCGCGACACGCTTCCCGGGCAGTGGGTGCTCGGGACTCGCTACGACCACGGAAAGTCGACTGGTGGCAACCCGCTGACCCGCGCGGACCTCGACGAGGTCACCTATACCCATCCGGTACTTCTGATCAACATCGGTGCCCATTGGGGTGTGCTGAACTCGGCAGGGTTCGCCGCAGCGGGTTTGTCCGATGCCCCGAATGGCTCGTACTGCCAGGTCAAGGCACGGAGTCCCTGGGCATCCTGTGGTTCGCCACAACGGGTCTGCTCAACGGTGTCGTCTACACGATCTTTCCGACCACTGTGGCCGGTTACCTGGGGGCGAAGAATCCGGGTGTGCTTCGCCGCAACGCGATCATCATGCCTTTCTACCAGGTGTTGTTGTTCGTTCCGATCCTTTTGGGTTTGGCCGCGGTGTTCGTGGTTCCTGGGCTTGAGGATTCCAACCTGGCGATGTTCAAGCTCGTCGTCGACTCGATGCCGGCTTGGCTGGTCGGCCTCGTCGGGGTCGCCGGGGCGTTGTCATCGATCGTCCCGATGGCGGTCTTCATGCCCGTGATCGGCACGATGTGGGGGCGGTCCGTCCTCGGCGTGCATCCCCGAACGGCACCACATCAGAAGCAGTTGTCCCAACTGGTCACCTTCCTCGTCGGGCTGGTGGCGTTGGTGTTCACCTTCATCTCGCCAAGCACCCTGGTGCAGTTGTCAGTCCTCTCCTACCAAGGCCTGGCACAACTCCTTCCGGTAGTGCTGATCAGTTTGCTCTGGAAACGCATGTCGACCGCGGGCGCTGCCTCCGGGCTCGCAGCTGGAGTGGTCGTTGTCGCCGTGCTCGTTGTCACCGGCAACGACCCTGGCTTGGGATCAACGTCGGATTGCTCAGGCTCGCGGTCAACATCATGGTCAACCTTGCGGTGACTCTCGCGCGCCCCGCTACCGCACCACCGGAACGACTCGCCGTGGATGAACTATCCGAAGCAGTATCACCGCGGGCGTGACTTTCGAGTGCAAGGGAACCTTCCGACCAGCTGGCAGGGAGGTTCCTTTGCTCTCATCGACGGGTCATTGGGCGTTGGGAGCTGATTCGGAAACCCCGAACCGACCGCTGGTGCTCGAGTTGCCACCGATGTCGACGGGTCCGGATGGCACTGGCTTGGCTGTGGGATACCACCGTTTGGCGATCTCCCAAGAAGCGTCGATCAGGGCACCCGCGTGCGCGAACGAATACGGCGAGAGGCCCACCACCGATGGGGCGGGCACCACGTAGAGCTCGCAGCGCGTCGCGTTCAACTGCATCTCAAGCCGCGCGGCAGACACCATCGCTGCCCCGAGCGCTGCGCCGTTCACTCCGCCGACCGACCTCGGCGGCGTCTTCGGCGGTGGCCAGGTCGCGATCGAACCGATCCCGCGCCTGCGCCGGTTGAATTCGAACGGTTCAGTGCCGCCGCACGGCAGCACGAAAACACGCTCCGCCCCGCGCTCAACAGCGCGGCTGATGGGCATGAACGCCGCCGGGCCACCGTCCACCAGCCAACGGTCCCCAACCTTCACCGGCGGGAACATCCCAGGAATCGAGCACGACGCGACCAGCGGAGGAAGCGCCGGACCGCTTTCGAAATACACCGGCTCACCGGTGTCCAGATCGGTTGCGGTCACGGTCACCGGGATCTGCGCGTCCTCCAACCGGCGAAACGGCAGGTTGTTGTGCAGCCAGCACGCCAACCCGTGGTTGCCCATCACGTGGTTCGACAAGCCGAGTTTCCCCGCGAATATCCGCGTGGGTTGGATCGGGAAGACATCCGTGCGCCGCATCGACATCCAGAGCTCGCGGAGTTTTGCCGCCCCACGAGGCGTCGGGTCGCCGGCAAACCATGCTGCGTTCAGCGAGCCAGCGGAGGTCCCGACGAGCAGGTCGGGTTCGACACCGGCCTCGAACAATGCCATAACGAGGCCGGCCTGGATTGCTCCGAAGGTGGAGCCACCCGGCAAGACCCAAGCCGTACGCATCAGCAATGTCCCTTCTGCGTTAGTCCTGTCCCGAGGCTAGTTGCGAACACCGGCGGCACACGTCAGCCGTCGCCGGGATCACCTCGACGACGCTGCCGCTTCACCTCGCCGCGCCGCTTTTTACCAGCGAGACGGCGCTGCTGCGATCCCTTGGTCGGCTTGGTGCGGCGCCGTTTGGGGGCGGGTGGAGCGACGGACTCGGCTAGCAGTTTTGCCAGCCGTTCCCGCGCCGCTTCGCGGTTTGCGAGCTGCGCGCGATACTCCGAGGCCGCAATCGTGATCACGCCATTGACGAGGCGGTGAGCGAGGCGCTCCATCGAACGTTGCCGTAGGAGTTCTGGGACCGACGCTGAGCGAGCTAGATCGAAGGAAAGTTCGACCCGCGAGTCCGTCGTGTTAACACCCTGCCCACCAGGACCGGAGGATCGCGAGAAGCGTTCGGATAGCTCGGCCGCAGGAATGGTCCAGCGGGTGGTGACGGGCAGGTCTGCGGGCATACCAATCAGGATGCCCCACACCGTTTCCGCAGTGCAGCGACGGCACCACCCGCCGAAATCGAGGCCGGAATACCTCGTCTGGATAGCGGCTCCGGCTGTTGAAGCATGGGAACCTTCCTGTCATGGCCGTGACAGGAAGGTTCCCATGCTCACGCTCCCAGCCGGGGGTTACCGCGCTGGGCGCCAGCCGGCTACGCCGCCGGGGACCGGGGCATCAGAGTCGTACGGAGTGCGGGTGAAGATGAACGTGTTCAGGTCCAGGTGCGTGGGAACACCGCTTTCGTCCCGGCCCACGCGCAGGATCTCTCCTGCGTAGTAGCCGTCCAATCCGGTCCAGGTGCCATCCGGGTTGGCCCGGAATCGTGAGGCTCGCCCGCGTCCCTGCCACGGCGAGAGGTCGAGCAGCCCATCGCGAAGAACCCGCAGCGCATAAGGTGTCGGGCCCCAATACCACTGGCCGGTGAGCTCCAGGAGTTGCAGGTCCACGTCTCCGCGGGGCTCCCACGCGGCCGGGATCCGTGGCTCGTGTTCTGCGAGCAAATCCAGCAGATCGGTCGCCAATGCCCCTGTGACACCTGCTGTGGTGTTGGCCATGAAGATCACGCCGGTGGCTTCGGCGGGGTCTGTCCAAACAGTCGCCAGGAAGCCGGGCATCGAGCCGGTGTGCCCGGCCAGTCGACGTCCGCGGTGTCGCATCAGCTGCAATCCGAGCCCGTAGCCGCCCCGCCATTCGGGGCCATCGTCGACCGACCCGGGCAACCGCATCTCGGCAACCGTGGCTGGGTGCAGCACCTCGCCGGTGTCGCCACTCACGAAACGCGCCCAGCTGGCCATGTCTTCGAAGGTCGACCACAGCTGGCCGGCAGGGGCCATCGCCCCCGCATCCTCGGCTGGCTCAGGAAGGACCACGTCCGCCCACGGGTGCACGGCGAACCCCTCCGCGTGCGGCGCGACGGGGCTCAGCGTGGTCCGTTTCATGCCGAGCGGTTCGAGGATCTCGCTTTGCAGGACCTCACCCCACGGAGCTCCGCGCAACCGGGATACGAGCTCGCCCAGCACCCCGAAGCCGACGTTGGAGTAGTGGAAGCCGTGCCGAGGTGTCGGGCGCCGTGCGTGTTCGTCGATGGTGGACAGCAGTTCGTCGGCGCTGCCGCCCGGGGTTCGCTCCCACCACTGCCCAGCGGGTTCCGCAGTCAGCCCACTCGAATGCGAGAGGATCTGGCCGATGCTTTGCTTTCCGATCGAGGTGCCCGGCACGTACTCGTCGAGCTTGTCGGCGAGGTCGAGACGACTCTCGTCGCGCAGCCGCATCACCAGTACCGCGACGAAGGTTTTCGTGATCGAACCAACTCGGTACTGGGTGTCCGTTGTGGAGGGCCGACCGCCGACCTGTCCGCGGGTGTCCACCCAGATCGTCTCACCATCGCGGATCAGCCCCGCGATCAACGAGGGGACACGGTTTTCACTCTGTTCCACTGCCAGACGCCGCAACAGTGCGCGCTGGGTGGAGGGCAGCAGACTCGTCATGCCCCCATGCTTTCACTCCGCCAAATCGCGGTGGTGCAGCATTTCCGCCAGTCGGCTTGTTCCTCGATGAGCGACAGGAAGGTTCCCATGCTCTCGTGGAGTCGTCAGCGTCGACTGCGCCGGTTGACTCCTCGGGTGATTCCGACCATCTCTGCAGGAAACTGCACCGGCAGTTTCCCTAGCATTACGAGGACCAGGATGAGCAGGACGAGCACGATCCATCCGGTCCACCCGAGAAGGCCCACTGATCCGTTGTCGACGGGATGTCCGGCCATGCTGAAAACCGTGCCCAAACCAGCCGCCGCATTGAGGAATCCATGGGCGATCGTCGGCGGCCAGACACTGCGCGAAACGAGCCTGAGCCAGCCGAGCAACGTCCCCACCAGGGTGCAGAAGCACACCATCATGATGACCGCCACCACGATCGGGAGCGTCGGGTAGTTGTAGCCGAGGATCAGCACCGGCACGTGCCAGAGACCCCAGAGCACCCCGGTCGTGAGGAACACGCCGGACTGCCCGAGGGGCAGCAGCGCCTGAGTGAGGTAGCCACGCCACCCCAGTTCTTCACCGAGCGCGGGAATGATCTGCAACCAGCCCAGTCCGAAGACCATTGCGATCTGGATGAGCGCGATCATCCCGGGTGGCGTTTGCGGTGCCGAACCCACCACTGTGGGCCCGGTCTGTTCTGCGAGTCCGGAGAAACCTGTCCAGTCGGCTTGGTAGACCCCCAGCAGATAGCCCACCAGCAGTGCGAGGGCCATGACCAGTGGAGGCCCCAACCAGGCGATCAGGACATAAGGCCACCATTTCTTGATGCCGCCGGGGTTTGTGATTCCCAGGCTGCGCAGCAATTTCGGTCGTGGGCTGATCCACTTGTTGACCACTAACGCCGCGACTGCGGGCATGAACATCATGATCACGAGAATGAGCGGTGCCCAATTCCACGACAGTCCTTCGCCGGTCAACCACAGCGGCAAGGTCAACAGCCATGCCGGCACATAGGCAATTGCGACGAAACTGACAACGCCCCGGACATCGACCCGGTCATGCTCGGTGTTCACGTCAGCATTTTGCCAACCCTTTCTGAGCTCCTGCTGAGGGTCACACCTGCTGTGAGCATGGGAACTTTCCTGTCACGGGTGGCAGAAAAGTTCCCATGCTCACCCCTCCACCCGCAGAAGTGATCAATTCGGGAACCAGGCGGAGGTACATCCGGAGATCGCTGTGAAGGCGCTTCTCTGGCACGCTCGCAGGCCTGCGCCGACCGCAGCGCCGCGTCCGCGAGCCGGTCCTCTCAACCTGGCTCGGCATCGAAAAAGGTCCGTGCCCGCCGAACGAGCGGGCACGGACCTCATCTGCGTCAGATCCCTTACGGGGTGCCCGGCAGCGGTGCTGCCGGTAGGCCTTCGTGGACCTTCGTCATCGCGGCAAACCAGGTTCGGGCCGGCACCTTGCCGCCGTAGATGTTGCCGCCGTTCTTGCCGCACAGGTACGGGGGCGCGTCGCCACCGCCGTCGCAGATCCCTTGGGGGCTGTTCCCGTCAGCGTAGGTCAGGACCGCACCCGCCATCTGCGGGGTTGCCGCCAAGAACCCCGCGGACTGGTGGAGTTGGGTCGTCCCGGTCTTGCCGATCATGGGGCGGTTCCAGCCGACGCTCTGCGCTGCCGCGCGCGACGTGCCGTCGGTGTCGTCCTTGCTCATGCCCTGGGCCAGCGCCGCCGCGACCTGCGGGGACACGGCCTGCTCGCAGCCGGGTTCATTGAGCTGCACGGGGTTGCCGTGCCGGTCCTTGATCTCTTCGATCGGCGTCGGCGGGCAGTAGACGCCGTCGCTCATGATCGTTGCGGCGACGTTGGACAGTTCCAGCACGCTCGTCGGGGTGTAGCCGAGGGTGAATGCGCCGCGGTTGCCCTTCTTGATCGCGTCGGCCTGGGACGGGCCGTTCGAGCCGTCGGGCTTCAGGCCCTGGCCGCTGGTGTTGACGCCGGTCATCCCGTTCCGCAGCCCAAGACGCGCGGCCATGTCAACGACGTTGTTGAGTCCGGCCCTCTCCTGCAATGCCACGAACGCCGTGTTCGGGGACGTGGCCAACGCCATCTGCAGCGTCCTCGGCCCCGGCTGCACCCCGTCAGCGTTCGAGACGGTGTACGGCGCGGTCCCGTTCTTGTACACGCGGGACGTGTAGGACGGCGGCACGTCGAGCGTGTCGTAGATGCTCATGCCTTGTTCGATCGCGGAGGCCGCTGTGAACACCTTGTAGATCGAGCCAGCACCGAAGGGCTGCACCCTGCTGACGATGTCGTAGGCCGTCTGGCCCTTGCTCGCGTCGTTGCCGTAGTCGCGGTTGGCGACCAGCGCCCGGACCTTGTGCTTGTCCTTGCCTGGTTCGACCATCGCCATCGCGTTCGCGATGCCCTCGGTCTGGGTAGGCACCTGCGCTTCGGCGGCGGCCTTGGCCGCGTCGGTGGCCTTGCGGTCGAGAGTGGTGCGAATTGTGTAGCCGCCGCTCTTCAGCTTGTCGCTTTCGATGCCGAGCCGGTCGAGGTAGTCGACGAGGTAGGTGCAGAAGAAACCGTCGGTGGCACCGTCGCCGACGCCGACGCAGCCGTTCGGCGGCCGCCCGAGAGGCGACATCACGCCGAGCGGCTCCTTCTTGGCGATTTCCGCGTCTTCCTTGGTGATGCGGATGTTGTTGTTCGGGTCCGCCATCAGGTCGATCACGAGGTTGCGCCGTTGCATCGCGTCTTGCGGGTTGCTGTTGGGGTTCAGCGAGCCCGGCTGGTTGACGATCGCGGCGAGCAGCGCGGCCTGGGCGATGGTCAGCTTGTCGGAGGTGGTGCCGAAGTAGGTCTGGGCCGCCGCACCGACGCCGAACGTCTGGTTGCCGAAGGGCACCACGTTGAGGTATCCGGTGAGGATTTCCTCCTTGGTCATGGTGTGTTCGAGTTCGACGGCGATCTTCGCCTCGCGGAGCTTTCGGGCGACCGTCGATTCCTTGGCCTTCTCGGCCTCCACCGCGTTGTTCGCCGCGACGTGCACGAGGTAGTTCTTCACGTACTGCTGGGTGATCGTGGATGCACCCTGCGCGGCCGAACCGCTGCTGACGTTGGTCGCCAGCGCACGCATGGTGCCGTGCCAGTCGACGCCGCCGTGGTCCCAGAAGCGCTTGTCCTCGACCGCAGTGATCGCGGCCTTCATGGTGTCCGAGATCTGGTCCGGCGGCGTTTCGATGCGGTAGTCCTTGAAGAAGTACGCGATCGGCGCGCCGTCCTTGTCCGTGACGGTGGTTACCTGCGGCATGTCCCGCCTCGCCAGGGAACCTGACATTCTGGACATGGCGTCGCTCGTCTGGTTGACCATCGCCCCGGCACCGGTCGCCATCGGCAGCAGCAACGCCGCTACCAGCACGCCGGCCAGGACGCACAGCCCGAACATCTTCAACAGCACGCCGCTGCGCACGCCAGCCCCAATCACCAAGTGTCCAAACGACTTGACCACCGATCGCGGGGCGCAGTGCCCACCCAGGCCCCGTCTTGTCCATCCACCGACTGGCCGACGAGCTTACCGCCGACCCGCACACGCGAAACCAGTCGACACCTGTTTCTCTTTGCTGTCAGTCGATTCGTTGATATCACATCCGCCGATCCCGGCGGCGCTGCACCAAATGGCCGAGTCCTGGCCGACAACCCCACGGGTCCGGATCAGATCACTACACTTGGTGACCAGGCGTAGTTGATCACGCGGAGGAAAAATGACCGACCCGTTCCTGGATTCCCTGGCCACCGCGCTCGCCGGTCAGGTTGCCACCGCGCTGGGCAAAGCCGGAAGCCAGGCCCTGGTGAAGGTACGCGAGCTCGTGCGCCGCAGGTCGCAGAACGATCCGGAGACGCAGGCCGCGCTCGAAGCCGCCGAGCAGGAGTCCGCGGGTAAGCCGCAGATCAAAGCCCTGGCCGAACGGCTGGACCAGGTTTGCGGAGAGGATGCCGCTTTCGCCGAGCAGCTGCGCGCCGAAGGCGCCGAAGTGCACAAAGCCATCTCGGCCGCCGACGACGGCGTGGTCAACGTGAACCACGGCGAGGTCAACAACCTGATTCAGGCGCGCGAGATCAAGGGCAACATCACGTTCAGCTAGCGCGCCGATCCGACTCGTTCAACTCCGCCAGGTACTGGTTGTAGGCGGCGAGTTCCGGATCATCCCCAGCATCGACCGGCGGCGCCGGTGGCGGCACGAGCGGCCGCTTCCGCCGCATTACGGGCGGCGCCTTCTCGGTGACCTCCGGTCCGACCGCCTCTTCCTGAACTGCAGCTTCCGGTTCTGCCTCGTCACCGCGGTGCACCTCCATGCGCGTCAGGCGGATCCACAAGAAGATCGTGAACACGCCGAACAGCGGCCACTGCAGCGCGTAGCCGAGGTTCTGGAAGCCCCCCCCAGCTTCGTGCGCACGATCCCACTGCCACACGGCCAGGAAACCGGTGGCGACCGTGGCCACGACGAACAGCGCGTGCAAAAGCAGCCAACGCGGAGTCAACAGGCTGCGGTACACGCCCCGCATTGTAGGCGGTCCCGAGCAGGCGGGGCGGCCCGGCGTCGTCACAGCCCCCGTCACAGCGCCGTGCACACTCGCCTCATGAATCACGATCCGGCGCGCTGAAATCACGCGGCACTTGTGTCCAAAAACACACCACAACCTCACCGGCTGGCGTGAGCAAGGGAACCTTCCTGTCACCGCTCGTCGGCCAGTATCCGGCCCTTCTCAATCACCACTCGTGCACCGGATGGCAGGAAGCTTCCCATGCTGCACGTTTTCGGCCTGTCCAAGGCACGCGGCAGGACCGGCCCTGCATTTGCGGTGAACGCCGACGGCAGCCGCTGGTGACAGGAAGGTTCCCTTGCTCTCAGCTCCGCCTGCGGCGGGCGGTCGTCAGGGGGATGCAGATGGTGATGAGGATCGCCGCGACCGCGAAGGTCGTCGGGTAGCCGGACAGGGTGACCAGGGCGCCGAAACCGATGGCGCCGAGGCCGTGGCCCGCGTCGTAGGCGATGTTCCACGCGGTGCTGGCGGGCCCGGACTCGGTTCGTTCGAACATCACGACCAGGGTGATGTTCTGCACCGCACCGAACCCGGCTCCGAAGGCGGCCGCGCCGAGCAGGGCGAGCGGGTCGGCTCCCCACGCCGCAACCGCGAGCAAGCCCGTGCCCAGGCCTGCCAGCAGCACGGCGGGGACCAGGACGCGGTGTTGGCCGAGCCGGTCGCCTAGCTGTCCTGCTGCCCACCGGCCCAGCATCGCGGATGCGCCGAAGGCCATCAGCGCGGCTGGGACCACCGACCCGGCGACTGCCAGCGGCAGGAACGCCGTGAGCCCGCCAGCCGCCACCGCTGCAGCGGTCATGACGATCCAGGACGGCAGCAACGCGAGGGGGAACGTGGAGGTGCCCGAGCGCTGCGCGGGTTTGGCCCGCACCCGCGACATCCCCAGCACGGCAGCGGTGGCCGCCGCGGGCAGGGCACCAGCGATCCAGAACAGCGGGCCGAATCCGATCTGCTGCGTCAACCACACGCCAGCGGGGAGGAACAGAACGTTTGGCAGGCCGACCGACAACCCGTAGAGCCCAGCCGCCCGGCCGCGTTGCGCAGCGGGTACGAGCTCGACCACCAGCGCTGCGCCGGTCACCGTGAGGAGGCCGAAGCCGACTCCTCGCATGCTGGAAACACCGAGCAGCAGCCACAGGTCGCTGGACAGCGCGTACAACGGGGTCGGCAAGCCGATCAGCATCGTGCCCGAGGCGAAAGCAA
Organism: Saccharopolyspora hattusasensis; assembly: GCF_050972075.1. Lineage (NCBI taxonomy): Bacteria > Bacillati > Actinomycetota > Actinomycetes > Pseudonocardiales > Pseudonocardiaceae > Saccharopolyspora > Saccharopolyspora hattusasensis. The sequence goes on from NZ_JBPCDC010000001.1 coordinate 3,052,160, forward strand.
CGCGGTGGTCGATGCGTTTGAGCAGCCATGGCATGCCGAGCTGGGTCAGAACTGTCACCAGCATGAAAACGGCGTTGGTCGCGCCGGCCGCAACCTCACCAGCACCGCCCGTTACCGCCCATAGCGGGAGGACCGGAAGCAGCAGCACGTATCCCGCAAACCCGCCGACGGTCGCTACCAGCAGATGCCGAAAAGACCGATGCTGCAACGCTGTTGTGTCCTTGACGCGGGGTTCTTCCGGGATTCGCACCAGTTCTTGATAGGCGTGCAGCCAACTTTTGTCCATCCGGCTCCAAGAGTCCGAGATGCCCACTCATGGCCGATTGTGGCTTTGGTCGTGATCGGTTTGGCTGGGGCGTCACGGCGACGGCGAGGAGTTCTGCATGAACCGGATGCGCGTGCTGACCCTGGCAGCCGACCGTCCGGAGTACTCCAAACAGCTCAACGTGGCCGCATACAACGCGCTGCAGGCCGCGGCCAGCAAGACCCCCGACTTCGGCGACATCATCCTCTACCCGCAGGACATCAACCTGCCGGGCACCGGACTCGGCGCGTTCCAGCTCAACGGCAGCGGCGTGGTGCTGTTCGGTGCGCGGCCAGCCCCAGACCCTCGGCGAGCAAGCATCGCGGGATGCTGACCCGAGCGGTCTACATCGGACTCGAAGGGATCCTCTCGTCGGTCGCCAGCGGCCAGGCCGGCCACTCGACCCGCCGCCTACGACCGGAACCCGCCGACCGACCGCGGCCAGCAGACCATGACGGCGACCACCGACATCGAATCCCGACCAATCGATCAGCCGTGAGCGGCGCTCGTCGACTGCATCCGCGCATCGCGAGCGCCGCTCGTCTTACGGACACCATGGAAAAGACCTGGTCGCGGTAGGTTCCCTGGGTGGTAGGTGACAGGAAGGTTCCCATGCTCACATCAGCTCCCCCGACGGGACTGGGGTTCGGGCGCTGCTGATCGTTTGTTGGCGCATGCCGCTGCCGCTAGGGCCAAAGCCGCGAGTGCGAAGGTGACGGTGCTGAAGGCGGATACCGCTGCAGGGCCGCTGGTTGGCGCCAGATCCAGGTAGACCGTGCCGAAAACAGCGACTCCCACCACCCCGCCGATCTGCAGGATTGTGTTGAACAGTCCACTCACGTCAGGCGCGTGGCGGGTTTCGACGATGCTTGTCACGTGGTCGAGCGTGGCGCTGAACGCCGCTCCATACCCCAACCCACCGAGGCCGAGCAGGGCGATCAGCAGGCCCCCGTTGGACGTGACCGGCCACCACCGGCAAGCGCCAATCCCGGCGAATGCGGTGGCGAGCAGCAGGCTTCCGATCGGTGCCACCGGTCTCCGGAGGTAGGCGGGGCAGTCGGCTGAGCAGCTGACCCGACACTCCGAAAGCCATCACCCAAGACACCAGGACCAGGCCCGAGTAGGCGGCCTCACCACGTCCCTGCTGAAGGCCCGATGCGGACAGGTCATCGCGGATCGACGGCGCGGCGATGGCTATGTCCACATTGCCGAGGACAATCCCGCCCAGCAGCGCGGCGAGCTGCCAGTTGGACCCGCGCACCTGTGGTGCCGGTCCGATCAACGAACCCCCTCTTCACCACGACCAGGCTTCTTGCCTGACATGAGTGAATCGGAGGACGAGGACCGATGCTGGCGAGCTTCGGACGTGGCAATCCGGCTCAGCGCCGCGGGATTCAGGACCCCAGTTCGTCGAGCGCCGCCTGCGCCGCGGCGAGTTCCGCGCGCAGTTGCTCGACGCGAGCGCGCTGCTGTTCGCGGGCGGCGTCGACCAGCGGTTCCACGGCTGCCGCGACGTCGTCGTGCAGCGCCTTCGCGGCTTGGGCGACGGCGTTCGCGGCGACCGGTGTCGGGCGCACCACGCGCTTCTTGCCGGTGCTGACCTCGACGCTCCACTGACCGTCCTGGTCGGCTGTCAGCGTCACCGTCGCTCCGCCGATCGGCTTCGCCTGCCGCGGCTTGCGGCGTGGCGCCGCGTCCCCGGCCGGCTTCGCCGACGTCGAGGCACCCGCGGGAGCCGAGGCCGCAGCGGCGCGGGGCTTTGCCGGAGCCGCTGGTTTCGCCTGCTCCGCAGTCGGCTTCGCCCGTCCCACCGGCGGCTTCGCCGGTGGAGCGTCGGCCATCCGCGGCTTCGCCGCGGGCTTCGCGGGTGGCTCGGGTGGTGCCGCTTTCTTGCGGGGTGGTTTAACCTTCGTGACCTCGGTGGCCGAGAAGGACAGCACGTCCTTCGATCCGGCCGGGCGGACTTGGATGAAGTCGCCTTCAGCTGGTTCGCCGAGCGCGACGACCTTGCCGGATCGGCCTTCCGGGACGCCTACGGCCGAACCGGTGAACCACACCGTCGGGGTGGTTCCGGTGCTCAGTTCTTCGCGGAGTTCACGGAGTTCGTCGGACGACAGCGGTGACATCGCCGCCCCTTGCTCAAGGGTGAGCCCCGGTCGGGGCTGCTAGACAGTGACGCCACCACTATATCGAACGCCCGTGCGAAGCTTCAACGGGATTGGCGGACCGTCGTCCGTAGTCGGCCAGGTCCGCCTTCCGGGTTCGCAGCCAGTACTTCCAGGTGAATCCGGGCCGGATCGTGCGGTTGACGCCGTTCTCGTCGAGGTACCAGCTCCGGCAGCCACCGGCCGACCACACCGCGTCGGCGAGCGCGGTCTGGATGTCGGAGTTGAAGGAGTCCTGCACCGACTGCCGCACGTCGATCTTCCCCAGCTTGCCGCGGCAGACCGGCCGCAGACAGCTGAGCACATAGTTGATCTGCGACTCGATCATGAACACCACGGAGTTGTGGCCGAGCCCGGTGTTGGGCCTCAGCAGGAAGAGCTTGCGTCCGTCGCCGTCGACGATGCTCAGGTGGTCGAACGCGTCGGCGACGTGGAAGCCGGTACCGTAGGTGATCGCGTCGACAGGGTGCTCCTGTCCGTCGCCAGTCAGCACGGATTGCGGCCTGACCTCGGCCACCCCAGTGGTCATCACGTCTACATTGGACAGGTTCAGCGCCGGGTAGTCGATACAGAGCAGGATCCGCTTGCAGCCCATGGCGTCGTCCGGCGTCACCGCGGCGCGCAGCCTCGGGTCTTTGACGGCCTTGCGGACGTAGCGCTTGGTCAGCTGCTCGACGAACTTGCCGAGGCGGCGGTTGAACACCGCGAAGTAGCGCGCTTCCGGCACCCAGTACAGCGCCGCGCGGGCAGCCCGCTGGACCAGTGGAGCGTTGCGGAAAAGGCGCTGCACCGACTCCGGGATGGGCCGGTCCGGTTTTGGCTGGACCCACGGCGGAGTGCGCTGGACAGCTGCAGTTGAGAGCCTTCTTGGCGATGCGCGGCACGAACTGGATGGCGCTGGCATCGGCGCCGATCACCGCGACCCGCTTGTCTCAAGGTCGTAGTCGTGGTTCCACTCGGCAGAGTGGAACACCTCACCCTCGAAGCTCTCCAGGCCGGGCAGTTCCGGGTAGCTCGGGATGCGCAGGGCGCCGACGCCGGACATCAGCGCGCGACCGAATTACTCAGTTCCGTCCGCGGTGGACACCGTCCAGGTGCCCTTGCACTCGTCGTATTCGGCGCCGGTGAACTCCACGCCATAGTGGTGTGGCCGCGCACCTGGCATTTGTCCGCGCAGTGCTGCAGGTAGTCGGAGATTTCGCCCTGCCTGGCGAACATCCGGGACCAGGACGGGTTCTGCTCGAATGAGAAGGAGTACATCAGGGACGGCACGTCGCAGGCGCAGCCCGGATAGGTGTTGTCCCGCCAGGTGCCGCCGAGGTCTGCGGCCTTCTCCAGCACGATGAAAGTCGCCGATCCCGGCTTGCTTGAGCCGGATCGCCATCCCGAGCCCGGAGGAACCGGACCCGACGATGATCACCGTGGTCTGGTAACTGCGCTGGCCCCGCGTTTGCCGTTGCGCCATCAGGTCCTCCTCCGGACCCCAGCATGACCAATCTACTCAACAGTAGCTTACTGTGGGTAGGTTACTTACGGTAGGGTAATTTTCGTGGAGACGCAGCAGGCACCGATCACCGGACGCAAGCGGATGCCCCGAGCCGAGCGGGAACGGCAGATCCTTGCCGTCGCCGAGCAGGTGTTCGCAACAGACGGCTACCAGGGCACGTCGATGGACGACATCGCGGCGCGGGTTGGCCTGTCCAAGCCGATGCTGTACGAGTACTTCGGTTCGAAGGAAGGGCTGCTGCTCGCCTGCCTGCAGCGGTCCAAGCGCGAACTTCTGGAAGCCACCACGGTCGCGGCTGCCGGCGCCGACACCCCCGAGCAGTTGCTGCACGACTGCTTGCTGGCGTTCTTCAAGTTCAGCGACGAACACACCCAGGCCTGGGCCCTGCTGCGCAACGAGTCCGCGGTCCCGAGCGCATCGGTGAGCACCGAACTGGAAGCGATCCGGACGCAACAGGTGGAATTCACCTCCGGACTGCTCGGGGCCGCGCGCCCAGACCTCGATCCGGTGCGGCTGGAGGCGTTTACGGAGGCGATCATCGGCGCCTGCGAGCGGCTCGCCCTGTGGCGGGACCGCCGCCCGGATATCACCGCGGAGCAAGCCACGAGCCACCTGATGGAACTGTTCGCCCCCAGCCTCACCCCGGACCTCTGACACATCCGGCCGCCCCGACACGCACAGGAAACCCACCGCGCATCCGGGCTCGCCTTGGAGCAAGGGAACCTTCCTGTCACCCGCGTGCCAATAGCTCCCGGCGTTTCCGCAGCAAGGGAACCTTCCTGTCACCTAACGCCTGCCAGCACACCTCTCGTGCCGTTGCAGCATGGGAACCTTCCTGTCATCCCCACCGGACGCCGTCCCGCGTTTCCGGAGCATGGGAACCTTCCTGCCATCCGCCGAGCGGGGCGCCATTTCCGGTGCTTGCCGGCGCCGGTCCCCGAGGGGCTCCGGACGCGGGCCCGAGGCGGCGGTTTGCAGGATTCTGTCGCTCAGTGAACGCCGTGAGTCTGCGTGAAACCCACTCGTTCAGGCGATTGGGTTGGGTATGGGCTCAAGATCGGCAGAGGGGTCTCCGATACCGAGTCAGCCGTGCCAACACGTCAGACCCAAGGAGAACAAATCTTGCGCCCCTGGACCACGCGCAAAGTGAAGGCAGCCGTTGTGGCCGCGGGGTTCGCCGCAGTCGGGACCGGTGCCACCGCTACCGCGGAGAGCACCGCCCTCCCGAAGCCGGACCTGTCGTCCGTTCCGGACCAAATCGGGGTCCTCGCCCCGTTGAACGCCTGCCAGCTGCAGGACGGCCCCGGGTACGGCCCGACCAAGGCTCCGTGCGCGGACACCGAACTGCACGTGAACACCCAAAACCTGGTCAAGAAGGTGGGCGCGGACATCACGACCACGGCCCACGGAATGGGCGGCGAGTTGCGGGACGGCCGCCCGCTGCTCGCCCCTGGAAAGCCGAACCAGGTGCTCGGGCATGTCTTCGCCGAGACCACCCGCGTCGAGCAGATGACCAAGACCCGGCCGGTCGTCGGTGGTTCGGTGGTCCCGAACCACCTCGGCGTCGTCACCGAACGCGTACCGAACGCCGCTTTGCTGGACACCGAGGTCGGCCCGCGCGAGCCCGGCCACCAGGGCACGTCGGCGCTGGACACCGCGATCGACCTGACCGCCGCCCAGGGCTACGAGACGGAACCGCTGGCCAACCCAGTCGGTGCCGTTGCTCCCGTCTTGCAGAACGACCTGCGCCCCGGTGCACCGGTCGCCCTGCCGCAGGCGGCGAGGCTCCTGCCAGCGGTCGGCAAACTTCCGGTGACCTCCGAGCTGAACGGCGGCTTGGGCACGGCGGCGAACGACCTCACCCAGCAGGCCACCGGTCGCCTCCCGCAGGCTCCGGTGCACCGGATCACCGGGCAGCTCCCGACGATCGACAGCGTCACCCGCCCGCTGCGCTGATCGACGATCCGATCGAGTGGTCCCGGATTTGGCTCCGGGGCCACTTTTTCGTTCTCCTGCAACGCTCGAATAACGCCCACATTGGAATAAATCACTCCATGGTGGGAACTTGTGCGGAAACACACGATTCGGTTCGACTTCGCCGATGGCCTCGCGCAGACTCTGCCGCGCGGTCGCCTTCGTACGGGGCGTCTTCCCGCGATTTCCCGGCGTCGCGCGGTATGACCGGCTGAATGTTCAGTCACCTAAGGAGAAGCACAGTGCGTATCGGTGCAGCGATTGCTGGTGTTGCCACGACGGCCGCGGCGATGATGGCAATCGCCGCCCCGGCCTTCGCCGACAGCGCGAACAACCACGGCGTCAACCTGCTGGACGACAACAACGCCAGCGCCGTCCCAGTGCAGGCCTGCGGCAACAACGTCGCCGTCCTCGGCGCCGTGGTGTCGCTGCTGTCGCCGCAGATCAACAACTGCGTCAACGCGCCGGCCGTCGACCACCCCAAGATGGGCTGATCACGGCCAGCCGGAAGAGGCGCCGGGACCGTGCGGTCCCGGCGCCTTTCCCGTTGGGAGCTCAGGATTTCCGGATCGCGTCCAGTGCGGTGGTCAGCTGCGCGAGCGCGTCCTCGATCCAGGGCAACGCGGTCGGGTCGCCGCTACGCAGCGTCATCAAGGAAGCACCGGTCCGGCAGCATGGCCGCCGCGCTGGACACCTGGTCGCCGTTGCGAGATCGCGGTAGATCTCGTCCGAGACAATGGCGATCTGTTTCGGCGCTGGCAGGATAGCCGATGTTGGCGAGCTCCGGCAGCACGGTCAGCTCCGCACCGTCGTCGGCTTCTTCGTGCACCCGCTAGGCGAAACGCTCGGCGTTCCCGGCGGGTCCAGGTATTCGATCTCGCCCTGCACGGCCGCTGCGGTTAACTTGGCACGCATCTGGTTCCCTCCGTCCTATGCGGACACCGGCGTGGGTTCGGCGATCCGGGCGCGGTGCCGCGGTCAGCAAGCTGACGGTGACGGTGACGGTGACGGTGACGGTGACGGTGACGGTGACGGTGACGGTGACGGTGACGGTGACGGTGACGGTGCAGTTCAGCACCATGTCAACCAATCCGGTGCTCAGTCCAAAGATGACGTTGTGACCCGGTGGTGATCAGGGCGAACGCGAACACCTCGCCGACGAGGACGCCCGCGATGACACCGGCTTTGGGCACCCGCGGCCAGGTCAGCGACAGCAGCACCGCCGGAAAGAACTGGCTGACGCCCGCATCCGAGCTGGCCGGGGAGGACCACCCATCCACCTCGCGCACACCAACGCCCACCTGCGCTGGCCATGGCGTTCGACCAGGCACCCTTCCTGCTGGGTTACCTGCTGGGCATGGTGCGCGACGACGTCGCGACGCTGCCGCAGAACCCCGGCATGCTCACCGACGAACTGCGCCGCGTCCGCGACGGGGACTGCTTCGTCGCGCTCTCCATCCACCGCTACAGCGCGGACACGGTGCGGGCCTTCGGCTGGGCGAAGCGCCGGGGCGCGACGGCCATCGCGCTCACCGACAACCCGGCCTCGCCCCTGGCCGGCGACGCCGACCACGCCTTCTACCTGGACACGACCGGGGTGTCGGTGCAGCGGTCGCTGACCGCGTTCACCTCGGTCGTCCAGGCGTTGACCACGGCCGTCGCCGCCGTCCAGGGCAAGCCGGCCCGCTCCGCGCTGCTGGTGGAGGAGGAACTGCTCGACGAGTTCGGCGTCTACGCCGGCTCGCGCATCACGCCGCCGTAGCGGCGACGATGGCCGGGTCGGGTTCACCGAGGTCGAACGGCTCCCCCGCCTCGGCCCGGTGGACCAGCGAGGCCGGCGGCTCGAACCGCTGCCCGTAGCGTTCGGCCAGTTCCCGGGCGCGCGCGACGAATCCGGCCAGCCCATCCGGGTAGCCGTTCATGTACTGCACGACACCGCCGGTCCAGGCGGGGAACCCGATGCCGAGGATCGATCCGATGTTGGCGTCCGGGACCGACCGCAGCACGCCCTCGTCGAGGCACTTGACGGTTTCCAGCGCCTCCACGAACAGCATCCGCTCCGTGAGGTCGGTCAGGCTCACCTCGGCCGGATCCCGCTCGGCCGTGCCGAAGTGCTCGACCAGGCCCGGCCACAACCCGACCCGCTTGCCGTCGACGTAGTCGTAGAAACCGGCGCCGCTGGAACGGCCCTTGCGGTCGAACTCGTCGACCATGCGGTCGAGCACCTGCTCTGCCGGATGCGGGGTCCAGGTTCCGCCGGCCGCCTCGACGGCGCGCTTGGTCTCGTCGCGGATCTTGCGCGGCAGCGTCAGGGTCAGCTCGTCGAAAAGCTGCAGGACGGGCGCCGGGAACCCGGCCTGCGCCGAGGCCTGCTCGATGGACGCCGGGTGCACGCCTTCGGCGAGCATCGACACGCCCTCGTTGACGAAGGTGCCGATGACGCGGCTGGTGAAGAAGCCGCGGCTGTCGTTGACCACGATCGGCGTCTTGTTGATCTGCTGCACGACATCGAACGCGCGCGCCAAGGCCCGCTCGCTGGTGTGCTCGCCGCAGATGATCTCCACCAGCGGCATCTTGTCGACCGGTGAGAAGAAGTGCAGGCCGATGAAGTCCTCGCGGCGGCGCACACCCTCGGCGAGGCCGGTGATCGGCAGCGTGGAGGTGTTGGAGGCGATCAGCGCGTCGCCTTCGACGACGTCCTGCACCTCCGCGTACACCTGGTGCTTGATCTTCGGGTCCTCGAAGACGGCTTCGATGACCAGGTCGCAGCCGGCCAGCGGTTCGAGCTGGTCGGTGGGCGTGATCCGGGCCAGCAGCTCGTCGGCCTTGGCCTGCGTCGAGTGGCCCTTGGCGACGGCCTTCTCCAGCAGCTTCGCCGAGTAGTCCTTGCCTTTCCCGGCCGCGGCCAGCGAGATGTCCTTGAGCACGACCTCCATACCGGCCTTGGCGCACACGTAGGCGATACCGGCGCCCATCATGCCGCCGCCTAGCACCGCGACCTTCTGTGCCCGCCACTCGGGTTCACCGGCTGGGCGGCTGCCGCCGGAGTTGATGTGCTGGAGGTCGAAGAAGAACGCCTTGCTCATGTTCTTGGCGGTCTGGCCGCAGACCAGTTCCACGAAGTAGCGGCCCTCGATGGTGAGCGCGGTGTCGAAGTCGACCTGCGCGCCTTCCACCGCGGCGGCCAGGATGTTGCGCGGGGCCGGCAGCGGCGCGCCCTTGAGCTGCTTGCGGAGGTTGGCGGGGAACGCCGGGAGGTTCGCGGCGAACTTCGGGTTCGACGGTGTGCCGCCGGGAATCTTGTGCCCGGGCCGGTCCCACGGCTGTGCGGCGTCGGGGTTGACCTTGATCCATTCCTTGGCGGCGGTCAGCAGCTGTTCCGGCGTGTCGACGAGCTGGTCGACGATGCCGATCTCCGCGGCCTTCTCGGGCCGCAGCCGCTGGCCCTGCAGCAGCACGTTGAGCAGCGCGTCGGCGATGCCGAGCAGGCGGACCGTGCGGACCACGCCGCCGGCGCCGGGCAGCAGGCCGAGGGTGACCTCGGGGAACCCGAAACGGGCCTTGGGGTTCTTCAGCGCGATGCGGTGGTGGCACGCCAGCGCGATCTCCAGGCCACCGCCGAGGGCGGTGCCGCCCAGCGCGGCGACCACCGGCACGCCGAGGGTTTCGAGGCGGCGCAGCTGCCGCTTTACGCCGGTGATGGTCTCGGCGACCCGTTCGGCGTCGCCGGGCCGGGCCTGGACCAGCTCGCGGAGGTCACCGCCGGCGAAGAAGGTGCTCTTCGCGGAGGTTAGGACGACGCCGGTGATGTTGTCGCGCTCGTCCTCCAACCGCTGCACGGTTTCCGCCATGCTGCGCTGGTAGCGCTCGTTCATGGTGTTGGCCTGCTGTTGCGGGTCGTCCAGGGTCAGCACGACGATGCCGTCGGCGTCGGACTCCCAGCGGATGGTGTTCTGCTCGCTCATGTGTGATGTGTCCTTCAGCCGATCCGTTCGACGACAGTCGCGATCCCCATGCCGCCGCCGATGCACAGCGTCGCCAGGCCGTAGCGCAGGTTGCGGCGTTCCAGCTCGTCGATGAGGGTGCCCAGGATCATCGCCCCGGTGGCGCCCAGCGGGTGGCCCATGGCGATGGCCCCGCCGTTGACGTTGACGTTGTCGTGGCTCACGCCGAATTCCTTCATGAACTTCAGCGGGACCGCGGCGAAGGCCTCGTTGATCTCGATCAGGTCGATCTGGTCGATGCTCAGGTCTGCCTTGCCCAGCGCCTTGCGCACCGCCGGGCCTGGCCCGGTCAGCATGATCGTCGGGTCGGCGCCGCTGAGGGCGGCGGCGACGATCCGGGCGCGGGGGCGCAGCCCGGTGCGTTCGCCGAGGGCTTCGCCGCCGATCAAGGCCAGCGCGGCACCGTCGACGATGCCCGAGGAGTTCCCGGCGGTGTGCACGTGGTCGATGCGCTCCACCCAGTGGTACTTCTGCAGCGCGACGGCGTCGAATCCGCCGAGCTCGCCGATGTCGGCGAAGGACGGCTTCAGCCCGCCGAGGCTGTCGACCGTGGTGTTCGCGCGGATGTGCTCGTCCCGGTCGAGGACGGTGCTGCCGTTGCGGTCGGTCACCGGCACCACGGAGCGGGCGAAGCGGCCGTCGGCCCAGGCCTTGGCGGCGCGGTTCTGCGACTCGGCCGCGTAGGCGTCGACAGTGGTCCGGTCGAAGCCCTCGATCGTGGCGATCAGGTCGGCGCCGATGCCCTGCGGCACGAAGGAGGTGGCGAAGTTCGTTTCGGGGTCCATCGCCCAGGCTCCGCCGTCGGTGCCCATCGGCACCCGGGACATGGATTCGACGCCGCCGGCGAGCACGGCGTCCTCCCAGCCGGAGCGCACCTTCTGGGCGGCGATGTTGACCGCCTCCAGGCCGGAGGCGCAGAAGCGGTTGAGCTGCACACCGCTGACGGTGTCGGGCAGGCCCGCGGCGAGCGCGGCGGTCTTGGCGATGTCGCCGCCCTGGTCGGCGACGGGCGAGACCACGCCCAGCACGATGTCGTCGATCAGCGCGGGATCCAGCTGCGGGTGGCGGCGCTGCAGCTCTTGGATCAGGCCCACGACCAGGCTGATCGGCTTCACCCCGTGCAGCGACCCGGTGTTCTTGCCGCGACCGCGTGGTGTGCGGATCGCGTCGTAGACGAACGCCTCGGACATTTGTGGCGTGCCTCCTCGTTGCGGCAGGTGCTCCACTCAGAGTGTGACACCAACACTGTCACAGTCAAGGTGCTCTTGGCCTGCCCGCAAGCCCCTCTTATGGGGCAGATATCGGGCAAACATGCTTCACGAGCAGCTGAGCAGGTCTCCAGTCACCTGCTTCCAGTCCTACCACCTTGTCTGAGTTGGCTCACGGAGACCGGCTCGCACACACCGACTTGCATGGCGAGCAGTTTCCGCATCGGCCCGGACGGTGTGCACGTGATCGACTGGGTCTTTCCCGGCGCGGCGGCCCCGTGGATCGACGGCGCGTCTCTGGTGCTGCGGCTGGTCGAAGCGGGCCACGAGCCCGGCGCAGCGGAATCCTGGGCCGATGCCAACCTGTCCGCGTTCGCCGACGCCACCGGCGACCACCTGATCTCGTTCGCCGCGTACCTGGCGGGCATGTGGTCATACTGGGCCGCCACGAAGAACGGGCCCGGGATGCAGCACCTGGGCACGGCTCGCTCGGAACTACGCGTCATGGCGCCTGCAACAGGCGGTCGCCGCAACCCGCTGAGAACGCCCGGAAAGGCAAATCCACCCCGCACCCGGCGAACGGATGCGGGGCGCAGTGCGCTGGTGCTCAGCTCTGGTTGGAGGTCGGACTGAATGTAATCGCCAACCTGCTGGTGCCCTCGTTGTCGGGTGACACCGCGATCTGGGAGAAGTCTGTGCCGGAAGTCTGCCAGTAGTCGTCGGTGCCGGGATTGCGGATGAAGAACTGTTCACCGTCGCCAGCGGGCTCGAGCGTCCACGGCCGGGACTCTCCGCGCATGGGGTCGATGTAGGCCAACTGGTCCTTCACGTAGACACTGCCGTAGTGGGCGGTCGTTCCCAGTAGAGCCCAACGGTGCCGTCGTTGTTCACCTCGACGGTCCACACGGCTTCCTCGTCGTAGCCGGTAACGAAGGCCTTACCTAGAGAGCGTGTTTGAGGAATTTCAACGGACTCAGCGGCGGCTCTTCTGGAAAGACGCTTCGCCGCGCCCCCACAAAGTGACGTCGCTGAGCGGGCACTTGGGAAAGTCCTCCCGCAGTACCCCGGTGAGGAACGCGGCCATACCGCAGTTGTACCGGTCGAACTGGATCTCACCCCGGTTGAATACCAGGACGGGCCACTCAGCCGGGTCGTCGCTGGCGGCGTCCCAGCACATGAGGTCGGCGCTGGCGGTGACGCCCCAGGTGATCAGCAGCGGTGACGCGCCCTCCAGTTCGGGGGCCTTAAAAGCGTCCTGCCAGGTGTCCTCGGCGTTCGCCGTCTCCTCCAGCATCCCGTCGAACTGCATTGTGGGCGCCTTCGGCTCCGGCCCCAGGATCACCAGGAAGTCCTGGACGACACCGGCCCCGACACGTCCATGAACCGCTGGTAGTCGGGCGGGAACGGCCGTCCCAGTACTTGGCCATCCGGTGCCAGTCGACTACGGTGCCGCCGGCGTCCGGTGGCGGCACCAGCCGCAGTAAGGAGTCCACGTCATCTGTCGTACTCATCGGTCTCCTTGCTTCTGCGGCTCGTCAGGGCGCCGACCTAGTCGGGGTGGAGGCGTTCTTAAATTCTCAAATTGTGAACCCCTTCTCAACACGCTCCAAGCCGCGTACGTGACCTCAGGAACGACCGGCACACCGAACCACGCCGTTTCTGTTAGCACCTCCAAGAACGGCCTACCGGGCGCCCGCAGCGCTCATCAGGTCTTCCGTTGGCGCTCGGCGTTCTCGGTCCGGGTCTTGCGGTCGTGGCACTCTGCCAACAGTGATTGGGCGTTGGCGTGGTCGAACATCGCGCCGCCCTGGCTCGGGGGCAGCGAACACTTCAACGCTGTATGTCCACACAGCATTGTTCAACAACGGCGCGCCCATCTCCGGCAGTGAGCACTTACCGGCATCCACGGCTCGAGTCAGGCAAGCCAGGACACCATCGGGCGGACGTTCCTGTACACCTTCAAGGCCGGGGACGTCGTGACGCTCCACTCGTACCGCATCGGGCAGGGCGCCGCCGCCGTCCTCAGCAACTCCGACGGACGCACCGGAGGCATGGCGCACTGGGTGGACCCGGCGTAGGGTCCGACCAGCTTACTTTGGCAATCTTCGCGGAATGTACAGCTGTCCCCGGCTTCGGCCGGGGACTTTGCTGTTGGCTGGTGCGGGTCTTGTGGGCATGGGAAACCTCCGGCCGGTTCGGTTCCGGGGCTAGGCGCCGGCCCGTCTGCGCAACCAAGACCCGACCTCCTGGCGCTCGATGGCAGGAAGGTTCCCATGCTCACGTCCGGGACGACAGGAAGGTTCCCATGCTCACACCCGACGTGCCTCGGCTAGGCGGCTGGCCGGTGGTGGCGAAGTGGGTGCGAGGCCGGCGATCGGGTCGCCGACCTCGCGGGGGTGTCGTTCAGTCGCGCAGCAGGGTTTCGACGCCCTGGCCACGGATGGACGCGTCGAGCACTTGGACGGTGTGCGCCATCGCGAGGTGCTCGCCGCGGCGCTCGAGCGCGGTGCGGATCTGCATCGAGCAGCCCGGGTTCGCCGTCACCAGCAGCTTCGCTCCGGTGGCGAGGACGTTCTCGGCCTTTCGGTCGCCGAGCTCGCGCGCCGGCTCCGGTTGGAGCAGGTTGTAGACGCCAGCGGAGCCGCAGCACAGTTCGCCGCGGTTGATCTCCTTGAGTTCAAGCTCGGGGATCGCGCGCAGCAGTTCACGGGGCTGCGACCGGATGCCTTGGCCGTGCGCGAGGTGGCAGGCGTCGTGGTAGGCGATCTGCACCGGCAGCGGGTGCCGCTTCGCGACCGGTCCGAGTTCGACGAGCAGCTCGGCGATGTCCCGCACGCGCGCGGAGAAGCGCTCCGCGCGTTCGGCGTATTCGGGGTCGTCCTGCAACAGCCGCGGGTATTCCTTCAGCGTGGAGCCGCAGCCGGCCGAGTTGATGACGACGTAGTCCACTCCGGATTCTTCGAAGGTGGCGAGCAGGTCGCGGGCGAACTTGATCGCTTCCTCTTCCCGCCCCGAGTGCTCGCTGAGCGCGCCGCAGCAGCCCTGCGCCGGTGGGATAACGACGTCGCAGCCCTCGGCGGCGAGGATGCGTGCCGTCGCCGCGTTGACGTCGGGGAAGAAAGCGCTCTGCACGCAGCCGGTGATCATCCCGACGGTCGCGCGCCGCTTGCCGCGCGCCGGTATCCGGTGCCCCAGCTTCGGGGCGCGGCCGATGGGCGGCACGAGGGATTCCATCACCTGCAGCCCGTCCGGCAGTAACGCCTGCAGCCCGGACCGCTTGAGCAGGTTTCCGATGCCGAGCCGCTGGTAGAGCGCGAGCGGTCCGCGCATCGCCTTGAGGCGGCGCGGGTACGGGAACAGCGTGAAGATCGCCGTGCGCGGGAGCCGTTCCCAGCGTCCGCGCTGGTGGTTCCGCTCGACCTGCGCCCGCGTCTCGGTGATGAGCGTGCCGTACTGCACCCCGGACGGGCAGGCGGTCACGCATGCCATGCAGCCGAGGCACGCGTCGAAGTGGCCGACCATGGTGTCGGTCATGGGCTCTCCTTCGAGCCCTTCCTTCATCAGGTAGATGCGGCCGCGCGGCGAGTCCATCTCCTCGCCCCACAGGTCGTAGGTGGGGCAGCTGGGCAGACAGAATCCACAGTGGACGCAGTCGTCGACGAGTTCGCGCTGCGGCGGGTGCAGCGCGTCGAAGGCGCCCGGGCGGGCCGGGGTCTCGGTCATCAGATTCCTCCCACGAACCGACCGGGGCCGAGCCGGTGTTCCGGATCGAACTGGTCTTTGGTGCGGCGCATCAGCGCCAGCAGTCCCGGTGCGATCGGCCCCCACGGGTCGATCGCGGCATCCTTCGGCGCACGGACCAGCACCGCGTAGTCGCAGCCGGTGCGCAGTGCCTTGACGAGTTCGACGACAGCTGCGGGGTCGGTGTCGCCGGGCAGCCCGGCGTTGAGCACGCCGAGCCCGGCCGCTCCGCGTATCGCCAACGGCAGGCCGCTCGCCGCGGCCGCTTCTTGCGCGCCGCTGAGCACTCGGGGCAGTGCCGTCGGCTCCGCACCCAGGCGCAGGCCGATCCCACCCACCGGGTCGAACGGGTAGCGGCCCCACCAGGACGGGGCCTGGTCCAGCACTTCCGCGCCGTGCCCGATGGCGGCGGCCAGCTCGACCGCGCGGTCGTGCGTGGCGTTGGGCCTGCCCTCGATCTGCGCGCAGATCGTGATCGGTCCGGCGGGCTCGGGACGATCGAGCTCGATCGCGGTGGGCATCGCCTGGGAATGCCGGACGATGTCGGCTGCGGTCGCGGCCGTCGCGGGGGCGTCGGTGGTGACGGTGATCCAGCGGTGCTCGGCGGCGACCGGGTGCAACCGGAACACTGCCTCGGTGATCACCCCGAGCGTGCCGAAGGAACCGGTGTAGAGCTTGCCGAGGTCGTAGCCGGCGACGTTCTTGACGACCTTGCCGCCGGCGGTGGTCACGGTGCCGTCGGCCCGCACGACCGTGATGCCGACGAGCAGGTCACGCACCCCGCCGAAGAGGTGCCGGCACGGGCCAGCGGTGCCGGTGGCGATGATCCCGCCAAGCGTCGCGGTCGGCAGCGGCTGATCGATCGCCAGCTGCTGCCCGGCGGCGCGCACGGTGTTGTTGACCTCGGCGATCGGTGTTCCCGCCAGGGCGTGCACGACGAGGTCGCCCGCGGCGTGGTCGACGATGCCCTTGGCGGCCGACACGTCGAGCAGCAGGTCCACCGCCTCCGGAGCGCTGCCCCAGTCGAGCTTGCTGCCCGACCCCTTGGGCACCATCCGCAGGCCGTGCTCGGCGGCGACCTTCATCGCGACCGACGTCCGCTCGGTTCCGTCCACAGTGGACACCCAGTGCGGGCGGACGCCCGACACCGCGTCGGTATTCGTCGCGTCCCGCACGCATTCGGCACCGAGCGCGGCCACGAGTGCTTCGCGCGCGGCGTCCTTGGTTGTGGTGGGCATCAGAACTGGTCCGCCAATCCCGCTTCGGTCAGTGGATGCGCGCCGCGCCGGGGCCCGGGCACTTCGCCGCAGAGCCTCGGCGTCGGGAAGACCTTGCCCGGGTTGCAGATCCCGACCGGGTCGAAGGCGCAGCGTACGCGCTGCATGGTGTCGAGGTCGTCCGCGGTGAACATCCGGCCCATGTACTTGACCTTGTCCGCGCCGACGCCGTGCTCGCCGGTGATCGAGCCGCCGTGCTCGATGCACAGGTCGAGGATCGCGCTCGAGACCGCCTCGGCCCGCTCGTTCGCGCCCGGTTCGGCGTCGTCGAAGAGCACCAGCGGGTGCAGGTTGCCGTCGCCGGCGTGAAAGACGTTGGCGACCCGCACGCCGGATTCGGCGGACAGCCGGGCAATGCGGCCGAGCACCTCGGGCAGCGCGGTCCGCGGGATCACCCCGTCCTGCACGATGTAGTCGGCGCTGATGCGGCCCACTGCGGCGAACGCGGACTTGCGTCCCTTCCAGATCATCGCGCGCTCGCCGTCGTCGGCGGCGACCCGGATCTCGAACGCGCCGTGCGCTTCGCAGTGCCGCTTGACCTCGGCGAAGGTGTGCGCGACCTCGGCGGCCGGGCCGTCGAGCTCGACGACCAGCACCGCACCGGCGCCTTCCGGGTAGCCGCACTGCACGGCCTGCTCGGCGGCCTCAATGGCCAGCGCGTCCATCATCTCAATCGCCGCCGGGGTAACCCCGTCGGCGATGATCGCCGACACCGCCGCGCCCGCCTCGTCGGTCGATGGAAACCCGGCCAGCAGGGTCTCCACCGCTTCGGGTTTGCGCAGCAGCCGCACGGTGATCTTGGTGACCACGCCGAGCGTGCCCTCGCTTCCGATGAAGGCGCCCAGCAGGTCGTATCCGGGGGCTTCCCGCGCGTCGCCGCCGAGTTCGACGATGTCTCCGTCCGGGGTGACGACTTCCAGGTCGAGGATGTGGTTGGTGGTGAAGCCGTACTTCAGGCAGTGCGCGCCGCCGGAGTTCTCCGCGACGTTGCCACCCACCGAGCACACCTGCTGGCTGGACGGGTCCGGCGCGAAATAGTAGCCCTGCGCGGCGACGGCTTTGGTGACGTCGAGGTTGATCACGCCCGGTTCCACCACGGCCCGCTCGTTGGCGAGGTCGATCTCCAGGATCCGCCGCATCTTCGAGGTCACCACCAGCACGCCCGATGCGTGCGGCAGCGCCCCAGCGGACAGCCCGGTGCCGGAGCCGCGGGCGACGAACGGGACCCGGTGCTCGGCGCAGATCCGGACGATCTGGCGGACCTGCTCGGCGGTTTCGGGCAGCACCGCCACGGCGGGCACGACTCGGTAGCTCGCCAGTCCATCGCACTCGTAGGTGCGCAGCCGCTGCGGGTCGGTGATCACCGCGTTGGGTGGCAGTGCCGCGTGGAAGCGCTGCACGACTTGGTCGAGCGCCTGCTCGGCCTCGGTGCTGGTCGACTGCATGCTCAGCCTCCAGGACTTCTTCCGGATGTGGAAAGACCATTCCGGTCACGGGAACCATGGGTTGTTCACAACATAGATACAAGAGGTCGACAAGATGGCCCCGTCGTGACGGTCGAGTCCCGCACAGAACCAGGATCGCCCCCAGCACCCGCCATGACCAGAGCAAGGGAACCTTCCTGCCACCCCACCCGCAAGGCGAGCCGGGCGGCGGCGCAACACGGCCCCGCCGCCGGGCTGGCAATGACAGGAAGGTTCCCATGCTCACGCCCCCGGACCGGCAGGCGACAGGAAGGTTCCCATCCTCGCGCCGAGTGGCCCACCGCGCCGGCCGCGGCAATGAGACAGATCCACCAAGACGCCGCGAATCAAACGGAACCGGCAGCTCCTGACCGACGTCGAAACCGACAGAGAGACGACAACCAGTCAATTCACACTGAGGGAGGCGCCGTGGGCGGCGAGCTGCGGATGACGCCCGGGACCTTGTCCGGGCACGGCGGTGGCTGCGAGAGCCTGGCCGACAAGTTCGGGCAGTTGGCGCAACTGCTCGAACAGGCCCGGACCGACGACCAGTGCTTCGGCCCGATCGGCAATGCCGTCGGCATCAGCGACAAGTACTTCGAGACGCTGCAGGGCTGCCAGGAGATGGCCCAGAAGGCGCAGCAGTTCCTCGTCGAGACCAAGCAGTCCCTCGACGACACCGTCAAGGATTACAACGACACTGAGCAGCAGATCATCGAACTGCTCAACAAGGCCGGGGAGGGGCTTGCCGGATGACGGGGCCAGGGACGTTCACCGAACTGAACCAGGGCGACTCCACCCGCAAGAACTGGGCGGAGCAGACCCTGACCCGCGGCTCCTCCGCCGCCAACGCCGCGTACGGCCTCCGGGACGCGGCGGTCAACACCGACGGCGGCAGCCTCGCCGACGGCTCCGCCGCACCCGAGTGGACCTCCGCGGTCATCTCGGCGCGCCAGGAGCAGATGGAACTCCTGCAGAACCCGGGCCAGGCGCTGCTGGACAACGGCCTCGGCTTCCTGGTGTCGATCGTGATGACGCCGCTGATCGAGATCGCCGAGCAGGCCATCGGCGACCCCGAGCAGATGCGGGCCACCGGCAAGGGCTGGGAAGAGGTCGCGAAGTGGCTCGACTCGGTCGGCGAACAGGAGCCCAAGCGCGCCGAGGCGACCGCCGCGTCGTGGGTCGGCCAGGACGGCGACGCCTTCCGCAACCAGATGAACGAATTCGGCGAGGGCACCAAGGCGCTGGCCCAGGACGTCCGCGGACTCAAGGAAACGCTCGACGGGATTGCGGACATGTTCGACATGTTCGTCGAGCTCGTCATCAACATCCTGACCGAACTCATCATCAGCCTGATCATCCAGTGGCTCGCCGCGCTCGCCGCCTCGTGGATCACCGCAGGCGCCTCGGTCGGTGCCGCCAGCGCCACCACGACGGCATCGGTCGGCATCACCGGCGGCCGGATCGCCGCGCAGGTCGCCAAGATCCAGGCCCAGCTCTACAAGTGGCTCAAGAAGCTGGAAGAACTGCTCAACAAGATCCGCGAGTCCGGCCGGCTCGGCAGGCTGCTCACTCGGCAGCTCTCCAAGGGCAAGATCGAGCAGGTCAAGGATCCCAACACCGGTGAGGTGCTGCGCGAGTTCGCGACCTCGAAGACGAGCAACGTCTTCATGAAGAGCCAGGGGCTGCACAAGACCGGTGAGGAGGCGCTGGCCGCCAACCTCGCGGGCAAGGTCATCGGCGGGGCACTCGGCGGGAAGGCATCCCTGGGTGGTGCTGCCGTCAGCGGCGTGATGGAGACTGCCGAGGGACAGGCCGTGAAGGAGATCCCGAAGGCCATGTACGACGAGACCAACCAGCGGATCAGCGGGCAGCTCACTCCGGAGGAGAGCAAGTCCGCGCAGGAGAAGGGATTCTCGTGACCTCGTGGGGGCGTCGAGCTGAATGACTCTGGACCACCTGATCCTCAGCGCACGCTCGTGGTGGTGCGAGCCGAGCGAGCCGATCGTCTGGGCCTTCCCCGACCCGTACCACATCCCGCTGTTCGAAGTGGATGGTCTCGACGAGCACGGCAAGCGGCGGCGGAACATCCTGACCCGCGCCGCGTTCCAGGTGGGTTCGCTGCCCTTCCGCATCAACTCGCTGATGACCTGGGGCGATGAACCCGCCGATCAGCGCAACCTGCCCACCGCGGTGGTGGCGGCCCGGGGTGCCGACGCCACCGCGGTCAGGATGACCGGCACGCAGGGCGAGGCCTCCCCCGGAGAACTCCCCGGGGTCCTGGTGGCCACTCCCGGCCGCTTGGCGCTGCTGGAGCTGACCGAGATCCCGGAAGGCTCCAAGAACTGGTTCGATAAGGGCCTGGAGAAGATCAAGAAGGCCACCGGCCCCGCCTACCAGATCGCCGACGACTTCGCGGGCACAATGGGAAGCACGATCAACAACAAGGGCCGCTACTTCGACCACGACGGCCAGACCCGGACACCGCAGGTGGTCGAACGCGCGAACGTCGGGACCGAGCAGATCAGCGGCTACGACGTCGTGCCACGCGAATTTCGCGGGCACGACTACGACAAGGACAACCGCAGCAGCTCCTACCTGCGGATCAACTTCGCCGACGGTTCCAGGCTCGAACTGCGGATCCCGGCCGGAACCGATCCGAACCGGGTCCTCGGCCTGGTGCGCGGAAACGGGGGCGGAAGTTGGTAACAACACCGAAGGACCTCGCACAGGTGGCCGCGCAGAGCTGGCTGCGCCAGGGCGAGTCGATGCACCGGATCTTCGAACGCCGACCCGGCTTCCTGGCGTCCACAGTGGCCGGTAGCCCGAAGGCACCGCACGTGCCGGTCAACCCGGTGCCGAAGTGCGCCCAAGCGGTGTCGGCGGACTACCTCAAGCCGTCCGAGCTCGTCGCGCGCGGCGAACACGTCGGCGACGAGTGGGTGCACGACCGCGGGATTCGCGGATGGGCGACGGCCGCCGACGGCCACCAGCTCGCCGTGCAGGTCGCGGACGTGCTGGCGGCCGGCAACGGCTACGCCTGGCTGGTCACCACGACGCAGCGCATCGCCGTGGTCATCCCGGCACGATTCGTCGACCAACCCGCGGCACCGCTGGTCACCTGGTGGGAGCAGCCGCCGAACGCGGTACGCGGCATCCGGGACGTGCTGCTGGGCCGGGCGTTCTTCGGCGCGCCGTTCGCATCCATCGACTTCGCCGACGGCTCCAACCTCCTGCTCCGGCAGTAGGGCGTCACCGCCGGCGGTCAGGTGACAGGAAGGTTCCCTTGCTCCCTTCCCAGATCAACACGATCGGGGCCTTCAAGTACTGGTAGGCGGCATCGAGCTGGGCCAAGTAGTCGGTCTCGGCGAAGCTGCGGCGTTCTCAGTGGTTCACGGATGCCACCAAACCTGGTACCCCCCGGATCATGCGTTCGCCGGGGGGGACAGGGTCATGCCGGGTCTGGCGACCACGGGCGGGTTTGCACGTCGTCAGATTCGCCGGACATCACGTTCACCAATGCTGATGTGCAGCCGGTCCGCCATAGCCGTCCAACTGCAGTCGGCAATGTAAGTCTGATCGTGGGCCGTTGATTGGTTTCGACCTACGACTGTTCCCACCCCCAAATAGTCGACCACCTTTCCCTTGTGCACGACAAGGAACCCGTGCGGTCCCGCGAAGGCATCCAATTCATTAAAAGCCTCCTGGGTCTCGTCAAACAGGGTGTCACTGGCGCCCCGCAGACTGAGGACGTAACCGCGTAACGACCGTGCGGATGAGGTCGAAGAATCGTTCGAGACGACGAGGAAGCTGGCTGCCGCGAAGCATATTCGAGAATCGCCCTTGGTCGGAGTCGTACTCGGTTCTGCCGATCACTGAGCCATTCCGGGTAACGGTTGGTGACGCGCTGTGTTGATCTTGGGGTTTGGTGTGGGGCTGTCCACATGAGAGCGCGGGATCCCTGGTACGAAGTAGTCCTTCCACAGATCAACTTCGTAGGGAACCCGCGCTGCTATGAGTGTCACATACGAGGCTGTCCTGGACGTATCCGAGGACACGGTGTTGTTCTTGTCCGGGTTGTTGCATGCCGAGCGGCTGCGGCGTGGTACTCGTGCGGGACGGCGCAAGCTGAGCACCTACAAGCAGGCGGTGCTGGTGTTGCGCTGGTTCCTGGACGACACCCGGATGTCGGCGTTGGCCAGGGATAACAGGATCTCGAAGTCGACGGCGTATGAGTACCGCGACGAGGGTATCGCGGTGCTGGCGGCCCGCCGACCGACGTTGCACGGGGCGTTGCTGGCGGCGAAGATGGCGGGGCATTCGTTCGTGATCGTGGACGGGACGTTGATCCACACCGACCGGATCTCCATCCCTGGCCCGACCAAGGACGTCGATTTGTGGTGGAGCGGAAAGCACAAACATCACGGCGGCAACATCCAGGTAGTGTCCGCCCCGGACGGGTGGCCGCTATGGGTCTCCGACGTGCGGCCCGGACGCGAGCACGACATGACCGCCGCCCGCGCCGACCCCGAACTGCTGGAGCGGGTCGCCGACTGGATCAGCGAGGGCAGCCACGCCCTGGCCGATCTCGGCTACGAAGGCGCCCCGGACACCTTCACGATCCCATTCAAAAAACCCAAAGACGGGGAACTGACCGTCGACCAACAGGCCTACAACGCAGTCCACGGCGCGCTGCGCTGCCTAGGCGAACGCGCCAACTCACTACTCAAAACCACCTACAAAGCACTACGCCGCCAACGCGGCTGCCCCTGGCGCATCGGCACCATCGCCGCAGCTGCCCTGGTCCTGCTCCACCACGAACACGCCCGCACCACATGACCATTACAGAAGATGATCACACAAAGCAACCAAGGGTTACGCGGAAAGGCTCAGTGAGACTGACCGGAGAACACCAACTCAAAAACCGGATCACGTGTATCGTCGCGTTGCACGGCGAACGAGTTCCTGACCAGACATTGGTAATCGAGCAGCCGCTGCCACTCACCCGAATCTTCGGCCCGGTCGCGCGGATCGATCCTGGCGACGCCGAGCTGCTCGATCTTCCGGGCCACGGATTTCCTGTGGTGGGCCGAAACGTGGTGGTAGTCGCGCGACGCGTCACGACCGATGTTGGCGTACATCACGGCGCATCCGCCGGGGTGCTGGCACTCGGCCCAGCTTCGAAACCGGCGAGCGGGGAATCTCGTATATGTTCCCTGCCGGTCGTCTCAATGGCGGGCGTCGCGGATGCGCAATGTATAGTGATCGGCGATCAGGTTCTCGACGTCACGGAATTCACTGGTGTTCACTTTCTGGTCATGTCTTCGCAATCGAGTGAATCCTTGTTCTCCGCTGCAGGGAATCCGGATGCAAGAAATCAAAGAATCGGGAGATGAGTGGGCCGGAAGATCAATTCTTCGATACGTTTCGTGCGATAGAGCAAGCGCGGCGGCACGATAGCCCAAGATCGCCGGGTGCACGAAAGTCCTAGATTGAGTGCGCTTGTGTCCGTGGCATGTGTTGGCCCGCCGCCTGGTTTCAGGAGCGAGAAGTCGTCTTACCTGGTAGACGCATGGCGCGAGCCTGGCGGGGCATCGAATTGCCGGGGTGGGCACCGACGGGTCACGGTTGATGTGTCCAAAGTGGACCCCTGCGGGCAGGGCGGAAGTCAGTTCGTCGCGTCGCGCCGCGAGCTTACAACTGACGGCACGTAGCTCGGCCAGTCGTCGGCGGTGGGCTTCACAGGTGGGCGAGGGCTTTGATCGACGGCAGGGCCGTCTTGCCCAGGCGGTCCACCGCGCGCTGCACGTGGTCTCCCGGATAGCGGAAGCGCAGCTGGTCCGGGACCGCCAGCCCCGCCGCGCGGAACCCGCACAGCCCGGCCGCGACCACCGGGACCGGATACGCCGGGCGGCCGTGGAGCTTCCGCGCCCACCCCGGCAGCACCGAGTACGCGAGGTGCCCGAGGGGCAGGTAGCCGAGGTTCACCGGCAGCAGCCACCATGGCGCGAACGGCTGGTGCAGGAACCGGTAGACCAGGTCCGAATCATCCGTCCGCCGCAGTTCGGGCCGGACCTGGTCGAAGTACTCAGCCATCTCGCGGCTCGATCCGGGCACCTCCGCGGGGTCGAGCCCGACCAGCGCGGCGGCCCGGCGCTGTTCTTCGAAGTACCGGTCGAGTTGCGCTTCGGTCAGCGGGAATCCCGCGCGCCGAACCACGCTTGCGAACGAGGCGACCTCGGCGCAATGCACCCAGCGCAGCAGGTCAGGATCGTCCAGGCGGATCTCGGCGCCGGTGCGCGGATCAGTCGCGCGGAGCGTGCGGTGTACCCGGCGGACCCGTTCGGCAGCGGACTCGGCTTCCGTCGTGGTGCCGTAGGTCGTCGTGGCGACGAAGTTCCCCGTGCGCATCAGGCGGCCCAGAGGGTCTTCCCGGAACCGGGAGTTCTGCACGACCGCCGCCACCACGCGGGGATGCAGCGCCTGCAGGTAGAGGCTGCAGATGCCGGCGACCCACATCGCCGGATCGGCGTGCAGCTGCCAGGTCACGGTTTGCGGCCCGAACAGCCCTTCGTCGCACATCGACCCTCACCCGCCCAGCACGAGCACCGGCACCAACTGCTCGGCCGAGGTGAGCGACCCGTGGTGCCCGCGCAGCGCGGACTCGCCTGGCTCGACCACCGACCGGATCACCCCGGAATCGCGCATGATCGCCAGCACGTCCCCGATGCGCGGGCGCACCGAATCGGCCACCACGGGACCGAACCAGCCCTCGTCGATAGCCTGCTCGCCGGTGAGCACCACGCCCCGGTCGCCGATCGTCTCCCACCACGCGGCATGCACATCGGCCAGCGCACCGGGCTCGACGTAGACGTGGCGGGCACGGACTTCGCCGCCCAGCAACCGCACACCGGCTTGCAGCGCCGGGTCGGTGTCTGCATCGATTGCCTCAACCGGGTCGACCTGGACCATGCCGTGGTCGGCGATCACGGCCAGCACCGCGCCCGGCGGGAGCCGCTCGGCCAGCGTCGCAACCAGCCGGTCGAGCACGGTCAGTTGCAGGCGCCAGGGCAACGAGCCCGGGCCGTGCACATGCCCGAGCAGGTCGAGATGACCGTGGTAGCCGTAGCTCAGCGCCGGGCCGCCGGCACTCAGCGCGGCGAGCAGCTCGGCTGCGAGATCGCCCAGGGCCCGCAAGCCCCGGAAATCCCCGCCGCGAAACGCTGCCCTGGTCAGCCCCGTGTTCTTGAACTCCGCCGGCACGGCGGTCCGGACTTCGACGCCCGCCGCGACCGCCCGTTCCAGCACCGTCGGCGTCGGTTGCACCTGCTCCGGCGGCCACTGGTCGAGCAGACTTCGACGGCCTCCGGTGGAATCGCCGACCGTGCCGTGCGTTCCCCAGCTCAGCGGATGCAACAGGCCGCCCGACGGCTCGGCGAAGCTGTAGCCGACGAGACCGTGCTCGCCCGCGCACCGGCCGGTGCCCAGCGAGGTGATGCTGGTGACCGTCGTCGTCGGGAAACCCGCCTTCAGCGGTGGCGTCGTCAGCAGGCTAGCCATGAACGGCGCGTCCCCGGCGTGCTCCTGCAGCAGGTCCCGGCCGAGACCGTCGATCAGCAGCACCCCGGCGGTGCGGCAGGCCGGGAACCCGATGGTGTCGGCGAACCCGGTCACGCCCATCGCGCCGAGCAGCGACGGGAGGACGTCGGGCAGTGCGCGCCCGGCACCGTCGGGAGCGACGATCCAATCCATGGCGCCCTGCCTCTCTCGTGAGCGCGGCGGCGCTCACGACCGTCAGAATCCCATCGACCGCCCGATGATCTCCTTCATGATCTCGGTGGTGCCGCCGTAGATCGTCTGGCTCCGGGAATCCAGATACGCCTTGGCGACCGGGTATTCCGTCATGTAGCCGTAGCCGCCGTGCAGCTGCAGGCAGCGGTCCACGACCCGCTTGTTCAACTCGCTGAGCCACCACTTGGCCATCGCGGCGTGCTCGACGTCCAGTTCACCGCGAACGTGGTCCATGATGCAACGATCGGTGAACACCCGGCCGATCTCGACCTCGGTGGCCATCTCCGCCAGCTCGAAGCGGATGTGCTGGAACTTGCCGATCGGGCGGGCGAAAGCGGTGCGGTCGCGGCAGTAGTCCTTGGTGATCGACAGGACTTTCTCGGCGGTGGCGGCCGAGGCCACCGCGATCGACAGCCGCTCCTGCGGCAGGTTCTGCATCAGGTAGATGAAGCCCTGGCCTTCCTCGCCGAGCAGGTTGCGCGCCGGCACCCGCACGTCGTTGAAGAACAGTTCCGCGGTGTCCTGCGACTTCAGGCCGATCTTGTCGAGGTTGCGGCCGCGTTCGAAGCCCGGCATGCCGCGCTCCACGACCAGCAGGCTGATGCCCTGATGTCCGGCGTCCGGGTCGGTGCGGGCCACCACGATCACCAGGTCCGCGAGGATGCCGTTGCTGATGAAGGTCTTCTGCCCGTTGAGGATGAAGTCTCCCCCACTCGCGGCTTCGCTCGAGCGGGAGGCGCCCCCAACGTCGCGCACCGCGGTGGTGCGGATGCCCTGGAGGTCGCTGCCCGCGCCCGGCTCAGTCATGGCGATCGCGGTGATGATCTCGCCCCGGCAGAACCCGGGCAGCCAGCGCTGCTTCTGCTCTTCGTCGGCAAGCGCCATCAGGTAGGGCGCGATGATGTCGTTGTGCAGCAGGGAACCGAAGCCGGAGATGCCCGCGTTGACGAGTTCCTCGTCGAAGACCACGTTGAACCGGAAGTCGTCGACGCCACCGCCGCCGTACTGCTCGTCAACGGCGAAGCCCAGCAGCCCCTGCGATCCGGCCGCCAGCCACGCCTCGCGGCTGACCACCCCGGCGGTCTCCCACTCCTTGATGTGCGGCACCAGTTCCTTGTTGACGAAGGTGCGAACCGTCTCGCGGAACGCCTCGTGTTCGGGCTCGAACAACTCCCTGCGCATCGGTTGACGCCTCCTGATCTTTCGGTGCTCGCGCCGGTCGTGCGAGGAAGGGAACCTTCCTGTCACCCCAGCCCCGGTGCGGCGAGAGCATGGGAACCTTCCTGTCACCGACCGGCCTGGTCCAGCCGCGGGCACGCCTGGGGCGCGGGTGGGGGCCGGTGCGAGGAAGGGGACCTTCCTGCCACCCCCCGCCCGGTCGGCGCGCTGCCGGGGCGGAGACGTTCATGGCTTCCCCAGACCGAATGCGCCGGAGCCGAGCAGTTCGGACGGGATCTTCCAGTCCCGCAGCACGGCTTCGGTGTCGGCGCCGGGCTCGGCCACCGGTCCGGGCGGCGGGTTGGGGGTCCGGCTGAACCGCGGCGCGGGCGCCGGTTGCAGGGCGCCGTCTCGCCGGACGAGGGTTTCGCGGGCCGACATGTGGGGGTGGACTTCGGCTTCGGACATGGAGAGCACCGGGGCGACGCACGCGTCGGAGTCCGCGAACACCTCCGCCCACTCCTGCCGGGTGCGCTGCCGGAAGGTCGCGGCGAACCGTCCCCTCAGCTCCGGCCAGTTCGCCGGGTCGTCGCGGTCTGGCACCTCGCCCGCCAGGCCCAGCCGGTCCAGCAGTTCGGCGTAGAATTGCGGTTCCAGCGCGCCGACGGAAACGTGCTCGCCGTCCGAGGTTTCGTAGACGTCGTAGAACGGGGCTCCGCTGTCCAGCAGGTTCGTGCCGCGCTCGGTGCGCCAACCGCCGTTGGCCAGTAACCCGAACAGCATGGTCCCCAGGTGCGCCGCACCGTCCACAATGGCCGCGTCCACGACCTGGCCGCGGCCGCTGGTGCGGGCCTCCAGCAGCGCGGCGAGGACGCCGACCGCGAGGTACATCGCGCCGCCGCCGAAATCGCCGAGCAGGTTCGCCGGGACCTGCGGCGGACCACCCTTTCGGCCGATGGCGTGCAGCATGCCGGTCAGCGAGATGTAGTCGATGTCGTGCCCGGCGGTGGACGCCAACGGCCCCTGCTGCCCCCAGCCGGTCATGCGCCCGTAGACCAGCTTCGGGTTGACGGCCCAGCACTGCTCCGGCCCCACCCCGAGGCGTTCGGTGACGCCGGGACGCAACCCTTCCAGCAGCACGTCCGCCTGCTCGACCAGCGCCAGCACCGCCTCCGCGCCGCGCTCGTGCTTCAGGTCCACCTGCACGGAGCGCTTGCCGCGGTTGAGCAGATCGGTCTTGCCGCCGACGGCGGTGGGCCGGTCCACCCGCACCACGTCGGCACCGAGGTCGGCCAGCAGCATTGCGCAGAACGGGGCGGGCCCGATCCCTGCGAGTTCGACGACTTTGATCCCGGCCAGCGGCCCGCCTGTACCTGTCACGCCACACCTCTCCGCAGCCTGTGCCGCGCATCACAAGCATTGCGACGAATCTAGTGTTACACCGTTGGTGTTACGGCAGTCAAGGCCTTGACCTGCCCGAAAGCCCCTACGTTTGGGGCAGATTTGGGGCAGACATGCTTCACCAGATACCAGGCATGCGCCGAGCCGCGTGCTTGGTCCTCTCCCTCACCTCCGCAGTGGCCCTGGTCTTGGCGATGCCGTCCCTGCTCCCGACCGGCACATCGAGCTACCGCTGCTGCCGACCAAGCCTGCCGCACCGGTGCCCGCGCCGGAGCCGCCGGTGGTGATCCGATGAGCGCGCGACTCGAACTTCTGATCGCGGTCGCTTACGGCTGCGTCGTCGTCATCGTCATGGCGGCGGCCATGCTGTTGCACTTCGGTCCTGAGCTGGCGTGCGCCCTGTTGACCATCGTCGCCGCGGACCAAGCGCGCGTGATCTCGGCCGTGGCCGGGTGGAGCCTCGGCGTCGTCATGGGCACCGGAGCGCTGCTGGTGCTGCGCCGGTTCGGGGGTGTGCGATGAGCCGCCGGTTTCGCGAGCCAGAGCCGCAGCACGTCACCGCCAATGGCTGGACGGCCGCCCGCATCCGCGGCCGTGACTTCCAGCACGGCTACCTCCTGATGTACCGCGGCCAGTACGCCGGGTGGCTCATGCACCAGTCGGACGGGTGGCGTTGGCTGCTCACCTGGCAACCGAGCACCGTGGACCGGCCGCCGCGGTTCGGCATCGAGCGCGTCAGCCGCCGGGCATACCCGACGTGGCAAGCCGCAGCAGGCCACCTCGCGCGCACCGATGTCGGGCGTCTGATCGCCGGTATCGGAAACGGCCCGCGAGTCACGGCATGGGAGCCGATCGCCGGTGAGCCATGGGTGCCGCGCCCGGCGGTGCTCCTCGACCAGTCGCCGGGGCGTGCCTCATGAGGGCGGCGCGGACACTCGGGCGGATGCTCCTGGTGGTGGGCGCCCTGCTGGCCGGGACGCCGACGGCCAGCGCAGCCACGGCCGAGACGTATGCGGACTACTCGATGGCCGGCACGCGATCGGCCGGACAGTTCTGGTCGGAAGACGCGAACATGCACGATGCTGCCGGGTGGCGGAATCAGTGGACGTGGGAACCGCAGAGCAGCGGTGTTGACTCGCGCATCGCGTGGGGTGACCCGGCCACGTGGCCGCCCGACGTTTCCGAGCGGTTCATCAGCTCCGGCGAGTGGGTGCTGTTGGACGGGTGGTCGGACAACGGAACGTACTACCGGCAGCGCGTCGACTCGGAGATGATCGGCAATGGGCTCGACTGCACGAACCGGCGCCCGCTGCCATCGGACAGCGACCGGCAGCACTACGTGCCGTGGCAGGTGCCGACGTCGATCGTGTGCCTGATCGCCGAGGGCACGATCACGGAAGAGTCCACCGGCACCGTGATCCATTTCCGGCACGAACAGCTCTGGTTCCCGCCCGCCCCGTGCTCGAACCCGTACCACTCCAATCAGCCGTGCCTAAAGCAGTACGAACGGTGGCTCGACGACAACGGGCACTACGACGGCGTGTTGCGGGAGAAGCTGCGCCGCGACCAGTTCATCGCCAAAGGCAAGGGCATGGCCTTCCACATCTCCCAGTACGCCCCAACCAAATGGACAGCGCACGGCCGCTACTACTGGCGGTGGTGACCGCAAAAACGGAAGCGCCCGCCCGGTACCAGGACTACCGGGCGGGCGCTTCTTTGTTGTGGGTCAGGCGTCGAACCTGCCGCCCTTGATCGCGGCGACGAACGCCGACCACTTCTCGCGGTTGGCGGTGAAGTATCCAGCGGCACGGTTCTTGGTGTCGCGCACCGCGGCACCATCGGCAACACGCCCGACCTCGACACATGCTGTGTTGTTGCTGGACCGGCTAGACTTGCGCCATCCAGTGGGCTGGTATGTCACTGTATGTTCTCCTCGGTTTTCGTTTCACACGCGGCGATGAACTCGACTGACTCCTCGGGATTCATCGCCGCGTGCCGGAGGGTACCCAGCGCGGCCTGGTAGGTGTCCACTACGTTGGCCGCTGTCAGGAACGCTGCTGATCCCAGGTGCTCCAGATGCACGATGGGCGCGGCCTTCGGGAACTCGAAGATCATGAACTGTCCGCTGTGGACTGGCGTCCACTGCCTCAGCATCGACGGGATAACTCGAAGGGTCACGTTGGGCAGCTCGGCGACTTTCTGCAGGTGTCGCAGTTGGTCGACCATCACCTCTGGATCGTCGATCGGGTCGGCCAGCGCCCGCTCCATGAGGATGGCCTCGAACGCAGGCGGGTTCCGTTTGACCAGAATGTCGCGTCGGCTCGCTCGCATCGCGATGCGGGTTTCCATGTCCGGACCTGGCGTGCCCGACATGACAGCACGTGCGTACTCCGAGGTTTGCAACAGACCCGGCACCAGTAGCGGCGCAGCCTCAACGATTTTGGACGCGGTGCGCTCGTACTCGATGAGCGTGACGAGTTCTTGATGAACGCCGGGTATGCCCGCTCGAAGCCAGTTCGGGCCGTCGTCTTCCCGCGCCAACTCGACCAGCCGTTCACGTTCAGAGGTGGACAGGCCGAGCGCGACCGCGATACCGGTCACGTCTTCGGGCGTGATAGCGCGAACGCCACTCTCGGTGCGGTTCACCCATGCATGGGCTCTCTGTAGCCGCCGCGCCAGTTCACGCACGCCCACATGCGCGGCTTCTCTAGCTCTGCGCAGTTCAGCGCCCAGGGTGCGAGCCTTCGGGCTTCCGCTCGTGGATCGGGTCACGCACCAATCGTAGGCACTCGCCAAAGATCGCTAATCGCCCATCTGGGCTATTGCAGATGTGGATCAGATCCACAATTGTGGCTTGTGTTCCATTTGATCCAGTCGCACCGCAGCCTATCGGGGAGGCACCCATGGGGATCACTCGCCCGATCGTGATCTTTGCCCTGTAGCGACGCGTCCCCGAGCGCGGCGCACGGCACCCCGAAGGCGGGACCGGTGGGCAGCACCCCCCGGATCCACCGGTCCCGCCACGACCTCACGAGAGGTGTTGTGATGTACCGACCACATCCGTTCAGTTGGGTTCCGGCCGACGGCGCACGGCACGCAAGCACCGACACCAAGCCCACCAGCGGCTACCCCACCGGAATATGCGTGGCGACGCTGTGCGGCCACCAGCTGATCGCCGATAACACCGAACTCGCATGGCTGTGGGACACGTGCCCCGACTGCAACGTCAAGGCACACAAGCTCGCCGGTGTCCCGATGGCGGGTGCGCGATGAACGTGAGCACCGATCACGCCCGTAAGGCGCGCATGATCCGCGCCACGATCCTGATGCTCGGCTACGCCGCCGACGACGTTGAGCGCGGTCGATGGAGCGACGCCGAAATCCGGAAACTCGGCGACCAGCTCGCGACGGTAGCCGCCGCACTGCGCGGCGAAGGGGCCGCGCAGAAACCGCTTGTCATCGACCTATCGGAGGCAAAGCGATGATCGCCGCGTTGATCGCAAGCGGCCTGCTCGGCGTCGGCGGGCTCGCGCTGTGGGCGACGTTCTACTACGCCCCGGCACGGCACGCCGGTAGCGGCGAGGGTGCATTAACGGTTGCCTATCTGGTCGCGCGGGTGGAGGCCGAGACGCGCGGACATGGCCGGCATCGGCTCCGCGAGCCGGTCGTCATGCGCGGCGATCTGGCCGATGCGCTCGCCCTCGAGGAAACCCGGCACCTGCCACTGGTCGAGTCAGGTTTGCCGGTCGATGACCGGGAAGCGATGGCACGACACCCCGGAATGCTGCGGCGGCTGCTCGCCGCCCTGCAAAGCCTGTAGACCCGGCTCGGTGCCGTGATCCCCGACCGGCACCGAACCGCCCCGGACGGGTGGTGTGCCGCCCCTCGGTGCACCACCCGTCCGGTTCCAAGCCCCGGCGCGCGGTAGCTCCCCAAATTCCTGCTGTGGCTGATGTGAATCGACGCGCGGCAGTGCGCCGCAACCGGTTCTCCGCGCGCCGGGGTACCCGATCAGCGGTGTCCAGACAAGGCATCGCATGGAACGAACGACAGTGCAAGCGGCGAAATCAGAGGGAAGCTGTGGACCAAGTTTCGTTCGTGTGGTTGGAGATCACAGGCAAATGTCAGTTGGAGTGTGTGCAGTGCTATGCCGAATCGGGCCCCGCTGGTGATCATGGGGAGATGAGTGAGGCGGACTGGTGCCACGTGATCGACCAGGCGGTGGGCATCGGTGCGCGCATGGTGCAGTTCATCGGCGGTGAGCCGACGCTACACCCGTCTCTGCCAGTGTTGATCGAGCACGCTCGGCACCGCGACGTCGAGGTCGAGGTGTTCTCGAACCTGGTGCACATCAGACCCGCCCTGTGGGAGGTGCTCGCGCAGCCGGGTGTGCGGCTGGCGACGTCGTACTACTCCACCGACCCCGGCGAACACGCCGAGATCACCCGACGTCCGACCTACGAGCGCACCAAGGCCAACATCCATGAGGCGATCCGCCGTTCGATCCCGCTGCGGGTCGGGGTGGTGAACCTGTGGGACGGGCAGCGTAGCGACCAGGCCGTCGCCGAGCTGCGCGAGCTCGGGGTGACCGAGATCGGCATCGACCATC
This sequence comes from Saccharopolyspora hattusasensis, assembly GCF_050972075.1. Taxonomy (NCBI): domain Bacteria; kingdom Bacillati; phylum Actinomycetota; class Actinomycetes; order Pseudonocardiales; family Pseudonocardiaceae; genus Saccharopolyspora; species Saccharopolyspora hattusasensis. The sequence goes on from NZ_JBPCDC010000001.1 coordinate 3,084,762, forward strand.
TGCGGCAGGTCGGCCGTGGAGTGCGTACCGGACAGGCGGGCCTCGATCAACTGTGCGGGCACTGCGGCGACGGTAAGATCGCGGTCTCGCCGACGGGCGAGGTGTGGCCGTGCGTGTTCTCCCGGTGGATGCCGATGGGCAACGTGCGTGATCGTGCGCTCACCGAAATCCTGGACGGTCCGCAGATGGCCGAGACGGGTGCGGCACTGCGCGTCCACTTTGACGCGCGGCGCGCACCGTGCGTGCCAGACATGTGCGACCCTCAATGCGGGCCGTCGTGCAGCCCGGCGTGCGTTCCGGCGAACAACTGCCTACCGGTCGGAGCCTGCGCACCTGACTACCGTCGATAGGAAAGGCTGAATGCTCGTCCGCCGCGCCTTCATCCCCGAAGCCTTGCGACCCGACTCGTTCGACGCCTGGCCGTACACGGTGCCCTGCGTGGCCGAGCTCGCCGAGCACGGCCTGACGTTCGAGGCGCCGGTGACCATGCTCGTCGGCGAGAACGGGTCCGGGAAGTCCACGCTAGTCGAGGCCATCGCCGAGGCCTTCAAGCTGGATGCGCACGGCGGACGAGCAGGCCGCAAGTACGTCAACGACCGGCCCAAAACGCCGTTGGGTGATGTGCTGAAGTTGGAAACCACCCCCGCCGGAGGCCGGATGTTGTCCGGTCCCCGGTCGCGGCGCAAGGGGTTCTTTCTTCGCGCCGAGACCGCGTTCGGACTGATGAACACCGTCAGCGGCATGTACGGGTACTGGGACGAGGACACCTCAACGATGTCGCACGGCGAGGGCTTCCTGACGGTGTTCGGGTCGATGTTCCAAGATCGCGGGTTCTACGTGATGGACGAACCCGAGGCGGCGCTGTCCTTCGAGTCCTGTCTACGGCTGGTGGCGCTGATGCACCAGCTCTGCGAAAGCGGCGCCCAGGTGGTGTGCGCGACGCACTCGCCAATCCTGGCAGCCACACCCGGCGCGGACATCATCGAAGTCGGCGAGCACGGCACCCGGCGGGTCAAGTGGGATGAGCTCGACCTCGTCGACCATTGGCGCCGATACATGGCCAACCCGGACAGCTACCTGCGGCACATCGTCGACCAGTGATGCCGACCGACGCCGAAGTCGCCGATGCCGACAGGCGGTTCGCCGAGTGGATGCGCGCCAACCTCGACCGCGCCGCCGCGCACTTCGGGGTGACCCTGACCGGCGACCCGGTATTCGGGTGGCGGCTGCGCTCGATCGGCGCGCCCGCCCGCGACGGCGACGGCGCGGCCCGGTGGCTGCGCGTGGTCTCCGAGTTCCCGGAATGGGCACACGGCGAGTTCTGGACCGGTAACACCGACGCGAACGCGCTTCCACCCAGCATCCCGAGACCGCGCGTACTCGACACGGTCGAATGGGCCGAGGGACGCCAGCAGCGCGCCGAGCTCGCAACCCGACTGCAGGGCCGACCGTGCTCGGCAACCGATGCCCCCACCAATCACCTGCGCCTCGACCCTGCGTGGTGGGCGGCGCTGCGGCGCACACTGGCCACCCTGGCAGCCACGCCCACCCACCGCATCCACGCGAATCAGGAATGGGTGTCGCACCGAATCCGCAGCGCCTTCGGCGACCAGCTCGACGCCCACGTCGGCCAGTGGGAAACCGTCCACAGCGACCTGCACTGGAACAACCTTCTCCAACCCGAGTTCGGGCTACTGGACTGGGAAGGCTGGGGACGCGGCCCAGCCGGGACCGACGCGGCGACCCTACTGTGTTGCAGCGTGCTCGCCCCCACCACCTACCGCGACGTGCGGGCGATCTTCCGCGACGTCCTCGACTCGCCGACCGGGCGCGTCGCGCAGCTCTACGCCACCGCCCGACTCCTACACCGCGTGGACATGGACGAGCGCCACGAGTTCGCCGACGCCCTGCGCGCACACGCGCGCACCCTGCTCGAGAGCAGGTAGAACCGTGAAAGACGAAATCGCCCCCGCATCCGACCGGGCGAACCGGACGGATGCGGGGGAGTCTGCTTGGTCCCGGCCGTGCAGCGGCCGGGCTGCGACGAGGCTACTCGGCGGCCCGGCGCGAGTCCAGCGTGTAAACGGGCGGCTTCGCGGAGCCCAGGAGTAGCCGAGTCAGCCACGCGAGCAGGTGCGGTTCGACGACACGCAGCAGCGCGTAGACGGCGCCGAGCACGACGGGCACGACCAGGACGTCACCGGCCGCGCCAAGCGGGCCGGTCAGCCACTCGGGCGCGCCGAGGGTGACCAGATAGGCCACGAGGGTGGACCAGGCGCCGGGCACCACGGTCCGCAGCCACGAACGGAACTGGTCAGACATTGGTGTCCCTCCGCGCCACGTTCACGTCCACCTGCACAGTGGCGTCTGCAATGGTGGTGCGTACGGTTTCGCCGATGCGCGCGATCAGCTCGTCGGCGTCGAATTCGCTGCCGGTGACTGCGGCGGCCAGCGTGCGGATCGCCTCGGACTGGGCGGCGAGCAGGGCGCGATTCTGGAAGCCGTAGGCGTCGCCGTTGAAGGCTGCGTCCGCGATGCTGAGCTTGACTTCGGATCCGGCTACGCGCGACGGGTGCAGTTCGCGCCACAGCACGTCGACGATCGCTCGCTTCGCGTCTTCGTAAGACACGTCATCCTCCTGGCTGTCCGGTGCGGTGTTGGTGTTGAAACTGGGCAGGGTCCATGGGCGGTCGTCGTCGCACAGCTCGGGAACCACGCTGATGTGGAAGTGCTTGCGGTGCGGGTTCGCGCCGGTGTAGGGCGTCCACTTCCACGGGTTGTTTCCCGGACGTGAGTCGAGGATCAACCCATTGGCGATGAGGTATTTGATCCGCGGGTCGCGGCTCGCGGCGAGTTCGTCGGTGATCCGGTCAATGTCCATGCCGTGGGCCGGGTCGTGGGTGAAGTCGCGGGCGGTGACCACGCCAATGCCATCGACCACGCACCACGGGTTGTGGTCACTGCTGCGGGAGGCGTGCGCGGCGTCGCCGATGCTGCCGTCGGATGCCTTGCTGCGGCCGGGGAATGCGGTGTTGAGCTGCTCGCGCAGGGTTTCCAGCGAGCGCGCTACGCGCCAGGACATGCGATCACATCCCGAAGTTCTTGGTGTATGCGGCCAGGAGGGCGGTGATGATCGCTCCGAGAACCCCGGACGCGCCGGCGGCGGCCCACACCTTGCGTTCGAGGGTGCGCAGCCGGGTTTCGTGGTCGGACACGGTCGCGAGCCCGGCGCGCAGCTCGGTCCGCATTTCCCGGACTTCGCCGTGCATGGCTTGCATTTCTCCGTACATCTGGGAAAGCGTGATCGTTACGCCGTTGTCGGCCGGGGTCATTGGGGGCTCTCCGGTGGTGAGGTTCAAGCGGTTTGGTGCAGATAGCAGCCGAGCGGCTGACAGGCAATGACGCCGGTGCCCGATGTGGTCGTGGTCAGCTCTACGGCCATCCAGTCGGCGGCGGATGGTGAGCACCTGTTTGCCGGTGTTGTCCGGTCCGATGTAGAGGACTTCGGTTTGGTTGTCGTCGACCATCCGCAGGAACGCGTCCTGTAGCAGCGTCAAGCCGCCGCGGCTGATCGTCGCCGACGCCAACCCCACGGACTTCCACAGCCGCTGGATCTGCTGCTCCGCGCGTTTGATGCGGTCCAGCAGGTTGGACGGTTGGTTGACCTGTCCCACGTGTCCCCCCTCTACGCCACGCCGTCGAGCAGCGGCGCCAGCGTCAACGTGACGCGCTCGGCGTCGATGGACGGCCGGAACTCCATGTCGATCACGCGGACCGCGCCTTCGAAACCGTTGCGGTGGAACCGATCCGGCGGCACGACAAGCCAGCCGTCGTCGCCGCGGTTGATGTCGGCTGCGGTCGGTGGGATATCGCCGCGCACTTCGATCGTGGGCAGCACGACCGGCATGCGGGCGGCTTGCTGGTCGGCTTGCGCGTGGCCGGCCAACGTCGACTCGGACTCGGCGCCGGAGTAGTCGCGTTCCAGCTCGAGCACCGGGAAACCCTGGGCGTAGCGCTCGGCCTGCTCGGCTACCGCGATGGGCGTGCCCAGGTCGACGCCTTCACCGACGGCGTAGGCGCGGGTGGCCATGCGGGTCCCGTCGGTGGGCCAGGTGTAGCGGATGGCGTTGCCGCCGAGCTCCCACACGTGCGACGAGCCCTGTTGGCCGAGCCACGGTGTGCCGATGCGCAGGATGCGCCGCGGCGCGCCGGTGGCGCTGGGCAGCACGTCGAAGACCATGTCGGGGCCGTCGATGACGTTCGACAGGTTGCGCAGTGCCTCACCTACATCGGTCAGGTCGTAGCCGTTGTAGGTGCGGTCGCGCAGCGTGTTCGACGTCGAGTCGTCGAACTCGATCTTGAGGTCACCGCCGGTGTGAGCCTGCGCCTGGGCAACCAGTCGGCGGGCGATCTCATTCTGATCGAGCCCGGTGTAGGTGGTCGCCAGCCCGGCCACCGTGGTCAGTCCTGGTGAACCCGGGAGTACCGGCAGGACCTTGCGGTGATCGAAGTACGACCAGAACTCGCCGGCGCCGATCTCCACCGTGTCGGACTCGGAATCGTAGGCGCGGGACCAGAGCACTCCGCCCCACATCGGCCGGGAGTCCCGAAACGCGTAGACGACGCGGCGGGCGGGCATCGTGAGGTCGTGCGGGTCGAGATGCCCGGACCGCTCGTCCAGCTTCCACCTGGCGCTGAACCGGCCGCTGCCGTTCAAGGGCTTGTTGAACCGCGCCGACGTCAGCGGCAGTTCTTCCAACAGGGTGTTAGTGCGCAGGTCGGCGATGGCGTACGTGTAGACCGGGAGCGCCACCCGTTCACCCCCGCAGCCATGTCAACGAGCAGTTGATGCCGTTGCCCAGCGGGTCGAGGTTCAATGTGGCGCCGGTGTTCTGGAACGCCCACACCGACACCTTTTCGCCGGCGGTGAACCGGCGCGTAGTCGAACAGCTCAAGGTCGCCGGCTCGCCGGTTTGGTCGCTGCCGGCCTGCCCGTAGCGGCTTGTTGTGGGGCTGGTGCCGATCGCGACCGCCCGTTCCGCCGCCGACGCCGACGGCACAAACCGGATGTTGGCCGCCAGGTGCCACAGTCCCGAGCGGTTCAAGGTGAATTCGGTCCCGGCGGACACCGCGGCGACCGACACGTCATCGCTGATGTAGTCGGCGTCGGGCAAGTGCACGCGCTGGTCGGCGTTGTTGGGGATGCCCTGCGCCGGCTGTGTCGTTGCGCGGTAGTAGCGCGCCTCATGGCGGGTGGCGTTGGGGGTGCCGCCGATCGGGAACGCGTCCACCCACGCTGAGCCGGTCCAGCGTTGCACGATGTTCGTTGACGACAACATGATCAGCTGACCCGTGATCGGGTTGCTGATCTCGGACGTGGCGGCCACAACAGGGATGCTCGGCACCCGCCAGTCGGTGCCGTCGTGCACCTCGACGCGCTTGGTGTCCAAGCGGTACACGGCCTGCCCGGCGTAGGGGTTGGTCACGCCGCTGCGGGCGGTGGCGTCGGTGACGGGCAGGATGCCGCCGGCGGCGACAGTCCGCGCCGTGTCGAAGTTCGTGATGTTGCTGGTGGTGATCGTGGTGGCGTTCGCGGGCACCACGATGCGCGCTCGCGCGATGTAATCGGCGCTGCCGGTGACGGGCGGATCGACGGGGGTCGCGGCCGGGGTGCCGACGATGTGCCGCACGACCATGTCCGAATTCGCGTCGCCGAAGTAGGCGTCGGACTGCTGAAACACGATCAGGTCGTTACGTGGGTTGGACGCGTCGGCGGGCGCCGTGCCAAGCACGTTGATGTCCTTCACCGCGTCCAAGCACATGATGTAGGCCCCGCCGCCGCGGCTGGACTGCACCACGGCTCGGAACGGGGCGACGTGCACGAAACCGTTCGCGGTCGGGCTGGTCGCGGTCACCGCGCCGGGCGCGGACGCCGCGGGAAACAGCCCGGTGCGGGAGGTGATCTGTCCGCTGGGCGTGGCCAGCGCCGCGACGGTGATCCGGCCGTCTTCGACGGTCTGCTGTCCGGCGCCGGCGACTTGCTGCACGGCCCATGAATGGCGTTCGGCCACGGCAACCCCCTCAGAAACTCGTGTGGTAGTAGAGGCATTCGAGCTGTCCGGTGCCGTCCGAGGTTTCGAAGCGCACGCGGGTGTCGCCGGGCGGCAGCGTGAACCACTGCCGGCGTTCCAAGCGGTTGCTGCGGCTGACGCCGGTGGACAGCAGCACGGACTTGTCCTGTGTGGTCAACACCAGGGTTTGACCTTCGGGCAGCGTGTAGGTCTCATCAAATACGAGCTCGGCGCCGGTGTCGGCGTTGCGGATCACCGGCCGCGTGCAGGGTCCGGTGATGCGCCAAATCGGTTGTGCGTGGGCGTTGCCGTCGTTGGTGACGACGAGCCCGCCGCCGGATTGCGCCGTGCCCCACACCAGCGGCCACACCAGCGGCCACACCAGGCCACCACCGCCGGCGGTCGGCGGGCTGGTGGTGAACGACTGCTGCGGCAGGTGCAGCAACCGCGGGTTGGTCGCGCGCCACTGGATCGCGCCGCGCGTAAGCCCGTAGTAGTACTCCACCGAGGTAGGAATCAGCCGGCGCACGCACCGCGCCATCACCATCGCCTTGATGCCCTGCCACTGCACCACAAGCGGTTCCTCGGCGGGGTTTTCATCGGGTGCGGTGATGCGCCGTAGTTCGAGCTCGGCGGCCCGGAAATCGGCGACGGAGGTTTCGCCGAGCTCGAACGACAGCGTGATGATCCGCCGATCCGACAGCAGTTGACCGGGCTGGTAGCCGTGGGAGTTGGCCAGCTCGGCGTCACCGTCGCGCATGTCCGGCAGGTCTTGCCAGCCTTCCAGCTGCACCAGACCGAACGCGGTGTCGACGCCGAGCAGGGTGCCGCGCCACTCGATTTGCCCGTCGGTGGTGATCAGGTCACCCGCGGTCATTTATCCACCCCCACCGCGCGAACCAGTCCAGATCGGCGGCGATGTCGTAGGGCGACTGGTGGTGGGCGCCGCTACGAACGTTCCGATGTTGACCGTTGACCGTTGCGCGGGATCGCGCTCGGGCGCGGATTTCCCCAGCAGTTGCCGGGTTTGATGTGTCGGCAATATCCGGCCCGGACCCGACGGCACCAGTAGCTCGGGGCCGTGCTCGCCGACGAGTACCGGGCGTTGCGAGGCAACCGGTCCACCGGTGGCACGGGTAGACGTGCCACCCGGCCCGCGGCGGTATCCCTCGCGGGTGAAGGTGCCGCCGATCTCCGGCCGAAATGGGGAAAGGTTCCGCTGAACCAGATCATCACCAGGGGAAGCGCCGAGCACGGTGTCCAGGAGTGGGTGAACGATCTTGAGCACGGCAGGGTAGACGGCTGGAAGCTCAGTCGGCCACCAGCGCCGAGCTACGTCCACCGGATCTACGCGGTGTTCCAGGCGTCGATGACCGTCGCGAAGGATGCGGGCGTCCTTACGACTTCCCCTTGTGTCGGGGTCAAACTGCCCAGAAATCGAAACGGGCGAAGCCGTATCTTGACGCTGAAAACGCTGAGAAGATGGGCGAGCACCTACGGTCTGATTACCGCGATGCCGTCGACTTCGGCGGAGAGACCGGCCTTCGGCCCGGCGAACTGTGCGGCCTACACGCGAACTACGTTGATCGGGAACGCGGCTGGATGTGGGTGCGCGAGGTCCTGGTGGCACGGCGTCGTGTAATCCGCTCATTCCCGAAGGACGAGGACGTTCGTGCGGTCCCGTTGACACCCAAGGCAATCGAGATCCTCGACCGCCAGCTCAAGGGCCGAAACCTTACGCACGGATGCGGGCTAGAGCACACAGACGGCACTGAGTGCGCGAGCGCGCTTGTGTTCCTGTCTAAGCGAGGGCGGCCCATGCGCCCGGACGGCGTTGGAGCATGCGTGCGGCTCGCATCGAAGAAGGCCGAGGTTCCGGCCGTTTCGCTGTATGCAACCCGGCGCGGGTTCGCAACGCGTGCGGCAGAGGGCGGACTGGACGTGTTCGCGCTCGCTGACGTGATGGGGCACGGAGACATCAGGCAAAGCAGGGAGTACGTACAGCAGACTCCAACGGTCAGGGCGCGTGTGATCGCGGCTCTTGGCCAAGCGCCACCGCTTACCGTTATTCATGGGGCGGCTGGGGCAAGTCTTGGGGCAGACCGCGACCAACAGCCACCTTCAGAAACCGGAATCGAAGCCAACGAAAATGCGTGCTGACCTGCTACGTTGCTGTCAGTCGCCGTGATCAACCTTCAACCACCGGAATCCGAACAATCGCAGGTCACAGCATTGATGCGACACCGTTGGTGTTACAGCGATCGAGGAGTAACGTTGCGGCCATGCTCCGAACTGCGGACGAAGAGCTCACCATCGACGAACTGGCCGCCCGCGCCGGAGTCACCGTGCGCACCGTCCGGTTCTACTCCTCGCGCGGCCTGCTGCCGCCGCCCCGGCTGCGGGGCCGGCTCGGCCTCTACGGCGGCGACCACCTGGCCCGGCTCGACCTGATCCGCGAACTGCAGGCGCTCGGCTTCACGCTGTCGGCGATCGAGCGCCACCTGGAGCGCATCCCGGCCGACGCCTCGCCGGACGAGCTCGCGCTGCAACGCGCGCTGATCGCGCCGTGGACGGACGAGCACGCCGAAGACCTGGAGCGGCACGAGCTGGACCGCCGCGCCGGCCGGCACCTAGACGACGCGCTGGTGGAGCAGCTCATCGAACTCGGCATCCTGCAGCGGATTCCGGACTCGGCGAGGCTCCGGCTGCCCAGTCCGGCGATGCTGGGCGTCGGGTTGCAGATCCTGGCCCTCGACCTGCCGCTGGAAATGCTGTTGCAGGCCAAGGGGATCGTCGAGCAGCACACCGCGCAGATCGCGGCCGACCTGCGCGAGCTGTTCGCCGTGAACGTGCTGCGCCCCTACGTCGAGCGCGGCCGGCCGGAGGACGAACGCGAGCGGGTCCGCGCCGTGACCGACCAGCTGCGACCGCTGACCATCCAGGTCCTGGTGAACGGATTCCAGCGGGCCGTCAACGACGTGATCCGCGATCACGTCTGATTTGACCGGGTCACGCCACCGGATTCCGGCTTTCGGACGCTCGTCAGCGACGCCACCGGTGAGGTTTCATCGCGTCGTGACGCACGCCACTTCGAAGGTGCCGAGGGGGGCCAAATGAGCGTTTCGGAAGCCTGGCCACCGCCGCGCTGGAAGCGACCATCCCGCAACTGTTCTCGCGCAACGCCGCGGCGTTCCCGCAGCGTCCGGCGCTTACCGACGACGGACGCACCTGGACCTGGGCCGAGGCGCACCACGAGGTCCACGCGTTGGCCGCCGGGCTCGCGGCGATGGGCCTGCAAAGCGGCCAAACGATGCTGCTCATGATGGCGAATCGCGCCGGCATTGGCTGATCGACGTCGCGGCCACCCATTTCGGCGCGGTGCCCAGCACCCTCTACCCCACGCTCGGCCAGGACCAGGCGCACCACATCACCCAGCACCGCAGGGCGCGGGTGGTCGTGCTCGAGGGCGCCGACCAGTTGCGGCGCTGGTCGAAGTCGCTGCGCAACACGTCCACCATCGAGCAACTCGTGGTGCTCGACGAGGCGGCGATGGTGTCCGCCGATCACCGGTTCCGAACCTGGGAAAGCCTGTGGCGGCTCGGCGAGCAGCACTTGCGCGACGATCCCGAACTGGTGCAGCGGGTGTGGCCGGCGATCCAACCGAACCACTCGGCCGCGATCCTCTACAACTCCGGAACCAAAGGCGCGCAGAAAGGCGTGGTGCTCACCCACCTGAACATCTGCTTCGCGGCGGCCGCGCTGCACCAGGCCACGAAGCCCGAGCGGCACGCGCCGCGGCTGTGCTACCTGCCGCTGGCGCACATCGTGGAGCGGATGATCGGCCTCTACGCGGCGATCCACGATGTCGCGCACGTGCGCTTCTGCGCCGATCAAGGCCGAATGCTCGCGGCGCTGGTCCGCGCCCGGCCGACCTTCTTCTTCGCCGTGCCCAGGGTTTGGGAGAAAGCTCGCCGCCGCGACCCGGAAAGTTCCGGCCGAGCGGCACTCCGATCCGCAGGCGCTGCGCCGGCTGCGGGCCCGCATCGGGCTGGACCACGCCGTGTGGCCGGCCAGCGGGGCCCGCCCCGATCGTGGCCCCCTGCTGGAGTTCTTCGGCGCGATCGGCCTGGACATCTTCGAGCTCTGGGGCATGACGGAAACCACCGGCTGCGTCACAACCAACCACGCGGGCACCCACCGCCCGGGCACCGTCGGCCGCGCCGTGCCCGGCATCGAGGTCCGCACCGCCACCGACGGGGAAGTACTGGTGCGCGGTCCGCTGGTATGCGCGGGCTACCTGCAGCCCGACGGGGCGATCAGGCCCGCCGCCGACGCCGGCGGATGGCTGCGCACCGGTGACGTCGGGGTGCTGGACGCCGAGGCTACCTGACCTTGACGTCTTCCCCGTCGCCCCAGCACCCCTGGGTAACTAAGGCCGTGGGATTCAGGGCAACGGAAGCGTTGGCGTTAATGCCTCGCGGGTTCCCCTCGACCAGTTGTGGGGTGTCGAAGGCGGCGAGCTGTCCCCGACGTTGAATCTCAAACGCCGCGTGATCCACGAGAAGTACGCCGACATCATCGACCAGCTCTACGGCGAGTGACCCGGCAACGCGAGCAAGGGAACCTTCCTGTCACGGCAGCGTCCCGGGCCGGGAGCATGGGAACCTTCCTGTCATCATCGCGCACGGTTGGTCCAGCAGAAAGGGAGAACCTCCCTGCCAGCAAGCGATTAGGTCGTCGCGGGTTCGGGTTCGTCCGTGCGGGCCCAGCGGGTCGGTTCACCCGTGATGGCGAGGCAGGTGACCGTGATCAGCGCCCCGATCACCAGGTAGGCCGCGATCGGCCAGGACACCCCGCCGGAGGTCGTGAGCAGCGCGGTCGCCGCCACCGGCGACAACCCGCCGCCCAACACCGAACCGCTCTGGTATCCCAGGGAAACACCGGTGTAGCGGACCTTCGTTGCGAACAGTTCGGCGCAGAACGCCGCCATCGGCCCGAAAACCGCCGCCGAACCGGCATATCCCAGCGTCATCGCCAGCACGATCAGCGCCGGGTTCGCAGTGTCCAGCAGCCAGAACATCGGAAACGCGTACAGCGCCAGGAAAATCCCGCCGCCGAGCATCACCTGGGTGCGGCCGATGCGGTCGGACAGGTGCGAGAACAGCAGGATCCCGGCGATCTGCGCCGCCGACCCGCACAGGCTTCCGAGCAGCATCACGTCGCGGGTCACGCCGAGCTTCTGGGTGCCGTAGGTCAGCAGGAACGTCGTCAGGATGAAGATGAACGTGTTGAACCCCAGGTTCACCCCGGCCGACAGCAGGATCTGACGCCACGAGTGGGAGAACGCTTCGGCAACGGGCAGCCGGGCGCGCTCGCCGCGTTGCCGGATCTTCGCGAACTCGGGGCTTTCGGCCAGCCGCAGCCGCACGTACAGGCCCACTCCCACCAGCACCAGGCTCACCAGGAACGGAACCCGCCAGCCCCAGGTGAGGATGGCGTCCCCGGAGATCGCGGTGGCGCCGGCGAACGCGCCGGTGGCCAGGAACATGCCGCTCGGCGATCCTAGGAAGGTCCATCCCCCGTACCAGCCGTGCCGGTGCGGCGGCGCGTGTTCGACGGCCATCAGCACAGCGCCGCCCTGTTCGCCGCCGAGGAAGAAGCCCTGCACCAGCCGCAGCACCACGAGCATCACCGGCGCCCAGATCCCGACCTGCTGGTAGGTCGGCAGCAGTCCGATCGCCGCGGTGCACACGCCGGTCACGCTCAGCGTGATGACCAGCATCAGCTTGCGCCCGACCACGTCGCCGAAGTGGCCGATCACGCCCGCTCCCAGCGGTCGCGCCAGGAAGCCTGCGCCGAACGTGGCGAACGCGAGCAGGGACCCGACCCACGGGTCACCGACGGGGAAGAACAGCTTGTTGAACACCACGGCCGCAGCGGTGCCGTAGATCAGAAAGTCGTACAGCTCGATGGTGTTGCCCACCGCGCTGGCGAACGCCGCCTTGCGCACCGTGGCGCTGTCCGGCCCCGCGGGTACCGTCGCCATCAGGCCTCCTGTCTGTTGCGGACGCCGGGAAGGGGCACCGGGCGTCACGTGGTCCCACTCAGCAATGAGCAGTGATCGCCGAAAGGTCCACCACCTTATCGAGCAGCTCACCGCTTGTGGGCGACTACCTCTCCCGCCTGACCACGCCTTTTCGTGACGGGTCGTGACGAAAACCTGTTCGGGCGAACCACGTTTCAGTGATCTGCCGTCGCATCTGCCGCGGTTTCCTCGGCTTCGGCGATAAAGAGAAGCGAATCGTCACTCAAAACCCAGGAGGAATGACGAGATGGCTGCAAAACGGCTCATCGCCCGGACCTGCCTCGCCGCCGCGGCTCTGGTCGGCACCGCGTTGGCACCGGCGCTCGCGAACGCGGAACCCGCGTCGTCGGCGCACGGCAGCATGATGAACCTGTCGATCCGCGGCGAGGCGCGCGAGGACATCAGGACCGCGTTCCTGACCTGCGAGCCCACCGGCGGATCGCATCCGTACGCGAATGACGCGTGTCAGGCGCTGAAGGACGCCAACGGCGACTTCACGAAGCTCACCACCGAGCACTCCGCTTGCCCGCTCAACTACAAACCGGTGACGCTTTCGGCGAAGGGCAGGTGGCAGGGCAAGCCGGTCACCTTCGAGAAGACCTTCCCGAACGACTGCGTGGCCGGCGCTGCTACTGGGAAGGTGTTCTCCTTCTGATGCCGCGGTCGGGCCCCGCTGCGTGCGGGGCCCGGCACCGGCTGCGACCGACGGACAAGGGCTCTCGTCCCACGGTCCGGGAGGGTTACCGTGAGCCCATGGCGACCGACCCTGAAGACCGCGATTCGCGCTGGCCACGGCGGCTGTACCGGGACGGCTCCGACCCAGACCCGAGGTTCACCCTCGCCAACGAACGCACCTTCCTGGCCTGGATCCGCACCGCGCTGGCCCTGATGGCCGGGGGTGTGGGCATCGAGGCCCTGAACGCGGCCACCGGCCAGGCGAGTCCACTGCGGACGGCGCTGGCGGTCCTGCTGCTGCTGGGCGGGGTGCTTTGCAGCGCAACGGCTTTCGCCCGGTGGATAGCTACCGAGCGGGCTTTGCGGCGCGGTCGGCCGCTGCCCGCGCCGCGGTTGGCGCCGGTCATCGGTTACGGGCTCGGCGCGATCGGCATCGCCGCCTGCGTCCTGCTGTTCGTGTCCGGGTTCTGACGTGGAGAACCCCAGCGGGCCCTGGGATCCGGGGCTGCAGATCGAACGGACCACGCTCGCGTGGTTGCGCACCGCGCTCACCTTCGTCGTCGGCCTGCTGGTGCTGCTGCGGCTCATCGCGCACGAGAGCACCCTCGCGGCGGCGGTTTGCGGCGCGCTCACCCTGCCGCTCGGGGCCGCCATCAGCTGGCTCGCCTGGCGACGGCACCTCCGGATCGAACGCGGGCTGCGCGCCGAGACCCCGCTGCCCGGCGGGGCGCTACCCGCGGCGGCGGCCGCCTTGTCGGTGCTCGCCGGCTGCTCCGGCCTGATCTACGTGCTGTTCACCTGAGTCAGGCGACCCGCAGCTCGATCTCGACGTTGCCGCAGATCGCGTTCGAGTACGGGCAGTCCTCGTCCGCCGGGTTGACGAGGTCCTGCGCCTGCTTGCGCGGCACGCCTGGCAGGTCGACGACCAGGCCGACGCTGAGGCCGAAGCCGCCGTCGCCGTTGCGACCGATGCCGAACCTGGGCGGTGACCGACGAATCGGTGATGCCGACCTTGGCGCGGCGCGCCACCAGCTGGAGCGGGCTGTGGAAGCACGCCGCGTACCCGGCGGCGAAGAGCTGCTCGGGGTACGCCAACACCATCTGGTCCGGGATGCACCGAGCCTACCCCCGCAGCTGCGAGCCGTCGGCCGTCAACGCGACGGCCACGGACCGCTCGTCCATGAGGCTGCGTTGGCGCACGATCAGACCGCGCGCCTCCAGTCGCTTCAGCAACGGCGACAACGTGCCGGAGTCGAGCCGTAGGGCGGCGCCGAGCTCCTTCACCGTCACCGACTCGCGTTCCCGGAGCAACCAGCATCACGAGGTACTGCGGATAGGTCAGCCCGAGTTCCTCCAGAAGCGGCCGGTACAAGCCGGTGAACGCTCGCGAAGCGCTGTACAGCGCGACGCACACCGGCCGGTCCAAGGCCAACGGCGACTCGTCCGCCCGAACAAGGCAGCGCCAAATTAAGTTGTGCACAACCGATCCGTTGCGGCCCGGCACAGGTAGCGCGGCGGCTGCGACCACACCGTCTCCAGTTCGGCGACGTCCTGCTCGTCCTTGGCCAGCTCCTCTTCGGCCTCCGTGAGGCGGTCGGCTGCTGTCAGCGCGGCGGCGAGGTGCAGCCTGGGGTGCCGGGTCCGCCCGACGTCGTCGGCGCGGTCACCGAGCCGCACGGCTTCGGTCGCGTACCGGATGGCGGCGGGAATATTGCCCTGCGCAAGGGAAACTCTGCTCCGCCCGCCCGTCCCGCGCACCAGCGCGCCGTGTGTTCTCGCGCGGTTCGCGACGTGAACCGCGTTGGTCGCTGCCGCCGACGCCGCCTCCAGATCGCCGATCGAGGTGAGTCCGTGCGCGTGCATCGCGAGCAGCTCGGTACGCACCAGCGAGCCCGCTTTCGCGCGGGGCAGGGCGAACACCGTGTGCTCCAGGACGCGCGAGTGCTCGCCAACGGTGTGCAGCGCTTCCGTGAGCCCGAGGAGCAGCATCGCGGGCTGGAGTGCGCGCCGGGCACCGGCCCCCGTCGGTGTCCGGCCACCGGTTCAGACCGATAATGAGCCATCGCGGCTCTCCACCGGCGCGGCCACCATCCCGTCCCAGGCCAGCATCGCGCAGTCGATGACCGCGTGCATGGTCTCGCGGGAACTCCCATCCCGGGCCTGGATGGACAGTCCTTGCAGGACTGTCAGGTAGAAGGAGGCGATCGTCTCCAGATCCGCACCGGGTGGCACATCCCCGTCGGTGATGCCGCGATCCAACCTGGCCTGCACGGCGCGGAAATCGTCCCTCCGGCATTCGGCGAGGTAATCCCGGATCCGCCTGTTCTCCGGAGTGCAGTTGGTGGCCGCCAGCACCACCATGCATCCGCGTGGAGTGTTCGGATCCACGTATGCGTCGGCGTTGTCGCGCAGCATGGCTTCGATCGCTCGCCTCGCGGTCGGCTGCCGCTGCAACGGCCTTTCGCCGACCGCCTCGTCGGCGCTGTTGTAGAGCGCGACCGCTTCCCGGAACAGGTCCTCCTTGGACCCGAACGCGGCGTACAGGCTCGGCGAACTGATCCCCATCGCGCCGGTGAGGTCGCTCAGTGACGTGGCCTCGTAGCCGCGTTCCCAGAACAGCTCCATGGCGGTTCGCAGGGCGGCCTCCCGGTCGAAGCTGCGCGGGCGCCCACGTGGCGACATCGGCTTCCCCTCCTCCCAAGGCGGCGCGGGTCCCGCACCGCTTCACACCTTTCCCAGCGGGCTTGTTGACACCCGAGGGTAGCGATGATAGCCATTTATATATCGTTCGACACAGAAAATCGAGGGCTTCATGACGGGCTTGGACGGCAAGGTCGCGCTGGTCACCGGTGGTGCCCGCGGCATAGGTGCGGCAGTCGCCGAGCGACTGGCCGCGGACGGTGCCGACGTCGCGATCACGTACAACACCTCGGCCGACCGGGCCAACGACGTGGTCGGCAAGATCAAGGGAGCCGGCCGACGCGGCGCGGCGTTCGCGGCCCCGGCCACCGACGCAGCGGCCGTGACCAGCGCCGTCGAGCAGACGGTCGCGGAGTTCGGCCGGCTGGACATCCTGGTCAACAACGCCGGGATCTTCCCGTGGGCGACCATCGACGAACTGACGCTGGAGCAGTTCGACGAGACGGTCGGCATCCACGTGCGGGCGGTGTTCGTGGCGGTGCAGGCCACCGTCAAACACCTGCCCGAGGGCGGCCGGATCATCAGCATCGGCAGCAACCTCGCCGACCGGACTCCCGGCCCCGGCCTGAGCCTGTACTCGCTGAGCAAGTCGGCGCTGACCGGCTTCACCAGGGGCCTCGCCCGCGACCTCGGTCCGCGCGGCATCACGGTCAACCTGGTGAACCCGGGCTCCACCGACACCGAGATGAACCCGGCCGACGGCGAGGAGGCGGACGCCGAGCGCGCCCTGACCGCCCTCGGCCGCTACAACGCCCCGGCCGACATCGCGGCGGCGGTCGCGTACCTGGCCGGCGAGGGCGGTCGCAACATCACCGGCACCGGCATCCTCGTCGACGCCGGCGCCAACGCCTGACGGCGGCGTGCGTTCACCTTCTGGAACAAGGGAAGCAGCAATGGCTTGGGTCATCCTCGTCGTAGCGGGCCTGCTGGAGATCGTCTGGTCGTTGGCGTTGAAGCACGCCGAAGGCCTGACCCGGGTGTGGCCGGCGGTGCTGGGCATCGCCGTCGCCATGATCAGCCTCGGCATGCTTTCGGTGGCGCTGAAGGAGCTGCCGGTCGGCAGCGCCTACGCGATCTGGGTCGGCATCGGCACCGTCGGCGTCGCTGCAGTGGGGATGGTCTTCCTGAGCGAACCCATGACGGTGTCCAGGCTGGCTTTCCTCGGGCTGATCGTGGTCGGCATAGCCGGACTCAAGTTCGTGGAAGGCTGATCGCGAAGACCGTGAGAACTCGCTTTGCTTAGCGGTGCAGGTGGCGTCCCCCCTGCGGGAATTACAGACGCCGCCTGGCCTCCGGGAGCCCCGGCTTACGTATGACCAATACGCGGCTTCGCGGACTGGCCTCGCCAAGAACCCCGACGGGGTGGGCACAGTCTGAGAACCCGCGGCGGTGCAAGTTGCTTAGTTGCGCTAAGCGGCTTCGCCGTTTCAAAGGCAAGAACCCGCCCTGTCGCAGGCATGCTGCCTACAGCAAATCGACCACTGCAGACACTTAAATTCTCCGCTCCCCTACAGGAGATGCCGCCTCGCCCAGCGCGAGGCGGCATCGTCGCTTCGCTGCTCCCGAGAACACGTGATGTCGCGGCGGGGGTGGCCAAGCATCCTGGGATCCGGCTGCCGCCAGGAGAGCCAGACGACGGCATCGGCTGGAGGAGCGGGAAATGGCTGAGCACAAGAGGTAACTGGACACATCGCGGTGATCGGCGCCGGGGTACTCGGGCTGTCCACCACGGACGGCCTGCTGCGGCGCGGCGCCGACGTGCAGTGCTTCGACGGCAGGCGCGCCCCGGGTCGGGGCAATCCGGCGGGCGATGATCGAGACGCTGGCCGGCTCGGTCGGCGACCACATCGTCGCCAACGACATCCACAGCCTGCTGGTGCTGGACAACGGCACGGTCGAGTTCCAGAAGGCCGATGCGATCTACCACGCGCGGCACGTCGTGCTCTGCGCCGGCGTCGACACGCCGCGCCTGGTCGCCCGCCTCGGCTGGGACGACGAAGGCCGGTGACAGGAAGGTTCCCATCCTCACGAACCCGGGCCGGCCTGGTCGCCCGCCTCGGCTGGGACGACGAAGGCCGGTGACAGGAAGGTTCCCATCCTCACGAACCCGGGCCGAGTCGTGACAGGAAAGTTCCCATGCTCCCGCGGCAGAGCTCTCCGGCGGCCCGGCGGTGACAGGAAGGTTCCCATCCTCGCACCAACGGGCACGCCGATGCCGACGGCAGAAGGACTCCACCGCTGGCATCTGGACACGTTCACCGCACACCAGGTGACAGGAAAGTTCCCATGCTCACGTGGCAGAGCTCTCCGGCGGATGGTGGCAGGAAGGTTCCCGTGCTCGCGCTGGTCGCGCGGCAGGGTCAGCATTCGATGACGTTGACGGCGAGGCCGCCGCGGGCCGTCTCCTTGTACTTGACCTTCATGTCCCGGCCGGTCTCCCGCATCGTCTTGATCACCTTGTCCAGCGAAACGAAATGGCTGCCGTCGCCGCGCAACGCCATCCGCGCAGCCGTGATCGCCTTCACCGACGCGACCGCGTTGCGCTCGATGCACGGAATCTGCACCAACCCACCGATCGGGTCGCAGGTCAACCCGAGGTTGTGCTCCATCGCGATCTCCGCGGCGTTCTCCACCTGTCTCGGCGTTCCACCCAGCACCTCAGCGAGACCGGCAGCAGCCATCGAACACGCGGAACCCACCTCGCCCTGACAACCGACCTCCGCACCCGAAATCGACGCGTTCTCCTTGAACAACACGCCGACCGCACCCGCCGCCAGCAGGAACCGCACGACACCAGCATCATCCACGCCGGGCGCGAACCGCGTGTAGTAATGCAGGACCGCAGGAACGATCCCGGCCGCACCGTTGGTCGGCGCGGTCACCACCCGCCCACCAGCCGCGTTCTCCTCGTTGACCGCGAGCGCGAACAGCGTGACCCACTCCAGCGGATCGTCGCGCTCGGTCAACGAAGCCGCCAGCTCCGCCGCCCGACGACGGACCTTCAGCCCACCGGGCAGCTCACCGGAGTTGCGGCAGCCGTTGTCAACGCATTCACGCATGACCTGCCAGATACCGAGCAACTCCTTGTGCACGGCATCCTCACCACGCCAGGACAACTCGTTCGCCAGCATCACACCGCTGATCGGCAGCCCTGACTCCTCGGTCCGCGCGAGCAGTTCCACACCCGTGCGGAACGGGTACCGCACCGCGGTCTCGTCCGGTTTGATCCGATCAGTGCCGGTAGCGTCCTCGTCGACGACGAAGCCACCGCCCACCGAGTAGAACACCGCGCTGTCCAGCTCGGCATCATCGGCACCGAACGCGGCGAAGCGCATCCCGTTGGGATGCAACGGCAACGACTTGCGCCGGTGCATGACCAAGTCACGGTCCACGATGAACCGGATCTCCTGCACCCCATCCAAACGCAACCGGCCGGACTCACGGATCTCGGTGACCCGGCCCTCCACCGCCGCCGGATCAACAGTCTCCGGACTGTGCCCCTCCAAACCCAGCAGCACAGCTTTCGGACTACCGTGCCCATGCCCGGTCGCACCCAACGACCCGAACAACTCCGCCTTGATCCGCTCGACCTGCGGCAACCGGCCCGCGCTGTGCAACCGCTGCACGAACAACCGCGCCGCGCGCATCGGACCAACCGTGTGCGAACTGGACGGCCCAATACCCACCGAAAACAGGTCGAAGACGCTGATCGCCATTGACCGCCTCCTACCTCGCTTGGCCCGTTACTCCGCGATCAGCTCGGCGTACTGCTCAGCGGTGAGCAGCGAACCGGTGCTGGTCGGGCGCACTTCGAGCAGCCATCCGTCGCCGAACGGCTCCGCGTTGAGCAGCGCCGGGTCGTCCACGACGGACTCGTTGAGCGCCACGACTTCGCCGGTCACCGGGGCGAACAGGTCACTGACGGACTTTGTGGACTCCAGTTCCCCGCAGGCCTGGCCCGCTTCGATCTTGTCGCCCACCTCGGGAAGCTGCACGTAGACGATGTCGCCGAGCGCGTCCGCGGCGTGCTGGGTGATGCCGATGCGGACCAGCTCGTCGCGGTCCTCGATCCACTCGTGCTCTTCGGAATAACGCAGGTGCGCAGGCAGGGACATGTCGGGAGGCTCCAAGGCAGTCGGGGGGCACTCGTGCCCGTGGTGGCTGGGCCTCCCCCTCTGTTGCGGAACCTGAGAGCTTCGCCGCGGGCCTCGCGGCTTGCACCGTGGGTGGAGCGTCGATGAGACGCACGCTTTCCAGAGTTGCCTCGCCCGAACGGTCATGGGTGCCTGAGAGTTTGTGGGGAGTCTTGCTCCTTCGGCGCCCTGGGGGCTCGGCGTGAGCTCGCAGGGTCTCTCCCGCACGGGGTCGAGGGCCGGTATGCGATTGTCGGTGTGCTCAGCAACGATAAACGGGCCAGTCCTGGTGTCAATGCCCTCCCCCACAACGCACGGAGGCGGCCCGAGGTATTCAGGAGGCCGGTGATGCTGGACATCCGGGCACTGGTCGAGCGGGTCGGCCCCACACTGCTGCGGACCGTGGTCGCCCCGGAACCGATCGTGTGCGTCGGGGACGTCGTCATCGCCGAACCCGATCAGCCGCCGACGGCGGCGGGCGGCGACCTCGTGTTGGGCGTGGCCATCCCGGACCGCGAGCACGCGGTGGCGTTGACGAGGGATTGCGGCGCGAAGGGTGCCGCGGCGGTGCTTCTCAAACCGCCGATTTCGGCGGACGACGCGGTGGCCGCGGCAGCCCGGGACGCCGGGGTGGCGCTGGTCGAGGTCCGCCCTGGCACGGCGTGGGCGCAGTTGGTGTGGCTGATCCGTGCCGCGCTGGCCGGGACCGAGATCGAGGAGGCCGACGCGTCCAGCACCGGGGTCGGGGACCTGTTCCGGCTCGCCGACGCGGTGGCGGACGTGGTGGACGCGCCGGTCACCATCGAGGACGCGCGCTCCCAGGTCCTGGCCTACTCCGCCCGGCAGGACCTCACCGACCCGGCGCGGATCTCGACGATCATGGGCCGGCGGCAGCCCGACGACGTGCTCGCCAAGTTCCGCGCCCGCGGCACGTTCCGCCAGCTCAGCAAGGGCAGTTCGGCGATCTTCGTGCCCGCCCAGCAGGACGGCACCCTGCCCCGGCTGGTGGTGCCGATCCGGATGGGCGGTGAACTGCTCGGCTCGATGTGGGCTGTGGTCCCCGGCGAGGTTTCCGAAGAACGCTCCACCGCGTTCGCCGACACCGCACCGCTGGTCGCGCTGCAACTGCTGCGGTGGCGTGCGGTGGCGGACGCGGAGCGCCGCCGATCCGCCGAGCAGGTGCGGCTGCTGCTGGAGGGCGGCGAAGGCTGGCGGGCGGCAGCGAACGAGCTAGCGGTGCCCGCCGAAGCGCACCGGGTCGTCGCCATCGAAATGCCCCCGTCCGCCAGCCCCGCGGAAGGGCACCGGTTGGCGATGTGGGAATGGATCACGCGCGGAATCGGGCGGCGCCCGCTGGTCACCGAGATCGGCACCATGCTCTACGCGCTGGTGCCAGACCGGGGGCGCGCGGGCGGCTGGCCGGATCTGCGGGCAGCGCTCACGTCCCACGACGTTTCGCCGCGCCCGCTGATCGCGGTGGGCACCGCGGTGGCGGTCGCCGAGCTGCCCCAGTCGCGGTCGCAAGCCGAGGAGCTGATCAGCTTGCTGCGCACCGGCCAACTGCAGCAACGGGTGGCGGTGTACGAGGAGAACTGGCATCTGCTGGTGCTCAGCCGGATGGCCGGTGCGGCGACCGACGCCGGTATCGGTGCCCTCGGCCCGCTACCGGTGCTGCGCGAGCACGACCGAACGCAGGGCACCGAATACCTGGCCACGCTCCACGCGTGGCTGCGCCACCCCGGCGATCCCCGGCAGGCGAGCCGCGAGTTGCGCGTGCACCCGAACACTTTCCGGTACCGGATGAAGCGGCTCACCCAACTCGTGGAAGTCGACCTCGAAGACCCCAACGTCCGCTCCGCGCTGTTCGCGCAGCTGCTCGCCGACCGATGGGCGCAGCACGGCTGACAGCAAGGGAACCTTCCTGTCACCCAAGGCCAAGCGAGCTCGCCCAGGGCTCGAACAAGGGAACCTTCCTGTCACAGCCGGGCGGCAGAGCCCCTCGGTGACGTGCGCAAGGGAACCTTCCTGTCATTCGTGGCAGGACGGTTCCCTTGCTTTCGCCGGGCTGCCGGTCGGTTGCGAGGAAGGGAACCTTCCTGCCATGTCCGCCGTCCGTGCCCCCGTCCGTGCCCCCGTCCGCGCGCTGGATCGGCGCTCCACGGGCTTTGTGCTGCGAGCACAAAGCGCGCGGGGCAATCTCATTCGGCGGGAATGATGCGCCCCCCGCAGTGGCAGCGGATTGTTGTGCGCAACAGGAGACGAAAGGATTCCGCCGTGAAGATCGCAGTGCCGCGCGAGATCAAGAACAACGAGTACCGGGTCGCGATCACACCTGCGGGCGTGCACGAGCTGACCACCCGCGGCCACGACGTTTTCGTGGAGACGAACGCCGGCGCGGGCTCTTCGATCCCCGACGAGGACTACCTCGCGGCCGGCGCGAAGGTGCTGCCCACCGCCGAGGAGGTGTGGGCGGAAGGCCAGCTGGTACTCAAGGTCAAGGAGCCGATCGCCGAGGAGTACCCGCGGCTGCGCCGGGACCAGGTCTTGTTCACCTATCTGCACCTGGCGGCTTCCGCCGAGCTGACCGACGCGATGCTGAAGTCCGGGGTCACCGGTATCGCCTACGAGACGGTGCAGACCGCCAACGGCAGCCTGCCGCTGCTGGCGCCGATGAGCGAGGTCGCCGGGCGTCTCGCCCCGCAGGTCGGCGCCTATTCGCTGATGCGCCCCAGCGGTGGCCGCGGCGTGCTGCCGGGCGGTGTTCCCGGCGTGCACCCGGCGCGGGTCGTGGTGATCGGCGGTGGCGTCGCTGGCCTCAACGCCGCGCGCGTCGCGATGGGCATGGGTGCTGATGTCGAGCTGCTCGACACCAATGTCGACAAGCTCCGCGAGATCGACCGCGACTTCCACGGCCAAATCCGCACCGTGACGTCCAACCGGTACTCGGTGGAGCAGGCGGTGCGGGCCGCGGACCTGGTCATCGGTGCCGTGCTGATCCCGGGTGCGAAGGCGCCGAAGCTGGTGTCCAACCACCTGGTGTCTGAGATGAAGCAGGGCAGCGTGCTGGTGGACATCGCCATCGATCAGGGCGGCTGCTTCGCCGACTCTCACCCGACCACGCACGACGACCCGACGTACCGGGTGCACAACTCGGTGTTCTACTGCGTGGCCAACATGCCGGGCGCGGTGCCGAACACGTCGACGCACGCGCTCACCAACGTCACGCTGCCGTACGTGCTGCGCATCGCCGACCAGGGCTGGCAGCAGGCCTGCCGCGCGGACGCCGCGCTGGCCGGTGGCCTCAACACCCACGACGGCAAGCTGGTCAACGAGCCGGTCGCCGAGGCGCACGGCCTCACCAGCACCCCGCTCAGCAGCGTCCTGGGCTGATCGCACTGGGAGCAAGGGAACCTTCCTGCCACGAATGGCAGGAAGGTTCCCTTGCTCCCAACAGCTTCGAATGCCCGCTGGCTTGGAAGTCGTCGCAACAGGATCCGGGACACCGTTCAGTCGCACGAACAGACTCAGACCACCGAAAGAGTGACGGGCTCAAACAGCCGAACGGGGCGGCCCGCTCAACCAGCCTGGGGGTCACCGGGAGCAGGCCGCCACCGTCAGTGTAGGCCACGATCGCCCATTTGCCGACGACGCGGGCCGCCGCATGGCCGCCAATTTCAAGCCGAACCGATAACCACTCGACGGGGTGAGCATCCAGTGGTGTCCGTACAGGCGTGCGCCCCGACTGCCGACGTCACCCAATGGAGTCGGCGGGGCACCCGTTCCCGCGATCCCTGTCGGCAGCACCGACGCACTCGAAAACGACGGTGGGAGACGACGTGACAGACGCGCGTTGCGAAGAGCTGTCCTCGATCGGCTCGACCTCACAACCGCGGACGACACCCCCGAAGTGCTGCTGCCCCTCGCCCGCACCCAGCTCTACCTGCTCACCTCCTACCTGCTCACCTCCGCGCCCTGCTCGACGAACACGATCCGGACGAGGCCGGCAGGTGCCGTTCCTGCCAGGGCGCGCCGCGCAGCCGACCGTGGCCGTGCACCGTGTGGCTGACGGCGCACCGGCAGCATCATCGATGATCATTGCGGGCAGCCCGCGCACGCCTGCGGCACCGGTCTGGAAACGCTGCGACGGAATCTGCGGCGCAGGTCGGAGGATTGACACGAAGGACGTCGAAGTCATCCCCGACCCGATCGTCTCCTCGACAGGTCCCGGGCCCGAGCGATTGGGACACCAACGAGTTCATCCGCCCCGGCATGACCACCTCGCACCCACCCCCACGCCGCCGCCGCTCACTCCTATGACGATCGGCCACCTCGAAACGGGTTAGGCAGGGTCTACCGGGCGTCCGTGATCGACCGGTCCATCCGCTGGCCTGAGGGCTCCTCGCCCCCACCGGATCCGCCGCGGGCCGCTGATAACAACCTGGGAAAACTAAGGCTCCGCGCCTGAGCACACGTCGTTGTCCGGCAGGATGGTCACCGACGGCTGAACGGGTGACGGATGGAGGGACGCGTGCACGACGGCAGTGGCCGGCTCATTGTGCAGGGACTCAGCAAGAGCTTCGGCCCGGTCAACGCGGTGCAGGACCTGGACTTCACGGTGCGGCCCGGCTCGGTGACCGGGTTCCTGGGGCCCAACGGGTCGGGCAAGACGACCACGTTGCGGATGCTCCTCGGCCTGGTCACGCCGACTGCGGGCACGGCCACGATCAATGGCCTGCCGTTCCACCAGCTGCCGAACCCGGCGACCGTGGTCGGAGCCGTGCTGGACGCGCAGAGCTTCCACCCGGGCCGCACCGCGCGCCAGCACCTTCGGTGCTACGCCGCCGCGATGAAGGTACCGGACGCGCAGGTGGACCGGGCTCTCGAACTCGTCGGGCTGAGCGCCGCCGCGAAGCGCAAGGCGGGCACGTTCTCGCTGGGCATGCGGCAGCGGCTGGCGTTGGCCACCGCGCTGCTCGGCGACCCGCAGGTGCTGGTGCTGGACGAGCCGGCCAACGGGCTGGACCCGGAGGGCATCGCCTGGCTGCGGAACTTCCTGAAGGCCTTCGCCGCGAGCGGTCGAACGGTGCTGATGTCCAGCCACTTCCTACGGGAGATCGAACACACCGTGGACCAGCTGGTGATCATCAGCCGCGGGCGCTGCGTCTTCGACGGCCACCTCGATCAGCTCCGCGCCGCGCAACGCTCCCGGGCGCTCGTGCAGGCCGCCGACCCCAGCAAGCTCGTCGACAAGCTGCAGGAAGCGGGGTACAGCATCGAATACCTCCCGGACGGCCGGATCGCCGTGACCGGCTCCGACTCCCGCGCGGTCGCGGACCTCGCGCTGGAGGCCGGGGTCGCGCTGTACGGGATGCAGGACGAGCGGATCGGCCTGGAGCAGCTGTTCTTCCAGCTCACCAACGGCCAGTACAACGGCGTCCAGCAGCACGGCGCGCAGTGGTCTGCCCCGAGCGGCCAAGGATTCGGGGGGAATGCCTGATGAGCGGGCTCGTCAAGGCGGAGTTCCGCAAGATCTTCAGCACCAGCCTGTGGTGGGCGCTGCTCATCCCGGTGGCGCTGCTCGGTTTCGGCGCGGGCTGGTTGGGCAGCTCCATCGTCGCGCTCATCGACGCGGTGGAGCAGTTCGACCGGGCGGTGCCTCTCGGGCTGCTTTCGGTGTCGATGTCGACGAACTTCAGCACGATCTTCGCGGCGCTCTTCGGCGCGATGGCCTTTGCCGGCGAGTTCCGGAACAAGAGCATCACCACGACCTATCTCACAAGTAACCCGCGTAGTGCGGTGCTGGTGGCGAAGCTGATCGCCTGCTCGGGCGTCGGTCTCCTCTACGGCCTCGCGAATGTGCTCTTCGCGAGCGTCGGGGGCTTGGTGGGCGCGGGCCGGGACTTCGGCGGTTTCGGCAGCCTGGGCGACTGGCTCAGCGTCGGCGCGGCGGCGGTGCTCGCGATGGTGCTGTGGACGCTGCTAGGCGTGGGCTTCGGCGCGCTGGTCGCGAACGCTGTGCTCGCGATCATCGTGCCGCTGGTCTACAAGTTCATGGTCGAGTTCATCCTCTCGCTGAGCTTGATCGAATCCCCCGCCGCCGGTATCAGCCCCTACTTGCCCGGGACGGCGGGGAACGGCATCGTCGCGAACCTCGCGGTGCCGCTGTTCGTCACCGCGGTGGCGGGACCCGACGAGCCGAACACACCGCGGGCGGCCTTCGAGTTCCTGCACCTCTTTTTCGGCGGCAGCTACGGCCACCCGTGGTGGGCGAGCCTGCTCACCTTCCTCGGATACGCCGCCGTATTAATCGCCGGTGGCTGGCTGGTCAGCCGCCGACGCGACATCAGCTGAGGCGGACGACGTGAGCATGGGAACCTTCCTGCCATCGCCCAGCCATCGGAGAGGTCCAGCGACGTGAGCACGGGAACCTTCCTGCCACTCCGGGCACTGGCCACGCCTGGCGTTGCGAGGAAGGGAACCTTCCTGTCACTCCGGCCTTCGGCCACCTCGTGATGTGAGCAAGGGAACCTTCCTGTCAATCCCGGCGCCGGTCGCGGCTGCTGTGGTGACAGGAAGGTTCCCTTGCTCTAACCGCCTCTCCGTTTGGCGGGGGTCACAGAACGTTCGGCCGGTCTGCATGGTCGGTAGGGCGGCATAACCTGGCGGGTGTGAGCGACTCCGGTAATCCCCGTCCGTCTTCCGGTGGTTGGATCCGTCGCCTCTTCGCCGCCTGCCGTCGGCACCCCGTTGCTCTGACGTTGGCGATGGGCGCGTCCGTAACGGCTGTCGGGTTGGAGGCTTTGGTTCCGCTGCTGACCAAGGCCGCGGTGGATGATGCCGTCGCGCACAGCACCGACCGCTTGTTGTGGATCGTGATCGCGCTCCTCGCGCTCGGCGTGTTCCGCTTCGCGTCGGCGTTCGTCCGCCGCTACAGCGCCGGGCGGCTCGCCCTCGACGTCCAGCACGACCTGCGCCGCGCGGTGTTCGCGGCGATGCAGCGGCTGGACGGCGGGAAGCAGGATGCGCTGCGCACCGGGCAGGTCGTGTCCCGCTCCATCAGCGATCTGCAAATGGTGAACTCGCTGCTGTCGATGCTGCCGCTGGCGGCCGGAGCCGCGGTGCTCGCGCTTTTCGCGATCGTGGTGATGTTGTGGTTGTCGCCGATGCTCACGGTGGTGTCGCTGGTCGTGGCGCCGCTGATCGCGGTGGTTTCGGCGCGCAGCAAGAAGAGCCTGTTCCCGGCGACCTGGTCGGCGCAGCAGCGGGCCGCGGACATCGCGCAGCACGTCGAGGAAACCGTCACGGGTGTCCGGGTCGTTAAGGGCTTCGGCCAGGAAGACCGCGAGGTCGGGCGGCTGGAGCGCCGTGCTCGTCGGCTGTTCGGCGAGCGGCTGCGCGCGGCCCGGATGACTTCCATGCCTGCGGCGAGCTTGGCCGCGCTGCCCTCCGCCGGGCAGGTCGGAGTGCTCGGCCTGGGCGGCTGGATGGTGCTGCAGGACCAGGTGAGCCTCGGGACGTTCGTGGCGTTCGCCGGGTACGTGGCGATGTTGGCCGGTCCTGCCCGGATGTTGTCGAGCGTGATGATCCAGGCGCAGCTCGCGCGCGCAGGTGTCGAACGCATCCACGAGCTGATCGATTCCCAGCCCGAGGTGCAGGAGAAGCCCGGAGCGGCAACGCTGCCGGAAGGGCCGCTGCAGGTCCGGCTTGACGACGCGAGCTTCGGCTACACCCGTGATCAGCCAGTGCTCTGCAACGCGTCGTTGCAGGTCCGTCCGGGTGAGACGGTGGCGCTGGTCGGCTCCGCCGGATCGGGCAAGTCGACGGTGTCGCTGCTGCTGCCGCGCTTCTACGACCTGCACTCGGGGAGCATCAAGATCGGTCCCGCCGACGACGGCTCGGTGAGCCACGATATCCGCGACCTGCGGCTGGATTCGCTGCGCGCCGCGGTCGGTTTGGTGTTCGAGGAGGCGTTCCTGTTCTCCGACACCATTCGCGGCAACATCGCTTACGGCCGTCCTGACGCTTCGGAAGCCGACGTGATCGCCGCTGCAAAAGCGGCCGAAGCGCACGAGTTCATCAGCACTCTCCCCGACGGATACGACACGACGGTCGGCGAGCGCGGCCTGACGCTGTCCGGCGGGCAACGCCAACGCGTGGCGCTCGCGCGGGCGCTGCTTTCGAACCCGCGCATCCTGGTGCTCGACGACGCGACGTCGGCGGTGGATCCGGCGACGGAAGCGGCCATCCACGACACCCTCCGCTTGGTCACCGCGCAGCGCACCACACTGCTGATCGCGCACCGCCGGTCGACGCTGGCCCTGGCCGACCGGATCGCGGTGCTCGACGAAGGACACGTCGTCGACATCGGCACCGAGGATGAGCTGAACCAGCGCTGCGAGCTGTTCCGGTCGCTGCTCGCCCGGCCTGGGGAATCGATCGACAATCGCTGCGACGGCCGGGTCGTGCCCGGTTCTGAAGGCATCACGCCGGAGCTCTGGCCACCGGAGGACGACGCCGAACCGGCGGTCACCGGCAACGCCGCCACGACGCCCGGATCGCGCGGCATGGGCGGCATGACGATGCCGCCGACACCCGAGTTGATCGAAGGCATCCGGAAGCTGCCGCCCGCGACCGACCAGCCCGATCTGCGCGGCGAAGACCCCACCGCGCCGGACCCGGACTTCAAGCTCCCCCGGCTGCTGCGGCCGATCCGCTGGGGCCTGCTGCTGACAGCGCTGCTGGTGGCCGGGGACGCGCTGACGTCGATCGCGTTGCCCTCACTGGTCCGCCAGGGCATCGACGGCGGTGTGAGCGCAGGCGACCTCGATGCGCTGTGGATCGCCACGGGCCTGGGCGCCGTGATCGTCGCCGGGGGTTGGCTGGTGGTCAAGCTGCAGACCGTCATCACCTCGCGAACCGGCGAAACCCTGCTCTACCTGCTGCGATTGCGCAGTTTCGCACACCTGCAGCGGCTCGGGCTGGACTACTACGAGCGCGAGCTCGCCGGCCGGATCATGACTCGGATGACCACCGACGTCGACGCGTTGTCGACGTTCCTGCAGACCGGGTTGGCGACCTTCGTGGTGAGCGTGCTGACGTTGTTCGGCATCGCGGGCGCACTGCTGATCACCGATGTTTCGCTGGCGCTGGTGGCGATGGCGGTGTTGCCGGTCCTGTTGGTAGCCACCTTGATCTTCCGCAAGGTCTCGGCGACCGCCTACGCCGAGGCGCGCGAGCGGGTGAGCACCGTCAACGCCGACCTGCAGGAGAACGTCGCCGGTATGCGGGTGGCGCAGGCGCACCGCCGCGAAGGGCACGCTGCGAAGGTGTTCGCGCAGCGCAGCGACGCCTACCGGCGGTCCCGGCTGCGCGCCCAGCGCTACATCGCGACCTACTTCCCGTTCGTCGCGCTGCTGTCGGAGATCGCGCAGGCAGTGGTGCTGGGGGTAGGCGCGGCGCGAGTCGCGTCGGGCGACCTGACCGCCGGGGTGCTGGTCGCGTTCCTGCTCTACCTCGGCTTGTTCTTCTCGCCTGTGCAGCAGCTATCCGGGGTTTTCGACGGCTACCAGCAGGCCAAGGTGGGGTTGCGGCGGATCGGGGAACTGCTGCGGACGCCCACTTCGGTGCCCTCCGCCACCGACCCCGCCCCGGTGCCGGAACGGTTCGAAGGCGGCATCGAGCTGCGATCGGTGTCGTTCCGTTACCCCGGCACCGACCAGTTCGCGCTGCGCGACATCGCGCTGCGGGTGCGGCCCGGCGAGACCGTGGCGCTGGTCGGCGCGACCGGCGCCGGGAAGTCGACGCTGATCAAATTGATCGCCCGGTTCTACGACGCCACCGACGGCGCGGTGCTGGTCGACGGACAGGACATCCGCAGGTACGACCTGGCGGCGTTCCACCGGCGGCTCGCCGTGGTCCCGCAGGAAGGCCACCTGTTCACCGGGGACATCGCCACCAACATCGCCTACGCGCGCCCGGACGCCGATCCGGCCGAGGTCGAGGCAGCGGCCCGGGCGGTGGGGGCGCTGCCGGGGATAGCCATGCTGCCGCGAGGCTTCCGTCAGCAGGTGGGAGAGCGTGGGCGCGGACTGTCGGCGGGCCAGCGACAGCTGGTCGCGCTTGCGCGGGCAGAACTGGTCGACCCCGACGTCCTGCTGCTCGACGAGGCAACCGCGGCGCTCGACCCCGCGACGGAATCGATGGTGGTTGCGGCCAGCGACCAGGTCGCGGCCCAGCGCACGACTTTCGTCGTCGCGCACCGGCTAGCCACCGCCGCCCGCGCCGATCGCATCGTGGTCGTCGACGGAGGCCGGATCGTCGAGCAGGGCAGCCACGCCGAACTGCTCGCGGACAACAGTCACTACGCGCGCCTGTGGCGGGCGGCGGACGGTGCACCGAGCGAGGAGACCCCGGAGATCGGCGAGACCAACATCGCCTAGCCGGACGCGAGCAAGGGAACCTTCCTGTCATCCACCGCATCTGCCCGGCCCATGTGATGTGAGGAAGGGAACCTTCCTGTCATTTCACGCCCCAGCGGCTCGGCGTGGTGCCGGAGTCGAGCAAGGGAACCTTCCTGTCACCGACGGGGCGCGCGAGCATGGGTCCTGACGTGAGGAAGGGAACCTTCCTGTCATCCGCAGCCCGGCACAGGCGTTGCTGGGGTGGTGGAAGGGAACCTTCCTGTCACCGCCCCGCAGCGGACGACGGTGACGCCGGCTTGCACGGATGGGGACTTTTCGGACACGCTCCGCAACCGTGAGCGGGATCGGTCACACTGTCCCGGGGCGGGTGGGACTGGAGTGCCGCGCCGTCCGAAATGCGAGAAACCTCGCCCGCGGGACGGGAACACAGCGTGTCGATGAAACGTCATACTGGTGTTGGGCGACAACCCAGATGGAGTAGTACCGAGCAACGCCGACTTCGAGTGGGGCATGTGAGTGCGGTCGATGATCGTTGACGCGAGCGGACCGGGGCCCGTTACCCGCGAGCTGGTCTTTCCTGATCGATTTTGTGACCGACCTCGTCGACCGAACGGCCGCACTGTGTGTCAACCTCGCGAATCGGACCGCTAGCCTGGTACCTGAGTGTGTCTGTAAATCACGAGCATATGGATCGAGGCGAACGCCAGCCGTGTCCAGCAGCCCTGCGTCACAGTTCGGCCCCAACGAGTGGTTGATCGAGGAGATGTACGAGCAGTTCCTCCAAGATCCCACTTCCGTAGACTCGGCGTGGCACGAATTCTTCGCCGATTACAAGCCGGGCCAGGCAGCAATCGAGAACACCGCTGCTGCGGCCGCCGCTGCAGCGGCTCCGACGACTACGGCCACGGTGACGCGCCCCAGTGAGACCAATGGTCAGGCCCCGCCGGCCGCCGCCACGACCGCGCCCCCGGCGAGCAAGCCCGCGCCCAAGCCGTCGCCGCAGCAGGCCGCCAGGGCCGCTCCGGTGAAGGAGCCCCAGGCCGGCGGGGACGTCAAGACGCTTCGCGGGGCCGCTGCCGCGATCGCCAAGAACATGGATCAGTCGCTGACCGTGCCGACCGCGACGAGCGTGCGCGCGGTGCCGGCCAAGCTACTGTTCGACAACCGCATCGTCATCAACAACCACCTCAAGCGGAACAAGGGCGGCAAGGTCTCCTTCACGCACCTGATCGGCTACGCGCTGGTCCGGGCGGTCCGGGACTTCCCGAACATGAACCGCCACTACGGCGAGGACGCCAAGGGCAAGCCCGCTGCCGTCACGCCGGAGCACATCAACCTGGGCCTGGCGATCGACCTGCCGGCCAAGGACGGGTCTCGCAACCTCGTGGTCGCCTCCATCAAGGGCTGCGAGGACATGACGTTCCACCAGTTCTGGCAGGCCTACGAGGACATCATCCGCAAGGCCCGCGGCAACGCCCTGACCGCCGACGACTTCGCCGGCACCACGATCTCGCTGACCAACCCCGGCCCGTCCGGCACCAACCACTCGGTGCCGCGGCTGACCAAGGGTCAGAGCGCGATCATCGGCGTCGGCGCGATGGACTACCCGGCGGAGTTCCAGGGCGCCAGCGAGAAGACACTGGTCGACATGGGCATCAGCAAGATCGTGACGCTGACGTCCACCTACGATCACCGGGTCATCCAGGGCGCGGAGTCCGGCGACTTCCTCCGCAAGATGCACCAGCTGCTGCTGGGCGAGGACGGGTTCTTCGACGACATCTTCGCCTCGCTGCGCATCCCGTACGAGCCGGTGCGCTGGACGCAGGACATCCCCGAGGGCGCGGTGGACAAGACCGCCCGCGTGCTCGAGCTGATCGACGCGTACCGCACTCGCGGCCACCTGATGGCCGACATCGACCCGCTGAACTACCGGCAGCGGCGGCACGAGGACCTCGACGTCCTCTCGCACAGCCTCACACTGTGGGACCTGGACCGGGAGTTCGCCGTCGGCGGCTTCGCCGGCAAGGAGCACCTGAAGCTCCGCGACGTGCTGGGCGTGCTGCGCGACTCCTACTGCCGCACTGTCGGCGTCGAGTACATGCACATCCTCGAACCCGACGAGCGCGAATGGCTGCAGCAGCGGGTCGAGAAGCCACACACCAAGCCCGAGCCGTCCGAGCAGAAGTACATCCTGTCGAAGCTCAACGCGGCCGAGGCGTTCGAGACGTTCCTGCAGACCAAGTACGTCGGGCAGAAGCGGTTCTCGCTGGAAGGCGCCGAGACCGTTGTGCCGCTGCTGGACGCGGTGCTGGACACCTCGGCGGCGCACGAGCTCGACGAGGTCGTCATCGGCATGCCGCACCGCGGTCGGCTGAACGTGCTGGCCAACATCGTCGGCAAGCCGATCTCGCAGATCTTCCGGGAGTTCGAGGGCAACCTGGACCCGGGGCAGGCGCACGGTTCCGGCGACGTCAAGTACCACCTCGGTGCCGAGGGCAAGTACTTCCGGATGTTCGGCGACGGCGAGACGAAGGTGTCGCTGACGTCGAACCCGTCGCACCTGGAAGCCGTCGACCCGGTGCTCGAGGGCATCGTCCGCGCCAAGCAGGACATCCTGGACAAGGGCCAGGAGGGCTTCACCGTCCTGCCGGTGCTGCTGCACGGTGACGCCGCGTTCGCCGGCCAGGGCGTGGTCGCCGAGACGCTGAACCTGTCGCTGCTGCGTGGCTACCGCACCGGTGGCACGGTGCACGTGATCGTCAACAACCAGGTCGGTTACACCACTGCGCCGGAGCACTCGCGCTCCAGCAAGTACTGCACCGACGTGGCAAAGATGATCGGTGCCCCGGTGTTTCACGTCAACGGTGACGACCCGGAGGCGTGCGTCTGGGTCGCCAAGCTGGCCGTGGCGTACCGCCAGGCGTTCGGCAAGGACGTCGTGATCGACATGGTCTGCTACCGCCGCCGCGGGCACAACGAGGGCGACGACCCGTCGATGACGCAGCCGAAGATCTACGACGCGATCGACAAGATGCGCAGCGTCCGCAAGGTCTACACCGAGGCTCTGATCGGCCGCGGCGACATCACCGTCGAAGAGGCCGAGAAGGCCCTGAAGGACTACGCCGCTCAGCTGGAGCACGTGTTCAACGAGGTCCGCGAGTTGGAGAAGCACCCGCCGGCGCCGAGCCCGTCGGTGGAGTCCGAGCAGCAGGTGCCGCGCGGACTGACGACCGCGATCCCGCGGGAGACCGTGGAGCGCATCGCCGATTCGCACATCAACCTGCCCGAGGGCTTCACCCCGCACCCGCGCGTCAAGCCGGTGCTGGAGCGGCGCGCCAAGATGGGCCGCGAGGGCGGCATTGACTGGGCGTTCGGCGAGCTGCTGGCGTTCGGCTCGCTGGTCATGGAGGGCCGCCAGGTGCGCCTGACCGGTCAGGACAGCCGGCGAGGCACGTTCGTCCAGCGGCACTCGGTGCTGATCGACCGCAAGGACAACTCTGAGTTCACTCCGCTGCAGAACCTGTCGGACGACCAGGCGAAGTTCCTGGTCTACGACTCGGCGCTGTCGGAGTTCGCGGCCGTGGGCTTCGAGTACGGCTACTCGGTCGGCAACCCCGACTCCCTGGTGCTGTGGGAAGCGCAGTTCGGCGACTTCTTCAACGGCGCCCAGTCGATCATCGACGAGTTCATCTCGTCCGGTGAGGCGAAGTGGGGCCAGCGGTCCGACGTGGTCATGCTGCTGCCGCACGGGCACGAGGGCCAGGGCCCGGACCACACGTCCGGTCGCATCGAGCGGTGGCTGCAACTGTGCGCCGAGGGGTCGATGACGGTTGCGATGCCGTCGACTCCGGCGAACTACTTCCACTTGCTGCGCCGTCACGCGCTGGACGGCATCCATCGCCCGCTGGTGGTGTTCACGCCGAAGTCGATGCTGCGGTTGAAGGCCGCGACCAGTCCGGTCGAGGACTTCACCGAAGGCAAGTTCACCTCGGTGATCGACGACCTGGCGCAGCCCGACCCGGCTGCGGTGCGCAACGTGGTGCTGTGCACCGGCAAGCTGTACTACGAGCTGGCGGCGCACCGGGACAAGCACGGCATCACCGACACCGCGATCGTCCGGCTGGAGCAGCTCTACCCGCTGCCGCACCGCAAGCTGGGCGCGCTGTTCGAACGGTACCCGAACGCCACGTCGATCCGGTGGACGCAGGAAGAGCCAGCTAACCAGGGTGCCTGGCCGTTCCTGGGCTTGGCGCTGCCGGAGCTGTTCCCGCAGCTGGTCGGCAAGCTGCAGCGGGTCTCGCGCCGTCCGATGGCCGCCCCGGCCACCGGCCTGGCCAAGGTCCACGAGGTCGAGCAGGCCGAGGTCGTGCAGAACGCCTTCGCCTGATCCGCGGCTGGAGCGGGCCGCCGGTTCCACCCGGAACCGGCGGCCCGTTTTTTGCGCTGTGCCACTGCCGAACCCGCGCCGCGGCGGCTTGCGGGTGGCAGGAAGGTTCCCATCCTCACTTCAGGCTCCCCGGCTGGGATCAGTTTGGGGCGGCGGCATAGAGTTCGGCTCCCGGGTCTCCGGCGGACAGCCCGGAAACGTCCGTGGAGCATGGGAACCTTCCTGTCACCGAACACTCGTGGTTCCAGTGCTGCATCCGTCGAGGCGTTTCGTACTCTGCTGTTCTGCCAATCCCGATCGCACCGGTCACGGACGGACAAATTTAGGAGGACACGGTGTACTTCACCGACCGCGGCATTGAGGAACTCGAAGATCGTCGCGGTGATGACGAGGTCACGTTGGCCTGGGTCGCCGACCGGATGCGGGCCTTCGTGGACCTCAACCCCGATTTCGAGGACGCCACCGAACGCCTCGCCACCTTCCTCGCCCGCGACGACGCCGACGACGAGTGACGGCGAGTGACGGCGAAAGCCACAACTCGAAGAGCCCTGCCCCACCCACGCGGGTGGCAGCAGGGCTCGTCCCTTCTCGGCTCCGTGGCCACGAGGAGGAATCCGAATGATCCAAGGTGTTGCTCGCACTTTTCGGCGCTGAGCACGTCGTCCACCTCGCTGCGCCGCCTACGGGACGAAGATCCGCACGCCTTTCGCGCTCCTGAAGCCTGGTCGCTGATGGATCGACGCCATCGGGTAGCAGAGCGGAGCGAGCACTCGTGAAGGCTGTCGGTCTGGACGTTTGCTCGCCGAGGGCGACCGGCCAGTTGGCGCAGCACATGGCCGCCCCGCGGGCATTGCAGGTGGACGTGGAATGGCCCGGTTTCCCGTCTTCGACCGAGAACAGCAGGGAACTTGTCCTCCCGTGATGGCAGGAAGGTTCCCTTGCTCACGCCGCTCCTGCGCGACCGTCGGTGACAGGAAGGTTCCCTTGCTCCGGCCCGGCGCGGCGGAAGAGCCGAGGGGTGCTCCCCTGGCCGGGTGGCTGAGCGGGGTGCTTGATCCACTACGGAGTGATGTGTGCGGCGAGCGCGGCCGATGTGTGATCGCCTCTGCGCTGGCAATTCCAATACACTTCGGAGGATTTTCATGCGACGTCTTCTCGCCGGCGCCCTGCTCACCGGTCTTGCCGTGCTGGGGGCTGCCGGAACGGCCGCGGCCAGCGACGCCCCACGGCCGTCGACCCCGGACCAGATCCTCGCCGAGATCGCCGGTGCCGTCGGTGGGCCGCAGGGGCCGACCAAGCACGGCCAGGTGAGCGTGAACGAGCAGCACAAGTACCAGAAAACGCAACAGCACCACACCCAGTCGTCCACCCCGCACGGGCAGCAGCGTTTCCAGTCGTCCACCCAGCAGGCGCAGACGCTGCAGGGCGGGTCGTCCTGGAAGGGATGACCATCCGGCTGCGCCGCGCCCCACTCGTCGAAGGCGGATGGGGCGCGGCGTGCTGTGCAGTGCCGCTAACCAGCCAGTGCAGAAAGTCGCGATGGACCTGCCCACCGCACCGGGACAGACTCCGTTGCGACAAGCCGTCGAGAGCGGAGGAACCTTGCGCGCTCTGGTGAAGACCACGCCCGCGCCCGGCCTGGAGCTGACCGAACTCCCCGACCCGGCGCCCGGCCCGGACGAGGTCGTGGTGCGGGTGATGCGCACCGGGATCTGCGGCACCGACCTGCACATCGCGTCGTGGGACGAGTGGGCGGCCCGCACCGTGCCGACCCCGCTGGTGGTAGGGCACGAATTCGCCGGTGAGGTGGTGGCCACCGGTGCTGCAGTCACCCGGGCCGCGGTCGGCGACTTCGTCAGCGGCGAGGGGCATCTGGTGTGCGGCCGGTGCCGCAACTGCCTCGCCGGCCGCCGTCACCTGTGCGCACACACGGAAGGTCTCGGGGTGCACCGCAACGGCGCGTTCGCCGAGTTCGCGGTGCTGCCGGAGCAGAACGTCTGGGTTCATCGCGGCGAGGTCGATCCGGACGTGGCGGCGATCTTCGACCCGTTCGGCAACGCGGTGCACACCGCGCTCAGCTTCCCGGTCGTAGGCGAGGACGTGCTGATCACCGGTGCCGGGCCGATCGGGTTGATGGCGGCGAGCGTGGCCAAGCACGCGGGCGCGCGGCACGTGGTGATCACCGACGTCAGCGAGCACCGGTTGGAGCTGGCGCGCCGCGTCGGTGTGGATCTTGCCGTGGACGTTTCGCGGGCGCGGGTCGCCGACGCGCACCAGCAGCTGGGGCTGAGCGAGGGCTTCGACGTCGCGATGGAGGTTTCCGGGAAGCCTGAGGCGTTGCGGGAGGTCGTGGCGAACATGGCGCACGGCGGCCGGATCGCGATGCTGGGGCTGCCGGCCGAGGACTTCTCGCTGGACTGGAGCGCGGTGGTGTTCAAGATGCTCACCGTCAAGGGCATCTACGGGCGCGAGATGTTCGAGACCTGGTATTCGATGTCGGTGCTGCTGGAGTCCGGGCTGGACCTGACGCCGGTGATCACGCACCGCTTCCCGTACACGGAGCACGCCGAGGCGTTCGAGACGGCCCGCAGCGGCCGCTGCGGCAAGGTCATCCTCGACTGGACAACGAAGGGGTCCGCCTGATGTACACGATCGCTGACGACGTCCGGGCTGAGCTGGCCGAGATCCGGGCCGCCGGGCTGTACAAGGACGAGCGGGTGCTGGATTCGCCGCAGAGCGCGCGAGTGGGTGTCGGCGGCGCCGAGCTGCTGAACTTTTGCGCCAACAACTACCTGGGGTTGGCGGATCATCCCGCGCTGCTCGCCGCCGCCGAGGAGGCGCTGGCGAAGTGGGGTTTCGGGATGGCTTCGGTGCGGTTCATCTGCGGCACGCAGGCCCCGCACAAGGAGTTGGAACGGCGGCTCTCGGGGTTCCTCGGCACCGATGACACGATCCTCTACAGCTCGTGCTTCGATGCCAACGGCGGGGTTTTCGAGACCCTCCTCGACGATCGCGACGCGGTGATCTCCGATGAGCTCAACCACGCGAGCATCATCGACGGCATCCGGCTGTCCAAGGCCCGCCGCGGCCGGTACCGGAATCGCGACATGGCCGACCTGGAGCGGCTGTTGCAGGAGAACACCGACGCGCGGCGCAAGCTCGTCGTCACCGATGGCGTGTTCTCGATGGACGGCTACCTGGCTCCGCTGGACGAGATCTGCGCGCTCGCCGAGAAGTACGGGGCGCTGGTGATGGTCGACGATTCGCACGCGGTCGGGTTCACCGGGCCGACCGGGGCGGGCACCCCGGAGTTGTTCGGCGTCTCCGACCGGGTCGACGTCGTTACCGGGACGCTGGGCAAGGCGCTCGGCGGGGCGAGCGGCGGCTACGTGTCCGGGCAGGCCGAGATCGTCGAGCTATTGCGGCAGCGCTCCCGGCCTTACCTGTTCTCGAACTCGCTCGCGCCGTCGATCGTGGCGGCTTCGCTGGCCGCGCTGGACTTGGTGGCTGCGCAGCCGGAGTTGCGGGAGCGGCTACGTCACAACAGTGCGCTGTTCCGGCGCCGCATGGCCGAGGAGGGCTTCGACCTGCTGCCGGGCGAGCACCCGATCATTCCGGTGATGATCGGCGACGCGGCCGAGGCCGCACGGATGGCGGACTTGCTGCTGGGGGAGGGCGTCTACGTCATCGGCTTCTCCTACCCGGTGGTGCCCGTGGGCAAGGCCCGTATCCGCACCCAGATGTCGGCCGCGCACCGCGCCGACGACGTAGAACGTGCGGTTTCGGCGTTCGTCGCGGCCCGCGAACGGATGGGTATCATCGCCCGGTGATTGACCCGCGGCGGCTTCTGGTGCTCCGCGCGCTCGCCGACCACGGCACCGTGCGCGCTGCTGCGGAGAAGCTGTACCTGACGCCGTCGGCGGTGTCGCAGCAGCTCACCGCGTTGGAGAACGAGGTCGGGCAGTCGCTGCTGGCCCGGCAGGGTCGTCGTGTCCGGCTGACCGCGGCCGGTGAGCTGCTGGTCGAGCACGCCAAGGCGGTGCTGGCCGAGTTGGAGCGAGCGGAGGCGAGCCTGGCGGCCTGCGCGGCGGGCACCGTCGGCACGGTGGAGGTGGCGTCGTTCGCGTCGGCGATCACGCAGGTCGTGGCACCTTCGATCGTCGCGTTGCGGCAGCGGGCACCCGATGTGCGGGTGCTGGTGCGCGATGCCGAGGCGCACAACAGCCTCATGATGCTGCTGGCCGGGGAGATCGACATCGCGATCTCGATGGAGTACACCTCGACGCTGCAGGCCGATGCCCGGCGGGTGAGCCGGTTTCCGCTCTACACCGAGCCGTTCGACGTCGTGCTGCCGCCGCAGCATCGGCTCAGCGCGGCGGACGCGGTCGCGCTCGACGAGCTCCGCGACGACGACTGGATCGCGCCGCTGCCGGGCAACCCCTGCCGCGCGGTGGCGCAGGTGTGCTGCGAGAACGCGGGTTTCGTCCCGAACATCACGCACACTTCCGACGATTTCCACGCCGTGGTGGCGCTGGTCGCGGCGGGCACCGGTGTCGCGCTGGTACCCCGCACGGCCATCGCTGGTGATCAGGGCGTGGTTGCGCTACCGGTCGCGGGCAGACCGCCGACCCGCCGCGTCTTCGCCGCGGTCCAGTGTGGGCGGGAGGACCACCCGCTGGTCCGCGTCGTGCTGGATGCACTGCTGGCGAACAAGGAACGCGGGACCATTCGCCCGCCGTGAGGAAGCGGCCCTCTAGCGCGCGTTGACCAGCAAGTTTCGCCGAATGACCGCTTGCCGTGGTCCAGTGTGGACGGAAGTGTTACCCGCTGGCTGGATGTGCTGCGGGGAACGCGGATCTATAGAGGATGTTTCGGTGTGGCGCCGTGGTGGGGCCACTCGTGTCTTTGAAGCGCCGAGGCACTTAACATTCCCTCGCCGGGCCAGGGCACCCGAACTATCCAGGGTCCCGTGATGAGTGCGAGCGAACGGACAGTTCACTTCACACCTCCTATCGAACGCGAGCAGGCCGTTCGCTCCACACCAGCCAACAAGGACGCACGGCTGCCGCACAACGAGATCCCGAGCAGCCCCATAGCCCGAAACCACTCACGGGTCCTGATCAGGCGCAACCGTGGTCTGCCGGCGTTCAGCGGATCCGGTTTCCGCGGCGCCAGACGGCGTAGGTGAGGGGGACGCCGGGGCGGTAGGCGAGCCAGGTCGTGCTCGGGGCGTCGAGGATGTGGACGTCCGCCCGCGCGCCGGGCCGGAGCACGCCGACCGCGCCATCACCGGACTCCCGGCGCAGCGCACGCGCACCTCCCCAGGTCGCCGCGTGCACCGCTTCCTCGATGCTCATCCGCATCTGCAGCACAGCCGTCGTGACGCAGAACGCCATCGACGACGTGTAGGAGGAACCGGGATTGCAGTTGGATGCCAAGGCAACCGTGGCGCCAGCGTCGATGAGCGCCCGGGCGTCCGGCAACGGCTGCCGCGTCGACAGGTCGCAAGCGGGCAGCAGCGTCGCCACGGTTTCAGAACCGGCCAGCGCGTCCACATCGGATTCCGCGAGATAGGTGCAGTGGTCGACGCTCGCGGCTCCCATCTCGACGGCCAACCGCACGCCGGGCCCGGGCGCGAGCTGGTTGCCGTGCACGCGCAAGCCCAGTCCGCGTTCCTTGGCCGCTTCCAGGATCCGTGTGGACTGGTCTACGTCGAATGCGCCCTTCTCACAGAACACATCGCACCAACCCACGTGCGGGGCCACCGCATCGAGCATTTCCCCGCACACCAAATCCACGTAGGCGTCCGCATCCTCGCCCGGTGGCACGAGGTGCGCGCCGAGGAATGTGACCTCATC
Organism: Saccharopolyspora hattusasensis; assembly: GCF_050972075.1. Lineage (NCBI taxonomy): Bacteria > Bacillati > Actinomycetota > Actinomycetes > Pseudonocardiales > Pseudonocardiaceae > Saccharopolyspora > Saccharopolyspora hattusasensis. The sequence continues at coordinate 3,125,092 of NZ_JBPCDC010000001.1, forward strand.
GGCTTCGGCGGCGATCTTCGCCGACCGCAACTCGTCGGCGACCGTCAACCCGTAGCCGGTCTTGGTCTCCATGCACGTCGTGCCCTGCGCCGCCGCTTCGGCGATGTGCTTGCGCAGGTTGGCGGCCAGTTCCTCGTCGGTGGCGCCCCGCGTCGCCCGCACCGTCACCGCGATTCCGCCGGCTTGGTAGGGCTTTCCGGCCATCCGGGCGGCGAACTCCGCGGTGCGGTCCCCGGCGAACACCAGGTGCGTGTGGCTGTCGACCCAGCCCGGCAGGACCGCTCGCCCGGCGGCGTGGAACCGCTCGTCAGCGTCCGGGGCGCTAGCCGCAGGCCCGGCCCAGACGACCCGGTCACCGTCGATGACCAGCGCGGCGTCGGTGAGCGTGCCGAGCTCGTCGTCGTTTGTCGCCAGCTCGCCGATTCCAGTAATAACAGTGCTTGTCATCGTTTGTTGCTTTCTGTTCTTGGTATCGCCAATTGCTTACGCGCGAAGCGCGCTGATCGCGTCGTGAAGTTCTCCCGCCGCGTCGATCGCCTGGTGGCGACCGTCCTGCACGATGCGGCGACCATCGGCGATCACGACCCGCACATCGTCGGCCCGCGCGACCGCCGGGACGGCCTCCGGCGCAACGCCCGCCAGCCGGGTCGACCCGAGATCCACGGCGACGAAGTCGGCGCGGGCGCCGACGCCGAGCCAGCCCGCATCGGGCCAGCCGAGCGACCGGTGCCCGGCCGTGGTCGCCATCTCCAGCAACTCGTCGGCCGCGAAGTGCCCGCGGGTCTCGGTGTTCAGCCGCGAGTACGACTCGACGGCCTGGGCTTCCGCGAACGGGTCGATCATCGAATGCCCGTCGCTGCCGATCGCGAGCGTGCTTCCCGCGACGCGCAACGCCGCCGCCGGACCGATCCCGTCGGCCAGGTCGGCCTCGGTCGTCGGGCACAGGCACACCCCGGTCCCGCTACCGCCCAGCAGCGCCACATCGGATGCCGCCAGGTGGGTGGCGTGCACCGCCGTCACATCCGCGCCCAGCGCGCCGTGCGATTCCAGCAGTTGGGTCGGCGTGCAGCCATGCGCCGCCAGACATGCCTCGTTCTCGGCGCGCCGCTCGGAAAGATGCAGGTGCAACGGCGCCTCGCTCTTGCGAGCCCAGCCCGCCACCTCCGGGATCTCCTCGGCGGGTACCGCGCGGACCGAATGCAGGGCGGCTCCGAGACGAACCCGATCTCTGTCCATAGTGTACTGATCGATCCGGTCGATCCAGCTAGTCGCAGCGCCGTCCGAGAAGCGCCGCTGCACACCGTCCAGTGGATTGCCGAAACCGCCTGCCAGGTAGCAGGTGTCGAGCAGCGTGAGCCTGATCCCCGCGTCCTGCGCTGCCTGCACGAGGGCGTGGCCCATCGCGTTCGGGTCGTCGTAGCGGGTTCCGCTCGCGGCGTGGTGCACGTAGTGGAACTCGCCGACGCAGGTGATCCCGGCAAGCGCCATCTCGGCGTAGACGCCGCGGGCGAGCCGGTAGTAGCTGTCCGGGTCCAGCACCGCCGCCACCTGGTACATCTGGTCGCGCCAGGTCCAGAAGGTGCCGCGCGCGCCGTTGTGCCGACCGCGCAGCGCCCGGTGGAAGGCGTGAGAATGCGCGTTCGCGAGCCCGGGCAGCGTCATTCCCGGCAGCCGTTCGGAGTGCTCGGGCGGGGTTCGGGCCGGACCTGCGGCGCTGATGCGGCCGCCATCGACTTCGAAGAGCACGCCCCGCTCCGGGCCGCCCGGCAGCCAGGCCCATTCGCACCAGTACATGGCCATCCGCGTCACCCCGCGAGGTTTTCCAGGACCCGGGCGAGCGCGTGTGCACCGGAATCGCAGTCGTCGGGCTCCGCGTGCTCTTCCGGGGCGTGGCTGATGCCGGTCGGGTTGCGCACGAAGAGCATCGCAGTCGGCACCTCGGCGGCGAGGATCCCCGCGTCGTGTCCGGCCCCGGTCGGCAACGCCGGCGCGTCGTCGAGCAGGCCGCTGAGCTGGTCGCGGAACGCGGTGTCGAAGTGCACGGTGTCCCCGTAGGATTCCTCGACCACCTCGACCTGGCAGCCCTCCGCGGCAGCGAACTCCCCTGCCGCCCCGGACAGGTCCTCGACGATGGACCTCGTCGACCGGTCGTCCGGCGACCGCGCATCCAACCACAAGTCCACAGTGGACGCGATGACGTTGGTGCCGCCGGGGTTCGGGACCAGCCGCCCCACCGTCGCCCGTCCGCCGTCGACGCCTTCAGCGATCCGGCGCGCTTCGAGGATGAGCCGCGACGCGGGCAGCATCGGGTCGTGGCGGTCGGCGATCAGCGTCGCGCCGGCGTGGTTTCCCTGACCGCCGAACCGGAATCGCCACCTGCCGTGTGCCAGGATCGACGACGCGACCGCCACCGGCCGCCCCAGGTCGATCAGGCCGCGCCCCTGCTCGACGTGCAGCTCGACGAACTGCCCGATGCGCCGCAACGCCTCCTCGTCCCGCCCCAGCCGCGCCGGGTCCGCGCCGAAGGAGCTCATGGCCTCCGCGAACGTCACCCCGTTCGGGTCGCGGAGCGCGCGGGCCCGGTCCGCGTCGATGGTCCCGGCCAGCAGCATGGACCCCAGGCACGGCACGCCGAACCGGCCGCCCTCCTCCTCCGCGAAGACCACCACCGCGAGCGGCTTTCGGGGGGTGAACTCCTTGGCCCGCAACAGGTCCACCGAGCTCAACGAGCTGACCACGCCCAGCGGCCCGTCGAACGCCCCGCCGCCGGGCACCGAGTCGAGGTGGCTGCCGGTCACCACCGCGTCATCGCCCGGCTCGCCCCACCACGCCCAGATGTTGGCGTTCCGGTCGGTGGTGACCCGCAGGTCGCGCGCCTCGGCCTGCTCGACGAACCACTCGCGCAACTCCCGTTCGGCATCGTCGAAGACGTGCCGGGAGTACCCGCCCCGGCGCCGGTCCGCGCCGACATCGGCGATGGCCGCCATCAACTCGTTCGGTCCCGCCACAGCCGCTCCTTCCCGAACACCCGCGTCACGGGCAGAACTGCCCGCCCTGGATCTTTCCGAGGCCGTGAGCGTTTTTGGTTGCTATAGCGCCCAAAAACGCTCACGGGTGCTCAGCCGACGAGCGGAGTTCGGATGCCGCGTTCGGCGGCGACCTCGTCCGCTCGCTCGTAGCCCGCGTCGACGTGCCGGATCACGCCCGTGCCCGGGTCGTTGGTCAGCACCCGCGCCAGTTTCTGCGCGGCCAGTTCGGTGCCGTCGGCGACCGTGACCTGGCCCGCGTGCAGCGACCGCCCCATGCCGACCCCGCCGCCGTGGTGCAGCGACACCCACGTCGCGCCGGAGGCCGTGTTGACCAGGGCGTTCAGCAGCGGCCAGTCCGCGACCGCGTCCGAGGTGTCGGCCATCGCCTCGGTCTCCCGGTACGGCGAGGCCACCGACCCGCAATCCAGGTGGTCCCGCCCGAGCACCAGCGGCGCCTCGAGCTCGCCGGAGGCCACCATCTCGTTGAACCGCAGGCCCGCCTCGGCCCGCTCGCCGTAGCCGAGCCAGCAGATCCGCGCGGGCAGCCCCTGGAACGAAACCTTCTCGCCAGCCAGCCGGATCCACCGCGCCAGGTGCTCGTCGTCGCCGAACAGGTCGAGGATCGCCCGGTCGGTCTTGGCGATGTCGGCCGGGTCGCCGGACAGCGCCGCCCACCGGAACGGGCCCTTGCCCTCGCAGAACAGCGGCCGGATGTACGCGGGCACGAAGCCCGGGTAGGCGAAGGCCCGCTCGTAACCGCCGAGCTCGGCCTCGCCGCGCAGCGAATTGCCGTAGTCGAAGACCTCGGCGCCGCCGTCGAGGAACCCGACCATCGCCTCGACGTGCTTGGCCATCGAATCGCGCGCCCGCTCGGTGAACTCGTCGGGCTTCTTGGCCGCGCAGTCGCGCCAGTCGGCCAGGTCGACGCCCAGCGGCAGGTAGGACAGCGGGTCGTGCGCGGAGGTCTGGTCGGTCACGATGTCCGCGGGCACGCCGCGCCGCAGCATCTCGGGCAGCAGCTCCGCGGCGTTGCCGATCACGGCGACCGAGTAGGCGCGCCGGTCGTTCTTCGCGGCGACGGCCTTCTCGATCGCGGCGTCGAGGTCGCCGGCGACTTCGTCGAGGTAGCCGTGCCGGACCCGGCGGTGCGCGTGCTCGGGGTCGCACTCGACGACCAGTGCGGCGCCGTCGTTCATCGTTACCGCAAGCGGCTGCGCGCCGCCCATGCCGCCGAGACCGGCGGTGATGGTCAGGGTGCCCGCGAGGCTGCCGCCGAAGCGGCGGGCCGCGATCGCCGCGAACGTCTCGTAGGTGCCCTGCAGGATGCCTTGGGTGCCGATGTAGATCCACGACCCGGCGGTCATCTGCCCGTACATCATCAGGCCGAGCGCGTCGAGGCGGCGGAACTCCGTCCAGTTCGCCCAGTCGCCGACCAGGTTGGAGTTGGCGATGAGCACCCGCGGCGCCCACTCGTGGGTCTGCAGGACGCCGACCGGTTTGCCGGACTGCACCAGCAGCGTCTCGTCCTCGCGCAGCGTGGTCAGTTCCCGGACCATCGCGTCGAACGAAGCCCAGTTCCGGGCCGCTTTGCCGGTGCCGCCGTAGACGACGAGGTCGTCGGGCCGCTCCGCGACGTCCGGATCGAGGTTGTTCTGCAGCATCCGCAGCGGCGCTTCGGTGCTCCAGCTGCGCGCGGTCAGCGTCGTCCCGCGCGGGGCGCGCACGGGTCGGGCTTCGCTCATGACAGTTCCGCCTCTCCGCGATTCACAGTGGTGGTGGCGTCCGGCTCAATCTCGCGTTCCGCGGTTTCTTGTGGCTGGCTTGCATCACGGTCCCCTGAGGTGCGGTTGAGGAGGACTGGGGTTGACACAGGGCTACTCATGGCACCCTCCGGTCCACTGTGGATTTCATGAAGCCGGCGACGGCTTCGCGCACCGCGCCGGAACGGATCAGTTCTTCGGCCGCGGCGATCTCCGGCGCGATGTGGCGGTCGGCTCCGGGGCCCGGGACCCGGGTGCGCAGCAGGTCCCGCACCGCGCCGGTGGCTGGGCCCGGCTTCAGCGGGGCGCGCAGGTCCAGGGCTCGCGCGGCGGTCAGCAGCTCGATCGCGAGCACCGTCGTCAGGCCGTCGATGCCGCGGCGGAGCTTGCGCGCGGCGGACCAGCCCATCGACACGTGGTCCTCCTGCATCGCGCTTGTCGGGATCGAATCGACCGACGCCGGGACCGCGAGCCGCTTCAGCTCGGCGACCACCCCTGCCTGCGTGTAGTGCGCGATCATGTGCCCGGAGTCGACGCCCGGGTCATCGGCGAGGAACGCGGGCAGCCCGTGCGAACGCGCGACGTCGAGCATCCGGTCGGTGCGGCGATCGGCCATGCTCGCGACGTCCGCCAGCGGAATGGCGAGGAAGTCCAGCGCATGGGCCAACGGGGCGCCGTGGAAGTTGCCGTTGGACTCCACCCGGCCGTCGTCGAGCACGACCGGGTTGTCGATGGTGGCCGCGAGCTCCCGATCCGCCACGGTCTCGGCGTAGCCGACACCGTCCCGGGCCGAGCCGTGCACCTGCGGTGCGCACCGCAGCGAATACGCGTCCTGCACGCGCGTGCACTCGGGCCCGCGGTGACTGGCCACGATCTGCGAATTCGCCAGCAGCGCCAACATCCGCGCCGCGGAAACCGCCTGCCCCGGGTGCGGGCGCAGGCGCTGCAGGTCGGCGGCGAACACACGGTCGGTGCCCAGCAGCGCCTCCACGCTCATCGCCGCCGTCACATCGGCCACGTCCAGCAGCGCGGACAGGTCGTCCAGCGCGAGCACCAGCATGCCGAGCATGCCGTCGGTGCCGTTGGTCAGCGCCAGGCCTTCCTTCTCCGCGAGCACCACGGGCTCGATCCCGGCGTCGGCCAGCGCCTCGGCGGCCGGGCGGAGCCGCCCCGAGGCGTCGAAGACGTCGCCTTCGCCGGTCAGGGCGAGCGCGACGGCCGCCAGCGGCGCGAGGTCTCCGGAGCAGCCGAGCGAGCCGAATTCGTGCACCACCGGCACGATGCCGGCGTTGAGCATCCCGGCCAGCGCGTGCGCGGTTTCCGGGCGGACGCCGGTGCGCCCGGTCGCGATCGTGTGCAGGCGCAGCAGCATCTGGGCCCGCACCACCTCCGGTTCGACGGCAGGGCCGGCGCCCGCCGAGTGCGAGCGCACGAAGGACTGTTGCAGGGCGGCGCGCCGGTCGCTGGGGATGTGCCGCACGGCCAGCGCACCGAACCCGGTCGACACCCCGTAGGTGGGGCGCTGCTCGGCGGCCAGCGCTTCGATGTGCTTCCGCGTCGCGGCTATGCCGTGCTCGGCGAGCCGGGTCAGTTCCACGCGCGTGCCGCCGCGGGCGACGTCGACTACCTCGTCGCGGTCGAGCGGCTCCGGACCGACATTGAGCACGTTGTCCTGCATAACTCCATATCAGCGCTACTGCGCCGTCGGCAGAAGCCCGGTTAGGGTGAGAGTGTCTGGAGTTCCAGACACCATGGAGTTCCAGACACCAATCCCCGAACGGAGGGTCGTGGGCGGCAGCAGCGACGTTCCCGCGCTGCGACGCGGGCTGGCCATCCTGCGGGTGCTCGCGGGCCGCGCCGGGCCGGTGTCGGCCGGGGTCATCGCCCGTGACCTGGGCCTGCCCCGGTCGACGACCTACCACCTGCTGGCCGAGCTGGTCACCGCCGGATTCGTGACCCACCTGCCGGAGGAGCGACGCTACGGGCTGGGCATGGCGGCCTTCGAGCTCGGCTCGGCCTACCTGCGCCACGACCCGCTGGAACGCCTCGCCGGGCCGCTGCTGCGCCGGCTGGTGGACGAGGTGGGCCGCACCGCGCACCTGGGCGTCCTGCACGGCGGCGAGTCGCTCTACCTGATCAAGGAACGCCCGTCCCAGCCGCAGACGCTGGTAACCGATGTCGGTGTCCGGCTGCCCGCGCAGCTGACCGCGTCCGGGCGCGCGCTGCTCGCGCACTTGCCCGCCGCGCACGTGCGGGCCGTGCTGCCGTCGAGCGAGCGGTTCGTGCGGCGGACCGACCGGGGCCCGCGGAACCTGCCCGAACTGCGCCGGTTGCTGGCGGAGGAGCGCCGACGCGGCTGGGCGATCGAGGACGGTTTCGTGACGGCGGGCTTCGCCTCGGTGGCGTGCGCGGTGTTCGACCACGGGGCCCGCCCCATCGCGGCGATCAGCGTCACCTTCCGCCACTTCTGCGAAACCCCGGGCGGCGAACCCTGCGCCGAGACCTGGCCGAACCTGGCCACCCAGGTCCACCGAACGGCGGCGGAACTGACCACCAGGATCAGCGGCCGCTCGGCCTAGGAGAATGCGTGCCCGTGAGCACTTTTGGGTGCTATAGCACCCAAAAGTGCTCACGGGCATGGGTTGAACGTCAGAGGCCGGCCGAGGCGACGAACTCCTTGGCGACATCGGCCGGGTTGGCCTTGTCGACCTCGATCTTCCGGTTGAGCTCCGTCAGCTTGTCCGTGTCGAGGGCGCGGGACACCTTGTTCAGCGCCTCGGCCTGCTGCGGGGTCAGCTTCCCCTTGTGCGCCAGTGGAACCACGTTCTGCGCCGGGAACATGTTCTTCGGGTCCGCCAGCTTCACCAGGTTGTTCGCCGCGATCTGCGACGAGGTGGTGAACAGGTTCGCCACCTGGATCTGGCCGGACGTCAACGCGTCCACCGTGATGGTGCCCGCCTCGACGGGGCGGATCTCCTTGAACCGGCAGCCGTAGTCCTCCGCGATCTTGGCTTCCCAGCGGGACTTCCACTCCGCCGGCGCGCCGAGCACGAACTCGCCGCAGCGCGGCCCGAGATCAGCCATCGACCGCACCCCGGTACCGGCGGTGGCGGCGGTGACGGTCAGCACGTCGGAGTCCTCGGCCGGGGACTGCTCCAGCAGCTCCATCTCGCCCGGCACGGCCTGCTTGAGCTGCTCGTAGACCTGCTGGGGTTCGGTCGCCGACGCCTGCGGGTTCAGGTACTTCAGCAGGTTCCCGGTGTAGTCGGGGACCACCGAGAGCTCCCCGTTGCGCACCGCGTTCACGTAGAACTCCCGGGCGCCGATGCGCGGGCGGGTCTCCACCTCGGCGCCGGTGGTCTTCAGCGCCTCGGCGTAGATGTTCATCAGCAGCTCGCTCTCGGCGAAGTCGGCCGAGCCGACCACCAGCGCGCCGCCCTGGTTCCGGTTGGCCTCCAACGGGTTTTGCGAACCGCAGCCGGTCAGCAGCAACGCCGCCGCGGCGGCGCACATCAGCAACCGCTTCATCAATCCTTACCTCCTCGTCGGGCGGCCAGCACCAGACCGCGCGGCACCAACAGCCGGGTCGCGCCGGCCAACACCAAGTCGAGCAGGACCGCGAGCACCGCGATGACGATCGCGGCCGAGGCCATCTGCGCGTAGTCGCTAATCTTCAGCCCGTCCAGCAGGATCCGTCCCAGCCCGCCGAGCCCGACGTAGGCCGCGACGGCTGCGGTGGCGACAACCTGCAGCATCGCGCTGCGCACCCCGCCGAACAGCAGCGGCAACGCGGTCGGCAGCTCCACCTGCCACAGCCGCTGCACGGGCGTCATACCCATGCCCTTGGCCGCATCGACCGCGTCGGCGGGCGCGTTGCGGACCCCCGCGTAGGTGCCGGAAAGGATCGCCGGGATCGCGAGGATGACCAGCCCGGCCAACGCCGGGCCCTCCCCGAGCCCGAAGCCCAGCACCAGCAGCGTCACCACGCCCAACGTCGGCAGCGCCCGCATCGCGTTGCTGATCCCCACCACGAGAACCGCTCCGTGCCCGGTGTGTCCGATGTAGATACCCAGCGGCACGGCCACCACGGACGCGGCGGCGACGGAGACCACGCAGTAGTACAGGTGCAGCAGGGTCTGCGCCAGGATCCCGCCCGGCCCGGTCCAGTGCGCCGGGTAGGTCAACCAGGCGATCAGCTCGCTGATCATGCGCGGCTCACCGCCGCCCGCGCCCACGGCGTCAACCGCCGCCACAACGCCACCAGCAGCAGGTCGACCACCAGGGCCAGCAGCAGGGTCAGCACGATGCCGATGACGATCTGCTCCGGGTAGTCCAGTTGGAATCCGGCGGTGAACAGCCGTCCCAGACCGCCGATGCCGACCAGCGCACCGACGCTGACCAGGCTGATATTGCTGACCGATGCGACCCGGACCGCCGCGACCAGAACCGGCACCGCCAGCGGCAGCTCCACGGCGAGGAACCGCCGTCCGGGCCGGTACCCCATCGCCGTCGCGGCGGTGACGATGTGCGCGGGCACCGAGTCCAGCGCGTCCCGGACCGGCCGCACCAGCAGCGCCGCGGTGTAGAGCGTCAGGGCGATGATCACGTTGACCGAGGACAGCAGCGGCGTCCCCACCAGCCCGGGGATGATCACGAACAGGGCCAGCGACGGGATCGTGTAGAAGACGTTGGCCCCGCCCTGCAGCAAGCCGCGCAGCCAGCGCACCTGCTGCGCGAGGCGCCCCAGCGGCAGCGCCACCAGCACGCCGAGCAGCAGCGGCACCAGCGCGAGGTAGATGTGCTCGCCGAGCTGGCCGAGCACCATTTCCCGGTTGCTGGGGCTTTCGAAGAAATCGATCATGGCGGCCCTTCGCCGACGCGGCGGCGGTGCTGTGCGATCACGTCGAGCACGTGGCCGGTGGTGATCACGCCGACCAACCGGCCATCGCCGTCGACGACGACACCCTGTCCGGACGGCGCGGACAGCGCTGCGTCGAGCGCGCCGCGCAGCGGGGTGTGCTCGGTGTAGAGCGACCCACCGGCGACGAGCTGCGCCTCGGCGAGCTCACCATCCACATTGGACTCGGGCGGGAGCCAGCCCCGCGGTCGGCCGTCGCCGTCGACCGCCAAGCGCCAGCGCGGTTCCGGCGGTACCTTCGTGCCCAGCTCGACCGTGACCACCGGCTCCGGGCGCACGCCCTCGGAGTCCACGAAGGACAGTCGCCGGTAGCCGCGGTCCCGGCCGACGAAGGCGGTCACGAAGTCATCCACCGGGTCGGCGAGCAGGTCGTCGGGCCGGGCGTACTGGGCGAGGTGCCCGCCCTGGCGCAGCACTGCGACCTTTTCGCCAAGCTTCACGGCCTCGTCGATGTCGTGGGTGACGAACAGCACTGTCTTGTCCAGCTCGTCCTGCAGTCGCAGCAGCTCGTCCTGCAGGCCCTCCCGCACCACCGGGTCCACCGCGCTGAACGGCTCGTCCATCAGCAGTACCGGCGGGTCGGCGGCCAATGCCCGGGCCACCCCGACGCGCTGCTGCTGACCGCCGGAGAGCTGGGCCGGGTAGCGCTTGCCCAACTCCTGCGGTAGCCCCACTAGCTCCAGCAGCTCACCGGCCCGCCGCCGCGCCTCCTGCTTGCTGCGACCGTGCAGCAGCGGCACCGTCGCCACGTTGTCGAGCACGTTGCGGTGCGGGAACAGCCCGGCCTGCTGGATGACGTAGCCGATGCCGCGGCGCAGCTGCGCGGGATCGCGCTCGCGCACGTCGGTGCCGCCCACCAGCACCTTCCCCGACGACGGCTCGATCATCCGGTTCACCATCCGCATCAAGGTGGTCTTGCCGCACCCGGACGGCCCCACCAGCACGGTGATAGTGCCGGTCTGCACCGACAGACTCAGCTCGTGGACGGCGACAGTGCCGTTGCCGTACTGCTTGCGCACGGCCTGGAACTCGATCACCCGAGCCCCCTCGTAGATCGTCGCGGTCCCCCAAACCTGGCCGACCCTAGCTCGATCGGTGCAATCGTGCGATCGACCGATACCGTCGCGTGATCTTCTCGGGGCGTCCCAGCTGCACCATCCCACCGATTGGGAGCCCGGCGCGGCGGCGGTGCCGCGGGGCACGCCGTAAGGTTGGGAACCCGATGAACACTGCTCAGCACCCCGCAACTCCCGAGCCCATCGACGCCGTGCACGCGGTACTCGCCGACGCCGGAGTCCTCGCCCGACGGTTGCGCGAGATCCTCGCCCAGCTCGCCGAAGGCGCGCTGCCGCTCGATGAGTTGATCCGCAGGACGGCCGTCGCGCGGCGCACGGTCGAGGACCTGCTCGCCGCCGCCGGGCCCGACGTCGAAGCCACCGGCGAGACGTACCGGCTGACGCCTGAAACGCGTAACCGCTACCGGCAGCGCTTCGCGCTGGACGAGCTGCGCCCCGCCCCGCCCGCTGGGGCCGAGCAGCTGGAGCGGATGCGCGGTTTCGTCGAGAGCGGCCCGGCGCCCGCCGCGGCGCTCGACCACGTGACGGCTACGCCGGAAACCGCGCTGCGCCGCGCTGAATGGCTGCGCGACAACTACGACCTGCGCGGCGCGCAGCTACTCTGCCTGGGCGATCACGACCTGACGTCGTTGGCGTTGAGCTTGGTCGTGCCATCGGCGTCGGTGACCGTGGTGGACCTCGACGAACGGATCCTGGCGCACATCGACTCGGTCGCGGCCGAACAGGGCTTCGCCATCCGCACCCTGCACGCCGACCTGCGGTTCGGGGTGCCGCCGGTACTGGAAGGCTGCGCAGACCTGGTGTTCACCGATCCGCCCTACACCCCGGAGGGCATCGGGCTGTTCGCCACGCGGGCCGCCGAATGCCTGGCTGGCCCGCACAGCCGGCTCCTGATCGCCTACGGCTATAGCGCGCGGACCCCGGCGCTGGGGCACAAGGTGCAGCAGGAGTTGCTGCGGCTGGGCATGGTGTTCGAGGCGATCCTGCCGCGTTTCCACCGGTACTTCGGGGCGCAGGCCATCGGCAGCGCGAGCGACCTGTACGTGTGCCAGCCGACCGCGCACACCCGCAAGCTGGCCCTGCGTCAAGCGCCGGGGATCTACACGCACGGCCCCCAGTCGGTGGAGGCGTTGGAGGCCTCGGCGCCGGCGGAGTTCCTGGAGGCGGTCGGTGAGCGCGTCGGCGGCCCGGTCGCGACGTTGCGGGATCCTGGCTGGCCCCGGCCGATCCGGCAGCAGCAGGGCGCACCGGTGTTCGACCTGCGCAACGATCCGGGGCCGTGGCTACTGCGGATGCTGTTGGCGTGCAACGCCGAACGCGCCGGATTCGTGGTCGACAACAACCACCCGGACAGCACCAGCGAGCGCGCGCAGCACGCCCTGTCGGAGCTCGTCGCGGCGAAGTACCGGCTGCGGTTCCACCGCAGCAGCCCGGACTCGAAGCACGCGGTTGTGGTGGCGGACGCGGTGGAAACCCCGTCCGTGGCGCGCTACCTGCTGAACCGGGCGCACGGCAAGGTCGGCAACATCTGGCGGGAAGGCCTGATCACCTACTCCGACGAGAGCCTGACCAAGCGCGAGGCCAAGGACCGCATCGCCGAGCTCGCGCCCAACGCGGACGACCTGGACCTGCGCCTGATCGACCTGCCCCGCCACCGGATCGCCGAACTCGTCCGCTCGATGACGGCGTAGCGCCTCAATTCCGCAGTTCAGAGCCCGTGAGTGTTTGTGGGGGCTATAGCACCCACAAACACTCACGGACTCACGTTCCCGGGATGGGCAGCGGGCCTAGTTCGAGGAGGTCGCGGAACTCGTGGGCCGGGATCGCTCCGGAGAACAGCCACCCCTGGTAGGCGTCCACCCCGACCCCGCACAGCACGTGGAACTGCGTCGCCGTCTCCACGCCCTCGGCCACGCACAGGCGGCCCATCGCGCGGGCCATGTCCACGACCGCCCGCGCCACCGCGAAGTCCGAGGCGTCGCCGCCGACCCCGGCGACGAACCTGCGGTCCACCTTGATGATCTGCGCGGGCAGGTCCTTCAACCGGGCCAGCGACGAGTAGCCGGTGCCGAAGTCGTCGACGGCGAACCGAACGCCGCGCGCGACCAGCTCGCCCATCTCGTGCCGGGTCCGCGACGGCAGGTCCACCAGCGCCGTCTCCACCAGCTCCAGGATCACCCGGTTCCAGGCGATGCCGGACTCGGCGACGATATCGGCGACCGCGTCTACGAACTCCGGCCCACCCGGCACCAGACCCGCCAGGTTCACCGCGACGCCCGCCTGGCGGCCGCCGCGCGCAGGCCACGTCGCCGCCTCCCGGAGCGCGGTCCGCAGTACCCAGCGATCGAGCTCCCGCAACAGGTCGCCCTGCTCCGCGACCGGCAGGAACGCGTCCGGCGCGAGCATCCCGCGATCCGGATGCGGCCAACGCACCAGCGCTTCGGCGGTGACCACCGCACCGTCGGAATTCACCACCGGCTGGTAGTGCAGGACGAGGCCGTCGTTGTTCAGCGCCTCCCGCAGCTGCCCCTCCAGGTGCAGCTGGCGGTCCGCCGAGGCCATCAGCGCGGGGCTGGCCAGCGAGACCTTGCCGGCGCCGCGGCGTTTCGCCTCGAACATCGCCGCATCGGCGAACCGCAACAGGTCCTCGCCGCCGGCACGCGACCCGTTGGGCACGGCGGCGCCGATCGACGCCGATACCCGGATCAGCTGGCCGTGCACCGGTACCGCGGTGCGCAGCAGCCCGGAAACCCTGGTGGCCAGGGAATCGACGCCGCCGACCGCCTCGATGTCCTGGCAGATGATCACGAACTCGTCGCCCGAAAGCCGGGCGGCCGTGCAACCGCCCGGCAGTCCGCCTTCCAGCCGCCGCGCCAGCGCGACCAGCAGCTCGTCCCCGGCGTCGTGGCCCAGCGAGTCGTTCACCCGCTTGAAGTTGTCGATATCGCAGAACAGCACCGCGACGCGGTGCGAGTCGGCGCGCCCGAGCAGGTGGCTGAGCAGGTCCTTGACCGCCGCCCGGTTCGGCAACCCGGTCAGGTCGTCGTGGGTGGCCTGGTAGCGCAGGGCTTCGGACGCACGCCGCCGCTCGGTGATGTCCTGGAACACCACCAGCCAGAACTGGGTGCCGTCGTCCTGCACCGACGAGGACGTGCGCAGCTCGCAGTACACCGGTTCGCCGTCGGAGCGCACCAACACCCGCTGCGGCACCCGGCGCCGGACGCCCGGCCGCTCGGCGGGCGTGGGCAGGCCGGTCTCCCGCTCGTCCGGGTGCGTGATGTCCGGGACCGTCATGCCGCGCAGCTGCTCCAGGCGGTAGCCGAGCAGGTCGCACAGCGCGTCGTTGGCGTCGACCAGCCGCTCGGCCCGGTCGAACAGGCCGATCCCGACCGGCGTGATGCTGACCAGGTCGGTGAAGCGCTGGCTGGACCGCTCCATGCGGGTCACCACGGCGCGCTGCTCGGTGACGTCCTGAACGGTGCCGACCAGGACGGCCTGGCCGTCCGCGTCCCGGATCGCGGTGCCGTGCAGGCGCAGGATCCGCATCGTGCCGTCGATGCGCACGTAGCGGTGCTCGACCTCGATCGGCTCGTGCTGCTCCTTCAGCGGCTGCCACGCCCGCCGGACCCAGTCCTGGTCGTCCGGGTGCACCCGTTCCAGGTAGGTGTCGAAGGTGCTGTGCGCGGTGGTGGGCTTGCCGATGATCTCGTGCAGCATCCGCGACAACCGGAAGACATCGGTCTGCGGATTCCACTCCCACGTGCCGAGCCGGGCGATCCGCTGCGCGTCCTGCAGCTTGCGTCGCTCGTCGCGCAATTGGCGTTCCAGCGCCCGGTTCTCGGTGATGTCCTGAACGGTGCCCTGCACCCGCTCCACCCGGCCGGAGCGGTTGTACTCGGCGCGCCCGGTGCACAGGTAGATCCGCTTGCCGGGCAGGTCACGGAGCTCGACCTCCAGCAGTTCTCCTTCGGGGGCGGTGAGCACCTCGGTGTAGAACTCCTCGGCGCGGTCTTGGTCCTCGGGATGGGTCGCCGCGATCATCGACAAGGCGTCGGTGGCGCCCTCCGCACCGGAGCCGCCGAGGAATTCCGTGAGCACCGGACTCTGGTACAGCTCACCGGTTTCCGGGTAGAACACCCAGCTGCCGACCTTCGCGATCCGCTGCGCCTCGATCAGCCAACGCCGCTCGTTCTCGGAGGCCTCGGACGTCTCCGGCGAGGCCTCGGTCAGGTCCGAAACGTCGATCAGCACCGTGACGCGCAGCCGTTCGTCGTCGGCGTGCGGCCAGCTAAGCGGGCGGACCGGGATCCGGCCGCCGCGCGCCCGCAGCAGCGAAACCTGCCCGTCGCGCGCCACCAGATCCGCGAGCCGGCAGCCGACCAGGGTGGCGGGGCAGGTTTCGCCGGCGAGCTTCGCGGCCTGCTCCGTCGCCCGCACCACGACGCCGTCCTCGGTGCTGAGCAGGGCCGGTGCGGCCGGCAGGGGAACCAGCGCGAACGCCTCGGCGCGGGCACCGGCCAGCCCGAGACCGCCGGAGGTCGTCCGGTGCCTCTCGCTCCGCTCGGTCAACAGCACCCCTCCTGCGTAGCAGCCGCCCGGCCGCCGCCCGCGGACACCCGACACGCCACCGGCGAGTGACGTGCAACACAGCGAACCGTGCAGCTGACCTTACCGGTCCGCGCACCGGCAGTAACCCATGGTGCCGGGGCACGGACCGATTCCCTGGAAGAGTGACAGCCGTCGCCCGACATGATGACGCCGACCGACGAAATTCGGTTGTCGGCCGCCAATGCGGCGGGGCCGGGGGAGCCGCTGCCCGGCTCCCCCGGCCCCGCCACTGCAAGCCGAACCTACCGCTGTCCGGCCCCGGAACGACAGCCTCGACGGCTCACGCGGTTGCGACGCCGTCGGCTCGCGCCGCCTTCGCGACCGCCGCGCTGACCTCCGGCGCCACCCGCGGGTCCAGCGGGCTGGGCACGATGTGGTCCGCGCTGAGGTCGTCGGCGGCGACCGCCGCGATCGCCTCGGCCGCCGCGACCTTCATGCCGTCGGTGATCTCGCGCGCCCCGACGTCCAGTGCTCCCTTGAAAATCCCGGGGAACGCCAGCACGTTGTTGATCTGGTTCGGGAAGTCGCTGCGGCCGGTGGCGACCACCTTGGCGTGCCGCCGGGCGACGTCCGGGTGGATCTCCGGGTCCGGGTTGGAGAGCGCGAACACGATGGCGTCGTCGGACATCGTCGCCACGAGCTCCTCCGGGAGCTGCCCGACCGAGACCCCGATCACCACGTCGGCGCCGCGCAGCGCCTCCGCGGGCCCGCCGGCGATGCCACGCGGGTTGGTGAACTCGGCCAGTTCCTGCTTGACCGGCGTCAGACCGTCCCGCGCGGAGTGGACCACCCCGCGCGAGTCGAGCACGATGATGTCCTCGACACCGGCGGTGTGCAGGATCTTCGCGCAGGCCACACCGGCCGCGCCCGCGCCGGAGATCACCACTCGCAGCGATTCCAGCTCTCGGTCGACGACCTTGGCGGCGTTGCGCAGCGCGGCCAGCACGACCACTGCGGTGCCGTGCTGGTCGTCGTGCATGACCGGGCAGTCCAGCGCCTCGGCGACCCGGCGCTCCAGCTCGAAGCAGCGCGGCGCGGAGATGTCCTCCAGGTTGACCGCGCCGAACGACGGGCGCAGCCGGACCAGGGTTTCCACGATCTCGTCGACGTCGGTGGTGTCCAGCACCAGCGGGATCGAGTCGAGGCCGGCGAAGGTCTTGAACAGCGCCGACTTGCCCTCCATCACCGGCAGCGAGGCCCGCGGCCCGATGTCGCCCAGGCCGAGCACCGCGGTGCCGTCGCTGACCACGGCCACCAGCCGTTGCGTCCAGGTGTAGCGGTCGGCCAGCGCCGGGTCGCTGGCGATTGCGCGGCTGACCTGCGCCACGCCCGGGGTGTAAGCGATCGACAGATCCCGCGCGGAATCCAGCGGCGCGGTCACTCCGACGGAGAGCTTGCCGCCCTCGTGCGCCGCGAAGATCTCCTCGTTGGTCAATTCGGCACCGACTCCGCTCGCGGTGCTGTCGTTCACGGTGGTCACGGCGTCCCTCCTGTAGCCATGCCTGCGGCCCGGACGCATTCCAGGCCGGGCGGACCGGGTGGCACTTCGCCACCCGTGCGACGTCGCCTGCCCTTGCGTGCCGGACAGGCGAACGTCTTGAAATGGCCGAGACCGGCCGCCCTGGTCGGACAGCGGCTCGGCGGACGCTGCGGTTCGAACAGTGTGCCAGGCCGCGAGATCACTGTCAGCGACCGGGATCACACAACCTCACCAGCAGGTTCAACAATTTGTCAAACTAGCTTGGCAATACGCACGTCCTATTTGGATCGGGATTGCGGCAGTACGTGCGTCCGGTTTCGGTGCCCCATTTCGCAGTACGTACGTCCGTTTTGAAACCGGAGGCCAATGGCTCGCATGGCCCATATCAACTCCGCCCCAGCGAACCGCATTCCAGCCAACCTCATAGGCTTTCGGCCGTGCAGGTACGCCGACTTGAGATCACGGGTGCATACGAGTTCACCCCGAAGGCCTTCCCCGACCACCGGGGCCTGTTCGTGGCCCCGTTCCAGGAGGCGGCGTTCGTCGACGCCACGGGGCACCCGCTGCGAGTCGCGCAGACCAACCACAGCGTCTCGGCGCGCAACGTCATCCGCGGCGTGCACTTCTCGGACGTGCCGCCGGGCCAAGCGAAGTACGTGTACTGCCCGCAGGGCGCGCTGCTCGACGTGGTCATCGACATCCGGGTCGGTTCCCCGACCTTCGGCCGCTGGGAAGCGGTCCGGCTCGACGACACCGAGTACCGCGCCGTCTACCTGGCCGAAGGACTCGCGCACGCGTTCGCCGCGCTGACCGACAACACCGTGATGACCTACCTCTGCTCGACGCCCTACAACCCGGGCGCCGAGCATGGCATCGACCCGTTCGACCCGGAACTCGCGCTGCCGTGGTCCAACCTCGAAGGCGAACCGATCCTGTCCGAAAAGGACCGGGCCGCCCCGAGCCTGGCAGAAGCCGCCGACAAGGGCCTGCTTCCGGACTACGAAACATGCCTCGCCCACTACGAAAGCATGCGCAGCGCCGGCTGAACGGTCACCGCAAGCGGCCCGGCTTCGGCCAGAGGCGCCACCGGATGACGCCGAGCACCTCGGCCGGGCCGAGCTCCCGCGAGTCCGTCGAGCCGAAGTTGTTGTCACCCTCGACGTGCCAGCCATCGACTTCGCGGCGCAGCGCGCGCTTCACCGACAACTGCCCCGGGCGCCGGGCCCAACGCACCAGCACGACGTTCCCCGGCCGGGCGGAACCCCCAAGCCGCAGCAGCACCACGTCGCGATCCCGCAGGGTGGGAACCATGGACGGCCCTCGCACCAGCAACCGCCGCCAGGGCCAGCGCCCGAGGGATTTCACAGCCACCTCCAGTAGGACGTCGAGGATCTTCAAGAGTAGGGTCGGGCCTGTCGGAGCACTCACTGTCAGGGAGGAATCATGCGACTCCTGTCGCGAATCCTCAGCCCCCGCCTAGAGGCGACCGCGCACTGCGACCTGCCGTGCGGCGTGTACGACCCGGCGCAGGCGCGGATCGAAGCTGAGTCCATCAAGGCGATCCAGGAAAAGTACGCGGCCAATGAGGACCCGGAGTTCCGCACTCGCGCGATTCTGATCGCCGAGCAGCGCTCCGAGTTGGTCAAGCACCACCTGTGGGTGCTGTGGACCGACTACTTCAAGCCGCCGCACTTCGAGAAATACCCGCAGCTGCACGAGCTGATCAACAAGGCCACCAAGGCCGCGGGCGCGGCCGGGACCAAGGGTTCCATGCAGGCCAAAACCGGTCAGCAGCTGCTCGACTACATCGCCGAGATCGACAAGATCTTCTGGGAGACCAAGCAGGGCTGAGCGCCGCAGTTCCGGGAGGACGCCGACCAGCGGGGACGACTCCGCAGGTCGGCGTCCTTTTCGTCGTGCGTCCTCCGGCCCGGTCTTCGGCCCGGGCAGACCGCCCGGATTGGACTCGGTCAACGACTGGTGGACGCGGCCATCGAACTGGTGGAGCGCCGTTGGCGGAACGCTTTGCAGGCAGGCCGTGGCGGCCGCGGTTCCGCTCGACGACAGCCAGATCCGCCGTTCGATGCCGGCTCACCCGAGAAGGCAGGTCCCGCGCTGGTGGCCACGGTGCTGGAACGGTAGGCCCCGCGCAGCGCGGTTACGCTCGGAGCCGTGGCACAGGATGAGCATCGCGTTTACGTCCTCCGGCACGGCACGACCGAGTGGTCCCAGACCGGTCAGCACACCAGTCGTTCCGACATCCCGCTGACGGTCGAGGGCGAGCTGCGGGCGCGGCAGGCCGGGCAGACGCTCTCCGCGTTGCGCCCGGCCGGGCCGGTCGTAGTGCTCGCGAGCCCCCGGCAGCGCGCCCAGCGCACGGCGACGCTGGCCGGGCTGGCCGATGTGGGCACCGAACCGCTGCTCGCCGAGTGGGACTACGGCGACTACGAAGGACTGACCGCCCAGCAGATCCGCGAGCAGGTGCCGGACTGGACGGTGTGGACGCACCCCTGCCCGGGCGGGGAAACGGCGGTGGACGTCACCGCGCGCGCCGACAAGCTGCTGGCCCGCATCGCAGACACCGGTTCCGACGTGGTCCTGGTGGGGCACGGCCACTTCAGCCGCTGCCTGATCGCGCGCTGGCTGGGGCTGTCGGCCACTTCAGGGGTGCGCTTCGCGCTGGATCCCGCCGGGATCACGGTGCTTGGCCACGAGCGCGGCGTCCCGCAGGTGGAGCGGTCGAACATCCCGCCCTGGCAACAGGGCTGACCGGGTAATCCGTTGCGCCGGCTGGTGCGCGCCCCCGAATATCCTGGGGCGACGCAACTCATGTGGAGGTATCGATGATTCGCCGGGCGACCCGAGCCGACGTACCCGCCATGGTCGAGCTGGTGCACGAACTTGCGCTCTACGAGAAGGCGCCGGAGCTGTGCCACCTGACCGAGCAGCAGCTGCGGGACGCGCTGTTCGGCCCGGCGCCGGCGCTGTTCGGCCACGTGGCCGAAGTGGACGGTGCGGTCGCGGGCCTTTCCCTGTGGTTCCTGAACTTCTCCACCTGGGAAGGCGTGCACGGCATCTACCTGGAGGACCTCTACGTCCGCCCCGAGCAACGCGGCTCCGGCCTCGGCAAGGCGCTGCTGCAGACCCTGGCGCAGGAGTGCGTCCAGCGCGGCTACGCGCGGCTGGAGTGGTCCGTGCTGAACTGGAACGAGCCTTCGATCAACTTCTACAAGGCGGCGGGCGCGATCCCGATGGACGAGTGGACCGCGTACCGCCTCACCGGCGACGCGCTGCGCAACTTCAGCGCCTGACGCGCCCGCTCATTCGTCGCGATCGGCGTCGGGGGCGGTGCTCGACGAGAAGGACCAGGCCCGCCCCTCCCGGTTGAACAGGAACCACAGCACCGCGACCGCCGGCACCGCGATCACCAATGCGATCACCGGTTGCGAGGACGGCCCGAACGCGTACCAGGCGGTGCCCAACAGCAGCAGCTGCATCAGCAGCGCAGGCGTGCGCGCCCAGTGCTTGCCCTTCCACAGGCCAATGCCCGCGGCCAGCACACCTCCCGCCAGAAGCGTGTAGTACCCGGCCTCGCCGTACATCTGGCCGCGCTCGAACTGCCCCACTCCCCCGAGGTCGGGCGCGGTGCTGCGGACGAGCAGCGCCACGACGAAGATCAGCCCGGCCACCCCTTGCAGGGTGGTCAGGACACCCGCGATGCGGATGGTGCGCGGGACGACTTCGGTCGGCACGGTCACGGTCGCCTTTCCCGGATCAAAATCGGTGACTCTGCGTATGCGCCTCCGATGGTAATACCGCCCGAACGCCGCATGGCTGCGACCACTGTCACGCGCAATGATCGACTCATGGCTAGAGCGGCGGTCGGGGATATCGGGGTTTCCTCGCGATCCGCCGTCGGCCGGGCAGGTACCGGCGGAAAACGGTCGGATGCGCTCCGGGGTTGCGCATCCGGGTTCCGCCGGATCTTGGTGGCAGTCTCAACGGCGCGGCGCACCCGTTCCTGGTGTCTCAGCCGGCCGGCCCCACCGCAGCCCGGCACGCCGGCCGGTCCGTGTGCGGCCCGCTGCGGAAGGGGGATCACCGGGAGATCTGAACCGCGGTTGCGACGCAGAGCACCGGACGGTGCGTCGGCCCGCACGGGCCTCGCCTAGGCTTCGGTTGTGCGCGCCGTACTCGTCGTCAACCCGCAGGCGACATCCACCACTGCGGCTGGCCGGGACGTCATCGCCCACGCGCTGGCCAGCGAGCTGAAGCTGGACGTCGTCGAAACGCAGTACTGGGGCCACGCCTCCGACACCGCGCGAGCGGCCGTCGAGGACGGCGTCGACCTGGTGATCGCGCACGGCGGCGACGGCACGGTGAACGAGGTGGTCAACGGCATGTTCTCGGCCGCCGACCTCGGCGATCGGGCGATGCCGACGTTGGGCGTGGTGCCCGGCGGTTCCGCGAACGTGTTCGCCCGCGCGCTCGGTCTGCCCAAGGACCCGGTCGAGGCCACCCACCGGCTGCTGCGCGCGGTGGCGGACGGCAGCGGGCGGATGGTCGGGCTCGGCAAGGCCGACGACCGGTGGTTCACCTTCAACGCCGGCGTCGGTTGGGACGCCGAGGTCGTCGCCGAGGTCGAGCGGCAACGCTCCCGCGGCCAGAACGTGACCCCCGCCCTGTACGCGCGCACCGCGTTGAGCTGCTACTTCCGCATGGCGCGCCGGGCCCCATTGATCAGCTTGCAAATCGGTCACGAAGAACCGATCCATCAACTACACAGCGTGTTCGTTTCGAACACCGACCCGTGGACGTTTCTCGGGTCACGTCCCGTGCGCATGAGCCCCGACACCAGCTTCGATACCGGTCTCGGGGTTTTCGCATTGCACAACATGAATGCTTACCCTGTGTTGCAATATGTAGCGGAGATGCTACGCGATAGAGGGAAACCACACCCGAGGAACTCAATTCAGCGTGCGGACGTAGGCCATCTCCGCGTAACCTGTACGGAGCCGTTGCGCCTGCAGGTCGACGGTGACTGCCTAGGCGAGCGTTCGGCGATCGAGTTTTTCTCCGTCCCAGATGCTCTCCGCGTCGCCGTATAACCTTCTCGTAACGGATGGACGTAGTTGTCGACTCGCGACCCCCATCTGCGATCGATGACACACCGAAACCCCTGGTCAAGCCCTGTCGATCTTTCAGGTGAGTTCCCTCACCACACGAGATCGAACTCTTGACATCGCGGCAGTTCGTGAAAGTATTCACAAGCACACGGACTCCGTGAAAGCATTCACAAACACCCCGAACGAAACGAGCGGCGCGCGTGGGCGCGCCTAGCGAGGAGCAAGGAACGATGGACTGGCGCCACCGTGCGGTTTGCCGCGACGAGGACCCGGAGCTGTTCTTCCCCGTTGGGAACAGTGGTCCTGCTGTGCTGCAGATCGCCGAGGCGAAGGCCGTTTGCCGCCGTTGTCCGGTCGCCTCCGAGTGCCTGGCTTGGGCACTGGAGAGCGGGCAGGACGCCGGCGTATGGGGCGGTATGAGCGAAGACGAGCGGCGCGCGCTCAAGCGGCGCAACGCTCGCACCCGGGCCCGCACCAACGCCTGAGTCGCGAAGCTCGCTGAAAACGTGCCGGGTCGGTCGCACCCCCGGTGGCCGACCACACGTTTTCGCCCCGGTCGAACAAACGGCCATCGCACCCGACAATTCAAACCCCGACGAGATACCCAGCCGATCCGCGTCGATGTCGGCCCCGGCAGGAGCCGCAAAGCTCTCCGTTCGATGAGCTGCGTTCCGCCAGGAACCCGACCCGATCGGCTACGACACGCCACCCGACCGGCATGTCACCGGAGATCGACGCACCAGCGCGGCACTCCCACCCACGGGACGGCGTCAGCGCCGGTACTTCAGAGGCACCCGCAACACCGCCTCGGTACCGGGTTGCCGGCCGCGACCGCGCAAGCTCAACGACCCTCGGAGCTCGGATTCCACGAGGGTCCGCACGATCTGCAGGCCGAGACGTTCGGCGCGTTCGAGGGAGAAACCCTTCGGAAGGCCGCGACCGTCATCGAAGATGACGACGTCCAGCCAACGCGCCGAACGCTCCGCCTGCACAACGACTTCACCGCCCTGGCCTTCCGGGAATGCGTGCTCGAAAGCGTTCTGCACCAATTCGGTGAGCACCATCACCAACGGCGTGGCCAGCTCCGCCGACACCACCCCGAAGCGACCCTCACGGCGCACCTTGACCCCGGTCTCCGCCGCGGCGACATCGCTCATCATCGGGATCACGCGGTCGACCACGTCGTCGAGATCCACCCGCTCGTCCACGGACATCGACAGCGTCTCGTGGACCAGCGCGATCGACGTGACCCGCCGGACCGACTCGTCCAAAGCAAGCCGAGCCTCATTGTTCACGGTCCGCCGCCCCTGCAGTCGCAGCAGAGCCGCCACCGTCTGCAGGTTGTTCTTGACGCGGTGGTGAATCTCACGGATCGTCGCGTCCTTGGACATCAGCGCACGGTCCCGGCGCTTGACCTCGGTCACGTCGCGCACCAGCACCAAAGCGCCGGCCTGCTGCCCGCGTGGCCGCAGCGGCAGCGCCCGGAACAGCACCGTCGCGCCCCGCGCCTCGGCCTCGATGCGCATGCTGGGCTGTCCGCTCATCGCCCGGCGGACGCGCTGCGCGACCTCGTCCGCGTCGAACGGATCGTTGAGCAGCGACCGGGTCAGCGGGGCGAGCTGCGCCCCCACCAGATCCGCGGCGTGGCCCATCCGGTGGTACGCGGAAAGCGCGTTGGGGCTGGCGAACACCACCGTGCCGGAGCTGTCCAGGCGGATGAGGCCGTCGCCGACCCGCGGGCTGGTGTGCACATCGGGCGCCGGCTCCGGGGTCGGGAAGGTCCCGTCCGCGACCATCTGGCACAGGTCGGCCGCGCTGCCCAGGTAGGAGATCTCCAGCGGCGACGGCACTCGCGGCACGGCCAGGTTGGTGTCCCGGCTGAGCACCGCGACGATCTCGTCACCCAGCTTCACCGGGATCGTCTCCCGGCGCACCGGCACGCCCAGGTGCCAGCGCGGATCCTCCTCGCGGCAGATCCGGCCCTCCAGGGCGGCGCGCCGCAGCTGCGGGTGCTCTTCCTGGGTGACCTCGGTACCGACGACGTCTTCCGGGTGGGCCGTGGGCGCCGTGGTCGGCCGCGCCTGCGCAACGCACAGGAACCGGCTTTCCGGCGCTTCCTGCGGGCCGATCGGGACCCAGAGCAGGAAGTCCGCGAAGGACAGGTCGGACAGCAACTGCCATTCTGCGACCACGAGCTGCAGGTGGTCGGCGGCGGTGCCGGACAGTCCGGTGTGCTCGGCGAGCAGATCACTCAGCGTGGACAAGATCCGCCTCTCTTCGTCGGCGCGGCCGCGTCACTCCACGACCGCGATGAGATCGCCTTCCTGGACCACGTCGCCGGGCTTGACCGCCATCGTGCTGACCGTGCCCGCGACCTCGCTGAGCACCGGGATCTCCATCTTCATGGACTCCAGCAGCACCAGCGAGTCGCCGTCGCCGACCGAGTCGCCCTCGCTGACCGACACCGCCATCACGTTGGCGACCATCTCGGCGCGGATCTCCTCGGCCATCGCGTTCCTCCTCGTCGTGGACCCGGTGGGTCCCTGATTAGGAAACCACGACCGGAACCACCCGCCAGCAGCAGGTGGTGGCCATGTCAAACTGGATGCTCGAAACCCCAGCGGAGACCGGGTGGTCGCGAACGCCCATCCCCGGTCGGACTGGTCGGACAGGCGAACTTTAGGGAGAGGCCATGGGTAAGCGGGCCCGCAAGAAGAAGGACCGGCGCAAGAACAAGGCCAACCACGGCAAGCGCCCCAACGGCTCGTGAATTCGGCGGCGCCAGCCGCCGAACGCGAGAATGGCCCCGGACCGGGCGGTCCGGGGCCATTCGTCGTCTTGCGGTCATTCCGCCGATGTTCGCTTGGCCCGCACCTCTACCGAGGTGCCTTCCGGGCCGCGCTCGACGGTCACCTCCGCCTTCCGCAGCACTGCCTCCCGAATGGAGGCCCGAAGCCGGTCCTTCAGCTCCGTGGGGGCGTGCTCACCGCCGCACTTGCGATGCAGCAACGCCTTGATGTGCTCTTCGATGCCGAAGTGTTCGAGGCAGCTACCGCAGCCGTCGAGATGCTGTTGCACCGCCGCGCGCCGTTGCTGGTCGCACTCGTTGTCCAGGAACAGCCACACTTCAGCGAGCACGTCCTCGCAGGAGGCTCCGTCGGGCCCGCCGCAATTCATTTAGTGCTCACCTCCCGCTTGGTCTCCCGCAAGAAGCCGCGATCACGGGCGACGTCGGTGAGCATCTCACGCAGTTGCCGGCGACCACGGTGCAACCTCGACATCACCGTGCCGATCGGTGTGCCCATGATCTCGGCGATCTCCTTGTACGCGAAGCCTTCCACATCCGCGAGGTAGACGACCATGCGGAACTCTTCGGCCAACTGTTGGAGGGCGGCCTTCACGTCGGTGTCCGGCAGCCGGTCCAGCGCTTCGACCTCGGCCGAGCGCAGGCCGCTGGAGGTGTGGTTCTCGGCCTGAGCGAGCTGCCAGTCCGCGATTTCGTCGGTCGGTTGCTGCTGCGGCTGCCGCTGCCGCTTGCGGTAACCGTTGATGTAGGTGTTCGTGAGGATCCGGTACAGCCAGGCCTTGAGGTTCGTGCCCTGCGCGAACGATTTGAAGGCGGAAAAGGCCCTGAGGTACGTCTCCTGGACCAGGTCCTCGGCGTCCTGCGCGTTGCGGGTCATCCGAAGTGCCGCGCCGTAGAGCTGGTCCAGCAGCGGCATCGCGTCCCGTTCGAAGCGGGCCGCGCGCTGCTCGTCGGTCTCCTCGCTGCGGTCGACCTCGGAGGAGTCAACCGTCGGCTCGATGTCGGCAGTGCTGAGCCGCCCGTCATCGCCGGGCCGCCGGGTTACGTCCGGGTGCTCTGGAGTGCTTGGCACCTGGCTCCTTTCCCGCCGCCTGGACGAGGTGACTGCAGGCGACGAACCCATGCGATCTTTTGCATGGTCCGTGTTCCAGGATACCCGCGCTCGCCTGCTGTTATCTGGTGGTGGCAGCAGTGCGCACTCGGGGCGATCCAGCACGCAGGTGTCCGTCGAATCCATCGTCACGAACCGTGCAACGCGGTCTGCGTCAAAGGTTATTCCAGCCTTCTAGAGTGACGCGCATGGCAGGCAAGGGCACTCCGGCGACAGCGCTGTTGAGCAAGCGACGCATCTCTCACCGGGTGCACGCGTACGAGCACGATCCACGCGCCGAGTCGTTCGGGCTGGAGGCGGCCAAGGCCCTCGACCAGCCGCCGGAGCGGATCTTCAAGACGCTGGTGGCGGAGGTCGACGGCAAGCTCACCGTCGGCGTGGTCCCGGTCACCGGGCAGCTCGACCTGAAGGCGCTCGCCGCTGCCGTCGGCGGGAAGAAGGCGAAGATGGCCGAGGTCGCCGACGCCGAACGCGCCACCGGCTACGTCGCGGGCGGGATCTCACCGCTCGGCCAGAAGAAGCGGCTGCCGGTGGTGATCGACAGGTCGGCGACGGGGTTCGAAACGGTCTACTGCAGCGCCGGGCGGAGAGGCTTGGAGATCGAGCTGGCCGCCAACGACCTGGTCCGGCTGCTCGACGCCCGCATCGCCGACATCGCCAGCTGACCCCGACACCAAACTTTCCGCAATTTCAATGGAAATCGAACCTTCGATTTCAATGGAAATTGCGGGTGATCGGCGTGTCGCACCACGACACGCCGACGCCTGTGGACAACTTCCGCAATTTCAATGGAAATTGGACCTTCGATTTCCATTGAAATTGCGGCCGAAGCCGGAGCCGAGCACTCAGTCGAGGAGGCGGAGGACTCGTCCGAGCCACTCCTGGGCCGCGCGGAAGACCGCGTCCACATCGGCCTTCAGCGAGTGGTCGCCGGGAACCAGCACCACTTCGCGGTTGTGCGACGGTTCCGGCTGGCCGAAGGCGTCCCGCTCACCCTGCACCACCAGCACCGGAGCTTCCACCCCGTCGAGCTCACCAAGCCTCGACTTCTCCGGCTTGCCCGGCGGATGCACCGGGAACGCCAGGCACAGCACCGCCGATGCCGCGCCCGCCTCCGCGGTTCGGCAAGCCACCCGCGCCCCGGACGACCTCCCGCCGAAGATCAGCGGCAGATCCGCGAACCAGCGCTCGCCGAGGTCTTCCACCACCGCGAGCCACGCCGTGTCGAGTTGCTTGGCCGGGGCGGGTGCCCGGCGGCCCGCGACCCGGTAGGGCTGCTCAATCAGCGCCACGTGCACCCCGGCTTCGGTCGCGGCCCGGGTCACCGCCACCAGGTCGGGGGCGGCGATGCCACCGCCCGCGCCATGCCCGAGCAGCAGCGCGGCGCGGCCCTCTTCGGCGCAGTGCAGTTCGGCCCAGGCCGGGCCGTGCGGCGTCTCGACCTCGACCCTGGTCATGACTCGAACAGCGCGGCTTGTTCGGCGGGTTCGGGCAGCGGCTCGACCCGTTCCAGCAGGTCCGGATGGTTGTTGCGCATGCTGTTCACCTCGGTGGAGACGGGGTGGATCGCCAGTTCGTCGAGCACCTCCCGCTCGGGTTCCAGCAGGTCCGCGATCTCGGTGCGCTGCGGGTCGAGCCAGTCGGCCCAGCGGTGCTCGGGCAGCACCAGCGGCATGCGGTGGTGGATGTCGGCCAGCTCGCCAACGGCATCGGTGGTGACGACCGCACACGTCACCAACGGCTGATCGGTGGAGTCCGGCGCCCACCAGGCGGAGAACACCGCGGCCATCGCCAGGCTGGCGCCGCTCTCGCGGATGCACAGGTACGGCTGCCGACGCCGGTCACCGGGACGCCACTCGTACCAGCCGGTGGCGGGCATCAGGCAGCGGCGGCGTCGCGCCGAGTCCGCGAAGGCCGGCTTGGTGGTGATCGACTCGGCCCGGGCGTTGATCATGGGCGGGCCGCTGCCGATCTCCTTCGCCCAGGTCGGCACCAGGCCCCAGCGCACCGGCCGGATGCTGCGTTCGGCACCGCGCTGCACGACGATCGGCACCGTCTTGGTCGGTGTCACGTTGAAATCCGCGCCCACCGCACCGGCCGCGCGATCCACCGCCGCGAACTCCTCGGCCAGCTCCGCCGGGTCGTGCCCGACGGCGTACCGACCACACATCAGAACTCACCCCGCGTTCGCCCGGCGCCCGAGCCGGCTCACTTCACGTCCGGATCCAAACCTACCGCCTGCGGTTGCTCGCCGAGCGACACGCGCTCCAGGAGCTTCGCGCCGTTGTTGCGTACGCTGTTGACCGCGGTCGACACCGGTCGGATTTCCAGTCCGTCGACCAGTTCCCGCGGCGGCGGGCCGAGCAGATCGGTGACGTCCGGGAGGTCCGGGTCGAGCCACTGCTCCCACGCCGTCGCAGGCAGCAGCAGGGGCATCCGGTCGTGCAGGTCGGTCAGCTGCCCGATCGCGCTGGTGGTGAGCACCGAGCAGGTCACCAGCGGCGGCGCGTCCTCGGCCTGAGGGTCGCGCCAGGACGCGTAGATCCCGGCCATCGCCAGGCTGGAACCGTCCGGGGAGGTCATGAAGAACGGTTGCTTCCGGCCGCCCTCGCGCTTCCACTCGTACCAGCCGTCGGCGGGCAGCAGGCACCGGTAGCGCTTGATCGAGCTGCGGAAGGCGGGTTTGGTGGTCACCGTCTCCGACTTGGCGTTGATCATCCGGCTGCCGATGGACTTCTCCTTCGCCCACATCGGCACCAACCCCCACCGCATCACCCGGATGGTGCGTTCGGTCCGTTCGAGGTCCCGATCATCGGCATCGTCGCGGGGGTGCCGCCGCACGACGCTGAACACGTTCTTGGTCGGCGCGACGTTGAAGTCCGCGCCCGGGGCTGCCCCGCCGGTGGCGTCCAACGCCGCGAACTCGGCCGCGAGCTTGCCCGGATCCTTCGTGGAGGCGTACCTGCCGCACATGCCTGGTCGAACCTCCGTCACCTCGTAGCGGAACGCTCGACCTCATCCTTGCAGCCCGGATCGTCGCAGGCGAGCGACATCGCTACCCGAACCACAACGCCCACCACTGGCGCAACTCGCGCCGCCACGGGAACCGACCTGCGCAGACGCACCACCGGGTGGCCCCCGCCGCTGAAAACGGGGAGCCGGGTGGGGGATCATTGCCCTATGACCCAGCTCTGGCCTGCCCCGGTCGCCCGCGGCGCGGTGCACGCGACCGTCCCGGTGCCCGGTTCGAAGTCCATCACCAACCGCGCGCTGGTGCTCGCCGCGCTCGCCGAGGGCCCGTCGACCCTGCGCGCCCCGCTGCGCAGCAGGGACACCGAGCTGATGGCCGGGGCGCTGCGTTCCCTCGGGGTCGAGGTGCACGACGGACCGGACGGCTCGTGGCAGGTCACCCCGGCCGAGCCGCACGGGCCGGCCGAAGTCGACTGCGGCCTGGCCGGCACGGTCATGCGGTTCGTGCCGCCGGTCGCTGCCCTGGCAGTCGGACGGATCACCTTCGACGGTGATCCGCAGGCCCGCCAGCGCCCGCTGGGCACGGTGCTCGACGCGCTGCGCGAGCTGGGGGCCGAGATCGACGGCACCGCCCTGCCGTTCGACGTGCACGGCACCGGGAAGCTCGCCGGTGGCACGGTCACCATCGATGCGTCCGCGTCGTCGCAGTTCGTCTCCGGCCTGCTGCTGTCCGCGCCGCGGTTCGAGCAGGGCGTCACGGTGCTGCACCAAGGCAAGCCGGTCCCGTCGCTGCCGCACATCGAGATGACGGTGTCGATGCTGCGCGCCGCCGGTGCCGACGTCGACGACCAGGAACCGAACACCTGGCGGGTGGCACCGGGCAAGATCCACGCGCTGGACGTCGACATCGAACCCGACCTCTCCAACGCCACCCCGTTCCTCGCCGCCGCAGCGGTAACGGGCGGCACCGTGACCGTGCCCGGTTGGCCGGCGCAGACCACGCAGGCCGGCGACGCCATCCGCGAAATCCTCCGCCAGATGGGCGCGCACGTGCAGCGGACCGAGGCCGGTCTGACCGTCACCGGCCCCGATGAACTCACCCCGATCGACATCGACCTGCACGACGTCGGCGAGCTCACCCCGACGGTCGCGGCGCTGGCGGCGCTAGCCCCCGGCCGCTCGCAACTGCGCGGCATCGCGCACCTGCGCGGCCACGAGACCGACCGGCTCGCCGCGCTGCAGAACGAGCTCAACAAGCTGGGCGGCGCGGTCGAGCAGACCGAGGACGGGCTGCTGATCGAGCCCCGGCCGCTGACCGGCGGGAACTGGCACTCCTACGCCGACCACCGGATGGCCACGGCTGGCGCGATCCTCGGGCTGAGGGTGCCCGGAGTGGCCGTCGAGGACATCGCGACGACCGCCAAGACGATCCCCGACTTCCCGGGGATGTGGGCGACGATGCTCGGGGAAACGGCGTGAGCGCGGGGGCGGCGATCTGATGCGCAAGCGCGGTTGGCAGGATCTGGACGAGTCCGATGTGCGGGTGCGTCCCGGACGCCGCGGCAGCCGTCCGCGCAGCAAGCAACGCCCCAAGCACGCCGACGCCGCGGCCGCGATGATCGTCGCGGTCGACCGCGGGCGGTGGACCTGCGCGTTGGAAGGCGACCCCGACCAACTGGTCACCGCCATGCGGGCCCGCGAACTCGGCCGCACGCCGGTGGTGGTCGGGGACCGGGTCGACCTGGTCGGCGACATCTCCGGCAAGCCCGACACGCTGGCCCGCATCGTGCGGGTCGCAGACCGCACCAGCGTGCTGCGCCGCACCGCCGACGACACCGACCCCTACGAACGGGTCGTGGTCGCCAACGCCGAACAGCTGGTCATCGTGACCGCGCTGGCCGACCCGCCGCCGCGGCCCGGCTTCATCGACCGCTGCCTGGTCGCCGCCTACGCGGGCGGGCTGACCCCGGTGCTGTGCCTGACCAAGGCCGACCTCGCCGACCCCGGCGAGTGGATCGACACGTACTCCTCGCTGGACATGCCGATCACGATCACCCGGCTGGACGCCGAACCCGAGGAGCTGCGCGCCCTGCTCACCGACCGCGTCTCCGCGCTGGTCGGCCACTCCGGGGTCGGCAAGTCCACATTGGTCAACCGGCTGGTGCCGGCCGCGGAGCGGGCGACCGGCGAGGTCAGCGGGGTCGGCAAGGGCCGGCACACCTCCACCTCGGCGGTCGCGCTGCCGCTACCCGAGCGGGGCGGCTGGGTGGTGGACACCCCGGGCATCCGCTCGTTCGGCTTGGCGCACGTCACCGCGGACGACGTGATCGCCGCGTTTGAGGGCTTCGCCGAAGCGGCCGAGGAATGTCCGCCGAACTGCGGTCACCTCGGCGGTTCCGACGATCCGGAGTGCCACCTGGACACCTACGCGTCCGACGGCGGGAACGTCGAACAGCTCACCTCACTGCGCCGCCTGCTGCGCTCCCGTGCCGGACTCGACGAAGCCTGATCCCCCCGAACGAGTCGCGATCGTCCCCTGTGGTCTCACGACATCGTTGCTAGCGTGGGGCTCGGTCTGCGCGGGTCGTTCTCACGCCCGCACAGCCAATATGGCGTGCGGACAACCGCACGAGCACAGTGCCGCCACCGGCCCGAGGAGCTCGCCCGATGCCACGAGCCAGCAGGACCGCGGTGTTGTCCGCTGGTCTCGCCCTGATCGCCGCACTCAGCGCCTGCGGCACCGAACCACTCCCGCAGGTCAGGGCGCTGATGGCCACCCAACCCGACGCTCGCCCAGCCGCGGGCGCCATGTTGTCGCAGGTGATCGGCAAGATCAACGAACGCGGCAACGTGCGCAGCAGCGTTCGCGGAAGCCTCGGCATGGTGGGCGAACTGGCCGCGGAAGGCACCGTCCGCTACCGGGGTCCGCTGACCGATCTCGCGTTCAGCGGCCAGACCCGCGCCCCCGGGGACAAACCGCAGCACATCGAGCTGTCCATCGTGGATGGTGTCGGGTACCTGCAGACCCCATTGACGCGGCCCGCACCCGACAAGCCGTGGCTCAAGATCACCCCCGGCGGCGCGGATTTCGGCGCAAAACTCCTTAGTCCCGCACTGCACCAGTTGCACGAAGCCGTCGACCCGCGCGCCACCTTCAGTGGCGTCGAAACCGCCACCCGCATCCAGCAGAGCGCGCCCGACACCGTCGACGGCAAGCCGACCACCCGCTACGACCTGCGGGTCATCACATCGCAGGCCGCCGACGTGGCCGCCGACCCGCAACAGCGCGCCCAGTTCCGGCAGGCCTCCGAAGATGGGGAACCGGAACTCGGATACCAGCTGTGGCTGGACGAATCCGGCCTGCCCGCGCGGTTCGCGGCCAGCCAGGAAGTCGCGCAGGCCGGCAAGGTGTCGCTGACTTCGACCTACCGCGACTGGGGCGCGGCCACCGAAATCCCGGTCCCGCCGGCCGGACAAGTCGGCGTCTTCGAGGACCTGCCGCGGCAGGCCCAACAACCGCCGCGCTGACCGGGCTTCTGGCAAAGCACCCTAAAAGGGCAACGCGGAATGTGAGAGCCTGTCGGCGAATGCCGTCTGCGCCTTTGGAAGCGGCGTAGCCGCTTGCGTTCACCTTGCCAGGACGACCGTTGGCGGGTTCTGAGAGGTTTTCTGGTGAGGACGGACCCTCCGCCGTGTATTGGTCATACGTCAGGAGGGGCACCCGCAGTCCGGGGAGCCTCTCAGGTTCCGCTAAGCGACCACCCACCCAGACCATTCACCAACAGGCTCTCACCTTCTGGGGCATTGCAATCTTCATCCAGAGAGGAATTCCCGTGCGTCGCACCGCAGTCGCCCTGTCCGCAGCCGCATTAGCAATCACCCTGGGCGCCTGCAGCCAGGGCGGGTCCCCGGCCGCCCCGGACAACGCCGGACAGCAGCAGACCGAGAACTCCGGCTCCTCGTTCAAGGACATCTCGTCGCTGGTCAGCTCGGCGAAGTCCAGCATGAGCGAGAAGAAGACCGTGACGGTGTCCTTCGAGGGCACCGGCGCCATCCAGAGCCTCGGCTCCATGAAATGCCAGCTGGACATCGCGCAGACCGAGATGGCCTGCACCGGACCGACCGAGATGGTGTTCACCCACGACGGCCTGTACGTCAAGAGCCCACAGCTGGCCCAGCTCTCCGGCAACCCGAGCAAGCCGTGGCTGAAGATGTCCGCCAACGACTCGATGGCGCAGCAGCTCGGACAGCTGGGCAAGATCAACGACTTGGAGACCATGCTGCCGCCCGGCTCCAGCATCACCTCCAGCGCGAAGGAGCAGGTCGACGGCCAGGACGCGACCCGCTACGAGATCGTTACCGACCTCAACGCGGCCGTCGCCGGCGCCAAGGCCGAGGACAAGGCGGCGTACGAGGCCCTGGTCGGAGCCGGGGTCTCCGAGATCAAGCAGTCCGCGTGGCTGGACGCCGAGGGCCTGCCGATCAAGGCCAACTCGACCACGCCCGCCCTCAACGTGGCCGGCCAGCACATCCCCGAGTCGACCATGACCGTGCGCTACAGCGACTGGGGCAAGCCGGTCCAGATCAACGTCCCGCCAGCGGCCAGGTCCAGGAAAAGCAGCAGTGACACCGCGGTGCGGCCTGACGCACCCCGCCCCGGGCCGCACCATCCGGTCCACGTCGCAGCGCGACGCTTCGCCGATTTCGCGTGGAATCGGCTACATCAGTTCCAGCAGGAAAGGCACTTCCTGAGGCGCGTACCAGGCCAGCTCGTGGTCCTCGGCCTCGCCGAGGGTGAACTCCGCATCCGGGTCGCCGAGATCAGCCGCGTCGATGACCTCAGCCGCGGCGCGCACCGCCTCCTCGGCTTCCGTGGCGTCCACGTGCACCGCCGCGAGCTGCCGCCACTGCACCGGCCCGGCCACCTTCACGACAGCGTGGTCCAGGTCCGGTCGCAGATTCACGTCTTCGACATCGGCGGAGATCACCACCCGCCGGAACTCCACCTTCTCGCCCGCGCCCAGATCACCGGCGATCAACCGCAGCGACGCCCGAGCGGCCTCCCGCATCGCCGCGTACTCCAACTCCTCCGTGTCGCCGCTGGCGTAGGACTCGCGCAGCGCCGGTGTCAACGCGAACGCTGTCCCGCCCAACGGCTGCAACTGCTTCTCCTCCACCAACTGCCGCAACATCGGCACCGTGGCGGGCAGGTAAACCCTCATGCGTCGACCGTCCCGATCATCTCGTCCACTGCTTCTCCGATCATCGCCGCGAGCACGTCCACATCGGGCATCGCATCCCGATCCGCGTTCAACCCGAAGTACACACCGCCGTCGTAGGAAGTAACGCCAACCGACAGCGACTGGTTCTTGGCCAACGGCACCACCGGGAACATCTCCATCATCCTCGCCCCCGCCGCGTACAACGGCACCTGCGGTCCCGGAACGTTCGTCACCAGCACGTTGAACAGCCGGTCGGAGAACTGGTTCGCGACCCGCGCCCCCAACGCGTGCAGGGTCGGCGGCGCGAACCCGGACACCTTCACCAGCGCACTGGCCGCCACCGACTGGCCGGACTCCGCGTGCGCCCTCATCGCATGACTGACCTGGTGCAGCCGGACGATGGTGTTGCCCTCACCGACCGGCAGATCCACGAGATAAGCCGACACCTTGCCGCCGACCGATCCGACCGGCCGGCTGCCAGTCTCCGGGTACGTCGCCCGCGCCTCGTCGTCGGAGCGGACCGACACCGGCACCATCGCGCGCACCGTCGTCGACGGGGTCACCACCTCACCGCGGGACAACAGCCAGTTCCGCAAGGCACAGGTCACTACCGCCAGCACCACGTCGTTGACCGTGCTGCCGTGGGCCCGGCGGACGGCACGGAAATCGTCTAGCTTGGCCCTCGCGACGGCGAAACGTCGCTGGGTGGAAGTCGGCGCGTTCAGCGGCCCGCTCGGCGCCGGGACCACTGCCGTCCGCAGTGCCGAGGCGACGCCGCCGAGCGCCCTCATGACCTTCTGCACCGTCGCGGTCGCGTCGGCCACCGCTGCCCGGACGTTCTCCACCATTTCACCGGGCCGCTGCACCGCATCGGTCATCGCCTCGACCAGCAGCTCGGCCAGGCTCGGCTCCGGGCGCGGCATCCACAGCTCGTCGGCGTCCGGGACCTCCCGGTCGCATTCCACGTCCAGGATCACCTGGCCGATGTCGATCGCGCCGATACCGTCGACCATCGCCTGGTGGGTCTTGGTGATCACCGCCACCCGGTTCTTGGACAGCCCCTCCACCAGGTAGATCTCCCACAGCGGGCGGGTGTGGTCGAGCTTCCGGGACATCAGCCGGGCCGCCAGGTCGTGCAGCTGGTCGTCGTTGCCCGGCTTGGGCAGCGCCGAGCGACGCACGTGGTAGGTGATGTCGAAGTCCTGGTCGTCCACCCACACCGGGCGGACGAGCCCACCCGGAACCTGCATCACCCGCTGCCGGTAGCGCGGCACGAGGCCCAGGCGGCGGTCGATCAGCGCCAGCACCTTGTCGTAGTCGAACCCGGTGCGCGGGCGCCGGAACACCGCGACGCCGCCGACGTGCATCGGCGTCGTGTAGTCCTCCAGGTAGAGGAAGGAGGCGTCGACTGCGGAGAGACGATCGGACATGACCGCGATCCTGGCACACAACCGGCCCGATCCCGAGGGTTCCAGTCGAGGCGGGCGTGGGAGCGCGTGTGACACTTGAAAAGTGACCAGCGAAGTTTCCCCGAAAGATCGATTCGTCACCGTCTACGGCCGAAAGCCGGTGTTGGAGGCGTTGGCGGACCACGACCTGCGCGTGGACAAGGTGATCCTCGCCGAGGGGCTGCGCGGGCCGATCATCGAGGAGATCAAGGACGCCGCCGCCGACCGTGCGGTGAAGATCCAGCGGGCGAGCGCGCACCGGGTGAAGGTGCTGGCCGGGAACGGTCGGCACGACCAAGGCGTGGTGGCCGACGTGGTGGCACGGAAGATGCGGCCGCTCTCGGATGCGCTCGCCGAGCCTGCGCACGCGCCGCAAACCATTCTGCTGCTCGACGGTCTGACGACACCGGCGAATGTCGGGATGATCCTGCGCACCGCGACCGCGGCCGGGATCGACGGAATCGTGGTGCCGCACCGCGGGGTCGCCAGCCTCGATCCGCTGGTTATCAAGGCTTCGGCCGGCGTAGCGTTCCACGCCCCGGTGCTGCGTACCAGGACGGCCGGTGAGGCAGCGGAAATGCTGAGCGAGGCGGGTTATCCGCTGTTCGCACTGGAGGCGTCCGCAGAGGAGAGCATCTTCGACGCCGACTTCGGGTCGCGCGCGGTGTTCGTGCTGGGCAGCGAGACCGCCGGGCTTTCAGAGGACGTGCAGACTCGCATCGCGCAGCCGCTGGCCATTCCGATGGCTGGAGGCGTGGAATCGCTCAACGTCGCCAGCGCCGCGGCGGTGCTGTGCTTCGAACTGCTCCGGCGCAAGCTGACTTCGTGAGTCGCCGGTGGTAATGGTCGTCATCGCGCCGACCATTACCACCGGCATTGACGCGCAATGGGACGCAGAAATGAGAAGGGGCCCCTTCTTCCGTTCCGGAAGAAGGGACCCCTTTCAAATAGTGTGTCGGCGGTGTCTTACTCTCCCACACCCTGTCGAGTGCAGTACCATCAGCGCTGGGGAGCTTAGCTACCGGGTTCGGAATGGGACCGGGCGGACCCTCCCCGCCATCGCCACCGACAACCCTCACCCCGCCGTAAACGACGGGAAACCAGGCGTCAGAACACGAATGACACATGTTCAATTATCAAAAGGTTCTGGTTGTTGCCCCAGAACCGTATAGTGGGTGCGTAGCAATCTTTGTGAGCAAGTCCTCAGCCTATCAGCACCAGTCAACTCCACACGTTACCGTGCTTCCATATCTGGCCTGTCAACCCAATCATCTCTTGGGGGCCTTAACCCACAACGGGTGGGAGACCTCATCTAGGAACAGGCTTCCCGCTTAGATGCTTTCAGCGGTTATCCCTCCCGAACATAGCCAACCAGCCACGCCCTTGGCAGAACGACTGGCACACCAGAGGTTCGTCCGTCCCGGTCCTCTCGTACTAGGGACAGCCTTCCGCAAGTCTCCTACGCGCGCGGCGGATAGGGACCGAACTGTCTCACGACGTTCTAAACCCAGCTCGCGTGCCGCTTTAATGGGCGAACAGCCCAACCCTTGGGACCAACTCCAGCCCCAGGATGCGACGAGCCGACATCGAGGTGCCAAACCATGCCGTCGATATGGACTCTTGGGCAAGATCAGCCTGTTATCCCCGGGGTACCTTTTATCCGTTGAGCGACACCGCTTCCACCAGCCAGTGCCGGATCACTAGTCCCTGCTTTCGCACCTGCTCGACCCGTCAGTCTCACAGTCAAGCTCCCTTATACACTTACACTCAACACCTGATTGCCAACCAGGCTGAGGGAACCTTTGGGCGCCTCCGTTACCCTTTAGGAGGCAACCGCCCCAGTTAAACTACCCACCAGGCACTGTCCCCGATCCGGATCACGGACCCGAGTTAGATGCCCGGAACGACCAGAGTGGTATTTCACCAACGACTCCACACCCACTAGCGTGAATGCTTCACAGTCTCCCACCTATCCTACACAAGCCGAACCAAACACCAATACCAAGCTATAGTAAAGGTCCCGGGGTCTTTCCGTCCTGCCGCGCGAAACGAGCATCTTTACTCGTACTGCAATTTCACCGGGCCTGTGGTCGAGACAGCGGAGAAGTCGTTACGCCATTCGTGCAGGTCGGAACTTACCCGACAAGGAATTTCGCTACCTTAGGATGGTTATAGTTACCACCGCCGTTTACTGGCGCTTAAATTCTCCGCTACACCCCAAAGGGTTCACGGGTCCTCTTAACGTTCCAGCACCGGGCAGGCGTCAGTCCATATACATCGCCTTACGGCTTCGCATGGACCTGTGTTTTTAGTAAACAGTCGCTTCTCCCTGGCCTCTGCGACCACCACCAGCTCCCCAAGCACGTCGGTTCACCAGCAGTGGCCCCCCTTCTCCCAAAGTTACGGGGGCAATTTGCCGAATTCCTTAACCACAGTTCACCCGACCGCCTCGGTATTCTCTACCTGACCACCTGTGTCGGTTTCGGGTACGGGCCGTGAAGACACTCGCTAGAGGCTTTTCTCGACAGCATGGGATCACTCACATCGCCACAACGGCTACGCATCACCCCTCACCCACAAGGCATGCGGATTTACCTACACACCGGGCTACAGGCTTACACCAGTACAACCACTCACTGGCAGAGCTACCCTCCTGCGTCACCCCATCACTTAACTACCGCCCCATCAGGTCCCATGCCAGCACGCATATCACCCAAAGGATCAACACACACCAAGATGGTTAGTATCAAAGGTTTCGCTATGGACGCATCAACACGGGTACGGGAATATCAACCCGTTATCCATCGACTACGCCTGTCGGCCTCGCCTTAGGCCCCGACTCACCCTGGGCGGACGAACCTTCCCCAGGAACCCTTGGTCATCCGGCGGCAGAGATTCTCACTCTGCACTCGCTACTCATGCCTGCATTCTCACTCCCACACACTCCACACCAGGATCACTCCGGCGCTTCACCGCATGCAGGACGCTCCCCTACCCAACAACACACAGTGTCATTGGCATGGCTTCGGCGGTGCGCTTCAGCCCCGCTACATTGTCGGCGCAGGACCACTTGACCAGTGAGCTATTACGCACTCTTTCAAGGATGGCTGCTTCTAAGCCAACCTCCTGGTTGTCTCGGCGAT
>NZ_JBPCDC010000001.1:3168788-3648788 GCF_050972075.1 Saccharopolyspora hattusasensis
ATCCAGTGCCGCGACCCGCTGCACGATCTCCAGGGGCTGCTCAGTCATCTCGTCCACACAACTCACTCCACTCCAGCTCGGCCTACCAGGTGGCCACTCGGGCAGCTGCGGGCATAGCAAGAGTCGGACTCACGTGCTCAAAGCAACAAGGCAGGGCCCCTCAACCAGCTGCCAGCGTCAGGCTGTTGCACGGTCTCCGCGCACCAAGGCTCTACGACGTCGGCGAGCGACCAGCCCCGATTTTCCGCCCGACACGAGCGTCTGGTGAAGACCTCGATGGCTGTTGGCGAATGGTCTGGGTAGGTGGTCGCTTAGCGGAACCTGAGAGGCTCCCCGGACTGCGGGTGCCCCTCCTGACGTATGACCAATACACGGCGGAGGGGCCGTCCTCACCAGAAAACCTCTCAGAACCCGCTGTCAACGGACGTTTGGTAGTCCGGATGGGTGGACAGTTGGCCCCCGGGGTGGTGGACATCGGTGTTCCGGGTTGATGGACAGCGGTTCTCCGGGGGGTGGTCAGTTCAACGGGATCACCCCCTTGCCGGCGAGTGCTTCGGCGAGTCGGTGGGAGTCGCCCTTGGTGGTGACGAGGTGTGCGTGGTGCAGTAGCCGGTCGACTGTCGCGGTGGCGAGGGTTTTGGGCAGGATCGAGTCGAAGCCGCTGGGGTGGATGTTGCTGGTGACTGCGATGGAGCGGCGTTCGTAGGCGGCGTCGGTGATCCGGTAGAACGCTTCGGCGGCGTCTTGCCCGGTGGGCAGCATGCCGATGTCGTCGATGACGATGAGGTCGCAGCCGCAGATCTTGCTGATGGCGCGCGCTATGGTGCCGTCGACTTTGGCTTTGCCGACCGCGGTGGTCAGGGTTTCCAGGGTGAACCACGCGACGCGCATGTCGTTTTCGATGGCCGCGTGTGCCAGGGCCTCGACGAAGTGGCTCTTGCCCGTGCCGGAAGGTCCCGCGACCGCAAGATTCTCTTGCCTGCCAACCCATTCCAGAGTGGACAGGGCGTTCTGGGTGGCCTCGGGAATCGAGGATTTCTCGGGCCGCCAGGAGGAGAACGTCTTGCCGGTGGGGAAGTTCGCGGTCTTGCGGCGTTGCCTGCGGGTGGCCGAGGCTCGCCCGGTGACTTCTTCGTCGAGCAGGACACGCAGGACTTCAGCGGGATCCCAGCGCTGGGCGCGGGCGGTGGCGAGCACGTCGGGTGCGGCTTTGCGCAGGTAGGGCAGCCGCATCCGGCGCAGGATACGATCCAGCTCGTCGGGGATGGCGGGTGCTTTGGGGCTGCTCATGCGCCGAACACCTCCCACCCCCGGGTGCCGGGCTGGACCGAGTGGTTCTCGTCGGCCCGGATGACCGTCTCGGCCGGTCCGCGGGCGGTGATGTGGTCACAGATCGAGGCGAGGTCGTCCTCGGCGAACCTGCCGGCGATCGCGGCCAGCCCCAGCGCCTCGTCGACGCGGTCGGTGCCGAGCAGGGCGGCGAGCTCGACCGCCCGGGCCATCTTGGCGCGGATGCGGGTCACGCCGGTCGCAGCCGCCTCGACCAGCCAGCGTCTGGCCC
This sequence comes from Saccharopolyspora hattusasensis, assembly GCF_050972075.1. Taxonomy (NCBI): domain Bacteria; kingdom Bacillati; phylum Actinomycetota; class Actinomycetes; order Pseudonocardiales; family Pseudonocardiaceae; genus Saccharopolyspora; species Saccharopolyspora hattusasensis. The sequence goes on from NZ_JBPCDC010000001.1 coordinate 3,170,350, forward strand.
CTTCGCCCACAGCGAGGAACGCGACCTCTTCCGGGGTGCGGGCGCGCACCTTGGGCGTGCGGGGCAGGTTCCCGCCCGGATGGTGCGGGTAGTGGGCGTCGGCGATGCGCGGGTTGCCCGGGGTGGACAGCTCGTGCCGGGCGATCTCGGCCGGCCCGGCCGGGCTCCGGCCGGTGATGACCAGCTCGTCGCCGGTCACCCGGACCCATACCTTGCTGCCCTGATATCCGTCCGGGGTGGAGTAGCGCACCGACCCGAACCGGATCGTCTGATCGGTGTCCACCAGACGTTCCTCGCCCAGCGCGATCGCGTGTGGTTCGGCGGGTAGGACATGCAAATGCTGCCGTTCGGCCGCCAGCCGCTGCACCGGTGCCGTCCCGGTCTCCCGGTGCGGGCGGGCGTTGACGCGTTCACACCACTCAAAGCACGCATCCGCGAGTTCGGTGAACGAGGAGTAGTCCGGCAGCAGGTTCGCCGTCGTGGGCACCAGGTCCGCTTTAGCGATCTTCACCGTGTGTTCTGAGCCGCCTTTGGACTCCGGGTCGAACGGCTCGCATGTCTCGACCTTGCAGCCGTAGTGCCGGCCCGCGGCGACGATGTCGGGATGCCGCACCGGTACCCCGGCCACCCTGTCAATCGTCACCGTCCTCGGATTGTCGGTGAGCAGATAGGTTGGTGCGCCACCGATCCTGCGGAGCATCATGTCCACACAGGACACCAGGGTGCCCAGAGTCTGGTCCCACACCGGCAGCACCACCCGGTATCGTGACCACGACAGCCACGCGCAGAACAACTGAGTACGGCGGCCACCGACCCGCGGGCCTTCGCCCCAGTCGAACTGGCACCACATGCCCGGCTCGGGCACCCACGGCCGGTACTTGCGCCGGTGCCCGGCCCGAAACGCCGCTTTCGCCTCGGCCACCGCACGCCGCGTGGAGCGGTCGGTGCCGGTGAACCCCATCGCCACCAGACGCTGGTGCACCACATCCGCGCGCACCCTGCCCTGGGATGCCTCCACCAGCTCCTCGAGCTTGCCCACAAACGGGTCGATCGAGCGAGCCCGGCGAGTTCGCACCAGCGGATCCCGCCCGGCATCGCGGATCGCGACGTAACGCGTCACGGTCTTCTCATCCACCCCAGCCAACTGGGCAGCGGAGTGCGCGCAGCGGGTGAGGTCGAACGCTTCCAAAATCTCCATGATCTCCCTGTCAGACTTGGTCACGGGATCCCTCCAGGACGACGTCGGCATTGATCAGCAATCAGAGCCAACCCCGCCGGAGGGATCCCTCCCCGCATTACTGCTCAGGCGTGTCCCGGAGATCACACGTCCGCACACCCGGAAATCTCATGTCCGCCGATCCGGACCAAACTGTCCACCCACCCAGATTTTTCCGTGTCCGCTGACACCCGCCAACGGTCGTCCTGGCAAGGTGAACGCAAGCGGCTACGCCGCTTCCAAAGGCGCAGACGGCATTCGCCGACAGGCTCTCACACGATAGAAGTGTTCCGGGGCCGAAGGTGACCGGATCCGCAGCGCAAGTTCCTCAGTTAAGCGGGGGCAGTCCGCCGAACGCCCGGAGGTGCCATGACCGCAGTGTTGACGATCGAGACGCCGCTGGCCGAGACGGTGGCCGGTAGCAGCGCTTCCGCCGTCGCCGAGTTCATCGGCGAGCAGGTCTTCGAAGTGCTGTCCGGGCGCCGGGCCATGCAGGAGGTACGCGAGCACGTCTCGCGGGAAGTGGCCGGGCTGCTGCTGACGACCCGGCTGCACGCGACACAAGTCCCGGACTACCGGCTGCGTTCCGTTCACGCCTGCCTGGTCACCGGGTTCACGGTGGAGGCCTGCATGATCGTCGGAACGCGCTACCGGGTCCGGGCCCTGGTCATGCGCGTCGAACAGGACGACGGGCGCTGGGTTTGCACCCTGTTGTCCCTGGTCTGATCAGCGCTTCTTCTGCTTCTTCGACTCGGCTCGGGCGGCCGCCCGGCGCTCGCGACGGGTGCCGCCGCGCGCCTCCGGGCCCTGGTCCGTGTCGCTGCTGGTCTCCACGCCGCCGGTCTCGTCCGGCCCGGAGTAGCTCAGCCCGTGCTGCTGCGGCGAACCGAGGCCCTTGCCGCGCAGCGCGGACGGGACCTGCTCGCCGTCTCCCGCCGGCGCGAGCTGGCTCAACGCGGGGCCGGCGGACGCATGCCGGGCCCGCTTGGGCCGCGGTTGCGCGGCCTGCTGCGGGGCCGGTTGCGTCGGCTGCGGGGTCTGGGGCACGTCCGGAGTGCCGCTGCCGACCTGGCTCACCGACACCGGCACCGCCGGGGCATCCGGCGCGGGCTGCGGCTCGGCCGCCTCGACCTGGACGTTGAACAGGAATCCGACAGACTCCTCCTTGAGCGCCTCCAGCATCGCCCCGAACATGTCGAAGCCCTCGCGGCGGTACTCGATCAACGGGTCGCGCTGCGCCATCGCACGCAGCCCGATGCCCTCCTTGAGGTAGTCCATCTCGTAGAGGTGTTCGCGCCACTTGCGGTCCAGGACGCTGAGCACCACCCGGCGCTCGAGCTCGCGCATCGCGCCCGGCCCGACCTTGCCGTCGACCTCCGCCTCGCGCTTCGCGTACCCGTCGCGCGCGTCCTCCAGGACGAGTTCCAGCAGGCGCTCCTTGGACAGGTCCTCCTCATCCTCGACGAGCGCTTCCCAGCCGATCGACACCGGGTAGAGGGCCTTCAGCGCGGTCCAGAGCTTCTCGAAGTCCCAGTCCTCGGCGTAGCCCTCGGCGGTCTCCGCGTCGACGTAGGCGGTCACCACGTCGGTGAGCATGTGCATTACCTGCTCGTGCAGGTCCTCACCGGCCAGCACGCGGTGCCGCTCGTCGTAGATGACGGTCCGCTGCTGGTTCATGACCTCGTCGTACTTGAGGACGTTCTTGCGGATCTCCATGTTCTGCTGCTCGACCTGGGTCTGCGCGCTGCGGATGGCGCGGCTGACCATCTTGTGCTCGATCGGCACGTCGTCGGGCACCTTGAGCCGGGTCATCACGGTCTCGACCATCGCGGCGTTGAAGCGCCGCATCAGCTCGTCGCCCAGCGACAGGTAGAACCGAGACTCGCCGGGGTCGCCCTGCCGTCCGGAACGGCCGCGGAGCTGGTTGTCGATGCGCCGCGACTCGTGCCGCTCGGTACCCAGCACGTAGAGGCCGCCGACCTCGCGGATCTCCTCGCCCTCGGCCTTGGCCTGCGCGGTGATCTTTTCAACCACCGCAGGCCATTCGGCTTCGTACTGCTCGCGGTTCTCCACCGGGTCGAGGCCGCGGCTGCGCAGTTCGGCGTCGGCGAGGTGGTCGATGTTGCCGCCGAGCACGATGTCGGTACCGCGACCGGCCATGTTGGTGGCGACCGTGACCGCGCCCTTGCGGCCCGCCTCGGCAATGATCGCGGCTTCCCGCGCGTGGTTCTTCGCGTTCAGCACGTTGTGCGGGATGCCCTTTTGGGTGAGCAGCTTCGACAGGTACTCGGAGCGCTCCACGCTGGTGGTGCCCACCAGGACCGGCTGGCCCGCCTGGTACCGCTCCTCGATGTCCTCGGCGACCGCTTCGAACTTCGCCGGCTCGGTCTTGTAGACCAGGTCCGGCTGGTCGGCACGGGCCATCGGCTTGTTGGTCGGGATCGGCACCACGCCGAGCTTGTAGGTGGTGTGGAACTCGGCAGCCTCGGTCTCGGCCGTACCGGTCATGCCGGCCAGCTTGTCGTAGAGGCGGAAGTAGTTCTGCAGCGTGATCGTGGCCAGAGTCTGGTTCTCGGCCTTGATCTCGACGCCTTCCTTGGCCTCGATCGCCTGGTGCATGCCCTCGTTGTAGCGGCGCCCGGCCAGGATGCGGCCGGTGAACTCGTCGACGATCAGCACCTCGCCGTCGCGGACGATGTAGTCCTTGTCACACTTGTAGAGCTCTTTGGCCTTCAGCGCGTTGTTGAGGTAGCCGACCAGCGGGGTGTTGGCCGCCTCGTAGAGGTTGTCGATGCCGAGCTGGTCCTCGATGAGGGTGACGCCGTCTTCGGTGACGCCGACAGTGCGCTTGCGCTCGTCCACCTCGTAGTGCTGGTCGCGCTTGAGCATCGGGGCGAGCCGGGCGAACTCCTGGTACCAGCGCGAGGACTGGTCGGCGGGACCGGAGATGATCAGCGGCGTCCGGGCCTCGTCGATCAGGATGGAGTCGACCTCGTCGACGACGGCGAAGTTGTGCCCGCGCTGCACGCAGTCGGCCAGGCTCCAGGCCATGTTGTCGCGCAGGTAGTCGAAGCCGAACTCGTTGTTCGTGCCGTAGGTGATGTCCGCCGCGTAGGCCTTGCGCCGCTGCTCCGGCGTCATGTCGGCCAGGATCGCGCCGACTTCCAGGCCGAGGAAGCGGTGCACGCGGCCCATCCACTCGGCGTCGCGGCGTGCCAGGTAGTCGTTGGTCGTGACGACGTGCACACCCTTGCCGGTGATCGCGTTGAGGTAGGCGGGCAGCACGCAGGTCAGGGTCTTACCCTCACCGGTCTTCATCTCGGCGATGTTGCCGAGGTGCAGGGTCGCGCCGCCCATCAGCTGCACGTCGAAGTGGCGCTGGCCCAGAGTGCGCTTGGCGCCCTCCCGAGCCACCGCGAAGGCTTCGGGCAGCAGTTCGTCGAGGGCTTCACCTTCGGCGTGCCGGCGTTTGAACTCGTCAGTCTTGCCCCGCAGCTCGGCGTCGGACAGTGCGACGACGTCCTTTTCAAGCTCGTTGATGTGCGCCGCGATGTTGCGCAGACGCTTGAGCATCTTGCCCTCGCCGGCGCGGAGCAGTCGGGACAGGACCATCCGGTCGACCTCACTAGCTGATCGTGACGCGTCCGTCACGGACGCTTTGTGGCCATCGTATTAGAGCTGGTGATGGGGACCCGCGATACGGTGCGGCCCCGGCGGGCCCTACACGCGGCTGTCCCCCGCGAACCACGGTACGCGGGGGACAGCCGTTCGGGTCGGCGTTGGCGCAGACTCGCCCTACAGGGCGTCCGCCAACCTGATCACGCCGTAGTCGAATCCCTTCCGCCGGTAGACCACGCTCGGCCTACCGCTATCGGCGTCGGAGAAGAGGTAGAAGTCGTGTCCGACCAGTTCCATCTCGTAGAGGGCCTGGTCGACGGTCATCGGTTTGGCCGGGTGTTCCTTCTCTCGGACGACCCGACCAGGTTCGTACCCGTCCTCCGCGGCCATCCGCTGTTCCGGTACCTCGGCGGCGTGCTCGTCCACCTCCCGGGGCGCTTCCAGCAGCGCGGTCCGGCCTTCGGCCGCGGCGGCGCCCTGGCCCATCACCACGGGCCGGTCCGCCATCGCTGCGGTCGCCTCGGCCACAGAAGTCGGGTTGTGCTGTCCGTAGTGCACCTTTCTACGGTCGTGCATGCGCCGGAGCCTGCTCTCCAGCTTGGTCGTCGCGGCGTCGAGTGCGGCGTAGAAATCGCCGGCGCAGGCCTCGGCACGAACGGGCGTGCCCTTGCCCATCAGCGTGATCTCGACTCGCTGGCAGTTCTTGGCCTGGCGGGGATTCCGCTCGTGGAACAGTTCCACATCAGCCCGAATGGCCTTCTTGTTGTACCGCTCAAGCCGGGTCAGCTTTGAATTGACGTGCTCCCGGTAGTGCTCGGGAACCTCGACGTTGCGACCCTTGACGACGATGTCCATTCACGACCTCCGTTCCTTGCGTGCCGTAGGCGAGGTGTGCTCGGCGGGCGCCGCGGAAGGCAATCAGCTCACTTCCGGCGCCAGGGACATGGACTTTCGCTCCTTCCCTCCGCCTCGGTTGGCTGGATTGAGTGGCACGTTAGCTCGGTTTACCGATTTGTGACACCCCCCTTGTCGGGCGAAGTCAAGCGGCCACCGAGAGTGATTGGTGCCACCGTTCGAAGCATGAAGCAGGGTGAACCATCCGTACCCGTGGAACCCCATCGGACTCAATTTTCACCCGTTCGGAGGCTACGCGCAGTAGCTCCGCGCCGGGTCGCCGAAGGACCGGGTTGTGCCTGCTCACAACGGGAAAACGTGTGGACGGCAGGTGAAGTTCCCGAGGCCGTTCGGCCAACCGCAATCCACCCGAATGCTTCAGCCCGCCGTCGCGGTCAGGCTGAGCACCGCAGCGACTTCGACACCTGCGGTTCCGAGCACCGCCACGCAGCTCGCGGCTGTCGCCGCGGTGGTGATGACGTCGTCGATCACGGCTACTTGCGCCGTCGGAGGTGGAATTCGACCTGTCCGGCCGAGCACTCGGCCGGACAGGTTGCGCACTCGTTCGGCCGCATCCAGACCGGCCGAGTCCGCCGCCCCACGTGCGGTGATCAGGCAATCCGCGACGACCGAGGGTTGACCAGAGGCGGTCAGCGCGGCCGCCGCCCGGTGCGCGATGCGGGACATGTGCGCGCCACCCCGGCGACGGGATGCGATCGCCCTCGACGGCGCCGGCACCAGACACCACGCCTGGTCGAGCCGGTGCTCCGCAGCGATCGCGCACAGCCCGACCGCGAGGTGCCGGGCCAGCGGCTCGGCTAGGTGGCGGCGACCGGACTCCTTGTAGGCGAGCACCGCACGGCGGGCCGCGCCCCGGTACCTGCCGAGCGCGTACGCCGGTGGACCCGGTTCGAGCAGCGGTCGTTCGACGCGGCGGAGCCCGCCCAGCTCGCGCGAGCAGTCCCGGCACCAGGCCGTGCCCGCCACGTCGCAGCCCGCGCAGCGCAGCGGCAGCATCAGGTCGACCAACCCGGAAAGCCCGGCGCCGAGCCAAGGAACGCGCATCGGCAGATCGTGCCGCAGATCGCTCGCCCGACTCACCGACGCGTGTCGGGTCCGGTCAGCCGGGGAAGAACGGGATGGAGCCACCGCGGATCGGGACCGGGAGCAGCGACCAGACGTCGTCGGTGTCCCGGGACTCCCAGATCCCGCTGCGGTCGCCGACAACCACCCGGCCACCGCTTGCGACCGTCACCGCTTTCAACGGCTGGCCGAGGTTAGCCGCGGTGAACGGGGCCCAGCGGAACCCGTCGACCGACACCTCGAATACCGGCGTGGTGTTGCTGTCGGTGACCGCCACCAGCGAGTCGTTCTGCAGCCACTCGACGCCGGTGATCCGCACTTCCTCCGGGGACGGCAGCTCGATCGGCCGCTGCAGCACCACCCGATCGTCCTGATCGGACACTCCGGCCACCACGAGCCGCCCGTTGACCACCGCCGCGACCCGGGTGCCGTCGCGGGACAGCCGCAGGTCGTTGATCGGCCCGCGACCGGAGAGCGCCCCGGCATCCACTTGACGCGGCACCCAGCTGTTGCCGCTGGCCAGCGCGCGGACCACGTCGCGACCGTCCACAACGGTCCACACTTCGAATTTCCCGCGCCAGGTCGGTTTGCTCATGTCGGCACCGGTAGTCGGGAGTTCGGGCAGGTGCCCGCCGTAGCGGCCGACCCGCAGCTCGACACCGACGCCACCGGGGCGTCGGGTGACCGCCGCGAGCTGTGCGCCGTCGGGCGACTGCCCGGCCCGGAGCACGTCGTACTCGCCCGAGCCGGCCGGGCCCGGGATCGGCGGCGCGTTCTCGTTCAGGACCACCAGCCGCTCGTCGACCACGGCCAACCCGGGCAAGTCCTGGCGCGGGATGTTGTTGGTCTCGTAGGACCCGAGGTCGGTAGGCCACAGATCCTTCCCGTCCGACAGCAGCGGCGAGCCCTCCACCTTCAGCCGCACGCGTGCGTTGCTGACGCTTTGCAGGGTGAACACGACCTGGGCCGCGATCAGCCGACGGTTTTCGCGCGGCAAAGTTCCGAGATCGCTGAGGTTGACCTCCAGGGCACCGTCCCTGGTTTCGGTGGGGTTGGTCTTCGGATGCACCCCGGCGGGGATGGCCGTGTGCATCGCAGACTGCAGACCTTCGGACGGCCCGCTGGTCAGCAGGTCGACGACCCGCCTGGGCAGCGTACTCGCCGGCTGCGACACCACGTACCGCAAATCCGGGACGACGCCGGTCGAGTCGTGGTCCATGAAGTAGATCGGGACCGCCCGGTACACGGCGTTGAACGAGCTCCGGCTGGTGACGAGTTCCGGTGGCGGCGTCGCGATGCGCCACTCGCCGTTCGGCTGCCGCTCCACGCGCACCTGAGTCTGGTACTCACCGGTCTCGGGCACGAAGGACGAGTCCGGCAGAAGCCGCCCCACCTTGTCGGCCTGCAGGCCGACCACCTGCGCACCGTTGGGTAACGGCACGGCAGGCTGCGCCGGGATCGTGTCGACGTTGTCCACGATCAGCAGGCCCGGCGGCGGGGCCCAGGCCCGACCGGCCGGCGGGGTGAGGTGCAGCCGCGCCGACTCGTGGTTGCTCTCCGGGACGGCGGACGAGTTGACGAAGCTGCGGACCAGGGCGAGCGGGTCGGTGCCGCTGGGCGGCTGGGGCACCGGCGCGGTCGCGTTGCTCTCGTCGACCGCCCGGACCGCCTTCGGATCCGAGCTCTCCGGGATCGATGCGCACGCCGACACCGACAGCAGCAGGGCCAACAGCACCGCCACCCGGCGGACGAGACGCACGTCCCTCACTTGTCCTCCCAGGTCTCCTCGGAGAGCCGCGCCGGTCCGAGGTCGCGGATCTCCCGCTCACCGGCCTCCCCGGCCTCGCCATCCTGCGGCGGACCGACGCCGGCTGCGAGCAGCGCCTCCGGCGCCGCGATGCGGCGGTTGCCGGACAGTTGCAGCGGGCTTTCGTCGAACGAGTCCCCCGGCCGTCGGGGCAGGGTGAGCCGGAAGCAGGAGCCCTCGCCGGGCTCACCCCACGCGTCCAGCGTGCCGCCGTGCAACCGGGCGTCTTCCTGGCTGATCGACAGCCCGAGGCCGGTGCCACCGGTGCGCCTGTTCCGGGACGGGTCGGCCCGCCAGAACCGGGTGAACACCAGCTCGGCCTCGCCCGAGCGCAGCCCGACGCCGTAGTCCCGGACGGTCACCGCGACGGCATGCCCGTTCCCGCCGAAGCGGATCTCCACCGGTCCGCCTTCGGCGTGGTCGATTGCGTTGGCCACCAGGTTCCGCATGATCCGCTCCACCCGGCGGGCGTCGGCGACGATGGTGAGATCGGCGCCCGCGGTGGACGGCGCGATCACCCGCAGCGCCACACCGCTGGTGTCGGCGATCGCGCGCAACGACTCCACCGAACGCTCCGCCAGCTCGGTGAGGTCCAGCGGCTCGGCGGCCAGGTCGGCGACGCCGGCGTCCAACCGGGAGATCTCCAGCAGGTCGGCCAGCAGCGATTCGAACCGGTCGAGCTCGTCCACCAGCAACTCGGTCGAGCGGGACAGACCGGGCGGGAACTGCTCCCGGGAGGCGTGCAGCACGTCGGCGGCCATCCGCACCGTGGTCAGCGGGGTGCGCAGCTCATGGGAGACGTCCGAGGTGAACCGGCGCTGCAGCTGGCCGAACTCCTCGAGCTTCGTGATCTGGTGCTTGAGGCTGTCGGCCATCTCGTTGAACGACTCGGCCAGCCGGGCCACATCGTCCTCGCCGATCACCCGCATCCGCTTGTCCAGATCGCCCTCGGCGAGCTGCTCGGCGATCTGCGCGGCCTGCCGCACCGGGCGCACTACCTGGCGGGTCACCAGGTTCGTGATGGCGCCCAGCAGCACCAGCAGCACCAGCGCGCCGAGCAGCAGGGTTTGCTGCACGACCCGGAGGGTGTTCTGCTCGGCGGTCAGCGGGAACAGCAGGTAGACCTGCAGCGGCCGGGTCGCGGTGCTTACCGGGGTGCCCACCGCGAGCATCGTGACAGCACCGGTCTCGTTCGTCACCGTGGTGATCTTGGTGGTCAGCTGGCCGCGCTCGACGAACTGGCGCAGGTCGTCCGGCACGTAGGAGATCGGGCCCGCGGCCGGTTGCAGCCGCCGGTCACCCGGCGCGCGACCGTCGACCAGGACTGGCTCGAACGCCCCGGCCACCGTGTCGGTCGTGGACTGCCCGGAGGACGTCGTCGTCAGCCGGTTCAGCGCGGCCTGCAGCTGTTCGGCGACGTTGTCCGCGTTCGGGTCGACCGCGGTCAGTTCGCGCTCCAGGATCGGCTGGCTGACCTCGACCTGCGAGATCGCGGCGGCCTCCTTGGCGGTCAACAGCTGCGAGGTGATCTGCCACTGCAGCACCATGCCCAGCACGAAGACCACGGCCATCGACAGGGCGAGGGTGCTTACCACGACGCGCAACTGCATCGAGCGCCGCCACAGCGCCTCGAAGCGGCGCCACCGGCTGCGGGCCTCTTCGCGGACACGGCTGATCAGCCGCTGAACCAAGCGGCCTCGACGCGTCCACACGCTCACGGCAACCGTCCCCCGGGCCCCTCCGCGGCTATGACCCGGCTAGCAACTTTGTCAAAGGCTCGACCGACGACCTACACCGGTGTCCGCAACCGGTCGCGAGACCACTGCGCTCGGTGGGAGGTCTTGCCGCCCAAGCCGCTTCTTCCACCACACGCATCTCGCACCACCCCGTCCTCCAGGGGCGGGCCGGGGACGGTGCGGTCTCCGGGGCTGCGACACCACCCCGGAACTTCGCTTGGAAGAGTCGGGGCGCCTGCTCGCGAGCGGGCGCCCCGACTCTCGATCACGACATCACGGGGGGCCGGCCTTGTAACCGACGCCACGGACCGTGAGCACCACCTCGGGGCGCTCCGGGTCGCGCTCCACCTTCGACCGCAGGCGCTGGACGTGGACGTTGACCAACCGGGTGTCGGCGGCATGCCGGTAACCCCACACCTGCTCCAGCAGGACCTCGCGGGTGAACACCTGGCGCGGCTTGCGGGCCAGCGCCACCAGCAGGTCGAACTCCAGTGGGGTCAGCGCGATCGGCTGGCCGTCGCGGGTCACCTCGTGGCCGGGCACGTCGATGGTCACGTCGCCGATGGTCAGCACCTCGGCCGGCTCCGCATCGGTCCTGCGCAGCCGGGCCCGCAGCCGGGCGATCAGCTCCTTCGGCTTGAACGGTTTGACCACGTAGTCGTCGGCGCCGGACTCCAGGCCCAGCACCACGTCGACCGTGTCGCTCTTCGCGGTCAACATCACGATCGGCACGACGGACTCGGTGCGGATGGCCTTGCAGACGTCGATGCCGTTAATCCCCGGCAGCATCAGATCCAGCAGGACAAGGTCCGGCTTGAGCTCCCGCAAGGCAGGCAACGCCTTGGTGCCATCGTTGACGACGGCGGTCTCGAACCCCTCGCCCCGGAGCACGATGGTCAGCATTTCGGCCAGGGCCGGATCGTCGTCCACCACGAGCACGCGTGCCTTCATGGCCAACATGGTTGCACTTGTCACCCCGCCGCCGTGCATCCACCCGCTGATCGTCGTCGCAGGTCGCGGCACAGCGACCGGTTCGACCCAACCGATACCGCCGAATGGAGTACTCACAGCAGTGGTTTTGCACACCGCCGGAACTCCACCGCGGGTGTCGCTCGAATCACACCGCGTAGCAACGAGAACTCGGCCTGGACCTGCACCCTCGGGCGAATGTGCACTTAGGACCGTTCCGCGCGCGGGACCGCCTGCCGCTCACCACACCAGGACGTGCTTGTCGACGAGAGCCGCGAAGTCCACGTGGTTCACGCCGTCTACCACGACCCATGGCGACCACCAGTTCTCCGCCGCAAGCTGCTCGTAGACCTTGCCGCAGCGCTGCTGCAACGACGCATCCGACTCGAAGGCATCGCGCTGGCGGTCCACTTCGGTCCGTTCCCGGTGCTCGGCGCGGGCGGCCGCCACCTCCGACGGAACCTGCAGCAGGATCTGCAGATCCGGTTTCGGCAGCGCGAAGCGCGTCACCTCCAGCTCGTAGACCCAGGCGATGAAGTCGCCGTGTCCGTCCTGGTGGAGCCGAGCGGCGCCGTAAGCGGCGTTCGAGGCGACGTAGCGGTCGAGGAGGACGACGTCGTGCGCGCGGAGGTCCGCGCGTAGCGAGTCCGCCGCGGCACGGCGGTCGAGCGCGTTGAGGACGGCCATGCCGTGGACGGAGCCGCCGAGGTCGCCGTGGCGACCGCGGAGCGCCTCGGCGAAGAGCTCGGCGTGGACGTTGTCCGCGTAGCGCGGGAACGCCGAGCGGGCCACGGAGCGGCCGCGAGCGGTCAGCTCCGCCGCAATCCCGTTGGCGAGCGTGCGCTTGCCAGCGCCGTCCAGACCCTCGATGACGATTAGTCGACCCACGCCAACGACGGTAGTCGAGTCTGTCACCTCCCCTCCGGACGCCCTCGACCACTCGCCCGATTGCACGAATCCGGTTCTACCGCAATCGATTCCATAGTATACAACAAGTATGCCGTAGACGCATTCCTATCGAACGACAGCCACCTGGACCGGCAACACCGGCGACGGACCGCTTCGTACCGCGGCTACAGCCGCGAACACGTCGTGGACATCGACGGCAAGCCGCCGCTGAAGGCGTCGGCCGATCCCGCTTTCCGCGGCGATCCCGAACTCCACAACCCGGAAGTCCTCCTGGTCGCGGCTTTGTCCCAGTGACACATGCTGTGGTACCTCGCGCTGTGCAGCACCTCGGGCTTCGTCGTCACCGCCCACCAGGACGACGCGAGCGGAGACATGGTTGAAGACCCCGACACCGGTTGGCACTTCACCGAGGTCGTGCTCCGCCCACAGGTGACGATCGCCGACGCGGCGATGCTGCCGATGGCCGAGAAGCTGCACGAGCAGGCGCAAAGCAAGTGCTTCATCGCCAACTCGGTCAACTTCCCGGTCCGCCACGAGCCCGAGATCACCACCGCGCAGTGACGTTTGCCGGGGGACTCCGCCGCCCGGCGGCGGACCCCGGCGCAGGTCACCACCGGACCGGCGCTGCTCGCTAAGCCTCCCCTCATCAACACCCGCCCCTTGTCCCAGGAAAGCGATCAAACTTGCTGGTCAGCGCGGCGAAACCGGCTCCGCCGATTGCCTTGCGCGCAGCCGCGGCCGCCTCACCCGAGCCGGGACCAGCTGCTCCCGACGGGCCACAACCCCACCGCCGCGCCAAACCAGCCCAGAAACCTGCGAGGAATCCGGGACATGGGGTACTCCGGGCGATCACAATCGGAGGGGCATAGCTCGCCAGATGTCGATCAGCGGTGGAGAATCGCCACCGACATTTCGACGATCAACAACCGCTCGGGAGGATCCAGTGCAAATACCCGGGCCCGACACCCGCGTCGTCGAGCTGCGGGTACACGGCATCCTCGGCACCACGGGCGACGAGCTGACCGATTCGGTGGCCTCGGTGGACGTCGCCGGCGACGGCATCGGTCGCATCATGCGCCCGGCCGACCGGCTGCGCCGTCCCGTTCCCGGACCGATGCTGTCGGCCGGAGACCGCGCGGTGCCCCGCATCGTCGAAGGCTACGTCTGGGGCGGCATGACCTCCGGCGGCCTGACCAAGGCGACCTGGGCCCTGCTGTTCCCGTTCGCGCTGGCCAACATGGCCCACTGGATGCTGCCGCCGGCCAAGACCGGCAACCCGCTCAGCAGCGCACTCTCGTCCGCGCTGCGCGCGCTGCTCCGGATTTCCGCCGTACTGCTGACGATGCTGTTCGTCGCGCAGTTGACGGTCGTCACCCTGGACCTGGTCGCCGCGCAATGCCTCCAGCCCGGCGTGCCATGCATGGAGTTCGTCCCGGACGCCGTCCGGCGCATCGACATCCTGCGCTCCTCGGCCGCCCTGCTGCCTGTTGGGCTCGTGATCCTCCTAATGCATCGCTTGTCCACTGTGTCCTGGCAAATCTCCGCTCCGAAGACCGACAAACCGCAGCACTCGGCCCGAGCACCGATGCTGCCCGGCGCGAATGTCGTCGCAGACCCGGACACGCCCGCACTGCGCGCACTGCACATCGTCGCCGCACTGTCCACAGTGGCTTTGGTCGCGCTCGGTGGGCCGTTCGCGATCAGCGCCGATCCGCGTTGGCTGGTCGCCGCGGCACTGCTCGCCATCGCCTTGACCGGAACCGTCGCGCTCGACGACCCGGCCCGAATGCAGCTCAACGGCAAGGAGAAGGCGCTGCGGAGCGTTCTCGGTCGCACTCCGCGCCGCGCACTGATCTCCACCGCCGTAGTGCTGTTGTGCTCGGTCGCGTTCCTCCCCGGACCGCTGGCGGGCGAGCTGCCGGGCTCGGGCGCCACGATCGACGCGATCACCGGCGCGCTGGTGATCACCTGCCTCGCGGTGGCCGTCCTGCTCGCGCCCGCCGCACTGCTGGCACGGCCCGGCTGGAAGGCTTGCCCGCCTAGGCTCCGCCCATGGGCTGGTGGCTGGATGACCGCTCCGGTGCTGATGGTCGCGTGCATGCTCGGCAACGGGTTCGGCGCGGGCCTCGGGCTGAGCGTGAGCAAGGCGCTCGGCGCCTCGGAGGAGCCCGGCGACCCGGTGCTGTTGCTGCCCGCCGCGTACGACGACGTGACGATCTTCTGGGGCACGACCGCCGTGCTGCTCCTGGCCGCCGGGATCATCGGAACCCCGTGGATGCTGGTGAAGCGGTGGCGCGCGGGGCTCACCGACAACGACGGTCCCGGCGGGGAGGGCCCGGACGGTCCCTTGGGAGCCGACGACTCGATCCCCGACGAGGTCGCCCTGCTGCACGCGGGTCGACCCGCGGACCAGCGCGCGGCGGCCAATGCCTGGAAGTGGGCGGACCTGCAGCGCCGCTATTCACATCTCGTCCTCCTCGTGATCGCTGGGGTGCTGGCGGTCAGCGCCGCGTTGGCCCTGGTGGCGCGGGTCGCTGAACTGCCGGGCTTCGCCTGGTCCGGCTGGCTGGTCGGAGTGGGGGTCGCCGCGCTCGCGACGCTCGCCGTTGGGTTGCTGCGGATGGTGTACCTGGCCGCCACCAAGCGCGACACGGCCCGCTACCTCGGCGTGCTCTGCGATCTGGCCCTGTTCTGGCCGCGCGAGGCGCATCCCGTGGTGCCACCGTGCTACGCGCTGAAGGTGATCCCCGAACTCGCCGCCCGCGCCACCGTGCACCTCGCCGACCCGAATACCCGCGTGGTGCTCGTCGGGCACAGCCAGGGCAGCCTGCTCGCGGCCGTCGCGACCGCCCGGCTGCTGGAGTCGCTGCCCGAGGCCGACCGCGAACGGGTCGGACTGGTGACCGCGGGCTCCCAGCTCCAGTGGGCTTACCCGCGCGCGTTCCCCGGCGTGGTGCCGCACGCGTCGCTGCGCGACCTCGCCCGCGCGCTCGGCGGTCGCTGGCGCTCGCTGTGCCGCGGCACCGACCCGATCGGCGGCGCGGTGACCACCTGGAACCGGCAGGTATACGACGGCATGCTGATCGGGGTCGGGCTCCGAGCCGACGGCACCGAGGGGCCGCTGCCAGCCGCCACTCGCGGACCGACCGGCGCCCTGGTGCTCGGCGGCGACCACTGGCTCCCGGACCCGCAGCGCGGCCCGTTCTCCTGCCGCCGCTGGGTTCCCGGCGTGCTCGGGCACACCGACTACAGCGGCGACCCGGAATGGGACCGCGCCGTCGCGATGGCCGCAGGCCTGGAAACCCCGGTCCGCGGGGCCGCGCTGCCGCTGCGACCGCAGACCCCGACCCCGGCCCCGGCCCCGGCCCCGGCCCCGGCCACGACACAGACCCCGGCACAGACCCTGGCCACGACGCAGGCCCCGGTGATCACGCCGAAGGCGCCTCACCTGACGGCGCAGGGCGGTGACGGCGGGTCCCTCGGCGAGACCATCGAGGAATTGGCCCGCAAACCGGTCGACGACGAGGAGACGGAGACGGCTTGGGTCGACGAGCGGGAGCGGGCCACCGCAGCGGTGCCGCGGCAGCAGGACACGAGGCCCCGACCGGAGCCGTCGGTGCTACCGGAGATCACCGAACCCCGCGGCCGCACCGCCCCGTGGGAACGCGGCATGCCGCTGCGCTCCTCCGATCGCTGAACGGCGTCGGGCGGCCGGCCACCGGACGTCGGGGATCCGAGGGGCCACCACGACAGCACGCCACGCTCCATGCCTGGCCGAGGGCCGCCTCCGCCAGGCATGGACCAACTCGGCGGCGGTCCACCCGAAGACCTCGCATCACGCACGAAGTCGGCGCACGCGAAGCAGCCATCAGGGCCTCCTGCGCCTCTCCGCCACCCGGATCCCTCCGCTCTGCTGGACGAGCGCGCGGCGGGGTGAATGTTCCTAGTCACAGCTGATTTCGATGTCATGCATCCCATGATCCAGGCCCGAGTCCGGAAGATCATCACTCAGCTAGGTGAACGTTTGTTCGAATGAGGATGCAAAAAGCGGCGCCGCCCTCATGAGGCGGCGCCGCTTCGATCGATCAGCGCGTCACCGGACTACTCGGCCGATTCCGCGTCGCGGGGCACTGCGCCACCTGCGGCCACCTCGTCGGCCTGGCGCTGGCCCAGCCGTGAGTGGGCGCGGCCGTACAGGAAGTAGATCACCACGCCGGCCGCCATCCAGACCACGAACCGGACCCAGGTCAGCGCGGTCAGGTTCAGCATCAGCCAGATGCAGGCGATGATCGCCAGGATCGGCACGAACGGCACCAGCGGGGCGCGGAAGCCGCGCGGCAGGTCGGGCCGGGTCCTGCGGAGCACGATCACGCCGAGCGAGACGAGCACGAAGGCGAACAGCGTGCCGACGTTGACCATCTCTTCCAGCTTGTCCGCCGGGAAGAACCCGGACGCGACGACCACGACCGCACCGACCAGCACGGTCGCCCGGACCGGGGTGCCGGTCTTCGGGTCGGTCTTGGCCAGGCCGCGCGGCACGAGGCCGTCGCGGGACATCGCGAACAGCACGCGGGTCTGCCCCAGCAGCAGCACCATGACGACCGTGGTCAGACCGGCCAGGGCGCCGACCGAGATGATCGCCGCCGCCCAGTTGATGCCGTGCTGGGCGAACGCCGTGGCCAGCGTGGAACGGGTGCCGTCCTCGGCGGTGGCCAGGTCGGAGTAGGGCACCATGCCGGTGACCACCATCGCGACCGCGACGTAGAGCACGGTGACGATCGCCAGGCTGCCGAGGATGCCGCGCGGCGCCATCTTCTGCGGGTTGCGAGTCTCCTCAGCGGTGGTGGCCACGATGTCGAAGCCGATGAAGGCGAAGAACACCAGCGAGGCCGCGGCCAGCAGGCCGAAGACACCGTAGGTGCTGGTCTCGCCGCCGAGGATCAACGACAGCAGGGACTGCTCCAGCTTCGGGCTGTCCTCGGCGGCGGCCTGCGCCGGCGGGATGAACGGGCTGTAGTTCGACGCGTTGACGTAGGCCAGGCCGACCACGATGACCAGCAGCACCACGGCCACCTTGATCAGCGTGATGACCAGGCTGACGCGGGCCGACAGCTTCGTGCCGATGGCCAGCAGGGTGCACAGCACCACCGTGAGCAGCACGGCGCCCCAGTCGAACTGGAGCGGCCCGAGCGGCAGCACCGTGGGCACCTCGAGGCCGATCAGCTTGAGCACCTGCTCCAGGTAGATCGACCAGCCCTTGGCCACCGCGGCCGCCGCGACGGCGAACTCCAGGATCAGGTCCCAGCCGATGATCCAGGCGATGAACTCGCCGAACGTGGCGTAGGAGTACGTGTACGCGCTGCCCGCGACCGGAACGGTGGAGGCGAACTCGGCGTAGCACAGCGCCGCCAGCCCGCAGGCGATCGCCGCGAGCACGAACGCGAGTGATACCGAAGGACCAGTGACATCGCCTGCCGTTCTCGCGGCGAGGGTGAAGATGCCGGCACCGATGACCACGGACACGCCGAAGACGATCAGGTCCCAGGTGCCGAGGTTCTTTCGTAGCTTGGTGTCCGGTTCGTCGGTATCCAGAATGGATTGTTCGACCGACTTGGTTCGCCACAGCCCAGTGCCTGGCACTGTCGCCTCCCTCAGTAATCCCAAATTGTGGATCGCACCTTAACCCTGGAATCTCTCGATCGGTACTCGCTGACTTAAGTCCGGCACCCGATTCGTTAACGCTTCGTGATGCTCCCCCATCGTGCAGATGGGTGTCACCCGGTCGTAGCCCGGCCCCGTTCCAAGTCCGGTTCGAGGTAGATGAGGCGCGCCGCGGGCACCTTCGCCCTGATCCTCGCCTCGGCGTCGTCGATCTCGGCGGCCACCTCCCGCACCGACAACGATGGGGCGAGGCCGATCTTGGCGGCGATCAGCAGCTCGTCCGGACCGAGGTACTGGGTGCGGATGTGGATGACCTTCTCGACGCGCTCGGACTCGAGCTGCGCCACGATCTCGTCGAGCACGTCGCGGGCGGCGCCCTCGCCGATGAGCAGGCTCTTCGTCTCGACGATCAGCACGATCGCGATCGCCCCCAGCAGGAGGCCGATGCACACGGTGCCGATGCCGTCCCACACCGGGTTGCCGGTCAGCACGGTGAGCCCGACGCCGCCGAGCGCGAGCACCAGGCCGATCAGCGCGCCGAAGTCCTCCAGCAGCACCACCGGTAGCTCCGGGGTCTTGGCCTGCCGGATGAACTGCCACCAGGACAGCCCGCCCTTGAGCGCCTTCGATTCCTTGATCGCCGTCATGAAGCTGAAGGTCTCCAGACCGATCGCGATCAGCAGGATGACCACCGCCACCCACGCCGACTCCAGCGGCTCGGGGTGCTGGACCTTGTGGGTGCCCTCGTAGAGCGCGAACACCGAGCCCAGGCTGAACAGCAGCAGCGCGACGACGAAGGAGTAGAAGTAGCGGTCCCGGCCGTACCCGAAGGGATGCTCCTCGGTTGGCTTGCGCCGCGAGGTCTTCTGCCCCAGCAGCAGCAGGGCCTGGTTCGAGGTGTCGGCGAGCGAGTGCACCGATTCCGCCAGCATCGACGAGGACCCGGTGAACAGGAACCCGCCGAACTTGGCGACGGCGATGCCTGCGTTGGCGGCCAGCGCGGCCACGATGGCCTTGGTCCCGCCTCCTGCTGACACGATGTTTCTCCCGATTCGGTATGCGAAAGCGGCCGGTGGCCGGCCCGATGACGGAAGAAATCTACCCGCTGGTTCCCGCGCGTGGGATAGAGTCCGCGGAAACGCGGGGTTTCAGAGCGTGCCCGCGGCGGCGCGGAAGACTTGGGCGTTGCCGTCCGCGTCGAGCTTGACGGGGTGTACCTGCACGGCGGGGTCGGACGCCGCCAACCACACCGAGTGGCCGCGTTCCAGCACCAGTTCGCGCGGCAACGACCCGTTGCCGCCGTGCGCGCCGCTGGTCAGCCGGACGCTTCCCCTGGTGCACAGCAGGATCTGCGGACCGGCGGAATCCAGCAGGACTGGGCCGGATTCGGCCGGCGTCCAGTCCAATCTGGACAGCTCGAACTCGGCGGCTGGGGTCCGGTAGGCGGTCAGGTTCGCGTCCAGCGACTCGCCCTTGAGCACCCGCATGTTGCCGCAGGCGAAGTCCAGCACCCGCAGCAGCTCCGGGACGTCGACGTGCTTGGGCGTCAGGCCGCAGCGCAGGATGTTGTCGGAGTTGGCCAGGATCTCGATGCCGGTGCCGTGCAGGTAGGCGTGCAGGTTCCCCGCGGGCAGGAAGATCGCCTCGCCCGGCTGGAGCACGAGCCGGTTCAGCAGCAGGCTGGCCAGCACCCCGGCATCGTTCGGGTAGGCCTCGCCCAGTTCGAGCACCGTCCGGCATTCGAGGGCGAACTCGCCACGGCCACGCACGTGCGCCACGCAGGCGTCCAGCAGGTCCGGCAGCACTTCTCGCAGGTAGCGCTCGGGGAGCGTGATCCAGGTCGTGAACAGGGCGCGCAGCCCGTCGGCATCGGGTTGCGCGGCGAGCAGCTCGCGGTGGGCGCGCAGGCTGGGGAGGGCCAGTTCGTCCAGCAGCCGCACGGTGCGTTGCGCGTCGCGGAACCCGGCTAGCGCGTGGAACTCGGTCAACGCGCAAATCAGCTCGGGTTTCGCAGTGGGGTCCGGGTAATTGCGGTTGGGGGCGTTGCGGGCGATGCCCGCTTCTTCCTCCCGGTGGAAACCCTCTGCGGCCTGCGCCGCCGACGGGTGCGCCTGCAGGCTCAGCGGCTCGTCGGCCGCGAGTACCTTGAGCAGGAACGGCAACCGGCCGCCCCACCGGTCCACGCACTCCGGGCCCAGGTGGTGCGCAGGGTCGCTGTCCAGCAGGGACAGCAGCGACACCTCTGCCCCGTCGGACCGGACCACCCGCGACGGGTCTCCGGGGTGGGCGCCCATCCACAGCTCGGCTTCGGGGTGCGGTGTCGGGACAGGCCGACCGAGCAGATCAGCAATAGCGGTACGCGAGCCCCACGCATAGGGGCGCACCGCGTTCCGCAGTAGCTCCACAGTCGTTTCTCGCTTCCTCGTCCTCGCGTCTGCCCGTGCTCGACGCCCAGCACAGCACACCGCGCCGGACCGGCGGGCGGCATCGGGGCATCCCCTGAACGTTCCCTCAGTGCATCGCCAACGCCGGCCAGCCGGGCCCGTTCAGGGTTCCGGCGGCCAACCCCAGGTAAACGGCGGCCAGGTCGAACCGGGCGGCCAGCGCCGCGGACCGCAGCACGGCGTCGTCGCTCACCGACTCGCCGGGCGTGACGAGGTCCGCGCTGGGCAAGTCGCGCACAGCGCCTCGTTCGATGGCCTCCCCGTGTGCGTCGTGCCGCAAGCTGACCAGGAACGCGCGCAGCAGAGCACCTGGGGCGTCCTCGGGGTCGGCGAACAGGTCCGCCTCGGATCCGACCGCCGCAGCGGCTCGGTGCAGCGCCCGCTCGGTGACCGCCTGCGGGTAGTCGGCGACCTCGCAGGGCACTCCGGCGTGGCAGCCGAGTGCGAACGCGCCGTGCGCGGCGACTGCTGTGGACACCGGGTCGAGGCCCCAGAGCAGCGGGGTGCGGTCGGCCAGGCGCAACGCCAGCGACTTCGCGGGGTTGATCAACGACTCGTGGTTCGGGTGCGCGCGTTCGGCTTCCCGGTCGAGCACGTCGGCCAGGTGTTCGGCGTCGAATCGCAGCAGCCCGAGGGCGCCGAGCGTGCTGAGTCCGGCCGCGAAGACATGTGCGAACGACAGCGCCGGCGGTACCGGGATGCGCGGCGGGAGCACCTTCGCGCGGCCCGCACCAGCGGCGGCGACCGGGCCGTCCGCCGGGACCGCGAGCACGACCGTCGCGCCGCGGCGGCAGGCCACCGAGACCGATTCGGCCAGCACCGCGTCGCCGACGTCGTCGGTGTGCGCGAAGACGACGTCCAACGCGCCGACCCATGCCGGGACGGCTTCGGCGATCACCATCGGCACCGGGCACCGCGGCCCTGCGAGGGCGCCCAGCAGGCTGCAGACGGCCGGCCCCACGCCCGGCCGCGCCAACAGCACCACGGCGCGCGGGCGACCGTCGGCGAGGTCGTCCAGCCGCGCCTCGCTCGCGGTCTCCAGCGCGGCTCGAACCTGCGCTCCAGAGAGGGCGGCGAGCCGCAGCAAGCCACCGGAGTCCACGTCGGCCAGCCTGGCCGGATCGTCGAAGAGACTGTCGTCCAGCACGAACGTCACCCCTCCCCGGCAGCGACCGGGGCCGGGCCCCCGACGGCCTCGTCCAGCAGCAGCACCGGAATCCCGTCCCGGACGGGGAACCCGCGGCCGCAGGAGGTGCAGGTCAGGTAGTCGGCCTGCGCGTCCTCCCCCAGCCCCGGCCGCAGCGACGCGTGCTCAGGGCACGGGCAAGCCAGGATCTCCAACAGCTGCGGTTGCAGGTCAACTGCCACTTTTCCTCCCAAACTCACCCGCACCGACCTCGCGGGCACGCACTCCGACCGCAAGGACGTCATCCGCGGACGATCGCCAGCACCTCATCGCGCAGCGCGGTCATCGTGTCAGTGTCCCTCGCCTCGACGTTGAGCCGGAGCAGCGGTTCGGTGTTGGACGGGCGCAAGTTGAACCACGAGCCGTCCGACAGCTCCACGGTAAGCCCGTCGAGCTCGTCCACACGAGCGCCATTGCGGTCACCGAAGGCCGTCGCCACGGCGCGCATCCGGCCCTGCTGGTCGTCGACCGTGGAGTTAATCTCGCCGGAGGCGGCGTACCGCGAGTAGTCGGCCATCAGCTCCGATAGCGGCTTGTCCTGGCCGCCGAGCGCGGCGAGCACGTGCAGCGCGGCGAGCATGCCGGAGTCGGCGCGCCAGAAGTCGCGGAAGTAGTAGTGGGCGGAGTGCTCCCCACCGAAGATCGCCCCGGTCTCGGCCATCGTCTGCTTGATGAACGAGTGCCCGACGCGGGTCCGCACCGGCCTGCCGCCGTGCTCGGCGACGATCTCGGGCACGACCTTGGAGGTGATCAGGTTGTGGATGATTGTCCCGCCGGGTTCCTTGGCCAGTTCCTGGACGGCGACCAGCGCGGTGATCGCGCTCGGCGAGACCGGTTCGGCGCGCTCGTCGACCACGAAGCAGCGGTCGGCGTCGCCGTCGAAGGCCAGCCCGGCGTCGGCGGCGACCTCGCGGACCTTGGCCTGCAGGTCGACCAGGTTCGCCGGGTCCAGCGGGTTGGCCTCGTGGTGGGGGAAGGTTCCGTCCAGCTCGAAGTACATCGGCACGAGCTCGATCGGCAGGCCGTCGAAGACGGTCGGGACCGTGTGCCCGCCCATCCCGTTGCCGGCGTCCACCACGACCTTCAGCGGGCGGATACCGCTGATGTCGACGAGTTCGCGCAGGAAGGCGGCGTATTCGTCGACCAGGTTCCGCTGCGTGGCGGTGCCCTTCGCGCCCAGGAACTCCGGCACGCCGTGGGCGACCAGCTCCTGGATCTCGGACAGGCCGCTGTCCTGACCGACCGGGGCGGCCCCGGCACGGCACAGCTTGATGCCGTTGTAACGGGCCGGGTTGTGGCTGGCGGTGAACATCGCGCCGGGCAGGTCCAGCCGCCCGGAGGCGAAGTACAGCATGTCGGTGCTAGCCAGGCCGATGTTGATCACGTCGACGCCCTGTCCGGTGACGCCTTCGGCGAACGCCTCGGCCAACCCCGGTGAGGATTCCCGCATGTCGTGCCCGATGACCACCGCAGGGCCACCTACGAGCCGGGTGAAAGCGGCGCCGATCTCCCGCACCACGTCGGCGTCCAAGCCGTCGCCGACCACGCCCCGGATGTCGTATGCCTTGACGATCCCCGACAGGTCTCGCACGCTGCACCCTCCCCGTTCCGCGTCCGACGACGTGGTCCGAAGCCTACCGGCGATCGAGTGCCCGGTGGAGCCAGCTTGGCCCGCGCGAGCCGTTCGTCACGATCTATTCATTCGTCGATCGGATCGGGCAGCGCCCGCAGGTGTCCGCGGCGGCTCCCGCCCGGGGTGAGGCCCTGGGCCTCGACCGGCCGGTCCGGGCGACCGGCCTCCCGCACCGCCTCGGCGAGCGCGGTCAGGTCGTCGTCGGAGGGCTCTGGGGGCGCGAACTCACCTTCGTGCCGCACGACCTCCCAGCCCTTCGGCACGGTGAGCCGCAGCGCATGCGCTTCGCACAGGTCGTAGCTGTGGGGCTCGGCGTAGGTGGCCAGGGGGCCGACGACCGCGGTGGAGTCCGCGTAGGCATAAGTGAGCGTGGCGACGGCCGGGTTGGTACACCCGGTCCGCGAGCAACGCCTCACGCTCCGCACGACACGCACGATAGCGCCCCCGCTCCGGCGTGCGGCGCAGGCACGCGGAAACCGCTCGCGATAGGCGCCGCTAGCGACTGTTTCCGGCCTGTCTGCTCTGCGCGAACAGTCCGGGTCGCAGTGGTTGTTCCGGGCTGGCGGGAGGAGGTCGAGGGCCCGCCGGTCGAACGGCTTCACACCGCCACGTGATCCCGAGTTGTGCCTGGACAGGGTGGCCGCTGCTGCCGTCGGGGCATCGCGCGGAGTCAGTTGGGAGACAGGCACCGAATCCTCCGTGACGCTTGTCCCGACCTTGACCGCCGAAGGCGTACCCTCGGCCCGTGGTGACCGCACGTGGATCTCGGCGTCGAAGCCGCTTCCGTCGGGACCGGCGGGGCCGTGGCCTGCGCGGACCGCTGTACCCGTCCTCGGTTCCGGTGTCGCGCAGCCGCTCGCAGCGGTTCGACGCGCTGGTGCTGGAGGCCCTCGAACCGATCGAGCAGCGCTGGCACGCCGAGCTGACCCAGCTAGACGTAGCCGTCGACGAGGTACCCGAGATCACCAGCACCACCCCGGAGAAGCTGGTCTGGGACGACGATGTGGTGGTGGACGCCAACGTGCCGCTGGCCCGGCTCGTCCCGGCGGGCGTCGACCGGCGCGGGCTGCCGACCCGTGCGCGCATCGTGCTGTACCGGCGGCCGCTGGAAGCACGGGCGCGCGACGGCATGGACATGGCGGACCTGCTGCACGACGTGCTCGTCGAGCAGGTCGCGACCTACCTCGGGCTGGACCCCGACGTCATCGAAGGCCAGTGACCAGCGACTCCCGGCGGTGATGGGCGCCTAGAGCCTGCTGGTGAATGGTCTAGGTGGGTGGTCGCTTAGCGGAACCTGAGAGAGGTTCCCTGGACTGCGGGTGCCCCTCCTGATGTATGTCCAATACGCGATGTATGTCCAATACGCGGCGGAGGGGCCGTCCTCGCCAGAAAACCTCTCAGAACCCGCCGATGGTCGTCTTGGCAAGGTGAATGCAAGCGGCTACGCCGCTTCCAAAGGCGCGGACGGCATTCGCCGACAGGCGCCTAGGTGGCTGGTGTCGAACGGCCTCATTTTCATCGAAAGACCGACCCGGACAAATCGTGCGGGGCTGAGATCGCCGTAGACGGTCGGAAAGACGGTCGCCGATCGAATCAGTCCACCCTAAGCCTCGAAGTTCGAGGCACCTGCCGGGTACTTCCCGAAAAACACCAGCCTCCTAGCGGGGCATGTTGGCGGCCTCAGCTGCCGCTCAACGCTGCCGCCAGCGCGTCCAGCGCTGCGGCGTAGGCGTGCTCGGGCGGCGTGGCGTAGCCGACGACCAGGCCGTCCATCGCAGGCATCGTGGCGTCCGGGTGGCGGAAGGCGGCGAGCCCGTCGAGGGCGACGCCCAGCCGCGCCGCGGCCGCGACAGCGGAGCGCTCGGAGCCCGGCGGCATGCGGAGCACGGCGTGCAAGCCAGCGGCGACGCCGGTCGCAGAGACGTGCGGAGCACGTTCGAGGAGCTTCGCGACGAGCTGGTCGCGGCGGCGGCGGTAGCGCTGCCGCATGCGGCGGACGTGGCGGTCGTACTGCCCGGAGTCGACGAAGTCGGCGAGGGTCAGCTGGTCGAGGACGCTGGCCCAGCCCTCCCTGCACCGCGCCCACCGGTTCGCGGTCGTAGCGGAACTCGCCGTCGTAGTCGTCCTCCAGGACCAGCCCGTCGCGGGACCTGGCCCAGTCGACGACGGCGGCTCTCCTCGTCGGGTGCAGCGGGCCGCCGGTCGGGAACTGGTGCGCGGGCGTCAGCAGCACCGCCCGCACCTCTTTCCGGGATGCCAGTTCCTCGACCCGGGGACCGTGTTCGTCGAGTTCGAGCGGGACGGTCCGGACCGACGCCCGGTGCAGCAGTTGGCGGTGGAAGGCGAGGCCGTAGGACTCCACGGCGAGGGGGCCGCGCTGGACACCCGGGAACAGCAGGCGCAGGGCGTGGGCGAAGCCGGAGCAGATCACGATCTGGTCCGGCCGAGCCCGCACGCCGCGAGCCCGCGACAGGTAGTCGGACAGCGCTCTCCGCAGCTCAGGCCTGCCCCGCGGGTCGCCTGGACCGAAGGCCTCGTTCGGCGCGATGTTGATGGCACGCCGGGCTGCGGCGAGCCAAGCGGTGCGCGGGAACGATGCGGCGTCCGGCTGGCCCTGGCGCAGGTCGTGGACCGGAGTGGTGATGCTGCGCGCCTTCTTAACCGCGCGGATCGGTGTGCGGGACTCGGTGCGCTGCGCGACGAGGGTGCCCGAGCCCTGCCGCGCGGTCAGCCAGCCCTCGGCGACAAGCTCGGCGTAGGCGCTGGCGACCGTGTTGCGGGCGAGTCCGAGGTCTACGGCCAGCGAGCGGTACGGCGGCAGGCGGGTGCCCGGGGCCAGCCGCCCGGATCGGATCGCCTCGCGCAGGGCGGTCATCAGCACCACCCTGCGGCTCCCCGGGCCCGAGAGGTCCAGGTGCAGGTCGCTGCCGGTCCGCTCGGCCGAATTGACCCAGGAATCTGACACGGAAATGCACT
This sequence comes from Saccharopolyspora hattusasensis, assembly GCF_050972075.1. NCBI lineage: Bacteria > Bacillati > Actinomycetota > Actinomycetes > Pseudonocardiales > Pseudonocardiaceae > Saccharopolyspora > Saccharopolyspora hattusasensis. Next base: position 3,196,482 of record NZ_JBPCDC010000001.1, read on the forward strand.
CTACGGCGGGTCGATTCTGTCCTAGCGTGATGACCATGGCGAACAACGACACGAAGCGCCTCAACTTCGCGAAGTCCGCGCCGAAGGCGTTCAAGGCCTTGATCGGGTTCGACCGCGGCGCGGGAAGGACTCGACCCCGAGCTGGTCGAACTCGTCCAGATCCGCGCGTCCCAGCTCAACGGCTGCGCGTACTGCCTGCACATGCACACCTCCGACGCCCGCAAGGCCGGGGAGAGCGAGGAGCGGCTGCACATGGTGCAGGTGTGGCGGGGGACCTCGAGCACCGAATCGCGCTCAGGACGGCCAAGATCCCGGGCACCGACGAGCGCGCCGCCGTCTGACACGAGCCGAAACCTCCGGGCAGCAGGCGGAATCGGAGCGGGCGCTGCCACATCAGAACGCCGAGTTCAGGCGAAAACGGGAATCCTCCGCGCGTCAGGTGTTTCCGGATCGAGTCCGGCGGCGTTCGGGGAGCGCCGCGATGAGGGTGAACAGGATGAACGCCAACTGCAGGCCCAGCAGCGCCGTGCGGGGGGTCCCGGCGTAGCCGACCTGGACTTTGGCCGCGTTCCCCGGCAGCGGGATCGCCACCTGGTGGCCCCAGGCGGTGGCCAGCGGGAACGGCCGACCGTCGATCCGGGCGTACCAGCCGGGCTCGTTCTCCGCGCCGAGGACCAGCGCCCGACCGGCACCGCCCTCGGACACCCGGACCGTGAACAGCGGCAGCTCGGCGGCGACCGGCAACGGCCTCGCCTCTGGTGTCGGGGCAGGCTCGGTTCGCGCCTGCCGCGCGAGGTCCGGCCCGAGCAGCTCCACCTGGCTGTTCGGCATCTGCAACTGCAGGACGCGCCGTCCGTCGGGCAGTCGCTCGTGCTCGGTGGCCAGGCCTCCGGAAAGCTCCGGGATCCGGGAGTCGGCCGGAACCGCGATGAACCCGGTGCCGCGAGCCGCCGTGGCCGCGAGCGCGCCGCGCACCCGCGCGGCGTTGCCGGACTGCAGGTCGTCGTCGACCTGGCGGAGCCAGTCGACGGCCGTGCCGACCGACGCGAGGTCGTCGTCGCCGAAGCGGGGCCCAGTGCCGTCCACGAGCCTTGCGGGTTGCGGCCCGGGATCGAGGATCAGCAGCGAACCTGGCAGATCCGCGGTGGTGTTCTGCTGAACGCGCATCGGCCCCCCGATCGTGGCGAACGCGGCGCTGATCGCCAGGCCAAGCAGGCCGATGACCAGCACCGGCAGCAGGATCTTGGCTGGCACGCGCGGCTTTCGGGCCACCAGCACGATCCAGCCGCACCCGGCCGCGACGATCACCAGCGGTCCACCGGTCCAGCCAATCGTGCTCACGCCGCCGATGATCGGTTGAGCGGGGACATTGTCCACCGAAGCCGCCAGCGCCCAACCGAAGATCGCGACGGCCGCACCCGGCAGCATCCGCGGGGACCAGGCCGTGACCAGCGCGACGACCGCGGCGAGGACGAACAACGCGCCGACCAGGCTCGTCGGTGATCCGTCCGGGCTCAACGCCAACAGCCAGGCCCCGGCCGGATCTTCGGTGACCCGCGCACCGATCCCGTGCAACGCCATCTTCGGGTTGCGCAGCAGGACGGAAGGCCACGGCAGCAGGCACGCGACGGACAACAGCGCCACCGCCACCAGCCCGGCCAGCCGGCGTCGATCACGCTGCCCTTCGCTGGGCAACACGACGAAAGTCAGCAGGGCGAACACGACCAACGCGATGTGCAGCAGCGGCGCGAACGCACCCAACGCCGCGAGGCCCAATGCGGTCAGGCACGCCGTCCCCAACCAATGCCGGTCGGACCGCCCGACCACCGAGGCGATCCCGGCCAGCAGCAACGGCACCAGAATGTGCGCGACCACCACGTCCAAACGCCCTTGCCCAGCGGAAAGCGACGCCGCGGGCAGCAAGGCGTAAGCACCGGCGGCGAGGGCTCGCCGCAGTCGGGACACCGGAAGCGCGCGTGTCGCCAGGTAAGCGCTCAACCCCGCGAGCGGAGCACCGGATAGCAGCAGGATCGACACCACTACCGACGGTCCACCTAGGACGGTGCCGATCAACGCGAGCACCAGCAACGACGGGGACGCTGGCGCGCCGGTGCCACCGTTGACCGGATGCCAGGCCGCCAGGTAGTCGCGCCACGTGGTCGCCAGATCTGCCACCGGTAGCAGCCTGCCGCCTTGCAGGCCGGCCCCGAACCGGTCCGCGAGCAATCCATTGGTCAACAAGGCGAATACCGCCAGCAGGACCGCGAGCACCACGGGCGGCGTCAGCAACAGCTCGCGCAGCACCCGCCAGCGGTCGACCGGAACGACCAGCAGATCCGGCCGCGCCGCGTCCCGCTTCGACGGCGACGGCTTCGGCCCCCCTGTCTCCGGCACCGGCACCACGACCAGGCCCGGCCGCCCTGGCTTCGCCATCTGCGGCGGCCCTTCTGGAACGGCCTTGATCCGCCAGCCTTCCGGTTCCCGCCCCAAGGCCAGATCCCGCCGCACCCGCTCGCGTACCAAACCCTCGAACCCGGCGCGCGCCCAATTCCGAAGCCGCGCCAACCGACTCGTGAACAGGCCGCGGACGCCGTGCCGGATGGAGATCGTCCCGGCGCGCGCAGCCCTTCCTGCCAGCAGGTTCAGCCGCCCGCCGAGCAATCCGCGCAACATCGCGAGCTCGGCGCCCGACTCGCTCCACCGCCGCAGAGCCGCGAAACCGCACATCCGCAACAACGTCAGGAGGAACAGTCGCGGCAGGCCGAGCAAGAACGCCCCCATCGGAGCGTTGACCAGGAACGTGCGGACCTGGTCGGCGCGTTCCCCGGCCCGGGGACTGCGCCTCGCGACCGCATGCCGCATCCGCGCGGCGGGAGCCCACCGGACGCCGTGCCCGTCCAGGTTGATCCGCCAACCCAGGTCGATGTCCACGTTGTCGGCGAGATCGAGGTCGAAGCCGTTGAGCTGCTCGAAGACATCGCGTCGCACCAGCGCACCGGCCGTCGCCACCGCCAGCGCACCGGACGCCGGTGGCGCGCCGCCGACCAGCTCGGGGTCCAGTTCGGACCGTCCGATGCCGGTCTGCCGATGCCCGGAAGCATCGGTGCTCAGGCCCGCATCCACCACCAGCCGGGGATCCGCCCAGTCCAACCCGAGCGGGCCGAGCAGCGCGGCGGACGAATCTTCCCCGGCAGCGCGCAGCAAATGCTCCAGGCACTCAGGCTCGGGTGCGGAATCGTCGTGCAACAGCCACAACCAGCGCCCCGGATCGGCCCAGCTCTTCGTCGCGTGCGCCAATGCTTCCGCGACGGCGGCGCCGAACCGGGTTTCGCGCGGCATCGTGAGCACGTCGTCGACGACGCGATCCGTGCGCGCTCGCGCGAGCAGTTCCGGGGTGCGGTCGTTCGAGCCGGTGTCGACGGCCACCACGTGCCGCGGTCGTTCCGTCAGGTCGCCCAGCGCCGTGAAGACCTCCGGCAGCCAAGTCTCCCCGTCGTGACAGACCAACACCGCCAGCACCGGCGCGACCAAATTGCCCTCCCGCTAACTGATCCACTACCGCGCAACGGTAATGCACCAGGAGCGGAAGAAACCCCCGGATGAAACAGCGTTCACGGGGTGGGCTTTCGCTGGTGGTCGCAGCGGAACCGCGGCCGGCGAGGCCCGACCGGTCAGACCGCGCTGCGCTTGAGCTTCCGGCGTTCCCTTTCGGACAGTCCGCCCCAGATGCCGAAGCGCTCATCGTGCTGCAGCGCGTACTCCAGGCATTCGGAGCGAACTTCGCAGCCCGCGCAGATGCGCTTTGCCTCCCGGGTCGAGCCGCCCTTCTCCGGGAAGAACGCCTCCGGATCGGTTTGCGCGCACAACGCACGCTCCTGCCATTCCTGTTCTTCGTCCGTCGCCTCGAACAGCTCGGCCAGGACGTCGAGTTCCACCGCGGTGGCGTCCCCACGCTCCGCGAGGCGGCCATCTCCTGATTCCCACATCGTTGGTCCCCCGATTTCTCCCGTTCCCACCGGCCCTCCCCAGGGCCGGAACAGGACGCACTCCTGCTCGCAGGTCGCCGGTCCCCGCTGCGGGGACTCCGCGCTTCGACGGCGGCGGTGCCGTCGCCGATCGGCCGCGCTGCCTGCCTCTCACCGCCGGCGGCGCCTCGATCGACCGGTACCCGACCGGGTCTCCCGCACCCGATCGGCCGCCGCCACAACGATCCAACCGGCTTCCACCCGAGAAACGATCATTTCAGCGACGAATGACACTGCTGTGATTACACCCGTGTAGCTCCTTGCGGTCAAGCGGAGACCTTCCGTAGGGGGACATCCCTCTCCGCCTCGGGGATGAGCTCAATTCGGCGGATCGCCGGTACTCCTTGTGCCGCACCGCCAAGCCCCCACGATCATGAATACCACCCGGACATCATCTTCGCCGGGGCACAAGCCCGGACGGCCACCGAGTCGTTCGTGGACACTGGAGGGCGTGACCAAATCCGCTCTGCGCGTAAGCCCCCTGTTCCTCGGCCTCGTCGGCTTGACCGTGCTCGGCGGCGTGCTCGCCACGCTGGAGAACAACGCCGCCCAGGTCGGCGGCGTGGTGCTGATCGTGCTCGGCGGCTGGGCGACCTCGTTGTGCCTGCACGAATTCGGCCACGCGATCATCGCATTCCGCGGCGGCGACTGGTCGGTACGCGCGAAGGGCTACCTGACGCTGGACCCCCGGCGCTACACCGACCCGGTCCTGAGCATCGTGCTGCCGCTGCTGTTCGTGGCCCTCGGCGGCATCCCGCTGCCGGGCGGCGCGGTGTGGATCAACCACCACGCGCTGCGGTCCCGGCGCACCGAGTCGATGGTGTCGCTGGCCGGGCCGCTGACGAACCTGGTGCTGGGCCTGCTGATCTCGATCGCCGTGGCCGTCGTGCCGACAATGCCGACTGCCTTGTCGGCGGGCCTGTCCTACCTGGCCTTCCTGCAGGTGATCGCGTTCGTGCTGAACATCCTGCCGATCCCCGGCCTGGACGGGTACGGCGCAATCGAGCCGTGGCTGTCCGGTCCGGCCCGCCGGTTCGGGGAGAAGGCGCGGCCGTGGGCGCCGCTGGTGCTGTTCCTGCTGCTGATCGGGGTGCCGTTCGTCGGCAGGGCGTTCTTCGGGCTCGCCTACTTCGTGTTCGGCCTCGCCGGCGGCGACGCGCTCCAGGCCTTCTTGGGCCAAGGGATTTTCCGCAGCATCTTCGGTTTCCTGTGATCGTCCGCCTGACTGGCCGTGAGCGCTTTCGGGTGCCGTAGCGCCCAAAAGCACTCACGGCGGCGGGCGTGCGAGGATCGGGGCCGTGAAGGTCGTAGTTCTGGTCGGCGGGGTCGGCGGCGCGCGGTTCCTGCTCGGGGTCAAAGCGGCGTTGGGCTTGCCCGCGATCGGCGAACCGCAGCAGGAGTCCGAGCACGAGGTCACCGCGGTGGTCAACGTGGGCGACGACGCGTGGATGCACGGGCTGCGAGTCTGCCCGGACCTCGACACCTGCATGTACACCCTCGGCGACGGCATCGACACCGAGAAGGGCTGGGGCCGGGTCGACGAAACCTGGTCGGTCAAGGAGGAGCTGGCGGCCTACGGAGCCGAGCCGACCTGGTTCGGGCTCGGCGACCGCGACATCGCCACCCACCTGGTGCGGTCCCGGATGTTGCGCGCGGGCTACTCGCTGTCGGCGGTGACCGAGGCGCTGTGCGACCGCTGGCGGCCCGGGGTCCGGTTGCTGCCGGTCACCGACGAGCGGGTCGAGACGCACGTCGCGATCGACGTCCCCGACCACGGCGACCAGCGGGCGGTGCACTTCCAGGAGTGGTGGGTTCGCTACCGCGCGGAGCCGGAAGCGCACGCGATCGTGCCGGTGGGAGCGGACGAGGCGAAGCCGACGCCGGCCGTGCTGGACGCGATCGCGCAGGCGGACGTCGTGCTGCTGGCGCCGTCGAACCCGGTGGTCAGCATCGGAACGCTGCTCGCGGTGCCGGGCTTCCGCACCGCGCTGCGGGAGACCTCCGCTCCGGTGGTGGGGCTGTCGCCGATCATCGGCGGTCGGCCGCTGCGGGGCATGGCGGACGCGTGCCTGACCGCGATCGGGGTGGACAGCTCCGCCGAGGCAGTCGGTCGGCACTATGGCTCCCGGCAGGACGACGAGGGCATCCTGGACGGCTGGTTGGTGCACACCGGCGACGAGGCCGACGTCCCCGGGGTTCGGGTTCGCGCGGTGCCGCTGTTGATGTCCGATGTGGACGCCACCGCCGCGATGGCGCAGGCGGCATTCGACCTTGCCCGGGAGGGGCGATGAAGGATCACGCGGCCGCGGGCGGGTTGCAGCTGTTCGCGGTGGGCGGGCTGCCCGAGTTCGGACCGGGCGACGACCTGGCCGCGTCGATCGCGGCCGCCGCGCCCTGGCTCAGCGACGGCGACGTCGTGGTGGTCACCAGCAAGGTGGTGTCGAAGGTCGAGGGCCGGATGGTGTCCACGCCCCGCGACCCGGAACTGCGCGACAAGCTGCGCCGCGAACTGGTGCTGGCCGAGGCCACCCACGTGCTGGCGCGCCGCGAGCGGTTCATGATCACCCAGAACAAGCTCGGCATCGTGCAGGCGGCCTCGGGCGTCGACGCCTCGAACGTCGCGCTGGACCAGATCGCGCTGCTGCCGGACGACCCGGATGCGTCCGCGCGCAAGCTGCGGGCCGGGCTCGCCGAGCGCCTCGGCGTGCAGGTCGCGGTCGTGGTGACCGACACGATGGGCCGCGCCTGGCGGGTCGGGCAGACCGATGTGGCGATCGGCGCCGCCGGTCTGCGCGTGCTGCACCGCTACGCGGGCGCCACCGATTCGCAGGGCAACGAGCTGGCGGTTACCGAGGTCGCGGTGGCCGACGAGATCGCCGGGGCGGCCGACCTGGTCAAAGGCAAGCTGGGGGCGGTCCCGGTCGCCGTGGTGCGCGGGATGACCACCACCGACGACGGGTCGAGCGCCCGCGACCTGGTGCGTCCCGTCGAAGAAGACCTGTTCCGGATGGGCACGGCGGAAGCGCTGGCGCAGGGTCGCCGCGAGGCGGTGCTGCTGCGCCGCTCGGTGCGTTCGTTCGCCGACACCCCCGTGGACGCCGACGCGATGCGCCGCGCCGTCGGTGCCGCGCTGACCGCGCCCGCGCCGCATCACACCCGCCCGGTCCGGTTCGTCTGGCTGCGCGATCGTCCACTTCGGACGAAACTGCTCGACGCGATGCGTACCGCCTGGCTGGAAGACCTGCGCGCCGACGGCCTCTCCGAGGAGGCGGCGCAGCGCCGGGTCGGGCGCGGCGATCTGCTCTACGCGGCGCCGGAGCTGGTGCTGCCGTTCCTGGTCCGCGTGGGCTCGCACGACTACCCCGACCCGAAGCGCACCGAGGCGGAACTGCAGATGTTCACCGTCGCCGGCGGCGCGGCGGTGCAGGGCTTGCTGGTCGCGCTGGCGGCCGAGGAGCTCGGCTCGTGCTGGGTGTCCTCGACGCTGTTCTGCCCGGAAGTCGTGCGGGCCTCGCTCGACCTGCCCGAATCTTGGGAGCCGTTGGGCGCGGTGGCGGTGGGCCACGCAGCGGAGCCCGTCGCCGGCCCCCGGGAGCCGCGGGATCTCGACGACGGATTGGTGGAGCTTTGAGCGGACTTCACGCGGACGCGCTGCGCGTGCTCGATGAGTGGCGAGCGGACGATCCGCAGCAGGAGGCGCTGCGCCACTCCTTCCTGACCTTGCTGGACGCCCGCCAGGACGCCTGCCTGCGGGCGTGCGAGCCGGGCCACGTGACGGCGTCGGCCGTACTGCTCGACGCCACGGGCGAGAACGTGCTGCTCACGCTGCACCCCCGGGTGGGCAGGTGGTTGCAGCTCGGCGGCCACTGCGAGCCAGCGGACACGTCGCTGGCGGGTGCCGCGTTGCGCGAGGCGACCGAGGAGTCCGGTGTGGACGGTCTGGTCGTGGATCCGGAGCCGGTGCACCTGGACGTGCACCCGATCACCTGCTCGCTGGGCAAGCCGACCCGCCACTTTGACGTGCGCTTCATCGTGCGAGCCCCGGAAGGCGCGGAGCCGGCCCGCAGCGAAGAGTCCCTCGACCTCCGCTGGTGGCCGGTGAACGCGCTCCCCGAAGACACCGACCTCGGCCCCCTGATCACCGCGGCCCGAGCCCGCGGGTAGTCGACGACGGCACCGAGTGCCCGGGTAGCGGCCACGAGCAGTTCCGGGTTGGGGTCGCGAGGCCGCTAGGTGGGCGTACGGGGCGGAATGCCGGACTCATGACGCTCCTCACCGGTCTTGGAGCGGGGCGCTTTCCCGGGCTCCCGCGGACGTCGTCGCGGCGATCGCCGCAATTTCAATGGAAATCGGACCTACGATTTCCATTGAAATTGCGGGCCTCCGAACGGGTGGGCCTCCGAACGGGCGGGCCTCCGAACGGGCGGGCCTTACATGGTGCGGTAGTTGCGGATCGGCATTCTCGGGGCGTAGCGGGGACGGTTGATACCTGCCGCTCCGAGGTAGCGGACCGCTCTGTGGCGCTGGCCCTCGTACGGGGCCAGGGCTTCGAGCATTCCTTCGTCGTCCACGGGGTGGCCGACCAGGGCCGTGCCGACGATCGTCGGCAGGTGGAAGTCGCCGACGCTGACCGCGTCCGGGTCGCCCCAGGCCCGTTGGGCGACTTCAGCCGCCGTCCACGGGCCGATGCCCGGCACCTTCTGCAGCAGCTCCCGGCCCTCGACTCCGCGCAGCTCGACCGCTCGCTCCAGGCGTCCGGCCACCGACGCGGCGGCGATCAGCGTGCGGCGGCGGGCTCCGTCGATGCCCGCCCGATGCCACTCCCAGTCCGGGATTCGGCGCAGCTGCACCGGATCAGGCACCACCCAGAGCTTCGCCACCGGTCCCGGGGCGCGGCTGCCGAAGCGCCAGCAGAGCTCCCGCCAGGACCGCCACGCCTCCCGGTTGGTGACCTTCTGCTCCAGCACCGCGGCGACCAGGACGTCCCAAACCCGCCCCGAAGTGCACAACCGCACTCCCCGCGATGCGCGCCGACCGCGCTCGACGACGTCGTGCACCGCGACGAAACCGGTGTCGTCATCGGAATCCCCGAGCAGGTCCGGGACGTTGTCCAGCACGGAACGCGCGCCCTGCCCCCACGCCGTCGCGGTCACCGTTGCCGTGCCGTCCTTCTGCAGCCGCAGCGTGGTCGGGCCGGTCGGGGTCGTGGTTGCCCACCAGACCTCGCCCGACGCATCCACCCGCGTGGTCGGATCACCGCTCCCCCGGCGCAACGGCGCCAGCACCCGCGGCAGGTCCAGCGGGTACGACGGGCGCCAGGTTCGGGTCAGGGCATCGCTCATGCTGCTCCGAAAGTACGCCGTCAGTCCGCGGAGAAGCGGACGCCGCGGTCGGGCAGCTCAACGCCCGGCCACACCCGCACCCCGTTCAGCAGTTCGCAGTCCGCACCGATCCGCGCGCCGTCGCCGATGATCGCGTCGCGCAGCACGGCACCCGCACCGATCGTCGCGCCGCTGCCGATCACGCTCCGCTCGATCACGGCATTCCGCTCGATGCGAACCCCATCGAAAAGCACGGATTCGACGACGCGCGCCCCGGGCTCCACCACGCTTCCCTTGCCGACCGCGGTCCCGCCGCAGACTTCCGCATCGGCGGCGACCTCCGCGCCGTCCAGCACCAGCGCCTCGCCGCCTTCACCGGGCAGCGCGTTCGACGGCGCCGTGCCCAGCACCAGGTCCGCCGAGCCGCGGACGAACGCCGCCGGGGTTCCCATGTCCAGCCAGTACGAGGTGTCGATGTAGCCCTGCACGGTCGCGCCCGAGGCCAGCAGCTGGGGGAAGGTCTCGCGCTCCACCGACACCGGCCGCCCCGCCGGGATCGTGTCGATCACCTCGCGGCGGAACACGTAGCAGCCCGCATTGATCTGGTCGACCGGCGGGTCCTCGGTCTTCTCCAGGAACGCGGTGACCCGCCCGTCGTCATCGGTAGGCACGCAGCCGAACCAGCGCGGGTCGGCGACCTTGACCAGGTGCATCGTCACGTCCGCCGCGGCGCCGCGGTGGGTTTCCAGCAGCTTCGCCAGGTCCACCCCGGAAAGGATGTCGCCGTTGAACACCAGCACGTCGTCGGCGGTGAGCCGATCCGCCACGTTGCGGATCGCGCCCGCGGTGTCCAGCGGCTCCGGCTCGACGACGTACTCCAGACGCAGGCCGAACTCGGAGCCGTCGCCGAAGTGCTCGGCGAACACCTCCGCCTTGTAGGACGTGCCGAGCACCACGTGCTCGATGCCGGCCGCCCGGATCCGGGACAGCAGGTGGCTCAGGAATGGGACTCCGGCGGTCGGCAACATCGGCTTGGGCGCCGACAGGGTCAGCGGCCGCAGCCGCACGCCCCGACCACCTACCAGCACTACCGCTTCCGCCGTCGGCGACGCGGCCGGGCCCTGCGAATCCGCGGACATCGGCGTTGATCCTCCTCTACCTGATGGACTTCAGTGACGAAAACCCATTAGGGGGAATACTCTGGCAGGGGCAACGGCATAATGAACACCGGGCCCGCCCACAGTGGCCGTGCCCACCTCGACGCCAGCCCACGCGAACCACCGACTGCGAACGACTGAGAGGGCATCCACATGGACCCGCGTCGCCGAGCCGACGAAGCACTTGCTCGCGCGCGGGCACGTGGCGCGTTCGTCGTCACCCCCGACAATGCCACCTCGCCGATGGACGCCGCGAGCACCGTTCGCATCCCGCGCGAGGTCGTCAACCAGGCCGACTCCGCGGACACCACGCAGGTGCTCCCGCCGCAGGGCCAGCAGCCCCAGCAACACCCGCAGCAGCAGTCCCTGCGCCAGCGGCTGGAGCCGCAGCACGGCGGCTGGCCGACGGAGGATTACGGGCAGGGCCAGCAACATCTGCCGCCGAACCCGTACCACACGCAGCGCGGACCGAACGAGTTCGGCCCGCTGGGTTCGCAGGCGAACCAGTACCCCCACTGAGGCCGCGCTGCGAGCGCGGGACTGCGGCGGCAACTCCCGCGCGGAGGACGCCACTCGAACTCAGCGCGTCGCGATGCGCGCGCGAGCGGTCAGCGCCGCGCGAAACGCGAACCGTAGCGGGGCCCAGACCGGCCCCTGGTAGCGGTCGGCGAGGTAGCGGTAGGCGCTGCGGTGGTGTTCGACCAGCATCCGCTTCGAGGAGCCCGAGGTCGAGTGCCCGCCGATGTGCATGATCTCCGCGCTCGGCACGTAGACGTTCAGCCAGCCCTTCTTGCCCAGCCGGTCGCCGAGGTCGACGTCCTCGAAATACATGAAGTAGCGCGGGTCGAAGCCGTCGATGGAGTCGAAGGCCTCGCGGCGCAGCAGCAGGCAGGAACCCGACAGCCAGCCCGCCGGGCGCTCGGTGATCGCCGCCTCGGACTGGCGGTAGGCGCTGGACCACGGGTTCTTCGGCCAGATCTTGCCCAGCAGCGCGTGTCCGGCGCCGCGGCCGATCGACGGCAGCAGCCGGGCCGACGGGTAGACGTCGCCGTTGGGTTCCTTGATCAGCGGGCCGAACGATCCCCCGCGCGGCCAGTGCTTGGCGGCGGCCAGGAGTTCGTCAAGCGAACCGGCACTCCACTCCAGGTCGGGGTTGGCGACCACGACCCAGCCGTACTCGTCGCCGAGTTCGGCCATGCCGCGGTTGGCGGCGCTGCCGTAGCCGAGGTTGCCGCCGGTGGGCACGAAGTCGACGTTCGCGCGTGCTGCGGCGGCCTGTTCCGGAACGCCGTCTGTGGAACCGTTGTCGGCGAGAATCACCCGGACCGACCGGTCCGTCGCCTTGTCCAGGGTGTCGAGGAACCGCTCCAGGGTCTCGCCCGGGGAGTAAGTCACGGAGACAACGGCGAGTTCGTCGCCGTAGGTGCGCGCGTCGGTCACGCCACCATATTCTGCCGAACGCCGCCTACCGGACAGCCACCCGACCGGAGTTCCATGTGGAATTCATCGTCCGCGCACCGGCAGAAGCCCCGTTTGGCCTGGTCAGGGCTCGTGCACGTTTGGGGTCGCCAGGGCACCCCAAAGCACTCACGAGTCGAGGCTGCTCGTGGTCAGCGGGTGCGGGTGTGGATGTGGTGGGCTCTGGCGAAGGCCGTGCGGTGCTGGGTCGCGCAGGACGCCCAGGTGAACTCCTTCGCGCGGAGTTGGGCCGCCGTGGCCAGCACGGCTCGGCGGGCCGGGTCGTCCAGCAGCTCCGTCAGGCCAGCCGCGATGTCGCCCGCGCCCACGCCGCAGTAGGCGACGGCGTCGCCGCCGACCTCCGGGAGGCTCAGCCGCCGCGTCGTTAGGACCGCGGCACCGCAGGCCATCGCCTCCAGCACGGGCAGGCCGAAGCCCTCGCCGATGCTCGGGTAGGCGACCAGGTGGGCGCCGCCGAGGAAGCCGGCCAGCTGCTTGAACGGCAGATAACCGGCCCGGATCACCCGGATCCGGTGCGGCACGGCCTCCAGCGCCCGTTCGACGCGGGTATCCCAGCCCGGCTGACCGGCCAGCACCAGCGCCGGCGAGTCGGTGCGGCCCTGGCAGGCCAGCATGAAGCCGCGGATCAGCGCCGGCACGTTCTTGCGCGGTTCCAGTGCGCCGAGGAACGCCACGTACGGCTGGTCGTGCAGGCTCAGCCGCTCGCGCACCTCCCGGATCTCCTCCGTTGTCGGCGGGTGGAACCGGTCCGGGTCGACGCCGTGGTACATGACAGGCATGCGGGCGCGGTCCGCGCGTACGGCGCGGGACAGCTCGGCCGCGGTCGCCTTGCTCGGCACGATGCACAGGGTTGCGCGACGCAGCGCGGTGCGCGTCCACGCGCGGAAGAACCTGGCCTTGACCGGCGAGTGGACCGCCGGGTTGGTGAAGAAGGTCGCATCGTGCAGGGTGACCACCGACGCGGCCGGGTTGGCCAGCGGCGTCGTGTAGTGCGGCGAGTGCAGGACGTCGATCCCGAGCCGGCGCACCAGCAGCGGCAGGGTGGTCTGCTCCCAGGTCAGGCGGGCGGTCCGGGTCGCGACGGCTTCGGTGGCGGGCACGACTTCGGTGCGCGGCGCGCTGGTCGCGTACAGCTCCGCGTCGCGCGGTTGGCAGGCGACGGTGAGCCGGGCGCCGTCCGCGTCCAGGGCCGCCAGCAGGGAGTCGACGTACCGGCCGACGCCGCCTCGATCCGCGGGGACTGCGGTGGCGTCGATGAGAATGTGCGGCTCGCCTCTGTGCACCTGAGCAGATTACGGTGCGGATGCCCGGGCCCGTGACGAGTGGACGAAAATGTGTTCTGCCCTGCTTTGCCCGGTGCGCCAATGCCCGGGTTCCCGGCTTGCGCGAAATCAGCCGACGATGTCGAGGTGCACGCGCCAGACTTCCAGCGCCGCCTGCTGCCAGGTGAAATCCGCGACCCGCCGGGTTCCGGCCGCGATCAGTTCGTCCCGGCGAGCGGGAACGTCGACGACGGTGCGCAAGGCTGCGGCGAGCGCGGACGGGTCGGCACGCGGGACAGTTACACCGGCTCCGCCTGCGACCTCGACCAGAGCCGGCGCATCGGAATGCACGATCGGCACGCCGAGCGCCATCGCCTCGACAAGCGGGAGGCCGAAGCCTTCCGCGAGGCTCGGCGCGGCCAGCGCCGTCGCGTTCCGCAGCAGGGCGGCGAGTTCTGCGTCGGAAACCGACTCCAACACGCGCACATGTGGCAAGCCGCACTCGGCGGCGATCCGCGGCACGTCGACGTCGCCCCAGCCTCGGCGGCCGACGATCAGCAGCGGCACGTCCGGGGCGGTGGGTTCGGCCATCGCCCGCACCAGGTGTTCGTAGCCCTTGCGCGGCTCGACCGTGCCGATCGCCAGCACGTACCGCGCGGGCAACGCCAGTTCCGCGACGGTGGCAGGGTCGGGTTCGACCAGCAGGGATGGGGTGACGCCTTCGCCGATGACCTGCAGGCGAGCGTTGATCGGGATGCGCTTCGCGAGATCGCCGGCCACTGCAGCGGTCGGCACGACCAGCGCGTCGGCGTGCCGCGCGGCGCGGCTGATCGCCCGTCGGTGCCAGGAAACTCCGCGCGGCGTCAGCGTTTCCGGATGCGTCCACGGAACCGTGTCGTGCACGGTCACCACCAGACCGCGCCCGCTTTTCGCGGGTGGCGCGAGGGGCGTCATGGCGTGCACCGAGTCGCCGCCCGGCCAGAACGGGAACCCCCGCTCCCAAGCGGCGATCAGCGCGCGGCGCGGGACCGGCAGCACCCGCGGCCCGTGGACGCCGGGAACCCGGGCCGCTTCGGGATCGCCGCCGCGGCTGACGACGCTGCTCAGCTCCCACCCGCTAGGCGCGGTTTCGGCCATCGCGCGCAGCAGCTCCCGTGTATAGCGCCCGGTTCCGCCGGGAACCGGTGCGAGCAGCTGTTCGGCGATCGTGACGAGCTCGGGCACCCGCACAGCTTCTCGCACCCGCAGGCTGGGGCGACCGCCGGTTCCCGAGCTCGACGTCCAGCGCCGCCCCCACGAAGCCGCCGACCGGGCCGTTAACGCAGGTGGTCAAGGCTGTGCGAAATCGAGGACCGGGGACTGCGAGCAGCTCGGTGGCGCTGGTGCGTAACGTCTTCGGGCGTGACGGCGTCGGAACGGGTGCGCAGCACCGTGGTCGTGGTGACCTGGCGAGGGCGGGGCCACATCGAGGCGTGCCTGGACGCACTGGCGGCCCAAGACCGTCCTCATCGGACGCTCGTGGTCGACAACGCCTCCGACGACGGCACGGCCGACCTGGTCGCCGCCCACCCGTCGGCGCCGGAAGTGCTGCGGCTACGCCGCAACACCGGCTACGCCGGCGGAATCGCCACCGCGCTCGACCGCATCCGCACTCCTTACGTCGCGTGGCTAAACGACGACGCTGCGCCAGCCTCCGGCTGGCTCGCGGCGCTCGAGGGCGCGCTCGACGCGGACGGCTCCGCCGCCGCAGCGTCCTCCGTGCTCCGCACGCCGGACGGCCGCGTGCAGTCCGCCGGCGTGCGCCTCACCGCCGACGGCCACGGCGCTGACGCGCCTGATGCCTCCGGCGGCGTGTTCGGCTTCTGCGGCGGCGCGGCGCTGCTGCGCACCGCGCACCTCCGTTCCGCTGGCGGCGTGCCGGCTCACTTCTTTTGCTACTACGAGGACACCGACACCGCGTGGCGGCTCCGCCTAGCCGGGCATCGGATCGTCCCGGCGCCCGACGCCGCCGCCTCGCACCTGCACGGCGCGACGACGCTGCCGGGTTCCGCATTGTTCCACCGCTGGAACGAGCGGAACCGCCTGCTCACGCTGCTTCGCTGCGCTCCCGCTGCGGTCGCGGCGCGAGAGCTCGCCCGCTTCGCGGCGATCACCTTCGCCGTGCCGTTGCGGCGCGCAACCGGGGGTCGTTCCGTTCCCGACGCAGCGAACTTCCGCGTCGCCTTGCGGCTCGGCGTACTGGCCGAGGTCGTCGTGTGCCTGCCCGCGGCGCTCCGCGCCCGGCATCAGATCGGCCGGGCGGCCCGGGTTCCGCGGCACGAAGTCTGGGAGACGTGGGCAGGCGCTTGAATCCAGCACCCGCCCTCCCGCAGGGCTCGTGAGTGTTCCTATCGGTAAGAACCGGAAACGATCACTCACGAGCCCTACCCAGTCCGTTCGCTCCGCCCAACACACCCACCCGAACCGACACGCCCCGACATGTCGGTCGGCGGCTCGAGGTGTCGGGATGGTCGCGATTTCTCCGACACCCCGCAGGCCGTGCCGGGCGATGGTGCACGCTTTAGGACGTGGCTGAATTGTCCGACCGCAGCAACCTGCCCGTGGTGTCGGTGATCGTGGTCAACTACCGCGGCGCGGACGACACCATCACCTGCCTGCGCGCGCTCCGCGAGGATCTCGACTACCCGGCCGACCGGCTGGAGGTGATCTGCGTCGACAACGCCTCCGGTGACGGCAGCGCCGAGCAGATCCGGGCCGCCGCGCCGGAGGTGCGGCTGATCGAGTCGGACACCAACCGCGGTTTCGCCGGCGGGTGCAACCTCGCGGCGCGCAACGCCACCGGCCAGGTGCTGGCCTTCCTCAACAACGACGCCAGGCCGGACCGCGACTGGGTTCGGGCGGCCGTCGCGGTGCTGCGGTCGGAGCCGACCGTGGGCGCGGTCGCCAGCAAGGTCCTGGACTGGGAGGGCCGGCACATCGACTTCGTCGACGGCGGCCTGACCTGGTTCGGCATGGGCTACAAGCGCCACGCGGGCGAGGTCGACGACGGTTCGCACGACGCGGCGCGGGATGTGCTGTTCGGGACCGGTTCGGCGCTGTTCGTGCGGGCCGAGCTGTTCGCCGCCCTCGACGGCTTCGACGAGCGCTTCTTCATGTTCTACGAGGACGTCGACCTCGGCTGGCGGTTGAACCTGCGCGGCTGGCGCGTCCACTACGAGCCGCGCTCGCTGACGTTCCACCGCCACCACGCGTCGATGGCCGAGGTGTCCTCGGCGCGGGAGCACTACCTGCTGGAGCGCAACGCGCTGGCGGCGCTCTACAAGAACGTCTCCGACGAGACGCTGGCGAAGGCGCTGCCCGCCGCGATGGCGCTGTCCGTACGGCGGGCCACCGCGCGCGGCGAGATCGACCCGACGCAGCTGGAGATCACCCGGCGCGGCGACCACGAGGACGACAGCCCGGTTCCGATCGACCGCTCCGCGCTGGCCGGGATGCTGGCCATCGACCAGTTCGTCGAGATGCTGCCGTCGCTGAAGCGGTCCCGAGAAGAGGAGCAGCAGGCGCGCGTGCGCACCGACGCGGACCTGGTGCCGCTGATGCGCAAGGCGATGGAGCCCGCCTACCCGCTGCCGCGCTACCTGGCCGCGCACGACGCCCTGGTCGAGGCGTTCGAGCTGGACGGGGTCTTCGGCCGCCCGCGGAAGGTCGTGGTGATCACCGGCGACGCGGTCACCGAGCGGATGGCCGGCCCGGCGATCCGCGCGTGGCACATGGCCGAGGTTCTCTCCGCCGAGCACGAGGTCCGGTTGGTCAGCGTCAACACGCTGGTCAGCCCGCCGGAGTCGGGTTTCGCAGTGGTCGCGGCGAAACCGCGCGAGCTCGGTGCCCACGTCGACTGGGCGGACGTCGTGGTGCTGCAGGGCCACGTGCTGGAGATGGTGCCGGCGCTCAAGCACGTCGGGTCCACCAAGGTCGTGGTGTGCGACGTCTACGACCCGATGCACCTGGAACTGCTGGAACAGGGTCGCGACACCGACGACGAGCGCCGTGCGAAGGACCTGGCCGGCGTCACCAAGGTGCTCAACGCCCAACTGCAGCGCGGCGATTTCTTCCTCTGCGCCTCGGAGCGGCAGCGGCACTTCTGGCTGGGCCACCTCGCCTCGCTGGGGCGCTTGACCCCCGGCCTGTACGACAACGACCCGACGGTCCGCTCGCTGCTCTCGGTCGTGCCGTTCGGCCTGCCGTCGGTCGCGCCGCGCCGCACCGGTCCGGCGATCAAGGGCAACCGGTCCGGCATCGCGTCCGAGGACAAGGTGGTGCTGTGGGCCGGCGGCGTCTACAGCTGGTTCGACCCGCTGACGCTGCTGCACGCGATGCACCGGCTTTCCCAGCAGCACGACGACGTCCGGCTGTTCTTCCTCGGCATGAAGCACCCGAACCCGGACGTGCCGGAGATGGGCATGGCCGAGCAGACCCGCGGGCTGGCCCGGCGGCTCGGGCTGACCGACAAGTTCGTGTTCTTCAACGAGACCTGGGTGCCCTACGGCGAGCGGCAGAACTACCTGCTCGATGCGGACTGCGGCGTCACCACTCACTTCGAGCACGTGGAGACGACGTTCGCGTTCCGCACTCGCGTACTGGACTACCTGTGGTCCGGGCTGCCGGTGGTGACCACCGACGGCGACTCGTTCGCCGACCTGGTGCGTGCGGAGGGCATCGGGGTCGTGGTGCCAGCCGAGGATCCGGACGCGCTGGCCGCGGCGCTGGAGAAGGCACTCTACGATGAGGAGTTCGCCGCCGAGTGCCGCCGCCGCATCGCCCCGGTCCGCGAGCGGTTCACCTGGGAGTCGGTGCTCGCGCCGCTGACGGAGTTCTGCCGCGACCCGCGCCCGGCCGCGGACCGGCTCAAGGCGAGCGCGCCGCTCGTGCGCAGCCCGCAGCTGAACCGGGTCGAGACGGTGCGCCGCGACATCGCGCTGCTGCGCGAATACCTCGACGTGGGCGGGCCTTTCGAGGTCGCGAAGCGGGCCACCGGCCGGCTCCGGCGGCTCGCCGGCGAGCGGTTCCGTGGCCGCTGATCTGCGCGTCCTGCTGGACGGCACCCCGCTGCTCGGTCGGCGCACCGGGATCGGGCGCTACACCGCGTCGCTGGTGGCCGAGCTTGCGTACCTTGTGGACGTTCGACTGATCGGGCTCACCACGCGCGGCTGGCGGGAGTTGCGTTCGCTGGCCCCGGCCGGAACGCGCGCGGTGGGGCCGCCGATCCCGGCGCGTGTCGTGCGGAAGCTCTGGCAGCGGGGAACTTTCCCGCCGGTGGAGCTGCTCGCCGGGGCGGCGCAGGTGGTGCACGGCACGAATTTCGTGCTGCCACCGTCGATCCGAGCGGGCGGGGTGGTGACGGTGCACGACCTGGCGTTCCTGGACGACCCGTCGCTGGCCGGGCCTGACTTGCCCGAGCTCGTGCGGAGTTCCGCCCGGCGGGCGCGGGTGGTGTGCACGCCGACGGCTGCGGTCGCCGATGCCGTCAGCTCCCGCCTCGACGTTCCGCGGGGCAAGGTCACGGTAACTCCGCTCGGCGTCGATCCGGAGTGGTTCTCCGCAACACCAATGCACTCCGACCTTCTGGTCCACTATGGACTCCCGTCGGAGTACCTGCTTTTCGTCGGCGCCGAGGGCCCCCGCAAGGGACTCCCGGGGCTGCTGGAAGCCTTGGAAGCCAAGGGGTCCGGCCTACCGCCACTGGTCATCGCGGGCCCCGGCGAAGCGGGAACCCATAACGCGGTCATCCGCACCGGCTACCTCCCGGAAGACCACCTGCGCCGCCTGGTCGCCGGAGCCAGCGCCCTCGTCCTCCCCTCCCGCGACGAGGGATTCGGCCTGCCGGCCCTGGAAGCACTCGCCTGCGGCACGCCGGTGGTGTGCTCGGACATCCCAGCCCTCCGCGAAGTCACGGGGGCCCAAGCGATCCGCTTCCCCTACGGCGACCCGATGGCGCTCAACGAAGCCCTGCAGCAAGCCCTGACCAGTCCCCCAGACGCGGAAAAGGGCCGTGCCCAAGCAAAAACCTTCACCTGGCGGACCTGCGCCGAAGCAACCCTGAACGCATACCGACTCGCCGCAGGCTGAACGCCCCAGACAAGCGTCAGGCCAGGCTCCCAGTCATGCCCCCGGGCGGCCTGGCCTTTCTTCCGTCTCCCCGGATCAGGCAATGCTCCTTGTGCACACCGCGCCAGGCCGCACCAGCCGACATCGCGTCGAAGCGGCCCTGCAGGGGCGACTCGCGCCCTTCGGGTGACCGGTCAGCGGGGCCGGAGGGTTTCGCCGTCTTTCTCGAAGGCCGCCGCCAGGGCTTCCCGCCAGGTGCGCATCGGGGTCAGGCCCGCCTCTCGCCAGGCCGCGTCGGACAGGACCGAGTAGGCCGGGCGATGCGCCGGGAGGGGGAAGTCCGCCGTCGTGCACGGGTGGACGCGGTTCTCGTCCAGGCCGAGTGCCGCGAAGATCGCCCGCGCGAACTCGCACCAGGTCACCTGGCCGGAATTGGTGCAGTGCAGCACCTTCTGCTCCGGTCCGCGGCGTTCGGCGACCCGTTCGGCTAGTTCCAGCAGGCCGCTCGCCAGGTCCGCCGCCCACGTCGGCGAGCCGATCTGATCGTCCACAACGGACAGCGTGTCGCGCTCCCCGGAGAGGCGGATCATCGTTTTCAGGAAGTTCTTGCCGCTCGCGCCGTACACCCACGCCGTGCGCACCACCCAGGCCCGCGCGCCGGACTCCAGCACCGCCCGTTCGCCTTCGAGCTTGGTGCGCCCGTAGACCGATCGCGGTCCGGTCGGGTCCGTCGGCTCGTACGGCCGGGCCCCATCACCGGGGAACACGTAATCCGTCGACACGTGCACCAGGGGCAGACCGCTGCTGCGGCACGCTTTCGCCAGCGAGGCCGCGCCTTCGGCGTTGATCCGGGCCGCGCGGTCCGGGTCGGACTCGGCCGCATCCACCGCCGTGTACGCCGCCGCGTTGATCACCACCGGTCGCAACTCGGCGTCCTTCGCCGTCTCCGCGAAGGATCCCACCGCGTCGGCGACCTCCTCGGTGTCGGTGACGTCCAGTTCCCGGGAACCCGGCCGGTGCACCAGCGTCCCCGCCCGCGCGGCGAGGATCCGGGCCAGCTCCGAGCCCAGCTGGCCGCGGCCGCCGGGCACCAGCACGGCGAGGCGGCTCATCGCGCCACCGCCGATCGGGCCTTCAGCGGCTCCCACCAGTCGCGGTTGTCCTGGTACCAGCGGATCGTCTCGCGCAGCCCGGTCTCGAAGTCGACCTGCGGCGCGTACCCCAGTTGCTCGACGATCTTGCGGTGGTCCACCGAGTAGCGGCGGTCGTGACCCTTGCGATCGGTGACCGGCCGCACCACCGACCAGTCGAGGCCAAGCTCCGCCAGCAGCCGCTCGGTCAGCTCCTTGTTGGTCAGTTCGGTGCCGCCGCCGATGTTGTAGATCTCGCCCGCGCGCCCGGACTCGGCCACCAGCTGGATGCCCCGGCAGTGGTCGCTTACGTGCAGCCAGTCCCGCACGTTGAGCCCGTCTCCGTAGAGCGGCACCTGGATGCCGTCCACCAGGTTCGTGATGAACAGTGGCAGCACCTTCTCCGGGAACTGGTAGGGCCCGTAGTTGTTGGAGCAGCGGGTGATGCACACCGGCAGGCCGTGGGTGCGGTGGTAGGCGCGGGCCAGCAGGTCCGAGCCTGCTTTCGCCGCCGAGTACGGGGAATTCGGCTCCAGAGCGTGGTCCTCGGGCCACGAGCCGTCCTCGATGGAGCCGTAGACCTCGTCGGTGGAAACGTGCACGAACTTGCCGACCCCGGCGTCGAGTGCGGCCTGCAGCAGCACGTTGGTGCCGACGACGTTGGTGGTCACGAAGGCGTCCGAGCCGGTGATCGAGCGGTCGACGTGGGTTTCGGCGGCGAAGTGCACCACCACGTCCGCGCCGGACATCAGGCCGCCGACCAGTTCGCGGTCGCAGATGTCGCCGCAGACGAACTTCAACCGGGGGTTGTCCGCGACCGACGCCAGGTTCGCCTCGTTGCCGGCGTAGGTGAGCTTGTCGAGCACGACCACGTCGGCGTCGGCGAACGCGGGGTACGCACCACCGAGCAGCTGCCGAACGTAGTGCGAGCCGATGAAGCCGGCTCCGCCGGTGACCAGAATCCGCATCGTGCCCTTCCTCGCCGGGATTTCGCGGCCCGCTGCAGGTCCGCGTGCGCAGTCTGGCATGACACACCGAGCTACGAAGCAGGCTCCCGCGTTACGCAACGTGACACAGTCGGTTCACCCTTATGAGTGATATCACCACTGTTACTGGGACCTGCCCAACCGCCCCGAGAACACCGCTAACCTGCATCCGGAACACGAGCAAAATCACTTCCCGAACGTGTAACGCCCGCCGGCAGGCCAAGGAGGATTCGTGGAGGACCGGCCGAGGTGGCCAGGCGGCCCGCAAGGTCAGCCCGGCAGACCCGTTCCGCCCCGCGGACCCGGTGCCCAGGGTCGCCCCGGGGTCGGCGTCACCCCGCCGAGCAGTCGTCGCGGCGGAGCCGCCCCACCTCCCGGCGGCCCCGGTCGCCGGTCCGCCCAGAGTGACGCTCGTCGCCGTTCTTCCACCCGTTCGGGGAATGCGCAGGTTCCCCCAGAAGGCGATGTCTGGCAACGGCGACGCAACCACCGGGGCGCGCGCACCTTCGGCCGGACGCTGTTCGCGCTGCTGTCCGTGCTGGTGCTGAGCGCCACCGGGTTCGGCTGGGCGATGTTCCGGCCGGGCGGCGGCAACACCTCCACCGCCGACGTCATCGGCGAGGGCCTCAGCGCCCCGGACGGCGCCACCGACATCCTGCTGATCGGCAACGACAGCCGCACCGACGCCTACGGGAACCCGCTGCCCGAGAACGTCCTGCGGGAACTGCGCACCAGCTTCGACGGCGGCGACCTCACCGACGCGATGATCCTGGTCCGCATCCCCAACGGCGGGCAGAGCGCCAGCGCGATCTCCTTCCCCCGCGACACGCTGGTCGACATCGGTCTCGGGGAGGGCAAGACCAAGCTCACCGAGACGATGAACCGCGGCAAGCAGGCCGAAGTGGCGAAGCTGAAGAAGCAGGGCATCACCGACCAGAAGGAACTCGACGAGAAGTCGAGGCTGGCCGGGAAGCAGTTGCTGCTGCACACCATCGAGAACATCACCGGCGTCAGCATCGACCACTACGCCGAGGTCAACCTGCTCGGCTTCTACGACGTGACCAACGCCATCGGCGGTGTCGAGGTCTGCCTGAAGGACGACACCAAGGACTCCATGTCCGGCGCGAACTTCCGCAAGGGCCAGCAGACCATCCAGGGCGCCGACGCGCTGGCCTTCGTCCGCCAGCGGCACGGCCTGATCAACGAACTGGATCGCGGCAAGCGCCAGCAGGTCTTCATGTCTGCGCTCGTCCGCAAGGTCATGTCCACCGGGACGCTGACCAACCCGGCCAAGCTGACCGAACTGGTCAACGCCATCCAGAAGTCGGTGATCCTGGACCCCGGGCTGGCCAGCGATGTGCTGGGATTCGCCCAGCAGATGCAAGGCATCGCGAGCGGCGACGTGCAGTTCTTCACCGCCCCGGTGCACCTGGTCGGCTCCTCCGGGTCGGAGGACGTCACGACCAACATCCCGGAGGTCAGGCAGTTCGCCGCAGATCTGCTGCTGTCGCCGCAGGAACGGCAGCAGAAGCAGATCGCGGTGCAGGCCCGGGCGGACATCTCGGTCAGCGTCTTCAACTCCTCCGGCGTCAGCGGCCTGGCCGCGCGGGTGCTCGACGAGATTTCCGGGCAGGGCTACAAGGCCGGTGGCAGCTCCAACGCCGAGACCATGGACCGCTCGGTCATCTACTACGCAGCCGGTGAAGAGGCGGCCGCGAAGCAGGTCTCGGACGCTCTCGGCGGGGTGCCCACGGAAGCACGCTCCAGCGTCAAAGCCGGCAGCGTGCAGGTCTACCTGGGCAAGGACTACAAGGGCCCGGGCACGCAGAACTTCGCCGGTGC
The DNA here is from genome assembly GCF_050972075.1 of Saccharopolyspora hattusasensis. NCBI lineage: Bacteria > Bacillati > Actinomycetota > Actinomycetes > Pseudonocardiales > Pseudonocardiaceae > Saccharopolyspora > Saccharopolyspora hattusasensis. The sequence continues at coordinate 3,219,789 of NZ_JBPCDC010000001.1, forward strand.
CCAGACCGTTCGGCTCGACGGGCTGCGCCAGGCCGCGCCGCTGCCGGCTCAGACGGCACCCGACGAGGAGCCGGTTATCACCGCGGACGGCGTGCCCTGCGTGCGATGACCGGCATCACGCGGGCGATGTGAGCGCGTCTTCCCCGCGAGGTTTCAGCCACGGTTAACCGCCGTGCTGCCGCCAGGGGGTTTCCCGGGCGGCTAACCTAGCTCGTCGGCAGGACAAACGGTTGGGGGAGAACGAAATGGGCGAACCGGAACAGGAACCGGAAGCGGCGGCATCGAGCGATCCGCGCCGGTCCGGGGTCCGCATCGCCGGGCGCAGCGCGATCGCGCTGATCTCGGCCGTCGTGCTCGCCCTCACCGCCATCGGCTGGATCGTGGTGGACCGGCTCAGCGACGTCAGCTCGGCGAAGGTTCTCGCCGAAGTGCCGCAGACGCCACCCGCCGACGACGGCGCGACGGACGTTCTGCTGGTCGGCAGCGACAGCCGCACCGACGCGCAGGGCAACCTGCTGCCGGAGAGCATGCTGAAGCAGCTGCGCACCGAGGCGGACCGGGGCCTGAACACGGACAGCCTCGTGGTGATCCGGATCCCGCACAACACCACGCAGCCGACCGCCGTGTCGATTCCGCGCGACACCTACACCAATGTGCCGGGCAGCCGCCCGGAGAAGATCAACGCCGTCTACGGGCTGACGAAAGGAGCCACGGCGGCGAAGCTGCGGGCCGACGGCGTGCCGGAGGCGGAGGCCGAGCACAACGCGCGGCTGGCCGGGCAGCGCGCGCTGGTGCAGACCGTGCAGAACCTCACCGGGCTGCGCATCGACCACTACGCGGAGATCAACCTGCTCGGGTTCTTCGAGCTCACCGAGGCCGTCGGCGGGGTCGACATCTGCCTGCAGCAGGCCACCAGCGACAAGGATTCCGGCGCGGACTTCACCGCGGGACGGCACACCATCTCCGGCGGTGACGCGCTGGCGTTCGTGCGGCAGCGGCACGGCCTGCCGCGCGGCGACCTGGACCGGATCGTGCGCCAGCAGGTGTTCATGGCCGGGCTGGCCAACAAGGTGCTGTCCGCTGGCACGCTTACCGACCCGGGGATGATCAACGACCTGGTGCAGGCCACCCGCCGCGCGGTGGTGCTCGACGACGGCTGGGACCCGCTGGGCTTCGTGCAGCAGATGCAGGAACTGGCCGCGGGGCGAGTCATGTTCGTGACGATGCCGGTGATCGACAACGGCGCCCGCGACGACCGCGGGCAGTACATCGTCAGCGTCGAGCCGGCGGCGGCGCAGGCCTTCTTCGGCAAGCTGATCACCCCGGGACCGCCGCGGCTGGCCGCGACGCCGCGGCTACGCCTGGACGGCACGGCGCGCACCCAGCAGCCGATCACCTCCGACGGCGGAATCCCCTGCGTCAACTAGCGCCGCGACTACGGCCTCGACCACGTCGTTGACGTGCCCGCACTCGCCCGCCATCCATGATGACGCAGATTTCCCGCCGCCCTCGGTACTGTGCGACATCCCGTGAATCCGGTGAATCGTCGTGGTCGGCCAAGGCGGCGAGTACCCAGTGGTAGGTGTCGGATTCCTGCTGACCCCACGGGGCGCAGCATCCGGCGGCGGGGTGGACGTCAACCAGGCGCACGGGTCCTGGGGTAGCCGCCCGGACAACGGTGGGGCTCGTCGAATCCGGTGATGCCGAGCTCGGCGGCGAGCACGGCGCCGGCGAGGTTGCGGGGGCGGTTCTTCGTGGGCTTCTGACGCTGAACAATGGCCAATGACCAGGGTGGAATCACGGTCATCGACCGAACCTGGTCGAGGTCGGCGGCGGTCTTCGTCATCGTTTCCTCTCCGGGGCGTTGAGCTGGGTCATGAGTTCGCGGTTGGCAGCGCGAGCGGCTTCGAGCTGCTGGCCGGTGTTTTCGAGTCGGCCGGTGACGTCGGCGAGTTGTCGCTCGAGTTCGGTGATGCGCCACTTGAGCTGTTCGATGTCATCGCCGGACATCTCGCGGTGTGAGCAACGTTTTGGGTCCTGACCAGCGCTGACGTAACCTCGGTGTGGGCTGGTGGTTGGTAAGGCGTCATGATGTCGCTCGGTTGATGATCTTCGGGTGACGGGTGACGGGTGACGGGTGACGGGTGACGGGTGACGGTGCCTGGTGGCCACGCAGTTCTTCTCTTCCGCTGAGATTCAGGAGTTGGAGTCCTGGCCTGCCGAGTTCGGCCGGGACGAGTTGGTGCGGTACTTCCGGTTGACGGCCGAGGATGTCGACTGGGTCAACCGCACGGCCCGCGGTGCGCCGAACAAAAATCGGGCTAGCTCTGCAGCTGTCTGCGTTGCCGTGGCTTGGCTTCGTGCCTGATGACGTGAGGGCAGCACCGTCGGCTGCGGTGGCGCGGTTGGCCACGCAGCTCGGCGTTGAGGCCGGGGCGCTGCGGTACTACGGCTCGCGGGAGAAGACCCGGACCGATCACCTGCGGCTGGTGGCCAAGCGGTTGGGTTGGCGCGCGGCCGAGGACGACGGGCGGGCCGGGTGGAAGGCGCTGCGGGAGTTCCTGGTGGACGGGGTGACGGGGTGACGGGGTGACGGGGTGACGGGGTGACGGGGTGACGGGGTGACGGGGTGACGGGGTGACGGGGTGACGGGGTGACGGGGAAGAGGTTGTCACCAGCCGCAAACGAGCAGATCAATGCTGGTCATACGGCCGCCGGTTCATCGGAGTCCGCGCGGTGCGCGTAGCCGGTCAGGCCGCACCCGGCGCGTCGGCCTGCTTGTCGTGGTGGACTGCAAGTCCTCCACGTGCCGCGCGAACTGGTCGGCGAGATCGGCCAAAGGCAAGAGCCTGCGGGTCTGGTTGCGACAGGCGCAGCACGGCGTCGAGCGCCGCACGGATGGTTTCCCCGCCGGACTGGTCAGCTTGCCGGCGTGCACGGCCAATCGGTCGCGGGAGATCGCCTGCGACCCCGCCTCGGCGGCGTGGCTGCAGCGGGACACCACCTGCAGGATGACCTCGTCTTGCGGACGTGTCTGGGCCGCGCTGAATCGAGAGAATGGGGAGGCGGTCATCCGCGGCGAGGGCGAGCGTGTCGGAGGGGATGGTGGTGATGAAGACGTGGCGGTTGCGGGAGTTTCGTGACGAGGATCTGGACCAGGCGATCGGGATGTGGGATCAGAGCCGACTGCCCGACGAGCCGCTCCCGGTGTTTTCGGTGTCGGAGGTGATGGCCGCGGCCCAGGCGGGCCAGCCTGCGGTGGTGGCGGTGGTTGGTGAGGAACTGGTGGGCATGGCCGTGGCACAGACTCAGGGCGACCGGGCGTGGGTACTGCTGGTGGCGCTGGCGGCCCGCTGGCGAAATCGAGGCATCGGCAGTGCTCTGCTCGCCGAGCTGGAGCGGCGGCTGCGAGGCCTGGGGGTGCGCCGTATCAGCGCGCTGCTGCCCGATGAGGCAACCGGGGCGAAGGCACTGGGCAACTCGGGATACCGGGCTCGGGGAGGACTTACCTACTACGAGAAGGTCGAGCCCCACGGCGCGGGCGACGTGGGCCTGCTGGCCGAACTCGGCGGCCAGGTGTTGCCGGCCGGCATGTGGGACGCGGTGGCCGGGATGGTGCAGGAAAAGCAGATCATCGAGAAGCAGATTGTGCTGCCGCTGGCAGAACCGACTGTGGCCGATCAGTATGGAGTGATCCAGCCTAAGGCGGCGATCCTGTTCGGGCCGCCGGGCACCGGCAAGACCAGCTTTGCCAAGGCAGTGGCCTCCCGGCTGGGCTGGCCGTTCGTCGAGCTGTTTCCCTCCCGTCTGGCCACCGGTGCTTCTGGTGGCCTGGCTACCTCGCTGCGCGAGGCATTCGCCGAGCTGGCCGAGCTGGAGGCGGTGGTGCTGTTTATCGACGAGGTCGAGGAAATCGCTGGCACCCGCTCCGGGCTGGCCGTCGACCCCGGGCACGGGGTGACCAACGAACTGCTCAAGCTCATCCCCAACTTCCGCGAGCATGACGACCGACTGTTGATCTGCGCCACCAACTCGGTGCGTTCCCTGGATACCGCATTCCTGCGCCCCGGCAGATTCGATTACGTCCTCCCGATCGGTCCGCCGGATCCTGACGCGCGTGCCGCGATCTGGTCGCGCTACCTCGGTACTGCAGCCGAGACCCTCGACCTCTCCCGGTTGGTGGAGGCCAGTGAGATGTTCACCCCCGCCGACATCGAGTTCGCCGCTCGCAAAGGCGCCCAGGCTGCGTTCGAACGCGAGATGCAGCACCGCCAAGGCGAGCCAGCCACCACCGACGACTACCTCGCCGCCATCACCGATGCTCGCCCCAGCCTCACCCAACAGGCCATCACCGACTTCGAAGAAGACATCAAGCACTACACCCGAATGTGAGAGACCGAGATGTTCCGGCACGCCCACCGGGTATCTCGGTTGTCGATCCCTTAACGGACGGCGCGTGGGTGACCAGGGAAGGGCTGTCGGCCGCTACGGGCTGCTAGTTAGCTGAGCTGCTCGACCAGCGCGACGATGATCCCCTCGGGGCCGGGGACGTAGCAGAGCCGGTAGCTGTCCTCGTACTGGGCCAGCTCACCGACGAGTTCCGGGGTTACGTCAGCGCTGGTCAGGACCCAAAACGTTGCTCACACCGCGAGATGTCCGGCTACCTCTGATCCGGTTGGCCTGACGTGTAGCCCGTTCCTGCGCGGCGGCCAAGTCGGCTTGGAGGGATTCCCGGCTGACCAACGGATTCCCGTCCGGTCCGGTGGCCGGTTCGCTCGCGGCGGTGTGCAGCCCTGGCTCAGGGACATGTCGACGTTGAATCCGGACCCGTTCTCGGTTCCTGGGCGCATGTGGTCGTGCGCCGCGTGTGGATATGGACGCCTCCGCGTGCTTGGCCGTGGGCAAGGTCGGCGGCGCGCAGGCAGCAGCGCACCCACATGTTGAGTTGCATTTCCTTGGCCAGCCGCGCTCGTGCGTAGAGCAGATTCACCAGCCGGGTGCTGGGGCGCGCCCAGGCTTCGATCTCGAATCGAACCGCATCTTCCTCCGGCCGGGCGCGGAACTCGATCTGCCCGGCTTCCAGGTGCCCCCGCAACGTCACCATCCGAAACGAAGCGTCCTCGCAGGCCACAACCCGGACCGGCGCGTTCCACGGCCCCGGCATCCGGACCACGAGCTCGTCACCGACCCGCAGACCACCTCCACTACCTCTGGTTCGCTGCACCGTCGCGACCTCACGCGGGAAGGCTCGGTTGAGATCAGCCATGACCACCGCCATCAACATGGGAGCGTCGAGGTCGCCGGCCTCGATCCGCACGCTGAAGGTGCGGTGGAACAGCTGGCCGGTCCCATCACCGACCAGCTGGCAGCGCTCGTCGATGAGGTCATCGGGCACCGCCGGGGGCAGGTCCGACTCATCTCCGCACTCCTCGCTCCGGTGCAGCGGTGTGATCTGCCACAGGTAGCGCCACGAGATCAAAGCCATGCCAAACAGCAAACGCGCGACCGCGAGCGCGCGGCGGACGAAAGAAACCTTGGAACCCACAACGGCACTCCTTTCGCGCGGATTGCCCGGGCCGGGCATGCTCGTGTCATGCCCGGAAAGGCCAGCGATGACACGGGGAGGACCAGTGGTCGTTCGGGCACTGCACCAGGTCGGGCTGCGCAGCACCCACCTACAGGTGCTGTCGCTGGGGTCAGTCCTGCTGTGCTTGGGTCTGTGGGTCAGGGCCAAGACCGTCGACGAGGAACAGCGCGACAACGCCGAGCGCCGAGCCCTGTCGAACTCGAACGAAGTCGCGATGCGCTCGACTGCTCCGCAGCGTTGACTACGTCTCAGCTCTGGGGAAATTGCGGCACCGCCAGGTGAAATGCGTGTGACCCATGTGGTCGACGAGACGCGTGCGGCTCGCAGCAGGTGTGGGGCTGGCTTACGCGACCCTCGAAGGCCACCTCGAGCGCGGCAGGATGAGCTCGAACTCGTCAAGGATCTGGCGTCCGGGGCGGTCGAGTTCGTGATCACCGGCTTCTCGCAACGTTCGCCCGCTCTGGGCCCGATCGCCCGGCTGGGCTGGCGGCTGTTCGGCCGCCGCATCCAGCTGCACTTCTACCGCCAGTGCGGCGCACGCCTGCGCAGGCTGGTGCAAGACCGCCTCGCAGGCGCCACCGCAGCGGCGAGCGTCCTGCACGAGGGAGACCTGGTGCTTGCGCCCTCCGGCATCCACCCCACCGCCGGTGATCTGCTCACCGTACGGTGGCACCATCCGGGTACCTGAACGTCACGAATTGCCGACAGTCCCTCGGAAACTCCGCGTCGAGGGGCACCAGGTACGGCTCGAAGGCTTCCACACACTCGATCAAGACACGGTCAGCCTGACCGACCCGAGCGGACACCGAATGGTCCTGCTGGTCATCCCCGCGGACACGACCGAACTTTGCGGGAACGCGGTGCTGACGAGGGCGTCCGAACCGGACAACGTCGCCACACCCCACGATCTGCTCGCCGATGCCCCGAATTCCGTTCCTGCGGTCATCCCGCAGCCAACCGAGGCGTCGCCGGAAGCCCGCTGGGAGACCGACGGCGGCCACCTACTCACCGTCCGATAGACCCCGGTGGGTTGTCGTCTGCGGCCGTCGGGCGGCACGGGTCGGCCACCGAACGGGGGCCTCGCGGACAAAACTTTCTCAGCAGGCGAGAACGGCAAACCCACCAGGTTTTGCGTTCGGAAGGACCTGTGTGCGATGCCGGTGCTGCAGTTCGACCCGTTCCGCGATATCAGCCGGTTGGCCAACGAGGTGTTGACTGCGGCGCGCACGCCGCAGCCCATGCCGATGGATGCCTACCACCGCGGCGAGGAGTACGTCGTCGAGTTCGACCTGCCTGGCATCGACCCCGAGTCGCTGGAGGTCACCGCCGAGCACAACACGCTGACCGTGCGCGCGCAGCGCAGCGCGACCGAGTCCAGCAGTTCGGACGTGAGCTACCTGGTCACCGAGCGCCCCACCGGCACGTTCGCCCGGCAACTCCAACTCGGCGCCGCGCTGGATGCCGACCGCGTCCGGGCGGAGTACCGCAACGGGGTGCTGACCCTCGGCCTTCGTCCACATGGCTGCCGAGCTCGGCGGCCTGAGCCAGCTGCCATTCCGCGTGGTCGGTGACGCCCGGTTCCGCCGGGGAGAACACCGAGAAGTGCTGCCCGATGATCTCCTCGCTGCGATAGCCCATGATGCGTTCTGCCCCGTCATCCCAGCCATCCACCCGACCGGCCGCATCGAGCGCGAAGATCGCGTACTCCTGCAAGCCCGCGGCCAGCAGACCGAGGCGCGCCTCAGCCTTCGACTGCAGCCGCGCAATCCCACCGTGCCCACCCCGGGTCACGAACTCGGTATCACGTTCCTCGACCATCAGGCCCCGATGTGTTCGATCCTCACCCTGATTTTCGCACCAACGCAGCCGGACTACGACTACAGCTTGCCGTCGAGCAGCACCCCGGGTCGGCTCATCGAGCTTAGGCCTGAAGGTCGACGACGACTTTCAACTCGTCGGGGCCCGTCTCGAAGACTTGGGTCCAATCACCCAGCGGGATCCGGCGGCTGATCAAGGATCCCAGCCAGCTCCGGTCCGCGCCGGCCAGCGCCTGCACGGCTTGGTTGTAGTGGCGCAGGTTGGCATTCACGCTGCCCAGAACGACGTCGTTGTCCAGCATCAACTGGTTGTCGATCGCCGCTGCTGGGAAGGGCACGGTGCGGTGGTGGCCCGTGCTGCCGGTCAGCACCGTGATGGAGTTGCGCGCGGTGTGCCGCAGCACCTCGAACACGACCTTCCCGGATCCGGTCGCCTCGATCACGACATCCGGTTCACAGCCCAGATCGTCCAGCGAGGTGTGGTAGGTGGCGCCCAGCGCGCGCACCAGATCCGGCTTGGGCCCCTCGGTGGCGTGGTCGAGAACGTGCATGTCCAGGCCGCGTTGCGCGCCGAGCAGCGCACCGAGCAGGCCGATCGGTCCGGCGCCGGTCACCAGCGCGTGACGGGGAGCGAAGTAGGCTCGTCTGCCGATCGTGTCGACCTGCTCCCACGCCTTGGCCACCGCCGATGCGGGCTCGGTCAGCACTCCCAGATCACCGAGCGCCGGGGTGACCTTGATCGCGAACTGGGGCTCGACCGTCCATTGCTGAGCACCGAATCCGTCCAGTTCCTTGATGCCGCGCTCGGTGTACTCGCCGTTGAGGCAGAAGTCCCACTGCCCCGCCGTGCACGCCTCGCACGGCTGCGGGTCCGGACGCCGGACGACGCCCACCACGTAGTCGCCCTCCTGGAAACCGCTGACCGCGGGCGCGTGGATCACCCGACCCACAGATTCGTGAAAGAGAACCATCCGGTCTTGCCCCGGCGGCAACACGCCACGCGCGCGTTCGGTGACATCACGATCAATGTCGCAGAACCCCACCAACAGGCCACGCACCAGCAGCTCCCCCGGCTGCGGCACGGGGCCAGGAACCGCGGCGCGGGTGCATGACCTGCGGGAGATCGTGAACGCGATCCTGTATGTGTGCCGGATCGGGATCGCCTGGGAGTACTTCCCGCCCTGAAAGACGGTGTATGACTACTACGCCAAGTGGGAGGCTGGCGGACCGGTGAATCCACCCAAACCTGGCGAACGGAACCACCCGAACAGGACATCAGTACCTAAATCAAGATCAGATGCCCTCTTCGGCCACGCGCTCCCAGGGAGCAACGTCCGCGGGGAAGGATGGACATCAGCCACCGAATGTCCCCATGCGCCTCTTCCTCGGTGTCAAGACCGATGCGCGCGTGTGGTTCCCCGTGGGTGAGGTACGTGACCAACCACTTATCCGCGGCGTGCTCCGAAACGATCTCGAAGCAGCCGTCCTGATGCCAGTGACCGTGCCCTGCGCACCACCGGCCAACGACCTTGCTCATTGACTGCTCATCTCCCCTTGCGGCCATGTTGCCAGCAGCGCCGAACCCTGGGGAGCGCTACCGCCGCACTCAACCACAGGCATGCCGCTGTTCGAACCTCCGAACAGAGGCTTCTGACTCAGAGCTTGCGGTGTCGGCCCGTGGCTGGCTTTGGGTCCGTGACCTCCCCGTCGAGCCAGGTCCGTCCGATAGCCGACAGGTGGCCGCCTCACCCATGTCCCTGTTCAAGGTAGCGCGGAGATACGGCATGTCGGCGCTCAGGTTGGGTCCCTTCACCGGGATGCCAGCACTCCTCCTGCCTGACCAGGGCTGCGTGGCTAGGCTGGGTGAATGGCCGAGCAGCTGGTCACGGAGCGACTCGTGCTGCGGTCGTGGCACGTCGACGACGCCCGAGCGGCACTGGATGTGTTCGGGCACGCCGACGTGGCACGGTGGCTCAGCCCGATCATGGAGCAGGTTCCCGACCTACCGGCCATGCGTCTGCTGCTGCGGCAGTGGATCGCTGAGGACGCCAGGTCGATCCCACCCGCCGGACGATGGGCCATCCAACAGCGCAAGGACGAGCGCGTGATCGGCGGCGCGACGCTGCTGCCCCTGCCACCCGGCAACGAGGACCTCGAGATCGGTTGGCAACTGCATCCGGACGTGTGGGGACAGGGTTATTCCGTCGAGACGACGTACGCGCTGGCGCAATGGGCATTCCAGCACGAGGTCGACGAGATCTTTGCGGTCGTTCGGCCCGGCAACACACGCGCCGCAGCTGCGGTACGCCGCAACGGCATGGAATGGGTGGGGGAAACCAGCAAGTACTTCGGGCTGAGCATGGAGGTGTTCCGACTCCGCGTAGCCGACCTCGACCTGGCGGCCAAACAGCAGCGGCTGCCCCCCGGCTTCGAAGCGGAATGACTCCATCCGCCGGCCTTCGCCAAGTCCGTATACGCGACGCATTGGCAGCCGAGGAGCTCCTGTGTGGATTGGAAGATAGCCGTCACGTGTTGGGCGTTCCATGCAAGCGGAGGCAGAAACAGGCGCCTTCGTCGCCGTTGGGCTCGTACCAGGCGTCTCTGCCGCTGGCTCGGGTGAGGCTGCGGACGATCCACGTCCGAGTCCTGGCTCAGCTTGCTTCCGACGGGTGACATCGAGGAGCGCGGCGACGTAGATGTGCTAGCCGTGCAAAGTCGTGGCGGTGACCCGCATTTCGACCACCCGGGCCCCTCCGTCGGGCCGGATCAAGTCGATCTCGCTGGTTTGGTGGACGACCGTCGGGGCACCGAACGCGCTGCCGACGAGATCTCCGTTTGGACGGGCGAAGAGCATCTCGGCGGCCGGATTGGCGAGACGGATGATCCCTCGCTCGTCGACGGCGACGATCCCGTCCGCCGACGCCTCCACCGTGTCCTGGTTCCCACCGTCGCGAAACCGCGAGCCGGCGGCCCGCTCTGGCTCGGCGCCTGCCCCAGCACGCTGGTCGGGATGAGGGTTACTCATCGGTGCTCGGCCCTTGTGTTTGCTCGGGCCTTGTCGGCCGCTGCGGATCCGCGACAACGCGGGAATTCGCGGGAGGATGTGGGAGACGCCGCGCAGGGGTTCGCCGATGTGCATTGCCGGCGTTGTCGATCGTCACCTGGCGAATGCTGTGGTCATGCGCGGTGCCCCGGGCCTGCACGACGGCGATGGCCTGCTGGATCTCGCTGGCATGTTCGAAGTTGCGGAGCAGAATCCAGACAAGTCACTGTCCGCATGGCGCCACGGTGCTCGGCGTGGACCTCGCGCAGGCGGGGGTGGTCCCAGCGGGGTGGTCCGACGTTCGCCGGGGGTGGTCCTGGGGACCGGGACCACCCCCGCCTGCGCGGGGAAAACCACCCTGCCTGCGCGTCGATGCCGTCCTCGCCGGCATCACCACCGGCCTCACCGTCCGCTACCGGATCCTGGCCAACCCCACCCGCATCGACACCACCGACAGCAAGAAGAAGCGCCGCTGGCTCCGTGGAGACGACGCACTCACCTGGGGTCGCCGTAGTATGTTGTCCGGCGTTCTGGATGAGGACGTGGAGCCCTGTCGGCGGCTGGCCGCAACCCAACATCGGCCTCGGCGACGTCCGGGTTCGCCTCTCGCGCCCAGTCGGCAGCCGACCGGGGCCCGCACCACGGCAGCGGGGATAGCGAATAGCCGGGTGGGTCACATGCGGCTGTCGAAAGAGGCACGTGATCTTGAGAACGTAGGTCCCCGCGAACGTCACGAACACACCATCAGGTGGTCGGAAAAGTGGGCGTACAGCAGGTCCCGCTGCAGGGCGTGCAGCGACTCGCCCTTGTTGAGCTGCCTGGAGGACAGCGTGCCGGAGCCGAAGACCGGGGTCAGCGGCAGCTTCTGGTGGTAGCTGATCAGCGCCAGGTTCGCCGCGCGCAGCGTTTCCTCCCGCACGTACCACTCGGCGGTCCAGGCCAGGATGTCGTAGGAGATGCCGCAGGCATCGGCCATGCGGGTCAAGCCGAGGTTGGTGGAGTGGCTGAGCAGCACCGCGATCAGGTTCCGCTTCAACTCCGGGCTGCGGGACTGCTTGCCGCCGGCGTGGGTGAAGCAGTCCAGGAATCCGGTGCGCTTGTCCAATCTCGATCAGCAGCGACACGATCGGCGCGAACGGCAGCATCTCGGTCAGCTCGGCCTTCAACGCGATCGCCTCGGCCGGGATGTCCTCCGCCGACAGCGGGGAGATCACCAGATCACCCTCGTCGTCCAGGCGCACCGGCCCGTCGCCGTCGGAGAGGGTGGCTTCCAGCTCGCCCAGCGCGGTATGCAGCTCGTCTTCGACTTCGGCCAGGCCCTTGGCGGCGTCGGCGGGTTTGCCGACCAGCCGACAGAACTCCACCCGCTGATCAGCCCACTTGCTCGGGGTGAGCAGGTAGGCGGCCGGGTCGGAGTAGCGGCGCGAACTCGGAGCGGCGAGATCGCGCTCACACACGAGACATTCCACCAGCTCCAGCCCTGGCGGGCTGCCGCTCATCTGCGTGAGCTACTCATGACCTGCGGTCTGCTGCCCGTCATCGACAAGCAGATCTGCCTGCTCGAACGATGGCTCGCCCACCACCTCGCGAGCATCACCAGCAGCGAGCACGCGCAGATCGTCCGCAGGTTCGCCACCTGGGACATCCTGCCCAGGCTGCGAACCCGTGCCGAGCACAAACCCGTCACCCCGGCAGCACGCACGTTCGCAGGGGACCAGATCAGGCACGCCACCGAGTTTCTCGCCTGGCTCGCCACCCGCCAAAAACTCTCGCCGACTGCCGACAGGCCGATATCGACACCTGGCATGCCGGGCACAACGAGCACGGCCGCAACGCCGTTCGCCGTTTCTTGTTGTGGTGCACGGAAAACAAGCTCACCCGGAAATTCGTGCTGCCATCAGCGAAACCCAGACAGGCCGCCCCGCTCACCCGCTCCAGACGGATCGAGCTGCTGCGCCAAGTCCTCACCGACGCCGACGCGCCACTGCGCAGCAGGATCGCCGCAGGCCTCGTGCTGCTCTACGCCCAGCCGGTCAGCCGCATCGTCCGGCTCACCGTCGACGACATCATCCAGGACGACGACCAGGTCCTCATCAGCCTCGGCGACCCGCCGTCACCGGTCCCTCCGCCCTTCGCCGCGCTGCTGCTGGACTACGCGGCCCACCGCGCGAACATGCACACCGCGACGAACCCCGCCGCCACCTGGCTATTCCCCGGCCGCCGCGCCAACCAGCCACTACGCCCCGAATACCTCGCACGGCTCGTCCACCAACTCGGGATTCCTGCCGCCGCCAGCCGCGGAGCCGCAATCCGCCAGCACCTCCAGAACATGCCAGCCCCGATCGTCGCCGACGCCCTCGGCTACCACCCCGTCACCACAACCAGGCTCGCCACCCAGGCCGGCACCACCTGGAGCCAATACGCCCCTGGCGATCACTCACCGCTACATCCACGGGGAACTCGCGAGCGTTGAATACGCGACCTCACCAGTCAGGGACCCCTACCTGGTCAGCGACGCCGCTGGTCGAGGTACGTGAGTGGTTTCGGGTGCTGTGGCACCCAAAAACGCTCACGGTCCTGGCCACTACAACTGTCCACATAGGACATCGTGAAGCTCGGGATCTCCGGCCGCTGGACAGCTCCGCGACTCCGACCTCGGGCCGTGACCGTTACGCTTGCACCATGAGCGTTACCCAGGCACTGCTCGGTCCGCTGCTGGCCAGCGGGGCGCCGAAACCGCTGATCACGCACTACGACGACGCCACCGGTGCGCGCATCGAGCTGTCCCGCGCCACCACCGCGAACTGGGCGGCGAAGACGGCGAACTGGCTGGTCGACGAGCTCGACCTGGAGCCGGGCGCGCCGGTCCTGGTGGCGCTGCCGGCGCATTGGCAGACCGTCGGGGTGCTGCTGGGGGCTTGGTGGTGCGGGGCGCACATCACGGACGACCCGCAGGGCGCCGAGGTGGCGTTCGTTCCGGCGGCCGACCTGGACCGCGGCAAGGACGCACACACGATCGCCGCCGTGGGCCTGGACGCGCTCGGAGCTCCGGTGCGCGACCTGCCCGGCGGCGTCGCCGATTACGCGTCGGACATCCGCGTGCACGGCGACGACTTCAGCCCGCTCTCGCCGGTCGGCGGTGACACCCCGGCGCTGCTGGAGCTGTCGGTCGACGAACTTGTCACCGAGGCGCGGCAGCGCGCCGAATCCTTGCACATCGGCCGCGACGACCGGGTCATGTCCACATTGGAATGGTGGCTGCCGGGCGGGGTGGTGGACGGCTTGCTCGCGGCGCTGGCCGCGCAGGCCTCGCTGGTGCACTGCACCAACCCGGACCCGCAGAAGCTGGACCAACGCCGCTCCGACGAGCGCATCACCGTCGAGCTGAACTAGGGACTGCCCCCGAGCTCGTTCTGCGTGGCGGTGCGGGTAGCGGAATCCCGGACGCCGCATGGGCTGCGGGATCGCCGGTTCACGCATGCCCTTCGGGACTGCCCTCGCCTGACGACGCCTAAGGACCCGCAGAGGTGCAAGAGCCGTTCCGCCGTTTCCTCAAGGTGAAGGGCGCCTCCTGCCAGTCAGGTTGGCTAAAGGCGCCCTTCACAATTCACTCGATCACGCCGCGGCCTTCTCACTGCGCGTCGCCGACTTGCCATTGAACAGCGCGGCGAGCGTGAAGCGCGGACCGCTGAAACCGAGCGCCAGGCTGGCCGCCGCGAGCACCAGCACGTACTCGAAGCCGCCGTCCGCCGAGAAGAAGCCGCCGCTGAGGTGCGCGGTGAAGATCGCGCCCACCATGACCGCCGCGAGCAGAACGCCGGCGACCGGCATCAGCACGCCCAGGATCAACCCCAGGCCGCCGAGCAGCTCGACCAGCGCGGTGAACCACGCCGCCACCGGGGGCAGGCCCATCTTGCCGAACGAAGCGACGACGTTGTCGATTCCGTAGAGCACGAACTTCTGGTAGGCGTGCGCGAGGAATGTCGCGCCCACGACGAGGCGCGCGACCAGGGCCGTCACGTCACGAAGACTGTGCTGCATGGGAAGAACCTTTCGGGGTCGATGTCTGGCGAGACGCCATCAAGCATTGCATGAACCTTCAAGTACTGTTCCCCGCTGAGAAGATCTTCACAGGTCTCCCGCGATCCGGAACGAGTCCCGCGACAAGTCGCCACAAGAGTGGCAAACGAGTAGTACCACCATGAATACTGGCGGGTAACATCGGGGATATCGCTACCGCTGCTGCCCGGTGGGCCGCTGAGCCCGCTCAGTCACGTCGCGGTGCTCGTCGACTGCATCAGCGCGGCCAGCCCGACCGGACCGATCTTCGGACCGTGGATCAACACCGACATCACGCTCTACCTGCACCGGCCGTTCGAAGGCGAATGGCTCGGCATGGAGATCCAGCGGGAAGGGCAACCCACCGGCATCGGCCAGGTCCGATTTCAATGGAAATTGCGGCAACCCCGGGTGGGGTCAGCGCTGGGTGGCCTTCTCCTGGAGGGCGGTGTGCTTGCCGAGGACCATCTCTTCCAGGTCGGACTGGAACTTGGACATGTCCGCGCGCAGGCGGGCACCCAGCTCTCCGGAGTCCGCCGCCAGCGTCCGGACCGCGAGCAGACCGGCGTTTCGGGCCCCGCCCACCGACACCGTCGCCACCGGCACCCCGGCGGGCATCTGCACGATCGACAGCAGCGAATCCATCCCGTCCAGGTACTTCAGCGGCACGGGCACGCCGATCACCGGCAGCACGGTGGCCGAGGCGACCATGCCCGGCAGGTGCGCGGCACCACCGGCGCCGGCGATGATCACCCGGATGCCGCGGTCGGCGGCGGTGCGCGCGTAGTCGAGCATCCGCTGCGGCGTGCGGTGCGCGGAGTAGACGCCCGCCTCGAACGGCACGTCGAACTCGGTGAGCGCGTCCGCGGCGGCCTGCATCACCGGCCAGTCGGAGTCGCTGCCCATGATCACGCCGACCAGGGGGTTCTCGCCTGCCACGCTCGGACCTCTCGCTTCGCTGCGTCGTGTTTCGTCAGTGGATCTGGTGGCCGTCGAGCCATTCGGCGTGCGACAGCCAGTGTGCGGCCAGCCGCGCCTGCTCCCGCACCTCGTCCATCCGGTCCCCGAGTACGGTCACGTGGCCGAGCTTGCGCCCCGGGCGCTCGCTCTTGCCGTACAGGTGGACCTTCGCGTGCGGGTAGCGGGCGAACAAGTGGTGCAGCCGCTCGTCCACGCCCATCTTCAGCTCGATCGGCGAACCCAGCAGGTTGGCCATCACCACGGCCGGCGCGGTCTGCTCGGTGCTGCCCAGCGGGTAGTCCAGCACCGCGCGCAGGTGCTGCTCGAACTGCGAGGTCCGGGAGCCTTCGATGGTCCAGTGCCCGGAGTTGTGCGGGCGCATCGCCAGCTCGTTGATCATCAGGCCGTCGTCGGTCTCGAACAGCTCGACCGCGAGGACGCCGGTGACATCGAGCGATTCGGCGATCTTCAGCGCTAGGCCCTGGGCCTGCTCGACGAGTTCCGCCGACGCGTTCGGGGCTGGCGCGAGCACCTGTACGCAGATGCCGTCCTCCTGCACCGTCTCCACCAGCGGCCACGCCGCGCCCTGCCCGAACGGCGAGCGCGCGACCAGCGCGGCGAGCTCGCGGCGCAGCGGCACCCGCTGCTCGACGAGCAGCTGCGCGCCACTTCCCAACAGCTCGGTGACGGTGTGCTTGGCGCCGTCCGGGGTGTCGAGCACCCACACGCCACGGCCGTCGTAGCCGCCGCGGGCGGTCTTCAGCACGCACGGCCAGCCGTGCTCGGCGCCGAACTCCAGCACGTCGGCGACCTCGGTGACCTCCGCGAACGGCGGCACCGGGAGACCGAGTTCGGCCAGCTTGCGGCGCATCACAAGCTTGTCCTGCGCGTGCAGCAGCGCATCCGGGGCCGGCTGCACGGAAACCCCCGCCGCAGCCAGCACGCGGAGGTGTTCGCCGGGCACGTGCTCGTGGTCGAAGGTGACCACATCGCACCCCTGCGCGAAGTTCTTCAGCGCGTCGAGGTCCGCGTGGTGCCCGATCTCCACGTTCGGCACGATGAGCGCGGCGGCGTCGTCCGCCGAGGTGGCCAACACCTTCAGCGACTGCCCCAACGGGATCGCAGCCTGGTGGGTCATCCTCGCGAGCTGGCCACCACCGATCATGCCGACAACTGGGGTTCCGGTGCGGTGGTCCACCCCGCAAGCCTAAGGCGCGCACGCCCCGCACCCGCGCGGGGACCGCCCCGACGCGACCCACCTCACAGCGCCGAGGTCCTCGGGAATCGGTCCTCCAGTTTCGATTGAAACTGGAGGACAGGCCGACGGCCCCGGACGACTGGGGACTTGCGCAGTTTCATTTGAAACTGCCGTCACAGGGACGCCAGCAGCTCGCAGGCCTGGTCGTGGTCGTCCGGCAGGAGCTCCTCCCGCAGGAGCAACGGCCCGCAACCGTGCAGTGCCGGGTCCGCCGCCAGGCGGTGCTGGATGGTCCAGCGCGCCTGGAGACAGCGGGCCGGCAGCAGCCGGTCGCGCGACGCGAGCACCACCGCCGTCGCGGACCGCAGCAGCGACGTCGTCTCCCCGCCGTCGAACACGATCCGCAGTGCGTCGGCGATCAGCACCATCGCCATCATCCGCGGGTAGTCGTCGGCGTTGACGGCGAGCGACACAGTCACCAACGCGTGCCCATCACCGGCGGCCCGCCCCTCCACGCGGGCCGCCCGGTAGACCTCGTGCAGCCGGGTGCGCAGGTAGCTGGCCGTGGTCAGGCCGGTGAGCGGGTCCTCCACCTCGCGGCCGACCGACATCCGGGCCACCACGTCCGACCAGCCCAGAGCGGTGGCGCGAACCATCGCCGCCGGCACCGCATCCGGGTCGGCGGACACCAGCCCGTCGTGCTCGCCTTCCGACACCGCGTGCAACGCGGCGAGGTCCTGCAACGTCCCGGCGAGGCCGACACCGGCTTCCGCTCGGGACGCGCCGAGATCCGCCAGCGGATCCGCGAGGTCTTCTTCCGCGACGACCGCCGAACACACCGCGTCGACCGCATCCGACGCCCAGTCGCTCGGAAACGGCCACCCCGCCGCTAGGCTCGCGGTGCGCCAGCGCGACCGAAGCGCCCTGCGCCGCCCCTCGTCAGTCATTTCGTCACACCACAGCGGCCACTCCCTCATGCTCAACGCTCCTCCTCTTCAACAACCCGCCGATGGGACGAAGCAGCGGGTCGCCCATGACGGTGGAGTGAATGGCGCGAGCAATAAGATCCAGATCACAATAACCTTCAACTTTTTCGCGTCATGTCATCTGGCGCAGATGATCGTTAGAACACACGGAAAACGGCGAGCGCCCTGCGGGGAGGTAGGTGCGGCGTGGCGACAGTCCCGGCGGAAGTGCAGGGCCCCAGCGACGGTGAACTGCTGGAAGAGGTCCGCAACGGCTCGTCCGCGGCTTACGCGCAGCTGTACGAGCGACACGTCGCAGCGGCGTACAACATGGCTCGGCAGGTCGCGAAGTCCCCGGCGGAAGCCGATGACCTGGTGTCCGAGGCCTTCGCGAAGGTGCTCGACACGCTGCGGGACGGTCGCGGGCCGAACACCGCGTTCCGCGCCTACCTGCTCACGGCCCTGCGGCACACCGCCTACGACCGGACCCGCCGGGAGCGCAAGGTGCAGCTCGCCGACGACGTCGCGGAGGTGTCCGGCGCCGACGTCAGCGTGCCCTTCACCGACACCGCGGTCGCCGGCCTGGAGCGCACACTCGCCGCGCAGGCGTTCGCGCGGCTGCCGGAGCGCTGGCAGACCGTGCTGTGGCACGTCGAGGTCGAGGGCCAGGCCCCGGCCCAGGTGGCGCCGCTGCTCGGCCTGACCCCCAACGGGGTTTCCGCACTCGCCTACCGGGCCCGCGAGGGACTCCGCCAGGCCTACCTGCAGGTTCACCTCGGGCACCTGGACGACGCCGAGTCCGGCGTCGAGCAGTGCCGGGCCGCCGTCGACCGGCTCGGCGCTTGGACCCGAGGCGGGCTGTCCAAGCGGGAAACGACCCAGGTCGAAGCGCACCTCGACGGCTGCTACCGCTGCCGCGCGCTGGCCGCCGAACTCGCCGACGTCAACGGTGCGCTGCGGGTCATCATCGCGCCGCTGGTGCTCGGTGGCTCGGTCACCGGTTACCTCGCGCTCGCCTCCTCCGGCGAAACGGCCACCGGGGCGGCTGTCGCCGCAGGTAGCGCCTCCGGTGTTGGGAGCGCGGCGAGCAGTGCACCCCGCCAAGCGCTCACTGCCGGAGCGGCGACCGCAGTGCTCGCCGCGGCCATCGCCATCGCCTTGACCTCCGGCACGGAACAGCCGGTGCCCGTCGCGTCGACTCCGCCACCCGCGGTCCAGCCGCCACCTCCGGCTCCGCAGCCCCCGGCTCCGCAGTCTCCGGCTCCGCAGCCCCCGGCTCCGCAGTCTCCGGCTCCGCAGCCCCCGGCTCCGCAGTCTCCGGCTCCGCAGTCTCCGGCTCCGCAGCCCGCGCCGCCGCCGGCGACGCCGAGCCTGAACGCCTCGGGCCCGGGCGAGCCGATCCAGCTGGTCGCCGGGGGAGCACCGGCGGCGTTGCCGATCACGGTGAGCAACAGCGGCTCCGGGCGGTCCGAGCCGGTCATCTCGACGCTGAACCTGCCGCCGGGCGTGTCCGCGCAGCTGCCGACCGCCGTGCGGTCCGGGCCTGCCTCGACCACCCCGCAGAGCTGGGTCTCATCGTCTGCCCCGGCCCGCGTCCAAGCCCCGGACGCGCCGTCGGTGAGGTGCACGAACCAGACCGGCTCGATCGCCTGCACCACCGATCGCGGCCTACGGCCCGGCGAGACGTTCGTCTTCGACTACCGCGTGCAGGCCGACGAGTCCGCTACCAGCGGCGATATCACGGCGCGCATCAACGCCGGCACCGAGATCCAGCTGCACCTGCCGGCGGTTCCGGTCGTGGTCCGCCTGCCGGCACCGGTGGACGGCGTGGACGTCCGGACTTCCGCCTGGAACCCGGGCACGCTGCAGCTGTGCGGCACCGGCAGCTTGGACCACGCGCCGTGGCTGTGCAGCCGGATCACGATCGACGTGCGCAACACCGGGACCAGCACCGGGCGCGCCGTAGCCGTGGCCCAGCTGCCCGAGGGCGTCCAAGCGGCCGGGATGTCGCCGCAGTGCGCCGCCGAGCCCGTGGACCAGCGCCGGATCCGGTGCGCCGCCGAGCTGGCCCCGGGCAAGTCCTTCCACAGCGAAATCTGGGTCAGCGCCCTGCCCGGCTTCCCATGGCCGGAACCGATCGGGACCGGTCTCGTCGAGGCCGACCCGGCAGAGCCAACGCAGGCCGGGGCCGAGCCGGACGCCGGTTGGATCATCCGCTACGTGACAATCCCGGTGTCCGGGACCTTGGGTTCGGCCCGCGACAGTGATCCGGTGTCCGTGCGGCTCTGGTACCCGTGGGTGCCGCCTGCACCGCCGGCGCCGGAACCTCCCGCGCCGACCCCGCCGCCCACGAGCACGCTGCCGGAGTGCCCGTGGTGGCCGCCGGGCTGGGGCTACCGCCCGCCATGGACCCCGCCGGGTTGGAGCGACCGGCCGCCGTGGGACGAGCACGGCTGGGGCGACCGGCCGCCGTGGACCCCGCCACACTGCTGGTGGCCTTGGCCGCCGAACCTATCGCAACCGGCCCCGCCGTCGAGCAGTCCTACGACCACCGCTCCGCCGGGCACGACGCCACCGACCACGACGCCACCGCCCAGCAGCACAACACCGCCCAGCAGCACAACACCGCCCAGCAGCTCGACGACGCACAGCAGCTCGACGACGGATTCCACGACACGCCCACACCCGAGTTAAATCGCCGAATGAAGTCGCTCAGTTGGAGTAGCTCCGTAGACTCGAGGACGTGTCCGCTGTCGATTCGGTACTCGCGCGCATCCCGCAGCCGTACCGGTCCCTCGCGATCCGGCACCGCGAGTTGCTCAAGTTCGGGGTCGTCGGCGCGATCACGTTCTTCATCGACACGGGCATCTTCTACGCGCTGAAGCTGACGATCCTGTCGCCGAAGCCGGTCACCTCGAAGGTCATCGCGGTGCTGGTCGCGACGATCGTGTCGTACGTGCTGAACCGGGAGTGGTCGTTCCGCACCCGCGGCGGTCGCCGGCGGCACTACGAGGCGACGCTGTACTTCGTGATCAGCGGCATCGGGGTCGGGTTGTACTCGGCGCCGCTGTGGATCTCGCGGTACATGCTGCACCTGCAGACGCCCTTCACTAGTCGGCTGGTGGAGGAGATCGCCGACTTCACGTCGGGGCAGATCATCGGGCTGCTGGTCGGCATGGCGTTCCGCTGGTGGGCGTTCCGCAAGTGGGTCTTCCCCGCCGAGCAACCCGACCGGCGCCCCTCCCCCCGCGACCGAATCTCAGCCCGCTGAGACCTGTCCGAACTCGTCCCGCCCAGCGCTGCGGGTAGCGGCTTCCGGCCGTGAGTGCCTTGGGGCTGCAAGGGCTGCCTTGGAAGGTGCTGTTTGACGCGAACCGACAGTTCGCGCCACCTACCGACCCGAACAGGCCGCTCGCTTCACACCCCGGCTGGCGCGTCCGGGCCAGGCCATTCCCGATGGGGTCGTTACCGAATCGCCAGGCACGACGGGTTCACAATCAGCCCCTGCCGGTGCCCCAAACCGCTCGCGAGTTTTGAACAGCGGAAGCGTGGTCTTCGCCAGTTAAGTGCGGTGCCGGGTCAGCGGGGGGTGGACTCGCGGTTCCAGGAAACGCCGAGGATGTCGTCTGCTCGGGCGATCGGGAGGAACACCTCGAACATCGCCGGGCGCGCTTGGCTCAGCTCCAGCCGTCCGCCGTCCGCCTCCACCAGGGCTCGGGCCAGCGCCAGGCCGACGCCGGTCGAGCCCCTCCCGGAGAAGCCGCGCTCGAACAGGTACGGCACCAGGGCATCCGGCACACCCGGTCCGGAGTCGCCGACCTCGACGACGACGGTTCCGCCGCCCTGCCTCGCGGCCAGCATCACAGTTCCCTCGCCGTGCCGCAGCGCGTTGTCCAGCAGCACCCCGATCGTCTCCCGCAGGCGCGTGGGGGTGGCCCGCGCGAGCAGGCCTTCCGACACCTTCAGCCGCAGCGTCCGCCCCGCAGCCTTCAGCGGCTCCCGCCACTCCCCCGCGACATCGGTGAGCAGGCTGGACACGTCCAGGGGCTCGGCGTCCCGAGCGCGCGCCGCGGTGGCCGCCGCGAGCAGGTCGTCGAGCACCCCGGAGAGTCGTTCGGCCTGTTCGAGAGCCGCGCTGGCCTCCTCGGCGATCTCCGGGTCGTCCGCCGCGGCGAGCGCCTCCAGCCTCAGGTGCAGCGCGGTGAGCCGACTGCGCAGCTGGTGCGAGACGTCACCCACGAGATCGCGCTCGCGCTGCACCAGCTGCGACAATGCCGCGCCAGAGGCGTCCAGTGCATCGGCGACGCGGTCCAGTTCCGGGACCTGGTGCCGCTGCGGGTCGGCGCGGAAATCGCCGGCACCGAGCCGGGCCGCACGCGCCGCGACGTGCTTCAGCGGGTCGGCGAGCCGCCGGGCGGTGAGCGTCGCGACGATCATCCCGGTGCCGGCTGAGAGCACCACCAGCATCAACACCAACGCCGCCACCTGGAGCTGCTGGGTGCGCACCGGGGCGCTCGGCGCGGCGATCGTGACCGTGCCGCTCTGCACCATCGGCACGCTCTCCACCAGCGGATCCTGCCCGGGATCCGGGCCGTATACGTAGTCGTGCGCCTGCGTGCGCACGATCAGCCGGGCTCCGTCGGGCACCGCCAGCCGCGCCGCGTTGAGGTCGATCGAGCGCTGCGAGGCGATCTGCTCGTCGAGCAGCGTCGCGATCTGCTGCGCCCGGGTGGTCAGGTCGCCGGCCGTGAGGTCCTGGACGAGCTTCAGCGCGCTGAACCCCAGCGGCAGGCCAAGCACGACCGCGGTGACCGCCACCGCGAGTAGCGTGGCCTGCAGGATCCGGCGGCGCATCGCGGATCAGTCCGCGTTAAAGCGGAACCCGACGCCGCGCACCGTGGCGATCCGGGTCTCGTCGAGTCGGCCGTTGCTGTCGCTGAGCTTCCGGCGCAGCCACGAGATGTGCATGTCCAGCGTCTTGCTGCCCTTGCGGTCGGACTCCGGCCAGACCTCTTCAAGGATCTCCTCGCGGGTCACCACCTGGCCGGCGTGCTGCATCAGCACCCGCAGCAGCTCGTACTCCTTGTTCGCCAGCTGCACCTCGTGCTCGTTGACCAGCACGCGGCGGGCGGTCAGGTCGAGCCGGACGCCGGAGGCCTCCAGGGTCTCCGGGGCGCCGCGGCGTAGTAGGGCGCGGATCCGGGCCATCAGCTCCGCGAGCCGGAACGGCTTGGCGACGTAGTCGTCGGCGCCCGCGTCGAGGCCGACGACGAAGTCGACCTCGTCGGTGCGCGCGGTGAGCATCAACACCGGGAGGCCGCGGCCCTGCGCCCGCAGCCGCCGGCACACCTCCAGGCCGTCCATCTCCGGCAGCCCGAGGTCGAGCACCAGGAGATCGATCCCGCCCGAAGCGGCGGCGCGCAGCGTCGATGGGCCGTCTTCGCTCACCTGCACCGAATAGCCCTCGCGCTGCAGCGCTCTGGACAACGGCACAGCGATGGCCGGGTCGTCTTCTGCCAGCAGCACCACGCTCACGCCTTCCAGACTAGAGGGCGCAAATGATCACGTCCGGTGTCCTGGGCGATTCGCCGGAACCGGCTGGTTGCGGGCCCTTCGCGGATCGCCGGGCGCAGCGGCTAGGGTTCCTGCGTGACCCGCGATCTGGACCTCGCCCTGCACCTCGCCGACGTCGCTGACGGGATCACCGTCGGCCGGTTCCGGGCCCGGGACCTGAGCGTGGACCGCAAGCCCGACCGCACACCCGTCACCGACGCGGACCTCGCGGTCGAGGACGCGGTGCGCGAGGTGCTCGGCGCACAGCGCCCGGACGACGTGGTCGCGGGCGAGGAACGCGGCGGCGCTGCCGGGGCGGGCCGGGCGTGGGTGCTCGACCCGATCGACGGCACGAAGAACTTCCTGCGCGGCATCCCGGCGTGGGCGACGCTCATCGCGCTGGTCGACGGCGGCCGACCGGTGGTCGGCGTGATCAGCGCCCCGGCGCTCGGCAAGCGCTGGTGGGCGGCGGCCGGGGCGGGCGCCTGGTGCCGCACCGGCGACGCGGAGCCGGAGCGGATCGGGGTGTCCGGGGTGCGAAACCTCGCCGACGCGTACGTGTCGACGACCCACCTGGGCACGTGGGTGGAGTACCACTCGCGGGAGTCCTACCTGCGGCTGATCGACGCCTGCTGGGAGAACCGGGCGTTCGGCGACTTCTGGCACCACTGCCTGGTCGCGGAGGGCGTGATCGACATCGCCGCGGAACCGATCGTCAACCCGTGGGATGTGGCGGCGGCCCAGGTCCTGGTGGAGGAAGCGGGCGGCACCTTCACTGACCTGTCGGGAAATCCCCGCTACGACGGCGGAAGCGCCCTTTCCACCAACGGCCACCTGCACTCGGAAGCCCTGCAGCTCCTGCAGAAGTAGGGTTCCGGCGGCCGGGCGCGAGGTCGGGCGACGCCCGACCGCCGGGAGGACCGGCGCTCAGTCGGGGAGGGGCAACGCGCCGATCCGGTCTGGGGGTTCTCGACGGGGTCGCAGCAACCGGTGCCGCCCCACGTATTCGGCAGTGGCTCGCCGTTCCTCCTCCGCGGCAAGCGAATCCTGGATCTGCCAGACCGTCGTAGCACCGTCACCGGCACCCGTGTGCTGCCCGGAGCAGTTCCGCACATATCCCGCGACGATGTGGCAGAGGATCAGCAGCAGCGTGCCCGCGCCGACGGCGATGGCGTGCTGCACAGCAGTCCAGATGAGCTCATCGATCATGGTGGCCCCCTCAAAAGTCCCAGTTCCGGCCGGTGAAGCCGCGTTCACCGACCGCATCGGTACACTGTGGACACCGCTCGGTCACGGCTGCGGACCGTGGAGTGCGGCCCGCGAGAGTGGCGAACGGAATCCGCATCCACACCTCGCACAGCGAAGGAACCCACCCGCCGCCGTACTGGGCCCCCGGCCGAACCGGCGTCGCATGCCGCCGATCCAACCCGATCCCCACGATCCAGTAGACCTCTTGCGTCTCACTCCGATACGGATCCGCCAGCATCCTTAACCCCACTTTCGAAGTAATCGCAGATCAACGGCTACGAAAATGGAGATTAAGGAGTTAATCTTGTTTCATCGAATCCGAGACAGTGCAGGTCAGAGCGACGCCGCTCGTCGACTCATCTCACCACTGGGACGCGTTGACACCAGAAACGAAAGGTCGAAGCATGAGCGAGAACGGGCGCGCGTCTCAAGTCGGACTCGGTGTGCAACTGCGGAAACTTCGGGAAAAAGCCGGAATGACCACCCGATCAGTGGCGACCGCGCTTGGCATCTCACCGTCATCGGTAAACAGGAACGAGCTTGGGCAGCGGATGCCGAGCCGCGACGAGGTTGGGGCCCTGTGCGCGCTCTACGGTGTAACCGGAGAGCAGAAAGTTCTTCTCATCGATAGAGCGGGAAAGAGCGCCAAGTCCGCTTGGCTGGAGCTGGCTTCCAAGGTGTCGGATCAGCAAGCGACGATGCTGGTCCTAGAACAAGAGGCGACTTCGATCGTCGGTGTCGAAAACACGCTGATTCCTGGGCTTGCTCAAACAGCCGAGTACGCACGCCTACTAATGTCGATGTCCGCGCTACCCGGTCAGGACTTGGAGAATCGGGTAGCCACCCGGCTCGGGCGGCAAGCAGTGCTGTCGCGGCCGAGCGCCCCGGAGGTCAGGTTCTTCCTCGACGAGGCTGCGCTGCTCCGCACCATGAGCGATGTCCGCATCATGCGTGAACAGCTCGAGCAACTGCTGATCTTGCAGCGCAGGGACAACGTCTCGCTGCGGATGGTGCCGTTGACCGCAACGCCGCACCCGGCCTTGGATGGATCTTTCTCCCTCTACGAGCTGCGCGATGGCACCTCGCACGTCTTCGTCGAAGCCCGCTACTTCGCAGTCGCTCTGACAGAGCCTGCCGACGTGGAGCCATTCATGAAAGCCTGCCAAAAGCTGGACGACTGCGCGTTGGACAAGGAAGAGTCGACCTGCTTGATCAAGGACATCGTGGGGAGGCTCGGCGATGAGTGAACTGGTGTGGCGGAAGAGCAGCCGAAGTGGCTCCGTGCACAACTGCGTCGAGGTGGCGATGACGCCGGATGCGACGGCCGTGCGGGACTCCAAGGACCCCGACGGCGGCACCCTCGCCTTCAACATCGGGCGCTGGCACAGCTTCTTATCCGCCATCAAGGCCGGCCACTACCGGTGAGGCGCCGCGCAGATTGGGACAGGCCGGGTGGCGATTTCGCGCGAAATCGCCACCCGGCAGGCGTGGGGAGTGGCGATTTCGCGCGAAATCGCCACTCCCCAAGGACCTTGGGCGAGCGGCCGGTCAATCCGTTGGTTTGCCCCTGTTCAAGAGGCGGGCGTAGGCGGAGCCTGCCGCCAGGAGGATCAGGCCCGCGCAGAGGAAGGCGATCACCCGGGCGAAGCCGTCCAGGGTCGCCAGGTCGAACAGCAGCAGCTTCGCCAGGGACACCGCGATCAGCACCAGGCCCGCGATGCGCAGGTGCTTCACCCGGACTCCCCGCAGCAGCAACGCGATCGCCGCCACCACCCAGCTCAGGGTGATCAGGATGTGGCCGGTGAGGAAGCTCTCCCGTGCGTCGCTCACCAGCAGGCACGCCGCCATCGTCGCGCTCGCCGTTGCGTACAGCAGCGCCAGTCCCGATGCCGCCCACAGCGGCAGCGACCCCGGCAGTTCCGCCAGCTTCCCGATCCGAGTCGCCGCGACCGGCAGGGCCACCGCCACCAGCGCGACAAGCAGTCCGGCCAGCAGGCCGCGGATCCCGGTGCCGCCGTCGTGCCAGAGGAGCGCGGTGATCGGCAGCTCGTTGAAGAACGCCAGCAGGAACCCGAAGGTCGCGTAGCACGTCGCCCCGAACAGCACTCCCGGGCTCCGCAACAGGAATCCGCCGACGCTGAGCAGCAGCGCTTCGCACAGCAGCGCCGTTCCCCAGCTCGATGAATCCAGGAAGGTCAGGGTCGTCTGCACCGCGGCGACAGCGGCCATGCCGCCGACCGCGGCGACGAACCGGCCCGACAACCGGTTACGGAACGCGGGCGTGAACCGCCCGGCCGCCCAGATCCCCACCAGCAGCACGACCATTGCGGTGCCGATCGCGCCCGCCGCCGGACGCTCCAGCATCAACGGCCCGGTTAGGAAGGCCGGCGTCGGTGCGGCGATGAGCAGACCGATGGCCGTCCCATCTGCATCCGGCCGGGCACCTGCGGTGATCGCCGCGACCGCCACGCCGAGCACCGCGGCGGCGAAGATCGCGACCACGAGCGCGGTGTCGTGAATCCAGATCCCCCGCACGCTAGCTGCCAAAGCAGCCAGCACGGTGGGAACTCCGGCCGCCACCGCGAGGCCAGCCCAACCCCGTCGCACCTGCACCGGGGTCGCCGCGACCTGCACCAGCACTACGAAGCCGACGAGCAGCGAATCCGCCGTCTGCGTGATCAGCGGCGCGCAGATCGCCGAGCTGAGCACCACACCGAGGGCCAACGGCTGCGCCCGCCACCGATCCGCGAGCGCCAGGCCGGCGACGCTGACCGCGAGGCCGACCCCGAGCCCGGTAGGCACCGGCAGGTAGTCGTAAAGCGCGGTGGCCGCCACCACGTCCAGGAACAATGCGCCGAAACCCGTTGTGGCGAGGGCGAATCCGGCGATTCGACCCGCCCCGCCCGACTCGTCGGCCGCGGACCGGCGATGCATCCACCACCCGGCCGGGACCAGCAGCGCGGCGAGCACCGCGCCACCAGCGACCCGCGCGCCCGGCCCCAACCATTCCTGCTGCACGGCGAGCACCAGCAGGAACACCACGCCCAGCAAGGTCACCCCGGCGCCGACCCAGGCCAGGACGCGGCTCGGTTCCAGGTCCGCGCCGAACCGCTGACGCGCATCCCCAGCCGGGACCTGCGACAACCCCGGATACGGCCGCGGTGCCGCCCGCGGCTGCATGGCGGCCGGTTGTTGCGCATAAACCTGATAGTGCTGCGCAGCAGCGATTTGCTGTTCGGGTCCAACCGGATACTGCATCGCAGCCGGTTGTTTCGCCGAAGTATGAGTCTCAGCCGCAGCAGTTTCTTGCTCGGATCCCGCCGGATGCTCCGGTGCTGGAGCCTGACGATGCTCCGCAACGTCAGATTGCTGCTCGGACGTGGCTTGATGCGGCTGCGCAACCGGATACTGCTGCGTTGCAACCGGATACTGCTGCTTTGCAGCCTGTTGCTGGCGCGTTGCAGCCTGTTGCTGGTGCGGGAGCTGTTGTGGCGCCTGCAGCTGGGCTTGCACCATGTTGCCCAGGTACGTCAGCCGCTGGCCGATGGCGTGCAACTCACCTGCGACCAGTTGCAGTGCTTCGCCGGGCTGTTGTTGCGACATGGTCCTGAAGTCTGCGCGCACTCCGGCACACCAGCATCGGTAGCACTACTCAGATGCGATCACAGCTTGATACGGATGCGCACCGAAGCCGGTCGTGAGCCCACAACCAGGCCAGGAACTGCGGAAACCGCGAAACCTCCGGCTCACGCGCGATGTGCGGGGGTGCCCTTCGCCGGCGTGCTGGTGACGTCGACCGGGCCGACGGCCCCGCGCAACGCCTGGGTCCAGGTGAGCCTGCCGAACAGGTAGAAGCACGCCACCTGCTCGCTCGTGAACCGCGCCCAGTCGTAGCGATTCCCCTGCTCGCGCCAGAAGACCTCCCAGGCCGGGGCGCCGTCGACCTCATCGCGCACCAGGCACCAGGCGTCGTCTGCCTCGGCCCCCACGGACACCAGGTCTTCCGGGACGCCCATCGCCACGAGCCAGCCGAGCACGGATTCGGTGTTCACTTCGCGGCCTCCTGCGCCGTCCCGCCATCAGTTGTCGCCGGACCGTCGTCCGCCTCATCGCGCGCGATCCGCAGCTTCGACGCCACGCCGGCCTCGGCCGCCTTGACCTCGACATCGTCCCTGGTGATCCGCTCGGTCGAAGCCACGGCGGTCTTCCCGTCATCCTCCGAGGTCGCCTCATCGCGCGGAGAATCGACGGTCGAAACCACCGCCCCTCCGTCTGACATATCCTCGCGGGCGATGCGCAGGGTCGCCGCCTCGGCGACCTCCCGCGCCTTGGTCAGCTCCACCAGGTAACCGAGCCCGACGAGATCGATCAGCGAATAGGTCGCGCGGTAGCGCTTGCCGCCACCGGGCTGCGCGAACCACGGCGCGGCAACGGCCTGCCACACCGGCAGCGGGCGCATGACCCGATACCGCCGGTAGTCGCGCTCGTCATACGCGGCGGGCAATGACCGCTGCGCGAAAGGCGTTGCAGCGGCGAACAAACTGCGGCCGTCGCCGCTGCCCAGGCAGTCGAGCACCGTGTCCGGCTCCAACACCACCGGCTCCGCCGATTCCACGCCGCCCTCCGGGAACTCCGCCGCCGGCGGCCACGCGTACTCGCTCCGCTCGCCGACGCGTGCCAAGAACCGGCGCTCCCACTCCGGCTCGCTGAGCTCGCCGAGCGGCTCATGGCCCTCGGTGAGCTCCGCAGGCAGCTGCTCGGGCTCGCTCCGCTCGGCCCGATCGCGCTGCGCTGCCGCATAAACCTCGGCCGACCGCGCGCGCTCCAGCGCATCGCTGTCGTCCACCAGGTGCGACTGTGGGTGGTCCTGCGGCGGGAAGCTCAATCCGGGCCGGTCCTCCTCGACCGCCTCCGGCACCGGCAGTTGCCTGCTCGCCCTGCTCGCCGCGACGGGCATGTAGCCGATCGGGAACTGGTGCAGCACGAACGCGACCACATCCGCGTTACGGCTGCCCTGCCGCAACGGGCGCTGCGGCGCGTCCGGCACCGCCGGAGCGGGCGGCTGCGCCGGAGCCGGAAGCGGACGCAACGGAGCGCGCTGCATCCGCTGGTGCGTCTGGGGCTGGTGCGTCTGAGGCTGGTGCGTCTGAGGCTGGTGCGTCTGAGGCTGGTGCGTTTGAGGCTGCGGCGCCTGGGGCTTGTGCGTTTGAGGCTGCGGCGCTTGAGGCGCCTGCGAGCCGGGAGAGCCGAAGGCGATCGGGCCGCGCGGAGCGACCGGCGGCATCGGTGGGCGCGCTGCGGCCGCCGGAGGCGGAGCAGCCGACACCGGCGGAGCCCCCGGCGCACCGGGCTGCGCCACGAAGTGGCCGCCCGGAGCCGCCGGAGGCGGCGGAGCGAAGCCCTGCGACGGCGCGGCCGCGCCCGGCAGCGGCGGCTGCGGAGCCTGCGGCGAAGCCCAGGCGGAGTGCACCGCGTGCGGCGCTGTGCTGGAGGCGGGGTCGCCGCCCTCGGGCGTCCAGCCCGAGCGGGCGGAGTCGCCGATCATCGGGATCGGGCCGGTGCCCGCGTCGGCGAGGCCTGGGGCCCAGCCGCCGGGATCGACCTTGACCGGGCCGGTGTGCTCGGCATCGCCCTGCCAGGGACCTGCGGTTCGTGCAACTTCTTCGACAGCGCCGTGCGCACCTGCTGCGACACCCCCAACTGTTCCGTGCGCAGATCTACCGACACCTTCGACCGCGCCCCCGACGTCCCCAACAGTGTCACGCGCGGCCCGGCCGACGCCCCCCGCAACACCACCAACGGTCTCGTGCGCGGTCCGGCCAATCCCTTCCGCAGCGCCACCAACGGCCTCGTCAGCGACCCGCCCGACACCGTCAGCGGTCTCGCTGGCGACCCGCCCGACACCGTCAGCGGTCTCGCTGGCGACCCGTCCAACACCGTCAGCGGTCTCGTCAGCGACCCGTCCAACACCGTCAGCGGTCTCGTCAGCGACCCGTCCAACGCCGTCGACAGCTCCATGCGCAGTCTCGCCAACAGCACCGGCCGCCCCGGACACAGCATCGGCCCCGTGGGTCACAGCCGCATCCACTGTGGACGATGCTGCGCCCAGGGCGCCACCGTGTGCGGACAACAGGCCTTGCGAGCCGTGCGGTTCCACCAGCACGCCGCTGTCCAGGTCCACCGCCGACGTCAGCGTGTTGTGGACCTGCGCCACGTTCGCCGCCGCGCCGTTCAGCGCCGAGTCCAGCGCGGCCAGCGCCTGCGGATGCCCGGCGGCAGCCGCCTGTTCGGCCGCGTCGGTCTGCTTCGCCAGCACCACCAGTTCCCGCACCAGCTGAACTTTCGCCGCGCCGACCTGCTCGGCCGCGTGGTCCAGGCGGTCCGCAGCGGCTCGGCACTGCTTGGCCGATGACGGCAGCACCCCGTCGTCGGCGACCAACTTGTCCCAGTCCCGGCGCGCCGCCTGGGCGGCCTCGCCGTCGAACGCACCGAGCGCGCCCTGCGCAGTGCGGTCGGCGGCACTGGTGAGCGCCTCGATCGACTTCGCCGCGTCCCGCCACGCCGACGCCGACTCCCGCATCTTGTCCTCGTCGGCTTCCGGCCACTTCGCGCCAGCCCGCGCCGCGACATCCTTGAGTTCGGCGGGAAGTTCGATGCCCACGCGCCGGTCACCCCCGCCCGGCTAGTCGGCCGAGCACGTCGGCGTTGCCGGCGTCGGCCTGCCCGGTCGTGGCGACGGTCGCGGCGAACTTCTCGCCCATGTCGTGCAGCCGCCCGGACATCGCACCGAGGTCGTCCAGCGCCTGGCCGGCGCGCCCGCAATGGGTGCGGGCGAAGCTCACGCCGATTTCGTCGCCGCCCCAGCAGTCACCGGCGACGTCGAGCGCCTCGCGGAGGGTGTCGGCGATCCGCTGCGCCTGCCCGGCGAGGCCGCCGAACTCCCCGGCATGCTTGGTCAGCTGCCCGAGATCACTTCGGAAGCCGCTCATCGTCACCACTTCCGTTCCGCCGGGCCCTGCCGCAACCAGCTCGCATTCGAGAAGTCTTCGTCATCGTCATCGACATTGTCGTCGATGCGCGGCGATTCGTTGCGCCGCGATTCGTTGCGCGGCGATTCGTTGCGCGGCGCCGAATCCGACGCGCCGTCGGCGCGTCCGCCCAGCAGCAGCTCCGGATCAGTCCCGGCAGGCAGCACCTCGGCGAGCACGTCGGCCGCCCGGCGGGACGCCGCCTGCGCCGCCGCCGCTGTCAGCTGCACGATGGTCGCGGCGAGCTGCGCCGGGCGCTGCCGCTCGTAGACGTCGCCGGAGAGGACCACCTCGCGCAGCACGCCCTGCGGCCCGACCACGACCTGCACGCTGCCGTCCTCGGAGCGAGCGGTCTCGGCGATCGAGGACAAGTCGTGGTGCGTCTCGGCGAGCCGTTCCCGACTGCGCCGGTAGTCCGCCATCAGCTCCGCTACCTGGGCACGGTGGTCGGTCGACACGGCCGCTCCCCTCCCTGTTCGCTGGTGGCTCCGTCGCGGGCGCGCGGCGCCCGGCGTCCGGTCGGCAACGGCAAAGCGGTCGTCCGCGGCCGGTGACCGCAGACTGCACCTCGCGACTTGGACGCACGCCGCTGCGCTGATGGTTCCATGCCGGTCGGGGGATTTTTCGCCCGGCCGACCAGCAGAACCGGATTGTCCGATCCGCCCCGGAATCACCGAGTACAGCCTGTGAACACCCTCTCAGCGCGAACCGGGAAAACCGCTGCGACGATGAGACGATGGGCATGATCGCGTACGAAGACCTCGCGCCGGGGCGGGTTTTCGACCTGGGCGACGTGGAGGTCGACCGGGCGGAGATGCTGGCGTTTGCCGAGCAGATCGCGGCGAAGAGCGAGTCATGCGCTTCACCTTCGTCGCGCTGTTCAGCACCCGGGAGCAGCGCTGAGCGTTTCAGCTGTTCATGAGCCGCGAGCGCTTTAGAGCGCTATCGAGGCTGTCGTGTCCCTGAAGCGCCGAGGCTCTTAACACGCCCTAGCGGGGCCGGGGGACCCCGAACTATCCAGGGCAAAGCCCGTGATGTGTGTGAGCGAACGGATCATTCGCGCCACCTACCGACGTGAACAGGCCGTTCGTTCCACACCAGTGACGCCAGGCGTACCGCCGCGGCACACCGAGTTCCCGCACACGTTCTGAAGCTGAAGCGCCCACAGGTACTCCCGGGTGGTTACCGGTCCGGATCTTCGCGGTGGCGCGGGTGCTGGACACGCAGGCCTGCGGTGACCGCCGCGTGCACCGTGCGCGCCAGCCCGGCGCCGACGCGGGAGCGCGGGCCGCCGTAGGGCTCGGCTTCGCCGTCCAGCGGGCAGAGGACCACCGTCGCGTCCGTGACCGTGCCGGTGCCCGCGACACCCGACTCCACCAGGGCTTGTGCCTTGGCCTCGGCGACCGTCGCGACCGCGTTTACCAGCGCCGCCTCGCTGAGCCGTACCGGGGACCAGCACACCGCGTTGATCGTGCCCGGCGTCCAGGCCTGCGCCGCCGGTTCGCGCGCCGCGGCCCAGACGGGGTGGCTGACGCCGGTTGTCACGCTCGCCTGCACACCGCCGTCGACCGAGGTCACCTCGTGGCGCACGTCGACCGCGGTGAGCAACCCGACGCCGCCGCCGGACAACCCGAGCTCATCGGCCATTTCGGCGACGTGGGCCGCCGGATCGGGATGGTCGTAGTCGGTCACCACCGTTGCGTTCAGCACCCACGACCGCGGGCCGATCCCGCCGCCGTGGGTGGCCGACGAGATCGCCAGCCACTGCCGGGCGCAGCGCCAGGCCAGCAGCGGCCGACCGTGCAGCGTGTGCAGCGCCGCGGTCGGCGCGCTCACGAATCTGAAGCGGCGGTTCCCAGGGCCTTGACCACGCGGGACGGGCTAGGTCGGCCGAGCCGCTCGGCCATCCACACGCTGGTCTCCACGAGCTTCCCGAGGTCGACGCCGTGCTTGAGGCCCAGCCCGTCGAGCATCCACACCAGGTCCTCGGTGGCCAGGTTGCCGGTGGCCGACTTCGCGTACGGGCAGCCGCCGAGCCCACCCGCCGAAGAGTCCACTGTGGACACGCCGAGTCGGAGCGCCGCGTAGGTGTTGGCGAGCGCCTGCCCGTAGGTGTCGTGGAAGTGCACCGCCAGCCGGTCCACCCTGACCCCGGCCGCGACGAACGCGCGAACCAGGGCCTCGACGTGCCCGGGAGTCGCCACCCCGATGGTGTCGCCGAGCGACAGCTGCCAGCAACCCATCTCCAGCAGCCGCTTGCCCACCGAAACGACCTGCTCGACCGGCACGGCGCCTTCCCACGGGTCGCCGAAGCACATCGAAACGTAGCCGCGCACGGCCAGCCCTTCGCCGACCGCGCGCTGCACCACCGGGTCGAACATCGCGAACTGCTCGTCCAGGCTGCGATTAAGGTTGCGCTGGGTGAACGTCTCGGTCGCCGCAGCGAAGATCGCGATGTCGCGAACACCCGATTCCAGCGCCCGGTCCAGGCCCCGCGCGTTCGGCACCAGCACGGGGTAGCGCACCCCCGGCGCCCGCTGCAGCCCCGCCAGCAGCTCGGCGGCGTCCGCCAGCTGCGGCACCCACTCAGGGCGGACGAAGCTGGTGGCCTCCAGCACGCCCAGCCCGGCGTCGGCCATCCGCTGCAGGAACTCCAGCTTGACCTCGACCGGGACGACTTCCTTCTCGTTCTGCAGCCCGTCGCGGGCCCCGACCTCCCAGATCGTCACCTCGGTCGGGAGCTCGCCCGGCTCCGGCGAGGCCACCTGCATCGGCAGCCCAAGTTCACGCGGCCCCATCAGTCGTCCTCCCTGGTGCGGTAGCCCCAGTCGTCCCGCGGGTCGTCGTTGACCTCGTGGTACAGCAAGGTGTGCACCCGCTCCACCTGCGGGATGTCGTCGAACTCCAGCGGCTCGTCCGAAGCGGATTCGACGACCAGGGTGCCGCAGCCGAGTATGCGGTCCAGCAGTCCGTGCCGGAACCGCACGGAGTTGATGCGGGACATCGGGATGTCGATACCGGTGCGGGTGAACACGCCCTCGCGCACCATCAGCCGGTGCGTGGTCACCACGAAGTGCGTGGTGCGCCAGCGCACCAGCGGGGCGAGCGTGAACCAGATGATCAGGACCGCCCCGACGACCCCCAGGCCGATCCAGGCGGGCAGGTGCCAGGAGGTGGGCGCGGCCAGCGCCGCCAGGTAGGACCCGCCGCCGACGACCAGGAACAGCACCAGCACCGGAACGATCAGCATCTTCCAGTGCGGGTGCTTGTGCACGACCACGTGCTCGTCCGCGCCGAGCAGGCCGTCTGGGTAGGTCACCGGGTCCTCCTCAGCCTCTTCGCCGGTTGCCGATCACGTTACCGGCTGGGCTCGTCCGATTACGCGGACATCGGTCAAGCCCGTCGCAGGTGCACCACGTCTCCCGCGGACACCGCGGTGGTGCCGCCCTCGGCGGAGCGGACGACGAGCCGACCGGTCTCGTCGATGTCGGTCGCGACGCCGCGCAGCTGGTCATCCGCGCCGAGTTCGACGCGCACCTGCTGCCCGAGGGTGCTGCACAGCCGCCGGTAGCGGTCCAGCAGACCGCTGGCCACCACGTCCCCGGCCGCGCCACGCCACTGGTCGTCGACCTCGGCGAACGACGTGAGCAACGCCACCGCGAACTCCTCGCGATCGACCTCGGCGCCCTCGGCCGCCAACGACGTCGCGGGCAGGCCGCCGGCGCCTCGCGGCAGGTCCTCGCGCTGCTGGAACACGTTGATCCCCATGCCGAGCACGATCGCCATGCCGTCCGGACCGGCCACGGCCTCGGCCAGGATCCCAGCACCTTTCGACCACTCGCCGCCGTCGCCGAGCAGCAGGTCGTTGGGCCACTTCAGCGTGGCGGGGACCCCGGTCGCGCGGTCGACGGTCTCGGCCAACGCGACCCCGGCGATCAGCGGCAACCAGGCGATCGCGGCCTGCGGCACCTTCGGCCGCAGCAACACGCTCAGGAACAGGCCGTGCCCGCGATGCGACGCCCACTGCCGCTGCATCCGCCCGCGCCCGGCATGCTGCTCCTCGGCGATCAGCACGGTCCGGTCGGCGGCACCCCGCCCGGCGGCGGCCACCAGATCGGTGTTCGTCGACCCGGTGGTGGTCACCACGTCGAGCGCGGCAAAAGGACCGCCGTCGACCAACCGAGCGCGCAACCGCTCGCCATCCAGCAAAACCGGAACACCCACCACCCCAGCCTATGCCGCGGCTGAATCCCGCCGTCTTGGGACGATGGTCGCCGCTAGGAGGAGGCCGAATTGGGTTCGATTGATTCGTCCGTACCGCTGCGAGCCATCGTGCGCCGCTGCGAGATGATCCTGCAGTTCGCACCGGCGGATCGATCCGAACTGGATTCCGAGATCGTCGAGGCTGCGCTCGCCCAGTGCCTGATCACCATGGGCGACGCTGGCAGTGATCTTCCTGTCTCGTTCCGGGCGGAGAACGATCACTTCCCTTGACTGACATGAGGCCACGCGTCCGGGTTCGACGCGCCGGCCGACGGGAGCGCGGTCTACGCCGGCCGGTCAACCGAGGACGTCGGCATGATCGGCAAGTCCTACGACGGCACGATCGCCAACGGCGTCGCCGCCAACGGCGTCGGGGGCCTGCGCACCACCGTCGCGATCGTCGCGATCGGCGCGATGAGCTCCTGGTACGACTACTACCGCTCCGACGGCGTGTCGTTCGGGTTCGACCCGGTGGGCCTGACCCAGAGCGTCGAGGAGAGTGGCCGCCCGGATTGCGGCCCGGTCAAGCAGGAGCTGACCGACTGCGCCCCGGCCAACGGCGACGTGACTCCACTGTGGACCGAGCGGGACTACGTGCCGAACGCCGAGCGGGTGACCGCGAGCGTGGGACATTTCTGTCCGGAGCATCCTCAGCCGCCGAAAGACCCGCCCCGGAATTAGAAGAGGTCGTGAGCTGGCACCCCGACCCGGGTTCGCCGCTCGCGTTCGGTGGACTCCGCCTCCAGCGGAACCGCAGCCGCGTCGGCAACTGCAAGCACTAGCATCGGCGGTGTGCGCTTCGTGCTTGCTTCGGCTTCGTCCGCCCGCCTTTCCGTGCTGCGCTCCGCCGGGATCGAGCCGCTAGTCCAGGTCTCCGGCGTCGACGAGGACGCAGTGGCAGCGGCCTTGCCCTATCCCAGCCCAGCCGAGCTGGTCAGCGCGCTCGCTCAAGCGAAGGCAGAAGCCGTGGTCGCCGACATCGCCGCAGCCGAACCGAACGCGGTGATCGTCGGCTGCGACTCGATGCTGCTCATGGCGCACGGGGAGATCGTCGGCAAGCCGGGCACCCGCGAGGCCGCTGCGAAGCGATGGGCGCAGAATGCCGGAACCAGCGGGGAACTGCTGACCGGGCACGCCATCGTCCGACTCCAGGACGGCGAGATCAGCGCGCGCGCCCAGGGGCACCTGAGCACCACCGTGCGGTTCGGCGAGCCGACCGAAGCCGAGCTCGACGCCTACCTGGAGACCGGCGAACCGCTGCACGTGGCAGGCGGTTTCACGCTCGAAGGCTTCGGCGGCTGGTTCATCGAAGGCGTGGACGGCGACCCGTCCAGCGTGCTCGGGATCAGCCTGCCGCTGACCCGCAAACTCCTCGCCGAGGTCGGCGTCAGCGTCGTGACGCTGTGGAGCCCACCGAACACCGAGTGACTCCGGTTCCCGCCACCCAAGTGAATACGAACACAATTCGGTTACCTTCTGGATGGGTCTTCCCGCGCGCGGTTACAAATATTCGCGATGGGAACCCTGCGACGGCTGTACCTGACTTCTCGCCTGCACGTCGATCTGCGACGACAGGCCAGCTCCGTCTGTCTGTGATCGGGCGTTCGGCCCCGCGCTAGCGGCTGCCCCCAGCGAGCGGCGAATCCGCTCCCCACCACCACGCGCACAACTCGTACCTGTACGAGTCCGCGACCAGCACCGCTGCGCAGAACGAGCCCGGAAACCCCCTTCCTCTTCGAAACCTTCCTCCGACACCTCGGAAGATCCCTGTGTCCACCACCGCTGGCAGATCACGCCTGCGTTTCAACCCCAAGCTCTTCGCCGTGGCGGTCATCGCCTCGCTGGTGCTGGGCGCGCTGCTGGCTGGATCGCCAAGCAGACCGACGCGGAATGGCTCGTCACCACGCTGGACACCATCGGCAGCACGTTCACGAAGCTGCTGACCTTCACGGTGCTGCCGCTTATCTTCACGGCGATCGTGGTGGGCATCACCAGCCTCCGCGGCGTCGGCGGCGGTCGCGCCGCGGCGCGACTCGGCGGCAAGACGGCCCTGTGGTTCGCCATCACTTCGCTGATCGCCGTGGTGATCGGCCTGGTGATCGGCCTGGTGATCGGCTGGCTGTTCCAGCCCGGTCGCGGCCTGGTCATCGAGCCCGACCCGGACAAGCTCGCATCCATCGGCAAGAAGACGAGCGGCTCCTGGCTGGACCAGATCACCGGCCTGGTGCCGAGCAACCTGATCCGCGCCTTCGCCGAGGGTGAGACGCTGCAGGTGGTGTTCGTCGCGCTGATCATCGGCGCCGCCGCCTACAGCCTGGGCGACAAGGCCGCCCCGTTCGTCGACTTCAACAAGGCCGCCTTCGAGGTCATCCAGCGCGTGCTGGGCTGGATCATCCGGCTCGCTCCGCTGGGCACCCTCGGCCTGATCGGCAACGCGGTCGCCAGCTACGGCAACGATTTCTTCGTGCCGCTGCTGAAGCTGATCGGCTCCACCTACGTGGCCTGCGCGCTGGTGCTGTTCGCGGTGTACCCCCTGCTGCTGGCGCTCGTGGCCAAGGTCAGCCCGATCCGATTCTTCGCCAAGTCCTGGAACGTGCTGCAGTTCGCGTTCGTGTCCCGGTCCTCCGGCGCCAGCCTGCCGCTGAGCCGGCAGACCGCCCAGGACCTCGGCGTGCCGCCGAACTTCGCGGTGCCGCTGGCCAGCACCACCAAGATGGATGGCTGCGCCGCGAGCTACCCGGCCGTCGGCTCGATGTTCATCGCGAACCTCTTCGGCATCCAGCTCGACCCGGTGCAGTATCTGACGATCATCGCCGTCGCGGTGTTCGGCTCGATCGCCACGGCCGGCGTCACCGGCTGGTTCACCATGCTGACGCTGACCGTCGCCGCGCTGGGCTTCCCGCCCGAGGTGGTGGCCACCGGCATAAATGGGAGTACCGGGTCGGCCACCGGACAGACGTGCGGGGTCGTGAGTGCGCAGCAGGGCTCTAGCACGGTTACGTACTCACGACCCCTCAACGTGGGTAACCTGGCGTTCGTGCACGGGCACGGTGACCGCAGCCAGGATCGGCGACCCGAGGCGCACGCACCGTCGCTGTGATGTCCGCTCGACTTCCGGCTCTTTCGTCACGCCGCTCCCACGCGTTCGATCGCGATGCCGCGCACGGACTTGAGCTCGGACACGAGCTCAGTGCAGACCTTGACCGGCCACGCCGGCAGTTCGAGCCGTGTCTTCCCCAAGTGGATGTGCACCGGGGTCGCGCCGCGGTAGGTACCCAGCGTGTTGCGTAGCTCGGCGATCGTGTCGCTGCTGAGTTTCTTGGTGTCGGCGCGCAGCACCAACGGCGGTTCAGAGCCGGGCGCGTGCTCGGCCGCGGCGATGTCGATCGGCACAGCGTCCGAGGCGAACACGCTGATCTCGCCCTCGCGCTCGTTCACCCGACCCTTGACCGCCAGCGCGTTGTCCTCGATCAGGCAATCGGAGAACATCTCGTAGGACTGCGGAAAGAACAGAACCTCCACGCTGGCGTCGAAGTCCTCCAGCGTGACGATCGCCCACGGCTTCCCGTTCTTGTTGATGCGCCGCTGAATGCCCGAGATCATCCCTGCGATCTTGGGCTGGTCCTTGTCCTTGCCGTAGCCGCCGGGTTCACGTTCACCGCCGACGAGCGCGGCAATGCTGGTGTCCTGGTACGGCGCCAACAACCGCTCGGCACCGTCCAACGGGTGCGCCGAGACATACAGGCCGAGCATTTCCCGCTCGTAGGCGAGTAGCTGCTTACGCGGCCATTCCTCGTCGGTGAATTTCAGATGCGCGAGCGGTGAGGTGTCATCGGCGGGTGCGGTGTCGTCGGCAGTGCCGAACAGGTCGAACTGCCCCATTGCCTCTTGCCGCTTGAGACCGATCACGGCGTCAACCGCGGCCTCGTGGTGCTGGACCAGCGCCATCCGGGTGTGCCCGAGCGAGTCGAACGCACCGGCCTTGATCAGGGATTCCAGGACCCGCTTGTTGCACGCGGTGATCTCGGCCTTGTCGAGGAAATCGGTGAACGAGCTGTAGCGTCCCTTGTCCTTACGGGTCTTGACGATCGACTCGACCACGTTCGACCCGACGTTGCGGATCGCGCCCATCCCGAACCGGATCCGGCCCTCGA
Source organism: Saccharopolyspora hattusasensis (assembly GCF_050972075.1). Classification (NCBI taxonomy): domain Bacteria; kingdom Bacillati; phylum Actinomycetota; class Actinomycetes; order Pseudonocardiales; family Pseudonocardiaceae; genus Saccharopolyspora; species Saccharopolyspora hattusasensis. The sequence goes on from NZ_JBPCDC010000001.1 coordinate 3,259,664, forward strand.
TCGCGGTGTGCTCGACGACGGATTCGTTCACGTCCGGCGGCAGCACGCGGATGCTCATCCGGCGGCACTCGGACAGGTAGACGGCGGTCTTGTCCTTGTTGTTGGCGTTGGCGGTGAGCAGCGCGGCCATGTACTCGGCCGGGTAGTGCGCCTTGAGGTAGGCGGTCCAGTACGTCACCAGGCCGTAGGCGGCGGCGTGGGACTTGTTGAACGCGTACCCGGCGAAGGGCAGCACCGTCGCCCACAACTGGTCGATGGCTTCCTTCGAGTAGCCGCGCTCGCGCATGCCGGCCTCGAAGCGGGCGAACTGCTCGTCCATCACCTCTTTCTTCTTCTTACCCATCGCACGCCTCAGCAAGTCCGCTTGACCGAGCGTGTATCCGGCGACTTTCTGGGCGATGGCCATGATCTGCTCTTGGTAGACGATCAGGCCGTAGGTCTCGCCGAGAATGTCCTTTAGCGGTTCGTCGAGTTCGGGGTGGATCGGCTCGACGGGCTTCTTGCCGTTCTTGCGGTCGGCGTAGTCGAGGTGCGCGTTGACGTCCATCGGGCCCGGCCGGTAGAGCGCGTTGACTGCCACGACATCCGGGAACTCGGTGGGCTGCAAGCGTTTCAGCAAGCTCTGCATGCCCCCGCCTTCAAGCTGGAACACACCCAAGCTGTCGCCGCAGCCCAACATCTCGTACGTCTTGGGATCGTCGAGCGGGATCTCAAGCGGTTCGATCTCCGTGCCGTGGTTGGTCTTCACCATCCGCACGGTGTCGTCGATGGTGGTCATGTTGACCAGCCCGAGGATATCGATCTTGAGTAGGCCGACCGCCTCACACTGCGGACCGTCCCACCCGGTGATGATCTCGCCGTCGTCCCGCTTCCACAGCGGCAGCACATCGAGCAGTGGCTCACGGGAAATGATGTGCGCACACGCGTGCACACCGGCGTTGCGGATCAGTCCCTCAAGGCCACGGGCGGTGTCGAAGATTTTGCCGATCTGCTGATCGTTCTCGATCAGGCTGCGGACCTCGGTGGCCTCTGCGTAGCGCTCGTGTTGCGGGTCGACGATCCCGGACAACGGGATGTCCTTCGCCGCGATCGGCGCCGGTAGCGCCTTGCTGAACTGGTCGGCGAGCTGGAAACCGGGCTGACCGAGGTGCACGCGAGCAGCGTCCTTGAACGCCGCCTTGGTCTTAATCGTGCCGTAGGTGATGACCTTCGCGAAGTACTCGGTACCGTACTTTTCCTTGGCATACTGGATGACTCGTTCGCGCTGACGCTCGTCGAAGTCGATGTCGATGTCCGGCGGCGAGTCACGTTCGGGGTTGAGGAACCGCTCGAACAGCAGCCCGTGCTGCAACGGGTCGATGTCGATGATGTGCAGCACATACGACAGCAGCGCACCGGCCGCCGAGCCACGACCCGGCCCGACCCTGATCCCGTTGTTCTTGGCCCACCGGATCATGTCGCCGACAACCAGGAAGTACGAGCTGTAGCCCTTCTCCGTGATGACCTTGAGTTCCCACTCCAGCTGGTCGCGGTACTCCTGCGTGAAGCTGTCGCCATGGAACCGGGTGGGGATGAGCTCCTCGACCTCGTCGCGCAGCACCTCGACGTCGGTACGACCGGGCTTGATCTTGGCCTGTGGCATGCGGTTGGTCGCCGCGAACACGTCGTCGTAGCCCTCGACCATCTCGGCGATCAGAAGCGTGCTGTCCGCCGCGCCGGACACCTCGGTGTCCCAGTATTCGCGCATCTCGGCCGACGACTTGATGTGGTAGCCGTCACCGTTGAATTTGAACCGCTCGGTGTCGGCCAGCATCGACCGAGTCTGCAAACACAGCAGCGCGTCATGGTGCCCGGCCTGATCCGCGGTCACGTAGTGGCTGTCGTTGGTCGCCACCGTGCGCAGTTCGAGCTGCTTGGCAATGTCCAGCAGCTCGCCACGGATGTTGCGCTCCATCTGGATACCGTGGTCCATGACCTCGATGAAGAAGCGGTCCGCGCCGAAGATGTCCTTGTAGTCCGAAGCGGCCTGCAAGGCCTCTTGCTTCTGGCCGAGCCGAATCCGTGTCAGGATCTCACCGGCCAAGCACCCGCTCGTCGCGATGATCCCCTCGGAGTGATCGGCGAGCAGTTCCTTGTCCATGCGCGGCTTGCGGAAAAAGCCCTGCATGGAAGCCAGCGACGACAGCTTGAACAGGTTGCGCAGCCCGGTCGAGTTCTGGGCGAGCATGGTCATGTGGGTGTAGGCACCCGCGCCCGACACGTCGCCGCTCTCGCCGTACTCGTCGAGCTCCCGTTTCCCGGTGCGAGCCCGCTCACCCCAGAACACCGGCTTCTTGTGGAAACGGCTCTCCGGAGCGAGATAGGCCTCGATGCCGATGATCGGCTTGATCCCGCTCTTCTTGGCGTTCGTGTAGAAGCTGTGCGCACCGAACATGTTGCCGTGGTCGGTCATTGCCACCGCGGGCTGTTCGAGCCGAGCGACCTCGGCGAACAGCGCGTCGTGCTTGGCTGCACCGTCGAGCATCGAGAACTCGGTGTGCACGTGCAGGTGAACGAACCGATCAGACACGCGGCCATCTCCGGAAAGATCAGATAGGGGGCGGGGGCGGGCAGAGGTCCCACAACTCTAGTCGTCCCACTCGGTGTAACCAGGCAGCATCGGGACCGTGTTGCTACCCCAGCTACACCGAGCCTTCGGGCGGTTAGATCTGGCCGGTGGGTGGCGGCGAGTTGCACCGTGACAACGCGATGGAAACCCACGTAAGACCAGCACTGTGCTGGCGGCGGGTATCGCCACCACGGGAGAACCGCGCCGCCGGGTACTTCACCACGAGTGCTGGCCAGTGGGCGGCGTTCGTCGCCGCCGTGAAGGCAGACGAGTTCGACGTCTGACCCGACGCCGGGAATCCGGTGTTCAACGGCGTTGAACACCGGATTCTCGCATTGTTGGCGAACGGTTCACGAACCCCGGAACCTGGTGGTGAGGCCCCCGATCGGAGGTCCGCCGAACGTAGGATGGGGGTGTGGAAAACGGTCGACGGGGCAAGGACCTCCGGATCGGCGATCCCGAGCGGGAGAGCGCGATGCGGCTGCTCGGCGAACACTTCTCCGCCGGGCGCCTCGACGTCCACGAGTACGACGAGCGCTGCCAGCAGGTCGCGACCGCCCGGTTCCGCTCCGAACTGAACGCGCTGTTCGAGGACCTGCCCGAGCCGTGGCCGAGCTCCCCGCCGCAGCAGACCCCCGCCGCCCGAACGGCGATGCCCCCGGCCGCCGGGAAGATCGTCCTGGCCATCTGCGCGGCGATCATGGTCATCTTCCTGGTCGTGGTCGCCCGGCAATTGGCCCCGATCCTGCTGATCCCGCTGATTGCCGTCCTCTGGCTCTCCTGGCGCCGCTGATCGACGCCGACCGTCACGATCGACCACGTTTCGTTACGGTGAGGTCATGCACAGCTCGCGGATCACCGGGGCGGGACGGCTGAGCGCATTGCTCGCCGTCGGCACACTCACCCTCACCGGGTGTGGCCTGTGGCAGGCGGAGCGAACATCGGACACCGCGGCCCCACTGCCGCCGCCACTGCCCACGACGAGCGCTCCCCCGCCGCTGCCGCCGCGGCCCTTCGAGCTCGCCCTCGACGGGGTGGACCCGTGCCGGCTGCTCACCGCCGACCAGCGCAACCAGCTCGGTTTCGACCGGGCGCCGCTGCCCGGCTCCGAGGTGGGCTTCGGCGACGCGGCCACCTGCAGCTACCGCAACACCACGGCGAAGGTGGGCGCCAGGTTGGCGTTGATCACCACCGAGAGCATGGGGGTGTGGACCGACGACACCGCGCAGGTGGAGGCCTCGCCCGTGGTGATCGGCGCCTTCCCGGCGCTGGTGATCAAGACGCCGGGACTGGACCTGTCCTGCAACGTCGCGGTGGACGTCGCCGAAGGCCAGCACCTCGACGTCCTCTACCGGGACGACGGGGGCCAGCCGCCACCGCCGGTCAATCAGCTGTGCGCCGGGGCCCAGCGGGTCGCCGAAGACGCGCTGGCGAGCCTGGCCGCACCGGAAACGTCCTCGACGAAACCGTCCGCGCCCCGGACCACCAAGCCCCAGTAGCACACGACCGCATGACCCGCTCGGATCAATAATTCCGCCGTAATTGACTCCACGGAGTGACACTGGACGCCGCTCCGGACCTCTGTCGTTCACACTGAGCAACCACCAGAGTGATACTGACCGCGTATGGAGCACTCCCCAGCGTGATGATTGCTGACTACAGTGTTCGGCGGACGTTTAGTAGCTTGAGCGCTCGGGTCCCGGCATTCGCCGGGTGCCCGCGAACACCCGGCCAGGGCCACACCGCCCTGCACCGCCCGGGCGTTCAGGCACAAGGGCCCGCACCCGTCACCTGGGCCCTTACCTGTGGGAGGGGAAAACGTGCCGCTCACTGCTCCGTGGGGCGACAGCTCGACCGAAGCCCTGCCCGGAACGTCGGGGGGCTCGGTGCAAGTCGAGCCCGCCTCCATTCCGAGGCTGGTGAACGCGCTGCAGGAATCGCTGGATGCGGTTGGCCTGCAGATCGAGCACGCCATCACCGAACTGCGCATCCGGCCCTGGGCCGGCGATCCGATCAGCGCCGACGCGGCCGAGGAATTCAACCGGCGCTCCGTCGGCGGCGACGACGACGCGCTGAGCGCGCTGTGCGGTTACCGCGACCAGCTGCAGGCGGCCGCCGAGTCGCTGCGGCTCGCCAGCCGGCAGTACGAACGGATCGACGACGACAGCGCTGCGGGCATCGGCGGAGGTTGCTGATCCCGATGAGCGATCACCGTTGGCAGGGATACCGCCACCCCGAGCTGTTCGCGCAGATCAACGAGGGCCCCGGGCCGGACGGCTCGATCGACAGCGTCCGGCGGTGGGGCGAACTCACCCGCGCGCTGAGCGATATCGACGCCGGGCTGGCCGCTGCCGTGTCATCGGCGATGGCCGGTTGGCAGGGCCTCGCGGCGGACAGCGCCCACGACGGGCTGCGCCCGCTGGGCGACTGGGCGGCCCAGGCTCAGCAGGCCACCAGCGTGATGCGGGACCGGGCCGAACAGCAGGCGGAGTTCATCAGCAAGGCCCGCCAGGACATGCCGCCTCCGGTGCAGATCACCACCGAGGAACCGAGCACCTCGGAAACGCTGCTCACGCACCTCTTCGGCGGGCAGACCGACTACGAGCTGCAGGAAGCCAAGCAGCACGCCGCCGAACAGCGGGCCTTCGACGTGATGCGCACGTACGAGGCTTCGACGAAGGACAACACCACGTCGCTGGCGTCGTTCACCCAGCCGCCGCAGGTGGTGGTCGACGCCCCGATCAGCGGCGGCTCCGGCAGGCAGCAGTACGTGACCATCAGCTGGGACGCCACTTCGGTGCCCGCGGCACGAGTTCCCTCGACGCCGACGACGCATTCCGTGCGAGTCCCCGAGCAGCGACCGGGGCCGCCGGGTGCCGGCGGATCGACGCGCGGCGGTGACGGGCGCTCTGCGGACAAGTGGGCGCGCAAGGACCGCGACGACCCGGTGGACCAGAAGGTGACCGAAAAGGTCGGCCGCCAAGGCGGGTTCTTCGACGAGCCGCAGACGTTGTCCCGCCCGGTGATCGGCGGCGAGCCCGGACAATGACGGTCACCGGCACCGGGCGCCAGCTCCACCTGTCGGCACTGGAGTTCGACGTGCTCATCGAGCACCTCGGATTGGAGACCATGCCGCTGGTACTCAAGGTCCCATCACCCGGACGCACCCACAGCGAACGCGCGAAGCTGGTGGAATCGGCGTGGCGATCGCTGGGCGCCCGCGAACTCGGCCGTCCGACCGGGCTCGATCCGGAACTCGAATGGATGCTGCGGCTGCTGGCCCGCCCCGGCCGCGAGGTCGACGGGCGGATCTGGTTGCGGCGCAGCGTTCGGGTGCTCGCGGCCTCCGATGCCGAATCCGAGCACGCGGTGCTGGCCGTGAAGGACGGGGACACCTTCGGCCTGCGGCCAGCAGCGGCGAGCGGGCTGCCGCGAGAAGCGGTTTCGGTGCTGCCGAGGCTCCGGCCTGGCCCCGGCCGTTCGGTGTCGGTGCGCAGCGGCGATCTCGACGGCGCCGCCGCGGATGCGGGCGACAACGTCGAGCAGCTGCAAAGTGCGTTGCAGCGCCGGGGAATCCGCCCGGACGACGCCGAGATCCTGATGAGCATGGCCGCCGGGGTCGACGCGCGCGGGCAGTTCGGCACTGCCGCCCGCGACCGGGTCGGTCGCCGCGTCCGAGCCGATCGGGTCATCGGCTTCTTCGACACCGCGCACGGCCGGTACGCCCAGCTGCGGCGGGAGTCGCCATCCGGCGACGTGTGGAGCACCGTCGCACCGGTCGACACCCGCCGCCTGATCGGGCACCTCGAGGAGCTGCTCGCCGAGGTGACCGCAGAACCGTGATCCACGACCTGCTTTACTTTTTCACCGCGAGGAAAAGCGCGACCGGAGCCTGTTGGGGCCACCGACCGCGCCGCAGAGCCGAAGATGCCTACACCACCGGTTCGACGATGCGCTCCCGCGCCTCCGGGGCCGCCGAGCGCTTCGCGTCGGCCGCCTGGTCGTCGGGCTGTGTCTGCGAATCCCGCTCCGCCTCGACCCGCTTGGCATACACCTCGACCTCGCGGGCCACGCGCGCGTCGTCCCAACCGAGCGCCTCGGCCATCAACCGCGCGACCGGTTCGGCGCATTCCACGCCGCGGTGCGCGTACTCGATGGAGATCCGGGTGCGCCGGGTCAGCACGTCCTCCAGGTGCAGCGCGCCTTCGTGGCTACACGCGTAGACAACCTCGGCCTGCAGGTAGTTCGGCGCAGCCGGGATCGGCTTGAGCAGCTCGGGCCGCCCGTCGCCGAGGGCGAGCACGTCGTGGATCTCCGAGCCGTAGCGGTCCAGCAGGTGCCGGATGCGGTACGGGTGCAACCCGTGCGCGGCGGCCAACTGGTCGGCCTGGTTGATCAGCGCGTGGTATCCGTCGGCGCCGAGCAGCGGCACCCGGTCGGTGATCGACGACGCCATCCGCCCGGTGATGTCCGGCGCGACGGCGTCCACGGCGTCGGCCGCCATGACCCGGTACGTCGTGTACTTGCCGCCGGCGATCGCCACCAGCCCGGGCGCGACCCGCGCGACCGCGTGTTCCCGGGACAGCTTCGAAGTTTCCTCGCTCTCCCCGGCCAGCAGCGGCCGGAGCCCCGCGTAAACGCCTTCGATGTCGTTGTGGGTCAGCGGCGTCGCCAACACCGAGTTGACGTGCTCCAGCAGGTAGTCGATGTCCTTCTTGGTGGCCGCCGGGTGCGCCAGGTCGAGGTGCCAGTCGGTGTCGGTGGTGCCGACGATCCAGTGGTTGCCCCACGGGATGACAAACAGCACCGACTTCTCGGTGCGCAGGATCATGCCCGACTCGGCCACGATGCGGTCGCGGGGCACCACGATGTGCACGCCCTTGCTGGACCGGACCCGGAAACGCCCGCGCCCGCCGGAGAGTTTCTGCAGCTCGTCGGTCCACACCCCGGTCGCGTTGATCACGGCCTGCGCGCGGACCTCGACCTCTTCTCCGGACTCCACGTCGCGCACCCGGACCCCGGCGATCCGGTCGGCCTCCCGCAGGAAACCGGTAACCTGCGTGGACGTCGTGATCACGGCGCCGTAGCGGGCGGCGGTGCGCCCTACCATCATGGTGTGCCGTGCGTCGTCGGCCTGGGCGTCGTAGTAACGGATGCCGCCGATCATCGCGTTGCGCTTCAGCGCTGGCACCATCCGCAGCGCGCCAGCGCGCGTGAGGTGCTTCTGCCCCGGCACGGACCGGGCGCCACCCATCGTGTCGTAGAGGAACAGGCCCGCGGCGGTGTAGGGGCGTTCCCAGAACCGGTGGGTCAGCGGGTACAGGAACGGGACCGGCTTCACGAGGTGTGGCGCGATCCGGGTAAGCATCAGCTCGCGTTCCCGGAGTGCCTCCCGGACCAGCGAGAACTCCAATTGCTCCAGGTAGCGGAGTCCGCCGTGGAACAGCTTGCTGGAACGGCTGGAAGTGCCTGCCGCCAGGTCGCGGGCCTCCACCAGCGCCACCCGCAGCCCGCGGGTGGCCGCGTCCAGCGCCGCACCCGCACCGACCACGCCGCCGCCGATCACGACGATGTCGAACTCGTCCGAACCGAGCCGCCGCCAGTTCTCCGCCCGCTCGGCGGGCCCCAACGTGCCCTTCAACCGGTTCTCGGTTTCGATTTTGTCCTTGGACACCAGGCGTCCTCCTCGCTCGAATCGCGTCCCACCGCTAACCACCCCGCCGACGCGGAACCCGGACTCGGCGCCAGTCCGGACTGCGGTGGACATCATGCCCGACCTGCACCCTTCATGCCCGGTTCGGCACTCCGCGCATTTCCTGCCTGCTCGACCCGCGCCCCGCGGTCGCGCAGGGCCTCGATATCGGCGCGCGTCGTCTGCGAATCCACAATCACGACGTCGAAGTCCTCGACCGGAGCGACCGCGTGCAACGCTCGCCGGCGGAACTTGGTGTGGTCGACGTAGAGCACCCGCCGCCGCGCCGAGGCCAGCATGGCCTTCTTGATCTGCACCATTTCCTGCTGCGGGTAGCAGCAGATCCCGTCGGTCACGGCGGAGACCGACATGATCGCCAGGTCGACGCGCAGGTTCCGCAACGCGTCCAGGGCCATCCCGCCGACGAACGCGTCGGCCCACGGCAGGTAGTCGCCGCCCACGCAGATCAGGCTGATGCCCGGAACCCCGGCGAGTTCGCCGAACACCCCGCGGTGATTGGTGACGACGGTCGACGGCGCGCGTTCCGGCAGCAGCCGGGCCAGGTACACGCCGGTCGTCGAATCGTCGAGCACCAGCGCCTGCCCCGGCTCGATCAGTTCCGCCGCGGCCCGGGCGATTTCTTCCTTCTCCGCGGTGTTCTGCTGCAACCGGTATTCCGACGCGGCCTCGTAAAGCAGCGAAGAAGCCGCCGAAACGTAGCCGCGGTTGCGGTGCACCAGCCCCTGCGATTCGAGGTCGGCGAGATCCCGGTACACCGTCATCGCGCTGGCCCCGACGGTCTCGACGAGATCGTCGATCCGCATGGTGCCTTCCGCCATGACCAGATCGGTGATCTTGCGCCGCCGGTCCTGCTGCTTCCCCGACGGGCGTCGCCCGGACATCTCGTCCACCTCAAATCCCTGGTCATCGCGAAATCCTGGTCGTCGCGCCTGGGACGGCCCCGCGCGGTCCGGCGCAGCCCGAAGCCGATCCAGCGTCACCATCTAATCTGATAGAAACATCATCAGGGCCGCCTTGTGGCGTTCTTTTTCACAATTTTAGTGGGATCTGCCTTGCGCGTCGATGCCTGGGGTAAGCCCCGCACCGCGGGCTGCTCACCGGGCCCGCGCCACCCGCTGATCGAGATCACCGATCACGGGTCGGGCTCCGCTACTACCAGCCGATACGACGACTAGGCGGTACAGACCAACCTGTTGCCTACGAGTGGCGGCATGCATGGACACGTGTTGCTATGCGGCAGTACCGTCCCGACTCACTCCATCTCGGACAGTCACGAAACCCGCCTGTGCCCACGGCGGCATTAAGAGGGGAACGGCAGAATGAGTCTTGGTGAGATCTTCCTCTGGGAGATGATGGGGACGGCAATACTCACCCTGTTAGGTTGCGGCGTCGTTGCGAACACCGTGCTGCGCAAGAACCGTGGCTACGAAGGCGGTTTCCTGCTCGTCAACTTCGGTTGGGGTTTCGCGGTTTTCGCCGGCGCGAGCGTTGCGGCACCGTCCAACGCGCACATCAACCCGGCGGTGACACTCGGGCTCGCGGTCAACGGCCAAGTGCCGTGGCCGGAAGTTCCCGTCTACATCATCGCGCAGCTCGTCGGTGGCACGCTGGGCGCGATTCTCTGCTGGGCCGCCTACAAGCTGCAGTTCGACACCCACGACGACCCGGCGAACACCCTCGGCGTCTTCGCCACCAGCCCGACCGTGCCGAACGCGCCGTGGAACCTGATCACCGAGATCATCGGCACGTTCGTGCTGGTCTTCTGGATCATCCTCAGCCCGCAGGCGGGTGTCGGCGAAACGCCCGGCGTGCCGTCGTTCGGCAACGCGGCGCTCGGTTACGCCGCGGTCGCCTTCATCGTAATCGGCATCGGAAACTCGCTCGGCGGACCGACCGGGTACGCCATCAACCCCGCACGCGACCTCGGGCCGCGCATCGCCTACGCGATGCTACCGATCCGCCGCAAGGGCTCCGCCGGCTGGGGCTACTCCTGGATTCCGATCGCCGGCCCGGTCATCGGTGGCGTGCTGGCCGGCCTGCTGGCGCTGGCACTGCCCATCACTGACCCAACGCTCCACTGAAGGAAGGTAAGACGAAAATGGCCTCGTACGTCGCCGCCATCGATCAGGGAACCACGTCGACGCGGTGCATGATTTTCGACCACTCCGGCCGAGTCGTGACCGTCGACCAGATGGAGCACCGGCAGATCTTCCCCAAAGCCGGCTGGGTCGAGCACGACCCGAACGAGATCTGGCAGAACACCCGGCAGGTCTGCGCGAGCGCGCTGGCCAAGGCCGACCTGGTGTCCTCGGACATCGCGGCCTGCGGCATCACCAACCAGCGGGAAACCACCGTGGTTTGGGAAAAGACGACCGGCAAGCCGGTCTACAACGCGATCGTCTGGCAGGACACCCGCACCCACGAGATCGTCAACTCGCTGGCGTCCGGCGAAGGCGGCCAGAACCGGTACCAGAGCAAGACCGGCCTGCCGCTGGCGACCTACTTCTCCGGCCCCAAGGTGAAGTGGATCCTGGACAATGTGGACGGTGCCCGGAAGCGCGCCGAGAAGGGCGAACTGCTGTTCGGCAACATGGACACCTGGGTGCTGTGGAACAGCACCGGTGGCCCGGACGGCGGCCTGCACATCACCGACCCGACGAACGCCTCCCGAACGTTGCTGATGGACCTGGAGCGGCTCGAATGGGACGCCGGCATCTGCGCCGAGATCGGGGTGCCGACGGCGATGCTGCCGGAGATCCGGTCCTCGTCGGAGGTGTACGGGACGTTCCGGGAACGCGGTGTGTTCGGGGGAATCCCGATCGCCGGCATCCTCGGCGACCAGCAGGCTGCCACCTTCGGGCAGGCCTGCCTGTCGCCCGGTGAGGCCAAGAACACCTACGGCACCGGCAACTTCGTGCTGCTCAACACCGGGACCGAGCGGGTGATCAGCCAGAACGGGCTGTTGACCACGGTCGGCTACAAGATCGGCAGCAACGACACGGTGTACTGCCTGGAGGGTTCCATCGCGGTCACCGGGTCGCTGGTGCAGTGGCTGCGGGACAACCTCGGCATAATCGCCACCGCCCCGGAGATCGAACAGCTCGCCCGCAGCGTCGACGACAACGGTGGCGCGTACTTCGTGCCCGCGTTCTCTGGGTTGTTCGCCCCGCACTGGCGCTCCGACGCGCGCGGCGCGATCGTCGGCCTGACCCGGTACGTCAACCGCGGCCACCTGGCCCGCGCGGTGCTGGAGGCCACGGCGTTCCAGACCCGCGAGGTGATCGAGGCCATGAACGCCGACTCCGGCGTGCCGTTGAAGTCGCTGAAGGTGGACGGCGGCATGGTGGTCAACGAGCTGCTGATGCAGTTCCAGGCCGACATCCTCGGCGTCCCGGTGATCCGCCCGGTGGTCGCAGAGACCACCGCGCTTGGCGCGGCCTACGCGGCGGGCCTCGCGGTCGGCTTCTGGACCAGCGAGGAGGACATCCGCTCGAACTGGGCCAAGGACAAGCAGTGGGACCCGCAGATGCCGACGGAGCTCCGCGAAAAGCAGTACCACCAGTGGCAGAAAGCTGTTACGAAGACCTTCGACTGGGTGTCCTAAAGACCTACTGTTGCAGTGAATCTACGACAGACGTTTCGGGCTCCCAGGCAGGGTTGATCGCGATACCCGCTGGCCCGTAGCGTCGTTGCGGCGGCGTGATCTGCACCTTGCGAACCAGTCGCGAAAGCAGGTCACGCCGCCGTGTCACTGGGAGCGTGTCCCACTCGCCGATCAGACCCCGCGCAATGACTTGGGCGGGCTCGGCTCCGTTGCCATTGGCTTGCTGTTCCGCAACGGCGAGCCATTCAGCGGGTCCAGAAGCCGCTACTGGGGAAGCCTCGATTCAAGCTGTCGAGCAACCTTTCAGCTTCTCCGCAGGGGTCAGGAACGTCGTCCTTCGTGATTCCGCTGATCTTAATCTGAACGACGCCACCGCCTGCGTCGACCAGTACAGAGCAGATACCGCGACCGGAAGATCCCACCGCGGCGGCGTGGGCAGCGTTGCGCCAGACACCTGAGCAAACTTGTCCGCGTCACGTACCAGCTTGGCCAGTTCCCGAATCTCATCTTCAACGCGTTTGGCGGCTTTCTCGGCTACCTCGGGGTCAAGCGACAACTTGCCCCCTCGCGACTGAGGGCAAAACGGCCAAGCTCACCCGCGAGCAAAAGGGGCGATTCGTGGCGCTGTGCTGGATCGGGCAGATCTTCAAACCCTTCGACGCCCCCAAGCCCGCGTACATGGCTGACTGGGAAGCCATGCCTGAATGGCAGAGGGACACCGACTCCGACATCTTCGAGCGCATCGAGCAAGACGTCGCGTCGCGCTCCGCCTAACGGCCAGTTCCGAACGTATCGAGCGCCCGCCCGGCAACACCTGCCGGGCGGGCGCTCTGGGTAGGTCGTTCGGAAACCCAGTCTTTCGGCAGGGCCGAGTGAAACATCCGTCCACACTGGACATAGTTATCGACCGGCAAGAGGCGCGACCCGCATTCTCGAGGGGTTGCGCCGCGTTTCACGGTCGGTGTTCCCGGGGAAGACCAGCGGCACCGGCCGACCAGCCCCGCGCCTCGACGGCCACATCTGCGAACTGCGCGACGTTGACGAGTTCCGCACCCGGAGAGCTGCGGCGTCTGGCCAACCTAGGGTGCTGACCAAACGCCGCAGCCCATGGACCAGCCATCGACCTGCGAAATCGGTGACTGGGTTTCGGGACGCGAACGTCACTCGCGTGCGTCCACCCTAAACACAACACCGTTTCAGGCAAATACCGATTGGCATATGCCACCCCTTCGGGCGAACGAGAGCCCGCATCGACCGGACGCACCCGTGCCACGAACGAACCGGCCTGGCTACATCACGACTCGCGCCGCCGATAAGCCTTGCTCCGTTCGGCGTCAGGGGACGACCTGGACCTCGTCGCCTGGGTTCAGGGTGTCGAAGAACCGCTTCGCCGCCGTCGTGGACAGGTGCACGCAGCCGTTGGACTGGGCTCGCAGGCTTCCCTCGTGGAAGGCGACGCCGGTGTCGGTGAAGAACACCGAATTCGGCATCGGCGCATTGTTGAACTCGCTGCTGCGGTGGTCGGCGTCCTTCCACTGCACCCGGAAGACACCGGTCGGGGTCTCCGATCCAATCTTGCCGCTGGTGATCGGAACTGGGCCATAGCTGGTGGTCCCGTTGCCCTGGAGCCAGGCCTGCTTAGTCGACAGGCTCACGCACGCCTTGGCGCTCGCCCGGCACGGACTCGGACTGCCGCCCGTGGCCTGCGCGGTGACGACTCCGGCCGCGAGCACACCGCCGGCGACCAGGGCCGCCACGGTGAGCGCCTGCGCTTTCCTGATGCCCATCTTCTCCTCATGCCTTCGCGCATCGCTTTGGGTCCCTGACGATGCCACACGCCGATGCAGCGCCCGATCCGCGAACGGGTCGCGCCACGCCCGAGCGGGCACCCCAAGGGGGAACATGCGGTTTCGCTCGATTGCCTTTATGCACTGGGAAAAACATCGAATCGATACCGAGTGACCAACGTCACTCCCGATACTTGCACGGCGGCGATTCGCACAGTACGCGGCCGCGCACCCGACGTGACCAAGCCGCGTTCGCTCCCCCACGAGCACCTTGGCTCAAACCGTTCTCGGATCGACGAAACCGAACGGCGCCACTTTTCGTCGATCAAGCCAAGCAGGGCACATTCGAGCTTGATCAACTCGGCCCCAGTCCCACGGCCGGCTTGAACCTTCCGGGTTCTGATGATTTGTCCGATTCGAGGTGAGGTCGGCTTGTTCGGGTTCCGCCCGGATCGGCGCGCGTGGAAAGCGAGTGGGATGAAGACCGGGAAAGCAGCTGCAAGCCGCTGCCCGTGGGCACCCGGATCCCGGACGCGGTGGTCGGCGGAGTCGGCGTCTTCGCGCTGGATGCCAGCCATGACACCACTCGTCTCGTGGTGGTCACCCAAAAGGGCTGAGCCGCCGAGCACCTCGGCTTGGACGTTGTGGCCGGGTGGTGCCTGCCGAATCGCACCACCCGGCTCATGGCACCGCCGCGCGCCGGTCGAGGGGCGACTCGTCGCGGCATGGCGGTGTGGCATTTCCGGCTTCGGGAAGTCCGGCGATCGGTCTCCAAGATCACCGGACGTGGCCGTGCATCGTTGGTCGCGCCGGACGAAATCGTTGCTGTCCCGGCAGATCGACTAGCGCGGCGCGTTGCTCGCCGCCAGCAGGTCAGCCAGCACTCTTGATCTGGCTTCGCCGTTGTGCTCTCGGGGTGCCAGGTTCGGTGCACGGCTCTCCGGCAGTGGGCGGAGCCCGAGCCGGTCCGCGATCAGCTCGGCGCGGTAGCCGACCGCGATCCGCACCGGCATTCCGCCCACGTAACCGGATTCCGTGGTCTCCAGGATCTGCACGTCGCCCTGCGCGTCGAACCAGACGATCGGCACATCGGTCCCCATCCGCTGCAGCCCGGCGAGAACGGCGAGGGAAACCATGCAGTCCCCGGGACACCACAGTCGGAACCGCACCTCGGTCGACGGCACGAGCTACCTCGTCCGCGACAGCGGGGTACAGCACGCCGAGGCGCTGCCACACGTCGCCGTGGGGCAGCGGCAGCTCCACTACCGTGAGGTCGGGCGGCAGCGGAAGACCGGGCTCCGGCAGTCGCTCACCGGGGTGGTAAAGCACCGAAACAATCGCCATGGCCCGAGATTAATGGGTCTCGGGCAACGTCGGCGACCGGTTTTCCGGACAGTATCAACGGAAGTCGTCGGCGTGGTCGACGGTCCACTGGGTGAAGGTGCGTGCGGGACGCCCGGTCACCTGCTCGACCGTCCGCACCGGTACCTCCGGGTTCTGCGCGCTCTGCTGCCGGTAGGAGAGCAGCGTGTCTGCGACGCCCGCCGGAACGCCGTCAGCGACCCAGCGGGCGCGGGTTTGCTCAGGAGTCTCCTCCTCAAGCTTGATCTCCCGGCCGATCGCGGCGCCGATCGCCTGCACCTGCTCGCCCACCGTGATGGATTCCGGCCCGCTCAGCGGATAGGACACCCCGGAGTGCCCCTCCTCCAGCAAGGCGGTCACCGCCACTGCCGCTATGTCGTCCTCGTGAATCGGCGACTGCCGCGCTTTGGCGTACGGCTCGCGGACGACGCCTTCGGCGCGGATCGATTCGGCCCAGGCCAAGGAGTTCGTCGAGAACGGGCCGGGCCGGAGGTAGGTCCACTCGAAGCCGCCCGCCGCCACCGCCTCTTCGAGCACGCGGTGCCGCTCGCCGATCGGGTTGTTGTCGGCGGACTCCACCGCCTTCGAGGACAACAGCACGATACGTCGGACGCCGGCCGCCTTCGCCTGCTCGACGAACGTCCCGACGCCTTCGGGCACCGGGAACAGGAAGACGCGGTCGACGCCGGCGAGCGCATTCGCCAGCACATCCGGCTCGGTGAGGCCGCCACCGACGACCTCGACACCGCCGGGCAGCCCGGCCGTTTCCGGCCGCCTGGTCAGCGCCCGCACCGGCGCTCCGGCCGCCAGCAGACGATCGACCACACGACGCCCTACGTTGCCGGTCGCGCCGCTCACCAACACGGTCATGGGGAATCCCCTCGGCTCACTGGATGATCACACCCACGCTAGGACCTCCAGCGCACTCGAAGTCAATCGAACGAGCGGTTCATCCCCGATGTCGGCTTCGAGCCCGATATCCGGTGGGTAGTGGCAAGCCTGGCCGGAGCAGTCCTGCTGCGATCAGGTCGCCCCACAACTTCGCTGGCACCGGTCGATCGAACAGTTCGGCGTTGCCCCGGACCTCCGCGGCCGACCGGGCCCCCACCACGACACTCACGACCGCAGGATGTTCTGCGGCGAAGGCCATCGCAACCTGCGGGACGCTCGCGCCGTGGCGGTGGATCACCTCCGCCATGCGGGCCACGCGCGCTCGCAGTTCCGGCGCGGCCGGGGCGTAGTCGTACATGGCTTCCGGCCCCAGCTCGTCGGTGGCCAGCACACCGCCGTTGAAGACGCCGGCGGCGAGGACCGACACGTTGCGCCGGAGGCACGCCGGCAACATGCTGTCCACTGCGGACTGTTCGAGCAAGGTGTACCGGCCCGCGAGCAGCACCGCGTCCACATCGGTTTCCGCCACGAACCGCTCCAGCATCTGCCACTGGTTCATGCCGACCCCGATTGCGCCGATCACGCCCTGGGCCCGCAGCTCGTGCAAGGCCGGGTACGCCTCGCTGACGGCCTGCGCCCAGTGGTCGTCCGGGTCGTGGATCAGCACCAAGTCGATGCGGTCCAGGCCGAGCCGCCGCAGGCTGTCATCCAACGAGCGCCGCACCCCGTCGGCGCTGAAGTCCCAAACCCTCCGGTGATCGGCGGGAACCTCGAAACCCGCGTCGTCCTGCATCCCCGCGCCTCGCGGATCGGGCACCAGCAGCCTGCCGACCTTGGTGGACACGGCGAACTCGTCCCGCGGGCGCCCGGTCAGGGCTCGGCCGAGCCGACGCTCGGCCAGTCCCAGCCCGTAGTGCGGAGCAGTGTCGAAGTAACGGATTCCTGCGCCCCACGCCGCATCTACCGCACCGAGCGCGGTGTCTTCGTCCACTGCGCGGTACAGGTTGCCGATCACGGAGCCCCCGAACCCCAGCGCCGAGACCGAAACCTCGGACCCACCCAGCCGATCCGACTTCATGCGCCGTGGCTTCTGGGTAACTCCCACACCTGCTTCAACCCGGTGTCCGCGCCCGAGTAGTCGTCCTCGACGGCCAGGAGCTCGGACATCGTGGCCTGCCAGGCGACATTCACGGGGTGGCCGCGCAAGGCACGCCGCATCGCCCGGTAGTCCTCAACCTCCACCACGTGGAAGAGGTCTTGGCCGTCGCGCCAGATCCGCCAGCTGTGCACGCCCGCAGCTCGCAGCGCCGCGTCGAGTTCGGCCGGGATAACCGCGTGCACCCGCTCGTACTCGGCTTCCTTGCCGGGTTTGAGCTTGGTGTGCAAGGCAATTCGCTGCATCTCCAGGTCCCTTCAGTTCTTCCGCAGGCGCAGGCCCTGCATCCCGCCGTCCACCGCGAGCGCCGTGCCGGTGGTGGACCCGGCCGCCGGACCGACCAGGTAGGCGACGACCGCGGCGACTTCGGCCACCGACACGAGCCGCCCGGTGGGCTGGCGGGCCTGCAGCGCACGCAGTTCCGCGTCCGGATCGTCGGCGGCCGCGAGCAGCCGGCGCAACCAGGGCGTATCGACGGTGCCCGGGTTGACGCAGTGGACGCGGATTTCCTCCGACACGTGGTCGGCGGCCATCGCCAAGGTCAGCGACAGCACCGCGCCTTTGCTCGCGCTGTAGAGCGCCCGGTTGGGCAGCCCCGCCGTGGCCGCGATCGAGCAGGTGTTCACGATCGCCGCGGCCGACGACTCGCGCAGATGCGGCAGGCACGCTCGGGTCGTGCGCACGATGCCCAGGACGCTGACGTCGAAGACCCGGCGCCACTCGTCGTAGTGGTTGGTCTCGACCGTGCCCTGCGCACCGATCCCAGCGTTGTTGACCAGGACGTCCACACCGCCGAGCCGATGCGCGACCTGCTCGACCGCCGGGGACACCGACTCCTCGTCGACCACGTCGCAGCGCAGTCCCAGCACGTCCGCCGGCACGCCGGACGGGTCGAGGTCGAGGGCTGCGACCGCGGCGCCGCGTGCGGCGAGCTCGGTGACCACCGCCAAGCCGATACCCGAACCACCTCCGGTGACGACGGCGGTCTGACCGGCGAATTCGCTCATTAGGCCACCGTCCCCCCGGCGATCGACTTCCAAACCGTGCCGTCGGGGTATGCGTAGTCGACCATCGCCTCCGGTCGCAGCTGCGCGGAGAACCCGGGGCGGCTCGGGGCCAGGTAGTTGCCGCCGCTGAGCCTCACCGGGTCGACGAAGTGCTCGTGCAGGTGGTCGACGTACTCGATGACCCGGTCGTCCATGGATCCCGACACCGCGACGAAGTCGAACATGGCCAGGTGCTGCACCAGCTCGCATAGGCCGACCCCGCCCGCGTGCGGGCACACGGGCACCCCGAACTTCGCGGCAAGCAGCAGGATCGCCACGTTCTCGTTGACCCCGGCGACGCGCGCGGCGTCCAGTTGCAGGTAGGACAGGGCGTTCGCCTGCAACAGCTGCTTGAACACGACCCGGTTCGCCACGTGCTCGCCGGTGGCGACCCGGACCGGCGCGATCGCCTGCGCGATGGCGGCGTGGCCCAGGACGTCGTCCGGGCTGGTCGGTTCCTCCACCCACCACGGGTTGAATGGGGCGAGTTCACGGATCCAGTCGATCGCGGTTCCCACGTCCCAGCGCTGGTTGGCGTCGACCGCGATGCGGATGTCCGGCCCGACCGCCTCGCGGGCGATCCGCAGCCGCCGGACGTCGTCCGTCAGGTCCGCTCCGACCTTTAGCTTCACCTGCCGGAACCCCTGCTTGACCGCATCCCGGCAGAGACGCCGCAACTTCTCGTCGGAATATCCGAGCCAGCCCGGAGTCGTGGTGTACGCCGGGTAGCCGCCGTCCCGGAGCTGCGCCGCGCGCTCCGCCCGACTCGGCTCGGCCCGCTGCAGGATCTCCAATGCCTCGCCCGGTGTCAGGGCATCGCTGAGGTATCGGAAGTCGACGAGCTCGACCAGCTGCTCCGGCGCCAGCTCGGCGAGCAGCTGCCACAACGGCTTGCCCGCCCACTTGGCCTTCAGGTCCCAAAGGGCGTTGACCACGGCCGCGATCGCCATGTGCACCACGCCTTTTTCCGGCCCCAGCCAGCGCAGCTGTGAGTCGTGCACCAGCTCCCGCCACATTCCGCCGAGGTCGTCCAGGGTTTCCTTTACGGCGCGACCGACCAGTGCGGGTTCCAGCGCCCTGATCGCCGCGGTCTGCACGTCGTTTCCGCGGCCGATGGTGAAGGCGAAGCCGTGCCCCTCCAGGCCGTCGGTCGAGTCCGTGCCGATCACGACGTAGGACGCCGAGTAGTCCGGGTCCGGGTTCATCGCGTCCGAGCCGTCCAGCTCGCGGGAGGTGGGGAACCGGATGTCGTACGTCCGCAGGCCAGTGATCGTCGCTGGCATCACGTCCACCTCGCTTCAGGCACGTCCGCTCCTCCCGGCAACGAGCGCGTCCCTAAGGTATAGCTACCTCCACCGCGAATTCCAACTTTGAGCCGCAGGATCATCGCAATCGGTCCCGACATGCCGGCGGTCGGCGCGGCGACCATCGACGCGACCGGCGTGCTCGTGCTGCCCGGGTTCGTGGACACCCATCGCCACATCTGGCAGACCGTGGTGCGGCATCGGGGCGCGGATTGGGGTTTCCGACACTACTTAGGGAGACTTTCCACCGCATCGGGCCTCGGATTCGACCGGCGGACGGGTACGCGGGCACCTTGCCGGAGCCTTGACGGCACTCGACAGCAGCGTGACGACCCTCGTGGACTGTGCCCACGTCCAGAACACCCATGCCCATGCCGATGCGGGCCTCGATGCGCTGCGCGACCGGGATCCACGCCGTCTTCGCACACGGCTGGCCGTACACCGATGCGGATTGCTGGCTGACGAACAGCACCGAGCCGAATCCGGCCGACCTGCGCCAGCTGCGGGAGAAGATACCCGTTGACGACGGCCTGCTCACCCTGGCCATGGGCGCACGCGGGCCACGCAGCACGGTCCCTGAAGTCACCACCGCAGACTTCAGGATGGCGCGCGAGCTCGGGATCCCGATCACCATGCACGTCTCCGGCAACGACTACGTAGCCCTGCCGGACGAGCGGGCCTGCTCCTGCCGGATCTCACCTTCGTGCACGTCTCGAGTTGCGGCGACCACGAGCTCGCGGCCGACCACGGCGTCAGCATCTCCATCGCGTCGCAGATCGAGCTGACCAGGCCCGGGCTGGGCCTGCCGACGATCGAACGCCTGCTGCACGCCGGCCTCGCACCAATCCTCAGCGTGGACAGCGAACCGCCGCAGCAGGCGACATGTTCACGTAGCTGCGGATCGCGGTCGAGGCGCGCACCATCGCCCTCAGGAAGGAAACTGTCCACAAGGGAGGTTCTGCGCTGGGCGACCTCTCAGGGTGCAGCAGCCTGCGGCGTGGCAGACCGCACCCGCTCGCTGACGCCGGGCAAGGAAGCCGACGTCGTACTGCCGAGGGCCGATGACGTGAAACTTTCGCCGCTCAACGCATCCGCCGAAGCGCTCGTGCTCGCGGCACACCCGGGCAACGTCGACACGGTGCTGGTCGCCGGCCGGGTGGTCAAGCGCCACGGCAGGCTGATCGGGGACGTGGCGCAGGCCGGGCGGCTCGCTACGGCCGCCAGCGAACGCCTCGGCTAGCCGTGGTTGCTTCGCGTTGCGGAACGGTGGGCCACCGGGGTTGCCCGGCAGCCCACCTCGACATCGGTCGTCACAGCATGGATTCGAGGATTTCGACGGCCCGCCGCAAGCCACCGGCTTCCTGGATCTCCTGCCGCATTTCATTCAACCGCAGCCGAACCACCTCACTCGTGGTGATCTGCTCCAAGGCCTCCCGGAGCTGCTCCGGGGTGACCGTCTCGCAGTCCAGCCGGGTTCCCAGGTCAAGTTCCTCGATCCGGGCCGCGTTCATGAACTGGTCGGTCGCCTGCGGAACCGCGATCAGCGGCACCCCGTGGGACAGGCCCTCCATAGTGCCGCCCATGCCCGCGTGCGTGATGAACGCGCTCGCCTGCGACAGCACCCGGAGCTGTGGAATCCATTGCCGCACCTCGAAATTCGGCGGGAGCTCACCGAGTTCCGCCGGGTCCGTGGACCGCCCGACCGACATCACCACGTGCCAGTCGAGGTCGGCGAACGCCCGCAGGCAATTGCGGTAGAACTCCAACTGGTGGTTGTAGGCCGAGCCCAGCGAGATCACCAGCACCGGACGAGAATCCGGGGCCTGCCAATCCCCCTGGAATGCCCGGTCGGTGAGCATCGGGCCGACGAAGTCGAACGAGTCTGAAACCCGCTCCCCGTACTGGAACGTCCGGGGAATGGTCACGATGCCGCGGCGCGGCTTCCCCATGTCCTGGAAGGTCACCTCGACACCCTGCCGGACGAAGTACTCGTCGTACCTGGCGTGCACCGCGGAGGACTCGGGCGACGGTTCGATGCCGAAGGTCTCCTCGATGCCTTCGAAGTAGACGTGGGTCGGAGACAGCTGGATGCAGGGCACCTGCCATTTCTCGGCCAGTACGAGGGCGGGGAAGGCCGCGATGTCGTACACGATGAGATCCGGACGGTCCGCCGCGTACGCCCGTTCGAGCTGCGGCACTGCGGCCATGGTCTCGTCGAGGAACATCGTCAGGGCCGGGACCTCTTCTTCCGGCCACTCTTGCGTGGCGGCCGAGGGCCCCGGCAACGTCGAGGTGTAGCGGACCGGCGTCGCACCGGCCTCCTCGACCTGTGACGCGAAGTCATCGGTCGTGGCGTACGTGACGCGGTGCCCGCGCTCCACCAGACCGGTGACCAACCCCAGTCCAGGGTTGACGTGTCCGTGCGCCGGGATGGACATGAACGCGATGTGCGCGGGCCTGGTGCGGAAGCTGTTCTGAGCCGTCTTGGCCATCTGGTTCTACTCCTGATCAGAAGCGCCCTCGGTCAGCGAGCAGCGCGAAAGGTAGCTCGGATCGCAGCGCACGACCGCATCAGCCACTCGTCACAGAACATCGGCACGCGGACAGCCGGAGACCAGCAGTCAGCACCCGGGTTTTCACGAGTGTGCACGAATCCCCCGACCGGGGAACGGGATGCGCGTCGAAGCGCCGTGGGTCAGACGGTGAAATCGCCTGAACATCGCCGCGTTCGCGGCGGCTTGATCAGTGGTAGAACTGCTGCCATTGGGCCATCGTTCGAGCCTAACGGACAGCCCGCCCGATGTCGCGTCCATTTCGCCAAGGCGCGCGTGCTGTGCGGCCGGTCACGCAGCGAACACGTTCACCCGCAACGGAAACGGCGAGCGCCGCCCGAACCGCGGCTTAAGTTGGTGGCATGGACGTGATCGAGATCGCGCCGAACCTCCACATGCTGCGGCTCGAATCCAGACAGGCCTACCTGTGGCACGAGGTCCGCTCCGCGACCCTCATCGACACCGTGATCGCCGATTCCGGTTCGGCCAACACGGGGCTGCTGACCGAACTGGGCATCGATCTGGAGCGGATCGTCATCACCCACGGGCACGAGGACCACGTCGGTTCGGCCGCCGAGCTCCGCGCCGCTACCGGTGCGCCGGTGCTGGCCCACGGCGCCGACGCGCCCGTCGTCCGGGGCGAGCGGAAGAAGGCCGAGCCCGTGCTGCTCGATTGGGAACGCCCTCTGCTCGAGGGAGCAACCCTAACGTTTCGCCTGCGCCGCCCTGCCCGGTCGACCACGAACTCGGCGACGAAGACGTGCTGGACTTCGCGGGCGGCGCGCGGGTGATTTCCATCCCGGGGCACACCGATGGGAGCATCGCTGTTTATTTGTCAAAGAGCCGAATTCTCTTCACTGGGGACACGATCGCCAACGTTGGCGAGCTGATGCTCGGCACGTTCAACGTGGATCGCGCGCGGACCATCGAGTCGTTCCACTGCCTCGCCGAACTCGACACCGAGGTCGCCTGCTTCGGCCACGGGGAACCGATCAGCAGCAAAGCCGGTGCGGAACTCCGTGCAGTGGCGCAAAAACTCACGACGTCGCCCACAACAGTTCGGCCTTCACCGAAACGACACCTCCCTACAGTTGCTGGTCATGGACACCATGACGCCCGGCAACGACGCCCGAACCAATAGCAGTGCTGCGGTCGACCACGTGACCATCGCGCCGAGCATCCTGTACTTCGGGACGCCGGTCGTGCTGTTGTCGACCGAGAACTCGGACGGCACGGCCAACCTCGCGCCCATGTCGTCCGCATGGGCGCATGATCAACTTCCCGGCACCCGAGCAGGCGTCCGCCGTTGAGCGGCTGGCGCCCCTGACCGGCCGGAACCCGGTTCCGGACCAAAAGCGCGGCGTGTTCCGCTCCGAGCCGGAAAAGTTCGGCGCCGCCGGACTTCGCCCGGAGCCGTCCGACCTGGTGCACCCGCCCCGCGTCGCCGAGTGCCCGGTTCAGCTTGAGGCCCGGGCGACTCGGGTGCAGGCAGATGCCGCCGAGAACTTCCGCATCATCGAGGCGCAGGTGCTGCGGGTGCGCTGCGACCCACGCCTCGTGGTTCCCGGCACCCACCACGTCGACCCAGCGGAGTGGGGCCCGCTGATCTATAACTTCCGCCACTACTTCGGGCTCGGCCGGGAATTGGGGCACAGCTTCCGTTCCAGACCCCGCGGCCAGAAGCGGAGAACACCCAGTCGTATCCAGTGTTTCGCGCGCACGAGGCGGAGCGCTCAGGCCGCGATCTCTGCCATTTCGCTGATCGCCTCCTCCACCATTCGCCTGGTGTGCCGCAGTTCCCGGCTGTCCAACGCGTCCCGCAGGGCGCGCAGATCCCTTTCGGTGACCGGTCGTGGTCGGCCCAGCTTGTCGAGGCTTTTCAACAAGCCCAGCTCGGCCAGCGCGGCACCGCGCGGTTCGTTGATGGACCGGAACATGTTCTGCGCATCCCGGTAGGTGCGTGCGGCCTCCCCGTACCAGCACGCGCGGAAGAGGACATTGCCGCGCATCTTGCGGTTGTAGGCCAGGGCGCTGGTCAGGTCCATCCGGCGGCAGATCTGCTCGGCCCGCGACAGCAGGCGCAGCGCCTCGTCGTGCTCCCCGCGTAACGACATGACGTCCGCCAGCCCCCGCAACGCCCAGGCGAGGCCCCGCTCATCCCCGCCCGCTTCGGCGATCTCGGCGGCCTCCTCGAACCGCCGCCAAGCGGAGTCCAGATCGCCCGCGTTGCGGTCGAGCTGCGCCAGGCCTTCCAATGCCCACACCGTGTGCCGGCACTCGCCCCGCCGACGGGCCTCCGCCAGCAGCTCCTCGTGGAGCACGCGGGCCTCCTCGTAATCCCCCCGGATCCGCAGCGTTTCGGCGATTCCGGCGACCGAATAGCCGTACGCGATCAGCTCACCGGCCTTCTTGGCCAGGTCCCGCGCGGAGCTGAGCCAGCGCACCGCGGCGGTCATCTGCCCGCGCTGCCGGGCCAGGGTGCCGCCGCTCCACAGCGCCCACGCCATCGCGCCCTGCTCGCCCGCGTCGCGGGCCGCCCGGTAGCTCGCACGCCACGCCGCGTCCGCCTCGTCAAGCCGGCCGAGGCGCCGGTACGCCTCCGCAACCGCCAGGCGCGCCTGCGCGAGCTCCAGCCCGGAGCCCTCGTCCACCGCCTGCGACTCGCGTTCCAACGCCGCCGCCAGCACGTCCTCGTAGGCCGTGTTGACCGACATGTCCCGGAGCTGCCCTTGGTACTCCGGTGCGAACGCCTTCCCGTACATCTCAAGCCACCTCGCCATTCCTGCCGCTCTGGTGCTCAAGACGCACCAAGTCTGGATTGCGGCCGTGCCCTCCGCCGGTCCCCTGGAGCGGAGGGCACGGGCCTTTTCGTACCCCCGAACGACATCCAAGTTACGGCTCGGCGGGGGTCCGGCGGCTCAGCCGAATTGGCAGCCCAGATCAACCGATCGGCCAGGAAAGAAGCAACCACTCCTAGTACTTTTGGCCGAGATCGACGTCGGTCAGGAACGATCCGAATGGCCGGGACGTTCGGCGGGTGGCAGCTGGCAGGCCGGGGTGGCACCAGGCAGTCGGAAGCGGTTCGCCGCGACCCACCGATACGCCCGATCAGCCAGCAGCCGCAGCACCGGGGCGGACATGCCCCAACCGAGCACCGGCCACGGCGCGCGGCACTCCTTGAGCAGCTCCGCGACCGCGGCCGCGCCGCCGAACACCCGACCGGACGTGGCCACCCACAGCACCTCGTGCCGGGCCCGGTCCGCGGTTGTCCGCATCGCCGCGAGATCTGCCTCCTGCCAAGCCTGGATGCGTATGCGGACCGGCAACCGCTCCGCAAGCCGCACGCTACGCGTGCAGAACCCGCAGTCGCCGTCGTAGATCAACACCGGCAGCTCACTCATGGCCTCGCGTGTCCCTTTCCACCGGGCCCGCCAGGTGCGGCGGGTGCACCCACCAACAACGGTCGCAAACGAGGCCGGTTTCGGCACAGCGGGTATGTGTTGCCGAGCAGCATCAGTGCGGTGATCATCCTGGTGAAGCGGAAGTCACGTCGAGCAGCAGACCCCCCGGGGGCGGTTTCGGAGCTCCGCTGCGCGACGCTGGCGCCGGAGCGCGAATCCGCGGATCAACCCGGTCGGCCGGGAAGTCCCAGCCGACCGGTCGGCGCTCAGTCCAGGTCGTCGTGGCGCATCAGCAGGCGACCGGCCTCGGTCAGCGAGCCGGACAGAGACGGGTACACCGAGAACGTGTTCGCCAGGTTGTCCACCGTCACCTGGTTCTGCACCGCGAGCGCGATCGGCAGGATCAGCTCGCTGGCGTTCGGCGCCACCACGACGCCACCGACGACCACGCCGGTCTGCGGGCGGCAGAAGACCTTCAGGAAACCGCGCCGCAGGCCTTCCATCTTCGCCCGCGGGTTGGTGGCCAGCGGCATCATCACGGTCCGCGCGGGCACGTCTCCGCAGTCGATCGCCTGCTGGCTGATCCCGACCGTGGCAATCTCCGGGTGCGTGAAGACGTTCGCCGCGACGGTCTTGAGCTTGATCGGCGTGACGCCTTCGCCGAGCGCGTGCCACATCGCGATGCGGCCCTGCATGCCCGCCACCGATGCCAGCAGCAGCAGACCGGTGCAGTCGCCTGCCGCGTAGACGCCGGGCACGTTGGTCCGCGATACCCGGTCGACGGGGATGTAGCCGCCGCGGTCGGGCTCGATGCCCACCCGCTCCAGGCCGATGTCGGTGGTGTTCGGCACCGAGCCGACCGTCATCAGCGCGTGGCTGGCCTCGACCTGTCGCCCGTCTGCGAGGTGGATAAGCACCCCCGAGTCGGTGCGCTCCACCTTCTCCGCCCGGGCGTGCTTGACGACCTCGGTGCCGCGCTCGGCGAAAACCTCTTCCAGCACCGCAGCGGCGTCCGCGTCCTCGTGCGGCAGCACCCGGTCGCGGCTGGAGATCATGGTGACCTTGACGCCCATCTCGGTGTACGCGGAGGCGAACTCCACACCGGTCACACCGGAGCCGATCACGGCCAGGTGCTCAGGCAGTTCGGGCAGGTCGTAGAGCTGCCGCCAGGTCAGGATCCGCTCCCCGTCGGGCTCGGCGCCCTGGAGGATGCGGGGCGTGGCGCCGGTGGCGATCAGGACGACGTCCGCGGCCAACTCCTCGAAGCCGCCGTCAGCGAGGTCGACGCCGATGTGGTGGACGGCCATGCCCTTGGTCGGGTTGGTGAACCGCGCGCGGCCGGGCAGGATCTTCACGCCCTCGCGGCGGACCCTGGAGCGGATGTCGGCGGACTGCGCGAGCGCCAGGCCCTTGACCCGGCCGTGCACGACCGCGACGTCGACGTCGGAGTCCTCGCTCTTGGTGCGGATGCCGAGATCACGCGCGTCCCGGAACGCGGAGCGGGCGCCCGCGGACGCGATGAAGGTCTTCGACGGCACGCAGTCGTAGAGCACGCACGCCCCGCCGAGGCCCTCCGGCTCGACCAGCGTGACGTCCGCCCCGTTCGAAGCCGCGACCAGCGCCGCCTCGTAGCCCGCGGGGCCGCCTCCCATGATCACGATGCGGGTCACTTCGCGCTCCTCCTCGGTCCGCCTGCCTTGTGGGCGCCGAACTCACCGTACGCTGCGACAAGTCCAGTCATTTCGGGTGGTACCGCCCGAGTTGACCATCGTGGCGCAGACCACCCGCGGTCATCCCGCGGGGAAGACGTGATCGGCCCGGACGTCACAGTTACCCACATTCGTGACGTAGTCCGCTCCGCCGCACGGGCTGTCGATCGCTACCCTGTTGGGCGTGCCTCTGTACGCCGCGTACGGATCCAACATGGATCCGGCCCAGATGATGAAGCGCGCCCCGCACTCCCCGATGGCGGGAACGGGCTGGCTGGTGGACTGGCGGCTGACCTTCGGCGGCGAGGACTACGGCTGGGAAGGGGCCCTCGCCACGATCGTCGAGCAGCCGGGTTCGCAGGTTTTCACGGTGCTCTACGACGTCAGCCCGGAGGACGAGCAGCAGCTCGACAACTGGGAGGGCGCCGAGCTCGGCATGCACAAGAAGCTGCGGCTGCGGGTGCAGACGCTGGACGGATCGGTGCTGGCCTGGCTGTACGTGCTGGACGCCTACGAGGGCGGGCTGCCGTCGGCGCGTTATCTCGGCGTGATGGCCGATGCCGCCGAAGCGGCGGGGGCTCCCGAGGACTACGTCGAGAAGCTGCGCAAACGGCCGTGCCACAACGTCGGCCCGTGAACACCGCGTGACGTCCACCCCGAATATCACGTCTCACGTGTGATAATCACTCCGGTTGCACACGTGCGGTGAGGGGTGTCCGTGGCCGAGAACGGCGGCATGCCGGTCAACCAGCAGGACCGGCGTGAGCAAATCCGCCAGGAAGTGCTGGCCAGCGGGTTCGTCCGAATCGAGGGGCTGCCGCCAAGCACGGCGTCAGCGGGATGACCATCCACCGCGACCTGGACGTCCTCGAACAACAAGGTTGGCTGCGCAAGGTGCGCGGCGGCGCGACATCGACGCCGACCGCGCTGCTGAGACCTCGGTGCGGGCCCGGATCGCCGACGCGGCCGACGAGAAGGCCCGCATCGCCAAGCACGCGGTGCGACTCGTTTCGCCTGGTCAAGTGGTTGCGCTCGACGACAGCACCAGTGCGCTGGCGGTCGCCGAACGGCTTGCCCCGCTGGGTCCGCTCACCGTCGTGACGAACTTCCTCTCCGTGATCAACCTGCTCAGCGGCGAACCCGGCCTGCACCTGATCGGACTCGGCGGCGACTACCAGCCGCCCTACGACGCGTTCCTCGGCCTGCACACGGCCAGCATGGCCCGCACGATGCGCTCCGACGTGCTGTTCATGTCGACCACCGCGGTGGTCGAGGGGCACTGCCTGCACCGCTCGCAGGAGACGATCCAGGTCAAGCGCGCACTGATGGAGACCACTGGCAAGCGGGTGCTGCTGGATCACTCCAAGTTCGACCGACGCGCCGTGCACGAGTTGGCGCCGTACCGCGGAACTCCAGCCACGCTGAGTCGTTCCACATCGCGGTAGGACACGTCAGCGTTGGCACGGTGGCGGAGCACCAGGGGCAGACGCGATCGAAGCCCGAGTCGCCGAAGCTCACAACGAGTCGTGCGGGACGGCGGGTTCGTCTTTAGGGCCGCTGACGACGCGACCTGGCATCGCGACATGCTCACCTTCACCGCCCCACATGGCCCCGGCCAGCGGTGGTGACATCGCCTGGACTGCACGCATCGTCGCGGTCCTCGAAGAGGACGAGCGGATCCGGTCCGATTACCAGTTCCCCGGGTCGATCGCACCGCGGGAGCGCGAAAACCCGTGCCATTGCGAAGGATTTCCTGCGTCGACTCGGAGAAGGAGATCCGGACGGATCGCCGAGCGGTTCGCCGAGCAGGTCGACTGGGTCCTGGGCTGCCGGCCTGCGGTCATCCGGCGGTGCCCTGGATCCGGGCCTCACCGCCGCCGAAGCCCTCGCCGAATCCTGATCAGGTCGCGGAGATCCAGCCCCGGGTGCGGAGCTCGTCGAGGAAGCGCCGGTAGCTGTCGTCCAGTTGGGGCACCTCCGCCGGCACCGGCTCGACGAGTTCGCCCCCGGGCACCATCGCGGCTGCCGCCGTGCTCAGGTCCGGGTAGACCGAACCGCTGGCCGCCAGCAGCGCCGCACCAAGCGCGGTTCCCGCGCCTCGGACGCGCAGCACCGGGGCGTCCAGGACCGACGCCCGGATCCGGCACCAGGCAATGCTGCGGGCGCCGCCGCCTGCGGTGCGCACGGCGCCTTCCGCCGGGGCACCGAGCTGGGCCAGCCGCTCCAGCGCGAGCCGCTCGCAGAAGGCGACGCCTTCGAGGCGGGAGCGGTACTCGTCGATCCGATCCTTCGGCGCGCCCAGCACGAACCGAGTGGCGTGCTCGGCGACGAACGGGAACCGCTCCCCCTCGCCGCGCAGCGGGTAGTTGACCACGCTGGCCGGTCCCCGCTCGGTCGCCGCCGCGTCCAGGCTCGGCAGCTCAGCGGTGTCCAAATCGGACAGTGCGG
The DNA here is from genome assembly GCF_050972075.1 of Saccharopolyspora hattusasensis. Classification (NCBI taxonomy): domain Bacteria; kingdom Bacillati; phylum Actinomycetota; class Actinomycetes; order Pseudonocardiales; family Pseudonocardiaceae; genus Saccharopolyspora; species Saccharopolyspora hattusasensis. Next base: position 3,289,245 of record NZ_JBPCDC010000001.1, read on the forward strand.
AGCCGCCGATGTTCGCCGCGCCGCCGGGCAGCCACATCCCGTCCGGGTGCAGGTGGCTGTACACCGCACCAGCCGGGTCGTGCACGAGTTCCTCGGCAACTCCCTTCAGCACCAAGGTTGTCCCGAGGACCGTCACGAAATGCCCGACGTCGACTGCTCCGCAAGCCAGCTGACCCGCGCAGCCGTCGGTCATCCCGGCGCGCACCTCGCAGCCGACCGGCAGGCCGGTCTGCGCCGCTCCTCTCGCGTCGACGGCGCCAAGCACCGCCGTCGGGCGCACGACCTCCGGCAGCAGGCGGTCCGGCACGCCCAATGCCTCGAAGATCTCGGTCTCCCACTCGCCTGCCACGGCGTCGTAGCCGCTCTTCAGTGCGTGGCTGGAGTCGGTGGCGACGGGGTGCCCGACCAGCTTCCAGGCGATGAGGTCCGGGGGGTGGCAAACCAGCGCTGTGCCGTCCGGGAGGTGCCGCGCCAGCCAGCCGATCCGGGCCAGCCCGGAACCCGCCGACGGGGTGATCCCGGTGCGCCGCCAGCGGTCCGCGCCGACCTCGGCGGCGATCCGCGCTTCCGCTTCGGCGCGCCGGTCGTCGTACATCAGCGCAGCGGTGAGCGGTTCGCCGTCGCCATCGACTGGGACGACCGTGCCCGAGGTCGCCGAGATCGCAAGCGAGCGGATCTCGGTGCTGCGCGGCCCCAATGCCGTCGTGCATTCGGCGAGGCAGTCGCGGACCGCGGGCCACCAAGTGGTCGCGTCCTGTTCGGAGCGTCCACCGCGCGACCGCACCGGCTGCGGCAGTGGCCGGGACGCCGAGGCCACCACCCCGCCGGCCGGATCGTGGACCTGCACCCGGACGTTGGCGGTCGCGACGTCGACACCCGCGACTAGTTCGGTCATCGGCGAGCCGCCAGCGCGGTCGAAAGCTGTTCGCTCATCGGGCCTCCTGCAACCTCTCCAAGGCATCGGGCAGTTCGGCCAGCGAGTACACCGCCACATCGGGTTCGGCGAACTGCTCCGGCGTCGGTTCCGGCGGAGCTTCGCCGCGCACCACCCACACCGTGCGCAGCCCGACGCGGTGCGCGCCGCGCACGTCCGTGTCGAGGCGGTTGCCGACGTGCGCCGCGTGCTTCGGCTCAACGCCGGCTTCCCGCAGGGCGTGCTGGAAGATCCGCGGGTCCGGCTTCTCCGCGCCGACGACCTCCGAAACCGCCCAGATGTCGATGAAGTCGGCCACGCCATCCCGGCGCAACGCGTCCACGACGACCGCCCGCTGGTTGGCCACGACCGCGAGTTTGTAGCGCCCGGCGAGCTGCCGCAGCGTCGGGAGCACGTCGGGGTGCAACGCCGATGGCGGGTACTCCCAGTAGCGCTCGGCGCGGTCGGACAACCGCTGCCGGTCCTGCGCGGTGAGGAACCGCTCGGCGACCGCGGTGCGCAGGGACCCGCCCTGGGTTTGGCGGCGCTCGTCGTAGACCTGCTGGAACTCGGCTTCCTCGATGCTCCGGCCGTCTTCGGCCGCCAGTTCGCGCGCGGCACGCAGCAACGCGTCGCGGTAGGCCTTGTCGTCGTAGATGGGGCCGCCGACGTCGAGCAGCACGAGTTCAATGCGGTCGGCTCCCGATTCGGAACGGGGTTGATGCGGCACGTCGCGTCCTTCCCGGTCGTGGTCCGCAACGGGGACCTTGGTGTCACGTCCCATCGCCAAAATAACATCAATCTTGAAATTTTTAACACTCCAGGCTGTGATATTTACGGGTCGAGTCGACCGAGTCGACCGAGTGCCGTCCGAGCAGGGTCGACACCTCCGGCATGGCGGGGGTGTTCGCGGTTATGCGGATCTCGAGGAGCGTTTCGGTAAGCGGGACGCCGTGAGTGTTTTTGGGTGCTATGGCACCCAAAAACGCTCACGGGTGTTCTTCCGTCACGGGCACCCGGGCGACACCAGCACCAAGGACAGCGGGCACTCCACACCGTGGTCACAAGACCATGCTGGACCGAGGTGCCCAACTCGTGTTGTTCCCAGATCTCCACGACCGTTCGGGAGATCACCGGATCAGTCCGGCTTCGGATGACATGACCAATAATGGCCACTCACCCTAGGAACGGTTGCCGGTCGTCCGCACCACCGATGAACAGGCCGGGGCCCGGGGCGCGGCCGGGACCGCGCACGCGCTGCTGGCGGGGCGCGGCATCAGCGAGGTGGCCCGCGACCTGGTCGGGACATCCGATCCGTTGCACCCAGGCGAGGCCAACCGCGCTTTACGACGACGCCTACGCGCGGTTCGCCGGAGTGCGCGAGGCCGCCCAGGCAGCCGGTCGGTTGCGGCGCGCGAGTTGATGTCCGGGGGCTCATCGCGCACCTCCGACCAACTCGCCGCGCGGCCTCGACCAGGCGAGCTGGAGCAAGGCGGCGGCCTGCCGGGTGCCCCGGCGATCTCTGCGCCGAGCGAGCCGTTCGGCGACGAGCGCCCGAAAGCGCTCGGCGGTGTCGCCCAGCTGGGCTAGCGCCTGTTCAAGGCAATCCAGCGCTGGGCGCTGCTCGCCGGTGCACAGCAGCTCGCAGATGGCGACGTCCAACGCCTGGGTGCGCAGTCCGTCGAGCTCGACGACGTCGCACTCCCGGACCCATGCCTGGTGGATGACGAGGTCCGGCTGGGAGCGGAGTTCGCGGTCGTAGGGGATGGTCACGTGCACAACACCGCCGGCTGCGGAATCGCAGCCGTGCATCGCCGCCGCAGTCGCGCCGGACAGCACGGCGTGCGGCCCGGCGCGCAGCAGCGCGGCAGCTGCGCGGGTCAGCTGGTCGTGGACTCGGGCGGCCGGGATGACCACCCCGTACCAGGGCTCCACCCAGTCCCCTTCGTCGAGACCGGCCGCGAGCTCGGCGCAGCCGAGCACCTGCTCCGCGTCGCGGTGGGTCATGGCACCGTGCAGCGAAGGCCAGCTGCCCGGGCCGTCGTGTTCGGCGGCCTCCGGCGGCCGCACTTCGGGGGAGATGATGTTCGCGGTCATGCCTTTAAAGAGGCGGGAACCCCGCGAACAGATACAGCCGCGACCGGATACACCTCAATCAGGTGGAATCGGCCGGGATCATCAGGACTCCGGCGAAGCGGCCCGGAGCTCGTAAACCCAGTGCGTGCCGTCGGCGTCGACGGCCAATCCGCCGCCGGTGATCCCGGCCAGCTCACCGGTCCCGCGCAACGGCATGATGGTGAAGAACTCCTTGCTGCCGTTGCTGCGGTCGCTGCGGGAAGTGGTCGCCGAGTGGGCAAAGTTGAACGCGCCCTCGCGCCCCGCGGCCTCGCGCCTCGCGGCCCCGCGGCCTCGCGGCCCCGCGGCCTCGCGGCCTTGCAAAGAAAAGAACCCTCGAAGGACTCCATCGCCACGTAGGTACCGGCGGGCCCTTCGCCTGGTCAAACGCGGCGGTGAACAGCGTCGCCGAGCGGCCGACGAACACGGCCTCCCGGTGGGTGGGAGCGGAAGGCCGTGGCGGTCAGCGTTCCAGGCTGGTCAGGGCGGTGTTCACCATTGCCCTGATGCCCACGAACAGCGCTCGCTCGTCCAGCGCGAACGTCGGCTGGTGCAGGTCCTTGACCCGACCGACCCCGGAGTGCACGCCCAGCCGGGCGAACGAGCCCGGCACGTGCTCCAGGTACCAGCCGAAGTCCTCGCCGCCGGACGACTGCGGCGTGCTGGCCAGGGCGTCTTCGCCGAGCCCCGCCGCGATCCCGGCCCGGAACACCTCGGTGCTCTCCGCTTCGTTGACCACCGGCGGCACCCCGCGCCGGTGCTGCAGGTCGAACCCGACGCCGAGGGGTGCCAGCAGGCTGTGCACGAGTTCGTGCACCAGCGGCTCCAGCTTCGCCCAGGTGTCGCGGTCGCCCGTTCGCAGCGTTCCGGTGAGCACGCCGTCCTGCGGGATGGCGTTCGGCGCCTCCCCCGCGTGCACCGCGCCCCAGGTCAGGACGGTCCCGGTGCGCGGATCGACCCGGCGCGACAGCAACGTCGGCAGGCCCGTGATGACGGTGCCCAGCGCGTGCACCAGGTCCGCGGTCAGGTGCGGGCGCGAGGTGTGCCCGCCGGGCGAGGTCAGCCGGAGTTCCAGCAGGTCGCTCGCCGAAGTGATGGCCCCGACCCGTGTTCCGACCTGGCCCACCAGCAGCCGCGGGTCGCAGTGCAACCCGAAGATCCGGTCCACTCCGTCGAGTGCGCCGGCGGCCAGCACGTCGAGGGCGCCGCCGGGCATCACTTCTTCGGCTGGCTGGAAGATCACCCGCACCCGGCCGGACAGGTTCGGCGCGACGGCCAGCGCCAGCGCGGCACCGAGCACGACCGTCGTGTGCGCGTCGTGCCCGCAGGCGTGCGCAACACCGTCCACTGTGGATGCATACGGCAGTCCGATGGCTTCGGTCAGCGGCAGCGCATCGATGTCGGCCCGCAGCGCCACAGTGCGCTGACCGGGCCTGGTCTCGCCGCCGATGTCGCAGACCAGGCCGGTTCCCACCGGGAGGATCCGGGGGCGCAGGCCGGCCCGGGTGAGCCGCTCCGCGAGGAACGCGGTGGTCTCGTGCTCGGCGCGGGAAAGCTCCGGATAGGCGTGGATGTGCCGTCGCCAGGCCACCACACGGTGCGCGTTCTCGTCCAGCCAGGCATCCAGCCAGGACGGTCCACGACCAGCACCGAGGTCGTCCACGGCGGATTCCACCCTGGACATGGTGCTGCCGATGGGCGCACTCGGCCCGTCCACACCCGCCGCGACGAGGGTGCCCCGGGCGACGGCGGAGCGCTCCGCCGCATCCCAATCCACCTCTTCCACCGCAGAACCACCGTTCCGGGACTGGCCCGGCTCCGGGCCACGAGAATCCACCACGGTCACGCCACGCCTCCCGACGCGCAGAACTCTTCCGACTAACTCCGACCGGACCGGTCGCGCACGGCCGCCAGCAGGCGATCTCGTTGCGCGCCGTCCAATGCGGCGGCCACCGCGGTCCAGGCCATCGCCACTGCCCCGTCGAGCACCGCTCCATCCGCGGCCGGGGTCGCGCAGGCTGCGGCGAATTCCGCCTGGTGGTTGACCGCGTCGCCGCAGTCCACCGCGATCATCGGATGGATCGCGGGCAAGGCCTGGGTCACGTTGCCCATGTCGGTGCTGCCGATTACCCGGCCCTGCTCTTCGCCCCGGTCGAGCGGTTCGCGCCCGAGCTCGGTGATCGCGCGGCGGTACGCCTCCGACAGCCATCCATCGGGGCTCAGCTCCGCGTAGACCGGGGAGATCTGCACGACTTCGTGCTCACATCCGGTCGCCGTCGCACCCGCCTCGAAGCAGGCCCGAATGCGGTTCTCCAGGCGCTGCAGGGAGCGCGCTTCGGCAGCACGCAGGTTGTAAACCGCCGCAGTGTGCGCGGGAACGATGTTCGGTGCCGCGCCACCTGCTGTAACGATACCGTGCACCATCTGCCTCGGCTCCAGGTGCTGCCGCAACAGGCCGATGGCGACCTGCGCGACCGTCAGCGCGTCGGCCGCGTTGCGGCCGAGTTCCGGGGCCGCCGCGGCGTGCGCCTCGCGCCCGGTGTATCGGACCTCCAGGTCGGTGATGGCCAGCGAGGCCGGGCGGCAGACCTCTTCCGGACCCGGGTGCACCATCATCGCCAGGGCGACGTCGTCGAAGACGCCGCGTTCCAGCATCAGCACCTTTCCGCCGCCGGTCTCCTCCGCCGGGGTCCCGATCAGCCGCACCGTGACGCCCAGGTCGTCGGCGATCTCTGCCAGCGCGAGCGCGGCTCCGACTCCGGCGGCGGCGATGACGTTGTGCCCGCAGGCGTGCCCGACCTCGGGCAGCGCGTCGTACTCAGCGCAGATGCCGACGACCAGCTCGCCGCTGCCCGCCTCGGCGACCAGTGCGGTGTCCAGGCCGGCGACCGGGGTTCGGACGGTGAAGCCGTGCCGGGCGAGCAGGTCGGCGACCTTGGCGGCGCTGCGGTGTTCGGCGAACGCGAGCTCGGGCTCGGCGTGGATGCTGCGGGAGAGCTCGACCAGCTCCGCTTCGTGGCGCTGCACCGAGGCGCGGCAGTGGGCGTGCGCTGCGGCGGAACGTTCGGCATCGGGGCGCGGGAGCGGGGTGGTTCTCATTTGCGCCCATCCTGCATCATCCGGATCCGGGGCGCGGGCTCGATGCGCGGCCGGGAGCCCACCGGTACCCACACTGCGACGAACGGGTGGCGCCGATTCGGCAGTACCGAAGAATTCGAGTCCCGGCGATATTTACATATTGTTAATCGAATGCGCCGGCAACAACCCGGGTCGGCTGCCGAGGCGGGTCCCGCGGTCTGGGCAGTGTCCGAGGTCACTTCGAGCGACCGTACTCGCGCGATCTCCAGGAAAAGGTGTGGGCCGACACCGGTCGGGGGGCTTCCCGGTGCCGGCCCACGTCGGTGGGGGGCTAGATACCCCTTGGCTGGTGCACTGGAGCCGCCGTTACCCCTGGCGGGGCCGGGTCCGCGCACGCGGCCAGTTGTGAAAATCCCACAGGTTCGGCGCTAGGTCTAGTCCATGGCGAGAATTGGCACGAAATAATCCCGCAAAGAACCGACCACCCCGCCAGGTTTTATCGCCTTCTGCTACTTCTTCCACTTGACGAAGAAGACGGACTTCTTCCTCAGCTTGCGGGATAACAGCACGAGCGCGATCAACACGACGCCGGTGACGCCGATGGCGAGGCGCTGCCGCTCGTCGGTCGGCGGCTGGGCGGATGGAGCGGGCGGCGGGCCCGGTTCCTGGGCGAGCACGACCACCGGCGCTTCGGTGGGCGCGGCTCCGCCCTCCGCCAACGCGGGCGGTGCGAACAAGAGGAACAACGTGATCGCGAGGCCAGCGAGCACGCGGCCGGTCCGCCACATTATGGCTCCACACCCTTCTAACGCCGCGTCCGTTGACCACACAGTCAGGCGGTCACCCATGCAGGTCTATTTGATCATATTCGACTCCGAGAGTGATCAGTCCCGCGCGAATTGTGCCGGATTGGCGCAGCGCGACACGCCTGCGTACCACCTGGGTCAGCGAACCCGCCGCTCCCGCTCGATGCGGTCGCCGAGCTCGTCCACCACCAGGGTTTCCCGGTCGATGCTGTCTGCGCGGTACGCCGCCCGGCCGACGAGCTGCGCCAGCACCGGCGCGGTGAGCATCTGGAACAGGCCGACCAGGATCAGCCCCGAGGCGTAGATGAAGTCGAGCTGCACCGCGGTGCCGATCAGGATCAGGATCAGCCCGAGGGTCTGCGGCTTGGTCGCCGCCTGCAGCCGGGCCGTCACGTCCGGGAAGCTCAACACCCCGATCGCGCCGAACAGGCAGGACAGCGCGCCGCCGATCAGGCACACCGCGGAGAACACGTCCAACCAGCTCATCGGTACGGCTCCTTCTTCTCGATCAACCGCGCCGCGCTGACCGAACCGATGAAGGCCAGCAACGCGAAGGCGGCCAGCAACGCGATGTTCGAGCCGTCGCCCAGCCAGCCCATACCGACGCAGGTCCCCGCGACGGTCAGCGTGACGAACACGTCGACCGCCACGATCCGGTCCAGGGTGGTGCGGCCGAGCAGCAACCGGACGACCACCAGCAGGCCGGCCACGCACAGCAGGCCGACGGTGATCGCGAAGACCCAGGCCATGCTCACCCCTCCTGTCCGCTAACCAGCGCCAGCTCGTTCGCCGAGCCGACCGCCTGCACCACCCGCCGCTCCAGCGCCAGCACGTCGCGCCGCACCGATTCGACGTCCTCGACCCGCATGCCGAGCGCGTAGACGTAGCAGATCCGGTTGACCCGGTCGATCTGCAGGACGAACTGGCCGGGCGCCAGCGAAACCGCGTTGGCGACCATCGCGGTGATGTGGTCGGAGTCGGTCCGCAGCGTCACCGCGACGATGCCCGACTTCGCGTTCGGCCCGTGGCGCAGCGCCTGCCACGACACTCGCGCCGTGGAGCTCACCAGGTCCCAAGCCAGGTAGCCGACCAGTTGCAACAGCCGCAGCGGCCGCACCTTGATGTTGGTGCTGATCGGCGGCAGCGGGAACACGGTGGACACCAGCAGCGCCACCACCAGGCCGAAGAACAGCGTGCCGAGGTCGAAGGTGCCCCAAAGCATCACCCAGACCAGGGTCAGCCAGGCCACCAGCGGTAGCCGTTGCACGAGCCGCCGCCGGCGACCGATCGCCTGCTCACTCACTGGCGACACCTCCCAGCACCGCCGTCCGATAGGTCTCGCCGTGCATCAGGTCGGTCGCCGCCCGCCCGCTGACGTCGGCCAGCGGACCCGCCACCACGGCGATCACCACGCTCGCCGCCACCAGCACCCCGCTCGCGAAGACCATCGGCCGGTTCGACGTGGCAGTGCCGACGACAAGCTCGTCGGTGGGATCGGGGTCCGGCTCCGGCGCCTTGACCTGGCCCCAGAACGCCCGGGTCCACACCCGCGCCATCGCGTACAGGGTGAGCAGGCTGGTCAGCACCGCCCCGCCGGTCACCGCGTAGGCCGTCCAGGTGCCCGCGCCGGCACCGGCCTGCAGCAGCGCCAGCTTGGCGACGAAGCCGGAGAACGGCGGCACCCCGGCCAGGCTCAGCGCAGGCAGCGCGAACAACACCGCGATCAGCGGCGCGGCCTTCGCCAGCCCACCCATCCGGGTCAGCGCCACGGTGCCGGTGTGCCGCGTGATCAAACCGCTGACCAGGAACAACGTGGCCTGCACGGTGATGTGGTGCACCACGTAGAGGATCACGCCGGTCAGCCCCACCACGTCGTATACGCCGAGCCCGAACAGCATGTACCCGATGTGGCTGACCAGCAGGAACGACAGCAGCCGGTTGAGGTCGTTCTGCGCCAGCGCGCCCAGCGCGCCGACGATCATGGTGATCAGCGCGATGCCCAGCATCAGGTTCCAGCTCTCGGAATGGCTGAAGACCAGCGTCTGGGTGCGGATCAGCGCGTAGATGCCGACCTTGGTCAGCAGTCCGGCGAAGACCGCGGTGACCGGCGCGGGCGCGGTCGGGTAACTGTCCGGCAGCCAGAAGTGCAGCGGCACCATCGCCGCCTTCACCCCGAAGACGATAACCACCAGCAGCGCGAGCGCGACCTGCAGCCCGTCCGGCAGTTGCCGCACCTTCTCGCCCAGGTCGGCCAGGTTGACCGTGCCCGTGGACGCGTACACCAGCGCGATCATCGTGATGAACAGCAGCGACGAGGCCAGGCTGACGATCGTGTAGGTCATGCCCGCCCGGATCCGGGTGGCCGTGGTGCGCCGGGTGATCAGCACGTACGACGAACTCAGCATGATCTCGAACGCGACGAACAGGTTGAACAGGTCGCCGGTGAGGTACGCCAGCGACACGCCCGCGCACAGCATCAGGTACATCGGGTGGAACGTGGTGCTGGAGCGCTGGCGACCGTAGTCGGTGATGCGCTGGCCGATCGAATAGATCAGCACCGCGAAGGTCACCACCGACGAAACGACCAGCAGCAGCGCCGAAAGCCGGTCGGCGACGAGGGTGATGCCGAACGGCGCGGGCCACGCGCCCATCTGCAGCACCACCGGGCCGTAGCGGTCCGCGACGTAGAGCAGCACGGCCGCGTCGACGATGATCCCGCCGAGCACCAGGAGCCCGAGTGCGCGCTGCAGGTCGGCGAACCGACCCAGCGCCAACGACAGTCCAGCAGCGGCCAACGGCAACAACACGGGCAAGGCCACCAGGACTGTCACTGCGTGGCCTCCTTCGCCAGTTCTTCGGTGCTGTCGTCCTCGGACTCGGCGAGGCGGCGCTCCATCCGCTGGATGCGCCGGTCCTCCACGTCGTCGCGGACCTCGTCGTGGCCGAGCAGCGTCCACGACCGGTACGCCAGCGCCAGCAGGAAGGTGGTCAGCGCGAAGGTGATCACGATCGCGGTGAGCGCCATGGCCTGCGGCAGCGGGTCGGCCATCTCGTCCGGCGGGGTGGTACCGATCATCGCGGCGCCGGCCGGCGGGCCGCCGGCGGTCTGCAGCAGCAGGTTGGAGCCGTGGCCGAGGATCACGATGCCCAGCAGGATCCGCATCAGCGAGCGCTGCATCAGCAGATAGAAGCCGACCGAGTACAGCACGGCGAGCACGACCGCCATCGTCAGGTTGACCGTCATCGCTGCCCCCTGGCCGCCGCTTCGACGTCGGCTTCGATGCCCGAGCCCAGGGTGCGCAGCAGGTCCAGCACGACGCCGACGATCAGCAGGTAGACCCCGCTGTCCAGCAACACGCTGGAGACGAACTTGATCTCACCGAGCAGCGGCACGGTGAACTTGTAGATCGCAGTCTCCAGGATCTGCCCGCCGAAGAACAGCGGCAGGAACGCGGAGCCGGTCGCGATGGTCATGCCGAGGCCGATGAGCACCGGCGGGCGCATCGAGACGACGGCGCTGTCGTCCATCCGGCCGCCGGCGAGGTAGCGCAGCACGAACGCCTGCCCGGCGACCAGGCCGCCGCTGAAGCCGCCGCCGGCCCGGTCGTGCCCGGCGAACAGCAGGTAGATCGACAGCACCAGCACCGTCGGGAACACGATCCGGGAGGCCAGCTCCAGCAGCACGGTGCGCTGTGTCCCTTCGCGGGGGAAGCCGGACAGCAGCCAGCGTTCGCTCGGGGCGTCCCAGCTCGTCCAGGCGGGTTTGGGCTTCGTCGGCGATGTCATTCGCGCACCTCCTCCTGCTGCTGCTCGGCAAGGGCCGGGATCTTGACCCGCGTCGCCGGTGCCACGCGGGTGCTGCGTCTCCGCCGTTCGTGCCGGGACGCCAGGATCAGGCTGGCGACGCCGGTCGCCGCGACGGCGAGCACCGAGATCTCGCCGACCGTGTCGAAGGCGCGGAAGTCGACGATGATCGCGTTGACCACGTTGGTCGCGCCGGCGCCCTTCTCGGCGTTGGCGATGAACTCGGCGCTGGCCTCCGACGGCGCCTGCCGGGCCGCGCCGAAGACGACCGCGGCCAGCGAGATGAACACTCCGGCCGCGCCGGCGATGATCGCCTTGGGCACCCGCAGCGCCCGCGTGGTCCGCGTTTCGGACTGGGTGAAGCGAACCGGCAGCCGGCGCAGCACGAACACGAACGCCACCAGCGTCAACGTCTCGACCAGGAACTGCGCCAGCGCAAGGTCCGGGCCACCGTCCACGATGAACAGCCCACCGATGCCGTAGCCGACGACGCCGACCAGCAGCACCCCGGTCAACCGGCGGCGCGAGCGCAGCACCGCGATCGCCGCCACGACCACCACGATCCCCAACGGGATCTGCAGGAGGTTGTCGTAGAGGCGCAGGTCCGCCGGCACGCTGGCACGCATTAACAGCGCCGAGCCGGGGATCGCCAGCACGGTCAGCAGGATGATGCCGAGGTAGGTCGGCAGCGAACCGACCTGCAGGCGACCGGTGACCCCGACCGCGATCCGCTCCAGCAGAGCCATGATCCGCTCGTACCCGCGCTGCGCGTCCAGCAGGCGCGGCAGCTCGTTGCGCAGCGCGGTCAGGCGCGCCCGCCCAAGGTGCAGCACGACACCGCCGGTGACCGCGATCGCCGACAGCAGCAGCGGCAGCGTCAATCCGTGCCAAAGTCCCAGGTGGTAAGGGTTGTCGCCGGGCGGGAAGGCGCTGGCGTAAGCGCTCGCGAGACGGTCGGCGATCGGGAACCCGATGCCCAGGACAACGCCTGCGAGCGCGGGCAACCCGGCGGGCACCAGGGCCTCGAAGCCGGCCGGCTTCGCTTCGGTCGGCGCGATGTCCCGTTTCGCCGCGAAGGCGCCCCAAAGCAGCCGGAGGCTGTAGGCGACGGTCAGCATCGAGCCGACCACCAGCACCATGTCCACCAGCAGTTCCGGCTGCGTGCCGCCGAGGAAAGCGCTGAACGCCGCTTCCTTGCCGACGAAACCGAGCATCGGCGGCAGCCCGGCCATCGACGCCGCGCCCAGGGTCGCGATCCCCGCCAGCCACGGCATCCGGCGGCCCAGCCCGGACAGCTCCCGGATGTCGCGGGTGCCCGCCTGGTGGTCGATGATGCCGACGATCAGGAACAACGTGGCCTTGAACAGGCCGTGCGCCAACAACATCGTGGTCCCGGCGACCGCCGCCGTGTAGGTACCGGTGCCGAGCAGCACCATCAGGAAGCCGAGCTGGCTGACCGTGCCGTAGGCGAGCAGCTTCTTCAGGTCGTACTCGTGCAGCGCCCGCCAGCCGCCCAGCAGCATGGTGGCCAGGCCGAACACCACGGTCGGCAACCACCACTGGGGCATGCCGGTGAACACCGGCCCCAGCCGGGCCACCAGGAACACACCGGCCTTGACCATCGACGCGGCGTGCAGGTACGCGCTGATGGGCGTCGGCGCCACCATCGCGGCGGGCAGCCAGTTGTGGAACGGCAGCTGCGCGGACTTGGTGAACGCGCCGACCAGGATCAGCACCGCTGCCACCGCGACCGAGGTGCCGCCGGGCGGCTTCGCGATCAGCTCGGAGATCCGGTAGGTGCCCGCGGACTCGCCGAGCACCACGAAACCGAGCAGCATCACCAGCCCGCCCAGGCTGGTGATCATCAGCGCCTGCAGCGCCGACCGCCGCGACTCGCGGCTGATCCCGGCCTGCCCGACCAGCAGGAACGAGCAGATCGTGGTCAGTTCCCAGAAGACGTAGACGGTGATCAGGTGGTCGGCGAAGACCAGCCCGAGCATCGCGCCCGCGAAGGCCAGCAGCAGCGGCGCGGAACGCCTCGCGGCACCGCCGCCGCGGCTGAAGTACGCGTCGGAGTAGATCAGCACCAGCGCGCCGATGCCGGCCACCAACACGGTCATCAGCAGCGCGAGCGGGTCCAGCCGGAAGCTGAACTCCAGTCCGATCAGCGGCGCCCACGCGACCGTCTCGGTGATCACCTGCCCGGCCAGCACCGGTTGCGCCTGCGCCAGCACCCACACCAGCGCCGCCGCCGGCGGGACGGCCGCGGTCAGGAACGCGGCACGGGTGCTGCGCCGGGCGAGAAACGGGAGCGCGAGAGCCACCAGCAGGTGCACGATGACGAACGCGAGCAAAGGCACCTCCTCGACGCCGATTGGTCGTGGTCACCCGGACCCGCCGACACCCGGCCACCGGGATTGTTCGCCAACGCCACCGCAGACGCACCGCGACGAACGATGTCGGCGGCGTGCAAACGCTGCGAATATCGGCTTGAGGAAGGCTCGGGCCACCGATGCACAGCGAGGTCCGATCGGAGCCCAACTTATCCGAAACGCCCCAGTCCGAGCCAATCCGCCACCGGCGGCGTATTGGCCGCTCGGAGGCCTTTTTTCGTTGCGACGAAATGACCTTGGCGACATCCGGGGAGGCATCGCCGCGACCGTCGGCGTGGGATTGTTCACTTTTCGTAACGCCGATACCGCCACGCTGGGTGATCGTCTCGGGGTGCCGGGTAATCGTCCCAGCTGAGCAACGATCCTTGCCGGTTCCGCCTCGCCCCTCCTGCCGACCATGGAAAATATGGCCGTGCCCACGGATAGCTACGAGCCCGACACCCTGGCCGGCGCCGGCCGGCTGATCGCGGACCGGTACCGCTTGGACAGCAAGCTCGGCGGCGGTGCGATGGGCACCGTGTGGTCCGGCACGGACGAGCTGCTGCGCCGCCAGGTGGCGATCAAGGAGGTCAAGCTCCCGCCGGGGATGCCGGACGAGGAGGCCGCTGAGCTGCGCGAGCGGGCGCTCCGGGAAGCCCGCGCCATCGCCGTCCTGTCGCACCCCAATGTCGTGACGCTCTACGACGTCGCCCGCGAGGACGGCGAACCGTTCGTCGTCATGGAGCTGGTGCCGTCGCAGAGCCTCGCCGCGATCCTCGGCAAGCACGGCGCGCTCGACGACCACCAGCTGGCGATGATCGCCGACGGCGTCGCCTCCGGGCTGGAAGCCGCGCACCGGGCGGGCATCGTGCACCGCGACGTCAAACCCGGCAACGTGCTGATCGGCGACGACGGCCGGATCAAGGTCAGCGACTTCGGGATCTCCCGCAACATCGCCGAGCACACCATCACCAGCACCGGCATCCTGCTCGGGACCCCGGCGTTCATCGCGCCGGAGGTCGCCGCGGGCGAAGCCGTCACCGCCGCCGCCGACCTGTGGGGGTTCGGCGCGACGATGTTCGCCGCAGCCGAGGGGCACACGCCCTACGACGTGCAGGACGATCCGCTGGCCACCGTGACCGAGGTGGTGCGCGGTCCCGTGCCGGTGGTCACCAGGCCAGGCCCGATCGGCGACATCGTCCGGGGCCTGATGGTCAAGGACCCGACGCAGCGAATGCCGTTGACCGAAGCGCGCCGCCGGATCCAGCACCTGCTGCCCGAGCCCGGGAACCGCCCGTTCGCGATGCTGCTGGACCCGGATGCGCCGACGGTGAAGGTGCGGCAGCTGGTGTCGTCGTCGCCGCCGATGCAGCAGCCCTCGATCGGACCTGGCTCGGTGCCGCTGGCCCAGGATCCCGGCCTGCCGCCGTTCGCGTTGAAGGATCCGCCGCCGCAGGCGCGCCGCAGGTCGCCGTGGGCGGTGCTCGCGCTCGGCGTCGTCGCGGTCGTGCTCTTCGCCGCCGCACTGGCCGGGGGTTTCGCCGCGACCCGGCTGGCCGCGGGCGCGTCGGTGCTGCCGGATTCGGTGCCGCCGCTGGTCAAGCCCGGTCAGTTGTACCTGATCACGCACCACGACATCGCGAAACACACGGCCGCCCCGAACGCCGAGGAGTTCAGCATCAAGGCCCCGGGCGATCCGGGCTGGCGGCTGTTCCACAGCGAGCGCAACGACTTCGCCAACAGCGCGGTGGTGTCGTTCGTGTCCCCGGACGGCACCACGGAGATCGCCGTGCAGCGCTACGGCGGTTTCTTCCGCTCTGGCAAGGAGATGTCGGACTACGAGGCGGCGCTGCAGAACTCCGCCGCGGGTCCGTCGGGGGTCGCCGTGGAGTCCGCCGTTCCCACCGGCCAAGACCAGCAGCGCCTGAGGTACCGGACGACCGAGAAGTCGCTGATCGGCTCTCCCACCGAGGGGCGGCAGCTCGGCACCACCGCGGAGTTGATCCGCCACGGCAACGACCTCTGGATCGTGCGGGTCACGGTACCGAGCCGCCAGGCGCGGACCAGCGAACCGATCCTCAACCAGATCCAGCCGACCCTGCACATCGGTCCATGAGGATGTTCCCGCAGCCCATCTGCCGTGAGCTGCGGGAATGTCCTCATCGGACGTCCAGGCCACCGAACACGATCCGCAGGGTCCTCGCGAGTTCGCCGTGCCCTGCGTGTTCGTGCTCCGGGTGCGGGACCACCGCGTGGTCGAACCCGCCGAGGAGTACCTGGAGTACCTGCGGGGACGGCCAGATCGTCGAATCCCGCGACTACGTGGACCACTTCGCCTTCGCCGAGGCCAGCGGCGTGCTCGACTCGCTCCCCGCGGGCTGAAACGCCGCCGAGCGGCTCGGCACGGACTAAGCTGCGCGCCCGTGACGCCTACGACGACTTCTGACCCGTCCGCCGCCGCTAGCGCGGCCGCCGCCAAGCTCGCCGAGATCACCGGCATCGACCGTCACGACATCGTCGTGGTGCTCGGTTCCGGTTGGCAGCCTGCCGCCGAGGAGATCGGCCGGCCGGCCACCGAGCTGAGCATGTCCGACCTGCCGGGCTTCGCCGCGCCTGGCGCGATCGGGCACAGCGGCAAGATCTGGTCCGTGCCGGTAGGCGACAAGCGGGTGCTGGTCACGCTCGGGCGGACGCACCTTTACGAGGGCAAGGGCATCGAGCCGGTGGTGCACGGCGTGCGGACCGCGGTCGCCGCCGGGTGCCGGACCGTGGTGCTCACCAACGCCGCCGGCGGGCTGCGCGAGGGCATGCAGGTCGGTCAGCCGGTGCTGATCAGCGACCACGTCAACATGACCGCACGGTCGCCGCTGGTCGGCGCGAACTTCGTGGACCTCACCGACCTTTACTCGCCGCGGCTGCGGGAACTGGCCCGCGGCATCGACTCCTCGCTGGAGGAGGGCGTGTACGCCGGGCTGCCCGGCCCGCATTTCGAGACGCCGGCGGAGATCCGGATGCTACGCGGGCTCGGCGTCGACCTGGTGGGTATGTCCACGGTGCTGGAGGCCATCGCGGCCCGCGCCGAAGGCGCCGAGGTGTTCGGGCTGTCGCTGGTGACGAACCTGGCTGCCGGGCTGTCCGGGCAACCGTTGAACCACCAGGAAGTCCTGGACGCGGGCCAGGCTTCGGCCAGCCGGATGGGCAAGCTCCTGCGCTCCCTGCTGGAAGCCGCGTAGGGGCAGCTTTCCGGGCTCGTCCCGAGTGGCGGTGCGGGTGGCGGTACCTCAGATGCCGTCCGGACTCCGGGATCACCGATTCGTGCATGCCCAATACGCGGATTCAAGGACCGAACCGGCTTACGAGCCGACGCCGCAGCGCCCAGAATCACTGACGGAACCATTCATGATGCAACGGAGCTCTGGAGGCGGCGTGACGCTGGATGCGCAGGTGCGCGAGGCCGCTCGGCGCTGGATCGCCGACGACATCGACGCGCGAACGCAGGCCGAGTTGCAGCAGTTGCTCGACGCCGACGCCCCGCAGCTCGCGGACCGGATGTCCGGCATGCCTCAGTTCGGCACCGCAGGCCTGCGCGCGGCGGTGCGCGCGGGTGCGAACGGCATGAACCGCGCCGTGGTCGTGCGCACGACTGCGGGCCTGGCGGCCTGGTTGACCAAGCACGGTCACGCCGGCGGTGTCGTGGTGGTCGGTCGCGACGCGCGGCACGGCTCGGAGGACTTCGCCGCCGACGCCGCCGGTGTGCTGGCCGCCGCCGGTTTCGACGTGCGGATGCTGCCCGAACCGCTGCCGACGCCGGTGCTGGCCTACGCCGCCCGCGCGCTGCACGCGGTCGCGGGCATCCAGATCACCGCATCGCACAATCCGCCGCACGACAACGGCTACAAGCTGTACTTGCAGGGCGGCATTCACCTGGTGAGCCCGACCGACACCGAGATCGAGGCGGCGATCGCCGCGACTCCGGCGGCGAACGCGGTGCCGCGCGAGGAAAGCTGGTCGATCTGCGGGTCCGCACTCGACGACTACCTGGCACGGGTGTCGACGCTGCCGCGCGGCAACGCCCGCAGGCTCCGGATCGTGGCGACCGCATTGCACGGCGTCGGCGCGCAGACGCTGCTGCAGGCATTGCATCGCGTGGGATTCGACGACGTGCGCCTCGTTGCGTCCCAAGCGAAACCGGACCCGGACTTCCCCACCGTCGGCTTCCCGAACCCGGAGGAACCGGGGGCGACCGACGCGCTGCTGGAACTGGCCGCCGAGGTCGGGGCGGACCTGGCGATCGCGCTGGACCCAGACGCCGACCGGTGCGCGCTCGGTGTCGAGGACGACGGCGCCTGGCGGATGCTGCGCGGCGACGAAACCGGCGTCCTGCTCGCCCAGCAGATTCTGTCCACACTGGACTCCGACAGGGATCCAGACCCGTTGGTGGCGACCACGATCGTTTCGGCGACCATGCTGCGCTCGATCGCCGCCGAGTTCGGCGTCCGCTACGACGAGACGCTGACCGGGTTCAAGTGGTTGGTGCGCGCCGGTGACGGCGCCGGAACCGGACTGGTCTACGCCTACGAGGAAGCGCTCGGGCATTGCGTCGATCCGGACGCGGTGCGTGACAAGGACGGCATCTCCACCGCCGTCCTGGCCAGCGACCTGGCCGCCACTGCGAAAGCATCCGGGCGCAGCGTTCCGGAGCTGCTCGATGCGCTTTCCGCGAAGCACGGTGTGCACCAGACCGGCCAGGTTTCGGTGCGGGTCACGGATCTGAGCGCAATTCCGCGAATCATGCGGCGGCTCCGCGAACAGCCGCCGACCAAGCTCGCGGAGACCACTGTGGACGTGGACGACCTGTTGCCAGGAACCGATGCCCTGGTGATCACCGGGACGGGTGGGCTGCGCGTCGTCATCCGCCCGTCCGGGACCGAATCCAAGCTCAAGTGCTACCTGCAGGTAGTCGAGCACGTCGGCGAACTCCCGCTGGCGGCGGCGAAACAGCGGGCCGCGGACCGGCTGGACGCGCTGAAGCAGGCGGTTTCCGATCTGGTGCGGGGGGACTGACGATGCCGAGACTGCTGATCGTGCACCACACGCCGTCGCCGGGCATGCAGGCGATGTTCGAGAAGGTCGTCGCGGGCGCCACGACCGACGAGATCGAGGGCGTCGAAGTGGTGCGGCGAGCGGCGTTGAGCGCCACCGCCAGCGACGTCCTCGAAGCCGACGGCTACCTGCTGGGCACCCCGGCGAACCTCGGCTACATCAGCGGCGCGCTCAAGCACTTCTTCGACACGATCTACTACCCGTGCCTGGATTCGACGATCGGTCGGCCGTACGGCTGCTACGTGCACGGCAACGAGGGCGTGGAGGGCGCGCTGCGAGCGATCCGGTCGATCACGAAGGGTCTGTCGTGGCAGCAGGTGGCGGAACCGGTCACGGTGCTCGGCCAGCCGGACAAGGATGCGCTGGAGGCCTGCTGGGAACTCGGCGCCACCGTCGCGGCCGGGCTGATGCCCTGAACAGCCGCGACGACGTTTCCGCGCTCACATCGACCGCGCAACGGCGCCCCGTCCGGAGCTGGCGGGTGGCGATTTCGCGCGAAATCGCCACCCCCACCGCGTGCCGGGCGGCGATTTCGCGCGAAATCGCCGTGTTCCGCGACCAACCCCAGTTGATCTTGGTCCGCCCGGTCGGAGTAACCTGATCGTGTCGTCGGGGCGCGCCCCTTGACGGCAGTGGGGCGCCCCGGGCAAAGCCCGCCTTCCCTCATCAACGTGCGATGTTCGGGGCGCCCCGCACCTCGCTCATGGTAATCGACCGACCGGTCCGAGCAGCTCAGCAGGTCGATCGAGGAGAACTGCGCAGGACTCCGGCAGCATTTGTCCAGCCGCAGGGGTTACCCTGCGACAGTGAGTGAGGAAGCGATCCGACTCGAACTCGACGACTCCGGCGTCTCCGTGGATCTCCCACAGCCCCCCGGTCCGAACGATCAGGTTCAGGGCGTTCCCTACCGACCTGTCGAGTTCCGTGACGACGACCTGCCGGCCGCCCTGGAGCGGTCCGCCCAATGGCTTCGCGAAGCCCAGAACTGGCTGGGTGAACCCATCGATGTCATCGCAGTCCACCTGGACTACGACGATCGCGAAGGCGTCCCCTACTACGACCTCAAGTTGCTCTGCAACGAAGAGGATCTAGCAGGAGCACCGATCGCCCTGCGGAGATTGCAGAGCGGCGCCGTCGGCTGAGACCTGCGGCACGTACCGCCGTGGTCGGCCGACCACGGCGAGCAGTGCCGGAAACCAACGGACCTCGGCCGCAGAACCGAACGAATTGATCGCGATGGCCCGCCCGGCCCCCGGGCGGGCCATCGCCGTTTACAGCTCAGCACCGGGACCCCGGGCCACATCACCGCGCCAACAACGCGCGGCGGGAAACCACAGTTTCAACTGAAACTGTGCAGCCATCGCCCGCGGCCGCCACCCTCAGCGGCGAATCACATTGCGCGCCACGGATTCGCGCACCGACGGGAAAGTTCAGACCTTGGGCTTGGCCCAGCGCTCCAACTGGTCCGCCACTTCGGGGAGTTCTCGCTGGTCGCGGCCGACCTCGCGGACCAGCACCAGGGCCGTCTCGTCGTCGGCTTCCACCCACCAGCCGTTCACGTCGCACATCGCCACCGCGGCCACCCAGCCCAGCCGCCAGTTGCCCTCGGCCAGCGGCCGGGTGCGCACGATCGAATCCAGCAACGCGGCCGACTTCAGCCACAGCGTCTCGTAGGCGGGTACGCCGAGAACCTTCGCGCGCGGGCGGTACGCCGCCGCGTCTAGCAGTCCGCTGTCCCGCACCAGCAGATCGCCGTCGGCCACAGCCGTCGCGAGCAGGAGCAGGTCGGACGTGTCGAGATATACGGTCACCGGTCAATAGTTGATCATGCAGGACCGAGCTTGTCCAACAAGCCCTGATATCGCGGCAGGACGCGTCGCATGACGTCGTCTAGCTGCTGTTCCTTCTGCTGCCGCGCCCAGCGCTCCGCTAGCGCGCTGCGCACGACCTCCTGCTTGGACCGTCCCTCGGCCGCCGCGAGCTCGGCGAGCCGCTGGTTCTCTTCCTCGGTGAGGCGCAGGGTCATGGCCATGCGGTAGATGGTATCGCGCTGATACCACTCGTCAAAGGCGATACTTTCGGTCGATGGCGAGACCGCGAGCGCACGACGAAGCCCTCCGCACCCGCCTGCTGGACCGGGCCGGGGAGCTGCTCTCCGCGCACGGCCCAGAAGGGCTCAGCCTGCGCCGGCTCGCCGCGGACGTGGGCACCTCGACCACCGCGGTGTACTCCCTGCTCGGCGGCAAGCCGGGGCTGGTCCGCGAGCTGTACGTCGAGGGGTTCCGGCGGTTGTGCGACCGGATGGAGCGGGTGGCTCGGACCGGCGACTCGGAGCACGACCTGACCGCGCTGGGCCACGCCTACCGGGACAGCGCGCTGGCCAACCCACACTTCTACTCGATCATGTTCGGCCACGCGGTGCCCGACTTCACCCCCGACGAGCAGGCGTGGGAGCAGGCGCTGCGCAGCATCCAGCCGCTGCGGGACGCCATCGGCAAGGGCATCGAGGACGGGGAGCTGATCGACGCCGACCCGGCCGAGGTCGTCTTCGCGGCCTGGGCCCTGGTGCACGGCCTGGTCTCGCTGGAGCTGAGCGGTTCGGCGCCCACCGAAGACGAGCGCAGCGCCCACTACGACCAGGCACTGCGCAATGGTTTCGCCGGTTGGCGGCGCTGACCCCGAAGCGACGGGGGGTTCCTCCGGGGCCAGCGCGTCGTGAGCCTCCAGGCCTGGTCAATGGCCACGAGCGCCCACGACTGCCTCCGGGTCGTGCCGGTTCTCGCCCGGTGCAGGGGCGTTCGGGGTTCCGCCGCCCGCACCGCCGCGCGGCACGCTCCGAAACGTCCTCAGCCGAGCGCGTTGTGGATGGCGGTCATGAGTTCACCCTCGGGGGTGTCGCCGTCCATCGACCAGACCATCGCGCCGCCGAGGCCTTGCTGCTTGAGGTACTCGACCTTGCGGGTGATCTCGGCCGCGTCGTCGAAGGTCCAGAACGTGGTTCCGTCGTAGAGCCAGGCGAAACCGGCCTTCTCGTCGCGGTGCAGGGTGAACGAGCCGGCCTTGGCCTTGAGCACCTTGTAGTCCTCGAAGCCGGCCTCGTACTTTGCCGGGGCGGGACCCGTCGAGCTCTGGAACAGGCCGTTGTTCTGGTTCGGCACCCCAGTCCAGCCGCGACCGTAGAACGGCACGCCGAGCACTAGCTTGTCGTTCGGCGCCCCGGCTGCACGCCAGGCCTTGACCGTCTGGTCGATGCTCCACTTCTCCGGCGACGGGTCGCCATCGGGGCTGAAGATCGCCGACTGGTGGTTGGTCGTCGGGTCGTAGGCGCCGTGCAGGTCGTAGCCCTGGATCGTGCCGAAGGTGAGCAAGTCGAAGACCTTCGGCATCTCATAGCCGGCCTCGATCTTCTTCGGGTCGGCGGGCAGGAATGCGCTGATGTCGTAGGTCTTGCCGAGCTCCTGGCCGACGTCGTCGAGCTGGGTGCGCCATTCCTGCAGCAGCGCGGTGTAGTTCTGCTTGTCCGCCGGGTCGACGACGTTGCCGGGGCCACCCTCGGAGGCCGGCCACTCCCAGTCGAGGTCGACGCCGTCGAAGACGCCCGCGGCGATGCCGTCCCCGCCCTGCGGTTCGCCGATCTTCGGCAGATTGCCGCGGATCCACATGTCGATGCAGGACTTGACGTGGGCGGCGCGCGATTCGGGGGTCGCCGCGGCCGCGTGGAAGTTCTTCGACCAGGTCCAGCCGCCAAAGGAGATGTAGACCTTCAGGCCGGGGTGCTTCGCCTTGAGCTGCTTGAGCTGGTTGAGGTTGCCCGCCAGCGGCTGGTCGTAGGCGTCGGCCGTGCCGTTGACGGTCTGCTCGGCGGTGAAGCGACGCTGGTAGTCGGCCCAGGCGTCGCCTTCGCCGGCCTGGTTGACCTGGAAGCACTTGCCGCCGGCGTCGAGGTTGCCGAAGGCGTAGTTGAGGTGAGTCAACTGCCCGGCGGCACCGGAGGTGTCGAGGTTCTTGACGAAGTAGTTGCGGTCGTAGATCGACCACTGGGTGAAGTAGCCGACCTTGCGGGCGGCGGCCTGCGGCTGGGGGGCGGCCGGGGTGTCTGCGGCCCCGGCCGGGGCGGCCAGCGCGGGCAGCCCCAGCGCGAGGATCGCGGCGAGCAACACCGGCAGTCGGAACGGGAAGCGGCGTCTTACGGACATGGCGACTCCTGCGTCATCGTGGGATCGCTCAAGATGGTTTAGACCATATTCGGATTAGGTCTAGACCAGATAGCGCCCGTTTGGCCGCAAGCCGCTGCTGCGGGCGGCTCACGACAGCACCCGCGGCGAGCACCCCACGAATCCCGGAAATCCCAGGTAGGACCGGCCGCGACACGACGTGCCGAGGCATCTCCAGGGCTTCCAGCCTTAGGAAAAACCGGGAAATTCCCGCTGCGGCGCGGCAGCGGCGTTCCCGACTTCGGGCAAATCGGGAACGCTCATCCTCCGCGCGATCTTGGAGTCGTCAGACCGCGCCGTACTCGCGGTCACCCGCGTCGCCGAGGCCCGGGACGATGTAGCCCGACTCGTTTAGCCGCTCGTCGACGCTCGCGGTCACCACCCGCACCGGCAGCCCGGACTCCTCGAGCCGGCGCACGCCCTCCGGGGCGGCCAGCGTGCAGATCGCCGTGACGTCGGTGGCACCGCGGTCGGTCAGCAGGCTGATCGTGTGCACCATCGAGCCGCCGGTGGCCAGCATCGGGTCCAGCACGAACACCGGACGCCCTGCGAGGTCGGCGGGCAGCGACTCCAGGTACGGCGTGGGCTGCAGAGTGGTCTCGTCCCTGGCGAGGCCGACGAAGCCCATCTGCGCTTCCGGGATCAGCCGGTGCGCCTGGTCGGCCATGCCGAGACCGGCCCGCAGCACCGGAACCAGCAGCGGCGGGTTCGCCAGCCGGTAGCCGTTGGTGCGCGCCACGGGCGTGTGGATGGGCTCCACCGCCACCTCGGCGCCCCGCGTCGCCTCGTAGATGAGCATCAGCGTCAGCTCTTGCAACGCGGCGCGGAACGCGGCGCTGTTGGTACGCGCATCGCGCATTGTGGACAGCCTTGCTTTCACCAGGGGGTGGTCCACGACCCGTACATCCATGACCGACAACAGTAACCGCCAACCCTGGGCGACACGTTGCCGCTGCTCAACAACGTGTCCACGGTCGCACCCGACCTCAGCCGGGCGTCAACCCGCCGTCACCGTCAGCAATTTCCATTGAAATCGAAGGTCCAATTTCAATGGAAATTGCGGGTTGTCCACAGTCACCGGTGCGTCGCGGCCCGACACGCCGGAGGCTGTGGACTACGAGCGTTATTCAGGCAGCGTGATCACCTCAAAATAGAGCAACGACCCCAACCGGGGTAAGATCGTTTTCTCCCAAAGAAGACGACTTAAAGGTAGGGCCGTTGCGTTATCAGCCTACTACAGGGCTTGCTACTGACCAGATCGAGGAGCTTGTCGTGCGTATCTGGCAGATCGTCCAGTGTCGCGGCAAGCAACCGTGGCCTCTGACAGTGGGACTATATCGGGCTGTCGTGATCACTTTGGTGTATGTCCGACAGAATTTAAACCAGGCAGCTGTCGGCGATTTATTCGGCCTCAGCCAGCCGACTGTATCGCGGATCTATCGAGGGATTCTCCCCTTGATCGGGGAGGCATTATGTCTGCACATTCCAGATCTCGAGGATGCCATCCGTGGCCGACTCGTCCTGGTCGACGGAACCGATGTCCCGACCGGCAACCGCGCTGGTCACGAGGTCAACTACTCCGGCAAGCGCCGCCGCGCAGGCCTCAACATCCAGATCGCAGCAGATACCGATGGTGACCTGTTGGGAATATCCGCGCCGATGCGCGGCTCGATTCATGACCGCAAAGCATTCGACGAGTGCGGTTGGGAAGGTCAACTCTCGGACACCCCTACTATCGCCGACCCCGCATACCAAAGGGACTCACGCGATCACTCCACGCAAGAAACCCAAGGGTGGTGAACTCTCCACAAACGACAAGGCGAACAACAAGACCATCTCCTCAATACGCTCTGCCGTCGAGCGATGCATCGCCCACGTAAAGAACTGGAAAATACTCGCCACCGGCTATCGGGGACGCCTCGCCGAACTGCCTACCATCATCCGCATTATCGCAGCGCTCGAATTCTACCGCCTTGGGTAGTAACGCCCGTGAATAACGCTCTACTTCTTCGATTTCAATGGAAATCGAAGGTCCGATTTCCATTGAAATTGCGCCGGAACCTGGCGGGGGCGTCAGTGCGGGGTGGCGGCGATGCCTTGGACTAGGATGTCGAGGCCAAAATCAAAGCGCTCTTCCTCGTCGCCGGACATCAGCGCCGGGAGCATCGAGACCATCGTCGGGAACCGGTCCGCCGGCAGTTCCGAGAAGTATTGCTGGACCATTTCCATCCGTTCGATCCGCTCCGCATCACTGAGGCCGAAGTCCGCGCTGCGTTCCATGGCGACCGCCGTGCCGAACAGGGCGAGGATGTCGACGGCAGCCTGGAGCAGATCCGGCTGGTCACCGGCGTGCCCGGGCTGGACGTCGAGATCCTGATGACGGACACCACGGTGGCGACCATGCGGGTGGCCGACCGGTTCAGCTCCGGGCGGGTGCACCTGGTCGGCGACGCCGCGCACACCATGCCGCCACAGGGCGGGATGGGCGGCAACACCGCGCTGATGGACGGCTTCTACCTGGCGTGGAAGATCGCCGCGGTGCTCCGGGGCGAGGCCGGGCCGGGACTGCTCGACAGCCACGACGCGGAGCGACGGCCAGTCGGCGAGCTGATCGCGGAGAACCAGTACCGGAACGCCATCGTGCGCAACCGGCCCGACCTGGCCCGAGAAGGAGACGCGCCGCCGATCGAAGACCCGGCAGTGCTGCTGTTCGGCTACCGGCACAATGGCGCGCTCGTCCGGGAGCCCGGCGACGAGGGCGAGCTCCTGGAGGACGCGACCCTTCCGACGGGCCGCCCGGGCTCGCGGGCCCCGCACGTACGACTGTCCACACCAGATGGAGAGCTGTCCACGATCGACCTGTTCGGCCGGAGTTTCGTGCTGCTGACCGGATCCAGCGCGTGGGCCAGGGCCGCCGATGAGGTCGCCGCCACCCTGGAGGTCCGGCTGAAGCCGCAACTGATCGGTGGCGAAGTCACGGCGCCTGGACCGGGCCGTACGGGGTCGACGCGGACGGGGCCGTGCTGTTCCGCCCGGACCGCTTCATCGCGTGGCGCAGCCAGGGACCCGGCACCGCCCCCGACCTGGAGAAAGCCCTCCGCGCGGTCCTCGACCGCTGAAAGCCGCGGGTGGGTGTTGCAGTTTCGGATGAAACTGCGAACCAACACCGTCAGCTCGGGGCCTGGTTCGACGCCAGTTCCCTGAACAGTTCCCAGGTTCGGCGCTCGTCCCCCGCTGAACCGATCGCGGTCTGGGTAAACGTCCGCCAGATCTCCAGCGGCCGGACGACCGACGACCTCGACACTGAAGCCGTTGCCCCGGCCGCGTGCGCCTTCGACATGCTGCGCACCGGCCTCGACGACGTCTGCGACCAGGCGTGACGGGCACCTCTGGGCAACCGAGGAGGCTGTGTTCGGCGAAAACGGCTGAACCGAAGTACTAGATCAGTCTCGATCCCCGCCGTTCGTCCGCCAGTAGCCGTCACCAATCGATCACGTTCCGTGATGGGCTTAATTTTGCAACAGGCTCCGGGTTGCTCGAAGGTGCCCTTCACCGCGTCCTGCTCACGGGTGCAGGACGACCTTGGTGTAGCCCTCGATGCGTTGGTCGAACTTCCGGTAGGCGTCCGGCGCCTCGGACAGGGACAGCTCGTGGGAGACGACGAAGCTGGGCTTGGCGCGGCCCGCGATGATCATGTCCCGCAGCTGCCGGTTGTAGCGCTTCACGTTGCACTGCCCGGTGCCGATGACCTGGCCCTTCTCGAACATCCGGCCGATCGAGACGAGCAGCATCCCCTTCTTTGCCTCCTCGCTCGGCCCACCGGGGTCGGACGGCACGTACAGGCCCGGCACGCCCAGCCGGCCGGTCGCGCGCACGGTGTCGATCAGCGAGTTCAGCACGACGGCCGGTTCCTCCTTCGAGCCGTCGCCGACCTGCGCCTGGTAGCCGACCGCGTCGACGCCCTTGTCGGTGCCCTCGCCGTTGGTCTGCTCCTTGATCATCTCAACCGGGTCACCCTTGGAGAAGTCGATCGGGATGGCCCCGATCTCCTCCGCCTTCGCCAGCCGCTCCGGCACGCGGTCGACGCAGAACACTCTCGCCGCGCCGCGCAGCAGCGCCGAGTAAGCGGCCATCAGCCCGACAGGTCCGGCCCCGTAGACGACGACGCTCTCGCCTGGCGAGACCTGGGCGAGCTCGCAGCCGTGGTACCCGGTCGGGAAGATGTCGGCCAGCAGCACGAAGTCGGCCTCGTGGCTGCCGTCGGCCGGCAGCGTCAGGCAGTTGAAGTCGGCGAACGGCACCCGCAGGTATTCGGCCTGCCCGCCGGTGTAGGGCCCCATCGCGACGTAGCCGTAGGCGCCGCCGGCGAAGCCGGGGTTGACGGTCAGGCAGAACCCGGTGTTGCCCGCCATGCAGTTCTTGCAGAACCCGCAGGCCACGTTGAACGGCATCACGACCCGGTCGCCGCGGTTCAGGCTGGTCACACCGGAGCCGACCTCCTCGATGATGCCCATGTTCTCGTGCCCGAATACGATGCCCGGTTCGGCAGCCGTCCGGCCCTCGTACATGTGCAGGTCGGAGCCGCAGATGGCGGTCGAGGTGATGCGCACGATCACGTCGTTGGGGTGCCCGAGCGTCGGCCGGTCCACCTCGTTGATCGCGACCGAGAATGGTTCCTGGTACACGACTGCTTTCATCGTTGACCACCTCCGGGTGGAAGACGCGCGAAATCCATCTGCATGCCGACCAGGGACTACCCCGAGCGGGAAGACCTGAGACTCGGACGGGCGTCACCCGAACGAGGGTCCTACGGGGAGTTGCCGGAACTTCACCCACCTGCGGGTGATCTTCGGCTAACTTCGATCAAGTCCGCAGGTGCGAGTTCGGGGGTTCCGGGTCATGACACTGCTGGTCAAGATGCCGCTGGACGACGGCTGCGAACTGCTCATCGAGGCCGCAGACGGTCAGGGCGCGATCCCGGTCGGCGGCGCCGGGAAGGTCGTGCAGGCTTCCGAGACCGTGCAGAAGGCGATGGGCAGCATCCGGTCCGCCGCCGAGGCGGTGCTCGGCGAGCTGCGCGCGATGGAACAGCCGCCGTCGAAGATCAGCGTGCAGTTCGGCATCAAAGTCACCGGGGAAGCCAACCTCGCGGTCGCCAAGTCGACGGGCGAGGCCAACTTCAACGTCTCCGTCGAGTGGAGCGACTCCAAGTCGAGCAAATGACCGGCCTGGCGGCCGATCCGCTCGACCCGGCGGTGGTCGCGAGGGCCAGACCGTCCTGGGCGCGGGGTTCCTGGCCGCACCGGGCGTGGTCGCCACCTGCGCCCACGTCGTCGGCGGAGCGACGCCGGTCGCCGATTTCCCGTTGCTGGGCAGCCACGACCACGCCGTCGAAGTGCTGTCGCAGGACGACGACCTGGACGTCGCGATCCTGCGGCTGGCGAACGCACCATCGGGGGCGCTGCCGGTTCCGGCCCGGATCACCGGCGACGTCCGCGACCACCGCTTCCGGACCTTCGGCTTCCCGCGCGACATGCCGGACGGGATCTGGGTGACCGGCCGCCTGGTCGGCGCGCAGGGCCCGGGCCGCATCCAGATGGCGGTCGACCCGGACCGCTGGCGCATCAAACCGGGCTTCAGCGGAGCCCCGGTCTGGGACGAGGAGCTGCGCGGCATCGTCGTGATGGTCGCCACCACCTCGGCCCGCAGCGGACCACGGCCCACCTGGTACCGACGACGGCGCTCGGCGATGCCTGGACGACCCCGGACCGCAACCCGTACCGGGGTCTGCAGCCGTTCCGGGAAGAAGACGCCGCCCTGTTCCACGGCCGCGACGACGAAGTCGACGAGTCCGAGGGTGGCCGGAGCCATTACGGGCCGATGCTTCCGGCCGATGCCAACGGGATCGAGTTACCGCGGGGTTCACCAACCGTGTCATCGCGCACTCTAGCGACAAGCTGGAGGGCTCCTCCTACACGCGGCACGACGCGCCCGATCGCGGCGCGTGCCTCGTCGACGGTGATGACTGGATCTACGTGTCAAACTCCGAGATCGAGCCCGGCGGCGGGGTCGGGGCAATGCGGTTCGACGTAGGCGGCAACATCGTCGACGCCTACCGGATCCTGGAGGACACGCGGCGCAACTGCTCGGGCGGCGCAACCCATTGGAACACCTGGCTTTCCTACGAAGAGGTCGGCTACGGGTACGCGTTCGAGACCGACCTGCGGGGCGCCGGGGAAGCGGTGCGCGGGACGCGATGGGCAGCTTCAACCACGAAGCCGCGGCGTGCGACCCGGTCCGCAAGGTGATCTCCCTGACCGAGGACGAGCCTGATGGCTGCTTCTACCGGTTCCGGCCGAACAACTGGGGCGACCTCGGAGCGGGTGGACTGCTGGAAGTGCTGGTCGCAGGCGAGTAAACGTCGGGGCAGGTGACTTGGGTGGAGGTCCCGGAGCCAACGCCCGCCGAACGTGACACGCCGACCCGCGAGCAGGTCACCGAGGCGAAGCACTTCGGCGGCGGCGAAGGCTGCTACTACGCCTCCGACAGGTGTTGGTTCAGCAACACGGGCGACAGCCGGGTCTGGCAGTTCAACGTCGCCGACGATACGTTTGGACTCGCCTACGACGGCGGCGGCTGCCTGGGTGCCGTTGACACCTCACCGGGAGCGCCGTCGGCGACCTGTACGTCGCCGAGGAGGGCGACAACATGGAGATCTGCATCATCACGCCGGACGACATAGTGGCCCCGATGCCGCGGGTGAACGGTTACGACTCATCCGGGCTGACCGGTCCGGCGTTCAACCCGGCCGGTGACCGAATGTACTTCTCCTCGTAGTACGGCCGGTCCGGCGAGTTCTCCGACGGCGACACCTACGAGATCACCGGACTGTTCCGCCGCTAGATGCACGTGAGTACTTCTTGTCGCTATAGCGCCATGCCTTTATTCAGGACATCGTGAACAGTTGATGTTTCAGGACATCGTGAACACTGACCGGCCTGTCGGCGTGATCATCGGGTGTTGCCTGGTGATCGTGCTGGGATGGGCAGAACAGGGTTTTCGGTGGATCCCGAGTTCGTCGCCGCGGTCGCGCGGGCCGCACAGGGCGAGAAGATCAACATTTCGCGGTTCTGCCGCGAACATGGTGTGTCGCGGGGTGTGTTCCACAAGTATGTGGCCCGGTTCCGCGCCGAGGGTGCCGAGGGGTTCACCCGCCGCAGCACCGCAACCCTGCGAAAGTGGCTGGCCAAACAACCCGCACCCGAAACTCTCGAGGCGCTGCAGCACCTTCTGGACCTCTACCGCCAGGAGTACAACAACCGGCGTCACCAGGGCATCGACGGCCAGACACCACAACAACGCTACGACGCCACCACCAAAGCCGCGCCTACCGGCGGCCCTGCCGCCAGATCCGGCATCACCCACCGCCCCGTCTCCACCACCGGCGTCTTGGCCTTCTCTGGCTGCTCCATCGTGCTCGGCCAAGCCTGGGCCGGGCACACCACCACGATCTACTGGCAGGGCGACCGCGTCACCATCGTGATCAACGGCACCGTCGCCCGCCAGCTCACCCTGGACAGATCGGTACGCTACCAACGCCTCACCAACCACAACCTGTCCACGACGTGATGAAACACATCTGTTCATGAACTCCTGAAACATGACATGTCGCTATAGCGCCAATGCCGCTTAGCCTATTTTGATCATGATGCTGTGGGGGTGAGTTGGATGCTGGGCGGGCTGTCGTGGCGGGTTCCGGTGTCGGTGGGTTTTTTGACTCGGTAGGCGTTGTGGCGGCCGCGTTTGATCACGCGGGGGTAGCTGCGATGGCGGCGGCGGGGATTGAGGTTGCGGGCGGCGGTGATGTCGGAGGTGATAGCGGCCAGAGATCGTTTCTGGTGTTCAGGGGGAAAAAGCCGCCGGATCGGCGATCCGGCGGCGGACGATGCGGACGGTGCGGGTGAATTTGACCCGGTCGGGGTCGATGTCGGCTTCGGTGGCCGCCCGGCAGATCAGCGCGCTGATCGCGTAGTGGGTGAGCAGGTAGCCGTAGAGCTCCTGGCGGACCATGTCGGGGCTTTTCGACCGCAGCACTCTTCCCGGTCCGCGCAGGACGGTTTTGATCTGTCCGTTGGCGGTTTCGTGTTATCGGGTAAGGCCAGCGGGTTGCCCCGCTGGCCTCCCCTCAGCACTGCCCGTGCGGCTTTCACCGCGAGTCAGCGCAAGCAAGCCGCGAGGGCGGTGTGGGAGTGCAGGCTGTGCGGCTGCGCTGGCGAGCGAGGAGTTCGCGCTGGCAGGCCGCGTGGACGAGGCGGGTGTGGTCACCGTCTGGTGAGCTGGGCCGTCCGTGATGGGTGAGGTAGTTGGCGTTGATCGCCCGTCGGACGACGTGCTGCCACCACCGTTCCCATTCGTGGGGGGACTGCGGTTGGTCGGCGGTCAGGATCGGTCCCCGGCAGATCGGGCAGCGGCCGTCCTGCTTGGTGAGCAGGCGCAGCGTGTAGCTGTCCAGCGGGGGTTTGACGCGCCGTCGCCGGTTGGCCCAGTACTCGGCCAGGGCAGGGTCATCTGGGGATGCCGCGCCCTTGACCATGGTGTGCCGGACGATGCCGGTCCAGGAGGGTTTCGCCAGGTAGGTGCCGCTGGCGGCGTCACCGAACACCCAGCGATCGTTTCTGAACTTGTTGTATTTGCCGAAGTAGCGGGCCACGATCCATTTCTTCGGCTTGTTGGCGTGGCTGAAGGTTGCCCACTTGTAGCAGAGCACCCACAGATAGTTGTCCAGACTGGAAAATGTGCTGGACGAGACCACGCCCCGGTAGTAGGCCGTCCAACCCCGGGTGATGGGGTTGATCCTGGCGATGACCGCAGCCGCGTTCGCCCCGCGCAGGGCGCGGAACTCGGTGCGGAGCCGTTCCCGGATTCGCTGGACAGCCGCTTTCGATGGTTTGATCAGCAGCTTGCCGTGATACCGCCTGATGTTGAAGCCCAGAAAGTCGTACCCATCATCATCGATGTTTACGATCTTGGTCTTTTCCTCATTGAAGCTGAGACCCCTGGGTGCCAACCATTCAGCGATTCTGGCCTTGATTTCCTGTGCCTGCCGCTGGCTGTGGCAGAGTGCGACCAGGTCGTCGGCGTACCGAATTACCATCGGTGAGCCCGGTTTGATTTTCCTCGCCTCGCTGGTGCCGGCGGGGTAGTATTGGACTCCGGCTGCTGTTTCCAGCCCATGCAGAGCGACATTCAGTAGGAGTGGGCTGATCACGCCACCCTGGGGTGTGCCCTCATCGGTTGGCGTGAACCCTTTTCCTTCCTCGATCACACCGGCTTTCAGCCATTCCCGGATCAGGTCCCTGGCCGGGAAAGACCCGAGTGCTTCCAGTAGCCGGTTGTGGTCGATCTTGTCGAATGCCGCTGCCAGGTCCGCGTCCAGAGCCCAGACCCGCTTGGTCTTGGCGGAACAGCAGGTCTGGAAGATCGCCCCGATCGCGTCATGGCAGCTTCGCCCCGGTCGAAACCCGTAAGACTTGGGTTCGAACTGGGCTTCCCACTCAGCTTCGAGTGCATTACGGACCCTGCCTTGATGGCAGCGGTCCGCGATGACCGGAATTCCGAGCGGCCTCAGCTTTGCACGGTTTCCCGCCTTGGGTATATAAACCCTCTTCACCGGCCGGGGACGCCAGGTTGCGGCTTCGCGATGCACCCGCACCGCCAGCTCCATCCTGGCCTGAGGAGTCAAGGCGACCTCCGCATCGACCCCGGCGGTTTTGCGTCCCGCGTTCAACTGCGTCGCTTGCCGCACGCTGACCAGCGTGTTGCTCCAGCTCCGCAGCATGAGTTTCTGCAGGTTCCTGACCGTGGCCAGGGAACCCTCCCGCGCCGCCTTGAAGATCCGCTGCCGTAGCCGCCGTACGTTTTCCTCGTGCAGGCGCCAGTCAATGGCGGCCCAGTCGAGGGTCACGTCCTTGGGTCCGTTCACCATCGGTGTCTAACTTGTCCTTCGGTTCCAGGGTTTCGGCTGCTTGTCTTCAAAGGCTCACCTGCCCACGTCAGCGCCTCTTTCAAGGCCCGGGCACCAGGCCCGGTATCCGGCCAGTTATCCAGTGGCGGCGGCCGGGAGGTGCCGTCGTGTTGCCGCTGGTTTCCTGTTGACTTTCGTCCACCGCCACCAGGGTTTCTCCCGATGACGATGACGCCGTTATCGGCATGACCGGCTTTTGCTTCTTGGGCATCTTGTTCCCGGCAGAGGATTCCGCCTTCCTCGCGGTTGGCCTACCTGCCCGCCCCCAGGCGATCAGGACTCTGCCGGGGTTTCCATGTTCCGCACGTGTGAGATGCGGCCGGGGTGGGTGCCTCCTATACTCCGGGGCGGTGGTGTCCTCCCGATCAGCGCTGGGTCTCCGATCGGCACCTGCCGTTTCTCAACGGCCAGCCCTGTCATCCGCCTGACACATTCCACCGGCGGAAGCCACTATTACGAAGCATGCGGAGATTCACCTACATTCACCCGTCCGGCCTTCTCCTCGCCCGCTGCCGCTGGGTGGAACAGCAGCAGCTTCGGCTTTTACCCTGGGCTTCACACCCCGCGGTTACCCACGACGCATGCCAAGGCGGAGACGATCCCGCGGACACTGGACCGGATCACGTCTTCACTAGGGGAACCTCCAAACAACGTGACCACTCACATCGTGCGACCTCACGTCGCACCCCAGCGGTCGTGGTAGCTCTCGGCCAACGCCGCCGCCGGCGCTGCGGTGGGGTCGGTGATAGTGGTGATCAGCCGGATCAGTTCGCCCTTGCCGTTGCCGTCGCGGTCGGGCACCGTGTATTCCACGACCCGCACAATCCTGGCCTGATCAGGAGGGAGATCCTCGCCGCGGGCGGCGGCGTCGATGAGCGCTTGCCGTGCCCTGCCCCGGATTTTCGCCTCGATCAGCACCGAGCGGTAGGAGCCGTCATACAGCGATCCCAGCACCGGCAGCCTCGTGTTGGACTTGACGCGCCACAATAGTTCCGCACCCGTGTCAGCCGCGGTGCACCAGTCCTGCCAGGTGTAGAAGTTGCGGTCGGCGATCAGCAACCAGCCAGGCTGCAGGCGCCCGTACAACCGTCTCGCCAGGGTCTGTTCCCCGCTGCCCTTGCCAGTGACCCCACCGATTTCAGCGTCCACCATCGCATGCGAGCCGCACTCGCTGACCGACACCACACGGACCTTCGGAAACGCCGACCGGCTCTCCCCCGAGCCGCCGTATCCGAACTCCGCGCCGTTGGCCTTGGTGTCCGGTGCATCCCACTCGAACCCGTCGATGGCCATCAACCGCCACGGCCCGAGAAACGCACCCCGGGTCAGCTCCCCGGCCACCGGGACCGCGACCCGGGCGAACAACTCCGCAAGCGGCTCGGCCCCCAACCGCTGACGAGCCTGGGTGATCCCACCCGAAGTAGGCAGACTCCACTGCTGATCCCAGCAGCCCCACGCCGCCAGCGTATCGGTCAGCCGGGCCGCGACTTCCTCATATTGATCGGGAACTTATAGGTGTGATCTTCGTTGTTCTGGCATGATCGCTGGTGTGCGGGACGCGCGGAGGTTGTCGCCTGAGGCGCAGGAGGATTTGCGGCGCAGGGTGGTCGCTGCTGTTCATGGTGGGATGAGTCAGGTCGAGGCGGCCCGGGTGTTCGCGGTGGCCCCGCAGTCGGTGTCCAGATGGGTGCAGGCGTGGCGGAAACGTGGCTCGAAGGGTCTCACCGGGCGTCGCCGGGGTCGCAAGCCCGGCGAGCAGAAAGCGTTGAGTGCCCGCCGGCAGCGCAAGCTGCGGTATGCGGTGGCCGAGCACACCCCGGCCACGTTCGGGCTGACCGGCCTGGTGTGGACCCGCAAGACGGTGGCCGAGCTGATCCGGGTGCGTCACGGCATCGTGTTGAACCTGCGCACCGTCGGCAACTACCTGCGTTCCTGGGGATTGTCGCCGCAGAAACCGATCCGCAAGGCCTATGAACAGGACCCCGAGTCGGTGCGCCGATGGCTGGAGGAGGACTACCTGGCCATCGCCGCCCGCGCCCGCCGTGAGGGCGCACTGATCCTGTGGCTGGATCAGACCGGGATCCGTTCCGATGCCACCGTGGCCCGCACCTGGGCACCGGCGGGCCAGACACCGGTGGTGGGCAAAACGGGCAAACGGTTCAGCGTGAACGCGATGTGCGCGATCGGGAACAAAGGCGAGCTGTACTTCACCGTCTACACCGGCTCGTTCAACGGCAAGGTGTTCCTGCGGTTCCTGGACCGGCTGACCCGCCATCTGGA
Source organism: Saccharopolyspora hattusasensis (assembly GCF_050972075.1). Lineage (NCBI taxonomy): Bacteria > Bacillati > Actinomycetota > Actinomycetes > Pseudonocardiales > Pseudonocardiaceae > Saccharopolyspora > Saccharopolyspora hattusasensis. The sequence continues at coordinate 3,323,954 of NZ_JBPCDC010000001.1, forward strand.
CCGCAAGGTCCACCTGATCGTTGACGGACACCCCGTCCACCGCCGCAAGACCATCCAGCAATGGATCACCAAGCACGCTGAGGCGATCGAGATGCACTTCCTGCCGGGATACAGCCCCGAACTCAACCCCGACGAGATACTCAATGCCGACCTCAAACGCACCGTTTCCACCAGCACAGCCCCGAAAACCCGCGACGAGTTGAAACAAGCGGTACGTTCCTTCCTTCACCGCCTCCAGAAGCTGCCCGACCGAGTTCGCTCCTACTTCGGCAAACCCGAAGTTCGCTACGCCGCCTGACATCACACATTTGCCACCCGGATCAATAATCCTCCGTGGCGAACAACGCCATCGCCATCACGAAATACACCATGACGTGCGGCGGAAGCTTCCCATCCGAGCGCTTGGCCTGCCGCCCCGCCGCGACGATCACTTCATCGACCACATCCCGAGGAACCGACGAGGCCAGCACCCCCAGCGAAACCAGATCCGTCAACCGGGCACCAGCCACCACGCCATCATCCACCACACCCGAGATCATCCCCGTCACCAAGGGCAAGATCAACTCAAGCTATTGATGCGCAGGGCAAATATGTGATGTCAGGCGGCGTAGCGGACTTCGGGTTTGCCGAAGTAGGAGCGAACTCGGTCGGGCAGCTTCTGGAGTCGGTGGAGGAAGGAGCGGACCACTGTTTCCAGCTCGTCGCGGGTTTTCGGTGCTGTGCCGGTGGACACGGCGCGTTTGAGGTCGGCATTGAGGATCTCATCGGGGTTGAGCTCGGGGCTGTAGCCGGGAAGGAAATGCATCTCGATGTCCGAGCGGTGTTCGGTGAGCCACTTCTGGACGGTCTTGCGGCGGTGGACGGGGTGTCCGTCGACGATCAGGTGGACCTTACGGCCGTGATGGCCGGCCAGGCGTTTGAGGAAGGGGAGGAAGACCCCGGCGTTGAACGACCCGATGTAGACGGTGAAGTACAGCTCGCCCTTGTTGCCGATCGCGCACATGGCATTCACGCTGAACCGCTTGCCTGTCTTGCCCACCACCGGCGTTGTGCCTGTCGGGGCCCAGGTGCGGCCCACAGCGGCGTCCGAGCGGATCCCGGTCTGGTCCAGCCATAGCACCGTCGCGCCTTCGCGGCGGGCGCGGGCGGCGATGGCCGGGTAGTCCTCTTCCAGCCACACCCGCACCGCTTCGGGATTCTGCTCGTAGGCTTTGCGGATCGGTTTCTGCGGTGACAGCCTCCAGGAACGCAGGTATTTGCCGACCGTGGTCAGGCTCAACACGATGCCGTGCCGTACCCGGATCAGCTCGGCCACGGCCTTGCGGGTCCACACCAGGCCGGTCAGCCCGAACGTGGCCGGAGTGTGCTCGGCCACCGCATACCGCAGCTTGCGCTGCCGGCGGGCACTCAACACTTTCTGCTCCCCGGCCTTGCGGCCCCGGCGACGCGCGGCAAGACCCTTCGAGCCGCGTTTTCGCCACGCCTGCACCCATCTGGACACCGACTGCGCCGACACCGCGAACACCTGCGCCGCCTCGGCCTGGGTCATCCCACCATGGACAGCCGCTACCACCCTGCGCCGCAGATCCTCCTGCGTCTCAGGCGATAACCTCCGCGCATCCCGCACACCAGCGATCATGCCAGATCAACGAAGATCAGACCTTTGAGTTCCCGATCAATAAGCGGCATTGCGCTATAGCGCCAGAAAGTAATCACGGGTCCTGACCAGGGGAAACCCGGCCCCAGCTCGATGTCGACAGGGCACGGGGGTGTTCGTCGATGCCCCACAGGAGCCGGTGGCGGCCCACGTACTCCGCCACCGGTTCCTCTGGCCACCGCATCTCCTCCTCCGGCGGAAGTTCTTCCGCGGTTTCCATTGAAACTGTGGGATCCTCGAGACCTGCCGCAGTTTCAATGGAAACCGCGGGAATCCTGGGGCCAGCCGCAATTTCGCGAGAAATTGCCCATCCCCCGGGTGAACGTCAATTTCTCGCGAAATTGACACGACTCCGGGTGAACGCCGCCGGGCGTTCACGTGGTGGGGATGCGGGTGAAGGGTTTGCGCCACAGCAGGGCATAGCGCCAGAAGAGGCGGCGGCGTACCTGGGCCCCGGGGAGGATTTGCGCTGCCGCGACGTGGATTTCGTGCTGACGCAACAACCACGGGTGGTAGTGAGCGTTGTGATCCCAGACCAACGCCCGAGGCAATCGAAGCCTGATCACACTCGCATGGTAACGATCATCTGGCTGGGCAGTTTTACCTGAAACTGCCCAGCCTGGCCCCCACCGTTCGCGTTTCAGCCCGCGTGGACCGGGCGAACCGCCGGGCCACCGACTGATCACTCGAACGGGCGCATTCGGAGCAAATGCGGGATTCCAGCGCGGTTTCGGATTCCTAGTCCGAGCTGTAGAGGTCCGGATTGCCAGCAAGCGCGGCCACCATCGCCGCGCGTGAACAAACGCCTAGCTTGATGAAAATTCGCCGCATGTGGGCGGAAACCGTGTAGAGGCTGATGTCCAGCACCGCCGCTATCGAACGGTTGGTGTAGCCGAGGCCGACCATCCGCGCGATCTCCCGCTCCCGCGGGCTGAGGACCTCGTCGACCTTCGGCACAACCGGCAGCAACAGGCAGCGCATGCCGAGCTCCGTCATGTCCAGCAACGGTTTTCGCCCCACCCTGGGCGATCCGTCGAGCTCGCCGACCCGCCGCACCAATGCGCGCACCAGGTGCTGCACCAGTTCGTCCGAACCGAGGTCGTCGCGCCGCTCCGGCCCCCGCCACGGCGGTTCCGGTTCGGGCGATCCTCGGTGGATTCGCGGAATTGACGCGGCAGTCGAATCATTCGGCATGTACCGGCCTCCCCAGTCCCGGCCGCGGACGGCGGATCGCGCCGCCTCACAACGGCCCGTTCCCCCTTCGCAGGCCGGTCACGGTTTCGCCGCGGCGCATACCAGCAAAGCCAACATCGACCGTCCGCGCATCGTCGATTCGAGTGACATCCAGGTCAACTAACCCGGACGGTGGGCACTTGAACGTGCGACTAGCACCCGAATGCTCGCTTGCCTTGGACTGTTCGCACGCGCTCACCGACGGCCGGCTCCCGAAAACGCCGCCGGACGCGGTGCAGGACAGGAGGATCCGCCATGAGTCGCTACCGAGCCGTCGACGGCGAGCTGGAGGACGAGCTGGCCCGCGAACTGGAGGACGAGTTCGAGGATGAGGACGAACTGGAGGACTTCGCCCAGGAGTTCGAGGACGAGCTGGAGTTCGAGGACGAGTTCGAAGACGAGCTGGAGGGCCTGGTCCGCGAACTGGAGGACGAGCTGGAGCTGGAGTTCGAGGACGAAGACGAGGACGAGGACGAACTGGAGGCCGAGTTCGAGCAGCTGGTCCGCGAACTCGAAGCCGAGTTCGAGGACGAGGACGAGTACTTCGCCGACCCGGTCCGCCGCGTCTACTCCGACGCCGAGACGATGGCCAAGCTCGCCTTCGAGGCCGAGCGCGCCGAAACCGAAGCCGAGGTCGAAGGTTTCCTGGGGGCGCTCGCACCGCTGGCGATGAGCCTGGCGCCGAAGGTCTTGCCACTGGCCAAGAAGTTCGCTCCAAAGATCATCAAGGGCGTCACCTCGATCGGCAAGAAGTTGTGGCGCAGCCCCACCACCCGCAAGATGGTGCGCCAAGTGCCCAAGATCGCCGGGCGCACGGTGCGGGACATCGGCCACCGCTACGCGAACGGGCAGAAGGTCACCGGCCGGCACATAGCCCGCTCGCTGGCCGGGCACACCGCCGACGCCATCGGAGGCGGCCGGGGCCGACGTCGTCGCTCGGCCAACCGCCGGGGACGCAGGCCCGCCGCCAGTCCGGTCCGCCGGACGAACCGGGCGACCCAGGTCCGCCGGGCGCAGGCCGCCCGCTCGAGGACGGCCCGCGCCCGCAGCGCCGGCAAGGCCCGTAGTCGGGGGAAGGGCCGTGGCCGCCGTCGCTGAGCTGCGGTCGGCGCCGGCGCGCGCCCGGCCGACCCGGCGACTCGATCGCGGAACAGAACGACTGCTAGCCGACTGGGTGCGCATCCAGGCCACCAACGTCGAACGGCACCTGGGCGCGCTGCGGCCGTTCAGCTGGGCGGAGTTCGGCGACCCGGCCACCGGGCCCAGCCGGGCGCACCTGGTGGCCGTCAACGAAACCATGTCCACCCTGCGAGAACCGCTCCACGAAGCAACCCGCGCGGTCCGCCGCGCGGCGGAAGCCGCCGCGGCGCATCCGGATCCGCGCCGGTTGCGGGCCCTGCTGGACGCGAAGTCCCGGTCGCAGCGCTGGGTGCGTGACACCGAGCGGCTTTGGGACTTCTACCTGGAGCTGTTCAACCAGCGGCAGAGCACGTTCGCCCCGTGGCTGGTGGCGGCCGACCGCATCGCCCTGGACTGCTATCAGTACGCCTACCTAGGGATCGGGCGCTGGCGTTCGATCCCGACGCCGCCGCCATTCTGCTACCTGGAACCCAGCCACGGCCCGGCGACGTCTCGGCGCGGCATCCCGCTGCAACGACTGAGCAACCGGCTGAACCCCTTCCCGCTGATCCAGCTGCCCTACCACCGGCTGGTCAACCCGTGGACGCTCGGCGCGGTGCTGCACGAAGTCAGCCACAACCTGCAGAACGACCTCGGGCTGGCGAGGGCGATCCCGATGCAGGTCGCGGCCAGGTTGACCGAGCTCGGGCTGCCGCCCGCGGTTGTGTCGGTCTGGGTGCGCTGGAACCGGGAGACGTTCGCGGACCTGTCCGGCCTGCTGCTCGGCGGGCCGCTGGTCGTGGGCTCGCTGTTCGACGTGATCGCGCGGGACCGGCGGCAGACGATGAAGTTTCGGCGCGCGGCGGTGCATCCCGTGCCCTACCTGCGCGGGAAGCTATCGATCGAGCTGCTCGCCCGGATGGGCTTCGCGGAGCGCGCCGGGCAGCACGCGGGGGCCTGGCGCGCGATGTACCCGCGGGCCGAGCTGCCCGGCGCGCCGCGGGCGCTGCTGGCGACCGCGGACCGGGCGATCCCGGCGGTGGTGGACGCGATGTGCTTCACCTCCTTCCCGTCGCTGGGAAACCGCAGCCTGTCGCGGGTTCTGCGGTTCGAGCCGAAGGAACAGCGGATGATCGAGGAGGCCGCCGTGCGATTAGCCGACGGCGTGTCACCCGGTGTGGTGCCGGAGAGGTTCCTGATCGGCGCCGTCCGGCACGCGCTCGAACAGCGGATGGCACCGCCGAAGCGGTTGGTGCGGTTCTTCATGGAAGAGCTGGGGAGGCGAGCGCGATGACCTTGCGCGGCGAATTCCCCGTCTTGGCGAGGGAACTCCGGCGGTTCGCGGCCGCGTGGCGGGCGCTGGAGGTCACCGTGGTCGAGGACCGCCCGACCGGCGAGAGCCCGGCGGTGTCGGACCGGCTCGCCGAGGTCGTCACCGACGGCACCGCCGACCTGCAACCGGCGCTGCGCGCGGTTCGAGACCGGGTCGACGCCGATGTCCTCCACACCACGGCGCTGGCGCTGCTGCGCATGCAACGGCGGCTGGACGACGAATTCCGCTGCCACCACGCGGCAACGGACCTCGCGCGAGCGGTGCAGTGGCGCGGGCCGGAATGGCTCAGTTGGGCGCGCAGCATCCGGTCCGGTGTGGACGGTCGTGTGGATTCGTTGCGCAGCACGGAGGACACCATGCTGCGGTGTTGGCGCGAGACAGCCGAACTCGCGGTGCGGTTCGGCATCAAGGGGAACTGCGAGGGCAGGCGATGAGCATCACCAACGACGGCCGTGTCAACGACGACCGGGGCGCCGCGCTGCCGCCGGCCCAGGACATCGACAGCGCGTATCCGCTGATCACCCGGCACGACCCGCCGTGCTGCGAGCGCCCCGGCGACATCGCGAACAAGGCGATCTGCGACGTGCTGGGCTGGAAGTGGCGCGACGGCGACACCAAGGGCTTCACCGCCGCGCTGACCGGGAGCTTCGAGCTCAAGCGCGTCGAGGGACACACCGAAGCCAAGTGGACGCCACGCGGCTACGCGATCCAGGCCGACCTGGGTGCGGTCACCGGCGGGCAGGCGTCGCTGGCCGCGCGGGCACGCAGCGCCATCAAGGACGCGACCGCGCTGCTCGACTCGCTGAAGCCGCTGCGAGCGGGCTCGGATCCGGAGAATGGCGAGGGATTCCGCAGCCTGGTGCGCCACGAGCTGGAGGAGATCCGCAAGGAGCTGGAGAGCCCGCTGCTGCGGGTCCCGCGCGTGGATCAGCTCTTCGTGCTGCTGCTCGGGAACCCGGGATCCGCGGTGGACCCAGACCTGGTGCGCGGGCACCTCGGGGAGCTGCGCAACGAGTTCGGGCTGATCGGCGGCCTGGTCAACACCATCGAAGAGGAGCGGGTCCAGACCTCATTCATCACGCTCGTCGACTGGGTGCTGTCGCTGTACCGCGGCTGGCTGGACGCCCGCGGCCGGATCGACCCGTTCGCGCAGCCCGAAACCGGGCAGGCGCCGTTCTTCGGCCCCGCTGTCGTGGCGCTGTCCCAGCTGCTTTCGGCCGCCGCAGTGCAGACCGAAGAGCTCGTCGCGGCGTTGAGCTCGGTGAGCATCCACCGCGGCGACCGCGAGGTGCTGCGCATCCCCGATCCGGACGGCGGCTCGATGTCGCTCGGCGGATTGCTGCGCTGGACGCACGACTTCACCTGCTTCGAAGGCCGCAAGCTGATCGAAGTCGCGGGAAAGGACGGCGTGGACAGCGCGTTCCTGCAGGTCGCCGAGCGGTTGGAGCGGCTCGTCGGCAACCTGCCCAGGCGCTCCGACGACGACAAGCAGGACGTGCCGGGCAACTACCGGGCGACGTTGCCGCCGGGGTTCTTCAGCTTCCGGGTCCAGCGCGCGGTCGACGAACTGCACGACCACCTGCAGGAGATCGTGCGGGTAGCCCGGCCGATCCGGCACGGCGCGAAGCCCGCCGACCCACCTGGACCGCCTGCACCATCTGCACCGCCTGCACCGCCTGCACCGCCTGCACCGCCTGCACCGCCTGCACCGCCTGCACCGCCTGCACCGCCTGCACCGCCTGCACCGTCTACACCACCTGCACCGCCTGGACCACCTGGACCGCCTGCACCACCGCCGGATTCTGGGCCGAAACCACCGGATCAGCCGCCGCCCGGAACCGCGCCCACCGATCCCCCGCCGGTGGGGCCGAGCGCACCGGCCGTGGCACCCGCGCCGGCAACCACCACTACGGCTGCCCCGATCTCGACGACCGATCCCGCGGCCAAGCCGCGCAGCCAGCGCAAGCGTCCCGAGCCCAAGCCCGCCCCGCGGCCGGAATAGCGGTCCGCCCGCGCCCCGCACGGAGGAATGATGGCCACCGAAAAGCAGTACCGGGAACTGTTCGACCGGGTCGCCGCGCTGCGCAGACAGGTCGCCGGCAACCTGTCGAACGAGCTGGGCAGCAATCCCCAGGTCGGCGAGGCGATCCTCAAACAGATCGACGACATGCTCTTCGCCGTCGAAACCGAGGCCCAGAACGAGCCCCGCCCGGCCGACGGCGGCTTCGCGCAGCTGGTGGGCCTCGGCGACGAGTCGGCCGGGGACCTCGGCGCGACGCGCATGCCGCACGGCATCGAGACCTACGACGAAACGATCGCGTCCGAACGCATCCTCGCCGTCGGCGACCTCTACTACCTGTACCAGCACGAGAGGATCGGGTTCTTTCGCGTCGTGCAGAAGATGCAGGAGCTGTTCCAGCGCGGCACGATCCGGCTCTCCGACGGGCCGGGCGCGTTCGGGCTGTACCGGTTCGACCGGCGCGACGTGCTGCGCTACACCAAGCGCGACCGGATCAGCGCCTACCGGCGGGTGCTCGGCTACGGGCGCGGGCAGGGCTCGGCGAACTCGCGGCCGAACACCGACTTCCACCGGTTGTTCGTCCAGTTCAACAACCAGGTCGCGCTGTTCTGGCGGGACAAGCGGATCTCCGACGTCATCCGGGAACGGGCGCACGACATGGCCTTCGGCAGCATGGCCGTGGTGCGGCGCAGCGGCCTGGACCTGCGCAACAACCTGAAGTTCACCTCCTACGGCCACCTGAACGTGCTGCGGGTGGAGGTCATGCAGCTGCTGGAGGAGTGCTTCCAGATCCTCGACGCCGAGGACGTCAAGGACCTGTTCGGCGCCGCGAACGCGTGGGATGTGGTGGACGAGGTCCTGATCCGCTACTTCGACGATAAGCTGGTCACCTCGCCGCGGCAGCGAATGGCGGTGACCGGCCGCAACGTCCTGCGCTGGTTGGCGGCGCCGCACATCCTGGAAACGACGCGCTCGGAGTTCGAGGCGCTGCTGCTGGAGATCGCGGAACCCGCGGAGGAGTGGATCACCTCGGCTCAGTCCCTGCGCCTGGCGGACCGCACGGGCTCCAAGCAGCTGCTCCCGTGGGACCGCCAGCAGCCGGCAGGCGTCGCGACGCCGTCCCGGGGCGACCGCCCGGAACCGGGCCGCAGCAACCAACCGGCCCTGGCCCGCCGAGCTCGCCTCAACGGCCACCCCAGGTGACCGCCGGACCCCAGTTCAAGACCCGTGAGCGCTTTTGGGTGCCATAGCCCCCAGAAGCGCTCACGGGCATCGTCCTGCGCGAATACCCGGGTGGAGCGCCCGACCAGATGAAATCCACGCCGCGTGGCGTGATCACTCCAGTCGCAGCGGCGGTGCGGGGTTGGCGCTTAGACTCCGGGCATGGCACAGTCGCCACCCCTGTCCGAGCTCACCGAGCTCGCCATGTCCGAGCTCGCCGGTGCCATCCGGGACGACCGGTCGTTGCGCCGGTTCCTGCACGGCCTACCCGGCGTCGACCAGGTCGGGTTGGAGCAGCGGGCCGCCGGCCTCGCGACACGGAGCATCAAGAAGGGCGCGAAGCGCTGGGCGATCGACACCGCGATCTCGGTGATCGACCTAACGACGCTGGAAGGCGCCGACACCGAGGGCAAGGTCCGCGCGCTGTGTGCCAAAGCCCGCCACCCCGACCCGGAGCGGCCGGACACCCCGCAGGTCGCGGCCGTCTGCGTCTACGCCGACATGGCCGCCACCGCGGTCCGGGCCCTCGACGGCACCGGCATCCAGGTCGCCTCGGTCGCGACGGCGTTCCCGTCCGGCCGCTCGGCGCTGGCGGTGAAGCTCGCCGACGTGGAGTACGCCGTGGCCGCGGGCGCCGACGAGATCGACATGGTGATCGACCGCGGCGCGTTCCTGGCCGGCCGGTACGGGCAGGTCTTCGAGGAGATCCAGGCCGTCAAGGCCGCCTGCGGCGACGCGCACCTGAAGGTCATCCTGGAGACCGGCGAGCTCGCCACCTACGACAACGTGCGCCGCGCATCCTGGCTCGCGCTGCTCGCGGGCGGGGACTTCATTAAGACTTCCACCGGCAAGGTCTCCCCGGCTGCGACCCTCCCGGTGACGCACCTGATGCTCCAGGCGGTCCGCGACTGGCGGGATTCCACTGGGCAGCTGCGCGGCGTCAAGCCCGCGGGCGGGATCCGCAACACCAAGGACGCGATCCGCTACCTGGTGGCCGTGCACGAGATCGCCGGCCCGGAGTGGCTGACCCCGAAACTGTTCCGATTCGGCGCGTCCAGCCTGCTCGGCGACTTGCTGATGCAGCGGCACACCCAGCTCGACGGCCACTACAGCGGCCCCGACTACGTGGCGGTGGACTGATGATCGATAGCCCGTGGGAGTACGCACCGGCGCCGGAGTCACGGGACATCGCGAACCTCAAGCCCAGCTACCGGATGTTCGTCGACGGCAAGTTCGTCGACGGCGGCGGCGAGCCGCTGAAGAGCATCAACCCGGCCACCGAGGAACCGCTGGCCGAGGTCTCCAGCGCTTCGGTGTCCGATGTGGACGAAGCGGTCCGGGCGGCGCGGCGGGCCTTCGACGACACCTGGTCGACGATGCCGGGCAAGGAACGCGCGAAGTACCTGTTCCGCATCGCCCGGCTGATCCAGGAACGCGGCCGCGAGCTCGCGGTGCTGGAGTCGCTGGACAACGGCAAGCCGATCAAGGAGTCGCGGGACGCCGACATCCCGACCGCCGCGGCGCACTTCTTCCACCACGCCGGCTGGGCCGACAAGCTTGGCTACGCCGGCTACGGGCCCGACCCGCGGCCGCTCGGCGTCGCCGGGCAGGTCATCCCGTGGAACTTCCCGCTGCTCATGCTGGCCTGGAAGATCGCCCCGGCGCTGGCCTGCGGCAACACCGTGGTGCTAAAGCCCGCCGAGACGACGCCGCTGACCGCGCTGGTGTTCGCGGAGATCTGCCAGCAGGCCGGGCTGCCGCCGGGCGTGGTGAACATCGTGCCCGGCGCCGGTGACATCGGCGCCGCGCTGGTCGCGCACCCCGGCGTCCACAAGGTCGCGTTCACCGGCTCCACCGAGGTCGGCAAGCAGATCCAGCGCAGCGTCGCGGGTTCCGCCAAGTTGCTGACGCTGGAGCTCGGCGGCAAGGCCGCGAACATCGTCTTCGACGACGCCCCGCTCGACCAGGCCGTCGAGGGCATCGTGAACGGGATCTTCTTCAACCAGGGCCACGTCTGCTGCGCAGGCTCGCGGCTGCTGGTGCAGGAGTCGATCGCCGACGAGCTGCTCGAGAAGCTGCGGATCCGGGTCCAGACGTTGCGGGTCGGCGACCCGCTGGACAAGAACACCGACGTCGGCGCGATCAACTCCGCCGAGCAGCTGGCCAAGATCACCGAGCTGGCCGCTAGTGGCGACGCCGAGGGAGCCCAGCGCTGGACCAGCCCGTGCCCGCTGCCGGAGAAGGGGTTCTTCTTCTCCCCCACCGTGTTCTCCGACGTCCAGCAGTCGATGCGGATCGCCCGCGAGGAGATCTTCGGGCCGGTGCTCTCGGTGCTGACCTTCCGCACCCCGGCGGAGGCCATCGCCAAGGCCAACAACACCCCGTACGGCCTGTCGGCCGGGATCTGGACCGAGAAGGGGTCCCGGATCCTGTGGGCGGCGCAGCGGCTGCGGGCCGGTGTGGTGTGGGCGAACACCTTCAACCGGTTCGATCCGACCGCCCCGTTCGGCGGCTACCAGGAATCCGGCTTCGGCCGCGAAGGCGGACGCGCCGGTTTGGAGGCGTACCTCGATGTCTGACAACCGCACCCCGGAGCGGCTAGCCGTGGCCAAGACCTACAAGCTCTACATCGGTGGTTCGTTCCCGCGCTCCGAGTCGGGCCGGGTGTACCCGGTGCACGACCGGCAGGGCGCGTTCCTGGCCAACGCCGCGCACGCGTCCCGCAAGGACGTCCGCGACGCGGTCGCCGCCGCGCGCAAGGCGTTCGGCGGCTGGTCCGGCGCTACGGCCTACAACCGCGGCCAGGTGCTGTTCCGGATCGCCGAGGTGATGGAAGGCCGACGCGAGCAGTTCGCCGCCGAGATCTCCGCCGCGGAGAGCCTGTCCCGCAAGCAGTCGCGGTCCACTGTGGATGATGCCGTGGACCGGATGGTCTGGTACGCGGGCTGGACCGACAAGATCTCGATGGTGCTCGGCGCCGCGAATCCCGTTGCGGGGCCGTACTTCTCGTTCAGCATCCCGGAACCGACCGGCGTGGTGGGAGTGCTCGCGCCCCCGGATTCCTCGCTGCTCGGCCTGATCAGCGTGGTGGCCCCGGTGATCGCGGCCGGAAACACCTGCGTCGTGGTCGCCAGCGCGGACCGGCCGCTGCCCGCCGTGACCTTCGCGGAGGTGCTGGCGACCTCCGACGTGCCAGGGGGCGTGGTCAACGTCCTGACCGGTCAGGCCGCCGAACTCGCCCCCTGGCTAGCCGCCCACGCCGACGTCAACGCCCTGGACCCGACTGGCGCGCCAGAAGAGCTGCGCGCCGAGCTCGCCAAGACGGCAGCGGACACGGTCAAGCGCGTGCTGCCGGTGCGCGGCGAACCGGACTGGACCCGGGAGCCGGACCTCCAGCGCCTGCGCGCCTTCACCGAGGTCAAGACCGTCTGGCACCCGGTCGGCACCTGACAATCGTGAGGTCCGCAATTTCAATGGAAATTGGACCGACCTTCGATTTCAATGGAAATTGCGGACCTCGACCGCCGTGTCCTTGACAGTAGGCCACGCGCACTCGCGATCGGGTCCGCGGGTTGGGTGATCGTTCGTCCGTGGCCGGGCGAGTCGAATCAGCTGATCTGCCAGTCGAGTCGGCCGTCCTCGGTCACCGTCGGGTAGCTGTGGCCCGCCGGGACTCCCTCGGTCAGGGCCCGGTGGACGTCGGCGAGCATCGACGTGACGTCCTTCCACTCCGGCCTCAGCACCTGGGCCGCCTCCTGCTCCCACTCCAGCACGCAGCCCGCCAGCGGTCCCGGCCGCAGGTCCACCACGAGCTCGTCCGCGAAACCATCACCGGCGATCGGGATCCACGACGGGTGGAAGCTGGAGCCCGGCGAGCCCGCGTAGTAGTCGCAGGCCGGCCGCTCCCACTGCGCCGTCCAGTTCTCGCGGTGATCGCGCCAGGACTGGAGCGCCTGCGCCGCGCTGTAGGGCGTGTAGAAGGGTGGCAGGACGTCGGCCAGCACATCGGTGCCGGTGCCACCGCAGCACGTCCACAGCTCGCGCAGTTCGGCGGGCAGCTCGACGGCGAACTCTGCCGCCAGCTCGGCGAGGTCGGGCGTTTCGGGGGGACGCAGGGCGGCTGCGGTGACCGGGGCGTGCTCCGCCAGCCAGAGCACGATCTTCGTCCACAGCTCCGTGACATCCATTCCGACCATGATCGTCGGGAACTCACCAGACCGGTACCGCCAACCGGGACCCGACAGCCGGGTGCGGGCCGTCACTACGCCGAAGGGCCCAACTCTGCTTGGGCCACAGCTGCGCATCCGAGTGATGATCGTTACGAACTGTTCCGTCGAACGTTGCTTTCGAGGGGCTCGATACGGTGACAGCCGGACCGGGGAACACGCTGTGAACGCGGAGCCCGTAGGCTTCCGCGAGGTCTGGTTCGGTGACCGGAGGTAGAGAGATGGCGCAGGACATCGTCCCCATCGAGCTCGGGCTCCCGCAGGGCGACGTCGTCACACTGTGGGCACCGCGTTGGCGCGAGGACGGCGAGGAATGGGAGGCATTCCTCGGACACGAGGACGACCTCTACGCGTTCCCCGATGCCGCGCGCCTGGCGGCGTTCGTGCGTACCGCCGAGGAGCACGACCTCGACGACCACCCGGCCTGGCACGTGGTGCCTGCCCTGTCCGCGGTCGAACTGAGCCCGGACGAGGACCACCAATACGACCTGGTCGGCGTGCCCGAGCTGGTCGCCGAGCCGATGGACACCTGGACCATCAGCGAGCTGGCCGACATCGTTGAGATCGCCCGCTCGCTGGCCGACGTCTGCGAGCTGGACGCGGTGCACGACGTGCTCGACGCGGCCGACGGTTTCGCCATGCTCGACCAGGGCACCTTCGCGTTCTCCGGCAAGGACGGGCAGCGTCGCTGGACCGACCTGTGCCAGGTCGTCGTCGAGCGCTGGGACGAGCTGCTGGATGCCATCGACGCCGTAGTCACCACTCCGGACGTGCCGGCCGACGCGGTCGCCACGGCGGAAACCGAGCTCGCGGAGGCGTTGGAGGCCGACGCCGAGGAAGAGGCCGGCGCCGCCGAAGCGCCCGAGGTCGACGACATCGAAGAGGTCGAGGTCGGCTTCTGGGGCGAGGTCGGCATCGACCCGATCCGGATCATCACTGGCACCGGCGAGCACTACTCGCTGCGCTGCTACCTCGACGACGACCCGATCTTCCTCGGCACGGGCGGCAAGATCGACGTGTTTCCCTCGCCACGCGCGCTGGCCCGGTTCCTGGCCGACGACGCCGCCGTCGAGGACACCGACCTGGCCCGGGTCGCGACCTGGTCGCAGGTCCAGGAGCGGGCCACCGCGGGCGAGCTGCAGATCGACGTCGACCCCGAGAACACCTACGTGCTGACCGGTCTGGACGCCGACCTCGGCGCCGGACCGTCGGAAGTGGACCCGACCCAGCTGGACCTTGCCGAGGAACTACTGATGGACGCGGCGACGTGGGCTGGCGACGACAGCATCGAGCAGGCGTTGCAGCCTTCGGAGCGGCTCGGCTGGCTGGTCTCCTTCGTGCTGCGTCCGAGCCCGAACCGGCTGCCGCCGAGCGCCCCGTTCGACGCCGAGGTCGCGACGTGGCGCAAGCTGGTGGAGGCCTTGGAAGAGCGGTTCCGCACGCACTGAGCCGCACCGGATTCATTGTGCTGGGCGGCGATTTCGCGCGAAATCGCCGCCCGCTCCCGGTCCGGCGGGTCTCAAACCGCCTCGGCGAGCAGTACTCCCGGTGCCGCTAGTCGGCGGCGGGTGGGTTCGCCCGCGCACACCTGGGAATAGGACTCCCGCAAGCCTTTCCGCGCTCGGTAGGCGAGCGCGGCGGCGCTGTTGCGGCTGATGCCGAGCTTTCTGCTGGCGTCCGCCGTCGTCAGGCGCGCGGCCCTCCATGCGCCACAGGACGCGCCGCCAGCGGTGCGGCAGCCGGGCGAATCGCCGCCGCGCTCGCGCGGATCGTGAATCGCATTCAGACTTGGCAGTATCCACGGCCTCCGCTGCACGCGATCCACGGCCTCCGCCGCGTGCGCACCCGGCTCGGCGGCGGTCGCACGTCATTCCAGCAACGCTGCGTAGCCCGGCTTGATCAGATCATCGATGATCTCCAGCCGCTCATCGAAGCCGATGAACGCCGACTTCATCGCGTTCACCGCGAACCACTGCATGTCCGCCCACCCGTAGCCGAACGCCTCGTGCAGGGCGGCGAACTCGCTGGACATCGAGCAGTGGCTCATCAGCCGGTTGTCCGTGTTCACCGTGACCCGGAAGCGCAGCTTCGCCAGCAGACCGATCGGATGCTCGGCGATCGACTTGGTGGCCCCGGTCTGCAGGTTCGACGACGGGCACATCTCCAGCGGGATCCGCCGGTCCCGGATGTAGGACGCCAGCCGACCAAGGTGCACCGAGCCGTCCTCGTCGACCTTGATGTCGTCGACGATGCGCACGCCGTGCCCGAGGCGCTCCGCGCCGCAGTGCTGGATCGCCTCCCAGATCGACGGCAGACCGAACGCCTCACCAGCGTGAATGGTGAAATGCGCGTTCTGCTGTCGGAGATATTCGAAGGCGTCCAGGTTCCGGGTGGGCGGAAATCCCGCTTCCGGACCCGCGATGTCGAAGCCGACCACCTCGGAGTCGCGATACCGGACCGCGAGGTTCGCGATTTCCGCCGACCGCGCATTCTGCCGCATCGCGCACAACAAGGTACCGATTCGGATACGTTTTCCCGCGGCGGCGGCGCGGCGTTCGCCATCCCGGAATCCGCCCTGAACCGCCTCCACGATCCGGTCGAGCGTCAGTCCCTGTTCCTGGAACAGTTCCGGGGCGTAGCGGATCTCCGCGTACACCACCCCGTCCGCGGCCAGATCCTCGACGCACTCGGCGGCGACCCGGGCCAGCGCCTCCTCCGTCTGCATCACGGCGACGGTGTGCGAGAAAGTCTCCAGATAGCGTTCCAGCGACCCCGAATCAGCCGCCGCGGCGAACCATCTTCCCAACTCATCGGCGTCCTCGTGGGGCAGGCCGGAGTATCCCGCCGCCCGCGCGAGATCGATGACGGTCCGCGGCCGCAGGCCGCCGTCGAGGTGGTCGTGCAGCAGCACCTTCGGCACCAGCCGGATCGTGTCCAGGTTCACCGGAGTCGACATGCAGCCACGTTACAGCGCGCCGACTAAGAGCTCACGAAAAGCTACCAACCGGCAGCCGGGAGTAACCCCGGATACGTCCGGCTTTCCGGCCACGTTCAACCGGACGGCCGTCCCTAAAAACTCACCCAGATGGACGCAATCAAGACTCTTACATCATTCAGCGGCACCTCCATTGGACTTTTTGGCCTAATAAAACGAGACCGATCGGAGCCAAGAACGTCTTGATGATCACGCTATGTATCGGGGGGTGCCTGGGAACGCGGGAACCGACTAGCTAGGCTCCTGGAGTCCTCACCCCCCTCGACGAAGGACGCCCCTAGCCGTGACCGAGAACATGTCGTTCGACCGCATGCGCAACATGCTCACGCGTGCGGCTGAGATCCGCGAGAGCGAGCAGCAGCAGATTTTCGACGCCCTGGACGAAATCCACGCCCGGCTGTCGCCGCTGGAGTCCCTGGGCTCCGTGCGGAAACGCCTGTCCGAGCTGCCCGACCGCACCGAGGTCAGCGTGCTCGCCGAACGACTCGACGAGGCACTGGCCAAGCTGGAAGGGCACGACGGCGCGCTCGTCGACCTGAAGAGCGCCGTCGACGGCTTGGTGGACAAGCTCGCCAAGCCGTTCGCGCAGCTGGACGGGCGACTGGACGGCGTGGCGGGCCGGATGGACGGCGTCTCCGGCCGCATGGACGGCCTGGAGGACAAGCTCGGCCACATCCACAAGCGCCTCGACGAGCTCGGCCTGCACCTCGACAAGCAGGACGGCCGGCTGGAGGCACTGCCGTCGGCGGTGCACGGCCCGGTGCGCGAGCGCATCGACTCGCTGGAGACCAGCCTGCGCGGCCGCTTCGCCGAGATCGACGAAGGCGTGCACGAGCACCTCGACGGCACCCGCGAGGCGCTGCAGCGCGCGGTCACCGACTCCACCGCCAACGCCCAGAACACGCTCGCCGAAGCGGTCTCCGGCACCCGCGATCAGCTGGACGCCAAGCTCGACCAGCTCGCCGCGCGTCCTGCCGTGGACCCGACCGACCGGCTGGACAAGCTGGCCGAGCGTCTGGAGCAGCTCACCAACCGGCTGGACCAGGTCTCCGGTCACCTCACCCAGGTCGAGGACAACGTCAACACCCGGATCGACAACGTCGAACAGGGCTTCACCAGCCGCCTGGACAACGTCGAAGAGGGCGTCAAGAACGGCCTCGGCGAGCTCGGCGGCACGCTGTCGAAGAACCTGTCGCAGCTGTCCGGCACGCTGTCCTCGCGTCCCGACGGCGACGCGCTGGGCGCCCTGGTCCGCGAGGCCAACGAGGAGAGCGAGCGGCGGCACGCCGGTCAGCTCGACGAGGCGATGGCGACGTTCGCGGAGCTGATCCTCGGCGGCAGCGCGCCGTCCGCCCCGCCGCCGCCCACCACCCTGCCCCGGCAGCAGCGCCGAGGCCGGTCCAAGAGCGCGAAGCGCGACACCGACAAGGCCCTCACCGCAGACGGCGAAGACGACTTCACCGCCGAAAGCGCCTGAGAAGCCCGCGCGACCGGGCCGCCCGATCAGGGTGGCTCGGTCGATACGTGGCCCGCAGCCACCCGATCCAGGATCAGCGGCGTCGACACCTCGTCGGCGCCGCTGATCTCGTATGCGCCCACCAACGCATTCTGGGACCGGGCAATGGTTTCCGGCCGGTCGGTGTGCAGTTCCAGGAGCGGCTGGCCCGCCGTCACGCGCTCACCCGGCTTCGCCAGGCACAGCACGCCTGCGGCGTGCTGGACGTCGTCCTCCTTGCGGGCCCGCCCCGCCCCGAGGCGCCAGGCCGCAACCCCGACCGCGTACGCGTCGAGCTTCGCCAGCGTCCCGGTCTCGGGCGCGGTCACGACTTCGACATGCTCGGCGCGCGGCAACGCTGCCTCGGGGTCGCCGTCCTGGGCCTTGATCATCCGGCACCACGAGTCGTACGCCCGGCCGTCGGCCAACGCCTCGGCCGGGTCCACATCGGACAAGCCCGCGTGGTCGAGCATTTCGCGGGCCAGGTCCAGCGTCAGCTCCACCACGTCCGGCGGCCCGCCGCCGCGCAACACCTCCACGGCCTCGGCCACTTCCAGCGCATTGCCGACCGCGCGGCCCAGCGGAACCGACATGTCGGTGATCAGCGCGCTCGTGCGCAGACCGTTGGCGGTACCGATGTCCACCAGCGCGGCGGCCAGCTCCCGCGCCTGGTCCAGGTCCTTCATGAACGCGCCCGAACCGCACTTGACGTCCAGCACCAGCGACTGCACGCCCTCGGCGATCTTCTTGCTCATGATCGAGCTGGCGATCAGCGGAACCGATTCGACCGTGCCCGTCACATCGCGCAGCGCGTAGAGCTTGCGGTCGGCCGGGGCCAGCCCCTCCGTCGCCGCGCACACCACCGCGCCCACCTCGTCGAGCCGGGCCCGGATCTCGTCGGCCGACAACCGGGCCCGCCAACCCGGTATCGACTCCAGCTTGTCCAGAGTGCCGCCGGTATGGCCGAGCCCGCGCCCGGAAAGCTGCGGCACCGCCGCGCCGCAGGCGGCGACCAGCGGAGTCAGCGGCAGCGTGATCTTGTCGCCGACACCGCCGGTGGAGTGCTTGTCCACAGTGGGCCTTCGAACCCCGTCCAGCACCAAGGTCTCGCCGGAGGCGACCATCGCCGCCGTCCAGCGAGCCGTCTCCGCCGGGGTCATGCCGCGCAGCAGCACCGCCATCGCCAACGCCGCCATCTGCTCGTCGGCGACCTCGCCCCGGGTGTACGCGTCGATCACCCAGTCGATCTGCTCGTCGCTGAGCCGCTGCCCGTCGCGCTTCGCGCGGATCACGTCAATCGCGGAATGCACCTTCGCCACCTCCACAGCCCGTAGGAATCCTCCGCCTATATAGAGAAACGAACCCCATCAACAGATACACCCCAAACGGGTGATCTTCACGAAAATTGGTGCGCACGACCAAGATTTCGCAACTTACCCGTACGCGATGTGGATTTCGACGTCCAGTCGGAGCACATTCCCGCCGCCCAGAGCGGGGCCTCGCGACTGCGGTCCGGTCCAGCAAGGAAGATCGGAGGGCTGCCGTGAGCTCCTGGACGCCCGTCTCTACCAGATCGACTTGGCGATCGATTGCTAACTGCCTCCGGACATGCGTAAGGTCAGGGTCCCGGTCTGCCCCGGGAAGCACCTGACCTTGCGACTCGCCCGACACCCACGATGCCGAGCTCTCATGGACATCATACACGGCTTGACCAACGGCCGCCTAAAGCTCGAAGGCGTCGGGGAGGACTTCCCGCATCGGGAGGATTCCGCTGGGGGTGTCGACCAGGCAGTCCGGGCCGCCCAGTTCGAAGAGGAGTTGGCGGCAGCGGCCGCACGGCATCAGCAGGTCACCCGTTCCGCTTCGGCAGGCCACCGCCACGAACCGGCCTCCGCCGGTCAGACGCAGTTGGCCCGCCATGGTGCACTCCGCGCACAACGTGAGGCCGAAGGAGCCGTTCTCCACGTTGCAGCCGGTCACCACTCGACCGTCGTCGCACAGCGCCGCCGCTCCGACCTGCAACTTCGAATACGGGCAGTACGCCAGCGCCGCGGCTTCCACCGCCGCGGCGCGCAGCGCCTCCCAGTCCACAGTGGACGACATCTAGTCCTCGCCTCTGCGGTACTGCAGACCGTTCGCCTCTGGTGGTCTTAGTCGTTGCGATGCCGCCGCGAGCACCACCAGCGTCACCAGGTGCGGGGTGTAGGCGGTGAGTTCCTCGGGCAGCGAGTCGGTGTACCAGTACACCGCGTACATCACCGCGGCTGCGACCAGCGCGAGGCCGGCTGCGAACCAGCTGCGCCGCCACACCTGCATGGCCGTGACCACCACCAGCAGCAGCGTCGCACCGTAGAACAGCGCGTGCACGCTGGTCTCGCCGCTGCGCAGCTGCAGGCCGTCGGAGTAGCCGAACAGCGCCGCGCCGCCGAGCAGCCCGCCCGGCCGCCAGTTGCCGAAGATCATCGCCGCCAGGCCGATAAAGCCCCGGTTGTTGGTCTGGCCCTCGAGGTAGCCCGCCTGACCCGGGTTGAGGATCAGCGCCGCGCCGCCAAGCCCTGCCAGCGCACCGGAGATGATCACCGCGATGTACTTGTAGCGGTAGACGTTCACACCCAGCGACTCCGCCGCGACCGGGTTCTCGCCGCAGGACCGCAGCCGCAGCCCGAACGGCGAGCGCCACAGCACCAGATAGCTCACCGGAACCAGCAGGTAGGCCAGCATGGTCAGCGGCGAGACTCCGGAGACCAGGCCGCCGAGGATGCCCGCCGCGTCGGAGACGCCGACCCGCTGCAGGTCCTCCAGCTCCTGCAGCCAGCCGGCCACCGGCTGCATCGAGTAGGTGTCGAACTTCGGCACCGGCGGCGACTCCCGTGGGTTCCGCGAGATCGGCTCGAACAGCAGCGTCGACAGGTACTTCGCGGTGCCCGCGCCGAGCAGGTTGATCGCCACACCGGACACGATGTGGTTCACCCCGAAGGTCACCGTCGCCACCGCGTGCACCAGACCGCCGAGGGCGCCGAACACCGCCGCGGCGACGAGCCCGGCCAGCGGCCCCCACTGGTAGCCGGCCCAGGCACCGCCCCAGGTGCCCAGGATCATCATGCCTTCCAGGCCGATGTTGATGACCCCGGAGCGCTCCGCCCACAACCCGCCTAGGGCGGCCAGCAGGATCGGGATGCCCAGCCGCACCGCCGCCTGCACGGTGCCGGACGAGGTCAGCTGGGGTACGCCGGTCTGGTACGAGGTGATCGACACCGCCAGGAAACCGACCGCCACCCACAGCAGGACGCGGGCCCAGCCGGGCATCCGGCGGCCGAGGCCGGTTTTCCGGTCCTCCGGTGCCGATTTGGTCACGACCGCGGTCATGCCCGCTCACCTCCGGTTCCGGCGGCGGCCGGGGTGGCCACGGTGCCCAGCGCGCGCCCGACCCGCCGCCGCTCGGCGGCGAGTTCGCGGCGGCGCACCAACTCGTACGCGACGACGACCGACAGCACGATCGCGCCCTGCAGGATCGTTACGATCTCCTTGGGCACGCCGATGTTGTCCAGCGTCAGCGAACTCTTGTCCAGGAAGGACCACAGCAGCGCGCCGAAGGCGACGCCGATCGGGTGGTTGCGGCCCAGCAGGGCGATGGCCAGCCCCGCGAAGCCGTAGCCGGCCGGAAAGTTGATCATGAAGGTGTGGTCCCGGCCGAGGATCTCCGGCAGCCCGGCCAGGCCGGCGATGGCACCGGAGAGCAGCATCGCGGACATGATCATGCGCTTGGAGTTCACCCCGCCGGCCACGGCTGCCGTCGGCGACAGGCCAGAGGCGCGCAGTTCGAAGCCGTAGCGGGTGCGGTCCATGAGCACCGCGTACCCGATGCCGACCAGCACCGCCAGCAGCACCAGCCCGAACACCGTGCCCGAGCCACCCAGCGGAATCCCGGGCACCAGGCCGCTGCCTGGGATGATCTCCGTGCCCTGGGTGTTACCGCGCATCTCGCCGAACGTCCGCACCAGGAAGGCGATTACGCCGATGGACAGGGTGTTGAGCATGATCGTGGAGATCACCTCGGACACCCCGCGGTAGACCTTGAGCACCGCCGCGATCCCGCACCACAGCGCGCCGGTGACCGCGCCAACCACCACGACCAGCGCGGCGTGCAGCCCGAACGGCAGGCTCACCGCGCCGCCGACGATCGCCGCGACGCAGGCGGCCAGCCGGCACTGGCCCTCGATGCCGATGTTCAGCAGGTTCATCTGGAATCCGATCGCGGCCGCGATCGCCACCAGGTAGTACGCCCCCGCCGTGTTGACGATGTCCACGGCGGTCGTGCCGCGGCCGACCTGCGCGATCATCTCCGCCAGCGTCGACAGCGGGTCCGCGCCGGAGACCAGCAGCACCACGCTGCACAGCACCGCCGAGAAGACGATCGCCAGCGCTGGCGGCAGCAGCCGCGCCCGCCAGGTGTTCATGCCGCCTCCCCTGCACCGGTCATCGCCGCGCCGAGTTCCTCCGGGGTCACCGAGCGCGGGTCGGCCGTCGCGACCAACTGCCCCCGGAACATCACCCGGATGGTGTCGGAAAGGCCGATCAGCTCGTCGAGGTCGGCCGAGATCAGCAGGACCGCGAGGCCCGCCGACCGGGCGGCGCGCAGATGGCCCCAGATGCCCGCCTGCGCACCGACGTCCACGCCACGTGTCGGGTGCGCGGCGATGAGCAGTGCCGGGTCGCCGGAGAGCTCCCGGCCGACCACGAGCTTCTGCTGGTTGCCGCCGGACAGCGCGGCCGCGTCCACGTCGATGCCGGGGGTGCGGACGTCGAACTCCTCGATGATCCGCTGGGTGTCGGCCTTCGCGCCCGTCCGGTCCAGCCAGATCCCGTGGGCCGTCGGCCGGCGCGTCTGGTGGCCGAGGATCCTGTTGATCCACAACGATTCGTCCAGTAGCAGGCCCTGCCGGTGCCGGTCCTCCGGCACGTAGCCGATGCCCGCTTCGCGGCGCGCCAGCGTCGACAGCCCGGTCAGGTCGCGGTCGCCGAGCGAGAGCCGGCCGGTGGTGACCGGCCGCATGCCCATGATCGCCTCGACGAGCTCGGTCTGGCCGTTGCCCTCGACACCGGCGATGCCAACGACCTCACCGGCCCGCACCGTCAGGTCGATGCCGGCGAGCAGCGTCCGGTCCTGTTCCGATGCGGACAGGCCGGTGACGACGAGCACGTCGCGATCGAGCACCGTTGACTCGCCGTGCTCGGGCACCGGCAGTTCGCTGCCCACCATCATCTCGGCGAGCCGGCGGCTGGTGATCTCCGCGGCCGGGACGGTGCCGACCGTGGTGCCGCGCCGCAGGACCGTGATGGTGTCGGCGATGGCCCGCACCTCGTCGAGCTTGTGCGAGATGAACAGGAACGTGAAGCCCTGTTCACGCATGGTGCGCAGGGTGGCGAACAGCTCGTCCACCTCCTGCGGGACCAGCACCGCGGTCGGCTCGTCGAGGATGATGATGCGTGCACCCCGGTACAGCACTTTGAGGATCTCCACCCGCTGCCGGTCGGCCACGCCCAGCCGCTCGACCAGCACGTCCGGGCGCATTTCGAACCCTGCCTGCTCAGCGAGCCCGAGCACCCGCCGGCGGGCCTTCGCGCCGATGCCGTGCTCGTCTTCGGCGCCGAGGACGATGTTCTCGAGCACGGTGAAGTTGTCGGCGAGCATGAAGTGCTGGTGCACCATGCCGATACCGGCGCGAATCGCCTCGGCCGGCGTGCGGAAGCGGACTTCCTCGCCGCGCACGCGGATCGTGCCGGAGTCCGGGGCCTGCATCCCGTAGAGGATCTTCATCAGGGTGGACTTGCCGGCCCCGTTCTCGCCGCACAACGCGTGCACCTCGGCGGTTCGCACCGAGAGATTCACGTCGGAGTTGGCGACCACGCCGGGGAAGGTCTTGGTGATGCCGGTCAGCTCGACGGCCAGGGACCCGGTTTCGCCGGGTCGGCCGCCGGAATCCGGCTCAGTCGAGGTGTTCATGGGGCTCCGTGGGACGTCGGCACGGGCAGCGAACCAGCTGGACGCTCAACAATGGACGGTTTCGGCACAACCGTGACGATCTTGGCGCGAACCCGCCACTCGGTCGAGTTGAGCGGGAGGGGCACCGCCAGCCGATCGGCTCGGCCGGAGATGCCCCTCACCTGACGGGTCACGGCTTGCCGGAAACCTTGATCTCGCCGCGTGCGATGGCCGCCTTGTAGGCGTCCACCGCGGGCATCAGGTCGGTGACCTTGCCGCCGGACGTGGCGTAGCCCACGCCGTCGATGGACAGGTCGAACTTCTTCGGCATCGAACCCAGGTCGTTGCGCGCGATCGTCGCGATGTAGTCGTACACCGCGAGGTCCACCCGCTTGAGCATGGAGCTGATGATCACGTCCTTGTACTCCGCGACCGTCGGCTGGTTGTACTGGTCGGAGTCGACCCCGATCGCCAGCGCGTTCGCGGACTTCACCGACGAGAAGACGCCCTTACCGGAGGCGCCCGCCGCGTGGTAGAGCACGTCGGCGCCCGCCTCCAGCTGGCCGGTCGCGACCTCGGAACCCTTGTTGGGGTCCTGGAAGCCGCTGAAGTCACCGGCCGGCGTCAGGTACTTGCGCTCGATCTTGATGTCGGGCGCGGCCGCCTTGGCACCCGCCACGTACCCGGCCTCGAACTTCTGGATCAGCGGGGTGTTGACCCCGCCGACGAAGCCGATGTGGCAGTTCTTCGACCTGTGCGCCGCGATCACGCCGACCAGGAACGAGCCCTGCTCCTCGGCGAACACCAGCGACGTTACGTTCGGGATCCCCTGCACGTCCTCATCGATGATCGCGAACTTGGTGCCCGGGAATTCCGGGGCGACGAGCTTGAGCGCGTCCGCGTAGGCGTAGCCGATCGCGATCACCGGGTTGTAGCCCTCGCGCGCCAGCTGCCGCAGCCGGGTCTGCTTGGCGTCCTCCGGCTCACCGGCCCCGGCGTCGAGCTCCTTGACGTCGGTGAAGCCCATCTGCGACTTCGCCCGGTCCAGCCCGGCGACCGAGGCGTCGTTGAACGAGGCATCGCCGCGCCCACCGATGTCGAAGGCGAGCCCCACCCGCATCGCGGGCGCCTGCGGCGCGGGCTGCTGCTCGGCGGCCGAAGTGGTCGGTGCGGCCCCGGCTGGAGGCGCGCTCAGCCGGCACCCCTGGCCCTGGGCATTGTTATTTCCCCCATCCCCGCTGTCCTTCGCACATCCCGCCAGCGCCAACGCACCGGTGAGCAGCACTGCGACCACTGCCGCGCCGTTGCGGCGCGGTCCTCCGGCACCCGAGCGCCTTCCCCGTATCGGCGTTCGCCGCATGCCGTTCCCCTTTCCTGTTGGTCCCGCCGCGGCCCATTCGCCTGCGGTTCCGGCTTGCCGGAAGCCCGCGGCCCGGACGAACTCCACACGAAGGTGTTGCCTCCTGGTGAATTGTTCTTCCAGGGCGCGGCGCACGCCATTCGGTGACGTGGCTCTCGAAATTAAGTCTTGACGCTGCTGCTTGAGCATTGCTCGCGTGTCACGAAATGATTTCTACATCGATCAACCGGGGCGGGACTCTTGTCTGGTCGATCACAGAGAGCGCAGGCGAGTAGGCCCGGGCGTTTAGTCGGGTCTAGCATCCCTTGCGTCAAGGCCCCAGTTCGTGGCCGGTGACGGGCGTGCACCCAATACCAATTGGGACCAACTGCAACTCGGGGCCGGTCGCCCCTTGTTCCCGAACGGGGCCGTCAGTCCACCAGCGAGGTTGGAGGCCTTCCACCATGGCCAGCACCACCGCCTCCGCGGCAGAGGCACCGCAGCGCGCCACCGCACCGCGCGCCAAGGGGAGCCTCTACCGCGGCGATCTGGGCATGTGGTCGTGGGTCGCCCACCGAATCACGGGCGTACTCACCTTCTTCTTCTTGTTCGTACACGTCCTGGACACCGCCCTGGTCCGGGTTTCGCCGAACGCCTACGACACGGTCATCGAAACCTACAAGCACCCGGTGATGATCCTGTTCGAGCTGGGGCTGCTGGCGGCTGTGCTGTTCCACGCCTTCAACGGCATCCGGGTCATGCTGGTCGACTTCTGGGCCAAGGGCACGAAGTACCAGAAGCCGATGCTGTGGACGGTCGTGGTGCTCTGGCTGGTGTTGATCATCCCGGCCGCGATCAGCCTGATCGGCCGCGCAGTCACGGAAGTTTTCGGGGGTTGAGCAAATGACCGTCACCGACGCACCGCTTTCCGTGGAGAAACCGCGCACCTCGTCGCGCCCCGCCGCGCGCCGCAACAACTTCGAGCTCTACAGCTGGTTGTTCATGCGGCTGTCCGGTGTGGTGCTGCTGTTCCTGGTGCTCGGGCATCTGCTGATCATGCTGTTCCTGGACGGCGGCGTCCACAAGATCAACTTCGCGTTCGTCGCGGGCCGCTGGGCCTCTCCGTTCTGGCAGTTCTGGGACCTCACCATGCTGTGGCTGGCGGGTCTGCATGGCGGTAACGGACTCCGCACCGTCATCAACGACTACTCCCGAAAAGACGGCACACGCTTCTGGCTGAAGATGCTGCTGTACGTCTCGGTCTTGCTGACCGTGGGTCTGGGCACCTTCGTGATCTTCACCTTCGACCCGAACATCGGCTAGCTCCGCAGACGACCACAGCGTGGCGAGATCGACGCCCCACCCGCGGGTCCCGCCACAGCCCGAGGAGGCGACCATGCAATTCCACAAGTACGACGTGGTCATCGTCGGCGCCGGCGGCGCCGGGATGCGCGCCGCGATCGAATCCGGGCAGCGCGCCCGCACTGCCGTGCTGACCAAGCTCTACCCCACCCGTTCGCACACCGGCGCCGCCCAGGGCGGCATGTGCGCGGCGTTGGCCAACGTCGAAGAGGACAACTGGGAGTGGCACACCTTCGACACCATCAAGGGCGGTGACTACCTGGTCGACCAGGACGCCGCCGAGATCATGGCGAAGGAAGCCATCGACGCGGTCCTGGACCTGGAGAAGATGGGGCTGCCGTTCAACCGGACCCCGGAAGGCAAGATCGACCAGCGCCGGTTCGGCGGCCACACCCGCGACCACGGCAAGGCCCCGGTCCGCCGCGCCTGCTACGCCGCGGACCGCACCGGCCACATGATCCTGCAGACGCTCTACCAGAACTGCGTCAAGCACGGCGTGGAGTTCTACAACGAGTTCTACGTCCTGGACATCATGCTCAGCGACGGCCCGGACGGCGAGCAGGTTTGCTCCGGTGCGATCGCCTACGAGCTTGCCACCGGCGAGATCCACGTCTTCCAGGCCAAGTCGGTCATCTTCGCCACCGGCGGCTTCGGCAAGGTCTTCAAGACCACCTCGAACGCACACACCCTCACCGGTGATGGCATGGGCATCATCTACCGCAAGGGCCTGCCGCTGGAGGACATGGAGTTCTACCAGTTCCACCCGACCGGCCTGGCCGGCCTGGGCATCCTGATCACCGAGGGCGTCCGCGGCGAGGGCGGCATCCTGCGCAACGCCGACGGCGAGCGGTTCATGGAGCGCTACGCCCCGACGATCAAGGACCTGGCCCCGCGCGACATCGTCGCCCGGTCGATGGCCCTGGAGGTGCTGGAAGGCCGCGGCGCGGGTCCGAACAAGGACTACGTGCTGCTGGACGTGACGCACCTCGGCGAGGACCTGCTAGAAGCGAAGCTCCCGGACATCATGGAGTTCTCCCGCACCTACCTGGGCGTGGAACCCACCAAGGAGCCGGTGCCGGTCTACCCGACCGCGCACTACGCGATGGGCGGCATCCCGACCAACATCGTCGGCGAGGTGCTGCGGGACAACGACAACACCATCCCCGGCCTGTACGCGGCCGGCGAGTGCGCCTGCGTCTCGGTGCACGGCTCGAACCGGCTGGGCACCAACTCGCTGCTGGACATCAACGTGTTCGGCCGCCGGTCGGGTATCGCCGCCGCCGAGTACGCGCTCAACCACGACCACGTGGAACTGCCGGAGGAGCCGACCAAGCTCGTGCAGGGCATGGTCGACCACCTGCGCACCGCGCACGGCGGCGAACGGGTCGCCACGATCCGCACCGAGCTGCAGCAGACCATGGACGCCAACGCCTCGGTGTACCGCACCGAGGAGACCCTCAAGACGGCGCTGTCGGACGTGCAGGCGCTCAAGGAGCGCTACGGCCGGATCTCCGTGCACGACAAGGGCAAGCGGTACAACTCCGACCTGCTGGAGGCCATCGAGCTGGGCTTCCTGCTCGACCTGGCCGAGGCGCTGGTCAACGCCGCGCTGGCCCGCAAGGAGTCTCGCGGCGGCCACGCCCGCGAGGACTACACCGCCCGGGACGACGTCAACTTCATGCGGCACAGCATGCAGTACAAGGTGTTGCCCGACCAGGAGGACCCGAACGCGCCGCTCGGGTTGACCGGTTTCCAGGCCGACATCCGCCTGGACTACAAGCCCGTCGTCGTCACCCGGTACCAGCCGATGGAGCGTAAGTACTGATGACCGCCGCTACCACGAACAACGACACGACCGATCTTCCGGGTGACGCCCCGCCGATCCCGGACGGCGCCACGATGGTCACCGTCAAGATCCTGCGGTACAACCCGGAGGTCGACGAGGACCTGCACTGGGAGTCCTACCGGGTCCCGGCGCTGCCGTCGGACCGCGTGCTGAACCTGCTGCACTACATCAAGTGGTACGTCGACGGCACGCTGACCTTCCGCCGGTCCTGCGCGCACGGCGTGTGCGGCTCCGACGCGATGCGCATCAACGGGGTCAACCGGCTGGCCTGCAAGGTGCTGATGAAGGACCTGCTGGCCAAGGGCGGCGAGACCACGCTGACCATCGAGCCGATCAAGGGCCTGCCGGTCGAGAAGGACCTGCTGGTCGACATGGAGCCGTTCTTCGAGGCCTACCGGTCGGTCAAGCCGTACCTGATGACCACCGGCAACGAGCCGACCAGGGAGCGCATTCAGTCGGTCGCCGAGCGGGCCCGGTTCGACGACACCACCAAGTGCATCCTGTGCGCGGCGTGCACCACGTCGTGCCCGGTGTACTGGTCGGACGGCAACTACTTCGGCCCGGCGGCGATCGTCAACGCGCACCGGTTCATCTTCGACAGCCGTGACGAGGGCGCCGAGGAGCGGCTCGACATCCTCAACGACGTCGACGGCGTGTGGCGGTGCCGCACGACCTTCAACTGCACGGATGCCTGCCCGCGAGGCATCCAGGTCACGAAGGCGATCCAAGAGGTCAAGCGAGCCCTGATGTTCCGCCGCCGCTGACCCGGTGAACACCGACGGCGCCCGCCTCCCCGGAGGTGGGCGCCGTTTGCCTTTGCCGTCCTGACAATGTGGATGCGCACGGTTACATCGAGTCAGTACGCTCTCGATCATGGCCGAGCCTGCATCGAGCACCAACTACACAGCGGCTGCGCAGCGGCACTACCGGGACGCGCAACTACTGCGGGAAGAGCAGCGCCTGCCCAATGCCGACCACTTAGCGGGCGTCGCTACCGAATGCGGAGGCGCTCTATGACGACGAAAAGTCCCCGACGGACATGGATGCGTTCAACTTCAGCCTGGAGGACGAAGACGCGCCACACGCGCCGCTGCCTATCCTTTTCCACGGCGGCTTGGTCGGACTGAATCACGTGGCTACGCCCGACTGGTACTCGTCTCACTTCGTCCGCAAGGCTTACGATCAATTCCTGACCGCTGCGGCCGAGCTAATCATCGAGGAGAACACGTGACGTCGCTGAATCCGCAGACGTACCGGGCTCTGCTCCAGGCAGCGTTGCGCACGCCGCCGACACGATCAAGCCGGATCCGCATTCGCTGTTCACTCCGCGCGGCCACCGATTGGCCTTGGACCCCGACGTGACGGTCGTCAAAGGCGGTCGCGGCGTCGGAAAGACGGTCTGGTTCCAGGCACTCCAGAACCCGGCTCTGCGCGCTGTCGCTGCCGATGAATATCAGCTTCCGATACTCACCAGGATCGAGGCACACACCGGGTTCGGTTCCGAGCGCAAGGCCAGCTACCCGAGCCCGCGGACTCTTGAGGACCTCCTGCGAACCTATTCCGCCCAGGACATCTGGTACACGGTAGTGCTCGCAGCGCTTGAGGTTCCTGAACTACAAACCGGGGAATGGTCCAACCGAATCGATTGGGTGCTGGCCAATCCAGAGGCTGCCGACAACGCGCTCATCAATGCCGACCGGGAAGCCGAAGCGAACGGCACCAGCTGTCGGAGCTCATCGCCGAGCTGATCGAACTGGGCGTGATGACGAACCGAAAGAACGGCAAGCTCGACCTTCCCGACATCTATCGGGTCGCGTTCGGTCTGGGTCGCAAGGGCGGTGTGCCGCGGATGCGGTCGTCTTGAACCTGCTCGCTAGCTTGCCGGCGGTCAGCGGCGGGCGGCCCGGTAGGCCCGCCAGCCGAGGACCCCGATGATCGTGCCCAAGACCAGGGAGACCACCGCGATCACCAGGTGGACGATCAGGTAGGACGTCGGCGAACCGCCCGCCCAGGAGCGGTCGCTGTTCCAGATGTTGCGCACGAAGTTCGGCCACAGCAGGTACGACCAGACGCCGAAGGCCAGCAGGAACAACGCAACGCGGCGGGAAATTGTCACGGCCCCCAGTATCCGCTGTAACCTGCTTCACCCACCTGTCCGGGGGCGGTCTGCGTCTCGGTGCTCACGGCGATTGGCTAGCCTGCTGCGTGTGCCTCTGAGTGCCCGCGGTCAGCTCCGCACGAAATCCGCGCTAAGCGCGGCCATTTGCACTCTCGCCGCTTCGCTAGTGCTGGCAGCCGGCGGCACGGCCGCGGCCCAACCGCCGGCAGCGTGCCCTAACGCCGTTCCGCCGCCTCCGGTGGACACCTCCGAGGTGCCCGCGCCGGGCTCGCCGGTCCCCGAGCCGGTGCCGGTCCCGGAGACGCCGGTCGGCGGGGACCGGATGGCGGAGTGCGGCGTGATCCTCGCGCCGGGCCTGCCGGAGCCGCCCCCCGAGGTCAGCGCCGAGAGCTGGGTGCTGGCAGACCTGGACAGCGGGGCCGTGCTGGCGGCGAAGGACCCGCACGCCAGGCACCGCCCGGCATCGACGATCAAGGTCCTCACCGCGCTAACCGCGATCCGCGAGCTGCGGATGGACGACACGATCATCGTCACCCAGGAGGACGCTAACCAGGAGGGCAGCCGGGTCGGGCTCAGCCCCGGCGTCACCTACACCGTGCAGCAGGTGCTGTACGGATTGATCATGCGGTCCGGCAACGACGCCGCGCACGCGCTCGCCATGAAGATGGGTGGGTTCGACGCCACGCTCGACAAGGTCAACGCGCTGGCCCGCGAGCTCGGCGCGCTGGACACCCGGGTCGCGACGCCGTCCGGGCTGGACGGTCCGGGCATGAGCACCTCGGCCTACGACCTGGCGGCCATCTTCCGGGCGGCGATGCACGAGCCGGCGTTCGCCTCGATCGCCGGCGTCCACAACACGCTGCTGCCGGGCAAGCCGGGCGGCCCGCCGCTGGAGGTCTGGTCCGACAACCAGGTACTGCTCAACTACCCCGGCGCCATCGGCGGCAAGACCGGGTTCACCGACGATGCGCGGCACACGTTCATCGGTGCCGCCGAGCGCGACGGACGCCGGCTGGTGGCGGTGCTGATGCGCGGCGAGAACCAACCGATCCGGCAGTCCCAGCAGACCATGCGCCTGCTGGACTACGGGTTCGGGCTCGACGCCAGCGCCCCGGTCGGCGAGCTGGTGACCAGGTCACCCCGCCCGTCACCGGTGGAGAATGCGGCGGGGGATTCGCCGGAGACCGGCCAGGCGCAGAGCTCGTCGATGTTCGGCACGGTCGGCTGGCCGTTGACGCTGATCGCGATCGCCGCCGTCGCGGTTGCGGGTGTCCTGGCGCTCCGACATCGCCGCGCGCGTCTGGCCGCCGCCGCGCGCCGCAGGCAGAACGGCGACCACCCCTAACAGAACCCGCTACCGGCGCGCCGCTGGCCGTGATCCAATTAGTTAACGGTCCGTGGTCGTTGCGATCCCGAGGCCGTCAAGGCGGATTCGAAGGAGGCGTGATCGCCGCCGTGATCGAGTCCGCCCAGGAATAGATCCGTGAGTGGTTTTGGGCGCCATGGCAACCAAAACCACTCACGGGCACTGGCTCGCAGCTCCCCCGACCGGATCCGGCCGACCCGGAAGGTGCGGGCCTCACCTAGTGTCCAGGCCATCGATCCGGCTGAGAAGGAGTGCTGCAATGGCGACGATCGTGCTGGTCCCCGGCTTCTGGCTCGGTGCATGGGCGTGGGAGGACGTGACGCTGGACCTGCGGGCGGCGGGCCACGACGTCCACCCGGTGACGATGCCCGGCCTCGCCGACCGGGCCGCCGAAGCCTCGCCGGAGGTCGGCGTCGAGACGCACGTAGCGGACCTGGTCCGGTTCATCGAGCAGAACGACCTCCGGGACGTCGTGCTGGTCGGGCACAGCGGCGCGAACGTGCCCGTCACCGGCGCCGCCGACCGCATCCCGGACCGGATCGCGCGCATCGTCTACGTCGACGCCGGGCCGATGCCGGGCGGCGTGTCCGTGCTGGACTTCAACCCGCCGGAGGTCCAGGAGGAGTGGCGCAAGAAGGTCGAGGCCCAAGGCGACGGCTGGCGCCTCCCGCTCCCCGAGTTCGGCCCGGAAGATCTCGCCGGGCTGTCCGACGAAATGCTGGCCCGCATGCGCGCCATGAGCACGCCGCAGCCGTTCGCCACCGCGACGCAGTCCCTGCAGCGGCCGGAGGGCATCCCGGGTACGCCGATCTCGGTGATCGCGTCAACCTCCACCCCGGAGCAGGTCCAGGCCCTCATCGACAGCGGCATCCCGCTCTTCGCGCCGATGGCCGGGGCTGAGGTGCACCACCTGCCGACCGGCCACTGGCCGATGTTCTCCCGCCCGGCCGACCTCGCGGCAATGCTCTCCCGCATCGCCGGATGACCATCCGCAATTTCAACACGCCGGAGGTTGTGGATAACTTCCGCAATTTCAATGGAAATCGGAGGTCCGATTTCCATTGAAATTGCGGCGGAACGCAGGGGTCAGCGCTTGCGGCGCAAGGCCCAGCCCGCGATGGCGCCGAGTCCCACCAGGCCCACCAGACGCGCCGTGGCCCGCACGCCCACCCGGTCCCGCACCTGGACCACCGGCCGGATGATCGCCGGGCCCGGCGGCCGTGGAGGCGCGACTTCCAGGTTCTCCCGGGCCGATGCAGTCCAAGCCGTGACGAACAGGATGAACCGCGAGGTCAGGTTGGCGAACACCAGCAGACCGAGGATCGGGCCGAACGCCACGCCCGCCGGCGAGCTGGTCACGCTGTTCAGATAGACCACCCCGACCTGCTTGAGGACCTCGAACCCGATCGCGGCGAACAGCGCGCCCCACACCGCGCTGTGCAACGTGACCGGCTTGCGCGGCAGCCGCGCCAGCACCCACAGGAACACCAGCCAGCTCGCCAAGAGCGACAGCAGTATCGACAGCACCCGTAGCACGAACGCCGCGGCCGGATTGTCCTCGATCCCGAGCAGCTCGAACAGCCACCGCCCGACCCCGCCGCCGAGCGCGCTGATGCCCAGCGAGACGGCCACCGCCGCGCCGAGCCCGATCAGCGACCCCAGGTCGGCGGCCATCCGCCGGACCATCGACTGCTTCGCCGGCTCCTGCGTCCACTGCGCGGTCAGCGCCTCCCGCAGGTTCGTCATCCAACCGAGCCCCGAGTACAGCGCGGCGAGCAGGCCGATCAAACCGACCGTCCCGGCCTGGCTGATCGCCTGCTGGACGACGCGGTTGAGCATGTCGCTCATCGCCGGGCTGGGCACTGCGGAGGCGATCGACGTCTGCAGCCGCCCCAGCAGGTCCGGGTTCCCGCTCAGCACGAAACCGGCCACGGCGAAGGCGATCATCAGCAGCGGCACCAGCGCGAGCACGCTGAAGTAGGTGATCGCGGCGGCGTAGTAGTCGCCGTACTGGCCCTGGTAGCGCTCGAAGGCCCGGATGAGCCGGTCCAACCACGCGTGGCGGCGGCGCAGCAGCGCCAATCGGCCCGGCTTCGTGTCCTGCTCCTGACCGGCCACGGTGCACCTCCCGCCGCAACGGCTTCCCCCGAACGGTGGCAGGCTACCCGCAGTTGATCAGTTCAGCCCATCGGCGGAAGAAATCCCATCCGGTCGAAGACGGTCCGCAAGGTTTCCGCCGAGACCGCCCGCGCCCGCTCCGCGCCCCGGTGCAGGACCTTGTCCAGTTCGGCCGGGTCGTCGAGGTAGCTGCGGACCTTCTCCTGGAACGGCGTGACGAACTCGACCACGACCTCGCCGAGCTCCTTCTTCAGGTCGCCGTAGCCCTTGCCCTCGTAGGCGGCCTCCAGGTCGGCGATGCTGCGGCCGGTCAGCGCCGAGTAGATCACCAGCAGGTTGCTGATGCCCGGCTTGTTCTCTACGTCGTAGCGGATCTCCCGCTCCAGGTCGGTGACCGCGGAGCGAATCTTCTTGGCCGAGCGCTTCGGCGCCTCCAGCAGCTCGACGACCCCGGCGGGCACCGACTTGCTCATCTTCGAAGTCGGGTCCTGCAGGTCGTAGATCTTGGCGGTTTCCTTGGGGATGTGCGCCGCGGGCACCGTGAAGGTATGGCCGTAGCGGGAGTTGAACCGCTGCGCCAGGTTGCGGGTGAGCTCCAGGTGCTGGCGCTGGTCCTCGCCGACGGGGACCGCGTCGGCCTGGTAGAGCAGGATGTCCGCGGCCTGCAGCACCGGGTAGGTGAACAGCCCGACGCTGACGTGGTCGGCTTCCTGGCGGGCGGACTTGTCCTTGAACTGGGTCATCCGACCGGCCTCGCCGAACCCGGTCAGGCATTCCAGGACCCAGCTGAGCTGGGCGTGTTCCGGGACGTGGCTCTGCACGAACAGCGTCGAGCGGTCGGGGTCGATGCCGATCGCGAGCAGTTGGGCGGCGGAGAGCCGGGTACGCTGGCGCAGCAGTTCCGGGTCCTGCGCGACGGTGATGGCGTGCAGGTCGACGACGCAGTAGAAGGCGTCGTGGTCGTCTTGCATGGTGACCCATTCCCGCAGGGCGCCCAGGTAGTTGCCGAGGTGGAACGAGTCGGCGGTGGGCTGGATGCCGGACAGCACGCGCGGCCGCGCCGCGGGCTGGTCGCTGGTCTGGGGTGCGGGGCTGTCGCTGCTCACGTGGTGATTCTCGCAAGTCCCGCCGGAGCTGTGGGATCGACCTCTCCGGTTATACCTGGGTCAGGTCTTGCGCTGGTTCTCTGGCTGGATCTTCTTCTTCCGGAACATGCCCGCGACCATGCCGACCACTCCGAGGGCGACCGCGGTGAGTCCGACCGGAGCGCTCAGCGATTCCAGGGGGTTGGCCGCGAGGACGGGAGAGCCGGCGGCAGCGGCGCCGCCGGCGGTCGCCAGGAGCACTGCGGCGAGCGCGGCGCCAAGCACGGACGCCCGCGTGACCACGCGGGATATTCGGCTACCCACGGGCGTGCCTCCCTACGAAAGTTGACCCGTTCAGGTCACCTAATCGTCCGAGTTCGGTGGCGGAACGTACCGACCACCGGTTACCGGCGTGGTCGCTTTGCGTAAACCGGCCACGACGCAATGATCATATTTTCCAATCCTGAACGACTTTCGCCGGGCCTCCAGACCAATAAACGAGCAGGCCAGCAGCCAGAATCGCCCGAATACCGATCCCAACCGCGGCCAATTCAGTGATCCACATCACATCAAATCGGGTTAGGCTGGGCTGATCCCCAGCTGCACCCGGCCAATTCGCTCGTAAGTGGTACTGCGCTGCCGGGCGGAACGACCCGCCCGAGCGGCCAGCTCGTGCAGCTCCTCGACGGTCCGCTCCGAGCCGTGCTCGGAGCCGGCCATCCGGCTGATGGTCTCC
Organism: Saccharopolyspora hattusasensis; assembly: GCF_050972075.1. Classification (NCBI taxonomy): domain Bacteria; kingdom Bacillati; phylum Actinomycetota; class Actinomycetes; order Pseudonocardiales; family Pseudonocardiaceae; genus Saccharopolyspora; species Saccharopolyspora hattusasensis. The sequence continues at coordinate 3,359,207 of NZ_JBPCDC010000001.1, forward strand.
TCCATCAACGTCCCGCCGACGTCGTTGGCGCCGCCGCCCAGCACCTCCGAGGTGCCCTCGTCGCCGAGCTTCACCCACGAGCACTGGACGTTGTCGATCCGGCCGTGCAACAAGATGCGCGCCATCGCGTGCACCGCGCGGTTGTCCCGGCGGGTCGGGCCCGGGCGCGCGAGCCCGGCGAGGTAGATCGGCGCGTTGCGGTGCACGAACGGCAGCGGGACGAACTCGGTGAACCCGGCGCTGCCGTGCTCAGCCGCGGCGTCCTGCACACCGGCCAGGGTGCGGAAGTGGCCGAGCCAGTGCTCCGGGGTGTCGACGTGGCCGTACATCATGGTCGACGAGGACGGGATGCCGAGCCGGTGCGCGGTGCTGACGACCTCGATCCACTCGGCGGCGGGGAGCTTGCCCTTGGTCAGCACCCAGCGCACCTCGTCGTCGAGGATCTCCGCCGCGGTGCCGGGAATACTGCCCAGGCCGGCCCCCTTAAGCTCAGCCAGCCAGTCGGCGATGCTCGCCCCGGCCTTGGCCGCGGCGCTGACGATCTCCATCGGGCTGAACGCGTGGACGTGCATCTCGGGCACCCGCTGCTTGATCGCGCGCACGAGCTCGGCGTAGCCGGACACCGGCAGCCGCGGGTCGATGCCGCCCTGCATGCAGATCTCGGTGGCCCCGGCACGCCACGCCTCGTCGGCGCGATCGGCGACCTCCTCCGGCGAGAGCCGGTAGGCGTCGGCGTCGCGCTCCCGCTGCGCGAAGGCGCAGAAGCGGCACCCCACGTAGCAGATGTTGGAGAAGTTGATGTTGCGGTTGACCACGTAGGTGATGTCGTCACCCACCACGTCCCGGCGCAGGCCGTCGGCGATCCCGGCGAGCGCGTCCATCGCGGCTCCATCGCAGGTCATCAAGGCCATGGCGGCGGCGGTGCGGCTCTCGTCGAGCAGCGCGGCCGGGTCGGTCTCGGCCAGCCGCAGCCCGTCCCGCGCATCGGCGTCGAGCCGCTCCGGGGCCGCGTCGGCGGGCAGCTGGCGACGCAGCTCGTCCCAGTCGCCGTAGACCGTGTCGAAGTCGCCGCGGCGATCCCCCGTGCGGCCCGTCGTGTCGATGCTGCGGTGCAGGTCGGTGCGGCCGATGGACTCGAACCCGCCGTCCGGCTCCTGCCATTCGCGCCCGACCGGTGCGGCGTCGGCGTCGGCGAAACCGTCCGAACCGGACAGTGCCGCGACGTGGCCGGTCACCCGCAGGTCCAGCCACTGGGTGCTGTCCCCGGCCAGCCCGGCGCGCACGTAGCGCGGGTAGGCGGTCAGGCGTTCCCGCAGCTCGAAGCCGCCTTCGCGGGTCTTCGCGGCGAGCTCGTCGATGTGCGGCCACGGCCGTTCTGGGTTGACGTGGTCCGGGGTCACTGGGGAAACCCCGCCCCAGTCGTCGATCCCGGCGCGCAGCATCAGCAGCTGCTCGTCGCCGATGAGGTTCGGCGGCGCCTGCACGCTCACCCCGGAGGGCATCAGCAGCCGCGCGACCGCGATCGTGGCGGCCAGGTCGTGCAGGTCGGCGTCGGGCATGCCGCGCATCGCGGTGTCTGGTTTCGCACGGAAGTTCTGCACGATGATTTCCTGGATGTGCCCGTACTGGCGGGCGGCGCTGCGCAGCGCGAGCAGCGACTCGGCGCGCTCGGCGCGGGTTTCGCCGATTCCGATGAGGATTCCGCTGGTGAACGGCACCGCGACACGTCCGGCGTCGGCCAGCACTCGAAGCCGGACGGCGGGTTCCTTGTCCGGGCTGCCGAAGTGCGGCCCGCCCTTCTCCCGCCAAAGCCGCTCGGCGGTGGTCTCCAGCATCATGCCCATGCTCGCCGCGACCGGCTTGAGCCTGGTCAGCTCCGACCAGCTGAGCACGCCGGGGTTCAGGTGCGGCAGCAGGCCGGTTTCCTCCAGCACCGCGATGGCGCAGGACCGCACGTAGTCCACTGTGGAGGAATAGCCGCGCGCCTCCAGCCACTCCCGGGCGGCGGGCCAGCGCTCTTCGGGCCGGTCTCCGAGGGTGAACAAAGCTTCCTTGCAGCCCGCCGCCGCACCCTGCCGGGCGATCTCCAGTACCTCGTCGCGTTCCAGGTAGGCGGATTTCACCCGGTGCGGCACGGTGGCGAAAGTGCAGTAGTGACAGCGATCCCGGCACAGCCGGGTCAACGGGATGAACACGTTCCGGCTGTAGGTGACCACACCTTCGTGGCCCTCGGCGACCAGGTGCGCGTCCCGCGCGCGACCGGCCGCGGCCAGCAGTTTTTCCAGGTCTTCGCCGCGGGCGTGCAGCAGGACCGCGGCTTCGGCGGCATTCAGCGAAACACCATCGGTGGCGCGGCGGAGCGCGCGGCGCATCGCCGATTCGCTCGGGGTGGGCTCCGGCGGGGAAACTTTCAGATCTGCAACCGACACCTGCCGACTCTAAGTCGCCGAGCGCCTGCCGCCCAACCGCCGCAGAGACGTGCCGGACGCCTCACTATCGGCTATTGAATTACTCCGTTCTGTCCTACCCACGATCACCGAAGCAGGCGCAAGATCCGACGAAAACCACTGGGTGAATCGCACTATGTCTCCATAGGAGGGACACGTGTCACGCTCTAGAAGGAATGGTCGAGTCGCGCGTATGGCCGGCTCGGCACTCGCGTTGGCGCTGTTGGTACCCGCAGGCATCGTCAGCGCGGCCGATCCAGCGCCCGCGGCCGCCGCCGCACCGGTGCACTTCGTCGTGCTCGGCCCGACCGGCGACGGCCTGCAGCAGACAGCGGAATCGGTGCGCGCGGTCGGCGGAACCGTCGTGCAGAGCTGGCCGCAGATCGGCGTGATCGTCGCGACCTCGACGGATCCCGGATTCGCCGCCGCGGTGCGCACCCAGCCCGCCGTCGAGCAGGCCGGTGCCAGCCGCAACCTCGCCGAGCAGCTCCCGCCCGCGCAGTCGCTGCGGCTGGAGGCGCTGGAGGGCAAGGCCGGTCCTGCCGCGTTCTCGGCCAACGCGAACGCGGAGCCGCTGGAGCCCGAGCAGTGGGACATGCGGCAGATCAAGGCCGACCAGGCGAGCGCGATCTCCCAGGGCAGCAAGGACATCACGGTCGGCGTGCTGGACTACGGCATCGACCCGACGCACCCGGACCTGAAGCCGAACCTGGACGTCTCCAAGTCGGTGAGCTGCGTGAACGAGGGTGTGCCGGACACCCGGCAGGAGGCCTGGCAGCCGCAGGACCCGACGCAGAACCACGGCACCCACACCGCGGGCACCATCGCCGCCGCGCGCAACGGCGTCGGCATCTCCGGTATCGCGCCGAACGTCACGCTGGCCTCGGTGCGGGTCATCGACGACGGCGGCTTCATCTACCCCGAGTACGCGGTCTGCGGATTCATCTGGGCGGCCGAGCACGGCTTCGACGTCACCAACAACTCCTACTTCGTCGACCCCTGGTACCTGTGGTGCGACAGCGACCCGGACCAGCGGGCCGGTGCCGAGGCGGTGCGCCGCGCGGCCGCGTACGCGCAGGGCAAGGACGTCGTGAACGTGGTGTCGGCGGGCAACAGCAACTGGGACCTGTCCAAGCCGATCCGCGACACCGACAGCCCGAACAACGGCGGACCGACGCAGGACCGCAAGACCGGGCACGAGTGCCACGTCCTGCCAGGCGAGCTGCCGGGTATGGTCGCGGTGTCCGCAGTGGGCTCGGACGCCGTGAAATCTTACTACTCCAACTACGGCCTGGGTTCGATCACGGTGACCGCGCCCGGTGGTGACAAGAACCAGATCCCGCAGACGCCGTCGCAGAACGGTCGGGTGCTGTCCACGGTGCCCGGCGGCGGCTGGGGCTGGATGCAGGGCACCTCGATGGCCGGGCCGCACGCCGCGGGCGTGGTCGCGCTGCTGCGCAGCACGCACCAGGACTGGAACGCCCAGCAGGTGGTCGGCGCGCTGACCAACCAGGCTGACGCCCTGGCATGCCCGACGAGCTACGACCCGGACGGCGACGGCAAGCCGGACGCGGTCTGCTCCGGCGGCAAGAGCGGCCCCGGCTTCTACGGCGCGGGCCTCATCGACGCCCTCGACGCCGTCCAGAAGTGACCTCTCCCACTAACGGGTGATAACCGAAGGGCACCTTCGGCCGGCTTTACCGGCTTTGCCGGTCGAAGGTGCCCTTCATACCGTCCAATTCGCACGATCTGGGGTTGCTTGGGCGAGTTGACGGCAGGACGCTGACGATCCGGAGGGTTGTCGGGTGGGAGTGAGGCGCTGTCGTGGCTGATTCGGAGACCTTCGTGATCGTCGGTGCCGGCATGGCCGGCGCCAAGGGTGCGCAGGCGCTGCGCGATCTGGGGTTCGACGGGCGCATCGCACTGCTCGGGGACGAACGGCACCGCCCGTACGAGCGCCCGCCGCTGTCCAAGGCGTACCTGATGGGCAACGCCGACTTCGCCAGCGCTTACGTGCACGACGAATCCTGGTACGCCGACAACCGGGTGGACCTGCAGCTCGGGGTGTCGGTGCGGCGGATCGACCGGGCGCTGCGCCAGGTCGAGCTCTCCGACAACAGCCGGATCGACTTCGACAAGCTGCTGATCGCGACCGGTGCGCATCCCCGTTCGCTGCCGGTGCCCGGGATCGACGCCGACGGCGTCCTGTACCTTCGCCGGGTCGAGGATTCCGACCTGATCAAGCAGACCCTGAACGACATCGAACGGCTCGTGGTGGTCGGCGCGGGCTGGATCGGGCTCGAAGTCACCGCCGCCGCGCGCGAAGCCGGCGTGGCCGTGACCGTCGTCGAGACGACCGAGCTGCCGCTGCTGCGGGTGCTCGGTCCCGAAGTGGCCGAGGTCTTCGCGGCACTGCACCGGGACCACGGCGTGGACTTCCGCTTCGGCGCCGCCGTGAGCGAAATCCTGGTCGACAGCGGCCGGGCGGTCGGGGTGCGGCTGAAGGACGGCGCCGAGGTTCCGGCCCAGGCGGTGCTGGTCGCGGTCGGCGTGGAGCCGGACGTCGCGCTGGCCAGGGACGCCGGGCTGCGGGTGGAGAACGGCATCCTCGTCGACGCCTCGCTGCGCACCGGAGACCCGAACATCGTCGCGGCCGGCGACGTGACCAACGCGTTCAACCCGTTGCTGGGCAAGCAGATCCGGGTGGAGCACTGGGCGAACGCGCTCAACCAGCCGGCCACCGCGGCGGCGTCGATGCTGGGGCGCGACGGAAAGTACTCGGAGCTGCCTTACTTCTTCACCGACCAGTACGACCTGGGTATGGAGTACCTCGGCTACGTCGACCCGGACGGATACGACCAGGTGGTGTTCCGCGGGGATGTCGAAGCCCGCGAGTTCATCGCCTTCTGGCTAGCCGAAGGCCGAGTCCTGGCGGGCATGAACGTGAACATCTGGGACGTGCAGGACCAGATCAAAACCCTGATCACCTCGGCCACGACGGTCGACACGAACCTCCTGGCGGACCCGGAAACCCCACTGAACGAACTGATCGCCCGCTGACGGTCGAGCGCCGGACCGGCGTCAGAGCTCGACTGCCCACCGGTGCTCGCTGGTCGGTTCGTCCAACCACACCTCGTGGGTACCGTCCACCGTGATCGTGAGCCCGTACCGGTCAGGCGACGGGAGACCCGATTCGAGCCACCGGGCGTACGCGGCGTCGGCCTCGTCCCAAAGCCTGCGCGGACCGAGCTGGTAGACCTTGAAATCGGCCCCGCGTGCCATGACCACGCGCGCCCACGACGCGGAACGGACGTCGTGCAGCTCGATGTGCCGGTGATCGGCGTCGATGTCCTCGACGGTGAGGTAACAGCTCGGGACGCGAAGCCCGATGGTGAACGCTGCGTGCGAGAACTCCGTCATCTCGAAGAGTTCCCGTGCGCTTCGGAGGGTTGTCCCCTTTTCGGCGCCGGATATCTCGGCGTCGGACGGGCCGAGGAATTCGCGGCGCTGGTCGCGAACCCGCATGAACCGAAGGTTCTTGCCGCATCTCCCCCACGCCGAACCGTCCCCCGGCACGGTGAGCCGGAGAAGAGTGCCGTTGCAGTAGTCGGTGCCCCACGGCGTCACGATCACGCCGCCGGGAACTGCCTGCTCGATCCAAGCCCGGGGGACTCGGCGCACGGAAGCGGTGGCGATCAGCCGGTCGTACGGCGCGCGATCCGGGTAGCCTTTGGTCCCGTCCGCGGTCACCACCACGACCGCGCACCCCGCGCCGATCAGCGCTCGGACCGCCTGCTCGGCGAGCTCGAGATCCACCTCGAGCGAGGTCACCTGGCCGTCGTCGCCCACGCGCTCGCGGAGGTTCGCCGCGTTCCAGCCGGTTCCCGTGCCGATCTCCAGCACCCGATGGCCGTCCTCCACCTGGAGGGCGTCGAGCATGTCGGCCACGAGCGACGGCTTGCTGCACGAGCTGCTCGGCTGAAACCCGACGGCTCCGGGCCGGGTCTTGCCGTCGTCGACCTGCGTGATGATCGGCTCGTCGGCCTCGACCAGTTCTCGCCACCGCGCCCCGTCGGTCTTCCTGGACACCGAGACGAACCCGCCCGTGACGGGGTCATCGACCCACACCTCGGGCGGGATGAACCGATCGCGCGGTACACCGAGCCGTTCACGCCAGGCGGTCACTTCTTCGTGTCGCCTTACTCGTCGTCGCCTTCGTGCTTGTTGCCGTCGTCCTTATTGCCCCAGTTCTCCCACTTCTCCGGTTGGGCTTCGCCCTGGCCGTCGCGGTCCACGTCCCGCTTGCCCATTCCGACCTCCCAATCGATCAGGCCCTCGTCGCAGCGCGGGCCAATTCACCGAACGTTGCGGCGCCGTCAATGAGAGCACGTCGGTGGGGCGGATTTTCCTGAAAATGCAACAGGATCACTCTTTCGAGGCACATTTTGGCAGCAACGCTAGGCAAAACGGCTCACCGGAATAGCACAACCGCCTGAACCCCAAGACCGTCAGGATACCAGGGAGCGGCTGACGAAGGTGGCGATCAGGTCATCCACGTTGAACGGCTCCAGGACTTCGGGCACCGTCAGATGTTCCACGATCAGGCCCGTCATCGCGTAGTAGAGCAGCACCGTCGTCATGTCGTCGCCGGGGATACCCGATTCTCGGCGACCCTCGATGTTCGCGTTCAGGTTGGCTCGCAGGGTTTCCGTCAACGCCGCTTGGAGCTCGGGACGCCGGGTCGCTTCAAGGCGCAGTTCCAGCAGCGCGAGCCAGCCGGTGCGGTCGTCCGAGATGTGGTGGAACAGCGCGCGCATCAGCTCGGTCAGCAGTTCCACCGACGGCGCCTGCTCGACCGAACCGTGCTGCGCCGGGTCGATTGCCAGTCGTTGGTGGATGTGCGCGCCGACCTGGTTGAGCAGGTCATCGCGGCTGGCGAAGTAGTTCGACGCCGTGCCCTTCGGCACCCCGGCTTCCGCGTCGACGGCGCGGAAGGTCAGGCCGCGCGCGCCGTCGCGCGCCAGCACCTCGATGGCCGCGTCAACCAGGGCCGTTCGCCTTGCGGGGTTCTGCACCATCGCTCCTCCAAAGACCCACTTGCAACCACTCCACACATAGTACTACATTTGAAGCACGACACACGAAGTGGTTCTTGTTGGAGGCATCCATGCGAAAGCTCACCTACCTGGTCGCATCGACCATCGACGGCTTCATCACCGGCCCGGCCAACGACAACCCGGACTTCTTCCTGCACGAAGGCGACCACGGCACCTTCATCCGCAAGGAGTACCCGGAAATCATGCCGACGCACATCCGCCCGCTGATCGACCTCACCGACGCGCCGAACAAGCACTTCGACACGGTCCTGCAAGGACGCGGCAGCTGGGAAATCGGTGTGCGGGACGGGATAACGAACGCCTATCGGCACCTGCGCAGCATCGTGTTCTCCCGCAGCATCACCGAAAGCCCGGACCCCACGGTGGAATTCGTCGCCACCGACCCGGTCGAATGGGTCCGGGAGCTGAAACGGGAAGAAGGCATGGGAATCTGGCTCTGCGGCGGCGGAAAGCTCGCGGCGGCGCTGCGACCGGAGATCGACGAAATGATCATCAAGCTGCACCCGGTGGTCGCCGGCGCCGGAATCCCGCTCTTCGGCGGCGATTTCGCCCCCGAGCAGTACGACCTCGCCGACACCCACGTCTTCAACAGCGGCGTGACGCACCTGACGTACACCAAGCCCTGACCCGCCGCGGCGGGTCAGGGCAGGTGCTGGAGGAGGTCCACGAGGCGGTCGGGGGCGCGAAGCGGCGGGTAGTGGTCCGCGTCGGGTATGACCTCGCGGCGGGCACCGGGGATTTCCGCGACGAGCCGTTCGGCGATCGCGCAGATCTCCGGATGGTCCCAGCGATAGCCGCTCACCGAACTTCCGATCAACGCGCTGCAGGGCCCCGAGGCGGACGGGCTCGAACAACCAGGAGGAAGCTGCCGAATCTGTCATTCCGCACGTAGAAGCGCGGATGGGACGGATCCCCACCGATATCCTCGTGAGTGGCCATACCGGTTCTTACCGGAAAACTCGCTCACGACCCCACGATGCAGACCCCGCTGACCGAGCAGATCACGTCCGATCAGGGCTGGTACGGCGCGTACGCGGACAAGACCGCGTTGAAGCGCTGGGCGAACGCCGACGAGATCGCCAGCGCTGTGGTGTACCTCGCCTAGGAGGCCGTCTCGTACGTGCCGGGCAGCCTCCAGCTGGTGGAGGACGGCTGGTCCACTGGTCACAGCTACCGTCCTCGGTCGCGGGGTGTTCAAGCGTGACGTATTGGCGTCGGTTGCGGGACTGGACTTAGTGGTCGAGTTCGTAAGTCCTTCGGGGGTTGATCATGCTGCCAGTGCGGTGGAGGATTCTGTCTGATGATCGGCGGTGTGCCGATCGAGTCTGGCCAGCAGATCGTCCAGGTCGGAGGTGGTGAACTTCCACTGGAACGGCTGTGCTGTGGCGTTGTAGCGGTTTTCGAAGGCTCGAAGCCGATCCCGGATCTCGTCGAGGTCGGTGAAGTCGTTGGGTGAGACGACCTTGCGCTGGACGATCGAGAAGAAGATCTCGATCTGGTTCGTCCACGAGGCGTGCACGGGGGTGTGGACCATGACGGCGTTCGGAAAAGCCTTGGTCAGGCGGTCGATGGCCTTCTGCCCTCGGTGAGAGGAGCCGTTGTCGACGATCCAGAAGACACGCTTGGCACTGGCGTACGGCTCTTGGCTCATGACCTGGGCGACCAGGTTCATGAAGGGCACGATGCCGGTGGTGGGTTCGGTACGGCCGAACACCTTGGCCTGGTGGACGTCGTAGGCGGCCAGGTAGGCCAGGGCGCCACCGCGGTCGTATTCATGGTTGACGCGCATCGCCCTGGCCTGGCCGGGGGCCAGGGTGGGGTGGCAGCGGCAGCGGGCCTGGATGGAGGTCTTCTCGTCCGCTGAGATCACGTACTCGTCCTCGCCCAGCGGGACCTCGCCCCAGGTGCGGGCGTACAGGTCCATGATGCGGCCGGCCTTGGCGCGGAAGTCCGGGTCACGGATGAAGATCCACGACCGGTACTGCCAGGGCTTGAGCGCGTCGTCGGCCAGCCAGCGACGCACGGTGGAGACGGAAACCGATCCGGCGATGGCCCGGGCGACTACCTCGCGGGCCAGTTCCGGACATGACCAGCGCGATAACGGCGTGCCGGTTTCGGCGGGCAGTTGGCAGGCCAGGGCTTTGGTCTCGGCGACTTGCAACGCGGTAAACGACGGCGGGCGGCCGGTGCGTTTGCGGTCGGACAGCCCAGGCAAGCCGTGTTCGGCGAACCGGCTCCGCCAGGTCCGGACCGTGTCGAGATGCAGCCCCGTCTCGCGGGCAATGCGCGCATTGCAGCGTCCGCGCGCCGCATGCCGGATGATCTGCGCGCGCAGCCGCAGCCGGTACTCGGTCTTGTGGCCCTGGGCCATCTTCTTCAGCCGCTTGCCCTCGGCGGCGGTCAGGCTTATCGGACGGGCCAGGGCAACGGGCATCAGATGGGGGCCAATCGAGAAGAAGTGGATCATGACAGCCCGTATCCTGCCGTGTCCCGGCCCTGCTGCCCATCGGGCAGGATGGCTGTCATGCCCACACCCCCGGAGTCCACCAGGCTCTCGCTCGAACAGCGTCTTGGCGAGCACGCCCGCACTGCCTGGCCGCAGATCAGGCGGCTGCACGTCCGCCACCGCGGAGCCTTCGCCTACGTGGAAGCGGAGCTGGCAGACGGCGAACAGGTCAAGCTGATGCGTCTGCGCTACGGCGGAACCGCCAGCAGGTGGGGCTTCGCCCTCTACTACGCCAGCAGCGACCGCTACGAGGACTCCCTCCTGCCCACCGGCGGCATCACCGGCACCCCCGAAAACGCCCTCGACTGCGCCTGCCAGCTCCACCTCTCCGCACCCGACATCTGACCGGCCGACACACACAACACCGGACCTGAAGTCAACCCCCGAAGGAATTCTGAAACGGACCACTTAGGCCGGGGTTCTCCCGCTTGTGCACAAGTCGCTGCTTGACCACTCGCGCGCTCGACGAGCTCGAAACTGACCACAGCAGTGGTCGATGGTTCCGGGTTCGATTTTGTGTCGGCGCCCAGGTAATTCAGTACTGCCTGGGCGCCGCGAGCGGGATCCTCGCGGAGAGCCCTACACCTTTCCGTGTCCGGTGCCGTCGAACTGGTACCCGTCATCGGGAACGAGACGGGTCAGAAGTCAAAGACCGCCGTCACCGGCGCGTGGTCCGACCAGCGCTGGTCATAGCTCTCAGCCTTCTCCACGTATGCATCCGTGCAGCGACTTGCCAGGCCGAGCGAACTGACGAGGTAGTCGATACGCCATCCGGAGTCGTTGTCGAAGGCCTTCCCCCGGTAGGACCACCAGGAATACGGGCCAGGGCCTTCCGGGTGGAGGCGGCGGACCACGTCCGCGTAACCGCTCTCGAAGACCTCCGTCAGCCAGGCCCGCTCCTCCGGGAGGAAGCCCGCTTCCTTCTGGTTGGACTTCCAGTTCTTCAGGTCGATCTGCTGGTGAGCGATGTTCCAGTCGCCGCACACCAGCACCTCGCGGCCTTCCGCCGCGGCGCGTTCCTGCAGGTCACCCAGGTACGCACGGAACTCCTTCATGAAGCGTTCCTTCTCGTCCTGGCGCGGGGTGCCGACGTCGCCGCTGGGCAGGTAGAGGCTGGCCACCACGACGCCCGGCAGGTCGATCTCCGCGTACCGGCCGCTCTCGTCGAACTCCGCCGAGCCGAAGCCGATGCGCACCGCCGCCGGCTCCGCGCGGCTGTAGATCGCCACCCCGGCGCGGCCCTTCGCCGAGCTCGGGGCCAGCACGGTGTGCCAACCGGCGGGTTCCCGGACCTCGGATGTGAGCTGGTCGGCCTCCGCACGGGTCTCCTGCATGCAGATCACGTCGGCTCGCGTGGCGGCGAGCCACTCCACAAAGCCCTTCTTGGCGGCGGCGCGCAGGCCGTTGACGTTCACGGTCGACACCGTAAGAGAACCACACATATCGCGATCCTAAGAGGCGGGCGCCCTGACGAGAGACCAGCCTCCGAAGCGGGCGGATCAAGTAGCGCAAGGCTACTGGATACCTACCGAAGCCAGCCCCAGGGGGACTGTACCCAAAAGCGTCCAAGCTATGTCCACATCGGACATCGACTATTGACACCTAAGTGCCAATAGACCACTTGACCTGCAAGGACAAGGCTATCCATCACTATTCAATAGATTCACGAATGGCGAGTCGAAAGGCTTTGAGTCGGTCAATTGGCAAATATACTGGTCACAGCCTCGCCCACGTAGAGACATAAACGCGAAGGAGCGCCCTTCATCAAGGCGACGTGAGGCGCCGTTTCACGACACTTGACTTCGGACGCAATTCGGTTCGCGTCAACTCTGTTCGGCGGGGGTGACCATTGGCCGCCTCCCCGATCACCGACTCGGACCGGGCTCGCGTGCGCGAGCTGCATGAGCAGGGCAAGACCCGCAACGACATCGCAAAAACCTGGGTCGCTCGCCCTCGACCGTGAGCCGCATCGCGCGCGGGCTCGGTCTGACCTTCGACCGCTCCAAGACCGCCGCCGCGTCCGCCGCCAAGGCCGCCGACAACCGGGCCCGCCGCGTCGCGCTGGAATCCCGCGCCCTGTCCCGCGTCGAAGCTATCTACGACCGGCTCGAAGACGGCCGCTACCGGTTCACCGCAACCACGGTGAACGGCATCGAGACCAGCACCCTCGACCACGTGCCCGCGCAGGACGAGCGGCCCCGTCCGGCGCTGCTGCGGCGCACATCGCCACCGCGGCGAAGCTGGCCGAGACCAACGCATCCGGGCAGGCCGAGGCCGCCCGTTCGATGCTCAGCAACCTCGCCGAAGCCCTCGGCGTTGCTAACCCTGCTCGATGACGTCTTCCGAAACATGCCGCCTCCTTTCAGCACGAATGTCACCAGCTCGGCCCCTTGCGGGAGGGCTCACGAGGGGGCTCACGGATCGCAAGGGGGCTCGCGGCAGCCAGGGCAGTAGGTCGGGGGTGTCGCAGCGATGACGGACTTGCCGCTGTCCGAACGTCAGATCGAGTCGCTGCGGGAATCCTCGGCGCGCGTGAACATCTGGTCGGGTGCGATCCGGTCCGGCAAGACCATCGCGAGCCTGCTCCGCTGGCTGGTATACGTCTCGCACGCACCACGTGGTGGACAGCTGGTCGTCGTCGGCCGCACGCGGGATTCCGCCGCACGCAACGTGTTCGCGCCGCTGCAAGACCCGTCGCTGTTCGGGCCGCTGGCCGACCAGGTGCACTACACCAGCGGGGCGCCGACGGCGTCGATCCTCGGCCGGACGGTCTACGTGCTCGGCGCGTCCGACGCGAAGGCCAGTACGTCGCCATCTGCATGCTCGTCACCGGCTGGACCACCCCACCCCGCCTGTCGAGCACGCCCACCGGAACCGGCGCGCAGCTACTCATCGGCGAACAGCCCTACTCGGTCTACCAAGGCGGACAGACCTTCCCGCCGCCCACCTCGCTGAACATGACCGAATCCAAGTGGACCCGCAGCAACCAGCTGTTCTGGTTCGCCCTCGCCTAGCCCTGACTTTTCATGGCGGTCGGTGAGCGGGTGAGGGGGTTGGGTTTTGCTGTGGTGGGGCTGGTTTTCGCGGCCTGGGCGTGATGGTTGCCCGGCTGTCGGGCCGGGTGGCCGGGGGTTCCACGGGCCCCGGGGTCTTTCTTGGGTCGTAGGGGCGGGTTGGCGCTGGTTAGGGTGCTTGTGGCAGGGCGGTGATGCGCTGCCAGGCGCTCTCGATCTGGGTGGCCCAGGGCCAGGTGCGGGGAATTTTGAGTCGTCGTCGGCGGCCGCCGCGGACGAGGCGGGCCGCGGTGTGCAGGATGCGGTAGCGCAACGTTTTCGGCTCGGCTTTGGCCAAAGCGCCGTCGAGGGCGAGGAGTTTGAGCCAGGAGAGCAGGATGGCGGCGGTCATGGAGGTGGTCAGCCAGGCGGTGTTGATCGCGAAGTCGCGGGAGGGGAATCGGCCCAGGCCGGTGTCCTTGCCGGTGCGGATGCAGTCCTCCACCCGGGCGTGCACCCGGTGCGCGGCGTCGATGTACTGCGACTGCCCCAGCCACCCCTTCGTGGTCTCGGGACGGTTGGTGACCCACAGCGTGTAGCGCCACCCGTCTTGGGTTTCGAACAGGGTCAGCTGCGCCCCAGGATGGGGACGTTCGCGACGCGCGAACACCCGCATCTTCTCCGGCCAGGCGGAGAGTTGGTCGCCGCCTGGTCCCTGCCGCAGCAGCCCGGTCAGCTCGGCCACGTGGGCCTGCTCGACCCAGCAGCGGGCGTGTGTGCACCGGGGGTTGTCGCAGGCGTCCTCGGCGCGTCGCTCACGCAGCTGCCCGCGCGGCCCGATCGCCTGCACCCACGCCCGCTCGGGCACCAGCCGGATCGCGGTCTTCTCCCGCTCGGTCAGCGCCCACCCCACCGAGTAGATGAGCTGGTATCCGCGCCGGGACGCGAGCTTGTCCAGATGTGCGATGAGCTCGTGACTGGCGCCGGCACCGTCCACAGTGACCATCAACCGCCTCCGAAACTGTTGTGGCAGCGCGGCAATCGCACTATCGGTGATGGCGATGTGGTCCTCGGCTGTGTTGCTGCCGGCCGAACCGCGGCGCAGCATCCACGCCAGCGGTTCACCCCCGGTGTTGTCGCAGTAGGCCTGCAGCGGGTGATGGCCGAACCCCTTGAAGTTCGCCTCCGCCCACTCCTTGTCCGAATGCGCGTCAGTGACCGTCGCGTCGATGCGGACGCAGGTCACCCCCTCCAGGGTCTTGTCTGCGATGCGCACCCCGGGAAGCGTGCCGTGGCGTGTCACGATCTGGTCCCACGCATACCGGCGGGCAGTGTTCACTGCGGCGGTGATCTTCTTCGCCGTGTGGGTTCCGCCGTCGGCGATCTCTTCCAACGTCCGCCACGCGGTGGGCACCGACGCCACCGGCCCGAACAGCTCCCGCTGGTCACCCATCACCCGGAAATCGCTGATCGCCCGCGCCCCGTCGGCGATCGCGCACGCCACATCCGCTACCACCCGGCCCCGGTTATGCACCAGCAACCGGGTGCCGGCCAGCGCCTTCGACAAGCCTGCGGTCAAACCCGTCTTATCGGTCAACCCGCGCAGCAGCGCAAGCCCGGCGTGCGACACGATCCCCTCACCATCAGCGGTGACTTCCAAACCCCGCGACCACCCAGTAGCCTGCACCTCGAAAGTGCTCCTCACCTTGGTTGCGATACGGACGTCAGACACCCGTATCCTCCCAGGTCAGGAGCACTTTCTGTGTTCAGGCACGCCGCAACACAACCGACCCACATGAAAAGTCAGGGCTAGCCACCGTCGGACGGCGGAACAACAAGATGCCGGATGCCCTCGGGATCCACCGGCGCTGCACACAGCGGTATGACCATCGTGGACCCGCCCTCCATCCTCGTGGGCAGCACGGTAGACGGGCACCGCACGGCGGAGAGTTGCGCGATCGGCTCGTCGAGCTTGACGACAGTCGACCGCTCAGTCGGGCCTGTCCCCTCCGTCGCCAGCGACACACCGATGAGCAGTGCTCCGGCCGCCACGGTCCCGCCCGTCACCACCGCGACCGCCTTCCCGAGCTTCAACCCTCGCTCCTTTTCCGCATGATCCACCTGCACCATCGCCACACCGCCCTGTCCCGTCACACCCTCAGGTACGCCCATGCCCGAAACCTCCGCCGACGTCGCGCTCAGCTACGTCCAACGCGAACTGGCCGGCATCCGCACCGAACTGTCCGACCTGGCCGCCGAGATGCGCGCCCACGTGGCCGCCCACGGCCCCCGAGTCGCCGTCGCCGAGCACCGCCTCGACCAGATCGAAGGGGACATCACCGAGATGCAGACCGCCCGCAACAGCGAACGCTCGCAGCGCTGGGCGCTGTGGATTGCCGTCTTGGCCGCGCTACTCGGCTGGGTGCCCACCCTCATCCAGAACAGCGGGAGCTGACATGACCTGGCGCGTAGCCCGCTCACTGGAAACGCTGCGGCAGCAGTTCAACACCGCATTTCCCCAACGCAGCAAGGAATCCGACGGCGGTATCGGCGACACTAACCACCAAAACCGCACCAGCGATCACAATCCCTGGGTCGGCCCGGCCGCCGACGGCCTGATGCTGGTAACCGCCCGCGACTTCACCCACGACCCGGACGTCGGCATGGACATCGACCGGCTCACCGACGAACTCGCCGCGAGCCGAGACAACCGGATCAAGTAACTGATTGCCAACGGGTGGATCCTCGACACCCGCCCGCAGTTCAACCCGTAAACGTGGACCCCTACAGCGGAAGCAACCCGCACACCAAGCACTTTCACATCAGCGTGCACGCCAACGTCACGCTCGCCGACGACCCCCGCCCCTGGAATCTGCCCAGCTTCGACAGCAAACCCGCACAGGAAGGACCGGATTTGACCCCAGAACAGGACCACATGCTGCGCGACATCCTCCAGCAGCTCACCGGCAGCCGGAACCCCGGCCAGTTCCCCGGCTGGCCGAGCAAGGTCGACCCCGGAGTCTCCCTGACCCCGGTCGACACCATCCGCTACATCGACAAGCACCTCATCGAGATCCGCGACCAGCTGCCCGCGATGATCTCCGACGCCGTCCACCAGGCGCTCACCAACGGTGTCGTGCGCGTCGACGTCAACGTCAACGACCAGACACCGGAGTCCGCCCGTGCCTGACCAGCTCCGCGCCTGGCTGCGCACCACCGTCCCCGCCGCCTGGTCCACGTTCGTGGTCTGCCTGGCCACGCGCGGAGCCCCGGCCTGGCTCGTTGACGCGCTCGGCGACGCCGGACCAACCCTCGTCGTGCCGTTCGTGCTCGGCGCGGTCTACGCCCTGCTGCGCTGGGCCGAACCGCGGCTACCCGCACCGATCGCGCGGGTCCTGCTCGGTTCAGCTCGACACCCCACCGGACTCGGCGGACGAACCCGACGTCGGGCGGCACCGCACCGCCTGACACACCGAACCCCTGCATCCCTTTGGTCCACCGGAAGGGGTGCGGGGGCCTTTTCTGTTCTCTATGCGGTCGACGACGTGAAGAGATCCGGTTCGGGCTGTGGCGGGTCTGGACCTTCGGTGATCTTCAGCCCAGAGACAGCCCCGTTGATCTTTAAAGGGTTGTTATCACGGGTATACAGGGCTGCGCAGCCCCAAGACAACGCTGTAGCCAGGACGGTAGCGTCGGGTCCTTTGATCTTGTGCTCGCTGGTCAATTTCGCCGCTTGACGCGCGAGTCGTTCCGTAAGGTCTGCGATCCAGTAGCCACTGTCCAGTACCCAGCGTTGAACAAGTTCCACGCGCTCGCGTCGGGCTTCAAGGCCGCCATGATCACCGTTGAAAACCCCAGTCCCCGGAACCTCTGCGAGCACGATCGCTGGCAGCACCACTCGGTGGCGGGCGCCGTCTTGTTCCAGCACCCATCGGGCATTTCGTTGCCGATGTTCATCTTCACCGGTAAGAAAATCAACGATGATGCAGGTGTCGACGACCACGCGTGGCAACTCGCTAGTCACGTTGACGCCTCACCCACTCCACCGGGTCCAGCCCGCCTGTCCAACCAGGCCCAAGGATGCCCGCGACATCGTCAAGCGTGACGGCGACACGTGATTCCTCGAAGACTTCGATGCCTGCAATGCTGATCGACCGGACTCGGTCTTCAACATCTCGTCTCACCTCGCCCCACACCTCAACCTCATGGTCGAGGGCTGAACGAACCTCAGCTGTCAGGTGAGCGGGAAAGTGAACATCCACCACATGGCCCGTTCGGTAGTCACGCAACCCAGCCGAACGCTTGGCATCGTTGTTATAGCGATACAACTTGCCGCGGACCGAACCGAGCGAAGGCGGAGGCGGTGCGATGCTCTGTCGCGCATGCTCGGCCAACACTCCGTCAATCGCCGTGATCGCTTCGTTGATGCGCAGGCCAACACCTTCGACGCCGCGCCGCAGTCTCACGTGCTCCAGTTCGACAAGGCCGGTGACGCTCTCGATGCCCCAACCAGCAGGAATCGTGGCAGAAGCAGATAGCGTCGTTAACCCCTCATTCACCGTGGCTACGCGATAATGGTCGCCGCGAACGCTGATGTGGGCGCTGCCCACGGACAGACCGGACACGCTGAAGCTTGCTGGGCTGTCACTGGCGATGCCTCGGAGGATCTTGTCCACAGCCATGATCGCTTCCGCGACCGCGCGAGGATCGATCGCCTCGTGCGCGCCGTGAAGGTTGATCTGGATTTCGTCCTGGCGCATGTCGTCGACCCTCCTCCCGAGGTCAAAATTATGCCTTCTCGCGGCTTGCTGGTCAGCCTTTACGAGACGATCGTCGCTTCGAGCCGAAGGGGTTCACTCCCCTGGACTAAGTCAAGGCGCCCCCCGCATCCTTCCGGTTCGCCGGTCGGGTGCGGGGCGCGTTTGCCGTTCCGAGCACTTCACCTGATCGGACTGACCGGCTGCATGCATTCGGGGCACGCAGCACTCATACTAGAACCTGAGTTCGACAGCGTCCGCCCGGAGCCGTCCTGGAAGCGCGGCGACGATCGTCGCTTCAGGAAGCCGCGACCGGGGTGGACCTTGCCCGCGTGTTCCCTCGCCCAGCGGGGATCCGCCCCTTTCTAGAAGGCTGGGACGTTGAGGCCGTCGTCCCCGCCGAGCAGACTGCTTGGTTGCGCACGACGACCGGCGGGTGGATCGCCGAACGAGTCGGGTTCGTACGACTCGTGGTCGTACTCTTGCTGCGCGGGCTCGGGGGCCTTCTTGAGACCGATTTCCCGGTATTCGCGCTCGCCTTGCTGGGCCAGCTTCCGGCGATCCTCGTCGCTGAGCGACTTGATCTTCTGCATGCCCTTCTGCACGCCGGCCGCAAGGAACTTCCCGAAGGCCGGATCTCGCAGAGCCTCCCGAGGGTTGGACGCGCCGCTGAGCACCTTGCCCGCGAGTGCACGGATGTGCGGGTCGGGCGAACGTTCCTGAATGATGCGGAACCGGTCTTGCAGGTGGCGGGCGGCGTTCTCGTCACCCCTGGCGAAGCCGAGCAGTGGGCTTGGATCCGTCATGGTCCCACGTTCTTGTTGTCATAGGCGGCTCCGGGCAACGGCACTTCGGTCATGCCGCGGAGAGAGGACAGCTGTCCTCCGACGGTGCCGGAGAACCCGTACACGGCGGCGATCATCTTGCCGTGCAGGTCGACGACCTTCAACCACGTGCTGTCCGCCTTGAAGGCCAGGTATCCCGCGATGGCGCCACCCACGACCAAGCCGACGCCGGTCTCCGACAGCAGCGCGGTCGCGGCGAGGTCCAGGGCGATTCCGATGAGGATGTCGGCGAGCATTTCGAGGGTTGACACGATGGCTTTGCACGTCGCCCAGACGCCATAGGCGGTGTTGTGGTACTGCGTTGCGACGGATGCGATGGCCTCAGCGTGCTTGCTAAGCGCCTTCGACAGCTGCGCGAAGTAGCCCTGTGCTGCATCGGCGGCCTCGCCGGCCCAGCCCCCGGAACATCTCGGCCGTTGCGTCGTCGATGTTCTTCGCGAGGGCGTGCTCGAACTCGACCAGGTTGTTGAATGCTGCTTCGGCTTTGGCCATGCCGTTCCAGTCACCCGCGAACCACTTCGCGGCCTCTTCGGCTGGATTGAAGCCGAAAATCTCGTTGATGACGATCAACAGCCAGTGCGACGGTGACGCGTAGTCCGGGATGCTCATGATTTCGTCGGCAAGTTTGGGGATCGGCTCCTTCGGCTCCGGATTGGAAAGCATCGCCGCCGCGAAGACGGGCTCGACTGACACAAGTTCCCCCTAGCTTGTCTACTGTGGATACTTCTGGTCAAGTTGTTCGGCTTGTTCCTCGTCCATTCGCTGATACACGTCTGCGGACGCCTGCAACTCCCTGCCAGCCCCGGACAACAGCCCGGTGAGATGCGAAAACGATGCTCCAATGGCCTCCGTAACTTCGCGATGCCGGTCCGCGACATTGGCGAAGATCACGCCCGCCTGCGAATCAAGATTGACGCTCACCCGCGCATAGTCCACAGCTACGAAAGCGGACTCGGAGTCTCCGGTCATCACCGCAGCACAGTCGCGTAACAGCGGATATTCTACGTGGAATCCCATTTCCCCTCACTCCACGATGGATGTCAACAAGAACCCGGCGAAAGCCAACGCGACCGCCCCAAGTTCCAGCACGAGCACGGAACGAACCTTCGTTGCCCGGCCGCCGCAGTAATGCGCCACGATCCCCGCGACACCCAACACGGCACCAAACACCGGGAACGGCGAGAACCTGCCGACCAGTACAAGCACGGCATTCAACGTCGCCATTCCGGGAAGCACGTACAGCCCCCAGTGAGCACGCCGCCAGTCCGCCCGCCGATCGATCACACGCTTTCGCGCTGCAGAGTCCGGGTCGGGCGTGGTTCCAGTCGGCATGAGTCCTTCCCTGCTTTCAGAGCAGCACGAGACAGGCCCGTCCCCAGGAACCGAGACGGGCCCGCTCATGCGCTTCTACGCTCTCAAGCACCGAGGGTGCACTCCGTATGACAGCCCTTACTTGGGAAGCCGCGGCTCGATCTGGCGGGCGATCTTCTCGGCCTCGCCGCACTTGTCGGAGACCGAATCGGGCTTTGCCTCGGTGACGTCGACGAGCACGACACCGCCGCCCGCGTCGAGGACGATCGAGCAACCGGCGTCGACCGCACCCCCGCCGCCTTCAACGGCGCGGGCAGCGTTGCGACCGTTGATGCTGAATTTCTCGTACTTGTCCCAGTGACCGTCGGACTCGTACTTGCTGACGGTCTCTTCCTCGTTCTTGTAAAGGGTGAGCAGGATTTTCTCGCCCGTGTAGCTGCAGCCCGGTTCAAAGCTCAGCTGCTCTGCCTTCTCGCCCGGGCCCTCAACACCAGCGACGCTCAGATCTTCCTGCGTGAAGAACGCGCAGGTGTCGAAGTTCTTCAACCCCGACCCTGCCGAACTCGATGTCGGGGTCTGCTCCGTGGTGGTCTTACCGTTGCCGCCAGCGGTACCACCAGAGCACCCGGCGAGGCCGATCAACACCAAACCGGCGGTCGCGGAGATCAGGGTCCGAGAAAGTGCGGTCACTGGATACCTCGCTGAAAATCCTGGGCGAT
Source organism: Saccharopolyspora hattusasensis (assembly GCF_050972075.1). Classification (NCBI taxonomy): domain Bacteria; kingdom Bacillati; phylum Actinomycetota; class Actinomycetes; order Pseudonocardiales; family Pseudonocardiaceae; genus Saccharopolyspora; species Saccharopolyspora hattusasensis. The sequence goes on from NZ_JBPCDC010000001.1 coordinate 3,379,902, forward strand.
CTGGTCGTCGGTCGCACGATAGTCCCTTGCAGCAGCGCGGAAGGCGTCCGCCTGTTCCTGCAAGACCTTCTGCATCTCCTTGATCAACGGCAGGGCCCCGGCTGTTTCGTGTTCAGCCTTGTCAGCGAACCGTTGCGCCAGTTGCTGACCATCGGGGTATTACCCAAGCCCGTCACGCGGCCAAGCTGCCTGGCATCCCGCATGAGCACAGCTAATTAGTTCCTGGACCTCTTCTTCAGCGCGCTTGGCGGCCTTCTCCGCAACCTCTGGGTCCAAGGAAAGCTTGCCAGCACTGACCTGCTGGTTGATCCATTGCGTCTTGCCACGGACGGCCTGCAGACCTTCCAGCGCCGCCTCGAAACCGCCCTGAGTCACAGCTACCTCTCCCCCTGGCTTGTCGATCAACCAGGGGGATGCTAACGCGTGTCGGCACCCCCCGTGGGGCTGCCATCGGATGACCGGCCTGGTGGGCCCAAACTCGAACAACGCCATCCCCCAGGTCCACGTGGCTCGAGATTCGTAGGTTCGGGTCATGCCTGGTCAACCGCGCCTTGTGAGCAGCTCGGAGCTAGCGCGTGAACTTGGCGTCACTCGCCAAACCGTTGCGCGCTGGGTTCGGCGCGGCGTGATTCCCGCAACCGTCACAGCAGGTGGTCAGGCACGGTTCGACGTGGAACAGGCGAAAAGAGAGCTGCGCGAGCACACGCGGCGCGACGGCGCCAACGACTAAGCGCACGTACACCTCACCAGCTGTCGGTTCGCCCGCTGCACAGCACAGCGCCCGCCCGGTACACGACCGGGCGGGCGCTGACGCACGCCTCTCTGGGATCTGCTCAGGCCGCGTTTTGCTGACTCAGTGTTTCGCAGAGGCAGTTGTGTATTTTGAACACGTTCACGGTCGACACGGTCAGCACGCCAGCGAGGGTAACCACCGGTACCGACGATCAACTCGCCGGTCACCCCGCCCCGCCGGAAGGCGTTCAGCGGCTCGCCGGGCCCGCCCGCCCACCACGTCGCCACCCGCACCAGGCCCGGCTCGAGCACGTCGAGCCCGCCGAAACGTCGGCAACCCACCGCACGCCCATCTCCGGTTTGTGTCATGCCACTCCCCAACCCCATTGCCTCCCCGGCGCTGACCAGCTTTAGGTGATCAAGCATCGAGAGCGTTGCAGGTGGGCAGATACCGCCAATCCGGGTAAGGCACTCGACCTGCGGCTGGATTCCACTACTATCCCTCCGCGTAACGTTCAACCGCTGGATCGCGACAGTGGATCGTAGAGCCCATTCCACAGGAGGTTTCGCGTGGCCCCGGACAGTGCCACGGGAAGCGGCCCCACCGCCCGCCGTCTCGTGCTGGGCAGCCAGCTGCGCCGACTGCGCGAGGCGAGCGGCATCTCCCGGGAGGACGCCGGATACGCCATCCGCGGCTCCGGATCGAAGATCAGCCGCCTCGAACTGGGCCGAGTCGGTTTCAAGGAGCGCGACGTCGCCGACCTCCTCAACCTCTACGGGGTGACCGACGAGTCGGAGCATGAGTCCTTTCTGGACCTGGTGCGCCGTTCGAACGAACCGGGCTGGTGGCACCGCTTCAACGACCTGATGCCGTCGTGGTTCCAGGACTACGTCGGCCTGGAGGAATCGGCCTCCCGCATCCAGACCTACGAGATCCAGTTCGTGCCTGGTCTGCTGCAGACCGAGAAGTACGCCCGCGCGGTCGCCATCCAGGGCCGCCCCGAGTTCCCGGCGGACGAGCTCGACCGGCGCGTCCGGCTGCGCATGCAGCGCCAGAAGCTGTTCATGCAGCCGAAGGCGCCGCGGTTGTGGGCGGTGATCGACGAGTCGGTGCTGCACCGGCCGATCGGCAGCCGGGAAGTGCTGCGCGAGCAGATCCAGTTCCTGCTCGATGCGACGGCGATGTCCGCGGTGACTCTGCAGATCCTGCCGTTCGAGCTCGGCCGGTCCGGCGCGGAGGGCGCGTTCACGATCCTGCGCTTCGCCGAGCCGGAGCTGCCGGACATCGTCTACCTGGAACACCTCTGCGGCGCGCTGTACCTGGACAAGCCGGACGAGGTCGAGGTGTATAGCAAGGTCAGCCACCGGCTCGCGGTCGACGCGCAGACCCCGGAGGAGACCCGCAAGACGTTGCTGCAGGTCCTGAAGCGCAGCTGACGTCCAGCCGCCACCGCCGGATATCCCCCGGCGGTGGCGTTTTGTGCCCGAATATCGGCTCAGGATATCCGTGCACTAACGAGTCACCGTCAAGGCTACGAAACTAACCCAAAAGAGTGATCAAGGTCTCATTGAGATGCACGTGCATTCAACCGTGCATCTGCACCTGCTAATTTGGTGCACCATCATCTGCACGTGCAGATGATCGTGCAGCGTTAGTCGGGGAAGGGTGGGGTTCGGATGACGAACATCCAGAACGGTATGCCCGCGCAGCAGCTTCCCAACGCGGTGTGGCGAAAGAGCCGCCACAGCGGAGCGGTGGGCAACTGCGTCGAATTGGCACCGTTGGTCGACGGCGGGATCGCCGTCAGAAACTCGCGTTACCCCGAGGGTCCAGCACTGGTCTACAGCCGGGATGAGATCGCCGCATTCCTGCACGGTGCCAAGGACGGCGAGTTCGACGACTTGATCGTCTGACCAGCCGCGCCGACACTCCGCGCGGAGCCACGGTTGAAGCCCTTGACGACGAAACTCGGTGGCGCCATGAACGAGATTACCAACGGCCTGCAAGCCCTGGTAGCCCACGACTTCCAGTTCGCGCACCCTCGCGACACCAACGGCGACCTGGTCGCCGTGGTGGGAATCCGCGTCCATCACGGGGTTTTCGACATCCTGCAGCTCTTCGGCGAGCACGACGCCGACGCGGCGCGGATCCCCGGTGACGAGCCCGACGTGCTCTTCCCGAGCAAGGTCCTGTGGCGCACCACCGGCCCGGCGCGCGAGGTGATCGCCGAACTGCTCGCGCTGTCCGAGCCGACCCCGGAGCTCGGCGGCCAGCCCAAGGGCTGCTGGCTGCCGACCAACGCGGGCCGCTCAGCCTGGCTGGCCGCCTCCGCCTGAGCCACCGCGGTGGACCGCCCAGGTCCCGCCGCTCCAGACCTCGCCCCGACCCCGGCGTTGGGGTCCTCTGTGGACCATGCCCCGGAGCCGGGTCCCCGAACCGATCGAGTTCCCGCGTGACGGCGCCCCGGCGCGGGAGGTCGCTGCTGCCCGTCTGCCGGAGCCCGTCGAGCACCTGCCGGATCTGGGGAAGCAGATACCTGCCCCTGCCGGAGCATCTTGACCATCCGCAACGTCGCGGACGTCGATCGGGCTGAATATCCGGTACTTGGTGCCCGGCTCGCGCACGGGCGCCAGCAGACCAGCGGATTCCCACACCCGAAGGCGGCCGGTCTGCTGAGGTACCTGCAGCACTTGCTGGTCCTGGACCACGACCTCACCGACCTCCCGGACCGGATGCGAACCCAAGCCCACCGGGGCCTATCGGCAACCCACTCCGAGCCCGCAAGGTCCGCGACCTGCGCCGCCGATGAGTCCACGCAGGACTCGGCGCCGACCCGTGCAGGCGTCGGCGCCGAGCGCAGGTCAGGGGAGTCTGTACATGGGGTTGGGCAGCTTCACGCCGCGTTCGGCGTGGCCGCCGGCCAGGTCGGACTCCTGGTCGCCGACGCTGAGGATGATCTGGTAGCCCTGCCGCTCGATTTCGGCGCGGGTACCGCTCTTGTACGGCACCACCGACGGCCGGTGGTCGTCCGTCGGCCGCAGGTACAGGGCGTCGGGCTCGGGGTAGCCCTCCTCCTCGAGGTCCAGCAGGCTGGCCTCGCGCATCTGCGGGCTCTCCCTCCGGCCGGTGACGAAGAAGATCGCGACGCCGTGGGAGTCCGCGAATCGCGCCAGGTCTCTCGTCGCGGCGATCCCGACGGGCCCGCGCGCGAGCACGTACTCGTCGGACGACTCCCTGTCGAAACCGAAGTTGATGTCCTTCGCGTACCCGTAGGTGGACACGCTGGTGTCGTCGATGTCCAGCACGATCGCCGGTTTCGACACGCCTTGCTCCAGGCGCTTGGCCAGGTAGTCCTGGCCGCGCCGGTCGGCCTGGGCGATGTCGGCGTCCCACCGCCCCGAATCGTGGTAGTCCACGATGGACTCCTTGAGCTCCGTCAGGTTCGGGGGTTCGCCGGCCTTCGCGACTTCGGCGCCCTGGGCAGCGGCGCAGCCGGTGGCGAGCACTCCGAGCAGAGCGAAGGACGAGGCAATCCTGGGGAGTGCGGAGGACTTTCGATCGGACACGATGAGGAATCTCCTAGCGGCGGGGACTAATCCGGCAGCCCGGATCCGCTCAGCACGCGGTCGAGCACGGAATAGGACGCTTGCGCACCGGAGTGTTGCACGCTGCAAGCTCCCACGCGGGTCGCCCGACGCACGGCAGGGGGAAGCAGACCGCCCTGGCTGAGGCGGCAAGCCACGGTTGCGGCGAAAGCATCACCCGCTCCGGTGGAGTCGACCGCATCGACCGTGTTCGCTCCGTTCTCCGAAACGGATCAACGCGGTGCCGGTATCCGCTTCGACGTCGCGATGGGTTTGCGTGGTGTCGACGCCGTCGGCGCGCAGGGCTGCCAGCAGCGTCTCGCCGTGCGCGTCCGCACCGACCCACCAGCGCCGTCCGGGCGCCGAGCCGTGCGGCGGCGACCGCCTGGTTGGCGCCCTTGCCTTCCGCGCTGATGGTCAACGCGGCGGCCTGCACCGTTTCGCCCGTCAGCGTGAGGCGGAACACGCGTGCGGTCAGATCGATGTTCAGCGAGCGTTCCGTCGGTCGCCGAGCACCCGATCGCGCTGCTGCGGCGGCTGACCTTCCGGGTCACGGTCAACACCGACAACCGGCTGATGAGCCAGACCTCGATGACCAGCGAGTTCACGGAGCTCGTCGAGCACTTCCACTACGCGCTCGACGACCTGCAGTGGTTCACGGTGAACGCGATGAAGTCGGCCTTCATCCCGTTCGACCAGCGCCTCGCGCTGATCAACGAGGTGATCAAGCCCGCTACGCGGCCCTGCGCTCGGAGTCGCTGCCCGGTCCCGCCAACCACCAAGCCACCAAGCCACCAAGCCACCAAGCCACCAAGCCACCAAGAAAATCAAAACAAACCAGGGATTGACTTAGGAAACTCACGGGCGCTAAGCTCGCCGACCGCTCACCCGGGACAGCACGGTTCGCCGGGACGCCGAGTCACAAGATCGAGAAGACACGAGCGACCCATGGTCCTACGGTGACCGACATCGAACAAGCGTCCCACTGTTGAGCAGGGGTTCCTCATGAGCCGTGTCCGAGTTCTCGTCGGCACCCGCAAGGGCGCGTTCCTCCTCACCGCGGACGGCGCCCGCGAGCGGTGGGACATCAGTGGCCCGCTCTTCGGCGGCTGGCAGCTGTACCACCTCAAGGCCTCGCCAGCCGACCCCGACCGGTTGTACGCAGCGCCGTCGCTTGGCTGGTTCGGCCAGTTGATCCAGCGCTCCGACGACGGCGGCCAGACCTGGGAACCGGTCGGCAACCAGTTCTCCTACGACGGCACCCCCGGCAAGCACCAGTGGTACGACGGCACGCCGCACCCCTGGGAGTTCGAGCGGGTCTGGCACCTCGAGCCGTCGCCGACCGACCCGGACACCGTGTATGCCGGGGTCGAGGACGCCGCGCTGTTCCGCACCACCGACGGCGGCCAGACCTGGCAGGAACTGCGCGCGCTGCGCGAACACCACTCCGCCTCCGGCTGGCAGCCGGGCGCCGGCGGGATGTGCCTGCACACGATCATCCACGCGCCGGACAACCCGAACCGGCTCTTCACCGCCATCTCGGCGGCGGGCGCCTTCCGGACCGACGACGGCGGCAAGAGCTGGCAACCGATCAACCACGGCCTGCACTCGGAGGGCATTCCCGACCCGGACGCGGACGTCGGCCACTGCGTGCACCGCATCGCGCTGCACCGCGAACGCCCGAACGTGCTGTTCATGCAGAAGCACTGGGACGTGATGCGCAGCGACGACGCCGGCGATTCCTGGTACGAGATCAGCGGCGACCTGCCGACCGACTTCGGCTTCCCGATCGACGTGCACGCCCACGAACCGGACACGGTGTACGTCGTGCCGATCAAGAGCGACGAGCAGCACTACCCGCCGGAGGGCAGGCTGCGCGTCTACCGCAGCCGGACCGGCGGCGGCGAGTGGGAGCCGCTGACCAAGGGCCTGCCGCAGAAACACTGCTACGTCAACGTGCTGCGGGACGCGATGGCGGTGGACTCGCTGGACGAGTGCGGAATCTACTTTGGCACCACCGGCGGCCAGGTGTACGTGTCGCCCGACGCCGGGGACAGCTGGCGGCCGATCGTCCGGGACCTGCCGGCGGTGCTGTCCGTCGAGGTGCAGACGCTGCCATGATCAGGGTCGCGCTCCCCGCCCACCTGCGGACGCTCGCCAAGATCGCGGACCGCGAGATCGAGCTGGACCTCGACGGCCGGCCCACGCAGCGCGCGGTGCTCGACGCGCTCGAAGCCCGCTATCCGATGCTGCGCGGCACCATCCGCGACCAGGAAACCCAGCTGCGCCGGGCGTTCATCCGCTTCTTCGCCTGCGAGCGGGACCTCTCCCACGAGTCGCCGGACGCCCCGCTTCCGGAAGAGGTCGCGGCGGGCGAGGAGCCGTACCTGATCGTCGGTGCTATGGCGGGCGGCTGACCGAGCCCCGCCCTCGCGAACCGAACTGGTTGTCCCATCCTTCGACTGATGGATGCGACGAGCTGTCCAAACTGGACGAAATTGTGCTGCTCGGCGCGCCCGTTCAACTAATGGGTGGTAGAGCGGGCGCTCCGGCGTGTTGGCGTGTCAATTCTCGGCCCCGGTGGAAGGTTTGCCGCGTCAATCGCGTGGCCGGTCCGGGATCCCGGGATTCCGAGCCCGTCTGACGCCACCGGAAATCAACCAAATCGGAGTCTGACATGCGCAGTTCAGCACGTGCCCTGCTCGCCGGAGTCGCCGCCGTGGGCCTGCTCGCGATGGGTGCGTCCCCGGCCCTCGCCGCGAAGGGCAAGGCCAAGGAGTCGGACGACGACTCCGTCGTCACGGCCGCAGCCCAGGGCGGCGACGGCGGGAACGGCGGCAACGGCGGGTTCGGCCTGAACATCTGCCCGGCGATCAGCGTCCTCGCGAAGGCCGAGGCCAACTGCACCGCGGGCAAGGGCGGCAACGCCAACGGCGGCGACGCGGAAGCCTACGCGGAAGACGACAGCCGGGACACCGAGTCCGACTAGGACTGACGCCGACCTCGCGGGTCCGGTTCAGCCCGGGCGCTCCCGCCCGAACGGGAGCGGCCGGGCGGTGATCCACCCAGGGCCCACCCGATACGAGGTCTTCGCCCGGCCAGGAACGCCGACCGGTGGACGATCTGGCCGGCGTGTCCGGAGCGACGACGCGAAAAGGAAACCGATGATCATTTCTGTTCGCATCCTCAGCACCGCCGCCGCACTCGGCATCGGCGTGCTGGCGACGAGCATGCTGCCCCAGGCGGTCGCGGACGAAAGCACCAAGGAGAAGCCTGGTAGCGCGGGCGAAGCCGGCCAGGGTTTCAGCATCTGCCGACCGATCTCCCTCACCGGCGGTCAGATCACCGCCCAATGCTCGGTCGCGCCGAACGGCGGGAGCACCGACGGGCACTCGACCGCGGTGGCCGAGGAGAACAGCGACGACGACGACTGAAAGTCGCCCGCTGAGCAAAAGATGAATGTGCCGGCCTCCGCAAGGAGACCGGCACATTCTCACGTGCACCGAAGAAATCCGTCAATCCCGATCGTCCACTGTGGCCGAGGCTAGTTCGCCAGGCGGCGCCAGTCGCCCGATGCGGGTGCTTTCGCCACTTCAGCCGGGGGCACCGGAATGGCAGCGTTACGCTCGAAAAGCGGGCAGGCCGTGGGATTTCTCGGACGCGGCCTACCCGCTACCAACTCGAAACTCGGACGCGGCGCGACGGCCTCCCGGCAGGAAGACCGACGCGGAACCCGCGGCTCCCTTCGCCAGGAAGCTCCAAAATCACTCGTCGTCGCTGGAGTACTTCCGGTCCTTGCTGTCGTCTTCCGCATAGGCTTCCGCGTCGCCACCGTTGGCGCTGCCGCCGTTGCCGGCACCGCAGTTCGCCTTCGCCGGCGCCAACAATGCGATCGACGGGCACATGTTGATCCCGAAGCCGCCGTTGCCGCCGTTGCCGCCCTTACCACCTTCGGCCGCAGCCGTGACGGTGGAGTCGTCGTCCGACGTCTTTTCCTTGCCCTTGGCGGCCAGCGCCGGAGACGCTCCCATCGCGAGCAATCCGACCGCGGCGGCCCCGGCGAACAGAACACGAACAGACTTGCGCACTGCAGACTCCAATCTGGATGGATACCACTTGGTTGGACAGCCCCGCCGCTGAAACCCGAGGGAAGTTCGGCGGGAGCCGAGATCAACGCGTGGATCCTTTCACCGAAGTCCGCAAAACACCCCCAGCGACATGCAGATCACACCCCCAGTCACCCAGAGGTGCGATCAACTTCGTTGTGCCCGCAAAGAAAGAGCGTGCCGACCGGCGCACAGAACGGTCGACACGCTCTCAACTCGACGCTCCGGGCTGCCGGTGCCCGGTTCGGCGTCAGTCCTCGTCGTACGAGGTGGCTTCGGCGTCGCCGCCGGTGCCGGTGCCGCCGGTGCCGTTGCCGCCGGTGCCGTTGCCGCCGGTGCCGTTGCCGCCGGTGCCGTTGCCGCCGGTGCCGTTGCCGCCGGTGCCGGCCGAGCAGGAGCCCTTGCCCTCGCCCAGGATACCGACACCGATGCCACAGAGGACGTTCACGCCGATGCCACCGTTGCCGTTGCCGCCGTTGGCCTCGGAGGAGGTCACCGAGTGGTCGTCCTTCTCGTGGCCCTTGCCCTTCTCACCAGCGAAGGCAGGCGATCCCCTCGCCAGCATCGCGGCCGCAGCGGCGGTAACACCGAGAAGACGAATCGAAGTACGCATTCCTTAACTCCCATCCATGTTGGACACGACCAGGTCGGCTTGAGTTCCCCGAAATTCCGGGGATTGGGGGGTGCACCGACCGGCAAGAGAAACGTTGCCATTGATATGGGGGGGGTCCGGCATGTCGGGCCACACCAAAGAGAATCGCTCGCCACCCTTGCGGATGCACGACTACGCAGCGTCGTTCGGCTGACCGATCTCAACCAGCACAACTCAACTGATCAGATGAAGCAATTGCGACTTGCCACAGAAAGGATCAAGACGTAGAATCCACCGATCCAGATCACTAAATGATCAACAACGAGGAAGCCTAAAGGCATTGCGCTATAAGGACTTGCGCAACACGATCGGCGTCGCCAACTTGAGACACTTCGCCCGTTTGGATCAAGAAAGGGAAGCTCGCGCGCACATCGCGCGAACCACCCCTAGCGTTTGTTGCTGATCCCGATCCGGACTTCGTTTCAGGAGGCAAGCCATGGAAATTCGCAGTAAGACGGCGGTCGTGCTGGCCACGCTCGGGACGCTGACCGCCGGCGCCTCGGTGGCAGCCGCGACCGCATGGGCCGGACCACCGCTGCACGTGGAGGTGGGCGAAGCCCGGTGCCTGCGCACTGCAGACCTGCCCATCGTTGGGAAATTTCGGAAAGATACTGTGGGACAGGATAATCTCACCACCGTGCGGCTGACGTTCCGGAGCGCCACCAATGACCGCCAGGCGGTTTCGTACTCCGTGGCAGTGGACGGAAACGTGCGGGCCAGCGGGTCAGTCAGCGGCGGCGGCGTATCCATCAACAGCGTCACCGTCGCCAACAACGGAAGCTCCCGGCTCATCGTGACGACGGGTCCCACGGTCGTCATCGACCGGACCATCACTGGACACTGCTAGGACAGGTGCCGGAATTATTTCGGGGAGCGGGAACAGTCCCGCTCCCCGACTTTTTTGCCATGCTCATCGGCAGTACTCATCCGCAGTGCTGCGACCACCCGATCCAGGAAATGGACCAGTGGCTTCACCGGGGAGCCGGTGAAGCCACTGCGAGAGTGCAGCGCAGGCGGACCGGAGGGCCAGAGTCGCACCCTCCAACATGCGATCCCGCCTTGGTTCCGCCGCGTGGCGTGCGCTTCTGGACCACGGGCGGCGACTTTTACGCTGCACTCCTTGCCTTTCGGCAATCCATGGGGTGTGGCGAAGACATCAGGAGCGTGTTCCGGCAAATGTTCTGGCCGGGCCGGCGCTCGGCGGTTCGTGCGCTCAGAAGGCGAACACGGAACCGGTCGCGGCCTTCAGCTCGCAGGGATTGGCCAGCAGTACCTGGTAGCCGACCGGTTGGCCGCGCCAGGTCCCCTCCGCGGATGCGGTGGTCTGCCGGCTTTCCTTGGTGCAGTTCTTCGGCTGCCCCGGGTCCAACCGCTCGAACTTCCCTTCAACCCGGTGCAATTCGTCGCACGCGACGGACGCGCGCGGGTGGTCCCCGCTCGCCGGGTCGCAGTTCAGCGTGACAGTCCGGGACTTCTGGGACTCCGTCACCGTCAGCTTGAGCGTGCTCTGGTCCGCGTCATCGCCGGACGCGGCCGCGGCAACCCCTGGAACCAGCACCACCGCAGCGAAGACAATGCCGGCGACACCGCGGCCGAGCAACCGAGATTCGGTCATTTCGTGCATCCTCCGTCCTGGCCGGAATGGAAACCCCCGTCTTCCTTACCGCACCCGGAACGACCTCTCCGCGCGAGCCGAAAACGATCACCGATCGGATTCCCTCTAAGCGTTGATCATCACCGCCAGCCACCAATGAGCCCCGAATTCGCTCCCGGAAGATCTACGGCGACCGCGGGCGACGATCCGACTCGGCGACGGCGCCGGGCCGCCCGACGACACCGGGTAGCTCCCATTAGCTCGTCAGCGTTCCGAACCGGGGGATAAATGACGAAATTTCACGTAGATTTGCCCATTAATCGAGTTCCGGCTCCTCGTGCCGACGTCGATCATCCGCAAATCGAATGCAGCGCACGGGCGACGAACGGAACGTAGTCACGATCCGACACAAACGGGCTGCGATCGCCGATCGCGTGATCGTTTCCGGCGCCGCCGCACGACGAACTACTGCACAACGCAGCGTGTTGCCCCGGACGAAGATCCTCATCCGGTGCGCCGCACCGTGCATATTCCAGTGGAGATCATCAGATGAGGTGAGCGACCGAAATCTGGGGTTGCGAGAAGATCAGGCAGCGCTATGTTTTAGAAGACCCCGCTGCGGCAGGGTTTCAAAACCCGATGGGAATCCACTGCCATTCGACCCGACAAAGGCGGCCGGCGATTCCTGCGGCGTCATTCGACAAATCAGTACGAAGGGGAATATTCGTTATGCGTTCTGCCAAGCGCGTCATCGCTGCTACCGCCCTGGGCCTTCCCATCCTGCTCGGCGCCCCGGGAATGGCTCTCGCCGACGGCGGCCACCACCACAAGGGATGGCCGACCATCTCCGACAACCAGCTCCAGAACCAGGACCAGGACGCCAACACCGAGCAGGCCAACCTCAACAAGCCGACGCAGTACACGTTCAACGTCGGTAGCGGCGAGGCGAACTCGGTGAGCTGGAGCAACCAGGCCAACGACGCCGACACCGACCAGACCGAGGCGGCCTGGCAGGCGGACGAGGACTGACGGCAGGGACCCCCTCGCTGCCGCGGTTCGACCGCACCATGAAAGGGCTTGGCCCGGCGATTCTCTCGCCGGGCCAAGCCGTTTTCATGCTCCTTGATCTCCGCCACGACTGATCGGGCGGCTGTGCCGACCCTAGTCGTCGACGTCCATCTCGCCCTCGGTCTGCTCGGTGTCGTTGACGTTGTTCTGCTGGGTAAAGGTCATCGCCGCCTGCTCGCCCTTGCTGTTGTGGCTGATCTGCGTGATGGGCGAGACGTTGATGTTGTTCTGTACCGTGTGGTTCTGCGCGCTCTGCTCCTGGGTCTCCTTCACGATCCAGGAAGCCTTCACCGGGTGCCCGTTGCCCTGAGCGGCCAGAGCCGTACCCGACACCCCGAGCAGCAGCGGCACCCCCACAGCGACGGCAGCGAGCACGCGCTTTGCAGTACGCATCAACCGATTCCCTTCGTAGACCGACTATTTCCGCACTGTTCCTGATCCCCGCAGCGATCCTGAAATGCACATCGCCTTCGGGTTTCGCGGAATCCAAACCCCGAAAAAGGGGCAACAGAAATCTACCGGTGCAACGACATTCGGTGGCAAGCAAAACTCCGGTGATCACACCATGTAGTGATCACCGTTGGGCGACACCGCTTTCGCCGATTCGAGCATGAAGAAGCCCGCTGGGCCGACGACTGCTCGTCGGACCAGCGGGCCGCTGCACTTCTCCGGCCCCAGCGGGGCCACCGTGATCAGATCAGATGCCGAACCGGAAGACGTGCCCGGACTTGGCGGTGCTGGACCCGTTCAGGTCCCAGCGCGGCTCGAGCTTCAGCCAGCTCCCCGCGGGGGACTTCGGCTGTTCCACGGACACCGCCAGGTCCGGCGTCGCCCGCGGGCTGATGACGTAACCGGCCGCGCGCTCCTCCACGATCCAGCGCTGGCTCGGGCTTCCGGGCAGGCACGGCACGGCGAGGACCTCCGGCCCCCACTGCAGGTTGGCCTGCGCGCACCGGTTCGTCTGCTGGTTCCGGATGGTCACGCTGCCGTCGTACTGGTTCGACACGACCCACTTGTCAGCGTCGCCGAACACCCCGAACTGGGCGGCCTTGATCACCGGGTCGCCGCCGAAGTCGGCCCACCGGGAACCGTCGACCGCGCTGGTGATCTCCGTGCTGAATCCGATGGGGGAAGGAGCCGACGCAGCCTGGGCACCGGCCGGCACGAGGGAAACCGCTGCCAAGGCACCGAGGGCACCCAGCATCCAGCGAGCACGCTTCATTACTACCCCTCCACACAGAATGTTTTTCGGGAATGGCGATCGGTTTTCCGACCATCCGATAAGGATCTCTACCAGCAGCGGAGCGAAAGTTCGCACCGGGTCACTACAACGAGTGGTCGATCAGCGACTTCGGTAACGACGCCTAGATCAAAGCGGATAACAGTCCTCAATGGACCTTTTTTGACAACGCCCAAATGCTGAGAAAGATGACTCTCATTTCAGGTTAGAGAAGTCGGGGTGCGCATCGCCTCGTCCACGACCGGCAGGAGTCGCCGCACGACGGGAGTCCCCAGTAGACATCCGTCAGAAGGGTGATTCGCGTTGCGGTCGAGCCGAACCCGAAAGGTCATCAGGAACACCGGATGTCCGGAAGCCTCGGCCCAGCGGGTCGAAGTAGCACACCACGGCCTGCGAGCCGCCGTGGTCACGCCACAGCGGGCTGGAAACAGTGCGTGTTCGCGCGAAGGAAGTCATCGACGTGATCACCCCGCGACCGGTGGACGTCGTAGAGGTAGAACTCCAGCCAATTGCTGCCGCCGCCGGACCAACTTCACGTTCCGCGAGCCTGACATCCACAATGGACACGTGTGCCCCGCCCGGAGCGCCGAAAGCCCCCACCGACGTGCGTCGACAGGGGCTCCGAACTGCGAGAGCTGGTGCGCGATACTGGGATTGAACCAGTGACCCCTACCGTGTCAAGGTAGTGCTCTCCCGCTGAGCTAATCGCGCCGGGCGGCCCGGCCGCTTGCAGGCACCAGTTTAGCGGAGCCCCCAGCGCGGGCGTGCACCACCCCGCCCTCACACCTGGCGCTCGAAGGTGACCAGCAGACCCTCGACGCCACCCGGGCCCAGCCGACCCTTGACGTCCGTACCAGTGATCGCCTTCAGCTGCCAACCGTCGGCGGCGTGGTCGTTGAGGACCCGCTCCAGCTTGTCGCCGGACATCTTGCCGCCGAGCCACTTCTCCCGGAGCTCCACGACCTTGTACTGGTACGGCTTCGGCTCTCCCCGTCAGCGCGAACACGTGTCATGGGGTGAACGATGCGCGGCCGCCGCGGGTTCCGTCAGGGGCCGCAGGTGCTGTCCGGCGCTGGGGCCAAGAACTCGGTGGCGGCCCAGCGCGCGTCGCCGAGATCGCGGAAGCCGCCGACCACGTTCGGCGTCGCGGCCACCTCCGCGCCCTGGCGCAGCTCGCCCACCCGGGCGTTCGCAGAGCTGGGACCGGAGCGGACGTTGAGCACGTCGGCGGTGACCCGGAAGGTGCACGGCTCGGGTCCGCCGAATCCGCTGCCGGCCTGTCCAGTACCGATCAGGTAGCTCACCCCGAGGACACCGGCGCCGATGAGCAGCAACGAGCGGGGCAGCAGGAACATGGCATACCTCCCTGGTCGACCACGGTCGTCCAAGGCACAGCGTCCGACGCCGGAAGCGGCGACGGAACCCGGAGCACCCGTCGGCACGCCCGGTTCAACGCCTCGGGTGTCGCCCGCCCGGCGTTCGAGCGCGCGCTGTAGCCCACGCGCGCTGTAGCCCAGTTGAATCGCTCGCATGGCCGCGTTCTGGACCTTGCCCTTGGCCTGCATCTGCCCGATCGCCAGCACGACCCTGGTTGATCTGCTCCGCCGAGCCACCCATCCCGGCCACGGCGTCGCCCTACCCGCCAAGGCGACTGCGTACGGACCAAACCCGCCGAATCCAGGCCGTACGTCCCGTATTGCAGTTAAGCCACTGATTCGCAGCGGCCGGCTGCTCAGCCATCTTCCGGGCATTCAGGAGGGCGATTGCCTCGGCCAAGGCTATCGCTGCTTGATGGGATCTAGGGCGTCAATCCATGTCGGTGATCGCCAGAAGCCACAGCAGGCGGAAGCCGGAGTCGTACATGATCCACGTGCTGTTGAAAACACCAGGAAACCATTCACACCAGGCGTCCGAGGTTTGATAGGCACAAATGCCAGGGCGGTAGCGACCGCCAGTGAGAGCCTTGTACGCGGACATCGCCGTGTCCATAGCCGCAGCCCCACGTGCCTCTCGGCCCGCCCCTTTGACGTCATCGGGAAATACGTCGAATCCGCCTGAATCCAAGCAGGTTGCCCAATCGCCCGCGACCCGGTAAGGCCAGACAACACTCCACCCGCGAAGGCGGCGCCCAAAGTCCCTGTATTTAATCGGGCTGGCAATCCGGAAGTGCGGCAACGAATCGCGCACGGATTCATGGGCGAGCACGGACTCGATCACACCTGGACTATTCAAAGCATTGCGACTGGCAAACGAATCGAACACTGGGTGTTCCGCAATGTGAAATCCTGCCAGCTCGGCTCCGCCTTTACGTCGTTCGGTTCGGAGCCACTCGACCATCCTGCTCACCGAACCGTCATCTGGTGTGACATGCGGACGGACTACGAGCTCATTCGTCAGGCTTTCTACCTCGGCCTCAGATGGCTGCGCGGCGCGGATGTTGTATTCCACCATCTTCCAAGTGTGGCACACCGAGCGGTCGCCGGGTGTGCCATGCGAATGCCGTTTATAAGGTGCCCATCAATTAGCCGCTCCCGGATCGTTGGATCTTTCGGGAGAATCTCTGCAGAATCAATGTAGTTTCGGGGAGCAGCTCCCGCGTTGCCAGCTAGAGCAGCAGACAGCCCTCCTGCGACAGTCACGACAGCCAAACCTCGACGCAGCCTGACCGGCATCATCGCCTCAGCCTCCAGCATGAATTTGCGGTTCCGGCGGAGTTTTCCATCGGACATTAGGGATCGTCGTGCCCACACTGAGGCTGGTATACCCGGCGATTCACTCAGAAACCGTGAGGAGTTCTGCTGAGATAACTTCAAGAGCAGAGTCCTTGTGGCAACCGAACTACCGGGCGATCAAGCGTGACCGGCCGTTGGTCCGCCGGTCGAGGACGACGTTGCGGACGTAAGCGAAGCGGTGCCGCGCCCGGTCTGGGTCGTCCATGATCCGCACGCACTCGTCGTGCTCGCTGCGGGCGCGAAGCTGGCAGGGTCGTCCCCGGCCGTGGTCGCGGCGACCATGATGCGATGAACGCCAGCAGCTCGGATTTGCCGTTCTTGCGCGCCAGCTCGATCCAGCCGATCTGGTATCGGCGGACGTAGGACTCCCACTCGGGGTCCCAGGTGACTTCGCCGAACAGCGGCTCGATGATTGTGGTGGCCGGTTCGTCATGTGCCTGTGCAATGCGGGGAAAACCTTGCGTCGCAGCGGTTTCCGCACCACAGGGGCCAGCGGCAGAAAAGATGTCACAAGTGGGGTATTGCGGAAGGCAACGAGTTCTGCATCTTCGCCCCCTGACGCCCGGAAAACCGAAACGCCGCCCCCGCGAGGGGGACGGCGTTCTCACCAGGTGCCGAAGATCAGCGGTCGGCCATCTTCTTCTGGAGGTTCTCGTCCAGCGTCGCGAGGAACTCCTCGGTGGTCTGGAACGCCTGGTCGCCGCCGACGAGCAGCGCTAGGTCCTTGGTCATCTTGCCGCTCTCGACAGTCTCGATGACGACCTTCTCCAGGGTGTCGGCGAAGCCGACGACCTCCGGGGTCGAGTCCAGCTTGCCGCGGTGCTGCAGGCCCCGGGTCCAGGCGAAGATCGAAGCGATCGGGTTCGTCGAGGTCGGCTTGCCCTGCTGGTGCTGGCGGTAGTGGCGGGTCACCGTGCCGTGCGCGGCCTCGGCCTCTACCTTGCCGTCGGCGGTCATCAGGACCGAGGTCATCAGGCCCAGCGAGCCGAAGCCCTGCGCCACGGTGTCGGACTGCACGTCACCGTCGTAGTTCTTGCAGGCCCAGACGTAGCCGCCCTCCCACTTCAGGGCGCTGGCGACCATGTCGTCGATCAGCCGGTGCTCGTAGGTGATGCCCTTGGCGTCGAACTCGGCCTTGTACTCGTTGTCGAAGATCTCCTGGAACACGTCCTTGAACATGCCGTCGTAGGCCTTGAGGATCGTGTTCTTGGTCGACATGTAGACCGGGTAGCCGCGATCGAGCCCGTAGCGGAGGGACGCGCGCGCGAACTCCTCGATGGACTTGCGGTAGTTGTACATCGCCATCGCGACGCCGCCGTCCGCACCGAACTTGGCGACCTCGAACTCGATCGGCTCGCCACCGTCCTCCGGGGTGAAGGTGACGGTGACGGTGCCCGGGCCGGGGACCTTGAAGTCGGTGGCCTTGTACTGGTCGCCGTGCGCGTGACGGCCGATGACGATCGGCTTCGTCCAGGTTGGCACGTAGCGCGGGATGTTGGAGATCACGATCGGCTCGCGGAAGATGACGCCGCCGAGGATGTTGCGGATCGTCCCGTTCGGGCTCCGCCACATCTTCTTCAGGCCGAATTCCTCCACGCGGGCTTCGTCGGGGGTGATGGTGGCGCACTTCACGCCGACGCCGTGCTTGGCGATGGCGTTGGCCGCATCGACCGTGACCTGGTCGTCGGTGGCGTCCCGGTGCTCGATGCCGAGGTCGTAGTAGTCGAGGTTGATGTCCAGGTACGGGTGGATCAGCTTGTCCTTGATGAAGGCCCAGATGATCCGGGTCATCTCATCGCCGTCGAGCTCGGCTACGGTGCCCTGAACCTTGATCTTGCTCATGTGGCGGGGTGCTCCTCTCGCGAGAATGCAAGCGGTACAAGCGTACTGCTATCGGCCTCGATTGTGCCCTGTCCCCGTCGCCCACCACCACCCGCGCGGACGCGCGATGCGCCACTGTTCGTGATGCGTGCCCTGTGTCGTGATCTTCTTCTAGGCTCGACACTCGATCGAACGATCTCTGGTTGGCTGATATTGGAGGGGCCCGTGTCGACTGGACCGACGCACGCGATGAGCGGTGTCGCGGCTTGGGCGGCAGTGACCGCCCTGGCCGACACGCACACGCTTGGACAGTTATCACCGAAGACCTGGGTGGTCGGCGCGACGCTTTCCGCCGGGGCCGCGCTGCTGCCCGACATCGACCACCCCAAGTCGACGGTGGCCAGCACCTTCGGCGCCGTCTCCCGCGGCGCGTCGGCCGGGATCAGCGGCTTCAGCGGCTTCATCTACCGCCTCACCCGCACCAAGCACGACAGCGACCGGGAAGGCACCCACCGCGGCTTCACCCACACCATCGTCTTCGCGGTGCTCGCCGGGCTGATCACCACGGCGATCGCGCAGACCAGCGAGGGCGCCGCGCTCGGCGTGCTGATGTTCTTCTTCGCCGGGCTTGCGGTCCGCGGGCTGCTGCACACCTGGTCCTCCGGCAAGGACGCGCTACTGATCACCGTGGCCTCGGTGCTGCTCACCATCGCCTGCTGGGCCTGGGCCGACGACCAGCCCACCAACGCCGCGGCCTTCGGGGTGGCGGTGATGATCGGCTGCATCGCGCATTTCATCGGCGACGCGATCACCGAGCAGGGTTGCCCGATGCTCTGGCCGGTGCCGCTGAGCGGCATGACCTGGTACCCGGTCGCCCCGCCGAAGGCGCTGCGGATGAGGACCGGCGGCAAGGTGGAGATGATGCTGGTCGGCCCGGGCCTGACGATCGCCGCCGTGGTTTTCAGCGCGGTCGCCCTCTACCGCGTCGGCGCGGCTCCGTGGCTCGCCCAGCTCGACCTGCCGCCCGAGGTCATGGCCTGGATTGCCCCGTCCTGACCCGGCGCGAGCATCACTGAGGGAGCGAACCGACAGTCCGCGCCATCAGGGATCCTGTTGCGTTTCGGCGAAACCGTGAACCGAAGTCCCAAATCAGGCTTGATCGCCGCCGTTCCTCCGCCAGTGGCCGCCTCAGCCGTCATCGATCGATCACGGTACGTGATGGGCGTAATTTTGCGACCGGCTCCAGGTGGCGCGAACAGGCCGTTCGCTTCGAATCGCAACGTCGGGCACCGCAGGATACGACATTTCGCCCATCGCTCGTTCCGGGGCCGATAGGGTACAAGAGCGGCAATCACACCGGCGCCGCCCGAAGCCCCGGAGGGAACATGCGAGCTCGAAAGCGGTTCGTGGTGGCAGCGCTGTCGTTGCCGCTGTTGATCGGCCTCGCCGCGTGCGGCGAGGTCCAGGAAGCCCGGCAGAACCTGCAGAATGCCGACGAGCAGCTCCGGCAGGCGCAGGACAACCTGGACGCGGCGTCGGCCTGCCTGCGGGCGATCAACGTCGCGAGCTTCATGCCCAACTTCGCCGACCCAAAGCAGGCGCAGGCCGACGCGCAAGCGAAGGCCGAGGAACTGCGCCAGCTGGTCGAGCAGACGGCCGACCAGACGCTGCGGCAGAACCTGATCGAAGTCCAGCGGTCCGTGCAGCAGGTCGCATCCGGCGAGATCACGCTGGAGTCGAGCGCGGAGTGGACCAGCACCCAGCTCGAGAAGTACCGGCAGGTGACCACCACCTGCTCGCAGATCGGCAACTGACGAAACGGCCCATCACCTCCGCGGCTCACCCGATGCGCGGTGTGGCCTCGGTCACCTAGTCTGGGACCGCGGAGGTGATAGGTGATGAAAGCAGCCGTAGGCGACCAACTGCACGTGCACAGCAGGCACATCGACGAGGCCGACAAGCTCGCCGAGATCCTGGAAGTCCTCGGCGAGGACGGCGCCCCGCCGTACAAGGTGCGGTTCAGGGACGGCCACGAAGGCCTGGTGTACCCGGGCGGCGATTGCTCGATCGAGACGCCCCGTCCCCGCGAGGGCGACTGACCCCGCAAATCGCGGCAAGCGGACTGCGCAGGCGGCGGGCACGACCGCTACTCGACGTCAGGCGAGCGGTGCACGCACACTCGCGCCGCCACAGGTCCACGATGCCCGCCTACGGGCACCCGACGTCCCGGCGGAAATCGTGCGCGTCCGCGGCGAGCGCGTCGGCTGGGCTGTAGAGGCTGTTGGAATGTGCTGGTTGAAGCGAACGGACCCTTCGCGCCGCCTACCGAGGCGAGCAGGCCGTTCGCTTCACACCACTTGGCGGGGCGGCACCACATCCCCTCCCGCCAGGGCAGCCACCAGAAGCTCCAGCAAACGAGTTCGGGAACGGACTCTACTGCCAGGGCTGGGCGAGGATCGACTCCACCTCCGCCCGGAACAACGGCTCCGGATCGACGCCCATGGCGACGAACTGCCCCTCCACTTCCAGGCTGACCAGGCCGTGCATGCGCGACCACGCATGCAGTCCGCGTTGCAGCACAGCCGGCGGTGCGGCCGGCCCGCCGCGCAGCTCGCGCCAGGCCGTCAGCTGCCGGTCCAGGATCGTGCGCTCCCCGGGTAGGCCGTCGGGGGCGAGTTCGGCGAACACGTCGAGGAGCGGCCGGAACGCCCGGTCGGCGAGGTCGATGGTCAGTTCCGGGGCCCGGAAGCCCGGCACGGGCGTGCCGAACAGCAACAGGTACCGGTGCGGCTGCTCCAGGGCCCACGACCGGAACCGCGCGGCGAGCTCGCGGAACCTCGTCGCGGGTGCCTTCCGCCGGTTCGCCTGCACCACGTCGTCCATCGCGTCGCCGAGGTCCCGGTAGGCGTCCACGATCAGATCCGTCAGCAGCGCGTCCCGGTTCTCGAAGTACCGGTAGAGCGCGGGGCCGGTGATGCCCATCCGCTTCGCGATCGCGTTCACCGAGACCCCCTCCGGCCCCGATTCGGCGAGCTGCTCCAGCGCGACCCGCTTGGCCTCGCCGCGGGTCTGCTCCCGGAACCGCTCGCGCGGGCTGCGCGGCGCTGCTTCCATGCCCTGCCTCCTCCGCTTGACAGCCCAACCGTAACAGGCTCATAGTTACGTTACAGCTTCTAACGAACAGAATTAGCTCTAACGGGAGGCGTCCATGACCATCCCCACCAGCGGCACCGAGATCGTGCTGACCGGCCTCGGCGGGACCGAAGTCGTCACCACGCGCCGCAGCGCGCCGCCCGCGCCCGGGCCGCACGGCGTGCTGGTCCGCGTCGAGGCCGCCGGGGTGGCCTTCGCCGAGGTCCAGATGCTGCGCGGGCGCTACCCGGCACAGCCGAAGTTCCCGTTCGTGCCCGGCTACGACCTGGTCGGCGAGGTCGTCGCGGTCGGTTCGGCGGTGACCTCTTGGCGTCCGGGCCAGCGGGTCGCGGCGATGCCGCGCACCGGCGCGTGGGCCGAATACGTCGAAGTGCGCGACAGCGAACTGGTTTCCGTGCCCGACGACATCGACGCCGCGACGGCGGTCTCGGTGGTGCTCAACGGCGTCACGGCCTGGCAGCTGCTGCACCGCGCGGCGAAAGTCCGACGTGGACAGACGGTGCTCGTGCACGGCGTCGGCGGCGGGGTCGGCATCCTGCTGGCCCAGCTCGGCGTCGCCGCCGGGGTCCGCGTGATCGGAACGGCCTCCGCTCGTCGGCACGAAGCGCTGCGGGGCATCGGGGTGGAGCTGATCGACCACCGCACCGAGGACGTCGGGAGCCGCGTCGTGGAGCTCGCGCCCGGCGGCGTGGACGCCATCTTCGACCCGCTCGGTCCGGCGAGCCTGGATCGGTCGTGGCGACTCCTCACGCCCGGCGGCTCCCTGCACGCCTACGGCAGTTCGGCGACGCTGCACGACGACGGACCGTGGTGGCTGCCCTACCTCGGCCTGGGGCGGCGGCTCGCCGGCTGGGAGCTGGCGCGGCTGTTCGGGCGCACGGGCGGCCGCCGGATGCGCATGTACTACGTCAAGCCGAACGCCCAGTTCCGAACGGATCTCGCGGAGCTGCTCCGAATGGTCGCCTGTGGACAGTTGCGGCCCCTGGTCGCCCGCCGGCTGCCACTGGAATCCGCGGCGCGCGCCCTGGACCTGCACATGGCGGGCACCGAGACCGGGCGAATCGTGCTCGTCCCCGGCCTTTCGCCGGATCGCGCCTAGGCCTCGCGCGCGCACCGCCGCGGAAACAGGTCCAGGCCTGCCTCTAAGGTGGTCCGCGACGAGGGGCGTTTGGCTAGGAGGCGGTGAAGTGTTGCGAGACGACCGGCAAGCGGGGGCTCCTGCCGACCTGTCCGCTGTTTTCGGCACCCGTGCAGCGGTTTCCGTCCCGCTACCGCCAGGTGAGGTGCTGACCGAGCAGACCGCTCTCAGCGACAACCCCACCCCGCTGTGCTGGATCAGCGACGCCGCCCCGGTGCCGCAGTTGATCGCCGCCCTCCGAGCCGAGCACAGCCTCACCGGCCTGTTGCCGCTGCTGCTGTGCGACAGCGACGAGGTCTACGGGGAGCGGTGCACCGTCGGTGTCGTGCCGCCGGAACCGCTCGAGCACATCGATCGCTGGCGGGTCGTCGACGTGATGGTCCGGATCTGGGACGGCCTGGTGCAGGCCGACGACGACCTGGGGCCTGCGTACGACCTGGAAGTGCTGGCCCCGTTCGGTTACGCCTGCCCGGGACCGGCGCGGGGCGGGAACCTGCTGGCGGACCCGGATGTCCTGGCCAACCAGCAGTTGCCGCGCTTCATCGACGCCTACACCCGGCTCGCGCTGGTCCCGGTTCAGCGCGGCGCGGACGTGCTGACGGCGCTGGGCTGGTCGGGCGCGGCGAACCACGTGTCGCGGACGGCGGGGCTTTCGGCGATGGCCCGCAGCTGGGAGGAGCGCTTCGGGGCGCGCTTGTTGCGCCTAGGCCCGGACCGGCTCGACCTGAGCGTGGCGGCGCCTCCGCAGGACCCGGACCACGCCGCAGCGGTCGCCGCGGAGCACTGGACCTTCTGCCCGGACCGGATCATCCAGGAGACGGGCACCATCGGGGCCTACGCCCAGGAGATCCGCGGCCGCCGCACCTGGTCCTTCTGGTGGGAGTAGCCCGGGCTGACGTGACGAAGCTGAAGCGGTCGCCAGCTCCGTGACCGCGCCGAGAATACCCGTGAGTGTTTTTGGGTGCTATGGCACCCACAAACGCTCACGGGTGTTCTCCGTGCAGCGCACGGCGCTCAGCCCAGCAGCCCGCCCTTGATGGTCATCGCCACAGCGATGATCACCAGCCCGAACCCGCTGTAGAGCAGGACGTCCACAGCTCTGCTGCGGATCGCCAACAACCCGGCCCGCTCCTGCGGGACCATGCCGCGCATCGCCGCCGCGACCAGCAGCGCAACACCGAGCAGCACCGAACCCCGCCGCCAATGCCCGAGGGCGATCAGCAGGAGCCCGATCAGCACGCCCAGCAGCACCAGGCCGAACGGCACGTGCACCGAAAGGCGCGACCCGTCGCCGAACCGTTCGCTCACGCCGTTCCTCCCGTGGTGGTGGACTCTCTAACCAGGGGCACCCCCGGCACGGATCAGCCGGCGTTGCGCTCCGCCGCCTCGACGACGTTGGTCAGCAGCATCGCGCGGGTCATCGGCCCGACCCCGCCGGGGTTGGGCGACACGAACCCGGCGACCTGCACGACGTCCGGGTGCACGTCCCCGGCCAGCCCGGCGTCGGTGCGGCTCACACCGACGTCGAGCACCGCCGCGCCCGGCTTGACCATGTCCGCCGTGATCAGGTGCGGCTTGCCTGCCGCCGCGATGACGATGTCCGCGCGGCGCACCTCCTCGGCGAGATCCCTGGTCCCGGTGTGGCAAAGCGTGACCGTGGCGTTCTCGCTGCGCCGCGTGAGCAGCAGGCCGATCGGGCGGCCGACGGTGATGCCGCGGCCGACGACCGCGACCTGCGCGCCGTTCAGTGGCACGCCATAGCGGCGCAGCAGCTCGATGATGCCGCGCGGGGTGCACGGCAGCGGTGCCTCCTCGCCGAGCACCAGGCGCCCCAGGCTGATCGGGTGCAGTCCGTCCGCGTCCTTCTCCGGCGCGATGCGCTCAAGCAGCGGCCCGGCGTCGAGGTGCTTGGGCAGCGGCAGCTGCACGATGTAGCCGGTACAGGCCGGGTCGGCGTTGAGCTCGTCCAGCACCGCCTCGACGTCGGCCTGACTGACGTCGGCGGGCAGGTCCTTGCGGATCGACTTGATGCCGACCTTGGCGCAGTCGTTGTGCTTGGCACGTACGTAAGACTGCGAGCCGGGGTCATCCCCGACCAGCACTGTGGCCAGCCCTGGTGCGTGCCCCTGCTCGACGAGTCGGGCGACCCGGGGCCGCAGCTCGTCGAAAATCGCGTCCTTGGTGGCCTTGCCGTCCAGAATCGTCGCGCTCACGGCTGTTCATCGTGGCAGACGGCGCGCGGACCGTCCCGCCCGGTCCGGCATTGCAGCCACACCGACGGCGTCCACGGCCTGCTTCATCCGGCCGTTGACCGCCGCCTGCAAGCAGAGCCCGATCCCGGCCAGCGCGGGCAGCAGCACCAGCCAGCTCGCCTGACCGCTTCCCCACTGCGTGGACACCGCGATCACCACCGCCACCACGGCCAGCCCGGCCCCGAACAGCCGCGCCGGGGTCACGTGCTGGGGCCCGGCCGGACCCAATCCGAGCCGGTCCACCACAAGCCCGCTGCTGACCTGCCCGGCCACCACCGCGACGGTGAACATCGCGACGCCGAGCGCCGTCGCCGCCATTCCCTGCGTGAACACCAGATATCCGCCGCACACGCCCCCGAGGCACTGCCATGGCCGCAGATCATCCGGTTTGCGCAGCTCGGCGCGGAGGTTCCGCCAGCCGCGCCGCGCCTGCGGGATCACGAAGGTCGCCGCCACGAGCACGACGAAACCGCACAGGAACGAGATCAGCCCGGCGGCGATCCCGTCGTCCATCCGCGCTCCGAGCGTGCCGTTGATCCGCGCCTGGATGGCGAGCAGCACCCCCACCCCGGCCGCGCCGAACATGCCGAGCACGCGTTCCCGGGTCTTCGGCCGGTCATGCGTTCGCCGCACGGAAGTAGCAGTCACGTAACCGAAGTCTGCTCCGTCTCCGGCAGCGCACGCGATGCCCGAACGCTGTGATGTACGACAAACCCGAAGCCCAGCAACGCCAATCCGGCCGCCGCCGCGGCAGCCGCCGCCGGGCCGGAGACGTCGAGCATCCAACCCGCCAGCGGGGCGGCCAGCGCGCCGCCCAGCGTCGTCGCGCTGGCCATCCAGCCGAACGCCTCGCTGCGCCGCTCGACCGGCGTCAGGTCCGCCAGCCGCCCGTTGCAAGCGGCCAGTGTCGGCGCGATCGCGGTGCCCCCGACCAGTAAGATCGCGCCGACCAACCACGGCGAACCCGGATCGGCGATCGGCGGCAAAGCGGGCACCAGGGCGGCGAGCCCGAGCGCGGCGAGCAGGACGCGCAGCCAAAGCCGCGGGCGCGCCGCGAAACCGCCCGACACCAGGCCACCGGCCAGCGAACCGACCGCCCACACCATGGCCAGCAGCCCCGCAAGCTCCGGGGCGCCCCGCTCTCGGGCCCAGCCGACGAGCATCAGGTCCACCGCAATCAACCCGCCGACCAGCAGCGCGAAGAACAGCAGCAACGACGTGAAACCCGGCACCCGGAACAACGACCCGGTCTTGCCGGCACCGCTCGCGCCGTCCCCCGGCGCCTCGCGCATCCCCGCGCGCAACAGCGAAGCAGCGAATATCGCCGCACCGAGAGCCGCCCAGGCCGCGCAGGACAACATCGCCGCGACCGGACCCCAAGCGGCCACCACGAACGACGCCAGCATCGGCGCAATCACGAACAGCAGCTCCTGCAGCGTCGCCTCCACCGCGAAGGCCGCCTCCCGCGCCGGACCGTCGGTCAGCCGCGGCCAGATCGCCCGACCGACTTGCGTGATCGGCGGGTGCGACAGCCCCGCGAGCAGCGCCACCGGCAGCATCAGCCACCACTGCGCCGGATCCACCCAGCGCGACACCACGACCATCGCCGCCATCCCGAGCCCGGAACCCAGCCCGGTCACCACTAGGAGGCGCGGCGCCGAACTGCGATCGGCCGCCCGGCCACGCAGCGGTCCGGCGATGGCCTGACCTGCCGTGATCGTCGCCCCGATGACGCCGCCGATGGCGTACGACCCGGTCCAGTCGACGACCAGGAAGACCAGCACCATCGCCAGGGCAGGCATGTGCAGGCGCCCGAGCAGGCTGAACGCCATCAGGCTCGACGCATGCGGAACCGCCGCCAGAAGTCGATAAGGACGCAGCACACGACTCACTCTGGCGTCTGGCACGCCCGTACCGCTACCGAATTTCGTCGACCATCCGCCTCGGCCGGACCGCCGCTGGTCCGATCCACCTGGTGGTGTGATGTTCATCCGGCCGCCCAGCAGGCAGGCTCTCGTGACGAGATCACCGCGCGATGTGATGAGGATCTTGGAGGTGCGCACGTGTCCTGGACCAACGGCGCTGAACTCGCCCACAACTCACATCCCCGGGTCCGCGTCGAGTAGCGTCTTGGCCGGGGTGGAGTCGGGTTGCTTCGTCGAGAGGGGGAGGATGTCGCCCATGTCGCGTCCGACAGCGATCAGTCCGGAAGAGCAGGAGCAGATCGCCCGCAGCATCGGGGTTCTGCTGTTACAGGGCGCTCCCGAGGACTGGCAGGAGATCACGGTGGAGTACCGCGCCACCGGTGAGTACCACGACCTGCTGGGTGAGGTGGCCGTGCAAGACGGCAGTTCCCGCCCCTGGGAGCCGCCGATCGAACTGCAGGAGATCTTCGAGCGCCTGCGCGAAGGCATGTACCGTCCCGACGTGGGCACCTGGCTCAGCGCGCTCTACGTCGTCGAACGTCCATCGAGCTACCGGATCGACATCAACTTCGATTCCGAGCCCCTCTGGCAGCGCCCGCTGCCGAGCGCCGCGTACGTAGACGAACTGCGCCGCTACCCGCGCGCCGAGGAGAACGTCCCGGACTGGATGCGGGAGCGCTTCGACGGCACCCCTGCCCAGGCCTCCGAAGCACCGACTGCCGAGCAGTCGACCGTGGAGCCGCCGGTCGCTGAGGCACCGGTGGTCGAATCCGCTGCCCCCGGACCCGCTGCCCCCGGACCCGCTGCCCCCAAACCCGCTGCCCCCGGACCCGCTGCCCCCGGACCCGTGGACGCCGGACCCGCTGTCGCCCAGGCGCCGATCCAAGAGCCGAGGATCGCCGAACCGGCCGACGGGTTCCAGGTGGCCAACGTCTTCGACGACTACGACGAGCAAGGCCGCCCGGTGGTCGCCGACCGCCAGCCGGTCCCGGCCGAGAAAGTCGCGGCGCTGCGCCAGTACCTGGAGAACGCCCCGGTCGTGCTCGCCTCCCGCGAGGACGAAGAGGACCAGCTCGACCCGGAGCGCGCCGCCTCGGTGCCGGGCACCTGGCACACCGACGGCGCCTGGCTGTGGCCGGGCGCCATCGCGTACTACCTGACGCAGTACGGGGTGCCGCCGGAAGCCGAACTCTTCGAGCACATCCGCAGCCGCGGCTTCCAGCTCGTCGAGGTCGACGACGTCACCCGCGACGCAGCGGTCAGCGAGCTCCTTGACCAGCCCGTCGACGAACTCGACAACGGGCTCGACAACGAATTCGACAACGGGCTCGACGACGGGCTCGACGACGAGCCGGAGACCTCGTCTGCCAGGCCGGAGCCCATTCCGGAGCCGGACTTCGACGACGAGCCCGAGCGCGCCGAGCCGACCGGCGGATCCCGGCACGTGCTCGACGAGGCCGAAGCGCCCGACACGCAGGAAGTGCTGGCCAAGCTGCACGACCGGCTCACCGACCACCGGGTGGACGGTGCCGGCTACCGCATCGGCAGCCACAGCCCGGACGCCCGCTGCCTGATCGAGGACGGCGCGGACTGGGTCGTCACCGCCGGTTCCGACGGCGGCGAAGAAGTCCGGTTCGCCCGCGTCGACCACGCCGCCGCGTACCTGCTGGGCAGCCTCCTGATGGACCGGCCCGCCAGCGCTGCGGCGCCGGGCCCCGCCCCGGTGGCCGACCTCCCGCAGCGCTCGGCGCCAGTAGTCCCCGACCTCCCGCAGCGCTCCGCGCCCGACGTTCCCGACCTGCCGCAGCGCTCCGCGCCCGAGGCTTTCGACCTCCCGCAGCGCTCCGCGCCCGACGTTCCCGACCTGCCGCAGCGCTCCCCGGCAGAGGCTTTCGACCTGCCGCAGCGCTCCGCGCCCGACGTTCCCGACCTGCCGCAGCGCTCCCCGGCAGAACCGGCCGATCTGCCGCAGCGTTCGGCGCCGGAACCGGAACTCGGCGGGGCGAACCCGCTGTTCACCGCGAACCAGGAGCCGGCGGGTGCGCCGCCGGAACCATCGAGCCAGGAACCCGCGGCCCAGGCCGGGGACTACACGCCCCGGTTCCAGTCCGCACCGAGGCTGGACCGCCCCGCACAGCCCCCGGCTGGTCCGACGGCACCGCCGTCGCCGCCGGTCGGGCAGCCCGCGCAGCCGCCCGTCGGCGGACCGGGCGCGCCGCCGCCCCTGCCGAAGCGCCAGCCGCGTCGGGAAAGCGGCGCTCCGGTGCCGCCAGGTTCTGCTCAGGGCCCGGTCGGCGGCGCGGAGCGGCGCCCAGGCCCGGGTGGGCCCGGCATGGCCGGCCCGCACCGGCAGGGACCGCCGCCAGGGCTGTCGCGTCCGCCGCAGGGCGGCCAGCCAGGTCAACCGCAGCCAGGTCAACCGCAGCCAGGTCAACCGCAGGCTGGGCAGCCGCAGGGCGGGCAGGCCCAGGGCGGGCAGCAGATCCAGCCGCTCAGCGGTGAGCCGCCGCTGACGCTGTACCGGGACCGGCGGATCGTGATGTTGCAGCCGGGCACCGAACTGGACCGGTTCGGCGAGCCGAACGGCAACGTCACCTACACGATCCGCACGCCGTACACGCACCGTTCGCTGCCGCCGCAGTGGTCGAACCGCTCGTACTTCGCGTACCGGGTGCAGCGGCCGCTCCAGGCGATGCGAGGCACCGCGGTGCCGTGGTTCGAACAACCCGGTGGCGGCACGGCGTTCGTGCTCCCCGCAACGATCAGCGAACTCCTCGCGGACGGCACCCTGGCCGAAATGCCGGCCAACGACCGCCCACCCATGGAGTAACCCGATCCCGTTCATCAGCGGTCGAAGCGGCCCGACCCAGCTGCGGCGAGGAACCCCTGCGGCTGGGTCGGGCTGAACACCAAGACACCCTGCTCCGGAGCCTTCGAATCCCGCACGGCACCAACCCCCGGCACGTTCACCGCCGACTCCACGCAAGTGCCTTGCTCTGTGCTGTACGTGCTCTTTCGCCATAAGGCACTGGAAAGATCCGTCACATCGCGCTCTTCCCTCAGGCATGTTCACAGGGACGAAGCCAGGTTATCCATGAAATGCGCGGTTTCCCGCAGCGCTAGCGCGACGTCGGTCATCCGCTCGAAGAGCCGGATGTAGTACTTGATGTCAGTGGGACGCTCCATCCAGACCGCGCTGCGCTGGTTCTCCAGGTAGACGGCATGCATGTCGTCGAATCACTCGGCGAACCGCAGCAGGTGAACGGACTCTGCATGCCGCGGTACGCGCCCGCGTCGAACGGAACGACCTGAATCGTGATGCTGGGTCGCTCCGCGAGCTCCACGAGGTGGCGGATCTGGTCGCGCATGGCATCGGTGCCGCCGACCTTTCGGCGCAGCGCCGCTTCGTCGAGCACCACGCGGAGTTTGGTCGGGCTGTCTTCCCGATTGACCCGGTCCTGACGTGCGCGGCGGAACTCGACTTGCTGCTTGACGCTATCCGTCGCCTTCGGACCCAGTTCCAAGAAGGCGGCTGCGTACTCCGGGGTTTGCAGCAGGCCGTCGATGAAGTTCTGCGAGTACCGCCAGACCTCCTCGCTCGACGACCTCCCCTACCAAGTCGGCGGATTGCGGGGAAGGGTTAGTCGACTCGGAGGCCGTGGGCGGCGGCGAAGGCGAGGGCCGTCATCGTGTCGATGCGGGCTCCCCTGAGGTTCGCCTGCACGAAAGCATCGGCGTCGATCCGGGATTCCCTCAGGTCCGCCTCTTCCAGGCGGGCACCGAGCAGGCGGGCACCCGTGAAGTCCGCTTCGCGCAGGTCGCAGCGGCGGAGGTCGCATTCGGTGAGATTGGCTTCGCGGAAGCGGATTCCGCGCAGGTCCAGGCCGCGCAGATCCGCCTTGCCCATGCCCACCAGCGTCAGGTCCGTCTCGCGCAGCGTCCACGCGCGCAGGCGGCAGTCCACGAAGCTCGCCCCCAGCAGGCTGCATCCATCCAAAGTGGACTTACCGAATACCGTGCGTTCGAACTTGCAGGACCGGAAGGCCGTGGCGACGTGCTTCGAACCGTTGAGATCGGTGCCGGTGAACACGCAATCGGTGAACACGCAATTGCGGGTGCTCAGCCCGGACAGGTCGGCATCGGTGAAGTCGCAGCGCTCGAACGTTCGCCCCTCCCACTGCTCGTCCGTCAGCACCGCGTCCTGGAAGTCCTCGCCGACCGCGCTCGTCATGCCCCTAGGGTGGCACGCGGCACCGACGTCCCCGGAGGCACCGTCTCCTGGGGTCACGAGACGGTCCAGCCGGTGGCGGGCGGCCCACCGCTCGGCCGCCGCCATCGGGACGTCGGTCGCGGGAGCCTTGATCTGCCCGTAGTCCGACAGGTACGGCGCGCTCACCGCCAGCCGCTGCTTGAACGCCCCCCACGCTCGACGAGCAGGTTCGTCGGCTCACAGGTAATCCGTAAACAACAACGCGTAGCGGGCGTTGGGGCCAGAGCCCTCCCGGAGGTGGACGTTGCAGGGACGTGCGCCGATCGGTGGCGCGAAGACGAGCTTGCGGCAGCGGATCCCACCCGAGACCTCGACGTGGTTCCACGGTCCGGGTCGACACCGGAAGCCGATCGCGGCGAACAGCGCAGCATCCCGGGTCTCGTCGATGGAACGCGCCCGGACCTGCGCGTCGATGCAGTCCTTGGCCGGCAGGCCCGGCACCGAGGTCGAACCTGCGTGGTCGATGGCGACCGGCAGGTCGCCCAGCGGCCCGAGCAGCTGCTCGGACGGCCGCTCGAACTCCCCAGGCCACTCCAGCCGGTAGTCCACCACTGCAACGGGACGGACTTCATCAGGAAACGGCACGTCGCGGCACGTCACCCCAGCACCCAGCCACTGCTAACAGCCGCCGATTCGAGTAATAGGCGCCGATTCGAGCCCGGCATTCCGCCCGGTGATAAGTATTAATAGCGTCCGACGAGGAGCTGGCCAGGGGCCGCCGCAACGCCGAGGTTCGTGGTGTCGCCGAGCGGGTGCGGTTCGTCCAAAGCGATGCCCCAGGCTGGGCCGGAACCGCGGACATCGCCATCTCGGTCGGCAGCAGCCATGCGTGGGGCGGTACCCAGCAGGCGTACGATGCGATCTGGCCCCGGCCGCGAGGCGGTGGACGGTTACTCTTCGGCGAGGCCTTCCGGGACGAGACGCCGATGCGGAGCGACCTCGGCGTAGACCTGTCGCTCGCCGATCTGGTCGAGTTCACCGAGAAATACGGATTCCGCATGCTGCGGCTCGCGACTGCCAGCACCGACGAGTGGGACAGCTTCGAATCCCGCTGGTGCGGCGCCCTGGAGAAGTGGCTGTTGGACTACCCCGACGCAGCCGCGCGACGGAGTCCGCGCCCTCGCCGACGAGGCACCGCGCCACGTGGCTGCGCGGATACTGCGGTGCCCTCGGCTTCGCCTACCTCGTGCTGACCCCGGACTCGTGAACGATCACGGCACGACGACCACCGGGCGGACCGCCTCCACCACCAGGGTCGCCGGCACGGTGCCAAGCAGGCCACCGCGGCGGCGGGACCTGCCGACCACGATCAGATCCGCCCGGTACTGCTCCGCGACCTGCTCCAGGCCGACCGCCGGGTCGCCGCGATGGTGCACGAAGTCCCAGTCGATGTCCACCCACTTCAGGTGCGACACGACCTCCTTCTTCAGCTCCTCGACCAGGCTCTCGGCTGCCTCGCTGGCCACCGCGACGCCCATCGGCGACCAGTAGGCCACGCCGCCCACCGCCTCGACGTAGACCAGCACCAGGCGGGCGCGCTCCCGCCTGGCAAGGCCGGCCGCCCACGCCGCGGCGTGGAAGCTCGCCGGGGAGCCGTCCATGCCCACGACGATGCCGCCCAGTCCGTCCTTGCCGATCTCGAAATCACGCTTGGTTTTGTCGCCTTCGGCCACGCGGAGATGGTAGTGGGCGCGCGCCAAGCGGTTGGACGCATGCGACACACTCGAAACGCGAACGGCGCACAAACCCCCTCCGACCTCGAACGTCGCGCATTGGACGCGGTGGACGCGAACGGATTCTGAACGACCTGTGAGAACTCGTCGCGATCCCCAGCGTCGGCGGCACCAGCGGCGAGCATGACGCCCAGCAGTGTGCGCCGACAAGCTCGGCGCGCTGGGGCACCGGGTGGACCACTGGCGCATCGACGGCCGGGCGTGCCGAGCAGCCCGACTGCCCAGGGCAGGAAGCCGACCGCGACGTCGCCTACGGCTGCGTCGGCGTGCACGGCGACGGCTCGGAGCCCGCGTTCGTGTTCTGCGGGCACACCGACGTCGTTCCGGCCGACGACCTCGACCGGCGGCCGAACCGCGACCCGTACGCGTTGCGGGTCGAGAACGGCATCGCCGCTGGTCAAGGCACCTGCAAGGCCAAACGCACGTGGAGACCGTGTCAGACCAGCGTTCGTGCTGGCAGTGGTCGAGGAAGCGTGAAGGCCACCATTCTTCCTGATGGTCAACGCAGGTGGCGCAAGTCATCTGCTCACGGAACGTTTTGACACGTTTCATGAGCGGTGGACAGGGATTTCGAATGGCCCGGGCACGCGTGCCGGCACGCACGTCGTGCCCGGGCTCTGGCGTTTCCGTTGCCTCCGGTCAGGTTTCGGAACCACACTCTGGGAGGGAGAAGTGTTCTTCCGCTGCCGGTCGGGCATGGTCGACGCCGGGTTCGGTGGCCGCAGTGGCCGGCGAGATGCGAGGCTCGCTGTGGCTAGTGGAAGTCGCGCGAGGTCGAGGGGATGCGCACTTCCAGTTTCTGCAGCCGGTCAGCTCTCAGATTGATCACTCCTTCCTCTCGTTCGACGATTCCGCGCACCAGCAACGCCGCGCTGGTGCGCCCGACCTTTCGGTAGCGCGCCCACAAACCCTGCGAGCACATGACGTTGACCATTCCGGTCTCGTCCTCCAGGTTCAGGAACGTGATGCCGCCCGCCGTGGCCGGCCGCTGCCGGTGGGTCACCGCACCGCCCACCAGCACCCGGGTTCCGTGCTCCACTTCGGACAGTTGCGACGCCGAGAGCGCCCCCAGCTCGTCCAACCTGGAGCGGACGAACTGCAAGGGGAAGCTGTCCGGCGACACCCCGGTGGCCCACACATCCGCGGCAGCCATCTCCACGCCGTCCATCCCCGGCAACGCAGGGGCGGCGGCCGACGCGGTGGTGCCCGGCAACCGATCCGGCCGGTCGCCGGCAGCGGCGGCGGCGTTCCACAGCGCCTCCCGCCGGGACAGGCCGAAGCAGTCGAATGCGCCGGCGGTCGCCAACGCCTCCATCTGCGCGGCAGTCAGATGCGTTCGGCGCGCCACATCGGCCATGTCGCTGTACGGGCCGTTCTCCGCACGTTCGGTGACCAACTGCTCGGCGGCGCCTTCCCCGAGCTTGCGCACGGAAGCCAGCCCCAGGCGCACCGCCCGCTCGCCTTCGCTGGCCTCGTCCGGCTCCAGGTCTGCCTGGGCCCGACTCGCGTTGACGTCCGGTCCGCGCACCCGCACCCCGTGCCGGCGGGCGTC
The DNA here is from genome assembly GCF_050972075.1 of Saccharopolyspora hattusasensis. Classification (NCBI taxonomy): domain Bacteria; kingdom Bacillati; phylum Actinomycetota; class Actinomycetes; order Pseudonocardiales; family Pseudonocardiaceae; genus Saccharopolyspora; species Saccharopolyspora hattusasensis. The sequence continues at coordinate 3,413,455 of NZ_JBPCDC010000001.1, forward strand.
CGCGACCAACGACTGCGGCGAGTAGAAACCCATCGGCTGGGCTTTGAGCAGCGCCGCGCAGAACACCGCCGGGTAGTAGTGCTTGAACCACGCGCTGGCGAAGACCAGCAGCGCGAAGCTCAGGGCATGGCTCTCCGGGAAGCCGTAGTTCGCGAAGGCCAGCATCCGCTGGTAGATCCGCTCCGCCAGCTCCCCCGAAATGCCCTTGGCCGCCATCCCCTCGAACAGCCGCCCCCGGAGTCGCTCCATCCGCTCCGCGGAACGCTTGGCCCCCATCGCCCGCCGCAGCTGGTCTGCCTCGGCTGGGGAGAAGCCCGCGACGTCGACCGCGAGCTGCATCAGCTGTTCCTGGAACAGCGGAACGCCAAGGGTCTTCTGCAGCGCACCGGCCATCGACGGGTGCTCGAAATCCCACTCCTCCAGCCCGTTGCGGCGCCGGATGTACGGGTGCACCGAACCGCCCTGGATCGGGCCCGGCCGGATCAGCGCCACCTCCACCACGAGGTCGTAGAACTCCCGCGGCTTCAACCTCGGCAGCGTGGCCAGCTGCGCGCGGCTCTCCACCTGGAACACCCCGACCGCGTCGGCCCGCCGCAACATCTCGTACACCGCGTCGTCGTTCAGGTCCAACTCGCCGAGGTCGACCTCGATCCCGTGGTGTTCGAGGGCCATGTCGATCGCGTAGTGCAGCGCCGAGAGCATGCCGAGGCCCAGCAGGTCGAACTTGACCAGGCCGACTTCCGCGCAGTCGTCCTTGTCCCACTGCAGGACCGTGCGGCCGGGCATCCTCGCCCACTCCACCGGGCAGACCTCGCTGACCGGCTGGTGGCAGATCACCATCCCGCCGGAGTGGATGCCCAGGTGTCGGGGGAAGCCCATCAGCTCGCCAGCCAGCCCGCGCACCGGATCGGGGATCTCGGAGTCCTCGGGCAGCGGCCCCCAGTGTTCGATCTCCTTGCTCCAGGCGTCCTGCTGACCGGGCGAATAGCCGAGGGCCCGCGCGACGTCCCGCACCGCGGACCGCGGCCGGTAGCTGATCACGTTCGCGACCTGCGCGGCGTGCATCCGGCCGTGCTTGCGGTAGACGTACTGGATCACCTCCTCGCGGCGGTCCGACTCGATGTCCAGGTCGATGTCGGGCGGCCCGTCCCGCTCCGGGGTCAGGAACCGCTCGAAGAGCAGTCGGTAGCGGACCGGGTCGGCGTTGGTGATCCGCAGCGCGAAGCACACCGCCGAATTCGCCGCCGAACCCCGCCCCTGGCACAGGATCCGCTGGTTCCGGCAGAACTCCACGATGTCGGACACCACTAGGAAGTAGCCGGGGAACTCCAGCTGCTCGATCATCGCCAGCTCGTGCTCGATCTGCCGGTAGGCCGCAGGGTTGTCCTGCGGCAGGCCGTACCGGTCGAGCGCGCCCTGGTAGGTGAGTTCGCGCAGCCAGCTCGCCTCGGTGCGGCCCGTCGGCACGTCGAACGGGGGCAGCTTCGGGGCGACCAGCTTCAGGTCGAAGGCGAACTCCCGGCCGAGTTCGGCGGCCCGCTGCACGGCCCCCGGGTAGCGGGCGAACATCCCGGCCAGCTCCGCGCCGGAACGCAGGTAGTTGCCCGCCCAGGCGGGCAGCCAGCCGTCCATGTCGTCCAGGCTGCGGCGGGCCCGGATCGCCGCCACCGCGGAGGCCAGCCGAGCGCGTTCCGGCCGGGCGAGGTGCGCACCGGTGGTGGCCACTGTGGACACCCCCGCGCGGTCGGCGAGCTCGACCAGGGCGTCGTTGCGCTCCGAATCGGCGGGCAGCCCGTGGTCGGTCAGCTCCACCGTGACGTGGTCCCGGCCGAACAGCTCGATCAGCCGCTCCAACTCCGCGGTGGCCGCCGCCGGACCGCTTTCGACGAGCGCCGCCGGGACGGCGCCCTTTCGGCATCCGGTGAGCACCTGCCAGTGCCCCGCTGCCGCCTCCGCGAGCCGCTCCAGCTCGTACACCGGACGTCCCTTCACCTCGCCTGCCAACTGGGCTTCGCTGATCGCCCGGCACAGGCTCGCGTAACCGGCCGGATCGTGAGCCAGCACCAGCAGATGCCGGCCTTCCGGATCCGCGACCCCGTTCTGCGGCGCCGGAAGGCCTAGGCTCAGCTCCGCGCCGAACACGGTGCGCACCCCGTGCTCTGCCGCGGACCCGGCGAAGCGGACCACCCCGTACAGCCCGTCGTGGTCGGTCAGCGCGATCGCCTCCAGCCCGAGCCGCGCCGCCTCCGCCGCCAGTTCCTCGGGGTGGCTCGCGCCGTCGAGGAAGCTGAAGTTGGAGTGCGCGTGCAGCTCCGCATAGGGCACCACTGGTGCGGCGTCCACGCGCTGCGGAATCCACGCTGGACCTTCGTTCTCGCCGCCGGACCGCCTCTCGTCGCGCAGGCGGCGCCCGGCGGGTAAAGGCGGTCGCCCGGAGAGCGCCTTCTCCAGGTCAGACCACGTCTGGGGCGGGTTGAACCAACTCATGAAGCCAGTGAACTCCTGTTCGAATCATCGACGCTACCAAATAAGCCGTACTCCACTCGAACGAGTGTTCGCCACTATCGATAGGCGCCCTGCACCCACCACCGGCCCCCTTCGTGCACCAGCAGCAGCGCCACCTCGCCCGCCGCATCGTCGGCACCGGCGGCCGCAGCCGGGTCCGCCTCCGGCTCGAGCACGACCTGAACCCGCACCGACGACCGCGGCGGCACCTGCACCGCCGGCGTCGTCTGGCCCGCTCCGTCCGCCAGCAGCTCCGCCCACCAGCGCTCCGCCACCGGCCACGGCCCGGCCCAGTTGGACACCGCTCGCGACCGCCCGCCCGACACCCCCACGCGACACGGCGCGGCGGTGAGCCGATGCCGGTCGGTGACGCCTACCGGGTAACCGTCGCCGTCGAAAACCTCCGCAGGCCAAGGCGAATCCGGCACCACAGATGGCGACGGCGACGGAATGCGCCCCGGCCATGGCCGGGCGGCAGGCAGCGCGGGGCGGCGTTCATCGCCCCACGGCACGAACCGAACCTGGTCGCGCAGGTCCCGGCCGCCGCCGAGCACCCCGGTCAGGACCGCCTCCGGCCCCAGCATGCCCTGCACCCGCGCGAGCGCACGCCCGGCGCGGGCGTCCGCTTCCCCGGTCGCGGCGTTGAGCAGGTCGAGCTGCAGCCCACCTGCCCCGACGACCTCCTCCGGCCGCAGGCTCAGCACGCTCACCCCGGCCGTCGGACGCTGCCGACCACTGCGGCCGTTCAACCAGCCGTCGAGTTGCCAGCGCACCCGGTCCGCGGTGGCCGCCGGCATCAACGGCTCCGCGCACCGCCACACCCGGTGCAGTTCCTCGCCGTGCTCGGTGCGGGCCGAAATCCCCAGCCTGGTGCAGGCCAGCCCGAGTTCGCCCAGCCTGGCGTGCAGCTGGTCCGCCAGGATCTTCGCCGCGAACGCGGCCTGGTCCACCCGGTCCAGCGGCGGATCGAGTTCCTCTTCCACCACCAGGTCCGACGGCGGGCGGCGCCGCTCGACCGGCCGCTCTTCCCCGCCCCCGGCCGCGCGGTGCACCAGCAGCGCGGCCCGCCCGAACCGGGTGGACACGTCCGACGAGGACAGTGCCGCGAACTCGCCCAACGTGCGAATCCCCAACCGCCGCAACAGATCCACCAGTTCCGACTGATCGGCGGCGCGCTGTCCGTTGAGCTGATCGGTCAGCTGGTCGATCTCCTCGATCGGCAGCGGGGCGAGGAATTCCCGGCTGCGCCCGGGCGCCACGTGCTCGCTGCGCCGAGCCGCCAGGACGGCCGCGAACAGCCCGTCTGCGACGCCGATCCGGCACTCGACACCGACCTGCGCGTCCAACTGGTCCACCACTCGCTCGGCGACGGCCCCCTCGGATCCGAAGTAGCGGGCAGGCCCCCGCGCCGGGACCGCCACCAGTCCCGGGCGCACGACCTCCACGCCCGGCATCAGCTCTTCGACCGCCGCCAAGACCGGCTCGAACAACCGCACATCCCGGGCCGGGTCGTGTTCGCACACCACCAGTTCCGGACACCGGCCCTGCGCCTCGCGGCGGCGCATCCCGCGACGCACCCCGCTGCCGCGAGCCGTTTCCGAGCAGGCCACCACCCGATTTGCCGCGAACACCGCAGCAGGCACCAGCGGTCCGAGCCCGGCGGCGCGAGCGGCGGCGACCACCGGCCAGTCCGGACACCAGATGACGAGGCGACGAGGCGGCATCATCATCACCCGGCCACCGGCCTCAGCTGCGGCCGGACGATCTCGCCCGGCTCGTCCGCGGGCACCCCGATCGTCCCGTCCCGCGCCGGGAGCAGCAGTCGACACGAACGCGGCCGGGACGCCGCACCGCGCCCGCCCGCGCGCACCGTGACGGCACGTTCCCGCAGGTAGCCATGGCCCTGCCCAAGTCCTTGCCAACTGGCATCGGTGCACCGCAGCTGCACCTCGGCCCCGGACCACGGACCGAACGGCAGCAGCACCGAACCTCGATTGCGCGCCCGCGCCGACAACCGGCGGGCATCCGGATCGGCCACCTGCCTGGTGCCGCCCACCGCCACCAGGTCGACCCCGTCGAGCAGCGCGGCGATCACACCCACCGGATCGCTGCCCGGCCGCGGCACCACCGCGAGCCTGGCGAGCTCCACCCCGGCTTCGGCCGCCGCGACAAGACTTATGCCGGACAACCCCACCACCGCTGCCCACGACCCGTTCGCCGTCGCCTCCGACAGCAGCGCGAACAGCAGTGAAACCGATCCGTGCACCGCCACCGTGCTGCCACGGCGCAAACCTGGCCATGGCAGCACGGCGGCGAGCTCCGTCCGCGTGGGCAGCACCCGGCCCGCTCCCGGGACACCACCCGCCTCGACGGCCGGCACACCCACGGACACCCCGTCAGCCGTGGACGCGCCCAGCGTCGTCAAGGACGCCATCGCGGACATCGCTGCCTCCCCACATGTGACCGTATGGGTGCCCGACCCCGGCGCGGGCACCCATCAGCCGCTGTGGGGAAGACAGCGGTGGAGTCTGCGCTGCGCCTGCACCTGGAACACAGCGCCGACTCCATCGGAGTAGCCGACCCCGACACCGGCCACTTCCGTTATATCGAACCTCAGTTCGAACAAGGTCAAGTAAACCCTGCGCAGCGGCCCGCGTCAAGACCTATCGCCAGATTGAGTGAACGTCTGTTCGAGAAATGTTTACGCCAAACTTTTGGCTACACTCGATTTATGACGACGATCCCATTAGGAGAAGCTCGCGACCGGCTGTCAGAGGTGGTCGCGCAGGTCGAGAGCACCCATGATCGAGTTGAAATCACCCGGCATGGTCGACCCGCCGCGGTCCTCATCTCCCCCGACGACCTGTCGTCCCTAGAAGAGACCCTGGACCTACTGACCACTCCCGGCGAGGCGGAGGCCATTCGGGAGGGCGTGGCAGACGCGGCAGCGGAGCGCTTCGTTGACACCGAAGAAATCAAGAGTCGCTACCTGCAGTGACCTACACGATCAAGATCACCGCACGTGCAGGGCGCGACCTCGCATGCCTCCCGGAGAAGGTCGCATCGGCTTGCGCCGAGTTCATCTTCGGGCCGCTGGCCGAGAACCCGCACCGGCTCGGCAAACCACTGTTCGGAGAGTTCAAGGGCCTGCACTCGGCTCGACGGAGCGCGTACCGCGTGGTGTACGCGATTCAAGACGACACCGTGGTGGTCGAAGTCGTCCGGATCGCCCATCGAGCCGACGTCTACCGATAGGAAGCAAATGTCGGGAACGCGCACAGCCAGCCCTGCAGAGCAGGCAGCCGCCCTGGCCGCCTACGCACGATTGCAGCGGAACGCTGCTTGAGTGGGCCGCATACCTCGACGAGCTTCGACTGACCGAGAAGTCCTGCCGCGACGGACTCGAGAACGCGTTCGCCGAGTACCCCGAGCACCAAAAAGTGGGGCGCCGGACCAGCAGTAACGGCCCGGCGCCCCACTCGCGATGATCAGTGCGCGAAGTGGCGCGTACCCGTGAAGTAGAGGGGCACTCCGGCCGCCTCCGCCGCCGCGATGGTTTCGTCGTCGCGGACCGAGCCGCCGGGCTGCACGATCGCGCGAACCCCGGCGTCCAGGAGCACCTGCGGGCCATCCGCGAACGGGAAGAACGCGTCGGACGCGGCCACCGAGCCCTTCGCCCGATCACCCGCCCGCGACACCGCGAGGCGCGCCGAGTCGACCCGGTTCACCTGGCCCATGCCCACGCCGACGGTCGCCCCGTCGTTGGCCAGCAGGATCGCGTTGGACTTCACCGCGCGGCAGGCGCGCCAGGCGAACTTCAGGTCCGCCAGAGTGGCCTCGTCCACCGGCGAGCCGGTCGCCAGCGTCCAGTTCGCCGGGTCGTCGCCCTCGGCGTCGATGGCGTCGGAGCCCTGCACCAGCATGCCGCCGGAGATCGCCCGCATCTCGATCCGGCCGCTCTTGGGCGGCTGCGCGGTCAGGATCCGGATGTTCTTCTTCTTGCTCAGCACGTCCACCGCGCCGTCGGCGTAGCCCGGCGCCACGATCACCTCGGTGAAGATCTCGGCGACCTGCTGGGCCATCTCCAGCGACACCTCGCGGTTCGTCGCGATCACGCCGCCGTACGCGCTCACCGAGTCGCACTCGTGCGCCTTGCGGTGCGCTGCGGCGATGTCGTCGGCCACCGCGATCCCGCACGGGTTGGCGTGCTTGATGATCGCCGCGCACGGCTCGCTGTGGTCGTGCGCAGCGCGCCACGCGGCGTCGGCGTCGACGTAGTTGTTGTACGACATCTCCTTGCCGTGCAGCTGCGCCGCGGCCGCCAGCCCGGTCGCTTCACCGCCGGAGACGTACAGCGCGGCGGGCTGGTGCGGGTTCTCGCCGTAGCGCAGCGCGGAGCGGCGCTCCCAGGTCTCCCCGATCCAGCCGGGAAACACCGAGTCGTCCCCGGTCGGCACCTTGCTCATCCAGGACGCGACCGCGACGTCGTAGGACGCGGTGTGCCGGAACGCGGCCGCGGCCAGCTCGACCCGGTCGGCCAGCGTGAAGCCGCCCTCGCGGACCTGCTCCAGCACCCACTCGTAGCGGCTCGGGTCGACCACGACGGCGACGTTCGCGTGGTTCTTGGCCGAGGCTCGGACCATCGCCGGCCCGCCGATGTCGATCTGCTCGATCACCTCATCCGGCGCGGCGCCCGAGGCCACCGTCTGCACGAACGGGTACAGGTTCACGATCAGCAGATCGAACGGCGCGATGTTCAGGTCGCGCAGCTGGTCGGCGTGCTCCGGGCGGCGCAGGTCGGCGAGCAGCCCGGCGTGCACCCGCGGGTGCAGCGTCTTGACCCGGCCGTCGAGCGCCTCCGGGAACCCGGTGAGCTCCTCGACCGGGGTGACCGGCACGCCCGCAGCTGCGATCGTGCGGGCCGTGCCGCCGGTGGACACGATCTCCACGCCTGCGGCGTGCAGCCCGGTGGCCAGCTCCAGCAGGCCAGACTTGTCCGACACGCCGATCAGCGCGCGGCGAACGGCTCGCCGCTCCTGCGAGTTCGCGGTCACGGGATACTCACCTTCCGTCCCTGCACGGTCCAACCGTGCAACGCCAGCTCTTCAAGGGTGTCGACCAGCAGCCGCCGTTCGACGGCCTTGATCCGCTCGTGGAGGCTCGCCTCGTCGTCGTCGGGCCGCACCTCGACCGCTTCCTGCGCCAGGATCGGCCCGGTGTCCACACCGGCGTCCACCACGAACAACGTGCAGCCGGTGACCCGAACCCCATACTCCAGCGCATCCCGCACCCCGTGCATTCCGGGGAACGACGGCAGCAGCGCCGGGTGGCTGTTGAGATACCGGCCGGCGAAGCGGGCCAGGAAGTCGTCGCCGACGAGCTTCATGAACCCGGCGGAGACCACCAGGTCCGGCTCGTGCTCGGCGCAGGCCTCGGTCAGCGCCCGGTCCCAGTCCGCACGACTGGCGTGGTCCTTGACCCGGTGCACGAAGGTCGGCACCCCGGCGCGCTTGGCGCGGGCCAGCCCCTCGATGCCGTCGCGATCGGCGCCCACCGCGACCACCTGCACCGGGAAGTCGGGTGAGCTCGTCGCATCGAGCAGGGCCTGCAGCAGGGTGCCGGAGCCGGACACCAGTACGACGACCCGCGCTGGGCCAGCGGTGGCGAACCGGGTGTGTTGCGAGTGCGCGGCGGCGCTCGGCTGGTCGGGCGTACTCGGGTTCAGCGTTCGCTCCTGACATGCCTCGGCACGATCTCTCGCAGCAGCGTAAGCGCCGATTGCGGTGCCGACGCCACCAGGGCCCTGGCGAGTGGCGCAGCCCTCACCTCCGGTCTTCCCCGGAGAGGTCGCCGTCGAACTCGGTGGGGTCGATCTCGCTGACCTTGCGCACGGGCGGCTCCGCATCCGCGGCCGTGCGGGCTTGCGGAATCGCCGGTTCCGAGTCGTCCGGTTCGTCCTCCACGGATGCGGCGTCGGGCGTCGGGTCGGCGTGATCGCCGTCGGCATCGGCGGTGCTGTCCGCATCGGTGTCCGCGGCGTCATCGGCGGTGTCGGCTGCATCTGCGTTCGCCTCTTCGGGCGCCTCGCCATCGGCCTCCGGACCAGCGGTTTCCTCGGTGGCGAGCTCGTAGATGTCCGGCCCGGCAAGCCAGGTGACGGCGGCGCCCGGAATCGCGACCCAGCACAGTGTCGCCGCGGCCAGTGCGACGGGCCGCAGCGTCACCTGCCCGAACGGACCATTGCCCAGATCGCCTCCCGCGACGTGCGCGAGCAGCAACGTCCCGAGCGCCGCGACCACGGCCGCCACACCGACCGCGAGCAGCCTGCGCGCCAGGCTGCCGGGCACCCGGCGGCAGGCGGCTCCGACGAGGAGCCCGACGACGAGCGGCAGCGCCAGCACGATCGCCCACCAGGCCGCCGAATCGTGCGTCGGCAGGACTGCGAGCAGTGGCAAGTCCGGCACCGGGCCGGGCACGACGTGCAGCGGCTGGACATCGAGCCGACCGATCGACAGGCCCGTCCCGGCGGCGAAGGACCAGCCCGCCAGCACCGCGTTCGGGAGGTACAGGATCGACGCCAGCGTGGTGCCGACCGCGTCACCTGCGGTGTTCCCGAGGCTGGTCATCGCGGCGACCATCGCCGAGCCCGACAGGCAGATCCCGGCCAGCAGCACCACGCCACCGGCCCCGACGAGCGCGGCCAGCGCCAGCAGGCCGAGGCGCATGCCCGACCAGACCTCGGCTTCGACCCGCTCCCAGACCAGGTAGATCAGCCCGCACCGGTTCGCCACGCCGGCCGCCGAGGCGATCGTCGCGGTCAGCCCGCAGCTCACGAATGCATCCACTGGGATCGCGTGCACTGGCCCGCCCAGCACCACTGCGATGCCGGCACCTACGAAGGCGTGCACCAGACCCATCGCCGTGATCAACGGCCACGCCTGGTCCGGGCGTCGCAGGCGGGAGCGCCGCGCGACCCAGGCCGATGCGATGGCGATCAGCAGCATCACCAGCGCGGTCGGCAGCAACGGCAGGACGCTCAGCGGAGCGTCCGTGATCTTCAGCGCCGTCTGGTGCAGCGCGAGCCACCCCGGCAGGGCTCCCACAAGCACCACGACCGGGTTGAACTGCGCGCCGTCGGCGGTCGCCATCACCAGCGCGATCAGCCCCGCGGCGATCAGGTAGCCGGCGAGCAGGACCACGACGACGGCCACCGCGAGCAACCACCAGCGCATCCCGGGCCGGCGTTCGCGGGGGCCGTCGGCGATGGCGTGGGGAATCGAGTCGAGCACGGACACACGGCTGAATGTCGCACTGACATTCCGCCGAACGGGTCACAACACGCCGCAACCTCCGCCCATCGAGCGACACGCTTGGTCCACATTGGACATCGGTACCGAGTCGTCTCGTACCGAACGGGACCGACGCTTGGGGGCATGCCGGGCGGATCACGTCCTAGTCGGTCCTAAAATAGTCGGTCCTAGTCGTCCGACCTCCTTCGAACGGATCCCGCAACCGAACGGATCCCGCAACGAGGCCGCTTAGCTCGATCGCGAACCGCGAGCCGGCAAAGAACGAGCGCGGGCGGCAGCGCCGCCCGCGCTCGTCCAAGCCGAAGCGATCAGAAGCTGGGTGGGTTGGCGCCCGGGTGCGGCATCTGCTGGGTGCCCTGCGGACCCGCGCCCTGGCTGGATTGGCCCGATTGGCCCGATTGGCTCGGCTGACCGGACGGGCTCGACGGGCCGGGCTGGCCGGACGGGCTCGGCTGACCGGACTGGCTCGACGGTCCTGGCTGACCAGGCTGGCTCGGCTGACCGGACGGGCTCGACGGCGGCGCGGACTGGCTCGACGAGCCCGGCTGCCCCGGCTGGTTCGGGGGCTGGAAACCACCGGAGGCAGGCTCCCAACCACCGGGCTGCTGTGGCTGGGAACCGGACGCCGGGCTCCAACCGCCGCCCGGCTGACCGAACTGACCGGGCTGTCCGGGCTGGTTCCAAGTAGGCGCACCGGGTCCGCCCGGACCACTGGGTCCTCCCGGGCCGCTCGGTCCACCGGGTCCACTGGGACTACCGGGACCACCTGGACCGGACGGGCCACCGCGCTTGCCCGGCTGGAACGGGCCGGACTGCCCGAAGCGCGGCTTCGGCTGCGCGGGCTTCGACGGCGCGTCGACGATGCCAGCCTCGATAAGCAGGATGCCGACCACAGCACCCAACTGCGCGATCGACAGCAGCAGTAGCACCACGACGATCCCGCCCGAGGCACCACCGACGAGGTCCTGCAGCAGCGCGAGCGTCGCGTAGGCGGACAGCGGCGCGGCCGCGAACAGCGCGTCCGGCGTCTTCGGCAGGAACCGCAGGCCCGCCAGCGACGCGGAGACGATCATGGAAAAACCGACGAGGCTGCCGATCGCCACCCCGGCGACCCCGTCGAAGAAGCCGATCAGGTATCCGATCAGACCGGCGCCTGCCGCCACCAGGACCAGGATCTCGTTGAGACCGAGCGAAACGCCGGAGCTTCCCTGGGCTGCCGGCGGCGACTGTCGGGGGAAGGGCGCGGACATGGCTGGACGGACTCCTCGCTTGAACACTCGGGGCGGAGCTTGCTGACGGTATCCAATCAACCGGGCTCGGTGTGCCGGAAGACCGCAAAGCCGGGACTTGCCAGCGGTATCGGCCGGGCATGCGTTCCGGCACCGCCGCAAGATCTCGGACGTCGGGGCGGCACTCGAAGTTCCGCCGGCCGCCCAAAAGCTTTCAGAAAGCCATCGGGGCCGGACTCCCGAAGGCGTCCGGCCCCGAAAACGATGTGCCGAGATCGGGCGCTCAGCCCTTGACGATCTCGCGCATCAGCTTGGCGGTCTCGCTCGGCGTCTTGCCGACCTTGACCCCGGCGGCCTCCAGGGCCTCCTTCTTCGCCGCGGCGGTGCCGGACGAACCGGAGACGATGGCGCCCGCGTGGCCCATGGTCTTGCCCTCCGGCGCGGTGAAACCGGCCACGTAGCCCACCACCGGCTTGGTGATGTTGGCCCTGATGTAGTCGGCCGCCCGCTCCTCGGCGTCCCCACCGATCTCGCCGATCATGACGATGGCCTCGGTCTCCGGGTCGTCCTCGAAGGCCTGCAGCGCGTCGATGTGGGTGGTGCCGATGATCGGGTCGCCACCGATGCCGACGGCGCTGGAGAAACCGATGTCCCGCAGCTCGTACATCATCTGGTAGGTCAGCGTGCCCGACTTGGACACCAGGCCGATCTTGCCCGGGCCGGTGATGTTGGCCGGGATGATGCCGGCGTTGGACTTGCCGGGCGAGATGATGCCCGGGCAGTTCGGCCCGATGATCCGGGTCTTGTTGCCGGTGGCGTTGGCGTGCGCCCAGAAGTAAGCGGAGTCGTGCACCGGGATGCCCTCGGTGATGACCACGGCCAGGCCGATCTCGGCGTCGATGGCCTCGATCACGGCGTCCTTGGCGAACTTCGGCGGCACGAAGACGACCGACACGTCGGCGCCGGTCTCCTTCAGGGCCTCCTTGACAGTGCCGAAGACCGTGAGCTGCTTGTCCTCGATCTCGACGGTCTGCCCGGCCTTGCGGGCGTTCACGCCGCCGACGATGTTGGTGCCGGAGCGCAGCATCCGAGCGGTGTGCTTGGTGCCTTCAGAGCCGGTGATGCCCTGAACGATGACCTTGCTGTTCTCGTTGAGGAAGATAGCCATGGCCTCATGCCCCCGCAGCCAGCTCGGCGGCCTTGTCGGCCGCACCGTCCATGGTGTCCACCATCGTCACGACCGGGTGGTTGGCCTCGGCCAGGATGCGGCGACCCTCTTCGACGTTGTTGCCGTCGAGGCGGACGACCAGCGGCTTGGTGGCCTCGTCGCCCAGGATCTTCAGCGCCTGCACGATGCCGTTGGCAACCGCGTCGCAGGCGGTGATGCCGCCGAAGACGTTTACGAACACCGACTTCACGGCCGGGTCGCCGAGGATGACGTCCAGACCCGCAGCCATCACCTCGGCAGAGGCGCCACCGCCGATGTCCAGGAAGTTCGCCGGCTTCACACCGTTGTGCTTCTCGCCGGCGTAGGCGACCACGTCGAGGGTGGACATGACCAGCCCGGCACCGTTGCCGATGATGCCGACCTCGCCGTCCAGCTTGACGTAGTTGAGGCCCTTCTCCTTGGCCTTGGCCTCGAGCGGGTTCTCCGCTTCCTTGTCCACCAACTCGGCCTGCTTGGCCTGGCGGAACGCGGCGTTCTCGTCGAGGGTGACCTTGCCGTCCAGCGCGATGATCTTGCCCTGCGGGTCCTTGACCAGCGGGTTGACCTCGACCAGCGTGGCGTCCTCGGCGACGAACGTCTCCCACAGCTGGACGATCACGTCGGCGACCTGGTCGGCGACGTCGGCCGGGAACTTCGCAGCGGTGACGATCTCCCGCGCCTTGTCCTGGTCGACGCCCTCGATCGGGTCGATCGCGATCTTGGCCAGCGCCTCGGGCTTGGTAACCGCGACCTCTTCAATCTCCATGCCGCCCTCGACGGAGGCCATCGCGAGGAAGTTGCGGTTGGCGCGGTCGAGGAGGAACGAGAAGTAGTACTCGTCGGCGATGTCGGAGGCGGTGGTGACCAGCACCTTGCGGGTGATGTGGCCCTTGATGTCCAGACCGAGGATCGCCTCGGCCTTGGTCTGGGCCTCATCCGGGTTTTCGGCCAGCTTCACACCGCCGGCCTTACCGCGGCCCCCGGTCTTCACCTGGGCCTTGATCACGACGGGCCCGCCCAGTTCTGCGGCGGCTGCCTTGGCCCCTTGCGGCTCGGTTACCACGGCGCCGGGCAGCGTCGGCACGCCGTGGGAGGCGAAGAGCTCCTTCGCCTGGTACTCGTACAGGTCCACTCGACTCTCCTGCGACGTCGGTGTCGGACTCGGTGACGATATCGACCTGCGACGACGCATGGGGCGGCGCACCTGGTGAACTGCCTCACCTGAGGTTGGGCATTAGCCCTGGTCGAACCGTCGAGCACGGGGATTCGCCTGCTCCGCAGGCTCGAAATCGACGTCCGTGGTGACGAAGGGAACAGCGCATCGCGACGGTGTGCCACGCATTCTCGACCGCTCTTCCGGCGTCGGCAAGACGGCAGCTCGGGGAATTCGGCGCAGGCTCAAGCTCGCGGACCGGACGGACGTTTCCGCTGGTCGGGGCACGTGAGCACTTTGGGGTGCGACCGCACCGAAAAGCACTCACGGGCCCTGAGCAGTCGAGACCCTCGTCAGTTCCGGTCCCGCGGCACGCGGGCCGCGGCGAGGGCGGTGACGAGCAACACGACCGCGCAGGCCGCGCCGAACCACAGCCCCAGGCCCGGCGCCGCGCCGGGGAACCGCTCGGCGGTCAGCGGAAACTCCAGCACCCGGACCGCTACGACGAGCACAGCTCCGATGATCAGCGCCGCAGCCCGGGCGGGCCGGCACATCGGCGCCAACACCGCAGCACCGACCACCGCGGCCAGCGCGACCACCAGGCCCCAGGACGTCGTCCCGAAGTCGGTGAACACCCCCGGCGCCGTGTAGTCCGGGGCTGTGACCACCGGGAAGCTGAACGCACCGGCCGCGAGCAGCAGCGCGACGAGCGACGGGAACAGCACCAACCGGTGCATCGCGATCTCTGTGAGATCCACCTCGTCGCGCTCCACCGCACCGGCGATACCGGCGACGACCCCCGCGAGCGCGGCGAACAGCACCGCGATCCCGGCCGCCCAGGCACCGAATCCGGCCTGCGCGTCCGCGGCCTGCAACGCGGTGAACACCGCGTCGAGCACCCCGGCCGCCGCGAACGGAATCACCACCCATACCACCGGCAGCACCGGGCGAAGCCACCGGGAGGCGCGCGGCAGCAGCAGCCCGCCCCCCAGCACCACCAGCAGGAACCCGGCCGGCCACAACATCCGCGCCGGGTACGGCGACGGGTCGCGCAGACCGTAGGGCATCTCCACCTGCGGTACCGCCGCCGCCAGCAGCGCCAACGCGCCGGCCGCCAGCGCGAGCAGGGCCGAGACGGTGATCAACCGGGTCAGCGCGGGCAGGCGCAGGTCGTCGGCCGGCTCGTCGGAGTCGGCTCGTCCCGCTGGCACTGCCAGGACCACCAACGCAATCGCCGCGACCAGGCCGAACACGGGCCCCCAGGCGAACTGGATGTCGTCGAGCATCGCCGCCGCGACCAGTGGCGGCACGACCACGCACGCCACCGCGGCGGCCACGCCGAGCAGCCCGCCGCGAGCGAACTCCGGGTCGGTGGAGCTCGCCACGAATCCGGCGGCGCTCGGTACCGCGACGGCGAGCAGGAAGCTGCCGATCAGCACCGCCAGAGGCCCGTCGAGGGCCGGGTTCGGCAGTAGATATGGATCGTCGGAGACGAACGGTGCCATCAGGACGCCGACGGCAGCGATCACGCCGGCGCACAGTACGAGCGTGAGCAGGCCCTGCCGGCGCGAGCCGGTGCCCTCATCGCCGTGCTCGACACCCCAGACCGCTAGAAAACCGGCAACGATCGCCGCGACGTGCCCGGCGATCAGCAGCCAGACCCCGGTCGACGGGGCGAAGGAGTCGAGGCTTTCCACCCGGAGCAGCTCGGGGCGGGTGGCCAGCCCCGCATCGACGACGAACTGCAGGTCCAGCACCAATCGGCCGGGAGCGAGCGCCGCTGGGCCGACGAGCATGGCGGCCGCCGCCCCGAGCCGCCCGCGCCGGGCGAAGACGAACGCCGTCGCGGGGGCGAGCAGTGCGAGCACCAGCAGGAGCGGCCATGCCAGGAATGCGGCGGGAGCGCTGGGAACGACGAGTCGATCGCCGCTCTCAGCCGCATCGGGGGATCGGGGTCGGGCTGCGGATTCGTGGCGGGAGCCGAGGAACCGCCGGATGGGAGGTCGGGCCGCGCAGTCACCGCGCAGACGCTAGCAACCCCGGACGCGAACGCCACCCGCCGGTCGCCGCCTCCGGGACATCCCCTAGGGCCCACCGAACAGAGTACTTGCGGTTGCCCATCAAGCGGCTCTTCGAGTGTGACTCATATCACGCCTCGCTACCGCGAGCCGCCTGGATCGAGGCATCCCGGAGCCCGCCATGGTCCGATCGAACAGCCCCGTATCGATCACGAAGCCGCAGGCAGCTTCGCTACGCGACGACCACACCCAGTATCCGCGCACGCCTGACAATGAGGCCCGCGGAACGCCTTTCGAACACGCTCCGTGTCCAAGGCACCACGGACGGGGATTTGCCCCTAGGGGATCAGCTTGGTTACTGTCCCCCGGTCCGTTGTCACGGTCTGATCACGAAGGACAACCTTCGGCCGGTTCCCCGACCGGCCCCCGGGATCCCCGCCCGGGAACGTGATCCGGCTCCCCGAGACGGAAGGGCAACCATTGGCTCGACACCGCTCCCCCGGCGGCGAAGAACACTCCCCGGGCTACGCGGAGGCGTCCCCCGACGACCCCTCCAGTAGCCCAGCGAAGACCCGGGACTCCTCACCCGTATCGGTGTGGCGCGGCCGCGTGGTCGTCGCCGCCGTCGCCGCTGGCGCCTTCGCAGCCGCCGGGCAATCGATGGCCGCAGGTGAAGGGCACGCCGCCCCGGACCACGACGACTTCAACCCCTCTGACGCTTCGGCCTCGTTCAACACCGCGATGGCCGAGCAGACCTACAGCGGAGTCGGCGGCAGCGCCCCGGCCCCGGCGATGCTCCCGGTGGCGAAGACCACGGACGTCAGCTCCGAGATGGAGAAGCTCGCGAAGAGCGAGCGGATCACCCAGGAGCGCGACGCGGCCCGGATCGCCGCCGAGGAAGCGGCACGTGCACCCAGGTACGTCATCCCCGCCGCCGGCACATTCACCTCAGGTTTCGGTGGCCGCTGGGGCACCACGCACTACGGCATCGACATCGCCAACGCCAAGGGAACCCCGATCTATTCCGTCGCCGACGGCGTCGTGATCGAGGCGGGCCCGGCCAGCGGTTTCGGCCTATGGGTGCGGGTTCAGCACGAGGACGGCACGATCACCGTCTACGGCCACGTCAACACCATCACGACCAAGCAGGGCACCAAGGTCAAGGCTGGCGACCAGATCGCCACCATGGGCAACCGCGGCTTCTCCACTGGCCCGCACCTGCACTTCGAGGTGTGGAACACCAGCGGCAAGAAGATCAACCCGCTGCCCTGGATGCAGGCCCGAGGTATCTCGCCCGCGTAAACCTTGCATCCGCGGCTCGGTTTGCGCAGCGGTGCCGGTAGCGGCCCCCTGCGGGAGTTACTGTCGCCTTCTGGACTCCGGGATCCCCGACTCAGGAATGCCAATTCACCTGCCGGGGACTGGCCTCGCCAAGAACCCCGACGCGGTGGGCACAGTCTGAGAACCCGCGGCGGTGCTCGTCGCGGGGGCGCTCGTCGCGGGGGTGGACTAAGCGGCTGGCGCGGAGCTTGAAAGACCAAACCTGAGTTCCCGGAACTTGCAGAATGGCGCCGGTGGCGCGGCTAGGGCCGTCGCTGCCGGTGCCATTTCTGCATGAGCTCCGGGATCTCGGCGCGGAGGAACTCGAAGAATTGCCGCGTCTCGTCGAGGCGCAACCCCGCACGCGTGCTCGCGCCCACTGCGGCCACGCCTTCGGCGAGGGTGCGTTCCCAGCCGATCAGTTCCGCATCGCGCTGCATGATGCTGGCGTACCAGACGTCGTCCAACACCCGGTAGTGGTCGCGCCGCTCGCCGGGGTCGCGCTCCCGCACAACCAGCTTGACCTGCACCAGGTAGCGGACCGCTCCGGACACCGCGGCTGGGCTCACGTCCAGGACCTCGGCCAGCTCGCTCGCCGTCCGCCGCCCTTCGTCGGCGACCAGCAGACTCGCGAGCACGCGCGCCGCCATGCGCGGGAAGCCGGCGCCGGTCAGGTCCAGGGCGAACCGTTCGACGAACCGCGGCACCTCGTCGCCGGAACCTTCCGTCATGTTCCGATCCTCACCAGACGCATCGATACCTGAAAGATTTTAACATTTCTATATTTCATGAATTTGTGAAATCACTGTAGCTTGAGAAGGTGACCGAACGAACCGAACAGATCCGGTTGACCGGCGCGCAGCAGACGCTCCTCGGCCCTCTCCACGCCCGGGCCCTGGACAACCGCAGGCCCGACCCGGTGCTCGGCGACGAGACCGCGGATCGACTGCTCGACCGCATCGACTTCGACTTCCGCAGCCTGCACCTCGGCTCCGGGGACCGGATGACGGTGGTCCTGCGGGCCAAGCAGCTCGACGACTGGGCGGCGCACTACCTCGCGCAACACCCCGACGCGGTGGTGCTGCACCTGGCGTGCGGCCTGGACAGCCGCGCGTTCCGGATCGCCATCCCCGCTGACGCGCACTGGTACGACATCGACCTGCCCGACGTGATCGAACTGCGGAACCGGCTCTACCCGCAGACCCAGGCGAACTACCGCACGATCGCGGCGTCGGTGACCGATCGGGACTGGCTCGACGAGATCCCGACGGGGCGGCCCACGCTGGTCATCGCCGAGGGACTGACGATGTACCTGACCGAAGCGGACGGCATCGACCTGCTGCGGCGATTGGTCGAGCGTTTCGAGGTCGGCGAGACGATGTTCGACGCGGTGCTGCCGTGGACCGTCCGGGCCGCCCGCTACTCCCGGTTCCTCCAACGGGCCGGTGCCGAGTTCCACTGGGGGATCGGCGATCCGCACGCCCTCGAACTGCGCGTACCCGGTCTCCGGCTGCGGCAGGAACTGCCGATGATGGATCTGCCGGGTCTGGCGAAGATGGACGCGACCGACCGGGCGATCGCGAAGTTCATGAACGCCTTTCCGCCGCTGCGCAAGGCCATGCGGCTGCTGCGCTACAGCTTCGAGTAGAAGCAGCAGGAGAAGGTCGAGCTGACCGGGGCGCAGGCGACCATGCTCGCGACGCTCTACCTGCGCGCGCTGGACAACCGATCGGCCGAGCCTATGCTCGGCGACCGGTACGCCGACGAGGCCGTGCAACGCATCGACTTCGACTTCGGCAAGTCCAAGATGGGTGCGCGCAACGCGGTTCCGGTGGCGATGCGCGCCAATGCGCTGGACCGCTGGGTCGAGGAGGCGCTGCGTGGCGGGAACAGTGCGAGCCGCGACTCCAGCCCCGGCATGACCGTCCTGCACCTGGGTTGCGGGCTGGACAGCCGGTTCGAGCGGACAGACCCGCCGGAGGGGGTCGAGTGGTACGACATCGACCAGCCCGACGTCATCGAGCTGCGCCGGCGCCTCTTCCCGGAACGCCCGCACCACCACACCATCGGTTCGTCGGTGACCGCGCCCGACCTGCTCGACGACATCCCCGGCGACCGGCCGGTGCTGGCGGTCGCCGAAGGACTCACGATGTATCTGTCCGAAGTGGACGGTATCGCGTTGCTGCGCCGCATCACCGAGCACTTCCCCGGTGGGGAGCTGCTCTTCAAGGCCTTCAGCAGCCTGGGGGGCCGGGTGTCCAACCGGCTCAACCCGGCGGTGGTGCACGCCGGGGCGCACCTGCGCTGGGGCATCGACGACCCGCAGTCGCTGGAATCCAGCGTGCCCGGGCTGCGGCTGGTCACGGAGTGGTCGTTCACCGATGCGCCCGAGCTGGAGCGCTACCCGCAGCCCGTTCGGGCCGCCATCTGCGCGTCCGGACGCATCACCGCCATCCGCCGCATGGGCCGGATACTCCGCTACCGCTTCTGACTCAGCGGCACGTCGCCAAGTCCAAGAGCCGGTGCACGCCGGGCGACTCGATCGGGAGGTGCCCGGCGCCCGGCAGCATGGCCAGTTTCTTCGCCCCCGCAAGCCGGTCGAAGAACGGCCGGCTCAACTCCACCGGTGTCCAGGCGTCCTCGGCGGGGTGCGCCAAGCGCGCCATCCCGCACTCGCTCAGCGAGCAGCACCTCCAGCAGCCCGAAGGCGATCTGGCCGGGTCTGTTGCGCGCGTTCGACTGGCTGACACCGGAGAGAGCGAACCAACTCCGCCGGTGCTCCGTCGGCGGGCCGGACCACGAGTTGACCGCTGCGCTGCTCGTGCCAGGAATCGATGCGCAGATCCACCGCGTGGTCCTGGCCTGCGACGATGACCTGGCGCGGTCCGAGCGCACCGAGGCGCTGATCGCGCTGTGGAGCGCGCTGCCCGCACGCCTCTGAAGATGCCCCTCGACGCGCTCGCAGCTCGTGAAGCGGCGGCCTGCCCTCCGGCGTGGCACGGTTTCGTCAGGAGGTGGTGGCGATGATCAACGGGGCGCACTTGTTGTTGTTCAGCCGGGACGCCGAGCGGGATCGGGCGTTCCTCCGCGACGTGCTCGGTTTCGAGTCCGTCGACGTCGGGGGCGGGTGGCTGATCTTCGGGCTGCCGCCCGCCGAACTCGCCACCCACCCCACCCACGGGGAGCCCACCTGCCAGCTCTACCTGATGTGCGACGACATCGCGGTCACCATCGGTGAACTGCAGGAGAGCGGCGTCGAGATCACCCGCCCGGTCAGCAACGAGGGCTGGGGACTGCTCACCGCCCTCCGCCTGCCCAGCGGCGCCGAGATCGGGCTCTACGAGCCCAAGCACCCCCGGCCTGCCGGGATGTAAGCGAGACCGTGCGCGCCGGGCTCGCCGCGCCGATCGATCGGCAACGTGGCCACCGTGCGATGGGTTTCGAGGTCTATGGGTTTCGAGGTCTATGGGGTTTCGAGGTCGATGACGGAGACCGTTGAGGACGTGACGGCGGAAACCTAGGCGCGCGTGCCGTCGGTCGAGGACGCGATGGTGAGCGGGAAGCTGCCTACCTCGACGCTGCCGAGCGGTTCATAGGTGCCAGGTGCGTCGCTCAGCAGCCGACCGGGCGCCTGTCCGCCGAAGGGCGAGTCGCCGCCGGCGGAATCGCCGATGAGCAGCACCCCGGTACCAGACGAACGGCTTGCCGGTGGCTCGCACGATCTGCCGGATGCGGCTGAGTCCGTCCCGTCGACGAGGATCCGATCGACAGCGAACTCCTCGGGCTGGAGATGATGCGTAGGAAGCGATGCGGAGAACGCGGCTGCTTCCGCCCGTGGTTCGGCGCCCCGTCCACGGCACTCCCTCCACACCGTGGACGTTCCACTTGATGCGGTCCGCGAAGAGATCGGTCAACGCACCGATCGCACGTTGCCCAGTCTGGGTTGGAACTCGTCAACGACTGCCCGGGTTTCGCTCACGATGTTTCTCGCGAGGTCGTTCTGCTGCTACCGCAGGGCCGAACCTCGGTCGGGCGCCGGTTGTTCCACGCGAACTCGAACATCGTCTACTTGGGACGATGAACTTCCCGCCGTCGGGTCATAGCTTGCTGATCGGCACGCTGCCGATCAGCATCAAGCGGACCGTGCCGGAGCTACCGAAGTCGATCGTCGCGGTGGCCCGCGGTCCCTCACCCTCGGTGGACAGCACCGTGCCCAGCCCGTACTTGTCGTGGGTGACCCGGTCACCGGCGGCCAGCTTGATGGCGACGGTGTCCTTCCAGCCCTTCATGCCGGTGCTGCGCATGCCGCGCGCCGCCAGCCCGGCCTGAGCCGAATCCGAGCCGGTGCGGTCGAAACCGCCACGGCTGCCCCAGGTGCTGCGCACCTGCGGGGCGGCGCGCTCCGGTTCGATCCGGCGCCAGTGCATCAGCTCGTCCGGGATCTCGGTGAGGAACCGGGAAGCCGGGTTGGTCATCGGCTGGCCCCACGCGGAACGCATGAGCGCCCGCGACAGGTACAGCCGCTGCCGGGCGCGGGTGATGCCCACGTACGCCAACCGCCGCTCCTCGGCCAGTTCGGCCGGGTCGCCGAGCGCCCGCGAGTGCGGGAACACCCCGTCCTCCCAGCCGGTGCAGAACACCACCGGGAACTCCAGGCCCTTCGCGGTGTGCAGGGTCATCAGGGTGACGACCCCGTCGCCGGATTCGGGCAGCGAGTCCGCGTCCGCCACCAGCGAGACGCGCTCCAGGAACGCCGACAGCGAGTCGTCGGCGGGCAGCCCCAGCGCCGCCTCCTCCGCGTCCTCCGCGGCCGGCACCGCGGCCGCGACCACGGCCTCGGCCGACGGGTCGACCTCGGCCGAGGGCTCGCCGACCGGAGCTCCCGCTTGGATCTCGGTGAACTCCCGCGCGACCGTCACGAGCTCGGTCAGGTTCTCCACCCGCGTGGCGTCCTGCGGGTCGTCGCTGGCCTCCAGCTCGGCGCGGTAGCCGGTGCGCTCCAGTACCTGCTCCAGGATCTCGGCTACATCGGACTCCGCCGCGACCGCCTGGAGCTCGTCCAGCAGCGCCACGAAACCCGCGATGGCGTTGCGCGCCCGGGTGTTGAGCAGCGGGACCTGCCCGGCCGCCGCCTTCCGCAGCGCAGCGGCGAACGAGATCCGCTCCTGCTCGGCGTGCACTGCGACCACGGCCTCCGCCCGGTCCCCGATGCTGCGCTTCGGCACGTTGAGGATGCGGCGCAGGCTCACCGTGTCGTCCGGGTTGTCCAGCACTCGCAGGTAGGCCAGCGCGTCTCGCACCTCGCGACGCTCGTAGAAGCGCACCCCGCCGACGACCCGGTACGGCAGGCCCAGCCGGATGAACACCTCCTCGAACACCCGGGACTGGTTGTTCGTCCGGTAGAACACCGCGATGTCGTTGAACGTCGCGTCGCCGTCGTCCACCAGCCGGTCGATCTCGCCGGCCACGAACGCCGCCTCGTCGTGCTCGTTGTCCGAGACGTAGCCGACGATCTGCTCGCCGTCCCCGGCGTCGCTCCACAACCGCTTGTCGCGCCGGTTCGGGTTGCGCCGGATCACCGCGTTCGCCGCGGACAGGATCGTCTGCGTGGAACGGTAGTTCTGCTCCAGCAGGATCGTCCGGGCCTGCGGGTAGTCGCGCTCGAACTCCTCGATGTTGCGGATCGTCGCGCCCCGGAAGGCATAGATCGACTGGTCCGCGTCACCGACCACGCACAGTTCGGCGGGCTCGATGCCGCTGTCGGCCGCCTCGGTGCCGACCAGCTCACGCACCAGCACGTACTGCGCGTGGTTGGTGTCCTGGTACTCGTCGACGAGCACGTGCCGGAAGCGCCGCCGGTAGTACTCCGCGACCGCGGGGTGCTCCTGCAGCAGTTCGACCGTGCGCATGATCAGGTCGTCGAAGTCCATCGCGTTGGAGTCGACGAGCCGGCGCTGGTAAGCGGCGTAGACCTGGGCGACCTTGCGCTCCATGTCGTTTCCCGCCTGCTCGGCGGCGGCCTCCGGGGACAGCAGTTCGTTCTTCAAGTTCGAGATGTGCACCGCGAGCGTGCGCGCCGGGTAGCGCTTGGAATCCAGGTCCTGCTCTCGCGCGATCATGGTGATCAGCCGCCGGGAGTCGTCCGCGTCGTAGATCGAGAAGTTGGACGACATTCCCAGCGTCTTGGCCTCGCGGCGCAACACCCGGACGCACATCGAGTGGAACGTCGACACCCACATCACGTTGGCCCGCCGACCCACCAACTCGACGACGCGTCCCTTCATCTCGGCCGCGGCCTTGTTGGTGAAGGTGATCGCCATGATCTGGCCCGGATGCGCGCCCCCCGCCAGCAGGTACGCGATCCGGTTGGTCAGCACCCGCGTCTTGCCCGACCCGGCACCCGCCACCACCAGCAGCGGCGAGCCGGTGTGCACCACGGCGTCGCGCTGCTGCGGGTTCAGACCAGCAAGCAGGGCGTCCGGATCCGGACCGGACCGCGAGGCGGGCCCGGATTCGTCCGATTGCAGCGATCCGTGCTGCGGTAGATCGCTCTGCCACTGGAGGTCGAGTGGGGTGCTCATCGTTGCTCCACGTTACCGGCGAGCCCGGACAAAACCCGAATCCCGGTGCCCGGGGCTCCAGATCGCACCGCAGATCGCACCGCCGCACGAGCCGATCCGCGCGGACTCCAAGCCGCCGCACCGGCTGCGGCTGCCTGGGCGGATGATGCGTCGAGCACGACAGCGGCGACTGTTGCCCTTGAAGCGAAAGAGAAAGCAGCTCCGCCGTGTCCAACGCAGTTTCCGCAGGCACCGCAGGCACCGCAGGCACCGCAGGCCCCGCAGGCACCGCAGGCACCGCAGGCCCCGCATCGGCCCACCGGTGGGCCCTGCCGACCTGCCCGGACCTCCCACTTGGCCCCCGAATTGTCAGGGGGCAGCCAGGGGATGCCCGGATCCGCCGCGCGCAACAGGCCTGGAAGGTGAATTCCGACCGCCGTATCCGCCACGAAACGGAATGAGCCGCCCATGGAGTGGGTCAACCAGATCGATGCCGCGATCCGGGACTTCATCGCGTGGGCCGCGACGCTGAACCCGTGGCTGTGCGTGCTGCTGGCCCTGGTCCTGCTGTCATTGGAAACCTCCATCTTCATCGGCTTGTTGGTCCCGGGCGAAGCGACGCTGCTGCTCACCATCGCCGTCCTCGGCGGCAGGTGGGCACCGGCGCTGTTCGCCGCGGCGGTGGTGGGCAACGTCATCGGGCAGAGCGGGGGCTACTGGCTGGGCCGCCTGATCGGCCCCGGGCTCCGCAACACGTGGGCCGGGCGCAAGATCGGCGCACACCGCTGGCAGGCCGCCGAGGCGATCGTGCAGGACACCGGCGGGCGCGCGCTGATCACGACGCGCTTCGTCGCCGTGGTGCACGCCGTGGTCCCGGCCGTGGTGGGCACCTTGCGGTTGCCGTTCGGCCGCTTCCTGGGGCTCTCCGCAATCGGCGCCGTGCTGTGGGCAGGGGTGCAGACCGCCGTCGCGGTGGCGCTCGGCGAGGCCGCCCGGGCGGTCGGCTACGGCTGGACGGTGCTGGCGTTGACATGTGCGGGCGGCGTGGCGCCGGGCGTCGTCGTGATCCGCGGCCCGCGTCGGCAGTCCGCTCGACGAGCCGCCGAGCGAGTCGACGTCGAGCCCGGTCGGGGCGCCGTCCGGTGTGCCGGTGGGCAGGAGGTTCGGTAGTCATGGCTCCAAGATCCACGCCGGACCCGGCGCAATCCAGGGGAATAACTCGAACTGGTGATCGAATGATTCGAAGTCCACTCGTTGGGATGAGTGATCCACGTCACAACAAATGCGATGCAGGCTGTGGCAGACTGACCGCGTGCGAACGCAGACCTACGAGTTTTTCTACGGGCCCGGGACTCCGGCGCCCGTAGCTGTGTGAGCTCAAAAACCACTACGACGCCCCGGGGTTTTCGGACTCGGGGCGTTCGCGCGTTCCGGGGCCGGGGGCAGGGGCCGAAGCCGGAGGACAACGCCCGATGAAAGCCACTGTGGACGGTGACCAGCCACAGTCCGAGCTCGCCTCGGCCAAGCAGGCCGCCGCGGAGGCCATCAGCAACTTCCGCGAGGAAATCGACTACCTGGACACCGAGATCCTACGCCTGGTCAAGCGCCGCGCCGAGGTCTCCCGACAGGTCGGCCAGGCCCGGATGGCGGCCGGCGGACCCCGCATCGTCTACAACCGCGAGATGGACGTGCTCGCGCGCTACCGGGAGCTCGGGCCGGAAGGCCGCGAACTCGCGATGATCCTGCTGCGCCTGGGCCGCGGCCGTCTCGGCCACTGACGAACCCGCGACGCAGGAGCAGGCGTCGGTCGTGCGCACCCCCAACGCGCCCACGACCGGACAAGACCCACCTGCCCGCTGCGGCACCGGCGGATCCCACCGGTGCCGCAGCGGGGAGCTCAGTGCGCGGTCCAGCCGCCGTCGATCGGGAACGAGGCGCCGGTGATCGACGTCGTGCCGGGTCCGCACAACCACACCGCGAGCTCGGCGACCTCGACCGGTTCCACCAGGCGCTTGATCGGCGTGCGGGCCAGCAGCACGTCCTCGACGACCTGGTCCTCCGGCACCCGGAGCAGCTCCGCCTGCTCGGCGACTTGGCGCTCCACCAACGGGGTCCGCGCGAAACCCGGGCAGACGCAGTTCGACGTCACCCCGTGGGGCGCGCCCTCCAACGCGGTCGTCTTGGACAGCCCTTCGATCGCGTGCTTCGCGGTCACGTAGGCGCTCTTGAACGGCGAGGCGCGCTGACCGTGCACGGATGAGATGTTGACGATCCGCCCCCAGCCCCGGTCGTACATGCCCGGCAGCGCGGCACGCACGATCCGGAACGGCGCCTCCACCATCACCCGCAGCATCGCGCTGAAGGTGTCCTCCGGGAACCGGTGGATCGGCGCGACGTGCTGGAATCCCGCGTTGTTGACCACGATGTCCGCCCGGGCGCCCAGCTCCGCGGCGGCGTCGAGGTCGGCGAGGTCGACGACCCTGGCCTCGGCGCCGATCTCGGCCGCGACCGCCTCGACCCCCTTAGTCCGGTCCACCGCGATCACTTCGGCCCCGGCCTCCGCCAATCGGCGGGCGACCGCCGCGCCGATCCCGCTCGCCGCACCCGTGACCACTGCTCGTTTGTCCCCCAGGTCCAGGCCGCTGGATCGCGCAGAGCTCGCACCAACCGACCCGGCCAACCGATCGCTCATAGCCTGAGAACCTAAGGCGTGAGTCCGGTCTCAATCCAGGGCCAAACCACAACCTTCTCCGCCTGCCACCGCGGCGACGCTGCTGACCGGGCGTTTTCCGCGGTAGTGCGTTCGGCGGAACTTCCGACGCCACCCCGGAACCCCCCGGCATTCGGCTACCTGCAGCAGCCCGCGAGGCATATCCGGGATATCACCCATACCGGGCGCGGGGAAAACGAGGCAGACTGTGGTCATGGTTCTCGGTCTAGTGGCCTTTCTCGTGACGCTGGCCGGCGTGCTCGTCGCCGCCGGACACGCTGGCTACCTCGCGATGCTGACTTCGGCCGCGAAGAAGCGCGCAGGCGGCCAGCCGGCCGTCGACTTCGCCCGGAAGCGATTCCCGATCGCCGGAGTCGGCCTGGGCGTGACCCTGCTGGCCATGCTGATCAGCACGGGCGGCACCGGCGCGGAGATCTTCGCGATACTGCTCGGCGGAGGCGGCGGCGTCGCCTCGCTCAAGGCGCTGCAGTCCACGCAGAGCAAGTTCCGCAAGGGGCAGTTCTGATCGACGCGTCACGCGGCGACGGCTGACGCCGGGAGCGATCAAGTCCGCTGCGCGCCTATCCGCGCGATCAATATTGGGCCTTTCGATGCAGCACAACGCACCGAAAGGCCTTTTTGCTCACAATGAGTAGTCGTTTGACCCCGCACCGGAGTCGTCACGTCTGCCCCTTTAAGCTGTGACCATGACCACTTCGCCGGAAGCGTCCACAGCAGCCCGGCGTGCTTTGGTGGTCACCGCGCACCCCGACGACGTCGACTTCGGGTCCGCGGGCACCATCGCCTCCTGGGTCGCCGACGGTATGCAGGTCACCTACTGCGTGTGCACCGCGGGCGATGCCGGGGGCTTCGACCACACACCGCGGGAGGACATGCCGCGCATCCGGCAGGACGAGCAGCGGGCCGCCGCAGCCGCCGTCGGCGTCACCGACGTGCAGTTCCTCGGCTACCAGGACGGGCAGGTCACCGCGAACCTGCAGCTGCGGCGGGACATCACCAGGGTGATCCGCCAGGTCCGCCCGCACCGGGTCATCAGCCACTCCCCGGAGATCAACTGGGCCCACCTCCCGACCTCGCACCCGGACCACCGCGCCGTCGGCGAGGCCACCCTCGCCGCGATCTACCCGGACGCGCGCAACGGCTTCGCCCACCCCGCGTTGCTGCAGGAAGGGCTGCAGCCGTGGACAGTGAGCGAGCTGTGGATGTCGGAATCACCCGAAGAGCGGGTCAACCGGGCGGTCGACATCACCGATTTCTTCGACGCGAAACTCGCGGCGCTGTCCGCACACCGGTCGCAAACCGCCCATCTCGACGACCTCCAGGGCATGATCCGGCGGCACCTGGCACGGACGGCCGAGCGGCACGGCATGGCCGGTCGACTCGCCGAGGCATTCCACGTAGTCGACACGTCGTGAACTCCCCGCGAGTCGCAGAAAGTCGAGACTTCCGATGCACAGCGGCAGAACCCCCGGCTGGAGCGGCCAGCTCGACGAGCCGCCGACGCCGGAACCGCCCGCGCACGGCCGGCACCGGACCGGAGCAGCGGTCTCGTGGACACCGGTGCCCCGCAAGTGCCAGGCGTCGCACGCGCTCGCCGCGGGGCTGGTGACCGACCCGCTGGTCGACACCGTGCCGGTGGGCGGGTTGCACAAGTTCGACCTGGGCATGGTCCCGGCCTCGGTCACCCCGCCGCGGACCTGGCGGCAGGCGGCCTGGTTCGCGATCGCTTCGTCGGCCGCCGCGCTGGGCGGGCTGATGTTCGTCACGACCTTGCTGGCCGACAGCACGACGACGATCGAGGGTCTGGAGCTGCCGAGCATGCCGCGCGGCCGCGACTACCCGCCGCTGCCGCCTTCGGACCCGTACTACCTGACCGGCAATCCGACCCGGCCGGAGGCGGTGCGGACGACCGGCTCGGTGCAGGCGCTGCCGCCGATGGCCGTGCCCGAAGGCGTCCCGAGCCCGTCGAGCTCCGCCAGCGGCACGGTTCCGGCTCCAGGCATACTCGGCTGGTCGACCTCCAGCGCCGCGCCGGCCTCGACCAGCGGGACGCGGGTGCCCGCGGTCCCGCAGCTGCTGTTCGGCGACACCGAGGCGATCAAGCAGCGCAGCCGGGCGTACCACGCCGCGATCAGCCGCGGCGACCTGCGGGACGCCTACTCGATGACCACCGGATCGTTGCGGGCCGAGGGCTACGAGGCGTTCGCCGCCCGGTACTCGGGTACCGAGTCGGTCGAGATCGTCGACGGCTACGCGACACCGAACAGCACGGTGCACACCCTCCGGTTGACCATGGCGGACGGCACCGTGCAGACCCAGCGCCGGGAGCTGCGGTACACACTGGAGGACGAACCGCTGATCACCTCCGACAAGCGAATCTTCTGATCACGAATCCTGATCCACTGCTCCGTTCGAGCCTCCGCAACGTTCCCTTCCGGTGAACTCGACTGCAAGGCTTCTCGATCAGGGCATCGTCGCGGTACGAGTCCGGCGGAGCCAACTCACGAGGACGGGCCAGCGAGTGCAGCATCACCCTTCGACCGGCAGCCGCCACGACCACGCCGACTCGGGTACGGGCGCGATCACCGTGGCCGAGTTGATGAAGCGGATCCCGCTGTCCCCGGAGCACGAGCGCCTCGCCGACCAACTGCTCAAGACGCCTGATCCGGCGGATGATGCGCTGTCGCTGCGCTGCCGGATCGTCCTCGGCTCGCTGGGTGCTCTGCTGATCCTCGGGGCCGCTTCGGTAGGCGCGACGATCATCGCGGAACCTGCCGCCGCGCCGCACCCCGCTTCCTCCGCCGCCCCGATCGACGGCGTGTCGGCGCTTCGACCAGACCTGGTGCGCAACGCCGGCTGGCCGTTCGCCGACAACGGCGGCTTCGCCGCAGTGGCCGGTTCGGGCGGCACCAGCGACGCGCCGGAACCTGCGGAGCAGAGCACCGCCAACCCCACGGCGGGCAGCCAAGGATCGGCGCTCAGCCTGGTCAACGAGTTCTACCGCCGCTTGCAGCACGACCCGAGCTCGGCCGTTGCGCTGGTGGACCCGAGACTGCTCGCCGGGCAGCGGGCGGCGCTGGTCCGGGGGTGGGAAGCCGTCGAATCGCTGCAGCTGCGGGCGCATACGAGGTCGGTCGGCGTGGTGCTGACCGAGGTCGAGGCCCGCTATCCGGACGGGCACCGGGTGGTGCTCCGCCAGCTGCTCACAGTCGAATCGGATGCCCATCCGAAGATCGTCGAGGCCGAACTGCTCGGCGCCCGGCACGTCTCTCCCCGGTAGCGGCGCGGGAACGGCTTCTCACAACAATGCGACAACGACCGGGCCCGCGGAAACGCCCGCCCCGGTACCGAGATGAACCGGACAGCGGCGATATCGCTTCTCCGCGCCACCGGCTCACGTCCCCGCGCGGACGCCTCGGAGGACCCGATACGCCCAACATCACCAGCGGAAACGGCTGTGAGGCGGATCCGGTTCGGCCGACCGCGCTAGGTCGGCAGCGTAACGTCGAATTGGGTTGCACCGATCTTTTCGACTTCGGGCCTACGCCAACACGGCGTGGGCTAGGCTCCCTTATCGCGGTTCGGATCGAGCCATCCGGCCAAACCGGACCGCGTCGAGAACGTGTACATATCGGGGGGCCGGAGCCGGTCCGCCTAATCCGCCGATGTTCGGTGGGGCCGTGCCCGGGACGATCCTCCCGGGTTCATGCGGTGCCCGTTGAGCATCGATAGCAGTACGGGGAGACGTCGGTGAGCGACGAAGGTCGCCTGGTCGCCGGACGCTACCGAGTGCAGCGACGCATCGGCAGTGGCGCGATGGGCGTGGTGTGGGAGTGTGTCGACGAACGCCTGCACCGCACGGTCGCGGTCAAGCAGTTGTTGCTGCAGCCCGGATTGGATCCGGGTGAGGCCGAGGAAGCGCGGCAGCGGGCAATGCGGGAAGGCCGCATCGCGGCCCGCCTACAGCACCCGAACGCGATCTCGGTGTACGACGTGGCCGAGGACGAGGGTCAGCCGGTCCTGGTCATGGAGTACCTGCCGTCCACCAGCCTCGCCGGGATGATGTCCGATCACGGGCCGCTCCCGCCGCGCGAGGTGGCGCGGATCGGTACGCAGGTCGCCTCGGCACTGGGTGCGGCGCACGCCGCCGGTGTCGTACACCGCGACATCAAGCCCGGCAACATCCTGCTCGGCGACAACGGCCAGGTGAAGATCACCGACTTCGGGATCTCGCGGGCGCAGGGCGACGTCCAGGTCACCAAGACCGGGATGCTCGCGGGCACGCCCGCCTACCTGTCCCCCGACGTGGCGATGGGCCAGGAGCCGACACCCGCCTCCGACGTGTTCTCGCTCGGCGCGACGCTGTACGCGGCGATCGAGGGCCACCCGCCGTTCGGGCTGAACGAGAACACCCTCGCGCTGCTGCACGCGGTGGCCGCCGGGAAGATCGAGCCGCCGCAGCAGGCGGGCCCGATGGTGCCGCCGCTGATGGCGATGATGGCCGCCCGCGTCGAGGACCGGCCGGACATGGCACAGGTCCGGGACATGCTGCAGGCGGTGGCCGACGGCGGTTCGGTGACCTCGGTCCCGGCCATGGTGGCGCCGATCCCGCCCGCGCTGACCCCGGAGCCCAGTCGGCCCGATCTGGCCCCGACCAGCGTCGCCGGCTCGAACGGCACCACCGTCGCGTCCTACTACGAGGACGAGCCGTACTCCGAGCAGGCCTACGCGGACGCCACCTCGTACATGGGTTCCGACACCCGTGGCGACGCGGCGATCTATGAGAAGCCACGCAGGAGCAAGCGGCCCGTGGTGATCTCGGGCATCGCGCTGGTGGCCGTCGCGGTGATCGCGGTGCTGGTGACATCTGCGCTGATGAACAGCCAGAAGCCGCCGGAGAACACCGGGAACACGACGACCTCGCAGGTAAACCCGGTGCCTCCGCCACCGCCGGAGACCACCAGCGAGAAAGAGCCGACCGCCACGAAGACCAACGTCCCGAGCACGACGCCGCCGACGACACCGAGCACGACGCCGCCGACGACACCGAAGACAACGCCGCCGTCGACTTCGCAGACGCCGCCGTCCACGTCGAAGACGACGACGCCCACCACGGAACCCGACGACACGCCTACGAGCGAGCCGAACAGCAGCGGGTCCGGGGAATAGGATCCGCTCGCGAACACGGGCTGGCCGGGGCGTTCACCACGCGGTGAGCTCCCCGGCCACGAGTGTGTTCGGGCACGGGTGGCCCCGGTGTGCGATCGGGTGCGAGACGCCCAGTAACGTTGCGCACCGTCGGGTGAAAGCTGGCCACGGGGGTCCGGTCAGTACTGTCCAAGTAGGCACAGCCAGTACCAGGAGACACCGGTGAGCGCCGAAGGTCGTTTGATCGCGGGCCGGTACCGCTTGCAGCAGCAGATCGGCAGCGGCGCCATGGGCGTGGTGTGGCAGGCCGTTGACGAGCGCCTGCACCGCACGGTCGCAGTCAAGCAGCTGCTGCTGCAGCCCGGTTACACCCCCGAAGAAACCGAAGAAGCCCGTCAGCGGGCGATGCGCGAAGGCCGCATCGCCGCCCGATTGCAGCACCAGAACGCGATCGTCGTGTTCGACGTCGCGGAGGACGAGGGCCAGCCGGTCCTGGTCATGGAATACCTGCCGTCGCAAAGCCTCTCGTCGGTCATCGACGAGCAGGGCGTGCTGCCGCCGCTGCAGGTGGCGCGGATCGGCGTGCAGGTGGCCGGGGCGCTGGCCGCGGCGCACATGGCCGGCATCGTGCACCGCGACCTCAAGCCCGGCAATATCCTGCTGGGCGACAACGACATCGCCAAGATCACCGACTTCGGCATCTCCCGGGCCATCGGCGATGTCGCGGTCACCAAGAGCGGCATCCTCGCCGGCACCCCGGCGTACCTGGCGCCGGAGGTGGCGCTGGGACGGGATCCGGCGCCTGCCTCCGACGTTTTCTCGCTGGGCTCGACGCTGTACGCGGCGATCGAGGGCGGGCCGCCGTTCGGGGTGGACGAAAACGCGATCAGCCTGCTGCACCGGGTGGCGCGCGGGCAGATCGAGCCGCCGCAGCAGGCCGGGCCGATGACCCCGGCGCTGATACAGCTGCTGCGCCCGGACCCGGTCGACCGGCCGACCATGGCACAGGCCCGCGAGCTGCTGCAGGCTGTGCTCGACGGGCGGCCGATCCCGAACGCTTCGCCCAGCGGCGGCTGGCAGCGGCCGCAGGCCGCATCGCCGCGTACGCCGCCCGCGGGCAACCGGATGGGTCCGCCCCCGGCGGCCAATCCGCCCACCATGGTCGGTGGCGCGGTGCCCGCGCAGCAGGAGGCACCGCGGCGCAACTACCGCCAGATCGCCTTGTGGGTGGTGGCGATCGTGGTCGCGGTGCTGGTCGGGGTGCTCGCCGCGAACGCCTTCGGAGACGGGACACCGCAGGGGCAGTTCGCTCCGTCCGCCCCGCCGCAGACGCCCCCGGAGTCCAGCGCCTCGTCGGCCACGGCAACCACGACCACGGCGACGGCGACTTCCGCGCCCGCGACCACCAGCAGCTCCCCGCCGTCGACCAGCGCGATGCAGCAGCCGTCTCAGGACGAGATCGTGGACGTGGTGCGCAGGTACTACTCGCTGGTGCCGGGCAAGCTGGACCAGGCCTGGAATCTGCTGGGGCCGAACCTGCAGTCACAGGGCAAGGACCGCTACGAGGGGTTCTGGAAGACGATCGAGGACGTGAAGATCATCGGCGAGCCGGTGCAGTCCGGGGCCAACGTGATCGTGACACTGCAGTTCACCAAGGGCCACAGCAAGGTCACCGAGTCGCACGTGCTCGGCATGGTCGCCACGCCCGACGGGAAGCCGTTGATCAACACCGACCGCCGCAACTGACCGCCCCGCCAGAGACTGTTTCCAAACTCGTTCTGCGCGGCAGTGCGAGCCCGGAACATCAGACACCGTCTGGTCTCCGGGATCCGGGGCTGACTGGTGAGAACGGAAACTGGCACTAAGCACGCGAGATCCTGACCTGTTTGTTGACGGCCTTGATCGTTTGTCTGAAGCTTCGCTGCGGTCCCGCCGCGGTGGGCGGATGCAGATCTGAAAGGCCAGAGAGTTGCCAGTTGAGTTCGACCAACCACCTGCGCGGTAGCACCTGGAACCCCTTGACATCGTCGCAGCGTTTGACGATTTCCAGTACCAGTCCGAGTTTGTCCTTCGCCCAGGCCAGGCCGTTGACGACGAGTTCGTGGTCGACGTGACGCTCGGGTACCGCAGGCGGTAGAACTTACTGCATGAAGGCCGGTGAGCTTCCCACAGAAGAGATGACGCGTGATCCCATGGCTTTTACCGATCGGGTCACCGCTAGCTCGACCAAGTGGCCGATTGAGGCAAAGCGGTACCGGTTGGTGATCAGCCGGGCATGCCCGTGGGCCAACCGAACTGCGATCGTGCGGCGGTTGATGGGTCTAGACGATGCGATCTCGCAGGCAGTCGCCAGTCCGATCCTGGAGACCATCGCCGGCGACGCGCACTGGGTGTTCTCCGACGACGTAGGTGGTGTTGATCCAGTGCTAGGCGTGCACGCATTGCGCGACTCGTACCTGGCTCGTCGCCCAGGCTACGACGGTGGCGTTAGTGTGCCCGTGCTGGTGGACATACCCTCCGGGCATCTGGTGTCAAACGACTTCGAGTCGCTGACCATCGACATGGGCAAGGAATGGGTTGCGCTGCAACGCGACGGTGCCCCGGACCTGTACCCCGACGCGCTGCGCGACGAGATCAATGCGGTGAACGAGTCGGTTTACGCCAACCTCAACAACGGCGTCTACATGGCTGGTTTCGCCCCGAACCAACAGGCGTACGAAGGCGCGGTGCGCCGAGTGTTCGCCGAGTTGGATCAACTGGAGGCGCGGCTCACCACCCGCCGGTACCTGGTGGGCGACAGCATCACCGAAGCCGACATCCGGCTGTGGCCGACGCTGGTGCGCTTCGATGCGGTGTACCACGGGCACTTCAAGTGCAACCTGCGCAAGCTGATCGAGTACCCCGCCCTGTGGAGCTACGCGCGGGACCTGTTCCAGACGCCTGGCTTCGGGGACACCATCGACTTCGACCACATCCGCAAGCATTACTACTACGTCCACTCGGGAATCAATCCGACGCGGATCGTCGCAGTCGGACCTAAGCCAGTGGCGTGGCTGACCGCGCACGGCCGAGAACAACTCGGCGGCAGGCCGTTCGGCGACGGCAGGCCGCCCGGTCCGCCACTGGAGAAGGACAGGGTCCCCCAGATCGGTTGAGAGGAAAGGAATCAAGCCATTTCCACGAGTGCGCCGTCGATGGGCGCCATGAAGAAGCCCTGCAACTGCGCCTTGGGGACGCCGACGCCGACGGCCCGTAGCTCGTGGTCGGTCAGCAGCTTGGTGACCACCAGCTTCATCTCGTTCATCGAGAAGCCCCTGCCGAGGCACGTCCGGCTGCCGCCGCCGAACGCGCCCCAGCGGTACCGATCCACCGAGCAGGTGAGGAACCGCTCCGGCTGGAACTCGGTCGCCGCATCGAAAACCTCCGACGAACGCTGGAGCAGGTAGGCGCAGTGCACCAGGATCGACCCGGCCGGAACCTGGTAACCGTCCAACTCGATGTCCTGCTTGAGCAGCCGCACGCCGTTGAGCGCGGTCACCGGATGCAAGCGCAGGACCTCCTTGAGCACCGCATCCAGGTACGGCAGCGTGTTGACGCTGTCGCGGGTAATGGTGCCGTCACCGATGTTGTCCGCGATCTCCTTTCGCACCGAGCCGAGCACGCGCTCGTCACGTAGCAGGCGGACGAACGTCCACGCCAGGGTGTTGGCGGTGGTGGAAAAGCCGGTGTACAGGAGACTGAACACCTCGTCGCGGATAACCTCGTCGGTCAGCTCCACATCCCCCTCTTCTGCCAGTCTCAGCAGAAGCGACAGAGTGTCCGGAGACTCCGGCGCTGACCAGACGCGGTAGTCCGGGATGCGACGTGCCACCAGGGAGCGGATGCCGGCATCGGCGGCCAGTACCTCCTCACCAGTGTTTTTGGCGTTCTCGGTGTGCAGCAGCGTTGTGCGGATGAATTCGCGGTCTTCTTCCGCCATGTTGCCGCACACCACCTCAGTGATGATGGCGGACGTCATGATCTGAAGTTTTTCGAACAGCCGGAACGGCGTGCCCTTGGGCCAGGTCTCGACCTGGCGAGCGAGTTCGGCCAGCACCAGCTCGGCGTAGTCGCGGCTGCCACCGAAAGGATGGAGTTGCTGGCGACGTTTGCGATGGGCTTTGCCCTCGATGTAGGCGACCGAGGCCTCATCCGTGCCGAAGAAGATCTTGTTGGCCTCCGCACCGGAGATGACATCGTCCGGCGACTCGTACATGACCTTGATCTGGTGTGGACGGGTGAGGAACACCCAATTGCCGTTGTCGTTGATATGCGGCAGGAACAGCCCACCGACATTGCCCAGCGGGAGGCTGAAGAGGGTGCCGTACACGGCGAACAGTTCGTCCAGGTAGCCGTAGGTGTCTTCGTTGAAACGGGCGAGCACGTCCCACGGCTCACCATTCGGGCCGGGAATCGAGGACTTGGCGATATCGAGCACGGTCAGTTCTCCTTGTCGCGCAGGACGCGCACCGACCACTCGACGTCGTCGACCATCCGGTCGACGACGGTACGGTCGGTCTGGTGGTGCAGGATGCAGGCCCGCACGACCAGACCGTGCTCCGGCAGTTCGGTCGTCGTGAGGTAGACGTTGCCCCGTGAGCAGACCAGCTCACAGAGTTCGGCGTTGAGGACGGAGTCACGAGCCCCACTGAGCTTGAAGATGACCACAGGCAAGTGGATGGGGTGCTGGCGCACCACCTCCAGACCGTCCAGGGTCGCCAGCCGGTCGGCGAGGTAGTGCGCGAGATCGATCTTCTCGTCCAGAGTGGTCTCGAACGCCGCCACACCGTGCATCTTCAGCGGCAGCCAGGCGGTCAGACCCCGGATCTCGCGAGACAACTCCGGGCCATATGACGCGAAGTCGGCCAGCTCAGGTTCGTCGACAAACCCTGGCAGGTAGGCGGCACCTGGGATCTCGAACGCGTCGCCTAGCCGGACCCGATCCTTCACCAGCAGAGCAGAGCTGCCGTGTGGCAGGAATAGCGACTTGTGCGCGTCGACCGAGATGGAGTCGGCGTCCTCGATGCCGCGCAGAGCAGCCCTGCCGCGCTCGGTCAACCGGAAGAAGCCGCCGAAGCACGCATCTGCGTGGAACCAAGCGCCCTCTTCATGGGCAATCCGGGCGATGGCGGCGAGGTCGTCGACTGCACCGGAGTTGGTGGTGCCCGCCGTACCGACAACGCAGACCGGCCGGAAGCCTGCCGCGCGGTCGTCGGCGATGCGGGCGCACAGTTCGGCCAAATTTTTTCCCTTTTGCCGATCACCCACAGCGGGGAACATTCTCACCAATCTGGCCCAGCGACTCTGCCCTTGAGCCAAGGCATGCAACAGTCATCGGGTTCATGAGTTGATCAGCTCGCCACCAGCGCAGCCGTTGTCCCAGGACCAGCATCTTTGGTCAGGCCTACGCGACCGCACCCCACCCTGAGCCTTGATCACTCTCCATGATATGATCATCTCTCTCTTAGAGACTGTTGGGTAACTGGGGCGACACTGAGCGTGGCGTGATGTTGATCTCGGCCAGCGTGTCGAGATGACAAAGGGACTGGAGTGCCGACGGCACGATCGACCGTGTCCACGACGCGCTGCGCGAAACGCGGGTTCGATATGGGCAAGAAAACGACAGGCCGCAAACGGCACCTCATCGTGGACACCCTCGGCCTGCTGCTGGTCATCATGGTCACCTCCGCATCGGTGCAGGACCGCGCGGAGCGCGGCGGGCGCGAGATCCTGCGGCGCCTGGCGGCCCGGTTCCCCTCGATCGCTCTGGTGTGGGCCGATGGCGGATACGCCAACTCCGTCGTCAACGGCCTGCTGGCCTGGGCGAAGGAAAAACTCGGACTGGTACTGGAAATCGTCAAACGCAGCGACGATGTCAAGGGGTTCCAGGTGCTACTACTAGGCTAGGTGGGTGGTCGAACGAACTTTTGGGTGGCTGATCCGCAACCGTCGCCTCGCCCGCGACTACGAACGCCTGACCGCGAACTCCGAAAACATGATCAAACTCGCGATGATCCGCCTCATGGCCACCCGGCTCGCCGGCCAGAGCATCCGGTGGTCCAACGCCACCGAACGCGAAGCCGCCCGCCGACTCACCGCCGAAACCAACATCGCTGCGTAACCACCCAGTTACCCAACAGTCTCTTAGACCATCAGCCTGGATAAGGAGATGTGGGGTGGCTCTGGCTGTCGCGTGGTTACCCCCGCGGTGTACTTCGAGTTCCTGGAACTGCAGCACAAGGTTGAGCTACACAACCTGACCGGCCGGGTGGTCGAGTGCCCGCTGGACGGGATGAACCGGCCGCCGGCCTCAGTCGAACCGCAGCTGCGGATCCCGCCGAGCGAGCAGTAGATCGAGCAGCTGTTTGCTGGGTGGCGCGAGGAGCTGGCCAACTGCCGCAAGTTCGCGTCGGACGTCCGCAACTACGCGGTCGCCCGGTTGGCCAGCGATGTCGGCTTGCGGATCAACGAGGCTCGGATGCTCGACCTGGACGACGTCCGGCGGGAGCTGGGCCGGGTCGGCAAACTCAACCGGTCCGACCGGAACTTGCAGTGGTTCATCCGACGGCGAAACACCGATAACCTAGGAAACAGCGCCCAACCCGAAACGCTCACGGGTCCTTCGCTGCGGCCATGCAGGAGTCGGGATCCCGGAGCCGAGAAGGCGTCTGAGGTTCCGCTACCCGCACAGTCAAGCACCAGCCCGGGATAGGTTTTCAGGCTTGGGCGATCTCCAGGAGGGTGTTGAGCATGGACTGGGTGGCCGGGCGGTCGGCCACCGTTTCCCGCACCGCGACGTACAGGCGGCGGGCGGGCTCCGGGTTGCGCACCGGCCTCACCACCACTCCGGGGTGCACGACGTCCAGGCCCAGGCGCGGGACCAGCGCAACGCCCAGCCCCGCGGCCACGAAACCCTGCGCTGAGTAGCTGCCGTCGGTCTCCAGCGCCACCTTGGGCGTGAACCCGGCACTGGCGTAGGCGTCCCTGAGCAGCGTCGAGCAGACGTCATCGCTGGTCACGGCGCTGTTGATCCAGGATTCGCGGGCCAGCTGGACCAGGTCCACGCAGTCCTGGGCGGCCATTGGGTGCGATTTCGGCAGCACCAGCCGGTACGGGTCGTCGCCGAGGTGCACGAACCGCACCCCGCGTCGTTCGGGCACCGCACGCCCCACCACGATGATCGCCAGGTCGGCCTCGCCGCGGGCCACCTCGTCGAGCAGCCCGACCTCCTGCATCCGCAGGTCGAGCTGGACCTCGGGGTGCTCGGCCCGGAACTTGGCGACCGCGGGCGGAATCAGCCCGACGCTGGCGGTGTGGAAGAACCGCACCCGCAGCAGGCCGGTGCGCCCGGCGCGGATGTCGGCCAGCTCCGCCTCGGTGCTGCTGAGCAGCTCGGCGATCTGCCCGGCGCGCTCGGCCAGCAGGGTGCCCGCCGGGGTCGGCCGGAGCCCGCGCCCGACCTTCTCCAGCAGCGGCGTGCCCGCCTCCTTCTCCAGCGTGGACAGCTGCTGGCTGATCGCGGACGGGGTGTACCCGAGGTTCGTCGCGGCCGCGCTGACCGAGCCGCTGGTGACCACGGCGCGCAGCACTTGCATCCGGCGTACGTCCAACACGACTCCACGATACAGCAAACCTAAAACATCGATTGATTTTATTTCACTTGTTCTTATGTCTGGGTTGGCGCAACGTAGTAGGCGGAAATCGGTTCGGCGGGCGCCGAAACACCGACGACCTACCTTCACGGCGACACCTCGACCACGCGATACCCCGCGAGACCGGACAGGACATGAACAACCCGAACAACTACGTCCGACTGGGCGTGCTGGCGCTGCTTTGGGGCTCCAGCTTTCTGCTGATCAAGCTCGCGCTGGGGGCGCTCTCCCCGACCCAGATCGCACTGACCCGCATCGTGCTCGGCGCCGCGGTCCTCCTCGCGCTGTGCGCGCTGCGCGGCATGCGACCGAGCCGCGACCGCAAGCTGTGGCGGCACATCGCCGTCGCCGCGCTGTTCGGCAGCGCGCTGCCGTGGGTGCTGTTCGGCCTCGGCGAGCAGACCGTCGACTCCGGCCTGACCGGCGTGCTGAACGCGACGACGCCACTGTGGACGGTGCTGTTCGGGCTGTTCGCCGGTCGCGAGGCGATGCCGCCGACCCGACTCGGCGGACTGCTGCTGGGGTTCCTCGGGGTGCTGCTGATCTTCGCCCCGTGGCAGGGCGGCAGCCTGCTCAGCTGGGGCGTGCTCGCCTGCCTGAGCGCGGCGGTCAGCTACGGGATCGGCTACGTCTACATCGGACGGAACCTCACCGGGAACCACGGCCTGCCACCGCTGGCGCTGGCCGCCATGCAGATGGTCGCCGCCACCGGATACGCGCTGCTGGCACTCCCGCTCGACGGCCTGCAGCCGGTGCGCTGGGAGCCCCTCGCGCTGCTCGCGGTCGCGGCCCTGGGCATCTTCGGCACCGGACTCGCGTTCGCGATCAACTACCGGATCATCGGCGACGAAGGCGCGACGACGGCGTCCACGGTGGCCTATCTGATGCCGATCGTATCGGTGCTGCTCGGTTGGTTGCTGCTTGGCGAAGAACTGGGCTTGCGGGTCCTGCTGGGCATGGCGATCGTGCTGCTGGGCGTAGCCCTGACCCGCCGCTCCCCCGCCCCGAAACCCGTTGCCGCACCCGCTCCCGAAGAGGACGAGATGTCGAACCAGCTCCGCACCAAGGCCACTCGCACCACCCGCACCACCCGCACCGACGAGCTCCCGCCGATCGAGCCGCCCGGCGCCTGGACCAGGATCCGCCTCGCGTTGATGCGCGGCTCTCAGCTCTACGCCGACCTGGCCACCAACCACCCGCTGAAATGACCTGGTCCGGGGATTTCCTGGTCCAGAACCGGGAAATCCCCGGAGGTCAGGTCAGCTGGTCATCGCGGGTCCGGGGCGCCGGAACAGCTACGGCTGCCGATAAAGACCGAGTCACACCAGGCGGCGGTCTGAGGCCCAGCGGGACAGCTCGTAGCGGTTCGACAGCTGGGTTTTGCGCAGCACGCTGGACACGTGCGTCTCCACCGTCTTCACCGAGATGAACAGCTCGGACGCGATCTCCTTGTACGCGTAGCCGCGCGCCAGCAGCCGCAGCACCTCACGCTCCCGCGGCGTCAGCAGGTCGAGCTCCGGGTCGCCGACCGGGGCCGAGTTCGGGCCCTCCGAGAAGGCGTCCAGCACGAAGCCCGCCAGCCGTGGCGAGAACACCGCGTCGCCCGCCCGCACGCGCTCGACCGCGTCCGCGAGCTCCCGCCCGGAGATCGTCTTGGTGACGTAACCGCGCGCCCCGCTGCGGATCACCGCGATGACGTCCTCCGCCGCGTCCGACACCGACAGCGCCAGGAACACCACTTCGGTGTACTTGCTGCGCACCTGCCGGAGCACCTCGGCTCCGCCGCCGTCGGGCATGTGCACGTCGAGCAGCACCACCTCTGGGCGGTAGTGATCGATCCCGGTGACGGCCTCGGCCACCGATCCCGCCTCGCCGACCACCTCGACTCGGTCGGCGGACGCGCCGAGCTCGGCGCGTACCCCGGCGCGGAACAACGCGTGGTCGTCGACCAGGAACACCCGGACCGGCCGGGATTCGCTGACCTCGGGTGTCGCTTCACCGGTCACGATCAACATCCTCCATCGCTGGGTTCGTCCCGCAGGGTACGCGAGTTCACGCCGCGGCCCTGGGCATTTCCATCTGCACCTCGGTGCCCGAGCCGGGCGAGGTGCGCACCTTGACCCGGCCGCCGTGCCGCTGCATGCGGCCGTGGATCGAGTCGGCGAGGCCGTGCCGGTCGTCGGGCACGCGGTCCGGGTCGAACCCCGCGCCGCGGTCCCGCACGTACACCGAGACCTGCTCGGACTCCACCTCCGCGTAGACGCTGACCTCCGCGACCCCCGCGTGCTTGGCGGCGTTGACGACCGCTTCCCGGGCCGCGGCGAGCTGCGCGGTCAGCCGCTCGTCGAGGTCGCAGTCGCCGACGACGACCTGCTGGACCTTGATCGCGAAGACGTCCTCGACCTCGCCGCAGACCCGGCCCAGCGCGGCGGCGAACCGGGCGGCGGGCGCGTCGTCGATCGCCGCCTCCCGCTCGGAACCGTAGCCGTCGGGGCCGTACAGCCAGTTCCGCAGCTCGCGTTCCTGGCCCCGCGCCAGGCGGCGCACCTCGCGCTCGGAATCGGCCTGCTTCTGGATCAGCGCGAGGGTCTGCAGCACCGAGTCGTGCAGGTGCGCGGCGATCTCGGCGCGCTCCTGGGAGCGGATGCGGCTGGCCCGCTCGACGTTGAGGTCGCGCACCAGCCGCACCCACCACGGCACGGTCAGCACCGCTACGCCGATCAGCGTGGCGAGCACCGAAAGCAATCCGAAGCGGACGTCGTCGATGGAGGAGGTGCCGACCAGGAAGATCACGAGGCCCAGGACCACCAGCGCCGCCCCGGCCGAGATACGCACCAGCGCCGCCCGCCCGCCGCCGCCCAGCAGCGCGCCCGCCACCCCGGACCGGGCGCCCTGCCGCCACCGGCGGCGCTGCGACTCGTCGGCTTCCCGCCAGACCACGGCGGCCCCGACCAGCACCACCACCAGCGGGGCGACGACCCACGTCGGCGCCGCGATGAACGACACGGCCGCCACCATCGCCCCGATGCAGAGCAGGATCATCCCGACGCCCTGCTGGCGTTCCTTGACCGAGATGGGCTGTTCCACGCCGCTGCTCTGCGGCACGAACACCCAGAGCACCGCGTACGCGAGGATCCCCGCCCCGCCGCACACGGCTAGCGCCGCGAAGGCACCGCGCACCCACAGCACCGGGAGGTTCAGGTGCTCTGCGACACCGCTGGCGACCCCGGCCACCAGCCGTCCGGTGCGCCGGCGCCGCAACTGCCCGGACAACGTGGACTGCGTCGACAGCGGCACCGTCGGCCGCTCCGCCAGCGGCGTTGCATCGGCCGCTTCCGCCTGATGAGTCCGTTTCCGCTTAAACCGGGCCTTCACGACAACGATCGTCACACGCCCGCACGCGCGCGGGCATCGGGGACGGCCCCTGACTTTCCGGGCAGTCTCAGGGGCGTCCCTGATGCCTCCGGGGGCACCGCTCTCGGATAGTGGTAGCCATGAGCAGCACGAAGCTATCCGGCGCCGCCGGTTTCGAGGAAACCTTGCGGGGCTTCTGGGCTACCCGCCCGATGCGGCCTCGCACGGGCGGCAAGCTGGGTGGCGTGTCCGCCGCGATCGGCACGCGGTACGGCATCGATCCGATCCTGGTTCGCGTCGCCTTCGCGCTGGCCACGATCTACGGCGGCGCCGGGGTGGTGCTCTACCTGCTGGGCTGGTTGGTGTTCCCGAAGGAAGGCGATCCGCTGCCGGGCTCGACCGAGCCGACCCGGGAACCGACGTCCACCGGGCTGGCCGTGGTCCTTGTGCTGCTGCTGATCCCCGGCGTGTTCTGGCTGACGAGCTCGCCGGCGATCATCGGCGTGGCCCTCGGTCTCGGCGCGCTCTACCTGCTGCACCGCAACTACGGCGACCGCGGCGTCACGCCGACGGCGACAGCACCGGCCACAGCGGCTCCCGTCGCCGGTCCACAGCCGGCGGTTCCGGTGGCCGAGAACACCTGGGTCTACCCCGGCGTCGCATCGACCACGACGAACGCAGCGCAGGCCGAACAGCCGCCACAGCAGCCGCCGGCCTGGGACCCGCTGGGGGCCGCACCGTTCGCCTGGGAGTTGCCCGAACCGAGCGAACCCGAGGAACCCCAACCGCCGCCGCGGCCCAAACGGCGCTGGATCACCATCGCGACCCTGGCGCTGGCGGCGTTCGCATCCGTCCTGGCTGCGGCGATCGGCGCGCCGCCGGAGTCGGCGCTGGCGATCGCGCTCGCCGTGCTGGGGCTCGGCATGATCGGCGGCGCGTTCCTGCGGGGCGGTCGCGGTCTGATCGGGGCCGCGATCCCGGTCGGCGCGTTGGCCATGGCGATGGCGGTGCTGCCGATGGGCGACTTCACCGGGAACATGGGCAGCGACGAGGTGCGGCCCACCTCGATCGAGAACGTGCTCCCGCACTACCAGCGGTCGGCCGGTTCCGTCCTGTTCGACCTGCGGGACCTGCAGATCACCGACGGCCAGGAGCTGCGCACCGGAGCCAAGGTCGGGTTGGGCGACATCACCGTCCAGCTGCCCCCGAACGTGGACGTGACGGCGCGGTGCGCGTCGGAACTGGGCGACGTGCGGTGCTTCAACGACACGGCGGACGGCCGGGGGGCGGACATCTCGGTCACCGACCAGGGCGAAGACGGCCCCGGCGGTGGGCACATCGTGCTCGACCTCGTGGTGGGCACTGGAAGCGTGGAGGTCACCCGTGGCTGACAACGAGATCAACCGTCGTCCCGACCGGGACGATCCGGACGTGGTGACGCTGGTCGCCGGCTTGCTCTCGGTCGCTGTCGCGGGCGGCCTGCTGTTCGGCTTCGGCGGTCACATCCAATGGCTGCTGGCGGTCGCCGCCGTCGTGATCGGCGTCGTCATGCTGATCGCCTCGTTCCGCACCCGCCGCGACACCTGAGGTCGTCCCGTCCCAGGCCCTTCGATTTCAATGGAAATCGAAGGGCCGATTTCCATTGAAATTGCGGAGCAGCACCCCGGGATGGGTCTGGGAACGGCGCGTCAGAGCACGATGCCGAGGACGACGCAGACGATCCCGGCCAGCGCGGCCGCCGGAATCCCGAACGCCAGCAACCGGTGTTGGGTCCGGAGGCTGTCGCGCACCTCCTGCTCGCTGCGGGTGGAGATGATGAAGAAGCCCTTCTGCTCGGGCTTGCCGATCACCAGCGGACCGATCCTGTCGTGCGCCTCACCAAAGATGTACAGCCGCTGACCAGGCCGGATCACCCACTCCTTGTACTCGTAGCCGACCGTGCCGCTGTTGTCGAAGATGTTCGGCAGCTGGAAGCCGAACACGGTCGGCCCCTGCGGGTTGTGCGGCTCGAACCGGTCGACGACCTGCTCCGGCCGATCCGGTTTGGTGCCGTTGGGATCGACGCCGATCAGCATGCCGGGTCATCGCGCAGCGTGTAGCCCTCCCACGACGTGTGCTCGGCGACGGTTTCGCTGCCCCGGTCGACTTGCCGACG
Organism: Saccharopolyspora hattusasensis; assembly: GCF_050972075.1. NCBI lineage: Bacteria > Bacillati > Actinomycetota > Actinomycetes > Pseudonocardiales > Pseudonocardiaceae > Saccharopolyspora > Saccharopolyspora hattusasensis. The sequence continues at coordinate 3,457,836 of NZ_JBPCDC010000001.1, forward strand.
ACCATCCCGGTAGCGCACCCGCTCGTAGCGACGCTTGACGACATAGCGGAACCAAACGCATTCGCTTGCTGAGCTCGGAGATGAGCATGCCTTCCGGGCGCGGGTGCGCCGCGCCGACGACCTCGCACTCCTTGCGGAATCCGCCCCGCGCGCCGACTTCGTCGGAAGCCTTGCGCAGCAGCTCCAACTCGTTGACCGGCAGGGTTTCCGCGCCGATCATCGCGTGCAGCTCGTCGCGGGCGCGACGCATGAAGTAGAACCCGATGGCGGCCGCGACCAGCAGCACGACCCCGACGATGACCACGGCCATCGGCCCTCCCCAGATCAGTCCCGCCCGACCCTAGTTCCGCACGCCCGGCTCGGGCATCGATTTCGGCAGAACAGCAACGCTCGCCACAACTGGCGCCCGGGACCGCGATCCGCGGGATGGCGATTTCGCGCGAAATCGCCATCCGGCACGCGTGGGGAGCGGCGATTTCGCGCGAAATCGCCGCTCGTTCTCCCCGAGCGGTGCGCGGGATCTGAACGCGTTTCCAAAACACGCCACGCGCGAGACCTGATGCGGAACCGGTGGGCATACTCGATCGATCCACTCGGACCGCTGGGTGCGCGGGAGTGGGGCGCTCCCAGCTACTCGGAAGGAGCCGACATGGCCCCGAGACGACTGCTCGCGGCCGATGCCGCACACGCCCTGCTGGCCTCCGCGCCGCTGTCCGAAGCCGGTGCGACGCCCCGCGCCGAGGTGTTCTTCGACGACTTCTCCGGGTCGGAGCTCGACCGTTCCAAGTGGACGGTCGAGGTCACCGGCGAGAACTTCGGCACCGTCAACCAGGAACAGCAGGCGTACGTCGATTCGCCCGATACCATCTACCTCGACCAGGACCCGTCGACCGGGGCGAGCAACGGTGCGCTGGCGCTGCACCCCCGGTTCGAGCCCGGCCACCAGGCGCCGGACGGCCAGACCTACGACTTCATCTCCGGCCGGATCAAGACCCAGGACAAGGTCGAGTTCACCTACGGCAGGTACTCGGCACGGCTCAAGCTCCCCGAGAACGCCACCGCATCCGGGCTGTGGCCCGCGTGGTGGTCGCTGGGCTCGAACATCGACGCGGGCAAGCCGTGGCCGGAGTGCGGCGAGATCGACGTGATGGAACACGTCGGCGAGCCGTGGACGAGCTCGGCGCTGCACGGCCCGGAGTACCACGGCGACACCCCGTTCACCAGGCGCCAGAACTTCGAGGCCAAGGACCCGGCGGACTGGCATGTGTACGAAGTGGACTGGGCCCCGAACGGGTTGACCTTCTTCGTGGACGACACCGAGACGTACCGGGTCACCAAGCAGGAGATCGAGTCCAAGGGCTGGACGTGGGCGTACGACGACCCGCAGTTCCTGATCCTGAACTTCGCGCTCGGCGGCGGGTACCCGAACGGCGTCAACGGCGTGACGGAACCGTACTTCGGCCTACCGCAGTCCACAGTGGACAGGATTGCGACGGGCAACGTCCGGTACCTCATCGACTGGGTCCGGGTCGTTCCCGTTGCCGATGCTCTTTCGTGATCGGCCGGAATGTTCAGAATATCTCGTGCGACACGGCTAGATGGGTGACGTGTCCCCGGAATGCGGCCGACTGGCCTCGTCCGAAAAGCTTGCGCGATAGCCTTCTCAAACGGGGGAACACGACAAAAATATCCGGGGCCTGGGGTGGAGTGCAGTTTCTGGGAGTTCGGTGCGATCGTGCGGCAGGAGAAGGCCCGGCAGGATGCCGGGCTGGTCTCGGCGGCGGAAGCACGGCGGAAGTTCGATGTGCCGGTGTTCGTGACCTCGGCTCGCAGCGGGCTTGATCAGCCCAACGATCCGCGAGCGACGCTGGAGGCCGCACAGGACAGTGCGCGGGCCAAGGGCTGGATCGACCGCAGCGGCAGGCTGAACGACCAGTGGTACGAAATCGTCTCCGCACTGGCCTATGGTCAGTCGTTCGCTTACCTCTACCTCACCGAGCCGGACAAGCCCGAAACGCGGGCGATGGTGACCGTGAATCACCTGGCGTTCCGTTTCGTCCTCAGCCGCGACCGAGTATGGATCGATGAGCTCGCCCCGAACGCCGCCGGACAGGCGCTCGTTGCGTGCCTGCCCGAAGTTATCCCCGCGGCGGGCCAGGGTGTCACGGTACCGACGAAGATCCTGGCCGCCGCCGGCACGGAGGCCGAGAACCACCAGGCCGACCAGGGCGACTGGATCGCCTACGAACTCGGCCAGGCCGGAATCCGCGCCGGCGACGCCAAGGCGGTCGGCAGACTCGCGAACATGGCGGACCGGATGATCGGGCAGTTCAACGTCGGCATCCGCGAGCCCGACGGCCACAGCTACCTCTGGCCGTGGGCGATCACGACCCACCACAGCCCCACCGGCAGGGTCGCGCGGATCACCCAACTGCCACGGGGCGAGAACACGCTGGTCACCCCAGCCGACACCAAGGTGCTTATCGACGCGCTGCGTTCCTACCGCGACGACCTCCGACGAAAGGTCCGCGACCAGCAGCGATAGACGCTTGCCCCGGTGAGCAGCAGTTCGGGGCTGGGCGATGTGGCTGGTCCTACTTGACTTTGCCCACGAAGAGGGACGGCTGTGCCAGGATCACGGCCGGACGACGATCGAATGCAGGAGGGCACCAGGCGTGAGCGAGCCGATGTCACCGCAGCAAGCCGCAGCAATGCAGGCCGTCGGGATGGCAATGACCCCGTTCAACCCGGTCACCGGCGCCGCGATGATCGCGGCAGGCACCGTGAACGGTCACCAGACCTTCGAGATCCAGCCCGACCAGTTGCCGCGCGTTCTCGCAGGACTCGACGAAGTCCGCGCCAAATACGTCGAGGCGCAACGATTGGCGAGGCAGCTCTCAAACGTCACGCCTCCATTCGCCGACGACGTCACGGTCGAAGCGTTCAAGAAAATCAGCGAACGGGCCCAAGGGGGCGAGGGCTGTCTGTTCGACACAGCGCAAGGCATGATCGACTGGATTGAGGGTTTCAAGGCCGCTGTTCAGCAGGCGATCGAGGACCACCAGCGCATCGATGACGACAACCGGATGGCCTGACTGTGAACACCACACGTACCACCCTCGCTGCTGCGGCGAGCCTTTTCGGTCTCGGTTTGGCCGGCTGCTCCAGCCCGACACCAGGGCAGCCCGAGCCCACCACCGGGGGCGAGACCACGTCAGCAGTGAACGACCCGTTCCGGATCGACCAGCCCAAGAACCTCAAGGCCATTAGCGACCCCTGCCAGCTGCTTAACCGACAGCAGCTGCAAGAAGTTGGCGCGACGACCACTGGGCGACAGGACAAGTCCCAATGGGGTCAAGCCAACTGCGCCTGGGACGACGCCAAGTTGGCCCTGCAGGTTTCACCAGACACAGTCCAAGGCCAGGGCTTGCGGTACACCACGAAGATCGTGGCAGATGGTAAGCCGACAGCTGAGGTCGCGGGGTATCCAGCAACTCACGTTGGGGCCACTAGCGGTTCGTGTGGAACCTATGTGAGCACATCGGATACAGAACTGTTCCTGGTCGACTTCCAGATGGGTACTGAGGATTTCAAAGCATCAGGGTTTTCCGATCCGTGTGCAGCCGCGGACGAGATCGCAGAGATGGTGATCAAGAATCTTCCTCCTGCGTGAGGTCGGATTCGGTAGGGAGCTACGGGAGGGGCTATGGGGGCGTTTGATTGGTTGTTCGGTAAGCAGGCGATACCAGGGCGAGCCGTTGCGGCGTTTGATCACCCGAAGATCTACGGCGAGGTGGAGGCCGGGCCGGGTGTCGCCGCAGCATCGCAGGCCGCCGCGAACTGGCGGGAGCAGGTGAGCTCAGCCTTTGTCGACGCGGACGCCGCGCTGGCTCGGGTGCTCAAGGACTCCGAGATCATGATGCAGGGCGGCGCGGGTGAGCAGGCTCGGGACGCCGTGACGCCGCTGTCGCAAGCGACCCGAGGAGCGATCGAGGTTGCCGCGCAGTCCGGGGCGGCGGTGCAGCAGCAGGCGCAGGGCTCAGCGGACTTCAAGAACGCGTTCCCCCCGCCGTACCGGGTGCCGCCGGACAACATCGGCTGGGGTGACTACGTCAACCCGATCTCCTACGGGATCAAGTCCGGTGTTCGTGCAGCGCACGAGGAGCGCCATGACCAGGTCGAGGCGCAGGCGCGGGAGCAGTACGAGTCCTACACCGGGGCCACCAACGAGCGGGTCAACGGCATCCAGCAGTTCCCGCCGCCGCCCACCTTCGCCGGGAATGTGACTTCGGACCCGTCCACGCCGGTGAACAAGGTCAACCCGAGCACGAACTCCACCGCCACCAGCTCCACCAGCGACACGAGCGCGGGCCGACCGTCGACCCCACACGCCCCCGGCCCGCACCCTTCAACATCGACGCCACCGGCGCATTCATCTGTGAGTCCGTCGCCGCAAGCTCCGGCCGCATCGGGTTCGGCATGGTCGAATCCACCTGCCGCCGGCGCGACTCCACTGCCGGTTACGGCGACTCCAACGCCAGGGCCCAGTGGCGGCGGGTTCGTCGGTAACGCGGTGATCCCGCCCAGCAATTCTGGCGGTGGAACTCCCGCGCCGGAAACAGGCGGCCGAGTCGGCGGCGGTACGGGTTCGGGCCGCGGTGTCGGCCCCGGAACCGATGCGGGTGTTCGCGGCGGTGCGGGCAACGTGGGCGGGGGTGGTCGAGCCGGTGTCGGCGGCCTCACACCCGGCAGCGGCGCAGGCTCAGGCGCGAGTGGCGCAGCGCGTGCTGGCGCGGGTGCTGCGGGCGCGACCGGTGCACCAGGGCGGGGTAAACGTTCCGGCGACGAGGACAAGGAACACACCAACAAATACGCCGAGCCCAACACCGACCCGTGGGACGACCTCGGCCTGCCCAAGACCGCACCGCCCGTGTTCGGTGACTGGTCCGCACAGAACATGGAGGGCAAACCCCCTCGCCCTCCGGAGAAGCGATAACAACCCGCGGTCACCCTGCTCCGGTGCTGGCCACGGCATCCCCTTTTCCCAGGGGGATTCCGCGGCGAGCACCCTTTTTTGACCACATGCGAATGGCCGTTCCTGTCACCACCGGCAACAGGAACGGCCATTCAGGCACCCAGGTCAGTCGCCGAACCGGCCGGCCTTCACCGCGCCAATGAACGCCCGCCACTGAGAGCCGGTGGCGGTGAAGTACCCGGCGGCACGATCCTTGGTGTCACGCACCGCAGCGCCACCACCGACACGACCAACCTCGACACAGTTGCCGCCACTGTTCGACCGCGACGACTTGCGCCACGTCGTGCGGGAGAGGTCCACGCACCAACCTCCTAAGTGTCTTACGCCAGGTTGTCCCTGATCGTACGCAGAAGATCTAGCGATTCGGGAGCAGGTAGCGCCAGGGAACGGACCTCGTCGAAGACGTAACGCAGGGCCGCCACGTCGTCTTCTTTATCAACGGTGTGACCACCAAGCGGCGAGTCCATGAACCCGATCGACTCCTCGTCCGGCCGAGAGAACGCCAACACGATGAACGCGCCAGATGGACTGGCGTGCATGCCCGCTTTGAACGGCAGCACCTGAAGGATCACGTTTGACAACTGACACCGCTCGATCACGGCATCGATCTGCTCGCGCATCACTTCAGGCCCGCCGACCAGCCGATGGAACGCCGCCTCAGCTACCACGGCGCGAAACTCCAAGGGCGGGTTCTCGTCAAGCCTGCGCTGTCGCTCCATGCGTGCCTTCACCCGACGCTGGATATCCGGCGGATTGGTCGTATATCGACCCGCCCGGTGCACTTCGTAGGCGTAGCGCTCGGTCTGCAGCAGCCCGGGAATCAAGTCGAGTTCGAAGTTGTACGCCTCGCTTGCGAAGCTCTCGAACTCGACGAACGGCGCGAACCAGTCCGGCACTCGGTATGACTCCCACCAACCGCGCTGTTCGGCGTCGGCCTGCGTAGCCTCCAGCTGTTCGCGCACGTCGTCCGGTGCTTTGTAGCAATGCAACAGCTTGGCCAGCTCGGTCTTCTTGACCTTGGATCGGCCGGCTTCGATATGCCTGATCTTGCTGACCGAACAGCCCAGGACCTTGGCGGCGTCTTCCACGTCGTAGCCCTGCTGCTTGCGCAGCTTCTCAAGCCAGCTGCCCAGTTGCCGCTGCCGCGCCGATGACATGGCCGTCATCTTAACGATCTCGTAGGTCACAGAGTGTTCACCCGGTTGCGGGACTTGATGATCTGACATTATCGCCGATATCTTCTGATGTGTCAGACGAGATTCATGATTCAGGAGTGAATCCATGTGGTCGTCCACCAGCCGTGTCACCACCTCGCAGGCGGCGTCGTGATGTACCGACCGCACCCGTTCAGCTGGATTCCCGCCTGCGGAAAGCGACATGCCAGCGCCGACACGAAACCCCTTGGCGGCTACCCGAATGGCTTCGTGGTGGCCACGTTGTGCAGGCATCAACTGCCCGCAGACAACTCCGACGTGGCGTGGCTGTGGGAAACCTGTCCCGAGTGCAACGTCAAAGCTCACGAGCTCGCCGGGATTCCGATGCCGAAGGGCGGTACGCGATGACCGACTACGCCCGGCTCGCGAGACTCATGCGGTCCGCGATCGTGATGCTCGGCTTTGCGGTCGACGACATCGAGCGCGGCCTGTGGAACGTTGACGATCTCGAAAAGACCGCGAGAGGCCTCGACTGCCTGGTCGTCGCATTGCGCGACAACACCGCGACCGTTCCCGGCCACGAACTGGCAGTCATCGACGCAACGAGGGCCGACTCATGATCCCCACGCTCATACTCAGTGCAGCTGTTTTCGTTGTCGTCGCGTGGTTCGCGACTCGCCACTTCTCCGAGTACGGCAAACACTCCGGCGGCGGCGACGGCGCGCTGACGGTTCGGCACCTGCTAGCCCAGGCCGCCGCCGAAGCCGCGTCCCGCGGTCGGCACCACCTGCGCGAACCCCAACCCCCACCACACTCCACAAAGGACATCAACGCGCCCCAGCCACCACCGCTGGAAATCCAACGCCGAATCCTCGACGCCCTCCACCGCCTCTAACCCCCGAATCTCGGGCCCGGACGCCGACGCGCCCCCGACCCACGGCACCGGGCCTTGCGGGCCGGTCGGTGCGACTCACCACCCCACGCACCGACCGGCCACCCCACTACCCGACAGCGAGAGGCGTGAAGGGCACCTTCCGCCGGCCGACTCGGCCGGCAAACTCGGCAAAAGATGCCCTTGTCGCAGAACTACAGCCATGTGAACCGTGCGTCTGGTTGTTAACCCTGACGCGCCACCCTTCGGAGCATCCACCGGCCCAACCCCAGTCCAGCCCCAGTCCCAGTCCCGCCTACATGAGACTTCCGTTCGTGGAAAAGAACAGCCATGTCCGATGATCAATCCATCGAGGACCCTCCTACCGGGTCTTGGGCCGCGTTCGGCTACCAGAACCACATCCTGCTCAACAGGTTCGTGCCGCGTGACCACGGCAAGCTGACCGCCCTGTGCGGCGTACTCACCCCACCTGCCGAGGTGTCTGAAAAGGACGATCGTCCGGTGTGCGCATGGTGCGCAGAGCAGGTCCAAACCGGGCAAGTCCGCGTCGAGCTACCACCGGACACGGCCTGACAAAAGGGCGCCGACCGCGGAATCCCTGGGATTCGCCGGCCGCCGAATCCCCTGGAAAGGGTCACCGAGGTCCTGACCCGTTCCGATGAAGCGCGAAGGGCGCCTTCGACCAGTTGTCGAAGGCGCCCTTCGCCTCGTCGGACCTCTCCGGTCACTCCCACTCGATGGTGCCTGGGGGCTTGGAGGTGACGTCGAGGGTTACCCGGTTGACGTCGGCGACCTCGTTGGTGATCCGGGTGGAGATCCGCTCCAGCACGTCGTAGGGCAGCCGGGTCCAGTCCGCGGTCATCGCGTCCTCGCTGGACACCGGGCGCAACACGACCGGGTGCCCGTAGGTGCGGCCGTCGCCCTGGACACCCACCGACCGGACGTCGGCCAGCAGCACCACCGGACACTGCCAGATGTCGCGATCCAGGCCCGCGGCGGTCAGCTCCTCGCGGGCGATCGAGTCCGCCGCACGCAGCGTCGCGAGCCGCTCCGCGGTCACCTCGCCGATGATCCGGATGCCCAGGCCCGGCCCGGGGAACGGCTGCCGGTGCACGATCGTCTCCGGCAGGCCCAGCTCCAGCCCGACCCGGCGCACCTCGTCCTTGAACAGCGCGCGCAGCGGCTCGACGAGCTCGAACTGCAGGTCGTCGGGCAGGCCGCCGACGTTGTGGTGGCTCTTGATGTTCGCTGCGCCGGTGCCGCCACCGGACTCCACCACGTCCGGGTACAACGTGCCCTGGACCAGGAAGTCGATCTGCTCGCCGGCCGCGCCCGCCTCGGCCTGCAGGTCGCGGGCGGCCTGCTCGAAGACGCGGATGAACTCGCGACCGATAATCTTGCGCTTCTCCTCGGGGTCGGTAACGTCGGCCAGTGCGCCGAGGAACCGGTTCACCGCGTCGATGGTCACCAACCGGACGCCGGTGGCGGCGACGAAGTCGCGCTCCACCTGGGCGCGCTCGCCGGAGCGCAGCAGGCCGTGGTCGACGAACACGCAGGTCAGCTGGTCGCCGATGGCGCGGTGCACGAGCGCGGCGGCCACCGCGGAGTCGACGCCGCCGGACAGCGCACAGATCGCCCGCCGGTCGCCGATCTGCTCGCGGATCGCCGCCACCGTCTCGTCCACGATGGACGCGGTGGTCCACTGCGGGCGGACGCCGGCGATCTCGTGCAGGAACCGGCGCAGCACCTCCTGGCCGTGCGGCGAGTGCACCACCTCGGGGTGGTACTGCACGCCGGCCAGCTGGCGCTCGACGTTCTCGAAGGCGGCCACCGGGGTGTCCTTGGTGGCGGCGGTGACGGCGAAGCCCGCCGGGGCCTTGCTCACCGAGTCGCCGTGGCTCATCCACACCGGGTGGTGCCCGGGCAGCTCCGCGTGCAGCGTGCCGCCGTCGCCGCTGATGTCCAGCTCGGTGCGGCCGTACTCGCGGGTGCCGGTGTGCTCGACCGTGCCGCCGAGCGCGGAGGTCATCGCCTGGAAGCCGTAGCAGATGCCGAACACCGGGATGCCCGCGTTGAACAGCTCCGGGTCGATCTGCGGCGCGCCGTCGGCGTAGACGCTGGCGGGGCCGCCGGAGAGCACGATGGCTGCCGGGTCGCGGCGCGCGATGTCCTCGACCGGGATGTCGTGCGGCACGACCTCGGAGTAGACCTGCGCCTCCCGCACCCGTCGCGCGATCAGCTGCGCGTACTGAGCGCCGTAATCGACAACGAGAACAGGCCCCTGCCCCTTGCGGTCGGGGCCGTTGCTGCTTGCGGTACCGGACACGTCGTCGAAACCTCCTGGCGAGAGCGGTGGCGCCCATTGTCCCAGGTAACCGAGGCCACAGCGGCACCGACCCCGCCCCTCCCGCGAGGCCTCGCGGCCCTGGGTCGCGGCCGCAACGGGCGGGGTGCGCGGTCAGCTGAGCTGCTGGGCGGGCAGTACCCCGGCGCGTCGTGGCCGGTCTCGATCGGGTCCTTCCTGGTCACCTGCGTGCTGGTCGTGCCCGTCTTCACCGGGCTGCGGTTGCGGTCCGCCGCAACGTGCCCGCCGTCGTCGCGCACACCTTCGCCGGCACCGCCGCGGCTGCGCTGCGCTGGATGCCGTAGCAGCCGAGTTGCGGCGCCCAGAGGAACTTCCGAGCGCGACAGGTTAGACGTAACTACTCGCCAGTAGCTAGTGCCCGAGCCCCTTTCCGAACCCGTTTTGCACAGAAGGTGGAACCCTGCCGGTGCCCGCCGCCGGAGCCGGCCTCACGCGGAGTGGGCACCTCACCGGAGATCGGCGATTTCGCGCGAAATCGCCAGCCGGGCACTCCGAAATCGGCGATTTCGCGCGAAATCGCCAGCCGGGCACTCCGAACGGGCGGCGTCACGCCCGATCGGCGGCGCGCAGGTACCGCTCGCCGAGATTGGCCAGGTGGTCGCGGAGTTCGGGCGGGCCGACGACTTCGAAGTCCACGTCGAGCATCCCGGCGAAGACCGCCAGCAGGTGCATCGAGTCGACGCCCATGGTCAGCGTGCAGGAGTGCTCGTGCACCGGCTCGATCAGCGCCCAGGTCGGCGTGATCAGCTCGGCGAGGCGCGTCGCGGACCGCGGCATCAGCAGTGTCGCCTGGTACTGCGAGAGCGCGACCTGCAGCCGTTCGCCGAGGTAGGCGACGACGTCGCCGCCGGGCAACTCGCGCGGCGCGAAGCGCGGGCCGGCCGGGATCTTGGGCTCGATCCGGTCGGCCCGGAACGTCCGCCAGTCGGCGCGCTCGACGTCCCAGGCCAGCAGGTACCAGCGCCGGTTCGCGGAGCGGGAGAACAACGTCGTGCACTGGTCGGAGTTCGACGAAGGCGGCCACTTCCCGGCCCTCCAAGCCCCCGACCACCTGACCGAAGACCTCCGCGCCTTATACCGCCAGCTCCGCTGACGCCCCGAAAACTGCGCCGACGCCCGCAAACCGGAGTGCAGCGAACGGCCTGAACTCCTCGATAGACGACACGAACTGTCCGCTCGCTCCAACCGCTCAGCACCGGACCCGCGCTACGCGCCCGAATACCGGGTCAACCGCGGAGCATCAGGCCGACCTTCTGGAACTCCTTGAGGTCCCGGTAACCCGTCTTGGCCATCGCGCGGCGCAGGCCGCCGAAGAGGTTCAGCGTGCCGTACGGGTCGCTGCTCGGGCCGAACAGCAGCTTCTCCAGGTCCGCCCCGGAACCGGCGAAGCCGACGATCTCGCTGCGCGGCAGGCTCGGGTGCGCGGCGGCGGACGTCCAGTAGTAGCCCTGCGCCGGCGTCTCGGCCGACTCGGTCAACGCCTCACCGAGCATCACGGCGTCGGCACCGCAGGCGATCGCCTTCGCGATGTCCCCCGAGTACGACAGGGCACCGTCGGCGATCACGTGCACGTAGCGCCCGCCGGTCTCGTCCAGGTAGTCGCGGCGGGCCGCGGCGGCATCGGCGATCGCGGTCGCCATCGGCACCCCGATGCCCAGCACCTGCGTGGTGGTAGCCGCGCGGGACTGCCCGAAGCCGACGATCACCCCGGCCGCGCCGGTGCGCATCAGGTGCATCGCGGTGCGGTAGTCACCGACCCCACCGGCGATCACTGGCACGTCAAGCTCGGCGATGAACCGTTTGAGGTTCAGCGGCTCGCCGTTCCGGGCCACGTGCTCGGCGGAGATGATGGTGCCCTGCACGACCAGCAGCTCGACGCCGGCCGCGAGCAGGTCCGGGGTCAGCTCCTCGGCATGCTGCGGACTGACCCGCGCCGCCACGGTGACACCGGAGTCCTTGATCTGCTTCAGCGCGGTGGCCAGCAGGTCCGCCCGGATCGGCGCGGCGTGCAGCTGCTGCAGCAGCCGGATCGCGGCCTCCGGGTCGCTGTTCTCCTCCGCGGCGCGGACCACCTCGAACAGCTTCTCCTCGACGTTCTCGTGCCGCGCCCACAGCCCCTCGGCGTTCAGCACCCCCAGACCGCCGAGCTCGCCGATGCGCACCGCGGTGGCCGGCGAGACGATCGCGTCCGTCGGGTGCGTGACCAGCGGGATGTCGAAGCGGTAGGCGTCGATCTGCCAGGACAACGAAACGTCCTTCGACGACCGGGTCCGCCGGGACGGCACGATCTCCACGTCGTCCAAGTCGTAGCCGCGCATGGCCGTCCGGCCCATGCCGATCTCAACCTGATCCCGCACGTCAGTCCCTCCTCGCAGCACCGCTGTCCAACGGAACATTCTCGCTGCGGCATCCGGGCGACGTACAACTGGGGCACCTAAGCTCGCGCTGCCGCCGTCTCGCACTGCCGCAGGTGAGGTGGAGCGAACGGCCCGTTCGCTCCCTCACAAACGAGGCAAACGGTCCGTTCACCCCCGCCATCCCGCGCCGGAGACGACCCGGCCGCCGCCTCGCGGGGAGACGGCGGCCGGGTCGGTGGTGCTCAGCGGGTGGTGTAGTTCGGTGCCTCGACGGTCATCGTGATGTCGTGCGGGTGGCTCTCCTTGAGCCCGGCCGCCGTGATCCGCACCAGCTTCGCGTCTTGTAGCTCCGGGATGGTGCTGGAGCCCGTGTAGCCCATGCCTGAGCGCAGACCGCCGATCAGCTGGTCCACGACCTGCGCCAGCGGCCCGCGGAACGGCACCCGTCCCTCGATGCCCTCCGGCACCAGCTTGTCCTCGGACAGCACGTCGTCCTGGAAGTACCGGTCCTTGGAGTACGACTTCGCCTGGCCCCGCGACTGCATGGCGCCCAGCGAACCCATGCCCCGGTACACCTTGAACTGCTTGCCGTTGACCAGCACCAGCTGGCCCGGCGACTCGGCGGTACCGGCCAGCAGGCTGCCCAGCATGACGCTGCTCGCACCCGCCGCGATGGCCTTCGGGATGTCGCCGGAGTACTGGATGCCGCCGTCGCCGATCAGCGGCACGCCCGCCGGGCGGCACGCCATGCTCGCCTCGTAGATGGCGCTGATCTGCGGCACGCCGACCCCGGCGACGACGCGAGTGGTGCAGATCGAGCCCGGCCCGACTCCGACCTTCACCGCGTCCGCCCCGGCGTCGACCAGCGCCTGCGCGCCCGCCCGGGTCGCCACATTGCCGCCGATGACGTCGACGGAGTTGCCGAGTTCCTTCTTCAGCGTCGCGACGGTGTCCAGCACGGCGCGCGAGTGCCCGTGCGCGGTGTCCACGATCAGCACGTCGATACCCGCGTCCACCAGCGCCATCGCGCGCTCGTGCGAGTCCGCGCCGACGCCGACCGCGGCACCGCACAGCAGCCGGCCGTCCGGGTCCTTGGTGGCGCTGGGGTACTGCTCGGTCTTGACGAAGTCCTTGACGGTGATCAGCCCGCGCAGCTTGCCGGCGTTGTCGACGATCGGCAGCTTCTCGATCTTGTTTCGCCGCAGCAGCCCGAGCGCGGCCTCCGCAGTGACGCCGACCTGCGCGGTGATCAGCGGCGTGGCGGTCATCACCTCGCGCACCCGGCGGGTGTAGTCCACCTCGAACCGCATGTCGCGGTTGGTGATGATGCCGACGAGAGTGCCGTCCGGGTCGGTCACCGGGACACCGGAGATGCGGAAGCGGGCGCACAGCGCATCCACCTCGGCGAGGGTGTCGTCCGGCGAGCACGTGACGGGGTCTGTGACCATGCCGGCCTCGGAGCGCTTGACCACCTCGACCTGGGCGGCTTGCTCCTCGACGGACAGGTTGCGCTGCAGGATGCCGACCCCGCCCTGCCGTGCCATGGCGATCGCCATCCGGGCCTCGGTGACCGTGTCCATCGCGGCCGACAGCAGCGGCACCCGCAGCCGGATGTTGCGGGACAGTTGGGTGGACGTGTCAACGCTGCTGGGGATCACGTCGGATTCGTCGGGCAGCAGCAGGACGTCATCGAAGGTCAGACCCAGTGTTGCGAACTTCGAGGGGAGGCCGGGTGCGGAGAGTTCGCTGGTCATGGCGAGGGATGTGCCTTCCTTCACGCTGTGGTCCACAAACCTGCGGATGCGGATTGGATGTCCTCGGCGATTACGTCGTGCAACGTGGCATCGGCGGCGGGGATTCCCTCAATGATAGAGACGAGATAGAGACGACAGGTCAGGGCCCGTTTGCCCGTCTGCGCAGACGTGTGCCACGCCACGGCGAGCACCGAAATCCGCCCCGACAACCCCACGCGGTCGACGCAGCCGGTAGCGTGCGGGCCGTGCCGCACGATCCGATGCCACCAGACCCGTTCGCGGGTGACCCGGAAGATCCGAGCATGGCACTCGGCGATCACGACGCCGACGACGGACCGCCGCTCGGCGACGAGGAGCGGGCCGAACTGCTCGCCGACCTGACCGATCTCGCCGTCTACCAGGCATTGCTGGAGCCCCGCGGGCTCCGCGGCATCGTGGTGGACTGCGCGGACTGCGGCGAATGCCATTACCACGACTGGGAGTTGCTGCGCGCCAGCCTGGAGCAGCTGCTGCACGACGGCCAGATGCGCCCGCACGAGCCGGCGTTCGACCCGAACCCCAGCGCCTACGTCACCTGGGAGTACTGCCGCGGCTACGCGGACGGTGTGACGGAAAGCGAAACCACCCACTGAAGCTTTCCACCGCACACGAACGAAGAAGAGGGGCTCCCCACCGAGAGCCCCTCTTCTGTTTCAGGAGTACTGGGCAGTCATTCCGTCACGGATTGCTGCTGCTCTTCTGGGGGAAGAGATCCGAGCCCCAGCCGCTGGACGGCTGTTCCGAGCTACCGCTGGTCGCGCTCGGCGATGTGCTCGACACCGGCGGCGTGGACGACGACGGCGGTTGCGACGAGCTGTCCGTCGGAGGCACCGGCGGGGGCAGCGGCTGCGAAGGCGACGGCGAAGTGCTCGGCGTCGGCGGCGTCTCGGACGTCGGCTGCTGCGAGGTCTGCTCGTGCTCGTGGTCCATCCGCGCGGTCAACGAAGCGTGCGCGGCGCGCAGGTCGGACAGGCCGTGCTCGTCGTCGACGCCCCGCATCTGCTCCTGCGCGGACCGCAGCGCGGCCTCGGCAGCGGTGCGGTTGCCCTGCTCGATCGCACCCTCCGCGGTGTTCAGCTCCTCGCGAGCCGAGCTCGCGGCCACGACCGCGCGGGTGTGGTCGGTGTAGAGGACCTGGGCGACGCCCCACAGCATGTCGCCGGGCTGCGCGTCGCGAGCGGCCACGCCAACACCGGTGAACGTGATCATCAGGACCGCGGCGGCGGTGGCGACCGGCACCAGGTGCCGGCGCTTGAGCCTGCGGCGCGGGCGGTTGCCCGCCGCGATCGCCGAGGCTGCGGTCTCCACGTTGACGAGAGCGCCGATCGGCGCGGCGTCGATGTCCTGCCGCCACGCGACCAGCAGCGCCTCCAGGCTGGGGCGCTCGTCGGCCTGCGCGGCCACGTCGGGGTTGGTTCCGCCGAGCACGTCCAGCAGCGCGTCGTCGGCTTGCAGCGCGCTCAGGTCGATCGGTTCTTCGCCGAAGTCGTCGAAGTCGACAAGCTCGTCGCTCCCGTCGGCCGGGCGCGGCCGGAAGTCGAGCACATCAGCACCGCCCGTCTCGGCGGACGCGGTGTCGCATTCGGTGGTTTCGGACTCGGCCGAGTCGGAATCCCGATGGTTGTCGATCAGTTCCGTTCCCTCGTCTGCGCACTCCTCAGCGGGCGTCAGGTCCCGCTCGTCTGCACCGCGCGAACGGTCCTCGTGCCGACCGGACTCGACAGGGTCGCGTCCCGCCTGCTCCCCCTCGGGCCCCTTCCGCTCAGCCATTCAGACCACCTCCTCCGCGGACAGCGTCTTTCGCAGCCGGGCCAACGCGCGGTGTTGAGCCACGCGTACCGCGCCCGGCGTAGAACCGACCGCTTCGGCGGTTTCCTCCGCCGACAACCCGACGACCACCCGGAGCAACAGAATCTCCCGCTGCTTGGCCGGGAGGACGCGAAGCAGTTGCGCCATCCTGCCCGAAAGCTCACCCTGCATGGCCCGCTGCTCCGGTCCGGCCTGGGATTCCGGGGTGTCCGGAACGTCTGCGACCGGTTCGGAGCGGTTGCGTGCCGACGCACGATGCGCATCAGCCACCTTGTGTGCGGCGATGCCGTACACGAACGCCAAGAATGGACGACCCTGGTCCTTGTAGGTGGGCAGCGCGGTCAGTACCGCGAGGCACACTTCCTGGGCCACGTCATCCGCCGAAGCGAACGACCTCTCGTTTCGTCCGACTCTGGCGCGGCAGTACCGCACCACCAAAGGACGGATTTCGGCCAGCAAGCGCTCGATCGACTGACGATCGCCGTCGACGGCGGCGCCTACTAGAGCGTCCAGCCCGTCCTCCACGTTGGTCATCGCAGACAGCAGCCCTGGTGTTACGCGTTCAAGCGATTCGGATTCGTCCGGCGGAAATCGCGTGCCTCGCACGCCGCGCCGAGCTCACCGTACCGGGCAAGGAACGATCGTTGAACAGGGAGTGGGGGGAGGGGGCCGTCGTCGTCACACATTCAGAGATACCAGACGCCGTGCCCGGCGGCGTTTGACCAGGCCACCGGGATCGAGGTGGACCACAAGCGAAGATCTGAGACGATCTTCACAGGGGTAGTACGACCGGGCGACAACGACGATTTCGGGGCATCTTCGCCATTTGCCGCAAACGCCGGTTTCATCCCGCCATGTCCGATCGGGTGGACTGTGGTTCGCGCCGCGCCGGCGACCTCGGCCCGGAATCCGGGCCGCGCCGAAGTGACGCGAACTACAGCCGCACTCGTAACGTCAGCTCGCTCCAAGCCAACGCCCTCGCCGAGCACCGGCAGCTCGGGATCGTCCTGCCGGTGCGCTCCGATCGGCAGCCGCGCGGTGATCACCGCGCGCGGCGATCACGCGACGAGGCCGCGGCGGAAACCGTGCGCCACCGCTTGCGCACGGTCTCGCACGCCGAGCTTCCGGAACAGCCGGCGCGCGTGGGTCTTGACCGTGTCTTCCGAGAGGTAGAGCTCCCGGCCGATCTGGCCGTTGCTCTTGCCCTGGCTCATGCCCCGCAGCACTTGGAGCTCGCGCTCCGTCAGCTGCACACCGGGGTCGGACGGCTGTCGGGGTGCGGGCACCGAAGTGCTCGCCAACGTGTGCGCCAGCGCCGCGACCAGCTCCGGCCGGGAAGCATCCCAGCGGAGGTAGCCACGGGCTCCACCGGCGATCGCGGCGGCGATGCTCGCCGCGTCGTCCGGCGCACCGAACACGATCACGTTCGCTTGCGGATGCGCAGAGACGAGCCGACGGGTGGCCTCGACGCCGTTGGGCACCGCACGCTGGGTGCCCACCAGCACGACGTCGACGGCCTGCCGCGAGAAGCGGGCCAACAGCTCGTCACCATGCGCAACGCAATCGATTCGACTCACTCCGGGGACAGCAGACATCACACGAGTGAGCCCTTCCCGGACGCTACGTCGGTCATCGCAGATCAGGACCGTCGTCACGGGAACTCCTTTCCTGCAGGCGAGTGACGTTCCACCTCCCCTATCGGACGCAGGGGCCAAAACCTTGACACGATCCGGTGCTTAATCCGTCAAGAAATTTTGCGTCCCCCGCGTCGGAGGCGGTTTCACCGGAACGGAGCAAGCCGCCAAGACCGGGTGGTTCACCGCCCGGGAGGCCGCCAGCCACGCCCTGTACCTGCAGTATTCACCCGATTGCACCCAGTCGTGACCGCCGTTTCGCCCGTCCGCACGAACAGTGTCACCCCACTCGTATAGCGCAGTGTGACTTATGACACAATCGTGCCCGATTCAGCTCAGAACGGTCTCCGAAACACGGGCCACAGCGGCATCGAGCGAATCGAGGAGCTCCACATGCGCGGGCAGCGCCTGCTGCGCCCAACCGCCGCCGGCTACGAAGGCGCGGGCGCGCTGCCGGGTGATCGGGATGTCGTCCAGGACACGCGGCGAGGCGTAGTACGACTGGTCCGCCCAGAGCACCACGGCAGCCGGCGCGGAGCGGCGCACCGCCGCGGCCAGCCCCTCCCTCGGCAGCGCGGCACCGAACAGCCGGTGGCCGACGCGGTTGGCCGCGAGCGCCGCGGCGAGCGCCACGAGTTCGAGCTCCTGCGCTTCGCCGGGCACCGGCGCGAGCACCACCGGGCGCGGGTTGACCGGCGCCGGCGCGTTCGCGATCACCGACCGCAGCGCGGTTGACGCGCAGTCGACCAGCAGCTGCAGGACCTCGATGCCGGAGCCGGACCGCTGCCGACGTTCGCTGACCGCGCGCAGCACCGGCTGCAGCATGCCCTGCCAGGTCTCCACGACCCCGTCACTGTCCATCGACTCGATCAGTAACCGCTGCACGGACCAGGAGTCCAGCGCGAGCGCCGCGCGCCCCAGGCCGCGGGTGCGCGATCCGGCTCCGGTGAGCTTCAGCCCGCGCCCGCCAGTATTGGATCCGCCGGCCAACTTGATGTCGCCCGCGCCGTCGAGCACACCGGACAACATCATCGGTCCGTCGCCGGATTCGCCGGACTGCGTTTGCTGCTCGGCCGCATCGGGGTATCGCTGCGGCAGCGGTGCGGCGACGGTGCGCGCGTAGCGGGCCGCCTCCATGGGCGAGGCGCCTCGCAGCAGAGCTCGTTGCATCTGCTCCAGGCGCGCGATGTCGTCCGGGCCGTACCGACGGTGCCGACCACTGGTGTGATCGCTGGGGCCGAGCCCGTACCGGCGATCCCAGGTGCGCAGCGTGGCGGGAGCCACACCGAGCCGGCGGGCCACCGCAGCGACGCTGAGACGCGGCTGGTCGTCCGACGCAGCGTCGTCGGGGCCCTCGACCGGCCCCGGATCGGCGCTCGGATTGGAGGTGTCCTGTCCCTGCACAGGTTCCGGCCGCGTCGTCACGCGGGACATGTTCCGGTTCTGGCTCGTGGAGGGCAAGCCTGCTGGGCGTCGATCTTCGTCACCCAAAGATCACTCCAATGATGAACAGCTTTTGGCGCGATAAGGGTTGAACAAGTTTTGGCGCGGTTCTACGGTCGGATCATGCGAGGCTGCGGCGCCGCCGCAGCGGGGAGGGGACCCACCGCTAGGAGGTGGTTTGCGCAATGGCAGACACTCGACGTCTTCCAGGACCGAACGCCGATATCTGGGATTGGCAGATACGGGGCTCCTGTCGAGGCATGGACAGCGCGTACTTCTTTCATCCGGACGGCGAGCGTGGCCCGGCGCGAGCCCGGCGCGAGGCGAAGGCGAAAGAGGTGTGCCAACACTGCCCGGTGATCGCGCAGTGCCGGACCCACGCACTTGCCGTGCAGGAGCCGTACGGCATCTGGGGCGGACTGTCGGAATCGGAGCGAGAAGTGATCATCAAGGCACGCAAGCGCCAGCAGCTGGCGGTCGCAGCCAGCTGATGCGCTTGTGCCGGCCGCCGCGGCGAGGACCGCGAACGGCCACCGGAGTCGAATGACCACGAGGGGCGTCATTCGACTCCGGGCAGGGTGAGAAAGAGATCGGGGCGGCACCCAGGATGTGGGTGCCGCCCCGATCTTTCGCGCGTGCCGGTCCGGCTACGCGGTCACGAGCCCGGGCTCAGTGCCCGTGCCCGTGTCCGTGCCCGGCGGCTTCCGGCTTCTCCTCCGGCTTCTCCACGACCGCGCTCTCGGTGGTGATCACCATGCGGGCGATGGAGGCCGCGTTGGCGACTGCGGAGCGGGTCACCTTCAGCGGGTCGACGATGCCGGACTGGACCAGGTCGCCGTACTCACCGGTCGCCGCGTTGTAGCCGGCGCCCCAGTCGAGGTCGCGGACCTTGGAGACCACGACGGCGCCTTCCTGGCCCGCGTTGTGGGCGATCCAGAACAGCGGGGCGTCGAGCGCGCGGCGCACCAGCTGCACGCCGGTGGCCTCGTCACCGGTGAGCCCGAGGTCGTCGGCCAGCACCTTGGCGGCGTGGATCAGGCTGGACCCACCGCCGGGGACGCTGCCCTCCTCCGCCGCTGCCTTGGCGGCGGCGACGGCGTCCTCGATGCGCGACTTGCGCTCCTTGAGCTCCGTCTCGGTGGCCGCACCGACCTTGATCACCGCGACGCCGCCGGCCAGCTTGGCCAGCCGCTCCTGCAGCTTCTCGCGGTCCCAGTCGGAGTCGGTGGCCTCGATCTCCTTGCGGATCTGGTCGGCCCGCTCCTTGACGTCCTCGGCCTTGCCACGGCCGTCCACAATGGTCGTGGTGTCCTTGGTCACGGTGACCCGGCGGGCCGAACCGAGGACCTCGGGGCCGGCCTCGGACAGCTTGAGCCCGACCTCCGGCGCGATGACCTGGGCGCCGGTGGCGACCGCGAGGTCGTCCAGGAACGCCTTGCGGCGGTCGCCGAAGAACGGTGCCTTGACCGCGACGACCTTCAGCGTCTTGCGGAGCGCGTTGACGGCCAGGGTGGACAGCGCCTCGCCCTCGACGTCCTCGGCGATGATCAGCAGCGGCTTGCCGCCCTGCGCAATCTTCTCCAGCAGCGGCAGCAGGTCCTGCAGGCTGGAGATCTTCTCCCGGTGCACCAGGATCTGCGAGTCCTCCAGCACCGCCTCCTGCCGCTCCGCGTCGGTGACGAAGTGCGGGGAGATGAAGCCCTTGTCGAACTGGACGCCCTCGGTGATCTCCAGCTCGGTGGCCAGCGTCGAGGACTCCTCGATGCTGATCACGCCGTCCTCGCCGACCTTCTCCATCGCCTCGCCGATCAGCGCGCCGATGGTCTCGTCGCGGGAGGAGACGGTGGCGATCTGGGCGATGTTGTCGCGGCCCTTGACCGGGGTGGCCTTGGCCTTGAGCGACTCGACGACGGCGTCGGTGGCCGCCTGGACGCCCTTGTTCAGCGCCGCCGGGTTGGCGCCCGCGGCCAGGTTGCGCAGGCCCTCGCGGACCAGCGCCTGGGCGAGCACGGTGGCGGTGGTGGTGCCGTCGCCGGCGACGTCGTTGGTCTTCGTCGCGACGTTCTTGGCGAGCTGGGCGCCCAGGTTCTCGAACGGGTCGCTCAGCTCGATCTCGCGGGCGATGGTCACGCCGTCGTTGGTGATCTGCGGCCCGCCGAACTGCTTGTCCAGCACGACGTGCCGACCGCGCGGCCCGAGGGTGACCTTCACCGCGTCGGCGAGCTGGTTGACACCGCGCTCCAGCGCGCGGCGCGCCTGCTCGTCGAAGGTGATCTGCTTAGCCATGGTTCCAACAGCCCTTCATGGGTACCTGATCTATTGAGGCCGTACTTGTTCCATCGACAAGTCCCGCTGCCCCGGACGTGCGACCGCCCCGGCGGTCCCGCGGCCGGGACCGCCGGGGCGGCATTGCTCGCTTGGTGCGGAAGCGTCAGTTGACGACAGCCAGCACGTCGCGGGCGGAGAGGATCAGGTACTCCTCGCCGTTGTACTTGACCTCGGTGCCGCCGTACTTCGAGTAGATGACGACGTCGCCTTCCTTGACATCTACCGGGATACGGTTTCCCTTGTCGTCGACGCGACCCGGGCCGACAGCCAGAACCTCGCCCTCCTGGGGCTTTTCCTTGGCGGTGTCCGGGATCACGATGCCGGACGCAGTCGTCGTCTCGGCCTCGCTCGCCTGGACCACGATCTTGTCCTCAAGCGGCTTAATGCTCGCCACGGTGTGACCTCCACCTTCTGGGGCCTTCGAAGCGTTGTCTGGGTTAAGACGGCTCCGTGGCTCCCCGTCGTCGCGGGTGCCGGGGCGCTGCGGTGCCGTTCTGCTAGCACTCTACCGATGAGAGTGCCAACGCTCAACAACTACCCGCACCACGGGATGTCGGAGCACCGGCGAGCGCATGCTCCCGCTCATTCCACCAGCTCGTCCAGCCGTAGCCGGACCGGGAACGGCACCTCTGTGACGAACTCGCCCGCAACGTCCCCCGGATCTTGGTAGCCGAACGGTTCGGCGAGGTGGCAGGCGAGCAACGACACCGGCTCATCGAGGTCGACGATCCAGTAGTGCGGAATTCCCGCGTCGGCGTACTCGTCGCGCTTGATCACGTGGTCAATCCGGCGCGAACCAGGCGAGACGACCTCGACGACGACCACCACCTCGCTCGCCCGCAGCAACCCACCGTCCTGTCGAACCCGCTGCCGGGCCTTCCGATCAACAACGATCAGATCTGGACGCCGCACGAAGCCAGGCCGATCGGCCGGCACGAGCGCCAGATCGACGTCGAGTTCCAGGAGCTGCTCCAGATGACGCGGCAACTGCGGAGCGATCTGCGTGGCGAGCGCCAACAACGCGGCACCATGATCGGGCGACGGGCTCGGTGACACGACCAGGCTTCCCTCTTGGAGTTCGTAGCGGTGGCGATCGTCCTCGCCAAGCTCGGCGTACTCCGCGACCGTCAGCAAGTGGTGGGGCGTCTTGGGCACAGCAGTCATGATGACTCCTCACGATGCCGGTTGCGGCGATTACAGATCGTAGCGGAGCGGCTTGTGGGCGCTGTCACCTGGGAAGTTGTCACCGATGATCTGCGCTGCGTGATCTTCGCTGGTAGATCGGCATGCGGGAAATGTCACCAATGCCACGAAGTGGTTCACATCCGCCCCGCTCGGTGCCCTAGGTTGCCTGGCATGCCCGCCCTCTCGAAGCCCGCGAACCGCCCCTGGGAGCGCCGCCCCCGACCCGCGCGCCCGCCCGGCCCGCCCGGCCCGCCGACCCGAGCCGGTTGGCGCCCGAAGTAGCGCCGCGCCGAGTTCACTGCTCCGGCTGGTGGCGGTAGAGCTCGGCGTACCGCTGCGCCCGCTGGGCGCGAACGGCGGCCCTCGCCTGCTCGCGCACCTCCTTGCCCGTACCCAACGGGTAGCCGTGCTTGACGAGCCGGTACTCGCTGGTGTGCTCCAGGTACGACATCGAGTACCAGACCGCCAGGATCACCCCGCCCAGAACAGACATCGCCCGGATCCAGAACGGCCCCGGCAGCAGCAGGAAGAGCAGCCCCGGGGAAATCTGGACCAGGCTGCGCGCGAGGTGCCGCAGCACCCAGGTGCGGCAGGTGATGTCGTGCAGCACCCATTCGCGGCAGCGCTCCGGCAACCGCCCGCCGAAGGCGTACCAGATCCACTGCACCGGGTTGGGCCGGATTCGTCGGTCAGCGACCACGTCCCCTCCTTCGCCGAAGGCGTCCGAGAACACCGATATACTAATCATTAGTACGCTAATGATTAGCGTGACCGTCGGCACCCGGCCGGAAGGAACTCCCGCGATGAACCAGATCGACCTCGGCGAGGACCCGCTCGCCCTCGATCGCCAGGTGTGCTTCGCGCTCTCCGTCGCCTCGCGCAACGTCATCTCCGTCTACCGGCCGCTGCTGACGCCGCTCAACCTGACGCACCCGCAGTACCTCGTGATGCTCGCTCTCTGGGAGCAGTCTCCGCGATCGGCGAAGGACCTCTGCGGCATTCTCCAGGCCGATCCGGCCACCTTGTCGCCGCTGCTCAAGCGCCTCGAATCGATCGGCTACCTCGAACGGCGCCGCAGCACCGAGGACGAGCGGCTGCTCGCCGTCGGGCTGACGGACAAGGGCCGGGAGCTGCGCGCCGTGGCCGAGAAGATCCCGTACCGCGTCGTCGAACTCCTCGACATGCAGGTCTCCGAACTGGAGCAACTGAACGAGACGCTGACCAAGGTGATCGCGGCGACCCGCCGAGTCCTCGACGCCGAATAGCACGCCACCGGTGGGCGAACCGCGCCGGAGGCTCCACTGGGCGGCCGAGATCAAGCGGACGTACGACGATCCCGAGTCGCGGGCCGTCGGCACCGAGTCCGTCACCACCTCCGTCACCAGCGGCGGGGACGGCAACGACACCGGCAACGACACCGGCAACGACGACGTGCTCAAGGAGAACCCGCACGTGAAGTTCTACGCCAACCGGCGGGTCTACGTGCGCACCAAGTTCAGCGGGACCGGACTGCGCGCCGACTACCGGGTGCTGCCGTACGTGTCCAAGAAGGACGCTCCGGCGGAGACGGCGAAGTCGTTCGTCGTCGAAGACCGCAACACGGTGCTCAACCCGGCCGGAGGCGCCGCCGGCCGGACGTCCTGCGGGTTCTCGTTGCCGCGCCGCGCATTCCGCCCGCGGCACCGGTCTCCGGTGCGGGGGCACCCGGTTCCTCGGAGCCGGGTGCCCCTGTCAGCCGGTCGGGATACGATAACCGGCCGAAGCCGGTCAGCGGGGATGGCACACTTGGCCGGTGCGCGGACTGTGGGTGGGGCTGGTCGGGCTCGGAGCGGCCGTGGGGCTGCCATCCGGTTGGTCGTGGGTGCGCAGCGCCGGGCGCATCAAGGCCGTTCGCGACGTGCGTGCAACCGAGTTCGCGCTCGTGCTCGGCGCGGGGGTGCGCTGGGACGGCCTGCCGAGCCGGATCCTGCAGGGCCGGTTGGACGTGGCACGCGCGTTGTTCGAGGCGGGCAAGGTCCGGCGGATCATCGTCAGCGGCAGCCCGGAATCCCGCGGGCACAGCGAGCCCGCCGTGATGCGGCATTACTTGGTGTCCCACGGGATTCCCGCGTCCTCGGTGGTCCTGGACGAGTCCGGTGTGGACACTTGGTCCTCGTGCCGGCGTGCCTCCGAGGACTTCGGGCTGCGCAAGATCACCGTCGTGACCACGCGGTTCCACCTCCGCCGCGCCGTGGCGCTGTGCCGGCGCGCAGGCATCGACGCCCACGGCGTCGGCCACGACGCGGCTGCCGACGGCCTGCGCCGGGTCTCCGCCCGCGGTGCCCGGCGCGAGTTCCTCGCCACCACCAAGGCCTTCTGGTGGCGCCGTTGATCACCTCTTCGGCGACTACACCACGAAGAAGATCTGGACGCTGCGCTTCGACGCGTAGGGGAATCTAGTGCGGACACCGGAAAGCCCGCCGTTCGGCAGCGACATCGGCGCCGGAAAACTTGCGAAGTACCTGCAACTCGGCGCGCACGGCAAGTTCGGCCCGCCGACCACCGAAGAACTGTCCACACCGGACGGTGCCGGCCGGTACAACCACTTCGTCGGGTGACCGCCGGCTTCCCTGCATCGACCTACTGGAGCCCGGAAACCGGATCGCACGACGTGTACGGGCGGATCCGCGAACGCTGATCCACGCTCGTGGGAACGTTCGTACCTGGGCTACCCGAAGACCGGCGAGTTCGCGGTCCCGGGCGGTCGCCGCAACGACTTCCAGTACGGCTACATCCAGTGGTCCGCCGCGAACGGCACGACGACGGACGGGGAGTAGTAAACCCGATCACCACCCGCACCAGAATCGGGCAACACCCGGCACCGAGTTGTCGGGTCCGCAATTTCAATGGAAATCGGATCTCTGATTTCCATTGAAATTGCGGAAAGATCTACACCATCGGGCTACTGGACGACGATGGTGCCGACCGGGAGGCCCGGGTTGGCGGGCATGTCCAGAGGCGACGGCTTGGCGCCCGCGGCGAGGACGTGGGCGCCGAGCGCCGCGATCATCGCGCCGTTGTCGGTGCACAGGCGGGGGCGCGGCACGCGGAGCGTGATGCCCGCTTCCGCGCAGCGCTGGGCCGCCAGCTCCGACAGGCGGGAGTTCGCCGCGACACCGCCGGAGATCACCAGCGTGTCCACGTCCAGATCCCGCGCCGCGCGCACCGCCTTCGCCGTCAGCACATCGGCCACGGCCTCCTGGAACGACGCGCACACGTCCGCCACCGGAATCTCCCGGCCCGCGCGCTGCTCGGTCTCGACCCAGCGCGCGACCGCCGTCTTCAGCCCCGAGAAGGAGAAGTCGTACCTGGAGTCGCGGGGCCCGGTGAGCCCGCGCGGGAACGCGACGGCCTTCGGGTTGCCCAGCTTCGCCTGCTTGTCGATGGGCGGGCCGCCCGGGTACGGCAGGTCGAGGATGCGGGCCACCTTGTCGTAGGCCTCACCGGCGGCGTCGTCGATCGTGGAGCCGATCTCGGTGATCTGCTCCCCGATGCCCTCCACCAGCAGCAGCTGCGTGTGCCCGCCGGAGACGAGCAGCGCCAGGCAGCGCTCCGGCAGCGGCCCGTGTTCGAGGGTGTCGACCGCGACGTGTCCGCCGAGGTGGTTGACGCCGAACAGCGGCACGCCCAGCGCGGCCGAGTAGGCCTTGGCCGCCGCGACGCCGACCATCAGCGCCCCGGCCAGGCCCGGCCCCGCGGTGACCGCAATGGCGTCCACATCGGACAGTTCGAGGCCGGATTCGTCCAGCGCACGGCGCATCGTCGGGGCCATCGCCGCCAGGTGCGCGCGGCTGGCGATCTCCGGCACGACGCCGCCGAAGCGGGCGTGCTCGTCGACGCTGGATGCCACCGCGTCGGCCAGCAGCTCGACCGTGCCGTCGGCGGCCAGCCGGACCAGGCCAACGCCGGTCTCGTCGCACGAGCTCTCGATGCCGAGCACCACTCGGTCCGCAGTCATGACGCGCCCTCCGCAGTGACCGTATCCGCACTTTCCGCCGGGGATGCGGGACGTCGCATGGTGTGCGCATCCGCCCCGGACGGCTGGTAGTAGCGCTTGCGCAGCCCGACGATCTCGAAGCCGTGCTTCCGGTACATCCCGATCGCGGCTTCGTTGTCGGTGCGCACTTCCAGGAACGTCGTCGCCCGCTGCTCGTCGGCCCTGGCCAGCAGCGCGCGCAGCAGCGCCTTGCCCACGCCGCTGCCCTGGTGCGCCGGGTCGACGCCGATGCTGTGCACCTCGGCTTCGGCGTGCGGCGCGCGGCCGACGACGGCGAGCCCGGCGTATCCGATCAGGTGCTCGTCGACGTAGGCGCCGACGTAGAAGTGGCCCTGGTCGAGCTCCGCGGCGAACGCGGCCCACGACCACGGGTCGTCACCGGGGAAGAGCACCTGCTCCAGCTCCGCGCAGCGCTTCAGGTCGCTGCGGCGCAGCTTCAGCACCCGCAGCGCGGTCGTCGCGCGGTCGGTCACTTCCCACCCCTAGTCAGCACGGATTTCCGCTTGCCCGGCGCTTCGGCGTCCGGCCGCCGCAGGTAGAGCGGCACCAGCGGGGCAGGCTCGGACTGCAGCACCGCACGCGCCGCCGCGACCAGCCCCACCGGAGTGGGGTAGCGCGGCCCGACGACCTCGATGCCCAGCGCCTCGGCCATTTCCCCCGCGGCCACGCCGAAATCTCCGGTCGGGACCGCTGCCGGGCGCTGCACGTGCGGGCCGTCGATCCGGGTCCGCGCGGCGTCGTAGGCGGCCCAGTAGACCTCCTTGCGGCGCGCATCGGTGGCGACCAGCAGGGGGCCTTCGGCGGCGGCCTGCGCGGCGATCGCGTCGAGGCTGCACACGGGGTGCACGGGGCGGCCGCAGGCCTGGCCGAGCGCCGCTGCGGTGGCCATGCCGACGCGGAGGCCGGTGAACGGGCCGGGGCCGGCGCCGACGACGATCGCATCGGCATCGGCGAGTTCGCGCCCAGCCTCGGTCATGACGTCCACCAGCTGCGGCATGAGGAGTTCGCCGTGCGCACGCGGGTTGACCGTGACGCGCTCGGCGAGGACGCGCGGCGAACCGTCGTCCAAGGCGACCAGCCCGGCCGTGACCGCGGGGGTCGAGGTGTCCAGCGCAATGACGAGCACGATTACTCAGCGTACGTCAGCCCTGGTCACCGGGGTTACATGGGGACCACGCCCCCTCTCGCGTGCCCCGGCCAGGACAGCGGCCGGTCCCAGACTGCGATACCGCGTTTCCGCAGGTCCGGGGCGTGAACCTTTCGGGTCGCCATAGAGACGTCTGGCGAGCACAGCGGCGGCGTGGTGCGGCATCCATGACTCGTGGGTCCCGCAGTCCAGACGACGTCCGGGTTCCGCTTCCGCACCGCCACGCAGGACGAGCTTGGAAACAGCCTCTACCGCTGCCCAAAAGACTCACGGCCACCGCGACCAGCTCCCACGACAGCTGCACCAGTCCGGCTCGCGCCGCATCGCGCACCTCCTGCACCACCCACCCCAGCACCATCTCGTCGCGCCCGACGAGCTCCACCGCCGCATGTGCGACGTCCGCGCCGCGCAGCTTTCCCTGCTGGCCACGGCGATCAGCGCGTCCACCACGGCGGCGCGGTCCGCCGCTTCTCAGGCGCTGAGCACTAGCCGCCCTGACGGGTGAGCAAATTCCCTTGCAGCGCGGTCATTTCCACGTCCGGGCCGACGATCTGCTTGCCGCGCAGCCAGGTTTCGCGCACCACGCCGGACAGCGGGCGCCCGTGGTACGGCGAGACCGGGTTGCGGTGGTACAGCTTGGCGACGTCGACGACGAACGCGTCGTCCGGCGCGAACACGCAGAAGTCCGCGTCGTTGCCGACCGCGATGGAGCCCTTGCGCTGCAGCCCGGCGAGGTCGGCGGGCTTGCGGGACATCCACTGCACGACGTCCGCGAGGCCGTGGCCGCGCACCCGCGCCTGCGTCCACACCGCCGAAAGGCCCAGTTGGAGGCTGGAAACCCCGCCCCAGGCCACGCCGAAGTCACCGATGTCGAAGCGCTTGAGCTCCGGGGTGCACGGCGAGTGGTCGCTGACCACGCAGTCGATGATCCCGTCGGCCAGGCCCCGCCACAGCAGTTCGCGGTTGCGGGCCTCGCGGATCGGCGGGCAGCACTTGAACTGGGTGGCGCCGTCGGGGACCTCCTCGGCGCTGAAGCTCAGGTAGTGCGGGCAGGTCTCGACGGTGACCCGGACGCCGTCGGCGCGCGCGGAGGCGATCATCGGCAAAGCATCCGAAGACGACAGGTGCAGGATGTGCACCCGCGCCCCGATGCGCCGCGCCAGCTCGATGACCTGCGCGATCGCCACGTTCTCGGCGCCGCGCGGCCGGGAGTTCAGGAAGTCGCCGTAGGTCTCGCCGTGCGCCGTCGGGGCGTGCTCGATGGCGTCGGAGTCCTCGGCATGCACGATCATCAGCGCGTCGTAGCGGGCCAGTTCGCGCAGCGCCTCGTCCAGCTCGGTCGGGTTCAGCGGCGGGAACTCGTCGACCCCGGAGTGCAGCAGGAAGCACTTGAAGCCGAACACGCCGGCCTCGTGCAGCCCGCGCAGCTCGGCGAGGTTGCCGTGCACCGCGCCGCCCCAGAAACCGACGTCGACGTGCGCCTTCTCGCGCGCCGTCTTGCGCTTGACCTCCAGCGCGCCGGTGTCGATCGTCGGCGGCAGGCTGTTCAGCGGCATGTCGAGGATGGTCGTGACGCCGCCGGCCGCCGCAGCGCGGGTCGCGGTGTCGAAGCCCTCCCACTCCGTGCGGCCCGGGTCGTTGACGTGCACGTGGCTGTCGACCAACCCCGGCAGCAGGACCTCGTCCTCGGCGAGCTCGAGGGTGCGGGCGGCGTCGAGCTGGGCGCCCAGCGGCTCGACGGCGGCGATGCGGCCGTCGCGGACGCCGACGCTGCCGGACGTCTCCCCGTTCGGGCCGATGAGCCGTCGCGCGCGGAACACGACGTCGAACGCCCCGGTGGTTGGTTCGGGCAACGCGGTTACCTCCTCATCACAGGTATTCAACAAAGTGTTGAACCTAGGTGCGGATCGGGTCAAGGGCCAGTGCTCTCGACTTCCGTTCCCAGCCCGAGCCGGTGACCCGTGCGCGCTTCCGCGGCTACGGCACCCGAAAACGCGCGCAGCCCTCGGTTCGCGATTTCGCCGGCGCCCATCGGGACGCACACGCCGACCCCCGGCCTGGGCCACGGCGCACAGGCGCTCGCCGCGTGGACTATCGGGTCAGTTTTTCGAGCACCTACAGGCGGTCTTGGGCGAGGCGTTCGCCGAGGTCGACCAGGAGGGTGGCCGCTTCGCGGATGCAACGCTGCGGGTCGGATTCGATGTCGGTGAGGGCGTAGGCCGCTTCGATGCCCGCTTCGCGCAGGCGTTCCGGGGTGAGCTGGCAGTGGCCCGCGATGGCGACCACGGGGACTCCCGCTTCGAAGGCGCGGGCGGCGACTCCGGCCGGGCCCTTGCCGTGCAGGGTCTGCTCGTCGATGGCGCCCTCGCCGATGATTACCAGGCGGGCTCCGTCCAGCTGACGGTCGAAGTCGATCAGCTCCAGGATCACGTCGACGCCGGGCCGCATCCGCGCGCCCAGCACCGCGAGCGCCCCGTAGCCGACGCCACCGGCCGCCCCGGCGCCCGGCTGCTCGGCGACATCGCGACCGCCGGCGGCCAGCACCGCGCGCGCCCAGCGCCCCAGCGCCTCGTCCAGGAAGCGGACCTGGTCCGGGTCCGCACCCTTCTGCGGCCCGTACACGTGCGCCGCACCGCGCTCGCCGAGCAGCGGATTGTCCACATCGGACGCGAGGACGAAGTTCGTTTCGGCCAGCCGGGGATCCAGGCCGGACAGGTCCACCGCGGCCACTCGGGAAAGTGGTCCACCGCCTGGGGGCAACGGGTTATCCGCAGCGTCCAAGACCCGCGCCCCCAGGACGGTGAGCATTCCGGCGCCGCCGTCGGTGCACGCACTACCACCGACGCCCAGCACCACGTTCCGCGCGCCCGCGTCGAGCGCCGCCAGGATGGCCTCGCCGGTCCCCTCGCTGGAGGCCGCCAGCGGGGCGAGCTCGTCCGGGTCGAGCAGCGCCAGCCCGGATGCCGATGCCAGCTCCACCACGGCGGTGTCGCCGTCGATCGCGATCTCGGTGTCCACCGGCTCGCCGACCGGGCCCGCGACCCGCACCGGCACCGACACGTAGCCGCTGGCCAGCGCCGCTTGCACGGTACCGTCCCCGCCGTCGGCCACCGGCGCCAACCGCACCTGCACGTCGGGGCGGACCCTGCGCAGACCGGCGGCCACCGCCTCGGCTACTTCCGGCGCGGTCAGCGAGCCCTTGAACTTGTCCGGCGCGATGAGGACGGGACCAGGCACAACCAACTCCGATCGATAGGGCGGCATCCTCCGCCGAGACGCCCGGCACGTGCTCGGCGGAGGACACCAAGGGGCCATTCGGGTATTCCACCCGAGGACCCCGTCCATGGGGAATGCGGGGCGCGCTCGCCGTCCACGCCACCGCGCGTTCACGGCGAGCGCACCTCGCGCAGGGCTGCCCTGAAGCCCCGCCCGGGGGTTACTGACAGTTCCGGATCCTGTGTCAATGTGTGACAGAGCGTGGTGTAGTGTGTTGCTTTGCTGACCGAGCGAAAGCCAAGCCCGGTCAGCGGTTTTCCTGCGGCGGCAGGTGAAACACGTCAGGTACCGCGAGTTGCGTGGGAACCGGCCGCAAGGCCAAACGCACGTGGAGACCGTGTCAGACCAGCGTTCGTGCTGGCAGTGGTCGAGGAAGCGTGAAGGCCACCAGTCTTCCTGATGGTCAACGCAGGTGGCGCAAGTCATCTGCTCACGGAACGTTTTGACACGTTTCGTGAACGGTGCGGGAGTGAGTGTGTGACAGGACCGACCGCCGCGGTTCCCGTACGCGTCGGTCGGCCTCCGCACCCCAAGAAGCGGTTACGCGTTGGGAACGGGTTCGGGTTCGATCATGGCGTCGATGCGGATGCCGCGGGCCGTGTTGGCCTCCCGCTCGATCATCACCTCGACCAGGACCGGGCGGCTGGTGGCGACAGCCTCCTTGCGGGCCCACTCGATGGTCTCGGCGATGTCGCCGGGCTCGAACACCCGGCGGCCCGAGCAGCCGTAGGCCTCCATGATCTTGACGTTGTCGGTGCCGTACTCGTCGTAGTGTGTCCACCTCGGTCTTCATCCCGGACGCGTCGCCCTCGGCCTGGCGGATCAGGCCCAGGTACTCGTTGTTCAGCATGATGATCACGAACGGCAGGTCGTACTGGGCGGCCACCGCCAGCTCCTCGACCAGGAACTGGAAGGAGTAGTCGCCGACGACCGCGACGACCTCCGCGTCCGGCTCGGCCGATTTCACGCCGATCGCGGCCGGGATCTCCCAGCCGAGCGGGCCGGCCTGGCCGCACACCTGGTAGTGCCGCGGGCGGTGCGCGGTCTGGAACTGCCCGCCCCAGATCTGGTAGAGCCCGATCGCGGTGACGAAGTACGCCTCCGGCGGGAAGATCTCGTTGATCTCCCGGTACACCCGCGGCGCCTTGATCGGCACGGTGTCGTAGTCGTCGGGCCTGGTCAGCGTCTGCTTGAGGACGCCGACCCGCTCGACCCACGCCGAGTAGTCCTTGATCGCCCCGTGCTTGCGGGCGGCTTCCAGCAGGGCGTCCAGGAACAGCCGGGTGTCGGAGACGATGCCCAGGTCGGGGCCGAAGACCCTGCCGATCTGGGTCGGTTCGATGTCGACGTGGATGAACTTGCGCTCACCGCGATAGACGTCCAGCGCGCCGGTGTGCCGGTCACCGAAGCGGGCGCCCAACGCCAGCACCAGGTCGGACTCCAGGAACGACTGGTTGCCGTAGCGCTGGCTGGTCTGGACGCCGGTCATGCCGGCGAACAGCTCGTGGTCCTCGGGGAAGGAACCCTTGCCCATCAACGTGATCTGCACCGGGACGCCCAGCAGTTCCGCCAGATCCCGCACCTGCTCGTAGGCCTCGCCGAGGATCACGCCGCCACCGGCCAGGATCAGTGGCCGCTCGGCCTCCAGCAGCATGTCCAGCGCGCGCTCCACCTGCGGCTGGTGCGGCTCGACACGCGGGATCAGCAGCGGGGCGTCCAGCTCGGGATCCCACTCGATCTCCTGCTTCTGCACGTCCAGCGGCAGGTCGATCAGCACCGGGCCGGGGCGGCCGGAGCGCGCGATGCGGAACGCCTCGCGGAAGATCCACGACGCCTGCGCGGCCTCCTTGACCTGCACCGCCCACTTCGTGACCGGCTTGGCGATGTCGACGATGTCGACCGCTTGGAACGCCTCCTGGTGCAGCTTGGTGGACACCGCCTGGCCGGTGATGCACAGGATCGGGATGGAGTCGGCCTGCGCGGTGTAGAGGCCGGTGATCATGTTCGTTCCCGCCGGACCCGAGGTGCCGATGGCCACTCCGACGTTGCCGTTGGTACGGGCCCAACCGTCGGCCATGTGGGTCGCGCCCTCTTCGTGGCACACGATCAGGTGCTTGATGCCGCTGTCCTCCATCGCCGAGTACAGCGGGAGGATGGCCGCACCGGGGCAACCGAAGGTGATGTCGACACCCTCGGACTTGAGCACGTCGACGACGGCCTGCATGACAGGAACTTTGGGCATGGTGTAAGACTTCCTCTCGGGTGCGGCGCCTTCAGAGTCTGTTGGTGAATGGTCTGGGTGGGTGGTCGCTTAGCGGAACCTGAGAGAGGTTCCCTGGACTGCGGGTGCCCCTCCTGATGTATGTCCAATACACGGCGGAGGGGGCGTCCTCGCCAGAAAACCTCTCAGAACCCGCCGATGGTCGTCTTGGCAAGGTGAAGCAAGCGGCTACGCCGCTTCCAAAGGCGCGGACGGCATTCGCCGACAGGCTCTCAGTGCACCTGGTTGGGAACGGGTCGGCGGTTCTGGTTGCTTGGCGGCGCTGGACCGCAGACCCGTGATCGTCTTGCTGCTTTGAGGTCGCCCGGTCGGGCGAGTGCTGGCGCGATCTTCCGCAATTTCAATGGAAATCAGAGGTCCGATTTCCATTGAAATTGCACACCCACGGGGTGGGTGGCGGTGTCGCGCGGGGCCGTGGCCGCAGGAGACGAGGAACTCCCCGCGCGACACCGCGGTCTCAGTCGCGACCGTTGAGCCGCGTGATCTGCTTGAGCAGCCCGGAGTGGTCGAGCTTCCCATCGCCCTGCGCGACCGCGGCGGCGACGAGCTGGCTGACCAGCGAACCGAGCGGGATCGACAGGCCCGCGTCGCGCGCGGCGGCCTGCACGATACCCATGTCCTTGTGGTGCAATTCGAGCCGGAAGCCCGGCGCGAACTCGCGGTTGCGCATCTTCGCGCCCTTGGCGTCGAGCACGGTGCTGCCGGCGAGTCCGCCGCCGAGCACCTTCAGGCCCGCCTCGGTGTCGACGCCGTGCGCCTCCAGGAACACCAGGGCCTCGGCTACCAGCCCGATGTTGCCCGCGACGATCAGCTGGTTGGCCGCCTTGACTGTCTGCCCGGCCCCGGCGGGTCCAACGTGGACGATCGTGGTGCCGACGGCGCCCAGCACCGCTTCGGCTGCCGCGAACGCGTCGGCCTCGCCGCCGGCCATGATCGACAGCGTGCCGTCGATCGCCTTCGGCTCACCGCCGCTGACCGGCGCGTCGATCGCCCGCACACCCTTCTCGGCGGCAGCCTCGGCGACGCGGCGCGAGACGTCGGGGCGGATCGTGCTGCAGTCGATGAGCAGCGCGCCTCGCTTGGCGTTGGCCAGCACCCCGTCGTCGCCCAGCACGACGTTCTCGACGTCCGGCGAGTCCGGCAGCATGGTGAAGATGATCTCGGCGTCGCGGACGGCCTCGGCCACGCTGCCCGCCGCCTTGCCACCGTCGGCGACCAGCTGGTCGACCTTGGCCTGGCTGCGGTTGTAGCCGGTGACCTCGTGGCCGGCCTTGACCAGGTTGGCCGCCATCGGGCCGCCCATGATGCCCAGCCCGATGAATCCGACCTTGCTCATGGTTGTGGTACCTCCGTGGCAAAAGAGTGCGCGGGTCGCGTTGCTCAGCGGTGCGGGTAGCGGAACCTGAGAAGCCTTCTCGACTCCGGGATCCCCGACTCATGTATGACCAATACGCCACGCTGGGGCTGTCCTCGCGAGAAGCCTTCTCAGAACCCGCGGCGGTGCAGGTTGCGAGGGTGGTGGAAAGCGGCTTCGCCGCTTACCTGACGGTCGCGATCATGCCCTAAACCGTGCGACTTCTGAATGCGATCTTTATGGTTGTTTCAGCGGTCAGCGCTTGATCCAGCCGAAGCTGTCGGCGCTGGCCCCGCTCGGCTTGTACTCCAGTCCGATGTGGCCGGTGTAGCCCGCCGAGTCGAGCTTGTCGAAGTAGTGCTCGAAGTCGATCTCGCCGGTGCCCGGCTCGTTGCGGCCCGGCGCGTCGGCGATCTGCACGTGCCCGATGCTCCGGGCGTGCCGGTCGATCACCGCGTCGGGGTCGTCGCCGTTGACCGTCAGGTGGTACAGGTCGAACAGCAACCGCAGGTTGTCCACGCCGCCCTGGTTGTGCCCGCGGTCGATCACCGCGAGCGCGTCGGCGGCGGTCTTCAGCGGGTACGCGGGCGTACCACTGACCGGCTCGATGAGCACCGTACCGCCGATCCGGGCAGTGCCCTTCGCGGCGCGGACCAGACTCTCGGCGGCCACGTCGTCCTGCGCCTGCGCGTCGACACCGTCGATCCGGTTGCCGTACAGCGCGTTGAACGCACGGCAGCCCAGCCGCTCGCCGATGCCCACGGCGATGTCGACGTTGTCGGCGAACTCGCCGGCCCGGTCCGGATTCGACAGCACGCCGCGCTCCCCCGCGGGCATGTCACCGGCGAAGAAGTTCAGGCCCACCAGCGACACCCCGGCGTCGGAGATCGCTTGTACGAACCGGTCCACCTCGCGGTCGGTGGGCACCGCGACCGCGAACGGCCACCAGAACTCCACCTTGTCGAATCCGGCGGCCTTCGCCGCGGCGGGACGGTCCAGCACGTCCAGTTCGTTGAACAGGATCGAGAGGTTGACGTCGTAGCGGTTCGGATTCATCGGCACCCCCTCGGGTGGAAATTTCGTTATGCGGAAAGATTATTCTGTATAACGGTAGTTTAGCGAGAAGACCGCCGACGGTCAACGCCCCACCCCCGGCTACCCACCGGTCACCGGTGGCGGGCCCGACCAGCGCAGAAGCACCCGGTCCCGGTCCTCCGGCGGCGAGACCGCCTCGGCCGATACGGTTCAACCGGGAGGTCACGCCAATGATCTTGCGAGCCGAGTTCACCACCGAGCCCTTCGAGGGAGAAGGCGAGCCGCCGGCGCACGCCGTGGCCGCCCGCGACTGCCTCCGCGCCGCCGGGCTGGAGCCCGAATTCGGCCCGCTGGGCACCTCGATCAGCGGCGAGCGCGAGGCGCTGCTGCCCGCGCTGGTCGCCGTGCTGGACACCGTGCTGGACACCGGAGCGAATCGGATCACCCTGCAGGTGACCGTCGGCGATACCGACGAGGACCAGGTTTAGGCTGGTCAACGTGCATCCGCTCGCCAACGCGATCGCCCCGCTGCTGGAGCACGTCGGCGGTACCGCCGTGCCTGCCGCCGAGCGCGAGCCCGGCGACATCGTCCTGTACTGGGACGGCGCCCCGGCGGTCGCCGTCCGACTGCCCGGCGAAGAGCTGACCAGCGCCCTCGACCGGATCATCCGGGCCGTCGAGGGCGAACTCGGCGGACGCCTGCCGGACCTGCCGCGCGCGGACAAGCAGCGCGCCGTCCGGCTACTCGAAGAGCGCGGCGCCTTCTCCATGCGCAAGTCCGTCGAGACGGTGGCCAAGGCGCTCGGCGTCAGCCGCTTTACTGTCTACAACTACCTCAACCGCGAGCAGGCCGACCGGACCTGACCCCGGCGGACCGGTTCGACCCCGCCCGGCCGGACGGTCGGCCTCGCCGGGAACCGCAGCCCTGGCCAAGCCGCCGCTTCCGCCGGAAACCGACCGGACGAACAGGACAACGCCGAGCGGCCGGATTCGGGCAGGACCAACCCCGCGGCGAGTGCGTCCAGCACCCGGCACGCGGCGGGCCGACACCCGGCGAGCTGCCGGAGTTGTGCCAACCGCACCAGGCTTCACCAGGTTTTTTCAACAAAGTGTTGACACTCGGCGGGCTGCGGTCGTAGCTTTTGCCGCACCGGAGCTCGTGACCGGCAACCGCAGCACAGCCCAGGCATGCTCGGACTCTCGTCCGCCGCCTCCGCCAATCCCGGAAACCTCTCCGGGACGCACATCCTGTGAGAGTTTGCGATGCCAACAACCACCGAAACGGACCGGCTGAACGGCCTCCCCCGAGCGGAACTCGTTCAGCAGCTGCTCGCCTGCCTGGACATCCCCCGCTGGGCAGCCGACATCGCCGACCGGCGCCCATTCGCCGACGTCACCGCCGTCTACCAGGCCTCCGACGCCGCCGCACCGGAGCTGACCCCCGAGGAGATCAACGGCGCGCTCGCGGCACACCCCCGAATCGGCGAGCGCGCCACCGGCGAGGGCACCCCGGCCACGTTCTCGCGCAACGAGCAGTCTGGGGTCGGCGGCGGCGACGCCGAGCTGGCCCGCGCGCTGCGCGAGGGCAACGAGGCCTACGAACAGCGGTTCGGGCACGTGTACCTGGTCTGCGCCAGCGGCCGCAGCGGTGCGGAGCTGCTGGCGATCCTGCACTCCCGACTGGACAACGAGCCGGAAGCAGAGCTGCGGATCGTCACCGACGAACTCCGCAAGATCGCACGTCTGAGATTGGCAAAGGTGATCGAAGGATGAGTGCCGTCACCACCCACGTGCTGGACGCCGCGCAGGGCACCCCCGCCGCCGAGGTCGCGATCCGGCTGGAGGCCGCCAAGGGCC
This sequence comes from Saccharopolyspora hattusasensis, assembly GCF_050972075.1. Lineage (NCBI taxonomy): Bacteria > Bacillati > Actinomycetota > Actinomycetes > Pseudonocardiales > Pseudonocardiaceae > Saccharopolyspora > Saccharopolyspora hattusasensis. Next base: position 3,494,817 of record NZ_JBPCDC010000001.1, read on the forward strand.
CCGAAGACCCGCTTGCGGGGTCGAGCATCGACACTGCCTGGAGCTCGATCGCCTCCGGCCGCACCGACGACGACGGCCGGATCAAAGATCTGGGCCCGGACCGGCTGGACGCCGGGGACTACCGGCTCACCTTCGAGACCGGCGAGTACTTCGAGCGCCAAGGCGTCGCGACCTTCTACCCGCAGGTGCAGATCACCTTCCGGATCGCCGACCCCGAGCAGCACTACCACGTTCCGCTGCTGCTGAGCCCGTTCGCCTTTTCCACTTACCGAGGGAGCTGATCACCGCATGGGCATCGTCATGGGCCCCAACCAGTACGGCAAGGCGGAGGTCCGCATCGTTTCGGTGAACCGGGACAACGCGCGCCACACCATCAAGGACCTCAACGTCAGCTCCTCGCTGCGCGGCGACCTCGATGCCGCCCACCTCACCGGCGACAACGGCAACGTGCTGCCGACCGACACGCAGAAGAACACGGTCTACGCCTTCGCGAAGGAAGCGCCGATCGGCGAGATCGAGGACTTCGCGCTGCGGCTTGGCCGGCACTTCGTCAGCACCGCGGACGGCATCGCCGGTGCGCGCATCCTCATTGACGAGTACAGCTGGGAACGGATCCCGGTCGGCGGCACCGGCCACGACCACTCCTTCGCCCGCGCAGGCGACGAGAAGCGCACCACCGCGGTCACCATCGACGGCGACCGGGCGCACATCGTGTCCGGGCTGAAGGACCTGGTGGTGCTGAAGTCCACCGGTTCGGAGTTCTGGGGCTATCCCAAGGACAAGTACACGACGCTGGCCGAGACCAACGACCGGATCCTGGCCACCGCGGTCACCGCCCGCTGGCGCTACCTGCACACCGACGTGGACTGGGGCAAGAGCTTCGGGTCGATCCGCTCGACGATGCTGGAGGCCTTCGCCACCACGCACAGCCTGGCGCTGCAGCAAAGCCTGTACGAGATGGGCAAGTCCGTGCTGGAGAAGCACCCGGAGGTGGGCGAAGTGCGGCTGTCGCTGCCGAACAAGCACCACTTCCTGGTCGACCTCGAGTACTGCGGGCTGGAGAACGACAACGAGGTGTACTTCGCCGCGGACCGGCCGTACGGCCTGATCGAGGGCGTCGTCACCCGCGACGACGTCGAGGAAGCACCGCAGGCCTGGTACAGCCTGCCGCAGTTCTGATCTTTCACGGCAGTTTTCGACCGCCGGACCTCCCCGACGCACGAGGAGAGGAGAGCCGGAAATCGAGGATCATCGCTGATCCTGCAGTTGGGGCCGCCGTCGAGCAACCGCCGTGACCAGGCCGTCATCGGCAGTGGTCCGACCAACGACCGCTACCGCTGACGAGTCCACTGCTGGGCCGAATTCGCGAATGGCACAAAATTCTCGACCGCGCGCCCGAATCCAGGAACAATGATCAATGCACGCGCAGCCGCGCGGGCACCGACCGATCCGGGAGCGCGGGCCGATGGACCTTTCGAAGCTTTTCAAGATGGTGTCCCCTGCGAAGCACCATTCGCACGGGCACTCCAGCAGCGGCGGAAACCGCCGCCGGCATTCCAGCAGCGGTGGGCACCGCCGTCGCTACGACAGCAGCAGCGGGCACGGCCACCGCCGGCACCGCTCGCGCAGCAGCAGCCACGGCCACTACCGCCGTCGCAGCCACAGCTGACGCCGCACAATCGGCTTCCTTCGGTGCTGATCGATTCGTTGAGCTCCTACTACTACGGCGAACCGGACCAGGGCTGGGGACCGTCCGAAGCGCCGCTCGCGCCGGGCGAAGCACTCGCGCCCGGTTACCGGGTCGTGGGCCACTTGCGCCGCGGCAGCCGGCTCGACGTCTACGACGTTTGGAGCGAGGAGCGTTCCTGCCGCTGCGTCGCCAAGACCGTCCGGCCGGAGCGCGCCGCGGACGAGCGCGCCGTGGGTTGGTTGCGCAACGAAGGCGTGCTGCTGACCCAGTTCGCGCATCCGCACCTGGTTCGCGGCTACGAGATCGTGCAGGCGGAGCGGCCGCTGCGCCCGGTGGTGATCACCGAGACGCTCCCCGGCCACACGCTGGGTTTCCTGATCGAGGAATTCGGTCGGCTGCGGCCGATCGACACCGCGGTGCTGGGCATCCAGCTGTGCTCGGTGCTCGGTTACCTGCACCGCCGCGGCTGGGTGCACCTCGACGTGAAACCGTCCAATGTGGTCGAGGTCGGCGGGCGGGCGGTGCTGCTCGACCTGAGCCTGGCCTGCCGGATCGGCGAGCGCAGCTCGGCCGGGACGTTCGACTACCTCTCCCCGGAGCAGGCCGGTGGCGGCGAGATGACCCCTGCGGCCGACACCTGGGGCTTGGGCACCACGCTGTACGAGGCCCTTTCCGGCACCACGCCGTGGGCGGAGGTCTCGCACCGGCAGCGCAGCAGCAACGGCACCCGCTACTACCCGCAGCGGGACACCACCGCCGCGCCGCTGCGAACCCACCGCCGCCTGCCCGCGGCGCTGTCCCGAACGGTCGACGCGTGCCTCAGCCCGGACCCGAAGTCCCGCCCCGCGGTCGCCGAGGTCGCGGACCAGCTGATCGCCTGGTCCGGCATGAATCCGGAAACCATCGACGCCTGACCTACCGGATCTCCTTGCGCGGCAAGGCGAAGGCCAACAGGCCCCCGGGCACCATCCCCGCCGCCGCCGGTTACCTCGTCGCCGTCCCCGGGGACGCCAGCTGCTGACCAACTCGGCGACGGCAGCCCTCGACACCGCGCGTCCCGGGAGTGGCTTCGAGGTGAGGACGCGGACCGCATGAGATCGATCGACCGAGCCTTCGAGAGCTATAACCGGCATTCACAGGAGTCTCGCAGGACTGGCCTCGGCGGGATCAGCGCTTGCGGCGGAAGGCGATCGCGATGGCGACCAGGGCAGTAGCGAGCGCCAGCTGGCCACCCCAAACGATCTTGTTCACGTTGACGGCCGCGTGCCAGGCGACCTTGCCGTCGGCGGAGATCGAAAACGCGCCGACCGGGCGGGCTTCCATGCCGATGCCGAAGCCGCCGTCGTCGTGGGGCCGGTGGCGCCCGCCGCCGGATCGAACACTGGCCACCGGCAGCAAAGTGGTGTCGCCCTGCTGCACGGGTTCCCCGAAGACCTGGCGCTTGCCCAGCCGCTCGGCCAACGTCTCCAGGATTTCGCGTCGGACGCCCTGCTCTTCCATGACCTTCTCCTCAACGATGCCGTGGTACTGACCCGACGCTAGCCGGTACGCCGACACCGCGCCGCACAGTTTTCCCATTACCTGCGGGGTAATCGACGCGACTCGGGAAGGCAGCGAGACTCGTAGCAGTTCCGACCGAGAGGAAAACACCATGACCTTCAGGAAAACCGTCGACAACTTCCTGCAGGCCCTGGCCGGCGGCGACCCGGACGCCATCGCCGCGCTGTTCGTGGAGGCAGTCGCCTGGAAGATCGCCGGATCGCCTGCGGTGCCGTGGATCCGGCTGCACGACCCGCGCGGACGTCGCCGGGTTCTTCCGCACGATGCTGGGCGGTTTCGTCCCGGGGGCGCGCGGCGAACATCGGCCACATCCTCGTCGAGGGGGCCGCACGCAGTGATCCTGAACGCCGACTTTCAAGCCCCTGCGCCGGGCGGCGACGACAGCCGGGTCCCGCAATTTCCATTGAAATCGAAGGTCCTGAGGTTTCGCGGTTATGCGGCGGTGGGGGTGCTGGTCGGGGGACCGGTCGGGTTTTGATCAGGTGTGTTGTGACCTGCGCTGATCGTTGTTATTCGGGCTCGGCGGAAGGCGATGAGCATGTCGTCGATGCTGATGTGGGTCTTGCGGCGGTACCAGGGTCGGCCGGCGTGGGCGATGGCCAGGTCGGTCACGGCGTTGCCGTGCTGGGCGTACCAGAGGATAAGGATGGTCAGGCCCAGCATGGTGAAGGGCACGCTGCGCTGCACGGCGGCGGGTACCCGGTTGGCGGTCTCACCGGTGCCGAGGAGGGTTTTACAGTCCTTGATCGTTTGCTCGATCGACCAGCGGTCGGCGTAGCGGGCGATGAGGGCTTCGCCGGTGGCGGTGGTGTCGGTGGAGACCACAGCGATGTCGTAGGGCTTGGTGGAGTCGGGGGTTTTGACCAGCACCACGACCACCGGGGTGGTGTACAGCGATCCCCACCACAGACACGGGATCACCGCGATCAGCACGGTGTCGGTACTGCCGTAGCGGCGCACCCGGGTGCGCCGCCAGGTGGCGGTAGCGGCCAGGTCCGCGGGGGTACCCAGCCGGTCGCCTTTGAGCCGGGGGCGCCCGCGCCGGCCGGTGCGCGGCGGGCGCGGGCCGTACAGCACGGCGTTGGAGGCCAGGCGGGTGGTGAAGGTGACCTTGGCCGGGAACGGGGTGCGCCAGGCCGGGCCACGGTAGGCGGCATCGACGACGACGTCGATCTGGCGTCCGGGAAACGCTGCCGCCACAAGCCCTACCAGTTCCCGCGCGAGATCGGGTTTGGAGATCCCGGACTTGTTCTTGGGGATGTACAAGCGAAACAGCACCGGCAGGCACACCTGGCGTGCCATGAACGGCAGTGTCACGATCAGCCCGGCGACCACGAAACAGTTACCGCGGCCGATACCGTCACGGCCTTTGGCCGAGCCGTCGTGCTGCCAGAACACCCCGTGGGTCTTGGAACCGTAGCGGTGGAACAGTGTGTCGTCGATGCCGACCCGCAACGGCCGGCCGTCATCGACGAGACGGGCCACCACCAGCCGGGCCAGCGCCAGCCCCAGGGCGTCCGGACTCCAGCGGGCATCGGAGAAAAACCGGTGCGCCCGCGCGTGATGCGACACCCCCGCCAGCCCCGCCGCGCCCCACATCCCGGTCACCGTCCGCGGGCCCGTGGCCGCCAAAAGCCCCGTCACCAGCTGCGTGAACGTGATGAACGTCGGCGCGGTGAACACCAACCGCACCCCCTCCAGCACAGACAGTAAGGACGCGAGTACGGTTCCAGCAGGAAGCATCGGCGAATCTCCCCATCAGCGGGCGGTTAGTAGCACGCCGATGCTTCCGCTATCTCCGGCCCCGCCACCCCACCCGACACCAAGATCAACCGATCGTGTCACCACCAAAACTGCGAAACCTCAGAAGGTCCGATTTCCATTGAAATCGAAGGAGTTGTCCACAACCTCCGGTGTGTCGGGGGCCGACACGCCGGTGGACCGCAGTTTCAATGGAAACTGCGGAGAGGAGGTGACCGGCGAACGGCGTCCTCCACCCGGCACCTGATCGGGATCAGAGGCGACCGAGCTTGCGGATCTCCGGTTCCGCCAGGCCCGTCATCTCCTTGACCTCGTCCGCGTCGGTGGCGCCGTTGTCCAGCGCCCGCACGAAGGACGCCGCCAGCGCTCGCGCCGTCGCCGGCTCGTCCAGCACCGCGCTACCGCTGGCCGACACGTACGCCGACAGCCGCGCCGCCTCGGCGGGAGCCGAGTCGCGGAAGGCCGCGAAAACCGCCGCGTAGCGGGTCACCAACTGCGCCGGGTGCAGATCCCAACCCTGGTAGAAGCCGTGCTCCAGCGACCGGCGGGTGAGCCCGTAGTGGGTGCGCCAGCCGTGGTGCACCTGGTCGCCGACCGGCAGCACGTTGGTCGAGCCGTCGGACAGGAACACCCCGGTGCCTGCCGCCGACACCTGCATCGCGTGTCGCGCGAAGTCGCAGGCGCGGTGCGCGAGGTGCTGGTGCGCGGCAGTCAGCCCGCAGCTCGCGGTGTAGTCGTAGGTGCCGAAGTGCAGCCCGGTGACCCGGCCGCCGCCCGCGCGCAGGAACAACGGCAGCGCGAAGCGCCCGTGGGAGTCCACGATGGACTGCGTGGTCTCCACCTGGATCTCGAAGCGCAGCGACTTCTCCGGCATGCCGAGCTGCTGCTCGAAGAGCTCCAGCAGCTCGACGAACACCTCCACCTGCGCGGCGTCGACGACCTTCGGGAAGGTGAGCACGAACCCGGCGGGCAGGCTGCCCCACTGCTGCAACAGCGCGGTGAGAAAGACGTCCAGCGTGCGCACCGAGCGGGCGCGCAGCTCGGGGGTGTCGAAGGACTTCACCCGCAGACCGAAGTTCGCCGGCTCGACGCCGTCGCGCAGCCACTCGGCGACCACCCCGGCGGTGCGCTCGGCGTCGGCGTCCTCGACGTCGTCGCCGGGCCGCCCGTAGCCGTCCTCGAAGTCGATGCGCAGGTCCTCCACCGGGGAGTTCTGCAGCTTCGCCCGCACCCGCGGGTGCACGGCCCGGGCGATCTGGTCGCGCAGGCCGAGGATCTCGACGAAGTCCTCGGGTCGGGGCGCGTCCCGGTCGAACGCGGCCAGCGCCTCCCGGCCCCACTGCCGCACCGTCTCGGCGTCGACCTTGTTCGCCGGCACGTAGCAGGTGTGCACCGGCTGCCGGGCCGCGCTCGCCCCCGGGTAGGTGCGGGCGATGTGCTCGTCCACGGCGGACAGCCGGGCGAGCCGCTTCGCGATCTCGGCGGATTCCAGCGACGTTCTGGCCACTTGTGCTCCCTTCGGTCCGACAGCCGGGAGGCGTCCCCGGCTGACCAGCTCGGCTGCAGCGATGGGCCGCGCGTCCACGGCAGTGCGATTTCAATGGAAATTGCGGGTCTGATTTCCATTGAAATCGCGGAGGACGCACGGCCCCGGGCTCACCGCAGCCTCATCACTCAGTCGATCTGCTCGTAGGCGGGCAGCGTCAGGAAGTCGACGAACTCGTCGGCCACCGCCACCTGCTCGAACAGCTCGATCGCCCGGCCTAGGTTGTCGACCGGGAAGCCGTTCTCGGCCCGCAGCTGCTTCTCCGTGTCGGCCAGCACCTCGCGGACCAGGTCCGCGGTGACCTGCTCGCCACCGGCCAGCACCACGCTGTTGTGCAGCCACTGCCAGATCTGCGAACGCGAGATCTCGGCGGTCGCGGCGTCCTCCATGAGGTTGTGGATCGCCGCCGCGCCGTTGCCGCCCAGCCACGACACGATGTAGCGGACGCCGACGTCGACCGCGGCGCGCAGGCCATCGATGGTCTTCTCACCGGGGGTGTCGGCCACCGACAGCAGCTGGTCGGCGGTCACCGAGACCTCGTCGCGGGTGCGGTCGATCTGGTTGGGCTTATCGCCCAGCACCGCGTTGAACTCCTCGAAGCAGATCGGCACCAGGCCGGGGTGGGCGACCCAGGAGCCGTCGAAGCCGTCGCCGGCCTCGCGCTTCTTGTCGTCGTGCACCTTTGCCATCGCGGCCTCGTTGGTGACCGGATCCTTGGTCGGAATGAACGCGGCCATGCCGCCGATCGCGAACGCACCGCGCTTGTGGCAGGTGCGCACCAGCAGTTCGGTGTAGGCGCGCATGAACGGCGCGGTCATGGTGACCGAGTTGCGGTCCGGCAGGACGTACTTGTCGGAGTCGCGGAAGGTCTTGATCACGCTGAACAGGTAGTCCCAGCGCCCGGCGTTGAGGCCGGCGGAGTGGTCACGCAGCTCGTAGAGGATCTCCTCCATCTCGAACGCGGCCGGGTAGGTCTCGATCAGCACTGTCGCGCGCACCGTGCCGTGCGGGATGCCGAGCTCCTGCTGGGCGTGGGTGAACACGTCGTTCCACAGCCGCGCCTCGAGGTGGCTCTCCATCTTGGGCAGGTAGAAGTACGGCCCGCTGCCGCGGCCGATCAGTTCCTTGGCGTTGTGGAAGAAGTGCAGGCCGAAGTCGACGAACGCGGCGACCACGGGCTTGCCGTCGACCAGGATGTGCTTCTCGTCGAAGTGCCAGCCGCGGGGGCGCACCAGCGGCACGGCGTGCTTGACGTCGTCGCGCAGCTTGTAGCGCTTGCCCTCGGGCGTGGTCAGCTCGATCTGCTTGCGCACCAGGTCATAGAGGTTGACCTGGCCGGAGACGACGTTGTGCCAGTGCGGGGTGTTGGCGTCTTCGAGGTCGGCGAGCCAGATGCGGGCGCCAGAGTTCAGCGCGTTGATCGCCATCTTGCGCTCAGTCGGGCCGGTGATCTCGACGCGTCGGTCGGCGATGTCGGCGGGCGGCGCGGCCACCTGCCAGTCGTCTTCGCGGATGTGCCGGGTCTCTTCCAGGAAATCCAGCCGCCCATTCGCGCTGGCCTCGGCGCGGCGCTCCTTGCGGCGGGCGAGCAACTCGTCGCGGCGGGCGCCGAAGGCGCGCTGCAGGCCGGCGACGAACGCGAGCGCTTCCGCGGTGAGGATCTCGTCCCCGCGCTCGACGGCACCGCCGAGCACCTGCACTCCTGCTGGCGTTTCGGACATGAGAAGTCCACCTCTTTCTGCTGCCGGGTTCCAGACGGTGGCTTGATGGCTCACCTTGCCGCGTGGCGGACTGTCGCGCACCCGACGGGCGCGCGGCGGCCGTTCCGCTAGCGGTACGCCCGTTATTTTTCTGCATCGTGGATGTTAGTTTCCATATAGCGTTCGAAGCAACATGAGCTGGCGCACCCACCACCGACTAGACTGCTGCTCAGCCAGCCACAGTGGAAAGGGAGTTCTGCGATGACCACTGGCCCGCAGCGGGCAACTCAGGGCGGAGGGGTGCAGTCGGTCGAACGCACCTTCGAACTCCTGGAACTGATGGCTGATGCCGGCGGCGAAGTCGCCCTGTCCGAGCTCGCCGAGAAGTCCGGCTTGCCGCTACCGACGATCCACCGCATCATCCGCACCCTGGTGAGCAACGGCTACGCCCGGCAACAGCCCTCCCGCCGCTACGCGCTCGGCCCCCGGCTGATCCGGCTCGGCGAGACCGCCAGCCGCGCGCTCGGCTCCTGGGCCCGCCCGTACCTGGCCGAGCTCACCGAGGCCACCGGCGAGACCTCCAACATGGCGGTGCTCGACGGCGAGAAGATCGTCTACGTCGCGCAGGTCCCTTCGCAGCACTCCATGCGGATGTTCACCGAGGTTGGCCGCCGGGTCGACGCGCACGCCACGGCCGTCGGCAAGGCCGTCATGGCCACCATGCCGCCGGAGACGGTGACGCAGCTGCTCTCCCGCACGACGATGCAGCCGCAGACCGAGCGCACCATCACGACGGTCGAGGCAATGCAGGAGGAGCTCGGCCGCATCCGCCAGCAGGGCTACGCGCTGGACGACGGCGAGCAGGAGGTCGGAGTGCGCTGCTACGCGGTCGCCGTGCCGGGCGCGCCGGCGGGCGCGGCCATCTCCATCAGCGGGCCGGAGGGCCGGATGACCCGAATCTCGACCGACGAGGTCATCCCCCTGATGAAGCGCCTGGCCAACGACCTGTCGGCCGAACTAAGCGTCAGCAACACGGCCTGACCGGGCTCACATCCAAGGCCGTCGGCGTACGGCGCCCCTTGCATGTTGACGCAATTTCAATGGAAATCGAAGATCCGATTTCCATTGAAATTGCGTCACGTTGAGGTTCCCGCCGACGCACGACGCGCGAGGCAACCCTGAAACAGGCCTTGCAGCACCGAAAAGCAATCACCGGGCTTGGTGGAGCTGCTTGCGGCGGCGGAGCCACCACACCGCCAGCACGATCAGCGCCGCGATGCCGAGCAGCGGCAGCCCCAGCAATCCCGCTGCCGCTTCCACCTGCTCGTACGCCGCACCCGACCAGGCACCGAGCAGCACCAACGTCGTCGCCCATGCTGCTGCGACCGGGACGTTGCAGATCGTGAACCGCAGGTGAGTCATGCTGGTCCGACCCGCAATCCGGGGCACCAGCGTCCGCACCACGGCGAAGCACTGCGACGCCGCCACCGTCGACTTCGCGCGTCCGTCCAATGCGGACTCCGCCCGCGCGAACCGCTGCTCGCCGAACCGCTTGACCAGTTGCCGCCGCAGCAAACCGTCCCGGCGACCGCGGTAGTAGCCGTGCTGGCAACCGGAAGCCGTCGCGCCGAATGCGCTGATCGCGGCCACCCACACCTCCACGACACCGTGCCCGGCCAACCACCCCAGCGCCAGCACGGTGGCCGAGCCCGGTAGGAAAACCCCGATCAGCAGGCCGGATTCGGCGAACAGCAGCGCCACGGCAACGGCGAGCGCGAGCGGGCCGGGTATTCCGGCCAATAAGTCCGTCACCGAGCGAGCAGTTCAGCGAGACGCGGAGACCAGGTTTCGCCGTGCGGCTCCAGGCTAATCTCGCGGACGTCGTCGTCCCGGCGGCGGATCCGCAGCAGCAGGTAGGAATCCGCGAGCCGCTCGGCGAGGCCCTCGCCCCACTCGACGACCACCGCGGCATCCGTCAGATCCGTGTCCAGGTCCAGGTCGTCGATCTCGTCCAACCCGGCCAGCCGGTAGGCGTCGACGTGCACCAGCTCCGGGCCGTCACCGGATTCCGGTCGGTGCACCCTCGCGATCACGAACGTCGGCGAGGTCACCGCGCCGGTGACCCCCATGCCCGCGGCGATCCCCCGCGCGAGCACGGTCTTGCCAGCACCGAGCGGCCCGTCGAGCAGCACCAGATCACCCGCGCGCAGCGCAGCCCCCAGCCGCCGGCCGAACTCCAGCGTGTCGGACTCCTCCGGCAACTCCACGACCTGCAGGGCAGGGCTCAACTTCCGGTCACCTCCCCATCCCCCGCGGCCCGGCGGATCAGCTCGATCAACTCCTCGGTCACCAGCTCCGGACGCTCCAGCATCACCGGGTGCCCGGCACCCTCGACCCGCACCAGCTTCGCGTCCGGCAGTTCCGCGGCGAGCACCTCGGCATGCGGCGAGAACGGGGTGACCCGGTCGGCATCGCCGCTGAGCACCAGCGCCTCGCAGGTCCGCAGCGCGGCCAGCGCCGTCCTACGGTCGTGCAGACTGATCGTCTCCAGGAAGTCGGTGACCACCTCGACGGTCGTGGCGCCGATCATCTCGGCCATCAGGTCCACGATCTTGGGCGAGACGTCGCGATCCCCGAACGACAGGTTGCGCACCAGGCTCCAGGCCAGCTTGTCGCCGAGCCGGCGGGTGCGTTCCACCAGGCCCGGCTGGAAGTCCGCGAGCAGCGCGAGCCCGCGCGGCACCGGGTTGGCTCGGTGCAGCCACGGCCGGGCGAGCCCGGACGCGCCGACCCCGCCAGCGGCGGTGCCGATCATCGCGACCGCGCGTACCCGGTCGCGGAACAGCTCGGGGCGCTGCTCGGCGAGCGCCATGATCGACATCCCGCCCATCGAATGCCCCACGAGCACGATCGGGCCCCGGCGCGCCGCGGAGCGCAGCACCGCGTCGAGGTCCCTGCCGAGCTGGTCGATGGTGCTGTTCTTCTTGCCGGAGTGGCCGGATCGGCCGTGGCTGCGCTGGTCGAAGAGCACCAGCCGAACCCGCGGCCCCGTGAGCTCCGGCAGGTCCCGGCGCTGGAAGTGCCAGCAGCGGGAGTCGAGCGCGAAGCCGTGCACGAGCGCCACGGTCAGCTCCGCTTCGCCGCCATCGGCGGGCTCGATCTCCTGCACCGACAGCGGAACCCCGTCATCAGCGGCCACAGTGGACTGCCGGTCCGGGCGGAGCCTGCCGAGCGGCTCGTCGGCGTAGGGGTCCTCGACCTTGCGCTGCGCGGCGACCCGCGAGCTGCGCGCGGCAACGCCGACGGCGGCGCCGGTGATAGCGGCACCGAGCGCCCCGCTCGTCCAGGCCAACGCCTGCCACACCGGCTTCACAGCGACTCCACGGTGGCCGAACGTCCTGCTCCGCTTTCCAGCATAGGCATGCCGCTCACGGCTTTCCGGCGCTTCGCGGTCGGCTCGCGCGTGCCGCGGACACGCTCATGACGCCTCCGCGTCGACGACGGTGCGCGTGACCCGCGGCCGGTACATGCCGGTGACGATCTCGTAGTGGATCGTGCCGATCTCGTCGGCCCACTCCGCGGCCGTCGGCTCGCCCCGGTCGCCCGGCCCGAACAGCAGCACCTCGTCGCCTTCCCGGACCTCGTCGTCGCCGCAGTCCACGACCAGCTGGTCCATGCACACCCGGCCGACCACCGGGCGCCGCTTCCCGGCCAGCCACACGGAAATCCGGCCCGACAGAGTGCGCGGCACGCCGTCGGCATAGCCGACCGGCACCAACGCGAGGTTCGTCGGCCGCTCGGCCGTCCAGCTCTGCCCGTAGGAGACGGCTTCGCCCGCCGCGATGCGCTTGGTCAGCGCCACCGAGGAGCGGAACGTCATAGCCGGGCGCAGGTCATGATCGCCGTGCTGCGGGACGGGATCCAGGCCGTAGACGGCGATGCCCGGCCGGACCAGCTCGAAGTGCAGGTCGGGGCGGGTCAGCACGGCGGCCGAGTTCGCCAGGTGCCGGATCGGGTTGAGCCCAGCCTCCCGCGCCTGCTCGTAGGCCCGCTGGAAGCGTTCGGCCTGCCGGTCGATGGAGGGGTGGTCGAGCTCGTCGGCGCACGCCAGGTGCGACCACACCGCCATGACCTCGACGTGCCCGTCGGCCTCTGCCTTCGCCGCGGCTTCCACCAGCGCGGGCCAAAGCTCGGCCGGGCAGCCGTTGCGGCACAGCCCGGTGTCGATCTTGAGGTGCACGCGCGCGACCCGGCCCTGGTGCTCGGCCGCGGCGGCGATCCGGCCCAGGCTGGTCTGCGAGGAGGCGGAGAGCTCGATGTCCGCGGCGACCGCCGGGGCGAAGTCGTCGTCCTCGACGTAGAGCCAGCACAACACCGGGGCGGTGATGCCGGCGGCGCGCAACTGCAGGGCCTCGCCGATCGATGCGACGCCGATCCGGTCCGCGCCCGATTCGAGCGCGGCGGCGGCGACCGTCACCGCGCCGTGACCGTAGCCGTCGGACTTCACGATGGCCATCGTGCGGGCGCCCGAACTGCGGGCGCGCGCCGACATCACCTTCACGTTGTGGCGGATCGCGCCGACGTCGATGCGCAGGTCGGCGCGGTACGCGGGCTGGTCACTCATGGCAGGCACATGGTCGCACACCACGCCACCAGTCCTCCCGAGGTATCGGACCGCGGTATCGGACCGCGGTATCGGACCGCGGTATCGGACCGCGGTATCGGACCGCCCGGACTCGACGCCTCGTCGCTGACCGGCCACAGCACACCGTCGCGGGAAGCGGCCCACCACCCGGCTGAACGTGAACTTCCGGCGCAATCTCCCCCACGCCGCACGCCACCTCGGCTGGCCATGCCGGGTGTGCGATCCAGGCTGCGAACCTCGCATCAGCACGATTTTTCCGTAGCTCAAGGCCCGCGAGTGCGTTGAGCTACGGGGATGCGGAGATGCGGCTCAGAGCCTCACGGCAGCGCCGCTTCGCGAACCGCCCGGATCGCCGTCGGGACGGCCGCGAGCAGCGCAGAGGCTCCGACCGGAGCGCCGACCTCGGACGGGGTCCGGGTGGGTGCGCCGTGGGCGGCGAGGTCGGCAGCGCGGGCGTGGACGTGCGCGGCGTATCCGCAGGCCAGCCACGGTTCCACGCCGCTGGCGAGGAGCGCGCCGATCAGGCCGGTGAGCACGTCGCCGGACCCAGCAGTGGCGGGCCAGGCGTGCCGCGAGTCGTTGACGAGCACCCGGCCGTCCGGTGCGGCGACGACGGTGGTGTTGCCCTTGAGCAGCACCACCGCATCGAAGCGCTCGGCGACCTCCCGCGCCGCGGAGACCCGGTCCTCGCCCAGCTCCGCACCGGACAGCCGCGCGAACTCGCCCGCATGCGGCGTCAGCACCAGCGGCGCATCGGGGTCGCGCGCGTCCCACAACGTGTCGTCGTCGGCGAACAGCGTTATCGAGTCGGCGTCCGCGCACACCGGGAGTCCCGATTCCAGCACGTGCCGCAACACATCGCGGCCGCTGGCCCCGGTGCCGATCCCCGGTCCCACGGCCCACGCCTGCACGCGCCCGGCGTCGGTGACCGAACCGGTCGCCACGACCTCCGGCCAGCGCATCCGCACCACGTCCGCGGCGGGCCCCGCGTAGCGCACCATGCCCGCGGTCGCCTGCACCGCTGCGCCACTGGCCAGCGCCGCGGCACCCGGATAGGTCGCCGACCCGGCGGCGACACCGACCACGCCCTGGCTGTACTTGTCGTCGGCCGGCCCCGGGACCGGCCAGCCCGCGCCGATCTCCGCGGCTTGCAGCAGGTAGAGCTCGGGCTCGGGCAGCTCGTCGGCCACCCCGATGTCGATCACCTCGACGTCGCCGGAGTGCGCCGCACCGGCCCCCAGCACGTGGCAGGGCTTGCGCCCGCCGAAGGTCACCGTGACGTCCGCCAGCACCGCGGGGCCGTTGACCGCGCCGGTGACCGGATCGACGCCGCTGGGCAGGTCGACCGCGACGATCGGCACGTCCACCCGGCGCACCAACTCCGCCGCCGTAGGCCGCAGCGATCCCCGCGCGGACAGGCCGACGATCCCGTCGATCACCACATCGGCGCGCTCGACCGCGTCCGCCGCCTCGGCCCCGATCCCCGCGGTGTCCGGGCTCGACCCCTCGGCGGGCACCGCCCGGCCGCCGGCTCGGCGCAGCGCCGCGAGACCCGCAGCATGCGCCTTCTCCGGGGCGAGCAGCACGGCCGTGATGCCGACCCCGCGGCGCCGGAGGAACGCCCCGGCCCATAGCGCGTCGCCGCCGTTGTTCCCCGCGCCGACGAACAGCGTGACGTGGCGACCGGCGACGCCACCGGTGACTTCGGCGAGGACCCGCGCGGTGTGGACGGAGACGGCGTACGCGGCGCGGCGCATCACCGCCGGTTCCGGTGTCCGGGCGAAGAGCCGCTGCTCAGCGGCGCGGATCTGATCCGGGGTCCACACTCCGTGCATAGCGTCCTCCCTCGTTACCGATCGACGATGCCGCAACAGTCTGCTCGCTCGCCGCGGCGATCCACGCCATCCCATCCGGACATTTCGCGAACGAGGTCGTGAGCGCCAACTGCGCTTCAAGTATGAGTGAAGGGCACCTCCGCTGACCGGCGTCGAAGACACCGCGCCGCGCAGCACCTCCTTGCGGTGCGGGGTCGCGATCGGGCGACGGTTCTGCCGCAATTTCAATGGAAATCGGACCTTCGATTTCCATTGAAATTGCGTGCCGGGGAAGGTGCCCTTCGTATTTGTGACCATTTTGTTATGGCGTTTTCCGGTTTTTGCCTGGTCATGGCGTCAGGTGGCGCGTGCTGGTGGCTGGTGGTGGCCATATGTGTGTCCACGGGACACACGGCGTGGCCGCGTGGTGCCGGTGCCTGCCGTCTGGGGTCTGCTTGGCAGTCTGGCACGAGAGCGTTTGCGCTTCACCGTTGCTGGACGTAGACCGCGCTGGGCTGGTTAGACCGGGCGACAGTGAGCCGGGCGGCTACGTCGGCGTGTAGCAGGCTCAAGGCTTCGTCTGGGCTTGACCATTGCCAGGCGTCCAGTTCGGTCGCCTGCAAGCGAATCCGGCGTGACAAGGTGGCTGTGTCGTGGGTGTCCATGTCGAAGATGAACGAGAACCGGGCGTTACGGCCCGGTCGTCGCGGTGGGTTCCAGCCGAGCGCGTAGAGCGGACCGGGCGTGAGGTCTACGCCGAGTTCTTCGCGGAGTTCTCGGCGGCAAGCGTCGGCCGGAGTTTCGTTCTGTTCGATCAGTCCGCCCGGCAGGTGCCACCGGTGGTCACCGGTCGGGCGGACGATCAACCAGCGTCCGGCCGTGTCGAAGATCATCCCGCGTGCTGTGGCTGGGCGTGCGGGCGGTACACGCCTCATTTGCGGGTGGCGGTGATCAGGCGTCGCGCGCCTTGGCGCAACAGGTCCCCAGCGACCCACGCGCCCAAGCTGGCCGGGTCGTCGGTCGGTCCCCAGCCGTGCGTGCGGACCCATTGGGAGCCGTCCCGGTTGAACACCATCCCGAACAGGGATAGTTGCCCGTCGGCGGTGGTGTGCGCGTGTCCGGCAATGGGGCTGTTGCAGTGCCCGCGCAGCATGTGCAGCATGGTCCGCTCGGCCGTGATGTGCCGGGCCGTGTCCGGGTCGTTGATCTCGTCCAGCAGTCGCATGACCGGCTCGTCGGCCGTGCGGGCCTGAACGCCGATCACGGCCGAGCCCACGGCGGGCACCATTGCCGGGGTGTCCCCGTCGGCCCACGTGGTCGGCAACACTTCGGTGATCCGGTCATCCAGGTTGATCCGCTGCAATCCCGTACGTGCCAACAGGATTGCGTCGTAATCCCCGGCGTCCAGTTTCTTGATCCGGCTGTCAATGCCACCCCGGACCCGTTCGATGATCAGATCGGGGCGGTACAGGGCCAGCTGTGCGCGGCGGCGCACGGCGGACGTGCCGATTTTCGAGCCGGGCGGGAGGTCTGCCAGCTGGCGGCCGTCGCGGGAGATCACGACATCGTGCACGTCGCCGCGTTCCAGGTACGCGCCGAATTCGGTTCCCTTAGTGGTCGAGTTCGTAAGTCCTTCGGGGGTTGATCATGCTGCCAGTGCGGTGGAGGATTCTGTCTGATGATCGGCGGTGTGCCGATCGAGTCTGGCCAGCAGATCGTCCAGGTCGGAGGTGGTGAACTTCCACTGGAACGGCTGTGCTGTGGCGTTGTAGCGGTTTTCGAAGGCTCGAAGCCGATCCCGGATCTCGTCGAGGTCGGTGAAGTCGTTGGGTGAGACGACCTTGCGCTGGACGATCGAGAAGAAGATCTCGATCTGGTTCGTCCACGAGGCGTGCACGGGGGTGTGGACCATGACGGCGTTCGGAAAAGCCTTGGTCAGGCGGTCGATGGCCTTCTGCCCTCGGTGAGAGGAGCCGTTGTCGACGATCCAGAAGACACGCTTGGCACTGGCGTACGGCTCTTGGCTCATGACCTGGGCGACCAGGTTCATGAAGGGCACGATGCCGGTGGTGGGTTCGGTACGGCCGAACACCTTGGCCTGGTGGACGTCGTAGGCGGCCAGGTAGGCCAGGGCGCCACCGCGGTCGTATTCATGGTTGACGCGCATCGCCCTGGCCTGGCCGGGGGCCAGGGTGGGGTGGCAGCGGCAGCGGGCCTGGATGGAGGTCTTCTCGTCCGCTGAGATCACGTACTCGTCCTCGCCCAGCGGGACCTCGCCCCAGGTGCGGGCGTACAGGTCCATGATGCGGCCGGCCTTGGCGCGGAAGTCCGGGTCACGGATGAAGATCCACGACCGGTACTGCCAGGGCTTGAGCGCGTCGTCGGCCAGCCAGCGACGCACGGTGGAGACGGAAACCGATCCGGCGATGGCCCGGGCGACTACCTCGCGGGCCAGTTCCGGACATGACCAGCGCGATAACGGCGTGCCGGTTTCGGCGGGCAGTTGGCAGGCCAGGGCTTTGGTCTCGGCGACTTGCAACGCGGTAAACGACGGCGGGCGGCCGGTGCGTTTGCGGTCGGACAGCCCAGGCAAGCCGTGTTCGGCGAACCGGCTCCGCCAGGTCCGGACCGTGTCGAGATGCAGCCCCGTCTCGCGGGCAATGCGCGCATTGCAGCGTCCGCGCGCCGCATGCCGGATGATCTGCGCGCGCAGCCGCAGCCGGTACTCGGTCTTGTGGCCCTGGGCCATCTTCTTCAGCCGCTTGCCCTCGGCGGCGGTCAGGCTTATCGGACGGGCCAGGGCAACGGGCATCAGATGGGGGCCAATCGAGAAGAAGTGGATCATGACAGCCCGTATCCTGCCGTGTCCCGGCCCTGCTGCCCATCGGGCAGGATGGCTGTCATGCCCACACCCCCGGAGTCCACCAGGCTCTCGCTCGAACAGCGTCTTGGCGAGCACGCCCGCACTGCCTGGCCGCAGATCAGGCGGCTGCACGTCCGCCACCGCGGAGCCTTCGCCTACGTGGAAGCGGAGCTGGCAGACGGCGAACAGGTCAAGCTGATGCGTCTGCGCTACGGCGGAACCGCCAGCAGGTGGGGCTTCGCCCTCTACTACGCCAGCAGCGACCGCTACGAGGACTCCCTCCTGCCCACCGGCGGCATCACCGGCACCCCCGAAAACGCCCTCGACTGCGCCTGCCAGCTCCACCTCGCCGCACCTGACATCTGACCGGCCGACACGCACAACACCGGACCTGAAGTCAACCCCCGAAGGAATTCTGAAACGGACCACTTAGGCAACGGCACATCACCGGGAACGTCTTTCATAGAGTGCACGGCGATATCGATTCTGCCGGAGATCAACGACCGATCGATTTCCTTGGTGAAGTTTCCTTTACCGCCCAATTGGGAAAGGTCACCGGTCCACAAATCGGCGGACGTCTGGATCTCCACGATTTCAACGGGCATTCTGGGGATAGCGTGTCCTATCCGGGTAATGACGCGCCGCGTCTGTGCTTGGGCCAGCGCGGTGGTACGGGTGCCGATACGTAGCGGGCTGCCGGAGAATCGCTCGGCCAGTTCATCGGCCAGGGTATCCGTTGCCGTGGTCATGACGGGTGTGCTCCCCTCGGTTACGGGATCGGGCTTATCGTCTCGCAGGCGAGGCAGGCTGCCTCACAGGGGCAGCGACAAGGGGCGGTGGTCTGTGCCGGGCAGCCAAAGCCCGGACGGCGCGCGCCGGACGAGCCGGGGCGCGCCTGGCTCGTCCGGTTTCGGCAGCTCCAAGAGGGCCGTGATCGCGGACAGGGTGTCGCCTTCGTGACTCCACACCACGCCGTCCGCACTGCACCGGGAATCCATGACCGCACGTGCTGCAATGGCTTCGGTTTCACCGGTGATCTGTATCCGGTCGTAGAATTCGCCCCACGCGTAGGACCCGACGATCACGGCTACATTGCCACGATCGTCTTTCACGTGCTGAAACCGGAAGCCTCGCGTGATCAAGACTCGCAGTCCGTCATCAATACTGTTCATTGGTGATCCTTACGCGTTTGTGGAACCAATGGCACATAGCGGCGGGGAACCAACGGCAGGACAATGATTTCCGTCTTGTCCCGATGAACAGGGATAGGGATTTCGTCTGTCGGGAATCGCTCGGCGGCGTGCCGACCGGTATTCGGACGCTCGGTATCCCAGCCGCGCATGGCATGCCGCCCGTCACGATCGCCGCTGGTTTCCTTCGCTATTCGGTGCATCAAGTCGGCCACGGTCAGCCGGTCCGGCACGTCTGCCCTGCCTCGGGTACGCGCGAGGCGCGCGACAAACACCAGGCCAAGCGCGCCGGCCATGCCGAGTAGTACGACTGCGGTCAGCATCACGGCCACCTGCCGTCGCATCGGGCCCGTGTCCGGCGTGGGTGGCTGTTTCGCAAGCGCATCACGTACCGCCTTCCGTGCCGTGGGCTGGAAAGCGGGACCGGTGACCGGTAGGGGACAGTCACCGGTCCCGCTGGTCTCAAGCCTCGGATGCCGAGCGGTAATCAGGAACAGAGATCAAGTCGCCGGTCCAGTCGTCGGACGGCTGGACGGATTTACCGGAGATCAGCCCGGAGGATTGGACGGAGGGTTGGCCGTAGGGATCACAATTCGCCCAGTTAAGCGCTACCCTGCGAACAAACATGATCACAGAGAGGTAGCTTGTCTCCTGTGCCGAACCACCGACTTACGGCCGCACGCGGTGCCCTCGGGCTGACGCAGGAGGGGTTGGCCGAGCTCGCTAACGCGCAGGTAGAGCGCGACACAGGTAAGCCCGGCGCGATGGATGCGGACTACATCAGCAAGCTAGAGCGCGGGGTCCACACCTGGCCCGGCAAGCACTACCGACGCGCGCTGTGCGCGGTGCTGGGCGCGCCTATCGATGCTGAACTTGGTTTCTACTCGACACGCAGCAAGGCGGCTACCGTCGTTGTCGATCGAACCGAGGGAGCGCAAGGGAGTGACGACGTGAAGCGGCAAGCGTTCCTACGTGCACTGGCCGCCACTGCGGCGGGCATGGCGGTTGGTGACCCGGTAGCCGAAGCGGTCGGCCGCGCGGCTGCGGGTGATGTCCCGTCACGGGTCGGCGCGACCGAGGTCGAACAAGTCAACCACGCAATCAATCTCTTCGGCGATTGGCAGGACTTGTACGGCGGGGGTGCATGTAAGGACGCTATCGCCGGACAAGTGAAATGGGCGACTCAACTACTTGGCGCTGACGCAACCGGCGGGGTGAAAGACCAACTTTATCGCGCAGTCGGATTCCTGGTGGACGTCGCAGGCTGGGGAGCTTTCGACGCCGGATACCACGATACGGCGCGTCAGTATTTCCAAGTGGCGTTGCACTGCGCCGAACAGGTAAATGACTGGGGCTTGCGGGCTAACGTCCTTTCGGACATGGCACGCCAAGCCATCTACGTCGGCCGTCCTGACGATGGGTTGAGTCTCATCGAGCTAGCCCAAGTTCGACAGGACCGGCAGACACCAACCGTGCGCGCAATGCTGTCCACTGTGCACGCTCGCACCCTGGCGAAGGTCAACCGGGGTGAAGAGTGCTACGGGGCTGTGTTGGCCGCCGAAGAACACTTCGCCAGTAAGAATTCGGACGAAGACCCGCCGTGGATCACCTACTTCGACGCGGCGGAATTGGCGGGCGACGCCGGGCATGCACTAATGGATGTTGCACTCGCCGGAAACCATATTGATGACACGCGCGAACGTCTCAGCAAATCAGTTTCGGCGTATTCGGCCACGCAAGCACGGGCACGCGCATTCTCTCTAGGCAAACTGGCGATCCTTGAACTAACAGTAGGCGACGCGAACCGAGGTATCGCCTATGGCGAACAGGCCCTCAGCGCAGAAGCACCGCTCAAATCCCGTCGCGCCAAGAGCGATCTTGTGGAAGTCCGTAGAGCGTTGACGAAGCAAGCGAAATTGCCGGGTGCGACTGACCTGCGATCCCGTATTACAGAGTCGCTCAAAGCTACATGAAAACGAAGTTCGATACCCCGGCGTGGTGCCGGGTGCTATGACGTATCGATCGAGCGATTGCCGGGGTAGGGGTGGAGGTCCCACCCCTACCCCGGCCTATGTGCGGGTTACGCGGCGTTGCGCCACCGGTCGTCAAGCTCGGTGATGAGCGCGGCGCTGGTCAACGGCCGGCAGGTCGTGGAAGTGCTGATCGAGCCATGCCAGGGCGGCGGCGTGCGGCCGGTAGGTCAGCCGGGCGCCGCGCTGGCCGAGCACGCGGTCAAAAGCCACGCCGCGTGCGTGTGCCGCAGGTCGTGAATCCGGGGGCTCTTCGCCAGGCCCGCCTTCTGGGCGGCCTTGCGCGTCGTGTCCCAAGCGGCGTTCACCCATGATTGTGACCACCAACCGATAGGTGAGCGTCTGCGGGGCACCCGTCGCGCCGGCCGCCGTACCGCCAACGAAGGCGGTAGGCGGTCGTACCATTAGCGCGCTTACGGGTATCGATCGAAGCCATGCGAGCCACTCCCAAGGGCCAAAGTGTGCCCGTGATGTGTCCACGGAACGCGGTTGACCACATCAGTGCAGCTCACAGGCTTGATCGGCGGAACGTGCCCTTCACTCGGAGGTGGTGGTCACTCGACGGTGACAGACTTCGCGAGGTTCCGGGGTTTGTCGACGTCGTAGCCGCGGGCCCTGGCGATCTCCGCCGCCAGCACCTGCAACGGCACCGTCGACACCAGCGGCTGCAGCAGGGTCGGCACCGCCGGGATCGTGATCAGCTCGTCGGCGAACGGACGGACCTCGTCGTCGCCCTCCTCCGCGATCACGATGGTCCGGGCGCCGCGCGCCTGGATCTCGCGGATGTTGGACACCAACTTGGAGTGCAGCAGCGCCCGCCCCTTCGGGGAGGGCATGACCACGACGACCGGCAGACCTTCCTCGATCAGCGCGATCGGCCCGTGCTTGAGCTCACCCGCGGCGAAGCCCTCGGCGTGCATGTAGGCGAGCTCCTTGAGCTTGAGCGCGCCCTCCAGCGCCACCGGGTATCCGACGTGCCGCCCCAGGAACAGCACCGCCTTGGCGTCGGCGAGCTCCTGGCCCAGCTGCCGCACCTGGTCCACTGTGGACAACGTGCTGCGCACCGCTTCGGGCATCGCGGACAGCTCCGCGAACTCCCTCGCCACCTCGTCGGAGTACTTCGTGCCGCGCGCCTGCGCCAAGGCCAGCCCGACTAGGTAGTTCGCCGCGACCTGGGCCAGGAACGTCTTCGTCGCCGCGACCCCGATCTCCGGACCGGCGTGGGTGTAGAGCACCGCGTCCGACTCGCGCGGGATCTGCGCGCCGTTGGTGTTGCAGATCGCCAGCACCCGCGCCCGCTGGGTACGCGCGTGCCGCACCGCCTCCAGGGTGTCGGCGGTCTCACCGGACTGGGAGATCGCCACCACCAGCGTGTCCCGACCGAGCACCGGGTCGCGGTAGCGGAACTCGCTGGCCAGCTCGACCTCGACCGGCACCCGGCACCAGTGCTCGATGGCGTACTTGGCGAGCAGCCCGGAGTGGTAGGCGGTGCCGCAGGCGACCACGAAGACCTTGTCGATGTCGCGCAGGTCCTGCTCGGTGAGCCGCAACTCGTCGAGGATGATGCCGCCGCCGGCGAAGTGGCCGCGCAGCGTGTTCTCCAGCGCCTCGGGCTGCTCCTCGATCTCCTTGAGCATGAAGTAGTCGTGACCGCCCTTCTCGGCGGCCGACAGGTCCCAGTCGACGCTGAACGGCTTGGCCTCGACGTCCTCGGTGAAGAAGTCGGTCACCCGGTAGCCGTCGCGGGTGATGGTCACCACCTGGTCCTGGCCGAGCTCCACCGCATCGCGGGTGTGCTCGATGAACGCGGCGACGTCCGAGGCCAGGAAGTGCTCGCCCTCGCCTACCCCGACGACCAGCGGGGACGACCGGCGAGCGGCCACGATCTTGCCGGGCTCGGCGGCGTGCGTGACGACCAGCGTGAAGGCGCCCTCCAGGCGTCGGGCGACCGCGCACACGCTGGCGGTCAGGTCGCCGGCGGTCGGCCCGTCGGCGTAGGCGGCGGCGACCAGATGCGCCGTCGTCTCGGTGTCGGTGTCGCTGGCCATCTCGATGCCCGCGGCTTCCAGTTCGGCGCGCAGCACGGCGAAGTTCTCGATGATGCCGTTGTGCACCACCGCGACCTGCCCGCTGGCGTCGCGGTGCGGGTGGGCGTTGCGGTCGGTCGGCGCCCCGTGGGTCGCCCACCTGGTGTGTCCCATGCCGCTGTGACCTGCGAACTTGCCGCCATCGACCTCGGCGAGGCGCTTCTCCAGGTTCGATAGCGCGCCGGCGGCGCGCTCCACCGCGAGGCCGCCCTCACCGTCGAGCAGGGCGACTCCCGCCGAGTCGTAACCCCGGTACTCCAGTCGCCGGAGTCCGCCGAGGACGACTTCGAGCGCCTGACGATGTCCTACGTAACCAACGATGCCGCACACTCGGCCCAGAGTAGCTACTCCACATGGTCTGAACCTGTTCGAGTCAGCCGGTTCGGGAACCCCCTCCCGTGGCGGCTACCGCACGTGCACGAGCAGGTCCGCTACCGTTGCTGACCATGGCGCGCACTGCCAAGAAGGCCCCTTCCGCGAAGAACGCGTTCGAAGAGCTGTCCCGCCGCGGACCGCACGACGTGCTGCACGGTGATCTGGCCCTCGTCGGGCTGCCCGGCATCGTCTGCACCCCCCGCAGTGGCCTCGGGCTGCCGGCGGTCGCGTTCGGGCACGGCTGGCTGCAGCCGCCCCGCCGCTACCTCGGCCTGCTCCGGCACCTCGCCTCGTGGGGCATCGTGGTCGCCGCGCCCGGCACCCAGCGCGGCGTGTTCGCGTCGCACCGGCTGTACGCCGCCGACCTGCGGACCGCGCTGGACGTCTGCGTCGGCGTCCGGCTCGGCGAGGGCGGGATCAGCGTCGACGAGAAGCGGCTCGGGGTGGCCGGGCACGCCATGGGCGGCGGCTGCGCGGTGCTCGCGGCGGCCGAAGACCAGCGGATCCGCTCGGTCGCGACGCTGGCCGCCGCCGAGACCATGCCGTCGGCGTTCGAGACGGCGAGCCGCGTCGAGGTGCCGGGCCTGCACATCGCCGCCGGCCGGGACCTGCTGACCCCGCCAGTGGCCAACGCCGAGCCGATCGCCCGTGCCTGGGGCGGTCCGGTGCAGCTGCGGACGGTGAAGAAGGCCAGCCACCTCGGCTTCACCGAGGGCCGGCACTGGACGCAGCTGGTGCTGCACGGCAAGCCCGAGTACGCGACGCAGCGCGTCACCAAGGCCCTGCTCACCGCTTTCTTGCTCCGCACGCTAGTCGGCGATCGGCGCGGTGAAGCGCTGCTGAGCGCCGACATCGGCGGCAGTCACATCGACAACGAGCACAGCCGCGGCGACCTCACCGCGGCGTGACTCACAGCTGTGCCGTCCTGGCCCTTCGTCGGCGCCCCGACGTCTGTCGCACCTTTTAGCAACCGCAGGCGGAAAACCAACCGCAGGCGGAAAACCAAGCGGAGCGCGGAAATCTCCGCGCCCCGCCGTGGATGTCACCTCAGCCAGCTCTGGTTCTCGTAGTCGTCGTCATCGTCGAACGCCACCCGCCGGCGCGGTACCGGCTTGGGGGCCGCCGGTGGCGGCGGTGGCGCCGGTGGCGGCGTGGGCCGGGCGGCCTGCTGCGGTCGTTCTTCCTCGTCGTCGGCTCCGAGGCTGATCTCGTTGCTGTCCTCGTTCCGCTTGCCGGCCCAGTCGTTGCGGGGCTTGTCCTCCGGAGGCTGGGCGTTGGCGGCCTTCTCGACGAGCTCCTGCTTGCGCTCGTCCGCCGCCGCCTTGATCTCCTCGTTCTTCTTCGCCGACGCGGCCTCCGCGGCGCGGACCGCGTCCATGCTGTCCTCGACGCCGTAGCGGTGCCGCGCGACCAAGGTCGCGATCTCGTCCGCGACCTTCTGGTTGATCAGAACCACCGCGCTCACCTCTCCCGGTCCTCGCCCAGCACCGACCGGAACCGCATGTTCGACGAATCGACGCCGTCATCGAAGAGCTGGCCCTGGGTTCGCCACGGACTGCTGTTGCTGCGCTCCTGCTCGCCACCCTGCTGACCGCCGTGGCCGCCGCCCATCGCGCCCATGCCGCCCATCATCGCGCCGCCCATCGCGGAGCTCTGGTTGGCGGACTGGCCGGCGTGAGCTCCCTGCGCCGAACCACTGCTCTGGTCGCCACCCAGCGACGACAGGCCGGTGGCGCCCTGCGGACTGCCGCCCGCGGAGTCTCCAAGGGAGGCCAGGCCGGTCGATCCGTGCTGGTCGGAACCGCCGGGCACGCCCGGCTGGTCCGGGCCGCCGAACAGCTGACCGGAGGCGCTGCCGAACGAGTTCTGCACCCCGTCGCTCATGCTGCTGAAGACGCTCATGCCCGCGGACTGCGGAGCGGTGGAGGCAGGCGTGCCCGCCGCCGCCGGCTCGGTGCCCGCAGGAACTTCGCCGCTGGTGTCGTAGGAAGGCATGGTCGAGCCCACGCCGTAGGCGGGCGAACCGAAGCCGGGTTCCGCCGCGGGCATCGTGCCCACCCCGCTGCCGTAGTCCGGCGCGGCGAAGCCGGGGTCCGGGGCTGGCATGGTGCCCACGTCGGGCACGGCGAAGCCGGGGTCCGGGGCTGGCATCGGCGCCACGGGGTCCGGCGCAGGCATCGTGCCCACGTCGGACGCGGCGAAGCCCGGGGCGGGCGCGGGCATCGTGGTGGCGTCCGACGGTCGGGGGACCTCGCCGGGCTGAGCTTCGGCGGGCATGGTCGTGATGCGGTCCGCCCCGTCGATCGGCTCCGCCTGGTCGCTGCCGAAGTCGATGGTCTGGTTCAGCGGCGGCTGCCCGCCACCGTTGTCCACGCTGACCTTGACCTGGCCGTCCGGCGTGCGCTCCAGCGTGATGGTGCGGTCGCCCTCGCGGATCACGGCCTTGCCGTCCTCGCCCGCCTGCACCGGGATCGGACCTTGGCCACCGGGCGGCCCGCCGACGCCGCCGGGCGCCTGCCCCGGCGCGGGCATCGTCTGGATGCCCTCCGCCCCGGGCGCACCGGCGCCACCAGCCGGGCCGAAGTCGACCTCGTAGGTCTTCGGCTTGCCGTCCGGGCCGATCAGCTCGACCTGCGTCTTGCCGTCCGGGCCAGGCTTCTGGACGGTGACCGCATCGTCGCCCTCGCCGAGGGTCACCTTCTCCTGTTCGCCCTGCTCACCGAGGCCGCCACCCGCTCCGGGGGCTTCCGGCATCTCCGGCATCTCGGGCGTCTTCGGCATCTCCGTCTCACCGCCGCCACCGCCACCGCCGCCGGTACCGGAACCACCGCCGCCGGTACCGGAACCTCCGCCACCGGTGTTGTTGCCGCCGCCGCCGGTGTTGTTGCCGCCGCCCTGGTCGTCACCCCCGCCGCCCTTGCCGTCTTCGAGGCCCTTGAACGGGTCATCGCTGACCTTGGCGGCCTGCAGCATCTGGTCGTACGCGGCCTGGACGGCGTCCTGGGTGGCCTTGCTCTGGTCCTTGAAGCTCTGGTACTTCTGCTCCATCTCGGGCTTGAAAGACTCGTCGAGCCACTTCTTGGCGTCGTCGATCAGGCCCTGGCGGATCTGGTCGCAGGCGTCCTTGGCCCCGAAGAACTGACCGATCAGCCCGCCGATGGGGCCGCCGAGGATCAGACCGATCGCCTGGTCCTTGATGATCGACCAGGCACCCGAGAAGATGTCATCGATCCCGATGTCCTTGAGGTCTTCGAGGTTGATGTCGCCGCGCGCCTTGCGGATCTCGTCCTTGGTGTCGTCCGGATCCTTGCCGGCGCACTTGATCTCCTTGCCCAGCTCCAGCACGAACTTGGCGTATTCCCGCACGGTCTGCTGGATGCCGTCGGCGGCCGGGGTGATGGCGCCGGCCATGTTCTCGGTCTCGTTGGTGACCGTCGTGCCCGCCATGCTGTAGCTGCCGACCTTGGATTCGGCGGCGTCCGCTGCCGAACCCTTCCAGGTCTGCTTGGCGCCCCGGAACGCCTGGCCCATCGAGTCGTTCTGGTCCAGCAGCGCCTTCTGCACGCCGCCCAACCGCTCGGCGTCGGCCCGGAACGCGCCGAAGTCGATCTCGCGGAGCTGGTCGTACTCCTGGACGACCTCGCCCTTGAAGTCCGGCCCCTTGCCTGCCCAATCCTGGTACAGCGGCAGGAACTTCTCGAAGAAGTCCAGCCCCATCTTGCCGTCGTCGAGGAGTTCGTCGGAGGTGTTGACGGCGCCGCCGCCCTCCAACTTCCCCTTTGCGTCCTCGAACTTGCCCTTGCGCTCCTCGGCGGCCTTGGCCTTCTCCTGCAGCGCCGAGAAACCGCCGTCGGTGAGGGACTCGAAGAGCTTGCCGCCGATCGGGTTGACGACGGACATCGCGGTGTCGGCGATGCTGCCCGCGTTGTCGACCAACCAGCTGCCCGCGTCGGAGGCCGTCTCGCCGAGCCACTCGCCGGCGTCCTGGGCGGCCCCGCCGATCGCGCCACCGATTTCCGAGCCGATCTTCGCGCCCGCCGCGGCACCGGCCGGCCCGAGCACCAGACCGGTGACCCCGCCCTGGATCCCGCCGACGACCGAACCGACGTCCTCGCCGAAGCTGCTTTCCTCTTCCTGTTTCTTCTCGTCCGCCATCAGGCCTGAACCTTCCCGACCTCTTGGGCACCGGATTCGTCGCGGGCCTGGTATTCCTTCGCGGATTCGGAGAAGCTCTCGGAGAGCTTCGATCCATGCTCGGCGAACGACTCGATGTTCTTCCCCAGCTTGTCCAGCGCGTCCTTGTAGGCCTTGCCCGCCTCGTGGAACTTCTTCCCGAACTTCTCAGCGGTCAATTTCGTATCGGTGGCCGCCTTGGCTTGCTCCTTGATCGCCCCAGAACCGTCGGAAAACGCATTGGCCGCCTTCCCGACATCACTTCCCGAAGTCTGCGCCCCGCTCATCGCGCCCCCTTCACCCGACCTGTCGCGCACGTCTCAGCGGGTGTGACGGCGCGGATGATTCGCTGGTTCCTAATCTTGGCAGGTTCCCCAGGGCTGAACGGCCAATCCACCGAGGTGCTTGCATCCGCGAAGGGAGAAGTCGATCACTGGGGCGGCTGCGGATCCTGCAACGGCTGGCCGTAGCCCTGCTGCGGCGGAAAGTGCTGCGGCGGGTACTGCTGCTGCGGCGGAAACTGCTGGGGCGGGTACTGCTGATGAGGCGGCTGCGGGGCGAAGCCCGGTGGCGGGAACTGCGCGGGCCGCTGGGCGTTGTTGCCGTTCTTGCCGATCAGAAGCGCGGTCAACGCACCGGCCCCGCCGCCGAAGAGCACGCTGAGCACCAGCGTGATCACCAGATACAACGTTTCCCGTTCACGAAACGTGTCAAAACGTTCCGTGAGCAGATGACTTGCGCCACCTGCGTTGACCATCAGGAAGACTGGTGGCCTTCACGCTTCCTCGACCACTGCCAGCACGAACGCTGGTCTGACACGGTCTCCACGTGCGTTTGGCCTTGCGGCCGGTTCCCACGCAACTCGCGGTACCTAACGTGTTTCACCTGCCGCCGCAGGAAAACCGCTGACCGGGCTTGGCTTTCGCTCGGTCAGCAAGCAACACACTACACCACGCTCTGTCACACATTGACACAGGATCCGGAACTGTCAGTAACCCCTGCTAGTCCGCTGCAAGTCCTGAACGGATCTGTTCGTAGTCGTCACTGCTGGTAGGGGCCCTGCGGCGGCAGCGAGAAGCCCTGCTGCGGCGGCGGGAACTGCTGCAACGGCGGCTGCGCCGGAGCCTTGTTCTTCGCGATCATCGCGACGAGCGCGCCACCACCGGCACCGGCGAGTGCGCTCACGACGATCACGATCAGGATTTTGAAGATCACCGGACCTCCAATCGTTCGACCAGGAACCGAACTTATCGGAGGGCACCGCGTCGGAGGCAGCGGATGGCCAGAATCGTTCAACGCCGCCGGAGCAGCACCAGCACGGGCACAACGAGGCAGATGGCCGCCGCGAGGCCCAGCAGCGGAACGGCGAACCCCAGATCGATGCAGAGCACGGCAGCGCATAATGCCGGATCACGGGCTCAGCCGATGATCAGTAAAGGCCGCCGCCCTCGAAGATCAGGTGCAGGCCCCAGCCCTGCGCCAGCACGACGGCGAGCACGAACGCGCCCAGGACCATGAGCACCAAGGGCACCACGAGAACGATCAGCAGGTCACCGAACACTCGTCCGCGCATGGCGCACGCTCAGCTTCGACCTCGACGGTTGACGAACCAGGACCTGCTCTCGTGCGCGGCGTTGACGGCTTTCATGCCGGCCAGCGCGAGCGCGGAGAAGATCACGATAGCGACGACGAGCCCGACAGCGACGAGCCCCACGACCATGGCGACAACGATGGCACCCATGTGAGCAGGGTCTCACAGATCGCGTCAAAATGAGAGATCAAAATCACAAGATCACCGGATTGCGGCAACGATTTCCGCCAAACGCTCGGCCACGGCCTGCGCGGTCTCCTCGCTCGGCGCCTCGACCATCACGCGTACCAGCTGCTCGGTGCCGGACGGGCGCAGCAGGATCCGGCCGGTGTCGCCGAGCTCCCCCTCGGCCGCCGCCACCGCGGACACCACCTCGGCCGCCGCGACCGCCGCGGCCTTGTCCGCCACGCGCACGTTGATCAGCACCTGCGGCAACCGCCGCATGACCTTGGCCAACGACGCCAGCGGCGTGCCGGTGGCCGACATCCGGCCCATCAGCCGCAGCGCGGTGAGCAGGCCGTCGCCGGTGGTCGCGTGGCCGGGCAGCACGACGTGGCCGGACTGCTCGCCGCCGAGCGCGAAACCGCCCGCCCGCAGCTCCTCCAGCACGTACCGGTCGCCGACGGCGGTGGTGCGCAGCTCGACACCCTGCTCGCGCATCGCCAGGTGCAGGCCGAGGTTGCTCATCACGGTCGCGACCAGCGTGTTATCCGTGAGCTCGCCGGACTCATGCATGGCCACCGCGAGGATCGCCATGATCTGGTCGCCGTCCACCGCGGCCCCGCTGGCGTCCACCGCGAGGCAGCGGTCGGCGTCGCCGTCGTGCGCGATGCCCAGGTCCGCGCCGTGTTCGAGCACCGCTGCCTGCAGCACGTCGAGGTGGGTCGAGCCGACGCCGTCGTTGATGTTGATGCCGTCCGGCTCGGCGTTGATCGCGATCACCTCGGCGCCCGCCCGGCGGTAGGCCTCCGGGGCGGCGACCGAGGCCGCGCCGTTGGCGCAGTCCACCACGACCTTCAGCCCGTCGAGCGACTGCGGAGCCGCGGTCAGCAGGTGATCGACGTAACGCCGCACCGCGTCGGGGACGTCGCGGACGCGGCCGACGTGGGCCGCGGTGGGCCGGTCGACCTGCTCGGTAAGGCGAGCCTCGATCTCGTCCTCGACTGCGTCCGGGAGCTTGTGCCCGCCGGCCCCGAAGAGCTTGACCCCGTTGTCCGGCATCGGGTTGTGCGAGGCGGAGATCATCACTCCGAGGTGCGCACCCAGCTCCGCGACCAGGTGCGCCACCGCCGGGGTGGGCAGCACGCCGACCCGCAGCACGTGGGCACCGGCCGAGGTCAGGCCCGCCGTGACCGCGGCCTCCAGCATCTCGCCGCTGGCCCGTGGATCGCGGCCGACCAACGCCACCCGGCGCTGCGAATCGTCCCGGTCGTAGAGCACCCGCGCGGCCGCTGCGGCCACCGACATCACCAGCTCCGGCGTCAGATCCGCGTTGGCCAACCCGCGCACCCCGTCGGTGCCGAACAACCGAGCCATCAGCAGCACGTCCTCCTCGTGTGACGCGGAAAACTCCGCGGGGCGCGAGACCGGACGCGCCACGTCGGGTTCTTGTCTTTGCAGCAGCGAAGCCGTTTATCCCACGCGGGCGTGGCGACCGCCCGCGGGCGTGGCGATTTTGACACCACCGCGGAGCGAGTCGGTAGAAGGCCTCCGGCGCATACGACTGCGGGAGCAGTCTCGTCCGCAGTGGACTGATGACTGCTCCCGCAGATCGGATGAAATTCGCGTCAGCGCTTGCTGTACTGCGGCGCCTTGCGGGCCTTCTTGAGGCCGTACTTCTTGCGCTCCTTCTCCCGCGCGTCACGGGTGAGCATGCCGGCCTTCTTCAGCGCCGGGCGGTCTTCGGCCTCGTAGGCCACCAGCGCCCGGGCGATCGCCATGCGCAGCGCACCGGCCTGGCCGGACGGGCCGCCACCGTGCAGGGTGGCCAGCACGTCGAAGCTCTCCACGCGCTCGACGGTGACCAGCGGCTCCTTGATCAGCTGCTGGTGCACCTTGTTCGGGAAGTACTGCTCGAGGCTCTTGCCGTTGAGCTTGAAGCCACCGTTGCCCGGCACCAGCCGGACCCGGACGACGGCTTCCTTGCGGCGACCCACGGTCTGCACCGGACGGCCGGTCGGCACCGGGATCGGAGCCGGGGCAACCGCCTCAGCGGTCTCCTCGGACGCGACCTCGGCGGTCTCGTCGACCTCGACAGTCTCCTCGGACGCGACCTCGGCGGTCTCCTCCGGGGTCACGTTCTCTTCCTGCTGAAGTTCGTCAGTCACTTCTCGACCTTCGCGTTGATCTCGAACGGCTGCGGGTTCTGGGCCTGGTGCGGGTGCTCCGGGCCGGCGTAGACCTTGAGCTTCTTGCCCATGGCGCGGCCGAGCTTGTTCTTCGGCAGCATGCCCTTGATCGCCTTTTCGAGCAGCCGCTCGGGGTGCTTCTCGAGCACCTCTCCGAAGGACTGCTTGCGCAGACCACCGGGGTAGCCGCTGTGCCGGTACTGGAACGCCTGGGTGCGCTTGTTACCGGTGAGGGCCACCTTCTCGGCATTGACGACGACGACGAAGTCGCCGGTGTCCATATGCGGCGCGTAGGTCGGCTTGTGCTTGCCGCGCAGCAGCGTCGCGGCCTGAGTTGCCAACCGGCCGAGCACCACATCCTCGGCGTCGATCACATGCCAGGCGCGGGTCACCTCGCCGGGCTTCGGGCTGTACGTGCGCACGGATCTACCTCGTCGTCGTTCGCGTCGGAATCGTCAGTGCGGAGCCCGTCTCGATCACGCCGGCGGTTCCCGCGGGAATTCTCCCGGGAACCGGCACGTCCGCCAGAACCGCCGCCTGGACCGCGATCCGTGAGAGACCCGATCCACTGGCGCGAACTGCAGCCGCGCACCGCACAACAAAGAATGAGGGTACTTGGTGGCTTCTGGCCCGGTCAAAACGGGTCCTCGGTACTTGCTTGGAGGTTTCTGACCTGGCAGATCGCCGGAAACAGGATAGCGAATGCCGGGGGCGGTACCCGCGCGACCCCGGACAGCGTTGCGGCCCCGGCGCTCGCCGGGGCCGCAGATCGCTCTTCAGCGGGTGGGATCAGCCACCGAAGCGACCGGCGTTCTTCTTCTCACCGGCCTGGAAGGACTCGTTGGCGGCGGCAACGGCCATGCCCATCTTCGCGGCGGTCTCCTGCATGCGAGCCGCTTCCTCATCCCAGGACTTCTGGGCGTCCTGGTACGCGGCCACGGCCTCGCCCTCCCAGGTGGAGACGAGTTTCTGGACCTTGCCCTCCAGCTCGTCCAGCTCACTCTGGATCTTCTGGGCCGCAGCCTGCAGGTCGTCCGAGGCCTGCTGCAGCTCGGCGAAGTTGACTGCAATCTCGCTCATTGCTTATCCCCTCAAATACCTATAGCCAAGAATTCGGAACGTGCGACAGTTCGGAGTGCGGCTCAGCCGTCGAGCATCGCCGAGATCTTGGAGATCTCCTGGGCCTGGTCCTCCTGGTCCTGGGCGTAGGCCGCACCGGAGCTCTGCACGTTCTGGCCCAGCTCGTCGAGCTTCTGCAGAATCTTCTTGCCGCTATCCTCGTAGGAGCCCATCAGCTTGCGGAACACGTCCGCGGCCGCGCCCTTCCAGTTCGCGACCGGCCCCTCCAGCTGGCCGCTCAGCTGCTGGAGCGCCTGCTCGACGGCGTTGCGAGCCTCGTCGATGTCCTGCGACGCCTTCTCGATCGCCTCGACATCTGCACCAATTCCAGCCATCTCTGGATGACCCCCTTCAAACTCGTCATCAAGTTCGGATGAACCTGCGACGCAGACATTGCCATGTTCGGTTCCACGTTGTCCTGGATTTCTGCGCAACCCGTTGCTGATGTAAACGCCGGGAACGGAACCCGCAGGTCATCGCATGATTTGCGCTTGCGAAAAGTCGAGATCGCTGCCGTCGGAAGGCGTTTGCTCTTGCGATTTCCCGGCCGCCGACTCGTTAGCGGCGGTGTCCGGGCGCACATTCGACTCGATTGCCGAGTACTCGGGAACTTCCAGACCCACCCGGGTGCGGTAGTCGATCGCCACCGCCCGCTGCACGGATTCGGCGGCGCTGCTGCCCGTCGCCGCGTTCTTCGCGAGTTCCGTTGTGTGCCTTTGGAAAACCTCGGCGCGGTGGTGCGCCTCGTCGCGGGCCCGCCGACTGCGGCCCACCGCGTCGGCGAGTTCGGCGCGGAATCTGCGGACGGAATCCGCTGGATCTGCCATGGCAATGTCTCCCTGTCCGACGGCCGCGCGAAATCCATTCCGCCGCGGCGAATTCACCGCCGGTTCAACGGACCTTGATGGAACCGACGACCTGTTCGCAAGCGCGGACCACGTCGTCCTTGCCGACCGAGCCGTACTTGCAGCCGACGAGGACCCGGAATTGTCGTCGGTGCAGTACATACCACTCGACCGTCGCATCCGGCATTTGTTGCCGGTAGTACACCACGTCCCGACCGGCGAAACTGGTGGAAGGGTTGAACAACGAGAACGGTTCGCCGGCCGCGACCTTTTGCTGGTAGTCGCTGAGCAGCTGTTGAACCGCCCGGTTCCGGTCGGTGTCGGTGTCGAAGTCGAGCTTCCCCTCGTTGACCGCGATCACCGAGTCCTGCGCGTCGTCCTCCGGCGCGATCAGCGTCTGCCAGTTGTTCGGATCCCCGCCGATCTGCTTCCAGTCGCCGGGGTAGGAGAACTCGTAGTCGTACTGCGCGGCCCGCCGGGTCGGGCCGCCGGGTTCGGCCTGCGGCTGGCCGCTGCTGGTGATGACCAGGGTCAGGACCACGCCGACGGCCACCACGACGGCCACGCCGGCACCGATCAGCCACGGCAGCTTGGGCTTCTTGCGGCTGGGCCGGTGCGCGACCGGCATCGTCTGGTCGCTGCCGCCGATGACGACGGTCCGGGCACCGCTGAGCGAGTCGCCCGCGGTCACGCCGGGGCCGACCGGCGAGCCGCCCGCGGAGCCGACCGGGGGCGGGCCGGGCACCGGGTAGGCGCGCACCGTCGACGCGCCCGCCCAGGCACCAGCAGGTGCCAGCCCACCGCTGCGGTCCGGATCCAGCCGCACCGCGCGGAGCGCGCCGCGCGCCACCACGGTTTCGGGCTGGTCCAAAGTGGTCGGCACCACGCCGGTGCGCTCGTGGATCAGCCGCGCCACCATCGGGATCCGGCTCGAACCGCCGACCAAGAACACCCCGGCCAGCTGCTGCCGCTGCACCTTGCCCTCGCGCAGGGTGGCCAACACCAGGTCGGCGGACTTGCCCAGCGGCCCGGCGATCAGCGCCTCCAGGTCGACGCGGGTGACGTGCGCGTCCGAGAACGGCGGCGGCATCGGCACGTCGGTGTAGGTGTGCCGGGACAGGGTCTCCTTGGCGCCGCGGACGTCCTGCCGCAGCACCCGGCGGCGTCGGCGATCGGCCATGTCGCGGCCCTCGACGAGCTTGCGCCACGCCTCGGGATCGGTGGCGGAGACGAGCCGGCCGATGTGGTCCAGCAGCGCCTGGTCGATGTCCGCGCCGCCGAAGTTCGGTTCGCCGCGGGTGGCCAGCACCTGGAACGAGGAGCCCTGCTTGCGCACCACGCTGGCGTCCACCGTGCCGCCGCCGAGGTCGATTACCGCCAGCGCGCCGCCGTCGGGGAGGCCGTGACCGGCGGAGTGGAACACCGCCGCCGCAACGGGTTCCGGCACCATGACCAATTCCTTGCCCAGCCCGGTGGCGGCCTTGCGCAGCTCGGCGGTGCGCATCGCGCCCCAGTCCGCGGGGTGGGTCAGCACCAGCAGGTCCACGGCGGCGCCGCCGGCGAAGCGGCGGGCC
Organism: Saccharopolyspora hattusasensis; assembly: GCF_050972075.1. NCBI lineage: Bacteria > Bacillati > Actinomycetota > Actinomycetes > Pseudonocardiales > Pseudonocardiaceae > Saccharopolyspora > Saccharopolyspora hattusasensis. The sequence goes on from NZ_JBPCDC010000001.1 coordinate 3,529,728, forward strand.
TCGCCGACCGCGCGCTGCAGCACGGCGCGGATCACGTCGACGACCTTCAGCACGCTGCTGCCGAGCAGCAGCTCGCCTTCGTCGATGCGGCGCTTCGGGTGTGGCTCGAAACGAGCGGGGTCGACTGCGGCCTGGCGTTCGGCCTCGTGCCCGACGAACAGCGTGCCGTCCGCCGCCGCGAAGACCGCGGACGGGACCAGCGGCTGCCCGTCTATCACCACCACCTGTGGTTCGGCACCGCCGACAGACACCACCGTGCATGTGCTCGACGTGCCGAAGTCGATCGAGACGTGCAGGGACACCCAGAACTCCTTCACCATCGCCGAAGCGCCTTTTCCGGCGACGTCTGTCGTCCGACCGCCGACTTCTCGGCGCGCCGACTCCCCCCGAGCACCCTAGAGGTTAAGGGTGCGAGCGCACCAACAGTCTGCCCCTGACCGGGTGATCAACGCGACCACCTGTCACGGATTGTTGCCATCCAAACGGGTTGAGGGGCACCCGCGCCCAATTGACCAGGGTGCGAGTGCCCTCACCACGCCCGATCCCCCACGACGCGACCCAGCGGTGAAGCCCTGCTCGGCGAGCCGATCGGCCATCTCCAGCCACCGACCGGCCTCAGCAACGCCGCCCGGCTGTCCGAAGTGGACCAGCTCTGCGACGGCTCCCGCACGCGCCGCCGACACATTCGCGCCACCCGCCGATCCCCGCCAGAGGTGGTGGCGATTTCGCGCGAAATCGCCACCCGCCAGGCGTGGCGTTCGCCGATTTCGCGCGAAATCGGCGAACGCCACCCGGCGAAAGGAAGCAGTAGCGATGTTCTGGATTCAGCTCTGCGCGTTCACCCAAACCACACCACCAGGTGAGACGTGAGGGGCACCCTTGGGTGGTACAGCCGCTTCTTCAGTCTCAGCCGCTCAAGGGTGCCCCTCACCTTGAAAAATCACCCGGATTGGGTCGGCACAAAAAGCCTCCCCCAGGCCTGGGCTCGGGGGAGGCTTTCGCGTCGTCCCGTCGGATCACTCCGGCTGGATGAACGCCGTCTGGATCATCTGCGGCCCGCCGCGCAGGCTGCGGCTGACCAGCGTGCCTCGACCAGGCGGCAGCGGCCGCGACTTGATGTTGGCGACCAGCTGACCGTCGTCCTTGTTCGCGCTCATCGCCAGACCAGGCGCCGACGTCTCGCGCATCTTGCCGATGATCGGCTCGTACAAGGACTTGCTGCCACCACCGGAGTTGCGCGCCAGCACGATGTGCAGACCCACGTCGTTCGATACCGGCACGAACTCCGCCAGCGGCGCCAGCGGGTTGTTGCCCTGCGGCGCGACCAGCTCGTAGTCGTCGACGATGACAAACAGCTCTGGGCCCTTCCACCAGGAGCGGTCCTTCAACTGCTCCTGCGTCACATCCGGGCCGGGCAGCCGCTTCTTCAACGATGCCGCGATGTCCTTGACGTTGCCCTTCAACTGGTCCGCACCGACCGCGTACTCCAGCAGGTGCCCGGTGTTGAGGAACCCGAGCATCGTGCGCCGGTAGTCGACCAGCAGGACCAGCGCTTCCTTCGGCGTGTACCGCTCGGTGATGCCGCGGACGATCGTGCGCAGCAGCGCCGTCTTGCCCGACTCCCGCTCGCCGAACGCGTAGAAGTTCGGCTCGGCGTTGAAGTCCAGGTACACCGGGTGCAGGCCGTCCTCGTTGATGCCGATCGGCACCAGCTTCGGCTTCGGCTGCTGCTCCGGACGCGGCAACTGCTGGTACGGCAGCAGCTCCGGAAGCAGGCGGACCTGCGGCGCCGGACGCCCCTTCCAAGAGCTCTTGACCCGATTGACGAAGTCGGCGACACCGTCGGAGACGTCGTCGTTGTAGAGCTCCCAGCCCAGGCGGGGCGCGCGGACCGGCTTGCCCTCGTCGATCTCCCGCTTGACCTGTTCGTGCTCAGCCTCGACGCGGTCACCGATGGTCTCGCTGTCCACGCGGGGCAGGGCGGTCAGGAAGTGCAGCTTGCTGCCGTGCATACCGCGCCCCGGGCGGCCCTGCGGGACCTTCACCGCGAACTTGCGGTCGATCTCGGACTCGCTCGGGTCACCGAGCCTCAGCTCGATGCGGGTCTGCATCAGGTCCTTCATCGCCGGGCGGATCTCCGCCCAACGCGCGGCGGTGACGAACAAGTGCACGCCGTAGGCCAGGCCGTTGGCCGCGAGGTTCAGCACGTCCTGCTCCAGCGACTCGAACTCCTCGCGGAACGTCCGCCAGCCGTCGATGATCAGGAACGCGTCGCCGAACGGGTCGTCCTCGAACTCACCGCGCCGCTTGCGGTTGCGGTAGTCGTTCATGCCCTCGACGCCGTGCTGCTGGAACCGCGCTTCCCGCTCGGCCAGCATCGTCTTGAGCTCCGCGATCGTCCGCCGAACCGTGTCCTGGTCACGCCGGGTGCCGTAACCGCCCATGTGCGGCAGGCCCCGCAGCGCGGAGATCGAACCACCACCGAGGTCGACGCAGTAGAACTGCACCTCCCGCGGCGTGTGGGTCAGCGCCATCGAAGCGACCATCGCGCGGACCGTGTTCGACTTGCCCGCACCGACACCGCCGACGATCGCGCCGTGACCCCCCTGACCGCTCAGGTCCAGCGTCAGCGGGTCCTGTCGCTGGTGGTACGGCACGTCGATCAGCCCCACCGGGAACTGCAGCCGGCCGCTGCCCGCGAAGCCCGCCGCCGTGTAGCCGCGGTCGTCAGTCTGCTGCAGCGGCGGCAGCAAGGCGTCCAAAGTGGGCGGTGTGTCCAGCGGCGGCAGCCACACCGCGTGCGCCGGCGGGCCCTGCCCGCGAATCTTGTCGATGATGATCTGGAAGTCCGTCGGGTCGAGGTCGCTCTTCTGCTCCTTGACCTCCTCGACGACCGGCTTCTCCGGTTCCGGCGGCTTCTCGATGTAGTCCGGGATGAACTCCCGCGGCATCTTGTCGCCGGTGACCGGCGACGCGCCGCCCTTCAGCGTCGGGCGGCGGCCACTGGTCTGGTGCATGTGGCCGGACACGAACGCGGCGCGGAACCGCTCCATGCCGTTGGGGTGCTTCAGGTACCCGTGACCACCGGTGGCGGGCAGGTCGGCGGCGTCCGGAACACCGATCGCCGCACGGGAGTCCGCCGCGTTGAAGGTCTTCAAACCGATCCGGTAGGACAAGTGCGTGTCCAGACCGCGCAGCTTGCCCTCTTCCAACCGCTGGGAAGCCAGCAGCAGGTGGACCTGCAGCGAACGACCCAGTCGGCCGATCATCACGAAAAGCTCGGCGAAGTCCGGCTGCTGCGACAGCAGCTCGGAGAACTCGTCGATGACCACGAACAGCGCGGGCAGCGGCTCCTGGCAACGTTCGTCGCCAGCCTCGCTCATCTTCCGGTAGTCCCAGACGTTCTTCGCGCCCGCCTTGTTCAGGACCTCCTGGCGGCGGTTCATCTCACCGGCCAGCGCGTCCTGCATGCGGTCGATCAGCGAGCCGTCGCCCTCCAGGTTCGAGATGCTCGCCGAAACGTGCGGCGCCGGCTCGAACCCGTTGAACGTCGCACCACCCTTGAAGTCGACGACCACGAAGTTGAGCATCGACGACGAGTGGGTGGCCATCAGGCCCAGCACGATGGTGCGCAGGAACTCGGATTTACCGGAACCGGTCGAACCGATGCACAGCCCGTGCGGGCCCATGCCGCCGGAGGCGGTTTCCTTGATGTCCAGGTGGACGATCTCGCCCTGCTCGCCGGGGCCGATCGCGACGCGGTACAGGTCGTCGCGGGACCGCGGCCGCCAGGCTTCGTTGAGGTCGAAGGTGACCACGTCACCGGCCAACCCCAGCTGCTCGATGTAGTTCAGCGGCGTGGTCAACGGCTCGTAGCCGCCGCTGTCGGCGTCGGACGCCGAAACGCCGCCGGCCACCCGGTACGGCGCCAGCTGGCGAGCCAGCGAGGTGGCCTCCTCCGTGCTCAGCGTGTCCGGCTTGCCGAACCACTCCACACCGGACCCGCCGCGGGCACCGATGCGGTCCTCCTCCACGACCATCCGCATGCCGCGGCGCGCGGTGAGCTGCCCGAGCAGGTCGGACAGGTCGATCAAGGTGACCCCGGCCAGCCCGCCTTCGACGTAGAGCGCCTCTTCGCGGGTGATCTCGGCGTCATCGAGGATGATCACGATGTGCGGCTGGCCGTCCGGCGGCGCCGTGTTGCGCTGGAACCGCGGCCGCTCCGCCAGCTGCTCGGCGAGCATCTGCTCCAGGGCCCCGAGCGAACCGGCCATCAGCCGCATCTGGCCGATGCCGTCGGTCTCGGTCGGGTGCTGGGCGTGCGGAAGCCACTTCACCCAGTCCCACTCCGTGCGCGCGCGGCCGCTGCTGGCGACCGCGATCATCACGTCGTCGGGGGTGTGGAAGGTGGCCAGCTGGCACACGATCGCGCGGGTCAAGCCGCGCACTACGTCCCGGTCGCCCTGCAGGCCGACCGCGGCGAAACCGCGCAGCGAGGTGGCGATCGGCAGGTCCGGCACCAGCGAATGCGCGCGCACGAAGCGGCGCAGCGCCAGCGTGGTGATCGGCTCCAGCTCGTCGACCGGGCCGGTTTGCGGTGGCACCAGGCGGGTTTCCAGCCGCTGCGAACCGCGACCTACCCGAACCTGGCAGAAATCGTTGTCGTTGGGACGTCGCTCCCACATGCGCCGGCTGCCGGCGGCCAGGGACCACAGGGTCTGCGGGTCGGGGTGCACCCACTCCCGGGCTAGCCGCTGCTCGTCGGCGGCCTCCCGCGCGCGGTCGCGCATTTGCCCGAGGTACCGCAGATAGTCCTTGCGGTCCTCGTTCATCTCAGCCTTCTTCTGGCTGCCTTCCTTGCCGCCGCCGGCCATCATCCCGAAAGTTGAGATGAGCATCATCATCGGCATCATCATCATCATCGGGTTGTCCTTGGCCCGCTGAAGCATGAAGACCATCATTCCCAGCGATGCGACGATCATGATGCCCGGCAGGACCTTCTGGACGATGCTGCCCGGTATGGTCCGCGGAATCTCCGGCGGTGGTTCGAGGTGCACCTCCCCGCCCGGTGGCCTGGGAGCGGCCAGGCGTGGCGTTCGCTTGAACTGCAGCGTGCTCACCGGACGCAACAACCTTTCCGTGTCAAACGTGCTCTCGAATGTCGCAGCCAGCATTCTGTACCGGTGCGGCACCGCCTGCGGCGGGGTGGGACTCGGGCGTGACCAACTAGATATGAAGTAGTTGGCACGAGTTGCACCAAACCTGCCCCCGCCGACGGTCGGTGTGGCCATACTAGGGGCGCTCTTCGACCGGGCGGGCCGGTTTCACGAGAAAAACCGGCCTTGGTTGGATCGAGCCCAACGACACAAATGAATGCAAGGCAATCAACCTCAGGGAGTAGGGGGCCCAAGTGGCGACCGGGACCACGGTGTTCAGCCGCGTGACGGTGGTGGCGCCTACAACTCGTATCGACCTGGCGCTTCCCGCAGACGTGGCGGTGGCAGACCTTTTGCCGATGGTGCTGGACATGGCCCGCGGGATCACCTCGGACGGCGGTTCGCGGCACGGCGGCTGGTGCCTGGCCAAGCTCGGGGAGAGCCAGCCCCTCGACCCGAGCCAGACGCTGTCCTCGCAGGGAATCGTCGACGGCGACATGTTGCAGCTGCGGCGCCGGTCGGACGACCCGCCGCCGCCGCTGTACGACGACGTCGTCGACGCGCTCGCGGAAGCGGAACCGGGCAGCTACCGGCCGTGGACGAAGGAAACCGCGGCCAAGATCGGGCACGCAGCCGGCGCGCTGGCGCTCATCGGCGCGGCCGTCGCATTGGGGTTGGCGGGCCCGGCCGGGCTGCTGCACCCCGAACTGGAGGGCACGGCGCCGATCGTCTACCAGATCGTGGCCGCCGTAACGGCGGTCGTGGTGGCGATCTTCGCGACCGGCGTCGGCTCGATCGTGACCCGCGCCTACGCGGCGCCCACCACCGGCACGGTTATCGCCGCCGCGGGCGGGCTGCCGATGGCGTTCGTCGCGGGCTTCAACATCGTGCCGGGCAACGCCCTCGAACCGAGGCTGTTGCTGGCCTGCGCGTTGACGCTGATCTTCGCCTCGGTATCGATCATGGTGATCGGCGCGGGCATCGTGACGTTCATCGCGGCCGCCACGGCGGCGGCGTTCGGCACCATCGCCTTCCTCGTCGCGACGCTGGTGCCCACCGCCAGCATCGCGGGCATCGCCGCGGGCGCCGCGGCCGTCGGCCTGGCCGGCATCTCGCTGCTGCCGCGCATCACCATCCAGCTCGCGAAGCTGCCGCTGCCGCACGTGCCGGGCAGCGCCGAGGACCTCAAGGAAGACACCGGCTTCCCGGACTACCGCATGATCGAGCGGCAGACCGGCCTGGCGCACCAGTACATGACGGGCCTGATCATCGGCTGCGGCGTGGTCGCGGCGCTCGGCTCGATCCTCGCGGCAGCGGCCAGCATCTGGGGCGCGGTGTTCGCGATCGTCGTCTCGGCGGTCCTGCTGCTGCGCGGCCGCAACTACGCCAACGGCAGCCAGGCGATCGCGCTGCTGCTGAGCGGTCTGCTGTCGTCCCTGGGCGTCACCATCGGCCTGCTGGTGCAGGTCGCGCAGTGGTCGCTGGCGGTGGCCTGGGTGTTCCCGCCGCTGCTGCTGCTCGGCATCCTGGCGATCATCTTCGGCGTGGTGTTCCCGAACCGGCGGTTCTCGCCGGTGCAGCGCCGCACGGTGGACATCCTGGAAGCGGTCCTGATCGCGCTGGTGCTGCCGCTGGCGCTGGCCGCCATGAACCTCTACATGTACATCCGCGACCTCAACCTGAACTTTTTCTGAGGGGCGGCGTGATGCGCTCTAGGATCTCCCGCTTCCGGGGCGGGCTGCGCGGATTCGCGCTGCTCGCCGCAGTGGGCACGTTCGCGCTGGGCGGCCCCACGGCACCCGCGGTCGCGCAGACCGTCGGTCCGCCACAGCTGAACGAGGCGTGGCAGACCGGGTCCAAAATGGATGCCTCGCCCGGCTACGAGCAAAAGCAGGGCTGCATGCGCGGCAACACCGGCAACTCCATGATCGAGGAGAAGCCGTGGAGCCAGCTGGTGCTCGGCTACGAACGAGCCCACGAGCAGGGCTTGAAGGGTGAAGGCCAGAAGGTGGCCGTCATCGACACCGGGGTGAACCCACATCCGCGACTGCACCACCTGCAGGGCGGTGACAACACCGTCCCTGGCGGCGGCGCCACCGTCGACTGCGACGGGCACGGCACGATAGTGGCGGGCATCATCGGGGCGGCCCCGGACGAGACCGGCCAGACAGGGTATGTCGGGATCGCACCAGAAGCCACGATCCTGTCGATCCGGCAGTCCTCCCAGGTGTGGATACGTCAGTCGGACAACTCCACGATCGGCAACACCAAGACGATGGCGCAGGCCATCAACGGCGCGGTCGATCAGGGCGCCGCGGTCATCAACATCTCGCAGTCGTCGTGCCAGCCGATCGCGCAGGGCAGCAACCCCCTCGACGTTGGTAACCAGGAACTGCACAACGCGGTCAAGCAGGCCTACGAAGCGGGGGTCGTTGTGGTCGCCGCGGCCGGAAACGTCGGCGACGCCTGCCAGAAGAACCCGGCCGGCAGCCCGACGACCGCGGTGCTGCCCGCCTGGTTCGACGACTACGTGCTCACCGTCGCCTCGGTGAACCAGGCGGGTGCGCCGTCGGAGTTCACCGTGCCGGGTCCGTGGGTGGACGTGGCCGCGCCGGGCGAGAACCTGATCACCCTCGACCCGGGCGCCCAAGGCAAGGGCCTGGCCAGCCAAATCGCCGGGGGCAAGGACGGCCAGATGGGCCCGATCCAGGGCACCAGCTTCGCCGCGCCGTACGTGTCCGGCCTGGCGGCACTGATCAAGGAGAAGTTCGCGCGCGAAGGCAAGCCGATGAACACGGCCGAGTCCGCAAAGCAGGTGATGGACCGGATCAAGCAGACGGCTTTGCACCCGGGCGGCATCAACGGACGCAACGACATCGTCGGCTACGGCATGGTCGACCCAATGGCGGCGCTGAGCGACGTCCTCCCATCCGAGTACGACAAGGCGGCGCCGCCGCCGAAGCCGACGAAGCTGGACGTGGATGTCATCCCGCAGAAGGACTTCCCGGCCCTGATCATCGCCCTGGGCGGTGCAGGAGCGGGAATCGCGGCGATCATCTTCACGGCGTTCCTGGTTAACGCGGTACGCAACGTCCGAGCCCGAGCGCGCGAAAACAGCGGCGGCTGAAGACGTTCGACGAGACGGCCCGGTGTCCCATGCGGACACCGGGCCGTCTCGTTAAACCACCAGGCTCCTCGCTCGATCTACCTGCCGAACGAACTTCTTCAGCACCTATCTATGTCATCGCTTTGCGAGACTGCCTGGAGATCTCGCTGGCTGCCCTATCGGGAGGGCGTGCTGCCTCGCCAATCGGTGTGAAGCGAACGGCCTGTTCGCCTCGGTAGACGACGGCACGAACGGTCCGTTCGCCTCAACCAACACATCCCAAGCAGCCTCTATCGCACCCGATAGCACTCACGGTCCCCAGCAGCCGAAGCGGGCTCAACGGTGCCGGCCCAGGATGGAACGCGTTTCATGTGCGGATCTTGTTGGCGGGAGGCCTAGTTCCGGCGCTTCGGCGGTGGCGCGTCGCCGACCGATGCCGTACCCGTCTTCGGCTTCGGCGGTGGCGCGTCGCCCACCGATGCCGTACCCGTCTTCGGCTTCGGCGGTGGCGCATCACCCACCGATGCCGTGGCTGGCTTCGGCTTCGGCGGTGGCGCATCACCCACCGATGCCGTGGCTGGCTTCGGCTTCGGCGGTGGCGCATCACCCACCGATGCCGTGGCTGGCTTCGGCTTCGGCGGTGGCGCATCACCCACCGATGCCGTGGCTGGCTTCGGCTTTGGGGTGTCTTCCGCCGTCTGCTTGGGGTGGAGGGCGTCCGCGATCGAGGGGCGGGGGGTGGGCGGCTCGATGATCGACGGGACACCGAGCCTCCGCGTCGACTGCCGGGTCGTCGCGGCCGGCCGTTCCTGGTTCTGGTCGCGGTCTCGCGACGACTCGCCGAGGACCGCCGGGGCCGCATCCGGCGGCGTGCCGAACAGCTCCTCCGGCTTGCTCTTCAGCCGGGACTGGTTCTTCCGGTCCTGGCCGGCACCCTGCGCGCCACCCATCATTCCGCCCATCATGCCCATCGGCATCATGCCGCCCATCATGCCGCCGGCGGCAACACCGCCCGCCGCACCGGCGACCGTGCCACCAGCGGCAGCGGCAGCGGCAGCGGGTGGCACCGCCGAAGGCTCCCCGGCTCGCGTGGTGTCGCCTGGGGAGAGGGGGTGTTCCGCACCTCCTCCGGGTCCCCCGGAGACCCCGGCCGCAGCGGTACCTCCTCCGGGCGCCCCGGAAACCCCCGCCGCAGCGGCACCTCCACCGACAGCACCGACACCTCCGGCACCGCCGCCAGCCGATTCAGCCCCCGCCGGCTCAGCGAGCGCCGGGTGTGCCAGGGTCGGGGCGTTGAAGTCCCATGCCTGGGCGGGCATCCGGTGGTCGAACTGCACCGATCCCGCCGACCGGCCCGCCTCCACGTCGTCGCAGAACCGCGCGAACGCGCGATAAGTGTCCGAAATGGACTCCGCCAGCTCGCTGGCGGGCTGCGCCAATTCCACCAGGTGCTGGCGCGCCCGCTTCGCCCCTCCTTCGGGTGCCAGCAGCGCCGCGGACACCGAATCCGCCGCTTCCGCGACCAGTCCGCCCAAGTCGTCCAACTGCGCCTGCAGGGCTTCCACCGTGTGGTCCAGCACATCCGCCAGCGCGCGCATCGTGTCGACCAGGTCGTTGCCTGCCAGGCCGACGTCCTGGACATGCGCGAGGAAGGCATCGGCGTCCTGGCCCTGCCAAGCAGAATCGATTCCACCGAGCCTGCCTTGCACGTGCGCTGCGGCGTTCTCCAGGTTTTCCGCGCCCTCGTGCCAGACCCGGGCCGCCTCGCGCAGTTCCTCGTGGCGGCCGACCAGGTCGGCGAGATCCGCGGGGATCGAGTTCGCGACCTCCAGTTCGTCGGCGATGCGGGACAGGTAGTCGAGGTGCTCGGCCACTTCGGAGCTGTTGCGCGCCATGCTCATGCCTCCTGCTTTCGCATCTCGACGGCGCTGTCGTCGTCGCCCCCGGCGTGGAAGTCCACGACCTCGCGCAGCTCGTCCCCGGCTCGGGTCAAGGTCTCCCCGGCGCGGCGGTTCTGGTCCAGTAGCAGGGCGTACAGGCGCTGGTAGGCCTCGGCTGCACCGGCCTCGCGGCCGAGCACGCCGAAGGTTTCCGGCGCGAGTTCCGCGGCCGTCAGCGCCGGCTGCGCCGCCGTGATCTCCTCGCCGGCGGCGCGCACCTCGCGCGCGCAGCTCGCCAGCCATTCGATGTCGATCCGGATCCCCGACATCCGGTACCTCCCACGTTCGGTCGCTCTTATTAGAGCCTGTTGGTGATGGTCTGGGTGGGTGGTCGCTTAGCGGAACCTGAGAGCTTCCCTGGACTGCGGGTGCCCCTCCTGATGTATGTCCAATACGCGGCGGAGGGGCCGTCCTCGCCAGAAAACCTCTCAGAACCCGCCGATGGTCGTCTTGACAAGGTGAATCCAAGCGGCTACGCCGCTTCCAAAGGCGCGGACGGCATTCGCCGACAGGCTCTCACGACGATCCGCCCGCAGCTCACCGTGGGCTGCGGGCGGATCGCTTGTTCCTCGGACGTTGGAGCCGACCAGTTCGGTTCCCGGTTCGGCGCGTGGGTTCGGCTGCTCCCGCGACCCGAACCGTCAGCTACCTGATTGGGCGGCTCCGGCTTGCTGCTGCTGTTGCGGGTTCTGCGGCGGGCGGTTCACTCCGCCCGGCCCGACCGGGACCGAGTCGTAGGTCAGGCTCGCGTTCGCCGGGTCGAGGAAGTCGCCGTTCGGCAGCGTCCGCATCAGCCAGGACGGCCCCGCCTTGATGTCGCCGGCACCGCCGATCACGCCGAGTCCCTGCGCGGTCGCGACGTCCTTGATGCCGTACTGCACGCCCTGGTCCGAAACCAGGAAAATCGGGCCGCTGTCCGCACCGGCCTCATTCGAGGCCCCGCGCACCACGGCCGCCTTGCCCGGCGGCATGTAGAAGTAGTCGACGTTCAGGTCGGCACCGTCGTACTGGGCCAGCTTGACCGGCGCCTTCGCCGCCGGCGAGCCCTTGTGCAGGGTCACCGTGATGTTCTGATCACCGTTGACGTTCTTCCAGCTCAGGCAGGAAGTGTCGGACTGCTGGAAGGTGACCGGCGTGGGCACCGCCGTCGGGAAGCTGGAGAGGTTGATCTGCTCGCTGGGGTCGGCCTGCGGAGCGTCGGTGACCGCACCCGTCGCGTTCGGGATGTCCTGGCTGTTGGTCTTCGACGCGTGCAGCACCGCCGCCGCGCCCTCGTTGATCTCCTGCTTCCCGTTCTGCAGCAACAGGAAGAACTGGTCCGGCTGCCCCGGCAGGGTGCGCTTGACCACATCGCCGACCTTGTAGCGGGTCATGTAGCTCTGCAGCTGCTGACCATCACCCGGGATGGTGGGCACCTGCAGCGCCGGGACCTCCGGGATCGCGTTCAGCATGTTCGTGCTGATCGTCCGCGGCGTGGCGCCCCGAAGCCGGAAGACGTCCATGACAGTGGTTTCCGTCATGCTGATCTTCGACTTCACCGCGTGCGTGTGCTGCCGACCCGGCAGGTCCTTCACACGGTAGATGAGGTATTCCTCCTTGGAGGTCTGGTCTTTGACGTAGAGCGACTGGTTCGGCGCGATCTCGGTGCCGTGGTTGCCGTCACCGCCGATGACCGTCGTCTCCACCTTCGTCGCAGCCTCCACCTTGGCATCGCTGAGGGTGTCCCGGACCTGGCCGACATCGCAGATCGCCCAGGACGGCTCCGCGGGATTCTTGGCGTCAGGCAGGAAGGTCGGCGCGTTGACCATGCCGGTGAGCGCACCGCGCGGGAAGTCCGCCAGAGCGGCCTGCTTCACCCTGGTCGGCTCCACCGGGCCGCCACCCTGGCCGCCCCCCTGCGCCATGACCAGCAACTTCGCCGAGGCCATGTTCAGCATCGGAATGAGCCGCTTCTGGGCCTGCTGGTCTGAAGTTACGACGAAAACGTTGCCGGTTTCCTGGGCTATGACGATCGAACCCGGCTCCGGGACGTTGCCCTTACCACCGAAAAGGCCCCAAACAAGGAACCCGATCATGCCGACAGCGGCGAGTACCGCACCCGCGACCGTGGCCCGCTTGTGCGAACCCATCGGATCGTGGAGCATCACCGCGTCTTTCCGCACCAGCGCCGACTCCATGCGGCGCAGCACGAACCGATACGCCTGAACCTGTGACTTCGTTGTGGGTGTTGATGCCATTCTTCGCCTACAGCTCTCCCGTCCGAGGTACGGTTTCGCAGGATAGTCGCAGAGATATACCGAATGGGTGCGGTTCGACCGAGTCCATCAGTATTCTCATCACGCGGCTGACTCCGACAACGCGTCCCAGCGCGCCGTGTGCCGCACTTACCTGCGAGGGGGAGAGACCGAACGGATGTCCGTGACCACACAACATCCGGCCCAGCCGAAAGCTCCCGGGCCCGCCAACCCGCCCCGCGCCCGAATTCGCGCGCGCCGGCGGCGGATCAACGGCGTGACGCTCGGCGGCATCCCTGCGGCCAACATCGTGCTCATCGAGGTCGGCCTCGCCATCGGCCTGATCCTCACCCAGATCAACAACATGCCGCTGCCGGTCGGTGCCGGTGTGGCGGCGCTGGCGATCATCATCGCGCTGCTGCGGCGGCGCGGCCGGTGGTTCACCCAGTGGTTCGGGCTGGTGCTCGAATACCGCGGCCGCAACCACACTCGGGCTTCGCACCCGGCCAACGTCGATGCGATGGAGCCGGCTGAGGATAAGGACGGCGACGGCATCATCGGCCCGGACGAGAACCACCGCGTCGCGCTGCTGCGGCTGGTCGTCGAGGACCTGGTGATCGCCCGCACCCAGGACCACGACCGCAACCCGGTCGGAATGTCGTGGCACAAGGGCAAGTGGACCGCGGTGCTGATGGTCGAGCCGGCCCCGTCACTGCTGAACCCGGTCGACAGCGCGCCGAACCTGCCGCTGGGCGTGCTGGTTCCGTGCCTGGAAGACCGCGGAGTGGTGCTCGACGCGGTGCAGGTCATCTGGCACTGCTACCCGGGAAGCGCGGCGCTGCCGTCGAATTCGCCCGCGCTGAACTCCTACCTCGAAGTCCTGGGCCGACTGCCCGCGGCTGCCCGGCGCACAACCTGGATCGCGGTCCGCCTCGACCCGCAGCGCTGCGCCAAGGCCATCGGCGAGCGCGGCGGCGGCATCATCGGCGCGCAGCGGGCGCTCATCGGGGCCTTGTCCCGAGTCCGCAATGCGCTGGAGCGGCAGGGCGTGCCGACCCGTCCGCTGGACCCCGACGAGCTGCTGCAGGCCGGGATCTCATCGGCGGAATTGCACGGCGTGCTCGGTTCACAACGGCCGGTGGGCCTCAAGGAGCGGTGGGACGGCGTGACCGCCGGTGGCGTCGGGCACTCCAGCTACGCCATCACCGGTTGGCCGAACCAGATGAACGACAGTCTCAACGCGCTCACCGGGATCCGCGCGCTGTCCACCAGCATCGCGCTGTCCATCTCGCCGGTCGGCGAGGAAGGCGAGGTCGGGCTGCGCGGCCTGGTCCGGGTCAGCGCCCGCACGCCCACCGAGCTGGACGCCGCCGACGAGCGGCTGAAGGCGATCAGCAACCGTCTCGGATTGACCCTGACCCCGCTGCGCGGCTCGCAACTGGCCGGCTACGCGGCGACGCTGCCGCTCGGAGGTGCGGCATGAGCCGAAGCAGAACGATCGATGTGCCGGGCAGCCGCGGCGCGGCACCGGAATTCCTGGTCACCGCGGAAACCCTGGACGCCATCAGCCCGTCCGGCGACCGCGGCGGCGTGATCATCGGCTCAGACCCGCAGGGCGAGGCACAGGCCGCGTCGATGCTGCGGCCGCACCCGACCCGGATGGTCACCGTCGGCGGCCTGTACCTCGCCCGGCAGCTCGCGCTGCGCGCGATGGCCACCGGTGCCTGGGTGATCGTCGCCACCGGTCGACCGGCGGCGTGGAAGATGCTGGAGCGCGCGGCCGGGCAGACCCCGGACGGGAAGCCGGTGCCGCTGGCGCAGATCCGGCGGTTGGCGCCGTTCGACCTCCCGAGGTCCACTGAGGACACCCCGCTGCTGGTGATCCACGATGGCGGCGCGGTGCCGCAGGAACTGTTCCCGCCGCGCGCACCGTGGCAGACCACCATGTACGTGCTGCCCTACCTGCACCCGCAGGTCAGCAGCGGCACGGCGGCGAACACGGCGGACCTGGTGCTGCTGCAGCGCCTCCCGCTGAACCAGGCACAGCTCGCCCAGCGCATCTGGAGCCTCCGCGGCCACCAGGTCCAGCAGCTGACCCAGCTCAAGGACGACCAGGTGATCGCCCTCGGCAACATGACCTGGACGATGATCCGCCTGGTGACGAACCAGAAGGAGAAGGAGATCCTCGGCCCGATCCGCCGCGGCGACTGACTCCTCCGGCAACACCGCGAAAGCCCTGGCCGCGACGGTCGGGGCTTTTCGTTTTCGGGCCTGTGAGCAGCGAGTGATATTAACTGCTCATAACCGGAAATGATGCCAGATCCGCGGTGTTGAGCTGACCACGCCGAAGCCCTTGCGCAGGTCTGCGAAGTTGCGGGGCGAACTGGATGGAGATCTTCCACCAGACGACTTCGCCCAGCCTCCGGCCGCCTCGACGGCGGAGCACTCGAGGTCGCCTTCCGCACGGCTTCCACCCAGAGTCGACACGGCCGCACTCGACGGGACGGCCGCCACCACGGCCAGTAACCCGCCAACCGTCACCGGCTGTTGTGCAATTTCGCGAGAAATTGACGTTCACCCTGGTGACGGTCAATTTCTCGCGAAATTGTCCCACTCCGCGTCAGGGGAGGGTGCGCATCGCCCGGGTTTGCGCGGCCCGGGCTTCGAGGTCTTCGTCTGACGGGTAGTCGATGGCCGTCAGGGTCAGGCCGTGGGCCGGGGCGACCGCCGTCGTCCGGCTGGTGGATTCGAGGAGTTCTGCTGGCCAGGGCCGGGCTTTCCGTCCGTCGCCGACCATCAGGAGCGTGCCCACCAGGCTCCGGACCATCGAGTGGCAGAACGCGTCCGCGCTGACGTGTGCGACGATCAGGTGCTCCGCCACCCGCCCCCACTCGAACCGCTGGAGTTCGCGCACCGTCGTGGCGCCCTCCCGCGGCTTGCAGTACGCCGCGAAGTCGTTGAGCCCCAACAACTCCTGCGCCGCGGCGTTGAGCGCCGCCACGTCCAGCGGCCGGTTCCAGGCGAGTGTGTCCCGGCGCCGCAGCGGATCCACGCCCCACGGTGCGTCCGACACCTGGTACCGGTAGTGCCGGCGCAGCGCCGAGAACCGCGCGTCGAACGCCGAAGGCACCACCCGTGCCCCCAGCACCCGCACGTCCGGCGGGAGGATCCGGTTCCACCGGTGCACCATCCGCTCCAGGTCCGGGATCCCCTGGGCGTTAACGGAAATCCGCTCACCGCCGACCGGGTCGTGGGGCACCACGTCGAAGTGCACGACCTGCCCCGAGGCGTGCACCCCGGAATCCGTCCGCCCTGCGACCACCACCGGTCGCGGCACCGACCGCCCCGGCGGCTGCTTCGCCAGCGCGTCCTCCACCAGGCCCTGCACGGTGCGCTGACCCGGCTGCTTCGCCCAGCCGCAGAAATCCGTGCCGTCGTAGGAAACGTCGAGGCGCACGCGAACGAGCCCGCCGTCCCCAGCGGGAGCGGCGGGCTCGTTCAAGGCAGCACTACGTGCCGGAATCAGGACTCGTCCTTCTTCTCGGCAGCGGTGTCCTCGGCCTTGGCCTCGGTGGCCTCCGGAGTCTCGGCCTTCGGGGTTTCCTCGGCCTTCGGCTCGTCCTCGGTGGCCTCCAGAGCCTCGGTGGCCTCCAAAGCCTCGGCCTTCGGCTCGTCCTTGGCGAACTTCGTGCCGCGAGCGGCCTCCGCCTCGGTGGTGACGAGCCTCTCGGTCACCAGCGCGATGACGGCCATCTTCGCGTTGTCACCCTTGCGCGGCATCATCTTCACGATGCGGGTGTAACCGCCGTTGCGTTCCGCGAAGTGCGGGCCGATCTCGGCGAAGAGCTTGTGCACGACGTCCTTGTCGCGGATGGTCTTCATGACCTCGCGACGGTTGTGCAGGTCACCCTTCTTGGCCTTGGTGATGAGCCGCTCGGCGATCGGCCGAAGCCGCTTCGCCTTCGCCTCGGTCGTGGTGATCCGGCCGTGCTCGAACAGCGAGGTGGCCAGGTTGGCCATGATGAGCCGCTCGTGCGCCGGCGACCCGCCGAGACGCGGACCCTTGGTCGGGGTGGGCATCGGTTGCTCCTCTCAGGGCGCGCCGGTGTACCCCGGACGCGCAACACAGCTACAGCTGCTCTGTCTCCGCGTAGTCCTGACCGTCGTCGTAGCCGTTGTCCTCGACGGGCCCGATCGCGCCGACGGTGGTCTCCTCGGAAGACCAGCCTTCGGACGGGTACTCGGCCGCCGCGGCCGACGGGTCGAATCCGGGCGGGCTGTCCTTGAGCGCGAGCCCAAGGCCGGCCAGCTTCATCTTGACCTCGTCGATGGACTTCGCACCGAAGTTGCGGATGTCCAGCAGGTCGGCCTCGCTGCGCGAGACCAGCTCGCCGACGGTGTGGATGCCCTCCCGCTTGAGGCAGTTGTAGGAGCGCACCGTCAGGTCGAGGTCCTCGATCGGCATCGCGTAGGCCGCGATGGTGTCGGCTTCCGCCGGCGACGGGCCGATCTCGATGCCTTCGGCGTCGATGTTGAGCTCGCGGGCGAGCCCGAACAGCTCGACGAGGGTGCGTCCCGCCGAAGCCACCGCGTCGCGCGGGGTGATCGACGGCTTGCTCTCCACGTCGAGGATCAGCTTGTCGAAGTCCGTGCGCTGCTCGACACGGGTCGCCTCGACCTTGTAGGTCACCTTCAGCACCGGCGAGTAGATCGAGTCCACCGGGATGCGGCCGATCTCTGCACCGGTCTGCTTGTTCTGCATCGCGGGGACATAGCCACGACCACGCTCGACGACGAGCTCGATCTCCAGCTTGCCCTTCGCGTTGAGGGTGGCGATGTGCAGGTCGGGGTTGTGCACCGTGACGCCCGCCGGCGGCACGATGTCGGCCGCGGTGACCTCACCCGGCCCCTGCTTGCGCAGGTACATCGTCACCGGCTCGTCTTCCTCGGAGCTGACGACCAGCTCCTTGATGTTCAGGATGACGTCGGTGACGTCTTCCTTCACACCCGGAATCGTGGTGAACTCGTGCAGCACACCGTCGATGCGCAGGCTGGTGACCGCCGCACCCGGGATCGAGGAGAGCAGGGTACGACGCAGCGAGTTGCCGAGGGTGTAGCCGAAGCCCGGCTCCAGCGGCTCGATGACGAACCGGGAGCGCGTCTCCGACACCGCCTCTTCGGACAGTGTGGGTCGCTGGGAGATGAGCACTTCGTTTTCCTTTCCTCACGACGCCCGCTATTTGACGCCGATGGAATGGCGTTGCCCGCGAAGCGCGGGCCGGTGGCGGATTCCTGCACCGTCACCAATGGCTGCGAGCCGCCGACGGCCAGACCCCGAGGGGGGCCGCCGGCGGGACGCGTCACTTCGAGTAGAGCTCGACGATGAGCTGCTCGGTGACCGGAGTGTCGATCTGCGCGCGCTCCGGGCGCTGGTGCACCAGGATCCGCAGGTTCGAGGGCACAACCTGCAACCAGGCCGGCACCGGCCGATCGCCGAGGGTTTCCTTGGCGATGATGAACGGCGTGGTGGGCACCGACTTCGGCTTGACGTCGATGATGTCCCACTTCGAAACCTGGAAGCTGGGGACGTTCACCTTCTTGCCGTTGACCGTGAAGTGGCCGTGGCTGACCAGCTGCCGCGCCATCCGGCGGGTCCGGGCCAGGCCAGCGCGGTAAACGACGTTGTCCAGCCGGGACTCCAGCAGCTGCAGGAGATTGTCACCCGTCTTGCCCGGACGCCGGTTGGCGTCCTCGTAGTACGAGCGGAACTGGCGCTCCAGCACACCGTAAGTGAACTTCGCCTTCTGCTTCTCCTGGAGCTGCAGCAGGTACTCGGTTTCCTTGATGCGCGCGCGGCCGTGCTGCCCCGGGGGGTACGGACGGCGCTCGAACGCCTGGTCACCACCGACGAGGTCAACCTTCAGACGGCGGGACTTGCGGGTCGCGGGACCGGTATAACGTGCCATCTCTGTCTACTCCTTCCCGCGCCTCAGACCCGACGCCGCTTCGGCGGCCGGCAGCCGTTGTGCGGCTGCGGGGTCACGTCCTGAATGGTGCCGACCTCGAGACCGGCGGCCTGCAGCGAACGGATCGCCGTCTCCCGGCCCGAACCCGGACCCTTGACGAAGACGTCGACCTTCTTCATGCCGTGCTCGGCGGCCTTGCGGGCCGCGTTCTCGGCGGCCATCTGCGCGGCGAACGGGGTGGACTTACGGGAGCCCTTGAACCCGACGTGGCCGGCCGAGGCCCAGGCGATCACCGCACCGGTCGGGTCGGTGATCGAAACGATGGTGTTGTTGAACGTGCTCTTGATGTGCGCCTGGCCGTGAGCGACGTTCTTCTTTTCCTTGCGCCGCACCTTCTTGACGGCACCAGCGCGAGACTTGGGTGGCATGGCTTTAGCTGACTCCTAGCGAGGCTTACTTCTTCCCGGCCTTCTTCTTGCCGGCGACCGTCTTCTTCGGCCCCTTGCGGGTACGGGCGTTGGTCTTCGTCCGCTGCCCGTGAACCGGCAGGTGCCGGCGGTGCCGAAGCCCCGCGTAGCAGCCGATCTCGATCTTCCGGCGGATGTCGGCCTGGACCTCGCGGCGGAGGTCACCCTCGACCCGGTAGCTGCTCTCGATGAAGTCGCGCAGCTTGGTGAGCTGCTCGTCATCGAGGTCGCGCGGCCGGGCGTCGGGCGAGATTCCGGTCGCGGAGAGGATCTCCTTCGACCGGGTCTTGCCGATCCCGTAGATGTAGGTGAGCGCGATCTCCATGCGCTTTTCGCGCGGGAGATCGACGCCGACGACCCGTGCCATCTGGCCGGTTCTCCTTCGTTGATCCAGGTCTGCTCCCTCGCCGCCCCCGCAACTGATGCGGAGCCCCGGCCTGGTCCGGGGGTCAGTCGGCCCGCGTTAGGGCCGACAGGTCGAGGGAGTTCCTACTCGATCCTTGCGACGCTGTGCTGCGCTCAGCCCTGACGCTGCTTGTGACGGGCGTTGTCGCAGATCACCAGCACCCGCCCGTGACGGCGGATGACCTGGCACTTGTCGCAGATTCGCTTCACACTCGGCTGGACCTTCACGGTCGTGCTCTCCTGCTCGGACGCGTGTCCGGTCGCCCGGACACCGTGGAGGTCACTTGTAGCGGTAGACGATGCGCCCACGGGAAAGGTCGTACGGCGAGAGCTCCACCACGACCCGGTCCTCAGGCAGGATGCGGATGTAGTGCTGACGCATCTTGCCACTGATGTGTGCGAGGACCTTGTGGCCGTTCTCCAACTCGACACGGAACATCGCGTTGGGGAGCGGTTCGATCACCCGACCCTCGACCTCAATGGCCCCGTCTTTCTTGCCCATGTCCTCCGCGTTTCGTGACGGTGACGGTTTGCGGACCTAAGTCCCGCCGCTTGCACCGGAGGCCCCGGCACCAGCGACGGGCACACCGCAGCCCGGTCCGGAACACCGATAACGACCCGATCCGAGAACATGGAGCGGGTTACCAGGCACAACGAACCGGCGCTACGAGTGCGCCGATGTTCCACTGTACGCGGCGCCGTTTGGGCGCTCCACATCGGGGCAGCTCAACGGCGCTGTGGACACGCTGTGCAACTTGGGGGTGACGCTGATGACGGTACCCGACCGCGCCTCGCGGCGGCTTGCGCGGTCGCTTCGGATCTCACTACTTTCGATCACACGCTCGACATCGGGGTCGAGGGCCCGGACCGTGGGAGAACCGAGGAGAAGCGTGACACCTCAGCAGGAGCAACGTGGCTGGAGCACAGCGCCGCAGCTCCGCACGTTCGGCAGCGTCGGGCAGCACACGGCGAGCAAGCTGGAGGAGTACCGGACCTTCTTCCGGACTGCGGTGCGCAATCCGAAGATGGTCGGCGCGGCGACCCCGACCTCCGCCACGGTAGCCGCCACGGTGGCCCAGGTGGTGCCGACGACCGGCGCCCCGGTGGTGGTCGAGCTCGGCCCCGGGACGGGTTCGTTGAGCAACGGCATCCACCGCAGGCTGCCCGAGGGCTCCCGGCACATCGGCATCGAGCTCGGCGAGGCCATGGTCGAGCATCTGCGCACCCACAAGCCTTGGATGGAGATCGTGCACGGCGACGCGGGCGACCTGCTCGCGCTGCTGGACAAACACAACATCGACCGAGCGGACGCGGTCATCAGCAGCATCCCGTGGTCGCTGCTGGCGGCCGACGCGCAGCACCAAATCCTGCGACAGGCCGCCGAGGCGCTTGCCCCGCAGGGTGCGTTCACCGCGCTGACCTACCTGCCCGCCGACCAGACGCCGGGCGGCCGCCGCTTCCGCACCCGGCTGGGGCAGACGTTCGACGAGGTCCTCACCCACACCACGTGGCGCAACCTCCCGCCGGTCCTGCACTACATCTGCCGCCGCCCGCTGCGGTAGGCCGCGCAACCCGGAGGGGTGAAACTGGGGGTCGAAGGGATGAAACTCGGGGCACTGCCCGGGCGAACCCCGAATCACGCTCCGTCACCCTGCGCACCAGGCTTGACGCATGACCAACAGCACACCAGTCCGGGTGGACACGCCGCAAACTCATGAAGACGCATCGCCACGTGCTGCGACCTGCACAGATCCGCTGCACGCTGCGATCGAAGCACCAGCTACCGTCGCCGCGTTCGCCGATTTGGCAGGAGTGGTCGTGAGCAAGCGAAAGAAGCTGCGCGAGTACTGGACGTTCCTCAACCGCGCGGCCCGCCGACCGTCGAGGGTCGGTGCCGTGCTGCCGACCTCCCGGCACGTCGCGGCCGCGGTGGCCACCGTGGTGCCCAGCTACGGCACCCCGACCGTGCTGGAGCTCGGCCCGGGCACCGGCGCGCTCAGCGGCCCGATCCAGCGCCGGCTGTCCGAGGGCGCGCGGCACCTGGCCGTGGAGATCGATCCGGAGATGGTGCGCTACCTGCGCAGCACCAAGCCCTGGCTGGAAGTCATCGAGGGCGACGCCACCCACCTGCGCAAACTGCTGGACGACGCCGGGGTCGACCAGGTCGACGCCGTCATCAGCAGCATCCCGTGGACCCTGCTGCCGCCGGACAAGCAGCGCGAGCTGCTCCTGCAGGCTACCTCGGTGATGGCGCCGAACGGGGTGTTCACCACGGTCACGTACCTGACCACGCTGTGGCGACCGCCCACCCGGCAGTTCGTCGAGGCGCTACACGACACCTTCGAGGAAGTGCTCCCGCGGACCGCGATCTGGCGCAACGTCCCCCCGGCCCGCATCTACGCCTGCCGCCGCCCCAAGTGACTCCACCCGGCGCAAGTTCCATTGAAATCAGACCTTCGATTTCAATGGAAATCGAACAAGTCGTCCGCATCCTGCGGCGTGTCGTGACCCGACACGCCGCAGATCCGCAAGTTCCATTGAAATCGGACCTTCGATTTCCATTGAAATTGCGTCGGGGACTGGTCAGTCCTCGGCGGCGGTGAGGACCCAGGGGCCGTCTTCGGTGATCGCGACCGTGTGCTCCCAGTGCGCGGCGCGGGAGCCGTCCTCCGTCACCACCGTCCAGGCGTCGTCGAGTTCCGCGGTCTCCGCCGAACCGAGCGTCAGCATCGGCTCCACCGCGATCGCCATGCCGACCCGCAGCCGCGGGCCCTTCCCCGGCTTGCCGAGGTTCGGCAGGAACGGCTCCATGTGCATCTGGGTGCCGATGCCGTGACCGCCGTACTCCGCGATGATCCCGTACTCCACGCCATCGGCCTGCGCGGCCGAGCGCGCCGCGGTCTCCACCGCGTGCGAGATGTCGGTCAGCCGGTTCCCGGCCCGGACCTGCTCGATGCCCGCCCACATGCTGGCCTCGGTCGCCGCCGACAGACCGCGGTCCTTCGCGCTCACCTCGCCGATCGCCAACGTCACGGCGGAGTCGCCGTGCCAGCCCTCCAGGATCGCGCCGCAGTCCACCGACAGCAGGTCGCCCTCGGCTAGGACCTCGGTGCGGGCCGGGATCCCGTGCACCACCTTCTCGTTCAACGAAGCGCAGATCGACGCCGGGAAACCGTGGTAGCCCTTGAAGGAGGGCACCGCGCCGGCGTCCCGGATCACCTGTTCCGCGACCGCGTCCAGCTCGCCGGTGCTCGCCCCCGGCTTCGCGTGCTCGGTCACCGCAGCCAGCGCGCGGGCCACGACCAGACCGGCGGCGCGCATCGCCTCGATCTCGCCCCGCGACTTGAGCTCGATGCCCTTCCCCCGACGCAACAAGGCACTCACCTTCAGGATTCTTTCTCGGACTGCGTTCCCCGCCGGTCACCACGACGACCAGCCGACCGGCTCACCCCCGGTTGCGCAGCGCTTCCAGCGCTCGGGCGGTGATCTCCTCGATCGAGCCGACGGCGTCGATCTTGACGATCCGGTCCCGGTAGTACTGCAGCAGCGGCTCGGTCTCCGAACGGTACACCGCCAGCCGACGGCGGATGACGTCCTCGGTGTCGTCCGAGCGCCCGCGGGCGAGCATCCGCTTGACCAGCTCTTCCTCCGGCACGTCGAACTGCAGCACCGCAGTCAGCTCCGCGCCGTGCTCGCTCAGCATCTCGCGGAGCACCCCGGCCTGCGCCGTGTTGCGGGGGTAGCCGTCCAGCAGGAAGCCCTTGGCGGCGTCCTCGTCGGAGAGGCGGTCGCGCACCATCTCGTTGGTGACCTCGTCGGGGACCAGCTCGCCGGCATCCAAGTAGCTCTTGGCCTTCTGGCCGAGCGGGGTGGAGTTGCCGATGTTCGCGCGGAACAGATCTCCGGTGGAGATGTGCGGAACGTCCAGCTGCTCGCTGAGCACGGCCGCCTGGGTGCCCTTGCCCGCACCGGGCGGGCCGACGAGAACCAATCGCACCAAGGGTCTGCCTCCGAATCAATCCGATCGCGCGCCAACTGCTGACGAGCTGCACGGGCGCCCTGCCTGCATCCGGGCAGCCTCGCTCCAACCCTACGCATGGGCCACGCGCACCAGGCCGGCCCACCCGCAACGGCGGTCTCCGGGCATGCGCCACCGCGCGCCCGGACCGTCCAGTTTACCGGAGGAAACCCTCGTACCTGCGTTGCGTGAGCTGGCTCTCGATTTGCTTCACGGTGTCCAGGCCGACGTTGACCATGATCAGCACCGCGGTGCCGCCGAACGGGAAGTTCTGGTTCTGGCCCTGACCGCCGGTGATGCCGAGGAAGAAGTTCGGCAGGATCGCGATGATGCCCAGGTACAACGAGCCGGGCAGGGTGATCCGGGAGAGCACGAAGTTCAGGTACTCCGCGGTCGGCCGACCGGGCCGGATGCCCGGGATGAACCCGCCGAACTTCTTCATGTCGTCGGCGCGCTCTTCCGGGTTGAACGTGATCGACACGTAGAAGTACGCGAAGAAGATGATCAACGACATGTACAGCAGGATGTGTACCCAGCTGGACGGCGACACGATGTAGGTCTGGATGAACCGCGCCCACCAGGTGTCCTGGTTGCCGGCCAGCTGGCCGAGCAGCTGCGGCAGGTACAGCAGCGAGGAACCGAAGATGACCGGGATGACACCTGCCTGGTTCACCTTCAGCGGCAGGTAGGTGGAGGTCCCGCCGTACATCCGGCGGCCGATCATGCGCTTGGCGTATTGCACCGGGATCCGGCGCTGCGCCTGCTCGATGAAGACCACGGTCGCGATGATCACGATGGCGAAGGCGCACACCACGGCGAAGACCAGCCCGCCGTGCGAGGTGAGGATCGCGCCACCCTCGGCCGGGATCCGCGAGGCGATCGAGACGAAGATCAGCAGCGACATGCCGTTACCGATGCCGCGCTCGGTGATCAGCTCGCCCATCCACATCAGCACCGCGGCACCGGCGGTCATCACGACGACGATGGTGATCAGGTTCAGCACCGAGTCGTCCGGGATGACCGACACGGAACAGCCCTGGAAGAGCTGGCCGCGGACCGCGAGCGCCACGATGCCGGTGCCCTGCAGGATCGCCAGCGCGATGGTCAGGTACCGGGTGTACTGGGTCAGCTTCGCCTGGCCGGACTGGCCTTCCTTCTTCAGCTGCTCGAAGCGCGGGATGACCACCTGCAGCAGCTGGATGATGATGCTCGCGGTGATGTAGGGCATGATGCCCAGCGACAACACCGACAGCTGCAGTAGCGCACCGCCGCTGAAGAGGTTGAGCAGCGAGTACACGCTCTGCGAACCGCTGCCCTGGATCTGCTCGATGCACTTCTGGATGTTCGGGTACGACACCCCGGGAGAGGGGATCGTGGCGCCGAGCCGGTAGAGCACGACCATGCCCAGGGTGAACAGGATCTTGCGGCGCAGGTCCGGCGTCGCCAGAGCCGAGCGGAAGGCGCCGAGCACGCGAACCTCCTGTACGCGAGCCGGTCGGAACCGGCCGGGAAAAATGCGGCAATTTCCGCAGCACCCGTTCATTACGGCACTGCCGGGGCGACTCTAGCAGGCCCGAACGAAGCCACGGGCGGCGACCGAACCCGCACAGCCGATCACAGTGTCCGCCACCGGCGAACAAGATTTTTCACAGGTCCCCCGAAAAAACGCGAACACCGAAATACTCTGCCTCCAGGACAAAACGAAATAGATTGTCCCCCAAGGCAATTCGATCACGCGGCCGACCGGGAACCACCAATTCCCGGGTACACCGAAACGATCGGGTTGCGGATGGAGGGCGCCTTCGACCGACTGCACCGGTCGAAGGCGCTCTCCAGTCTTCACCTGATCGGGAAAAGGCCGAGGGCCGGGCGACTTCCCGTCGCCCGGCCCTCGGTTGGAAAACCGTTGTCAGCGGTCCAGTTTGGTGACCGAACCACCCGCAGCGGTGATCTTCTCCTGGGCGCTGCCGGTGAACGCGTGCGCGGTCACCTCCAGCTTGATGCCCTCCAGATCCCCGTCGCCGAGGATCTTGGCCAGCTCGTTCTTCTTGACCAGGCCCTTGGCGACCAGCTCGTCGATGCCGACGGTGCCGCCCTCCGGGAACGCCTGGGCCAGCCGACCGATGTTCACACCCTGGTACTCGGTGCGGAAGCGGTTCTTGAAGCCCTTCAGCTTCGGGAGCCGCATGTGGATCGGCATCTGCCCGCCCTCGAAGCGGGGGGAGACGTTCTTGCGGGCCTTGGTGCCCTTGGTACCGCGACCGGCGGTCTTGCCCTTGGAGCCCTCACCACGGCCGACGCGGACCTTGTCGCGCTTCGCACCGGGGGCCGGACGCAAGTCGTGCAGTTTGATGACCATGTCAGTCGACCTCCTCGACCGTCACCAGGTGACGGACGGCGTTGATCATGCCGCGCACGTTGGAGTCATCCGGACGCACCACGGACTGACGGATCTTGCGCAGCCCGAGGGAGCGCATGCTGTCGCGCTGGTTCTGCTTGGTGCCGACCAGCCCGCGAACCTGGGTGATCTTCAGCTGTGCCATGTCGATCAGGCCCCCTGCTGCGCCGCACGGGCACGCAGGATGAACGCCGGGGCGACGTCCTCCAAGGGCAGGCCGCGACGAGCCGCGACCTCCTCCGGACGCTGCAGCAGCTTCAGCGCGGCGACCGTGGCGTGCACGATGTTGATCGGGTTGTCGCTGCCCAGCGACTTGCTCAGCACGTCGTGGACACCGGCGCACTCCAGCACCGCGCGAACCGGGCCACCGGCGATGACACCGGTACCGGCGCTGGCCGGACGCAGCAGCACGACGCCCGCGGCGTCCTCGCCCTGCACCGGGTGGGTGATGGTGCCGCCCAGGCGCGGGACGCGGAAGAAGTTCTTCTTCGCCTCCTCGACGCCCTTGGCGATCGCCGCCGGAACTTCCTTGGCCTTGCCGTAACCGACACCGACCATGCCGTCCCCGTCGCCGACGACGACCAGCGCGGTGAAGCTGAACCGCCGGCCACCCTTGACGACCTTCGCGACGCGGTTGATGGTCACGACGCGTTCGAACTGCGGGGTCTTCTCTTGGGCCGCCCCGCCACGGCCGCCGTCGCGGCGGTCCCGGCGGTCCTTGCCGCCGGACTCCCCGCCCTCACGCCGAGTGCGTCCAGGCATCAGGCGTCCCTTCCGTTCTCGTTCTTACCCACTTGTCAGAACTCCAGTCCGCCGTCACGGGCGGCGTCGGCCAGCGCGGCCACCCGACCGTGGTAGGCGTTACCGCCGCGGTCGAACACGACCTTGTCGATGCCGGCGTCCTTGGCACGGGCCGCAACGAGCTCGCCGACCTTGGTGGCCTTGGCCTTCTTGTCGCCCTCGACGGCCCGGACATCGGTTTCCAGGCTGGAAGCCGAGACCAGGGTGTGGCCCTTGGTGTCGTCGATGACCTGCGCGACGATGTTGCGCAGCGACCGGGTCACGACCAGACGCGGACGCTCGGCGGTGCCAACGATCTTCTTGCGGATGCGCGTGTGCCGCTTGGCACGGGCAAGCCGACGCTTGGTCGAGAGGTCCTTGCCCACCGGCTTACGCTTGGTAGCTGTCGTCTCGCTCATGGTCACTTACCCGTCTTCCCGACCTTGCGGCGGATGATCTCACCTGCGTAGCGGACACCCTTGCCCTTGTACGGGTCGGGCTTGCGCAACTTGCGAATCCTGGCCGCGATCTCGCCGACCAGCTGCTTGTCAATGCCCTTGACCGACAGCTTGGTCGGACCATCTACGACGAACTGGATGCCTTCCGGCGGTTCGATCACGATGGGGTGGCTGTAGCCGAGGGCGAACTCCAGGTTCGACCCCTTCTGCAGCACGCGGTAACCGACGCCGTGGATCTCCAGGTTCTTCTGGTAACCCTGGCTGACACCGATCACCATGTTGTTGACCAGCGTCCGGGTGAGCCCGTGCAGCGAACGGCTTTCCCGCTCGTCGTTGGGGCGCTTCACCAGGATCGAACCGTCCTCGTCCCGCTCGACGACGATCGGCTCGGCGACCTGGTGCTGCAGGCTGCCCTTGGGGCCCTTCACGTTCACCGCCGGGCCGTCGATGGTCACCTCGACGCCGGAGGGGACGGTGATCGGCAGTTTTCCAATGCGCGACATTGCCGCTCCTCCTCCCTTACCAGACGTAGGCGAGGACTTCCCCGCCCACGCCCTTCTTCATGGCCTGCCGGTCGGTCAGCAGACCGCCGGAGGTCGAGATGATCGCGACGCCCAGGCCACCCAGCACCTTGGGAAGGTTGGTGGACTTGGCGTAGACCCGCAGGCCGGGCTTCGAGACCCGGCGCAGGCCCGCGATGCTCCGCTCGCGGTTCGGGCCGTACTTGAGCTCGACGACGAGCTGCTTGCAGTTCTCGCCCTCTTCGACGCGGGAGCCGGACACGTAGCCCTCCCGCTTGAGGATCTCGGCGATGTTCGCCTTCAGCTTGGAGTGCGGCATCACGACCTCGTCGTGGTATGCCGAGTTTCCGTTGCGCAGACGCGTCAGCATGTCTGCGATCGGATCGGTCATCGTCATGACCTGCTCAACCTTTCTCGTCTGGTTCCGATGGGCCCCGACCGCGCACCACCCGGGATCCGGGTGGCCGTCTGGGCCCTGGCCTGGACGAAGTTCGGGGTTTCCCGGCCGAGCAGCCGGGTCCCTTGTACCAAGGAGACCGAAAGCAAGTCAGCCTGCACGACCGGCGGCCGAGCTACGTTTGGCCTTCAACGACACTTTCGGTCGGATTGGTATCTACCGACACAGTATTTCACGTGCAAGCACGGCGTTCGCCGCGGAGCGTGGGCATCAGCCCTGGTAGGCCTGCTGAGGGTACCGGGAGCCGGCATCCCCGCAGCAGGCGGGCAGTCACCAGGAAGACTTGCTCACGCCGGGCAGTTCGCCCGCGTGCGCCATCTCGCGGAAGCACACCCGGCATAGCCCGAACTTGCGGAACACCGCACGCGGCCGACCGCAGCGCTGGCAGCGGGTGTAGCCGCGGACGTTGAACTTCGGCTTGCGCGCCGCCTTGATAACCAGCGCCTTCTTGGCCATCGCTCAGTTCTCCTTGAACGGGAAGCCCAGGTGCTTCAGCAGCGCCCGGCCTTCCTCATTGTTGGTGGCCGTGGTAACGACGGTGATGTCCATGCCACGCGGGCGGTCGATGTTGTCCGGGTTGATCTCGTGGAACATCGACTGCTCGTTGAGGCCGAACGTGTAGTTGCCCTTGCCGTCGAACTGCTTCGGCGACAACCCGCGGAAGTCGCGGATTCGCGGCAGCGCGATGGTGACCAGGCGGTCCAGGAACTCCCACATCCGGTCGCCGCGCAGGGTGACCCGCGCACCGATCGGCATGCCCTCGCGGAGCTTGAACTGCGCGATGGACTTGCGGGCCTTGCGGATCTCCGGCTTCTGACCGGTGATGATCGACAGGTCGCGGACCGCGCCCTCGATCAGCTTGCTGTCCCGAGCGGCGTCGCCAACACCCATGTTGACCACGACCTTGACCACGCCGGGCGTCTGCATCACGTTGGAGTAGTTGAACTCCTCGTTGAGCGCCTGGCGGATCTCCTCGCGGTAACGGGTCTTCAGCCGCGGGACAATCTTCTCAGCGCCTTTTTCCAAGGTAGTCATGATCAGATGTCCTTACCGTTACGACGAGAGATGCGAACCTTCTTGCCGTCCTCACCGATGCGGTAGCCGACCCGGGCGGGCTTGCCATCGGAGTCCACGACCATCACGTTGCTCACGTGGATCGACGCTTCCTGGGTGACGATGCCGCCGGACTGCGCGCCACGCTCGGTCCGGGAGACCTTGGTGTGCTTCTTGATCCGGTTGACACCCTCGACCAGCACGCGCTGCTCCTGCGGCATGGCCTTGATGACCTTGCCCTTGGCGCCCTTGTCTTTGCCGGAGATGACGACGACCGTGTCGCCTTTCTTGATTTTCATCACAAAACCTCCGGCGCGAGCGAGATGATCTTCATGAACTTCTTGTCGCGCAGCTCGCGGGCGACCGGCCCGAAGATACGGGTACCCCGGGGCTCGCCACCGGGCTTGACCAGCACCGCGGCGTTCTCGTCGAACCGGATGTAGGAACCATCCGCGCGACGCTTTTCCTTCTTCTGGCGGACGATGACGGCCTTGACCACATCGCCCTTCTTGACTCCGGCACCGGGGATGGCTTCCTTGACGGTCGCCACGATGATGTCCCCGAGGCCCGCGTACCGCCGACCCGACCCACCGAGGACACGGATCGTGAGGATCTCCTTGGCCCCGGTGTTGTCGGCGACACGCAGTCGCGACTCCTGCTGGATCACGTCTGACTCCTGACCCTAAGTACTCGGATCTGGCCCGAGCACACTCTGGCGCGCCAAATTTCCGACCTGACGCGCGCGGTCAACTTCCGGCACGCGAACCGGCCGACCGCTGGGAGAATTCCCGGCATTGCCCGGGCATCGATGTCCCGCAGCGGTCAGCCAGCCGCGACCGTTCAGTTTTACTTGGCCTTCTCGACGACCTCGACGAGCCGCCAGCGCTTGGTGGCCGACAGCGGTCGGGTCTCCATCAGCAGCACGCGGTCGCCGACACCGGCCGTGTTGGCCTCGTCGTGCACCTTGACCTTGCTGGTCTGCCGCATGACCTTGCCGTAGAGGGCGTGCTTCTTGCGGTCTTCGAGGGCGACCACGATCGTCTTGTCCATCTTGTCCGAGACGACGTAGCCCTCGCGCATCTTGCGACGGTTGCGCTCCACGCCCTGTCCTTTCTCACTCATGCCGCGCCCTCCTCAGCGCCTTCGGGGGAAACCGTCAGGCCCAATTCGCGCTCGCGCATGATGGTGTAGATCCGGGCGATGTCCTGGCGGACGACGCGCAGCCGCCGGTTGTTCTGCAGCTGACCCGTGGCCATCTGGAAGCGGAGGTTGAACAGCTCCTCCTTCGCCTCCTTCAGCCGCTGGGCGAGCTCCTCCTCGTTGAGTTCGCGGAGCTCGGATGCGGTGACACCCGCTGCCATCAGAAGTCACCACCCTCGCGGGACACGATCTTGCACTTCATCGGGAGCTTGTGCGCCGCACGGGTCAGCGCCTCGATCGCCGTCTTCTCGTTCGGGAAGGTCAGCTCGAACATGATGCGTCCGGGCTTGACGTTGGCGACCCAGGACTCCGGCGAACCCTTACCGGAACCCTGACGGGTTTCGGCCGGCTTCTTGGTCAGCGGGCGGTCCGGGAAGATGTTGATCCACACCTTGCCGCCACGCTTGACGTGCCGGGTGATCGCGATACGGGCCGACTCGATCTGCCGGTTGGTCACGTAGCCGTGCTCGATCGCCTGAATGCCGTACTCGCCGAAG
This sequence comes from Saccharopolyspora hattusasensis, assembly GCF_050972075.1. NCBI lineage: Bacteria > Bacillati > Actinomycetota > Actinomycetes > Pseudonocardiales > Pseudonocardiaceae > Saccharopolyspora > Saccharopolyspora hattusasensis. Next base: position 3,560,384 of record NZ_JBPCDC010000001.1, read on the forward strand.
TTGATCCGGGTGCCACCCTTGGCGAAGCCCGTACGCTTCGGCGCGTGGCTCTTACGCCACTTCACCCTGCGTGGGACGAGCACGTCTCAGCCCTCCGTCTTCTCTTCAGCCGCAGCAGCCTGCGGCTGCTCGCCCTCCGCGGCCTTCTCGGCCTTGGCGGACTTGTCAGCTGCAGCGCGGTCCGCGCCACCGGCACCCCGGCGACGACCACCGCGGTCGGAACGGCCACCGCGCTCGCCGCGCTCGCCACGCTCGCCGCGGTCGCCACGATCGCCACCACCGCGCGGCGGACGGACCTCGGACTGCTCTTGCTTCTGCTTCAGGCCACCGACCAGCTCGCCCTTGTAGATCCACACCTTGACGCCAATGCGGCCGAAGGTGGTGCGGGCCTCGAAGAAGCCGTAGTCGATGTCCGCGCGCAGCGTGTGCAGCGGAACCCGGCCCTCGCGGTAGAACTCCGAGCGGGACATCTCCGCGCCGCCCAGGCGACCCGAGCACTGCACCCGGATGCCCTTGACCTGCGACGAGCGCATGGCCGACTGGATGGCCTTGCGCATCGCGCGCCGGAAGGACACGCGGTTGGACAGCTGCTCGGCCACGCCCTGCGCGACCAGCTGGGCGTCCGCCTCGGGGTTCTTGACCTCGAGGATGTTGAGCTGAACCTGCTTGCCGGTCAGCTTCTCCAGCGAACCGCGGATGCGGTCCGCCTCGGCACCGCGGCGGCCGATGACGATGCCCGGCCGGGCGGTGTGAATGTCCACGCGGACCCGCTCGCGGGTGCGCTCGATCTCAACCTTCGAGATCCCAGCGCGCTCCATGCCGCGAGACAGCTGCCGGCGGATCTTGACGTCCTCCGCGACGTACTCCGAGTACTGCTTGTCGGCGTACCAGCGAGACTTCCAGTCCGTGGTGATGCCGAGTCGGAAGCCGTGCGGGTTGATCTTCTGACCCACTACCGGGCACTCCCCTTCTGGCTCTTTCGGGACTTGGTCGCCGCCCTCGGCCGAGACTCGATCTCGACCGTGATGTGGCTTGTCCGCTTCCGGATCCGGTACGCACGGCCCTGCGCGCGCGGCCGGAACCGCTTCAACGTCGGCCCCTCGTCCACGTACGCGTGGTGCACCCACAGCGTCTCGGGGTCGAGGGAAAGGTTGTTCTCCGCGTTGGCGATCGCACTGGCGAGCACCTTCGACACCGGACCGCTGGCGGTCTGCGGCGCGAACTGAAGCACGGCCAGGGCATCGCTGGCGCTCCGGCCCTTGATGAGCTCGACCACGCGCCGCGCCTTCATCGGCGACACGCGGACGAACCGGGCCCGCGCCACTGCGCGCGGGGTCTCCTCCGCGGCAGTGTCGTCGGAACGGGCTGTCATCCTGCTACCCCTTGCTCTTACTCGTTCGTGTCACAGACCCGCTCAGCGGCGGCGCGACTTCCGGTCTTCCTTGACGTGGCCCTTGAAGGTGCGGGTCGGGGCGAATTCGCCCAGCTTGTGCCCGACCATCGACTCGGTGACGAACACCGGGACGTGCTTGCGACCGTCGTGCACCGCGAAGGTGTGGCCCAGCATGTCCGGGATGATCGTCGACCGGCGGGACCAGGTCTTGATCACGGTCTTCTTGCCCGACTCGTTAAGCACGTCCACCTTCTTGAGCAGGTGGTCGTCCACGAACGGGCCCTTCTTCAGGCTGCGTGGCATGTTTGCTTACCTCCCTGCTCAGCGCTTCTTGCCAGTACGGCGACGGCGGACGATGAGCTTGTCACTGGGCTTGCGGCGGCGGGTGCGACCCTCCGGCTTGCCCTTCGGGTTGACCGGGTGACGACCACCGGAGGTCTTGCCCTCACCACCACCGTGCGGGTGGTCCACCGGGTTCATCACGACACCGCGGACGGTCGGGCGCTTGCCCTTCCACCGCATGCGGCCGGCCTTGCCCCAGTTGATGTTGGCGTGCTCGGAGTTGCCGACCTCGCCGACGGTGGCCCGGCACCGCGCGTCCACGTTGCGGATTTCGCCCGAGGGCATCCGCAGCTGGGCGTACGGGCCGTCCTTGGCCACCAGCTGCACCCTGGCGCCGGCGGACCGCGCGATCTTGGCGCCGCCACCGGGGCGGAGCTCGATCGCGTGGATCACGGTGCCGGTCGGGATATTGCGCAGCGGCAGGTTGTTACCCGGCTTGATGTCCGCACGCGCACCGCTCTCGATGGCGTCGCCCTGCTTGATGTTGTTCGGCGCGATGATGTAGCGCTTCTCGCCATCGGCGTAGTGCAGGAGCGCGATCCGAGCGCTGCGGTTCGGGTCGTACTCGATGTGCGCGACCTTGGCCGGCACACCGTCCTTGTCGTTGCGGCGGAAGTCGATCACGCGGTAAGCCCGCTTGTGACCGCCACCCTTGTGCCGCGTGGTGATCTTGCCCTGAGCGTTGCGGCCCGCCTTCTTGTTCAGCGGACGCACCAACGACTTCTCCGGCTCCGACCGGGTGATCTCGGCGAAGTCGGACACGCTCGCGCCACGACGGCCCGGCGTCGTCGGCTTGTACTTGCGAATGCCCATTGTTAACGCAACCTCGTCCTAATCAGCACCGGTCAGGCGGCCGGTCCGCCGAAGATCTCGATCGGCTTGCTCTCCGGCGACAGGGTGACGATCGCCCGCTTGGTGTCTTTGCGCTTGCCGAACCCGGACCGGGAACGCTTGCGCTTGCCGTTGCGGTTGATCGTGTTGACGCTGGTCACCTTGACGCCGAAGATCTTCTCGACCGCGATCTTGATCTCGGTCTTGTTCGAGCGCGGGTCCACCAGGAAGGTGTACTGCCCCTGTTCGAGCAGCCCGTAGCTCTTCTCGGAGATCACCGGCGCAAGGATGATGTCTCGCGGGTCGGCGCTCACTGCTGTGCCTCCTCTGCGGAAGACGCGGCGGCCTTGACCGACCGGCCCTTGACGGGGCCCGCGACGAAACGCTCGAACGCGGACTTGGTGAACACCACGTCATCGCTGTTGAGGACGTCGTAGGTGTTCAGCTGGCCCGGGTCGATCAGGTGCACGTTCTGCAGGTTCCGCAGGCTCAGCCACGAGTTCTCCTCCTCGTGGCGGTTGAGCACGACCAGAACCTTCTTGGCCTCGGTCCAGTTGCGCAGCGCGGTCTTCGCCGACTTGGTGGACGGCGTCTCGCCGCCGACCACGCCGGTGACCACGTGCAGCTGGCCGGCGCGAACCCGGTCGGAGAGGGCACCGCGCAGGGCTGCGACCTTCATCTTCTTCGGGGTCCGCTGGGAGTAGTCCCGCGGCTGCGGCCCGTGGACGACGCCACCGCCGGTGAACTGCGGGGCCCGGATGGAGCCCTGCCGGGCGTTGCCGGTGCCCTTCTGGCGGTACGGCTTCCGGCCGCCGCCGGACACCATGCCGCGCGTCTTGGTGGAGTGGGTGCCCTGGCGCGCAGCGGCCAGCTGGGCCACCACGACCTGGTGCATCAGGGCCACGTTCGCCTGCACGTCGAAGATCTCGGCGGGCAGTTCGACGGTGCCGTCGGTCTTACCGTCCGGGGTACGGACGTCGAGCGTCAGGCTCATCACGCACCACCCTTCGCAGGACTCTTAACCAGGACCAGGCCGCCCTTGGGACCGGGGACGGCGCCCTTGATCAGCAGCAGGCCGGTCTCCGACTCCACCTTGTGAACCTTCAGGTTCTGGGTGGTGACGCGGTCCGAGCCCATCCGCCCGGCCATCCGCATGCCCTTGAACACGCGGCCCGGGGTGGCGCAGCCACCGATGGAGCCCGGCTTGCGGTGCACCGCCTGGGTACCGTGGCTGGCACCCTGGCTGCGGAAACCGTGCCGCTTGATGGTGCCCGCGAAGCCCTTGCCCTTGCTGGTGCCGACCACGTCGACCACCGCGCCCGCCTCGAAGACGTCCGCGCCGATCTCCTGGCCCAGCTCGTACTCACCGGCGTCCGCGGTGCGCAGCTCCACGACGTGGCGGCGCGGGGTGACGCCGGCCTTGGTGAAGTGGCCGCTCCGCGGCTTGTTCACCTTGCGCGGGTCGATGGCGCCGAACGCCAGCTGCACGGCCGAGTAGCCGTCTTTCTCGGGGGTCCGAATCTGGGTTACCACGTTCGGCCCGGCCTGCACGACCGTCACCGGGACAATCCGGTTCTGGTCGTCGAAGACCTGGGTCATGCCGAGCTTGGTGCCCAGAATCCCCTTGATCTGCCTGTCAGACATAGGTCTCGTTCTCTCCAGCTACCTCGTCGCCGCGCTTACTGGATGTTCACGTCGACGCTGGCCGGCAGGTCGATGCGCATCAGCGCGTCAACCGTCTTCGGCGTCGGTTCGAGGATGTCGATGAGCCGCTTGTGCGTCCGCATCTCGAAGTGCTCCCGCGAGTCCTTGTACTTGTGCGGGGAGCGGATGACGCAGTAGACGTTCTTCTCCGTGGGCAGCGGCACCGGCCCGACGACCCGAGCGCCGGTGCGCGTCACGGTCTCGACGATCTTGCGCGCGGACGCGTCGATCGCCTCGTGGTCGTAGGCCTTGAGCCGGATGCGGATCTTCTGTCCCGCCATAGTGGCTTGCCGTTCCTCTAGTCTCGTGCCGCGGTTTCGTCTTGGGTGCGGGTGCACCGCACCCTCGCGGGCGGTGGTGCCCCACGCGGCCTCAGCCTTGTGTCGTCCCGATGCCGGGAGGCGCCACAGCTCTCAGTCCGCCCCTGTTCAGGTATCTGGTGCCCGGTACCCGCGGTCGGGCGTGTCGCCCAGCTACCGCATACCGGTCCCCGCGAACGTCGCCGACGGGGTGAGCCTTGCGGCCCGTACACCTTCTTGTGCCCTGTTCGGCCCGCCACCGGGAATCCGGCGGCATCAGCACCGTCTGAGAACAGTCCTGAACCGGAACAAGGGCGCGAGGCCCTCGCAGCAAGGCGGCCGGAGCTTCGAACCTTCTCGAATTCGGTCGGTTCAAAACCCGGCCGCCCTGAACGAGCAACCCATACAGGATGCCATACCCGTTTATCCAGCCCAAACCGGGGGTCCAAACTGTCTCCGGACTCACCCTGCGTGGCGGTGCGGGTAGCGGAACCTCAGACGCCGTCTGGTCTCCGGGATCCCCGACTTACGTATGACCAATACGCGGCATCGGGGCTGTCCTCGCCAGATCGCTCAGGGTGCGGGGTGCCCCCGCAAAGCACTGTTGAGAACCCGCGGCGGTGCAAGTTGCGAGGGTGGGCTAAGCGCCTCCGGCGCTTCAAAGACGAAACCCTCGGCAGGTTGTCATCGAAAAGCAAGAGGGCCCGCCCCCGAAGGTTCGGGGGCGGGCCCTCGTCACGTCACTTGATGATCTTGGTGACGCGACCGGCGCCGACGGTGCGGCCACCCTCGCGGATCGCGAAGCGCAGACCTTCGTCCATCGCGATCGGCTGGATCAGGGCGACCGTCATCTCGGTGTTGTCGCCCGGCATGACCATCTCGGTGCCCTCGGGGAGGGTCACCACACCGGTCACGTCGGTGGTGCGGAAGTAGAACTGCGGCCGGTAGTTGTTGAAGAACGGCGTGTGCCGGCCACCCTCGTCCTTGGACAGGATGTACACCTGAGCATCGAAGTCGGTGTGCGGGGTGGTGGTGCCGGGCTTCACGACGACCATGCCGCGCTCGACCTCTTCGCGCTTGATACCGCGAATCAGCAGACCGACGTTGTCACCCGCCTGGCCCTCGTCGAGCAGCTTGCGGAACATCTCGACACCGGTGACGGTGGTCTTGATCGGCTTCTCCTTGATGCCGACCATCTCCACCTCCTCGTTCACCTTGACGACACCGCGCTCGATGCGGCCGGTGACCACGGTGCCGCGGCCGGTGATGGAGAAGACGTCCTCGATCGGCATCAGGAACGGCTTCTCGATCTCGCGGACCGGGTCCGGGACGTTCTCGTCCACCGCGTCCATCAGCTCGACGATCTTGGCGCCCCACTCGGCGTCGCCCTCCAGCGCCTTCAGCGCGGAAACGCGGACCACCGGCACGTCGTCACCCGGGAACTCCTGGGCCGACAGCAGCTCGCGGACCTCCATCTCGACGAGCTCGAGGATTTCCTCGTCGTCGACCATGTCGGCCTTGTTCAGCGCGACCAGGATGTAGGGCACGCCGACCTGGCGGGCCAGCAGCACGTGCTCGCGGGTCTGCGGCATCGGGCCGTCGGTCGCCGCGACCACCAGGATCGCGCCGTCCATCTGCGCGGCACCGGTGATCATGTTCTTCACGTAGTCGGCGTGACCGGGGGCGTCCACGTGGGCGTAGTGGCGCTTCTCGGTCTGGTACTCGACGTGCGCGATCTGGATCGTGATGCCGCGCTCACGCTCCTCCGGCGCCTTGTCGATCTCGTCGAACGGCGTGAAGGGGTTCAACGACGGGTACTTGTCGTGCAGAACCTTGGTGATGGCCGCGGTGAGCGTGGTCTTGCCGTGGTCAACGTGACCGATGGTCCCGATGTTGACGTGCGGCTTGTCCCTCTCGAACTTCGCCTTAGCCACTGGATTGTCCTCCTGGACTTGTTAACTTTCCGCCGTACGACTTGTTGTGCCAGGCGGAGTCCTGTCGGGTAGGTGACGAGCGGGCCCCCGATCCCGGAAGAACACTGTCCTTACGGGATGGCGGCCCGTCCGCCGCCGAACTGGAGGGGATTGCTCCCCGGTCGCCTTCGCGAGGCGTTGCCTCCCGCTCGGTCCCGGCTGGCCGCGACCGAGCAGCGGGTCACTCGCCCGTTGCCTTGGCGATGATCTCCTTAGCCACGTTCGCCGGAACCTCGGCGTAGGAGTCGAACACCATCGAGTAGTTGGCACGACCCTGGGTCTTGGACCGCAGGTCGCCGACATACCCGAACATCTCCGACAGCGGCACGAGAGCCTTGACGACGCGGGTACCGCTGCGCTCCTCCATGGCCTGGATCTGGCCACGGCGGGAGTTCAGGTCGCCGATGACATCGCCCATGTAGTCCTCGGGCGTGGTCACCTCGACCGCCATCATCGGTTCGAGCAGCGCCGGGGAGGCCTTCGCAGCGGCTTCCTTCAGCGCCATCGAACCCGCGACCTTGAACGCCATTTCCGACGAGTCGACCTCGTGGTACTGGCCGTCGAGCAAGGTCACCTTCACGCCGACCAGCGGGTAGCCGGCCAGCACGCCGTACTGCATCGCGTCCTGCGCGCCCTGGTCCACCGACGGGATGTACTCCCGCGGGATGCGCCCACCGGTGACCTTGTTCGCGAACTCGTAGGTCGCGCTCTCGGACGTCTGCTCGATCGGCGACAGGCCGATGATCACGCGCGCGAACTGACCGGAACCACCGGTCTGCTTCTTGTGCGTGTACTCGTACTTGTCGATCGACTTGCGAATCGTCTCGCGGTAGGCCACCTGCGGCTTGCCGATGTTGGCCTCGACCTTGAAGTCGGTCTTCATCCGGTTGACGAGCACCTCGAGGTGCAGCTCGCCCATGCCCTTGATGATGGTCTGACCGGTTTCCTCGTCCAGCTTGACCTGGAACGTGGGGTCTTCCTCGGCGAGCTTCTGGATCGCCGTGGACAGCTTCTCCTGGTCGGCCTTCGTCTTGGGCTCGATGGCCACCTCGATGACCGGTGCCGGGAAGGTCATCGACTCCAGCACGATCGGGTTCGCCGGGTCGCAGAGGGTGTCACCGGTGGTGGTGTCCTTCAGGCCGATCACCGCGTAGATGTGACCCGCCTGGATCTCGTCGACCGGGTTCTCCTTGTTGGAGTGCATCTGGAACATCTTCCCGATGCGCTCCTTGCGCTCCTTGGTCGAGTTGATGACCTGGGTGCCCGCGGAGACCTTGCCCGAGTAGACCCGGACGTAGGTGAGCTTGCCGAAGAACGGGTGCACGGCGATCTTGGACACCAGCGCGGCGAACGGCTCGTCGATGCTGGGCTTGCGCTCGGCCGGGGTCACACCGTCGGGCAGCAGGCCCTGCACCGGCGGGACGTCCAGCGGCGAGGGCAGGTAGTCCACCACCGCGTCCAGCATCGGCTGGACACCCTTGTTCTTGAACGCGGTACCGCAGAGCACCGGGAACGCCTCGCGGCTGTTGGTCAGCTTGCGGATGCCGCTCTTGATCTGCTCCTCGGTCAGCTTCTCGCCACCGAAGTAGGCCTCCATCAGAGCGTCGTCGGACTCCGCGACGGCCTCGATCAGCTTCTCGCGGTATTCCGCAGCCTGCTCGGCGAGGTCGGCCGGGATGTCCTCGACCTCGTAGTCCTCACCCTTCTGGACCTCGCCGCGCCAGGTCAGGGCCTTCATCCGGACCAGGTCGATGACGCCCTGGAAGTCGGACTCGGCGCCGATCGGCAGCTGCAGCACCAGCGGCCGGGCGTGGAGGCGTTCCTCGATCGTCCGAACCGTGAAGTAGAAGTCCGCGCCCAGCTTGTCCATCTTGTTGACGAAGCAGATACGCGGGACGTCGTACTTGTCCGCCTGACGCCAGACCTGCTCGGACTGCGGTTCGACACCTTCCTTACCGTCGAACACCGCGACCGCGCCGTCCAGGACGCGCAGCGACCGCTCCACCTCGACCGTGAAGTCGACGTGGCCCGGGGTGTCGATGATGTTGATCTGGGTGTCGCCCCAGAAGGTCGTGGTAGCAGCCGCGGTAATGGTGATACCCCGCTTCTGCTCCTCTTCCATCCAGTCCATCGTCGCGGCGCCGTCGTGCACCTCGCCGATCTTGTACGTGATCCCCGTGTAGTAGAGGATCCGCTCGGTCGTGGTGGTCTTGCCCGCATCGATGTGGGCCATGATGCCGATGTTGCGGACCTTGGTCAGGTCTGTCAGCACGTCGCGTGCCACGAGTTTCTTCCCCGTTCCCTGTTCAGCTGGTGCAACGTCCTTAGACAGGTGCAAAGCTGTCGAATCGGTGCGCCGAGGCGGGCAAGAGCCGACCCGACGTCACCAGCGGTAGTGCGCGAAGGCCTTGTTGGACTCCGCCATCTTGTGCGTGTCTTCACGCTTCTTGACGCTCGCGCCGAGACCGTTGCTCGCGTCCAGCAGCTCGTTCATCAGGCGGTCGACCATGGTCTTCTCGCGGCGCTGCCGGGAGTAACCGACGAGCCAGCGCAGCGCGAGGGTGGTGGAGCGACCGGCGCGCACCTCGATCGGCACCTGGTAGGTCGCGCCACCAACGCGGCGGCTGCGGACCTCCAGGGTCGGCTTCACGTTGTCGAGGGCACGCTTGAGCGTGACGACCGGGTCGGTGCCGGTCTTCTCCCGGCAGCCTTCCAGCGCCGCGTAAACGATCCGCTCGGCCAGCGAGCGCTTGCCGTCCACGAGGACCTTGTTCACCAGCTGCGTGACCAGCGGCGCGCCGTATACGGGATCGGCGTGCAGCGGCCGCTTCGGGGCCGGACCCTTGCGGGGCATCAGCTCTTCTCCTTCTTCGCGCCGTACCGGCTGCGAGCCTGCTTGCGGTTCTTCACACCCTGGGTGTCAGCGGAACCGCGGATGATCTTGTAGCGCACGCCGGGGAGGTCCTTCACACGGCCGCCACGAACGAGCACGATCGAGTGCTCCTGCAGGTTGTGGCCCTCGCCCGGAATGTAGGCCGTGACCTCGATGCCACTGGTCAGCTTGACACGAGCGACCTTGCGCAGTGCCGAGTTGGGCTTCTTCGGGGTGGTCGTGTACACGCGGGTGCACACGCCACGCCGCTGCGGGCTCCCCTTGAGCGCCGCGGTCTTGGTCTTCGCGACCTTGTCCTGGCGGCCCTTACGGACCAGCTGCTGGATGGTGGGCATGGACCGGCTTTCTGTCAGCGTTCGCGTCTTCTGGTACTCGACCAAGCGGCCGCTCGTTCGAGCTTCGGCGTGCCCTGGCGTCGAGCACCTGTCAGGCACTGTGTTTCGGGACTCCTCCCGCACCACGAGGTCGGGCGTGTCGCCCACTCCCCGGCCTTTCGGCGCCGATGCGCCCCAATGGGAACGACCCCAAAGGGTTGTCGAGAGGAGTTCCACACATCCTCGGCGCTGGCGCGGTCTCAACCAGCGGCTGGCGACCACGTCATGCACGGGCATGCGGATCGACCCGATGGGTGTCGGGTCCGATAAACAAAGATACCTGCCCCGTTCTCAGAGGGTCAAAACGGGGTCCCCCTTGACCTGCTCGATCACCCGGCGCTGCGGTGGCGCCCATCCCTGGGTGCGAGCTCGCGTCTTCCTCGTCCTGACACTGTACCCACGGCGACAAGACCTTCCCGCCCGGCGAGATGGATCACATCGGGTGGCCTCAGGTGGGCCGCACCACGACGCACGGGGCGTGGCCGATCGGCCGGCCGGGCCCCGGGTGCTGCCACCGGATGCGGCCGTGGTCCTGGCGCAGCGGTCGCGGATCGCTACGCCGCTTCCAAGGCGCGGACGGCATTCGCCGACAGGCTCTCAGGCTCAGACCTCGGCGAGCACGCCCTCCGCGACCAGCGACTGGACGTCGGCCGGGAGGACGAAGGCGGTGCCGCCGCCGACCTGACCGAAGTCCGGCTTGGCCACCCCGGAGACCGCCCGGAGCGCGGTGACAATCCGGTACCGGCGGTACTCCCCGGCCGGTTGCTGCGGCAGGGCCGACCGCTGCGGCAGCGTCGTGCCCGCTACGAAGACCGTGTTGCCCGCCGGGTCGCCGAACCTGTCGACCTCGTCGCCCGCGCGCAGGTCGACGAGGAACTTGTCGTCGTAGGCGTCCAGCGGCGGCTCGCCGGGCAGCGGCCGGATCGGGCACTCGAAGTCGGCCAGCGGCTCGTCGGGCGCGCGCAGGAACAGGTCGCGGGTCAGCGCCATCGCGCCGACCAGGTGCGCGGCGGCCCCGAACGGCTCCGGGAACCGGGACTTGTTCTTGACCTCGCCGTTGTCGACGCAGAACACCGACCACCAGCCGTCGAGCTCGCGGAGCATGGCCCAGCCGCCCTCGACGGGCTGCTCGAAGCTGTAGAACCGGCGGCTCATGCCCATCGCGCCGATGATCGCCCCGGCCAGCTCGATCGCCTCGGCCGGCGGGACGTTCTCCAGGGTGTCGGCGTCGGCACCCAGCACCAGCGCCTTCGCCTCCGCCGCGGCGCGCTCGGCCACGGCTTCCGGCGGCCGGTGGCCGTTGCGCCGGATGTGTTCGAGGAAGTCGCGCGGCGGCGCGATGTCGTGCGCCTCCAGGTAGTAGGCCATCGCCAGCGGCCACACCCAGGCGCCGTCGGTGTGGAACTGCTTCGGCACCTCCGGCGGGCGCTGCGGGTCCACCTCGTCCGGCGAGGTGCCGGGGGCCGACAGGAGGATCTCGCCGCCGAAGAGGTAGTCGAGGACCATCTGCTTCTCCGCCCACGGCAGCGCGGGCCGGTGCGCCACCGGGCGGTCGTTGGCATCGCGGCCTTCGAAGACCTGGACCATCCGCACCGGGCCGGGCTGATCTGAGTTGCCGCGGTTGTTCGCGTGGTGCCGCCACGCGGCCTCGAGCAGCCAGTCCGGCGCGGTCGTGCAAGGGAAGAAGCGCAGCTCGTCGTAGGACCCGCGGCGGTCCTCGCCCGCGCGAGTCCACTGTGGTGCGTCGTGCCCGGTCCGGTAGTCGGCGCCGTCGCCGTTGATGGCGAGGCGCGCGGAGGTCCACGCGCCGGTCTCCGGGAGGTACTCGACGTTGCGCAGCCGGCGCAGCGCGTCGACGACCTCCTGCGCGGGGATCCACTGGTGCTGTTCGTCGGTGGTCACCGTCGCGGTGATCTCGATCCGGGTGCCCAGGGCCGTGCAGTTCACCTGGGCCTCTCGCCAGCCTTCCGGCAGCGCGGCGGCGACCGCGTCCTGCAGCGCACCGACCAGGTCCCGCTGCAGCGCGGCCCGGTCCGGCACCTGGCCGAAGGCGGCGGGCGCCGGGAACTGCGGGCGCACCGGGTGGGCGTCGTCCTCCTGGTCGAAGAACACCGCGGTCACCTGCTCGACCGGGATCGGGTCTGGGCTGCCGTCGACCCGCACCGCGCCGTCCAGCAACTCGGTCATCAACCGCGGCTCGCCACCGACCGCGCAGTACGTGCCCCAGATGTGCATCCCGAGGATCACCTGATCTCCAATCTGCGGATGCCCCGTCCTTCAGGGTGGGGAGGAGCAGATCTCGCGTGTCGGTCGCGTAGCGACCGCTGATAGTCTTGATTTCGGTAGGTGAGACCTACCACCCCCACGCAAGTGGGAACACCCGAGCAGGTACGTGGGTACCGCTGGTCGAGCGGGAACCCGGACCACCCCGGTCCGAACGCCTGAGTGAGATCGTGTGAGACCGAACCGCCACGGTGGGGACGCTGCGGTCGTTGAAGCAGGAAACTCAGTCCGCGAGAACTGAATCTCCTTCCTTCAGGGAGGAGAGAAGTCAATTGTCCTCCCCCTCGAACGTTTCGGCGTGGATGGGACCGCTGATTCGCCGGGGCGCGGGCTTGGGCGCCGGGAACTCGGCGACGGGCAGCACGGGTTCCGGCACGACCGGCCACTGTGGACGGACCGGGTAGCGCTCGTTCCAGTCCTCGTCGGACGGCGGCTCGATGGCGGCCGGGCCCGGCTGGAACGCGCCCCGGCCGAACTCGGCGACGCAGTCCAGCGCCATCTGCTCGACGACGTCGCGCAGTTCCAGCTCGGCCAGCCAGTCGATCGGGAGCGCACTGACACCGAGCAGCGCGCCGACGATGTTCCCGCAGATCGCGCCGGTGGAGTCGCTGTCCCCGTCGTGGTGCACGGCGATCCGCAGCGCGAGCTCGACGTCCTCGCCGCCGGCCAGCGCCGCGCACACGGCGATGGCCAGCGCCTCCTCGCCGACCCAGCCGCCGCCGAGGGTTTCGGCGACCTGCTGCGGCGTCGGCACGCCCGCCTCGGCCAGGCCCACGGCGGCTTTCAGCATCGCGCTGGTCTCTTCGTGGTCCTCCCAGATCTCCAGGACCTGCAGGGCCAGCCACACCCCGTCGTCGAGGCCGCGGCCGAGCAGCGCCTGCTGGACGATCACCGCGAGCGCACCGGCGGACTGGTAGCCGGCGGGGTGGCTGTGGGTGAGCGCGGCGGTGCGGGCCGCCAGCCGGAACACCTCGGCGGGATCGGTGGAGCACAGCGCGACCGGGGCGGCGCGCATCACGCCGCCGCAGCCCTTGGAATCGTTGATCTTCTCGGTGAACGAGCCGGCCGGGTGGCCGTCGCCGAACCGGGCCAGCGCACGCCACACGGTCTTGCCGGGGGCGCGGGTCTTGAACAGGCCGGGCACCTCGATCAGCCAGCCGTCCGGCGCCGGGTAGTCGCCGAGGAACCGCCCGGCGGCGGCATCCCAGTCGACGCCCTGCGTGTGCAGCCAGCGCTGGTAGGCGAGCTGCACCTCGGGCAGCGGGTCCTCGGAGCCGAGCATCCGGTCGGCGACGCTGCCGCGGATCAGGCCTTCGGCGGTGAACAGCGTCATCTGGGTGTCGTCGGTGATCGCGCCGTGCACCCCGTACGCCTCGCGCAGCCCGCTCGGGCCGTCGGGGCCGAAGCGCTTGGAGATCTCCTCGGCGCTGATGAACTCCAGGTCGGAGCCGAGGGCGTCGCCGAGCGCCCCGCCGAGGAAGCAGCCCAGCACCCGCTCGGTGAGGGACGGAGCGCTGTCGGCGGGGCGGTCGGCCTTGGCGTGCTCGCCGCGAACGATCGGCGGCACCGCCGGCACCGCTTCCACCGCTGGCGCCGCTTCCGGAAACTTCGGCTCTGCGTCGGCGGATTCTTCCTGCTGCTGGAGCCCGGCGTCCGACTGCACGGATCCGGTGACCTTGGCCGGCTCGACCTCTCCGGTTCCAGTCGGCTCGGCTGCCGTTGGCGAGGCAATGGCCCTCGACGGGATGTGGTCCCCGACGTCAGCAGGGTCCGTGGGTCCGGACTCGACAGCCCCGGTTGCCTCCACCGGCTCGACGTCTTCCGCGACTGCCGCTAGCGGGTCGACGCGGCGAGCGATGTGATCGACGTTCGACGGCGCTGTACTCCGGGGGGCCTGCCCCGGCTCGGCTTCGGCGGTGGCCGACTCTGGCGAGTCGACGTCAGCGCTCCCCCGCGCGACGCGGCCCGCGCCGTCGTCATCGACCTCCGACAGCCCGGACTCTGCGTCCGCATCCGCCACGGGCTCATCAGCACTCGGTCGCTCGACCGCCGCCACCGGTTCGGTCCCGGCGGTATCCGCGAGCTCGACCGCCGCGCCGATGTCCTCCGGCGCGGTCTCCGCGACCGGCAGGCCCGCTCCGTTCACCTTCGGCAAGGCGGCGAGCACGTCTGCTTCCGGCCGGACCGATCCGGCGGCTTCCGGCCGGTACTCCTCGGCGGTGATGCCTGCCGGTGCGTCGGATTCGACCTGGTCCGCCCCGGCTTCGAGCTCGCCCGGCGCCGTCTCGAACTCGGTTGGTCCGAGGTCGATCGGTTCGCGCGCGGGCGGCTCCATATCGACCGGCTCTCGCTCCGGCGCCGGCTGCGAAACGGCAGGCGGCTCGGCGTCGAGTGGATCTTCGGCGGAGGGAGCCGGGATGACGTCCTCCGCAACGAGTCCCAGCGGCGCGAACATCTCCGGCTCGGCGACCGCCTCTTCGACCGCGCTGCCAGCGAACTCCGCGAACTCCGCGAACTCCTCGGGCGCGGCGAATCCTGGTCCGGCGGCAGCGCGCTCCGTGGACCCCGGTTCGGCGGCTGCGTCTTCGGGCGCCCTGGGCGCTGCTTCGGCTTCGTCGTCGGCAGGGCGCGACGCGAACGCCGTAGCGGCGGCGATGTCGTCGGCCCCAGGCACGAGGATCGGCGTGAAATCCGGCTCAGCCGGTGCGGAAACGGCCTGCGGCCGCTCCTCGGAAACCGGCTGCACCCGCTCTTCGACCGATGCCGGGCGGGCCTCGTCCCGGGGCTTGACCGGCGCCGTGAATCCCTTGGCCCGAGCCGCGACCTCGGCCGCCGCGCTGGGGGTGGCAAGCGGCGGGAACGCCCCGATCTGCGGCTCCCCCTCGAACTGCTCCGGGGCGACCGCCTCCACGGGAGCGTCGATCGTCGGGAATACCGCGGTGGCTTCGACCGGCGCTTTGGCCGACAGCAGGCGCGGCACCGGGATGGGCCCGGTGCTCGACGGGTCGGTCGCCGCGAATTCCACCGGCTCCGCAGGGGTTTCGGCCCGGGCCGCCGGGAAAGTCGGCGCCCCGATGTTCGCCGCGCGTGTCTGCGGCGGGATGCCCTGCGGGGGCGTGTCGACGGCATCCGACGACGCCGTGATCGCCGGCATGATCATGGTCTGCTCGGCGGAGCCTTCGACGGTGTTCGGCGAGCCGCCGGCGAGTTCCCGGGGACCGGCGAGCCGCCGCGGGTTCGGCGAGTACCGCTGCGCCCACTGCGGCGGCGGTGGCGGCGCGAAGGCTTCGGTGGCGTCCGCGCAGAGGATCTCGATGACATCGCGCAGTTCGAGTTCGCCCACCCACTGCGCGGGAATCCCGCTCGGCCCGTAGATCGCTCCGGCGAGCTGCCCGGCCAGCGCACCGGTGACGGCGCTGTCGCTGGACTGGTTCACGGCGACCCGCACCGCGTCGGCGAAGTTCCGGGTGCTGCCCACCGCGGCCAGCGCGATGCCGAGTTCGCCGGGCTTGTCCTCGGTGTCGAATTCGATGTCGATGTCCGATGGGGCGGGACGAATGCCCCGCTGCCCGACGAACATCGCCGCGTGCACGGTCCGCCGGACGTCGGCGGGAACCTCGCGGACCTGGTAGGCGCTGCCGAGCCGGTTGCGGTCGGATGCGGTCACGGCGTCCCACAACGGCACCCCGCGGATCAGCTGCGCCAGCACGTCACCGTGCAGGCCGGCCGCGCTGATCGTGTTCGGCGCGGAGGTGAACAGGTTCGCGGTCGAAGCGCCGGTCGAGTACACGGCCTCCGGCACGTTCGACCACACCATGGCCGGCGCCGCCCAGACCACGCAGTCCGCCAAACCGTCCGCACCGGTCGGGGGCCGGAGCAGGCCGTCGGCGCCCAGCGGGGACCGCCGGGCCATCCGCCCGAGCAGGGCGATCGCCGCGCCGTCCGGGTTGCGGGTCGAGTACAGCTCCGGCCGTTCGAGCAACCAGCTGGTGGGCGCGGGTTCCGCCGACAGGTACGCCGACATCGCGTAGTCCCACGGAACGCCCTGGGTGTGCAGCCAGCGCAGGTAGTTGGTCAGGACGAACTCCGTGGGGAACCACCCGTTGCCGCCCGGGTTGGCGGCCTTCGCGCGCAGCAGGGCTTCCAGGGTGAACACGGTGAGCTGGGTCAGATCGGTGACCGCGCCGCGCCGCCCGTACACGGGCAGGTAGTCGACGACGCCCTGCGGCCCGAACCACTGCTGGATCTCGGCGGTGCTCGTGCCCCGCACGCCGGCCCCGAGCGCGTCGCCGACGGCCCCGCCGAGCATGGCGCCGCGGAAACGTTGCGCCCACGACAGCTGCGGAGATTGGGCGTCGGTCATCGCGATGTCTCCCTCGTGGTCACCAGGCGGGGTACCGCCGGGTCCACCCCGGATCGGTCGGCGGCCCGGGGCTGAACTCGACCAGCGCATCCTTGGCCAGCGTCTCGACGAGCTCGCGCAGCTCCAGGGACGCGAGCCACTCCTGCGGAACGGCCCGTGCCCCGTAAAGCGCCCCAGCAATGTTGCCGCACACGATCCCCGTGGAATCGGAGTCCCCCGAGTGGTTCACCGACAGCAACAAGGCGTCCCGGAGGTTATCCGTGGCCAGCACGGCGTAGAGCCCGATCGCGAGAGCTTCTTCCCCGACCCAGCCCTGACCGAGTGTGTCCTTGATCTCCTCGGGAGTGACGGCGCCCTTCTTGGCGAGCTCGACGGCGGCGTCGAGGAAGTGCACCTGCTCCTCGTGCCCCCGCCACCGGAGCAGCAGATCCCGCGCCATCCGAACGCTTTCCGGCAACGGCACGGCGCGGATGAGCTGGTGAACGATCACCGCGAGCACTCCGGCGGAGAGGTAGCCGCTGGGGTGGCTGTGCGTCAACGCGGCGGTGCCGACCGCGGCGTAGAAGACCTCGGCAGGATCGTTGGACCACACCGCGACCGGCGCGGCGCGCATCACACCACCGCAGCCCTTGGAGTCGTTGATCCTGAACTGCGGGTTGGCGTGCTGATGCGTATGCGCGAACTTCGCGAGGGCGGACATGCAGGTGCTACCCGGAGCCCTCGGGCTGAACAGCTCAGGGTGCGTGATCAACCACCCGTCGGGCTGCTGCAGATGGCGCGCATAGGGGCCACCGGCCTGCGCCCACGGCTGGTTCTGCGTGTGGAACCACCGCTGGTAGGCGTGCTGCACTTCGGGAACGGGATCGTTGTCGGTCGGATTGATCCGCCGAGCAACATGAGCCCGGATAAGCCCTTCGAGGGTGAAGAGCATCATCTGCGTGTCATCGGAGATCTGCGCAACACCGTCCCGAAGCACCGGAGCGGTGAGCCCGGAATCCCCGTGGTTCCGCCGAATCATCCCGATGTCATGGAACTCGATGGCATACCCAAGCGCATCCCCCATGGCACCAGCGAGCATGGAACCGATGAACCGCTCGGGGGGGTCGACGGGAGGTTGGGCGGGGGCGGCTTTCGGTTGGGTCTCCCCAGCCTGCCCGTCTGCCCGCCGCGCTTCGAGCTCCTGCCGAAGCATCGATCCTGCGATGTGCGCTTGGTGTCGCGTGCCGAGGTCGATCACCAGATCGGCTTCGTCGAGGAGGGGTTCGATCGCGGCGAGATTCGCCTTGTTCGCGCCCTTCGCGAAGTCAGGGACGTATTTGACCCCGGACGCCGCGACCAGGGCCTTCTTCCCGCCGAGCGGGAACATCGGCGCGACGCCGTCGCTTTCCACCACAAGGGCGAAGTCGCTGTTCGCGAGGACGGCGATGAGCGCCGCCGTGGAGACGTAGCCAGTCGCATGCAGGTGCAGGACCTTCTCAAGCATGCTCACCGGCTGGGGAAAGCCCAGCGTCTGCGGAGAGGGGCGGTACTTGGGGCTGATGCGGTACTGGCCGGTGACTGCACCGGTCTCATCGACCCAGTACTCGCCGACGAACGCGTGCTCGGGAACCTCGTCACGCGATCGGCCCTGGTACATGCGGTCCGGCACGGCGATCCAGGAGCCCGGCTGCCGCTGCGCTTCGGTCCGCAACTCGTCGGTGATGTCCGGCGCCGAATGCGCGATCACCCGCTCACCGATCAACATCACGTCCTGGGCCTGCGGGGAGGTGGCGACGTGCACGTTCCGCTCAGGCAGCAGCGGGAGCAGCTGGTAGCCGTTCACCGCTGTCGTACCGGGCGCGAAATCCGGCACCGCGTTCTTGCCCGTGCAGACCCAGATCTGCTCCTTCTCCTGGCCATCAACGTTTATCAGGACAGGATCCGACGAGTCGCCAGAGGTCACCAGCCGCAGCTTCGCCACCAGAAATTCCCGGTATACCTGGTCGATCGCGGCAGGATCGCTCGCGTACCTTTCGATCGCCTGCTCAAGCGCGGTCATCCTCGGCCCCTCCAGTCGACTCATCTTCTCCTCCACAGCCGGGCCCGACTCACCGCGCCGGGCGGACTCCCAGTTAACCGAGCTCCACCGAGAAAGGAGCAGTCACTGCTCGCTGGCGGCATCGCCCGAAGCATCGCTTCCGGTGCGCCGCTCCCGCCGAGCGGGGAACGGGTCCAGATTGTCGTCCAGCCCGATGGGGAAGTTGTCCCCCGGCTTGCCCATGATCACTTCATCACCACGCCGCCGCCGCTCGCGAAGCCACTCGAGCGCTGCATCGGTCTTCTCCCTCACCTCGGGCGACAGCGTGTCGGGGTCCGTGCGGTACTTCCGGACGAGTTCGTCGTGGTCCACGGCCGAATCACCTTCCTAGATCAGTCATGAAAATCTTCCACTTTCCAGTTTCTTCGTCGAACTCGCGACGATCCACCTTAAAGCGGTTCCCGGGTGGCCAGACAACCTCTCGCATCCCACCGGTCGGCCTCAGGAACTCGATGTCCTTGCCCCAACGGGCCTCTACCACGAACTCGACGTTCCCATAAAATGCGTCCCCCTTCGTGGAGCTCGTGAAGGCATTCTCCGTCACGGTGTTGTCCGCCTCGTACCTGGCGAGGAATTTCTCCATATCCGGTTCGTCGATCTGGATTCCCCGGACAACCCGTGGGATTTCTGGCGTCGAGCTCCAGTCTGGCAGCTTGTTCAAGCCCGACACGGCGTTCCTGAGCAGAACCTCGTACTTTCGAACCTCCTCGACATCACCATCGCGCAGCGCCTGGTTCCAGTCCTGGTGGTCCATCCCGGTATAGGCGTACATCGCCGAAAGCTCTTCATCGGTGATGTGGGTGAGATGCGGGTTCTCGTCCCGGATCCGCTTCACCTCGAACTCGTTGAGCTTTCCGAGTTCACGCAACGCCGCGTGGTCCTCAGCCGTCGCTCGGAAATCCTTGTCCCCGAAGAAATCGAACTCGTCCAGCGGATTGCGGTCGCCAGCGTCCGGGCGCAACGAGTCCTGGTCGAAGCCGTTGTCCCGCATGAAGTCTTCGTGAGAACGAACCGGCTGGTGCGAGGACGCGGTGGGCGACGAGTTCTCGGACCCCGGTGCGTTCCGCTGACCGGTGCCGACCGACGGCTGCTGGCCGCCCCGCTGCTGCGGAGGGCCGCTGACCTCCCAAGCCGGCGTCTCCACACGCTGACCGCCGGGTAGCTCGCGCGGCCCCCTGACATCGACCGGTGGAACGTTGTTGCTCCGGGGGAACGAAGGTCCCCCCGGACGCGGCCCGTTGACCTCTAACGACGATCCCTGCGGTCGGGAGGCCGGAGCCTGCGGGGGCTGCCTGGCGGCCGGAGGCTGTGGTGCAGATGGTTGATGGTCGGAGGTGTGTTGCGCAGGCGGAGTTGACGCTGCGGCACGGTTCCCGTACTGCTGCGGCATCCCGTGAGGTTGCTGTGCACCATGCGGCGGGTTCCCGGCATGCGGCTGCCGCGCGGGTGCCTGCGGGCGCACTTGGCCTGGTGGCTGTGGTGTGGCTTGGTGCGGGCCGCCCCATTGGCCTTGCGCCGGTTGCTGGTGGACCGGAGGTGCAGGCTGCTGGTGCGGGTGCCCAGGCTGCTGGCCGTGCCATTGGTTCTGCGGCGGCTGGGGCTGGTGACCGGGCGCTTGCTGACCGAGCGCTTGCTGACCGAGCGCTTGCTGACCGGGCGGCTGCGACCAGTTCTGCTGTGGCGCAGCGGGCGAGGGCGCCTGCGGCCGCTGCCAGCCCTGCGGCAAGTGGTTTTGCTGTTGGCTGCCCTGGAAGTGCTGCTGTCCTCCCTGCGGTTGCAGCTGTTGCGCCGGTTGCTGCCCGCTCTGTTGCTGCGGGTACTGGTGCTGAGGCGCTTGCTGCTGGTTCTGCCAGCCCTGGTGTTGCTCCTGTGGTTGGTTCGGGTACTGCCCTGCGTGCTGCTGCGCCTGCGGATGTCCAAAACCGGCCTGCTGCTGGTACGGGCCAGGGTGCGGTGCCTGCTGAGGCTGTTGGAAGGCTTGAGCAAACCTTCGCGCTTCCAAGTTCTCGCCCGACACCGGATCGAACTCGAACGAATCCTCGCGCTTTCGCCCGAACATCTTCCCGATGGCGTCCCCCAACCCACCGCGTTGGTGGGCTGCGTCGGCTTGGTGGCCGAAGCGGGTCCATTCCGGTTCGTGGCCCGGGGGGAACGGGCTTTCGTGGACCGCCTTCGTGCCGTCCGGGCTGAAGCTGACCCACTCGCCCGGCTCGTCGAAGCGCGGTTGCGGCGTGCCGGAGGCGTCCGGGTGGAACTCCGCTCGGCTGCCGCTCGCGTACATGTTGCCGAAGTTGTCGACCCAGGCGTCCTTGTTGGGCGCGAGGACCTCTACGCCCAGTTCCTTCGACAGCTGCTGGGCGAAGTTCGGGGAGCCGTCCGGCAGGTCAGCGCCTGTTTGGCAGGACAGCAGGCGCACCGGTGCGCCTTCCTTGTAGCCTGGCGCGCCCTTGATGATCTCGGCGAGTTCCTTGGCCGAGAGTTCCTTGCCGTTGAACGACACGCCGTTCGGGCTGCCGTGCACCTCGACGGTGAACCGCTTCGGGTCCACCGACGGCCGCGGCATGCGCTGGGCGAAGTCCGCGCTGCCGTAGTAGCCCTGGCGGGAGTGCCGGATCAACGAGAGGCCGGAATCCGTGTTGCGGATCCCGGTGTACTTCCCGCCGAGTTTCTCCCGCAACTCGGGGGAGACGTCCACCCCCTTGTGCTCGAGGATGCCGTTGTTCCAGCGGTGCTCGAACGGGTTCTCCGGCGGCCTTTCGGCTGCCATGGACTCCGATGTGGAGCGCGGCGGGGCTTCCGGGTCCGGTTCCGGGGCGTGTGGTCGGTCCGGCTGGTGGTAGCCGAGCGATTCCGCGCGGATCCGGGCGTCCTCGGCCACCCGCTGCTGCCAGCCCGGACCCCAGTGGCGGAAGCCCTCGCCCTTGACGTGCGCGAAGTCCTCGTGCTTGACGTCGGCCCACTTGTAGCGGTCGGTGTCCGGGTACCGGACCGCTGCTTGCGGGTGGTTCACCCGCGGCGCATCCACGTGCGGCGCATCCAGGCGGGGCGCGTGCGGCGCATCCAGGCCGTTCGGAGCGGCGAAGCGAGGCGCGTGCGGAGTGCCGGGGTGCACACCTTGCGGCGTCGTGTGCTGGCGCGGATTGGCCGGGTCGTTGACGCGGGACGGGGCTTCCGGCTGTCGTTGGCGCGGCATCTCCGACCCGTTGAACCGTCCATTTCGGACAGGACCGTCGGGGTGAGCCGGTGCGTTCGGCGCGCCCGGACGAGCCGGGCCGTTCGGACTATCCGGACGGACCGGGCCATTCGCGCTGTCAGGACGAGTCGACCCGTTGGGGCGGCCTGGGCCATCCGGGCGCATCGAGCCAGGGGCGGCATCGGGGCGCGCATACCCGTGGGGGCCAGCGGGACCATTCGGCCGGGCCGAGGCATCCGGGCGCACCGAGGCGTTCGGGGAATCCGGCTTCACCGGGCCGTTCGGCCGGGAGGGGGCGTCCGGGTGCGCCGAACCGCTTGGACCGTTCGGCCGCATCGGGGCGTCGGGACGTGCGAGACCGTTCGGGCCCGCCGGGGCGTTGGGATGCCCTGGCCCGTGCGTCCCTACCGGTCCGCCCGGACGGGCCGGCCCTGCCGGGCCGTCGACCCTCCCCGGTCCTCCGGGCCGTGCTCCGCCTGGGTGGCTCGGCGCGTCCGGCTTCGCCGGTCCGCGGCTCGCTGGGGTGCCCTCCGGGCCGCGTGGCCGCGGCGCCTCCGGGCTGCGCCCGCTGGGCGTGCTTCGCCCGGCTGCGCCGGGGCTGCCGGGGGTTCCCGTCCAGCCACCACCCGATCCCGGGCGGCCGCTTCCCGGTGCGGACGCGCCGCCGGTTCCGCCTGGCGCGCCCGCGCCCCCGACGGCTCCGCCGCCGGACGCGGGCTGATCGGGCCGCGCCGAGGGGGCGTTGGGGGGCGGTGCGACGAAGCCCGCTTCCGGCGGTCGAGCCGGCGCGTCGACGCTGGCCGCCGACGTGTTCGCCGGGGTGCTCGGCGGACGGTTCGCAACATCCGGGCCGTGTGAACCCGAAGCGCCGAAACCGCCGCTGGTAGGTGCCGGTCCGCCACCTGCGCCAAAACCACCACCGCCGGGAGCCGGCCCGCTGCCCGAACCGAAGCCGCCTCCACCGTGCGGCGATCCGCCGCCGGAACCGAAGTTCGCGGCAGAGCCACTCCCGGTGGAGGCCGGTCCGCCTCCCGCATGCGAACCACCCGCCGGAGCGCTGTCCGGAGCCGAGGCGACGCGCGGGCCGCCCTCCGGAGCAGCGGGGCCGTGGGAGCCGCTCGGCCCGCCGTGCTGCGAGCCGCCAGCCGAACCACTGTCCATTGAGGACGAGCCACGCGCCGTATCCGCCGAGCGCGGGTCGGAAGCGGAGGACGATTCCGGGGCGTGCGAACTGGATTCGGCACTGGCCCGCGGGGAATCGGAGCTGCTCAGCGAACCAGAACCATCGGAACCAGAGCCGTGCGAACCCGAACCCCCGGGGCCGGAATCTCCAGAACCAGAGCCGCCGTTGCCGCTGGTCGACGTGGAACCTGAGCCAGTCGAGCCGCCGCCCGCAGAACCCGAAGTCGAGCCGCTGCCCGACGAGCTCGCACCGTCACCCGACGTGCCGGACCCCGATCCCGCACCGTCGCCGGACGTACCCGAGCCGGTCCCGGAAGAACCAGTCCCCGACCCATTGCCGGAAGAGCCGGAACCACTACCGGCCCCGCTCCCGGAGCCGCCGTCGCTCCCCGAGCCGCCGTGGCTGTCCGAACCGCCGCCGGGGGCGTCCGAACCGCCGCCGGGGGCGTCCGGGCCGCCGAACTTGGCATTGTGCTTGCCGACCACGTCGGTGCCGAAGACGTCGTCGACCTTCTTCCAGGTCTTCTCCGCCAGCTTGTCGCCCAGTTTGCCCGCGACGTCCAGCTTGTCCGCGACCTTGCCGACGCCTTCGGCAGCTCGCTTCCCCATTTTGCCGAGGGCCTTCATGATGTCGCCGAAGACCTCGACCAGTTTGGCCAGCTTCGGCGCCACGTTGCTGATCGTCTTGATTAGCTTGGTGACGATCTCGGTGATCTTGGAGACCGTCCTGGCGATGAAGGACACCGCCTGCGGCACCACCCAGGCCAGCGAGACTCCTGGCGGGGCCAGCGCTTCCAGGGCGTAGGTGATCAGCCGCGAGATGCAGTCGGCGACGAGGTCGCGGACGAATTCCCGGACGAACGAGACGACCTCGCCCATCACGGTCACCACGGTGCTGATGGTGTTGGCGAGCTCCGATGCGCCGGCGAGGGCTTCGCCCTTCTCCACGGCGTGCTGCCGGTAGGCGTCGCCTGCCGCGCCGGTCCACTGGCCCGTGTCCGCCTTGACCGCGTCGTTGTACTGGGTGGCGGCCTCGCCCACCGCCTTGGAGACGTTCGCCCAGGTCTCCCCATATGCCTTGACGCCGTCCGGGTCGCCGGCGAACCAGTCCAGCGCCTCCTTCAGCGGCTCGACGTGCTCGATCAGCCACGACAGGCCGTAGGACAGCAGGGTGCCGATGGGGTCGGTGGCGATGCTGACCGCTTCCATCACCAGGCCGCCGTAGGCCAGGCCGGACTCGACCCAGCTCGAACCGTCGTTCAGCGACGCGACGTCGTTGATGGACTCGGCGATGCCGATACCGGTGCCCCACCCGGCGTCACCGGTGCCCGCGGTCAGCGGACCGGGCCCGGTTGGGTTCTCCTTCTGCTGCGCGACGAGCGGGTTGCTCATACCTCGATTCCGCCGATCACGTCGCTGCCCGAGTCGTCGGCCGCCTGGTAGTCCTCGGCGGCACCGCGCACGTTCTCGGCGACCTCCCGCATGGCCGCGACGGCCTTCTGCAGGGTCTCGACGCCGTGCTGCTCCACCGGGTCGAGCATCCAGGCGAAGGGGCGGCACAGGATGCCGTACGCGTCGTTGTCCAGCGAGACCTGCTGCGACGCGTCCACCGCGACGTTCAGCTGGTCCACCACACCGTCCACTTTGGACGCATGGGTGCGCAGGTTCTCAATGACGACGTTCATCTCGTCCGGCATCGCAAAGGGCCCCTCAGGTCAGGCACGGCACGGTCAGCGCAGGAAGGAACCGCTGCCGAAGTCTTCGTCGAAGTCGTCCGGGCCGCGCCGCGACGGCGGCCGCTGCGGCGGAGCCGGGGGCTGTGGGGCCTTCGGGGGCTGCGGGGGCGCCGGGGGCTGGCGTCGCTGCTGCGGTTCCTCGTACTCGTCCTCGACCTTGTACCGCATCTCCTGCAGGCCGGACCCGCGCTGCTGCGGCTCGTCGTCGTCCTCCGGCGGCTCCGGGAAGTACTTCCGGGCCTGCCCCAGCACGTGCTGCGCGGCGGAATCCTCGAGGCCGACGGTGCCGGCGACCGCCTGCTGCATCAGCTCGGGAACCTTCGCCTGCGCGGTCTGCACGGCGCGCATGATCTCGGTGGCCAGCTTCGCCATCGGACGGTTGCTGGCGCTCTCGGAGAGCTGGAGGTTCTGCAGGATGCCGGCGGAGTTGATCGTCACCTCGATCGCGCCGTCCCGGGAAGTCTCCGTGACCGAGATCTGCTCGATCTCCTGCTGCATCCGGCCGAACTTCTCGGCCTTCTCGGTGGCCCGCTCCTGCCACTCGCGAACCATCCGTTCAGCCGCGCCGATGTCGCGTCCGAAGTCCTCAGGCAACCCGTCCCCCGACTCGCTCCGCCGCGCACCGGCGGGAACGCTGCGACACCATCCGGCGACTGCGCGCGATCCCCAGCTCTGGCACAGCTTTCCTTCTCGATCTCGTCCTGCGGCGGGAACCGTATCAACCGGACGCACGAGGTCGCGCCGGATCTACCGAATTCCCGTGTCACAACGATCACAACGGGGAAGTGCCCGTGAGCGTTTTTCGGCGCTATAGCACCCAAAACCACTCACGGCTTTTCGGTAGAGTCGGGTGCTGTGACAGCCGGATGGTCCACGTCGCTGGATCTGCACCTCGATCGGGTGGGCCGCCCCGACAGCCGCAAACTGGCCGAGGCGCTGCGCACCGCGATCCGCGACGGCCGCCTCCCGGCCGGCAGCCGCGTCCCCTCCACCCGCACCCTTGCCGCCGATCTCGGCGTCGCCCGCGGCACCGTCACCCGCGCCTATGACCAGCTGGTCACCGAGGGCTTCCTGCTGTCCCGCCAGGGCGCACCCACCACCGTCGCCGAACGGCTGGCGAGCCCGGACCCGGTCGCCGCCCCGCACCGCCCGGAACCCCCCGCGCCGCACTGGGACTTCCGCCCCGGCCGGCCGAACCTCAGCTCCTTCCCGCGCCGGGACTGGCTGGCCGCCAGCCGCCGCGCCCTGCAGACGACCCCCGCCGGCGACCTCGACTACGGCGACCCGCAGGGCCATCCGGCGCTGCGCGCGGCGCTCACCGACTACCTCGTCCGGGTCCGCGCGGTGGCCACCACGCCCGACCGGATCATCATCTGCAACGGCTACTCCCAGGCGCTATCGCTGCTCAGCAAGGCCCTCAACGACCAAGGGCTGGACTCGATCGACTTCGAGGACCCTTCCCTGCCGCAGCTGCGCGCGATCCCGGCCGGCCTCGGCATGGCGGTGCGCGGCGTGCCGGTCGACAGCGACGGCATCGACGTCGCGCAGCAGCTCAGCCGGGCCGTCGTGGTCACCCCGGCGCACCAGTTCCCGCTCGGCACCACCATGAGCTCGGCCCGGCGGACGGAGCTCGTGCAACTCGCCAAGGCCGATGACCGGCTGATCATCGAGGACGACTACGACGGCGAGTTCCGCTTCGACCGCCAGCCGATCGGATCGCTGCAGGGCATGGCACCCAACCACGTCGCCTACGCGGGCACGGCCAGCAAGACCCTCGCCCCCGCCCTGCGGCTCGCGTGGCTGGCGCTGCCGCCGCAGCTGGTGACGCCGGTGCGCACGCTCAAAGAGCACAGCGGGCTGCACGCCCCGCTGTTCGAACAGCTGGCCATGGCGGAACTGATCCGGTCGGGAGCCTACGATCAGCATGTCCGCCGATCGCGCGCCGTGTACCGGAGGCGACGCGAGCAGCTCCTCGATGCGCTGAGCGGTATGCGCGCGAACCACCGGCCTTACCCGGCCGGGATCTCGGCCGGACTGCACATCACCTTGCAGCTTGATCCGGAGGGACCGACTGAGCGAGAAGTCCTGACTCGGGCGCGGAAGCATTCGGTGGACCTCGAAGTGCTCGGGCCGCACTGGGTCGCGCCCGGTGAGCATCCGCCGGGTGTGGTCATCGGCTACGCCGCCCCCGCGGAGCATGCCTTCCGCCCCGCGCTGCAAGCATTGGTCACCGTTCTGCAGCGGTGACCCGATCGGGCGCCACCGCCGCGTCGCCCGACATGTCCGCACACCGGAAGGGGAACACCTGTTCTATTCTGGTTTCCCCGCCGCGACACACAGGAGACAGAGTTGACCGAAGAGCAGACCAGCACCGAGCAGACCGGGCCGGTCCAGCCCGAGCAGGCCCAGGCCGAGTCGACGCAGCCCAAGTCGACGCAGCCCGACACCCAGTCGCAGCCCGAGTCGGCCCAGCCCGACACCCAGTCGCAGCCCGAGTCGGCCCAGCCCGAGGCCGCGCCCGCTGAGGCGGCGAAGAAGCCGCGCGCCCGCAAGCAGAGCACCGTCAAGAAGACCCGCACGGTCGAGCTCACGCTGACGGTCACCGGCACGGCCGATGGCGAGTGGCAGGCCGACCTGATGCACGCGGGCAAGCGCATCGTGCAGGGCCTGCCGGTCTCGGCGGCCGCGGTGTCCAAGGCGGCCGCCGAGCTGCACCAGGACATCTCCGACACGATCGAGAGCGTGCTGAACGAGGCGCGCCAGCAGCACGAGGCGAAGCTCGCCGAGCTCGAGGCCGAGGTCGAGCGGGTCCGCAAGGCCCTCGCCGAGCTCGAATCCTGACAGCTGCGAGAAGCAGGGCATGCCGTGCCGGCCCCTCGACGACACGGCATGCCTCGCTGCAGCCCTGACCTCGTCGGCTCCGTCGCCGACCGAACTACGACGGGGTAACCCGCGCGGTGGTGACTCGCAGACGCGGCAGAAGCGCCGAAACTCCGGCTCCGACCGGTCGATCAGGCCCCAATGCTACGCCGCACGACCGGCGCCTCCCGGGCACGAACGCCCGCCCGCGGGCCGTCGCACCGAAATGCGGTGCCGTTGGCCGAGAACTGTGCGCAGCAGTCCGGAAAACGGCAGCCGCAACGCCAGTGAATAGCTTTCACATATCAGGCACCGATCTTCAGGCCCAATGACCAGCCGATACGCCTGGATCGGAAGGCTGCGCGAACTCCGGAGTTTTTTCGGATACTCGCCCCGCCTAGCCCACTGATCGACGAAGATAGCCGATCAGAACCAATCAGCACTGGGCCGAGGAGGCGAATCATGGCGGCGGATCTGGACGATCTGCAACGCAAGCTTGACGCGCTGAAGGAAGCTGGACGCCGAGCCGAAGAGCAGATGGGCGACTTCAGCCGGATGCGCGAGCAGATCAGCGAGCTCCAGGCTGCTGCCACGTCCGCGGACCGGTCGGTCACCGTCACCGCTAGCCCCGGCGGCGTCACCGACATCCAGTTCACCCAGGACGCCCTGCGCCTGTCCCCCGCGCAGCTATCCAGCACCGTCATGAGCACCCTGCAGCTCGCGATCGCCGAAGCCGCCCGCAAGCAGGCCGAGGTCGTGCAGGAGTACGTGCCGGACAGCGACGTGCTCGAACGCGTGATGCGCACCCAGGACGAGCTGTTCGGCAGCCACGCCGAGCAGCCGCAGCAGGCGCCGGTGGACGACGACGAGGTGCCGGACTCCTTCCTCGACGGCGGGCGGTGACCATGCCCGGGTACAACGCTCCCGCCGACGCGATCATGCGTTGCGGCGGCAATGTCGGCGGGATGAACGCCGACGCAAAGTCCATCAAGGACAAGGCCGCCGAGGCGGAAGTCCCGGAGGTCTCCTGGGGCCTGCTCGGCCTGGCCACCACCTACAACTCCTACCGCGAGCTGCTGGACAAGTTCAAGCAGCACCTCGACGAGATGGCCGAAGGGCTGACCAAGGCCGGGGAGGACCTGACCGAGTGCGGCAAGGACTACCAGGCCACCGACGAGTCGATGGCGGAAATGCTCGGCAAGATCATCGGTGAAATCGGCGAGACCGCTGGCGGCGGTGGCGGAGGTGGTTCCTGGTGACCAGCAACGCGGAAGCGATCAGCGAGAACAGCGCGCTCAACCCAGCCGCCTCGCGGGTCGACGCCTCGGCGTTCGGGAAGCTGCCGTTCGTCAAGGACATCATCAAGGCCAATGACGACGCCGGCAAGGGCGACGTCGAGGCGCTCAAGGGCGACATCGAGAGCTACCTGTCCAGCGTGACCAGCTTCGCGCTGGACCCCATGGGCTTCCTCATCGGCACCGGCGTCGAGTTCGTGATCAACTTCGTGGCCCCGGTGCGGGACGCGATCCAGCTGGTCACCGGCGACAGCGAAGCCCTGGCCAAGGGCGCGGAAGCATTCGCCGACGTGCAGGGCGAAATCGACAAGCTCGCCGAGAACCTGACGAACAAGCTGGACGGCGAGCTCGCCGGCTGGGACGGCGAAGCCGCCGACGCCCTGCGCACGAAGATGGCCAAGTTCATCGACGGCGTGAAGGCCACCGGCGGCCAGGCCAACAACCTCTCGCAGCTGCTCCAGATGAGCGGCACGATGATGGAAGCCGCCGAGGGCGTCATCAAGGGCATCCTCGCCGACTTCCTGACCTGGGCGATCACCACCTGGATCACGGCAACGGCCTCGGCGGGCCCGACCTTCGGCGGCTCCATCGCCGCGGCCACCGCGGTCACCACGGCCGAAGCGGGCATCACCTGTGCCCGAGCCGCCCAGCAGATTCAGAAGATCACCAAGATCATCGGCCACATCATGGACGTGATCACGGCTATCAAGGCGATCCTCGACGCGATCCGCATCTACGAGAGCGTCAAGCAGATCACCGACGGGAAGCCGGGCGGAGACGGCGGCAAGAGCCCAGCCGACATCGGCAGCCAGATCCTCGGCGGCGTGACGAAAGAGACCGCCGACGAGCGCAAAGTCGTGGACCAGCTCGGCAAGGGCTACCAATCCGAAGCCGAAGACCGCGGCTACACCGTCGACGACAAGTCCGGGCACGTCACAGAAATCGACAACGACGGCAACATCACCGAGCGAGACAAGACGACCGGTGATCCTGTCGTGAACGATGACGGCACGACATCAACGTACCAACGAGAAGCTCCGTCCTACGGTGCGAAGGAAGTCGCCAAGTCCGGCTTCAACCAGGTGGCTGGAGGCCTCGGCACCGCAGCTGATGCCTTGGAGAAGCAGGCCCAGGGAGGCGGTTTCACCGACGTCCCGCCAGACGAAACGATCAGCGGCGACCTCAACTGGTAAACCGACTGATCAAGTGACGAGGGAAGGGCACCGATGACCGGCTGCCGGTCGAAGGTGCCCTTCCCTCGCAAAAATCAGCCGAATGGGAGCCGCAGCTGCGGCAAGGGGATGTGCTGGCGGTCGGCCTCTGCGCCTGCGGGATCCTGGAACGCGGCGGGCGGAATCCAGCTCGTCACGTGATGGGCCCATCCCAACAACTCATCGACCGTGTCCGGTCGGAAGAGTTGACGGCTGGTCCAGAACATCACTTTTCGACCTGACAGCCGGAAAAGGGGCTTGCTGGGCACCTTCAATCCGGCGAAGTTGCTGAACGACTGGTACAGCCAGTGCAGGCGTTCCGGGGTTACCACGGCTTGCACGTATCCCGGGCTGGCTCCGGAAATGCTGTACGTAAACGCATCCGTCGATCGGCTCGGATCACCGATCTGCACGGTCGCGATCGGCTCCCCCTGGGAATTCCCCTTGGAACGGCCGAAGCCGAGCAGCCCCAGCAGCCCGCCTTGCTTTTCGCGCCGCTGGTGGACCAGGAGCTCCGGGACCGGCGATGGCAGCTCCAGCACCGCAACGCTGGTCATAGACGTGGCAGTGCCAGACTTCGACGTGGTGACCTGCCGGTCGGTAGTGGTCGAAAAGTACGAACCAGTCGTAGCCGTGTACTTGTACGAGTTCGCGATCTGCACCACCAGCGCTGGCATGCCTTCGTAGAAACCCGTGAGCAACAGCGGAATCGCCCGCTGCTCATAGTCGTGGAATGGCGGCCCGGACAGCTGGTTAAGAACGCCCTCCGGCAGATCCCGCGCGATCCGCCAACCACGCTGCTCCGCCCACTGCTGGAACGGATCACCCACCATCGGAGGCTGAATCGGCTGCGAATGCGGCTGCCCCGGCATCGGTTGCTGCCACGGCTGCTGTCCAGGTTGGTTCATCCCGCCTCCCATCACCGCCGCACACGGTAGCCGCCAAGCGCCCACCAACCAACAACGCCTGATCAGGTGGCGAGGTGAGGGGCACCCTTGAGCGGCACAGCCACCCAAGGGTGCCTCTCACCTCGAACGGGATCGTCTGGAGGCTCCTCGCGGAGATGGTGTCGCCCGGCCGGCTGGTCGTCCGCACAGGCGGATTCGTCGGGGTCGGATTCGGGGAACCTCGGTGGTACCTCGGGGAATTCGTGGTCGACGCGGCGCTGTCCGGCGATGCGGGGTTCGGCGTTCTCGGCTTCGATGTCGGCGATGAGATTCCAGACGGTGTAGTCGCCTTCGCCGCCTCCGGCATGCTGACCCGCCGCGAACCCGATGCGCCATCCCGGTAGGTGCTGGGCGAGCATTGTGAAGATCAGCAGGTTGAACAGGACGAACGTACAGAACTGGATCCAGAACACGGTGGCGCTCCTTCGGATGGGCGAGAGTGCGTCAAGGGCAGGGGCGAATCGTGAGGCTGTGCCAGCAGTCCATGCACGTGTCCTCACGGATCCAGTCCACTTCGGACCGATCATGCAGCTCCGCCGCGTTCGCTTCCGCACCGCAAAACGCCACCACCTGGTCGCTTGCCGGGACTTTCGTTGCTGCGATAGGGAAAGCGTGACGACCTCCGGTGACCGGGCGCCAGACGTAAGTCAGGTAGTCGGACATAAACAACCTCCATTACCGAAAAACACAGCTCTGTTTGGGGCCGGTGGCCGGGCGCACGGGGAGGGGGCGTTCACGCGCCCGGCCACCAGGGGTGGGCCGGCGTGGTGGAGGTCGGGGAAAGTCACCACACCGGCCCGGTTTGAAGGCCCGCCCCGCCGTTGACCTGTGAGAAACCCGGCGGGACGGGCTGCCGGACTCCGTGACTAGCGCCACGCATCTATCCGACGATTGAATCGTATCCCACGTAATTACGTGAGATCGATACTTCGAAAGTGTGGATCTACGTACTGAGCTGACGAAGGATGAGGCAGGATGTAGGCAACCGACCACCGACGGAGGTACGCATGGCCGAGAATTCGCACGAGGAGCCCGGTTTCCAAGCCGATGACGGTCTTGAGTTCGGACCGACTCTGCGCAGGCGGCAGCTCGGCCGAAAGCTGCGAAATTACCGCGAACAAGCCGGACGCAAGGTGGCTGAGGCCGCCAAGTACGCCGGCTTGCGTGACGCGACGGTAAGTCGCATCGAAAACGGCCGCCACGCCATCAGGCCGGGCAATGTCCGGCTCTTGTGCCAGTTCTACGGCGTCGGCGCACCGACCGTGGACACTCTCGTACGTCAGGCTGAGGATTCGAACGATCGCGGTTGGTGGACAGCGTTCTCAGATACCCTGGAGGACTGGTTCGAGACCTACGTTGACTTGGAAAGCGATGTGCGCGAGCTACTCACATACAGCCCGACGCTCGTCGATGGCCTGCTGCAGACGCCGGACTACGCCCTGGCAGTCATGCAGGGTGGTTGGCCCGAAGTGACCAAGGCCGAGCTTCATCGGTCGGTCGAACTCCGGCAGGCACGGCAGGAAAGACTCCATCAGCAAGGTTCGACGAAGCAGCTTCACGTCGTGTTCGACGAATCGGTCGTCCGCAGGGTCGTCGGTGGCCCCGACACCATGCGAGGACAACTTGAGTCGTTGGTCGAGTCGGCGGCAAAGCCGAACATCACGATCCAAGTGATCCCGTTCTCTGCTGGCGCACACGCGGGCATGAAGGGCGCCTTCTCCGTCCTTCGGTTCCCCGCAGGATTCGAGGACATGAACTCGGTGTACCTCGAAAACCGGCGTGGAGCGGTGTGGCAGGAACGACCCAACGATGTGGATCACTACAGCGGCGTCTTCAAGAAAGCAAGCGAGCAAGCTCTGTCGGCTGAGGAAACCGTTGAGCTCATGGATAGCCTGGTTAAGCACCTGTGAGGAACCAGGCTAGGGAGAAGTATTAGATGATCGACTTTTCTGGCGCCGCCTGGCGCAAGAGCAGTCGGAGTGGCGACACAGGCCAGTGCGTCGAGTTGGCTCAGAACCTGCCCGGCGTCTCTGCCGTCCGTGACTCGAAGGCCCCGGAACAGGGCGCCCTGGTGTTCACCAAAGCCCAACTCCAGGCGTTCCTGACCACCGTCAAATCAGGCCAGCTCGACCTCTGACACTGGACGAAAAGCGCCCCATCCCGGCACCGAGCCGGGATGGGGCGTTGTCATCGGAGGAACAGACGAACGCCCTGCCTGGAGAGAGCAAGCCAAGGACACTCGGTCAGCCACAGGTCGAGCCCCAAAGTGCTGTCACTTCGGCAACCTCGGGGCAACCATCTCGGCCACCCGGAGTGCATCGGCGCACGGGTCATTGGTCTTGCCAGTTTCCGGGCGGGTGTAGGTCACCTGAACGGTCACCGTCGCGCCACCCGCTTCGAGGATCTGACGACACACGCCCTTGCCGGTCGAGCCGCTCGTGATCCCCAAAAGTCCCTTACGGCCCGCAACGGTGTTGGACTCGAGCTTGTCGAAGTTGCCTCGCCTGGATTCCCAGGAAGCCATATCGTCCTTCTCAGCCTTGGTGAGCCCCAGGATGAAGGGGTCGCCCATGAACTGGCAGCCCACGTCCCCGATGCCCTGGTCCGCATCCTCTTTTTCCTCCGAGTCGACGCCGAAGGACCTCATCTCCTCGGGCGTCAGCACGGTGCACGGATCGAAGCTCACCAGCGCCGAGGACGTCGCCGCCTCGCTAGTCGGCATGGTCGGGGAGCCGTCTCCCGCGCATCCGGCGAGGAGGAGCCCGGCGGTAGCGAGCACGCCGAAGGTGGCCGCGGATTGTGTCGTCGTTCGCATGGGCCTCATCGAATCAGATCTAGCGCTCAAGGTTGCGGGCATTCTCGTCATCGGTGTTCTGCATCCCCCGAGCGGAGTCTCGGTACGCCTGGGCCATGCCGTAAAGGATCTCCTGAGCCTTCCGCACGATGGCGATTAAGCCGAACTCGGGGTGCTCGACCTTGTCGGCGAACTTCTGTTCCAGCTGACGGCCAATGAAGCAGTCCCCGTAGGCGTTCCTCGCGATAAGGTTGTCCGCGTTAGCAATTCTGTAACCGAGCTTGTCGGCCGTGCCCTCGTAGACCTTGGCGACCCGCTCGGCGGCCTCGGGGTCCATCACGAGTTGCCCGGAATCCACGGCTGCCCGTAAGCCCTGCGCCTGTTGTTGTAAGTCGCCGATCTGCCCTGCCGCACCCTCGAAACCAGTCGCCCCTGTCACGGCGCGCACCTCCCCGTCCCCTTCTGAACTTCCCAAAGAGGGACCGTATCGAAGACGCGGACACGCAGGGCCAACTTTGACAATCAGCGTGCGACGTGATCTCAGCCAATGGAGCTGCCTCTCCTATTGGCTCTGCCACACGGAGAAGGGCCCCTGTCCGGAGGAGTCGGACAGGGGCCCTTTGGTCAACCAGCTAACTTCAGCGGTAGTCGCGGCCGAAGTCGTAGTCGTCCAGCGGAACCGCCGCACCGGTGCCGGTGCCGAACACATCCGGGGTGTAGTAGCTGTCGTCGTAGGACGGGATCGCGTACGCCGCGGCCCGCGCCTCCTCCGTCGGCTGCACCTGGATGTTGCGGTACCGGTTGATGCCCGTACCAGCCGGAATCAACTTACCGATGATCACGTTCTCCTTCAGGCCGACCAGCTTGTCACTCGCGCCCTCGATCGCGGCGTTCGTGAGGATGCGGGTCGTCTCCTGGAAAGAGGCCGCCGACAGCCACGAATCGGTGGCCAGCGACGCCTTGGTGATGCCCATCAGGACCGGGCGGCCGGAAGCCGGGTCGCTGCCCTCGGCGACGACGCGGCGGTTCTCCGCCTCGAACTGCGAGCGCTCGACCGGCGAACCGGGCAGGAACTCGGTGGCACCCGAGTCGATGATGATGACCCGGCGCAGCATCTGGCGGACGATGACCTCGACGTGCTTGTCGTGGATGCCCACACCCTGCGACCGGTACACCTCCTGCACCTCGCGAACCAGGTGCAGCTGGGCCTCGCGCGGGCCCATCACGCGCAGCACCTCGTGCGGGTCGACCGCACCTTCCAGCAGCTGCTGGCCGACCTCGATGTGGTCGCCGTCGGCGACCTGCCGCTCGGTGCCGTCGACCGAGATCGCCGCGAGCCGCTGCCGCTTGGACAGCTTGTCGTAGACGATCTCCTCGCCGCCGTCGTCCGGAATGATCGTGATCTTCCAGTAGCGGTCGTTGTCCTCCAGCCGGATCCGGCCCGAGGTATCGGCGATCGGCGCCTTGCCCTTCGGGACCCGGGCCTCGAACAGCTCCTGGACACGCGGCAGACCGGTGGTGATGTCGTCACCGGCGACGCCGCCCTGGTGGAACGTACGCATCGTCAGCTGCGTACCGGGTTCACCGATCGACTGGGCGGCGACGATGCCGACGGCCTCGCCGACGTCCACCAGCTTGCCGGTGGCCATCGAACGGCCGTAGCAGACCGCGCAGACGCCGACGCCGGACTCACAGGTCAGGACGCTGCGGACCTTGACCTTGGTGACGTTGGCGGCGAGCAGCTTCTCGATCGCCGGGTCACCCAGGTCCGAACCGCGGGCGAGCACGATGTTGCCGTCGGAGTCGGTGACGTCGTCGGCCGTGGTGCGGGCGTAGACGCTGGTCTCCACGTGCGCGTCGCGCAGGAGCTTGCCATCGTCCAGCAGCTCCGCGATCGGCATCCGGATGCCGCGCTCGGTGCCGCAGTCGGTCTCGCGGACGATGACGTCCTGCGAGACGTCCACCAGACGACGGGTCAGGTAACCCGAGTCGGCGGTCCGCAGCGCGGTGTCGGCGAGACCCTTGCGGGCACCGTGGTTGGAGATGAAGTACTCCAGCACGGACAGGCCCTCGCGGAAGTTCGCCTTGATCGGGCGCGGGATGTACTCACCCTTCGGGTTCGACACCAGACCACGCATACCGGCCAGCTGGACGACCTGGGTCATGTTACCGGCGGCCCCGGACTTCACGATCATGCTGATCGAGTTGTCCTCCGGGAAGTTCGCCTCCATGGCCTCGGCGACCTCGTCCTTGGCGGCCGTCCAGACCTTGACCAGCTCCGCGTTGCGCTCCTGGTAGGACAGCGCACCGCGGCGGTACCGCTTCTCGACCTGGTCGGCCTTGGCCTCGTAGTTGTCCAGGATCTCGGTCTTGGCCGGTGGCACCACCACGTCGGTGATCGACACCGTCACCCCGGAACGGGTCGCCCAGTGGAAACCGGCGTCCTTGAGCTTGTCCAGGGTCTGCGCCACGGTGACCATCGGGTACCGCTCGGCCAGGTCGTTGACGATCGCGGCCTGCCGCTTCTTCGGCAGCAGGTCATCGACGAATGGGTAGTCCTCGGGCAGCAGCTCGTTGAACCAGACCCGGCCGAGGGTGGTCTCGGCCAGCCACGGCTGACCGGGCTCCCAGCCCTCCGGCAGCTGGGCCTTGTTCGGCACCACATCGCGCAGCCGGATCTTGATCGTGGCCTGCAGGTCCAGCACCCCGCGGTCGAAGGCCATGATGGCCTCGCCGACCGAGGAGAACGCCAGGCCCTCGCCCTTGGCGCCGTCCACCTGACGGGTCAGGTGGTAGAGGCCGGTGACCATGTCCAGACGCGGCATGGCCAGCGGCCGACCGGAGGCCGGCGACAGGATGTTGTTGCTGGACAGCATCAGGATCCGGGCCTCGGCCTGGGCCTCGGCCGACAGCGGCAGGTGCACCGCCATCTGGTCACCGTCGAAGTCCGCGTTGAACGCCTCGCAGACCAGCGGGTGCAGCTGGATGGCCTTGCCTTCCACCAGCTGCGGCTCGAAGGCCTGGATGCCGAGGCGGTGCAGCGTGGGAGCACGGTTGAGCAGCACCGGGTGCTCGGCGATGACCTCTTCCAGCACGTCCCAAACCTGCGGGCGCTGGCGCTCCACCATCCGCTTCGCGGACTTGATGTTCTGCGCGTGGTTGAGGTCGACCAGCCGCTTCATGACGAACGGCTTGAACAGCTCGACCGCCATTTCCTTCGGCAGACCGCACTGGTGCAGCTTCAGCTGCGGGCCGACCACGATGACCGAACGGCCGGAGTAGTCGACGCGCTTGCCGAGCAGGTTCTGGCGGAACCGGCCCTGCTTGCCCTTGAGCAGGTCGGACAGCGACTTCAGCGGCCGGTTGCCCGGGCCGGTGACCGGACGCCCGCGACGGCCGTTGTCGAACAGCGCGTCCACGGACTCCTGCAGCATCCGCTTCTCGTTGTTGACGATGATCTCGGGAGCCCCGAGGTCGATCAGTCGCTTGAGGCGGTTGTTGCGGTTGATCACCCGGCGGTACAGGTCGTTGAGGTCGGAGGTGGCGAAGCGGCCACCGTCCAGCTGCACCATCGGACGCAGGTCCGGCGGGATGACCGGCACGCAGTTGAGCACCATGCCGCTCGGGTCGTTGCCGGTGGCCTGGAAGGCCGCCACGACCTTGAGCCGCTTGAGGGCGCGCAGCTTCTTCTGGCCCTTGCCGCTGCGGATGGTCTCGCGCAGCAGCTCGGCCTCGGCGCCGATGTCGAAGGTCGACAGCAGCAGCTGGATGGCCTCGGCACCCATGCCGCCGGTGAAGTACTCGCCGTACCGGTCGTAGAGCTCGCGGTACAGCATCTCGTCGGGGATGAGCTGGCGGGGCTCCAGCTTGGTGAAGGTCTCCCAGATCTCGTCGAGCTTGTCGAGCTCGCGCTGCGCGCGGTCGCGCAGCTGCTTCATCTCGCGCTCGGCGCCTTCCTTGACCTTGCGGCGCTGGTCGCTCTTGGCGCCTTCGGCTTCGAGCGCGGCCAGGTCGGCCTCGAGCTTCTGGGCCCGGGCCTCCAGGTCGGCGTCGCGCTGGTCGGCGACGCGCTTGCGCTCGACGCTGATCTCGCTCTCCAGCGTCGACAGGTCGTTGTGCCGCATCTCGGTGTTCACCGAGGTGATCACGTAGGCGGCGAAGTAGATGATCTTCTCGAGGTCCTTGGGGGCCAGGTCGAGCAGGTAGCCCAGCCGGGACGGGACGCCCTTGAAGTACCAGATGTGGGTCACGGCGGCGGCGAGCTCGATGTGGCCCATCCGCTCACGACGCACCTTGGCGCGGGTGACCTCGACGCCGCAGCGCTCGCAGATGATGCCCTTGAAGCGGACCCGCTTGTACTTGCCGCAGTAGCACTCCCAGTCCCGGGTCGGACCGAAGATCTTCTCGCAGAAGAGCCCGTCCTTCTCCGGCTTCAGGGTGCGGTAGTTGATGGTCTCGGGCTTCTTTACCTCGCCGTACGACCACTGGCGGATGTCGTCGGCCGTAGCGAGGCCGATGCGGAGTTCATCGAAGAAGTTGACGTCAAGCACGTCGGGTCTTCTCCCTTGATCGAAAGGTTCTGCCCGTTGTCGGCAGCGGTGCCAGGTTTGGGTCGGACGCCGGTCCGCGAGATCTCCTCCCGCGGACCGGCGGCGAGGTTCAGTGCGCGAGGTCGTCGACCGAGGCCGACTCGTTGCGGGACAGGTTGATGCCGAGGTTGGCCGCGGCACGCTCCAGGTCCTCGTCCTCGCTGTCGCGCATCTCGATGGCCGCACCGTCGCTGGAGAGCACCTCGACGTTCAGGCACAGCGACTGGAGCTCCTTCAGCAACACCTTGAAGGACTCCGGGATGCCCGGCTCGGGGATGTTCTCGCCCTTGACGATCGCCTCGTAGACCTTGACGCGGCCGACCACGTCGTCGGACTTGATGGTCAACAGCTCCTGCAGCGTGTAGGCGGCGCCGTAGGCCTGCATGGCCCAGCACTCCATCTCACCGAAGCGCTGGCCACCGAACTGCGCCTTACCGCCCAGCGGCTGCTGGGTGATCATCGAGTACGGGCCGGTCGACCGGGCGTGGATCTTGTCGTCCACCAGGTGCGACAGCTTGAGGATGTACATGTACCCGACGGCGATCGGGTACGGGTACGGCTCCCCGCTGCGGCCGTCGAACAGCTGCGCCTTGCCGTCGGCGCCCACCATGCGCTCACCGTCGCGGTTCGGCCTGGTGGAGGCGAGCAGACCGGTGATCTCCTCCTCCCGCGCACCGTCGAAGACGGGGCTGGCGGTGTTGGTGCCCGGTTCCACCTCGTAGAGGTCGTCGGGCAGGCGCTTGGCCCACTCGGCGTCCCCGTCGATGGACCAGCCCTGCGAGGCGATCCAGCCCAGGTGCGTCTCCAGCACCTGGCCGATGTTCATCCGTCGCGGCACACCGTGGGTGTTCAGGATGATGTCGACCGGGGTGCCGTCCGACAGGAACGGCATGTCCTCGGCGGGCAGGATCTTGCCGATGACGCCCTTGTTGCCGTGGCGGCCGGCGAGCTTGTCGCCGTCCTGGATCTTGCGCTTCTGCGCGACGTAGACCCGCACCAGCTGGTTGACGCCCGGGGGCAGCTCGTCGTCGTCCTCGCGGTTGAACACGCGGACGCCGATGACCTTGCCGGTCTCGCCGTGCGGCACCTTCAGCGAAGTGTCGCGGACCTCGCGGGCCTTCTCGCCGAAGATCGCGCGCAGCAGCCGCTCTTCCGGGGTCAGCTCGGTCTCGCCCTTCGGGGTGACCTTGCCGACCAGGATGTCGCCGCCCTGCACCTCGGCACCGATGCGGATGATGCCGCGCTCGTCGAGGTCGGCCAGCACGTCGTCGGAGACGTTCGGGATGTCCCGGGTGATCTCCTCGGCACCGAGCTTGGTGTCGCGCGCGTCGACCTCGTGCTCCTCGATGTGGATCGAGGTGAGCACGTCGTCCTGCACCAGGCGCTGGGACAGGATGATCGCGTCCTCGTAGTTGTGCCCCTCCCACGGCATGATCGCGACGAGCAGGTTCTTGCCCAGCGCCATCTCGCCGTCTTCGGTGCACGGCCCGTCCGCGATGACCTGCCCGACCTCGACCCGGTCGCCCTCGTTGACGATCGGCTTCTGGTTGATGCAGGTGCCGTGGTTGGACCGGGAGAACTTCTGCATCCGGTACGACCGGCGAGTGCCGTCATCGGCCATCACCGTGATGTAGTCGGCGCACAGCTCCTCGACCACACCGGCCTTCTCGGCGGTGATCACGTCACCGGCGTCGACCGCGGCGCGCAGCTCCATGCCGGTGCCCACCAGCGGCGACTCGCTGCGCAGCAGCGGCACCGCCTGGCGCTGCATGTTCGCACCCATCAGGGCGCGGTTGGCGTCGTCGTGCTCCAGGAACGGGATCATCGCGGTCGCGGCGGAGACCATCTGCCGCGGCGAGACGTCCATGTAGTCGATCTCGGTCGGTGCGAGCAGCTCGACCTCGCCGCCCTTGCGTCGACCCAGCACGCGCTCGTCGATGAAGTTGCCGTCCTCGTCGATCGGCGCGTTGGCCTGCGCCTTGACGTAGCGGTCCTCTTCGTCGGCGGTCAGGTAGTCGATCTGGTCGGTGACCCGGCCGTCGACGACCTTGCGGTACGGCGTCTCGATGAAGCCGAACGGGTTGATCCGCGCGAAGGTCGCCAGCGAGCCGATCAGACCGATGTTCGGGCCTTCCGGCGTCTCGATCGGGCACATCCGGCCGTAGTGCGACGGGTGCACGTCGCGGACCTCCATGCCCGCGCGCTCGCGGGACAGACCGCCCG
This sequence comes from Saccharopolyspora hattusasensis, assembly GCF_050972075.1. Classification (NCBI taxonomy): domain Bacteria; kingdom Bacillati; phylum Actinomycetota; class Actinomycetes; order Pseudonocardiales; family Pseudonocardiaceae; genus Saccharopolyspora; species Saccharopolyspora hattusasensis. The sequence goes on from NZ_JBPCDC010000001.1 coordinate 3,600,945, forward strand.
GGCCGAGCGCGTTCAGCCGACGCTTGTGCGTCAGGCCCGCGATCGGGTTGGTCTGGTCCATGAACTGCGAGAGCTGCGAGGTTCCGAAGAACTCCCGGATCGCCGCCGTGATCGGGCGGATGTTGATCAGGGTCTGCGGGGTGATCGCCTCGACGTCCTGGGTGGTCATCCGCTCCCGGACGACCCGCTCCATGCGGGACAGGCCGACCCGGACCTGGTTCTGGATCAGCTCGCCCACGGTGCGGATGCGCCGGTTGCCGAAGTGGTCGATGTCGTCGACCTCGACCGGCACGGTCGCGCCTTCGCCCTGACCGCGCGCGGGCATCTCGGTCTCGGCGGCGTGCAGCCGGACCAGATACTCGATCGTGGTGACGATGTCTTCCTCGGTGAGCACGCCGACTTCGTACGGCTCGCCCATGCCGAGCTTCTTGTTGACCTTGTAGCGGCCGACGCGGGCGAGGTCGTAGCGCTTCTCCTTGAAGAACAGGTTCTCCAGGAGCGTCTGCGCGCTCTCCTTCGTCGGCGGTTCGCCCGGGCGCAGCTTGCGGTAGATGTCCAGCAGCGCTTCGTCCGTGCCGGCGGTGTGGTCCTTCTCCAGGGTCGCCATCAGGGTCTCGGAGAAGCCGAACCGCTCGCGGATTGCCTCGGCCGACCAGCCCAGCGCCTTCAGCAGCACGGTGACCGGCTGGCGGCGCTTGCGGTCGATGCGGACGCCGACGGTGTCGCGCTTGTCGACGTCGAACTCCAGCCACGCACCGCGGCTGGGGATGATCTTGACGCTGAAGACGTCCTTGTCCGTGGTCTTGTCGACCGACTGGTCGAAGTAGACACCGGGGGAACGGACGAGCTGGGAGACCACGACCCGCTCGGTGCCGTTGATGATGAAGGTCCCCTTGTTGCTCATCATCGGGAAGTCACCCATGAACACCGTCTGGCTCTTGATCTCGCCAGTGGTGTGGTTGGTGAATTCCGCGGTGACGAACAGCGGGGCCGCATACGTCACGTCCTTGTCCTTGCACTCCTCGACGGAGGCCTTGACCTCGTCGAAGCGTGGGTCGGAGAAAGACAGCGACATCGATCCGGAGAAGTCCTCGATCGGGGAGATCTCGTTCAGGACCTCCTCAAGACCGCCAACCGGATTCTCCTCGCCGGCGTCGACCCGGCGCTGGAACCAGGCCTCGTTACCGACAAGCCATTCGAAGGACTGGATCTGAAGGTCTAGCAGGTTCGGCACGTTCAACGGCTCGCGAATGTTCGCGAACGAGACCCGCTTGGGTGCCCCAGGGATCCCCGACGTGTAGTTGGAAGCTGCAGAGACCTTGGTCGCGCGGGAGACTGCCAAGATGCGTCCTTCCGGGACTCTGAACTGGCTACAGCCGCGTCAGCGAAAGGTGCCCGGCGAATGCGACCGACGGGGTCCGTATCCGCTGTCACACTCCGCTAGCACAGCTGTCAAGGGTGCAATGGCGCCCACGATCCTACGGTCCGGTGCAGGACAGACGGAAAGAGGGCAGCGCAAAGTAGCAGTCTAGCCGGAATCACGCCAGCTGTCGAGGGGGCACACCGATGGCGGCCCAGCCCCGCGTCGAGCACCAGAGTGAACCCGCGCGCGCCGCCAGTCAAGAGATCACGCTTCGATCACCCTCGTGGCGCAAAACACGATCACCGGCCGTGATCGTCGGTGACCTGCTTTTGCCTGGTCAGCATGGTTACCTTCAGGTAACTTCCGGCACTCCGGAGCGACACTCGCGACACCCATGCGAACGGCCCTTGCGGGCATCCCGGGCATCGGCCCAGGGGTGACGAGCACCTCAACACGCGGGGTCGGCGTCTCTATTCCCGGGACGACTGAAGCCGAACGGAGTCATTCCCGCGAAGCCGCTCTCGATCATTAACGCCTTGTGCTCACATCGACACCAGCTGTCATCGGGATCGCGGAATTCGATCTCCGAATTCCCGATCTCGACCGAGAGGACGATTTGCGCTCGGCCACCCGGCGTGCCGAGAACGGCGCTCGCCGCGATCGACACCGATTACCCGGGTTGCCGGCCAATTCCACCACTTTCGCCGCGGTGGCCGTTTTCGCCCCGGCTGAGCGATCGGCGCGAATCCCGCCCCAAGCGTCCGCGGTTGCACCTGCGGCCGCGACCCCGGGGCGACACCGGGCCGGCGCGGCTCGACGCGCCGGTGGGCGTCGTCGCACCTGGCACCCGGCTCGTCCTATATGGACACCCGCGGGACGAGCACGGACCGCGCAGGGGGGGCCACACCCGACCAACGGGAACGGCGACCACGACGACGTCCGCGGCGGGGACTACGGCGTCAGCCGACTCGCACCGCAGCCGACCGACCTCGAGGCTGTCGTTGCCACTTTGTGGTAGGCGTGAGTATTAATGGTTGCAGGAACAACAACTGTCCTCCCGGGCCGAGCACTTTCTCCCGTCGCGACGATGCGACGGATGTTGCCGGTGGGCACAACTGCCAATCGGCACGATCTCAGGTGACGCACGTGGACTACTCGACGACCGCGTCCGCCGGTAGCGTGATACGCCCCACCGCGCCCCGACGCATACCCCCGGTGGGCAGGCCACAGGAGAACGAACCGATGACAGACGACCGCGCGAACGAGCGGTTCAGCGGGCTGCAGCGTTGGAAAGGGGGGCCGGAACGCAGCGGCTCCAGCTCCAGCTGGTTCTCCGGCGAGCAGGACGCCGTCACGCACCAACCCCGGCAACCCCCGCAAACCCCGGAAGCGGCGGCACCGGAACCCCCGCGCAGCGCCGAGCAGCGCTACGCCGACGCCGTCGCGGCGATGAACAAGATCGTCACCACCCTGGACTTCGACCAGCTGCCCTGGGTCACCGAGGTGCTCCGCGCCACCGCCGGCGTGCTACACGAAACCGACCCGGCGCGCGCGGGCGTGCTCAACAACCTGGGCAGCGCGGCACAGCTGACGCACCTGCGCAGCGGCGCACTGGCCGACCTCGAAGAAGCGATCTCCCACTACCGGTCGGCGACGGCTGCGGCGCACAGCAGCGACAACGACCGGATGCTCTATCAGTGCAACCTCGCGCTGGCTCTCACCGACCTGGCGGGCAAGACCGGCAGCGCCACCGCCGCCGCGGAGAGCGCGCAGGTCGCGCGGGAGGCCGTCGGGCAGACTCCGCGCCGCGACCAGCGGCGGGCGATGGCACTGGTCCGGCTCGCCAACGCGTTGAAGCTGCACGCCCTGCTGGCCGACGCGCCGGAGTCTGACGACGAGTCGATCGACGTGTTCCGGGAGGCCGTCCGGATCTCCCCGGCGAACGACCCGACGACCTCCGAGCTGCTGATCAACCTCGGGGCGGCGCTGCTGCGCCGGTTCGAGCGGGGCGGCTCGTCCGAAGACCTGGACGAGGGCATCAAGCACCTCGGGTCCGGCGCGGGAGCTCTCGCCGACGGCGAACCCCGGCGCGCCGCCCTTTGCCATCTGGCGAACGCGCTGCGGCTGCGGTTCCAGCAGAACGGGGACCTGACCGACCTCAACTCGGCGATCAGCGAGCTGATCGGCGTGCTCGGGGTGCTCGACGGCGGGAATCCGCTGCTCGGCACGGCGGTGTGGCACCTCGCCGCGGCCACCGTCGAGCACGTGGACGCCACCGGCGAGGCCAGCCAGCTGCGCCGCGTGCTGCGGCCGATCGCCCCGGCGGTGCGCGCGATGTCGCCCGACGACCCGAGCCGCGCGGTCGCCCTCACCGGTTACGCGACCCTGCTGCGCAGGCACTTCCTGCACGGCGCGGAGGCCAAGGTGCTGGACACCGCGGTCACCGCTGGGGACGCAGGGTTGGAGGCGGCGGCCGGCGACCAGCGCGACGCGGTGTTGAACTCGCTGATCAGCACGCTGATCAGCCGCTTCGAGCACCACGGCGACAGCGCCGACCTGGACCGGGCCGCCGAACTCGCGCGCGAGGCCTTGAAGGGCGACGTGGCCGCGCGGCCCGCGGCCTGGACGCAGCTCGGCATCGTGTCGGCGCACCGGTTCCGGACGAGCGCCAAGACGCGGGACATCGAGGCCGCGATCGAGCTGTTCGACCAGGCGCTCATCGCGATACCGCAGAACGCGCACTCCCGCGCGGGAGTGGCGATCCACCTCGGTCGCGCGCTGCAGACGCTCTACCAGCGCACCTCCCGCCGCCGGTACTACCGGTGGGCACGCAAGGTGCTGATGGAGGCGGCCGAGCAGCCCAACGCCCCTGCCGACCAGCGGCTTCGGGCGGCGGGACTGGCGGGCCGGATCTGCGCACAGGCGCACCGGTGGCCGGAGGCGCTGGAGTCGTTCGAGCTCGCGGTCGACCTGCTGCCGCTGGTCACGCGCGGCAAGCGGGTCGTCGCGTCGCCGACCGCGCAGCAGCGGTGGGCGTCGATCGCGGCGGACGCCGCGGCGTGCGCGTTGGAGAACGGCGAGCCCGAGCGGGCCGTGGAACTGCTGGAGCACGGGCAGACGGCGATCCTGGCGGACTTCCTGCCGACCGGCGGGGAACTAGGCGCGCTGCACCGCTCCCACCCGGACCTCGCGGACGAGGTGGTCCGGTTGCGGAGGCTGCTGGACCGCCCGGCGGACGAACCGGTGCTCACCGGGTCCGACGACCGGATGCGGCTGGCGCGCACGTGGGACGAGCTGGTCGCGGAGATCCGCGCCGTGCAGCCGAGGCATCTGCTGCGCACGCCGTTCGCGGAGCTGGCCACCGCGGCGCAGGACGGTTCCGCGGTGCTGGTCAACCTCAGCCGCTACCGGTCGGACGCGCTGGTGATCATCGCGGGGCGGGTGCTGACCGTGCCGCTGCCGAACGCCGATCCGGAAACCGCGGCCGAGCGCGCGGCCGACCTGCTGGCCGCCGCGCAGGAGGACGACCACGGGACGCTGTCCGACGCCCTCGACTGGACCTGGGACCGCATCGCGCGGCCGGTCCTGGATCGGATGGGCTATCTGCGCGAGCCGGAGCTCGGCGCCCGGTGGCCCAGGGTGTGGTGGAGCGCCCTCGGCGCGATGGCGTTCCTGCCGGTGCACGCGGCGACCGCGCGAACCGGCGAGTCCACTTTGGACCGGGTTGTGTCGTCGTACACCCCGACGTTGGGCTGCCTGCTCCGGGCGGGCAAGCGACCGGTGCCGACGGGCGGCACGGCCCTGGTCGCGGCCGGGTCGGCGCTGCAGGTCGGGCGGGAACTGCCGCCGCAGAACCAGGTTCTGGCGCAGCACTGGCCGTCGGCGGAAATCGTGTCGGTGGAGAGCACCAGCGCGGCGGAGATGCTGCAGGTGCTGCCGCAGCACCCGTGGCTGCACGTGTGCGAGCCGAGCTCCCAGTTCCCGGCGCAGCCGGCGGCGGGCCTGCTGCTGGACCGCGAGTCCCCGCAGCGGCCGCTGGGCCTGGTCGAGCTGGGCCAGGTGGCGCTCGACGAGGCGGAGTTCGGCTACCTCGGCCAGTGCGCGACGGCGGCGGATCCGCCGTGCGGGGCGGCGGTGTCGCTGCCGGGAGCACTGGGCTTCGCGGGCTTCACGCACGTCATCGGCACCCTGTGGGAGATCGACGAGGGCAGCGCGGTGCAGGTGCACGCGGACGTCTACGCGGCGGTGTTCGGCGGCGAGGAGTACGACACGGACGGCTCGGCCTACGCCCTGCACAACGCGGCCCGGAACCTCCGCGCCCGTTATCCGGAAGAGCACTGCCTCTGGTCAGCCCACGTCCACATCGGACCATGACGGCGTGCCGCTGCTTCAGCCGGCGGCGCGGACTTCGACGATCCGGTTCATTCCGCATCTTGGTCGACGAACAAGCGCTGAGTCGCCAGGTGGTCGTGAGTGCGAAAACCGGCTCAAACCCGCTTACGCACTCACGACACCGGGTCACCGATTGGGGTAGCGCTCAGCCCACTCTGCTTCGCGTCGGCCAGGGGGTTGCGGTGGCCGAGGTTCCAGAAGAGCTCGTCGGCCTCGCACCGACGAGCGCGCCAGTGATGGCACCGATGTTGGCAGTTCCGAGAAGATTTGTCCGGGGCAGACGCAATTCCGCAATTCCACGAAACAAAAGAATGCGGGCACCCGCAACAGCGAGTGCCCGCCTTCTTACAGCGAGTCAGCTGCTCACTTGAGGGAGACCGAAGCGCCGGCCTCTTCCAGCTTGGCCTTGGCCTCGTTGGCCTTCTCCTTGTCGACCTTCTCCAGGATCGGCTTCGGGGCGCCCTCGACGAGCTCCTTGGCCTCCTTCAGGCCCAGGCCCGAGACGATCTCGCGGACGACCTTGATGACCTGGATCTTCTTTTCGCCGGCACCCTCGAGGATGACGTCGAACTCGTCCTGCTCCTCAGCGGCCGGGGCAGCGCCGGCGGCCGGGCCGGCCACGACCGCGGCCGGGGCGGCGGCGGTGACGTCGAAGGTCTCCTCGAACTGCTTCACGAACCCCGACAGCTCCAGGAGGGTCATCTCCTTGAAGACGTCCAACAGCTCTTCGTTGCTCAGCTTCGCCACGGCGGCGTTCCTTTCCGTTTGATGCCCGGGCACCGGCAGTGTCCGGGTGGGGTTCTTCTACGACCGACAACCACGTCCACTGGGGACTCAGGCGTCGGCGTCGCCCTTCTTCTCCTGCAGGGCGACAGCCAACCGAGCCACCTGGGTCGCCGGCGCGGCGAACAGCGCGGCGGCCTGGCCCATCTTGGCCTTCATGGCACCGGCCAACTTGGACAGGGTGACCTCGCGGGAGTCGAGGTCGGCAATGCTCTCGACCTCGTTCACGGACAGCGCGCGGCCGTCCATGTAACCGCCCTTGATCACCAGGGCATTGTTGTCCTTGGCGAATTCACGCAGAGCCTTGGCCGCGTCGACCGGCTCGCCCTCCACGAAGGCGATCGCGGTCGGGCCGACGAACAGGTCGTCGAGGCCCTCGACGCCGGACTGCTCGGCGGCACGCTTGACCAGCGTGTTCTTCGCGACACGGTACGTCGTGCCCACACCGAGGGCACGGCGCAGCTCAGACAGCTGCGCCATGGACAGCCCGCGGTACTCGGTCACGACTGCAGCGGTCGCGGTGTTGAACCGCTCCGCGATCTCGCTGACCGCATCAACCTTGTCGGGCTTCGCCATGTCGCCTCCTCTCTATTTCCGACTGTGATCCGCATCCAGCCGGTCCTGAGACGACAAAACGCCCCGGCGCAGCAAGCACGGGGCGTCAAGATCATGGGCGCGCTGAGCACGCAACGATAGCCTCGTCCCTCCTGCGCGGGCCGCCCGCATCTCACGGGACCTTAGTTCTCCCCGCCCCTCGCGGAGCACGGAGAAGACCAGCGGTCTTGGGTGGAACCTCGACCAGGATACGCGACCCGATTCCACGCCCGCCAGGCACCCCGGTTCCGGCGGGTACAAGACCCTCCCGATGAAGTTCGCAGTTCGCGGCGCGCGCCCGCGAGATACCGGATCGCCGGTGGTGACCTCGGCGCCACGGGCGGGCATCATGTGGGGCGTGGCTGATCAGAACGAGTCGCACCGCCCGGAGCCCGGCGCCAACCTGCCGGCGAAACCGCACTCGGCGGAGGTCGTCGACGCCGAAGTCGTGGAGAGCTCGGTCGTCGAAAGCGACTTCGTGGCCGCCGATCCGCCCAAAGCCCCGCCTGTCGGCCCGCAGCAACCCGCCGACGACGCGGAATTCCGCCAGTACCAGCAGTTCCGGGAATTCCAGAAGTTCCGCGAATGGCAGCAGTCGCAAGGCGGCGACGTCGCGCCCCCGCCTCCCGCCGCGCCCCCGGCGGCGACGCCGAAGAAGCCCTGGTGGAAGCGGGCGCTGGGACTGCTGCGCTACAAACTGGTCCGCCGCCTCATCTACTTGCTGCTGGCCCTGCTGCTGCTCAACTACCTGTACAACAGCCTGACCGCCTCCTTCTTCGGCGGCTCCGGCGGCGACAGCACCGGCACCGGCAGCAACGGCGTGCCGATCGACTCGGTGCCGGTGAAGTCGGAGAACCCGCAGCAGGCGGTGCGCGGCGTCTACAACTGGCTGCGCGGGCCGAGCCCGGAGCGGACCTGCGACCTGTTCGACGCCACGGGCAAGTCCGGCTTCGCCGCCGCCCACCAGGCCCCGGACTGCGCCACCGCGGCGCGCCAGGTGCACGGCCAGATCGCCGACCCGAACGCCTACGCCAACCCGAAGTTCGACCACAACGCGGTGACGATCGTCGGCCCGGAGGCTCAGGTCCTCGGCTGCCGGATGCAGGTCAACGGCGGGCCCCGGCTCGGCAGCTTCAAACTCACCCAACAGCCCGACGGCGGCTGGGCGATCAGCGCCTACACCCTCCAAACCTCCAGCTGCGGCGGCTGATCGACGAGGATCGCCGGCCCCGCCAGCCCCGCCGGCCGCCCCCCTGCCGATCGGGGCCTGGAAAGCGGGAAGGGCGGGCCGCTCCGGGGAGCGGCCCGCCCTTCCCGGCGGAACTTCGGGTATCAGGCCGAGGCCGTGATGCCGCGAGTCGCGTTCGGGTCGACCGGGATGCCCGGGCCCATCGTGGTGCTGAAGGTGACCTTCTTCAGGTACCGGCCCTTCGACACCGACGGCTTGGCGCGCAGGATCTCATCCAGCGCCGCCGCGTAGTTCTCCACCAGCTTTTCGGTGTCGAAGGACGCCTTGCCGATGATGAAGTGCAGGTTGGCCTGCTTGTCGACGCGGAAGTTGATCTTACCGCCCTTGATGTCCGCGACCGCCTTGGTGACGTTCGGGGTGACGGTGCCGGTCTTCGGGTTCGGCATCAGGCCGCGCGGGCCCAGCACCCGAGCGATCTTGCCGACCTTGGCCATCTGGTCCGGGGTGGCGATCGCCGCGTCGAAATCGAGCCAGCCGCCCTGAATGCGCTCGATCAGGTCCTCGGAACCAACCGCGTCCGCCCCGGCGGCCTCGGCCTCGGCGGCCTTGTCCCCGACGGCGAACACGATGACGCGGGCAGTCTTACCAGTGCCGTGCGGCAGGTTCACGGTGCCGCGGACCATCTGGTCTGCCTTGCGGGGGTCGACGCCCAGCCGCAGCGCCACCTCGACGGTGGCGTCGTACTTGACCTTGGCGGTCTTCTTCGCCAGCTCGGCCGCTTCCGTCGGCGCGTACAGCCGCGCGCGATCGATCAGCTCGGCCGCCTGCTGGTATGCCTTGCTGCGCTTTGCCATTTCTGTCCCTATCCCAGGTGGATCAGTTGTGGTTGGTCGGGCTGCGCTGGAGCCCTCCCACACGCCGTTTCCGGCTCGGTCAGCCCTCGACCGTCAGGCCCATCGACCGGGCGGTGCCAGCGATGATCTTGGCGGCCTGATCAATGTCGTTGGCGTTGAGGTCCGCCATCTTGGTCTGCGCAATCTCGCGGACCTGGTCCATGGAGACCTTGCCGACCTTGGTCTTGTGCGGCTCGCCGCTGCCCTTGGCCACGCCCGCCGCCTTGAGCAGCAGCTTGGCCGCCGGCGGGGTCTTCAGCGCGAAGCTGAACGAGCGGTCTTCGAACACGGAGATCTCGACCGGCACGACGTTGCCACGCTGGCTCTCCGTGGCGGCGTTGTAGGCCTTGCAAAACTCCATGATGTTGACGCCGTGCTGACCCAGCGCCGGGCCGACGGGCGGGGCCGGGTTGGCCTGGCCGGCCTGGATCTGCAGCTTGATGATCGCTGCGAGCTTCTTCTTCTTGGGCGGCATGTTTGCTTCCTGTGTCTTCGCTATCCGGTTGCCCGGCCCCACCTAGTGGCGGGGCCGAATCTGGCGAGACCACGAAACGGTGGCTTCGCCCGGTTCTGCGCGCGGGTCCTGCCAGATCCGCGCGCAGCCGCCGCGCTCCCGCACCGCGGGAGGGCGGTCAGATCTTGGAAACCTGGTTGAACGACAGCTCAACCGGGGTTTCGCGGCCGAAGATCGACACCAGCACCTTGAGCTTCTGGGCGTCCGGGTTGACCTCGTTGATCGTCGCGGGCAGCGTCGCGAACGGCCCGTCCATGACGGTCACGGACTCGCCGACCTCGAAGTCGACCTCGACCGCGGGCTTGGCGGCGGCCTGCGCGGCGCCCTTCTTGCCCGGCTCGCCCTTCTTCTCCTCGACCTGCGGCGCGAGGAACTTCAGCACCTCGTCGATGGTCAGCGGCGACGGCTTGGAAGTGGCGCCGACGAAGCCGGTGACACCCGGCGTGTTGCGCACCGCGCTCCAGGACGCGTCGTTGAGCTCCATCCGAACCAGGATGTAGCCGGGCAGCACCTTGCGCTGCACCAGCTTGCGCTGGCCGTTCTTGATCTCGGTGACCTCTTCGGTCGGCACCTCGACCTGGAAGATGAAGTCCTCGACGTCGAGCGTCTGGGCCCGCGTTTCGAGGTTGGTCTTGACCTTGTTTTCGTAGCCCGCGTAGGAGTGCACGACGTACCAGTCGCCGGGCGCGCGTCGCAGCGCTGCGCGCAGCTCCTCGACCGGGTCGGGCTCCGCGGCCGCTTCCTCACCGGCTTCGCCGGTCTCGTCAGCATCCGGGGCCTCCTCGGCCTCGGCTGGCGCCTCGGTCTCGTCGGCCGAACCGGTGTCCTCGCCGGAGTCGGCGCCGTCGGCGGAATCGACTGCGTCGACCGAGTCCGCGGTCGCCTCGGCCTGCTCGGCCTCGGGCTGCACCTGCTCGTCGGTGAGGCCGGTGGATTCCTGGCCCTCGTGGGAGGTCACAGTCGGTCTCGCTTCCTCTCGTGCGTTGCGTGCCGGGTCGTCGTTCCGCCGCCGGCACCACCTAGCGCGGGGCCGGAGATGTTCAGCCGGAGCCGAACAGCCAGCCCACACCCTTGGCGAAGAGCACGTCCACGCCGGCCACGAACGCCACCATGATGCTGACGAAGACCAGCACCACGAGGGTGTAGGTCGCCAGCGCCTTGCGCGTCGGCCAGATGACCTTGCGCAGTTCGGCGACGACCTCGCGCAGGAAGCGTCCGATCTTCCGGAACAGCGAAACCCGGCCCTGTCGGCCATCCCGCGACGGGGTTGGCCGACCCTTCGACTCAGTTGTGCGGGTCGAGTTCGCTTCGGCCGAACCCGACTCGCCGGACCGGCCCTTGCGACCGGCCGGGCGGGCGGAAGCGCGGCGCTCGCGCCGCGCCGCGGCGCTGGACGGACGGGCGGCGTTCTCGCGCGCTCCGTCCTGCTCCTGCTCGCGGTCCTCGCTCACGCCCATCCTCCGCTCACCGTCGCATCGACGCAGGGGTGACAGGACTTGAACCTGCAACCTGCGGTTTTGGAGACCGCTGCTCTGCCAATTGAGCTACACCCCTTTGCGGCCCTGGAACTCGACCGCATTCGGGACGCCCGCCACCGGCCGTGGAACTGGGGTTCCACGGTGTTCAGGCATCCCAGGTACGAAAGTGTACGGCACGCCGACGACCTTGCTCCAACGGCACCCCCCGGTACGGGTCCATGAACAACTTCGCCGCTGGTGGGGAGCGTGTCCGACGACACGCCGGGTCTGCCAGGATGCTGTCATGGCCGCACCTCAGACAGACCAAGGGACCAATGCGCGGGTGTCCGCGCGGATCGGCGGGATCAGCGAGTCCGCCACGCTGGCCGTGGACGCCAAGGCGAAGGCGCTCAAGGCCGCCGGCCGGCCGGTGATCGGCTTCGGCGCCGGTGAGCCGGACTTCCCGACGCCGCAGCCGATCGTCGACGCCGCGATCGCCGCCTGCTCCGATCCGAAGAACCACCGCTACAGCCCGGCAGCCGGCCTGCCGGAACTGCGCGAGGCCATCGCCGCGAAGACCCTGCGCGACTCCGCCTACACCGTGCAGGCCAGCCAGGTGTTGGTGACCAACGGCGGTAAGCAGGCCGTCTATCAGGCGTTCCAGACGCTGCTCGACCCGGGCGACGAGGTACTGCTACCGGCGCCGTACTGGACCACCTACCCGGAGGCGATCACCCTGCCGGGTGGTGTTCCGGTGGTGGTGCCAGCCGACGAGTCGACGGGCTACCTGGTGTCCGTCGAGCAGCTGGAGGCCGCGCGGACCCCGCGCACCAAGGTGCTGCTGTTCAACTCGCCGTCCAACCCGACCGGCGCGATCTACCCGCCGGAGCAGGTCGAGGCGATCGGCCGCTGGGCCGTCGAGCAAGGCATCTGGGTGGTCACCGACGAGATCTACGAGCACCTGGTCTACGGCGACGCGCGGCACGTGTCGATGCCCGCGGTGGTGCCGGAGCTCGCCGACACCTGCGTGGTGCTCAACGGGGTCGCCAAGACCTATGCCATGACCGGCTGGCGGGTGGGCTGGATGATCGGCCCGCCGGACGTCATCAAGGCCGCCACGAACCTGCAGTCGCACCTGTCGTCGAACGTCGCCAACGTCTCGCAGCGGGCCGCGCTGGAGGCCGTCAGCGGATCGCTGGACGCGGTGCTGGAGATGCGCTCGGCGTTCGACCGCCGCCGCCGCAAGATCGTCGAGCTGCTCTCGGCGATCCCCGGCGTCAGCTGCCCGGAGCCGCAGGGCGCGTTCTACGCGTACCCGTCGGTGAAGGGCCTGCTGGGCAAGGAGATCCGCGGCGTCCGCCCGCAGACCAGCGTGGAACTGGCGAGCCTGGTCCTGGAGCAGGCCGAGGTCGCGGTGGTGCCGGGCGAGGCGTTCGGCACGCCGGGCTACTTCCGCCTCTCCTACGCCCTTGGTGACGAGGACCTCGTCACCGGTGTGACCCGGATGGCGGAACTCCTCGGCGAAGCCAAGTAGTCGTTCAACGATTGAAGGGCACCTCCGGTCGGCTTCGCCAGTCGGAGGTGCCCTTCACTTTTAACGCGATCGAGGGGGCGTGGGACCCGTTGGTGGGTCGAGTGGGGGCACTCGCGCCCCGGTTATCCGGTCACTCGGAGAGGCGGACGGTGGCCGTGGCGCCGCCGAGGACTCCCTGGTCCGCGCTGCGGGCCGTGATGTTGACCTTGACCGTGCCGTCCTCGTTCTTCTTCGCGATCTTGCCCGACACCTCGACCAGCGCGCCGGTGCCGTCGTCGGGGACCACGACGGGCCGGGTGAACCGCACGCCGTAGTGCACGATCGCGCCCGGATCGCCGGTCCACTCGCTCACCAGGCGACCGGCGACGGCCATCGTGAGCATGCCGTGGGCGATCACGTCCGGCAGGCCGACCCCGGTGGCGAACCGCTCGTTCCAGTGGATCGGGTTGAAGTCGCCGGAGGCGCCCGCGTAGCGGACCAGGTCGGCGCGGGTGAGCGGCACGCTCAGCGCCGGCAGCTGGTCGCCGACGGCGACCTCGGACATCCGCGCGCTCATGCCAGTTCCACCTCTCCGCGTTTCACAGTTGTGATTACGTCCGGCTCAATCTCGCATTTCGCGGTTTCTTGTGGCTGGTTTGCGTCACGTTCCCCTGAGAGCCTGTTGGTGAATGGTCTGGGTGGGTGGTCGCTTAGCGGAACCTGAGAGGTTCCCTGGACTGCGGGTGCCCCTCCTGATGTATGTCCAATACACGGCGGAGAGGCCGTCCTCGCCAGAAAACCTCTCAGAACCCGCCGATGGTCGTCTTGGCAAGGTGAATGCAAGCGGCTACGCCGCTTCCAAAGGCGCGGACGGCATTCGCCGACAGGCTCTGAGGTGCGGTTGAGGAGGACTCGGGTTGACACAGGGCTACTCATGCGCCCTCCCCCTCTTCGGTGGTGCCGCGGGCCACGAGCGTCGACTTCGCGGTGCACACCGGCTCGCCGTCGACGGTGCCGATCTCGGCCCGCACCGTCAGGAAGTCGTTGCCCGCGCGGGCATTTATGCCGTCCACGTGCACCACCGTGACGAGCCGGTCACCGGCCCGGATCGGCCGGTGGTGGGTGAAGTCCTGCTGCCCGTGCACCACGCGGCTGTAGTCCAGGCCGAGCTGCGGGTCCTCGACGATCGCGTCGTGCGCGGCCATCGAGAGGATCACCGCGAAGGTCGGCGGCGCGATCACGTCCGGGTATCCGGCGGCCTTGGCGGCGTCGGCGTCGCGGTACAGCGGGGAGTCGTCCTTGATCGCCGCGGCGAACTCGCGGATCTTCTCCCGGCCCACCTCGTAGGGCGCGGTGGGCGGGTACTCACGTCCGATGAATGACTCGTCAAGCGGCACGCCCGCAGGCTACCCGACCAGGTGAAGGCCACCCGCGCCTAAGCAACCGGAGCACGGGCGCCCTCACCAAACGCAATCAGGCTGCGTTCCACGCGGCGCCTTCGCTCACTACGATCACCAGGTGCCGGAATGCAAGAAGCCCGCCCCCTGCCGGGGACGGGCTCGAAGCTTCGACCAGGAGCTGGTCGATGATCAGACCGGAGGACGACACCTCACGCGAGGAGCCGACCACCGCACCGTGCGGGCTTGGGGGCTCGGCCCCCAATTAACGCCCTGACCGAGCCCCGGCGAAGCGCGAAGCACGAGCAGGACTCGCCCGATCGGTCAGCGGGTTTCCTTGTGCAGCTTGTGCGTACCGCAGTTCGGGCAGAACTTCTTCATCTCCAAGCGGTCCGGGTCGTTGCGCCGGTTCTTGTTGGTGATGTAGTTGCGGTGCTTGCACTCCTCGCACGCCAGCGTGATCTTGGGTCGAACGTCGGTGGCGGCCACGGGGGTGCCTTTCTGTCTCGGTGGTACTCCGGAACGGTTCGCTGGAGACCCGAGCGAACCCGTGACTGGTAGCGGTGGCCGGACTTGAACCGGCGACACAGCGATTATGAGCCGCTTGCTCTACCGACTGAGCTACACCGCCATGCTGAAAACCTAGGTGCACGCACCTGGCGTCTCAGCCGACGCAGGATATCCCACGCAAAACAGCCACAGCACCCAGTTTACCGAGCACCGCAGCTGCCTTTCGAGCCCCAATACGGAATCGAACCGTAGACCTTCTCCTTACCATGGAGACGCTCTGCCGACTGAGCTATTGGGGCGTTTCCTTGCGGAACGTCTAGAACTTTACACACCACCCGCACCCCCTCGAAACAGGGGGTCCGTTCACGTGAAAACACTGGTCACGGCGCGGTTTTCGGGCCAGGAGCGACAGGAACCACCGATAGCCGGCCTCAGTGCAGGAGTGTGAGGACGGTCTCGGATCGGGCACCGCGGTCGCGCTTGGTGCGGGCCTGCAGCCACGCCTCGAACCGCTCCTCGGACAGCGGCCGCGAGATCAGGTAGCCCTGAGCGACGTCGCAGCCCATCTTCACGAGCTGGTCGCGCGCGGCGTCGTCCTCCACGCCCTCGGCGACCACCGCCAGGTCCAGCGAGTGCCCGAGCTCGACGATGGAGCGGACCACGGCCATGTCGCCGAGGTCGGTGCCCATGCCGAGCACGAAGCTCTTGTCGATCTTCACCTCGTCCACCGGCAGCTGCCGCAGGTAGGCCAGCGACGAGTACCCGGTGCCGAAGTCGTCCACCGCCAGCACCACGCCCATCGCGTGCAACCGGCGCAGCAACGGCAGCGAGCGCTCCGGGTCGGCCATCACGCCGGACTCGGTCAGCTCGAAGGTGAGCAGCTCCGGCGGGATGTCGTGGCGCACCAGCGCCTCGCCGACCCGGTCCGGGAAGGTCTCGTCGGCGAGGTTGTGCACCGACAGGTTCACCGCCACCGACATCCGCAACCCGCGGTCCATCCACTGCCGGATCTTGACCAGCGAGCACTCCATGACGAAAAAGGTGAGCGCGTCGACCAGGCCGGTCGCCTCCACCAGCGGCACGAACTCGTCCGGATCCAGCCGCCCGTACTCCGGGTGCGACCAGCGCACCAGCGCCTCGGCGCCCACCACCTGGCGGACAGGCAGCGCGACCTTCGGCTGGTAGTGCACCTCGACCTGTCCGGAGTCCAGCGCCTGCCGGAACTGGGTGACCAGCTGGAAGCGGCGCAGGAAAACCTGGCCCATCGCGGGGGCGTAGCCACGCACGCCGTCCTCGCCGTTGCGGGCCGCCCGGACCGCGACATCGGAGCGCTGCAGGAGGGTGTCGATATCGGTCTCGCACTCGCCGTCCGCAGGCGCGGACGAGGCGTACCCGGCGACGCCTGCGGCCTCCACCACGATGCGGTCCAGCGGGTACGGCTCGGCGATCACCTCGCGCAGATGCCGGGCGAACTCGTGCGCCTGGGCCTCGCTGTGGTCCAGCAGGAGCACCGCGAAGGAGTTCGCTTCGAGCCGGGCCAGCGGCGCCTCTCCCAGCGCCTCCTGCATCCGCCGCCCGGCGGCGACGATCATCCGGTCGCCCCAGGTGTAGCCGAGGGCCTCGCTGACCGTGGTGAGCACGTCGAGGTCCACCCGCAGCACGACCACGGTGCGCCCGTTGTGCAGTTCCTCGGCCGCCATCTCGCGGAATCCGGTGCGGTTGAGCAGTCGGGTCAGCGGATCGTGGTAGGCGTCGTGGCGCAGCCTCGCGAGCAGCCGCCGGTTGTCCATCGCGGTCGCGAGATGGCTCGCCAGGGTGTGCAGCAGCCGCACGTCGGCCCGGCCGAAGCCGCGCCACCGGCTGACCCGGTCGTGCACCTCGACGGCACCAAGCAGCTGGCTCGCGCCGCGCAGCGGCACGACCAGCGCCTCGTACGCGCCGCGTTGGCGCAGCGCCCGCCGCACCTCTTCGGGCGCCTCCAGCGTCCGGAAGGAACGCACGTGGCTGCCCGGCAGCTGGAGCAGCGGGTCGTCGCGCAGCGCCGAAGGCGCGGCCTGTTCCGCCAGCTCGGGCAGCGGTTCGCCCGCGACCAGCGTGCTGACCTCCCCGCTGGGGTTCAGCCGCAGCCGCAGCACCACCCGGGTCGCGTTGAGCTGCTCCCGAATCCGCTCCGCGACCGGCTCCCACTCGCTGACCGACACCTCCGGCTCGCCGGCGACGGAGTCGGACGGGCCGTGCGGGGCGGTCTGCCCGGAACGGGCCACACTGAGGCTGACGTCGCTGAGCGCCTCCAGGTCGCGCTGCTCGCGCAGCAGGCCGGAGTAGGCGCGGTACAGGCCGATCACGGCCACCGCGACCAGCGCCACCAGCAGCCAACCCCACGGGGTGCTGATCGAGACCTCGTAGCCGACCAGACCGACCGACGTGTTGAGCAGGCCCACTGCCAGCGTGTTCACCGCGAGCCGCACCCCCGCGGACACCCGCATCGCACCGCCCAGCACGTGCAGCGCGGCGAGCGCGAAAGCGCAGCTGATCAGCGGCGAGGTCAGGGTTCCGAGGACCGGGCCGAACCAGGCCGGGGCCACCCCGGCCAGCGCCAGGCTGACCGCGTTGGCCACCGCGAACGGCACCGCGATCTCCAGGCACAGTACGCCCGCGTTGTAGACCACGTGGGTGGCCGCACGACGCCCGACCTGCGCACCGAGCCCGGCCAGCAGGTTCGCCGCGAGCACCACCTCGAACGGCACCGTCAGCAGCCCGAGGATCAGCGGGATCTCGGTGAACGAGATGGTCCAGCCGACCCGCTTCACGTCGACGTCGATGGTCAGCTGCTCGGCCAGCAGGAAGCCCATGGCCAGCAGCGGCCCGATGAACAGCAGGTCGGAGCGGTATTGGAAGGGCAACCACGCCGAGGTCGCCGCGGAGGCGAGCACGCCGACGCCGAGCACCGCGAAGGAGAAGCCGGTGAACATCCGGCGCCGGACCGGATCCACCTCGGCGCGCACCGGCGGGCGAGCAGCCTCCAGGCTGGATTGCGGAGCGAGGGAGCGGTGACGCTCGATCATCCACGCTCCTCCCACCCGGTGGCACGGGCGCACCCACATGATTGCCGTCGCCGATCGTGACGCACTACAGCACGGATCACCAGGGGCCAATGGCTCCCGCCGGATGTGCCGGACGCACGCACCGGCGTTGATCCACGTGGTCCGCGATGGCATGATCGCCCGGCGCCGCGAGTTGACCTGCAAAGACATCACAGCTTTCAACTAGCACCACGATCCGTGGGGCTTCGCGAAGCGCGAGCGCAGCACTTTGTGATGATCCCCGCACCAACCGATCGGCCCGAACACCGTACGCAATCGGCGGAAGCGGACCGTTACTGCTGCAGCCCGAACTCGTCCAGGAAATCCCGGATCGCGCAGTCCAGATCGGCCAACCCCGATTCCTCCACCGGGAGGTGGCCGGCGCTCTTGAGCGACGCGAAGCGGGTGGGCGCGGCGATCCGGTCGAAGAACTGCCGGGACAGCAGCGGCGGCGTCCACCGGTCTTCGTCGGGGTGCGCCAGCAGCAGCGGCGGCCCCGCGTAGTCCTCCGGCGCCACGGCCGGCGGCGCGGCCAGGCAGCTGCGGGCGAAGCCGAGCGTCAGCCAGCTGCCGCCGCCGATGGTGTCAGCCCACACCAGGTTGGCGAACTGGCCGTGGTTGGACGCCGCGGCGATGTTCGACAGCCAGTGCACCGGGACCCGCGCCGTCGAGAACGGCTTCGGGATCAGCGCCAGCAGCCCGGCCCACTGGGCCATTTCCGGCCGGGCCGCGAGCCGTCGGCGGACCTCGTCGCGCTGCGGGTCGGCCAGGCAGGTGGCGATGACCCCGGCCACCGCGCCGCCGGCCTTGGCGGCGACGTCGTAGGCGAGCCGGCCACCGGTGCTGATGCCGAGCAGCACGATCGGCCGTTCGTCGCGGGACCGCTCGTGCTCGACCAGATCCAGCACGCAGGACACCCAGTCCTGGTAGGTGATGCCACGCCGGGGCGTGGCGGTCAGCCCGAAGCCGGGCAGGTCGGGGGCGATGAATTCGAGGTCTACCAGCGACGGCAGCCGCCCGTACGGGGCGAGCATGCGGCCGTAGGTGCCAACTCCATGCAGCGCGATCAGCTTGGCCGGCGCGTGCGGGCGGGCGATGCGGTCGAGGTGCACCACGGTGCCGCGCCACGGCAACCACTGCTCGGCGGGCGCGTTCTCCTCGGTGATCCGGAGCGCACCGGGGAAGAAGTCCTGGTAACGGAGCCAGTACTGCTGATCGCGGTAGCCGGGGCCGACGACGGTGGCGGACCCTGGGGTGGATGGAGCCGGAGGCACACTTCGAACATACGGACCGGACGATGCGCATCAGCCAACAACAGGCACGCAACTGGTTCGCGCAGGCTCGGGTGGCACGCCTGGCCAGCGCCGATGAGCTGGGACGACCGCACCTGGTGCCGGTCGTCTTCGTGACGCGCGGGGATGTGATCGTCACCGCAGTGGACCGGAAGCCGAAGCGGACCGCGAACCTCAAGCGGCTGCGCAACATCGCGGCGAATCCGCGGGTGGCGCTGCTCGTGGACCACTACGAGGACGACTGGTCCCGCCTGTGGTGGGTCCGCGCCGACGGCGAGGCCGAGTTGGCCGAAAGCACCGCCCACCCGGACTTGCTCGCCGCGCTCGTGGCGAAGTACCCGCAGTACCGGGAGAACCCGCCGACCGGCACGCTGATCATGGTCCGGGTCACGCGCTGGAGCGGCTGGGCCTTCGCAGAGCGGTGATGACCAGGATCCGTGAGCGTTTTCGGGGGTTGTAGCGCCCGAAAACGCTCACGGGTGCTTTCGCTCCAGGTGGACGACATCCGAGTCGAGGTCGAGCGGGCCGCCGGCCTCGCGGTCGTCCTCCTTCACGACCTCCACCCAGGCGAGCTGCTCGAGCTGGTGCTTGGCCCCCGCGCTGAACAGGCCCTCGACGCCGAGCGCGGCGGAGGCCGTCCGGCGCTGCTCCGCAGATCGCACGCCGGGGGGCTGCTCAGCAGCGCGCTGCTCCCGCCGCCGCTTCGCGCGACCTGCTCGGTCAATGGCCATGCATCCAGGCTAGTCGGGCATCTGCGCTGCTGACGGCGCTGCCGACAATGCGCCAACCGCCCGCGCGGCCGGACCGACGACCGCCGGAGTTGGGTCAACTAGGCTGCGGTTCCGTGCCCGATCCGTACTTTGTCCTGGTCAGCACGGCGGAACTCGCGGACCTGGCGAGGGCGCTGGAGGTCGTCGACGGCCGCGCCGAGCTCAACCACCGTTACCGCAAGCTGATCGCCGACACCCGCCAGGTCCTGGCGGCCGAAGAGATCCGACTCACCCAGGCCCGCGGCATCGCCAAGCGGTTGATGGTACTGGTCAAGGCAGCCGGCCCGGGTTTCCGCGACGGACTGCCCGAGGTGGCCCGCACGGCGCTCGACGTGGGCCTGGCGCAGGCTGACGCGCTCGTCTTCCGTCCCGAGGGGGATTGAGCGGGGAACCCCCTGCGAAACCGGTGGCAGGCGGTATGTATTCTTTTCTTCGCAAGCCAGCAATGCTGGTGCGCAAGCCAGGTTGCCCGAGCGGCCAAAGGGAGCTGACTGTAAATCAGCCGGCATTGCCTTCGGAGGTTCGAATCCTCCACCTGGCACCCGCAAAACCGGCCCCGTGACCAGACAAAGTGGTCGCGGGGTCGGTTTTTGTGCACCGGGCACGCCGGGCACCGCGACCGGGACCAGGCCCCCAGCGCCGCCCGGTAGCGTGTATCCGCAGATGATTCGCAGATCCGCTGCTGCGGCCCAACGGGAGGTAGACAGGTGGCAAACCCGTCCTTCGACGTGGTGAGCAAGGTGGACCACCAAGAGGTGGACAACGCGCTGAACCAGGCGGCCAAGGAGCTCGCCAACCGGTTCGACTTCCGCGGCACCGGCTCCAAGATCCAGTGGTCCGGCGAGGAAGCCGTGGTGCTGGAGTCGGAGACCGAGGAGCGCTGCAAGGCCGCCATCGAGGTCTTCAAGGAGAAGCTGATCAAGCGAGGAATCTCGCTGAAGGCGCTGGACATGGGCGAGCCCGCCAGCTCCGGCCAGACCTACAAGGCCACCGGCAAGGTCGTGCAGGGCATCTCGCAGGACGTCGCGAAGAAGATCTCCAAGAAGATCCGCGACGAGGGCCCGAAGGGCGTGCAGGCCCAGATCCAGGGTGAGCAGCTGCGGGTGTCCGGCAAGAAGAAGGACGACCTGCAGGCCGTGATCCAGTTGCTGAAGTCGAGCGACTTCGACGTCGCGCTCCAGTTCGAAAATTTCCGGTAATCCACCGCTGGAGGTATCCGGGTGAAGGGGATCGTGCTGGCGGGTGGCAACGGGACTCGGCTGCATCCGCTGACGCAGGCCGTGTCCAAGCAGCTGCTGCCGGTGTACGACAAGCCGATGATCTACTACCCGCTGTCGGTGCTGATGCTGGCCGGCATCCGGGACGTGCTGCTGATCTCGACCCCTGCCGACATGCCGTTGTTCCAGCGGCTGCTCGGGGACGGGTCACAGTTCGGCATCCAGATCGAGCACGCCGAGCAGGTCCAGCCCAACGGGCTCGCCGAGGCGTTCGTGATCGGTGCCGACTTCGTCGGCGACGACTCGGTGGCGCTAGTGCTCGGCGACAACATCTTTTACGGGCAGGGCTTCTCCGGGATCCTCCAGCAGTGCGTCCGGGACCTCGACGGCTGCACGCTGTTTGGCTACCCGGTCCGCGACCCGCAGCGCTACGGCGTCGGCGAGGTGGACGACGACGGTCGGCTGGTGTCCATCGTGGAGAAGCCGGAGCAGCCGAAGTCCAACATGGCCATCACCGGCCTGTACTTCTACGACAACGACGTGGTGCGCATCGCCAAGGGGCTCACGCCGTCGGCCCGCGGCGAGCTGGAGATCACCGACGTCAACCTGGCCTACCTGCAGGAGGGCCGGGCGCACCTGACCAAGTTGGGCCGCGGTTTCGCCTGGCTGGACACCGGGACCCACGACTCGCTAGTGGAGGCCTCGCAGTTCGTGCAGGTGCTGGAGCACCGGCAGGGCGTCCGGATCGCCTGCCTGGAGGAGATCGCCCTGCACATGCTCTACATCTCGGCCGACGACTGCTTCGCGCTGGGCGCGAAGCAGGCCAAGTCGGGCTACGGCGAGTACGTCATGGACGTCGCCCGCAACTCCGGTGCACGGGCCTGACCGAGGTCTGCCGCAATTTCAATGGAAATCGAATGTCGAATGTCCGATTTCCATAGAAATTGAAGGTCCGATTTCAATGGAAATCGCGGACCGTCGGTGTGTCGTAGTCCGGCGCGCCGATATCCCGGGCGGCGTTTCACCAGGCCGGGGGGAGTTGGTGGCCGGCCATGCCCTCCAGGCGGCGAATGCGCTCGGCCATCGGCGGGTGCGTGGAGAACAGCCGGGCCAGCCGCTCTCCGGGGCGGAACGGGTTGGCGATCATCAGGTGCGACTGCGACACCAGCTGGGGCTCCGGTGACAGCGGCGTCTGCTGGGTTCCGCGCTCCAGCTTGCGCAGCGCGGACGCCAGCGCGAGCGGATCCCCCGTCAGCTGCGCCCCGGACGCGTCGGCCTGGTACTCGCGGGACCGGGTGACGGCCATCTGCACCACGGCCGCGGCGATCGGGCCCAGCAGCGCCACCAGCAGCATCGCGAACAAGTTGGGCCGGTCCTCGTCCTGGCCGCCGAACATGCCGAAGAACATCCCGAAGTTGGCCAAGAACGTGACCAC
Source organism: Saccharopolyspora hattusasensis (assembly GCF_050972075.1). Lineage (NCBI taxonomy): Bacteria > Bacillati > Actinomycetota > Actinomycetes > Pseudonocardiales > Pseudonocardiaceae > Saccharopolyspora > Saccharopolyspora hattusasensis. Next base: position 3,623,347 of record NZ_JBPCDC010000001.1, read on the forward strand.
GCTGGCCAGCGCCCCGGCGACGCTGGAGATCAGGATGTCGCGGTTGTAGACGTGGGAGAGCTCGTGACCGAGGACGGCGCGCAGCTCGCGCTCGTTGAGTAGTTCGAGGATCCCGGCCGTGCAGCACACTGCGGCGTTGCGCGGGTTCCGGCCGGTGGCGAAGGCGTTGGGCGCCCGCGTCGGACTGATGTAGAGCGCGGGCATCGGCTGCCTCGCCGAGGTCGCCAGCTCCCGCACGATCCGGTACATGGCGGGCTGTTCGGCCTCCGACACCGGCCGGGCGCGCATCGCGCGCAGGGCCAGGTTCGCCGAGTTGAAGTACGCGTAGCCGTTCATACCAAGCGCCACGAAGAACGCGATGACCAGGCCGGTCCGGCCGAAGATCGACCCGACCAGAAGCACCAGCGCGCTCATGCCGCCGAGCAGCAGCGCGGTCTTCAAACCGTTGACGTGACTGTGCACCGTGCCTGCCTCCGCCCAAGGGCTCATCCGGTCATCGGTGAGATCGCCGGATTGCCTCTCGTGAGACCTTTCCACCTATTCCGAAGGTCACCCAGAAAACGAGCAGGCGCAGGTCGTAGTTCCGCCGAGCGAATGTGCTGAAGCCAACGTCTCAGGAGGTGAGCCCACCATCAGTATCGAGCCCGGGGGTGCAGGCCACCCTGGCCAAGGGCATCGCCGTGGTCGGCCCCACCATCAGCATCGAGCTCGGGAGGCAGGCGGTCCTGGCGCAGTAGCCCAGGCAGGCCGAAGGGCGTCGCCGCAGGTCGACGACGCCCTTCGCGCCCCATCAGGCGTGCAGTTCCATAGTGCAGCACTTCGGCCCGCCGCCAGACTTCCGGAGCTCGGAGACGTCCAGCAGGATCGGCTCGTAGCCGCGGCCGGCCAGTTGCGCAGCGAGCCCGGTCGCCTCCAGCGGCAGCACCACGTGGCGACCGTCGGAGACCCCGTTCAGGCCGAGGCAGGCGGCGTCGGCCTGCTCGGCGATCACGGCGTCCGGGAACATCCGCTCCAGCACGCGGCGCGACCCGGCCGAGAACGCCTCCGGGAGGTATGCGACCTGCGCCCGCTCGCCGCGTTCCAGCACGAACAGCGCGGTGTCCAGGTGGTAGTAGCGCGGGTCGACCAGCCGCAGCGACACCACGGGCACCCCGAGCACCTCCTGGGCCTCGGCGTGCGCCTCGGGGTCGGTGCGGAACCCGCTGCCGGCCAGCAGCACCCGGCCGGTCCAGGCGAAGTCGCCCTCGGCCTCGTTGATCCGGGACGGCATCACCAGGTTCCGGTAGCCGCGGGTGACGAACCAGCGCCGGAAGTGCTCGGCCTCGGCGGCCCGCTGCGGAGCCCGGAACCGGGCGCCCAGCACCCGGTCGTCGATCACGATCGCCGAGTTGGCGGCGAACACCATGTCGGGCAGGCCGGGCTGCGGTTCGACCACCTCGACGACGTGCCCGAGCCGCTCGTACGTGCGCTTCAGCTCCTCCCACTGGGCCATCGCCAGGTCGGCGTCCACCGGCATACCGGGATCCATCCACGGGTTGATCGAATACTCGACGGTGAAGTACTTGGGCGCGCACATCACGTAGTGCCGCGTGGTGGCCTGCAGCGGCACGAGCATCTCTACAGCCTGAGTGGCAGTGACCGTCATGAATCGAAATCTAAGCGTTGGCCTGACGAGCTATCAACAACGCTCCGTTCGTTTTTTGCGGCAGAATGTTGCGTATGGATGCCTTGGACCAACGAATCATTTCGCAACTGGTCGCCGATGCCCGGGCGAGCTACGCGGAGATCGGCGCGGAGGTGGGCCTGTCCGCGCCCGCGGTGAAGCGGCGGGTGGACAAGCTGCTGGACCTGGGCGTGCTGCAGGGGTTCACCGCAGTCGTCGACCCGGAAGCGCTGGGCTGGGGAACGGAGGCATTCGTGGAGGTGCACTGCGATCGCAACGTCCCGGCGCACCGGATCCGCGTCGGGCTCGAACCGCTGCCGGAGGTGGTCGCGGCCTACACGGTGTCCGGGCAGGCCGACGCGATCGTGCACCTGCGGGCGGCGAACATCCATCACCTCGAAGAAGCGATGGAGCGCCTGCGCTCGGTGGAGTTCGTGAGCCGGACGGTGTCCACAGTGGTCCTCTCCCGACTCATGGAGCGCCAACCCCAGCCGGAGTGAAGCCCCCCGAACCCGTCGCCGACCTCGCTTCGCTTAGCGGGCCTCAGAGCTGTTGGTGAATGGTCTGGGTGGGTGGTCGCTTAGCGGAACCTGAGAGAGGTTCCCTGGACTGCGGGTGCCCCTCCTGATGTATGTCCAATACGCGGCGGAGGGGCCGTCCTCGCCAGAAAACCTCTCAGAACTCGCCGATGGTCGTCTTGGCAAGGTGGCTGCAAGCGGCTACGCCGCTTCCAAAGGCGCGGACGGCATTCGCCGACAGGCTCTCAGGTGGCGCGGTGGCCGTTCCAGGGTTCGAAGCCGGCGATCTCGGCGTCGGCCGGGGTGCGGAACCACACGTCGGCGACGATCTTGCCGTAAGCCGGCGATTCGGGGCTGTGGTACTGCCTGGACGCGGAGTGCCCCTTGATCATCGGCCCCGAGCCGCCCGCCCGACCGGGCCTCGGCCCGGCACCGGGCGTGCGCCGCGGCAGCGGCGGCGGCTCTGCCGCGCCACCATCCCCGACCTTCGGGATCACCTGCGTCGCATCCGCTCCGACCGGCGGCACGTACGGCGTCCCCGACGCCCCGCCGCGTCGCGGCTCCACCGGCTCGAACAGCGACCGCAGCTGCCCGGACAACCGCGACGCCGTCGCGTCGTCCGCTCCGCGCTCCGCGTTCCCGGGCTCCGAAGACTCCGCCCGCTTCGCAGGCGTCCCGGCGGCGGCCTCCGCGGCGATCGCCGCGACCACTTCCGCTGGAGACCTCGCCGACGACTCCGTCGTCTCGGGTTCCGCATCCGGCCACACCGTCGCGGGTTCTGCAGGCTGCTCCTTGGCGGGCGTCACGGCGGGCGTCCGCACAGTTTCGGCCGACTCCCCGACGACCTGCGGTTCCACCACCGATTCGACAACCGTGTCGGGCTCGGCCGACGCCTGCGGCGAGGCGGGTTTCCGCGTGGCCGCAGCGGACTCCGCCGATAGCGGGGTCTTGGCAGGCTTCCGTGCCGTCCCAACCGATTCCGCCGAAGCCTGCGGCGTAGCCGCGCCACCGGCCGACTCAGGCTTCGCCGTCCCGGCGGGCTCCCCGACTCCCCGCGGCTTCGCCCCGGCGCGCTTCCCGGCCGCGGGCGGCTTCGCCGTCCCGCCAGGCGTCACCCATTCCGCGGGCCTTCCCGGCGGCCGCGCATTACCCGCGGACTCCTCCGCAGCCGACGGGACGCGCGGCTGCACCGCGGCGGCGTCGCGGTGCACTCCGACTGCGTTCACGCGCTTGTCCCACTCGCGGAACCACTCGCTGTCGCTGTCGTTGCACGCGGGCTTCGCCTGCTCCGGGGTCACCCAGGCCTGCGCGGCCCGCCTCCAGTCGCCGGCCTCCGGCTCGTCCGGCTGTTCCCGGCGTTGTGGCGTCCAGCGCAGCAGGTCGAACGGGGTGTCACCGGCGGTCTGCTCGTCCGCCTCGTAGCCCTCGTAGCCGCCCGCCTGGTCGTACGCGTACTCGTCCTCCGGGCAGGGCGCGGTGAATTCCGCCAGGCGGCGTCGCAGCGGGCGGACGAAGAGCAGCCAGGTGATCAGCGCCCCCAACGCGAACGCGGCGAGGCTCCACAACCACACCTGGGTGAACAGCCAGGTGATCACGAGCGATGTCCCTCCTCAGGGCTCCAGCAGCGTCGCCAGTTCTCCGAGGGATACCTACCACGGGGCACCCTTGCCGAGGGCCAGCTTGACCGGCTCGTGACACGCTCGGGTTGCCCCGCACAACTTTCCGGGCACGCGAACGCTGTGGCTCTATCGGTTTTCCTGCCGGCTATGAGCCTTTGGGTTGCTATCGATAGCTGCCCAAAGGACTGACGGCAAGTGGTACCGGCGGAGACCCGTGATCGCCGCGCGGCCGCCTCAGCGAGTTCGCGCCACCACGTAATCGACCAGCATCCTCAACGCTTCGCGGGCCGGGACATCCGGCAGCGAGGCGAGCTCCTTGCGGGCGTCGTCGGCGAATTCGTCCAGGGTGGCGCGGGTCCGCGCGAGCCCGTTGGACGCGCGCAGCAGCTCCAGTGCCTCGTCGACCTCGGCGTCCACGGTCAGCGGCCCGGCGAGCAGTTCGCGCAGTCTCGGGGAGGTGTCCTCGTCGGCCAGCGCGTACAGCATCGGCAGCGTCCGCACCCCCTCACGGAGGTCGGTACCCGGGGTCTTGCCGGACTCGTTGGCCGGCGAGGCGATGTCGATGATGTCGTCGGAGATCTGGAAACCGGTGCCCAGGATCCGGCCGACCCGCTCCAGCGAGTCGATCGTCGCCTCGTCCACACCGGAGAACCAGGCGCCGAACCGCCCGGCGGTGGCGATCAGTGAACCGGTCTTCTCGTAGATCACCGTGAGGTAGAACTCGACGGCGTCCTCGTCCGGACCGACCCCGACCGTCTCCCGCATCTGGCCGGTGACCAGCGCCTCGAAGGTGCCCGCCATCTGCCGGACCGCTTCGCTGCCGAGGTCGGCGATCAGCCGGGACGCCCGGGCGAACAGGAAGTCGCCGGTCAGGATCGCGACCGAGTTGTCCCAGCGGGCGTTGGCGCTTGTCGCGCCGCGCCGCATGGTCGCTTCGTCCATCACGTCGTCGTGGTAGAGCGTGGCGAGGTGGATCATCTCGACCACCGCCGCGGACTTGATCACCCCTTCCGCATCGGGGTCGCCGAACTGCGCGGCGAGCAGCGCGAACAGCGGCCGGAACCGCTTGCCTCCCGCATCCACCAGGTGCAGTGAGGTGCGAGTGGCGAACTCGAAGTCGCTGCGCACCGATTCGCGCAGCAGCCGCTCCACCCGGGCCAAACCTTGCCGCACCGAGTCGGCCAACGCCTCGTCGGCGATGTCGAACCCGCCCGATCGGCCCATGGTCAGCTCACTGATCGGGTCACCCGCTGGCCTGCTCACGTCACCGTCGCCTTCGCTCCCCCGGATCGCCCTACGGGCGAGCACTCTACGACACGAAGCCACCGACGTTCGCCCAGTCCAGCGCCAAGGTCGGCAGCACGCCCAGCAACAGCGTCACGACCACACCGAGCGTGATCGCCGCTGTCGTGAACGCACCCGGCACGCTGACGGTGGGGCCGTCCGCGGCCGGTTCGCTGAAGTACATCAGCACGATGACACGAAGGTAGAAGAAGGCGGCAACCGCACTGGCTACCAGGGCCACCACCACCAGCGGGGCCATGCCATCCGCCAGCGCCGCCTCGAAGACCACGAACTTCCCGACGAAACCGCTCGTCAGCGGGATGCCGGCGAGGGCGAACAGCAGGAAGGTGAACACCCCGGCGACCAGCGGTGAACGCTTCGCCAATCCGGCCCAGTCCGAAAGGTGAGTTGCCTCACCGTCGGCCCTGCGCACGAGGCTGATCACGCCGAACACGGCGATCGTGGTGAACCCGTAGGTCAGCAGGTAGAACAGCGTGCCGGCCAGCCCGCGCTCGGTCAGCGCGATCGATCCGATCAACATGAACCCGGCATGCGCGACGGACGAGTAGGCGATCATCCGCTTGATGTCGCGCTGCGTCAGGCCGAGCACCACGCCAATGACCATCGACGCGATCGCCACGGCCCACAGCACGCCGCGCCACTCCCAGCTGGATGCGTGGAACGCCACCTGCAGCACCCGCAGGATCCCGCCGAACGCGGCGACCTTGGTGCAGGCCGCCATGAAGCCGGTGACCGCGGTCGGGGCGCCCTGGTAGACGTCCGGGGTCCAGGTGTGGAACGGGCCGACCGAGGCCTTGAACAGCAGGCCCACCAGCAGCAGGCCGAGCCCGGCGAACAGCAGCGTGTCCGAGCGCTCCGTTCCGGCGGTGGCGTCCGCGATGGCCTGCAGCTTCACCGAACCCGCGTAGCCGTAGAGCAGGGCCAGGCCGTAAAGGAAGAACGCCGAGGCGAACGCGCCGAGGAGGAAGTACTTGACCGCCGCCTCCTGCGACAGCAGGCGACGCCGCTTGGCCAGCCCGCACATCAGGTACAGCGGCAGGCTTAGCACCTCGAGCGCGATGAACATGGTCAGCAGGTCGTTCGCCGCGCAGAACACCATCATCCCGCCGAGCGAGAACAGGGCGAGCGGGAAGACCTCGGTGCGCATCCCCGCGACCCCGGCGGCCGCGCGGGTCATCGCGCCCGGCCCGTCGGTGGCCCGCGACTCGGCGACGAAGGCGCCGCCCGGCTCCACCGAGCGGTCCGCGATCATCAGGATCGCCGCCAGGCCGAGCGCGAGCAGGGTGCCCCACAGGAACAGCGTGGGCGGGTCGACCGCGAGGCTGTCGGACAGCGTGGTCACGCCCGTACCGCCGCCGCGGGCGTACCCCGCCAACGCCACCCCGGCGATCACGATCGCCGCGAGGCTCAAAGCCACCTGCACCGACCAGCGCTGGTGCCGCGGCAGGAACGCCTCGACGAGGATCGCCAGGCAGGCCGCGCCGAGGATCACCAGGACCGGGGCGATGGCCGCGTAGTCGATCGGCGGGATCTGCACGCCCGGGAGCTGCGTCATCGTGCCGGCCCCATTCGTCAAGACGCCCACTGTCAGTTACCTCCCTGCGAGGTCACGGGGTCGGTGACGCCGACCTCGCTCATGGTTGCCGCGACCGACGGGTTGATCACGTCCAACACCGGCTTCGGGTAGAAGCCCAACGCGAGCACCAACACGATCAGCGGGGTCACCACCGCGATCTCGCGGGCTCCGAGGTCGCCAACCCGCAGCCGGTGCGCGCCCGGCTTGTTCGGGTCGGTCACCGCGCCCGGCCCGCCCGCGGTGCCCAGTAGCGCGTCACCGCGCACCGGGCCCTGCATCGTCCGCTGGTACAGCCAGAGCACGTAGACCGCGGCCAGCACCATGCCGATGGTGGCGAACACCGTGTACACCGGCTGGGTCTGGAAAGCACCGACCAGCACCAGGAATTCGCTGATGAACGAGTTCGTGCCGGGCAGCGACAGGGTGCTCAGCCCGGCGATCAGCAGCGTGCCGGCCAGCAGCGGCGCGACCTTCGCCATGCCGCCGTAGTCGGCGATCCGGGTGGAGCCGCCGCGCACGATCACCATGCCGATCACCAGGATCAGCATGCCCGTCGCAATGCTGTGGTTGATCATGTACGACACCGCGCCCACCTGCGCCTGCGAGGTGAACGCGAAGATGCCCAGCGCGATGAAGCCGAAGTGCGCGATCGACACGTAGGCGATGAAGCGCTTGAGGTCGGTCTGGCCGAAAGCCTGCAGCGAGCCGTAGAGCACGCCGATCACCGCGAGCACCAGCACCATCGGGGCGAGCAGCTTCGACGCCTCCGGCGTCAGCGGCAGGCTGTAGCGCAGGAAGCCGAAGGTGCCGACCTTGTCGAGCACGCCGACGACGATCACCGCGACGCCGATCGGTGCCTGCTGCGCCGCGTCCGGCAGCCAGGTGTGGAACGGGATCAGCGGGGCCTTGATGGCGAACGCGGTGAAGAACCCGAGGAACAGCCACACCTGCACGCTGGTCGGCGCGTCGGAGAGCACCGGCACCAGCGACGCCCAGTCGAAGGTGCCGCGCCCGGTGACCTGCGCGCTGTAGACGTACGCGCCGATCGCCGAGGCCAGCATGATCAGGCCGCCGAGGAACGAGTACAGGAAGAACTTCACCGCGGCGTAGGTGCGGTTCTCGCCGCCGTAGCCGCCGATGAGGAAGTACATCGGGATCAGCATGATCTCGAAGAGCACGTAGAACAGGAACACGTCGGTCGCGGCGAACACCGCAACCGTCAGGGCCTGTTCCAGCAGCAGCAGCGAGAAGAAGCCGCCGTGGGTGCGCCCGGCAGGCAGGCGCTCGCCCCAGCTGTAGCCGAGCACCAGCGGAGTGAGCAGCGCGATCACCGCGATCATCACCAGCGCGATGCCGTCCACGCCGAGCGAGAGCCGGATGTCGAACGCCGGGATCCACTCCACCGAGCTGGTGAGCTGCAGCCGCGGTCCCGCCGGGTCGTAGGCGAACCACGCGGCGCCCGCGATCAGCAGCTCCGCCAGGGAGAACCCGAGCGCGGTCCACTTGGCCACCACCGCGTTCCCGCGCAGCAGCGCCACCACCACCGACCCGACGATCGGCAGCAGGATCAGTGCGAGGAGCAGGGTCATCGGATCTCCTCCCGGAGCTCGCTCGGCCAACGGAGTCCACAGTGGTCACGCGCCGTCACCGAAGTGCGGGGGTTTGCCAATTTCGCGAGAAATTGACGTTCACCCGGGTGACGGTCAATTTCTCGCGAAATTGACACCAGCCACGTCGTCATGTCGGGATCCCCACTGCCATCAGGGCGGCGATCACCAGGATCCCGCCGAAGAGCATGGACAGGGCGTAGGACCGGACGAAGCCGGTCTGCAGCCGGCGCAGGCGGCCGGAGCTGAAGCCGAGGAACCCGGCGATGCCGTTGACAGTGCCGTCGACGCCCTTCTGGTCCACAGTGACCAGTCCGCGCGCCAGGCCGAAGGTCGGCCGCACCGCCAGGAGGTTGTTCAGCGCGTTGCCGCCCAGGTCCGCGCGGGCCGCGCGCACGATCGGCGACACCCGCTCCGGGCGCTCCACCGGAACCGGCTTGCGCCCGACCACCAGCCAGGCGATCAGCACGCCCAGCGCGGAGAGCGCGACGGTCAGCACCGGGATCATCGCGTGCGGGATCGCGGTGTGCTCGGCCTCGTGCAGTTCGCCCAGCGACGGCGCGAGGAATCCGACCAGCCGGTCGCCGTCGGCGAAGAACATGCCCGCCGCGACCGAGCCGACGGCCAGCACGATCATCGGCGCGGTCATCACCGCGGGCGACTCGTGCGGGTGGAAGGCTCTGTTCGCGCCCCCGGGCGCGTTCTCGGCATTCAGCTTCTCCCAGCGCTTCTCGCCGAAGAACGTCATCAGCACCAGGCGGGTCATGTAGAACGCGGTGATCGCCGCGCCCAGCATCGCCGCGCCGCCGAAAACCCAGCCGCGCCAGCCCTCCTGGCCGAACGCCGCCTCGATGATCGCGTCCTTCGAGTAGTACCCGGACAGGAACGGGAAACCGATCAGCGCCAGGTAGCCGAGCCCGAAGGTGGCGAAGGTGATCGGCATGAACCGGTAGAGGCCGCCGAACTTGCGCATGTCGACCTCGTCGTTCATGCCGTGCATCACCGAACCGGCGCCGAGGAACAGCCCGGCCTTGAAGAAGCCGTGGGTGAGCAGGTGCATGATGCCCAGCGCGTACCCGGCCGGGCCGAGCCCGACGGCCAGCATCATGTAGCCGATCTGGCTGACCGTGGAGTACGCCAGGACCTTCTTGATGTCGTCGTAGGCGCAACCGATGATGCAGCCGACCAGCAGCGTCACGGCGCCGACGATGGTGACCGCCAGCTGCCCGCCGGGCGAGAGCGTGAACAGCGGGTTGGACCGCGCGATCAGGTACACGCCCGCGGTGACCATGGTCGCGGCGTGGATGAGCGCGGACACCGGGGTCGGGCCTTCCATGGCGTCCGGCAACCACGCCTGCAGCGGCACCTGGCCGGACTTGCCGCAGGCACCCAGCAACAGCAGCAGCGTGATCGCCAGCAGCACGCCCGGCGTGAGCTCGCCGGCGCGGGCGAAGACCTCGGTGTACTGGGTGGTGCCGAGGTTCGCGAACAGCAGGAAGATCGCCAGCGCCAGGCCGATGTCGCCGACCCGGTTCATCACGAACGCCTTCGTCGCCGCCGCGGCCGCCGACGGGCGGCCCTGCCAGAAGCCGATCAGCAGGTACGACGCGAGGCCGACGCCTTCCCAACCCAGGTAAAGGGTCACGAAGCTGTTGCCCAGCACCAGGACCAGCATCGCGGCGACGAACAGGTTGAGGTAGCCGAAGAACCGGCGGCGCTCGGTGTTGTCCCGCCCGGTGCGGCCTTCCTGGTCGTGCGCCATGTAGCCGATCGAGTAGATGTGGATCAGCGAGCCCACACCGGTGATCAGCAGCACGAACACCATCGCCAGCGGATCGAGCCGGAGCCCGAAGTCGACCTGCAGGGCGTTGACCGGGATCCACGAGAACATGTGCAGTTCCCGCACCTGGCCACCCTGGGGCATGCCGGCGATGGAGCTGAACAGCAGCACCCCGTACACGAAGGACGCGATCACGGTGGCGCACCCGAGGATGTGGCCCCAGCCGTTGGCCCGGCGTCCGGCGACGAGCAGGATCAGCGCGCCCAGCGCGGGGAATGCGACCAGCAGCCAGGCGTTCTGCTGGATCCCGCCGGCCGCGCTGACCACGTCCGGGTTGGTCCCGGCCAGGAAGGCCCCGGAATTCATCGCCGCGGTAATCGTATTTGCCGTCACCACGCGCCCTCTCAGTACTTCAGCAGGTTGGCGTCATCGACCGAGGCCGAGCGACGCGTCCGGAAGATCGACATGATGATGGCCAGGCCGACTACCACCTCGGCCGCGGCGACCACCATCACGAAGAAGGCCATGACCTGCCCGTGCACCGTCCCCTCGATGCGGGCGAAGGTCACCAGCGTCAGGTTGACCGCGTTGAGCATCAGCTCGATGCACATGAACACCACGATCGCGTTGCGCCGCACCAGGACCCCGACGGCACCGATGGTGAACAGCAACGCCGACAGCAGCAGGTAGTAGGTGGGGGTCACTGCCGGACCTCCTCGGAGGAGACGTGCTCGGACTCGTGGCCGTTGGTGCGGCCCGCCCCGTTGCCGTTGGCGTGCGGGAGGTCCGAGTTGTTCTGCTCGGGCATCGAGGGGGTCTCCTCGTGGTGCCCGCCGGTCAACGCGTGCGGATCGGGCTCCGGCTCCTTGCCGGCGACGGCGCGCCGCTCCTCGCCGAGCCGATCCGTGGGCAGGTTCTCCAGCAGCTCCGACAGCGATTCCGGCGCCACCGAGCCGTCCGGCAGCAGCGCCGGGACGGCGACGGAGTTCGCCGTCGCGTACACGCCGGGGCCGGGCAGCGGCGACGGGCGGTCGCCGCGGAACCGGGCGTTGGCCCGCTCCTTCTGGCTCAACCGCGGGCCGCGGCCCTTGCCGCCGTAGGCCAGCACCATCGCGCCCACCGCGGCGGTGATCAGCAGCGCCGAGGTCAGCTCGAACGGGAACAGGTAGTCGGTGAAGATCAGCCGCCCCAGGCCGCCCGCGCCGCCACCGGCCGGGGTCCACGGGTCCAGCGGCGCGGCGGGCTGCACCGCGGTCAGCGCCCGCGCCAGCCCGGAGACCAGCAGCACGGCCAGGCCGATGCCGCCGAGGCCAGCCCACAGCCGCTGCCCGCGCAGCACCTCGACCACCGAGTCCGAAGAGTCGCGGCCGACCATCATCAGCACGAACAGGAACAGCATCATGATCGCGCCGGTGTAGACGATGATCTGGGTGAAGCCCAGGAACGGGGCGCTCTGCACCATGTAGAGCACGCCGAGGCTCAGCATCGTCAGCGCCAGCCACAGCGCGGAGTGGACCGCGTTGCGGGCGAACACCATGCCCAGCCCACCGACGAGCGCCAGCGGGCCGAGCACCCAGAAGACCACCGTCTCGCCGGTGCCCACCACGCCGCTCGGCGCCTGCGCGAGGAACTGCGCCGCTTCGAGGGTCATCTCCCGGCCTCCTCATGCCCGGACTCGACCGTCTCCTCCGCCGGGATCCCCCGCTGCCGGGCCAACTCGGGACCACGCACGTAGTAGTCCTGCTCGTCGTTGCCCAGCCGCATCGGGTGCGGCGGCTGCTCCATGCCGGGCAGCAGCGGCGCCAGCAGGTCCTCCTTGGTGTAGATCAGGTCCTGGCGGTTGTCGTCGGCGGTTTCGTACTCGTTGGTCATCGTCAGCGCGCGCGTCGGGCAGGCCTCGATGCACAACCCGCAGCCGATGCAGCGCAGGTAGTTGATCTGGTAGTCCTTGCCGTAGCGCTCACCGGGCGAGAACCGGGCCTCGTCGGTGTTGTTCCCGCCCTCCACGAAGATCGCGTCGGCCGGGCACGCCCAGGCGCACAGCTCGCAGCCGACACACTTCTCCAGCCCGTCCGGATGCCGGTTGAGCTGGTGGCGGCCGTGGAACCGGGGCGCCGGGATCTTCTTGACCTCGGGGTACTCCTCGGTGACGACCTTCTTGAACATGGTCGAGAAGGTGACGCCGAAGCCCTTGATCGGATCAAACATTCCCATGAGGCGCCTCCTCGCCTTCCAGACCCGCGACCTCGCCGGCACCGCTGCGCACCGGGGTGCGGCGCGGTGGGGTCTCGGGGACTTGCAGGTCCAGCGGCGGAACCGGGTAACCGCTGCCGGCCAGCGGGATCTCGTCGGCGTCCTTGGCCGGTTTGCGGTCCGGGATCAGGAACGTCGCCGCCAGCAGGATCGCGATCACGACGCCGCCGCCGATGAGGAACTGCTGCGAGGTGACCGCTTCCTCGTTGCGCAGCGCGCGGATCACGGTCACCGCGATGATCCACACTAGGCTCAGCGGGACCAGGAACTTCCAGCCCAGGTTCATGAACTGGTCGTAGCGCAGGCGGGGCAGCGTGCCGCGCAGCCAGATGAAGAAGAACAGGAACGCCACCGTCTTGCCGAGGAACCACAGCACCGGCCACCACCCGGTGTTGAGCACCCCGTCGCCGATCAGCGACAGCGGCCACGGCGCGTGCCAGCCGCCGAGGAACAGCGTCGTCGCCAGCGCCGAGACGGTGACCATGTTGATGTACTCGGCGAGGAAGAACAGCGCGAACTTCAGCGACGAGTACTCGGTGTGGAACCCGCCGACCAGCTCCGACTCCGCCTCCGGCAGGTCGAACGGCGCGCGGTTGGTCTCACCGACCATGGACACCACGTAGACGGCGAAGCTGAACGGCAGCAGCAGGAAGAACCAGCCGCCCGTCTGCGCCTCGACGATGCCCGAGGTGGACAACGTGCCCGAGTACATGATCACCGTGACGAACGACAGGCCCATCGCGATCTCGTAGGAGATCACCTGCGCCGCGGAGCGCAGCGAGCCGAGCAGCGGGTACGGCGAGCCGGAGGCCCAGCCCGCCAGCACGATGCCGTAGACGCCGATGGAGGCGCAGGCCAGCACGACCAGCAGGCCGACCGGCAGGTCCACCAGTTGCAGCGCGGTCCGCTCGCCGAAGATGGTGACCTCGGGGCCGATCGGGATCACCGAGAACGACACCAGCGCGGGCGTCGCCGAGATCACCGGAGCCAGGAAGTACACCCACTTGTCGGCCAGGACGGGCCGGATGTCCTCCTTGAACGCCAGCTTCAGGCCGTCCGCCAACGACTGCAGCAACCCGAACGGGCCCGCCCGGTTGGGGCCGGGCCGGTGCTGCATCCGGCCGATGACCCGGCGCTCCGCCCAGATCGTCAACAGCGTCATGACGACCAGGAAGACGAAGATCACCAGGACCTTCAGCAGGATCAGCCAGAGCGGATCGTCGGCGAGCAGTTCCGCGGTTCTGGTCATGCGCTCCCCCCGTCGAGGTGGGTGGTGCCGTGGCCGTTGCCGGCCGCGGGGGACATCGGCGTGGTGGCGGCGATGTCGACGAGCGCGCCGTGCCCGACGCCGAGGACGCGGTGCACCTCCGACGTGCCGGAGTCGGCGGGCAGCCACAGCGCACCGTCGGGCATCTCGGCGAACTCGACCGGCAGCACGACCGCGCCCTTGGCGGTGCGGACCTCGATGCGCTGGCCGAGGCCGAGGCCGATCCGCTGCGCGGTGCGCGGCGAGAGCACTGCGACGGTCCGCCGCGCGGTGCCCGCCAGGTTCGGCTCCTCGGCCTGCATCGACCCGTTGTCGAGCAGCTGCCGCCAGGTCGCCAGCACCGCCTGGTTCGCTCCGAAAGCCGGCGCCCGCCCGCCTGGTTCGTCCGGCGCAGGCAACCGAGCGCCGGTGTGCGGTCCGATGCGGTCCAATTCGGCGCCCGCGGCGGCCGGGGTCTGGGTGAACAGGTCCGCGTCCATCTCCACCGCGAGCGTGTCGAGCACCCGGCAGTCCGGCAGGGCCCCGGTGCCCTCGATGGTGGTGCGGAACTCGCGGCGGCGGCCTTCCCAGTTCAGGTAGCTACCGGCCTTCTCGACACTCGGCGCGATGGGCAGCACCACGTCGGCGTGCTCGGTGACGGCGCTGGGCCGCAACTCCAGGCTGACCACGAAGTCCGCGCGGTGCAGGGCCTTGTCGGCCAGCGCCGGGTCGGGCAGGTCGTTCGGGTCGACGCCGCCGACGACCAAGCCGGACAGCTCCCCGGCAGCGGCGGCGGTGAGGATCGCGGTGAGATCGCGACCGGCCGTCGTGGGCAGCGCGCCGGAGGCCAGCCCCCAGGACTGCTCGATCTCGGCGCGGGCGGCCGCATCGGCGACCGGTCGGCCGCCGGGCAGCAGCGTCGGCAGCGCGCCGACCTCGATCGCCCCGCGCTCCCCGGCCCGCCGGGGGATCCAGGCGACCCGGGCTCCGGTCCGCTGCGCGGTGCGCAAGACCTCTGAGTACAGCCCCGGAATCTCCGCCGCGCGCTCACCGACGATCAGTATCGCGCCCGGCTGCTGCAGCGCGTTCTCCGCATCGGACGGGAGCTCGCGCAGGAGCAGGGGCTCATCGCCCGGCATGCACGGGATCAGCGAGCCGGTCTGGACCGGGCCGCCGTCGTGCACGATGATCGTCGTCTTCGCCACGCCCGGCGAGGCCCACGGCCCCACGTGGAACACCTTGGTCTTTCCCTTGCGGGCCGCTTTCCGCAGCCGCAGGAAGACGATCGGCGATTCCTCCTCCGGCTCGAAGGCCACGCACAGCACCGCGGGCGCGGACTCCAGCTCCCGGTAGGTGACCCCGCTCCCCGGCGTCACACCCACCACAGTGGACTCCAGGAACCGCAGCTCCTCCTCCGAGTGCGGCCGCGACCGGTAGTCGATGTCGTTGGTGCGCAAGGCGATCCGGGCGAACTTCGAGTACGCGTAGGCGTCCTCGACGGTCAACCGGCCGCCGGGCAACACCCCGACGCCGTTCGCGTCCCGGGCGGCGGCCAGCCCCTTCGCGGCGGCCTGCAACGCCTCGGTCCAGGACGCGGGCCGCAGCTCGCCGTTCTCGCGGATCAGCGGCCGGGTGATCCGGTCGCCCGCGGTGGCGTAGCGGAACGCGAACCGGCCCTTGTCGCAGATCCACTCCTCGTTGACCTCCGGGTCGTCCCCGGCCAGCCGCCGCATCACCTTGCCGCGCCGCCAGTCGTTGCGGATCTCGCAGCCGGACGCGCAGTGCTCACACTGGCCGGGCGTCGACACCAGGTCGAACGGCCGGGACCGGAACCGGTAGGCCGCGCTGGTCAGCGCCCCGACCGGGCAGATCTGGATGGTGTTGCCGGAGAAGTACGACTGGAACGGCTGCTGCTCGCCGATGCCGATCTGCTGCAGCGCCCCGCGCTCCAGCAGCTCGATGAACGGGTCCCCGGCCACCTGCTTGGAGAACCGGGTGCAGCGCTGGCAGAGCACGCAGCGCTCCCGGTCCAGCAGCACCTGCGAGGAGATCGGCACCGGCTTGGCGAAGGTCCGCTTCGCGTCGTGGAAGCGGGACTCCGCGCGGCCGTGCTTCAACGCCTGGTTCTGCAGCGGGCACTCGCCGCCCTTGTCGCAGACCGGGCAGTCCAGCGGGTGGTTGATCAGCAGCAGCTCCATCACGCCCTGCTGCGCCTTGTCCGCCACCGGCGAGGTCCGCTGCGTCTTGACCACCATGCCGTCGGCGACGGTCATGGTGCAGGACGCCTGCGGCTTGGGCATCGGCCGCCCGCCCATCTCGACCTCGACCAGGCACTGCCGGCAGGCCCCGGCCGGGTCCAGCAGCGGATGGTCGCAGAACCGCGGGATGGTGATGCCCATCCGCTCCGCGGTGCGGATCAACAGCTCGCCCTTGGGCGCCACGACCTCGATGCCGTCGATGGTCAGGCGGACGTAACCCGGAGGCAGCGGACGGGCTTCTGCAGTGTCGTTCGAGCTTGGTGCCACCGTCATCGGGCCGCTCCTACCAGTGCGGACTCGCCGGTCTTGTTCTTCTCACACAACGCGAGGAACTCCTCGCGGAAGTACTTGATGCCGCTGACGATCGGGCTCACCGCGCCGTCACCGAGGGCGCAGAACGAGCGGCCGAAGATGTTGTCGCAAACGTCCAGGAGGGTGTCGATGTCCTCCTCGGTGCCGCACCCGTCCACCATTCGCTCCAGCACCTGCGCCAGCCAGTAGGTACCCTCCCGGCACGGCGTGCACTTGCCGCATGACTCGTGCTCGTAGAACTGGGTCCACTTCATCACGGCCCACGGCACCGAAACCGTCTCGTTGAACACCATCACCGCGGTCGTGCCCAGCATCGACCCGGCCTCGGCCGCGCCCTCGAAGTCCAGCGGCACGTCCAGGTGCTCGGCGGTGAACATCGGGGTCGACGAGCCGCCCGGCGTCCAGAACTTCAGCGGGATGCCGTCCTTCATGCCGCCCGCCAGCTCCAGCAGCTCGCGCAGCGTGGTGCCCAGCGGAACCTCGTACTGGCCGGGCCGCTCGACGTGCCCGGAGATCGAGTAGATCTTCGGGCCGGGCGACTTCTCGGTGCCCATCTTGCGGAACCACTCGGCGCCGCCGTTGACGATGAACGGCACCGAGGCGATCGTCTCGACGTTGTTGACCGTGGTCGGGCAGGCGTAGAGCCCAGCGGCGGCCGGGAACGGCGGCTTCAGCCGCGGCTGCCCGCGCTTGCCCTCCAGCGAGTCGAGCAGCGCGGTCTCCTCGCCGCAGATGTAGGCGCCCGCGCCGGCGTGCACCACGATGTCCAGGTCGAAGCCGGAATCGAGGATGTTCTTGCCGAGGTACCCGGCCTGGTAGGCCTCGCGGACCGCGTTGTTCAACCGCCGGATGGGGTGCAGCGCCTCGCCGCGCACGTAGATCATGCAGTGGTTGGCGCGCATCGCGTAGCTGGCGATGATGCAGCCCTCGATCAGCGAGTGCGGGTCGGCCATCATCAGCGGGATGTCCTTGCAGGTCCCCGGCTCGCCCTCGTCGGCGTTGATGACCAGGTAGTGCGGCTTGACCGGGTCCTTGGGCATGAAGCTCCACTTCACCCCGGCGGGGAACCCGGCGCCGCCGCGACCTCGCAGCCCGGCGGCCTTGACCAGCTCGATGAGCTGGTCGGGGTGGGCCTTGAGCGCCTTACGCAGCGCGGTGTAGCCCTCCAGCTGCTCGTAGGTGCGCAGCGTCCAGGAGGCCGGCGACAGCCACCGCTTCGTCAGTACCGGGGTCACCGGGCTGGTGCTGGGCTGGCTGTTGGTGGATTGGGTCATGGCCACCCTCACTTCTTCTCCGGCAGCGGCGGCATTTCCACGTCGTCGGGCATGCTCGGCGCGGTCCAGCCGCGCTCGTTGGCCAGCTGCGCGCCGCGCACCGTCTCGACCGCGGCCGAAGGTCCGGCCACAGTGGACTCCAGGTCGTCGAAGAAACCGGCCAGCTGGCGCTCGGCACCGCGGAAGCCGGACAGCGCGGGACCCCGCGTCGGGGCCGGTTTCTCCCCGCGCTGCAACGCCTTCACGAGTTCCAGCGCCTGCTCGGGCGTCTGGTTGTCGTAGTACTCGTAGTCGACCTGCAGCACCGGGGCGAGGTCGCACGCGGCCAGGCACTCGGCGTGCTCCAGCGTGATCGAGCCCTCTTCGCCCGGCGTACCGGCCGTCTCGTCGTGCCCGACGCCGAGGTGCTCGCTGACCTTCCGGTAGATCTCGTCGCCGCCGAGGGCCGCGCACATCGTGTTGGTGCAGACGCTCACCAGGTGCTGGCCGCAGGGCTTGCGCTTGTACATGGTGTAGAACGTCGCGACCGCGCTGACCTCCGCAGTGGACAGTGCCAGCTGCCCGGCGCAGAACTGGATGCCCTCGGCGCTGACGAAACCCTGCACTGACTGCACCAGGTGCAGCATCGGCAGCAGCGCCGACCGGGACTCCGGGTACCGCGCGATGATCTGCTTCGCGTCGGCCCGCACGTCCTCGCCGAACACCGGGGTGTCGTCAGGAATGGACACTGCCTCGTGGTCAGTTTGTTCTTTGTTCGTGGTGAACTCGAACTGCTCGGTCATCGATCCACCCCGCCCATCACCGGGTCGATGGAGGCGACCGCCGCGATCACGTCGGCCACCAGTCCGCCTTCGCACATCGCGGGCATCGCCTGCAGGTTCACGAAACTGGGTTCCCGCACATGCACCCGCATCGGCCGGGTGCCACCGTCGGAGACCACGTGGTAGCCGAGCTCGCCGCGCGGCGACTCGATCGGCACGTACACCTGGCCGGGCGGGACGTCGAAGCCCTCGGTCACCAGCTTGAAGTGGTGGATCAGCGACTCCATCGACTGGCCCATGATCTTGCGGACGTGCTCCAGTGAGTTGCCCATGCCGTCCGGGCCGATACTCAGCTTCGCCGGCCAGGCGATCTTCTTGTCGGCCACCATGTGCGGGCCGGGCTCGAACTTGTCCAAGCACTGCCGGATGATCTTCAGGGACTGGTGGATTTCCTCCAGCCGCAGCAGGTACCGGGCGTAGCAGTCGGCGTCGGTGCTGGTGGGCACCTCGAACTCGTACTCCTCGTAGCCGCAGTACGGCTGGATCTTCCGCAGGTCCCAGGCAAGCCCGGCCGCGCGCAGCAGCGGGCCGGTGATGCCGAGTTGCATGCAGCCGTCCAGCGGCAGGTAGCCGACGTCCTTCAACCGCTGCTTCCAGATCGGCTGGCCGGTGAACAGCTTGTCGTAGTCCGGCAGCCGCGAGTCCATGACCTTGACGAAGCTCAGGATCTTCTCCCGGTAGTCCACCGGGAGGTCCTGGGAGACGCCGCCGGGGCGGATGAACGCGTGGTTCATCCGCAGGCCGGTCAGGTACTCCAGCAGGTGCAGGACCTCTTCGCGCTCGCGGAAGCCGAAGGTCATACCGGTGGTGGCGCCGAGCTCCATCGCGCCGGTCGCCAGGAACACCAGGTGCGAGGAGATCCGGTTGAGCTCCATCAGCAGCACCCGGAACACCTGCGCCCGCCGCGGCGCTTCGATGCCCAGCAGCTTCTCCACCGCCATGCAGTAAGCGGCCTCGTTGTGCAACGGCGCCAGGTAGTCCATCCGCGTCACGAAGGTGACGCCCTGCGTCCAGGTGCGGTACTCGGTGTTCTTCTCGATGCCGGTATGCAGGTAGCCGATCACCGAGCGGGCCTTGGTGACCGTCTCGCCTTCGAGCTCCAGCACCAGCCGCAGCACGCCGTGGGTCGACGGGTGCTGCGGGCCGAGGTTGATGACGACCCGCTCCTCGCCGGACGTCTCGTCGATGAACTCGTCCCAGTCGCCGCCGGTGACGGTGTAGACCCGGCCCTCGGTGGTCTCCCGCGACTGCGCCTCGCCCGGGTGGGCGTGCGGGTCGCCGAAGCCGGTGTCGGCCAGTGGTTCGGTAGTCATCTCCAGCACCTCTCCGCAGTGTGCTGCGGTCCTCGGACCGCAATTTCAATGAAAATCAGAGGTCTGATTTCCATTGAAATTGCGGAAAACCCTCGCCGCGCGGCTATCACGAGTACGCCCTGCGCTGGTCCGGCGGCGGGATCTCGGCGCCCTTGTACTCCACCGGGATCCCGCCCAGCGGGTAGTCCTTGCGCTGCGGGTGGCCGTCCCAGTCGTCTGGCATCAGGATCCGGGTCAGCGCCGGGTGCCCGTCGTAGACGATGCCGAACATGTCCCAGGTCTCGCGTTCCTGGAAGTCGGCGGTCGGATACACCGGCACCACCGACGGCAGGTGCGGATCGTCGACCTCCAGCACGACCTCCAGCCGGATCCGGCGCCGGTAGGTCATCGAGGTCAGGTGGTAGACCGAGTGCAGCCGCTGCGGCACCTCCGGGCCGTAGTCCACACCGGACACCGAGCTGCACAGCTCGAAGCGCAGCGCCGGGTCGTCCCGCAGCGTCCGGCAGACCTCAAGCAGGTGGTCGCGGTGCACGTAGAAGGTGATCTCCCCGCGATCGACGGTCACCTGCTGCACGGTGTCCGCGGGCAGGCCCTGCTCGTGCAGCGCGGCGAAGAGATTGTCGGCGACCTCGTCGAACCAACCTCCGTACGGGCGCTCAGCGGCGGGCGGCACGTAGGCCGGCAGCCGCAGGCCGCCGTAGCCGGAGGTGTCACCGGTGCCGCGAACCCCGAACATGCCCCGGCGGGCGCGACCGGAGACCGGCGCGGGCTCCTGCCGGACCGGCTCCACCGCCCGGGACTGGGCTTCATTGTCTGCCAACCGAACTCACCTGCCCGCTTTGAGCTCGCGGGGGCGCTTCGGCGCTGGGTCCAGCGCCCCCAACGACGGATCGGAACCCATTTCGCGGCGCTGCGCGGCCTGCTGCCGCTCGGCCCGGCGCCGCTGCGCCCAGTTCTTCGGCGCGTACCGCTCGGAGGACGGGATCATCGGGGTGCGCTCACCGTTCTCCAGCTTCAGTTGCGCGCGCTTCGCGTTGATCGGCTCGTCCATGATCTTGGCGTGCAGCTTGAGGATCGCGTCCAGCAGCATCTCCGGCCGCGGCGGGCAGCCCGGCAGGTACATGTCCACCGGCACCACGTGGTCCACGCCCTGCACGACCGCGTAGTTGTTGAACATTCCGCCGCTGGAGGCGCACACACCCATCGCCAGCACCCAGCGCGGTTCCGGCATCTGGTCGTAGATCTGCCGCAGCACCGGCGCCATCTTGTTGGTGACCCGGCCCGCGACGATCATCAGGTCGGCCTGGCGGGGTGTGGCGGAGAACCGCTCCATGCCGAAGCGCGCGATGTCGTAGCGGGAACCGCCGACGGTCATCATCTCGATCGCGCAGCAGGCCAACCCGAACGTCGCCGGCCACATCGAGGTCTTCCGGGTCCAGTTGACGAGCTTTTCAACGTTTGCCAACAGGATGCCGTTTGGCAGCTGCTCTTCGAGCCCCATCTCCGGCACTCCTTCCCGCTCCGTTGCGGCTAGTTCTTCCGAAAGTCGTGGGCCGGCCCGCTCGGGCGTTCCCTAGTTCCAGTCCAGGCCGCCTCTTCGCCAGACGTAGACGTAGGCGAAACCGACGGTTGCGATGAAGAGCACGATCTCGACCACGCCGAACAGGCCGAGGGCGTCCGCAGACACCGCGAACGGGTAGAGGAAGACCATCTCGATGTCGAACAGGATGAACAACATCGCGGTCAGGTAGTAGGCGACCGGCATCCGGCCGCCGCCGATCACCGGCTGCGGCGACGGCTCGATGCCGCACTCGTAGGCGTCGAGCTTCGCCTTGTTGTACCGGCGGGGACCGACCAGTGGCGCGATCGCGACTGAGAACACCGCGAACGCGAGCGCCAGCGCGAACAACAACACCAGCGGGACGTAGGCATCAAGCACTCCGCTGCCCTCCTTCGGCGGCCCCCGCCGAGACGCAGAACACATCTACGGCTTCGGTGCGCACTCTATGCGGTCGACCGTATCGACTCCGTGGTGAGGCGAACCTAACTTTGAGAGGTCCGGCACACCACTCGGGACATCTGACCAGACTCGTGCCATCAAGCGCTAGGGGTCAGCCGAGTAGTGGTGCTGATCACACGGTCCATCGTGTCGCCGCCCTTCTCGTCGTAGAGATTTGCCAACAGTTTCAACACAAAACGCATCAGCGTGGTCCTCGGTAGACCATGCTTGGTAGCCACCCGCATGACGGTGGGATTGCCAATCAACTTGCTGAAGATGTTGCCCATCCGGAAGTAGCCGCCGAGCGCCTGCTGCACCGCGGTCGGGTACCGGCGCAGCGCCTGCTCCCGCGAGAATCCCTCCGGTCGGGCGAGCGCGTGCACCACGCATTCCGCTGCCAGCGCGGCAGACTCCATCGCGTAGGCGATGCCTTCCCCATTGAACGGATTGACCATCCCGCCGGCGTCGCCGACCAGCAGCAGGCCGTTGCGGTAGTGCGGCATCCGGTTGAAGCCCATCGGCAGCGCCGCGCCGCCGATCCGGCCGGTGGCGTTCTCCTCCCGGAAACCCCACTCCTCCGGGGTTCCGTCCAACCAGGAACGCATCAGCTGGCGGTAGTCCGTCTTGCCGTAGGCCTTGGAGGTGGACAGGATGCCGAGCCCGACGTTGACGGTGCCGTCGCCCATCCCGAAAATCCAGCCGTAGCCCGGCAGCAATTTCGGTTCGTCGGGGTTCGAGCGGTCCCACAGCTCCAGGTGCGACTCCAGGAAGTCGTCCTTGGTGCGCGGGCTGGTGTAGTACCGGCGCACCGCGACGCCCATCGGCCGGTCGTCACGCTTCTCGATGCCCACCGACAGCGCCAACCGGGCCGAAACCCCGTCGCAGGCCAGCACCAACGGCGCACGGTACGTGACCGGCGTGCGCTCCGGCCCGGTCTTGGCCTCGACCCCGGTTATCCGGCCGGTTCGCTCGTCGGTGACCGCGCCGGTCACCGTCGTCTGCTGCAGCAGGCGAGCCCCGGCGCGCTGGGCGTTGCGGGCGAGCAGGTCGTCGAAGTCGTTGCGGGGGCGGACCACGCCGTAGGGCGGAAACTCGGCCAGGCTCGGCCAGTCCAGTTCCATCCGAACGCCGCCGCCGACGACGCGCAGACCCCGGTTGTGCAACCATCCCGCTTCCTCCCGGGTGTCGATGCCCAGGTCGATGAGCTGCTTGACACCCCGCGGGGTGATGCCGTCGCCGCAGACCTTCTCCCGCGGGAAGACGCTCTTCTCAAGAAGCAGGACGTCCAGGCCGGCGCGGGCCAGGTACGTCGCAGCCGTCGATCCGGCCGGTCCGGCTCCGACGACGATCACCTCGGCGTCTTCGTCCGGTCGGCGGCGGCTGGTGGCGCTGGTCATGACACTCCTTGGTCCGGTGCAATGCGCGGCGCGGCCCGCTCGTCCCGGTGGACCGCCCCGGGAACCCGCTTGTGAACGAGTTCACTAACTCCCGAGTCTAAGCCGGACGAACCTCGCGATCGAGCCCTCGAACTACGCCACCCGAGTGACCACCGCCGCAGGTGGCAGCCACCGGCTGCGCCGTCGGAGGTGTCCCGTCCCCCCGGTGGCCGAAGGAGCCGACGATCTGGTGGCCGAAGGAGCCGACGATGCCCGCCTCGCGGCCCGGTTGCTTCTCGTCGGCCGCCACGCGGGGATTTCGGGGATGCAGAAATGGAGAGAGCCCCTCTTTCCTTCCGATTCCGGAAGGAAAGAGGGGCTCTCCCTTAAATAGTGTGTCGGCGGTGTCTTACTCTCCCACACCCTGTCGAGTGCAGTACCATCAGCGCTGGGGAGCTTAGCTACCGGGTTCGGAATGGGACCGGGCGGACCCTCCCCGCCATCGCCAC
The DNA here is from genome assembly GCF_050972075.1 of Saccharopolyspora hattusasensis. Classification (NCBI taxonomy): domain Bacteria; kingdom Bacillati; phylum Actinomycetota; class Actinomycetes; order Pseudonocardiales; family Pseudonocardiaceae; genus Saccharopolyspora; species Saccharopolyspora hattusasensis. The sequence goes on from NZ_JBPCDC010000001.1 coordinate 3,646,776, forward strand.
CGACAACCCTCACCCCGCCGAAACGACGGGAAACCAGGCGTCAGAACACGAATGACACATGTTCAATTATCAAAAGGTTCTGGTTGTTGCCCCAGAACCGTATAGTGGGTGCGTAGCAATCTTTGTGAGCAAGTCCTCGGCCTATCAGCACCAGTCAACTCCACACGTTACCGTGCTTCCATATCTGGCCTGTCAACCCAATCATCTCTTGGGGGCCTTAACCCACAACGGGTGGGAGACCTCATCTAGGAACAGGCTTCCCGCTTAGATGCTTTCAGCGGTTATCCCTCCCGAACATAGCCAACCAGCCACGCCCTTGGCAGAACGACTGGCACACCAGAGGTTCGTCCGTCCCGGTCCTCTCGTACTAGGGACAGCCTTCCGCAAGTCTCCTACGCGCGCGGCGGATAGGGACCGAACTGTCTCACGACGTTCTAAACCCAGCTCGCGTGCCGCTTTAATGGGCGAACAGCCCAACCCTTGGGACCAACTCCAGCCCCAGGATGCGACGAGCCGACATCGAGGTGCCAAACCATGCCGTCGATATGGACTCTTGGGCAAGATCAGCCTGTTATCCCCGGGGTACCTTTTATCCGTTGAGCGACACCGCTTCCACCAGCCAGTGCCGGATCACTAGTCCCTGCTTTCGCACCTGCTCGACCCGTCAGTCTCACAGTCAAGCTCCCTTATACACTTACACTCAACACCTGATTGCCAACCAGGCTGAGGGAACCTTTGGGCGCCTCCGTTACCCTTTAGGAGGCAACCGCCCCAGTTAAACTACCCACCAGGCACTGTCCCCGATCCGGATCACGGACCCGAGTTAGATGCCCGGAACGACCAGAGTGGTATTTCACCAACGACTCCACACCCACTAGCGTGAATGCTTCACAGTCTCCCACCTATCCTACACAAGCCGAACCAAACACCAATACCAAGCTATAGTAAAGGTCCCGGGGTCTTTCCGTCCTGCCGCGCGAAACGAGCATCTTTACTCGTACTGCAATTTCACCGGGCCTGTGGTCGAGACAGCGGAGAAGTCGTTACGCCATTCGTGCAGGTCGGAACTTACCCGACAAGGAATTTCGCTACCTTAGGATGGTTATAGTTACCACCGCCGTTTACTGGCGCTTAAATTCTCCGCTACACCCCAAAGGGTTCACGGGTCCTCTTAACGTTCCAGCACCGGGCAGGCGTCAGTCCATATACATCGCCTTACGGCTTCGCATGGACCTGTGTTTTTAGTAAACAGTCGCTTCTCCCTGGCCTCTGCGACCACCACCAGCTCCCCAAGCACGTCGGTTCACCAGCAGTGGCCCCCCTTCTCCCAAAGTTACGGGGGCAATTTGCCGAATTCCTTAACCACAGTTCACCCGACCGCCTCGGTATTCTCTACCTGACCACCTGTGTCGGTTTCGGGTACGGGCCGTGAAGACACTCGCTAGAGGCTTTTCTCGACAGCATGGGATCACTCACATCGCCACAACGGCTACGCATCACCCCTCACCCACAAGGCATGCGGATTTACCTACACACCGGGCTACAGGCTTACACCAGTACAACCACTCACTGGCAGAGCTACCCTCCTGCGTCACCCCATCACTTAACTACCGCCCCATCAGGTCCCATGCCAGCACGCATATCACCCAAAGGATCAACACACACCAAGATGGTTAGTATCAAAGGTTTCGCTATGGACGCATCAACACGGGTACGGGAATATCAACCCGTTATCCATCGACTACGCCTGTCGGCCTCGCCTTAGGCCCCGACTCACCCTGGGCGGACGAACCTTCCCCAGGAACCCTTGGTCATCCGGCGGCAGAGATTCTCACTCTGCACTCGCTACTCATGCCTGCATTCTCACTCCCACACACTCCACACCAGGATCACTCCGGCGCTTCACCGCATGCAGGACGCTCCCCTACCCAACAACACACAGTGTCATTGGCATGGCTTCGGCGGTGCGCTTCAGCCCCGCTACATTGTCGGCGCAGGACCACTTGACCAGTG